>CAWGGC010000004.1:0-1082526 GCA_963822035.1 uncultured Alphaproteobacteria bacterium | reverse complement strand
CTCGAATCATTGACCTCTTCAGCACTTTTAGTGCTTTCGAAATTTAATTTAATGATATTCTCATATGCATCAGAAAATGGAGTGGAATATTTTATCGATGAATTGTTCGGGAGATTCAAGATTGGAAAAAACAGATTCCATAATTTCGTTAAGCATTGTCGATTCTAATTTTCCTTTTTTATATATCATTCTTATATGGCCGATAAGGTCTGACAATTTATCCGAGGTCAGTTCTTCTTCATATCTTCCCATTTGTTGCTAGTATATCTCCTGTTGGTCCTCTGGCAATTGTGCAATTATTTCTGCTTTGATTCAAGTCCGAATCTGAGAAATTTAATCCCCGGTTATTCAGGATTGTAAAGATTTTATACGCTGTTGAGAAATCAGGAGTTGTTACCACGATGAATATGCATTTTTGAATAATATATGTTGCAAGGCGACTCGTTGTTCTCGCCCATTTCCCCGATTTTTTGGGAATAAGTGAGAGCAGCCTTAGTAATCCGCTTTTGGCTATCGGTGAGATTAAAATCATTTCCATCAAAGGATTTTAATTTCGAATTCCGCCACGAGTGTAGATACATTCCCTGAAAAAATGGGCATCTCTGTCTCGAACATTACTGCGATAACTTGCCGCAGTTGAAGAAAAGGATCTTCCTCTTCGTAAAGATATTTAGTCATTTTAACGGCATGATCTTGCGCATTTTGTTGCGCAGAGCCGACAATAAAATAATTAATGTGGTTAACCTTTGCTGTCCATCGATAATCTCGGAGCGAGGAGTATTTTCGTCCTTAACAACACTCCCTAGAAAATAGGGAGGTAATTCCAACGGTTTTGTTGTCCCATCGCGTCTTGCATTTTCGATGAGAGCAACAACATGCTCTTCTCTCCCATGATATGCTCTTTTGATATAATGGTATGAAAAAAATAAAATCGTCCGAGAATATTTTTTGGGACGTATTTTTCATATCCTTGAATTTTAACTTCACTCATGCAACTCCTCATGGAGAATTAGAAGTATTTTAGTAATTAGACTTTGTATTTTCTTGTAGAAATTGTAATACCATCATCAGGACATCCTGTCGCCATCGGAGGAGTGTGGGCGCGGCAAGGCATTCAAGCATGCGAAACCCTGATGAGGAGGGAGTCGAGAGAGCCCCCATGGACCGCCTCCCGCTCCTGCTCATCGTCGCGGTGCTCGTGGTCGCCGGAGTCTGGGCCTGGGACGTCCACACCCACCTCTCGCCGCCGCCGGCCGAGATCTCCGGCGAGCTCAGGGAGGCGAACGGCACCCCGCTCGACTCGGTCACGGCCTACCGCGAGAACTCCATCCACGGCCCGCCCCCGGTCGACATGGCGACCTACCAGCTCGCGGTCGGCGGCGACGTCGCCCGGCCCCTGAACTACACCTACGGCGAGGTGCTCGGCGGGTTCCCGCACGAGAGCCGTGTCGTCACCCTCAGCTGCGTCGAGGGCTGGGACGCGACCTCGCTCTTCGAGGGCGTGGCCGTGATCGACCTGCTCGAGGCCTCGAACCTCTCCCCGGACGCGACGACCGTCATCTTTACCGCGCTCGACGGCTACTCGACTTCGCTGCCGCTCTCCGTGGTCCGCGATTGCCGGCTCCTGCTCGCATACCGGGTCAACAACCTGACCCTGCCGCGGTCGCTCGGCTTTCCCTTCATCCTCGTGGCCGAGGACCGGTGGGGGTACAAGTGGTGCCGGTGGGTGACCGGGAATCGAGGCCTCGACGGATTCCGAGTACCGGGGCTACTGGGAGAGCGCGGGATACTCGAACGACGGCGACGTGAACCGGTCGTTCTTCGGGCCATGACTCCGCGCCGGGCGCTCGCGCTCGCCCTGCTCGCCGTCTCGGCTCTGCTCCTCCTGACCGGCTTCGGGATCACGCACCACGAGATCGTCGGGCCGCTGACCCTCGGGCTCCTCGACAAGGCGACGGCCCAGCTCGTGCACACGCTCCTCTGGGGGCCGTTCGCGGTGCTGCTCCTCCTCCACTGCGGGCGGAGTCTCTGAAAAGAGGGTTACTGCCAGGCCTCGAGATCGGCGATGAGCTCGTCGCAGGACGAGACGAGCCGCGCGCAGGCGTCGCGGATCGCCGCAACGGGTGCCCTGCCCTCGCCGCGTCGTGACGAGCAGCTCGGGGTCGGCGAACTGAAACTTGATCACGTACTTCGCCACGTCGACGCCCGGGTCGAGCAGCAACTCCTCGACGAGGGCGTTCATGAACGTGTGCCCCTCGCCCGCGACCACGAGCCGCGCCTTGGCCGGCTCGAGTTCGAGGACCTTGACATCCATGTCTCCAGCTTTGGGCGGACGGGGGGTTTAATGGTATGGGTACGGCTACAGGCGGGGCTCGGCTCGGAGCGGGGGGCACGGACCGGGCGCGTGGTCGCCGAGCACGAAGGTCTCGCCGTCCCGCCCGAGGTGGGGGAGATCCCACGGCACCAGGTGGGCGAGGTGGACGCAGCGGAACGCCTTCGGCTCGAGCCGGGCCGCGAGCGCGAGCGCCTGGTCGTAGGTCATGTGCTTGTGGATGCGGTATCCCGGCGGCGCGATCGCGTCGAGGAGGAGGAGGTCGGCGCCATGGAGGAGGTCGAGCGATGCCGCGGGGATGTCGGCCCGTGTGTCGGCCGTGTACGCGAGCACGGCGCCGTCGGCCTCGATCCGGAGACCGTAGGCCGGTTGCGGCGGATGGTTCACCGGGACGAGCGTGACTCGCGCGCCGCAGAGGTCGAACGGCTCCAACGGCGCGTGGGCGCACTGCGGAAAGGAGAGGAAGGAGAAGATCCGCGCGCAATACCCGAGAACCTCGGGCGCGGCGTGAACCGGCGGCGGTTCCTGGACCCGGTAGAACTCCCCGAAGCCCATGAAGTGGTCGTAGTGGCCGTGGGTCCAGATCGCCGCGTCGATCGCGGGCGAGCAGGCGTCGAGGAGCTGGCGCCGGAGGTCGGGGCCGGTGTCGACCAGGAGCCGCCGGCCGCCGATTGTCAGCAGCAGCGAGGTTCGGAGGCGCTCGCGGCCGGTCTCCCGGGCCGTGCGGCACTGGGGGCATGCGCACCCGATCTTCGGCGTCCCGATCGCGTCGCCCGTGCCGAGGAGCCGGACCTCCATCCTACACCCAGGACCGGTCCTTGATGACGTTCCGCTTGAGCACCATGTTGACGCCCTTCTCGATGTCCGACTGCAGGACCCGGGTCCGGTTCTCCATCAGGGCCGTGAGGACCCCCTCCTTGACGATCATGCGGAGGTCGGCGCCCGAGAACGCATCGGTCTCGTCCGCGAGCCGGTCGAGGTCGGCCGCGGTGTCGAGCCCGCGCGTGACCTTGCGGAGGATGTCGAGCCGCATCTGCCGGTCCGGCAGGGCGAACTCGACCACCTCGTCGAACCGGCGCCAGGCCGCCTCGTCGAGCAGGCGGGGGTGGTTGGTGGCGCCGATCAGCACCACGCTCGACCGGATCAGGCTGACCTGGTCGATGTTCTTGAGGAGCGCGTTCACGGCCCGCTTCATCGCGCCGTGGTCGTCCGAGACCCGGCTCTTCGCGACGAAGTCGAACTCGTCGACAAAGAGGATCGCCGGGGCGAGCCGGTGGGCGAACTCGAAGACCCGGTCGATGTTCTTGGAGGTCTCGCCGAGGTACTGGCTCGTGATCATCGAGAGCCGGACCTCGATGATCGGCATGCCGAGCACGTGCGACATCGCGAGCGCGAGCGAGGTCTTGCCCGTGCCGGGCGGGCCGACGAAGAGGAACTTGCCGATCTCGGCGATGTCGTGGGCGCGCAGATACGCGAGGTTCGCGAGCGCGATCTTGACCTTCTCGATCGCCTCCATCTGCTCCGGCGTCAGGACGAGGTCCTCGACCCGTTTTCGGATCTCCTCGGGCGCCGAGATGATGCAGAGTTCGAGGGCCGAGCGCATGCGCTCGTCCTCTGCCAGGAGGGCCGAGACCCTGCGGTCGAGGTAGGCCTTGGTCTCCTCGTACTTCGGGTTCCGCAGGCGCGCGTCGGCGTAGCTGATCCCCTCGATGGGCTCGTTCCGTTCGTAGTACCACGCGAGGGTCGGGTTCTCGCGGATCAGATAGGCTCCGCCCCGGCGTGCGAACCAGCGGGCGGCCTCGGGGAGCGCGGTCACGCGGAGGCGCTGGCCGAACTCCTCGTAGCTCGATGAACGGGTTCTTCTTGAGCCGCTCGGCCGCGTCCGGGATGCCGAGCGCCTTCTTGATCATCGCCTCCGAGACCGCCACCGGCCGCTTGGCCTCGGTCGCGCCGGCCACGCCGAAGACCTCGCGGCAGTGGGGGGGCAGATCGTTCAGGTCGAGGTTCCGGATGCTGGTTATAGACTTCGGCGGTCAGGATCACCTCGACCAACCGGAGCACGGCATCGTCGGCTGCCTCAACGGTCCGCGCGGGGGCGGTGACTGCATTGGCTGCTGTGTCGGCGGACATGGCTGTGTAACCAGATCTATCGGACATGGAGATCGATAAGCGTATCCGTCATGCGGTGGTGACCACGCAGCCGTCCTCGAGGATCACGAGCGTGTGCTCGGCCTGGGCCACGTATGACCCGGGGAGATCGTGGAGCACGGGGTAAGTCCGGAAGACCCCTTGCCGGACAAGGGTGCCGAGGGCGATCTCCCGTTTCGGCAGGTCGAGCCAGCGCCGGGAGAACGGCATCCCCTGCCGGTCCCGCACGAGCTCGAACGCCCGCCGGGCCACCGGCAACCGGATCGGCCTCGTGGCGACCTGGCCGTAGATCTCGGTGCGTGCGGCCTCGCTGACGATCCCGGAGCCGGTCGAGGCGAACGGCTCGATCGCGACCACCTGCCCCTCGGCGAGGACTGCGCCGCCGGGATGGCCGACATTCGGAATCGACGGCGGGCCGTGGAGGACGTACCGGTCGAGCCCGTGGCCGGTCAGGTTCGCGACGGGGCGGTAGCCGCGGCCCTCGATCGCGGCCTGGATTGCGGTGCCGAGCGCACCCGCGGCCACGCCCGGCCGGGCGAGAGCGATCGCCGCATCCAGTCCGGCCCGGGCGGCCGCCACGAGCTCGCCGTGGTCGCCGAGGTCGATCGTGACGGCCGTATCCGCGACGTAGCCGTCGAGGTGGACCCCGAGGTCGAGCTTGACCAGGTCGCCGGTCGGAGAAGATCCGCGCGTCGCCCTCCGAGGCCGTGTCGTGCGCGGCCGCCTCGTTGAGCGAGCAATTGAGCGGGAACGCGAGCCCTGCGTCGGCCTCCAGAACCATCCCCTCGACCGTCTCGACCGTCTCGAGGAGCGAGGCGCCCGGCCGGACCATGCCCGCGCCCGCGTTCAGGATGCGGTTCGCAATCCGTCCGGCCTCGCGGTAGGCCTCGAAGACCTCGTCGTTCACAGCACCAGCTCCTCGGGGAACCGGGTGAAGTTCTCGAACCCGTCGGCCGTCACGAGGCCCAGGTCCTCGATCCGGACGCCGCCGACGCCGGGGAGATAGAGGCCCGGCTCGACCGTGACCACGTTCCCGGCCTCGAGCGGGCCCGCGCCGGGGCCGATGGATGGGAGTTCGTGGACCTCGAGTCCGACCCCGTGGCCCAGGTTGTGGGTGAAACCCGAGGTGCCGGCCGGGTACCCGCGCGAGGCGAAGAGGTCCGTGACCGCCTGGTGTATCTCGGCCCCGGGCACGCCGGCCCGGATCCGGCCGATCGCGAGCGCCTTCGCGTCGCGGACCGCCTCGAACATCGCGACGACCTCGTCCGTGGGCTCGCCCCGCACGACTGTCCGGGTCATATCGGCGAAGTAGCCCGAGAGCTCGTCCTCGGGGAAGATGTCGATTACGATCGGCCGGTCGGCCTCGAGCGGCCCCGTGCCCCGCTGGTGGGGCTGGGCTGACTGCTCGCCCGGGGCGATGATCGTGTCCGCGGCCCGGCACCCGTGCAAGAGGAGGGTCCGGTGGCACTCGGCCCGGACGCGCTCGGCCGTCAGCACCTCGCCGCCGTGGACGAGCAGGCCGTCGCGGATCTCCGCGGCGCGGATCATCGCGACGGCTGCGGCCATCGCGGCCTCGTTCGCGCGCTGGACGGCCCGGATCTCCTGCACCTCGGCCGGAGCCTTGACCGCCCGCCGCCGCTGCACCGTGCCCTCGTCGATCAGGACGCGGCAGTGGGCCTCGAGGCCGCGGGCGAGCGCGATCGGGAACGACGGCGGCACGAGCACGTCCCCCGTCGCGAGCCCGGCGATCGCGGCCGCCATCGCGGACCAGCGCTCGGACGGATCCTTCCAGTGGGTAAAGAGCCCGGCCTCGGCCCGCGTTATCGGCGCGAAGGCTGATTCGGCTGCGGCGCGGGTGTACTCCATCTGCGAGACGACTACGAGCCCCCGCTCTCCCGGACGCTTCAGGTAGATCACGGGATCCGTGGTCTGGAACCGCGTCAGGTAGCGCATATCGGGGTCGGCCGAGGACGCGTACCCGACATAGGCCGCGGCCCCGCTCGATCGGATCGCCTCATCCAGCAGGTCCATCGGGGGATCTATGCGCTGGATGAGATGATGTATGTATCAGTGGATGCCGGTCTCCCCAACGAACACGGGAACGAGCGTCCGAACCCAGGCCGCGATCGCGTTCCAGTCGCGGAAGTCGCCCCTCGGAGCCTTCAGAAGACGGGTCATCGCTCGCTCGGCAAGGCCCATCTTCGCCGGATCAAGCGCTCCCGCGAAGAGAGTCGCAGCGACCGGCCTGACCGGCGAGAGCGCGTCGATGAGCGCCTTCCGGGCCTGCTCGACCTGCTCGGGCTTCGGCTCGGGCGCAGCCGGCGTCAGGCCTACCGCGAACGCGGCCACGGGCACGCGGGCCAGCGCGGCTTGGTGCCGCGCGACGAACGCTGCAAGGTCGAGGGGCGCGCCCATGTAGAGCGGCGCCCCGAGCACGACGCCGTCGTAGCCCTCGAGCGAGTCCACGGTCGAGAGCACGGCCACCCCGGCCTCGAGCCCCGCCTCGTTGAGTTCGCGGGCCACCGCCTCGGCCACGCCGACAGTCGAGCCGTGCTTCGTCGCGTACGCAACCAGAATCCGTGCCATCCCGCTCCTCTCCGCTGCACGGTGGTCCGGGCAAATATTAAAAACTCGCCCGGCACGACATCGGCGGGCCGCTGCCGACCGCCCTATCTCGATCACCTTCTTCTAGCATGCCGGCGAAAATCGATCATGGATGATGCGACCAAGGAGCGCTTCAAGTGGAAGTTCTACAAGCTGGCCCTGCTCCTGAACGTGGTCATCCTCTGCTTCGCCCTCGCGGTGATCGCCCTCTTCATGGGGCGCGCGTACGCCCTTCCGCTCTTCGGGCTGCTCGTGGTCGTCGCATCCGTGCTCGCATTCGTCTTCATGCAGCAGTACAGGAGGGAGAAGGCATGGCTGATGGCCCAGCCCTGAGCCCCGATGCCGACCTGCTCGGCAAGATGCGGAGCGAGATCGAACTCCTCGCCCGCCACCTTGAGGTGGCCCGTGCGGTCGGCCACCACCAGCCGATCGGGATCCTGAAGCTCTCCGAGCTCCTCGACGAGCCCGTACACCGGGTCCGGTACTCGCTCCACGTCCTTGAGGGGCAGGGCTACATTGAGGCCTCGCCCGCGGGGGCCGTCGCGACGCCGAGGACGGCCCTGCTGCTCGAGGGGCTCGACGCCGAGATCGAGGGGCTGATCGCGCTCCTCCAGTCGATCCGGAGGGCCTGAACCCCGGCCCCGGGGACACGTCCGCTACCTTTAATAGCCGTTCGAGGCAACATTATCAGACACCGGAGCCGCCATAACTCAGTTGGTAGAGTGGCTGGCTGTTAACCAGCATGCCACAGGTTCGAGTCCTGTTGGCGGCGTCTTTCTCTTTCTCCGGTTCCACGACGATTAAATATCTGGAAGACCGATCTCTTCCGCCGTCACCATCGGGCCCGTAACTCACTGGTCAGAGCGCCCGGCTCATAACCGGGCGGTCATGCGTTCGAATCGCATCGGGCCCATCCTGCGGAGCATCCGCCTTTTCCCCTCCGGGCACGAACACCTCTCTCGATGCAGTGCCCGGTCTGCGGCGAGCCCCTCCCGGACGCCGGAGATGTCCTCGACGGACTCGACACCCGCTTCGCTCCATGCCCAGACTGCCCGTCTGGTCGGCTCGACCCGCGAAAGGCTCCGGGCGAACAGCCGGAGCCGTGCTCTTGTGGCCGCCGCTCGCTCGACGGCGTGATGGCCGCCGTCCATGCCGTGTTCGTGGATGAGGGACTTCTTGACCCTGCGGCCCCGCTCGCGGCCGTCGGCACGCCCCTCCTCCACCCGCTCTTTCCCATGCGCCGACCCCCGTTCCTCCCGCCGGAGTCGCTCGTGCTGCTCACGCGCAGCGCGACCCCGTCCTCGGCTCGGCGGCTTCTCACGGAGGTCCCCGAGATTCGTGGCGTCGTTCTAGACCGTGGAGTCGTCCCGGGCGTCGGTGGAGCGGCCCATGTAACCCTCGCCGGGCTGCGACGTCTACGCGGAGGTCCGTTTTACGCCGCCAGGACCGCTTGTGCTCTACAAGCAGGCCTCGACCTGCCATCTCGAGGTCCCCCGTTTCAACGACCCGAAGGTGACCGCGACCGACGGCGCCCTCCGCCGAATCCTGCCCGACCTCTTCATCGACACCTGCGCCGGCGTCGGCACCCTCGGGCTCGTCGCAGCCCTCCGGCTCGTCCCGACGGTCGTGCTGAACGACGCCTGGGGGCCGGTCACCTGGTTCGCCGGGCTGAACATCATCGCGAACCGAGAGGCCCTGCTCGTCGACGAGGTCGAACTTCTCGCGTCCGTACGCCGACCTGTGCTCGGCCGGGCTCCGCGACGACCCCATCCCGGTCGCTGTCGCGCGCGGAGCGCAGGAACTTCGGGTCTACCACGGAAGCCTCTGGCAGCTGCCTCCGCTTCTGCCGCCCGGCGGGGCCCGGCTCACAGCCCTCGACCCGTTCCAAAAGGAGTCGGTCCGGATCGCCCGGATCGCGCGCAGATGGAAGGATTGTGCCGGTGGAGAGGTATTTATCCCTTGAAGGAGGGAATAAGTATCGGGAACTAGCCCGGGTGGCCCGGCGTCACCTGTGATCCGAAACCGTCGGCATGCGGAGGGCGAAGTTCGAGGAAGGCGCTCACGGCCCAGCTGAGCCCGTCGGATCCTGACGTTGAAGCCTTGTCCTGCGAGGTCGACGGCCAGGGACCAATGCTCCGGAGGGAGCGGCGGCCTGTTGCTGCGGGCACCGGTTCAGGCCCGGAAGGGAGCAGACCCACCGTAGACGTTTGGCGCCCGCGGGAGTGCGGGGTGGAGGAGGGGTCCGCCGGACCGGCTGGGTGCGTTGCGTCGACCGAGAACCCGTTCCCACCGGTTCTGATTCCATGGCACGTGTTGCGATCATCGGTGCGACCGGCAACGTCGGCTCTTTTGCAGCGCATCCAATCTCCGAGATCCCGTACGTGGATGAGATCCTCCTCGTCGGCCGCCCTGGGCGCGAGTCGCTCCTCGAAGGGCTCCGCCGGGACTTCAACGACAGACTACGCGGCGCGGGGAACCAACTGCCGCCTCTCCTGGTCGACCGATCTCGCAGACGTCGCGGGCTCGGAAGTGATCGTCCACACAGCCGGCGCCGCCCGGACGGCAAGCCAGGACCGCATGGAGCCTCGCGCTCACGAACGCCCGGATCGTTGCCGACGCGGCCGAGGAGATCGGGCACCAGGCCAGGAACGCGAAGCTCATCATGGTTACGAACCCGGTCGACGTGATGACCGCGGTCGCGCTCCGGCAGTCGGGTCTCCGGCCGGGCCAGATCTTCGGCCTCGGGACGCACCTCGACTCCATGCGCCTGAAGTCCCTGATTGCCCAGGCGTTCCAGGTCCACGTCTCCGAGGTCCATACCCGGATCATCGGCGAGCACGGCACCTCCATGGTCCCGCTCTGGTCCGCGACAACGATCGGGGGGATTCGGATCGACCGGCTCCCTTCGTTCGCGGACCTGCCCATGGCCCGCATGGTCGAGTCCGTCCGCGCGAGCGGCGAGACGATCATCCGGCACAAGGGTTCGACCGTGTACGGTCCGGGCGAGGCGATTGCGACCCTCGTCCGGACGGTCCTCGGCGATGAGAACCGGATCCTCACGGTCTCGACCTACCTCCGCTCCGAGGTCCACGACATAGGCGGAGTCTGCATCGGCGTCCCGGCCCGGGTGAACCGGCAGGGCGTGACGCCGATCGCGATCCGGCTCGACGACGACGAGGTCGTGGCCTTCCGCGCCTCGGTCGACCGCATCCGGGCGGAAACCGCTCTCGTCTTCGAGCGGCTCGACTGGGAGTGATCGGCCGCTCCGCTCGGAAGAGCGGTGCACGAAAAAGAGAGGCTCAGGTCAGGGTCACTTCGACGATCTCGGCTCGCTCGACGCCGGGGACGGACGAGAGCAGCTCCTCGAGCCGGTCCGTCTGCCCTCCCTGGTCGCCAACGACGGCGACGACCATGAGCGCCTTGAGGCCGAAGCCGATCGGCTCCTCCGTGATCTGGTGGATCTCGGGGGCCGTCTCCTTCAGGGTGACCTTGAGCGCCTCGAGGTCGACCTCGGGTGACTCGGGCATGACCCGGATGATGCACGCGACATCGCCCATGGTCAGGGCCCTGTGAACCCGCACTGCGGGCACATGTACGGAATGCTCTGCTCGCGGCACCGGAGGCACCGCTTGATCTCGAACTCGCACTGGGGGCAAAGGAACGTGGTTCCGCCGACCTCGGCGAGGGGGGCATTGCACGATGTGCACTTTTTTGTCGTCATGTAGACCCAATCCCCAGTACGTTCACGCTCGGCCCACAAATAAGCTGGGGTCGATCAGGGTCCCGGGGACGGGCTCGTCCCGAAGGGCCCGGGCGAGTCGGCCCGGAACCCGGGCGTTGACGATCCGGGCGCGGACGCCGCGGGCGAGGGCGAACGGGACCAGGCACGGGTCGACCGCATCGGTCTCGACCGCCGCCGTCACGGTCTCGAGGAGCCGGCCGCCGGCGACGATTCCGTCGACCGACTTCGCGAGCATGAGGTCGCACCCGAGCTCGGCCGCGCACCAGGCCGCGATGGTGTCCGAGCTGACCCGCCACGAGTGCGGCAGCGGGTCGCGGTCGCGAAGGAGACGGTAGGGGAGGAGCACGGACTGCGCGTCGGGGACCCCGAGGACGTCGGTCCCGGGCAGACCGAGCGCGGCGAGGTACAGCCCGACCTGTTCCATGGCCGCGATCGCCATCCAGTGCGCGGCGTCGGGTGTCGGGTCGAGCGCCCGCACCACGTCGGCGAACGGGCCGCCCCCCGGGACGACGAGGACCGGCCGGGGCGCGGCTGCCAGGATCGGAACGAGAGACGGGGCGCAGTCGAGAAGCGAGCCGCCGAACTTTACCACGAGCGGGCGCACGGTGGCGTACCTATAAACAGGGCCGTGACAAAAAGTCGATCGATGCGGGTCGCCCTCCTGCTCGTGCTCCTCCTGTGCCTCGCCCCCGCCGCCGGCGCGTACGCGCTCGCCGAGGTCTGCCCCGATACCTGGCTCTCGGGCGAGGCCGACGAGTTCTTCGCGCTCTCGGGCGACGGCCCCCTCGCCGGGATCGCAGTGACCGATCACGAGGGGACGGCCGCGTTCCCGCCGACCGCCGTCGGCCACGGCCGGGTGGTGGTCGCGCGGAACGGGTCGGCATACGCCTTCGTCCACGGTGCGCTCCCCGACTTCGAGCTCCAGGACGCCTCGCCCGCCCCGGGGATGCTCACGACGAAGGACCTCCGGCTCGGCAACGACCGCGACGAGCTGGTCCTGCTCGTGAACGGTATCGAGACGGACCGGGTCGCCTGGCCGGGCGACGTCGTCCCGCGGCAGGGCCAGGTCCACTTTCGCGAGGGCGGGGTCTGGGACCCGCGCGTGCTGATGATCGGCCAATCGCGCTTCGAGGCCGCTACAGTGGCGAACGTCTCGGGCACGGCCTTCGTCGCCCCCGACTGCTCCTCTGACGTGCTCGCGGACCTCGTCGCGTCGGCCGCGGACTCGATCCGCCTGAACGCGTACGAGCTGACCGATCCGGTCCTCGCCGACGCCCTCGTCGCGGCTCGCAACCGCGGAGTGGCCGTGACCGTCCTTGCCCAGGGCAGGACCGTGGGCGGAGTCCCTTCGGGCGAGTGGCCCGTGCTCGGCCGGCTCCTCGAGGCCGGGGCCGAGGTCCGGTTCATGGCGACCGATGAAGACGCGCATGCCCGGTACCGGCACGACCACGCGAAGTACATTGTCGTCGATGATCGGTGGACTCTCGTCACGACCGAGAACTGGAAGCCTGCCGCGTTTCCGCCGGCGGGCCGGCAGGGAAACCGCGGGCTGGGGCGTCGTGCTCGATGACCCACGGGTCGCCGGCGTACTTCGCGGGGGTCTTCGAGACGGACTTCGGTGGGCGCGACGTGCACCCGGTCGCGACCGTGAAACCCGGCGCGATCGAGACACCGTCGGACCTCAAATATACGCCGCGCTTCACGCCCGCGCCGTTCAGTGACGCCACGGTCACGACCGTGCTCGCGCCCGACACATCCGGCGAGGTTGAGTCCCTGATTCGGTCGGCGACGAGCTCGGTCCGGATCGAGCAGGCTTACATCACGAACGAGTCGGGCACGCGGCTCCAGCGGTACCTCGCGGCGGCCGTTGACGCGGCCCGCCGCGGGGTCGAGGTGCGCGTCCTCCTCGACGGCGCCTGGTTCAACACCGAGGACGAGGCCGACAACGACGAACAGGTGCGGCTGATCAACGGGATCGCACAGTCCGAGGGGCTGCCGCTCGAGGCCCGGATCATCGACCTCGACGCGCACGCGCTGACCAAGGTCCATACGAAGGGCGTGGTCGTGGACGGCCGGCGGGTGCTCGTCTCGTCGATCAACTGGAACGAGGCCTCGCCCTCGTTCAACCGCGAGGCCGGGGTGATCGTGAACGATCCCGGCACAGCCGCGTACTTCGCCGCGGCCTTCGACATGGACTGGGAGACGGGCGCGAGCGGATCGGCTGCGGTCGCCGGGCGGGGAATCGACTGGCTCCGGATCGGCATCGCGGCGCTCGTCCTCGTCGTGATCGGAGCCGCGCTGCTCTGGCGGAAGAGAAGAGTGTAGAAGAGGGACTCAGAACTTCTTTGCCGCGCAGCGGCAGAGGTCGCAGATGGTGATCGCGCCCTCCTCCTCGCCCATGACCGAGAGCGCCCAGCGATCGATCATGGTGGAGAGTTCGGGCGAGAGGTTCAGGTCGTCGCAGTAGCCGCGCTTGCGGCTGACGTACTGCGAGATCGCGGCGCGGCTGATGCCGAGCCGCCGCGCCACCTCGGTCTGCGGAACGCCCTGGTGTGTCACCAGGCGGCAGACCATTTCGGCGCGTGCCGTGGGAACGAGTTTGCGCACCATGGCATCACAGACCATGATGTCGCAGACTCGCTCGCTCATGCGGGTACCGCAACAGCCGCGGGACGCGACAGGTAGATGATCTGTCGAGCGTCCTTGAAGTTGAACTTCTCGATGATCAGATGGTGCTCTTTCAGCTTCTTCAGCGCGTATCGTACGGTGCGCGGTGCGAGATTCGACCGCGACACGAGACTCCTTGTGGGTCATGGAACCGCTGGAGTCCAGCAGGTGCAGGACCGTTCTGGAGGATGGGGGAAGACCAGACCCGGTCATACATATGATGTTAACGCTGTTAACACATAAACCTGTCGGTTATATTTAGGATGGCTACGAACTATTTCGTAGTATGCTGATGCCGCAGGAGCGGCGGGCGCTCCTTCTCCTCGTCGGCGTCTTCGCCGTGGTCGCTGTCGGAGCCGCGCTCCTCGAGTACCTCGGCCCCGGCGCGTTCGCGGCCCCATTCTCGCCGACCCTCTCGGACGGCACGCTCGCGTCCGTGCGCGGCACGGTCGAGGACGTGGTCGCAGCGAACGGCGGCCACCTTATCTGCCGGATTGGGGGCGTCCGGGTCTTCGTGCCCTCGAGCGCGGTCCCCGAACCGGCACCGCAGAAAGGCGAGCTCCTCAGTGTTACGGCGTCGTCTCGACCTATGCCGGAGCGAAGGAGCTCACGCTCCGCGACGCCCGCGACCTCGTCAGGGTCGATCAGGAGTAATCCGCGCAATCGGGCGGGAGCGCTTCGAAGGGGGTGGGTGCGGCGAGAACGCCTCGTTCCCGCGCCGAGGTCCGCCAGGCGGCCCGGACGGCCTCGACGAACGCCGCCGGGTCTTCTCCGGGGGATTCGAGCGCGCCCTCGAGCCGCGCCTCGAGCGCTCCGAGCGCCCGGTCGCGGCATCTATCGAAGGCGGCGGCCGGACCGAGTTCGAGGAACGCGAGGAGGCTCGCCTCCTCCTGCTTCCGGTACGCGTACCGCGACCAGGTACAGGTGCTCGGCGCCGTTCGCGTCGAGGACTGCCGCACGGTACCGCGTCGGAACTCCGCCGGCCCCGCGCCGCCGCCGCTCCTCGGTCGTCACGACCCGGTTCCGGTCCTGTGCGGCGACACGGAGGGCGAGGGTGTCCGGCGCCGCCTCGCCGAAGAGAGCGCGGGCCGCGTCGTTCTCGTACCGGATCCGGCCGTCGCGGCCGGCGAGGAGGAGCGGCAGAGGCGTCGCGGCAAGGAGCGCCTCGAACGCGTCGGCCCTGGCAGCGGTCGCAGCGATGGCCGCCGACCGCGCCGCGGCGTCGAACCCCTCGTCCGCGAGCGTGCGGACGAGCTCGACCTCGCGGTCGGTGTAGGGCGTGGAACGGTCCGCGACCGCGACCACGCCGTTCTCGCCGACGGGGACCGCGAGGATGCGGCGGAGAGGGAGGGGCGCGTCGGGGGACGCCTCGCGCACGGCCGGCTCGCCCGAACCGGCCGCGTCCCCGACGAGCACGGCCAGGTCCACGTCGGCGAGCGCAGGGGAGACGGCGAGGGGAGCGAGCGCGTCGCCGTCCCTGCGGACCACCGCGCCGTACCGCGACCCGGTTCCGCGGAGGGCCGCCGCGAGGAGGCGATCGGCCGCGTCCGTCCCGTCGGCCCGATGCACGGCGAGGAGCGCGTTCGCGAGGGTGCGCCGCTCCTCGCACTCGTCGAGCCGGTCGGCGAAGGCCGTCACGTCGGTCGCCGCGAGCGCGGCCCCGGCGACCGTCCCGCCGTCCCCTGGCACCGGTGCGGCTCGCGAGCAGAAACCGCCGGCCGTCCGTCGTCGAGCTCGCCCGTCCCGGCCGCGCCGAAGGCCGCGAGCCGGGCCAGCGGCTCGAGCGCCTGCGCGACCCGGACCGGGAACGCGGTCCAGAGGGTCCGGCCGACCACCGGCTCGTCCGAGCCGGCGAGGACCGGGAGGGCGTCGCCGCCGGCCGCGGCGATGCGGAGCTCGTCGTCGACGAAGAGGGCCGCGCCCGGAGCGTGGGCCACGAGGGCCCGGTGCGCGGCCTCGCTCGCGGCGAGCGCGTCCGCGGCCGACCGCTCGGCCGTCCGGTCGTCGACGGAGACGACCGCGAGGACCGGGGTCAATCCGCCTGCGATTGCGGAGAGTGCGCCAGCCGCGTCGCCGGAGCCGCGTCCGGCCGCGCCGCGGCCCGCGCCGGCACCCGCGCCGGCGCGCCACGCGGTTGCCTCGAACAATGCGCCGCTGTCGCTTGCGCCCGGCGGCGAAGCGCCGGCCCCCGCGCCACGCGCACCAGCGCCTCCGCCACCGGCCCGCGCCGCGGCTCCGGCTTCCGCTCCGGCAATCAGCGGCGGCGGCGGTTACGCCGTGCAGGTCTCCGCGCAGCGCAGCGAGGCGGAAGCGCAAGCTGCCTTCCGCGGGCATCAGGCCAAGTACCCGAGCCAGCTCGGCAGCCGGCAGCCGATGATCCGCCGCGTCGATCTTGGCGCCAAGGGCATCTATTTCCGCGCCATGGTCGGGCCTTTCGCCAACAGCGCGCGAGGCAGGCAACGTCTGCAGCAGCCTCAAATCGGCTGGCGGGCAGTGCATCATCCAGAGGATTTGAGCCGCTTCACCTTGACCCTCGCGCGAGGCGCGGGCTAATCCGCGCCGATGGCGGCGCGCGCTTTCATCACCGGTTTGGCGGGATTGGAGCGCTGTCCGCCGCCGAGCGCGCCTTTCTCCGCGAGGCCCAGCCTTGGGGCCTCATCATCTTCAAGCGGAACATGAGCAGCCCAGCGCAAGTGCAGGCACTTGTTCAGTCATTTCGTGACGCCGTCGGCTGGGCGGCGCCGGTGCTGGTCGACCAGGAAGGCGGCCGGGTGCAGCGGCTCGGGCCGCCGCATTGGCCGGCCTATCCGCCGGGGGCGCGCTACGGCGAGCTCTACGACCGCGATCCGGCGCTGGGCCTCGCCGCGGCCCGGCTTGCCGGCCATTTGATCGCCGCCGACCTCGCGCCGCTCGGCATCGACGTCGATTGCCTGCCGATCGCCGACGTGCCGGTTCCGGGCGGCGATCCGGTCATCGGCGACCGCGCCTACGGCACGGAGCCCGGCAAAGTCGCCGCCATTGCCGGCGCCATCGCCCAGGGACTGATGGCCGGCGGCGTCCTGCCGGTGGTCAAGCACCTGCCGGGCCACGGCCGCGCCACCGCCGACAGCCACCACAAGCTGCCGGTGGTCGAGACCGACCGCGCCACGCTGGAAAGGACCGATTTTGCCGCCTTCCGGCCGCTCGCCGGCCTGCCCCTCGGCATGACCGCCCATGTTGTGTTTAGTGCTATCGATGCCTCCGCGCCGGCCACCACTTCGGTCACAATGGTGCGCGAAGTGATTCGCGGCTCCATCGGCTTCCGGGGATTGTTGATGAGCGATGACGTTTCCATGAACGCGCTGTCCGGCACGCTCGCCGAGCGCAGCCGCGCCGCGCTCGCCGCGGGTTGCGACATCGTGCTTCATTGCAACGGCAATCTCGCCGAGATGGGCGAGGTCGCCGGCGCAACGCCGCCGCTCGCGGGCGACGCCAAGACGCGCGCCGATGCCGCGCTTGCTTTGCGCGGCGCGCGCGAAGACTTCGACGTCGCGGCGGCGCGGGCAGACCTTCGCCACGATGATCGGCGACGCCGCACAACGAAAGACGGCATCATGAACGCGGAAGAGTTCGACACCACGCTCAGCGAGGACCGCGGCGCCACCGAGCCGGCGATGATGGTCGACGTCGAGGGCTTCGAGGGACCGCTCGATCTGCTGCTGACGCTGGCGCGGCAACAGAAGGTCGACCTCGCCAAGATCTCGATCCTGGCGCTGGCCGACCAATATCTCACCTTCATCGAGGCGGCGCGGCAACTGCGGCTCGAGCTCGCCGCCGATTATCTGGTGATGGCGGCCTGGCTTGCCTATCTCAAATCGCGGCTGCTGCTGCCGGAGCCGGCGCCGGAAGGCGGCCCGAGCGCCGAGGACATGGCGCTGGCGCTGGCTTATCGGCTCAAGCGGCTCGAAGCGTTCCGCGAAGTGGCAAGCAAGCTGATGGAGCGGCCGCAGCTCAATCGCGACGTGTTCGCGCGCGGCAATCCGGAGCCGATCGCCGAGATCAAACAATCGGAATGGTCGGCGACGCTCTACGACCTGCTCAGCGCCTACGCGCGGCAGCGCGCGCAAACGTCGATGTCGCGCGTGCGCTTCAAGAAGCGCACGGTGTGGTCGCTCGCCGAGGCCCGCCAGGCGTTGGAGCGGCTGATCGGCCAGTCGAGCGACTGGTCGCGCATCGACGAGTACCTCATCTCCTATGTGGTCGAGCCGGCGCTGGCGGCGACCGTGTTCGCCTCGTCCTTTGCCACCGCGCTCGAACTGGTGCGCGAGGGCTTGGCCGAGATTCATCAGAAAGAAGTCCTTCGCGCCAATCTACATGCGCAAGCGTGTCGGTGCGAACGGGAGTGTTGCGGCGCATGACACGCAAGAAAACGCCTAAGGAGAACAACTCGATGCCAAGCGCGGCCAAAAAGCTTGTGATCGTCAGCAACGACGCACCGGCTCCGGAACCGAGTCGCCGGAGACGGCGCCGCAGCCGCGCGCCGAAGAGCTGCGCCTGCTCGAGGCGCTGTTGTTTGCCGCAGGCACCCCGATCGACGAGGCGACGCTTGCCAAGCGCCTGCCCGACGGCGTCAACATCAAGGACGCGCTGGCGCGCCTCAAGGCCGAATACGCGACGCGCGGCGTCAATCTCGTGCGCATCGGCCGCAAGTGGACCTTCCGCACCGCCGACGATCTGTCCTGGCTGCTGACCAAGGAGACCGTGGAGACGCGCAAATTGTCGCGCGCCGCGGTCGAGACGCTCGCCATCATCGCCTATCACCAACCGGTGACCCGCGCCGAGATCGAGGAAATCCGCGGCGTCGCCACCGCCGCCGGCACGCTCGACGTGCTGTTGCGGACGGGATGGATCCGCCCCCGCGGCCGGCGCAAAGCGCCCGGGCCGGCCGATCACCTATGGCACGAGCGAGGATTTCCTGTCGCATTTCGGCCTGGAGGAGGTCGCGGCGCTGCCCGGCCTCGATGAGCTCAAAGGCGCCGGCCTGCTCGAAGGCAATTTGCCGGCCGGCTTTGCGGTGCCGATTCCGAGCGACGACACCACGCTGCGCGACGACGAGGACCCGCTGGAGCCCGGCGACCTCGACCTTGGGCTTGTGCCGCCGCAGCGGCGACAAGTACATGAGCAAAAGTTAACGAGAAAACGCCGTCGCAGCGCCTGTTTCGCCCCTTTTGTCGCAGGCGGAAGTCCTTGTTTTTGCCGTTTGCGGGGCCTAGTTTGGGGTCAAACATGAGGCGGGACGAGCGTGAAAGCCCGTCGCTTCGGAGGATTAGCCGATGGGTTCGCTAAGTATTTGGCACTGGATGATCGTCATCGTCGTCGTGATGCTGCTGTTCGGCGGCCGCGGCAAGATTTCCGGGATGATGGGCGATTTCGCGCAAGGCATTAAGGCCTTCAAGAAAGGCATGGCCGAGGACGACACCAAGCCGGCGGAGAAGGCGGAGCCCGCCAAGCTCGAGGCCGCCGGAACGGCGAAGACCGATGCCGAGCGCCGCGCCGAAAGCGTGCGCTCCTAAACGCCGCGGCCAGAGCCGTTCGACGACGGTAACGGCAGGGCGCGCCGCGCTCGCCGGCGTCTGGAGTTGACCAAGTCATGTTCGGTCTCAATTGGGGCGAGCTCGTCGTCATCGGCATCGTCGCGCTGATCGCCATCGGCCCGAAAGAGCTGCCGACTGTCTTGCGCACCATCGGTCACTGGATGGGCAAGATGCGGCGCATGGCCAACGAGTTCCAGGGCCAGTTCCAGGAAGCGCTGCGCGAAGCCGAGCTTTCCGACCTGCAGAAGCATGCCCAGGACCTGAGCAGCTCGGTCTCCGACATGGCGAACCTCAATCCGCTCGCCGAGGAGCAGCGCGAGATCGAACGCATCGGCGAGGGCGCCGGCGAATTGCCGGCGAGCACGGTGGGCGAGCCGCCCGCGGCTGAACCCGCGCCGGCCGTTGAGGCCGCCGCGCCGATGCCGGAGCTGCCGCCGCCGACAAGCGAAACCGCCGCCGCCGAGCCGGCCAGCGAACCAACGCCGGAGCCGCAGAAGCAGGCCGGGAGCGGCGCATGAGTCACGAGGACATCGAGTTCGACCAAGGCGCCGCTGATGGAGCACCTGATCGAGCTGCGTTCGCGGCTCATCAAGTCGCTGGTCGCTTTCACGCTGATGTTCCTGCTCTGCTTCGTTTTCGCCAAGAACATTTACAACGTGCTGGTATGGCCCTTCGTCTGGGTGGCGGGGCCGGAAAATTCCAAGTTCATCTACACCGCGCTGCTCGAATACTTCGTCACGCAGATCAAGCTGGCGATGTTCGGCGCCGCCTTCCTGTCGTTCCCGGTTGTCGCGGCGCAGCTCTACATGTTCGTCGCGCCCGGCCTTTATCGCAACGAGCGCAAGGCGTTCCGTCCATATCTCATCGCCACGCCGATCTTCTTCACGCTCGGCGCCATGGTCGTCTATTTCCTGGTGTTCCCGATGCTGATCCGCTTCTCGCTGCACATGCAGCAGGCGGGCGGCGACGGCGACGCGCAGATCGCGCTGATGCCCAAGGTCGGCGAATACCTGTCGTTGATGATGTCGCTGGTGCTCGCCTTCGGCGTCGCCTTCCAGTTGCCGGTGATCCTGACGCTGCTCGGCCGCGTCGGCATCATCACGTCCGACCAGCTCAAGTCGAAGCGGCGCTATTTCGTCGTCGGCGCCTTCATCCTCGCCGCGGTGCTGACGCCGCCGGACGTGCTGAGCCAGATGTCGCTCGCGGTGCCGCTGTTGCTGTTGTTCGAGGGCTCGATCTGGTCGGTGCGGCTCGCCGAGAAGCGGGCGGCGGCCGATGCTGCGGCCAAGGCGGCCGCGGAGGCGGCAACGGCGAAGCCGGCGGAATAGCTTTCTGATCCCTCCCCTGAAAGGGGAGGGTGGCGACCCCCGACTTGATCGGGGGGAGCCGGGTGGGGTCTTTGTGAAGCGCCCCCACCCGCCGCTCGCAAATGCTCGCGGCTGCCCTCCCCCGCAAGCGGGGGAGGGATAAGAAAGAAATGCCGCGTTACGCGCTGCACCTTCGCTTTTACATCCTGCCGATTCCGACTAAAGAAGCCCCGCCATGTACGACATCAAATGGATTTGAGAGAACCCGGAGGCCTTTGACCGCGGCTTGCAGCGGCGCGGGCTTGAGGGCCAATCGCAGCACTTGATGAGCTCGACGAGCGGCGGCGCTCGATCATCCAGGTGCTGGAGAAGTGGCAGGCCGACCGCAATGCCGCGTCGAAGGAGATCGGCGAGGCCAAGCGCGACCAAGGACGAGACGCGCGCCAACGCGCTGATGGCCAAGGTCGCCGAGGCTCAAGACGCCAGATCGCGACGCTTGAAGCCGATGAAAAAGCCGACGTCGAGGCGGACCTTGATAAGGCACTCGCCGAAATTCCCAATACCCCGGCCGACGACGTGCCCGACGGCACCGACGCCACGGCAATGTCGAGCGATCACAGTTCGGCAAGAAACGCGACTACGCGTTCAAGCCGAAGCAGCATTTCGATCTCGGCGAAGCGCTCGGCATGATGGACTTCGAGCTCGCGGCGAAACTATCCGGCGCGCGCTTCGTTGTGCTTGCAGAAGGGCCTTGCGCGGCTGGAGCGTGCGCTCGGGCAATTCTTTCTCGACCTGCACACGAGCGAGAAGCACGGCTACACGGAGGTCAATCCGCCGCTGATGGTGCGCGACGATGTGATGTTTGGCACCGCGCAATTGCCGAAATTTGCCGATGATCAGTTCTGCGTCTATACCGAGAGGTGCACTCGACTGCCACGCCATGGAATCTTCGAAACGGTCTGGATCGATGGCGCTGCGATTGACGCTGCAAAAGCACAGCGTCGATGTCGCGCGCAGGCAGCATCGCGCCGATTGTCGGCTTCGAGTATCGTCGAGAATCCTGGACCGCAGGTGGCTCATCCCCACCGCCGAAGTGCCGCTGACCAATCTGGTGCGCGAATCCGATCGTCGATGAAGCCAAGCTGCCGCTGCGGCTGACCGCCTGCACGCCGTGCTTCCGCGCCGAGGCCGGCGCCGCCGGCAAGGACACCCGCGGCATGATCCGCCAGCACCAGTTCACCAAGGTCGAGCTGGTCTCCGTCACCACGCCGGACAAATCGAAGGACGAGCACGAGCGCATGCTCGCCTGCGCCGAGGAGGTGCTGAAGAAGCTCGACCTGCATTACCGCGTCGTCACGCTGTCGACCGGCGACATGGGCTTTGCCGCGCAGAAGACCTACGACATCGAGGTCTGGCTGCCGGGGCAGAACGCCTATCGCGAGATTTCCTCCTGCTCGAACTGCGGCGAGTTCCAGGCGCGGCGCATGAGTGCGCGCTACCGCGCCAAGGACGGCGTGCATCACGTCCACACGCTCAACGGCTCGGGCGTCGCCGTCGGCCGCGCGCTGATCGCAGTGATGGAGAATTACCAGCAGGACAACGGCTCCATCGCCGTGCCCGAGGCGCTCAAGCCATACATGGGCGGCATCAGCGTGATCGAGAAAGCGGCATGACGGAAACAAAGCGCACGGCCGCGTTCTTACTCCCTCCCCTGAAAGGGGAGGGTGGCTCCGCGCGAAGCGCGGAGACGGGTGCGGTAAGGCGAGCGACAATTCCCCCACCCGGCCGGCGGAGCCCGTCATCGGGCGGCGCTTCGCGCCGACACGTTGGCCGGCCGCCCTCCCGGCAAGCGGGGGAGGCATAAGAGAACAATGCGCATCCTCATCACCAACGACGACGGCATCCATTCGCCGGGCCTCGAAGCCTGCAAGGCGGTCGCCGCAGCGCTCACCGACGAGATCTGGATCGTGGCGCCGGAATACGACCAGTCCGGCGTGTCGCATTCGCTGTCGCTCAACGATCCGTTGCGGCTGCGCGAGATCGGCGCGCGGCACTTCGCGGTCAAGGGCACGCCGACCGACTGCGTCATCATGGGCGCGCGCCACATCATGAAGGAGCTGCCCGACCTCGTGCTGTCCGGCGTCAACCGCGGCCGCAACTGCGCCGAGGACGTGACCTATTCGGGCACCGTCGCCGGCGCCATGGAAGGCACCGTGCTCGGCTTTCCCTCGTTCGCGCTGTCGCAGGCCTACACTTTCACGACCAAGCACGCGCCCTATTGGGAGACGTCGATCAAATACGCGCCCGATCTCATCCGGCGCATCCTGAAGGCCGGCCTGCCGCGCGACGTGCTGGTCAACATCAACTTCCCGGATTGCCCGCCCGAGGAGGTCGCCGGCGTTTCGGTCGCCACCCAGGGCAAGCGCGATCAGGAATTGCTGCGCATCGACGCGCGCCACGACGGCCGCGGCAACCCGTATTACTGGATCGCCTTCAGCCGCGGCGGCAATACCGGCGCGGCGCAAGGCAGCGATCTCGCCGCGCTCAACGAGAAGCGCATTGCGGTGACGCCTTTGCGTCTCGATTTGACCGACGAACCCTTCATGACGCGGCTCGCGGGGCTGTTGGGGTAGGGCTTTTGTCCCGGGCGCAGCGCAGCGCGCAGCGGTGCGCCGCAGAACCGGGACCGTTACAAATTCAAAATGTGGAAAGGCCCCGGATCAGCGGCGCATCACTGCGCTTCGCTTCGTGCCGCGCCGCGTCCGGGGCAGGCGTTAGGCCGTCGCCAGCAACTGCGCCAGCGTCTTTTGCAGCTGCTCGACCTGGAACGGCTTCTGCAACGCCGGCCGGTCGCGGTAAGGCTCGGCCAGGCTGTTCTCGCCATAGCCGGTGACAAAGACGAACGGCAGCCCGCGCTTGGCGAGAATATCGGCGATCGGATAGATCGGCTCGCTGTCGAGATTGACGTCGAGAACGGCGAGCTCGAAATCGCCGCTTTCGGCAAACGCGCTGGCTTCCGCGATGGTGCCGACCGCCGCGCTGACGCTGTAGCCGAGGTCGGTGAGCATGTCCTCGAGCAGCATGCGGATCAGGTACTCATCCTCGACGACGAGGATGCGTGCCTGCGCTGGTTGGGTCATGCCGTTTCTCCGCGCGTTCAGTTCGCCGGCGCCCGGCGGTTCCCGGTTAGGTGTCGCGACGCCGACGATACATGAATCACCGGCAAACATGCTAACAATGCGGCGGAACGGGGGAGAAACGTGTCCAAAGCGCCGCAGGGCGACGAAAACACTGGCCGCATGGAGTTTCTGCTGGGCTTGCGCCGCCGCGGCATCGGCGACGCGGCGGTGTTGCGGGCGATGGAGGAGGTGCCGCGCGGCGATTTCGTCGAGGCGCGCGATGCGGCCAATGCCTATGCCGACCAGGCGCTGCCGATCGCCTGCGGGCAGACCATCAGCCAGCCTTACGTCGTCGCCTTCATGACCGAGGGTCTGGTTGTCAGGCCGCAGCACCGCGTGCTCGAGATCGGCACCGGCTCCGGCTATCAGGCGGCGGTGCTGTCGCGCCTTGCGCGCGAGGTCATCAGCGTCGAGCGCTACCGCACTTTGGCCGAAAGCGCGCGCGAGCGGCTCAAGCGCCTGGGCTACGATAATGTCGAGGTGGTGGTCGGCGACGGCTTCGTCGGTTATCCGGCGCGCGCGCCTTATGATCGCATCATCGTCACCGCCGCCGCCGAGACCATCCCGCAAACCTTGCTCGACCAGCTCGCCGACGGCGGAGTGATGCTGTTGCCGCTCGGGCCGCACGAGGGCACGCAAGAAATCGTCAAGCTTACCAAGATGCAAACGGAGGTGCGGCGCGAGAACCTGATACCGGTGCGCTTCGTGCCGCTGGTGCCCGGGCAGGCGAGGGAGCTGTGACTTTTTTGCCGAAATGAGACGGCAAGGCGCACAAGTGGGCATTTCTTAAAGCGTTATTTACCCGTCGCTGCTTTAGTTCGAATTCTACGTTTGTCGCGTATGAGTGAGTAACCACATGTCGCGCTTCGACGTGCCCAACAGTTTGCGTGCTTTCCCCAGCATCGCCGTCTTTTCGCTGATTGCGATTGCCGCTGCGGGCTGCTCGGACAGCGCGCGCTTCTCCTCGCGCCAGGCTCCGCCGCAGGACGTCACCGGCTCTGTCTCCTCGCGTCCGACGAGCCGCGTCTATGCGCAGCCGCTGCCCGCCCCGAGCCGGCCCGCGACCGTTGCGCCGCGCGGCGTCGCTTATGGTGCGGAAGGGCTCGGCGCCTATCACCCGCAGCATGCGCGCACCCCGGAATATACCGGCTCGGTGCCGGAAAAGCCGACGCCGGCCGGGCATTGGACCTGGGACGGCGGCGCGCCGGTCACGGTCGGGCAAGGGGAAACCATCGAGACCATCGCGCGCCGCTACGGCGTGCCGGCATCGGCCATCCTCGAAACCAACGGCTTCGCCAACGGCGCAACGATCCGGCCCGGCCAGCGGCTGGTGATCCCGCGCTACGTCTCCGCGAGCGGGCCAGCGCAGGCGCCGGTCGAGAAGACTGCGGCCAATGAGGGTGTGCATATCGTGGCGCCCGGCGAAACGCTGATGGGTATTTCGCGCAAATACGGCGTCACGCTCTCGGCACTCGCCCGCGCCAACAATATCAAGCCCTATACCGAGATCGCGATCGGTGACCGCCTGGTGGTCCCCGGTGGCCGTCATGTCGCCGCGCTGCGGGCGCCGGTACCGCGCATCGAGGCGCCGCGCACCGTCAAGCCGTCGGAAAGCGTCGGCAGCGTGCCGCCGGAGAACGCACGCATCGCGACGCCCGAGCCGGTCGCAAGCGACAATCCGGCGAGGAGCGCGGAAGCTGCCGGCGGCCTGCCGTCATTCCGCTGGCCGGCCAAGGGCCGCGTCATTGCCGGCTTCGGGCAGAAGATCAACGGCGTGTCGAACGACGGCATCAATGTCGCGGTGCCGGAAGGCACGCCGATCAAGGCGGCCGATGACGGCGTCGTCGCATATGCCGGCAACGAGCTCAAAGGCTACGGCAACCTGGTGCTGGTGCGCCACGCCAACGGCTACGTCTCGGCCTACGCCAATGCGAGCGAGCTTCTGGTCAAGAGAGGCGACGTCGTGAAGCGCGGGCAGGTGGTGGCCCATGCCGGTCAGACCGGCAACGTGAGCTCCCCGCAATTGCATTTCGAGATCCGCAAGGGCTCGACCCCGGTCGACCCGATGCAGTTCCTCGGCAATACGCAGGGCTAATCCTTCAGCGCCACGCCGAGACGTCCGGCGAGATCCTGCACGAACTGCCAGGCGACGCGGCCCGAGCGCGCGCCGCGCGTCGTCGACCATTCCAGCGCCTCGCGGTGCAACTCTTCGCCGCGCGCCGGAATCTTGTAGTGCGCGACGTAGCCCTCGACCATGGCGAGGAACTCGTCCTGGCTGCAACGGTGAAAGCCGAGCCACAGGCCGAAGCGGTCGGACAGCGACACCTTCTCTTCGACCGTCTCGCCCGGATTGATCGCGGTCGAGCGCTCGTTCTCCATCATGTCGCGCGACATCAGGTGCCGCCGGTTTGAAGTGGCGTAGAAGATCACGTTCTCCGGGCGGCCCTCGACGCCGCCTTCGAGCACCGCCTTGAGCGACTTGTAGCTGGTGTCGTCGGTGTCGAAGGACAGGTCGTCGCAGAACACGATGAAGCGGTATTGCAGGCCGCGGATCATCGCCATCAGTTCCGGCAGGCTCTCGATGTCCTCGCGGTGGATTTCGATCAGCTTGAGCATGCCGCGCGCGTGCGTGGCGTTGACCGCGGCGTGTGAGGCCTTGACCAGCGACGATTTGCCCATGCCGCGCGCGCCCCACAACAGCGCGTTGTTGGCGGGCAGGCCCTTGGCGAAGCGCTCGGTGTTCTCGATCAGCATGTCGCGCACGCGGTCGATGCCCTTGAGCAGCGACATCTCGACGCGATTGACGTGCGGCACCGGCGCCAGCCGCCGCCCATCGGGATGCCAGACATAGGCATCGGCCGCGGCGAGATCGGGCAGGGTGGCGCGCTGCGGCGCCAGGCGATCGAGCGCGTCGGCGATGCGCAACAACACGTCGCCGCCGCCGTTTGCCTTCGGCCTCGATTTGGCTTTGCGCGCGGGCGCCGCTTTTCGTTTGGCCATTCCTGTCTTTCGTGTTCGTTCCTTAAAGCTGCTGCTCTTAGCGGGGCTGACACCGCCTCGCAAGGCTGAGCGCGCGGAAACAAGCAAATCGGGCCGGTTTTTGGCGCCGCCGAGCGTTGCAATTGGGGCCGCGACCGCTATAGTCCGCGCGAAATTGAGCCGCTTTCGCCGCGCCGGTTAAGGCCCGGCTTGCCCCGAAAACGACACAAGGAATGCTGCGATGCTTTTTTCGGCTGCTCATGCGCAAAGTCTATTTGGCCTCGGCGGCGGCGGCGGCGACGCCAACAGCATGATCATGTCGCTGCTGCCGTTCGCGCTGATTTTCGTCATCATGTATTTTCTGATCCTGCGCCCACAGCAGAAGAAAATGAAGGCGCATCAGGACATGGTCAAGAATGTGCGGCGGGGCGACACCGTCGTCACCAATGGCGGGCTCATCGGCAAGGTCACGAAAGTGATCGACGACGACCAGATCGAAATCGAGATCGCGGACGACGTGCGCATCCGCCAGATGCGCACGATGGTCAGCGACGTGCGCGCCAAAGGTGAGCCGGTGAAAGACGAGGCGACGGCGAGCTAGCGCTTGCCGGCGGCTTTCCGCGACCGGGTCGGAACGTCATGCTTTATTTCACGCGATGGAGAGCTTTGGCGATCGTGCTGACGGCACTCGTCATATGCTTGTTCGCGGTTCCCAACTTCATCCCATCGCACATCGTCGACTCCTGGCCGAAATGGGCGCAGCGCCACGTCGTGCTCGGCCTCGACCTGCAGGGCGGCTCGCACCTCCTGCTCGAGGTCGACACCAAGACGGTGCAGAAGGACATGCTTGAGGCGCTGCGCGACGACGTGCGCCGCGTGCTGCGCGATGCCCGCGTCGGCTATATCGGGCTCGCCGTGCGCGGCACCAGCGTCGAGGTGCGCATCCGCGAGGGCTCGGATTTCGACGCTGCGGTGAGCAAGCTGCAGGACCTGTCGCAGCCGCTCGGCGGCATACTCAGCGCCACCGGCCAGCGTAGCCTCGACGTTACCACCGAACCGGGCAATCTGGTGCGGCTGACGCTGACCGAGCCGGCGATTGTCGACAAGGTGCGCCAATCGGTCGCCCAGTCGATTGAGATCATCGAACGGCGCGTCAACGAGCTCGGCACCGTCGAGCCGCTGATCCAGCGCGAAGGCACCGACCGCATTCTGGTCCAGGTACCCGGCCTGCAGGATCCAACGCGGCTCAAGCAGCTGCTTGGCAAGACCGCCAAGCTCGATTTCCGCATGGTCGACACCAACGTGTCGCCGGAGCAGGCGCGGCCGGGACAGGTTCCGCCTGACGATGAAATCCTGATGAGCGCGAGCTCGCCCAAGATTCCCTACGTTGTCGAGAAGCGAGTGCTGGTATCGGGCGCCGAGCTCACTGACGCGCAGCCGGGCTTCGATCCGCGCACCAGCGAGCCGATCGTATCGTTCCGCTTCAACACCTCGGGCGCGCGCAAGTTCGCGCAGGCGACGCAGGAGAACGTCGGCAAGCCCTTCGCCATCGTTCTCGACAACGAGGTGATCTCGGCGCCGGTGATCCGCGAGCCGATCCTCGGCGGCTCCGGGCAAATTTCCGGCAATTTCACGGTGCAAAGCGCCAACGATCTCGCCATCCTGCTGCGTGCCGGCGCCTTGCCGGCGCCGCTCACCATCATCGAGGAGCGCACCGTCGGCCCCGGCCTCGGCGCCAACTCGATCGCCAAGGGCAAGATCTCGGCCTATGTCGGCGCCGTCATGGTGGTCGTGTTCATGCTCGTCACCTACGGCCTGTTTGGCTTGTTCGCCAACATCGCGGTCGCGATCAACGTCGCCATGATCTTCGGCGTGCTGTCGATGCTGGAAGCTACGCTGACGCTGCCCGGCATCGCCGGCATCGTGCTTACCGTCGGCATCGCCGTCGACTCCAACGTGCTGATCTACGAGCGCATCCGCGAGGAGGTGCGCGGCGGGCGAACGCCGATCAACGCCATCGACGCCGGCTTCTCGCGCGCGCTCGCCACCATTCTCGACTTCAACATCACCACCTTCATCGCCGCCGCGGTGCTGTTCTATATCGGCACCGGGCCGGTGCGCGGCTTTGCCGTGACGCTCGGCGTCGGCATTCTCACCACGGTGTTCACCGCTTTCACGCTGACGCGGCTCATCGTCGCCACCTGGGTGCGCTGGCGGCGCCCGCAGCGCGTTCCCATTTGAGGGTATCAGACCGTGCGGCTGCTCCGGATCGTTCCCGACAATACAAAATTCGACTTCATGCGCTTCCGGCGCATCAGCTTTCCGCTGTCGGCGCTGATGTCGATTTTGGCGATCACACTTTATTTCACCCACGGCCTCAATTTCGGCATCGACTTCAAAGGCGGCACGCTGCTCGAAATCCAGACCAAATCGGGCCCCGCCGATCTCGCCAAGATGCGCGCCTCGCTCGACTCGCTTGGTCTCGGCGACGTGCAGTTGCAGCAGTTCGGTGCGCCGGATGACGTGTTGATCCGCGTTGCCGAGCAACCGGGCGGCGACGCCGCGCAACAAGCGGCCGTCGCCAAGGTGCGCGGCGCGCTCGGCAGCGACGTCGATTACCGCCGCGTCGAAGTGGTCGGCCCGCGCGTGTCGGGAGAATTGCTGTCCTACGGCGTCATCGGGTTGATGCTGGCGATCTTCTGCATCCTCATTTATTTGTGGTTCCGCTTCGAGTGGCAGTTCGCGCTCGGCGCCATGATCGCCAACGTGCACGATCTGGTGTTGACCATCGGCTTCATGTCGCTGACTGGCATCGACTTCGACCTCACCAGCATCGCGGCGCTGCTCACTATTCTCGGCTACTCGCTTAACGACACCGTTGTTATTTACGACCGTATTCGCGAGATGCTGCGGCGTTATCGCAAGATGCCGATGCCGGACCTGCTCAACGGCTCGGTCAACCAGACGCTGTCGCGCTCGGTCATTACCCACGTCACCGTGTCGCTGGCATTGCTCGCGCTGCTGCTATTCGGCGGTCAGGCGATCCATTCCTTCACCGCCACCATGATGTTCGGCGTGGTGCTGGTCGGCACCTATACCTCGGTGTTCATCGCTTCGCCGATCCTGATCTATCTCGGCGTTGGCACCGGACGCGACTCGCTGTCGGCCGCGCCGGAGGCCGAGAAGAAGCCGGACAAGAAGAACCGGCCCTGAGGCATGGCGCAGGGGCTCGGAGCGGACGCGCCGCATCTGCCTCACGCAGCGCCGATCGATGCCTATGGCAATGGCGGCTTCCGCTTTGCCGGCATGTCGCACCGCGGCTCGATCCTGTGCCTGCCGGACGGCATCTGGGCCTGGCCGGTGACCGCGGTTGCCGAGCTCAATGAAGACCTGCTGAAGCCGGTGCTCGTACGCGCCGGAACGCTCGATCTCTTCTTCATCGGCGGCGGCCGCGATCCCTTCGTGCTGCCGAAGCGGCTGCGTGAATTGTTCAGCGCCGCGGAGATTTCGCTCGATTGCCTGGCCACCGGGCCGGCGGCGCAGACTTACAACATTCTGCTCGAGGAAGGCCGCCGCGTTGGCGCCGGCCTGATCGCAGTCTAGATGGACGCGCGGGATGCTATCGCCGAGGCCTACCGTCATTGCGAGGAACTCGTGCGCGCCCACGACAAGGACAGCTTCCTCGCCAGCCTGTTCGCGCCGGCCGGGCGGCGGCCTTATCTCTTTGCGCTCTACGCTTTTGCGCTTGAGATCGCGCGAGTCAGAACGGCGGTTAAGGAGCCGATGGCCGGTACGATCCGCCTGCAGTGGTGGATCGAGGCGCTGTCCGGCTTGCGCGCAGAGGAAGCGGCAGCAAGCCCGGTGATGTTGGCGTTGCAGGACGCGTCGCGGCAAACGGGCGTTGCCCTTACGCCGCTCGTCACCGCAGTCGAAGCGCGGCAGGACGAGTTGCGCGGCGAGCCGGCGGTCGCCGCGGCGGCGATCGTTTTCGCGATGGCGGCGCGGTTTCTCGGTGTGACAGATGATGTGACGGCTGCGGCGGAAGCTGCCGCGCGGACCGTGACCTTTGCTGGGCAAGATCAGGAGCAAGGCGAAGGCGGGATACGCTGCGTTTTACGCGCAACTCGCAAATGTGCCCGAGCAGGCGCTGCCGGTCTTTCTGACGGCGGCGTTGGTGCCGCTGTTTCTGAAGAACCCCGAGGCGCCGGCAATGGCGGCGGCAGATCGCGCTCGCGCGCGCCGCCTGGTTCGGCTTTCCCAAGCCGTGATTATTCCGCCGCGACCGCCGTCTCGCCGGCGAGCCAGCGTTCGAGATCGGCGAGCGCGCGGGCGCTTATGCCTGCTTTGCGCGCCAAATTCTTCGCAGAGCCGCGGCCGAATTTGCGGCCCTCGCGGTCGAAGGGTGCGGGCTCGGCAAGCGGCGGAAACAGGCCGAAATTCACGTTCATCGGCTGGAACGAGGCGGGGCCGGCGTCGATCGTCTCGATGTGGCCGCCGGTGATGTGGCCGAGCAGTGCGCCATGCGCCGTGGTCGGCGGCGGCGGCGTCAGCACGTCGCCGCGGCGCTCGGCGGCGGCGAACCGGCCGGCAAGGCCGCCGATCGCGGCCGACTCTACATAGCCTTCGCAGCCGGTGATCTGCCCGGCAAAGCGCAGCCGCGGTTGCGCCTTGAGCCGCAGCGTGGCGTCGAGAAGCTGCGGCGAATTGAGGAAGGTGTTGCGGTGCAGGCCGCCGAGCCGCGCGAACTCGGCATTCTGCAATCCCGGTATGGTGCGGAAGATGCGCACCTGCTCGCCGTGCTTCAGCTTGGTCTGGAAGCCGACCATGTTGAACAAGGTGCCGAGCTTGTTGTCCTGGCGCAGTTGCACGACCGCGTAGGGCTTCACATCCGGTTGGTGTGGGTTGGTGAGGCCGAACGGCTTCATCGGTCCGTGCCGCAACGTCTCGCGGCCGCGCTCGGCCATCACTTCGATCGGCAGGCAGCCGTCGAAGTAGGGCGTCGAGGCCTCCCAGTCGTGGAAGCTCGTCTTGTCGCCTTCGAGCACGGCAGCGACGAAGGCGTCATATTGCTCGCGCGTCAGCGGGCAGTTGATGTAATCGGCGCCGGAGCCGCCGGGCCCGGCCTTGTCGTAACGCGACTGGAACCAGGCTTGCCCCATGTCGATCGAATCTCGATGCACGATTGGCGCGATGGCATCGAAGAAGGCGAGCGCCTCCTCGCCGGTCAGCGCGCGGATGGTGGCGGCAAGATCGGGCGAGGTAAGGGGTCCGGTGGCGACGATGGCGCTGTCCCAGTCGTCCGGCGGCACCGCGACCTCGCCGCGCACGAGCGTGATCAGCGGATGGCTCTCGAGCGCGGCGCCGACCGCTTCGGAAAAGCCGTCGCGGTCGACGGCGAGCGCGCCGCCCGCCGGCACCTGATGGCTGTCCGCCGCGCGCATGACGAGCGAGCCGAGCCGCCGCATTTCGGAGTGCAAAAGCCCGACCGCGTTGTGCTCGGCATCGTCGGAGCGGAAGGAGTTGGAGCAGACGAGCTCGGCATAGCCAGCGGTCTTGTGGGCGGCCGTTGTCGAGAGCGGCCGCATCTCATGCAACACAACCGGCACGCCACATTGCGCCAATTGCCAGGCGGCCTCCGAGCCGGCCAGGCCGCCGCCGATCACATGCACGGGCTTCATGCGGGCAACCTAGGCGCGCCGGTCCCCCGCGACAACCCGAGAAAACGAAACCGCCCGCGGCGAAGCGCGGGCGGTTTCGGAAACAACGCTTTAAGTCAGCGCTTAGCGGCGGTGCGCCGAGTTCCAGGCGATCCGGTTGATGTCGGAGCGGCTGATACCGATGTCGGCAAGTTCACGGTCGCCGAGACGAGACAGCTCGCCCAAGCTCCGATTGTACTGCCGCCACTCGCGGAAAAAGCGAACGATGCTGGCAAACATGGTCTTCCTCACTTCTTTGCAGTTTCCGGCTTCAAGGGCCGAACCAAATCGATGCCGCCAACATAGGGATCGGCCGACCGATGAAAAGCAATAATGTTGCGCCGCAGCAATGCTATTTATGCATACCTTAAGCAACTGGCACTTAACAAAATTAGACAGAATCAAACGAACGGCGGCCAGAAAAACCTCTATTCGTTGCGCGCGCAACGATCAAAGGATGAGGAGGCCGCAGGCCGTGCCGGCCCGCCACTAATCTGCGGAAGAGTTGCCCGCGGCGGCCGGCGCCGCGGGGGCCTTGGGCGCGCAACGCCGCCCACGCTCACTCGCGCTAAGGCGCCGAACCAGCCGCAGATTGTGTAGATTGCGGCGAGCCCGGGGTTCACGTCGTTGCAAAGACACATCACGCTTCAGCCGCGCCATCCGCGCGTCGTCATCACCGCGCTCGGCGTAGCGCAGATCCTTGCCTGGGGAACCTCGTTTTATTTTCCCGCGGTGTTTGCCGGGCCGATCGTCAAGGAGACCGGCTGGTCGCTCGGTTTCGTGGTCGGCGGCACGTCGATCGGTCTCTTGGTTGCCGGCCTGATCTCGCCGCAGGTCGGCCGCGTCATCGAGAAGCGCGGCGGGCGTCCGGTGTTGCTGGCGAGCTCTTTGTTCTACGCCGCTGGCCTGTTCGGCATCGGCGTTGCGCCGAGCTTGCCGGTTTATCTCGGGGCCTGGGTCGTCGTCGGCATCGGCATGGGCACCGGGCTTTACGATGCGGTATTTGCCGCGCTTGGCCGGCTCTATGGTCACGCGGCGCGCGGGCCGATCACCAATCTCACTCTGTTCGGTGGCTTCGCCAGCACCATCTGCTGGCCGCTCAGCGCCTTCATGATCGACCACATCGGCTGGCGCGACGCCTGCTTCGTCTATGCCGGCTTGCATCTCTTCCTGGCTCTGCCGCTGCAGATGGCGGTGATCCGCTCTGAAGCAAAAGCGCCGGACGCAAACTCCGAAACAAAAGCCGGCACGCCGGAGGCGGCGACCGCGCCCATCGCCAACGAGACTTTAATCTTTGCGCTGCTGGCGCTGGTGCTCTCGATCGCGGCCGGAGTCGGTTCGATCGTCGTGGTGCATCTGCTGATCTTCCTGCAGGCGAGGGGTGTCGACTTTGCCGTTGCGGTGAGCCTCGGCACCTTGTTCGGCCCGGCGCAGGTCGGCGCGCGCGTCGTCGAGCGATTGTTCGGCGGCCGCTATCATCCGATCTGGACCATGATCGGTTCCTGCACGCTGATGGCGGCGGGACTTGTGCTGCTCGCGACCGGATTTTCATTTCTGCCGCTCGTCATCCTGATCTATGGCGGCGGTTACGGCGTGTCGTGGATCGGACGCGGCACTTTGCCGCTGGCATTATTCGGGCCGCTTCGCTTTCCGCGGCTGATGGGCAAGCTCGCATTTCCGAGCCTGATCGTGCAGGCTCTGGCGCCGTCGGCCGGCGCGCTGGCGATCGAACGGCAGGGCGCCAACGCGACCATCGCGGCGCTGATGGTGCTGGCGCTGATTAACGTCGGCCTGATCGGCATTTTGTGGCTGCTGTGCCGGCCACGTATTTTGATCGGATGTATGACGATGCTTGAACTGCGCATGCTGTTTTTTGAGGACCTCTCGGTCGGCCTGACCGAGACCTTGCGCAAGACGATCGACGCCTCCGACGTCGTCGGCTTTGCCGCGGTAACCGGTGACCGCAATCCGATTCATCTGTCCGAGCACTTCGCCGCCAAGACGCCGTTCGGCACGCGCATCGCGCACGGGCTTTATACCGCGAGCCTGATCTCGGCGGTGCTCGGCACGCGGCTGCCGGGGCCGGGCGCGATCTATATTTCGCAGACGCTGAATTTCCGCGCGCCGGTCCGCATCGGCGACACCGTCGAAGTGAAGGTCACTGTCGCCGAATTGATGCCGGAGAAATTCCGCGCGCGGCTCACCTGCACCTGCGCCGTCGACGGCGAAACCGTGCTCGACGGCGAAGCCTGGGTAAAAGTGCCGTCAGCAAAATCGGAAAGACCGCTTCCGAGAATTTAAGGGCTCGCTAACCGACCGGGGCGCTTTCGGAACCTATCTCCGTGCGTTTGCGTTAGATCAAGGCAGGCACGGAAATTGCTTGCATCCATGCAAACAATTTCACGGAGACTGCAATGCCGATCCGCTTGCCTAAAGATCGCCGTCCGAAAGCCAAGGCGCTGACGCGCATCGAAACACTCGATTGGCTGACCGTGTGGTCGATTTCAGTTGGCGTGTGCGCGATGATTCTCGCCGCCACGGTTTATTTTGCCGCGGGCGATCACGCCGGCGCCACCGTCATTTTGATGGGCGGCGCCGTCGTCATGGCGTTTGCGTTGCGTGGCGCGTCGCGATGACGACCAGGCGTCGCGATGCTCAGCTGCCCGGTGGCGGCGCGAAGAAGCAACGCGGCGTGCCGTCGGGCCGCTTGCAGCGCCAGTAGGCGCCGTCGGGCGACGGCAGTGATTGGCTGTAGGGCACGACCTCGTTGACATTTTCTTGATGCGTGGGCCCATCGGCCACATTGCCGGTGACGGCTTCGCCGTAGGTCACAGGCCCGCGCAGCGAGTAACCGCCGGCGGTCGCTTTGACCGCGTTCGGCGCGACCACGCCGCAATCTTCGGCGCCACAGCACCATTCGCCGGCCGGATTTCGGTAAGCGCTGCGGTTGATCCAGGTATCGTGGGCGATTGCGGCAGCACTGGTAGCTGAGAGAACGAGCACGGTTAGTGAGCGGACCAGGGTTAGCGACATCGGATAGCCTCCTCGCATTAGCCCGGCGTGGCATCACTCAACTTCGTCTGGTGCTCCTCCTCGCTCCCAACGGCTTGCCGCCGTTTCAGTTCCGCGGCGAAACCTTTGACCGCCATAGCCGCTCCGGCTGCGGCGAATCGACGTTTCGAAAAAACGATAACACGCAATCTCAGATTCTGACGGTAAAAATTGTGCGGTGCGGCAATACCTGTGAAGGACTGTGAAATAGAAATAATGCCGCAATCACAAAGCCTTGTATTGAAGCCCGCCGGTCACTCATGGGAGCTATTCCATTGACGCAAGCTGTCAGGCAACGGTTTGGTCCGGGCACTTGGAGGGGTGGATGAGGCCGACCTGGCAGATCTGGCGCGACCGGCGCGGCCGTTTGTCGCCGCTGCGCCTCGCCACGCTGGCCTTGTTGTTGGCGCCGCTCGCCAAGGCGCTCTACGACTTCAACGATATCGTCCACGGCGCGCGGCCGATCAACGATCTCATCCATCGCGCCGGCTTCTGGGCGCTGGTGTTTCTCGGTGTCACGCTCGCGGTGACGCCGTTCCGCCGCATCGCGCGCTACGGCAATCTCGTCGACGTGCGCCGCATGCTCGGCGTCGGCGCCTTCTGCTATATCGCCGCGCATCTTACGCTGTTCTTCGCCGACCAGGGCTACAGCCTCGCCAACACGCTGCATGAGATCACGCACCGCTGGTATCTCATCATCGGCGCTACCGCATGGCTCGGCCTCGCCGCGCTGGCGGCGACCTCGACCGACGGCATGGTGCGCCGGCTCGGCGGCGTGCGCTGGCGGCGGCTGCACCAATTGATCTACGCGATCGCGCTGCTCGCGCTCATCCATTATTTTCAGCAGACCAAGGCCGACGTCACCGTGCCGATTTTCGTCGCCAGTCTATTCGGGTGGCTGATCGCTTATCGCGTCGTCGCCTGGTGGCAGGGCGGCGGCGAATTGTCGACGCTCACGCTGCTGCTGATGACGGTCGCCGTGTCGGCGCTCGTTTTTGCCGGCGAGGCGATCGGCATCGGCCTTGCCTTTCACGTGTCGCCGATGCGGGTGCTCGACACCGCGTTCGACTTCGACGTCGGCATTCGTCCCGGCTGGGAAGTGCTCGGCGCCGGCCTCGTGGTCGTCGCGATCGATGCCGTGCGCTCGCGCGCCAAGCGCGCGCCGCGGTCGCGTGCGGTCGCCGCCGAATAGCGGATTCCAAATCAACACCCTGTAAAAAGGAAATGTTCTATGGCTACTTTCGTCGTTACTCATGGCGCCTGGGGCGCCGGCTGGACCTGGAAGAAAATGCGGGCGCCGATGGCGGCGCGCGGCCATGTCTTCTTCACGCCGACGCTCACCGGCCTCGGCGAGCGCGGCCATCTGGCGCGGCCCGACGTCGATCTCGACACGCACATTGCCGATATCCTCGGCGTGCTTGAATTCGAGGACCTCAACGACGTGTTGCTGATCGGCCATTCCTACGGCGGCATGGTCGCGACCGGCGTTGCCGACCGCGCCCGCTCCCGTATCGCGCAGCTCATTTATCTCGACGCCTTTGCGCCCAACGACGGCGACAGCGCCCTCGACCTGTTGCCACCGGCGGTGCGGGCGCAGCGGCAAGCACAAAGTGGCGACTGGCGCATTCCGCCGATGCCGATGCCGCCCGACACCGCGCCGGAGGACCGCGCCTGGGGCGCGTCGCGGCGGCTGCCGCAGCCGGCCAAGACCTTCGAGCAGAAATTGAAACTGCACAACGGGCCGCTGACGCTGCCGCGGCATTACATTTACTGCACACGTATCTCGCCCGACGACCGCTTCCGGCCGTTCTACGAACGCGCCAAGCGCGAAGGCTGGCGGACCTATGAAATCGACGCCAGCCACAATCCGCACGTGACCTGTCCCGACGTGCTCACGAATCTGCTCGACAAAATCGCGGGCTAGAGTGCGCTTTCAACAGGTTATCCATCCAGTGCGGACCGGTGGCGGCGACCGTCCGGTTCCGTGCCCTCATAGGGACAAGCCCTGAGGCGCCATTTGCGCCAGGTCAAACCCGGAACTCGCCGGCGCGCCTAGGTCTTTGCCGCAGGAGGCGCGAAAGCCATGGCGAACATCATGATCGTGGTCGGTCATCCGCAGCACGGTAGCTATTGCGAGGCGCTGGGCGAGGCCTATTTGCGCGGCGCGCAGGCCGGCGGCCACGAGGCGCAACTATTCGTGCTCGGTCGCATGAATTTCGATCCGATCTTGCGCGAGGGCTACCGGCGGCCGCAGCCGCTGGAGGCGGACCTGGCCGCGGCGCGCGACGCTTTCCTGCGCTGCGATCACGTCGTCTTCGTCTTCCCGCTGTGGTGCGGCGACATGCCGGCGATCATGAAAGGCTTCATCGAACGCCTGCTACAGCCCGACCTGCTGGCGATCAACGAGGCCGGCTCGGGCGCCGACTGGAAAGTTTTCAAGGGCAAGTCCGCGCGCGTCATCATGACCATGGGCATGCCCGGCTGGTTCTACCGCATCTATTACGGTGCCCACGCGCTGAAGCTGCTCCGCCGCAACATCCTGCATTTCATGGGCATCAAGCCGGTGCACTCGACCATCCACGGCATGGTCGCCACGGTCAGTGACGACACGCGCAAGGAATGGCTGCGCGAGGTCGAGGCGATCGGCCACGCGGCGGGTTAGATTTCGCGCTCGCGCGGCTGGATCAGGCGGCGCTGCCACAGCGGCTTGAGATGCGCCGCGGCGTTGACCAGCGGCGCGACGAGTTCGCCCTTCACCGTATGCGCGTCGGGACGATCGGCGAAGCCGAAGCTGAGCTTCTCGCGCTCGCGCTCCGGCACGTAAAGCGTGCCGAACATCCAGTCCCACAGCGCCAGGCAACTGCCGAAGTTCTTGTTGAAATGCTTGGGGTCGGCGGAGTGATGCACCTGATGATGCGCCGGCGACACGAAGATGCGGCCGGCGAGCCCGCGAAACGCGATCCACATATGCGAGTGCTGCAGGTGGACGTAGGCGTGGATGAACAGCACCAGGATGATGTTGGTGTCGGCGAACGCGTACTGATAGGCGGTTTCCCCGAACATGTAGTTGCCGAGGCCATTGGCGATCGCGGCCGAGAGCGCCAGGATATTGGCGAAAATCCAGGTGTAGACCGGGTGGACGCGGAAGTTCGTCAGCGGCGTCAGCACCTCGGCGGTGTGGTGCACTTTGTGGAATTCCCACAGCAGCGGCACTTTGTGCGACAGCCAGTGATTGAAGTAGTAGCCGAGCTCGTAGGCAAGGAAGAGCATCACCGTGATGATGCCGCGCGTGGCGTAAGCCGGCAGCGTCGATGGCGCGACCGGCCCGAGCATTGCGTTCAAAGCGGCGATGATGCCGTTCGACACGAACTGATAGGACAAGACCGCCCAGCCGAACACCACGCCGAACACGAACACGTTGAAGAACAGGTAGCCGATGTCGGCCTGGTTGGAGCGGCTCAAGACGACACGACGCGGGAAGAGTGCGCGCAGGATGGTGCGCGGACGCACCCGGCGGCCGCGCTTCAATCGCCGCCACACGAACCAGGCAGCCGAGATCAGAAGCGCCACGGCGAGCGAGGTGAGCGAGAAATGCGAGCCGAGCGAGAACAACAGCTTCTCGATCTGGCCGAAGAAAAATGAAATGCCGGCCGAAAGATCCAAGGCGCGCGCTCCATGCTGCTGAGCGGCCCAATGTCTTAGCGAACGGTAAAGATTGCGTTAGGCGAATACCGGCGTCAGGCCAGCAGGTCGGTGTATTCGGCGTGTCGTTCGATATAGGCCTTCACGAACGGGCATACCGGCACGACTTTCAGGCCTTGTGCGCGCGCGAGATCGAGAATGCCGGCCACCAGCCTGGAGCCAATGCCGCGGCCGTTCAGCGCCGCCGGCACTTCGGTGTGCAGCACAGTGAGCACGTTGCCGGCGCGCCGGTAATTGGAAAAAGCGATTGCGCCGTCGACGTCGAGCTCGAAGCGGTGGGCCTGCGCATTGTCACGGACGGCATTTGACATAAAGGCGACATAATGCGGCAGTGCGCTTGGGGCAAGCAGGCCTTTGACGAGTCTTTTGACTCAGATCAATCTGTCGGCGACTGTGGCAAACATAGTGGCGAAAGATCACGCAGAACGAGGATGCTCATGCAGAAATTCAGCCGGGCTTGGTTATGTGCTGTTGGTTTGGCGGCGGTGCTGGGAATGGCGGGCGCAGCGCGCGCAACGCCTGCGGCACCGGCAGCGCCGGCCATCGATCGCTCCGCCGCGCAGCTCGACGTGGTCGACCGCGCGGCCTACGTCTATCGCGGCCGCAGCTACTGCTGGTACCCCGGCGGCTGGAACGGACCAGGCTGGTATCGGTGCGGCTATTCGGGCCGTCACGGCTACGGTTGGGGCGGCGCCAATGGCTGGCAGGGCTGGTACTTCGGCCCGCCGGGACCGGCGCCGGTGCATCGCCGCTACTATCGATACGGCCACTGGCACTACTACTGAAAAGCTGACACCTCACTCGCCGCCGAGCGTGATGTTGGCGAGCGCCTTGTCGAGCGCGGCCGCCTCGACGTAACCCATGCCGGGCTGCATCACCACCCACTCTTGGGCGAAGGTGTCGGGCGCGAGGCGCACCAGCACGATCTTGGCCTTGCGCACATAGCGCGGGCGGGTGCGGATGGTGCCGAAATAGGCGGTGCCGTTGCGGCCGGAGATTTGCGCCGGCTGCTCGCTCTCGATCTTCTCCAACTTGTCGAGGCCGGCGAGTTTGGCGTCGTTGCGCGCGATCGCCGCCGCGGCGGTGGCGTCGTCCTGGCCGCGGTATTTGGCGTCGGTCAGGATGCCGAGGTAGATGATGGCGTGCTGGCTCGTTGGCGGCGGGATGATCAGCATGCCGCCGCCGGCGTCGAACTTGCCGTGCCAGCCTTTCAGCAGCGTGACGCGGAAAAAATGCGCGCCGGATTTGGGCACGCGCAGCTCGGCGGCCGCGGCGGCCTGCGCCGCGGCGAACCCGCAGCAAAGCCACAGCAGCACAACCAGACGGCGCATCGCATCGCCCCAGATAACCCGCCGCGAATGATCGCGATTTTTCCGCCGACTGTCCATTTCCACGTGTCGCGCAAGATTTTATCCGACCGCTTTCCCGATGACGACGATCCGCGCTAGGCTTGAGGCCAGCAGCCGGGCCAACCGGCGACATTTCACAAGGGAGGAGACCATGGCGGTTGTCGATCCGCGGCTTGCCGGCAAACCCATTCCGCGCATCTCGAAGGCGCAGATGGAGCGCGATTGCGTCGCGCGCGAGAAGAGCGTCACGGCGCTGGACGTGGCGTTTCTCGACCAGCGCATCCCGCGCTACGAGCGCGACATCATCAATATGGTCGGCATGGGCGTGACCGAGAACGCCGCGCTCAAGCCGAACGTGAAGGAGGGCGCCACCGGCTTCTCCGTCACCTATGTGCGGGCCAAGACCGGGAAGGGGGCGGCGCTGCACCGCCACGCCACCGAAGAGGTGTTCATCCCGGTGAAGGGCCCGTGGCAGGTATTCTGGCTCGAGGGCGAGGAGGAGCGCTCGGTCGATCTCGCCGAGGGCGACGTCATCAATGTGCCGATCGGCATCTACCGCGGCTTCCGAAGTCTCAGCGACCGGCCCGACGCGCTGCTGATCGCGCTGGTCGGCGGGCCGGATGCGGGCAAAGTCGACTGGCACCCCTCGGTGCTTGACGAGGCGCGCGCGACCGGGCTTTCGGTCGACGATGACGGCAACCTGATCAAGGACGAAGCGGCCGCGTAAGCCGCTCTTTCCGTTACGGATTTTCGGCAGCGCGCCGACATAACCTTGTCGCCGCCAGCCGCTTGACGGCGGCCGGTTTTCGGCGCGCAATAGCATACGTGGCCGGAATCGCGCGGACGGGGGGTCAGCCATGGTCCGGACGGCTGTTGGGGTTACGCTTTTGGTATGGGCGCTCGGCGGCGGATGCGCGGCCGAGCAGGTGTCGTTGGTGCGGCTCGATCCGAACGAGCGCGCCGCGATGATGACCACCTGCGGGCGGCTCGCCGGCGACGACCAGACGCTGTGCCGCAACGTGGTCGACGACAGCCACGTCATCGCCAACTACAAGCGCAGCTGCCTCGAGGCGATGACGCTGCTGATGCGCGGCACGACCTGGGCCAAGGTGCGCAGCCTGCCGCCGACTTTGACCTGCCGCGAGGGCCTCGCCCGCGCCGGCTATCCGGTGAAGGAAATCCTGCACAAGCTCGCCGGCGCGCTGTAGCGCGGCGCGCGGCCTCATGGTGAGGAGCGCGCGGAACGCGCGCGTCTCGAACCGTGGAGCCGCCCATCCTTCGAGACGCCCGCCTTCGCTTCGCTCGGCGGGCTCCTCAGGATGAGGCGGAGCACGTTTTGCGCGCGGCAACCCATCACGTAAGCTCGCCGCCTTCGCGAATTCCCAGGGGCGCCTCCATGAAACTCGTCTGCATCGTGCTCGGCCTCGCGCTGATCGCCGTCGCCGTGGTCTATTTCCTCGTGCCGGCCGGCCAACTGCCGGCGTTCTTCCCCGGCCACGCGGCCGGCGACACGCATGTGCACCTCAAGCACGGCATCGTCTCCGGCGTGCTCGGGCTCATTCTGCTGGGCATCGGCTGGCGCCTGCGCTGAGCAGCAACTGCCGCCGCGTATCGAGCGCCGTGCACGGCGCATGGCGGCAGGCGTTGGCGCGCTTGCAGGCGCGGGCCGGGCAGAGGATGAGGCGCGCGAGTGCCGATCGTTGCGCGCGCGGCGCTTCGAGTTGATCCAGAACGAGCTCGACGCGATCGAGCATCGCGGACGCGATGGCGGTGATGCGATCGCGCTTCCCCTCTCCCCCTGTGGGAGAGGGTGGCGAGCCCAACGGGTCCGCGCGAAGCGCGGCCCGATGACAGGCTCCGCGATAGCGAAGGCGAGCCGGGTGAGGGGTCGCTTCTGCGGCAATGCCGGACCCCTCATCCGACGCGCGCTCGGATTCCCTCCGCGCGCGTCACCTTCTCCCACAAGGGGAGAAGGAAGTGAGTGTGTTGCGGCGTTCGGAATAACATTGCAGGCAAGCTCCATCGTTCTCGCGGCGCGGGATGCGCCCGAGTTATGCGAGGACAGGCCCTCGCTGACAACCAAGCGAGGGGGACGGCGCGCCGTGAAGCGCAAGCCATCCTGTGGCACGCGATCTTTTGGCACGCGTGGCGCCTCTCGGCGCGCCGTCTCGGCGTTTTTTGCGGCGCCGGGCCGCGCTTCTGGAGTGGGCTCTTGGCGTGCCGCCTCTTTCGAGGCGGCCGGCCGAGCCCGGCCCCATCAGCGAGCTCCTCGCGGCGGGTCGTAGTGCCCGCGAGCGGTGCCCCGGCGCCGCCCCAGCGCGTGCCTTGCGAAGGCACGCCCGCGGGCGCCGGCCCGAACCCCACGAGCCGGCGCAACCGGTTCATGGCCCCTCAGGGGGCTCGGGCGGAGAGGAATATAGGTCCTAGATTATGGAGGAATTATGTCCTAGGCTATCGGCGCTAAGCCGCGATTAGCCTTCACCACTTGGAATTTGACATGATGCTAGCACTTGGTTATCGTGCAAAGTACTGAACCCCAAGCAGAGAGAAACAGACCCCATGCAACTTGCCGACCTCAAAGCGTTTGAGACCCCATCCTCAAGACGCTAGAACCCCTCTCTGAAGAGGACCGGGCGCGGGTATTCCGCTGGGCAGCTGAAAAGCTTGCCATACCGCTCACCGGCCGTCCGACTGGAAACGCCGCGAGAAAGCAGGCCCCGATCGACGTCGCATTTGAGAAGCACCCTGGCGGTTTTCGAAAGTATCGGTGATTTTCTGGTCGCTGCTTCACCAACGTCTGATGCGGACCGGGTTCTTTGCGTCGCGACTTTTTTGCAAGATTTCAGTGAAACCCCGGACGCCGTCCGGCTGACCGGAAAACAAATCAATGACGAACTCAAGAATCTCGGCCACGGCGTCAAGAACATCACCGACGCCATAAACACTCTGAAATCTCGAAAACCCCAGCACATGATTTAGACGAAGAAAGCCGGGAAGGCCAAGCAAGCCTGGAAGGAATACCGAGTGACGCGTGCGGGCATGGACTACGCCTACCGCCTGATCAATGAGGCAGGTGGAGACAAGAAAGAGGAGTAGCTCATGGTCAAACAACCGACAAAAGGGGCGGAGTATGCTGCGATGGTGGCAGAGGCAGAAGCGTCGGTCTCGGCCGTCAAAGATCCAGAACTTCGCCGTGTCGCGTTTGAAAAAATTTTAGGAACGCTTCTCGAGGGCACACAGGCGAGGCCGCGCGAACAGAAGGCCGCACGAAGGGTACGACGCGCAGCCCCAGGTATTGAAAGAACAACCAAGGCAAAAGGTACCGCGACTTCGGCAAGGGCCAAAGGCTCATGTTGAGGCTTTGATTGAAGAAGGATTTTTCGAGGAACAGCGCACCCCATCGCGGAGGTAAAGGCGGCGTTAGCCAATCAGGGACGTCATATCGCCCTCACTAAGCTTGAGCGGCCCGCTCCAGACGTTGACCCAAGAGCGGCGCCTGCGAAGACAAAAGGTGGCCGCAGGCAAGGGATCAAAAACGACTTATGCATATTCAAATTGGTGATGCTTGGGCGGAAGAAAAGCCACAACTAAGGCTAAACGCTCATCACCACATGAGTTGCTGATCGAATATATCGACGCAGCACTTGATTGCGCAAAGACGGCCTCGCGGCACCGACAATCTCTAAGCGGTGTAAACTTCTATGCCAACAAGATGGCCGACCTCCGGGCCGATGCGACGAACGCATTTGGAAGACTGTCTGGCCGTTCAGTAGGCGATACGTCTGCTCTTGCTGAGCTAATGGAAAAAGTATTTGCAACGGATGCTTCCTCCAAAGACCGCATACAAGCCGGCCGCGATTTGCAGTTCGCGTTGAAGACAACTTGGGCAGACGCCAACCTGGATCGGCATGACTTTGAGGACAACGGTATTTTCCCTTTAGTCACGCTCAATCAGACCAAGCGGGGTTACTTAGTCGCCGTGGGAAGGCAAATGAACGGCTGCTATTCGTCTGGCTGGTATGACGCCTGCGCAGTAATGATGCGTCGACTGCTTGAATTGGTCATCATTGAAGCATTTGAGGCGAGAAAAATCGATGCCAAGATTAAGGACGCAAACGGCGACTTCTTCCAACTGACCGCTCTCATTAAATCGGCGCTGGCTGAGAAGTCATGGAATCTGCCCCGAAATGTCAGGAAAAATATCGAATCTCTCCGAGACCTCGGGCACACGTCCGCACACAATCGATATTATCTCGCCAAACAGCCTTACATTGACGAGCTGAAGAGCATCTACCGTGAAACGATCGAGGCGTTTCTACATATTGCCAATCTTTTGTAGCGGGAAACGACATCAAAATGACTTGCGAGGGCGATCATGGGCGCGATTTACATTTCTGTTCAGGATTTTTTTGAAGACTTGGCCGACATAGTCGGAATGAAGTCCGGTTTAGTCTTGGATCGGACTGAAATAGTCAGGCTCCTTAAAGAGCACGAGCATTTTGCGGAGTTTGCCGAGCTAAAGGAAAACGCAGGACTTCGTATCCGATCGGAAGTGTACGAGGCAATCGTAGAGTATTTGCTTTTTCGCGTTGGACGGATCGAGCGTCCGCGTAACGCTTTTCCAGGAGTGGAGCTCTTTCACAAATATAAGCGCGACCCGAAAAAGCTCGAAATGGTGCATGCGATTGGAGACGAATTTACGCGCTATCTGGACAGCACTCTTGCCTCCAGCGCCAAAGTAATTGACCCAGTGCCATTTGTTGATGCCATGAAAGCGAAATATGGCTTCGAAGGAGCAATTATGGCTCTGAACTACATGAGTTCATTGGACGTTTATTTGACGATATCGCCATGGGGTCAGCCAACTAGACATTTTGAAAATGAAATCGAACTAAAAGAGCTTTTCACATCAGAAAAGTTGGAGCCCTTCTATGGCAAGTTTATCGATCAGCGGTACATCGACTTTCTTCACCGAAATTTTGATCGAGTTGATAAAATAAATTGGAGAAAATTTGAGGGCCTGACGGGTGAGTTTTTCCACCGCGAAGGATTTCATGTGGAGCTAGGATCGGGGAGAAATGACAACAACGTGGATGTGAGATTATGGCCGACAAAGCCGAGCGACGATCAGCCGCCGGCAGTGATTGTTCAATGCAAGCGACAAAAAGCGACTGTGGGCAAGGTGATTGTTAAAGCCCTATACGCCGACGTTTTGGCGGAAAGAGCCAACTCTGGTTTGATTGTTACGACGTCAGAATTGGCAGCCGGAGCAAAAACTGTAATTAAGGCGCGTCACTATCCAGTCGAACAAGCTGACCGACGGACAGTACGAATGTGGGTCGAAAATATGCGCAAGCCAGGAGCTGGTTGGTTCCTTTGAGGGGCATAGTGACTGTTTATAGCTACTCCGCCGCCTCAACTCGCTTCTTCCGTCCGCCCCCACGCGCCAGCACCGGCTTCAAGAACTCCGCCGTATAACTCCGCTTCGCCTTCACGATATCCTCCGGCGTGCCTTGCGCGACCCTCGGGTCAAGCCCGAGGGCAGGCTTTCTCGCCGCCATTACTTCGCCGCGACGGGGGTCAGCTCGAACACGCGGCCGTATTTGGCCGCTTCGGCGATGTTGCCGGCGCGCAAGGCGAGGCGCACGGCGTCGAGCTTTTTCACATCCGCCGGCGACAAGTATGGCGACCACGCGGTGTCATCCTCGATCAGCTCGACCGGGACTTCGGCGGCGTATTTGCCTTCGTGGATGAATTCCAGCCGGCGCCGCGTCACGATTTGCCTTTTTGCTCGCGCAGCACCTCGCGCATGGTGTCGCCGACGACCTTCGGCATGTCGGTGCGGAGGCCTTTGACCTCCCGCTCCAGCCGGTCGAAGCGGCCGTCGTGCTCGCGCAATTTGTTGTCGATTTTTTCGAACCTCTGCTCGGTTTTTGCCTCAAACGCCAGCAGGTCCTTGTGGACGCTTTGCACTTGCTGCGTCAGGAAACCGAACGAGCCTTCGATCTCGCCGACGCGGCGTTTCAGGTCGCGAATCTCTGCTTCGACGTCCATGGCCATGGCAATCTCACTACCATAAATTGCTCGGCGGAAAAACCATCCGATCTCGGCAACCCCACCCCCGCGCTGCGCGCGGACCCTCCCCTTGCAGGGGAGGGATAAGAAGGACTACTCCGCCGCCTCAACGCTCCGCTTCTTCCGCGTACTCGGCCGCGCCAACACCGGCTTGAGATACTCGCCGGTGTAGCTGCGCTTCGACCTTCACAATATCCTCCGGCGTGCCCTGGGCGACGATCTCGCCGCCGCCGTCGCCGCCTTCGGGGCCGAGGTCGATGATCCAGTCGGCGGTCTTGATCACCTCGAGATTGTGCTCGATGACGACGACGGAATTGCCCTGGTCGGTGAGCTCGTGCAGCACCTCGAGCAGCTTGGCGACGTCGTGGAAATGCAGGCCGGTGGTCGGCTCGTCGAGAATATAGAGCGTGCGGCCGGTGGCGCGCTTCGACAGCTCCTTGGCGAGCTTGACGCGCTGCGCCTCGCCGCCGGACAGCGTCGTCGCCTGCTGGCCGACATGGATGTAGTCGAGGCCGACGCGGTGCAGCAGCGCCAGCACGTCGCGCACGCGCGGCACCGCCTTGAAGAACTCGAGCGCCTCCTCGACCGTCATGTCGAGCACGTCGGCGATGGATCTTGCCCTTGAAGGTGACGTCGAGCGTCTCGCGGTTGTAGCGCTTGCCCTTGCAGACGTCGCAGGTGACGTAGACGTCGGGCAGAAAGTGCATCTCGATCTTGATGACGCCGTCGCCCTGGCAGGCCTCGCAGCGGCCGCCCTTGACGTTGAAGGAGAAGCGGCCGGGCTCGTAGCCGCGCGCCTTGGATTCGGGCAGGCCGGCGAACCACTCGCGGATTGGCGTGAAGGCGCCGGTGTAGGTCGCCGGGTTCGAGCGCGGCGTGCGGCCGATCGGCGACTGGTCGATGTCGATGATCTTGTCGATGTGCTCGAGGCCCTCGATGCGGTCGTGCGGGGCGGGCGCGAGCGAGGCGCCGTTCAACTTGCGCGCCACGGCGTTGTAGAGCGTGTCGATCAGCAGCGTCGACTTGCCGCCGCCGGAGACGCCGGTGACGCAGGTGAACAGGCCGAGCGGGATCTCGGCGGTGATGTTCTTCAGGTTGTTGCCGCGGGCGTTGACGATTTTGAGCGCGCGCCGGGTGCGCGGGCGGCGCTCAGGCGATGGCGACGGAGAGTTCGCCGCTGAGGTACTTGCCGGTCCATGAGCGCGGCGCGGCGATGAGGTCGGCGACGTTGCCTTCGGCGACGACGTGGCCGCCGTGGATGCCGGCGCCGGGGCCGATGTCGAGCACGTAATCGGCGGCGCGGATGGCGTCCTCGTCATGCTCGACCACGATCACGGTGTTGCCGAGGTCGCGCAGGCGCTTGAGCGTTTCGAGCAGCCGCGCGTTGTCGCGCTGGTGCAGGCCGATCGAGGGCTCGTCGAGCACGTAGAGCACGCCGGTCAGCCCCGAGCCGATCTGCGAGGCCAGCCGGATGCGCTGGCTCTCGCCGCCGGAGAGCGTACCGGAGGCGCGGGCCAGCGTCAGATAATCGAGGCCGACGTCGACCAGGAATTTGAGCCGCTCGCGGATCTCCTTGAGCACGCGCACGGCGATTTCGTTTTGCTTGGGCGTCAGCTGCGACGGCAGTTCGGTGAACCAGTCGCCGGCCTTGCGCACGGACAGCTCGGCGACCTGCGAGATGTTGCGGCCGCCGACCTTGACGCACAGCGCCTCCTGCTTGAGGCGGGCGCCGTGACACAGCGCGCAGGGCACGTCGGTGAAATATTTCAGCAGGTCCTCGCGCGCCCACTCGGATTCGGTTTCCTTGAAACGGCGCTCGAGATTGGTGATGACGCCCTCGAACGGCTTCTTGGTGGTGTAGCCGCGCAGGCCGTCGTCGTAGACGAATTTGATCTCGTCGTCGCCGGAGCCGTACAGGATGGCGTCCTGCGTCTTCTTCGGCAGGTCCTTCCATTTGGTGTCGAGCGCGAAGCGGTAATGCTTGCCGAGCGCTTCCAGCGTCTGGATGTAATAAGGCGACGACGATTTCGCCCACGGCGCGATGGCGCCTTTCTTCAGCGTGGCGTCGCGGTCGGGGATCACCAGTTCGGCGTCGATGTGCTGCTCGACGCCGAGGCCGCCGCATTCCGGGCAGGCGCCGAACGGATTGTTGAACGAGAACAGCCGCGGCTCGATCTCCGGAATGGTGAAGCCGGAGACCGGGCAGGCGAATTTCTCGGAGAACACGATGCGCCGCGCGTCCGATGCGGCGGCGGCGGCGAGTTTCGTTTCTTTCTTGCCGCTCGCCGCAGCCTGCTCCCTCCCCCCTTGCTCAGTCTGCTCCCTCCCCCCTTGAGGGGGAGGGTTGGGGAGGGGGGTGCCTGCTTGCGCCGCCGCTTGCCGCTTACCCCCCTCTCTGTCTCTCCCCCTCAAGGGGGGAGAGGACGCTAGAGCCGAAGCGTCGCTCGACGCATCCGCGAGCTCGACGACGGCCAGGCCGTCCGCGAGCTTGAGGCACTGCTCCAGCGAGTCCGCCAGCCGTGTGCCGATGTCGCTCTTCACCACCAGGCGATCGACCACCACGTCGATGTCGTGGGTGAACTTCTTGTCGAGCGGCTTGACCTCCGCGATCTCGTGGAACTCGCCGTCGATCTTGACGCGCTGGTAGCCCTTGCGCAGGAACTCGGCCAATTCCTTTTTGTATTCGCCCTTGCGGCCGCGCACGACCGGCGCCAGCACGTAGATGCGCGTGCCCTCGGGCAGCGCCAGCACGCGGTCGACCATCTGCGACACGGTCTGCGATTTCAATCGGCAGGCCGGTGGCCGGCGAATAGGGCACGCCGACGCGCGCCCACAGCAGGCGCATGTAGTCGTAGATCTCGGTGACGGTGCCGACGGTCGAGCGCGGGTTCTTCGAGGTGGTCTTCTGCTCGATGGAGATGGCGGGCGACAGGCCGTCGATCTGGTCGACGTCCGGCTTCTGCATCATCTCGAGGAACTGGCGGGCGTAGGCCGACAGCGACTCTGACGTAGCGGCGCTGGCCCTCGGCATAGATGGTGTCGAAGGCGAGCGACGACTTGCCGGAGCCGGACAGGCCGGTGAACACGACCAGTTGGTCGCGCGGCAGCGTGACGTCGACGTTCTTGAGGTTGTGCTCGCGGGCGCCGCGGATGGTGATCGAGCGGGTGTCGCGGTTCGGAGGGCTGGGGCGGTCGGGCATGCCCCAGGAACGTAGGAGGAACGTGGCAGTTTTGCCAGTGTCCGGCGGCTAGCCGTGGGGATATCGCGCAAAAAAGGGCCGGCTGCCGCGCCGGCCCTTGTTCATTTCGGATCGTTCCGGGCCGCGCTACCAGAAGCGGTAGTTGACGCCGAGGCGGACGATGTTGGCCTTGAAGTCGACGTTGGTGTCGATGCCGCAAGTCCCGGCGCCGCAGGTCGCCTTGCCGAGGTCGGCATAGAGATATTCGAGCTTGGCCGACCAGTTGCCGAGGAAGGCGTATTCGAGCCCGGCGCCGGCGGTCCAGCCGAAGCGGGTGTCGCTCGCGCCGCCGCCGCCGGCCGGCGTCATCTTGATGTCGCCATAGGCGGCGCCGCCGGTGATGTAGGGCATGAAGCGATCCCAGGCATAGCCGACGCGCAGCCGCGTGGTGCCGAGCCAGTCGTTCTTGGTCTCGCAGCCGACGCCGGCGCAGACGCCGGTGCCGACGGCGCTGTCCTTGAGCCAGGCGGCGTCGATGTCGGTCTCGATGCCCCAGACCCAGACGCCGGTCTGCAAGTTGTAGCCGAGCGTGCCGCCGACCAGGCCGCCCGACGGTTTGGTGCTGCCGGCGGTCACCGCGCTCGACCAATCGGATTTGGCCCAGCCGTAGCCGCCGTTGATGCCGACGTAGAATCCGGTCCAACTAAAGGGCGCGACGTAATAGGGCGCCTTGTAAGCGGGCCGATAGGCCGGCCGCGGCAAGTCGGCCGCGAAGGACGGCGCCGCCATTGCCGCCGCCAGCAGGCCGGCAAAGCCCGCGATCCAGTAACGTTTCATCGTGTTGACCTCCTGATGCGATTTTTCCGCCGCGGAAACTCACAACTGGAGCCGGTCTATATGTTGTGGATGATTCGCGGTGTGGTCTTTACGCAACAAAAATTTTGAAATTCGGAAAGCGAATCAGTTGCGTGACCGGGAGGAATCGGCATGCGGCTCGACAACAAAAATGTCGGTCGCGCGCTGCGCGATGCGAATGTTGCGACGGTAAACGCGAAACAACGAAAACGCGAAACAACGAAAGACGAGAGTTGCGACGCGTCGATGCGGCAACGAAAGGCGACGATCGCAGCGCGCTGCGTTCAGGCATGAGTCGTACCGAGGTCTCGGCGATGCGCCAGGCGATTGGCCGCGACTTCGACATCGCCAACGGGGCGCTGTCGGCGCGGCGTTGACGAGGCGAACGACATCGGCGGCGCGGCAGTGCCAGGTCGGCGGCGTGGCGTCGGTCAAGATCGGTGAAACGACCCGGAAAACGGCATCAAACCGCTTGCGGATACGGTCGAGCGGTGATAGGAACATAACAAGAACGATGCGCCCGCCGTCGATTATTGCGGGGACAAGTGCGGGCGCGGCGCGCGGCAGCCGCGAACCTCGGTTGAGGCCGGGGTAGGGTGATCGGAAAGCGTAAGGAGCGAAGCGATGGCAGGCAGCGTCAACAAAGTGATCTTGATCGGCAATCTCGGCAAGGATCCGGAAATTCGCCGCACCCAGGACGGCCGGCCGATCGCCAATCTCAGCGTCGCCACGTCGGAAAGCTGGCGCGACAAGACGACGGGCGAGCGCAAGGAAAAAACCGAGTGGCACCGCGTGGTGATCTTCAACGAGGGCCTGTGCAAGATCGTCGAGCAGTACCTCAAGAAAGGCTCGAAGGTTTACCTCGAAGGTGCTCTGCAAACTCGCAAATGGCAGGACAAAGACGGCCACGACAAATACTCCACCGAGGTGGTGCTGCAGGGCTTCAACTCGCAACTGACCATGCTCGATACCCGCGGCGGTGGTGGCGCGGCCGCCGAGGCCTCCGACGGCGATTTCGGATCGAGCGGCACCAGCATGCCGCGCGAACGCAAGCCGGCCTTCGCCGGCGCGGGCGGCGGTGGCGGCAAGCGCGACGATATGGACGACGAGATTCCGTTCTAGGCGTATTCAATCGTCATGCCCGCGCTTGTCGCGGGCATCCACGCCTTTAGGACGCACAAAGTCGAAGGCGTGGATGGCCGGGACAGGCCCGGCCATGACGGGCAACGGGCCTTACAATCTTACGCTAGGCGTCTTCGAGTGCGTGCTTTGCTTCCGCGGCAAGTTCGGTGAGCGCCGGCTGCGCGGCGATGTAGGTCATGCAGTGGCTGACATGGGCGAAGCCGACACGCTCGTAGAATTTGCGCGCGCGGTTGCCGGCGTCCACGGTCAGCTCGATGAAAGCGGCGCCTTGCGCCTGCGCCTCGGCGGCGAGCTTGGCCATCAGCGCGCGGGCACAGCCGCGGCCGCGCCAGGCCTCCTCGACGTAGAGATCGTGCAGGAAGAAAACGCGGCCGTTCCAGCCCGGAAAGCCGCGCGCACTGTAGGTTGCCATGCCGGCCGCGATACCGTCGATGTCGGCGATCAACGCCGTGAAGAGCGGATGCGGCCCGAAACCGTCGCGCCGCCAATCGGCTTCGCCCGCCACATCGACATGAAGCGAATTCTCCAGCGCCAGCAGCGCCGTCTTCATGCGGATGAGGGCGGGGATGTCGGCCGGCGTGGCGGGACGGACAATCATGGTCGCTTTTGGTGCCTCATCGGTCAGGCGATGACGTCGATGCCGTCGTCGGTCGACAGCGTCAGCGCGGCCGTCAGCGTGGTCGGATCGCCGGGGGTCGATGTCGAGGTCGACGATGCGTCCTGCGGCGGAGCGCCGCCGGCGTGATGGTGATGGTGGGCGTGATGCGCGCCTTGCGATTGCTGCAGCGAGCTCAGGGTCTGTTGCGCGGCACCGATATTGCCGGATTGCAGGTCCTGGCCGATCTGGTTGAGCGCCTGCGCGAAGGGGCTGTTCGGATCGAGCTGGCTGCCGGCGCTTTGCTCGAACGAAGAAAAGGCGTTTTGCGCCGACGACAGGTCGCCCGATTGCAGCGCCGAGACCAGCTGCGAGAAGGATTGCCGCGCGGTATTCTGCGTACCGTAATAAGGGTAGGTGCTTGAGGAAGAAATCGCCGAGATCGTCATGACCTGCTCCGGCGAGACAAAGTGGTCCCGCACACGTCACACCCCGCGTCCTCAGGTGCCTGAATATGGTTAGCGAGACCTAAACGGGCACACGGTTTTACCAGTATTTAATGCGGATCAGCCAGTGAGCGCGGCGCGCGCGCCGTCGATGACGTATTGCACGGCAAGGGCTGCGAGCAGCACGCCGAGCAGGCGTGACAGCACGGCGTTGGCCGTGGTGCCGAGGTGGCGCGCGATTGCTGCCGCCGAGACGAACACGGCAAAGCACAGCGTGACGGCGACGGCGATGGCGCCGAGCAGAATCGCAAGATGCAGCGCGTCGGCGCCGGCGCGGCCGGATAGCAGCACGGTCGCGGTGATGGCGCCGGGCCCGGCCATCAGCGGAATGGCGAGCGGGAAGGCGGCGATATTGCGCACGCGCTCCTCGATGGCCTGCTCGGCCTGCTGCGATTGCCGGCTGATGCGAACGCCGAACACCATTTCCGAGGCGATCGAGAACAGCAGCAAGCCGCCGGCGATGCGGAACGCCGGCAGCGAGATCGCCAGCGTACGCAACAGCCAGTCGCCGATGAAGGCGGTGCCGGCGAGGATCGCGGCGGCGATCAGGCAGGCGCGCAACGCAACATCGCGGCGCGCGCGCGCCGGCAGGCCTTCGGTGACGGCGAGATAGCTCGGCACCAGGCCGAGCGGATCGACGACCACGGTGAGCGTCACCAGCGCGGAGATGAGGAATTCGACCGGCATGGGCTTGCGCGTAGCGGCGGCTTGCGCGGGGGTCAAATGGGATGGGAGAAACGAGCAAAAATCGGCGGCAAACGGCTTGCCCCCGTGCTTTGCCATGTCCAAATAAGCGTCTGAAAAATCATGATAAAATAACCGGGATGGGACGCGTTTTGGCTTGGCCTTGTGCCCTCGAATCCGCTAGAAAAATCGCCAACTAAGCACCCTCAAGGAACCACCTGTGGCCGATACCGACACTCCCAAACCGGGGGACGGCACCCCGTCCGACGTTCGCCCCGTCTCCATCACCGAAGAGATGAAGCGCAGCTACCTCGATTACGCCATGAGCGTGATCGTGTCGCGCGCGCTGCCCGATGTGCGCGACGGCTTGAAGCCGGTGCACCGGCGCATCCTCTACACGATGTACGAGAACGGCTTCACGCCGGACAAGCCGTACAAGAAATCCGCGCGCGTCGTCGGCGACGTCATGGGCAAATATCATCCGCACGGCGACCAGGCGATCTACGACGCGCTGGTGCGGCATGGCGCAGGATTTCTCCATGCGCCTGCCGCTGATCGACGGGCAGGGCAATTTCGGCTCGGTCGACGGCGATCCGGCGGCGGCCGATGCGCTACACCGAGGCGCGGCTCGCCAAGCCGGCGATGGCGCTGCTCGACGACATCGACCAGGACACCGTCGACTTCACGCTCAACTACTCGACGGCGAATTCGCGCGAGCCGTCGGTGCTGCCGGCGCGCTTCCCCAATCTGCTGGTCAACGGCGCCGGCGGCATCGCCGTCGGCATGGCGACCAACATCCCGCCGCACAATCTCGGCGAGGTGATCGATGCCTGCGTCGCGCTGATCAACGATCCGGCGCTGTCGATCGACGAACTCATCAAGATCGTGCCGGGCCCGGATTTCCCGACCGGCGGCATCATTCTCGGCCGCGCCGGCATCAACAGCGCCTATCACACCGGCCGCGGCTCGATCGTGATGCGCGGCAAGGTCGGCTTCGAGACCATCCGCAAGGAGCGCGAGGCGATCATCATCACCGAGATTCCCTATCAGGTGAACAAGGCCGCGATGGTCGAGCGCATCGCCGAACTGGTGAACGAGAAGAAGATCGACGGCATCGCCGACCTGCGCGACGAGTTCGGACCGCGACGGCTATCGCGTGGTCATCGAATTGAAGCGCGACGCCGAGCGCGACGTGGTGCTCGAACCAGCTCTACCGCTTCACGCCGCTGCAGTCCTCCTTCGGCGCCAACATGGTGGCGCTCGACGGCGGGCGGCCGCTGGTGATGACGCTGAAGGACATGCTCGACGCCTTCGTCGCCTTCCGCGAAGAGGTGGTGTCGCGGCGCACCAAGCACCTGCTCGGCAAGGCGCGCGACCGCGCCCATGTGCTGGTCGGCCTCGCCATCGCGGTCGCCAATATCGACGAGGTGATCAAGCTGATCCGCGCCTCGCAAGGACGCCAACGAGGCGCGCGAAGCCCTGATGGGCGCGCGACTGGCCGGCGGCGACGGCGGCCTCGCTGATCGAGCTGATCGACGATCCGCGCCACAAGGTCACCAAGGACGGCACCGCGCGGCTCTCCGCCGAACAGGCCAAGGCCATTCTCGATCTGCGCCTGCAGCGCCTCACGGCGCTCGGCCGCGACGAGATCAAGGCCGAGCTCGACAAGCTCGCCGCCGAGATCGCCGACTATCTCGACATCTTGCGCTCGCGCGCGCGCATCCAGACCATCATCAAGGACGAGCTGATCAAGCTCAAGGACGAGTTCGCGACGCCGCGGCGCACCGTGATCGCCGAGGAGGAAGGCGAGGTCGACGACGAGGACCTGATCCAGCGCGAGGAGATGGTCGTCACCGTCTCGCATCTCGGCTACATCAAGCGCGTGCCGCTCTCGACCTACCGCTCGCAGAAGCGCGGCGGCAAGGGCCGCGGCGGCATGCAGGTGCGCGAGGAGGATTTCGTCTCGCGGCTGTTCGTCGCCTCGACGCACACGCCGGTGCTGTTCTTCTCCTCGGCCGGCAAGGTCTACAAGGAAAAGGTGTGGCGGCTGCCGCTGGCGGCGCCGCAGGCGCGCGGCAAGGCGCTGATCAACATCCTGCCGCTCGCCGAGGGCGAGACCATCACCACCATCATGCCGCTGCCGGAGGACGAGAAGACCTGGGGCGACCTCGACGTGATGTTCGCCACCACCAAGGGCACCGTCCGCCGCAACAAGCTCTCGCGATTTCGTCGACGTGCGGCCCTCCGGCATCATCGCCATGAAGCTGAAGGACGGCAACGAGATCGTCGACGTGCAGATCTGCACGGGAGAACGGACGACGTGCTGCTCACCGCCGGCGGCCGGGCAATGCATCCGCTTCGCGGTGCCGGAGGTGCGCGTGTTTTCCGGGCCGCAATTCCGCCGGCGTGCGCGGCATCGATCTCGCCGACGGCGACCAGGTGATCTCGATGTCGATCCTGCGCCACAGCGACGCTTCGTCCGAAGAGCGGCTCGCCTATCTCAAGCGCGCGAGCGCGGTGCGCCGCGGCAGCGAGGAGGAGGCGGTCGAGGTCGAGGAGGAGGATGCCGAGGAGACCGCCGGCGCCATCGAGCTCGGCGAGAAGCGTTACGTCGAATTGTCGGCGGCCGAGCAGTTCGTGCTGACGGTTTCCGAGAAAGGCTACGGCAAGCGCACCTCGTCCTACGAGTACCGCATCACCGGGCGCGGCGGCAAAGGCATCGTCGCCATGTCGGTGCTGGAAGGCAAGAAGGGCGCCAAGAAGATCCGCGACAAGACCGGCAAGCTGGTGGCCTCGTTCCCGGTCGAGGAGTCGCGACCAGATCATGCTGGTGACCGACGCCGGCAAACTGATCCGCACGCCGGTCGCCGGCATCCGCATCGCCGGGCGCTCGACGCAAGGCGTCATCGTGCTCGACACCGCCGAGGACGAGCGCGTCGTCTCGGTCGAGCGCGTGAGCGAGGAAGAGGGGAGTAGCTTCCCGATCCCCGCAGGCGGGGAGAGGGCATGCGAATGCGCGACAGAGGCGGCGACATGAACTGGAACCTGTTCTCCGCCTTCCTCGTCATCACCGTCGTTCTGTTTCTCACGCCGGGTCCGATCGTGACGCTGGTGGTGACGACGGCGGCAGCGCGCGGCGCGCGCGCCGGCGCTGCATGACGGTTGCCGGCGCCACGGCTCGGCAATGCGGTGCTGCTCGCCGCGATCGCCTTCGGCCTGTCGTGGATCCTGCAAAGCTCGGCACAGATTTTCGATGTGCTGCGCTGGGTGGGCGCCGCTTATCTCATCTGGCTCGGCATGCAGGCCTGGCGCCATGCCGGCGAGACCAGCCGAAGCCGATCGCGCCCGGCCGACCACGTGCATGCCTCGCGCGGCTTCATCGTCGCCATCACCAATCCGAAGTCGATCGCCTTCTTCACCGCGTTCCTGCCGCAGTTCATCGACCCGACGCTGCCGGTCGGGCGGCAATTGCTGGTGATGTGCGTGACCTCGGTGCTGCTCGGCGGCTTGCTCGACTCCGGCTGGGCGATCGCCGCCGGCTTCGGCCGCGCCTTTCTACCAAGCCGCAGCACAACCTGTTGCTCGGCCGCATTTCCGGCGCGGTGCTCATCGGCGGCGGCATCTGGCTGTCGCTGCTGCGCCGGCCGGGCTGAACGGACGTCAGCGCAGGCTGTCGGTGGTGACGAGGCGAATGCGCGGATTACCCATCCGGGTACCGACGCAGTTGTAATAGGGCCACGGCCGCTGCGAGCAGATGTTGAGCGCCGCCTCGTCGGGCTTGGCGAGGGGGCCGGCAGCAAGCTCGCTGTCCGGCAAGGTCAGCACGGTGAAGGCCGCGGCGATCGCGGCGGCAAACGCAATGGCGGTGAGCGGCTTGAACATGACGGCCTGCCTTATCCGTAGTCCCAACGTTTAGTTGGGCGGGCGGGGCGCGAGGTTCAAAGCCCGCAAACCCACACAAATTCGTGAGAATCCGCGGGTTCCCGGCCTTGCCGGGGCGAAAATAGCGGGGTAGACCGCGCTCATGCCGCGGACCGCCCTCTACGCCGGCTCGTTCGACCCGGTGACCAACGGCCATATCGACGTCGTGCGCCATGCCGTGCGGCTGGCCGACAAGCTCGTGCTCGCGATCGGCGTGCATCCGGGCAAGGCGCCCTTGTTCAGCGCCGACGAGCGGCTGGCCATGCTGGTCGAGACCTGCGCGCCGCTGGCGCGCGAAGCCAACTGCGAGCTCTCTTGCACCACCTTCGACGATCTGGTGGTGAGGGCGGCGCAGCGCGAAGGCGCCGATCTCCTGATCCGGGGCTTGCGCGACGGCACCGATCTCGACTTCGAGATGCAGATGGCGGGCATGAACGAAGCCATGGCGCCCGACATCCAGACGGTGTTCCTGCCGGCCTCGCCGATGGTGCGCCCGATCACCGCCACATTAGTGAGACAGATCGCGGGTATGGGAGGCGACGTTTCGAGCTTCGTGCCCGCGCCGGTGGTGGCGCGGCTGAAGAAGAAATTCGCGAAATAATCCGATAAGGAGTGGAAATGATCCGGGTTCTTGCCGTCGTGTTCGCGCTCGTCTGCGCCGTTCCCGCCCTGGCGCAGGTCAAACTGCCCGCCGGGGCCGATCCGCAGAACACCATGCTGATCGACACCAAATACGGCCGCATCGTCATCAAGCTGCGCAACGATCTCGCGCCCAAGCATGCCGAGCGCATCAAGCAGCTGACGCGCGACGGCTTCTATAACAACGTGCCGTTCCACCGCGTCATCGCCGGCTTCATGGCGCAGACCGGCGACGGCCAAAACGGCAACGGCACCGGCGGCTCGAAATATCCCGACCTGCCGGCGGAATTCTCCGAAAGTGCCGTTCACGCGCGGCGTCGTCGGCATGGCGCGGCGCGGCGACAGCATCAATTCGGCGAACTCGCAGTTCTTCATCATGTTCGGCGACGCGCCGAGCCTGAACGGCCAGTACACCGTGATCGGGCAGGTGCTGTCCGGCATGGACGTCGTCGACAAGATCAAGAAGGGCGCCGAGGCCGAGAACGGGATGGTGACCAATCCCGACCGCATCATCAGGATGCAGGTCGCCGCCGACGCCAAGTAGGGAACCGATGCGCGCCGCCGCGGCACTCGTCGCTGTCGCGCTCGCGCTGCCGACGCTGGCGCAGGAGCAACAGCAGGCGCCGCGGCCGCTTAACACGCTCAGGGACTTGAACAATGCGCTGCGCAAATGCTGGGTCTGGCCATCCGAGCTCGATTCCAGCGGCAACATGGATCTCACCGTGATGCTGAGCTTTCGCGCCAACGGCGAATTGTTCGGCGGCCGCATCACCCATGTGAGCCGTGAAGTCTCCGACAACGAGCGCGCGATCTATTACGTCGCGCTCGAGAAGATGATCAGCCGCTGCTCGCATGTGCCGATGACCGAAAGCCTTGGGCAAGCGATCGCCGGCCATCCGTTCTTTTTCCGCATCGTCGACACCCGCAGACAGAAAGGGGCCTGACACCATGGCAAAACCGGAAGACACGCTGACGCTGGAGACCACCAAGGGCAAGGTGGTGATCGCCATGCGGCCCGATCTCGCGCCCAACCACGTCGCCCGTATCAAGGATCTGGTGAAGCAGGGCTTCTACGACGGCATCGTGTTTCACCGCGTCATCGACGGCTTCATGGCGCAGACCGGCTGTCCCGAGGGCACCGGCACCGGCGGGTCTGGCAAGAAGCTCAAGGCCGAGTTCAACAACGAGCCGCACGTGCGCGGCACCGTGTCGATGGCGCGGGCGGCGAACCCGGATTCGGGCGACAGCCAGTTCTTCATCTGCTTCGACGACGCGCGCTTCCTCGACAAGCAATACACGGCCTGGGGCAACGTCATCGAGGGCATGGAGAACGTCGACAAGATCAAGCGCGGCGAGCCGGTGCGCGACCCCGACAAGATCGTCAAGGCGACCATGGGGGCGTAAATCCCTCCCCGGAACGGGGAGGGTGGCGCGCGTTAGCGCGCCGGGTGGGGCGGAGTTGCCGCATACAATGAGCGACCCCCACCCGACCGCCTGCGCTCCGCGCCGGCGGTCGACCTCCCCCTTGCAGGGGGAGGTATAAGAAAAGCCATGCGCACCGACCTGTTCGATTTCGACCTGCCGGCTGACCGCATCGCCTTGCGGCCAGTGAGCCCCGCGCGACGCGGCGCGGCTTTTGGTGGTGCGGCCCCCTCCACTGGTCACCCCCGCGAAAGCGGGGGTCCATAGCGACACGGCAAGGCCGGGCGAATATCCTTCCTGGGTCCCCGCTTCCGCGGGGACGAACGGAGAAATTTTCGAAGATCGTTACGTGCGCGATCTGCCGGAACTGTTGCAGCCGGGCGACGTGCTGGTGGTCAACGACTCCAAGGTGATCGCTGCGCGGCTCAAGGGCCGGCGCATCGGGCGGGGCACCGCCGAGCCGGCGATCGAGGCGACGCTGATCAAGCGGCTCGACGGCTCGCACTGGAACGCCTTCATCCTGGGGGCGAAGAAGGTCGAGGTCGGCGACACGCTGCGTTTTGGTGACGAGGGCAAGGTCTGTTTCCTCGGCCAGCTCGATGCTCAAGTTTCACATAAAGATGAGGGAGGTGAAGTAACCCTTTCATTTTCCTTCCATGGACCCGTGCTGGACCAGGCCATCGCCGAGCGCGGCGACATGCCGCTGCCGCCTTATATCGCTTCGCGACGCGCGCCTGACGAACAGGACCGCGCCGACTACCAGACGCTGTTTGCGCAAGCCGAAGGCTCGGTCGCGGCGCCAACCGCGGGGCTGCACTTCACGGAGCCGCTTTTGGCACGGCTGAAGGCGCGCGGCGTTGCCCTGCACAAGGTGACGCTGCATGTCGGCGCCGGCACCTTCCTGCCGGTGAAGGCCGACGACACCGGCGGTCACAAGATGCATGCCGAGTTTGGCGTGGTGACGGCGGAGACGGCGGCGGCGCTCAACGCCGTGCGCGCCAAGGGCGGGCGCATTGTCGCGGTTGGCTCGACGGCGCTGCGCTTGCTGGAATCGGCGGCGGACGAGGACGGCCGGCTGCGCGAATTTGCCGGCGATACCGCGATTTTCATCACGCCAGGCTACCGCTTCCGCGCCGTCGACCTGATGCTGACCAATTTCCACCTGCCGCGCTCGACGCTGTTCATGCTGGTATCGGCCTTTTCCGGCCTGGAGACGATGCAACGCGCCTATGCGCACGCCATTTCCAGCGGCTATCGCTTCTATTCCTACGGCGACGCCTGTTTGCTATTTCCGGCGGCCTAGCAGCCGTCATGCCCGGCCTTGTGCCGGGCATCCACGCCTTTAAAAGACGGCGGCGACAAAGGCGTGGATGGCCGGGACAAGCCCGGCCATGACGTAGGGACAAATGCCCGAACCGTTCTCCTTCACCATCAGCAAGACTGATGGCGCCGCGCGCCGCGGCGAGCTGGTGACGCCGCACGGCAACGTGCAGACGCCGGCTTTCATGCCGGTCGGCACGCAGGCGACGGTGAAAGGGCTGACGCCGCAAGACGTGCGCGCGACCGGCGCCGAGATCCTGCTCGGCAACACCTATCACCTGATGCTGCGGCCCGGGGCCGAGCGCATCGCTTCGCTCGGCGGCCTGCACGCTTTCATGCAATGGCCGCTGCCGATCCTGACCGATAGCGGCGGCTTCCAGGTGATGTCGCTCGCGGCGCTGCGCAAGCTCGAGGAGCACGGCGTCACCTTCCGCTCGCATATTGACGGCGCCATGGTGCAGCTTTCGCCGGAGCGCGCGATCGAGATCCAGGCGCTGCTCGGCGCCGACATCTCCATGCAGCTCGACGAGTGTATCGGCCTGCCGGCGAGCGCGCGAGGAGATCGAGCGCGCCATGCTGCTGTCGCTGCGCTGGGCCGAGCGCTCGCGGCGCGCTTTCGAGGGCGTGCGCCAGGGTCGTGCCCTGTTCGGCATCGTGCAGGGCGGCGACGATGCACCGTTGCGCCGGCAGAGCGCCAAGGCGCTGGTCGACATCGGCTTCGACGGCTACGCCATCGGCGGACTCGCGGTCGGCGAGCCACAGGACGTCATGCTGAAGATCGTCGAACAGACGGTCGAGCTGCTGCCGCCCCAAAGCCCGCGCTATCTGATGGGCGTCGGCACGCCCGACGATCTGCTGCAGGCGGTGGCGCGCGGCATCGACATGTTCGACTGCGTGATGCCGACCCGCAACGGCCGCCACGGCACTGCCTTCACCCGCAACGGCCAGATCAATCTTGCCAATGCGCGCCACGCCGAGGATGCGCGGCCGCTCGACGAGCAAAGCGCGCATCCGGCGGCGCGCACCTATTCGCGCGCCTATCTGCATCATCTGACCAAGGTCAATGAGATGCTTGGCCAGGTGCTGCTCTCCACCATCAATCTTGCCTATTACCAGGAGCTGATGGCCGGCATGCGCGCCGCGATCGAACAGGGCACGCTTGCCGATTTTCAGAGTGCGACAAAAGCGGGCTGGGCACGCGGCGATATTGCGCCGCTTTAGCCAAGTGGGGTTGTCGTTGCGGCCCACCTTGGCTAAAGCCAACGCATGAACGTCCACGCGCCTTTTCTCAGCCACCGCCGCAAGCCTAAATTCAAGTTGCCGCCGGGCGCAACCGACGCGCATTGCCACGTGTTCGGCCCGGCCGACAAGTTCCCCTACGCGCCGAACCGCCGCTATACGCCGCAGGACGCGCCGAAGGAGACGCTGCGCGCGCTGCATGATTTCCTCGGCGTGTCGCGCGCGGTGATCGTGCAGGCAAGCTGCCACGGCACCGACAACGCCGCGATGCTCGATTGCCTCGCCTCCGATCCGGCGCGCTACCGCGGCGTCGCCATCGTCGACGACGCTTTCAGGGACGAACATTACGACCTGATGCACCGGACGGGCGTGCGCGGGGTGCGCTTCAATTTCGTCAAGCATCTCGGTGGCGCGCCAGACATGAACCTTTTCAGCCGCGTCATCGACCGCATCCGCACCCGGGGCTGGCACGTGGTGCTGCATCTCGACGCGCCCAACATCGTCCCGCTGACGCCGATGATGCGGGCGCTGCCGCTGCCGTTCGTCATCGATCACATGGGCCGCGTGCCGGCTTCGGCCGGCGTCGATCAGCCGCCGCTGCGTGCGCTGCTCGAACTCGCCAAGCTGCCGAACTGCTGGATCAAGGTGTGCGGCGCCGAGCGCATCTCCATGCCGCCTTACACCGAGGCGGTGCCGATCGCGCACGCGATTGTCGAGGCGGCGCCCGACCGCGTGCTGTGGGGCACCGATTTCCCGCATCCCAATCCGACGCATGAGGCCGACGAGGCCGATCTCGTCGATCTGGTGCCGCAATACGCGCCCGATGCGCTGGCACAGAAACGTTTACTGGTGGACAATCCGGCGCGGCTTTATGGTTTTTAGCGCGTGATTTTGCCGGTGCCGGCAAGCGGTTTCCGGCTAAGATCGCGCGGCTCATAAAACCGAAATAAAAACGTCACGATCAGGGGAGGAGGACGCATCATGAGGAAGATCTTTGCGCTCGTGCTGATGCCGGCGCTGGCGGCCACGCTCGGCTTTGCCGCTCCGGCACAGGCGAAATGGCCGGACCATCCGGTCAAGATCGTATTGCCGTTCGGCGCCGGCGGCGTTGCCGACGTCACCACGCGCATCATGGCGGATAAGCTGGAGAAGCTGCTTGGCCAGCGCTTCGTCATCGAGAACATGCCGGGACCGGGCGGCATCAACGCCGCGCGCGCGGTGACGACCGCGGCGCCCGACGGCTACACCATGGGCCTCGTCACCAACGGCACGGCGATCAGCGTCGCCGCGTTTAATCATCTGCCGTTCGATCCGGTCAAGGAATTCGCCATGGTGTCGACGCTCGGCACCTTCGACCTCGTTTTGGCGGTGAGCGCGCAGTCCGACTACAAGACGCTCGGCGATTTCATCAAGGCGGCCAAGGCCCAGCCGGGCAAGCTCAACATCGGCACCATCGCGGTCGGCGGCACGCAGAACCTCGGCGCCGAGCTGTTCAAGTCGATGACGGGCCTCAACGTGGTGATCGTGCCCTACAAGAACTCGCCGGACATCGTGGTCGCGCTGCTGCGCAACGACGTACAGATGCTGGTCGAGTTCCCGCCGGCGATCCAGGGCCAGGTCAATGACGGCAAGCTCAGGGTGCTCGCCACCTCGGCGGCGCAGCGCGCGCCGTCGCACCCGAGCGTTCCGACGGTCGCCGAATCCGGCGTGCCCGGCTACGAGGTGACCTCGTGGAACGGCATCTTCGCGCCCAAGGGCACGCCGAAGGAGATCGTCGACGCCATGAACAAGGCGATGCGCGAGGTGCTGGCGATGCCGGACGTCAAAGAGCGCTTCGCCAAGGTCGGCGTGGTGGCGCAAGCCTCGACGCCGCAGGAGCTTGAGAACCGCCTCACCTCCGACATCACGAAGTGGAACGAGGTCATCGAGAAGGCGCATATCCCGAAGAAGTGACGACGGTGCCCAGAGAGCGAACAGTGACCGACGCGGCGCGAACCTATCCCGATCTGCACGAGCATCTTGCGACGCTTGAAGAACGGGGCCTGTTGCGCCGCGTCGATGAAGCCATCGACAAGGACGCGGAAATGCATCCGCTGGTGCGTTGGCAATTCGTCGGTGGCATCGACGAAGCGGAACGCAAGGCCTTCCTGTTCACCAACATCACCGACGGGCTGGGACGCAAATACACCATGCCGGTCGTGGTGGGAGCCATTGCCGCCAACCCGGAGATTTACAGCATCGGCATGCAGGCTCCGCTTGCCGACATCCAGGCCAAATGGGATCGGGCAATCGCCAACCCGGTCGAACCGCGGCTGGTCAATGACGCGGTCTGCCACGAGGTCGTGATCGAGGGCGAGGCGCTCAAAGGCGAGGGCCACGGGCTCGACGCTCTGCCGATCCCGATCTCGACCCCGGGATTCGACAGCGCGCCGACCTTGACGGCAACCAACGTGATAACCCGCGATCCGGAGACCGCGGTGCAGAACATGGGCACCTATCGCGCCGCGCTGAAAGCGCCGGATCGCCTGGTGGTGCGCATGGCGACGCGCGTCGGCGGCGCCGGAGGCTATCAACACTATCTCAAATATCAAAAGCGCGGCGAGCCGATGCCCTGCGCCATCGTGCTCGGCTGTCCGCCTTATGTTGCGTTCATGGGGCCGCAGAAACTGCCGATCGGCGTCGACGAAATCACGGTGGCGGGCGGTCTGGCCGGCGGGCCGATCAATATCGTGCGCGCTCGCACGGTTGACTTGATGATCCCGGCTGAATCGGAAGTCGTCATCGAGGGGCTCATCGACACCGAATATCTCGAGCCGGAAGCTCCGTTCGGGGAATCCCACGGCCACGTCGCCTTGGAAGAATTCAACATGCCGATGCGGGTGACGGCGATCACCCACCGCAAGAATGCGATCATCCCATCCTATATCAGCCAGGTGGCGCCGAGTGAATCGAGCGTGATCAAGCGGGTGGCCTACGAGCCGCTGTTTACGTCGCACCTGCGCAACGCGCTCGGCATTCGCGGCGTCAAAAAGGTGTCGCTGCACGAACCTTTGACCGGGCTGCTGCGGGTCACCGTCGTCACGATCGAGAAGGGGACGCCGCGCACCGAAATCTGGCGGGCGTTGCAGGGCGCCGCTTTCTTCAAAGGCGACTGCGGCAAGATCTGCATCGCCGTCAACGATGACATCGATGTCGATAACGCCAACTCGCTGCTGTGGGCGATGGCCTATCGCATGAACCCGGTCGAGGATCTGCGCGTGGTGCCGCATCGCGGTCAGGGCCACGGGCCCAAGCGCGAGCACGATCAGGAAGAGGATTCGACCTTGCTGATGGACGCCACCATGAAGGGCGACATGCCGCCGCTGGCGCTGCCGAAACAGGAATACATGGAGCGAGCCAAAACGATCTGGCAGAAGCTCGGTTATGGCCCGTTGCGGCCGCAGGCGCCCTGGTTCGGCTATTCGCTCGGCGACTGGCTGCCGCAATGGGACGAGGCGGCCAAACGCGCCGCGCAGGGCCGTTACCTCGACAACGGCAAGATCAGCGAAACGCAACGCCGCAAAGGGCTCAAGCCGGAGACCAAATTCCGCCCCGACGAAGACGAGGCGGGCAACGACGGCAGCAACAAAGGCCGCTGAATGATGCGTCTGTCCCAGTGCTTCAACTTCGCCGATTTCCGCGAGCTGGCGCGGCAACGCCTGCCGGGCCCGATCTTCAATTACATCGACGGCGCCGCCGACGACGAAACCACTTACCGGCGCAACACTGCGGCCTTCGACGACTGCGATCTGGTGCCGAACATTCTCGGCGGCGTCGAGACCGTCGACCTGTCGGTCACGGTCATGGGGCAGAAGCTGGCGATGCCGTTCTACTGCTCGCCGACGGCGCTGCAGCGGCTGTTCCACTATGACGGCGAGCGCGCGGTCGCGCGCGCGGTGGAGAAATTCGGCACCATGTTCGGCGTCTCCTCGCTCGGCACCGTGAGCCTGGAGGAGATCGCCCAGACCTTTTCGTTCCCGCAAGTCTACCAGTTCTATTTTCACAAGGACCGCGGCCTCAACAAGGCGATGATAGAGCGCGCCAAGGGCGCTGGCGTCCAGATCATGATGCTGACGGTCGATTCCATCACCGGTGGCAACCGCGAGCGCGACCTGCGCACCGGCTTCTCCATCCCGCTCAAGCTCAATTTGCGCGGTATCGCCGAGTTTGCGGTCAAGCCGCGCTGGGCGCTTGAATACGTCACCCACGAGAAATTCCGCTTGCCGCAGCTCGACGAGCACGTCGACATGAGCGGCGGCACGACCTCGATCGGCGACTATTTCACCAAGATGCTCGATCCGTCGATGAGCTGGAGCGACGTCGCCGAGATGGTCAAGCATTGGGGCCGCAAATTCTGCCTCAAGGGCGTGATGAGCGTTGCCGACGCCAAGCGCGCGGTCGACATCGGCTGCGCCGGCATCGTGGTGTCGAACCACGGCGGCCGCCAGCTCGATGGCTCGCGCTCATCCTTCGACCAGCTTGCCGAAATCGTCGACGCGGTCGGCGACAAGATCGATGTGCTGATGGACGGCGGCGTGCACCGCGCCACGCATGTGCTGAAGGCGCTGTCGCTCGGCGCCAAGGCGGTCGGCGGCGGCCGCTATTATCTGTTTCCGCTCGCCGCGGCGGGGCAGGCGGGCGTCGAGCGCGCGCTCGGCTTCATGCGCACGGAACTTGAGCGCGACATGCGGCTGATGGGCCTGACTTCGATCGACCAATTGTCGCGGCGGAATCTCAAATTCCGTTAATTCGCTGCGGGCGTAACCGCCGCGGCGGCTGCCCTGAAAATTGCCAGCCGTGCCGCCGGAATAGGCGGCAGCGACGGGCGCAGGCGCTAAACGGGCAGTTTGCCGCTGGCACAAAGCTTGCTCCGAAGCCTGCGAGTTGGTGGCTAGGGTTCCGGTCCCCGTAACGCGAGGATGTCTGGTCCGAGAGCTGCCGCCCGGACCCTCATCAGTCCGGGTGCACGGCGGGACAAAAACCCGGGAGACCTCAGTGGCCGTGATTGGCAACGAGGTTCTTTAGCCAGTCCGCGGCCACCAAACCGCAGAGGACCGGACCACGCAACATTTTCCGACAGTGTCCGCACCGTTCGCGGCCGCCGTCCTCGCCGGCCGCACATCCCTATTCGCAAACATCAGGAGTCCGCGATGATCCGCAAAGGCGCGATTAGCACGTTCTTCGGCTTCGCTTTGCTTGCATTGACCGGCACCGGGCAGAGCTCGGCCGCCGGCCTCACCATCGGCTACAGCGACTGGCCGGGCTGGGTCGCCTGGCAGGTCGCCATCGACAAAGGCTGGTTCAAGGAGGCCGGCGTCGACGTCAACTTCCAGTGGTTCGACTACTCGGCGTCGATGGACGCCTTCGCCGCCGGCAAGATCGACGCCAATCTGATGACTAACGGCGACACGCTGGCGACCGGCGCCGGCGGCGGCAAGGGCATCATGATCATGCTCACCGACTATTCGAGCGGCAACGACATCATCGTCGGCAAGCCCGGCGTGAAGAGCATCAAGGACCTCAAGGGCAAGAAGGTCGGCATCGAGGTCGGCGTGGTCGAGCACCTGCTGCTGGTGCACGCGCTCAAAGAAGCCAAGATGAGCGAGAAGGACGTCACGCTGGTCAACGCCAAGACCAACGAGACGCCGCAAGTGCTCGCCTCCGGCCAAGTCGACGCCATCGGCGCCTGGCAGCCGATCGCCGGCCAAGCGATGAAGGGATTGCCCGGCTCGCGGCCGCTCTACACTTCGGCCAAGGCGCCCGGCCTGATCTACGACGTGCTGGCGGCCAGTCCGGCGAGCCTGACCGCGCACAAGGACGACTACGTCAAGGTCATCAAGGTGTGGGATCGCGTGGTGCACTACATCAACGATCCGAAGACGCAAGCAGACGCCGTCAAGATCATGTCGAAGCGCGTTGGCCTGACGCCGGCGGAATACCTGCCGCTGCTCAAAGGCACGCATCTGCTCGACGTCGCCGCCGGCAAGAAGACGTACAAGGTCGGCGAGGGTCTCGACTCGCTCTACGGCTCGTCGCAAAACGCCGACAACTTCAACGTCGCCAACGCGGTCTACAAGCAGGCGCAGGACATCAAGAGCTACATCGATCCGTCGCTGACGGCGGCGGTCAAATAGCGCCCGACGCGCCGGGACGATGACGACGATGCGAAGCTGGTTTCAGGTCCTGCGGCCGATTTCGCCGCGTGCCAGATTACTGCTCGGCGGCATGTCCTTCGTGCTGCCGATCGTGATCTGGAGCATCGTCAGCTACGTCCCGGCGATCTGGCATCCGCAAATCCTGATCACCGACCCCGGCTCTGCAGAATACCTGCAGGCCGGGATGCGCATGGACAAGGCGGCCTTCGCCGACGCGGTGAAGGAGGCCAAAGACGATAACAAGCCGCCGCCGCGCGGCGTGCCGTCGAATCCGATCTATCTGCCGGCGCCGCACGAAGTGGCGGCGGCGCTCTACACCTCCTTCGTCACGCCGCCGGCGACCAAGGACGGACCCTGGCTGCACCAGAGCCTGTGGCACAGCATCCAGGTGATCTTCTGGGGCTTCGTCATCTCGTCGGCCTTCGGCGTGCCGATTGGCATCATGTGCGGCACCTATGCCGGCTTTGCCCGGCTCAACGAGCCGTTCATCGAGTTCTTCCGCTATCTGCCGGCGCCGGCCTTCGGCGCGCTCGCGGTCGCCATCCTCGGCATCTATGACGGGCCGAAGATCACCATCATCGTCATCGGCACGTTCTTCCAGCAGGTGCTGATCATCGCCAACACCACGCGCAAGCTCGACGTGGCGCTGGTCGAGGCAGCGCTCACGCTCGGCACCAAGAAACTGAAACTGCTGTCGCGCGTCGTCATCCCCGGCATCCTGCCCGATCTCTACCGCGACCAGCGCATCCTGCTCGGTTGGGCCTGGACCTACCTCATTGTCGCCGAACTCATCGGCACCTCGACCGGCATCACCTTCTTCATCACCCAACAGGCGCGCTACCAGCATTTCGCGACGGTCTATGCTGCGATCATGATGATCGGCTTCATCGGGCTCGGCACCGACATGGTGCTGGCGCTTGCCGGCAAGCGGCTGTTCCCGTGGGACCGGACCCTGGACAAGAGCGCGTGACGGCCATGAACAAATTCGTGCCGCTCGCCACGCTGCCGTCCTACCGCGACCAGGCGCCGGAGGTTAAGGCGCGCTTTGCGCGGCTGAAGGCGCGCGAGGTCATCCTCAAGGTCGATCACTTGAGCAAGGTTTTCAACACGGCGAAGGGCGCAACGGTCGCGCTCAACGAGATCAGCTTTGAGACGCATCGTCGCGAATTCCTCTGCATCGTCGGACCGTCCGGCTGCGGCAAGTCGACGCTGGTCCGCATCCTCGCCGGCCTCGAACAGCACACTTCGGGCGAGGTGCTGCTCGACGGCAAGCCGGTCAGCGAGCCGGGCAAGGACCGCGGCATGGTGTTCCAGGGTTACACGCTGTTCCCCTGGCTGACGGTGAAGAAGAACGTGATGTTCGGCCTCGAGGTCAACGGCAAGGGCAAATACGAGGCGGAGCAGCAGGCGCTGCAATGGCTGCAGCTCATCGGGCTGGAAAAATTCGCCGAGAGCTACCCGCACCAGCTCTCCGGCGGCATGAAGCAGCGCGTCGCGATTGTGCGCGCGCTCGCCAACCAGCCGCGAATTTTGCTGATGGACGAGCCGTTCGGCGCGCTCGACGCGCAGACGCGCGCGCGCATGCAGGCGCATCTGCTGGAGATCTGGCGCAAGATCGACATCACCATCGTCTTCATCACCCACGATCTCGACGAGGCGATCTTCCTGTCCGACCGCATCCTGGTGCTGTCGGCCCATCCGGGCCAGGTGCAGGAGCTGATCGAGGTGCCGGTGCCGCACCCGCGCAGCGCCGCGCAGTTCATCGCGCCCGAATTCCTCGCCACCAAGGCGCGGCTCGAGGCGCTGATCCACCAGGGCGCGGCGCACGACGAGGAAGAGGACGAGGGCACCTACCAGATGGTCGCGCGCATGACGCAAGTCGGCGACGAGGTCGATTAGACGGCAATCACCAACGAGGAAACGACATGAGGCGTGATCCAACCACCCGCTTTTCGCGCAAGGCCGGGCTCTTTGCGCCGGCGCAACGCGTGCGGCGGCACCACCCCGATTTCGACCGCATGGCGACGCAGGGCTGGAAGGCGCTCGAGGCCGAGGGCAAGATTTCCGAAGCCGGCTGGCGCAAGGAGCAGAAATGGGCGCTCGACATGGGGCTGCCCGGCGCCGACAGCCTGACCGACAAGTCGATACCGACGTTTGCGCGCGGCGAGCTGCCGCATTTCGCCGGCATCAACACCTTCCTCAAGGCGCCCTATGTCGAGGACGTGCACGACGTCGGCAAATACGACGCCGCGGTGCTCGGCATTCCGTTCGACTCCGGCACCACCTATCGTCCGGGCACCCGCTTCGGGCCGCAGGGCATCCGCCGCATCTCGGCGCTCTATACGCCGTACAATTACGAGCTCGGCGTCGACCTGCGCGAACAGATGACGCTGTGCGACGCCGGCGACGTCTTCACCATTCCCGCCAATCTGGAAAAGAGCTTCGACCAGATCAGCCGCGGCGTAGCGCACGTGTTTTCCTCGGGCGCGCTGCCCTTGATGCTCGGCGGCGACCACTCCATTGGATTTCCTTGCGTGCGCGGCATCGCGCAATGCACCTCGAAGCGCATCGGCATCATTCACTTCGACCGCCACATCGACATCCAGGAGAAGGATCTCGACGAGCGCATGCACACCACGCCCTGGTACTGGGCGACCAATCTGCCGAACGTGTCGGCCACCAATCTGGTGCAACTCGGCATTGGCGGCTGGCAGGTGCCGCGCTACGGCGTGCAGGAGGCGAGCAAGCGCGGCACCAACGTGCTGACCATCGCCGATATCGAGAAGATCGGCCTGGAAAAGACCGCCGAGATCGCGCTCGAGCTCGCCTGGAAGGACGCCGACGCCGTCTACATCTCTTTCGATGTCGACTCGATCGATTGCGGCTTCGTGCCCGGCACCGGCTGGCCGGAACCCGGCGGATTCCTGCCGCGCGAGGCGCTGAAGATCCTGGGGCTGGTCGCCGCCGAAGGGCTGTGCGGGCTGGAGGTGGTCGAAGTCTCGCCGCCTTATGACACCTCCGACATCACGGCGCTGGTCGGCGTGCGCGTCGTTGTCGAGGCGCTCGGCTCAATGGTCGCGCATGGCAAGCTCGGCAGCCACAAGCATCTGATCGACAAGCCGGTCGGTTATTAAGGAGGCAACAATGCATCTGGGTCACGACCACGATCATCACCACCACGGCAACGGCGCGAGCGGACACAATCACGCCGCGCCGCCGCGCGCGGCGCAGTGGCAGACGCCGCATCTGCCGCACGGGCATGAACCCGAGGAGCACCACCACGAGCCGGATCTCGATCTGGTGGAGCAGGCCTTCGTCGAAAGCTTTACGACATGCACCGACCCGACCAGTTTCTTGCGTCTGGCGCGCATCCCCTTCGAGGCGAAAGATGCCTCGGGTCGCGCGCTGGTGCTGCTGCGGGTCGAGACCGACGGCGTTACCGACGTCGGCAGCGTCACGCCGCAGCTCGGCGGCGGCGCCTTCCGCTACGACCCGCTGCCGGCGCGCATGGTGTCGCAGCGACGGCGCCTGCGTTTCGTCTATTTCGACGGATCCGGCCCGCGCGCGCTGACGCTCGCCGAGGTGAGGGAGCTGTCCTCTTCGTCATTCCGCGACGGCGCGTAAGCGCCGGGCCCGGAATCCGGAGTTAAAGCGCGGGCGTTTGAGTGTCGCCCTGGATTCCTGGGTCGCTCGCCATAGCGCGTCGAAGACGTGCGTTAACGCGCTTATGGTTCGCGCCCCGAAACGACAGAGAAGACTAAGGCCCGCCATAGAGCCAGGCGATGCCGTCGTAGGACTGCTGCGGCGTGCGTGGCGACAGCATCAGGTCGCGCAATTCGGCGGTGACGCCGCGGGCGTGATAGAACTCGCCGTAGACCCGCGCCATGAGTTGCACCCGCGCCGCGCGCAGGTAGCGCTCCTGCTCATAAGCCTTGAACGCCGCCGCCGGATTGTCGGGCTCCGCCGCCATCTTGTCGGCGAGGACGATGGCGTCCTCGGTCGCCATGCAGGCACCTTGCGCGAGATATTGCAGCATCGGATGCGCGGCGTCGCCGAGCAGGGCGACGCGGCCCTTCGACCAGTTTTTCACCGGCTCGCGGTCGCACAGCACCCACATGCGCCATGTCTCGATGCGCTCGAGCATGCGCTTGACCTGCGGCACCTCGTCCTTGAAATGCTGCCACATCAGCTCCTTGCTGCCTTCGGCGTTCCAGCCTTCCTCGTAGTGGTCGGAGTGGAACACGGCGACAAGGTTATAGAGTTCGCCGCGTCGCAACGGGTAATGCACGAAATGGGTGCGCGGCCCCGCCCACAGCACAACGTCCGGCCGCCACAGATCCTCCGGCACGTCCTCGCGCTTCAAGACGGCGCGGTAGGCGACGTGACCGGAGACGCGGGGCTTGCCGTCACCGACGATCTGTTCGCGGATCTGCGACCACATGCCATCGCAGGCGATGAGGGCAGAGCCGGTCACTTCCTCGCCGTTGTTGAGCGTGATGGTGACGCGGTCGCCGTGGTCGACATAGGCGTCGACCCGGCGGCTGGTCTCCAGCGCGATCAGATTCGAGCCCTGGCAGGCCTTGAGGAAAGTGCCGTGGATGTCGGCGCGGTGGGTGACGGCGTAAGGCTGGCCGAAGCGCTGGTTGAATTCGTCACCCAGCGGAATGCGGGTGATGAGCTTGCCGGTCAGGGCGTCGCGCATTTCCTGGCCCGGCGGGCAGTGGGCATCGGCCAGCACGGCGTCCTTAAGACCGACCTTCTCCAGCACGCGGAAGATGTTGGGGCCGAGCTGGATGCCGGCGCCGACCTCGCGGAACTCGGCCGACTGCTCGAACAGGCGGACGGGGAAGCCCTGCTGGGCCAGAGCATAGGCGGTGATCAGCCCGCCGATGCCGCCGCCGGAGATGAGGACCGGCGCCGCGCCGCCGTTCGCCTTGGCCATGCGTTTCCTCGCCGCAATGTCGCTTCGCGGCACGATAAGGCGGCGCGGCGGCGGATGCAAAAGCCCGCCGGGGATACCGGCGGGCTTGAATTTAAGTCAGTGGGCTGGCGGTTTACTTGACGAGCTGGCCGCGGATTTCCCCGCCTTTGTTGGCGGCGGTATGCACGTTGACGTACATGTCACCGTCCATCAGCGCCTTGGCTTGCGCGTCGGTCAGCGTCGCCGAACCCTCGAGCGGGCTGGACGCCGGCGTGATCGGCACCATGACGCCAGCGTTCTTGCCGGTGGGCGCCGGTCCGTGCAGATGCGCGGCGGTTGCGGGGCCGGTGAGGCCGGAATAGCTGCCCTTCCAGGTCAGCTTCTTGGAGGCATCATCATAAGTGGCGGTCACCTCGCCGGTGCCATTGCTGGCATTCGGGGGCACCTCGCTTTTGGCGCTCAGGTTGGCTTTGAAGGTCATCGTGGCTGCCATCGACGGCGTGGCGAACGCCAGCGCAGCGGCGCAGGCAATCGCCGCCAAGGCGGGCCGCAGAACGGAAATTGTCATGTTTGCTCCTCCTTTGCAGGCTGTGCACAGCCTGACGGGCAAACACCATACCACATCACCTATTCCGGCGTGTGGTGCTGTTTTTTGCCCCGGTGCAAAAGCGGGTCGAAGAGGCGCTGCCGCAATCGTCGCAACGCCAGTGGTGGCGGATCTCGCCGCCCACCACGAATTCCGACATTTCCGGCGCGACCATGAGGTCGCCACAATGTGGGCACCGCATCGGCGCGGCAAACGAACGGATCCCGGCCAGCTTCGGCGTGTCACAACAGTTGAGTTGCATGGCGTCTTACCTCATCGAGACCCCGAATGGAGGCTAGGGGTAGCCGCCCATCGTGGCGCTCCGGAGACGCTTTGGTGAAACTGTGGTGGCCTTTCCGCAAAAGTTTTGCGACCCGGCCCGACCCGCCGCAGCGCAACCAAATGACCGGACTGGGGAAAAGCCGCTTGCCGGGGAGGGTCAAATGCGCAAACGTCGCCGTCCCACCCGTGCCGCGTGCCTCTGCGGCCCAAATCAAGAAGGAGGACACATCGTGTCATTCAAATTTGTAGCTGGTGCCGTCGTCGCGGCCGCGGTCGCAGGCCTTGCCGCGCTGCCGACAACGCCGGCACGCGCCGAAGCCGGCATGCTGACCTGCAAGAGCTCGGGCAACGGCAGCTTTGTCGTGATCTCGGCGCGCGGTTTCGATTGCACCTTCGCTCCGGCCGGGGGCGGGCCGTTGCAGCACTACACCGCCAACGTTCAACGCTTCGGCGCACAGATCGGCTTCACCAATGACGTCGTGCTCGGTTGGGCCGTGCTGGCGGTGACGAAGAGTGTCGGGCAGGGCGCGCTCGCTGGCACCTATGGCGGCGTTACCGGTGGCGCTGCGGTCGGCATCGGCGGCAACGCCAACGTACTGGTCGGCGGCCTTGACAACGCCTTTACCCTGCAGCCGGTGAGCCTCGAGGGCGAGACCGGACTCAACGTCGTCGCGACGGTCACGGGGGTTGAGCTGCAATCGCCGGCGCCGATGCGCAAGCACGGCAAGAAGAAGATGCACTAGCCGTCGAATCGCGGGATTCCATGTCGGAGCGCGCCGCCACAAGCGGCGCGCTTTTGCATTTGCGAGACCTAGTGTCACTCCGTGGAACCGGCGTTATCGGATTTGTTGACAACGATTGCGGCGGACTCTCGTGCCATTCACGCGATTCTGCGATAATTCACGGCTGTCTGGACTCGGCGCATAAAAAGGGCGACAGCCATGATCAATCAGGTCATCGCATTCTGCACATCGACCGGCGGGCTACTGTGGCTGCTGGTGGCGAGCGACTTGTCGATTGCGCTTGCCTATTTCGCCATCCCGCTGACAATGGCGGTGGTGCTAAGTCAGCGCAAGGACGACATCCCCTATCCCTGGCTGTGGACCTTGTTCGTCACTTTCATCGTCGCCTGCGGTATGACGCACATGGTGCACGTGTGGTCAGCGACGGCGGGGCTCGAATATCTCGGACTGCAGACCACGGTCGAGGTCGGCACCGCGATCGCCTCGGTCGGCACCGCGATCGCTTTCGCCGTCATCCTGCCGCAGATCAAGATGCTGCCGTCGCCGAAGCAGCAACGCGAGCAATTGCAGAAGCTGGTTGCCGACCGCACCAGGGAGAAGGACCAGCTCATCCGCGAAATCAATCACCGCGTCGGCAATCAACTGCAGGTGCTGAAGTCGCTGGTGTCGATCGAGACACGCCGGGCCGAGGGCGAGGAGGCGCAGGGCATCCTCGAACGGCTGCGCGGCCAGCTCGACGAGATGGCGGCGCAGCACGTCAAGCGCGCGCAACAGGATTATCTCGAGAGCGGGGTGAGCGCCGAGGACGGCAAGGTGATGCCGGCGGCGACGGCCGGGTGAACCGTCGGCCTGACGGGTTGCAATGGTGAGCGCGGAGGGACTCGAACCCTCGACCTACTGATTAAAAGTCAGTTGCTCTACCGCCTGAGCTACGCGCTCTCACGAAACCGGGGTGTAGGGGCCGGATCGGACCCGGTCAATAGCACAAAGCGCGGCAAATGCCGCATAGTTGATCTCGCGCGCGGTGCTTGAGCTTTGCTAGATTGGGGTTTGCCGGACCTGCTACGCCGGTTCCTCATCCGCACCCGGAGTGCCCGATGCCGATCATCAACCGCGTTGCCGACCTCGCCGGTGACATCACCGAATGGCGGCGCGATCTGCACGCCCATCCGGAGCTGTTGTATGACGTCACGCGCACCGCCGGCACCGTGGCCGAGAAACTCAGGGAGTTCGGCTGCGACGAGATCGTCACCGGCATCGGCCGCACCGGCGTGGTCGGCGTCATCAACGGCCGCAAGGGCCAATCCGACAAGGTAATCGGCCTGCGCGCCGACATGGACGCGCTGCCGATCGAGGAGGCGAACGACCTGCCGTACAAATCGCAGGTGCCGGGCAAGATGCACGCCTGCGGCCATGACGGCCACACCGCGATGCTGCTCGGCGCTGCGCGTTATCTTGCCGAGACGCGCAACTTCGCCGGCAAGGCGGTCGTCATCTTCCAGCCGGCCGAGGAGGGCGGCGCCGGCGGCAAGGCCATGGTCGACGATGGGCTGATGGCGCGCTTCGGCATCGGCGAGGTCTACGGCATGCACAATTATCCCGGCATGCCGGTCGGCGCCTTTGGTATCCGGCCGGGCCCGGTGATGGCGGCGGCCGACTACATCAGCATCACCATCGAGGGCAAAGGCGCGCACGCGGCGCGGCCGCATCTCGGCATCGATCCGGTGCTGGTGGCGGCGCATATCATCACCGCCGTGCAGTCGGTGGTGTCGCGCAACGTCGATCCGCTCAAATCGGCGGTGGTGTCGATCCCCATGGTCGAGGCCGGTACCGCCGACAACGTCATCCCGCAGACGGTGAAGCTCAAGGGCACCGTGCGCACGCTCGAGGAAGACGTACGCAACTTCGTCGAGAAGCGCCTGCACGAGATGGTCGAGCACACAGCGGCGGCGTTCGGCGCCAAGGCCACGCTGACCTACCGGCGCAACTATCCGGTGCTGGTCAACCACGACAAGCAGACCGAGTTTGCGGCGTCGGTCGCCAGCCAGATCGTCGGCGATAGGCAAGTCGACACCGACCTGCCGCCGATGATGGGCGCGGAGGATTTCTCCTTCATGCTCAACGAGCGGCCGGGCGCCTTCATCTGGATCGGTAACGGCGACAGCGCCGGCCTGCATCACCCCAAATATAATTTCAACGACGAGGCGATCCCGGTCGGCACTTCGTATTGGGTGAAGCTGGTGGAGACCGCGCTCGGCGCCTGAGCTACTGCACCGCTTCGCTTGCGCTTTGCGCCGGGGGTGCGGCCTGCGCGGTGACGGTGGGCACGCTCACCGGCACGGCGACGGGTGCGGGCGCCACATTCACCATCGGCGCCTGACGGCCGAGCACTTCGAGCATGCGGCCTTCGAGCGCACGCCAGGTGGCGTAGTCGTTGAGCGGCGTGCGCTCGATCGCGGCCAGCACCACCGCGGCGAGGAAGGGCACGCTCTGCACCGCCAGCACCGCGGCGAAAATGTAGATCTCGCGGATCTGCTTGGTGTTGGTGACGATCAGCGTCAGCGCGCCGGCGATGAGCAGCGCCGCGAGCACCGCTTCCCAGAAGGCGTGGAAGTCGGCGGTGCGGCGCAGGCCGCCCTTGGAGGTGCGCACGAAGGGCAGGCTGTCCTTGACGACGCCCAAGCCGACCGAGCGCGCCACCGTCCACTGCACCGACATCGCGGCAAGCACCGCGCCGATCAGCTGCCTGGCGCTGATGCGCACCCGCAGCCGGTAGAGCGTGAGGAAGTGCGCGACCGAGACGACGAAGCTCGCCAGGATCGGCAGCGTCAAAATGCGGTCGGGCACCGCGATATCGAGGAAGGCAACCGCCGGCACCCAAAGAATGTTGAGGATGGCGACGATGACGCCGAGGCTCTCGGCGCCGAGCCAGTTGAGCCAGCCGAGCGCGAACTCGCGCTTCTGCTCGCGGGTCAGCCGGCTGGCGCCGGGCAGGAAACGCCGCCAGTGCTTCTTGACGATCTGGAAGCCGCCATAGGCCCAGCGGTGGCGCTGCTTCTTGTAGGCCTCGAAACTGTCGGGCAGCAGGCCATGGCCGTAGCGGCGATTGGTGTAATGCGCGTGCCAGCCGAGCTCGAGCAGCGTCAGGCCCAGATCGGTGTCCTCGCAGATTGTATCGCTCGACCAGCCGCCGGCCTCATTGAGCGCGGCGCGGCGGATCAGGCACATGGTGCCGTGCACGATGATGGCGTTGTATTCGTTCCGCTGCACCATGCCGATGTCGAAGAAGCCGGCATATTCGCCGTTCATCGCGCTGTGCATGAGGCTGCGCGAGCCGTCGCGGTGATCCTGCGGCGCCTGGATCAGGCCGACCTGCGCGTCGGCAAAGACCGGCACCAGGTCCTTGAGCCAGCCGGGCTCGACGACATAGTCGGCGTCGATGACGCCGATGATCTCGGCGTCGGATGCGGTGTGCTGCAAGGCAAGGCGCAGCGCGCCGGCCTTGAAGCCCTGCAAATCCTCAGCGTTGACGAACTTGAAGCGCTCACCCAGCGTCTTGCAGTGCTCCTCAATCGGCCGCCACAGCGCGGGGTCCGGCGTGTTGTTGATCACAACCACGCATTCGAAATTCGGGTAGGCGAGGCGGGAGACTGCGTCGAGCGTCTGCTTCAGCATCTCCGGCGGCTCCCGGTAGGCCGGGATGTGGATCGACACTTTCGGCGCGGCGGCATCAGGCGCAAGCGGCGGCGCTGCGACCAGCCGCAGCGGCTTGCGGCCGAACACGATGGCCGCGACTTCGTCGACGCGGGCGAGCACGATCACGATCAGCGGCACCAGCAGCATGGTGCCGAGGCCGAGTGCGAAGGCGGCGCCGGGCACGAAGTAGTGGCCGTTCCAGAAAGCGAACACGGTCGCGGCCCAGGCGCCGACGATATTGGCGGCACCCGCAAGCAGCACCGCCTGCGCTGCGCTCACCGAAGCCATGGCGAGGATCGGCAGCGACAGCAACACGCTCAACAGCAGTGCGATGCCGGCAAGCTTCCAGTGGTCGGGATTGGTGATCGGCCCGGTCCAGGAGAATTTCGGCTGGCGAGATGCGTCGAACAGGCCCCAGTATGGGCCGACGCCGCCCTCGAAGGTCTTCCACGGCTGGTCGATGGCTTCGACGATGTTGTAGTCGATGCCGTAGGCTTCCGCCTTGGAGACAAAGGTGCGCAGCACTTCCGCTTGCGTGATGCGGCCGGGGTCAGCGTCTTTGAGGTTATAGCCGGCGCTCGGCCAGCCGAACTCGGCGATGACCACGCGCTTGCCCGGATAGGCCTCGCGCAGCTTGTCGTAGATCAGGATCGCCTGATCGACCGCCTGTTCCGAGGGGAAGCCTTCCCAATAAGGCAGGATGTGTGCGGCGATGAAGTCGACCGAGGAAACGAGCTCGGGGTGCTCCATCCACACGTTCCAGATCTCGCCGGTCGTCACCGGTACGTTCACCGCGCGCTTGACGCGTTGGATCTTGGCGATCAGCTCCGGCACGGTCTGCTCGCCGCGGTAGATGGTCTCGTTGCCGACGAAGATGCCGTTGACGTTGCTGTTGCGGTGGGCGAGGTCGATCACCGAACGGATTTCACGCTCGTTGCGAGCCTTGTCCTTGTCGATCCAGGCGCCGACGGTGACGTGCAAGCCGAATTCGGCGGCGATGCTGGGCACGAGTTCGACGCCGTTGGTCGAGGAATATGTGCGGATGGCGCGCGTGATCGGCGCGAGCAGTTTCAGGTCGGAGCGGATTTGCGCGGCCTTGGCTTGCGCCGCCGCCGGCATTGGCGTCGTCGTTGCCGGCAAACGGCGCGTAGGACACGCTGGCGAGTTGGCCTTCGTAGCCAGGTGCCTCGAGATTGTCGCGCGTTAACGCCCACAATCCGGCATGCACGCACGCCACGAGGGCGATCACGGCAGCGACGGTGCGCATAGACTTCCAACCAAGCGGGGCAGGAATTTAAGCCTGTAAGCCCGTCCCCTGGGCTTAGCCGCGCTCTGATTGCGGCAGTGCAACATAGCGCGGTATCAGGTGCGCACTCAAGTAATTACCGGGCATGGCAATTCCTAGGCGTGCGCATAGCGACATTGCGAATTTTCAATAGGGTGAACGCCGTCAGTGGCCGGTCGTTCCGCCCGACGTTGCGCCAGCCGCGGCTGGCTGCGGAGCAGCGGCCGCAGCGACCGGCGGCAAGCCTGGATTAAGCCAGCAAGCGTGCACCCGGTTGTTCAGACTGTCCTGAGCCTTCGGATCGATATTGCCTTGTCGCACCACGCACCTGAATGCAGCCTGAATATGCGAGCTCGGGCAGCCGAAGCGGTCGTAGAGATCAAGGTGGCGGAAGGCGGTATCCATGTCGTCCCGCCACAGCAGGCTGACGACGCGGCGGCCAAGCCAGACGCATTCCGGATTGCCGGCCGGCCCCTGCAGCACCTTGGCGGCCTCGGCGATCTCGTCGATCTTCTGCTGGCCTTCCTTGGCCGTTTCGGCGGGGGTCTTCTGGGCCGGCGGCTTGGCGTCGCCGCCGCTCTGGGCGAAGGCCGGCACGGAAACGGTTAGCAGCGCCGCACAGAGCAAGGCGCGAGACATACGCAACCACATGGCAATTGGCATCGTCCTGCCGGAGATGTGTGAGAGGCCGCCCGCCCGCGTACCCGTGCCTGCTTACTGAAGCCGGAATGGGTCACGATTACGGCATACCCGCCGGTCGCCCCGGCTAACCGATCCTGAAACGTCCAGTCCGCCGGATTCCTGCGCAGCGGGCGCATAAACCTGGCGCCGGAACTTGGCGCTCCGCCGACATTTTGTCCAGAGTTTCAATGCACTCGATGCCGGTGCGGTTAAGCTTGGCAAGAGGCGGGGCCTCCGCGATAAGCGGAGCGGCCGTCAATAACGGAGCCGATATTGCCGTTGCGTCTGGGCCTTGCCTGTCTTGCCGGATCGGCGCTCGTCATTGCCGCCCTTTGGGCCTGGCTCGGCGAGCCGGTCGCGATGCCACACGCGCCGCTTGCCGCCGGCGAGAAGCTCTATTGCCTGTCCTACGCGCCATTCCGCGGCGCCCAGACGCCGTTCGATCCGACGTTCAAGGTCTCAGCGGCGCAGATCGACGACGACCTGACGCGGCTCGCCAAGATCACCGATTGCGTGCGCACCTATTCGGTGGAGTTCGGCCAGGACCAGATCGCCGGTATTGCGAAGAAGCATGGGCTGAAGGTGCTGCAAGGCATCTGGCTGACCGACGACGCCCGGAAGAACGCCTTCAACGTCGAGACCGGCATCAGGATCGCCAACGAATATCCGGACACCGTGCGCGCGCTGATCGTCGGCAACGAGGTGTTGCTGCGCGGAAATATGACCGCGGACGATCTTGCCGCCACCATCCGCGCGGTGAAGGCGCAGGTCAACGTGCCGGTGACTTATGCCGACGTCTGGGAGTACTGGCTCAAGAATCCGCAGCTTGCGGCGGTGACCGACTTCATCACCATTCACATTCTGCCCTACTGGGAGGACTTCCCCATTCCGGCGTCGCAAGCGGCGGCGCATGTCGACGACATTCGCCGGCGCGTCGCCGCGGCGTTTCCCGGCAAGGAAGTGATCATCGGTGAAGTGGGCTGGCCGAGCGAGGGCCGCATGCGCGAGGGCGCGCTGCCGTCGCCGGCGAACCAGGCGCGCGTCATCCAGGACGTGCTCGCGCTCGCCAAGCAACAGAACTACCGCGTCAATGTGATCGAGGCCTTCGACCAGCCATGGAAGCGGGGGCTCGAAGGCACGGTCGGAGGCTATTGGGGGCTGCTCGATGCGCGCACGCGCGACTACAAGTTTGCCTGGGGCGAGGCAGTGTCGAACCATCCGCAATGGCGCTGGCAGGCGGCGGGCGGCGCTGCCTTTGCCGTGCTGGTGTTTGCCGCGGCGTTTGCGGCGCGGCCCAGCGCGATGCCATTTGCGCTTTGGCTTGCGGTGACGGCGAACGCGATCGCGGGTGGCGTGCTGATCGGCTGGAGCATCGCCGACGTGATACCGCAAAGTTACGACCCCGGCGGCTGGACTCGCTCGGTCGCGTTGGTCGCCGTGGCCCTGCTCACGCCACCGCTGTTGAGCGCGGCAATCGCGCGCGGCGTCGCCATGCCGGCGTTCTTCCGCATCATTGGGCCGAAGGCAGACATGACAACCGACGCGCTTTCGTTTGCCATCGGCGCGCTGCTGATCGCGGCGCTGCTGCTGGCGCTGCAATCGGCGTTGGGCCTCGTATTCGATCCACGCTACCGGGATTTTCCCTTCGCGCCGCTCTCGGCGGCGGTGGTGCCGCTTCTGACGCATCATTTCGCGGTCAAGCGGGCGGGTGGCGGCCGCGCCGCGGCCGAGCTTGCCGGCGCCGCGGTGCTGGCGGCGGCAGCGCCTTACATCGCCATCAACGAAACCTTCGCCAACTGGCAGTCGCTGTGGCTTTGCGCGGTGTTTGCCGCGCTCGTCTTTATTCTGGCGCGGGCGCGCGACGGGCAAAACTGAGGATCAGAAGTCCGGCGGCGAGCGCCGACAGCGCGATGTTATAAAGCACGATGCCGAGGCAGGTGAGCGCGAGCGCCACGGCAAACAGCACCAGCGACGGCCGCAGCAGGTTGAGCGCGGCAACCGCAAGCGCGGCAAAGCCGAACACCGAATTCTGGAACAGCACGATGATGACGGCGCGCGAGGCGCATAGCCAGGTGTTGAGCCCGGCGGCGCAGGCGAGCCCCACGGTCGATTGCTCGACCGCGAGATAGCGCATGTAGAGCGCATATCCGAGCGAGCAAAAGCCGACGATCAACAGCCAGTTGGTGGCGCGTGCGCTGGGCAGGAATAGTTTCAGGTTCATGGCGGCGATTATGCCGTCACGGGCGCCACGCGATCAACGTTGCGCCAGTTCCTCACCGGTGAACTTGGCGGTGTGGCAGACGGCGCGCGCCGCGTTGAACCGGGCGCAGAGTTTCATCGCATCGGCGTGCGTCGGCAGCGGGCCGACGATAAGGCGGTAATCGGCGGCGCCATTCGGCCGCTGCCGCGGCGCGGCGAGCGGGCGCAAGCCGGCGATGAGCGGGCCGAAATTGGCCTTCACCCGCGACCATTCGCCACGCAGCGTATCGACGGTGAAGGCGCCACCGAGATCGACGCCGTATTCGGTCTTGGCCGGCTGCGCGGCGGGCACGGCGGCGCTGGCGATGCGGATCGGCGGCAAAGGCGGCAGCGGCACGGCGTCGGTCTGCACCGGCTCGGCGCCGGGCGGCGGCGGGCCCGGCGCGATGATCTTGGTGTCGATGGCGGGTGGAGACGCCGCCGCGGTCTTGGCCGCAGCCGGGGGCGGCGGTGGTGGAGGCGGCAGCGCGGGCATGGCCGCGGGAGCGGCGGCGGGCGTTGTCACCTCGGGCGCCGACACCACCGGCGGCGCGATAACGGCGAGTTTTTCCTTCGGCGCCTGTTCGATCTTCGGCAGCTCCTTGGCGCTCTGCACGGCCGTGTTGGCCTGCATCACGGTTTTGATCGAGCCGGTCATGTCGTCGAGATTGTGCTCGAGCGTGGCGATGCGCTCATCGAGCCGTTTGCGGTCGGCGACAAGTTCGCGCACCGCGGCGGCGAGGCGCCGCGTCTCCTCGGCATCGACGACAACTCGCGGCGGCAACGGCGCCACCGCCTGCGGTTCCGGCTCGCGCGTTTGCAAAAAGGCAAGGTTTAAGCGCTCGGCGCCGGTCCGCGTCTGCGCGACCAGCAGCACGGCGGTCAGCGCGAAGGCCGCAGCGGCGCCCCAGGCCAACGGCCCGAGCAGCGCGAGCAGGCGGCCGCGCCAGGCCAAAGGGGCTCTTGGCGTTGGCGTTTCAGCTGGTTCGCTCTTAGCGGGCATCCGCTGATCTCCGTGCGAATCGTTGAAAACATTAGCTGATTCGCCGCATAAGGGCGCGGACCGAGCTGGTCTTTACCGCGCTGCAGCCTTTTTTCGGCACATTGGCTCGGCTAAGAGGACTCCGATGCTGCAACGCGACGACACCATCACCCGGAGCTTCCTCGCCATCGTGCTGGCGGCGGGCGAAGGCACGCGCATGCGCTCGACGCAAGCCAAGGCCCTGCATGAGATCGGCCGGCAGAGCCTGCTCGCGCATGTGCTCGAGGCGGTACGGCTTGCCGGCGCAAACGAAATCGCCGTGGTGGTCGGTCCCGATCAGGACGCGGTCGCCAAAGAGGCGCGTCGCGTTGCGCCGAACGCAGAAGTATTCGTGCAACGCGAGCGGCTCGGCACCGCGCATGCGGTGCTGGCTGCACGGCAAGCGCTGTCACGCGGCGCCGACGTCGTCGTGGTCTTTGCCGACACGCCGCTGGTGCGTGCCGAGAGCCTGAAGGCGCTGCGGGCGGCGCTGACGCAAGGCGCAAGCATCGCCGTGCTCGGCTTCACGGCGGCCGATCCCAAAGGTTATGGCCGGCTGGTCGAGCAGGACGGCGAGCTTGTCGCCATCCGCGAGGATCGCGACGCGAGCGAAACCGAGCGTGCCATCGGCCTTTGCAATGGCGGCCTGATGGCGCTTGCCGGCGATGCGGCGCTGAAAATTCTCGAGCGCATCGGCGATGCCAACGCCAAAAGCGAATTTTATCTCACCGACGCGGTTGCCATTGCCCGCGACATGGGCTTGAAGGCAGTCGCACTCCGGACCGAGGAGGACGACGTGCGCGGCATCAATACCAAGGCGCAGCTCGCCGAAGCCGAAGCCGTGTTGCAGAAGCGTCTGCGCGCCGCGGCGATGGAGGCGGGCGTCGCCATGATCGCGCCGGACACCGTGTTTCTCTCCGCCGATACCAAGTTCGGCAAGGACGTCGTTGTCGAACCGAACGTCGTGTTCGGCCCCGGCGTCACCGTCGAGGACGGCGCGCTGATCCGCGCCTTTTCGCATTTGGAAGGCGCCCATGTCGGCAAGGGCGCGCGCGTCGGCCCGTTCGCGCGGCTGCGCCCCGGCGCCGCGCTCGGGGCCGACGTCCATATCGGCAATTTCGTCGAGGTGAAGCAGGCTTCGATCGAGGCCGGCGCCAAGGCCAATCATCTGGCCTATATCGGCGATGCCCGCGTCGGCGAGGGCGCCAATGTCGGAGCCGGCACCATCACCTGCAATTATGACGGCGTCGCCAAGCACCGCACCGAAATCGGCAAGGGGGCATTTATTGGCTCGAACTCGTCGTTGGTTGCGCCGGTCAAGATCGGCGACGGCGCCTATATCGGTTCGGGCTCGGTGGTGACCAAGGACGTGCCGGCGGGTGCGCTGGCCGTGGCGCGGGCCAAACAGGTCGTGAAGGAGGGCTGGGTCAAGCGCCTGCAGGAGCTCAAGACCCTGGGCAAGAGCCTGGCCGGCGGCAAGGACGCCAAGAATAAGCCGAAAAGGCCAAGTTGATAACCCTGTCCGCCGTTTTCGTCTGGGTTACACGGCGAAATAGGTTTTGATTTCCAAAAGTTTACTCGCGGCGGCTAAAGCAAGAGCGCAAATAGGGGCTGATCCGGTCGGATGTGCGGCATCGTTGGAATTATTGGGGTTGAGCCGGTCGCTGGCCATCTGGTCGACGCGCTGAGAAGGCTCGAATACCGCGGGTACGATTCCGCCGGCATCGCCACGCTCGACCACGGCGTGCTGTCGCGCCGCCGCGCCGAAGGCAAGCTGTCGGCGCTCGCGATCCGGCTCGAAAAGGAGCCGCTCCCCGGCAATATCGGCATTGGCCACACCCGCTGGGCAACCCACGGCAAGCCGAACGAGATGAACGCGCATCCCCACGCCACCGACAAGGTGGCCGTCGTTCATAACGGCATCATCGAGAACTTCCGTGAGCTGCGCGAGAAGCTCGGCAAGAACGGCACTAAATTTACCAGCGACACCGACACCGAAGTGGTCGCCCATCTCGTCACCGCAGAGATGAAGAAAGGCAAGAAGCCGGAAGAGGCGGTCGCCGCCACGCTCAAGCAGTTGCGCGGCGCCTTCGCGCTCGCCTTCCTGTTCGCTGGCGAAGACGATCTGATGATCGGCGCCCGCAAGGGAAGTCCGCTCGCCATCGGCTATGGCGACGGCGAGATGTATCTGGGCTCCGACGCCATTGCGCTCGCGCCCTTTACCGACCGCATCAGCTATCTCGAGGATGGCGATTGGGCGGTGCTGACGCACAAAGGTGTCGTCGTGCATGACGCGCAGGACAAGGTGGTGTCGCGCCCGGTGCTCAAATCCACTGCCTCTGCGCAGATGGTGGACAAAGGCAACCACAAGCATTTCATGGCCAAGGAGATCCACGAGCAGCCGGAGGTGGTCGGCCACACGCTCGCGCATTACATTGACATGGTCGCGGAGAAGGTTGATCTGCCGTTCGAATTGCCGTTCGACTGGACGAAGATCAAGCGTTTGTCGATCTCGGCCTGCGGCACCGCTTTCTATGCCGGGCTGGTGGCGAAATACTGGTTCGAGCGCTTCGCCAAGATGCCGGTCGAAATCGACATCGCGTCCGAGTTTCGTTACCGCGGCGCCCCGCTCGAGCCGGGCGATCTCGCCATCTTCATCTCGCAGTCGGGCGAGACCGCCGACACGCTCGCGACCTTGCGTTACGCGCGCGAGCACAAGCAGCACATTTTGTCGGTGGTCAACGTGCCGACCTCGACCATCGCGCGCGAAAGCGACGTGGTGATGCCGACTTTGGCGGGTCCGGAAATCGGGGTCGCCTCGACCAAGGCGTTCACCTGCCAGCTCGCGACGCTGGCTTGCCTCGCGGTTGCGGCCGGGCGGGCGCGCGGCGTGATGTCGGCTGATGACGAGAAGAACGTGGTGCGCGCACTCATTCAGGTGCCGCGGTTGATGGCGCAGGCGCTCACACTCGAGCCGCAGATCGAGAAGCTCGCGCTCGATCTCGCCAAGGCGCGCGACGTGCTCTATCTCGGCCGCGGCACCAGCTTCCCCATCGCGCTCGAAGGCGCGCTGAAGCTGAAGGAAATCTCCTACATCCACGCCGAAGGCTATGCCGCCGGCGAGCTCAAGCACGGGCCGATCGCGCTGATCGACGAGACGCTGCCGGTGATCGTGATCGCGCCCTACGACCGCGTATTCGAAAAGACCGTGTCCAACATGCAGGAAGTGGCGGCCCGCGGCGGCCGCATCATCCTGGTCACCGACCCGCAAGGGGCCAAAGAGGCGACCGTCGATTCGACGGTCACGCTGACGCTCCCGGAAATGGCATCCTCGATCACGCCTTTGGTTTACGCCATCCCGGTGCAGCTCATTGCCTATCACACCGCGGCCGCCATCGGCACCGACGTCGACCAGCCGCGCAACCTCGCAAAATCGGTCACGGTGGAATAGAGTTCCGCGCATGATCCCGAAAAGTGGATACCGGTTTTCGGACAAGATCAGGCGCCAGGAAAAATAGGCCTATGGCCGAAACCGACCAAAAACCGGACGACGAACTCAGCGCCGATATCCAAACGGTGACGACGGCCCACGCCGGCGCGGCTGCGCGCATCCGCAATTATTTCCTGACCGGGCTGGTGGTCGCGGGCCCGCTGCTGGTGACCGCTTATCTGACCTGGTCGTTCGTGACCTGGGTCGACGGGTTGGTACGGCCGTTCATCCCGCCGATGTACCGGCCGGAAACCTATCTGCCCTGGCCGATTCCGGGCACCGGCCTGTTGATCGCGGTGTTCTTTCTGACGCTGCTCGGCTTCCTGACCGCCAACCTGGTCGGCCGCACTTTGGTCGAACTGGGCGAGGGGCTCTTGAACCGCATGCCGATCGTGCGGCCGGTGTACAAGACCATGAAGCAGATTTTCGAGACCTTGTTCTCGAAAACCGGCTCGAGCTTCCGCAAGGTGGCGCTGGTCGAGTTCCCCGCGCCCGGCATGTGGTCGCTGGTTTTCCTGTCGCAACCGCCGAGCGCGGACGTCGCCGGCAAGCTCCCCGAGGGCGAGCACATCTCGGCCTTCATGCCGTGCACGCCCAATCCTACCACCGGGTTTTTCTTCTACGTGCTGCGCAAGGATCTCATCGAACTCGACATCTCGGTGGAGAACGCGATGACGTTGTTGATCTCGGCGGGCATGGTGCAGCCGGACGGCGACCAGCAGAAGAAGCTTGCCGCGCTCGCCTCCAACGTGCGCGCAGCGCAGCACGCCAACGCGGCGCGGAAGACGGAGAAGGTCGACTAGTCAGCCGGCACGGATGAGGCGGATCGCCTCGTCCTTCTCGAACAGATAGAGCAGGTGGCGCAGCGCCTGCCCGCGCTCCGTCTCAAGTTGTGCGTCGCGCGTCAGGATGAGTGCGGCGTCGTCACGGGCGGCGCCGAGATATTTGCCGTGCACGTCGAGGCGCGCGATGCGGAAACCGGGCAGGCCGCTCTGCCGCGTGCCGAGCACGTCGCCTTCGCCGCGCAAGCGCAAATCTTCCTCGGCGATGCGGAAGCCGTCTTCGGTCTCGCGCAGGATGGCGAGCCGCGCCTTGGCGGTCTCGCCAAGCGGCGCCTTGTAGAGCAGCAGGCAGGTCGAGTGGCCCGGACCACGGCCAATGCGGCCGCGCAACTGATGCAGTTGCGCCAGGCCAAAGCGCTCGGCGTGCTCGATCACCATGATGGTCGCTTCCGGCACGTCGACACCGACTTCGATCACGGTGGTGGCGACGAGCAGCCGCGTCTCGCCCGCGGCGAAGCGCGCCATGGCCGCGTCCTTGTCGGCGCCCTTCAGTCTGCCGTGGACGAGATCGACGCGAACGCCAAACTTTTGCTTAAGCTCAGCAAAGCGCGCCTCAGCCGCCGCAAGATCGACTTTCTCCAACTCCTCGACCAGCGGGCAGACCCAATAGACACGGCTGCCTTCGTCGAGCGCGCGGGCGACGGCGTCCTCGACCTCGGCCATGCGCGACATCGGAATGGTGCGGGTGTCGACCGGCTGGCGCCCGGCCGGCTTCTCGCGCAATTCGGAGACGTCCATGTCGCCGAAAAACGTCAACACCAATGTGCGCGGGATCGGCGTTGCCGTCAGCACCAGCACGTCGACGTTGTCGCCTTTCTGCGTCAGCGCCAGGCGCTGGTGCACGCCGAAGCGGTGCTGCTCGTCGACGATGGCCAAGCCCAGATCGCGGAAGGAGACGACGTCCTGGAACAGCGCGTGGGTGCCGACCAGCAGATCGATGTCGCCGAGCAGCAGGCGATCGAGGATTTCGGTGCGCTCAGGCCCACGCTCGCGGCCGGTGAGGATGGCGACGTGGATGCCGGCGGCCTCGGCGAGCGGCGATATCGTCTTCATGTGCTGGCGGGCAAGGATTTCGGTCGGCGCCATGAAGGCGGCCTGGCGCCCCGCTTCGATGACGGTCGCAGCCGCAAGCAAGGCCACAACAGTCTTGCCGGAGCCGACGTCGCCTTGCAGCAGGCGCAGCATACGCTGCGGCAGCGCCAGATCGTTGACGATCTCGTCGAGCGCCTTCTGCTGCGAATGGGTGAGCGCGTAGGGCAGCGCCTTGAGGATGCGTGCGCGCAACCGGCCTTCGCCGGCATGGCCGCGGCCGGCTTGTTTGCGCATGTGCGCGCGCACCAGCGCGAGCGCGAGCTGGCCGGCAAGCAACTCGTCATAGGCAAGCCGGGTCCAGGCAAGACTTTCGGGCAGAACGTCGTGCGGCGCCGCCGGCCGGTGCAGGTGGCGTAGCGCATCGGCAAAGACGGGGAAGCGCTCGCGCGCCACCCATAACTCGTCCTGCCATTCCGGCAGTGCGGGCAAGCGGCCGAGCGCGCTCTCCATGGCGCGGCGGATATTGCCGAGCGCGAGGCCTTCAGTCAGCGGATAGGTCGGCTCGACCAGCGGCAGATTGGCGAAGCCCTGCTCGTCGACGACACGGTCCGGGTGCACCATCTGCAACATGCCGTCGTAGAATTCGGCGGTGCCGGAGACGTAGCGCAGCGAGCCCTCGGGCAAGAGCTTCTTCAGGTAATCGGGACGGGCGCTGAAATAAGTCAGCGTCAGCGTGCCGGTGTCGTCGCTGGTGAGGATGCGGTAGGGCGCGCGCGCACGGTGCGGCGGCGCCGGGCGGTGCTCCTCGACGGTGACGGCGACGGTGACGACCTCGCCCGGCTGCACCTCGTTGAGCTTTGGCCGCGCGCGGCGGTCGATGGCGCCGGAGGGCAGGTGCAGCAACAGGTCGATGACCCGCGGCGCCTCGCGGTCCAGTAGCCGCGCATAGAGTTTCTCTAGCTTCGGGCCGACGCCGGTGAGGCTGGTGACGGCGGCAAAGAGCGGGTTGAGGACCGGCGGGCGCATGCGCGTCATGCTGTCTGTTGCGATAACGGCACGCAATCGGCCCCTGTGCAAAGCCTAGGCTGACATTCGCAGGCTCGCCCTCTATATAAAACCCGCACCCGGCCCCCGCCGGGTTTTTGGCGTTGGAGAAACGGGTTTTGAGCGAGCTTTCGAGCGAGGGGCTTGACGCGCGGCGCAGGCGCCTGTTGTTCCGCTCGCGCCATCGCGGCATCCGCGAGATGGACCTTGTGTTCGGGCCGTTCGCCGACGCCGCGCTCGCGGCCATGAGCGAGGCCGAGCTCGGCGAATACGAGCGCTGGCTCGACATTCCCGACCAGCAGATTTTTGCCTGGGTTAACGGTTCCGAGCCGGCGCCGGCCGAACTCGACACGGCGCTGTTCCGCCGGCTGATCGCGTTCCATCGCGGGGGCAAATGAGCGCCAAGTCTCCCGCCGAATTGCTCAAGCCCGGCGCAGGCGCTGACGCTATCTGAGGTGCCGGACGGCGCCGAAGGGCTGGTGCTGGCCGATCTTGCCCGCGCCATCGCGGCGCGGACCAACGCGCCGGCGATCTCGCTCTGCGTGATCTGCCGCGACGGCCAGCGCATGGCGGCGTTGTCGCGCGCGCTCGCCTTCTTCGGCCCGGACATCGAGGTGATGGAGTTTCCGGCCTGGGACTGCCTGCCTTACGACCGGGTGTCGCCGCATGCCGGCGTTGTGGCGCAGCGCATGACCGCGCTGTCGCGGCTAACCCGCGTCATCGGCCGCGACAAGCCGGCGGTGTTGCTCACCACCGTCAACGCCGCGATGCAGCGGGTGCCGGCGCGCGAATTTGTCGCGACCCACGCGCTGTCGGTTGCCCCGGGCAACGTGCTCGGCATGGCGGGCGTCATCGAGTGGCTCGAGCTCAACGGCTTCACCCGGGCCTCGACCGTGCGCGAGCCTGGCGAATACGCGGTGCGCGGCGGCATCCTCGATCTGTTCGCGCCGGGCATGGACATGCCAGTGCGGCTCGATTTCTTCGGCGACGCGCTGGAGACGATCAAAACTTTCGACGCGCAGACGCAGCGCAGCGAATTGCCGATGCGTGGCCTCGACCTGGTGCCGGTCGCCGAATTCCAGCTGGTCACCGAGACGATCCGCAAATTCCGCACCGGCTATGTGGCGCAGTTCGGCGCGGCGCAGCCCGACGACCTGCTCTACGAGGCGGTCAGCCAAGGCCACCGTTATCCCGGCATGGAGCACTGGTTACCGCTGTTCCACGACAAGATGGAAACGCTGTTCGATTATCTGCCGGGCTCCGCGCTGGCGATCGAGCCCCTGGCCGAAGACGCCGCGCGCGAACGCATCACCACCATCGCGGACTATTACGAGGCGCGGCGCGAGGCGTTGAAGGACGGCGGCTCGCCGCCCTACAAGCCGCTGCCGCCGGAGCGGCTTTATCTGACCAACGAAGAATGGCACGCGCGGCTCGATGCCGCGGCGCTAACCAAGGTGACGCCATTTGCCGTGCCGGCGGCGGCCGGCGTGGTCGAGATCGGCGCCCGCGCTGGGCACAACTTCGCGGCCGAGCGTGCCGAGCCCGGCGCCAATGTGTTCGAGGCGGTGAGCCAGCATATCGCGGCGTTGCAGGGCGCCGGCAAGCGCGTCGCGGTAGCGCTATGGAGCGAGGGCGCACGCGAGCGCATGAGCCACGTGCTCGCCGACCACAAGGTCGCCAACCTGACGCCGGTCGGCTCATGGCCGCAGGCTTTGGCGCTGCCGAAGACTTCCGTTGCGCTCGCCGTGCTCGGCATCGAGCAGGGCTTCGAGACCGCGGATGCCGCCGTCATCGCCGAGCAGGATATTCTCGGCGACCGGCTGGTTCGGCCGCGCCGCGCTTCACGCCGGGCGGAGAATTTCATCGCCGAGGTGACGAGCCTCGCGCCCGGCGATCTCGTCGTTCACGTCGATCACGGCATCGGCCGCTTCGTCGGCCTGCAGGCGATCGAAGCGGCTGGCGCGCCACACGACTGCCTCGAGATCCATTACGCCGAGAGCGCCAAGCTCTATCTGCCGGTCGAGAACATCGATCTTTTGTCGCGCTACGGCCACGAGAACGCGAACGTCGAGCTCGACCGGCTCGGCGGCAGCAACTGGCAGGCGCGCAAGGCGCGCATGAAGCGCCGTATTCTCGAAATGGCGGGCGAACTGATCAAGGTCGCGGCCGAGCGGCAGTTGCGCGAGGCGCCACGCTTTACGGTGACGGCGGGCGCCTATGACGAATTCTGCGCCGGATTCCCGTACGAAGAGACCGACGACCAGCTTGCCGCCATCGACGCCGCCATCAAGGATCTCAGTGTCGGGCGGCCAATGGATCGCCTCATTTGCGGCGACGTCGGCTTCGGCAAAACGGAAGTGGCGCTGCGGGCCGCGTTCCTCACCGCGATCAACGGCAAGCAGGTCGCGGTGGTGGTGCCGACGACGCTTCTTGCGCGTCAGCACTTCAAGACCTTCAGCGAGCGGTTCCGCGGCTTCCCCGTGACCGTGGCGCAGGCGTCGCGGCTGGTCGCCCCGGCGCAGCTCGCTGCCACCAAGAAGGGGCTTACCGACGGCTCGGTCGACATTGTCATCGGCACCCATGCGCTGCTCGGCAAGGGCGTACATTTCAAGGATCTGGCGCTGCTGATCGTCGACGAGGAGCAGCATTTCGGCGTCGCCCACAAGGAGAAGCTCAAGCAGTTGCGCTCGGAAGTGCACGTGCTGACGCTGACCGCGACGCCGATCCCACGCACGCTGCAACTGGCGCTAACCGGCGTGCGTGATCTGTCGATCATCGCCTCGCCGCCGGTCGATCGCCTCGCCGTGCGCACCTTCGTCACGCCGTTCGACCCGCTGGTTGTGCGCGAAGCGCTGCTGCGCGAGAAATATCGCGGCGGGCAGGCCTTCTATGTCTGCCCGCGCATCGAGGACCTGCCCGGGTCGAAGGACTTCCTCGACAAGAACGTGCCGGAAGTGCGCGTCGCCGTTGCCCACGGCCAGATGCCGGCCGGCACGCTCGACGACATCATGAGCGCCTTCTACGACGGCAAATATGACGTGCTGCTGTCGACCACGATCATCGAAAGCGGTCTCGACATTCCGACCGCGAATACGTTGATCGTGCATCGCGCCGACCGCTTCGGCTTGGCCCAGCTCTACCAACTGCGCGGGCGGGTCGGCCGCGCCAAACTGCGCGCCTATGCGCTGCTGACGCTGCCGGCGCAGCAAAAGATCACGGCGCAAGCTGAGCGGCGGCTGAAAGTGCTGCAATCGCTCGACACGCTTGGCGCCGGCTTCCAGCTTGCGTCGCACGATCTCGACATCCGTGGCGCCGGCAATCTGCTCGGCGAGGAGCAGTCCGGGCACATCAAGGAGGTCGGCTTCGAGCTCTACCAGCAGATGTTGGAGGAGGCCGTGCTGAGCCTCAAGGCCGGCATCACCGCGCCGGTCGCCGAACGTTGGTCGCCGCAGATCACCATTGGCACGCCGGTGCTGATCCCGGACGACTATGTCGCCGATCTGTCGGTGCGGCTTGCGCTCTACCGCCGGCTTGCCGAGATCGAGGACGAGCGTGAGATCGAAAGTTTCGCCGCCGAACTGGTCGACCGCTTCGGCACGCTGCCGAGCGAGGTCGAACACCTGCTGCAGGTCGTCGCCATCAAGGGCCTGTGCCGACGCGCCAATGTGGAGAAGATCGAGGCCGGGCCGAAGGGCGTCGTGCTGTCGTTCCGCGACAATATTTTCCCCAATCCGGAAGGCCTCATCGGCTTCATCCGTGAGCAGGGCCGCGGGGTGCGCATGCGCAGCGACCCGCGCGACGCCAAGAGCCAGCAGCTTGTGTTCTTCGAGGACTGGCAGAGCCCGATCGAGCGCCTCAAGGGCACCGCGGCGATCTTGCGCCGGCTCGCCTTGATCGCGGCGCCGGCCAAGGCCGCTTAACCGTAGGTTGTCGAATTTGCGCTAACCGTGTAGTTTCTACCGGTTGGAATTTTGTGGCGTGGGGGCGCGTCATGAAAGTCGATTATCATATCTTCAAGTCGGCGCTGAACGGCTATCTCGGTCTGCATATGGACCTGAAGAACCGGCCGACCTTTTTCAACATCGCAGAGGCCTATCCCGCGCTCGATGCGGTCACCAAAGCCTACCCGGCGATCCGCAAGGAATTCGACGCGCTGCTCGCCGAGGGGCTGACGCTGCCGCAGTACCACGAGGTCGATTCCGGCGAGCGCGCCATCTCCGGCACCACGCCGAAGCGCTGGAATGTGTTCATGCTGGAGTGCCTCGGCTATCAGGTCGGGCCGAACGTCGGGCGCTGTCCGGAGACGATGAAGGCGCTCGCCGGCGTGCCCAACATGATCCAGGCCTTCTTCTCCATTCTCGATCCGGGCAAGTCGGTGCCAGAACACGAGGGGCCCTATCTCGGCTACCTGCGCTACCACCTCGGGCTGCGCGTGCCGAAGAAAAACCCGCCCAAGATCACGGTCAACGGCCAGGACTATGTGTGGAAGGAAGGCGAGGGCGTGATGTTCGACGACAGTTGGCCGCATGAGGTGGTCAACACGAGCGACGAGCTGCGCGCGGTGCTGATCGTCGACGTGCGCCGGCCGATGCCGGCGACCGCCAACGTCGTCAACAAATTCGTCACCGACGTGGTCGGCCGGCGCTTCTATGGCCGGCCGGTGGCGCGCAAGGCCGAGCATTCGCGCGAGGAGAACTGACCGGCTCGACCTCAAAGCTCGGCGTGCATTAGGCAGACGCGCGCTAGTGCGGCATGCGCAGCACCGGCTTGATCGCCTTCCCGGACGCTGAGTCATCCGCGGCGCGGTTGATGTCGGCAAGCCCGTAATAGGTGATCAGCCGCTCGATTGGAAAGCGCCCCGCCATCACGTGATCGGCGAGCGCCGGCATGAAATCCTTCGGCACGCTGTCGCCCTGGATGACGCCGCGCACCGTGCGGCCGTTCTGCAAAAAAGGCATCTCGAAGCTGGTCTCGGTGCCCTTGCGCGCGCTGCCGAGCAGCACGCAGGTGCCGGCCGGCATCAGCGCCTCGATCGCCTCGCGGAACACCGACGGCACGGCCGAGGTCTCCAGCGAAAAGCGCACGCCGGGCCCGGTGATCTTGCGGATGTCGGAGACGACTTCATTGCGTCCATCGTGATTGATGATGTGGGTGGCGCCAAGCTCGCGCGCGAGCTTGAGCCGGCTGTCATGCACGTCGACGGCAATGATCGGATCGCAGCCGGCGATCTTGGCCGCCATCAGCCCCGAGAGGCCGACGGTGCCGACGCCGAACACGGCGAAGGCATCGCTTGGCTTGGGCTGCATCGCATTGAGCACGGCGCCGGCGCCGGTCTGCCCGCCGCAGGCGAGCGCACAGATGACGTCGAGCGGCGCATCCTGCCGCAGCTTCACGGCGAAGCGCTGGTTGGCGATGGCGTAATTGGCAAAAGACGACTGCTGGAAGAAGGCGCCATAGACCGGCTTGCCGTTCTTCTCGTGCATCGTCGAGCCGTCGAAGCGCGTGCCGCCATGCTTGAGCGGGCCGGAATGCATGCAATAGGTCTGCAACTGCGCCCGGCAGTTCGGACATTCGCCGCACCACGGATACGCCATCAGCACGTGGTCGCCGAGCTTGAATTCGGTGACGGCGGGGCCGACCGCGCGCACGATGCCGGCGCCTTCATGGCCAAACACCGCCGGGTAGGGCATGCTGCTGTAATAGCCGTCGCGGCCGTGCAGGTCGGTCGCGCACATGCCGGATGCGGCAACCTCGACCAGCAATTCGTCGTCGCGGGGGTCGGCAAGCTCGATCGCCTCGACGACGAAAGGCCCTGAGCGCTCGTTGACGACGGCGGCTGTTATACGCATTGTTTTGAACGGCGCGAGGTTACTCGGCCGCTTCGCGATCCTGCGCGGCGCGCTCGATGGCGTCGGCGAGATATTCTGCGGCTTGCGCGCCCGACACCGCGAACTTGCCGCCGAAGATGAACAGCGGCACGCCTTGTACGCCGGCTTCCTTGGCAGCCTCTACCTCGCGCCCAATCTGTTCGACGTCCTGGTCGCTGGCGAGCGCCGCGCGAATGTCTTCCGGGTCGAGACCGACCTCGGCGGCGGCCTCGACCAGCACCGCTGGATTGGTGAGATCGGCGCCTTCGGTAAAATAGAGGTCCATCAGCTTCTGCTTCATCTCGGCGGCCTTGCCGATGCCTTCGGCCCAACGGATGAGGCGATGGGCGTCTGTGGTGTTGGGCTGACGGCTGATGCCGTCGACATTGTAGACGAGCCCTTCGGACGCGGCGGCCTGCTGCACGCGACCGGCGATGTCCTTGTAGCGCTCAGGCGAGCCGAACTTAGCGGTGAGGTATTCGTCACGCGACATGCCCTCGCGCGGCACCCAGTCATTGAGGAAATAGGGCCGCCAGTGCACCTCGACCGGGATGTCCGGCTTGAGCGAAATCGCCTTTTCCAGCCGCCGCTTGCCAATGAAACACCAAGGGCAGACGACATCGGAGACAACGTCGATACGGACCGGAGATTGATGGCTCATGGCTTCGCTCCTTTGGAACGAAACCTATGCCTTCGCTCAGGCGGCGGCAACGGGCTCCCGGCCCATCACCCGCAGCATCAGGGTTTCCAGCGTGTCGCCGGCTTTCAGTGCCGCGAGCGTCACGTTTGCGGGCAGCGACACGCCGCGCTGCGCCGTCACGATGTTCTTGAGCACGCCGGCGATGCGGCGGGCAACCACGTGGGCGCTGGTGAGGTCGGTCTGGGTGAAGACGACGAGGATCGCGCCGTCGTGGTCCTGGCAGGCGAAATCGATGGCCCGGGTGAGCTTGGCCACCATGCGGGCGCCGTCGAGGTTGGCGCGCTCGCCGATCGGCTCGTCGAAGCCGATACGCGCGACCGACAGCGGCTGACCGCGGTCGCCCGCCTCGGCGACGGCCTTGGCCATGTCCTCGATGAAGGCGTCGTGGGTAAGCAGGCCGGTCTGCGGATCGAACATGCCACCGGCGTCAAGCGATTTGATCATGCGCTTGAGGCGGCACTCGAAGGCGTGCAGGCGCACCAGCGGCACCATGCGAGCGACGAGCCGCGCGGGCTCGGCATGGACGTAATCGACATGCGGCAACGTGTCGTAGAAATCGTCGGACACCTCGCCGACCACCGCGACTGGAATGTCGCGGAAGCGCGTGTCTTCCATCAGCGCGGTGAGGAAGGCTTCCTTCATGCGCGGCGAGAAGCCGTCGCCGAGCACGATGCCGTCGATGTCGTGCGAATTGAGATATTTGGCGGCGAGCTCGACGCTGAGCGCGCCGACCATGCCGACCCGCTCGCCCATGGCGACGCTGAGCGCCGGATAAAGCGGCCCGCGGCCGACGATGAGCACGGTGGCATCGGCAAGCGCGTCGCCGACAGGCAGCGCCGGCAGCTTGCCGTCATGGGCGCCGAAAGTTTCGATGCGGCGCAGCACTGTTGCGTGCAGCGCGCGCACGCGCAGCGCGGATTTGAGGCGCGTGGTGAGGCGCTCGATCGGCAGTGAGGCATCGCTCGGCAGCGCGATCGGCACCGCGGCCTCGTGCTCGCCATCGACGCGGGCGATGATCGGAACGATTGGGCCGGTCGCTGTCGCAACCTGCAGGCACAGCATGCGAGCGGCGGACTCGCTCGGCGGCGTGCCGGGCTCGGCGACGATGACGGCGGCGGGCTTGACCGATACGAAAGCGGTCGGCGCGTCGGCCCAGGTCGTCTCGACGATCGGGAAGGCGCCTGCCTGGCCCAGAGCCTGAACGAGATCGGCCGCAGGCTTCTCGGCGACGACGATGAGCGGACCTTGCAGCGACATGACGCGGGATACAGAAACCGGCTACTGGAGGTCGGGACTGTACCGGCTCGCTGTTAATGCCGCGTCAACGGCAAGGGCCAAATTACGCCGCTTGCTGGCGGCGAAATGCGCCGATAATCAATGGATTGACGCCGCGCCGCTCGAGCTCTTGCAGCACCGGGGCAGGGTCGGCCGCCTGGCCCGCGAGCCGCTCACCGGTCAGCTCCTGCGGCAGCACGACGAGGGTAGCGTCGGCTTCGAGGCTTTCGGCGAGCCGGTCCAGCGCTGCGGTGACGAAGCGATAGCCGCCGACCGTGGCGATGCCGACGGGCGGCGCGGTGACGACCAGCGATGATCCGTCAGTACCGAAGCGGCAGGGCTGGCTCGTGTCGATGAGGCCGCCGGCGGTTGCCGCCGGATGCGGTTTGGCGCCGAGCGGGAACCCGGCGAGCGGCACCATGGCCCCGCGCAGCATCAGCGTGCCGCCAGCGCTGCGGACGACCGTCTCGTTTGCCAGCGGCGCCGGCATGCCGCCGGGCTCACGCCGGGTGGCGACGAGGCCGATCTCGCCGAAGCTTGCTACATCGATAATGACAGGCGCGCCGCGGCAGGGCTCGGTGCGCTGCATGCGCTCCGGCGCGCGCCACAGCGCGATCGCGGCTTTGGCCGCGTCGAGCGCGCCGCTCTCGGCAAGGCGCGGCAGTGCCACGGCCGGCAGTACGACAACATCATAATGGGCGCGGGCCTGCGCGGCGAAAGTTTCAGCGTCGAAGGCGTGGTGCAGCCTGAGCGTGCCGCCGCCGATCAGCCACGGCAGCATGGTCGATGCGATGCCGGAAAACGAGCTCGCCGGAATGGTGGAAAGAATGACGGCGTCCTCGGTAAGACGCGCTTCGCGATAAACGGCAAGGCCGCCGGCCGTGAGCTGCATGTGATTGCGAGCCATCGGCACGATGCCGCCGGCGGTGACGTCGAAGGTAACTGCGGCGATGTGGGCGGCGGGGTCGGCGAGGCGGGCGATGGCGCCGGTGCCATCGGTGTCACCGGTGACAGCGCTGTCGAGCGGCACTACGCCGTCAGGCAGGTTGTCGCCGAAGGCGCAGACGTGGCGGATCGAGAACAGCTCGGCGGCCAGTTGCGTCGCCATTTCGGCCTGCGTGGTTCGGCCAACGCGGGCGCAGGTCAGGATCGCGCGGGCGCCGATGCCGCGCAACGCGGCGGCGGCGTCGCGGCGATGCCAGAGCAGCGGCAAAGGCGCGGCGATCATGCCGGCGCGCAGCACGGCGAGCAGCGCGAGCACGCTCTCGACGATGTTGGGCAGTTGCAGCGCCACCACCGCGTCGGTCGGCAGATCAAGCGCGCGCAGCCGCGCGGCGATCGCGGAAATGGCCCGGTCGGCCTGGGCGTAGGTGAGACGCCTCGGCGCGCCATCGGTGAACTGCTCGCGGTTGTCAGGATCGGCGAGCGCCAGCGCCTGCGGGCGGCGCACGCCGGCGCGGCGGAACAGATCGTCGAGCGTGGCCGGCTGGCCGGAACGCGCGGCGTTGTTGTCGAAGATCATGCCTGCCACCAGGTTTCCGGCAGATAGCCGAACAGCGAAGTGCGGTCGGGATGTGCGACGCGCGTCCAGCGCGCGACCCACTGCGCGGGCGGGTAGTAGAGCGGCACGACGTAGAAGCCGGACAACAGGATACGGTCGAGCGCGCGCGTCGCCGAAACGAAATCCTCGCGGCTCCTCGCGGCAAGCAGCGCCGCGATCATGGCGTCGATCGCCCGCGATTTGACGCCCATGTAGTTGCGGCTGCCCTGCTCGTCGGCCGCTTTCGAGCCCCAGTAGAAATACTGTTCGTTGCCGGGAGAGAGCGACTGCTCCCAGCGGTACTCCATCATGTCGAAATCAAACGCAATGCGCCGGCTCTCGAACTGCGTGCTGTCGACCACGCGCACGCGCGCGTCGATGCCGGCCAGCTTGAGGTTGCGCGCATAGGCCAGCCCGACGCGCTCCTGCTCACGGGTGTTGGCCAATATCTCGAAGCTCAGAGGCCGGCCGCTCGCAGTGTGCGTGAGCGCGGTGCCCTTGAGGTCGTAGCCCGCCTGCCGGAACAGCGCGAAGGCGTGGCGCAGCATGTTGCGGTCGCGGCCCGAGCCGTCGGATTTCGGCGGCTCCCAGGTGCCGGTCATGATGTCGGCGCGCACGGCGTCCGGATAAGGCGCCAGCAATTCGTGCTCGCGCGCGTTCGCCGGCACGCCGTGGGCCGACAGATCGCAGCCGTCGAAATAGCTGGCGGTGCGCTTGTAGAGGTCGAAGAAGTAATTGTGGTTGAGCCACTCGAAATCGAACAGGTAATTGAGCGCCTCGCGCACGCGAATGTCGGCAAAGGCCGCGTGGCGCGTGTTCATCACCAGGCCTTGCATGCCTTTGGGCAGGCCGTAAGGGAAGGCCTCTTTCACCACGTGGCCATTCCGCGCGGCGGGAAAATCGTAGGCCGTCTGCCAGCGCCCCGGATCGAGCTCGAGCCGGGCGTCGTAGAGGCCCTTTTTGAACGCCTCGAAGTGGGTGTTGCCGTCGCGGTAATAGTCGAAGCGGATGTCGTCGAAATTCCACAGTCCGCGATTGATCGGCAGGTCGCGGCCCCAGTAGTTCGGATCGCGCTTGAAGGTGACGCTCTGCCCGGGACGCACCGCGGTCACGGTATAAGGCCCGCTGCCGAGCGGCGGGGCGAAGGTTGTGTCCTCGAAAGTCTCGACCTTGACCGCATGCCGCGCCAGTACCGGCATCAGGCCGAGGATCAGCGGCAATTCGCGGTCGTCGGCGCCGGTCAGATCGAAGCGCACGCCGCGCGCGCCGACCGCTTCCGCTTTCACCACTTTGACATAGTACGTGCGGAAGTTCGGCCGGCCGTGGTCGCGCAGCAACTGCCAGGAAAAAATCACGTCGTCGGGCGTCACTGGCGTGCCGTCGGAGAAGCGCGCTTGTGGGTCGATGTCGAAGCTGACCCATGTGCGCGCGTCGTCGGTCTCGACGCTGCGCGCGAGCAGCGCATAGAGCGTGAACGGCTCGTCATAGCCGCGCGCCAGCAGGCTCTCGACCACGTAGCTGCGGATGTTGGCGGCGGCGATGCCCTGGACGATGAACGGGTTGAGGCTGTCGAACGTGCCGAGCACGCCCTGGGTCAAGCGTCCGCCCTTTGGCGCCTGCGGGTTGGCGTAGGCCGGGTGGGTAAAATCAGGGCCCCAGGCCGGACTGCCGTGCATGGCGATGGCATGCGGCGCCTCGCCCGCGCCGGCCGCGCGCGGCCCGAAGGCGCCGAAAGCGAGCGCACCGGCAATTACGACGCGGCGGGACGGCGCATAGCGCATCGAACGGGCAGCGGGCGAGGATTGAATGCGATTCGGCTCCAGGTTCCTGAAATTTTACCACAGGCGGGCCCCCGGCGGCCCGCCGCGGCAAGGCTGCGTCTCGACGGCATTCTTGGCTTTATTGCGGGCGTAAATTCGGCTATCAGGCGGCGCGGCCGTGTCACGCTCGTGCCGTATTTGGCGCTGAGACAGCCGGCGCGTAAGCCGGCATCAGGGCGACCAGACGGCCCCCGGGGGATTAAGTCAAGCTATCGCGGGCCGCGCACCGGATCAGCATAAGGAATGGTTTGCATGGACAATCGCATTGCATCGGCGCGGCCGTTCGGCCGGGCTTTGACCGCCGCGATCGCGGCTGCCGGCCTCGGCGCCGCGCTTGTTCTGGCGGCGCCTGCGCTCGCGCAGACGCCGAAGCCGGCGCCCAAGCCGCAGGCGCAGAAAACGCAAGCCAAGCCCGCCGCGCCGGTCCAAGCGCCGGCCGCTCCGCAGCAGCAGGCTGCCGCGCCGGCCGAGCAACCGCAGCTCATGTACTCGCCGTGGATGAAAGTCTGCGGCAAGGGCAACGAGCCGAACGCCAAGGAGGTCTGCACCACCGCCAAGGACGGCCGCCTCGAAAACGGCATGCCGGTTGCGGTGGTTCAACTCGTGGAACCGCAGGGCGACCCGCGCAAGCTGCTGCGCGTCATCGTGCCGCTCGGCATGCAGTTGAATCCAGGCACGCGCGTGATCATCGACCAGAACACGCCGATGCAGGCGCCGTATTCGATCTGCTTCCCGGTCGGCTGCATGGCGGATTACGAGGTCAATGCCGACACGGTAGCGCAGCTCAAAAAGGGCCACATGCTCACCGTGCAGGCGATCAACATGCAGGGTAGCGCCATCAGCCTGCCGCTGCCGCTGACCGATTTCGCCAAGGCCTATGACGGGCCGCCGACCGACCCGAAGGTGTTCGAGGCGCAGCAACGCAAGCTGCAGGATGAGTTGCAGAAGAAGGCGGAAGAGGCGCGCAAGAAGCTGGAAGGCCAGAACCAGCAACCGGGGGCAGCCGCTCCGGCGCCGACCGCGCAGAAGAAATAGCGCGAGCGATTGGCGAAGATAAAAGGCGCGGGCCTCGGCAGCCCGCGCCTTTTGCTTTTCAGGAAAGTCTGCGGATCAGTTCATCTGCGTGTAGCGCGGCCGGTAGTCGTCGCCGTCGCGGACGAATTCCCGCGCCACCTCGGGGTGACGGATCGGCGTGCCGGAGTTGTCGGGCAGCAGGTTCTGCTCGGAGACATAGGCGACGTATTCGGTGTCGGCGTTCTCGGCGAACAAATGATAGAACGGCTGGTCCTTGCGCGGCCGCGCGTCGGCAGGAATCGACTCCCACCATTCCTCGGTATTGCTGAACTCCGGGTCGATGTCGAAAACGACGCCACGGAACGGGTAGAGGCGGTGCTTAACCACCTGGCCGATCTTGTATTTGGCGATACGGATCTTGTTCATAGGCGTCGATCTAAACACAAAAGCCGTGGTTTACCAGTTCACAAGCCATAACGTGCGCCCATATCAGGGTCCTTGGCGGCGACGAGCTTGGCGAGGTCGATAAGCACCTTGGCCTGCTTCCAGGTGGCATCGTCCTGCATCTTGCCGTCGATCATGACGGCGCCGGCGCCGTCCGGCATCGCCGCCACGATCTTCTTGGCGAAGGCGACTTCGGCCGGATCGGGCGAGAACACCTTCTTGGCAATGTCGATCTGCGAGGGGTGCAGCGACCAGGCGCCGAGACAACCCATGAGGAAGGCGTTGCGGAACTGAGCCTCGCAGGCGGCGGTATCGGCGAAGTCGCCGAACGGTCCATAGAACGGCTTGATGCCGGCGGCGGCGCAGGCGTCGACCATTTTCGCAATCGTGTAATGCCAGAGGTCTTGTTGATAAACGGCGCGCGGGGCGTCACCATCGATCTCGGGTTTACCCGAGATCGAATTCTTTTGATTGCCCAAGTCGGGCAGGCCCGACTTGGGATGCGTCGGCGAGCACTTTGTATTCGGGATGGCCGCCGCCGACGCGGGTCGTTTTCATGGCGCGCGAAGCGGCGAGATCGGCGGGGCCGAGGCTCATGCCGTGCATGCGCGGCGAGGCGAGCGCGATCGCCTCGACGTTGTTGACGCCCTGCGCCGTCTCCAGGATGGCGTGAATCATGATCGGCTTTGCGACCTTGTGGCGCGCCTCGAGCTGAGCCAGCAACTGGTCGAGGTAGTGGATGTCCCACGGCCCGTCGACCTTGGGCAGCATGATGACGTCGAGCTTGCTGCCGATCGCCGCGACGATCTCGGTGACGTCATCGAGCGCCCAGGGTGAATTCAGCGCATTGATGCGGGTCCACAGGCCCGTGGGCCCGAAATCGACCGCCTGACCCATGGCGATGAAGCCCTTGCGCGCGGCCTCCTTGGCCTCCACGGGAATGGCGTCCTCAAGGTTGCCGAGGACCACGTCGACCTGCTTGGCGAGCTCTGGCACCTTGGCGCGTACTTTTTCGTTGTGCGGCGGCACGAAATGGATCATGCGCTCGAGCCGCACCGGCAATTCGCGCATCGGCAGCGGCGCGCCGATGGCGAGCGGCGCAAAGAACTGGCGCGGCGGCTTCATGCGAGGCGGTCCCTTCCAAAACCCGAGTTTGCCGTTTAGAGCAATGCAAAGCCCGCGCCAAGTCGGCGGCGGTTGCAGTACCCAAATAAGGCAAACCCGACAGACGGATGATCGACGTTCTTAATCTGGCGCTTCCGTTTTTCGGGCTGATTTTCATCGGTTTTGCCTGCGGGCGCTTCAAGCAAATTCCGGACACGGCGCTGGCGTGGATGAATTTCTTCATCGTCTACGTGTCACTGCCGGCGCTGTTCTACCGCATCCTGGCGCAGACCCCGTTCGACCAACTGGCGCAGGTCAATTTCGTCTTCGCCACCACGCTGGCGACGTTCTGGGCTTTCGCCGTGTCGTTTGCGATCGGCATGACGCTGCGGCGCGGCAACATTGCGGAATCGACCATCGCCGGGCTTGCCGGCGGCTACGGCAATATCGGCTATATGGGGCCGGGGCTGGCGCTCGCCACACTCGGGCAGAGCGCGGCGGTGCCGGTGGCGCTGATCTTCTGCTTCGACAACATCATTTTGTTCACGCTGGTGCCGCTGCTGATGGCGCTGTCGAGGCCGCGGCCGATGCACCCCGCCGCGATCGCGCTCGAAGTGGTGCAGCGCGTCGCGCTGCATCCGCTGATCGTCGCAAGCGCGCTCGGCGTCGTTTCGGCGGCGCTGCATTTCCAGCCGCCGGTCGCGCTCGACCGGCTGATGCAGTTCTTGCAGAACGCCGCCGCGCCGTGCGCGCTGTTCGCGCTCGGCGTCACCGTGGCGCTGCGGCCGCTCAAGCAGGTGCCGTGGGAAATCCCGTTCCTGACCGGCGTCAAGCTCCTGCTGCACCCGGTGCTGGTGTTCCTGCTGCTGTCGCTGTTCGGACCGTTCGATCAGATCTGGATCAACACCGCGGTCTTGATGGCGGCGCTGCCGCCAGCGCTCAATGTCTTTGTGTTCGCGCGGCAATACGACGCCTGGGTCGAGCAGGCCTCGAGCGCGGTGCTGGTCGGCACGCTGGTTTCCGTGGTAACGCTGACCAGCGTGATGTGGATGGTGAAAACGGGTTCGCTGCCGGCCTTATTGTTTCATTAGCGCCCGGGATACCGATGCAACCGCTCGCCGGCCTTCTCGTTCTCGATTTCTCGACGCTGCTGCCGGGGCCGCTCGCGGCGCTCATGCTGGCGGAAGCCGGCGCCGAGGTGATCAAGATCGAGCGGCCGGGCGGCGAGGACGCGCGGCGCTTTGCGCCGATGGTCGACGGCGAAAGCGCTTCGTTCGCCATGCTCAACCGCGGCAAGAAGAGCATGAGCTTTGATCTGAAGGACCCAGCCGAACGCGAACGGCTGCTGCCGCTGATTGCGCGCGCCGACATTCTGATCGAGCAGTTCCGCCCCGGCGTGATGGCGCGGCTGGGCCTCGGTTATGACGACCTGCACAAGGTCAATTCGCGGCTGATCTATTGCTCGATCAGCGGCTACGGCCAGCAGGGCCCGCGCAGCGGCGAAGCCGGGCACGACATCAACTACATCGGCAACACGGGGCTGCTCGATTTGCAGCCGGGGCCGGTCGAACACCCCGTGGTGCCGCCGATGCTTGCCGCCGATATCGCGGGGGAAGCTTTCCGGCGGTGATCAATATTCTCTTGGCGCTGCGCGCGCGCGATCAAGGCGGGCAGGGCTGCTACATCGACATCGCCATGACGGATGCGATGTTCACCTTCGGCTGGAACGCGCTCGCCATTGGCGCCGCGACCGGCGCTTTCCCGAAGCCCGGCGAGCATTGGCTCACCGGCGGCTCGCCGCGCTATCAGCTCTACGTCACCAAGGACAGGCAGATCGTCGCCTGCGGCGCGCTTGAGCCGAAATTCTGGGAGGCGTTCACCACGGCGATCGGCCTCGCGCCGGAATTTGTCGACGACAGGCGCGACCCGAAGGCGACACGCGATGCGGTTGCCAGGATCATCGCTTCGCGCACCGCCGAGGAGTGGAAGCCGATCTTCGCCGCGGCCGATTGCTGCGTGACGGTGCTGGTGGCGCTCGAGCAGGCGCTCGGCGACCCGCATTTCGTCGAGCGCGGGCTGTTTGCGCATCGGGTGGCAACCGCGTCCGGCAAGACGCTGCCGGCGTTGCCGCTGCCGATCGATCCGCAGTTCCGCGACAAGCCTGTGGCGAAAAAAGCGCCGCCGCTCGAACGCTAGAGCGCTTCGCCGCGCATCAGCCGCGGTTGCCGCGCCGCCGGCGCGACGCCCTCGCGCATCACCGCGCGGCGCAAGGGACCGATGCGGTCAATGAGATAAAGGCCGAGGCCGCGCGCACTCTGCACCGGCAGGAAGTCGGACAGCAAACTGCGGTTGACGAGATCGATGGCGAGCGTGCGCCCGGCAACGTCGCCGCGCCGCATCTTGTCGTAGGCGGTCGAGCACGGCGTCGCCGCCGATGTCGTGGCCGCGGCGGTGCGCGGCGATGGCCAGTTCGCAGATTGCCGCGGCGTCACGCAAGCCGAGGTTCAGGCCCTGCGCGCCGATCGGCGGAATGACGTGGGCGGCCTCGCCGATCAGCGCGATGCGGTTGGCGGCGAAGAGGTCGGCGGTCGCAACCGACAGCGGGAACAGGCCGCGGCCGGGCTCGACCGCGATCTTGCCGAGGATCGAATGCGAGCGCCGCTCGATCTCGGCGGAGAGTTCGTCGTCGTCGAGCGCGGCGATGTCTTCGGCGTCGTCGGGTTCAGCACCCAGACCAGGCTCGAGCGGTTGCCGGGCAGCGGCACCATGGTGAACGGGCCGCTCGGCGTGTGGAACTCGGTCGAGACGTCGCGATGCGGCCGGCTGTGCGCGAAGGACAGCGTCAGCGCGACCTGCTCGTAGATGCGTTCGCTGACACCGATGCCGGCCGCCTGGCGGCAAAGCGAGCGGCGGCCGTCGGCGCCGACGACCAGCGCGGCGTCGTGCGTCTTGCCGCTTTGCATGGTCACGGTGACGTTGTCGGGGCCCGGTTCGACCGAGGTCACCTCGTCTTCGACGATGTGCAGCGCCGGCAGTTCGCGCGCCCGCGCGGCGAGCGCGGCAACCAGATGCTTGTTCTCGATGTTGCAGCCGAAGGCATCGAGTCCGATCTCGTCGGCGCTGAACTTGACCTCCGGCGCCCGCCACAACCGGCCGGTGTCGTCGACGATGCGCATGACCCGGAGCGGCGCGGCCTTGTCCGCGCACAGGTTCCACACGCCAAGGGTTTCGAGCGCGGTCACGGAGCCGGCGAGCAGGGCGGTGGTGCGGTTGTCGCTCGCCCCAGGCCGCCGGCCGGCGAGCACCGTGGGTATCCCGGCGCCGGCGAGCGCAATGGCCGCGGTCAGCCCGGCCGGGCCGCCGCCGACCACGGCTGCGCCGCCATTGCTGCCTTTGTGCGAGATCAAGGCGCCAAAACCTCCATATCGGTAAGCGGATTAGCACCGCGCCGACCGTTGCGCTATCCATTGAGGCCATGACCGACCGCGCCGACCACGGTTTCGACTACCTGCCGCCCGCGGCGGCGGGCTTGGGCGCGGCCTTCGCGCGGCCGAAGCGCATTGCGGTCGTCTGCATCGTGGCGCTGACCGCGCTCGGCTGGGCGGCGCTTGCCGTGATGGCCGCGGGCCAGGGCGACGTGTTCAGCGCCATCTGCAGCCCGACGGCGGGTTCGCTGAGCGCGGCAACATCGCGCTCGTTGCCGGCATGTGGGCGGCGATGGTGCTCGCCATGATGCTGCCGAGCGCCGCGCCGATGATCCTCACTTACGCCGAGATCGCAGATACCGCCGCGCGCAAAGGCGAGCGCGTGGTGTCACCGTTAATGCTCGCCGCCGGCTACACCGTGATCTGGTTTGGCTTCGCCGCGGCGGCGACCGCCGTGCAGCTCGCGCTGACGCGCGCGGCCTTTCTCGACAGCTCACTTACGGCGGCGAGCGGCCTGTTCGCCGGCGCGATCTTCATCGCCGCCGGCGCCTACCAGTTCTCCGCGCTCAAGCACGCCTGCCTCAACCAGTGTCAGCACCCGATGCCGTTCTTCTTCGCCAACTGGGCGACGACGCCGCGCGGCGTGTTCCGGCTCGGCGTCAAGCAGGGCGTGTTCTGCCTCGGCTGCTGCTGGGCGATGATGCTGGTGATGTTCGCGGTCGGCGTCATGAACATCGTCTGGATGGCCGGCCTCGGCATCGTCATGGCGGTCGAGAAGATCGGCACCGGCCGCTGGTTCACTTATGCGGTCGGCGTTGCCATGATCGCGGCCGGCATCGGCTTCGTTGTGACGAGCTTCGTTGCTCATTGGCCGGGCCACGCGATTTGAGCTAGGACATCGAGAAAATACATTCCGGGAGGGACGTGTTGGCCGAAAGCTGGACCCTGAAGGGCGAGATGGCGCTGTCGTGCAGTTGCACGGTGTTCTGCCCGTGCGTGTTGTCGCTCGGCGAGCATCCGCCGACCGAAGACCGCTGCCAGACCTGGGCCGGCATCCGCATCGACGACGGCCATTTCGACACGATCGATCTCTCCGGCATCAAGGTCGCGTTGATGATGGACCTTCCGGGCATCATGGCGCGCGGCAACTGGACCGCGGCGCTCTTCGTCGATGAGAAATCGCCGATCCAGGCGGTAAAGGGCCTGACGCGCATCTTCACCGGACGCGTCGGCGGCACCACGCATCTGCTGTCGATTCTGGTCGGGCAATTCCTCGGCGTGCATCAGGTGCCGGTCAGCTACGAGACACAGGGACAGACCCGCATCATCAGCATCGACAAATATGGTGGCGGCGCCATCACGCCGGTGAAGGGCAAGGAAGCGGAGGACAACGTCGTCATCCGCAACAGCCAGTACTGGATCGGACCGGACGTCATCGTCTCGCGCGCCGACAAGTCGCGCTTCCGTGGCTTCGGCCGCAACTGGAATCTGGCCGGCCGCTCTGCCGAGATCGTCAAGCTCGATTGGGGCAACCAGTAGACCACAATGCGCGCCGCTGAGTTCCGCGCCTTCGGCGTTCACGTCCTGACGGCGAGCGGGGCTGCGCTTGCGTTCGTGGCGCTGGTGCTGGCGACCAACGGCGCCTGGGCGGAGATGTTCCTGTGCCTCGGCCTGGCGCTCATCGTCGACGGCGTCGACGGACCGCTGGCGCGCGCCTTCAAGGTCGACGCGATATTGCCGCGCTGGAACGGCGCTACTCTCGATCTAGTGGTCGATTTCGTCACTTACGTCTTTGTGCCCGCTTTCGCCATCGCGGCGAGCGGGCTGTTTCCCGAAGGCTTCGACCTCCTCGCCGGCATTATCGTCTGCGTAACCGGCGCGCTCTATTTCGCCGACCGCGAAATGAAGACCCACGACAATTACTTCAAGGGCTTTCCGGCAGTGTGGAATTTGGCGGCCTTCTATCTCGACGTGCTGCAACCGCCGCCATGGCTCGCGGTGGCGGGCCTCGTTGCGCTTGCGGTGCTCACCTTCTTTCCGATCCGGTTCCTGCATCCGTTGCGGGTGAAGCGCTTCCGCTGGTTCAACATCGCGCTGCTTGTGTTGTGGGGCGTGCTGGCGCTGCTTGCGCTCGGCTTCGAACTTTCGCCGGGGCCCTACGTCACTTTGCCGTTGACGTTGATTGCCGTCTATTTCCTCATCGCCGGATTCCTGCGTGAGGCCGCCTGATGCTCGCTCTGTTGACCGACGCCAATGCCTGGGCCGCGCTGATCACGCTGACGGCGCTCGAGATCGTGCTCGGCATCGACAATCTCGTCTTCATCGCCGTGCTCACGGCGCGGCTCGATAGCAAACGGGCCCGCCGCGCCCGCGGCATCGGTCTGTCGCTTGCTTTCATCTTCCGCGTGCTGTTGCTGGCCTCGCTCTCCTGGATCATCGGCTTGACCGAGCCGGTGCTGACCGTCCGCGACTTTGCCTTCTCCTGGCGCGACATCATTCTGATCGGCGGCGGCCTGTTCCTGATCGCCAAGGCGACGCGCGAAATTCATGGTGAGGTGGAGGGCGATGGCGAGGCGCAAGCGCAAAGGCGTGAGCGCGCCATGACCGCGGTGGTCATGCAGCTCGCGGTGATCGATCTCGTGTTTTCGATCGATTCCATCATCACCGCGGTCGGGCTGGCCGATCATCTGGAGATCATGATCGCCGCGGTGGTGATCGCCATGATCGTGATGTTCATCGCCGCCGAGCCGGTCGGCCATTTCATCGAGAAGCACCCGACCACCAAGATGCTGGCGCTCGCGTTCCTGCTGCTGATCGGCGCGGCGCTGCTTGCCGACGGCTTCCATTTCCATATCCCGCGCGGCTATATTTACACCGCCATGGCTTTCGCCGCCGTGGTCGAAGCCTTCAACGTGCTCGCCCGCCGCAACCGGCAGAAGCGCAACCCGCGCCGGAACTAGAAGCTACGGAGGAAACTCATGCCGCGTCCTGTCCTTCTCGTCGCCGGCGGCAGCCGCGGCATCGGCGCCGCGACCGCGAAGCTCGCCGGCGCGCGCGGCTATGACGTCGCGGTGAATTACAACAGCAACAGCAATGCCGCGGCCAAGATCGTCAGCGAGGTCAAGAAGGGCGGCGGCAAGGCGGTGGCGCTGCAGGGCGACATGGCGAAAGAGGACGACATCGAACGCGTCTTCGACCAGACCGCCAGGGAACTCGGCGCGGTCACGCATTTCGTGCACAGCTCGGGCGTCATCGGCCCCGCTTCGCGTCTCGACGAGGTCGACACCAAGACGATGCGCGAAGTGATCGATCTCGATACGCTCGGCGCGCTGATCTGTCTGCGCACCTGCGTGCGCCGCATGTCCACCAAGCACGGCGGCAAAGGCGGCGCGGTGGTGATGCTGTCGTCGATGGCGGCAACCATCGGCGGCGCAACCGAATGCATCTGGTACGCGGCGGCAAAGGCGGCGGTCGATGCCATGGTGATCGGCGCCTCGCGCGAGGTCGCCAAGGAGGGCATGCGGATCAACGCCATCTCGCCCGGCGTCATCGATACCGACATTCAGCCGCCGGGCCGTATCGAACGGGTGACGCCGGTGATCCCGATGGGCAGGGCGGGCAAGGCCGACGAGGTCGCCGAGGCGATCCTGTTCCTGCTGTCGGACGCGGCGTCCTACATCAACGGGGCGAATTTGCGCGTTTCGGGCGCGCGCTAGCGCTTTACCGGCATGTGCCTTGCGCTCATCGGCGGGCTGCCTATGATCCCGGCCGAATTTCAATATCCACAGAATATCGTTCAAGGGGTGAAACATGGTTGCGGCAGTGCGCGTTCACAAACACGGCGGCCCGGAAGTCCTGACGCTCGACGACGTGCAGATCCCGGCGCCGGGACCCGGCCAGATCAAGATCAAGCAGCACGCGGTGGGCGTGAACTTCATCGACGCCTATTTTCGCGTCGGCATGTATCCCTCGCCGGTTGGCATGCCGTTCATTGCCGGCAATGAAAGCGCCGGCGAGGTGATCGCGGTCGGCTCCGGCGTCACCGACCTCAAAGTCGGCGATCGTGTCGGCTATGTCGGCCCGCTCGGCGGCTATGCCGCGGAACGCACCTTCGCCGCCGACCGCGCGGTCAAGTTGCCCAACAACATCACCTACGAGCAGGCCGCCGGCATGATGCTCAAGGGCATGACCGTGCAATACCTGCTCAACCGCACTTTCAAGGTCGGCAAGGGCACGACCTGCCTGATCCATGCCGCGGCGGGCGGCGTCGGGCTCATCGCGGTGCAGTGGGCGAAGCATCTCGGCGCCACCGTGATCGGCACGGTCGGCTCCAAAGACAAAGCCGACATCGCCAAGAAGGCCGGCGCCGACCATACCATCCTCTATCGCGACGAGAACTTCGTCGACCGCGTCAAGGAGATCACCGGCGGCAAGCTGTGCGACGTCGTCTATGACGGCATCGGCAAGACCACGTTCCCGGCCTCGCTCGACTGCCTGCGGCCGCTCGGCTATTTCGTTAGCTTCGGCTCGGCCTCCGGGCAGATCGAGGCCTTCAACATCAATATCCTGCAAGCCAAAGGCTCGCTGTTTGCGACGCGGCCGACGCTCAACCACTACGCCGCCAAGCGCGAGGACCTCGTCAGCATGGCCAACGACCTGTTCAAGGTGGTCGGCTCCGGCGCGGTGAAGATTCCGGTCAACCACAAATATCCGCTCAAGGACGCCGCCAAGGCGCACCAGCAGATGGAAGGCCGCGAGACCACTGGCTCGCTGATCCTGCTGCCGTAGTCGACGTGGCCGCCGCGCAACAGCCCTGGGGAAGGGCGGCGACGTTCTTCCTTGGGCTTGCCGCGCTGCTGGCGGGGCAACTCGCCGCGCTCGTTGCGCTGACGTGGTGGTATGGCGTCGATCTCGCTCGACTGCCGGATTTTTCCGGGGACGGCGCCGCGGTCAGCATCATCATTGCCGCGTCGACGCCGGTCGAGGTGGCCCTCGCATGGCTGTTCGTGCGGCTGCGCAGCGACAATGCCGCCGACTACCTCGGCCTGATCCTGCCGCGGCGGAGCGAAGTGATCATCGGCGTCGCCGCCGTTGTGGCGCTGATCGTCGTCGGCGATGGCTTAAGCTTTGTGCTCGCGCGCGACATCGTCACGCCGTTCCAGAGCGACATCTATCGCACGGCGGAAGCGGCCGGCTGGCTGCCGCTGCTCTACGTCGCCATTTGCGTGCTGACACCGATCGGAGAGGAGACCTTGTTTCGCGGCTTTCTGTTCCGCGGTTGGCTGCGCGCGCCGAACGATGCCTGGCCGGTCATAGTCGTCACCGCGGCGCTGTGGGCGCTGATGCATGTGCAATACGACTGGTATGTAATCGGCCAGGTCTTCGTCTCCGGCCTGTTGCTCGGCTGGCTGCGCTGGGTGACCGGCTCGACGCTCCTGACCATGCTGCTGCACGGCCTCATCAACTTCGAGGGCATGCTGGAGTCGATGCTGGCGCTGCACCGTTAGCGCCCGGTTTTAGAGCAGCGCGGCGATGCGGGCGAAGGCCGGATGGTCGAGGATGCCGGCCGGCAGGCGTGGCAGGCCGACGACCTCGATGCCGTCGGAAAAGCGCGAGATGCTGGCGACCGTGTCGCCGAGCTCGACCGGGTTGCGCTCGCTTTCGGAGACCACGATCGCCGCGATAGTGAGCCCGCGCTGGCGCAACACATCGAGCGCGGTCAAACTATGGCTGATGGTGCCGAGATAGCCGCCGACCACGAGCACCAGCGGAATGTCGAGCGCCGCCATCCAGTCGAGCACCGTGCGCTCATTGTCGAGCGGCACCATGATGCCACCGACGCCTTCGATGAACAGCATGCCAGTGGTGCCATCGACGGCGCGGCGGCTGAAGGCGACGAGCTCGGCGAAGTCGATTGGGCGCTGCTCGCGCGCTGCGGCCAAATCCGGGGACAGCGGCGCGCGGAAGCGCCAAGGGGCGACGCGCGCGATCTCCTCGGCGCTGACCGGTTTGCCCAACGCTTTCAGCAGTACGGCCGGATCGCTGGTTTCGACCACCGAGGAATCGTAGCCGCTGACCACGGGTTTCAACGCATCGACAACGGTGCCGGCGCCACGCAGATGGCGGATCAGCCCGGCGGTGACAAAGGTCTTGCCGACGTCGGTGCCGGTCGAGGTGACGAAATAGGCGGTCAATGGGTCAAAATCTTCTCGCGCACGAGAGAGGCCAGGCGGTCGATGGCCTCATCGGGGTGCTGCGCGGTGAAGGTGAGCCGCAGCCGCGCGGTGGCGGCAGGCACGGTCGGCGGGCGGATGGCGGCGGCGAGGAAGCCGTGCTCGGCAAGCAGCGCCGAGGCGGCGAGCGTTTCCTCTTCGCCGCCGATGACGACCGGCACGATCGGGCTCTGCGCCTCGGGCAGATTGGTGGCACGGGTGAAGCGGCGCGCTTTCGCCACCGGCAGCGCGGCGTAGTCGGGCTCCTGCTCGATAACGTCGAGTGCGGCAATCGCCGCGGCAACGATCGCCGGCGGCAGACCGGTCGAATAAATCAAGGTGCGGGCGCGATTGCGCATCAGTTCGATGACGGATGCCGAGGCGCAGAGATAGCCGCCATAGGCGCCGACCGCTTTCGACAAAGTGCCCATCTGCAATGGCATTTCGACATGCTTGCCGCCGATGAAGCTCGAGCCGCGGCCGCCGCCGACCACGCCAAGGCCGTGGGCGTCGTCCGACATCAACCAGGCGTCGTGCTCATTGGCCACAGTGAGCAGCTCGGCGAGCGGCGCGAGGTCGCCGTCCATGGAGAAGACGCCGTCGGTGACGATCAGCGCGTGGTCGTGCTCGGCGCGATGGCGGGCGAGCAGTTCGCGGGCATGGCCGACGTCGTTGTGGCGAAAAGTCACCACCTTGCCGCGTGAGAGCTGGGCCCCGGCATAAATGCAGGCATGCGACAGTTCATCGAGCACAACCAAGCCGTCGCGGCCGATCAGCACCGGGATGATGCCCGAATTGGCAAGATAGCCGGAGCCGAACACCACCGCGGCTTCGGTATCCTTGATTCTGGCAAGGCGGGCCTCGAGTTCGGCGTAAAGCGGGTGGTTGCCGGTGACGAGGCGGGAGGCGCCCGAGCCCGCGCCGTAGCGTTCGAGCGCGGCCACGCCCGCGCGCTTGACCGCGGGGTGCTGCGTCAGGTTCAAATAATCGTTGCACGCGAATGATAGCAATCGGCGCCCGTTGCGCTCGACCCAGATACCGTCCTCGCGCACGGTGTCGGCGAGCGCACGGCGCAAATGGCGGCGCTGCAACTCCTCAAGCTTGGCCGCGGCATAGCGGTCGAGCGAACCCATCAGGTGACCTTCATCATGGCAGCAGGCAGAATAGCCTTTTCGGGCAGGGAAGCGCCAATGGCGGCCGGAAGCGGCGGAAAGAGCGCATTGCCGGACTGGTATCAGGCCGGTATCGGCCATATCTGGCGGCCCTATGCGCAGATGAAGACCGCGGCGCCGCCGCTGCCGGTGGTTGCCACCAAGGGCTCACGTATCGTGCTGGCCGATGGCCGCGAGCTGATCGACGGCGTCGCCTCGTGGTGGACCGCCTGCCACGGTTACAACCATCCGCATATCCGCGCCGCGGTCGAGCGGCAGCTTGGGCAAATGCCGCATGTGATGTTCGGCGGGCTGGTGCACGAGCCGGCTTTGACGCTGGCCGCGCGGCTTGCCGCGCTGCTGCCCGGCGATCTGACCCGCGTGTTTTTTTCCGATTCCGGCTCGGTGGCCGTCGAGGTGGCGCTGAAGACGGCGGCGCAGTACTGGATCAACCGCGGCGTCAAGGGCCGCACCCGCTTCGTCAGCTTCAAGGGCGGCTATCACGGCGACACCGCCGGCGCCATGGCGGTGTGCGATCCGGCGATCGGGTTTCACGGGCACCTGCTCGAGGCGCTGCCGCATCATCCGGTGGTCGATCTGCCGGTGAGTGAGGAGTCTGCGGCGCAGCTCGACCGCGTGCTCAAGCGCTATGCCGCCAATCTCGCCGGCATCATTGTCGAGCCGCTGGTGCAGGGGGCAGGCGGCATGCGCTTCCACGACGCGGAGGTGTTGCGTCGGCTGCGCGCGCTCGCCGACAAGCACGAGGTGCTTTTGATTTTCGACGAGGTGTTCACCGGCTTCGGCCGTACCGGCACCATGTTTGCCTGCGAACAGGCCGGCGTTGCCCCCGACATCATCGCGCTGTCCAAGGCGCTGACCGGCGGCACCATCGGCCTTGCGGCGACCGTCGCCACGCCAAAAGTGTTCGATGCCTTCTGGTCGGACGATGCGGGCCACGCGCTGATGCACGGGCCGAGCTACATGGCCAATCCGCTGGCCTGCGCCGCGGCCAATGCCTCGCTCGATCTGTTCGAGCGCGAGCCGCGGCTCCAGCAGGTCAAGGCCATTGCCACCGCGCTCGAGAAAGGGCTCGCGCCGTGCCGCGCCATGCCCGGCGTCAAGGACGTCCGCGTGACAGGCGCGGTCGGCGTTGTCGAGATGAACCGCATCGCCGACATCGAAGCGCTGCGCGCGCGCTTCATCGCCGAAGGCGTGTTCGTGCGCCCGCTCGGCAATGTCATTTATCTCACGCCGGCTTTCACCATTCCGGTGGACGAGCTCAAGATGCTGACCGATGCGGTCGTGAAGCTGGCCGGCACTTCAAACTGACGGCTCAGCGTCGCGCGCCGGCCGCACCACGGTGACGGTGCAGGGCGCTTCGGCCGCGACCTTGGCGGAAACGCTGCCGAGCAGGTTGCGCAACAACGACTGATGTCGCGCGCCGATCAGAATATGGTCGACGCGATTGGCCTTCGCAAAATCGAGGATGGCGGCGGCCGGATCGATCGCTTCGAACACGTGCACGGTGAGCCGGCTCTCGGTAAGCTTGAGCGGCTCGGCCCAGTGCTTGAGGCCCACCAGGCGTTCGATGTGCTTGTTGCGGCCCTCGTCGTCGAGTGTGGTGTCGGGCATGACGCGGTTCTGCTTGAGCACATTGATGCATGCGAGCCGTGCCGCTGGCAGCGTCGCCAGAATCCGCGCCGCAGTCGCACGCAATGCGTCGTCGAGCGCGGGCGTTGCGTCGGCGAGATCGACGGCGACGGCAACGATTGGCGCGCTCGTGAGCTGTGCCTCGACCGCGGCCTTCGTCGGCGGCCGCGTCAGGTCCGTGTTGAAGCGGCGGCGCAGCACCGTGGTCCACGGATCGCGCTTACGCTTGTCGGCGCGGGCGGTGAGCTTGACCTGGTCGGGGTGCGCGAGATCGAAGGCGAGCTGCGCCGCGGTCGGATAGCGCCAGGCAGCATCGCTTTCCAGGCACCGCAGCACGATCTCCTGCAGCCATGGCGGATAGTCAGCGTGGAGTTGCCGCGGCGGATAAGGATCGCGCCACAGCCGGCGCCGCATGGTCGAGAGCCGCTCGCCCTCGCCGAACGGGCGTAGGCCGGTTGAGAAGAAATACAACAGCACGCCGAGGGCGAAGATGTCGCTGCGCGGATCGTTGCGGATGCCGCGCAACTGCTCGGGCGACATGTAGGGCGCGGTGCCGAACGGCACGCGGAATTCCTCCTGCATCAGGTCGGGCAACTGGTCGTGATGGGCAAGACCGTAGTCGATCAGCACGGCTTCGCCCGTTTCCCGGATGATGATGTTGCTCGGCTTGACGTCGAGATGCACGACGTGTTGCCGGTGCAGGTCGGTGAGCGCCATCGCAATCTTGCCGCCGAGCGCGGCGACTTCGTCATAGGGCAGCGGCAGCTTTTCGATTTTCGGCAGCAACGTGCCGCCGGCGATGCGCTCCATGACGATGAAGGGCTGCGTTTCGAAATCGCCGGCGGCGACGAACTTCGGCACGTGCGGGCCGGAAAGCCGCGGCATGATCAGCATTTCCATTTCGAAGCTGACGATAGAGGCCGGATCAGCAAGCTCGCCGATGCGCGGCACCTTCATCAGCATAGGCGCGGTCATGTCCGGGTGCGAGACGCGCCACAGCATTGCCATGCCGCCGCGATGGATGAGCTCCTCGAGGCGGAAACCGCCGACGATGACGCCAGGCTCGTGCAGCGGTTTGGCCACGGCCTCACTCCCCGGTGAACAGCCGCTCGGCGAGGCGGCTCGGCAGATTGTGCTTGCGGATCTGCGCGGCGGCGGCCTCGACGTCGTAAGGCACACGGCAAAAGGTGAGCACGCGTTTGTCGGTATCGAGCATGGCAAAGGCCGCGGCCGGATTGCCGTCGCGCGGCTGGCCGACGGCGCCGAGCACGGCGAGCCAGCGCCGGCCCGGCAGCAACTGGATCGGCACGTTGCTTACCGGCGTGAAGGCGGTCATCTTCGCCGTTGCCGACAGGCTGTAAAGCGCCGGCCGGTGAAAGTGGCCGCAGAAAGTGATGTGCGCGGGCGTCGCAGCGATGCTGCGCGCGGCGTCGGCCGTGTTAGCGACGTAGATCCAGTTCTTCGGCTTGCTGGCATCGGCGTGCACATAAAGCCGCGCCGCGTCGTTGATGGCCAGCGGCAGGCCGGCGAGGAATTTGCGCTGCCCTGCGCCGAGCACGCCGCGCGTCCATTCGATGGCGACGCGGGCCTCTACGTTCATGTGCTCGTGCGTGTCGCTCACGGCATTGTCGTGGTTGCCGAGCACGGCGAGCGCGCCTTGCTCGACCAGCGCCATCACCTTGTCGGTGGCCCAATCCGGATCGCCGCCGTAGCCGACATAGTCGCCGAGAAGCACGACGCGCTCGGCGCCGGCGTCACGCGCTTGCTTGAGGCAGGCCTCGAAGGCCTGGCGGTTGGCATGGACATCGGCGAACAGCGCGATCAGCACGGACCGTTACCCCCGGAACAGCCATCGATCCCCGGATTAACCGGCGGTGCGTTGATCTTCGTCAAGCGGCATGGTCGGATGCGCCAACAAAAAGCAGGGGGAAACGCATGGTGTCCTACAGCGGGCCAGCGATCGACACGCATCACCACATCTGGCGGCGCAGGGACGTCGGCTGGCTCGCCGATCCGCCGATCCCGCGCATGTTCGGCGACTATTTCGGTATCCGCCGGGACTATTCCGTCGAGGAATGGGTGAACGACATCATGCCGGAGGGCTTCACCAAGTCGGTGCATGTCACGGCGATGTGGGGGCCGGGCAAGGAGCTCGAGGAGACCCGATGGCTACAGCAGACCGCCGACAAGCACGGCTTTCCGCACGGCATCGTCTGCAACGCGAACCTTTCCGATCCAGATATCGAGGCCGCGCTGAAGGCGCAGATGCAGTTCCCCAACCTGCGCGGCGTGCGCAACATGTTGTACTGGGACAAGGAGCCGGTGCGGCAGGCCACGCCGCGGCCGGACCTCTGCAATACGGCAGAATTCCGCCGCGGCTTTGCGCTGCTGGAGAAATACAACCTGAGCTTCGAGCTGCAAGTCTATGCCCACCAGGCGAAATACGCCGTCGAGCTGATCAAGGCCTTTCCCAATGTGCGCATGATCCTGGTGCATGCCGGCATGCTGACAGAGCGCACGCCAGAGGCGATCAACGAGTGGCGTGCGGCGCTTAGCGTGATGGCCGCGTTCCCGAACCTGTACGTCAAGCTGTCCGGCCTCGGCATGTACAGCCACGGCATCACCTACGCCCAGGCGCGGCAGGTGATCCGTGACTGCATCCAGATCTTCGGCGTCGAACGCACCATCTACGGCAGCAATTTCCCTCTGGAGAAATTGTACGCGAGTTACGTCGACTTCTTCGCCATCTACCGCAAGGTGCTCGCCGAATACACCGAGGCCGAGCAGCGCGCGGTGCTACACGACAACGCGGTCAAGTTCTACCGCCTCTGATCAGCGGTAGACGTAAAGCACCTGCCGCGTCGACGGCTCGACCAGGACCGGAACGCGGTTCACATAAGCGTAGTCATAGTCGTAGCCCGGAACGGTACCGACCGCGACGGTGTCGGGCAGCGCCGCGCCTTCGACCACCTCGCCGTTGAGGTAGACCGGCGCGAGCGGATGGCTGACGACATAGCTGTCGACCGCGGGCGGCGGCGTCAACGCCAGCGGTGCGGCAGTCGCCGGCGGGGCGATGATCGTGTCGGTGACCACGGGCGCGGCGACGGCGCTGCCGGTCGTTTCGACCGGAGCCTGATAGGCGACCTGCGGCACGGCACGCATCTCGGCAACGGCAAGCGAACGGCCTGACAAGGTCGCGGTCATGTATTGCGAATAGACCCAACCTTGCCTGCCGTTATAGGCGACCTGACACCACAGGCTGCCTTGGATGCAGCCGGTGATGGTCGCCAGGCCGCTCGTCGGGATGGCGCCGATCACGGCATATTGCGGGCCCGGACCGGAGCGGATGTTGAGCGGCGTGGTCGCGGAAGCGACGATCGCCGCGGATGCTGGAACCGACAGCGCTGCCGTCGAGGCGAGGGCGGCAACGAACATTGCGTTCTTGAAGCGCATGACTTTGCTCCATGCTGGTGACGGATATTCCAGTAACGGCGCGCGGGGTTCGCGCGTTCCCGATGGAACTGCGGTGAAATTGCGAAACGCGGAACCGGCGCCCGCGTTTGGTCTCAGAAACCGACCGCTGTGCCGTGCAGGTCGTATTCGTCGGCGCGCTCAATTCTGACCGTGGCGATCTCCCCGACGCGCAAGGGGCGGCGGCTTGCGACGTAGACCGAACCATCGATTTCCGGCGCGTCGGCCATCGAGCGGCCTTTGGCGACGGTTGTGCCGACTTCGTCGATGACGACTTTTTGCCGGGTGCCGACTTTCTTCTCCAAGCGGCGCTGCGAAATCTTCTGCTGCGTCTGCATGAAGCGGTGCCAGCGCTCTTCCTTGACCTCATCGGCGACGGGCACCGCCATGTCATTGGCCGCAGCGCCGGCGACCGGCTCGTAGCGGAAGCAGCCGACGCGGTCGAGCGAAGCCTCCTCGATCCACTGCAGCAACGTTTCGAACTCGGCGTCGGTCTCGCCGGGAAAACCGACGATGAAGGTCGAGCGCAGCGTGATGTCAGGACAAATTTCGCGCCATTTGGCGATGCGCGCCAGCGTCTTCTCGTGCGCGGCCGGCCGGCGCATGCGCTTGAGCACCTCCGGCGCGGAATGCTGGAACGGGATATCGAGGTAGGGGAGGATCTTGCCTTCGGCCATCAGCGGGATGACCTCGTCGACATGCGGGTAGGGGTAGACGTAATGCAGCCGCACCCAGACGCCGAGTTCGCCAAGCTCGCGCGCAAGATCGATGAACTTGGCGCGCACCTCGCGGCCCTGCCATTGGCTCGGCGCGTATTTGAGATCAAGCCCATAAGCCGAAGTGTCCTGCGAGATGACGAGCAGTTCTTTGACGCCGGCCTTCACCAGACGCTCGGCCTCGCGCAGCACGTCGGCCGCGGGCCGCGACACGAGGTCGCCGCGCAGTTTCGGGATGATGCAGAAGGTGCAGCGGTTGTTGCAGCCTTCGGAAATCTTCAAATAGGCGTAATGCCGCGGCGTGAGCTTAATACCTTCGGGCGGCACCAGATCGAGGAACGGATCGTGCTGCGGCGGCACCGCGCGATGCACGGCCTCGACCACGCTTTCGTATTGCTGCGGCCCGGTCACCGCGAGCACGCCGGGGAATTCGGATGTGATGCTCTCGGGCTCGGCGCCCATGCAGCCGGTAACGATGACCTTGCCGTTTTCCTTCAGCGCGCCGCCGATCGCGGCGAGCGATTCCGCCTTGGCGCTGTCGAGGAAGCCGCAGGTGTTGACGATAACGAGATCGGCGCCGGCGTGCTCGCGGGCAAGCTCGTACCCTTCGGCGCGCAGCCGCGTGACGATGCGCTCGCTGTCGACCAGTGCCTTGGGGCAGCCGAGCGAGACGAAGCTCACCTTGGGCGCGGCGGTATCTTTTGTTTCGGCCATGCGGGGAGGGAGCTAGCGGTCATTGGGAGCAATATCAAGGCGTAGCGCCGAGGCCCCCCCCCTTGGGGAGAGGGGATCCGGGGCAATGTCGTGCCTTACCGTTCCGCAGCGCCTCCGCCTCTGCGTAGAACTTCTTCTCCCAGGCCTTCTCGTTATCGACGCCTTCGCGGATGAAGGGCGTGAACACTGCGAGATTGAGCATCAGCCAATTGATGAGATTGGCCGGGAAGCCCAGCGGTTTGCGGAAATCGACGAACAGCACGACGCGGGTGTGCGGCGTCCTGTTCCAGGCCTCGTGCTCGTAGGCGTCGTCGAAGATCACCGCCTCGCCTTCCTTCCAGCGATAAATCTCTCGGTCGACGCGGATGCCGAGCGCCTCGCGCGGCTCCGGTACGATGAGGCCGAGATGCAGCCGCAGCACGCCGTTATAGGGGCCGCGATGCGGCGGCAGATGCTTGCCCGGCTCGAGGATCGAGAACATCACGGTAATGAGGCCGGGGATGTTCTGGCAGATGCGCCAGGTCTGCGGGCAGAGGTGGATATTGGCGTCGGACTTGAAGCCGTAGCCGGACGAGCAGAAAGGTCTTCCAGCCGCGGTCGGTGCTGATAGCGGCGACGTCGGCGGCGAGCTCGTGGAAGCCCGGCAGCTCATCCTTGCGCGTGAGCACGCGGTCAAGCTCGGCGCGAATGGCGCGCCACTCGCGCTCGATCGCCTTGTCCAGAGGAACACCGCCTTGTCGTAGATCGGCGGATTGCCGACCTTGCTCAATGTCAGATTGAGCCGCTCGACGAAGGCGACGACGGCCATGAAGATGCGCGTCATCAGGCTCGGCCGCGTCAGCGGCTTGATGCCGGCGGTGCCGAAAGTCTGCGTCGGCTCACCGGCCGAAGGTTGCTCGATGATCGTCACGGATGGTCTCCCATGGCGCATGATCCGCATGCGCCGCCGAAAACGCGCCCCACGTGTCGATAGCGCGACAATAGCAAGCGGCAGCGGCCGGCGAAAGTTCCCGCTCCGCCCGCCGTTTCATCCACCGCCCGCGTTGCGCCGGCGGTCCCAAGCGATATGCTCGGCGGTGATGATCCGTTTATTGCTGTTGCTGCCGGTTCTCGGCGCTTTGTGGCTGGCGGCGCTCACGCCTGCCGCCGCTACGGAAGCGGTGTTGACGCGCGCCGGCGCGCCCGTCTCATGGCGCTACAACGCGCCGAACCGAACGCTGCCGTTCCCGCGCAGCGAGCGCGAGCAGTCTATCCGGGATGCGGATGCCTGCCGGGATGACTGCGGCGCGCATTGCACCTGGGGCGTCGCGGCCTGCCTCGTGCACGACGCGCAGGGCCATTGCATCAAGCTCGGCGATACCTGCGACCGCTATTGCCAGCGCGAATGCCGCACCATGGGCGGGCCGTTCGTGACCGACATTTTCGACGCCTGGGAGTGAGAGCGGGCCGGGGCCGCCGCCTAGCTCTGCTTGACGATCACCTGGGCGCCGACCGGCACGCGGTCATAGAGATCGATGATGTCCTGGTTGAACAGGCGGATGCAGCCTGACGACACAGCCTGGCCAATGGTGTCCGGCTCGATGGTGCCGTGCAGGCGAAAGAAGGTGTCCTTGCCGTCGCGGTAGAGATAAAGCGCGCGCGGTCCGAGCGGATTGTCGGGGCCGCCGTCCATACCGCTCGCATAGTGGCGATAGAGCGGCATCGCCTCCATCATGTTCTCGGTCGGCGTCCAGTGCGGCCACTTTTCCTTGCGACCGACGATTGCCGTGCCGCGGAAGTTGGCGCCTTTGCTGCGGCCGACGCCGATGCCGTAGCGGATCGCCTTGCCGTCGGCTTCCACCAGATAGAGCCGCCGCTGCGAAATGTTGACCACGACAGTGCCCGGTTTCTCCTTGCCGTGCCAGGCGACCTCGGTGCGCAGCAAACTCTGATCGACGGTGGTGATGTCGACCGCCGGCGTGAGGAAGCCGCCGTCGCTCAGCGCGCCGTAATCGGCATTGAGACAGCCGCCGAGCAACAGCGGCAGCCCGGCGATCACCGAGCGGCGAGTGAACTTGAACAGGTCGTGGAGCCGGGGCCTGGGCATGTTGATAATTCGTCCTTCGTGCAACGGTCTGTTGACGAGCAACAGCCGGCTACAATGTCAATCGGCGCAAGGGCTTAGCCTTTGGGTGCAGCGGTAAACTCGGTTCGCCGCCAAGCTATCGGCCGCATGGCGCGCCAAGCTACAGCATGCCCTTGTCCGCCTTTCAGTTGCTCAGTACGCTAATTCACAGGAAATATCTGGCGGGGTGAGCGTCAGATCGATTGTGTCGCTTCGCTGTCGCGCTCCTCCGTTACGCTTGTTGAAGGTTCGTTTTGCAACCGACCACGACGGGGGCCAACATGCCGCTTTTGCAGGACATCGAGCAACTCCTTCTGCAACTGCTCAGAAACCGGAATTTCTTTGGCGATGGGTTTCCTTTCTTCGGCTTTGGCAATCAGTTCCTCGGCCCAACATCGGTATCTCTGCCGGCGGTTCAAATGCCGGCCTCAAGCCCGTTGCAGTATTTCCTGAAGATCGACGGCATCACCGGCGACTCCACCAGTGAGCAGTACCGTGGTGCGTTCGTGGTTGACGGGTTCAGTTTTGGCTCGACGAGCACCGTCGGCGGCTTCGGTGCGGGTGCCGGCAGAACCAGCTTCTCGCCGCTGACGGTTGACATTTCCACGCTCGAGGGGCTTGCCCCGCTGCTCGCCGACGCGGCGTCGCAAAAGCGGATCAAGAGTGTCGAGCTCATCGGCGTTACCAATGGTGACAAGCAGCAGCAGGAGGTCTACGACCTCAAACTCACCAGCGCCCAACTGGTGATGCTGGAAAACACGGCGGGCGAGACGACGCTCGCCTTCGACTTCCAGAAAGGCACGCTCAGCGATTACAAGGGATCGCTCGACGGCTCGCAAGACGCGGTGGAGACGGCGACCTTCTCGCCAACGTCCTTCCTGGCGCCACCGGCTCTCTCGGAAAAGGCCACGCCCGGCGACGGCAGCGTGCGCTATTACCTGAAGCTTGACGGTGTCGGCGGTGACGTGACGACCGAAGCCTACAAAGGCGACTTCTCCGTCAACGGCTTCAGCTTCGGAGCGACCAGCCCCGCCACCAGCGCCACGGGTGGTGGCGGCGGTGCCGGCAGGACCACGTTCGAGCCGCTGACCGTCGACATTTCCTCGCTCGAAGGGCTTGCGGCGCTGTTGGCCGACGCTGGCGCCGACAAGACAATCAAGGATGTCGAACTCATCGGCGTCACGAATGGCGACAAGCAGCAGCAGGTCTATGACCTCAAGCTCACCAATGCGACGATTGTAAGTTTCGACAATGCGCCGGGCGCCGACGGTGTCGACACGACGCTTGCATTCGACTTCACCAGAGCAACGTTGCAGGACGGCGTCACGAATGCAGACGGCAAGCTCGCTTCGCCCGACAAGGTGACGTTCACCCCGTCTGGCTTCGAGGCGCCGGCGCCGCTACCGAATTTGGCGAGCCCGGTGCCGGCTGAGAGCTCGGTACAATATTTCCTCAAGATCGACGGCGTGACCGGTGACTCGACGGCGGAGGCGTATAAAGGCTGGTTCAGTGTCGGAGGCTTTAATTTCGGCGTGATCAATTCGGCCAACGGCAACGCGGGCGGGGGTGCCGGCGCTGGCCGAACGACATTCTCGCCGCTGACCGTCGACATCTCATCGCTCGAAGGCTTGGCGCCGTTGCTGCTCGACGCCAGCACCGGTAAGACGATCAAGTCGGTTGAGCTCGTCGGCGTCACCAATGGTGGCGAAAAGCAGCAGCAGCAAGAGGTCTACGACCTCAAGCTGACGACGGCGAGCCTCGCAAGCCTCGAAATGACGCCGGGCGACGGCAGCGTCGATACCGCGCTCACCTTCGACTTCCAAAAAGCAAGCCTCACGGATCATAAAGCATCGCTCGACGGCGAACTCGGTTCGACGGAGACGACGACCCTTACCGCGCGAAGCTTCGAACCGCCTGCCCCCCTTGCGGACAAATCAAGCCCGGTGCCGGACGGCAGCGCGACGCATTACTATCTCAAAATCGATGGAGTGACCGGGAACTCGACCGCCGAGGACTACAAGGGCTGGTTCAGCGTCGACGGTTTCGACTTCGGCGTGAGCAACTCGACAAGTTCCAACGCGGGTGGGGGCGGTGGCGCCGGGCGCGCAACCTTCTCACCTCTCACCATCGACATTTCTTCTCTCGAAGGGCTGGCACCGCTGTTCGTCGATGCCGCAACTCTCAAACTGATCAAGTCCGCCGAGCTTGTGGGCGTCACAGGTGGCGACAAGCAGCAAAAGGTCTACGATCTCAGCCTGACGAACGCGACTTTGGTGAGCTACGACACCACGCCGGGCGACGGTAGCGTCGATACGGCTCTGGCCTTCGATTTCCAGAAAGCGAAGCTGACCGACGATAAAACGTCGTTGGAGGGCTCCGAAACAACCATCGTTACGCCGACACGGTTCGACCCGCCGGCCGCGCTGCCCGACAAGGCGAGCGCGGTGCCGGACGGGAGCTCGGTGCACTACTTCCTTAAGATCGACGGTGTCACCGGCGATTCCACGTCGGAATCCTATAAGGGCTGGTTCAGCGTCGACGGCTTCAATTTTGGATTGCTCGATCAGGCAGGCGGCTTGGGCGCCGGCCGCGGCGCCGGCCGGGCCACGTTCTCGCCGCTCACGGTCGACGTGTCCTCGCTTACCGGCGTTGCCTCGCTGTTTGCCGACGCCGCTTCCGGCAAGGCAATCTCGACGGTTGAACTTGTTGGAGTGACCGACAACAAACAGACGGAAGTCTACGACATCAAGCTCAGCAATGCGCGTCTGGCGAGCTTGGTTACGACGCCGGGCGACGGCAGCGTCGACACTGCTCTCACATTCGACTTCCAGAAAGTGCGTCTCGCCGACAATGGGGTCTCGTCCGACGGCGGAGAGGGCACGCAGGAAATAGCGACCGCGACGGCGGCAAACTTCGCGCCGCCGGCCGCCTTGCCGACCACGGCGACCCCCGTGCCTGACGGTCGGGCGCAGTATTTCCTCAAGATCGACGGGATCACCGGCGATTCAACCGCTGAGGACTACAAAGGCTGGTTCAGCGTCGACGGCTTCAGCTTCGGCTTGAGCAATCCGACGGTCAGCAGCACAGGCGGCGGTGGCGGCGCCGGCAGGGATAGCTTCTCGCCACTCTCGATCGACATCTCCTCGCTCGAAGGACTGGCGCCGCTCGTCGCCGACCAGGCGACTGGCAAGGTGATCAGCTCGGTCGAACTCGTCGGCGTGTTGGACGACGACAAAGGCAGGCAGACGCCGTTCTACGACGTCAAGCTCAGTAACGCGCTGGCCCTCATGGTGCAATCGGCGGCGGCGATGACCGGCGTCGAGACCAGTGTCGCCTTCGACTTCCAGAAGGTGACGGTAACCGACCATGGCGTGACTACGGACGGCGCGCTCGGGGCGGCGCAATCCACGAGCTACGACGTTTTGCATCGTCTGCTCACCGGCTAAAGGCCAACGGCTTTGCCCGCCCTTGGCTTTGCCCCGCCATGCGCTACCCTAGGCGGGGTCAAGATGCCGGCGTGGAGCTGACCGCGTGACAATCGTCGTAGGGACGCGCTGATGTCCGATTGGGGGCAGGGCTATCAGATCGATATTCCCTACACGGTTGGATTTTATCCGGATCTGGCGCCTGTCCACATTGAAACCGCGCTGCTGTTCGCCGGCTACAAGGCCGATCTCATGCGACCGGGCGCGCGCTACTGCGAGCTCGGCTGCGGCTACGGGCTGACCACGCTGATCTTGGCCGCGGCCAACCCGCAGATCTCGTTCGTCGGCGTCGATTTCAATCCGACGCATATCGTGGCGGCGAAGGCGCTCGCAGAAGCAGCGCGGCTCGACAACGTCCGCTTCATCGAGAAAAGCTTCGACGAGCTGCTTGAACCGGGCCTTGCCGATCTCGGCGAGTTCAACATCATCGCGCTGCACGGCGTCTACAGCTGGGTCGCGCCGGCGATCCGCCGCGCCATCGTGCAGTTTGCCGAGCGACGGCTCGCGACCGGAGGCGCACTTTACGTTTCCTACAACGCGGCACCCGGCTGGATGCCGCGCGCACCCTTGCAGCGCCTGTTGTACGAATGGTCCAAACGCAATCCGGCGGAGCCACGCGTGGCGACGGCTAACGCGCTTCGGTTTGCAAAAGCCATGAAAGAGGCGGGCGCTTTCTATTTTGCCGCCAATCCGCAAGTCGGCAAATTCATCGAATCGATGGAGGGAATGGATATTTCCTATCTCGTCCACGAGCACTTGAACGAAAGCTGGAGCGCGCTCTATCACGCCGACGTCGTGGCAGATTTCGCCGCGACGCGGCTGACTTTCGCCTGTTCCTCGCAGATCGCCGACAATATCGACGAGACATCGGTACCGATCACCACGCACGAACTGCTGCGCGAGCCGACGGACCGCGTCTGGCTCGAAACGGTCAAGGACTTCCTGGTCGGCCGCACGTTCCGCCGCGACATCTTCGTGCGCGGCGCCAACAAAATGACTCAGGTCGAGCGGTTGCGCGAGCTCGACCGCGTGTTCACGCTGGTCGTTCCGCGCGCGGCGGCCACCGCGAAAATTCCGACTGCGATGGGCGCGGTCGAAGGCCGCGCCGAAATCTATTCGGCGGTGCTCGATCTTCTCGCCAAAGGCCCAATTCGCCTGTCCGATATGCTGGCGCGGGCAACCGGCCCTGCCAAAGATCCGCAGGTTCTGACGCAGACGCTTGCCCTGCTGACGCACGCCGGCCGGGTCAAGATGACGAGGCCCGACGTCAAGGTCGATCCGGCGCCGTCGCGGCGGCTCAACCTTGCGCTGGCTGGCGAGATCGCCGCCGGCAAGGTGGTGATGGCGCTTGCCGCGCCGACGATCGCAACCGGCGTTACCGCCGAGCTCACCGATTTCGGCTTGCTGATAGCGCGCGAACGCGGGCTCTCGCTCGATGCCAAGACCATCGCAAAGATGACCTGGGAGATGATCGAACCTACCGCAGTCCGCCCAACGATGGACCACAAGCCAATCCACGAGAAATCCGAGGCGCTCGCGCATCTGACCAAGGCGGCCGAAAGCCTGGTCGCCGGCCGGCTCGAGATCCTCAAGAGGCTCGGGATCTAGAACGGCTCATCCCTTCGCAATCGCGATTTCCAGCGGAAATTTGTCGACCACCTCGTGGCCCTTGTCGGTGACGATGAAGGTGTGGCCGAGGAAGATGCCGAACAGGCCGTCCGGCGTGATCGGGTTCGGCTCGGCCATGATCACCATGCCGGGCTTGAGCACCTGCTCGAACGGCTCGGCGCCGACGTGCTCGGCGAGAACATGCGGCTTGTCGGTGACGAGATCGATGCCGTGGCATTGCACCGGCCGCGACTGGTAGCCCATGTCGCGGAAGAATTTGCTCGCCTGCCGCATCGCTTCGACCGGCTTGCCCGGCGCGATTTCGGCGATAATGCGCTTGTAGCCGGGCACGGTGATCTCGTTCCAGAATTTCCGCACCATCTCGTTCGGCTCGCCGATGCAAATGGGCGAGCCGATCTGGGCGGTGTAGCCGCGATAGCCGGCGGCCAGTTCCATGTTGATGATGTCGCCTTTCTTCAGCGCGCGCGAGGAGGGCCGCGGATTGCCGAACACCATCGCCGGGTTGTCCATCGGCGTCGAGCCGATGATGAGGAAGTCGATGTCGCCATTGCCTTCGAGGATGGCGGCGCCGGCCGCGGCGCGCAGCTCGTATTCCTTCACGCCCGGCCGCGCCCGCGCGATCATGGCGTTCATCGCGTTTTCGCACAGCACGCCCGCCTTGCGGACGCAGTCGAGCTCCTCGGCGCTGTGGATCGACAAGCAGCTCGTGCAGGAAGCCCTTGGTGAAGATCAGCTCGGCGTCAGGCAGGTTCTCGCGCAGCACGGTGTACTGATTGACCGGCATGTAGTCGTTGTGGCGGGCGTCGATTTCCATCAAGCCGATGCGGCCACGCTCCAGCTTCAGCTCGCGAATGCGCTCGACCATGATATCGGCGTAGCGGCCGCTGCGGCTGTGACGGACGTCTGTGACCGCGACCGCGACTTGCCGGCGCACGGCCTCGGCATGCGTGCCGCCCATCGAATAGATCATGGTCGGCTCGCCGTCGCGCGGCACCAGCACGTAGCTCGACAGCGCGTGCCATTCCCAATGCCCGGTCAGCCACAGCATGCCGCCGCCGAAGCTCCAATGGCTTGGGCCGCCCGGCACGATGACGACGTCGAGCTTGTGCTCGCGCATCTTGTCGCGCAGCGCGCGGTAGCGGCGCTCATACTCGCCCTTGGAGAACTGCTCCCACACCGCGTCGCGGTAGTAGGGCGTCTCGCGCATGTTGGCGAAGGGCAGGGCCTGGTCGAGCTTGGTGCGCACGACCTCCCACGGCTGCGGGCCGATCCGCGGCGGAACGATGTTCATTTCCAGGATTTCCTTGTTGGGTGACTGTACTCTAGTCGACGGGCTTGATCTCGGCGTCCTTGGCCAGCTTCAACGTTGCGGCATAGTCCTCGGCGAAAAACTTCTGGAAGGCTTCGACGCTCATGTGCTCGGGCTTGACCCCGAGCCTGGCGAGCTTCTCCTGCACGGCAGGCACGTCGAGCGCTTTCTCCGTCACGTCATGCAGCTTCTGCACGACATCGGCCGGCGTGCCGGCCGGCGCCGATATTCCGTTCCAGAAGCGGAACACGGCGTCGGGATAACCGGCTTCGACAACCGACGGCACGTTGGGGATGCGCGGCGAACGCTCGGGCGAGCTCACGGCCAGCACGACCAGCTTGTCGTTGTTGAGCGCGGCGGCGGCGGCCGCCAATGGAATGAAATAGAAATCGATGCGCCCGGCCATGACTTCGTTGAGCCCGCCTTCGCGGAACGGCACGTGGCGCACCTTGATGTTGGCGGCGAGACGGAAGCGCTCGCCGGCCATGTGCGAGGACGAGCCGACGCCGGCGGAGGCGAAGGTCAGCGTCCCGGGCTTGGCCTTGGCCGCGGCGACCAGATCGGCGACGGTCTTGAAGCCGCTCGCCTTGGACGCCACCAGGATGTTGGGCGACGTGCCGATCATCGCCACGTGGATGAAATCCTTCACGGGATCGTAGGGCAGGTGGCTGTGCAGCACCTTTCCGGTTGCCAGCGACGACGAGGAGGTCGCCAGCGTGTAGCCGTCCGGATCGGCGTGCGCAACGAGACCAAAGCCGAGCGTGCCGCCGGCGCCGGGCTTAACCTCGACGACGACCGGTTCGCCGATCAGTTGCGAGACCTGATCGAGCACGACGCGGCTCACGGTGTCGGAAGCGCTGCCGGCGGGGAACGGACTGATGGCGCGGATCGGGTGCGTCGGATATTGCTGCGCATGGGCCACAGCGGCGGTGGCGATCAGAATTGCAGGCAGCGCGGCGCGATAGAACGAACGAATGGCCATTGTTTTCCTCCCGAAGTTATTGACTTAGGCTTTTTGAATTAGGCTTTTAACGAATACTGACGCAGGGCAAGCGGGCCGTAAAGCGGCGGCCCTGCTTTTTCTCTTGCCAGCCAAGCGGCATGGCGGAAGGGGTGAGATTCGAACTCACGAGAGAGCTTGCACCCTCTGCCGGTTTTCAAGACCGGTGCCTTAAACCACTCGGCCACCCTTCCAGTCCCCGGTCCAATTGCGCGAAGCGGACGCGACTTGCAAGGGGAGGCTGCCTCGGCTAGCCCATGCGGCATCGCCCGGCGGGGACGGCAGCTTGGGACGAATTGGGACGGGAAAGAATTCTTCACCAACTCGCATGCTTGCCATTTCTTAGCCGCATCAGGCGGGGTATGATTGTGACTTCGCAACGGGGACTGGGCCGGCTGCATGGTGTTTCGGGGGGTTGCCGCGTTGTGGCCGCAGGCGCGCTTTGTTGCGCTGTTTGGCGCGTGTCTGGCCCTCGCGAACTGCTCATCGGGCCTGTCCGGCAAGGTCGATCCGCGCTACGGCGTGATGGCGAGCGCCCGCGTGGTCGAGCCGGGCGAGGCGGTGCCGAAAGGCGGCGGCGTCTACCGGGTCGGCAATCCCTATGTCGTCGCCGGCCGGACCTACGTCCCCGAGGAAAACCCGCACTATAACGCCGTCGGCCTTGCCTCCTGGTACGGCGACGACTTCCACGGCCGTTACACCGCCAACGGCGAAATCTTCGACATGAACGCGATCACGGCGGCGCACCCGACGCTGCCGCTGCCGTGTTACGTGCGGGTGACCGATCTGGAAAACCACCGCTCGATCATCGTCCGCGTCAACGACCGCGGGCCCTATGTCGGCGACCGCGTCATCGATCTATCGGTACACACCGCCAAACTGCTCGGCTTCTACGGCAAGGGTGTCGCCAAGGTGAAAGTCGAATACGTCGGCCGCGCGCCGCTCGTCGGCTCCGACGACCGCAAGCTCGAGGCCACGTTGCGCGAGGGCGTGCCGGGCGCCGGCGTGCAGGTCGCCTCCGCCAAGCCGTTCGTGCCGGCGATGTTCAATTCGCGGCCGCTCGACGCAGATTTCGGAGGTCCCGTCGCCGCCCGAGCGGCCCTACCGGCTGGGCGAGGGCGCGCGCGATGTTCCGGCGGTCAAGAAGGCGCCAGCCGCAAAAGTGCAGTACGCGGATGCCTCCGCTGCCGCCACGGCCGAGCCGGTCCACAGCGCGGAAACGCCTGCGGTATCGCCGGTTTCCGCCTATGCCCCGGTGCGCTATGATGGCGCAACGGCGGTTACCAGCGGGCGCGGGCTTTACTAAGCCGCCGTTCGCCGCCAAAACGCCGCACTTGCCGCCGCAATAGGGCCCGCACCGGGTTCCCCCGCGCGGTCCGGATGAGTTTTGGATGATCACTCGCCAGCGATTTTTGGCCGCTCTGATGGCCGCCGCATTGGCCGCGGCGCCCGCATTTGCCGCGAAGAAGCAGGAAAAAGAGGCGCCGGCGAAAAAGCCGGTCGCTGCCGCGTCCGCGCCGAAGAAGGACGAGGGCCCGATCAACGCGCCGCACGCGATCCTGGTCGATGCCGAGAGCGGCAGCGTGCTGTTCCAGCGCGACGCCGACACGCTCATCTTCCCGGCGAGCCTCGCCAAGCTGATGACGGTCGAATACGTGCTGCACCTCATCAAGGAGGGCAAGCTCAAGCTCACCGACACTTTCGTCGTCAGCGAAAACGCCTGGCGCAAGGGCGGGGCGCCGTCGCATTCCTCGACCATGTTTGCGGCGCTCCACAGCGAGGTCGACGTCGACTCGCTGCTGCACGGCGTCATCATCCAGTCCGCCAACGACGCCTGCATCGTGCTCGCCGAGGGCATCGCCGGCAACGAGGCCGAGTTCGCCGCCAAGCTGACGCAGCGCGCCCGTGAGATCGGGCTGGAGAACTCCGTCTTCACCAATTCCAACGGCCTGCCCGACCCCGGCACAAAGGTGACCTCGCGCGAGCTCGCCATGCTCGCGCGCGACATCATCCTGCACTATCCGGATTTCTATCCGATCTTCGGCCAGACCGAATTCACCTGGAACAAGATCCGCCAGCCCAACCGCAATCCGCTGCTTGCGACCGTCACCGGCGCCGATGGTCTCAAGACCGGCTTCACCAAGGAAGCCGGCTACGGCCTGGTCGGCTCGGCGGTGCAGGACGGGCTGCGGCTGATCGCGGTCGTCAACGGCGAGAAGAGCGCCAAGGAGCGCGCCGACGAGGGCAAGAAGCTGCTCGAGTGGGGCTTCCACAATTTCGAGAGGCGCGTGCTGTTCACGCAAGGACAGACCATCGGCTACGCCAAGGTGTTCGGCGGCGCGAGCGGCAGCGTGCCGCTCAAGGCGACCGGCCCCGTGCGCATCATGGTGCCGAAGGCCGGCAGCGGCCGGATTGTCGCGCGCATCGTCTACACCGGGCCGGTGCCGGCGCCGGTGCAGGAGGGCACGCCGGTCGGCGCGCTCAAGGTCTGGCGCGACGATAATCTGGTGCTGGAGCAGCCGCTGACGACTGCGGCGAGCGTTCCCCGCGGCAACATGTCGCAGCGCGCCGTTGATGCGGTCACCGAACTGATGATCGGCCTGTTCCGCGCCGGGGCCGAGCGGCTATGATCGGCTAGATGCGCGGATATTTCATCACCTTCGAGGGCGGCGAAGGCAGCGGCAAGTCGACGCATGTGCGCCTGCTGGGCGAGCGGCTTAAATCGCTCGGTCTCGACGTCGTCATCACCCGCGAGCCGGGCGGCTCGCCCGGCGCCGAGATCATCCGACATATTCTGCTGTCGGGGCTTGCCAAGCCGCTCGGCGCCGAGACCGAGGCGATCCTGTTTGCCGCGGCGCGCGACGATCATCTGCGCACCAAGATCATCCCGGCGATCAAGGCCGGCAAGTGGGTAATCAGCGACCGCTTCATCAATTCAACCCGCGTCTATCAGGGCGCGGTCGGCAAGGTCGACCCGCGGCTGATCCGCAGCCTCGAGCGGGTGACCGTCGGTGGCGCGGTGCCGGACCTCACTTTCATCCTCGACGTGCCGGCGACCGTCGGCCTGGCGCGCGCGACGCGCCGCCGCGAGGGCGGCGTCGCCGACCGTTTCGAGGCAGAGGACGTCAAATTCCACGAGCAACTGCGCAGCGCCTATCGTGCGCTCGCCGAGGCCGAGCCCAAGCGCTGCGTCGTCATCGACGGCCGCGCCCCGCGCGACGTCGTTGCCGAGCGCATCTGGGCGGTGGTCGAGCAGCGCCTGCACCCGGGGCTCGCCAAGCTCGCGGAAACGGTCGGCACATGAGCGGCGCCGACGGCGACTCCGAGCTGCCGCTGCCGCGCGAGACGACGGCGCTGTTCGGCCACGCCGAGGCCGAGCAGGCTTTGCTCGAGGCCTACAAGAGCGGGCGCATTCCACATGCCTGGCTGCTCGGCGGCGAGCCGGGCATCGGCAAGGCGACGCTCGCCTATCGCATGGCGCGCTTCGTGCTGGCGCATCCCGATCCCAGGGCGGCCGACGTGCAGAACGCGCAGACCCTCGCACTTCCGCCCGACCATCCGGTGACGCGGCGCATCGCCGCGCAGGCGCAGAGCGGGCTGCTGATGCTCGAACGCGTCGTCAACGACAAGACCGGCAAGCTCTTCACCGAGATCCGCGTCGAGGATATCCGCCGCGTCGTGCCGTTTTTCGGTTCAACCTCGGAAGAGGGCGGCTGGCGCATCGCCATCATCAATTCCGTCGACGAACTCAACCGCTCCGGGGCGAACGCCCTGCTCAAGGTGCTGGAGGAGCCGCCCGAGCGCTCGCTGCTGCTCTTGATCAGCCACGCACCGGGTCGCGTGCTGCCGACCATCCGCTCGCGCTGCCGGCGCCTGCTGCTGCGGCCGCTGGAGACCGCCGATGTCGCCCGCGCGCTGGCCGCCGCGACCGGCCGCGGCGCCGACGATGCCGAGATCGAGGAAGCGGCGGCGGCGGCAGATGGTAGCGTGGCGCGCGCCTTTGCCCTGCTCGACGACAAGGCACGCAACTTGCGCCAGCGCGTGCTCGACCTGTTCGGCCAGTTGCCCGATCCCGATCCGCGCGCATTGCATGCGCTCGGCGACGCGCTCGGCGGCAGCGAGCCGCAGACGCTCGCGGTCTTCGTCGACATGGTCAACGGCTGGCTGTCGGCGCGGCTCGACAGCGCGCAGGAGATGCGACGGATGGAGCGCCTCGCGCTTGCCTTCGACAAGATCAACAGCGCCGCACGCGATGCCGCCGCCTATAATCTCGAGCGCAAGCCGCTGGTGTTTGCCGTGTTCGGGCTGCTCGCGGAGGCGACGCGCGCCTGAGGCGCGATTGGCGCGGTCTCCCGCACCTGCCACATCGCCACCAGCATCCAGCCGGTCGAGGTGCCGACGAAACCGCCGGCGACGATGTCGCTGAGGAAATGATAGTTGGCGCCGACGAGGCCGACGACCACGGCGAGCACCACCACGGCATAGAGTGCGCGGAGCCGCGGATAGGCGATCCACAACACCGAGATTACGGCGCAGGTCAGCGTGGTGTGGCCGGACGGAAACGACATGTAGCCGGGACCGCCGTGGAAAAAATTGAAGCCGTACACGTTGTCGTGGAGGAACGAGGGATTGTTGTCGACCCAGGTGTCGGGCCAGGTTCGGCCAAACACGTATTTGAGCTGGCTCTTGGTCGCCTCGGCGACGATGGCGCTGATGCTGCACAAAAGCGCGGTCGCAAGCGGCTTGGCCAGAGGCTGCTGCCGCGACAGCACCCAAAAGCCGATCAAGACGAAGATTGCGATTGCCAGCGGGATCACAGGATCGGGTATGTGGGTGAGTTCGGCGTAGGTTTGCTGCCTGAGCACGCGCCCTTTGGCCATCAGCGCGATTGGGCGGTCGAGCCATTGATAGGCCGCCAGAACCGCAACCAAGGTACCGAGCAAGCTCGCGAGCCATTTCTGCATTGCCGTCATGGATGAAGCGCCTTGTCGCTGTCGCCGCGACGCCTCTTTGGCGAAAAGCGGCTTGCGCCGCAATAGGGGCGGGCATGACACGCGATTTTGCGATAGGATGAGGTTCGCTCAAGCGATCAGGGGAACCGCCATGCGCCGTTTGACCCTCATGTTGTCCGCCGCCGCGCTGCTTGCCGCCGCCGCGCAGGCCGCCGAGCCGATGAAGGCATCCGCACCCGACAAGATGATGCCGCCCGGCGATGCCGAGAAGATGCGCGCCTGCGACAAGCAGGCGATGGATCAGCACATCAAGATGGAAGACCGCGCCGCCTTCGTGAAGAAGTGCGTGGGCATGAAATAGCCGGCAGCCCGAGGCCGCCGGCTATCGATCAGGACAAGCGAGTTATTTCGCGCAGACGGCGACCAGTGGACCGCTGCCGCAGGTCACCGAGCGATCGCCGGCGAAGGTCGCCGGTGCCCGGTTGCTGCCGCAGAAGGCCGTCACGGCGATCTCGTCGTCCTGGCAGCTCACCTGGCAGGTGCCGCCGGTGCACGGCGAGCGCACCAGGCGGAATTGCGACGAGGCACCGGCAACGCCTGCCGGGCCTTGCGGTCCGGCGGGGCCAGCCTGGCCTTGCGGGCCAGCCAATCCGGCGGGGCCTGCAGCACCAGCAGGACCAGCCGGTCCCGCAGGTCCCGGATCGCCCTTGGCGCCGACTTCGCCCTTGGGCCCCGGCGGACCGGGCTCCGGCTTGCCGCAGCTCGCGAGCGTGAATGCGAGCGCAATGGTGAAAATGACGCCGATGGTACGCATCGATTGTCCTCCCCTAGGTTGTTTTGTTTTGACGAATTATGCGGTCGTGTTGACGAAAATCGCAAGCATATCCGCAGCAAAAATCGAGCCGTTGCTTGCCGCGGTGCGAAGGGATTGTTACCTAACGCGCGAACCCCATGCGGCCGGGGTGGACGAAGGGCGCGTTGCCTTCACACCACGTCCGCTCACCCGCACTTTTTTAGAAATCGACTATGTCGGCGAAGCTACCGTTTTATATCACCACCGCGATTTCCTACCCGAACGGGCCGCCGCATATTGGCCACGCCTATGAGGCGATCGCGACCGATGCCATCGCCCGCTTCATGCGGCTCGACGGCTACGACGTTTATTTTCTCACCGGCACCGACGAGCACGGGCAGAAGATGCAGCAGACCGCGGCCAAGCTGGGCCTGACGGCGCGGCAGCTGCGCGACCGCAATGTGCCGCTATTCGAGGCCATGGTGCAGCGGCTCGAATGCTCGAACGACGACTTCATCCATACCACCGAAGAGCGCCACCACCGCGCCTCCAAGGCGATCTGGGAGGCGATGGAGAAGAACGGCGACATCTATCTCGACAAATATGCCGGCTGGTACTCGGTGCGCGACGAGGCCTATTACGCCGAGGACGAAACGCATCTCAACGAGCAGAAGGTGCGCGTCGTCAGCCAAGACAGGCACGCCGGTCGAGTGGGTCGAGGAGGAGAGCTATTTCTTCCGCCTCTCCGCCTATCAGGACAAGCTCTTGAAGCTCTACGAGCGGCCGAACTACGTGCTGCCGAAGGAGCGGCTGAACGAGGTCGCGAGCTTCGTGCGCGGCGGCCTGCAGGATCTGTCGATCTCGCGCACCACCTTCGACTGGGGCGTCAAGGTGCCCGGCAACGACAAGCACATCATGTATGTATGGGTCGACGCGCTGACCAATTACATCACCGGCGTCGGCTATCCCGACACCGGCAGCGAGAAGTTCAAGCGCTACTGGCCGGCGGCGCTGCACGTCATCGGCAAGGACATCGTGCGCTTCCACGCCGTCTACTGGCCGGCGTTCCTGATGTCGGCGGGCATCGAGGTGCCGCAGCATATTTTCAGCCACGGCTTTTTGTTCAACCGCGGCGAGAAGATGTCGAAGTCGGTCGGCAACGTCATCGATCCGTTTGCGTTGTGTGACGCCTACGGCGTCGATCCGCTTGCGCTATTTCTTCCTGCGCGAGGTGCCGTTCGGCCAGGACGGCAACTATTCGCACGAAGCTATCGTCAACCGCATCAACGCGGATCTGGCCAACGATCTCGGCAATCTGGCGCAACGCTCGCTGACCATGATCGGCAAGGCCTTCGGCGGCAAATTGCCGGAGCCGGGCGCCTTTGCCGACACCGACAAAGTGCTGCTCGCCTCAGCCGACGCCATGATCGCGACGGCGCGCGAGCACATGAAGACGCAACAGTTGCACCAGGTGCTCAACGCGGTCTGGGCGGTGGTCGCCGACGCCAACCGCTATTTCGCCTCGGAGGCGCCGTGGGCGCTGGCCAAGACCGATCCGAAGCGGCAGGGCACGGTGCTTTATGTGACGGCGGAGGTGTTGCGCCGCGTCGGCATCATGGCGCAGCCTTTTATGCCGGGCTCCGCGGCGAAGCTGCTCGACCTGCTCGCGGTTGCGCCCGATGAGCGCGATTTCTCGCAGCTCGACGGCAGGAAACGCATCGCGGCGGGCCGCGCGCTGCCTGCGCCCGCGCCTGTGTTCCCGCGCTATGTCGAGCCGGCCCCCGATACCAAAAGCGCCTGAGCCATGCTGATCGACAGCCACTGCCATCTCGATTTTCCGGACTTTGCCGCCGAGCTCGATGCCGTGGTGGCGCGCGCCCGCGCCGCCGATGTCGGCCGCATGGTCACGATTTCGACGCGGGTGAAAAAGCACGCGCAAATCCTGGCGATTGCCGAGCGCTTTCCCGACGTGTTCTGCTCGGTCGGCACCCATCCGCACAACGCCAAGGACGAGACCGATATCGGCGCCAAGGAGCTTGTCGCGCATAGCCAAGCATCCGAAAGTCGTGGCGATCGGCGAGGCCGGGCTCGATTACCACTACGACAACAGCCCGCGCGACCTGCAGGAGGCAAGCTTCCGCCAGCATATCGCCGCGGCGCGCGAAACCGGTCTGCCGCTGGTCATCCATTCGCGCGACTGCGATGCCGACATGGCGCGGATTCTGGAAGAGGAAACCGGGAAGGGCGCCTTCAAGGCGGTGCTGCATTGCTTCACCGGCGGCCGCGACCTTGCCGTCAAGGCCGTCGAACTCGGCCACTACGTCTCCTTCACCGGCATCCTGACCTTCAAGCGTTCCGATGAGCTGCGCGCCATCGCGGCCGAGCTGCCGGCCGATCGCGTGCTGGTCGAGACCGACGCGCCTTATCTCGCGCCGTTGCCGTACCGCGGCGAGCGCAACGAGCCGGCCTATGTGGTCGAGACCGCCAAGGTGCTGGCGCAGGCCCGCGGCGTGCCCGCCGAGGTGATCGCCCGGCAGACCACGGAGAACTTCTTCCGCCTGTTCAGCAAGGTGCCGCGCCACCTTGCCAATGCCGCATGACGTTAACTTTCACCATCCTCGGCTGCGGCTCGTCCATGGGCGTGCCGCGCGTTGCGCTCGGCTGGGGCGCCTGCGATCCCGCCAACCCGAAGAACCGCCGCCGCCGCTGCTCGCTGTTGGTCGAGCGTAGCGGCGCGCACGGCCGCACCCGCGTTCTGGTCGACTGCTCGCCGGACCTGCGCGAGCAGCTCCTGGAGGCACAGGTCGACTGGCTCGACGGCGTCCTGTTCACCCACGAGCACGCCGACCATACCCACGGCATCGACGATCTGCGCCCGCTTTTCGTGCACAAGCGCCGCCGCGTCGACGTCTACATGGACGCGCCGACCTCGCACGTGATGCGGGTGCGCTTCGCCTATTGTTTTTCGACGCCGCCGGGCAGCGAATATCCGCCGATCGTCAACGAGCACCGGCTGACGCCCGGCCATGCCGTCAGCATCGACGGGCAGGGCGGCGCCATCGAGGCCCTGCCGGTGCTGCAGGAGCACGGCGACATCCCCTCGCTCGGCTTCCGCTTCGGCAATGTCGCCTATTCCGCCGACATCAAGGGCTTGCCGGAGCAAAGCCTGGCGGCCATGGCCGGGCTCGATGTCTGGATCGTCGATGCGCTGCGGTTCAACCCGCACCCGAGCCACATGAACCTCGACGAAGCGCTATCCTGGATCGAACGGGTCAAGCCGAAACGCGCGATCCTGACCAACCTGCATGCCGATCTCGATTACGAAGCGCTGCGCGCCAGACTGCCGGCCAATGTCGAGCCGGCTTATGACGGGATGCGCTTCACGGCGAGCTAAAGTAGTTCCTACGATAAATGGCAGAAGCCATTGAAAAATAGACTGGCGCAAGCACGCAAATCCAATCAATTTTATGAATAAGCAAGATAATTCAATGGTATCTGCCGCAATCTTCGACCAACCAGCATTTTCAGGGATTATAGAAATATTCCATAATATGTCTTATGCGAATCCCGTGCCTGCGGCCGCGCATCGGAGCGACCGTTGAAACCCTCCCGCGACATCGGCCGGCTCATCGAGATCATGGCGGCGCTGCGCACGCCCGGCTCCGGCTGCCCCTGGGACCTCGAGCAGAGCTTCGAGACCATCGCGCCCTATACGCTCGAGGAAGCCTATGAGGTGGCCGACGCCATCACCCGTGGCGACCTCGCCGACCTCAAGGACGAGCTTGGCGACCTGCTGCTGCAGGTCGTGTTCCACGCCCGCATGGCCGAGGAAGAAGGCGCCTTCGATTTCGGCGACGTGGTCGAGGCCATCACCACCAAGCTGATCCGCCGCCATCCGCACGTCTTCGCCGACGCGCACGGCGAAACCGCGCAAGCCGTCAAAGGCCTGTGGGAGCGCATCAAGGCCGAGGAGAAGGCCGAGCGCGGCGATGTGCGCCGGAAACCGGCGCCCTGGCCGGCGTGCCGGTCGCCCTGCCCGCGTTAACCAGCGCGCTGAAGCTGCAGGACAAGGCCGGCCGCGTCGGCTTCGACTGGAACGACCCGCGCGCCGTGCTCGCCAAGATCCGCGAGGAGGCCGACGAGATCGAGGCCGAACTTGACGCCAGCGAGACGGCCGCCGCCGCCGAGGTCGGCGATCTGCTGTTCGCCGTCGTCAATCTCGCCCGCCACCTCGGCGCCGATCCGGAAGGCGTGCTGCGCGCGACCAACGCCAAGTTCGAGCGCCGCTTCGCCTCCATCGAACAGGCGCTCGCCGCGCGCGGCAAACGCCCGCAGGACGCGACGCTCGAAGAGATGGACGCGCTGTGGGACGAGGCGAAGGAGGCGGAGAAGGCCGGGCTGTAGACCGCCCTCGCCTCGCGTTTGCGATTTGGTTGTCAGCGAACTAGCCGGTGCGGTCCTCATGGTGAGGTAAGCGCACCGCGACAGCGGCGCGTCTCGAACCAGTGAGGACGCAGGGTCTCGTTGCCATCGCTTCGAGACGCGGCGCTGGCGCGCCGCTCCTCAGGATGGCAGGTCTGAGTTTTAGGCGTGCGCCATCGCCCCTGTTCTTTGATCGGCCCGGGGTGAGCCGCATTTGCAAGCCGCCCGCCCCAAAAATTGCGAGGGCGCGCGGGACGCCAAGGGTCCGGGCGCACTCAAGCTTGCGCAGAGTGCGCAAACAAGAATGCTCGGACCCACGGGCCTCGACGCCTCGCGACATCGAGGCATGTCGAAGTCCGGTAACCCTCCTTCCCCCGGATCAAGTCCGGGGTTCGGAGGGCATGCCGCAAGTCCGCCAGTCCCTCGGCGTCCCGCGCGCGGTGTTTGGTAGGTCTATTCCGCAGCGCCCCCGGTGGACGTACCGTTTCAGGCAACCTCACCTCTTCTCGCGAATTGGCGGGCCGCCTATCCACCGCTTCAGGCCAGCTCGGCGTCGACTAAGTGTGACCACTTGCCGGCGCCGGCATCACGGACCAAGTGGCGCGCGGCTGGCGCGCCGGGACACTCGCGGCTTCAACCGCCGGGGCACCTCGCCGCATCTCCAGCGAAGCGCAAATTCCCCGGCCACCGCTCCCCGCCCCGCATCTGAAGATGCTGTACAGACACCCCTTGCATTTGGGGCGGGATGAATAGGATGATAATCCTTTTAGGAATATTGTCAAGAGCCGCTCATTCGCCGCTGACGGCAAACTTCGCCATCACCCGCGCCGCATTGTCCTGATCCGCCCGGACGTCGACCGCCAACTGGCCGTCGTCGCGCATCTCGCGCGACAAGACCTCGGCGTGGCGGTAGAGCCAGCTCAGGCCGGCGCCGTCGGCCGGATCGAGCAGCAAATGCAGGGTCTGCCGGCTCTCGCCCAGGCGGGCTTCGATCGCCGCGGTGAGCGCCTCGACCCCCTCGCCCGCTCAGCGCCGAGACCACCACCGGCCGCCGCTCGCGCCGGCTGCCGCTCGGCCATGTTGGCGAGCCGCGCGCGGCCGTTGTCGTCGAGGCGGTCGACCTTGTTCCAGACTTCGATCAGCCGGGGTCGCTCGGCGCGATGCCGAGTTCCTCCAGCACCTTCTCGACGTCGCGCGACTGCGCCGCGGAATCTTCGTGCGACATGTCGCGCACGTGCAGGATGACGTCGGCCTCGATCACCTCTTCCAGCGTGGCGCGGAACGCCGCCACCAGCATGGTCGGCAAGTCCGAAATAAAGCCGACGGTATCGGACAGAATGACGCGGGCGCCGTGCGGCAATTCGACGGCGCGCAGCGTCGGATCGAGCGTGGCAAACAGCATGTCGGCCGACAGCACGGTGGCTTGCGTCATGCGGTTGAACAGCGTCGACTTGCCGGCATTGGTGTAGCCGACCAGCGCCACGATCGGATACGGCACGCGCTTGCGCGCCTCGCGATGCAGCTTGCGGGTGCGTTTGACCTTGTCGAGCTCGGCCTCGATGCGCTTGAGGCGGTCCTCGATGACGCGGCGATCGACTTCGAGCTGCGTCTCGCCCGGGCCGCCGAGGAAGCCGAAGCCGCCGCGCTGGCGCTCGAGATGCGTCCACGAGCGCACCAGCCGGCTCTTCTGATAGCTCAAGTGCGCGTGCTCGACCTGCAACGCGCCCTCGCGCGTGCGCGCGCGCCGGCCGAAGATTTCGAGAATGAGCCCGGTGCGGTCGATGACCTTGGCGTTCCAGGCCTTCTCCAGATTGCGCTGCTGCACCGGCGAGACCGGGCAGTCCATCACCACGATCGCGGCGTCGAGGCTCTTGGCGAGCCCCGCGATCTCGTCGACCTTGCCCTTGCCGATATAGGTCGCCGGTCGCACGTCGTTGAGCGTGACCAGCCCCGCGTCGACCACATTGAGATCGATGGCGCGGGCAAGGCCGACCGCCTCCTCGAGCCGCGCCGCGGGCGCGCGCGTTTCGCGGCGCTGCGCGCGCTGCCTGCTTGACCCACGGCTCGATGACGATGGCGCGGCCGGTCTCCGAGCCGCTGCCGCTCAGCCGGTCGACTGCTTCGTCGCGGCGGCGCGGTTCCAATTACGCCTTGTCCGCGGCCGGCGGCTCGTCGCCGCCTTCGAACAACTGCATCGGATGACCGGGCATGATGGTCGAGATCGCATGCTTGTAGACGAGCTGCGAATGCCCATCCCGTCGCAGCAGTACGCAGAAATTGTCGAACCAGGTCACCACGCCCTGCAATTTCACCCCGTTGACCAGGAAGATTGTGAGCGGGACTTTGCTTTTGCGAACATGATTGAGAAATGTGTCTTGCAAATTTTGCGCACGTTCGGCGGCCATGGCCGTTGTTCCTTTTTTGCCCGCGTCTTTAAGCGCGAGACCGTTCATTTGCCGAAGCCGGACCCCAGATGGTACGAATTCCATCCAGTTCCCGCTTTCCCCGGTATGCAAAGCGGGCCCGACCTCAGGAACAGCTATTAGATGGCAGGGCGCCCCCCGCGCAAGCACAAGTTGGCGCCCTCTGCCTTAAGTCGTCTAGAAAACAGGCGGTTTTTCGGCATTGGCCGGTTAGCTGACCGCGGCATAGCGGTGGTAGTCGCGGCGCAAGGCGGTGGCGACGAGCCCCGGCGCGCCGTTGCCGACCGGGCGGCCGTCGATGCGCACCACCGGCAGCACGATCTGGCTCGCCGAGGTGATGAAGGCCTCGCGCGCGGCGTAAGCCTCTTCGACGGTGAAGGCGCGCTCCTCGAAGGCGAGCCCCTGCGCCTTGATGGCATCGAGCACCACCGAGCGCGTGATGCCGGGCAGGATGTCGCGGCCGAGCGGGTGCGTCAGCAGTTTGCCGTCGCGGGTGACGATCCAGGCGTTGGACGAGGCGCCTTCGGTGACGCGGCCGGCTTCGTCGACCAGCCAGGCCTCGCGCGCGCCCTGCTCGCGCGCCGCCTGCTTGGCGAGCACGTTGGGCAACAGCGCGACCGACTTGATGTCGACGCGGCCCCAGCGGATGTCGGGCACGGTGACGACGGCAACGCCTTCGGCGGCGAGCGCATCGAGCGCGGCGAGATCGTTGCTGTGGGCCATCACCACCACGGACGGTTTGGTGCCGGCGGGCGGAAATGGAAAATCGCGCCGGGCGACGCCGCGGGTGATCTGCACGTAGACGATGCCGTCCCGCACGCGGTTGCGCGCGATCGTCTCGCGCATCACCACGCCGAGCGACGACGACGGCATCGGCTGCGCGATGCGCAACTCCTTGAGCGAACGTTCCAGCCGCGCCATGTGCCGGCGTTCGTCGACCAGGCGGCCTCCCCTCACCTCGCAGACTTCGTAGACGCCGTCGGCGAACTGGTAGCCGCGGTCCTCGACCGGCACTTTTGCTTCGCTGCGCGGCAGGTAGCGGCCATTGACGTAGGCGATGCGGGACATGACTTACGCATGATTCGCCCGAGCCGGACACGCTTTCCGAATCACGCCGATGCCCAGCGCTTTCAGCTTGCGATGCAGCGCCGAGCGCTCCATGCCGACGAATTCGGCGGTGCGCGATATGTTGCCGCCGAAGCGGGAAATCTGCGCCACCAGATATTCGCGCTCGAACACCTCGCGGGCGTCGCGCAGCGGCAGGCCCATGAGCTGCTCGCCGCCGTTGCCGTTTGGCATCGACGGCACCATGGAGCCGACGTCCGGCGGCAGCATCGAGGCGTTGATCACCATGTCGGGATCGCCGCCGGCCAAGATCATCAGCCGCTCGATATTGTTGCGCAGCTGCCGCACGTTGCCCGGCCAATCGTGCGATTGCAGCACGGCCATGGCGTCCTCGCCGATGCGGCGCTTGGGCAAGCCCGTCGCCTGCGAAATCTGCTCCATGAAATAGTCGACCAGGTCGGGAATGTCCTCGCGCCGCTCGGCCAGCGGCGGCACGCGGATCGGCACCACCGACAGCCGGTGATAAAGATCCTCGCGGAATTTGCCCTCGGCGATCAGCGCCTCGAGGTTGCGCGAGGTCGAGGACACGATGCGCACGTCGACCGCGATCTTGGTCGAGCCGCCGACGCGCTGGAAGGTCTGGTCGACCAGCACGCGCAGGATCTTGTTCTGCGTTTCGCGCGGCAGGTCGGCGATGTCGTCGAAGAACAAGGTGCCGCCGTGCGCCTCTTCGAGCGCGCCGGCCTTGCGCTGCTCGCTGCCGTTCGAATGATCGACGCCGAACAGCTCGACCTCCATGCGCTCCGGCGTAATCGCCGCGGCATTGACGACGATGAACGGTCCGCTGGCGCGGCCCGAGGCCTGATGGATCGAGCGCGCGGCAAGCTCCTTGCCGGAGCCGGAGGGCCCGACAATGAGGATGCGGCTGTTGGTCGGCGCCACCTTGTCGACGACCTGCCGCAACTGGCCGATCGCGGCGGAGCGGCCGATGAGCGTCGGCGGCAGCGGCGCAAGCTGCTTCAGCTGCTTGACCTCGCGCTTGAGCCGCGAGGTCTCCAGCGCCCGCTCGGCGACCAGCACCAGCCGGTCGGCCTTGAACGGCTTCTCGATGAAGTCGTAGGCGCCGCGCTTGATGGCGGCGACCGCGGTTTCGATGTTGCCGTGCCCGGAGATCATCACCACCGCAAGCTCCGGATGCTCCTGCTTGATGGCGTCGAGCAGTTGCAGGCCGTCGAGCCTGGAGCCCTGCAGCCAGATGTCGAGGAAGATGAGGTTCGGCCGCTGCGTGGCGACGGCCGCGAGCGCCTCGTCGCTGTTGCGCGCGGTGCGCGTCGCATAGCCCTCGTCCTGCAGGATGCCGGCGACCAGGTCGCGGATATCGGCTTCGTCGTCGACAATCAGAATATCGGCAGCCATTACTTGCTCACTGCTGGTTGTTGTTCTTGTGGCGCGGCATGGCCGGCGGCGGCAAAGCGCACGCGCACCCAGGCGCCGCGCTGGCCCGGAATCTTGTCGGCGGCATCGCGCAGTTCGATCGTGCCGCCGTGCTCCTCGACGATGCGGCCGACGATGGCGAGGCCGAGCCCCGTGCCCTTCTCGCGCGTCGTCACGTAAGGCTCGAGCAGCCGGCTGCGGTTCTCCTTGGGCAGGCCGATGCCGTTGTCGACCACGTCGATGACGACGTCCTCGCCTTCCCGCGCGGCAAAGACGCGGATGACGCCTTTGCCGAGCTCGGCCGGCGGCACCGCGGCGATCGCCTCGGTCGCGTTCTTGATAATGTTGGTGAGCGCCTGCGAGATCAGCCTGCGGTCGAACTGGGCCGGCATCGGATCTTCGGCGACGTCGGCTTCGATGTCGATCTCGGCATTGCCGACGCGCATCAGGAACGCGGTCTGCCGCACCATGTCGGCGACGTCCTCGGCCGCCATCACCGGCTTCGGCATGCGGGCAAAGCGCGAGAACTCGTCGACCATGCGCTTGATGTCGTCGACCTGGCGCACGATGGTGTCGGTGCACTGGTCGAACACCTCGCGGTCGGTGTTGATCATCTTGCCGTATTTGCGCTTGAGCCGTTCGGCCGACAGCTGGATCGGCGTCAGCGGGTTCTTGATCTCGTGGGCGATGCGGCGGGCAACATCGGCCCAGGCCGAGGTGCGCTGCGCGGCGACGAGGTCGGTAATGTCGTCGAGCGTCACCACATAACCGTGCTCGGCCGACTGCTCGCTGGTGACGCGCACCGAGAGATTGCGCTCGCGCCCGTTGCGGCTGATCGTGACCTGGTCCTGCACCGCCCGCTGCGCACCCGATTGCACCGCGGGGGTGATGGCGGCAAGCTCGGGCAGCACTTCAGTCAGCGGCCGGCCGAGCGCTTCGGCTTCGCTGCGGCCGATCAGCTTCTCCGCCGAGCGGTTGAGGATGCTGACGCAGCCGTTGCCGTCGACGCCGATGACGCCGGCGGAGGCGCCGGACAGCACCGCCTCGGTGAAGCGGCGGCGGCTGTCGATCAGGTCGCGCGCCCGCACCAGATCGTCGCGCTGGCTGCGCAGTTCGGCCGTCATGCGGTTGAAGGTTTCGCCGAGATGGCCGAGATCGCCTTCGGACTGGCGCACCGGCACGCGGACGAAAAGATTGCCGGTCGAGACGAGATTGGCGGCGCCGATCAGGCGGCGGATCGGAGCCACCAACCGGTTGGCAAAATTGAGCCCGATCCAGACCGCCGATAGCAGCACGATCAGCGCGATCACCGTGTACATCAGGGCGAAGGCGACCTGCACGCCGAGCCGCCGCGACTCGATGGCCGCGTATTCCTGCGCGCTCGCGCGCGTTGCCTGCAACTGCGGCACCACGCGCGGATCGAGCAGCCGCGTAATGTAGAGGAACCGGTCGTCGTAACTGTGGAGCCGGATGATCGCCGCGACGTAATTGGTGTCGGGCAACAGCACGACCTGAGGCTCTTTCTCGGTGATCTGCGCGAGCGCCGCGCGCGGCGGCAACGCAAAGGTGAGATTGGTCTGGATGTTGGCGCGCGCGACGGTGTTCAAGTCCTTGTCGAGCACGATCGCCGCGGCAAGGCCACGCACAGAGGCCTGGAAGGTCAGGAACTGCGGCAGCCGGCTCGCATCCTCGTCGAAGAACGGCTTGTTGCGCGCGATGTCGATCGCCATGATCATGATGTCGGAGCGGGCGAACTGCGCGTGGTCGTGCAGATAGTCCTCGGCGATGATCAGCGAGTTCTCGATCGCCGTATGCGTGCCGGCGGAGAACAGCCGGTCGAGGCCGCGGTCGAGCGTGACGCTGGCGACAACCGCGACGAGGATCGCCGGCACCGCGGCGACGATGGAAAACAGCGTGACGATGCGCACATGCAGCTGCGCCGCGGCGCGGCCCGAGCGCCGCGCCTGCACCACCTGCCAGACCTCGCGGGTGATGACCGCGATCAGCAGCACCACGGTTGCCGCATTGGCGAGCAGCAGGCTCACCACGACGTTGTGGGTCGGCACGATCGGCGTGAGGTCGGCCAGGACGATGAAGGTGACGAAAGCCGAGAGCAGCGCGAGACCAACCGAGAATGGCCCCAGGATGCGCACGTCCCTGCGCTTGGCGGGCGGGCCGGCAGCCTCGGCAATCGCGGCTTGTTCGACGCTCATTGAGCCCCTGCGGTCGAAACGGGGCTCAGAGCGCCCCCCAGCTCAGGGGCCGAGCCTTACGCCCTCCCCTGAGTGATGCGTTTATACAACAATGTTGCCGAATTGCGACAAGACTGCGGCGCAAAACCCACAATCGGCCATGCCCGGGGCGCCCGGCGCCTTACGCCATCATGTCGCGAACCAAGGGCATGACCTTGCGGCCATAGAGCTCGATGCAACCCATGATCTTCTCGTGGGACAGCGGCCCGGCGCTGTACTTCATGTCGAAACGGTCGGCGCCCAGCGCCTTGACCGTGGCGACGATCTTCTTGGCCACCGTCTCCGGGCTGCCGACATAAAGCGAGCCTTGCGTGATCTCGCGCTCGAACTCGGCGCGGCCGAACGGCGGCCAGCCACGCTCAGCGCCGATCTTGTCGCGCATGCGCTTGTAGTCGTCGAACAACAGCTCGCGCGCCGTCTCGTCGGTCTCACCGACAAAGCCGTGCGAATGGACGCCGAGCGGCAGTGGCGGTCTGCCCATTTCATTGAGCGCGCGGCGATAGAGATCGACGTAAGGCGAAAAGCGTTTCGGGTCGCCGCCGATGATGGCCAGCATCATCGGGAAGCCGTAATGCGCGGCCCGCACCACCGACTCCGGCGTACCGCCGACGCCGATCCAGGTTTTCAGCGTGCCGGATTCGGTTTTCGGATAGACGTTCTGATTGGCAAGCGGCGGCCGGATGCTGCCCTGCCAGGTCACCGGCTTTTGCTTGATCACGGCGGCGTAGAGGTCGAGCTTCTCGTCGAACAGCTTCTCGTACTCATCAAGATCGAAGCCGAACAACGGAAATGACTTCGATGAAGGAGCCGCGGCCGAGGATCACTTCGGCGCGGCCGCTCGACGCGGCATCGAGCGTGGCGAAGCGTTGATAGACGCGGATCGGATCGTCGGATGACAGCACCGTGACCGCCGAGCCGAGGTGGATGCGTTTGGTGCGACCGGCGATCGTCGCCAGCACCATCTCGGGCGACGACACCGCGAAATCCGGGCGGTGATGCTCGCCGACGCCGATGAAGTCGACCCCGACCTCGTCGGCCAGCACCGCTTCATCGATGAGATTCCGGATCACCTGCGCCGGATGAAGCGGCTTGCCGTCGGGGCCGTCGGTCACGTCGCCGAAGGTGTCGAGGCCGAGTTCGACGGTGGCCGCCATTCGTCATTCTCCGCACATTCCCGCGGACGCGGGGACGAGTGGCTCAATACACGAATTTCGACGAAATGAAACGCCGCGTTAATTGCCGCCGCGGAAGACCTGGATGTCGAGGTCGCGGATTTTCTTGCGCAAGGTGTTGCGGTTGACGCCGAGCAGGTCGGCAGCGCGGATCTGGTTGCCTCGCGTAGCGGCGAGCGCCGCGGACAAGAGCGGGTATTCCACCTCGCGCAAGATCCGGTGGTAGAGGCCGGCCGGCGGCAGCGCGTCGGCGAAGCCGGAAAAGTAAGTGGCGAGGTGCCGCTCGACCGCGGCGCCCAAGGATTCCTCGGTGCGTGGCTCTTCGCCGGCCGCTGGCAGCGCCGGCTGCGCCAGCTCGGAGTTGATCACGGCCGCGGTGATGGTTTCCTGCGGATAGAGCGCGGCAAGCCGGCGCGCGAGATTCTCGAGCTCGCGCACATTGCCCGGCCAGCGGTGACGCTTGAGCCGCTCGAGCCCGGCCGGATCGATCTGCTTGGCCGGCAGGCCCTCGCGCTGCGCCTGCGCGAAGAAGTGGCGGATGAGGTCGGGAATGTCCTCGGTGCGCTCGCGCAACGGAGGCAACCGCAGCGGCACGACGTTGAGGCGGAAGAACAAATCCTCGCGGAACAAGCCGCCCTGAATGAGTTGCCGCAGATCCTTGTTGGTCGCCGCGATGATGCGCACGTCACTCTTGATCGGCGTGCGGCCGCCAACGGTCGTATATTCGCCCTGCTGCAAGACGCGCAGCAGCCGCGTCTGCGCCTCCATCGGCATGTCGCCGATCTCGTCGAGGAACAGCGTGCCGCCTTCGGCCTGTTCGAAGCGGCCCGAGGAGCGCGTGTTGGCGCCGGTGAAGGCGCCCTTCTCGTGGCCGAACAGCTCCGACTCGATCAGGTCGCGCGGGATCGCCGCCATGTTGATGGCGACGAACGGCCCGGTGCGACGCTTGCCGTAATCGTGCAGCGCCTTGGCGACCAGCTCCTTGCCGGTGCCGGATTTGCCGGAGATCATCACGGTCAAATCGGTCTGCATCAGCCGCGCCAGCACGCGATAGATTTCCTGCATCGCCGGCGAGCGGCCGACCAGCGGAATGTTCTCGAATTCCTCGCTCTTTGCCGGCGGGGCCTTCTTCTCCTTCGGCTCGGACAAAGCGCGGCCGACGATGGCGATGAGTTCCTTCAGATCGAAGGGTTTCGGCAGATATTCGTAGGCGCCGCGCTCGGAGGCGCGGATCGCGGTCATGAACGTGTTCTGCGCGCTCATGATGATGATCGGCAGATCGGGCCGCGCCTTGCGGATGCGCGGGATGAGATCGAAGGCATTTTCGTCCGGCATCACCACGTCGGTGATGACGAGATCGCCGTCGCCCTGACTGATCCAGCGCCACAGAGTGGCGGCGTTGCCGGTGAGACGCACCTCGTAGCCGGCGCGCGACAGCGCCTGATTGAGCACGGTGCGGATGGCGGCATCGTCGTCGGCGACCAATATGCTTCCCGTCGGCATCGGCGACCTCAAGGACTCTGCGTCGGCGGCGCGTCGTCGGTGACCGCGTCCTCGCCGCTGTAGATTGGCATCAGCACGCGGAACACGGTGCGCCGCGGCTGCGATTCACATTCGATGATGCCACCGTGATCGCCGACGATCTTGGCGACCAGCGCCAGGCCGAGACCGCTGCCGGTCGGCTTGGTGGTGACGAAGGGATCGAACAGATGCGGCATCAGGTCCTCGGGCACTCCGGGGCCGTTGTCCTTGACGCAAAATTCGAGCGGCAGCGACACGCGCGCCTTGCTGCCGGCAACCGCGAGCCGCACGCCGGGCCGGAACGCGGTGGTGAGCGTGATTTCGCCGTCGATCGCGCTTTCCCCGATCGCTTCAGCGGCGTTCTTCACCAGATTGAGGAACACCTGGATGAGCTGGTCGCGGTTGGCGAGGATCGGCGGCAGCGAGGGATCGTACTCCTCGCCGAACTTGATGTGGCGGGCAAAGCCGGATTGGGCCAGCCGCTTCACGTGATCGAGCACGACGTGGATGTTGACCGGCTCGCGCTCGACCGGGCGCTCGTCGGCGAAGACCTCCATGCGATCGACCAGCTTCACGATGCGGTCGGTCTCGTCGCAGATCAGCTTGGTGAGCGGTCGGTCGTCGTCGCCGGCAGACTGTTCGAGCAGTTGGGCGGCGCCGCGGATGCCGGACAGCGGGTTCTTGATCTCGTGCGCCAGCATCGCGGCCAGCGCGATCACCGAGCGCGCGGCGCCGCGGTGCGTGAGCTGCCGGTCCATCTTGTCGGCGATGGTGCGCTCCTGCAGCATCACCACGACATGATCGGGATATTCCTGCAGCGGCGCGACGTAGAGATCGACCAGGCGCTCGCCCGGATTGCGGGGCGTCGCGAGATCGACCTTGTATTCGTTGACGGCGGCGCCGCGCTGGCGCACCTGCTCGATGAGCTGCAACAGCGGCGAGCCGAACGGCACCAGATCGCGCAGCATGTGCCGGCGCAGCATCTGGATCGAGGCTTCGAAGAACTGCTCGGCGGCGGCGTTGGCGTCGGCGATCTTGCCATCCGGCGCCACCATGATCACCGGATGCGGCAGCGCATTGAGAACGGCGTCGGCCGGCGAAGTTGCGAGCGCGGTGATGGCTTGGGCGCGGCTCATGCGGCGGCCCTCCAGGCAAAGGCGTCGTAGGCGTCGGCGAGGTGGCGGCGCGCCTCGCGCGGCTCATCGGCGGTGAGCACGCGGGCGCGGTGATCCTTGAGCACGGCAACCGGCGCGCCGGCAGTCGCGGCCGCGGTGTCGAGCGCCCAGCCGAGATGCTTGCGGGCATGGCGGCGGCCGATCTTTACGCCGTGATGCGTAATCATCTCGTCATAGAGGCGGTCGATCATGGTGAGTTGCTCGGCGAGCGGCGGCGCGGCTTCGCGTTTCCCCGTCGCGAGATAGCGTGCGACCTGCCCCGGCAGCCACGGCTTGCCTTGCGCGGCGCGGCCGATCATCAGCGCGTCGGCGCCGGACAGCGACAGCGCGCGGGTGGCGTCGTCGAACGAGCGGATATCGCCGTTGACGATGACCGGAACGCCAACCGCCGCCTTGACGGCGCGGATCGCCGTCCAGTCGGCGGTGCCGTCGTAGAATTGGCAGCGCGTGCGCCCGTGCACGGTAATGGCGCGCACCCCCGCGCTTTCAGCGCGGCGTGCAAGTTCCGGCGCGTTGATCGAGGCGTGATCCCAGCCGAGCCGCATCTTCAGCGTCACCGGCACGGTTACAGCCGCAACTGTCGCCTCGATCAGCGTCAGGGCATGATCGAGGTCGCGCATCAGCGCGGAACCGGCGGCGCCGTTGGTTACCTGCTTCGACGGGCAACCCATGTTGATGTCGATGATGGAAGCACCTTGTGCTTCGGCAACGCGGGCGCCTTCCGCCATCCAGCGCGCCTCGCAGCCGGCGAGTTGCACCACATGGATGCCGATGCCGCCGCCCTCGCTGCGCACGCGCGCCTCGCGCTGGCCTTCAGCGAGCGCGGCGCAGGCGGTCATCTCCGAGACCACGAGGCCAGCACCGAGGCGCTCGGCAAGGCGACGGAACGGTAAATCGGTAATTCCGGACATCGGCGCCAAAATCACGCGATTAGCTACGATCGCATCGCCGATCTTCCACCGATCCGCCGAAAACGCGTTGAAATGTGCCGTCACTAAGCCCTGCCTATTGTCTGCCTATGTTTTAGGCTAATTCTATCGATGCCTAGATGTTAGACATTTTGCAGTATCGCGCAAGTGCTGCACTGCAAAAAGGTGTTCATCGTTAAATCCGCGCCGATCGGCGCTAAATCGTTTCAGCGGCACGCAGAAAAGCTGTAAACGCGAAGCTCCCGTATCGAGAGGCGATTGATGGCTGTGATTGCAGCGCTGGTGGTGGCGGCCGGGCGCGGAACACGCGCCGGCGCCGACATGCCCAAGCAATTTCGGCCAATTCTGGGCACGCCGATGGTGCGACAGAGCCTGCTGGCGTTCCTGGAACACCCGGATGTCGCCCTGGTGCAGCCCGTCATTCACCGCGACGATGTCGAATTGTTCCAGGCCTCGGCCGCCGGCCTCAAGGCGCTGGCGCCGGTGTTCGGCGGCGCGACGCGGCAGGCCTCGGTGCGCGCCGGGCTCGAGGCGCTTGCCGCGCACTCGCCGGAAATCGTGCTGGTGCACGACGCGGCGCGGCCCTTCGCCAGCCGCGATCTGACATCGCGGGCGATTGAAGCGGCGCGCGCCAGCGGCGCCGCAATCCCTGGCCTGCCGGTGACCGACACCGTCAAGACCGTCGATGCCGCCGGCCACGTCACCGGAACCGTCGACCGCGCCGCGCTGCGGCTGGTGCAGACGCCGCAGGCCTTCGCCTTCCCGGCCCTGCTGCAGGCACACCGCAAGGCGGCCGCGGCCGGACGCGAGGATTTCACCGACGATGCCGCGCTCGCCGAATGGGCCGGCCTCGGCGTGAGCGTGTTCGCGGGCGAGGCCGGCAACATCAAGATCACCACGGCGGAGGATTTCTCCCGCGTGCAGGCCGCGTCCTTCGCCGCGCAATTTATGAATCTTGGTGACGTGCGCACCGGTTCCGGCATCGACGTGCACGCCTTCGTGCCCGGCGATCATGTCACGCTCGGTGGCGTGCGCATTCCGCACAGCAAGGCGCTGACCGGCCATTCCGATGCCGACGTGGCGCTGCACGCCTTGACCGATGCGCTGCTCGGCGCGCTCGCCGACGGCGACATCGGCGTGCACTTTCCGCCGAGCGATCCGCAATGGCGCGGCGCCTCCTCGGACCGCTTCCTAAAATTCGCCGTCGATCGCGTCGCCGCGCGCGGCGGACGTATTGCGCATCTCGACGTCAACATCGTCTGCGAGGCGCCCCGCATCGGCCCGCACCGCGACGCCATGCGACAGAATATCGCGCGGATTGCCGGCATCAGCCTGGACCGGGTTGCGATCAAGGCGACCACCAGCGAGAAACTCGGCTTCACCGGCCGCGGCGAAGGCATCGTTGCTTACGCCACCGCAACGGTGCGGCTGCCGTGGAGCGAGCCGTGATCGAGGAAGCGCGCGCCGCCGCGACCGCCGTGCTCGACACGTGCCGGGCGCGCGGGCTGACGCTGGCGACGGCGGAATCCTGCACCGGCGGGCTGGTCGCCGGCGCGCTCACCGAGATTGCCGGCTCCTCCGCTGTCGTCGACCGCGGCTTCGTCACTTATTCGAACGAGGCCAAGCAGCAGATGCTTGGCGTGCCCGCCGACACTATCCAAAAATTCGGCGCGGTGAGCCGCGAAACCGCCGAGGCCATGGCGCGCGGCGCGCTGGCCCACGCCGACGTCGATCTCGTCGTCGCCATCACCGGCATCGCCGGGCCAGGCGGCGGCAGCCGCGACAAGCCGGTCGGTCTGGTGCATTTTGCCTGCGCCGCGCGCGACGGCTCGCTCGCCCACGCGGAAATGCGTTATGGCGATATCGGCCGCGCCGAGGTGCGCCGGGCCTCGGTGTTGCAGGCGCTGACGATGCTGCAAACCATGGCGGCAAAGATTTAACGGCGGCCGCCTGCGGGGGCGATCAATGCGGATCGAGCACGCGCATTCGCCTTACGCCGCAGCACAGGTGTTCGATCTGGTCGCCGACGTCGAGAGCTATCCGAAATTCCTGCCCTGGGTGATCGAGGCGCGTGTCCTGCGCCGCCACGACAATACCGTATGGGTGACGATGACCATGGGCACGCGGCTGTTGCGCCGGCAATTTGCCACCGAGGCGAAGCTCGACCGCCCGCATCGCATCGACATCGTGAGCCGCGATCCGATGTTCGAGCGTTTCGCGCAACGCTGGACCTTCACGGCAGCAGGCCACGGCACCGACATCGAATACCGAACCGATTTTCGCTTCCGCTCGGGACTGTTGCAAGTTCTGATCGGAGGCTCGTTTGCCGACCGCGCGCCGGCGATGATGCAGGCCTTCCAGCAGCGGGCGCGCAGGCTGTATGGCTAAAGACGGCGCATCGCTTTGGTAAGGATTTCCAGAATGATCAATGCGTCTTCGGTGCCGTCAGCCTTGCCTTTCTCAAAATCCCGATCCGTTTGCCCCATCGTGTTTGTGACATGGGCAAGGCACAGCACCGGCGCTGCTCTTGCGCGTGCGAAGGTGTAGAGGGCGGATGCTTCCATTTCGACCGCAAGGACGCCCTTGCTCCGCGCCGCCTCGACCGCAGCTTGCGTCTCGCGGAACGGCGCATCGGTCGTCCAGCTGGCGCCGACAATAGCGCGTAGGCCCGCGCTGTTGAGCGCCTCCGAGGCGGTCGCTACCAGAATGGGGTCGGCTTCGGCAAATGACGCCGCCGGCGCATAGTGATAGCTCGTGCCCTCGTCCCGCAAGGCGCGATCGATGATCACGAAGTACGGCGGGCTTTCGAGCGCAACGATCTGGCCGGCGGAGGTCAGGCTGAGCAGCATGCGGCATCCGCAGGCAAACAGCTCCTCCGCAATCAACACGGCAAACGGCGCACCCACGACGCAGCCCAGGATGCCCACCGTCTCGCCGCCGAGCGTGAATGTATAGAGATCGGTATGATAGCAAGGCCACGCGTCGAAACGCTTGGCGCGGCCTTCACCCTTCAGCCGGCGCACAATATCGCCGTCAGGGTCGAGAATGCAGATGTCAGGCACATCGACGACCGACAATCCTTTCTGGCGGCGGGCTTCGCGGATCAAGGCAGCGGGCAAGAACACGGACGGCGATTGCGGGTCCTTGTTGTCGAGGATGGGCGATAATGACACAGCCGCTCTCGCTATTGCATTGTGGGTCGGACGGGCCACTTTATTGCCGACCGGCTACGCTTCCAATGGGAGGAATGCCCGATGAATGATCTCGACCAGCAGGCCCACTGGCAGAATGTCTACGCTACCAAAGACGAGCGGTCCGTCAGCTGGTTCCAGGAACGGCCCGATATTTCGCTCGAACTCATTCATGCAACCGGCGTCGATCTGAGTGCCCCTATTGTGGACATCGGCGGCGGCGCCTCGCGCCTGGTCGATGCGCTTGTCGACGAGGGCTTCGAGGCCATCACCGTTCTCGATCTTTCGGACAAGGCGCTCGCGGCATCGAAGGCCCGGCTCGGCGCCAAAGCCGCGCAAGTGCGCTGGGTAGCTGCCGACGTCACGACCTGGCAGCCGTCGCAGAGTTACGACGTGTGGCACGACCGTGCTGCCTTGCATTTTCTCACCGAGCCAAAGGATCAGGCCGCTTATGCCCAGCGTGTCGCCAAGGCCGTTCGCTCAGGCGGCCATGTGATCATCGGCACCTTTGCGCCCGACGGCCCCGAACGGTGCAGCGGCCTGCCGGTCATTCGCCACGACGCGGCGAGCCTTGCCGCCCTGCTCGGTCCTACATTCGAGTTGGTCGAGAGCAAGTGCCACGACCATCAGACGCCGGCCGGCATAACGCAACGATTTCAATTCAGCCGGTTCCGGCGTATCCGATAAGTCGGCAGCCCGTCACGCGCACTTGGGATGGCTGACGCAGACGGCGGACATGGCGCAGTTGACGCAGCGCGCCGACGCCGGCGATTCCGGATTGAGCCGCGGCTCAGAGCCGAGCCAGTAGAGCATGTTGGCCATGACGCAATAGCCGGTGGCGGCGAACCAGACCATGGCGCCGCCGACGAAAATGGTGAACAGCGACACCCACGGGCTCCACGCCAGAATCAGCACCGAGGCGACCGAAATGTTGATGCCGACGAAGACATAGATGCGGCGCTCGAGATACCAGCGGTCGATCTGCAGGAAATACCACTTGCCACGCATCGAGGTCTCGGCGCCGAGCATCGGCGTGAAGCCGATGCGGCTCAAGATATTGCCGACCGGGCAGAAGCCGGTGAGCGAGACGTTGATCGAGGTCAGCCCCGTCGCGGTGACGCCGAGGATCCACAGCGGATTGAGCGTGAGCGCAAGCGCGGTGCTCGCCAGCAGCACGAAGCCCGCGATCAGCCAGACCGTACGCTCGATGTACCAACGGTGCGTGGGAACGATGTAGACGCCGGTGCGGAATGTCATGGCGCGATGATAGCCCTGCCACTCTTCTGTGCAAGTTCAACTTCAGTCACAAAACGAGGCCCGCCGCGAGCAGCAGCGCAAACAGCATCTGCGTCTGCACCGTGAGCACCAGGATGCGGTTGAAGCCACGGCCGCGCGGCTCGCGCGCGAAACGGTAACTCAGCACCAGCGCGAAGGGCAGCGCGGCGAGCGCCGGCCAGACATGGCCGCTGGCCAACCCTCGCGCGATCGGCGGCAGCAGCGCAAAGGGCAGCAGCATCAGCCCGGCATAAACGAGAGCCGACATTTGCGGGCCGGCGACAATGGCGAGCGTGCGGCGGCCGACACGGGCGTCGGCTTCGGCATCGCGATAGTTGTTGACCAGCAGCACCGCGCCGGACATGAGCCCGAGCGCCACGCCCGCGGCGAGCGCCGCAGGGGCGAGTGCACCAACGCACAACCAATAGGTGCCGCAGACGGCGCCGACGCCGAAGAAGGCGACGACGAAGGCCTCGCCCAGCGGCGTATAGGCGATCGGGAACGGGCCGCCGGTATAGGCCCAGCCCGAGGCAATCGAGAGAATGCCGAGCAGCAGGATCGGCCAGCCGCCGACATTGACGAGATAGAGGCCCATTAGCGCGGCGACCGCAAAGCAACCGAGCGCGCCGCGTTTCACGCTCTCGCCGCTCAATAGCCCCATCGCGGTGACGCGCGGCGGCCCGACCCGGTCCGGGCCATCGCCGCCACGCTCGGAATCGATCGCGTCGTTGTGCAGATTGGTGCCGAGCTGGATCGCCATGCTGCCGATCAGCGCCGCGAGCACGGCGAGTACGTGGATCTGCCGCGCAGTCGCCCAGGCAAGCGCAGTGCCGACGATGACCGGGGTCACCGAAAGGCCGAGCGTGCGCGGCCGCGCCGCCATGATCCAGGATGAGACGCTCATCCCCTGCCCTCGTGCATGTGCGCCGCCTTAGCGCAAAGCCGCGTGCCGCTCAATTACGGGCTCGCCCGGAGCGGCATTGCTCACAGTCCTTCGGGTTTTCAGGCTTGCTCCCGCCCATAGACTTCGTCGGCGCGCGCCTCGAAGGCGGCGGAAAATTTACGGAAGGCGGTGTCGAACATGGCGCCCATCAGCATCGACAGCGTGCGGCTCCTGAATTCATAGTCGATGTAGAATTCGATGTCGCAACCGCCGGTCGCCGGATGGAAGGTCCAGCGATTCTGCATGCGCTTGAACGGGCCGTCGAGATATTCAACGACGATCTTGAGGCCCGGGCGATCGAGCGTGACGCGGCTGGTGAAGGTCTGCCGGATCATCCTGTAGGCGACCGTCATGTCGGCGACCATCACGGTGATGCCGTCGCCCATCGCGGTGCGGCTCTTCACCCTGAGCGCGTCGCACAGCGGCACGAAGCGCGGATATTTTTCCACGTCGGCGACCAGGTCGAACATGTTCGCCGCGCTGTGGCGGACACGGCGCTTGGTCGTGAATTGCGGCATCGATCAGGATTGGGCGGCGCGCGCGGCTTTGAGCCGCGCGAAATCCTCGCCGGCGTGGTGCGACGAGCGCGTCAGCGGCGAAGCCGATACCATGAGGAAGCCCTTGGCGTAGGCGATCGTCTCCAGCGCCTTGAATTCGTCCGGCGGCACGAAGCGTTTGACTTCGGCATGTTTGCGTGTGGGCTGGAGATATTGCCCGATGGTGAGGAAGTCGACGTTGGCCGAGCGCAGGTCGTCCAACACCTGCAGCACTTCGTTGCGCTCCTCGCCGAGCCCCACCATGATGCCGGACTTGGTGAACATCTGCGGATCGATCTCTTTCACGCGCTGCAACAGCCGCAACGAATGGAAATAGCGCGCGCCCGGCCGCACCGTGAGATAGAGCGACGGCACGGTTTCCAGATTGTGGTTGAACACGTCGGGCCTGGCCGCGACCACGATTTCCAGCGCGCCGTCCTTGCGCAGGAAATCGGGCGTCAACACTTCGATGGTCGTGCCGGGGGCGTGTGTGCGGATGGCGCGGATGGTATCGGCGAAATGCCGTGCGCCGCCGTCCGGCAGATCGTCGCGGTCGACGGAAGTGACGACGATATGGGCAAGGCCGAGCTTGGCGGTCGCCTCGCCGACGTGCGCCGGCTCGTGCGGGTCGAGCGCGGTGGGCAAACCGGTCTTGACGTTGCAGAACGCGCAGGCGCGTGTGCAGGTGTCGCCCAGGATCATGAAGGTGGCGTGCTTCTTCTCCCAGCACTCGCCGATATTGGGGCAGCCGGCTTCCTCGCAGACCGTGTGCAGATTGTTGGCGCGCATCAGCGTGCGCGTCTCTTCATAGCCGCGCGATACCGGCGCCTTGACGCGGATCCAGTCGGGTTTCGGCGGCTGCGCGGAATCCGCGCGGTGCGCCTTTTCCGGATGGCGCGGACGCGCTTTCTCGATGTCGTAAACGACGGCCATGCCCTTACTTACGGCTGCGTCGCCCGCGCCGCAAGGCGAGGTTCAGACCCGCCGGATAGCGCGCCAGATGAACAGGAAAATGACGGCGCCGACCACCGCGGTGATCAGGCTGCCGAAGAAGTCCGGCTCCACGGCAACGCTGAGCTTGGTGAACAGGACGCCGCCAACAATCGCGCCGATCAGCCCGACCGCAAGGTTGTTCAGGATGCCGCCGCGCCCGCCAACGATGCGGTATGCGAGCCAACCGGCGATCAGGCCGATGACGATCCAGGAGATGACACCCATGCTGGCTGCCCCCTAGGCTGCTCCGTCACCCTGAGGCGGCCGCGCGACGCGCGGCCCTCGAAGGGCGACGGCCCGAGATTCACTGCCCGTCATCCTTCGAGGCTCGCCGCTTACGCGGCTCGCACCTCAGGATGACGGATCGAACTACGCCGCTTTCGGCGGCATGCGGTGATTTGGCGTCGAGTTGGAAATCGTCAACTCCGTCTCATTCATGTCGTTGCCGATGTCGGCAAACAGCGGCGTCGACAGATAGCGCTCGCCGGTGTCCGGCAACATGGCGAGGATGGTTGAGCCCGGCGCCGCGGTCTTGGCGACTTCGAGCGCGCCGGTCAGCGTCGCGCCGGCGGTGATGCCGACGAAGATGCCTTCCTGCTGCGCCAGCGCCTTGGCATTCTTCATGGCGTCGGCGCCGGCGATGGTGACGATGCGGTCGATCACCTTCATGTCGAGCGCTTCGCCGGTGATCTTCGGGATGAAGTCCGGGCTCCAGCCCTGCATCGGATGCGGCTTGAAGGCGGGATTGGGTTTGGCCGGCGAGCCGTCCGGGTTGCGGTCCTGCTGCGGATGGGTCGAGGCCATCGGCGCGTCGGCCGGCTCGCACAAAACGATCTTGGTGTCGGGCCGCTCCTTCGACAGCACGCTGGCGACGCCCTTCAGCGTGCCGCCGGTGCCGAAGCCGGTGACCCAGTAGTCGAGCTTCTCGCCCTTGAAGTCGTCGATGATCTCGCGCGCGGTGGTGCGCGCGTGCATCGCCGGATTGGCCTCGTTCTCGAATTGCCGGGTGAGGAACCAGCCGTGCGATTTGGCAAGCTCCTGCGCCTTGAGCACCATGCCCATGCCGCGCTCGGCGGCCGGCGTCAGCACCACCTTGGCGCCGAGGAAACGCATCAGCTTGCGCCGCTCGACGCTGAAGGTTTCCGCCATGGTGACGACCAGCGGATAGCCCTTGGCGGCGCAGACCATGGCAAGGCCGATGCCGGTATTGCCGGAGGTCGCCTCGACCACGGTCATGCCTGGCTTCAGCTCGCCGGATTTCTCCGCCGCCTCGATGACGCCGAGCGCGAGGCGGTCCTTGACCGAGCCGAGCGGATTGAAGGCCTCGATCTTGACGTAGAGGTTGATGCCTTTCGGCGCCAGCTTGTTGATCCTGACCACCGGCGTATGGCCGATGGTCTCGAGAATGTTGGCGTATTTGGCCATAGCTTTTCTCCTCTTCCTCTCGTCATGCCCGGCTTTGTGCCGGGCATCCACGCCTTCCCGCTCTTTCAATCCGGCAAGACGTGGATGGCCGGGACAAGCCCGGCCATGACGGTGCAAAATCACATATTCAGCACGCGCCCGTAAGCGTCGAGCACCGCTTCCTTCATCATCTCCGAAAGCGTCGGGTGCGGAAAGATCGTGTGCATCAATTCTTCTTCAGTGGTCTCGAGGTTCATGGCGACCACATAGCCCTGAATGAGCTCCGTCACCTCGGCACCGACCATATGCGCGCCGAGCAGCTGGCCGGTTTTCTTGTCGAAGATGACCTTAACCAGGCCCTGGTCCTCGCCGAGCGCGATGGCCTTGCCGTTGCCGACGAAGGGAAAACGGCCGACGCGGATGTCAAGCTTCTTGTCCTTGGCGGCCTGCTCGGTAAGGCCGACGGAGGCGACCTGCGGCGTGCAATAGGTGCAGCCGGGAATCCATTGCCGGTTCATCGGGTGCGGGTTGAGGCCCTTGATCGCCTCGACGCAGATGACGCCCTCGTGCTCGGCCTTGTGCGCCAGCATCGGCGGGCCGGCGACGTCGCCGATGGCATAGATGCCCGGCACGTTGGTGCGGCACAGGCCGTCGATGACGACGCAGCCGCGCTCGGTCTTCACGCCGAGTTTTTCGAGACCAAGGTTCTCGATATTGCCGACCACGCCGACGGCGGAAATGACGCGCTCGGCGGTGATGGTCTGCGTCTTGCCCTCGGCTTCGATTGTGGCGGTGACGCTGTCAGGTTTTTTGTCGAGTTTGGTGACCTTGGCGTTGGTGAGAATCTTGATGCCCTGCTTCTCGAAGCTCTTGCGCGCGAAGGCCTGAATCTCTTGGTCCTCGACGGGCAGGATTTGCGGCAGCACCTCGACCACGGTGACCTCGGCGCCGAGCGTGCGATAGAACGAAGCGAACTCGATGCCGATCGCGCCGGAGCCGATCACCAGCAGCGACTTCGGAATCGCCGGCGGCGCCATGGCCTCGAAATAGGTCCACACCAGCTTCTTGTCGGGCTCGATGCCCGGCAGCACGCGCGGCCGCGCGCCGGTAGCGACGATGATGTGCTTGGCCTGATAGGCGCCGGGCCCGAGCGCGCCCTTGGGCGCTTCGCTCTTCGACGCCTTCACCGTCACCTTGCCGGGCGCGTCGATTGACCGCCTCGCCCCAGATCACGGCAACCTTGTTCTTCTTCATCAGGAAGCCGACGCCGTCGTTGAGGCGCTTCGACACTCCGCGCGAGCGCTTCACGACCGCCTCGGCGTCATAGCCGACATTGTCGGCCTTCAGCCCATAATCCTTGGCGTGCTGCATGTAATGGTAGACTTCGGCGGTGCGCAGCAGCGCCTTGGTCGGGATGCAGCCCCAGTTGAGGCAAATGCCGCCGAGATAATCGCGCTCGACGATTGCCGTCTTGAAGCCAAGCTGCGCCGCGCGGATCGCGGCGATATATCCGCCCGGCCCGGAGCCGATGATGAGAACGTCGAAGGACGTATCGGCCATCACACCACCATCATCACCGGGTTCTCGATCAGCCGCTTGAAGGCGCTGATAAGCTCGGCGCCGAGCGCCCCGTCGACGGCGCGATGATCGCAGGACAGCGTCACGCTCATGATGGTGGCGACCGCAAGCTGGCCGTTGCGCACCACCGCGCGCTCCTCGCCGGTGCCGACCGCAAGGATGGTCGACTGCGGCGGATTGATCACCGCGGTGAAATCCTTGATGCCGTACATGCCGAGATTGGACACCGAGGTGGTGCCGCCCTGGTATTCGTGCGGCTTGAGCTTGTAGGCGCGGGCGCGCACCGCGAGGTCGCGCATCTCGTTGGAGATCGCCGACAGCGATTTCGTCTCGGCGTTGCGGATAATCGGCGTGATCAGCCCGCCGGGCAGCGCCACGGCGACGCTGACGTCGGAATGTTTGTGCTTGAGCATGCCGGCGTCGGTCCAGCTCACATTGGCGTTGGGCACCTGCTGCAAGGCAAGCGCCAGCGCCTTGATGACGAAGTCGTTGACGCTGAGCTTGTAGACGGGCTTGCCGTCCTTGTCCTTCGGCGCTTGGGCGTTGATCTCCTCGCGCGCGGCGACCAGCTTGCCGATGTCGCAGTCGACCGTTTCGTAGAAATGCGGGATGGTCTGCACCGAAGCCGTAAGTCGCTGCGCGATGGTGCGGCGGATATTGTCGTGCGGCACGAAATCGTAGGAGCCTTCTTCGTACAGCGCGCGGATTTGATTGTCCGACAGCGTTGGAGCGGACGGTGCTCCTGCCGGAGCACCTATGGACGGCGCGATCGCCGGCGCGCGCAGACCCTTGCCGGACTTTGCCTCTTCGATGTCGCGGGCGATGACGCGGCCATGCGGGCCCGAACCCTGCACGCGGGACAAGTCGATGCCGGCGTCTTTCGCCAGACGACGCGCCAGCGGCGATGAGAAGATGCGGTTGCTTGCGCGGGGGCCTGCGTCCTTCGAGACGGCGCTTCGCGCCTCCTCAGGACGAGGAGCAGGCTTGGGTGCGGGCGGCGCCCTCTTCGCCTCATCCTGAGGAGCGGCCGCAGGCCGCGTCTCGAAGGATGAGGCGGCAGGCTTCGCGACTGGCGCCGGCGCGGCCTTCGCCGCACTCGCCGCGGCTTTCACATCCTCGCCGTCGTTCGCCAGCACCGCGATCAGCGAATTGACGGGAACGTCCTGCGTGCCCTCGGGCACCACGATCTTGGCGAGCGTGCCCTCGTCGACCGCCTCGTATTCCATGGTCGCCTTGTCGGTCTCGATTTCGGCGATGACGTCGCCCGACTTGACCTTGTCGCCCTCCTTCTTGAGCCACTTCGCAAGGTTGCCTTTCTCCATCGTTGGAGAGAGCGCCGGCATGAGGATGTTGGTCGGCATCGGCGGAACGCTTACTTGTAACTGACGGACTTGGCGGCAGCGATGACTTCGGCGACGGAAGGCAGCGCCAGCTTTTCCAAATTGGCGGCATAGGGCATCGGCACGTCCTTGCCGGTGACGCGGGCAACCGGCGCGTCGAGATAGTCGAAGGCGTGCTCCATCAGGCGCGCCGCGATCTCGGCGCCGACGCCGGACTGCGCCCAGCCCTCCTCCACCGTGACGCAGCGGCCGGTTTTCTGCACCGACTGCACCAGTGTCTCGGTGTCCATCGGCTTGAGCGTGCGCAGGTCGATGACTTCGGCGTCGATGCCGTCCTTGGCGAGTTCGTCGGCGGCCTGCATGGCGTAGGTCATGCCCATCGACCAGGCGACGATGGTGACGTCGGAGCCGGCGCGCGCGATGCGCGCTTTGCCGATGGGTAGAACAAAATCATCGAGCTTCGGCACCGGCGAGGAATGGCCGTAAAGGATTTCGTTTTCCAGAAACACCACCGGATTGAGATCGCGGATCGCGGCCTTGAGCAGACCCTTGGCGTCGGCGGCGTTCGACGGCGCGATCACCTTGAGCCCCGGGATGTGCGAGTACCACGACGAATAATCCTGGCTGTGCTGGGCGGCGACCCGGGCAGCGGCGCCGTTCGGCCCGCGGAATACGATTTGGCAGCCCATCTGACCGCCGGACATGTACAAAGTCTTCGCCGCCGAGTTGATGAGTTGGTCCATCGCCTGCATGGCGAAGTTGAAGGTCATGAATTCGACGATAGGTTTCAAGCCGGCGAGCGCGGCGCCGATGCCGAGGCCGGCAAAGCCATGCTCGGTGATCGGCGTATCGATGACGCGCTTGCCCCCGAATTCCTGCAACAGCCCTTGCGTGACCTTGTAGGCGCCTTGGTACTCGGCGACCTCCTCGCCCATCACGAAGACGTCCTTGTCGCGGCGCATCTCTTCGGCCATGGCGTCGCGCAGGGCTTCGCGCATGGTCATGGTCACCATCTCGGTGCCTGCGGGAATGTCGGGGTCGGCGGCGACTTTGACTTCGGGTGCGTGCGGCGCGGCGGCTTTCGGCGTCGGCCGGTGCCCTGGCCTCGGCTTTCGGCGCGGCGGCCGGTGCAGCCTCGGCGGTCTTCGGCGGCGCTGGCAGCCTTTGCCGCCTTGATCGCGGACTTGTCTTCGCCCTCGCCGAGGATCACCGCGATCGGCGTGTTCACCGCGACGTCGGCGGTGCCTTCGGGCACGAGAATTTTTCCGAGCGTGCCTTCGTCGGCGGCTTCCACTTCCATGGTCGCCTTGTCGGTCTCGATCTCGGCAATGATGTCGCCGGACTTGACGCTGTCGCCTTCCTTCTTCAGCCACTTGGCGAGGTTGCCCTTCTCCATCGTCGGAGACAGCGCGGGCATGAGGACTTCGATCGGCATTGACGACTATTTCCTACCCAGACAAATCTTATTGTTGTCGCTTAGCGATACACGTTGGTCCACAACTCTGACGCATCCGGCTCCGGATCGTGCGTGGCGAATTCGGACGCCTGGTTGATCAGGTCGCGGACTTCGCCGTCGATTTTCTTCAGCGCCTCTTCGGTCGCGACCTTCTTCTCCAGAATGCGGTGGCGCGCCATGTCGATCGGGTCGTGATGCGTGCGCACCTCGTCGACCTCCTCGCGGGTGCGGTACTTCGCCGGGTCCGACATCGAATGGCCGCGGTAGCGGTAGGTCAGCATTTCGAGAATATAGGGGCCCTTGCCGGAGCGGCACCAGGCGGCGGCCTTGTCGCCCGCGGCCTTGACCGCGCGCACGTCCATGCCGTCGACCTGCTCGCCGGGAATGTTGAAGGACAAACCACGGCGCGACAGGTTGGTCTCGGCCGAGGCGCGCGTCACCGCCGTGCCCATGGCGTAACGGTTGTTCTCGATCACATAGACGACGGGCAGCTTCCACAGCTCCGCCATGTTGAAGCTCTCGTAGACCTGGCCCTGGTTGGCGGCGCCGTCGCCGAAATAGGTGATGCTGATATTGTCCTTGTCGCGGTAGCGATTGGCGAACGCCAAGCCGGTGCCGATCGGCACCTGGGCGCCGACGATGCCGTGGCCGCCGTAGAAGCCCTTCTCGACGCTGAACATGTGCATCGAGCCGCCCTTGCCCCGGGAATAGCCGTGGGCGCGGCCGGTCAGTTCCGCCATCACGCCTTTAGGCTCCATGCCGCAGGCGATCATATGGCCGTGGTCGCGATAGCCGGTAATGACCTCGTCGCCTTCTTTCAGCGCCATCTGCATGCCGACGACGACCGCTTCCTGGCCGATGTAGAGGTGGCAGAAGCCGCCGATCAGCCCCATGCCGTACATCTGCCCTGCCTTCTCTTCGAAGCGGCGGATGGTGAGCATGGTGCGATAGGCCGCAATCTCCTGTTCCTTGGAGAACTCGGCGACGGGCGTTGCAGCCGTCGGCCCGTTCTGCTTGGCGGTGCTGGATTTTTCGGCGACGGCCATGACGTTCCTTGTGGCGGGCTAACCGGCCTTCGACCCCATAGCGTAAATCTCCGCGCGGTGAAAGCGAGGCCGCGGGACACAGAAATGCGCGGGATAACGCCCTGAAGGGCTTGTCAGTTCTGCTTTGGCGTCAGCAGCAAAGTGAGATCGCGCGGGTCGACATAGCCGAGCAGCGCCCGCGCCCGTTCGTCGAGCATATCGGGGTCGATCCGGTCCCAGTTCAAGAGCCGCAGCCGGCGCTCCCAATAGGCGTGCTCGGCCTTGAGCCGGGTCAGTTCGCCCTGCATGGTGGCAAGCTGCTGGTCGAGGTCGGCCTGGGCGCGCAAGCCGTGGTTGCCGGTGAAGGCGTTGACGGCGAAATAGCCGATGAACAGCGCGGCGAAGAGATAAAGGGCAAGCGCGGTGAGAATTGCGTGGCGACGCCGGTGACTGACCATGATTCACAACATGCCGCACGTCCGTTAAAGGGTTTTTAATCGCCCGCCGGTCGGGGGGACATCGCCTCAAAGCGAAAGGCCGCCAGAAGGCGGCCTTTCCAGATTGCCCGGGTTATGCCGATCAAGCTGCCGGCGCCGTGCGGGCATTGCTCCGTTTCCGACGCCAGAACAGCGCTCCGGCCGCGCCGAGACCCGAAGCGAAGAGCGGCAGCGCCGCCGGCAAAGGCGTCGCGCTGACGCGGTTGACGGCGAAGTTCAATGTCCCGCTGCCGCTCGAGTTCGAAGACAAAATCGCTAAAACTCAGCGGCACGATCGACGGATTGCCGGTGTAGGCGTAGGTGTCGATCGTGAGTACGGCGTTGAAGCCGCTTGCGCCGGGGTACTCACTCGGCGCTTCGAATTGCGAGTTGCAGCCGGGCGTCAGCGAATAACAATTATAGTTGAAGTTATAGGTATAGCCGGTGCCGCTGACATTCTCTTTGACCGTTACGTTCGCGAACAGGTAATCCTTTCCGTTCGAGTAGTAATCGACGCCGAAGTTTCCCGAAGCGGTGGCGCCGCTGAACGTTCCGCCCATGACGCCGCCGGTTAGCGTGTAGATGTCCTCAATCTTGGTGACATTTGCGCTTGCAGCCGTAACCGAGGCCAGCATCGAAAGAGCAATGCTGGCCACACCGAATTTCCATTTCATTTTCAACCTGATTTTTCCGCCACATCGTTGTCGCCGCCCCCGCAGCCCTTCCGCCAATGGGAATGCCCGACAAGCCGGGTGTGCAGATGTTCGCGTATCGCCAGCCACACGGCAATACTCGCGCAAGTTGAACTGACGATACTCGACACGCCCTTCAACCAAAGGGGGACGTCGTGCAGCCAACTATCGCAATCTTCTTGAATTCCGCCGCACGCTCGCGGCTTGCCAGTTAAAAGCGGTGAACGCCGCCCCGCTCTAGGGCGCGGACTCATAAGCGTGCAGCCATATCCGGATTGATGCCAGCTTGATGAAGGCGAGATAATTGGCTGCAAGCTTGTCATATCGAGTTGCGATGCGCCGACACTGCTTGATCTTGTTGAAGAACCGCTCGACCAAATTACGCGCCCGGTAGAGATATGGGCTGAAGCAGATTGCCTCTTTGCGATTCCGCTTGGGCGGGATGTTTGCCCACGCGCCTTGGTCACTGGCAAACGCCCTGATCCAGTCGGCATCATAGCCGCGATCCGCCAACAACATTGTTTGTGGGCGCAATTCGCTCAGGAGAACAGAGCAAAGCTGATTGTCATGCGTCTCGCCGGGCGTGAGGCCAATCTGTACCGGCAGGCCATTGGTATCCACGACATTGGCTGATCCCGCGCCCGGCCAGAATACATTTGCTTTTGCGGGACATCCCACTATGCAGCGCCTTCGATATAGCGCAGTCTGTCCATGTGGCGTTCTTGAGGTTTCGTCTAGCAGGGGCGACATCATGAAAACGATATTTCGGGGCTTTGCGGCTCTGTTGGCGGGTCCGGCGTTACTCGGCGCAGTTACCAGCGCGAACGCAGCACCAGTACTAGTAGTTCCCGATGCCAGATTTCCTGCTTACATATGCGCAGGCACGTCGCAAATTTGTAACCCGCAAAAGCCGTTTCCCGCGAATACTCAAGATTCGTATTCTCAATCGGATGGCACCGCCTCCGTCTCCGCCAGTTACTCTCTAAGTCCTTCGCCAAATCTGTTTGCAACCGGAACGGCCAGCGGCGATGCAAACGCGCAGGCTTTCCTAGATTATCAATATTTCATTGGGCTCACGGGTCCGAGTGGAACGGTGCCGTTGACGGTCAATACCGCCGGTTCCGCTACGGGTGCCGCTTTCGCCTTTGTGGGAATTTACAATTTTGCTACTTCCGCAAACGTTTATTCTGCTTTCGCTCAAGATGGAAGTTTCAACCGGTCTGATGTCATCAGCATCACCGAAGGCGTAGTCTATGAAGTTGCCGTTGAAGTTCAGGTTTTTGCTAACAAGTTTCCGTCTGCCCCACTAAGCGGGACTGCGAGCGTGGACCCGTACTTCCAGTTTCCCGTTGGGTACGACTTGATCATCAGTTCGGGTGTCGGTAACGCCCCAGTGTCGACAACGCCGCTGCCTGCCGCCCTGCCGCTCTTTGCTGGTGGCCTCGGCGCGTTAGGACTGCTCAGCTGGCGCAGGAAGCGGAAGGCTGCTCCTCTCGCCGCCTGATCAAAAACACCTGATTGGATTTCGGAGAGACCGCCGCGAGGCGGTCTTTCTTTTTGCGCCGAATGTTGCAGCGCGTTTGGTCGCTAATGGCACATCGCGACATTTCGTGGCGACGCAGCAATTCTGTCGCTTTCGGAGCGAAGCGGACATTTAGCGAGCCGAGATTACAACACTAAATTTATGAGTACGCGGCCTAAAACCGTTGCCGGATCTCGTTGCCGACGAAGTTGCCGAGCCGTTTGCCGCGGTTGCGCAAAATGCGCAACAGCCCGGCATCGACGAAATAAGTGAGCAGGATCGAATCGCGCGTGGTCACCTCAGGTCCGACCGGATCGGCCGAGTGCCAGCTGTCGTCGCTGACGGCGAAGGCGTAGCCGGTGTTAGGGGCAAAGCGCATCTGCGCGCGCTTGGGCATCGAACCGTCGGCGAGCTTCTCGTGGAAGATGGTGCCGATATTGGTGTGGGCCTCGTCGCGCGGCAGATAGAGCTGCACGGTGATGCCCTTCCACTGCGTGTCGGTGTGCGGCGGGATCAGATAGCCCGGAATATCGCGAGTCAGGATCGGGATCGGATACATCCCGGTCTTCATGAAATCCGCGCCGAAGCGCTTGGCAAGGCCGGGAGCGAGCCGCCGCATGAAGGCTTGCTTGACCTTTTCCGAGCACAGCGCACGGCCGACGATGTCCCATAGCGCGCGCTTCTCGGCCGGCAGATTGCGGATGTATTCGGGGAACAGATCGATCTTCACCCGCGTTGGCGTGCCGACAACCTTGCTGCGCCCGTGCATCGGCCGATAGTCGGCGGCGTTCGGCATCAGCGCCAGGATCTGGGCGTAAACGTCGTCGGGAAAAACGCGATCGAACTCGAGATGGAAGAACGGCTTCTCCACCGCGCGCGCGGCTTCGACCGATTGCGCAACGAAGGAGGCCAGGCGCTCCGCGGCTCGGCGGCGGTCATGGGGCGCAAGCGTCGTTGTCTGGTCCATCGCGGAAACCTGATTCTGTTAGCGAGAATTTGCTGCGATTTGCCGACTTTTGCAAGCCGCGGCGCTAGCGTTTCGCTTTCAGCACCTCGCGACCGGCGTATTGCGCCTGCGGCCCGAGTTCCTCCTCGATGCGCAACAGTTGATTGTACTTCGCGGTACGGTCGGAGCGCGCCAGCGAGCCGGTTTTGATCTGTCCGCAATTGGTGGCGACGGCGAGATCGGCAATGGTGGAATCCTCGGTCTCGCCGGAGCGGTGCGACATCACCGCGGTGTAGCCCGCCTTGTGCGCCATCTCGACGGCGGCGAGCGTCTCGGTCAGCGTGCCGATCTGGTTGACCTTGATCAGGATCGAGTTGGCAAGGCCGCGCTTGATGCCGTCGGCGAGGCGCTTGACGTTAGTGACGAAGAGATCGTCGCCGACCAGTTGGCACTTGTTGCCGATCATGTCGGTCACAAGTTTCCAGCCTTCGAAATCGTCCTCGGCCATGCCGTCCTCGATCGAGACGATCGGATATTTGCCGACCAGCTCCGCAAGATATTCGGCCTGCTGCTTGATCGAGCGGGTCTTGCCTTCGCCCTCGTAAACGTATTTGCCGTCCTTGAAGAACTCGGTCGAGGCCGGGTCGAGCGCGATCGCGACGTCGCTGCCCGGCTTGTAGCCCGCCTTCTCGATGGCGCGCAGCACGAAGTCGAGCGCCTCTTCGGCCGATTTCAGGTTCGGCGCAAAGCCGCCTTCGTCGCCGACCGCAGTCGAGTGGCCGGCGTCGTGCAATTGCTTCTTCAGCGTCTGGAACACTTCGACGCCCATGCGCAGTGCTTCCGAGAACGTCGGCGCGCCGACCGGCATGATCATGAATTCCTGGAAGTCGATCGGATTGTCGGCGTGCGCCCCGCCGTTGATGATGTTCATCATCGGCACCGGCAGCAGACGCGCCGAGGTGCCGCCGACGTAGCGGTAGAGCGGCTCATTCTTGGCGATCGCCGCGGCCTTGGCGGTTGCGAGCGAGACGCCGAGGATGGCGTTGGCGCCGAGGCGGCCTTTGTTCGGCGTGCCATCGAGCGCGATCATGGTGTCGTCGATCTTGACCTGCTCTTCCGCGTCCATGCCGCCGATCGCGTCGAAAATTTCGGTGTTGACCCCGTCGACCGCCTTGCGCACGCCTTTGCCGAGATAGCGCGTCTTGTCGCCGTCGCGCAGTTCGACCGCCTCATGGGCGCCGGTCGAGGCGCCGGACGGCACCGCGGCGCGGCCCCTGGAGCCGTCCTCGAGGATGACGTCGACTTCGATGGTCGGGTTGCCGCGGCTGTCGAGGATTTCGCGGCCGATAATGTCGGTGATGGCGGTCATGGAAAGTCCCGGTTTGTGCGCGCTTTTTAGCCGCCAATATCCCCCTTGTCATGCCCCGCGAAAGCGGGGCATCCAGTAATCGCAAATTCTGCGATAATCGCGGGCCTTCGCGATTATTGGATCGTCCGCTTGCGCGGACGATGACGGGTGGTGGAGATGGCGAAGAAACAATTACAACTCGGACGGCCGAGCCGCCTGCCCGCCTCGCCCAAGGAGGCGCGGCTCGACCGTGTGCCCAATCCTCATCCCGACACCAACTACGTCGCGCGCTTCACCGCGCCGGAGTTCACGTGTCTGTGCCCGATCACCGGGCAGCCCGACTTCGCGCACCTCGTCATCGATTACGTGCCGGCGCGCTTCCTCGTCGAGTCGAAGTCGCTGAAGCTTTATCTCACGAGCTTCCGCAACCACGGCGCCTTCCACGAGGACACTACCGTCGCCATCGGCAAGACGCTCACCGCGCTGCTCAAGCCGAAATGGCTGCGCATCGGCGGCTACTGGTATCCGCGCGGCGGCATGCCGATCGACGTGTTCTGGCAGCAGGGCCGCCTGCCGGCGGGCGTCTGGGTGCCGGACCAGGGCGTCGCGCCTTATCGCGGGCGCGGCTAAACGTCCGTCGACTCTGACGGGTGGCGGCGCAGCCACTGCGCACAGACAAGGCCGACGCCGAACAGCACCGCGGCGCCGAACAGCAGCACTGGGTTAAGCCCGACGCTGTTGAGGCCGGCGCCGTAGACGATTGGCCCAACCGCCTGGCCCGAGAAAGAAGAAGAACGAGTGCAGCGCCATGGCCGAGCCGCGCGCCGAGGGTACGAGCTCGCTCGCATAGATCTGGATGACGGCGTGCAGCATGTAGAAGCCGAAGCCGAGCAGCACCATGTTGCAGGCCTTCGAGCGGCCACGGCACGCGCGCGGCGAGCACGGCGAGCGTGAGCGCCATCGCCGCGCCGCCGAAGCGCATCATCCTGGTTTCGCCGAGCATGGGCAGCAGCCGCGACACCAGCAGGCCGTAAAGCGCGCCGCCGATGCCGAAGCCGGCGATCACCACGCCGGCGATCGAGGCGCGCGGCTCGCCCGCCTGGCGCAACATGGTCGCGATATAGGGAAAGACGCCGTACATGAACACGGCTTCGAGAAACACGGCGCCGAAGCAGATCTTCGCCAGCGGGTTCCGGAAGATCGCGGCGTAGTTCGGCAGGAACATCGAGAAGTCGAAGCGGCCTTTCGTCGCGCTCTCGCCGCGCAGACCCGGCAACGCTGCGCCCAGGGCGAGCGCGCCGGCAATGGCGGTGGCGAAGAACACGCCGCGCCAGCCGACCAGGTCGCCGATCACGCCGGCAAACGTCGCGCCGAGCAGGTTGCCGGTCATGATCGCGAACAACACCCGCCCCATCGCCACCTGCCGCTCGGCGATCGGCACCAGATCGCCGACCAGGGCAAAGCCGATCGGCACCACGCCGCCGGCGCCAACACCGGCGATCACCCGCATCGCCAAGAGGACGTTGAAGCTCGGCGCGAAGCCGCAGCCGATCGAGGCCATCGTCACGACGAACAGGCAAAGCAGCATCAGCTTGGCCTTGCTGAACATGTCGGCGAGCGCGCCGAGCAACGGCTGCACCAGCGCGTAAGGCAGGCTGTAAGCCGTGGTGAGCAGCGCCGCGGTCGCGGTGTCCACGGCAAAGCCGTGCGCGATCTGCGGGATCACCGGGTCGGTTGCGCGCGTAAACAAAGCGCTGGCAAAGACGACGAACGCCAGAAGATTGAGCGTGCGGGTCATTGCCTCAGGCTTTCAGTCAGCGTTTGGCCAGCCGGTCAAATTCGACCAGCTCGCGCAACAGCGGCTCCATCTGCTTCAGCGGCAGCATGTTCGGCCCGTCGGACGGCGCCTTGTCGGGGTCCTGATGCGTCTCGATGAAGAGGCCGGCAACGCCGACCGCGACCGCGGCGCGCGCCAGCACCGGCACGAACTCGCGCTCGCCGCCCGACTTGTCGCCCTGCCCGCCCGGTTGCTGCACCGAATGCGTGGCATCGAAAATGACCGGCGCGCCGATGCGTTTGAGGATCGGCAGCGCGCGCATGTCGGAGATGAGCGTGTTGTAGCCGAAGGAGACGCCGCGCTCGGTGACCAGCACGTTGGCGTTGCCGGCCCCGGTGAGCTTGGCGACGACATTGGCCATGTCCCAGGGCGCGAGGAACTGCCCCTTCTTGACGTTGACCACTTTGCCGGTCTTGGCCGCTGCGATCAGCAGATCGGTCTGGCGGCACAGGAACGCCGGGATCTGCAACACGTCGACGGTTTGCGCGAGACGCGCGCACTGCTCGGCCTCGTGCACGTCGGTCAAAACCGGCACGCCGACTTTCTCGCGCACCTCGGCGAAGATCGGCAGCGCCGCGTCGAGCCCGATGCCGCGGGCGCTCTTGGCCGAAGTGCGGTTCGCCTTGTCGAAAGACGTTTTGTAGACGAGGCCGACGCCCACCTTGCCGGCGATCTCCTTCAGTGCCGAAGCCATCTCCAGCGCGTGGGCGCGGCTTTCCAGCGCGCACGGGCCGGCGATCAGCGCAAACGGCAGCGCATTGCCGAAGCGTGCTGCGCCGACGGCGACCACGGCGTTGGGAGTTACCGGTTTACTCAAGCCAAAACCTCATAGGCGGCGACCATGGAGCGGCGGCTGAGCGCGGTCAACGGTTCACCGCCTAGCCATAGCCTATCCCTATATTTTTCATAAGAGCCTCGCCACCGTTGAGAAGCCATTTGCGGGCGCATAAAAAACGGCATGCAGAAATAGGAGAGGCAAATGCGACCCGCGACGAGGCTTTCATCGATGGCTCTGGGTGTTCTCTGCGCGCTGTGGCCGGTGGGATTTGCCGCGCGCGGCGCGGAGCCGACCACGCTGACAATTTTCGCAGCCGGCACGCTCGCGGTGCCGTTCAAGGAGATCGACGCACTGTTCGAGAAAAAATATGGAAACGTGGTCGTGCATCCGCAGTTCGGCGGCAGCGTCAAGATGGCCAAGCAGATCACCGATCTGCACCAGGATGCCGATCTCCTGGCGGTCGCCGACTACAGCGTCATTCCGAAATACATGTTCGGCGGCAACGGCAAGAAGGCCTACGCCAAATGGTATGCGGGCTTTGCCCGCAACGCGATCACCTTCGTCTACACCGACAAGAGCAAGGGCGCCAAAGACATCAACGCGCAGAATTGGTACAAGGTGCTTGGCGGCAAAGGCGTCGAGATCGGCCGCTCCAGCCCGGACACCGATCCCTCCGGCTACCAGACCGTGCAGATGCTCAATTTGGCGAACAAGTTCTACAACGATCCCAATCTCGAGCAGAGCGTGCTGGCCAACGCGCCGCTCGCCAACATGCGCGACACCGAGACTTCGCTGATCTCGGCGCTGCAGCTCGGGCAGATCGACTACCTCGCGATCTACCGCTCCGATGCCTTGCAGCACCATCTCAAGTTCATCGACCTGCCGAACAAGATCAATCTCAGCGATGCCGCCGAGTCCGCGTACTACGCGCAAGGCAGCGTCACCACGAAAAACGGCACGCTGACCGGCAAGCCGATCGTGTACGCCATCACTGTCGTCGAGGGGTCGAAGAACGCCGACCTTGCGGAGAAATACGTCGCTTTTCTGCTCGGGCCGGAAGGTCAGGGCGTGATGAAGAAAAACGGCTTCGGCGAGTTCTCGCCGGCCTACGCGGTCAATTCAGACGCCATGCCGGCCGGCTTGAAGGCGATGGTGAAGCCGTGGCCGGGATCGTGACCTAAGCGGAGCGATGGCAAGGCAGGGGCGGCAAATCTGGTGGCGGTCGACCGCCGCGCCGAGCTATCCGCGCGGCGTGTTCTTCATCTGCTGGTTTATCGGCAGTGTGCTGCTCGCCTTCGTCGTCGTTCCGCTCGTCGTGCTGACGACCCAGGCGAGCGCGAACCTCGCCGAGGTCGCGCGCATGGCCGACGTGCGCGACTCCATCGTGCTCAGCCTGGAAGCGGCCTTTCTCTCGGCGACCCTTGCCGCGCTGATCGGCGTGCCGCTCGCCTACGTGCTGGCGCGCTCGTACTTTCGCCGGCAAGGGCGTGATCGCCGCGCTGATCGACCTGCCGCTCGCGGTGCCGCATACGGTCGCCGGGATCGCCCTGCTCATGGTGTTCGGGCGCCAAGGCGTTTTGGGCGAGCCGTTGCAGGCGGTGGGGCTGAAATTCTGGGGCACGCTCGCTGGCATCGTGGTGGCGATGCTGTTCGTGTCGGCGCCTTACACGGTCAACGCCGCGCGCATCGGTTTCGAAGGCGTCGACCCGCGGCTGGAGAAGATCGCGCGCACGCTCGGGCTCGGGCCCTTGGCGCACATTTTGGCGCATCACGCTGCCGCTCGCCCGCCGCGGCATCATGACCGGGGTCACCCTCACCTATGCGCGCTCGATCAGCGAATTCGGCGCTGTCGTGATCCTGGTCTACTACCCGATGACGGCGCCGGTGAAAATCTACGAGCTGTTCCTGCGCTTCAGTCTCGACCAGGCGGCGGGCGCCGCCGTGCTGCTGCTGATCGTCTCGCTCACGCTGTTCGTGCTGTTGCGCTATCTTGCGCACGGGCGGGAAACGATCAGAGACAACAGATGAGCGAGCCGGCTATCGCGGTCGAAGAGCTTTCGCTTTCGATCGGCGATTTCCATCTGGGCAAGCTCGATTTCGCACTCGGCGCCGGGGAAATCCTAGTCATGCTCGGGCCCAACGGCTCCGGCAAGTCGGTGACGCTGGAGACGATCGCCGGGTTCCACCGGCCCGACAGCGGACGCGTTTCGATCGGTGGCCGCGACGTGACGGAACTGCCGCCGGAGCAGCGAAACGTTGCCTTCCTGGTGCAGAATTTCGGCCTGTTCCCGCATCTCACCGTCGAGCAGAACGTCGCCATTGCGCTGCGCGGCCAAAAGCGAACGCAGGCCGCCTCATTGCCTTACGGCGATGTCGTCGGGCTGCTCTCCCATTTTGGCATCACGGCGCTTGCACAGCGCACGCCGCAGACTCTGAGCCCCGGAGAGAAGCAGCGGGTCGCGCTTGCACGCGCGTTGGCGGCCGAACCCGACGTGTTTCTGTTCGACGAGCCGTTCTCCGCGCTCGATCGCCATACCACGCGAGCAATTGCGCGAGGAGCTGCTGGCATTCTTGCGCGGGCTTTCGATCCCGGCGATTTTCGTCACCCACGATCATCTCGACGCGATGGCGCTCGCCGACAAGATCATCGTGCTGCGTGACGGCGCAATTATGCAGACGGGGCCGACGGCGGAGATCTACGACAAGCCCGCGAATGTCTTCGTCGCCCGCTTCGTCGGCGTCGAGAATGTCCTGACCGGGCGAATAGAGGAGCGCAGCGGCGCGCACGTCACGGTGCGCGTCGGCGAACAGACGTTGCGCGCAGCGGCGGCGGACATTGCGGGCCCGGAGGTCGCCGCGAGCATCCGCGCCGAGGCGGTCGAACTCTATCCGCCGAGCCTTGGCGCGCGGCAAGAGGCGACCGGCGCGAACCGGTTCACCGCGCACGTCGTCGGCGTGCGGATCCTGGGGCCGCTCGCGACGGTGACGCTCGACTGCGGCTTTCCGCTCAAAGCGCACGTGCTGGCGCACCGCGCACGCGCCATGCAGCTTGCTCCGGGATTTGCGGTCGAGGCGAAAATCGCGGCCGAGGCCATTCACCTCATGCCGGCCGGCGCATGATCCCGAAAAGTGGGAAGCGGTCCTAAATCCCCGGCTCGAACACGAGCACCGCGCCCATGGCGTCGTCGGCGCCGATCACCGCGGAATTGTCGGCATAGAGACCGGCAATCCCCGCCAGTTCCGGCGCGGATTGCAGCAGGCTCGCATCCGCCGTGGCAAAGCGGATCGCGGCAAGCCGCGCGCCATCTGCGGTCGGCGGCGCGGCAACGCCGTATCGCTGTGTGAAGGCGGCTGGCGTCACCACCTCGATTTGGCCGCGCGGCGTCTCGATGCCGAAGCCGTCGCCAGCTGGCCTCGCCGCACCGCCGGCGAAGCTCTGCATGAAGGCGATGTGTTTCGCCGGCTCATCGGCGACGACGACGGCACCGGCAATGCCGGTGACGCTGTTGGCGTGTTTCTGGAAAGCCGGGTTCCAGAAGTTTTCCGGATAATGCTGCTGACAGACGGCGAAATGAATCTCCGGCGCGGCCTTGTCCTCGGCAAAGGCAAGCGAGAAGGCAACCTTCACGGCGCTGCCGTCCGGCCGTTTGCCCTCGCGCTCGAAGCGCATCACGTCCGATGCGGCGATGCCGGCCTTGCGAAAGGCCGCCTCGTCGGCTTTGGCGTCGCGCGACTCCAGAATGAGCAGCGACAGGCCTTCGTGGCGCTTGAGGAAGTCGCCGTTGTAGACGCCGAACATGGTCGAGAAGCCGTCGCGCCCGAGCTTGTCCGGTTCAGCCAGCGTCAACAGCTCGATGAAAAATCCGGGAAACTGGACGATGTGATTGTGCGTGCCCCACGGGTGCTTGTTGCGCGCGCCGACGGTGAAGCCGAGGCCGCGATAGAGCGCAGCGGCCGCGTCGAGGTTACGCACGGCGTGGACGATATGGTCGAGACCGCGGGGCATCGCTTGCGGGTCATTTCACCGCAGAGAATGCCGTGGGCTGAAGGATTTGGTTGCGCGCATTGGCGATAATCGCCCCGTCCTTCTCTGACTCGGCGCGTTTGCCCAGCCATTCCGGGTCGGCCATGAACGCGTTCCACTTCTGCTCGCGTTCGGCGAGCGACTCCCAGGCGAGCAGATAGGTCAGCTCGTGGTTGGACTCGCCGATCAACGTCGTCCAGAATCCGGCCTGGCGGATGCCGTGCTTCTTCCACAACGCCAGCGTGACGGTGTCAAAACGCTTGAGCAAAGCCGGCAGCCGGCCGGGCACGCAACGATAGATGCGCATTTCATAGATCATGGGCGCTCCTCCGCGTGAATGTTATGCAGGGAGTATAGCGGTCCGGGCGGCGAAGATTAAACCAGCCGGCTCTGGTCGACGGCGGCGCCGATGAAAGACGCAAACAGCGGGTGCGGCTCGAACGGCCGCGACTTCAACTCGGGGTGGAACTGCACGCCGATGAACCAGGGTGATCGTCGTATTCGATGATCTCGGGCAGGATGCCGTCCGGCGACATGCCGGAGAAGCGCATGCCGCGCTGCTCGAGCCGGCCCTTGTAGGCGGTGTTGACCTCGTAGCGATGCCGGTGGCGCTCGGAAATCTCCGCGGCGCCATAGATATCGGCGACGCGGCTGCCGCGCGCGAGCTTGGCCGGATAGGCGCCGAAGCCGCATGGTGCCGCCGAGATCGCCGTTGGCGGCGCGTTTTTCGAGCTCATTGCCCTTCAGCCACTCGGTCATCAGGCCGACCACCGGCTCCGGCGTCGGGCCGAACTCGGTGGAATTGGCCTCCTCGATGCCGCACAGATTGCGCGCCGCCTCGACCACCGCCATCTGCATGCCGAAGCAGATGCCGAAGTACGGCACGTGGCGCTCGCGCGCGAACTGCGCGGCGCGGATCTTTCCTTCGGCGCCGCGCTGGCCGAAGCCGCCCGGCACCAGGATGCCGTTGACGTTTTCCAGGAACGGCGTCGGGTCCTCGTTCTCGAACACTTCCGAACTCGATCCAGTCGAGCTTGACCTTCACCTTGTTGGCGATGCCGCCGTGCGACAGCGCCTCGATCAGCGACTTATAGGCGTCCTTCATGCCGGTGTATTTGCCGACGATAGCGATGGTGACGTCGCCTTCCGGGTTGCGGATGCGCTCGTTGATCAGCCGCCACCGTTCCAGATCCGGCGGCTGGCGCGGCTCGATGCCGAAGGCTTCGAGTACCTGGGTATCGAGGCCTTGCGCCGAATAGGCTTCCGGCACGGCGTAGATGTTGTCGACGTCGCGCGCCTCGATGACGGCCGGCTTCGCGCACGTTGCAGAACAGCGCGAGCTTGCGCCGCTCGCCTTCCGGGATCGGCCGGTCGGTGCGGCAGAGCAGGATGTCGGGCTGGATGCCGATCGAGCGCAGCTCCTTGACCGAGTGCTGCGTCGGCTTGGTCTTCAACTCGCCGGCACTCGGGATGAACGGCAGCAGCGTGAGATGGATGTAGACGGCGTGGTGGCGCGGCAGCTCGTTGCCGAGCTGGCGGATCGCCTCGAAATACGGCAGGCCTTCGATGTCGCCGACCGTGCCGCCGATCTCGCACAGCACGAAATCGAAGCCGTCGTTGCCGTCGCGGATGAAATCCTTGATGGCGTTGGTGACGTGCGGAATGACCTGGATGGTGGCGCCGAGATAGTCGCCGCGCCGCTCGCGGGTCAGGATATCCTGATAGATGCGGCCGGTGGTGATGTTGTCCTGCTTGGTCGCGGGACGGCCGGTGAAGCGCTCGTAGTGGCCGAGGTCGAGATCGGTCTCTGCGCCGTCGTCGGTGACGAAGACCTCGCCGTGCTGGTAGGGCGACATCGTCCCCGGATCGACGTTGAGATAGGGGTCGAGCTTGCGCAGGCGCACCTTGTAGCCGCGCGCCTGCAGCAACGCGCCGAGCGCCGCCGAAGCGAGACCTTTGCCAAGGGAAGAAACCACGCCGCCGGTGATGAAAATATACCGCGCCATGGGGCCTAACCTTTAGCCGCCGCGAATCGATTCGACGAGCGGGAAAACTGCGGAGCAGCCTTGCGCCTGTGCGTAGCGGGGAAAGAGCCCACGGCGGCAATGCGTTCCACGATGAATCTCATGTTCCACCTAACGCTGAAGGGCCGGTGATGCCGGCCCTTCGGTAGTTCCGTTATTTCGACTGTGGCACCTGTGGCCCGCTCGGCGCCGCGGGCAGCGGAGCGGACGGCGCTTCGGGCGCCGAGGGCGCGCCTTGCTGCAACTGCTTGAGCAGGCCGCCCTGACCCGGCGTGCTGAGCGGCGGCGCGCCGCCCGGCGCGGTCTGCTCCGGCGTGCTCGGACCGCCGAGGATCGAGGTCGGCTTGCGGTTCAGGCCGGCGAGGATCGACAGGATGAGGCTGGTCGCAAAGAACAGCGCGGCGAGGATCGCCGTCGCGCGGGTGAGCACGTTGGCGGTGCCCCGGCTGGTCATGAAGCCGCCAGTCGAGCCGATGCCGAGCCCGCCGCCTTCCGACTTCTGCAGCAGCACCACGCCGATCAGGGCGAGCACCAGCATCAGGTGAATGACAATTATGACTTGCTGCATTCTTCCATCCAAACAGGCCCGGGCGGGCCCTGCCCGCGCGGCATCACGCCGGTGATATAGGGTGTCGGGGCGCTTCCTACACGATCAATTTGCCGTTTTCCACCCTGCGCCGTTTCGCCTGGGCGTGACCTTTTGCGAAAACCGGTACCCACTTTTCGGGGTCACGCCCCTAGCGGTAAACCCCGGCAATGGCGAGGAAATCGGCGGCTTTGAGGCTGGCGCCGCCGACCAGGGCGCCGTTGACCTCGGCGACGGTGAGGAGCTCGCCGGCATTGTCCGGCTTGACCGAACCGCCATAGAGGATGCGGACGCCCTTGCCCGCCTCGCCGTAGCGGGAGGCCAAGCGGCTGCGGATGAAGCCGTGCGCCTCGGCAATGTCGGCCGGGGTTGGCGTGAGCCCGGTACCGATCGCCCAAACCGGCTCATAGGCGACGACCAAATCGGCGCCGGTGGCGCCGTCCGGCAGCGAGCCGTCGAGCTGGCGGCCGATCACCTCCAGCGTCTTGCCGGCCTCGCGCTCGGCGCGCTGCTCGCCGATGCAGACGATGGCGGTCAAGCCGGCCCGGTGCGCGGCGAGCGCCTTGGCGCGCACCTCTGTGTCGCTCTCGTGATGCAAGATGCGGCGCTCAGAATGGCCGACGATGACGGCCTTGGCGCCGAGATCGGCGATCATCTCGGCGGAAATATCGCCGGTGAAGGCGCCCGAGGGCTGGGCGTGACAGTCCTGGGCGCCGATCTCGATCTTGGAGCCGAGCGCAACGGCGGCGAACGTCATGAGCAGCGTCGCCGGCGGGCAGATCATGAGGTCGACGCGGTGCCGGAGTTCGCCGACGCCATTCATAACCTTGCCGAGCTCGGCGGCCGAAGCCTTGAGCCCGTTCATTTTCCAATTGCCCGCCACCAACGGGCGGATTTGCGCCGCAGCCATAGTGTCCCCCTCGGCGGCAGCGGTTATCAGACCCTGCCAGCCCGCGCCAGTCGCGGCCGATCCCGCTTGAGTTGCAAGGCCTTGGCGCGATCTCTATGGTGGCCTTGCGTTGCCCTGCAAAGGCCGCAATACCCTTATCCTTCAATCGCAACGGCACTTAACGGACGAAGACGCGCGCATGCTTCGCGGAATTCACAAGGCCTCGGGTTCCTGGCTCGGCAAGGCCATCATGGCCGCCGTGATGGGTGTGCTGGTCATCAGCTTCGCCATCTGGGGCATCGGCGATATTTTCCGCGGCTTCGGGCTCAATTCGGTGGCCAAGGTCGGCGGCACCGAAATTTCGATCGACCAGTTCCGCCAATTCTACAACGACCGCCTGCAGCAGGTCAGCCGGCGCCTTAACCGGCCGATCACGCCGGACCAGGCGCGCGCGCTCGGTCTCGACCGGCAAATCATCGGCCAACTGATCGCCGAGACCGTGCTCGACGAGAAGGCGCGCGAAATGAGGCTCGGCCTGTCCGACGCCGACATCGCACGTCTGATCATGAGCGACCCCAATTTCCGCGGCACCAACGGGCAGTTCGACCGCGACCGCTTCGCATCGCTCATCCGCAACGCCGGCTTCAGCGAGGCACGTTATGTGGCCGAGCAGCGGCGCGTGCTGCTGCGCCGGCAGATCGCGCAGTCGGTCAGCGGCGGCCTCGCCGCGCCAAAGACGATGCTCGCGGCAGTCGACACGTTCCAAAACGAGAAGCGCAATATCGATTACGTGACGCTCACCGCCGCGCAGGCCGGCGACATCGCGGCGCCGACGCCGGAGACGCTGCAGAAATACTTTGACGAGCGCAAAGTGACGTTCCGCGCGCCGGAATACCGCAAGCTCACGCTGTTGTCGCTGACGCCGGCCGCGCTGGCCAAGCCGGACGCGGTGTCGGACGCCGACGCCAAGGCTTATTACGAACAGCACAAGGACGCTTACGGCACGCCGGAGAAGCGCGAGCTCAAGCAGATGGTGTTCCCCAACGCGGAGGAAGCCTCCGCCGCGCGCGAACGTATCGTCAAGGGCATGAGCTTTGCCGACCTCGCCAAGGAGCGCGGTTTGAAGCCGAGCGATACCGACATCGGCATAGTGGCGAAGGCCGGCATCATCGATCCGGCGATCGCGGAAGCGGCTTTTGCGCTCAAGCCCGGCGAGGTCAGCCAGCCGGTGCAGGGCCAGTTCGGTACCGTGCTGCTCACCGTCGGCAAGATCGAGCCCGGCACGCAGAAGAGCTTCGACGAGGTGGCGAGCCAGGTCAAAGAGACGGTCGCCGAAAACCGCGCCAAGAGCCAGATCGAGGATCTGCGCGACAAGATCGAGGACGACCGCGCCGCCGGCTCCACGTTGCGCGAAACCGCGAAGAAATTCGGCCTGAATGCCGTCACCATCGACGCCGTCGACCGCTCCGGCCGCGGCCCCGACGGCAAGTTGATCGCCGCGCTGGTGGCGCAGCCCAATCTGGTTCCCGCCGCGTTCGCATCCAATGTCGGCGTCGACAACGAAGCGCTGCAGGTCGCCGGCGGCGGCTGGCTCTGGTACAACGTCGACAGTGTCACGCCGTCGCACGACCGCAGCTTCGACGAGGTCAAGGACGAGGTCGCCACGCGCTGGCGCGAGGACGAGATCGCCACGCGCCTGCAGGGCAAGGCCGGCGACATGCTGGGTAAGCTCAAGGCTGGCTCGACGCTCGCCCAGGTTTCCGGCGAAGCCGGGCTGAAGCTGGAAACCGCGACCGAACTCAAACGCAATCGCGTGACCCCGCAGGTCCCTGCCAAGGTCTTGCAGGCGGTGTTCACGACCGCCAAGGGCGCATCCAGCGCCGCCGAAGGCGCCAATACCGATGAGCGCGTGGTGTTCACCGTGACCGACGTTGTCGATCCCAAACTCGACCCGAATGCGCCGGACACGCAACGGATCGAGGGTTCGCTGAACAGCTCCTACGCCGACGACCTCATCGGGGAATATCTGGCGCAACTCGAGACCGAGTTCAACGTCACGCTCAACCAGACCACGCTCAACCAGGTCATCGGCGTCGGCACGCCCAACCAGTAGCATGCAGATCGAACCGTCCGAGAGCAGCTTCGCCGAACGCTACGCGCGCGGCGAGGCGCAGGTGGTGTGGACGACTTTGGTCGCCGATCTGGAAACGCCGGTGTCGGCCTTCCTCAAGCTCGGCGGCGGCAAGCCGATGAGCTTTCTGCTCGAGTCGGTGGAAGGCGGTGCGGTGCGCGGCCGCCATTCCATCATCGGCATCGAGCCCGACGTGGTCTGGCGCACCAATGGCTCGCGCGCCGAAGTCAACCGCACGGCGCGCACCAAGCCCGACGCGTTTACGCCCTGCCGCGAGGCGCCGCTCGAGGCGCTGCGCGCGCTGATCGCGGAAAGCCGCATCGCGCTGCCGCACGAGCTGCCGCCAATGGCCGCCGGCGTGTTCGGTTATCTCGGCTACGACATGGTGCGGCTGATGGAGCAACTGCCGGAGCCGAACCCGGACCCGGTCGGCATTCCCGACGCCGTGATGGTGCGGCCGACCATCGTCGTGGTGTTCGACGCGGTGAAGGATTCGATCACCGTGGTCACACCGGTTCGGCCGGAAAGAAGCGTCGATGCCAAGGCGGCGCTGGCCCGTGCGGTCGAACGGTTGTCGAGTGCGGTCGAGAACCTCGAGCGCCCGCTCGACCAGTCGCTCGGCAAAGGCGATGCAGGCCCGATCGAGGTCGAGCTCAAATCGAACACCACGCCCGCCGAATACAAGGCGATGGTGCGCAAGGCGAAGGACTACATTGCCGCCGGCGACGCCTTCCAGATCGTGCTGGCACAACGTTTCGAAGCGCCGTTCACGCTGCCGCCATTCACGCTCTACCGCGCGCTGCGGCGGACCAACCCGTCGCCGTATCTTTATTTCCTCGACTTCGGCTCCTTCTCCGTCGCCGGTTCGAGTCCGGAAATCCTGGTCAAGGTCGCGGGCGACGTCGTTACCATCCGCCCGCTCGCCGGCACGCGCTGGCGCGGCAAGACGCCGCACGAGGACAAGGCGCTCGAGGAAGAACTGCTCGCCGACCCGAAGGAGCGCGCCGAGCACCTGATGCTGCTCGATCTGGGCCGCAACGACGTCGGCCGCGTGGCGACCGTCGGCAGCGTCGCCGTCACCGACCAGTTTTTCGTCGAGCGCTTCAGCCACGTTATGCACATCGTTTCCAACGTCGAGGGCACGCTGCGCGGCGATCGCGACGCGCTCGATGCGCTGGCCGCCGGCTTTCCCGCCGGCACCGTGTCGGGGGCGCCGAAGGTGCGGGCGATGCAGATCATCGACGAGCTGGAGAAGGAGAAGCGTGGCCTCTATGCCGGCTGCGTCGGCTATTTCTCGGCCGCCGGCGAGATGGACACCTGCATCGTGCTGCGTACCGCGCTGGTCAAGGACGGCAAGATGTACGTGCAGGCCGGCGCCGGCATCGTCGCCGACAGCGACCCCGATTACGAGCAGCGCGAATGCGTCAACAAGGCGCAAGCCTTGTTCCGCGCGGCCGAGGAGGCGCGGCGGTTTGCCAGCGCCGCTAAGCGCGGGCAGTAACCGCCCGCCTGCTTGACCCCCTCAGGCCCGCGTCTTAAGACCTTGAGCGGACAAGCAAACATGATCGTTCTGATCGACAACTACGACAGCTTCACCTTCAACCTGTTCCATTATCTGGGCAGCCTGGGGGCGGACGTGGTTGTCCATCGCAACGACAAGATTTCGGCCGTCGAGGTGCTGGCGCTGGAGCCGGACGCGATCGTGCTGTCGCCCGGTCCCTGCACGCCAAACGAGGCCGGCATCTGTCTCGACCTCATCGCCAAAGCGTCAAAGACGATCCCGCTGCTCGGCGTATGCCTCGGCCATCAGGCGATCGGCCAGGCCTTCGGCGGCAAGGTGGTGCGCGCGCCGGTGCCGCTGCACGGCAAGCTGTCGGAGATCCACCACACCGGTGCCGGCATCTTCCACGGCATCAATTCATCGTTCAAGGCGACACGCTATCATTCACTGGTGGTCGAGCGTGCGAGCTTGCCGGCCGAACTGATGATCACCGCCGAGACCGACGACAAGCTGATCATGGGGCTGATGCACGAAAGCCTGCCGGTGCACGGCGTGCAGTTTCATCCCGAAAGCATCGCCTCCGAACACGGCCACCTGCTCTTGAAGAACTTTCTCGATCTGGCCGCCGAGTGGAATGCAGCGAACGGCCGCCATCCCGCCGCCGCGCAACGCCCCCTCGCGCACGCGAGCTGACGCCATGGCCGACGATTTCAAGGCGCTCATCGCCAAGGTTGCGACTGGCGCTTCGCTGACGCGCGAGGAAGCGGCAAACGCCTTCGACCGCATGATGTCGGGCGAAGCCACGCCCTCGCAGATGGGCGGCCTGCTGATGGGCCTGCGCGTGCGCGGCGAAACCGTCGACGAGATCACCGGCGCCGTCACCACCATGCGCGCCAAGATGCTGGGCGTGAAGGCACCGCCGGGTGCGATCGACGTGGTCGGCACCGGCGGCGATGCCTCGGGCTCCTTCAACATCTCGACCTGCGCTGCCTTCGTCGTCGCCGGCTGCGGCGTGCCGGTCGCCAAGCACGGCAATCGCGCGCTGTCGTCGAAATCGGGCGCCGCCGACGTGCTGCAGGCGCTCGGTGTCAAGATCGATTTGACTGCAGAAGAAGTCGGCCGCTGCATCGAGGAAGCCGGCATTGGCTTCATGTTCGCGCCGTCGCACCATCCGGCGATGAAGAACGTCGGCCCGACGCGGGTCGAACTCGGCACCCGCACCATTTTCAATTTGCTCGGCCCCCTCTCCAATCCGGCGAGCGTCAAGCGGCAGATGATCGGCGCCTTCTCCAAGCATTGGCTTGAGCCGATGGCGCAGGTGCTGAAGAACCTGGGCTCCGAGTCGATCTGGGTGGTGCATGGTTCCGACGGGCTCGACGAGATCACGACCTCGGGGCCGACCAGCGTCGCCGCGCTGGAGAACGGCAAGGTGCGCACCTTCGAGATCACGCCGGAGGATGCCGGCCTCAAGCGCGCCAAGCCCGAGGCGCTCAAAGGCGGCGACGCCCAGCACAATGCCGAAGCGCTGCTCGACGTGCTCAAGGGCAAGCCGGGCCCGTTCCGCGACGTCGCGATCATCAACGCGGCGGCAGCGCTGATCGTCGCCGGCAAGGCCAAGGACCTGAAGTCGGGCGCCGCGCTTGCCACCCAATCGCTCGACAGCGGCGAGGCGGAAGGTCGCCTCGACCGGCTGATCGCGGTATCCTGCGCGATGGGCGGGCCATGAGCGACATCCTGAAGACGATCGAGGCCTACAAGCGCGACGAGATCGCCGCCGCCAAGACGGCGCGGCCGCTGGCGGTGCTGGAGAAACTTGCGGCAGAAGCACCGCCGCCGCGCGGCTTCCTGCGCGCGATCGAGGGCAAGCTTGCCCATGGCGACTTTGCGCTGATCGCCGAGATCAAGAAGGCGAGCCCTTCGAAAGGTCTGATCCGCGCCGATTTCAACGTGCCGCACCTCGCCAAGGCCTATGAGGCGGGTGGCGCGACGTGTCTCTCGGTACTGACCGACGCGCCGTCATTCCAGGGGCGCCCGGAATTCCTCAACCAGGCGCGCGACGCGACCGCGCTGCCAGCGCTGCGAAAGGATTTCATCTACGAGCCCTATCAGGTGGTCGAATCCCGCGCGCTCGGCGCCGACTGCATCCTGATCATCATGGCGGCGGTTAGCGACGCCGAGGCCAAGGCGATCGAGGATACCGCCTTTGCCAATGGGATGGATGTCCTGCTTGAAGTTCATCAGGAAGATGAGCTGGCGCGCGCGCTGAAGCTCAAATCGCGCCTGATCGGCATCAACAACCGCGATCTGCGCAGTTTCAAGACCACCCTTGCCGTCAGCGAACAACTGGCGCCGAAAGTGCCGCGCGACCGCATCATCGTCGGGGAAAGCGGCCTCAACACGCCGGCCGATCTTGCCCGCCTTGCGCGCATCGGAATTTCCACCTTCCTCGTCGGCGAAAGCCTGATGCGGCAGGCCGATGTTGCCGCCGCGACCCGCGCCCTGCTGACGCGGACCGCGAGCCATGCTGCCGCGGAGTAGCGCCGTGGCGAACCGCCGGAAACCAGCGAAGAAACGGGCCAAACCCAAGGCCAAAGCAAAGCGTAGAGCAAAGCCCGCGGCGCCCAAGCTCAGCCATATCGACGTGCGCGGCGAGGCGCGCATGGTCGACGTCTCGGCCAAAGCCGTCACCGAGCGCGTCGCGGTGGCCGAAGGCCGCGTCATCATGAGCAAGGCGACGCTCGACCTCGTCATCGCCGGCAACGCGCTCAAAGGCGATGTGCTCGGCGCCGCCCGCCTTGCCGGCATCATGGCCGCCAAGCGCACCCACGGGCTGATCCCGCTGTGCCATCCGCTGCCGATCACCAAGGTCGAGATCGACATCAACCCGGAGCATTCCCTGCCCGGCTTTCTGGTGCAGGCAACCGTCAAGGTCGCGGGGCAAACCGGCGTCGAGATGGAGGCGCTCACCGCGGTGTCGATTGCCTGTCTCACCATCTACGACATGGTCAAGGCGGCCGAGCGCGGCATGCACATCGAGGGCATCCGCCTGCTGCACAAAAGCGGCGGGAAATCGGGCGAGTATCGCGCCGAAAGCGCATGATCCCAAAAAGTGGGAACCGGTTTTTCGGATCAGATCATGCACGACAAAAAAAAGCCTGAACTGCTTCCCGTCGCGGAAGCGTTGTCGCGCATTCTCGTCGACGCGCGGCCGCTGCCCGCGGTCGACGTCGCGCTCGATGAGGCGCATGGCCTCGTATTGACTGAAGACCTCGCCGCGCTGCGCACCCAGCCGCCGGCCGATGTCTCGGCCATGGACGGCTACGCCGTGCGCGCCGCCGACGTCGATAAGGCTCCGGTGACGCTCAGGCTCATCGGCGAAGTCGCCGCCGGACACCCTTTCGCCGGCACGGTCGGCCAAGGCGAAGCGGCGCGCATCTTCACCGGCGGCGTCATGCCCGCGGGCTCGGACACCGTTGTGATCCAGGAGCTTGCCGTCCGCGACAGCGACCGCGTCAGCTTTGCCAAGCCCACGGCCAGGGGCCGCAATGTGCGGCGGCAAGGCATCGACTTCAGCCAGGGTCAGGTCCTGCTCAGAGCCGGCCACCGCCTCACCGACCGCGACGTGATGTTGGCGGCGGCGATGAACTATCCGCGCCTGAAAATGCACCGGCGGCCCACAGTCGCGGTGCTCGGCACCGGCGATGAGCTGGTGCCTCCCGGCAGCGCGCCCAAGCCCGGCGAGATCGTCTATTCCAATGGCTTTGCGCTGCGCGCGCTGGCGCAAGGCGAAGGCGCCGAGACGCTCGATCTCGGCGTCGTGCCCGACAAGGTGGATGCCATTGCCGCGGCCGTGCGCCGCGCCCGCGAAGCGCGAGCCGATGTGTTGGTGACGACCGGTGGAGCTTCCGTCGGTGATCACGACCTGGTGCAGCGGGCGCTCGCCGCCGAAGGCCTCGATCTGTCGTTCTGGCGCGTAGCGCTACGCCCCGGCCGGCCGATGATGCACGGCAAGGTCGGCGGTATGCAGGTGCTCGGCGTGCCGGGCAACCCGGTGTCGTCCTACGTCTGCGCGTTCCTGTTTCTGGTGCCACTGCTCCGCCGCCTCACCGGCCGGACCGACATCCAGCCGACGCGGCAAGCGGCGATTCTCGGCCGCGACATGCCGGAAAACGATGAGCGCGAGGATTACCTGCGGGCAACGCTCACGGACGGCCCCAGCGGCCCCGTCGCGACGCCGCTGCCCGATCAGGACAGTTCCCTGATGGCGCCGCTTGCCAAAGCCGCGTGCCTTCTGATTCGGGAACCGTTCGCGCAAAAAGCCGCCGCCGGTTCACCGTGCGTCATCCTTAAGCTCGCGCTGTAGCGGAAATTCGAGTTTTTCACTCCAAATTAAATGGTTGCAGAACACATATGGAACGGATAGTGTCCGTTCATGATTTGTTTCTGGCCGCGGGGGATTTCCGGCCGCCAGGGGAGAAGCAGATGCTGACGCGCAAGCAGTTCGAACTCCTGCGTTTCATCCACGAGCGACTGACCGAGGCCGGCGTGCCGCCCTCCTTCGACGAAATGAAGGATGCCCTCGATCTGCGCTCGAAATCCGGCATCCACCGGTTGATTACGGCGCTTGAGGAGCGCGGCTTCATCCGCCGCCTGCCCAACCGGGCGCGCGCCATCGAGGTGATCAAGCTGCCGGATTCGGTCGCCCACGGCATCAGCGGCGGCGGCCGGCGCAGCGGCTTCACCCCGAGCGTCATCGAGGGCGACCTCGGGCGCGTGCGCCAGACCAGCGAGGACGACAACAGTGGCCGCCCAATTGCCGTGCCGGTGATGGGCCGCATCGCCGCCGGCACGCCGATCGAGGCGATCCAGCAGCGCAGCCACACCATCAACATGCCGCCCGACCTGCTTTCGGCCGGCGAGCATTTCGCGCTCGAAGTGCGCGGCGATTCCATGATCGAGGCCGGCATTCTCGACGGCGACATTGCGCTGATCCGCAAGTCGGAAGCTGCCGATACCGGCGACATCGTGGTGGCGCTGATCGACGACGAGGAAGCAACGCTCAAGCGTTTCCGCCGCCGTGGCGCCTCCATCGCGCTCGAACCGGCGAACACCGCCTACGAGGTGCGGATCCTGCCGCCCAACCGCGTGCGCATTCAGGGCAAGCTGGTGGGGCTGTTCCGGCGGTATTGATTATTTCTGACGTCATCGTCCGCGAAAGTGGACGATCCAGCAATCACTGCCCTGCCGAAATCGTGCCGCTGCGGCGTACGGGATGCCCGCTGTCGTGGGGCGTAGCCGGTCGCGACTAATCTCCCGGCTCCATATCCTCCGTCCGCGGCGTGGCATCGCGCGCGGCTGGGCGCGCTGGCGTCGCGGTGCTGACGCTTGCGCCTTGCGCCGGCGCCCAGGGCCGCTCGTAGCCCGGCGGACGCGCCGCGGTTTCCTCGAAGCGGTCACCGACAAGACGGAGCGCGATAGCGCCTTTCGCCCGCCACTTCGGACGGTCGATTAGCAGCGCGGCGCAATTCCCCGGCGCCTGTCGCGCGCTGATGACGACCGCGGCGCGGCGGCAGTCCTCGGCGAAGGCTCCCGGCAACAGCGCCATCGACGTGAGACGACCGTCCTTTAATTTGCCGATGCAGCCGTCCGGATCGCAGCGCACGCCGTCGTTGAGCGAAGCATCCTTGACGTCGCGGGTGTCGCCGTCGGCGGCGAGCCATTCCTTGATCGCGAAACTATCGCGGCCGCTGTGCAGCACCGAAAGCCTGCCATTGACGCCGCGTACGGCCGCGGCCTGCCCGTCATTGGCGACGAGCAGGTCGGGTTGCGGCGTCAGCACCGCCCATAAGGTTGCGGCAACGGCGAGAACTCCGCCTGCCCAGCGCAGCGGCGTGCGCAACAGGCACATCAGCAAGAGCGCCGCGGTTGCGAGCAACAGCGGCCCGGTGCCGAAGGCATGAATGTGGCCGACCGCCCCGGGCAGGCTCGCGACCCAGAGCGCGACGTTATCCATCCAGTCGATGCCGCCGCCCATCAGTTTCCAGAACGGCGCGTCGAAGCCGAACGGCATCGCCAGCAGGCCGAGAATGCCCATCGGCATTACCCAGGCGGACACGACCGGCATGGCGGCGAGATTGGCGAGCACGCCATAGGGCGCCAGACGATGGAAATGGTAGGCGGCGTAAGGCGTGGTGGCGAGCCCGGCGACCATTGACGCAAGCACCAGGCCGACGATCTCGCGCAGCCCCCACAAAGCGACGCGCGCGCCGACCGAGCTGTCGGTGCTGGCGTGCAGCGGCAAGCCGTGTTGGTAGCCGGCGATGAGCGCGAGCGTCGCCGCAAACGACATCTGGAAGCTCGGCTGCACCACCGCTTCCGGCGACAATAGCAGCACCCCGAACGCGGCGATGGTCAGCGTGCGGAAGGTCAGCGCCGGGCGGTCGAACATCACGCCGACCAGCACGATGCCGATCATGATGAACGAACGCTGGGTGGCGACTTCGGCGCCGGACAGCAACATATAGAGTGTCGTCGCAATGAGCGCGGCGAGCGCCGCCCATTTCTTGATCGGGTAACGGCTGGCAAAGAGTGGGATCAGCGCAAGCACCGCGCGCACGAAGAAGAACACGATGCCGGCGACCACCGCCATGTGATAGCCGGAGATCGACAGCACGTGCGCCAGGCTCGAAATATACATCGCGTCGTTGACCGGCTTCGAAATCGCGTCACGCTTGCCCGTGATCAGCGCCGAACCGATCGCGCCTTCGTCGCCCGGGATGACGGCGCGCATGCGCTTGTCGATCGTCTCGCGGATGCCGTCGACGAGCGCCGCGTAACGCAGCCACAGGCCCGGCGCGGCGGGCGCTGGCGCGGGCTTGATGGCGCCGAGCGCGTAACCCGACGCGCCGATGCTGCAGGAAATACATGTCGCGGGCGAAGTCGTAGCCGCCGGGGCGTAGCGGCTGCAAAGGCGGCGTCAGGCGTGCCTTCAGCTCGACAAAGCTGCCGACGGCCGGCGCCGTGCCCTTGCGCACGGCAAGACGCACGCGCTCCGGCGTCTCGTCGATGCGGCGCGCATCGACGTGCTGTGCCCGCACGACGATGCGGTCGCTGCGCTCGCGCTCCTCGCGCACTTCGACAAATCCGGTGATGCCGACGCTTGATGCCGGATAGCGCAGCACCGGATGCGCAATGCGCGCCGTTTCGAGTGTCGGGACCGCCAGCCCGGCGGCCATGGCCGCAAATCCAAGCGCCAGCGTGAAACCGATGGCACGATGACGCGCCAATATCGCAACGGCAATGGCGATGACGGCAAGCCCAAGCGTTGCCCACCAGGTCGGCTCGCGCTCGGCCGTGAAGTAGAGGACGATGCCGGCGCCGAAGGAAACCGCGAGCCAGGGAAACAGCCGGCCCGGCGCCACCTCGGCCACCGCCCATTCGCCGACTAGCTGGCGCAAGCGGCCGAGCCACGCCTCGACCTCGTCCGGCAATACGAGCCCGGCGCGGCGGCGCGCGGCGTCAAGCTCCGCAGCCCAGACTTTGGCGCGGGCGCGTCGATCGTGTGTCGGCAGATCGGCCATGGCGCGGCCCCCCAGAGGCGCACGCGGAATGGCATCATGCTATGTCGCGGGTTGGCGCTGGCTAGGAGAACGGTTGTGAACGGTCACTGTCATTCCGGGACGGCGCGCTGGCGCCGGACCCGGAATTCGAGGGCCACAACGTCGTGCCCGCGTTCTGGATTCCGGGTTCGCGCCTTCGGCGCGCCCGGGAATGGCTAGGGAGCCGCCTTCTCCTTCGCCCAGGTGTCGCGCAGCCCGATGGTGCGGTTGAACACGAGCTTGCCGGGCGCGAAATCCTTGTCGAGGCAGAAATAGCCGTTGCGCTCGAACTGCACCGGCGACTTCGGGCTTGGCATCGGCCAGCGCCGGCTCGACGCGCGCCTCGACGATCTCGAGCGAATTGGGATTGAGATCGGCGGTGAAATTCGCCGCGTCGGGATCGGGCTTGACGAACAGCGGATTGTAAAGCCGCACCTCGGCCGGCACCGCATCTGCCGCCGACACCCAGTGGATGGTGCCCTTGACCTTGCGGCCGTCGGGCGCATTGCCGCCCTTGGTCGCCGGATCGTAGCTGCAGCGCAGCTCGACGACCTCGCCGGCTGCGTTCTTCTTCACCTCGCGGCACGTGATGAAATAGGCGTAGCGCAGCCGCACTTCGCTGCCGGGCGCAAGGCGGAAGAACTTCTTCGGCGGGTTCTCCATGAAATCGTCGCGCTCGATGTAGAGCTCGCGGCCGAATTTGATCTTGCGCGTGCCGGCCGCCGGATCGTCAGGGTGATTGACGGCTTCAAGCTCCTCGACCTGCCCTTCCGGATAATTCTCGATCACGACCTTGAGCGGCTTGAGCACCGCCATGCGGCGCAGCGCCGTGCGGTTCAAGCACCTCGCGCACGGAGAAGTCGAACATGCCGGCATCGACCACGCTGTTGGCTTTCGCCACGCCGATGCGCTTGACGAAATCGCGGATCGCCTCGGCCGGCACGCCGCGCCGCCTAAGCCCGGCAATGGTCGGCATGCGCGGATCGTCCCAGCCGGTAACGTGGCCGTCGCGCACCAGCAAAGTCAGCACGCGCTTCGACAGCACCGTGTAGGTGAGATTGAGCCGCGCAAACTCGTACTGGTGCGGCGTCGACGGCACGTTCAAGTTGGCGATGAACCAGTCGTACAGCGGCCGGTGATCCTCGAACTCGAGCGTGCAGATCGAATGGGTGATGCCTTCGATGGCGTCGGACTGGCCGTGGGCGTAGTCGTAGCTCGGATAGATCGTCCACGTCGTGCCGGTGCGCGGATGGCTCGCGTGCAGGATGCGGTACATCACCGGGTCGCGCATGTTGATGTTGCCCGACGCCATGTCCATCTTGGCCCGCAGCACCCGCGTTCCGTTTGGAAATTCGCCGGCGCGCATGCGACGGAACAGGTCGAGGTTCTCCTCGACCGTGCGGTCGCGGAATGGCGAGTTTCTGCCCGGCTCGGTCAGCGTGCCGCGATTGACCCGAATCTGCTCGTGGGTCTGGTCGTCGATGTAGGCCTTGCCGGCGCGGATCAGGTCCTCGGCCCAGCCATAGAGCCGCTCGAAATAGTCGGAGGCATGGTAGAGGTGCTTGCCCCAGTCGAAGCCGAGCCAGCGCACATCGCGCTCGATGGCGTCGATATATTCCTGCTCTTCCTTGGCCGGGTTGGTGTCGTCGAAGCGCAGGTGGCAGCGGCCGCCGAACTCCTGGGCGATGCCGAAATTGAGCGCGATCGACTTGGCGTGGCCGATGTGCAGGTAGCCGTTCGGCTCAGGCGGAAAACGGGTAACGACCTCCTTGACGCGGCCGGCGTCGAGGTCGGCCTGCACGATGTCGCGGATGAAATCGCGGCCGGCTTCCGCAGGCTCAGCCTCAGGCGCTGTCTTGACGTCTGCCATTCATCTGCTTCCCAAAGCTCGACGGCGTTTACGCGGCGGCTTCATGGCGCGCCGCGCCGCTTCATGTCAAATGCGCTCTAGCCACGGGCATTAACTGTGGTACAGAGCCGCGCGATGAATGCGCCCGTTGTCACCCGTTTTGCCCCTTCTCCCACCGGCTTCCTGCATATCGGCGGCGGACGCACGGCGCTGTTCAACTGGCTCTATGCCCGCCATTTCGGCGGCAAGATGCTATTGCGCATCGAGGATACCGACCGCGAGCGTTCGACCGCCGCGGCCATTGCCGCCATCATCGAGGGGCTCACCTGGCTCGAGGTCAGCTGGGACGGCGAGATCGTGTTCCAGTTCTCGCGCGCGGCACGCCACCGCCAGGTCGCCGAGGAGCTGCTCGCCGCCGGCAAGGCCTACCGGTGCTACGCCAGCCCCGAGGAACTTGCCGCCATGCGCGAGGCGGCGCGACGCGAGGGCCGCTCCAAGCTCTATGACGGGCGCTGGCGCGACCGCGACCCCTCCGAGGCGCCGTCCGGCGTCAAACCGGTCATCCGGCTCAAGGCGCCGCAGACCGGCGAGACCGTGATCGAGGACCAGGTTCAGGGCCGCGTCGTCTGGCAGAATTCCGACCTCGACGATCTGGTGCTGCTGCGCTCCGACGGCAACCCGACCTACATGCTGGCAGTCGTGGTCGACGACCACGACATGGCCATCACCCATGTCATCCGCGGCGACGACCACCTCACCAACGCCGCCCGGCAGAAGCACATCTACGACGCGCTCGGCTGGAGCGTGCCAATCTTCGCGCACATCCCGCTGATCCACGGGCCGGACGGCTCCAAGCTGTCGAAGCGCCACGGCGCGCTCGGTGTCGATGCCTACCGCGCCATGGGCTATCTGCCGGCGGCGATGCGCAACTATCTCGTCCGGCTCGGCTGGGCGCATGGCGACCAGGAGATCTTTTCGACCGAGGAGATGATCGCGGCCTTCGACCTGCCAGCCATCGGCCGCTCGCCAGCGCGCTTCGACTTCGCCAAGCTCGAAAATCTCAACGGCCATTACATCCGCTCCAGCGACGATGCCGACCTCCTCGCCGCGCTGGAAAAGCTGCTGCCGCACATCGCCGGCGGCCAGGAGCTCGCCAGCAAGATGACGCCGACACTGCGCAACAAGTTGCTTGCGGCCATGCCGGGTCTTAAGGAGCGTGCCAAGACTTTAGTCGAACTATTTGATGCTTCACGCTTTCTCTGGGCGAACCGGCCGCTCGATCTCGACGACAAGGCCAAGGCCATGCTCACGCCCGAGGCCAAGGGCGTCATCGCCGCGGTGCTCCCGCAGTTCGAGGCCAATGCCGACTGGACCGCGGCCGCCATCGAGGCCGATGTGCGCGCATTCGCCGATCGGTCCGGGCTCAAGCTCGGCGCGGTGGCGCAACCCTTGCGCGCGGCGCTCACCGGGCGCACGACCTCGCCGCCGATTTTCGACGTTCTCGCCGTGCTCGGCCGCGACGAGAGCCTGGCGCGGCTGCGCGATCAGGCCGGATGATGCCGCGATTGCATTGTGCTTTGAGTCCGTTGCACACATTGCGGACAGGGAACTGCGTTGCCCTATCTTGCAGCGCACAATAGGATAAACTAGCTGATAGTTGCCAAATCGAGGGTTCGACCATGGACGCCAAGACCGACGCAAAAGCCAAGACCGGCACCCTGACCATCGGCAACCAGAATTGGGATTTCCCGATTTATCAGGGCACGGTTGGGCCCGACGTCGTCGACATTTCCAAGCTGTATAGCGTCAGCGGCGCCTTTACCTACGATCCCGGCTTCACCTCGACCGCGAGCTGCAAGTCCAAGATCACCTATATCGACGGCGACGAAGGCGTCCTGCTCTATCGCGGCTACCCGATCGAACAGCTGGCCGAGCACGGCGACTTCCTCGAGACTTGCTACCTGCTGCTCTACGGCGAACTGCCGACGCCGGCGCAAAAGGCCGATTTCGATTATCGCGTCACGCGCCACACCATGGTGCACGAGCAGATGAGCCGGTTCTTCCAGGGTTTCCGCCGCGACGCGCATCCGATGGCGGTGATGACCGGCTCGATCGGCGCGCTGTCGGCCTTCTATCACGACTCCACCGACATCTCCGATCCGGTGCAGCGGATGATCGCTTCGATCCGCATGATCGCGAAGGTGCCGACGCTCGCGGCGATGGCTTACAAATATTCAGTCGGCCAGCCGTTCGTCTACCCGAAGAACGAGCTCGACTATTCCACCAACTTCCTGCGCATGTGCTACGCGGTGCCGACCGAGGACTACAAAGTAAATCCGGTTCTGGCCCGCGCCATGGACCGCATCTTCATCCTGCACGCCGACCACGAGCAGAACGCCTCGACCTCGACGGTGCGGCTGGCGGGGTCCTCCGGCGCTAATCCATTTGCGTGTATCGCCGCCGGCTGTGCCTGTCTGTGGGGGCCCGCGCATGGCGGCGCCAACGAGGCCGCGCTCAACATGCTGCGCGAGATCGGCACGGTCGACCGCATCCCCGAATTCGTCAAGCGCGCGAAGGATAAAAACGACAGCTTCCGCCTGATGGGCTTCGGCCACCGCGTCTACAAGAACTACGATCCGCGCGCCAAGATCATGCAGAAGACCTGCCACGAGGTCCTGGCCGAGCTCGGCATCAAGGACGATCCGCTGCTCGACGTCGCCATGGAGCTCGAAAAGATCGCGCTGCACGACGAGTACTTCGTCGAGAAGAAGCTCTACCCGAACATCGACTTCTATTCGGGCATCACGCTCAAGGCGATGGGCTTCCCGACCACGATGTTCACCGTGCTGTTCGCGGTGGCGCGCACCGTCGGCTGGATCGCGCAGTGGAAGGAAATGATCGAGGATCCGAAGCAGAAGATCGGCCGTCCGCGCCAGCTCTATACCGGCGCGACGCAGCGCGACTACGTGCCGATCTCGCGGCGGAAGTAAGCCTCAGAGCCAGGGCGATTTGACGAGCTTGCCGTCCGGCGTGTTGCCGTTGAGCTTCGGCGCCGTAGCGCCGTCATAGGCCCAGGTCACATAAGCCCCGCCCCAGGTGAAGCCGCCGCCGAACGCCGCGAGCAGCAGCCGATCGCCGACGCTTGAGCTTGTCCTCGTAGTCCCACAAGGATAGCGGGATCGACGCCGTGGTGGTGTTGCCGTATTTGTGGAGGGTGAACATCACACGTTCGAGCGGCAGACCGAGGCGGTCGGCCGTCGTCTCGATGATGCGGCGGTTGGCCTGGTGCGGCACGCACCAGTCGATCATGTCGGCCGTGAGATTGTTGCGCGCCATGATGTCGCGGGTCACTTCCGACATGCCGGCGACGGCATATTTGTAGACCGCGGCGCCCTCCTGATGGACGAAGTGCATGCGCTTGGCGACCGTCTCGGCGGTCGGCGGCATGCGGCTGCCGCCGGCCTTCTGATGCAGGTACTGGGCGCCGGAGCCGTCGGAGTGCAGCACGGTGTCCATGATGCCGTAGTCGGTGTTCGGCTCGAGCAGCACGGCGCCGGCGCCGTCGCCGAACAACACGCAGGTCGCGCGGTCGGTATAATCGACGATAGCCGACATCTTGTCGGCGCCGACCACGACGACCTTCTTGTAGGTGCCGGCGGTGATGAACTGCTGCGCGACCGTCAGCGCGTAGAGGAAGCCCGAACAAGCCGCCTGAACGTCAAAACTGCCGATGTTGCGGATGCCGACCATGTCGCAGATCAGGTTGGCGGTGCACGGATGCACGAAATCGGGCGTCGTCGTCGCGCAGATCAGCAGTTCGACGTCCTTGGGATCGGTCTTGGTCTTGGCCAGCAGGCCAAGCACGGCCTGCGCGCCCATGTGCGAGGAGCCGAGCCCCTCGCCCTTGAGGATGTGCCGCTCCTTGATGCCGGTGCGCTCGGTAATCCAGGCATCGGTGGTGTCCACCATGCGCGCGAGATCGGCGTTGCTGAGAACGTCGGGCGGGACATAGCCGTGGACTGCGGTGATGGCGGCGCGGGCGGCAACAGGCAAAGGTTTGAGCTTTCGATTGGGATCCCCGGCGGTTCGCCAACCTACGCTGTTCACGGCGGCAGCGCCACTGTTTCACGCAATAGCTGATCCGCGCGTCCCGCACACTCCAATACGGCGGTCGCGGCACGGTCGCTCGGCACAGCGGAACCGATCTGCATGATCGAATCGAGGCGGGCGAACGCCTCGGTCTGGCGGCGCCGTTCCGGGGTGTCGGACATCAGCGGCAACAGCGTCTCGGCAAGTCGCGCCGGCGTGCAGTCGCGCTGCAACAATTCCGGCACCACGTTTTCGCCAAGCACCAGATTGGCCAAGACGATCGAGGGCACCTCGATGAACAGTCGCGCGACCAGCTCCTCGATCAGCGACACCTTGTAGCCGGCGACCATCGGCACCTGCGCGATCGCGAGCTCGAGCGTCGAAGTACCGGATTTGGTCAACGCCGCGCGCGCGGTGCGGAAGGCTCTGCTCTTCTCCTCGGCATCGGTGACGACGCGCGCCGGCACCGCCCACGACGTGACGCGCTCACGCACCATGCCGGCGAGCCGCGGCACCGCCAGCACCACCGCTTCGAGGCCGCCGATTTGGTCATTGACCAGCTTTGCCGCCTGACCGAACACGCCCGCCATGCGCTCGATCTCGCCGGCGCGGCTGCCTGGCAGCACCAGGAGCTGCGGCGGATCGGCAAGACGGTGCTTGGCCTCCTCGGCGTTTGGGCGCAACTCAGCGACGCGCTCGCTCAGCGGATGGCCGACATAGGTCGAGGACGGGCCGCCGAGCCGCCACAACGCCGCCGGCTCGAACGGCAACAGCGCCAGCACGTGATCGATGTAGCTGCGCATGACGCGGGCGCGGCCCGGCCGCCACGCCCAGACCGAGGGGCACACGTAATCGACGATCGGGATCGAAGGCGCGCGCGCACGCACTTTACGGGCGACGCGGTGGGTGAATTCCGGGCTGTCGATGATCACCAGCACGTCGGGACGCGCGGCGATCGCCGCCTCCGCCGTCCTGACGATCAGCCGCAACAGCTTCGGCAATTTCATCGGCAAATAAGCAAAGCCGAAGCCTTCGATGTCACCGAGCGGGAACAGGCTGTTTAGCCCGTGAGCGGTCATCTGTGTGCCGCCGACGCCGGAAAAGCGCACGGCATCGCCGCAACGTTGGCGCAGTGCCCCCATCAAAGCGCCGCCGAGGCGGTCGCCGAACTCCTCGCCGGCCACGATGAAGACGTGGAGATCGCGCGCGCTCATCGCGCCATTCCGGCGACGCCGGTAACGAAAATGTTGGCGCGGTCGGCTTGCGCCACGACTTGAGCCGGCTCGGCGATGATGGTTTCTCCCGCGGCGACTGCAATTCCGGCAAGCCCGGCGCGCGCGACGCCGGCAACCGTATGCGGGCCGATCGAGGGCAAATCATAACGGCGGTCCTGCGTCGATTTCGGCGCCTTCATCAGCACGCCGATGCCGGTTGCCGCGCGCAGGCGACCGTTAGCGCGCATGTCGGCAATGCGCGCGAGCATCGCGTCGGTGCCTTCGGCAGCCTCGACGGCCAGCACGTGCTTGCCGGCGACGACCACGGCTTGCCCGACGTCGAACGGACCCATGGCGCGCAGGCAATCGAAGCCGAGCGCGATGTCCTCGAGGTCGCGCGGCGTCGGCGCGACGCGGCCGAGCTTGCCCTCCGGCACCAGGATTTCGGGGACGACATCGTGCGCGCCTAGCATGCGAAACCCTTCCTGTTCGAGGATCTTGCCCATGCCGGACAGCAAATGATTGTCGCCGCCGCGAAACGCCGCGATTACCCTCGGCAGAAGCGTCAGCGCCTTGAGGTCGGGATGGACCTGCCACAACGACGGCCGCACCATCGAGCCGATGAAGACGATGTCGCGGCAGCCGGCGTCGCGGGCAAGGCGGATGCATTTGCCGATCTGCCCAACATAAAGCCAGTGGTGGGGGAAGCGCTCGACCGCCGTGCCTTCGGCGGCGCCGCGCAAGGGAAAAAGCAGCACGGCGCGGCCACTCTTGGTCACCGATTCCGCCACCGCCACCGGCATGCTGCCGCCGCCGCAGATCATCGCCAGCGGGCTCTGCCCGCCCGAAGCGGCCATGGCGCTCATTCGCTCTCTTGCAGCTCACCGCCGCCGAGCGGCGGCATGCTCAGCGGCCGCTTGCCGGCGCGGATGAAGGTAATCATCGCCGCAACGTTGCGGTTGCCGGAATAGTCGGCGGCGACCCGCTCGAGGCGGGCGCGGAACTCGCCATGGCCGAGGAACAAGGCGCGATAGGCGCTGCGATACCCCTGGATATCGGCCTTGGCGAAGCCCTTGCGCCGCATGCCGACCACGTTGAGCCCGACCAGATGCGCAAGCGGACCATGCACCATGCCCCACGGAATGACGTCGGCGCGCACGCCGCTCAAGCCCACGATCATGGCGCCCTCGCCGATGCGGACGAACTGGCGCACCGCGGCGGCGCCGCCGAACACGACGCTATCGCCGACGACGACGTGGCCGCCGAGCAGTACGTTATTGGCGAACACGACGTTGTTGCCGACCTTGCAATCGTGGGCGACGTGCGAGCCGACCATGAAGAAGCACTTGTCGCCGACCTCGGTGACGCCGCGGTCGTCCTCGGTACCGATGTTCATGGTGACGCCTTCGCGGATGTCGCAATCGCTGCCGACGACGAGTCGGGTCGCGCCGCCCTTGTACTTCACCGACTGCGGCGGCGTGCCAAGCGAGGCGAACGGATAGATCACGGTACGCGCGCCGATCGTGCTGTGTCCGGTCAGATGGACATGGCCGACAAGCCGGCAGCCGTCGCCGAGCGTGACATTGGCGCCCACGATGCAATAAGGACCGATCGACACATCGCGGCCGATTGCGGCGCCGCTTTCGATCCGCGCCGTCGGATCAATGACCCGCGCGTTCATGCGTCGTTGAGCATGGCGCCGACCTCGGCTTCCGCCACGATCTGGCCGGCGACCTTGGCCTCGCAGCCATACCACCACATGTTGCGCCGCCGGGCGATGCGCTGCAGATGGTATTCGACGGTGTCACCGGGTAGCACCGGTTTGCGAAATTTGGCCTTGTCGATGGTCAAGAAATACACCGAACGCGGCAGCGTCGAACCGGTGGCGCGAATGCAGAGCACGCCGCCGGTCTGCGCCATGCCCTCGATCATCAGCACGCCTGGGAACACCGGATTGCCGGGAAAGTGGCCCTGGAAATGCGGCTCGTTGAAAGTGACGTTCTTGATGCCGATGCCGGATTCATCGCCGCGGATATCGACGACGCGGTCGATCATCAGGAACGGATAGCGGTGAGGCAAAAGCTTGAGGATGGCCGTGATATCGGCTGACTTCGAGCTTGGTGACGGCTTCATCCATAACAACGCTCATTCGTCCTTCGCCGTTTTGCCTTCGCCCTTTTCGCGCGCCATCCTCGCGAGCAGCGCCATCTCGCGGAACCAGAGCTTCACCGGCTTCGCGGGCGTGCCGCCCCACCGAGCGCCGGCGGGCACGTCGCCGTGCACAACGCTGACCGCGGCGATTTGCGCGCCCTCGCCGATGGTCACCTGGTTGTTTAGGCCAACGCGCGCGCCCAAGACAACGAAATCTTCAAGCGTCGAGCTGCCGGAAATACCGCTCTGCGCGACCACCACGCAATGCCGCCCGATGCTGACATTGTGGCCAATCTGCACCAGGTTGTCGATCTTGGTGCCCTCGCCGATCACGGTGTCGCGAATGGCGCCGCGGTCGATCGTGGTGCCGGCGCCGATTTCAACATCGTCCTGAATGATGACGCGGCCGATCTGCGGGATCTTGCGGTGCCCCTTCTCGCCCATGACGAAGCCGAATCCGTCCTGACCGATCTTGCAGCCGGGATGGACGATGACGCGGTCACCGATCAAGGCATCGGTGATGACGACGCCGGCGCCGATCGCGCAATCGCGGCCGATGCGCACCTCCGGACCGATCACGGCGTTGGCGGCGATGACCGTGCCGCTTCCGATCTCCGCGCGCGCGCCGACGACAGCACCGGGGTCGATGGTAACGCCGCTTTCAAGCCGCGCCTGCGGGTGCACGTGCGCGTCGTCCGGGCCCGCACCGTCATAGAGCGAGGACGGCCGCAGCGAGTGTGGGAACAGCGTTCGCGCCACCTCGACAAAGGCGCGGTACGGCTTGGCCACGATGAGCCGGGCAACGCGGGCCGGCAGCCGACCGGCAAGCGCGGCGGTGGTGAGACAGGCGCCGGCGCGGGTTACCCTCGCCGCGCCAGCGAAATTGCCGCTTGTCGAGGAAGCCGATGTCAGAGGGCCCGGCACGATCGAGCGCCGCGATGTTGTTGATCCGGCGCTCGCTCTCCGCAACGAGCTGCGCGCCGGTCAATTCGGCGATTTCGGCAAGCGAGAGAGTGCGCTCACGTATGACGAATTTCGGATCGCTCATGCCGCTGTCGCCCTGCCGCCAAGCACGGTCGAGATTGAAATCAGAATTTCGTGCCGCCGCTGAAGCGGAAGAACTGTGTCTTGTCGAAGCTTTCCTTGGTAATCGGATAGGCAACATCGAAACGCAGCGGCCCGAGCGGCGAATCCCAGATGAGGCCGATACCGGCCGAGGAGCGCACCGACGCCGAAGTTGCCGACGGTGAGCGATTTACCGGTTACGCTCCAATAGGTCGGGCCACGATAGTCCCAAAGCGAGCCGGCATCGACGAAAGCGGCAAGCTTGATGCCGATCTCCTTGGGCATGAAATAGAGCGGCGTCTGCGCCTCGAGGCTCGCGCCCCAATACATGCTGCCGCCCAGCGCGTCGTTGGTCGGCGAGGTCAAGTCGCGCGGCCCGATGCCGGACGGTGCAAAGCCGCGCACCAGGTTCGGCCCCATCTGGAAGTGGTCGAGCGAGCGCAGTTGCTGGCCGCCCCACGGGTTGATGGCGCCGCCCTGCAGATGCAGCACGCTGACGATGTCAGGGAAGATTTCGTAGTAATTCCGGACGTCCGCGGTTTCGCGGATGAAATCGACGTCGCCGCCGACGCCGGCAAAATCCTGGTTCCATTCCGCGAAGAAGCCGGTGGTCGGGTTCTTATTGTTATCGAGCGTATTGTAGGTGAACTTGTAGCCGACCAGCGAGGTGATCGTCGCGCCGTTGGCCAAGGCGATGCGAATCGGCAGCGAGGTTTCGCCCGGGTCGAAATAACAGTTGTCGGTCGGCTTCACGCCCAGACCGCCGTTCGACCAAGGCCGCTGCCGAGTTGATACAATCGTTCATGTCCGTCGGCAGCGTGACTTCCTGACGGTAGATTGAATAATGCGGTTGGAACGCCAGATCTTCGGTCAGCGCAAAGCCAAGCCGCAGATTGGTGCCGATCGTATTGGTGTCATACGACAGATAATTGTTCGCCAGACCCTGCTTCCAGAACAGGTCGATGCCGCCGGCCATGCGGTAGCCGAGCAGATATGGCTCGACGAAGGACAGGTCGACGCCACGCGTATATTGGCCGTAGCTGATTGACGCCTTGGCGAACTGGCCGCGGCCCATGAGGTTGCGCTCGGCGATGCTGAGCTCGGCGATGAAGCCTTCCGCGGTCGAATAGCCGCCGGAAATCGAGAATTCGCCGGTCGATTGTTCCTCGACATCGACATCGACAACCACGCGATCCGGCGCCGAGCCCGGCTCAGTGGTGATCTTCACGCTCTTGAAGTAGGAGAGATTTTTCAGCCGCCGTTCGGCGCGGTCGATCAGCGCGCGGTTATAGGGGTCGCCTTCGCCGATATCGAATTCGCGGCGGATCACGTAATCGCGGGTGCGGGTGTTGCCGCGGATATTGATGCGCTCGATGTAGGCGCGAGCGCCCTCCTCGACAACGAAGACCAGATTGATGACGTGGGTCTGGGCATTGCGGTCGCCGCGCGGCCGCACATTGGCGAAGGCGTAGCCGCGCTTGGCCGCCTCGATCGTCATCGCCTCGACGGATTTCTCGACCAAGTCCGCGTTATAGACGTTGCCAGGGCTCAAGCGGACCTTGCTGCGCAACAAATTGGGATCGAGCGCGTGCACGTTCGAGATTACGTCGACGGTGCCGACGTGATACTGCGCGCCCTCATCGATGGTGAAGGTGACGATGAATCCCTTCTTGGCCGGGTCGTAGATGCCAGTCGCCGAGACAATGCGCACGTCGGCATAGCCGTGCTGCAGGTAGAAGCGCCGCAACAGGTCGCGGTCGGCTTCGACGCGGTCGGGATCGTAGATGTCTGTCGTCTGCAGGAAGCTCAGCCAATTGCTGACGCTGGTCTTGATGATTTCATTCAGGCGGCTCGAGGAGTAAGCGTGGTTTCCGACGAAGTCGATCTCCTTGACGCCGGTTTTGGGCCCTTCCTTGATCACGAACACCAGGTTCACCCGGTTGTTCGGCAGTTCGATGATCTGCGGGTCGACACTGACATCAAATCGGCCGCTGCGCTGATAGATCTCGATGATGCGCTGCACGTCGGCCTGCACCGTCGCCTTGGACAAGGTGCCGCGCGGCTTCGACTGGATTTCGGCCTTGAGTTGTTCGTCCTTGGCCTTTTTGTTGCCCTCGAAGGCGACCTGGTTGATCACCGGGGCCTCGACCACGGTAACCACCAAGCGGCCGTCGCGGTGGCCGGTACGGACGTCCTCGAACAGGCCGGTGCCGTAGAGCGCCTTAAGGCCGCTATCGATCTCGACGGGGCCTAGGCGGCCGTCGGGGCCGGCCTTGAAATAGGAACGGATGGTTTCGGCCTCGACCCGGCGATTCCCTTCGACAATGATGGAATTGACCGTTTGCGCGACCGCAACGCTTGGAAACGCTACGCCCGTCACCCCGATACCGACAAGGATGCCGCCGAGGACTACCGACAGAAGCGCCAGCCCTCGCACCACCCGCACACACCGTCCCATGCGCTACGCGCCCTCTTAAATCCTCTTGCGGCCGCCCCCGCTGCGGATTCGACCGGCTGTCGGGCTAGGATTTTGTCCGCTTTGTACAGCGTTTCATTCGCGCTGCAAACGAACTTCCCAGGCCAAGTTTCCCTTTCCACTCAAAAAGTTGCCCCCAGGCAACGCTTTCGACATGGCGATTGGAGGATGGCATCAAAGGTTGCAGAATTCATCAACGCCCAGCCGAATCTGGCTCTCGGTATGCGGCGATATTCGGATGAAATTGCGGCCTCAGGAACCGCTGCACACGCCGAATTTGGCGAACCAGCTCCATTGGCACAAGTCGTTGCGCATGGCGAAGCCCATGAGCAGCAGGACCAACACCAACCCGAGACGGAAACCGACCTCAAGCGTACGCTCATGCAGCGGCCGTCCGCGGATCGCCTCGATTCCATAGAACAAAAGGTGACCGCCATCGAGCAAGGGAATCGGAAACAGGTTCAAGAGCCCGATCGAGATCGACAGCACCGCGGTCAGATCGATGAGCGCGGTAAAGCCCGCGCTTGCGACCTGGCCGGACACTTGGGCTATCCGAATCGGACCGCCGAGCTGATCGGCCGATTCCTTTCCGGTGAACACGCCGCCGATGTAGTAGAGCGTGCGCTCAACCACGAACCAGGTCTTCTGCGCGCCGAGGCCGAGGGCCGTGACCGGGCCCACCCGCTCGGTCTTGATGTCGCCCGCCGCCATCGAACGGCTGATGCCAAGCACGCCGATGCGCTGCGCGTTGCCGAAATTGTCCTTCAATTCCTTAAGCTCCGGCGTAGCCGTGAGCGTGACGTGCTCGCCGCCGCGGTCGACCACGATGCTCAACTTGTCGCCGGCGCTGACGCTGACGATGCGCTGCATGTCGGCGAAGCTGTCGATCGTTTCGCCGTCGATTGAGAGCACCATGTCCCCTTGCTTGAAGCCGGCGGCGGCCGCGGCGCTGTTCGGCTGCACCGCATCGACGCGCGCACTCGTCGACTGCTTGCCGACGAACAGGAAAATCGCGGCAAAGATCAGGATTGCCAGGATGAAATTGGCGATCGGCCCGGCGGCGACCACCGCAGCGCGCGAGGCGACCGGCTGGAAGACGAAGCTGTCCTTTTTCTGGGTCTCGGTCATCGCCGCCGCCGCGGCGCTGTCGGGCACGCTCGCGGCATTGTCATCGCCGAAAAATTTTACGTAGCCGCCGAGCGGGACCGCCGCGATCTTCCAGCGCGTGCCATAGCGGTCGTTGAAGCCGACGATTTCCGGGCCGAAGCCGATCGAGAAGGCGAGCACCTTGATGCCGCACCAGCGCGCCACCAGGAAGTGGCCCAGCTCGTGAAAGAACACGACAACGGTGAGGACAAAAAGGAAAGGAACGATATAGCCGGCAACGCCGCCGCCCAAGGCGCTCAGATCCCCCAAAAGGTTCATTCCCATCGCAGCAACGTCCCCGTCGTCTTGGCGCCTGACCGGTTAAGCTTCCTAGGATGCCTTTACGGCAATTTCGGGCAAGAGGTCGCGGGCTAAACTTCTTGCAATATGGTCAACGCCGAGCGCGGCGTCGATTCCGCCCGGTTCCGCCATCAGACCGCGCGATTGGGCGGCTTCCAGCGTCATTTCGACCAGCGTCGCGATGCCGGCAAAGCCGATACGGCCGGCGATGAATTCGCCGACGGCGACCTCGTCGGCGGCGTTAAGCACGGTGGGCGCCGCCCCGCCCGCCTCGAGCGCCCGCCGCGCCAGCGCAAGCGCCGGAAACCGCGCAAGGTCGGCCGCCTCAAAGCTAAGCTCCCTGATGCGAGCAAGATCGAGCCGCGCCGCCGGGCCGTCGATGCGCTGCGGCCAGGCAAGGCAATGCGCGATCGGGATGCGCATGTCCGGCGAGCCGAGCTGGGCGACCACCGAGCCGTCGCGGAATTCGACCAGCCCGTGCACCACCGACTGCGGATGCACCAGCACGTCGATCTCCTGCGACGGCAGCGAGAACAGATGATGCGCCTCGATGATCTCGAGGCCTTTGTTCATCATGGTCGCGGAATCGATGGTGATCTTCGGCCCCATCGACCAGTTCGGATGGCGCAGCGCCTGTTCGGGCGTCGCTTTTTTGATGGCGTCGAGCGTCCAGGTGCGGAACGGTCCGCCAGACGCGGTGAGGATGATGCGTTTGACGTCTTCGCGACGCCCGGCGCCGAGCGCCTGGAAGATCGCGTTATGCTCGGAGTTGACCGGCAGCACGGTGGCGCCCGTGGCCGCGGCGCGGCGCATGAACAGCGCCCCGGCGCAAACCAGACACTCCTTATTGGCAAGCGCCACGGTTGCGCCGCGCTCGATCGCGGCAAGCGTCGGGCGCAAACCGATGGCGCCGGCAATCGCCGCCATGACCCAGTCTGCCGGACGCTCGGCCGCTTCGTTGAGCGCGGCTTCGCCGGCGGCCGCTTCGGTGTTCGAGCCGGCCAAGGCACTCTTGAGATCGCGATAGGCGTCGGGATCGGCAACGACTGCGAAGCGTGCGCCGACCTCGCGCGCGATCTTGGCGAGCAGCGCCGCGTTGCGCCGCGCCGTCACCGCCTCGACCCGGTAACGCTGCGGCTCGCGCCGGATCAGATCGACCGTGCTGGTGCCGACCGAACCGGTCGCGCCCAGGATGGTCACCGCGCGCGGCGAGGCCGACGGCAGCGGCTGCGAGCGGGCAAGGTTTGATGCGGCTCCTGGCGGGTTCATGCGCTCACCATAGCAGCAGGCCAGGCGCGGCGCCGCCAAATCCGCCGCGAGCGATACCGATCACCGCGGCAACGAGCGTCGCCGCCCAGAAACCGTCGAGCCGGTCCATGACGCCGCCATGGCCGGGGATAAGATGGCTTGCATCCTTGGCGCCGAAGTGCCGCTTGATCCCCGACTCCAGAAGATCGCCGCACTGCGACACCGCCGACAGAATCAAGGCGATGATGGCGACCGTGCCGAGGCTCAGGCGGCCGAACCATTGCGCGACGATAAGCGCGACGATGATGGCGCTGGCCGCGCCGGCAATGGCGCCCGCCCAGGTCTTCTTCGGGCTGATGGTTGGCGCGAGCTTCGGCCCACCTATGGCGCGGCCGGCAAAGTAACCGCAAATGTCGGTCGTCCATACAATAGCGAACAGGAGCAACATCGCCTCAAATCCGAAACTGGCGTCGGCGCGCATCACAACCGGCGCCATCAGCATGATGGCGGCATAGCCGATCCCGGCGGCAACCCAAAGCGGACCTTTGACCAGCCTGATCCATTCCCAAAGCACCGCCGCGGCCGCCACGCTCCAGAACAAGACATAGGCAGTTCCACCTATATAAGTCACGACCAGCACTAAAGGTGCCAGGATCAGCGCCGAGATGACACGGACGAGGAGATTGTGGCCCGCAGACAGAGCCGGGACGGCGTCGATAGGCCCGGTCACCGGCACGGAGCTTACGACCCCGTCTTGGCGATCAGGCCGCCGAAGCGCCGCTCGCGCTGGCGATATTCGCGGATCGCGCCTTCGAGCGTGGCGCGGTCAAAGTCCGGCCAGTTGACCGGCACAAAGACCAATTCGCTATAAGCCGATTGCCAGAGCAGGAAGTTGGAGAGCCGCTGCTCGCCCGAGGTGCGGATGATGAGATCGGGATCGGGCAGATCCGGCGCGTCGAGGAAGCGGCCGACCGTCTCCGTCGTCACTTCGTTTGGGCTGAGGCGGCCTTGCGTCACCTGCTCGGCAATGCGGCGAGCCGCACGCGCGATTTCCTGGCGGGCGCCGTAGTTGAAGGCGACCACCAGAGTGAGCTTGGTATTATTGCGCGTGAGCTCCTCGGCCTCGATCAGCAGCTTGGCGATATCGGAGTCGAGGTCTTCGCGCTCACCGATGATGCGCACGCGCACGCCGCTCTTGTGCAATTCGGCGAGATCGTTGCGGATGAAGCGGCGCAACAGGCCCATCAGCTCGCGAATTTCCTCCGGCGGGCGCGACCAGTTCTCGGCGCTGAAGGAAAAGATGGTGACGATCCCGATGCCAAGCTCGGCGGCGGCGCGGATGGTCCGGCGCAAGGCCTCGACACCGCGGCGGTGGCCTTCGACGCGCGGCAGCCCGCGCGCCGCGGCCCAGCGTCCGTTGCCATCCATGATGATGGCGACATGACGCGGCACCGCGAATGCGGGCTCCATCGTTGCGACCTCCGCCTCAGATTTGGTCATCCGTGGTCCTCAGACGGTGAGGATCTCCTTTTCCTTCGCCGACAGCAGGTGATCGATCTCGCCGATGGTCGTATCGGTCAGTTTCTGGATGTCGGTGGAAAACCGGTCGTGATCGTCCTTGCTGATCTGGTGATCCTTTTCCTGCTTCTTGATCACATCCATACCATCGCGCCGTACATGGCGCACCGCAACCCGCGCGCTCTCGGCGTATTTATGCGCGACTTTCACCAGTTCCTTGCGCCGCTCCTCGTTGAGTTCGGGGATGCGCAGGCGGATGGTCTGCCCTTCGGTCGCCGGCGACAGACCGAGATTAGAATTGACGATCGCCTTTTCCACCGCGTGCACCAGCGAGCGGTCCCAGACGTTGACGCTGATCAGCCGCGGCTCCGGCACCGTGACGCTGGCGCACTGGTTGAGCGGCATTTGGGAGCCGTAGGCGTCGACCATCACCGGGTCGAGCAGATGCGGATTGGCGCGGCCCGTGCGCAGGCCCGACAACTCGGTCTTGAGCGCGCCGACCGCTCCCTGCATGCGACGTTTTATTTCGTTGATGTCGTACGTTGCGTTTGCCATGGGCCTTCCCCGGGAATCGGCGCTGCTGAATGCGCGAAGACTAGCCGACGACGGTCGCCCTGCCCTTGCCACGCAGCACCGCCGCGATCGCGCCCGCCTCACGGATCGAGAAGACGATGATAGGCATCCGGTTCTCACGGGCAAGCGCGAAGGCGGCGCCGTCCATCACCTTGAGGTCCTTTTCCAGCGCCTCCTGGTGGCTGAGCGTCTCATAGCGCTTGGCTTTGGGGTCCTTTTTCGGATCGGCGGTATATACGCCGTCGACATTGGTGGCCTTAAGCACCGCCTGGCATTCGAGCTCGGCGGCCCGCAGCACCGCGGTCGTATCGGTGGTGAAATACGGGTTGCCGGTGCCGGCGGCGAGCAGCACGACGCGGCCTTTGACGAGGTTCTTTATCGCGCGTTTACGGTTATAGGTCTCGCATACCGCGGTCATGGCGAGTGCCGACAGCGTGCGCGCCTCGTGCCCCTGCCGCTCGATCGCGGCCTCCAGCACGAGGCAATTCATCACCGTTGCCAGCATGCCCATGGTGTCGCCGACCGGTCGCGGCACGCCGCGCGCCGACACTTCGACGCCGCGGAAGATGTTGCCGCCGCCGACGACGACGCCGAGCTCGACGCCGAGCCTGGCGGCTGCCACGAGATCGGCGGCGAGCGCCTCGACGGTCGCCTGGTCGATGCCGGGTTCCTTGCCGCCGGCAAGCGCCTCGCCGGACAGTTTCACGATGACGCGCCGGTAGACAGGGTCTGTCATGCTCCGGTCCCTCCGGCGCGAGGCATCGTCAGCTTTGCCCGGCGGCGGCTGCGACTTCGGCGGCGAAGTCGGATTCCTTCTTTTCGATGCCCTCGCCGAGCGCGTAGCGGACGAAGCCGGTGATCTTGATCGGCCCGCCGACCTTGCCCTCGGCTTCCTTCATCGCCTGCGCCACGCTCTTCTTGCCGGAATCGTCGAAGATGAACGGCTGCTCGAGCAGGGTCTGTTCCTTGTAGAAGGTCTTGAGGCCGGACTCGACGATCTTCTCGATCATGGCCTCCGGCTTGCCCTGCTGACGGAACTTGTCGGCAAGGATGTCCTTTTCGCGTTTGATGGTCGCCGGATCGACGCCGGCCGAATCGATGGCGATCGGATTGGTCGAAGCGATATGCATCGCGATCTGACGGCCGAGCGCGGCAAGCTCGTCGGCCTTGCCCGGCGAACTCGAGCGCGACGATGACGCCGATCTTGCCGAGGCCGTCGGTGACCGAATTGTGCACGTAGGAGCCAATCGCACCCTTGCCGGCGCTGACACTTGCGGCGCGGCGCAACGTCATGTTCTCGCCGATCTTGGCGATGGTGTCGGAAATTGCCTCCGCCACGGTGATGCTGCCGGCCCTGGCCGCGTTGATCTTGTCGACCTCGGTGCCGGTGGTGAGCGCAACATCGGCGATCATCTTGACGAGGCCCTGGAACAGGTCGTTGCGGGCGACGAAGTCGGTCTCGGAGTTGACCTCGACCACCACGCCCTTGGTGCCGCTGACGGTGAGCCCGATCAGGCCCTCGGCGGCGACACGGCCGGCCTTCTTCGCCGCCTTGGACAGACCTTTCTTGCGCAGCCAGTCTTGCGCCGCCTGCATGTCGCCTTTGGTTTCGGCCAAGGCGGACTTGCAATCCATCATGCCGGCGCCGGTCGTCTCGCGCAGCTCCTTGACCATCTGAGCGGTGATGTTCGTCATCGAATGACCTTTATTCTTGATCGGCAATCGCCACGAGATGTGGTGATTGCCGCCTGTGCTCTCAAGCGCGGCGAAATTACTCGGCTTCCGCCGTCAGCTCCTTGGCCTTGGCGATCCAGACCGGCACACGGCCTGGCAGACCGACTTCTTCGCCGACATTGTGCGCGGCCTTGTCGTTGAGCTCGGCGATCTGCGAGTAATGGAAGATGCCGAGGTCGTTGAGCTGCTTCTCGATCGCGCCGGAAACGCCGGGCAGCTTCTTGAGGTCGTCGGCGACACCGCGCGGACCGGGAAGCTGCTCGAAGCCGAGATCGCCGGCCACGGGCACGGTCGGGATATTCTCGACGACCACCGGCTTTTCCGCCGCGCCGACATCGATGCCCATCTCACCTTGGGCGCGCGAGATGCCGTCGATCGCCGCCTTGGCGATCAGCTCGCAGTACAGCGAAACGGCGCGGCTTGCGTCATCATTGCCGGGCACGACGTAAGTGATGCCGTCCGGGTCGCAGTTGGTGTCGACAATCGCGGCAACCGGAATGTTGAGGCGCCGCGCCTCCTTGATGGCGATGTCTTCCTTGTTGGTGTCGATGACGAACAACAGGTCGGGCACGCCGCCCATGTCCTTGATGCCGCCGAGCGAGCGGTCGAGCTTATCGCGCTCGCGCTGCATGGTGAGGCGCTCTTTCTTGGTGTAGCCGCCGGATTCACCGGAATTGAGCATCTCGTCGAGCTTGCGCAGCCGCGAGATCGAGCCGGAGATCGTTTTCCAGTTGGTCAGCGTGCCGCCGAGCCAGCGCGAGTTGACGTAATATTGCGCCGACTGCTTGGCGGCCTCGGCGATGGCGTCCTGCGCCTGCCGCTTGGTGCCGACGAACAGGATGCGGCCGCCTTTGGCGACGGTGTCGCTCACCGCCTGCAGCGCCTGATGCAGCATCGGCACGGTCTGCGCGAGATCGATGACGTGTATGTTGTTGCGGGTGCCGAAGATGTATTGCCCCATCTTCGGGTTCCAGCGGTGGGCCTGATGGCCGAAGTGCACGCCAGCTTCCAAGAGCTGACGCATCGAGTAGTCAGGAAGTGCCATAATCTTCTCCGGTTTGATCCGCCGCGGACGGTTGTGAGCCCTATTGGGCCACCGGACGGCCTTTGTGACCCATTGTCGGGGCCTAAAGCCATCGTCCACGTGAGTGATGGATGGGGCTTATATAGAGGCTCCCTGGGCCACGCAAGACGCGCCGCGGCGAACAAAAGCCGGGCCCCCGCGTTAGCCCATTGCGGTGTTTGAGGCGTGCCCTCCGCCGCGAAATTCCGAAATCGGGCGACATTCGCGCGACGGAAGGAAGCCGATGATGGCCCACCATGCGCACCACCCCGAACACAGCGCGCTGCATCCGCTCGTTTACCGCACCATGGTCGCCCTGACCGTTTGGCTGGTGCTGTCGATCTGGGTGTTCTTCGGCGGTGGCGGGTATGTCGGCCTGACGCTGGCGATGATCACTGTGTTCTTCGTCATTGCCGTCGGCATTCCCACGTTGATCTGGATCACTTGGCGGCGCAATACGGCGGTCGCCGACGAGGATCAGGAAAGCTTGCGCCTCTGGTCGGCCGATAGGTTCCGCACCTGGACCGGCGACATCAGCGGCCGCGAAGCGGCGATGCAGATCCTGCTGCCGCTCGCCGCTGTGTCAATCGGCATGACGATTTTCGGCCTGGTGTTCTATCTCGACGTGCCGCACGCCGGATATTGGCGCGGGCTCCCTCAGAGCGCCTCGACCTGCACCACGCCGGGCACCGCCTTGATGGCGCCGGCAATCTGCGGCGAGACCTTGAAGCGGCCGGGGAGTTTCACTTCGACCTCGGTGCCCTTGTCGAGCAGTAGCACCACGCTCACCTCGCCGTCGGCGCTTCCTTGCGCAGACCGGGCAGGCCCGGCCTGCGTGGCCGGGCCCGGCCGCGCCGGCTCGAGGCGCTTGGCGATGCCTTCGATCGGCTTCTGGTCGCGCAGGAACACGCGCAGGCCCTTCTGCAGATTGGCGGCGGCGGCATCGAGCGGCTCTACCGACTGGATGCGCGCGCGCACCTCGTCGCCCTGCACTTCCGCCGACAGGAACAGGAGCACGGCATTGCCCGGCTCCAAGAGGTCGCGGTGCTCGGCAAGACCCTCGGCGAAGATGACAGCTTCGTAGGCGCCGCTCGGATCGGACAGGCCGATGATGCCCATCTTGCTACCCGTGCGCGTGCGCCGCTCCTGACGCGCCACCACGGTGCCGGCGACACGGCCGGCGGTCGCGCCGTTCTTCACGGCGCGCGCAAACTCGGCCCAGGGCTGCACGCGCAGCTTCTTCAGCACACCGGCGTAATCGTCGAGTGGATGGCCGGACAGGAAGAAGCCGATGGCGTCATATTCGCGTTTGAGGCGCTCGGCCGGCAGCCACGGTTCTATGGACGGCAGCGCGACTGGCTCGCGGTTGCCGCCGCCGCCGAACAATTCGCTCTGCCCGACCGCCGCTGTGTCGTGCGCGTGCTGGGCGCGTGCAAGGACGGTGTCGACGGCGGCAAGAACACGCGCGCGGTTGCCCTCGATGTCGTCGAAGGCGCCCGCGGCGGCGAGGCTCTCCAGCACGCGCTTGTTGACGGCGCGCGGATTGATGCGCGCGGCAAAATCGGCGAGGTCGGCGAACTTGGCGCGCCCGCGCGCGGTTACGATCGCTTCGACCGCCTGGCGGCCGACACCTTTAAGCGCGGCGAGCGCGTAGATGATCGTGCCGTTCTCGACCTCGAACTCAACGCCGGAGCGGTTGATCGACGGTGGCGCGAGCACGAATGCCGAGGCGCTCGGCCTCGGCACGGAATTCGGCAAGCTTGTCGGTGTTGCCCATGTCGAGCGTCATGGTTGCGGCGAGGAACTCGACCGGGAAGTTCGCCTTCATGTAGGCGGTCTGGTAGGCGACCAGCGCGTAAGCCGCGGCGTGGCTCTTGTTGAAGCCGTATTCGGCGAAACGCTCGAGCAGGTCGAAGATGGCGTCGGCCTGCGACTTCCCGACGCCGCGCTCGACGCTGCCGGAGACGAAGCGCTCGCGCTGCGCCTGCATCTCCTTCCTGATCTTCTTGCCCATGGCGCGGCGCAGGAGATCGGCTTCGCCGAGCGAATAACCGGCGAGGATCTGCGCCGCCTGCATCACCTGCTCCTGGTAGACGATGACACCGAAAGTTTCCTTCAGCACCGCCTCGAGCTTGGGGTGGATGTAGTCCGGCTGCTCCATGCCGTGCTTGCGCGCGCAGTAGGTCGGGATGTTGGCCATCGGACCCGGCCGGTAGAGCGCGACCAGCGCGATGATGTCCTCGAAACGGTCGGGCCGCATGTCGAGCAGCACGCGGCGCATGCCCGCGCTTTCCAGTTGGAACACGCCGACCGCTTCCGCATTGGCGAGCAGCGCATAGGTCTTGGCGTCGTCGAGCGGGATCGCGGCAAGATCGATGTCGACGCCGCGTTTGCGCACCAGCTCGACGGCCTTTTCCAGAACGGTGAGCGTTTTCAGCCCGAGGAAGTCGAATTTGACGAGGCCCGCTTGTTCGACCCATTTCATGTTGAACTGGGTGACGGGCATGTCGGACTTCGGATCGCGGTAGAGCGGCACGAGCTCGGTCAGCGGCCGGTCGCCGATGACGATGCCGGCGGCGTGGGTCGAGGCGTGGCGGTTAAGTCCTTCCAGCTTCTGCGCAATATCGAAGGCGCGCTTGACCACCGGATCGCCGTCACGCTCGGCCTGCAGCTTGGGCTCGCCGTCGATCGCCTGCTTCAGCGAAACCGGCGCCGCCGGGTTCTGCGGCACCAACTTGCACAGTTTGTCGACTTGGCCATACGGCATCTGCAGCACGCGGCCGACGTCGCGCAGCACGCCGCGCGCCTGCAGCGTGCCGAAGGTGATGATCTGCGCCACCTGATCGCGGCCGTAGCGCTCCTGCACGTAGCGGATCACCTCGTCGCGGCGGTCCTGGCAGAAGTCGACGTCGAAATCCGGCATCGACACGCGCTCGGGATTGAGGAAGCGCTCGAACAGCAAGCCGAAGCGGATCGGATCGAGATCGGTGATGGTCAGCGACCAGGCGACCAAGGAGCCTGCGCCCGAGCCGCGGCCGGGGCCGACCGGAATGCCCTTCGATTTGGCGTGCTGGATGAAGTCGGCGACGATGAGGAAGTAGCCCGGATAATTCATGCGCTCGATGACGCCGAGCTCGAATTCGAGCCGCGCGGTGTAATCGTCCTCTGTCGTGTCCGGCGCAAGCCCGGCGGTCGTGAGCCGGTGCAGCAACCCCGCCTCGGCGCGTTTGCGAAGTTCGGCGGCTTCGTCGGCGGCACCTTCGCCGACGGTGAAGCGTGGCAGGATCGGATGATGCGTGCGTGGCCGGAAGACGCAGCGCCGTGCGATCTCGACGGTCGAGGCCAGCGCCTCCGGCAGATCGGCGAACAACGCGACCATTTCGGCGCGGGTCTTGAAGCGGTGCTCTGCCGTCAACTGACGGCGGTCGCCTTCGGCGATGAAGCGGCCCTCGGCAATGCAGATCAGCGCATCATGGGCTTCGTAGTCGGTGGCGGCGGCGAAATACGGCTCGTTGGTGGCGACGAGTGGAATCCCCTTGGCATAGGCAAGCTCGATCAGCAGCGGCTCGGTCTGCCGCTCGGCACGCGTACCGTGGCGCTGCAGTTCAACATAGAGGCGGTCGCCGAACAACTCGGCCAATGCATCAAGCCGCGTCTCGGCGAGATGGCTCTGTCCGGCAGCAATCGCGGCATCGAGCGGCCCGCCGAGGCCGCCGGTCAGGGCAATGATGCCGTCGGTTTGCCCATGCAGCCAATCGAGCTTGAGGTGGGGCTGCTCGTTCGAGGGCGTTTCAAGGAAGGCCCGCGAATTGAGCCGCATCAAGCTGCGGTAGCCCTCCTCGCGCGCGGCGAGCAGCACGATACGCGGCCAGTCCTGCGCCACGGCGCCGTTGCGCGAGCCGCGGTCGCTATCGCCGAAATCGACCGCCAGCGCGCAGCCAACAATCGGCTGGATGCCAGAGCCGGCAAGCTTCTCCGAGAATTCCAGCGCCCCGAACATGTTGTCGGTGTCGGTGAGCGCGAGCGCCGCCTGCTTGTCCGCTTTGGCGAGATCGGCAAGCCGCGCGATCGGCAGCGCGCCTTCGAGCAGCGAATAGGACGAGTGCACATGCAGGTGCACGAAATCGAGAGCGGGCATAGCTGCCTGAAGTTTGAGTGATTCTTTGTTTCACTCAGAGTGGGGACAGTAAGCGCCGGCGTCTACTGTGAACGGTCCATGGAACCGAGCTTTGCCGGTTTTCAACAGGCCTCCGCCCCGTCGTGGCCGCGCTTGTCCGGGCCATCCACGCCTTCGAACTCGCAACGCTGCAAAGACGTGGATGCCCGGCACAGGGCCGGGCATGACGGCGCAAACTCAGTGCCTACCGGCTACAGATTGCCAAGCACCTGCGACCAGATAGCGATCATGCCGACGAACAGCGCCAACGAAGCGAGCGCGGCGGCTTCCTGGATTACGGCTTTGAACATCGGGACCCTCCCCGTGAGAACCAAGCAAGAACATTGTTCTAGTTTCGTTCCAGAGTCAAGTTCCCCTGTTTATCCCTTGACAGCAAGTACGGCTTAGTTTAAGCTATCCCTCAATTGCAGGTAAGGGGATAGATCATGAAATATACAGTCAAAGAGTTTCAGGCCGAATATCCCAATGATGAGAGGTGTTTAGAGCGCCTTATGGAGGTCCAGTTCGGCGGGACCGAAATCACCTGCCCTGCCTGCGGCGTGGCAGAGGCCAAATTTCACTTGATGCGGAAGCGCAAGGCTTTCGCCTGCCAAGAGTGCGGCCACCACGTTTACCCGTGCGCCGGGACCATCTTCCACAAGAGCCGGACTCCGCTCACCAAGTGGTTCCTCGCCATGTATCTGATGACCTCGACACGCTCTGGCGTGGCCGCCAAAGAGCTAGAGCGGGCCTTGGGCGTTACCTACAAGTGCGCGTGGCGGATGGCCCACGAACTCCGCAAGCTTATGGCGAGTGCCGACTACGGCGGCCCGCTCGGCGGCGGCGGCAAGCACGTTGAAGCGGACGAAACTTGGGTCGGCGGCAAGCTGCGCAAGCACGGCAAAGGCCAAGGCAAAAAACGGTCGCCCAAGACAATTGTATTCGGGATGGCGGAGCGCGACGGCATGGTGCGCGTCGGTCCCGTGCCGGACGATACCAAGTTCACGCTAGAGCCGATCATTCTGGAAAATGTGTCGCCGGGAAGCGTGGTTACCACGGACGGCCATCTGTCCTACGGCGATCTCGGGCTGACTTATCAGCACACCGCAATTAATCACGCCGCTGGCGAGTACGCGCGCGGCATCCACCACACAAACACGATTGAAGGTCATTGGTCGCATTTCAAACGCGCGATCAAAGGAACGCACGTTCACATCTCAGGAAAGCATCTCTGGAAATACGCCGCCGAGTTTAGCTATCGCCGCAACTACCGGCACTCACACACCGGGATGTTTAATCGTCTCGTTTCTGCTTTTGCGCTGCCGCGGATTGCAGACGCATGAAATCCTCTCGGGCGTTGGGGTTCTCGTCGCTGGAAGGAAGGTCGGCGTTCTGGTTTGCGGAAATAGGCCGAACGCCGCTTCGCTTTTCTCGCGCCTGCTTTGTAGCCATCCTTGGGTCCTCGACAATGGGCAATTGCAGAAAGTTCAATATCACTTGAACCGGCAAAACAACACTCAAGCCTGAATTAAAATCTGCATCCGAACCGGTAGCATCTTCAATTTCGTCCGTCTCATCTTCCATGAAATCTTGACGGTCTCCTACGCCAAACATCCAAATGGCCATACCCAACAACAAATAAGGAAAAACTATTGTCGGTTTTCGTTTGCTATTAGGGTCCGACGGGGTGACGACCCCGCGCGAAAAGCTTTTTCTGCCTAAAATACGATTCGATTGTAAATTGAGAAAAACCGGTGATCCACTTATTCCAGCAAGGGAGCGTGTCTCAATAAGGTAGGCTGGAAATTTTGGAGAGGCCACCTCGATAGGTTCCTCTGCCATTGCAGCAATATTACCGATCCGCACGACCGGAATATTCTTGTGCTCACCTAAGCGACTTACAAACGCCCCAGTGATAAACACCTCGTCGCCTAAACTCATACCAAAATGAAGCTCCTTGCGATAACTCAGGTGCATTCCAGATAGATCATCTCGAAAATTGACCCCGACTTGCACGATATCTAAATCGCCGTCTGGATCATGCTCTTGTTCATCAAAGGGGTAGACGCATAAATCGACAGTCTTATCCGGATGAAATATCCAATCTGCCCGCTTCGTTTTGATTGTCTTTGGCTTCTTAGATTTTCTGTTCAATCGGATAGTAATGTCACCAATTGGTTTTTCGTTTTCTGTTTTCCAGCCTTTCGGCCATACGACATGACGGGCCGTGACAAGATAAATAAAACCAAGTTCTCCGTCGGGGACATCAATAAAAAAAGCCGTCCCGTAACCAATAAAATCTCCAGTGGGAGCCGGCGAGCCTAAAAAGGCTACGCATTTCCGGATTAAGTCATCAACTTGCATAGTTTCCTCGCGCCCCTGAATGACCCACCAAGGGATGGCAGGAGCGAAAGTATGCCTCAGATTTGGTCGTTTTACTGTCACTTGCGCTCAGGGGATAAATGCGCAAGTTCCGGTAGTGGGTCAGTTTCAATTGTGACGTATATCCAGAGGGCGTAAGTTAAGCCAATCTTAACGGGGAGGTTGCGATGCGCATTACCCTCGCTCTTACAGTATTGCTTGTCGCAGCACTGCCGGCTGCGGCGCAGAACTGTAATACGGTTGGAAACTCTGTGTTCTGTGATAACGGGCTCTCAGGCAACCGCGTCGGCAATAGCACTTTTTGGAGCGACGGGACGAGCTCAAACCGCGTCGGCAATTCGACATTTAACAGTGACGGGACGAGTTCTAATCGGGTGGGCAATAGTACGTTCTACAGCGACGGCACATCGTCTAACCAAGTCGGCAACACAACATTTTTCAGCAACGGTCGTAGCTGCACGCGGGTTGGCAATTCCATCTTCTGTAACTAAGCCATCTGCCGTTCTGATGTTTTTCGACGCTCCCATAGCCACACGATTGCTTCACACCTAATCCACTTGATTGCATCAGCGCGCGTCTGAAACTCTTTGTAGATCGTTTCCGTCTCACCATTCGGGAACGTCACGCGCACGAACGGTTTGCCGTCGATCTTGTGAACATCAACGTCGAATTGCGGCTCGCCCACCTTCTCCGCTTCATATTGCTCCAACACGCGCACGATGTCGGAAACCTCCCACAGCCGATCTGTAACGCCAGCAGCCATCGCCGGGGTAACTTTCAAGGTCTGATGTACTCGTACGAAATTGTAGAACATCGTGTGCAGCGCGACCGCTGCAACATGGTTCTCTACTCTTTTAGAAAACGCATTAGTCAACCGAGTGAAGCGGCGCATATGCATCCGCATCGTGAGATTGGCGCGCTCAGCATATGACGTGCTGATATGCTTCGCGTCAGGTTCGCCAGTAATTTTACGCTTCTGTGCGCCGATGCAAACTGCGGGGCTATATCGCTTCTCACCCACCGGATCGCTGCCATAGATTTTGTGCAGCATTGCGTAATCGACATCATCGCCAAATACGGTATCGACCGCGACAAGATACGGGCGATGGCCGTCGCTGGTTAATTGAACGCGATTACTGAGGCGAGACTTAAGATCATCCACGAAGCGCAATGCGCTATCCGTGTTGCGCTGGCCGACAAGCCAGCTCACTAGCAATTTGCTGTCCGCATCAATTGCCGTCCACGTCCATGCATCGCCCGCGTTCTCCGGCGCATTCTTTGCGCGCTTCACATGATCCTGTTTCGCGTAAATGAAAGACCAGATTTCATCCATTTGGATGCGTTGCGACTTGAGGCCGCGAACATGCTGATCGTGGTAGGCGGCGCAAGCCTGCCCCACATCGGCAAGCAGTTTGGCCACCGTGTTCTTGCTCGCCCCGGTGACCCGCGTAATGGCGCGGATCGCCATGCCTTCGCAAAGCAGGGTGATGATTTGGGCGCGGGCCTTTGGCATCAAGCTTATTCATAAAGCTCATTATATGACCCTTCATACTTAGCGTCAAGCATAACATCGACCTTTTGGAACAGCATTGCGCGGCCATGCCATTTTGGGCACGGTTGAACGGTTCCGAAGTCTACAAATTAGGGGTTGTAAGTCGTTACTGGAATGTGACCTATAAATCAACAAATTTGTTGACCTATATGACAACCTTAGATACCCTTTTGCGAATAAGGCGACTGATCCGAGTTGATCTTAAACTGCCCCGTGGTCAATTCCACGAAAGGAAATTCTACGCGTATCCGAACTGTATCGAATGGATGCGTAACGAGGTTCCTTGAATGACGACAGGCCGAATAGGAAGCGCCTTTACGCCCCTTGAACAGCTTCACGAGCGGCTTCGCCAATGGATAGCTGGCGAACCCATGCAATACGGACCTTGGTTCCATGACATGGACCCGCAGGGCGAGGGAGTTTGGGAACTGAAAACCGCCGATTTGCGCATCTTTGGATGGATGTATCAGCCAAAGGCATTTGTCGCGGCGCGCTATGGATACGCCGATCATTACAAAGAGCCAACGAAAATAAAGACATACGCTGATGAACGACGCGAAGTCATAAAGGCACGAAACGAGCTGCCGCTTGATGGCATAAAGTTTGTAATGGGAGAGTTCAATGAGCTCGTTTGAATTAGAGATCGATGAAAAATCGCGCGTCGGTTCGATGTTCATGGCGCGCGTTGCCAATGAAATTAGACGAGCTGCCGCCATTGAAAAGGCTGCGAGGAAAGCGACTCAGCAAGCGATTGCTGACAAAGTCGGCACTAATCGATCCGTTATCAATCGCGAGATGCAGGGCTTAGAAAATCTTACAACCCGTCGCGTAGCAGAAATTTTGTGGGCCCTCGATGGGAGCCGCATTTTGAAGCGCGACAAATTCCCGATGGAGAAAATCAAATTCCACCGACAACCGTAAAGATAGCGTCTCCCATCACCAAAGCTCAAACAACCCAAGGAATTATTACTATCGACACACACAAGACTGCCACGGCTACTTCCGGCACCTAATAATGCAACGCTTTTCGGTCGTTGGGCTTTTTTGTGAGGACATTCGCGAAGAAAAGTCCGGACAAGTATCGAATCGTTGGAATTTTGCCCGATAACGTGTAATTCTCCCGTCCCTCCTGGCCTCAGCGGCGGGATGCCAAAGTTCGGGGGTGTACATTCGCTGTTCATTGCGACAGCCATGCTCCACGTCCTCAAACAGCACGGATTAAGCTGATCGCGCCAGATGCTTCTGAAATCCCGCTGCCCGGATGGGACCATGCAGTTATTGATAAAGGTTTTGAAGATGCAAAAAGATCAGGGGTACCTTTAGTGGGGCTTATTATGACTGCGACCTTATCGCCATTCCCTGTTCAAACCCCTGGCCAATTAGTAGCCGTAGTTGAGATGGATGGGGAAAGTCAGTCTGCGCCAATCGTAAATTTCATTTTTTTGCCCATCGAGCAGCAGCCGCCCGCTTCGCAATCGTCGCCCGTTTCTCCCGTGAGAGAGCCTTAGCTCGGGCGCGGCCGCCCTTTCGGCCCAAGGAAGCGGCCGCCGGGTCCTTCCCCTGCTCTTCTGGCGTCGGCTCCCGGTCCTCGATCTGGCCCGTGGCAATACCGATGATGCTCTTGGCGAGCTGGTTGGGGTCGCGGGGGCGCTTTTTCACGTTAAGGGCTTTCGGTGTGGGCGCTTCGTGCCGTCGAAGGTATCGCCCAAGGTGCATCCCGGATTTGCTTCAGTGTCGCTCAAAATGGGCTGCCTGACCTTCATTCTGCCCGGCCTTATGCGGCCTCACAGGCCCGAAGCACTCAGGACAACGCATCTTCCGACCAGAATATTGAAGCCCTTCCCCTATAGTAATGGGAACCCACTGCTTATTCGCCCAAAGTTCGGCATTGCTTCCAGACATGACGCCAATATGCGCCATTTTTGGGCGCTCGCAACGGCTGCCTTAATCAAACTGACCCACTACCCAAGTTCCGCCATGGAACTCAAAAAGTTCCATGTCCACAATTGTTTACGGCATTATGTCAAAGTTACTAGACAAGATTACCTCCTATCGTACCATAGAGGCGATCGAGAGCTTCTTGCCTGACAAGGACGGAGCGCTCGCGTCTCGGCCCTGACACAGGCTCCGAGCGCCACAACCGGGGCTTGTGGGGCCGAGATAACGAGTGCATCTCGCTTGTCGGCTTGGGGGGCACATCGCGGCAACGCGCTTGCGCTGTGGGCAAAGGGATCCCTCGCCGCCACCCGACTAGCGGCGAGGGATCGTTTTTTCTGGGCCGGTTGCCGGACGGCCCTAATCCATTTCCCTGACGACGCCCTCGCGCAACGTCACGCGCCGGTCCATGCGCGCGGCGATCTCCATGTTGTGGGTGGCGATGATGGTGGCGAGACCGGAGGCGCGCACCAACTGGGTCAAGCGCGGCGAAGACGTGGTCGGCGGTGTGCAGGTCGAGATTGCCGGTCGGCTCGTCGGCCAGAAGGATGCGCGGCGCGTTGGCGACCGCCCGCGCGATTGCCACACGCTGCTGCTCGCCGCCGGATAGCTCCGCCGGGCGGTGGTTGAGCCGCTCGCGCGAGGCCGAGATAGCCCAGCAGTTCGACCGCGCGAGTCTTCGCCTCGCGAGCGCGACAGGCCGCGGATCATCTGCGGCAGCAGCACGTTCTCCAGCGCCGAGAATTCCGGCAGCAGGTGGTGCGACTGGTAGACGAAGCCGATCTCCTTGCGGCGGATGCGGGTGCGTTCGGTGTCGGGCAGGATGGCGGTGGCGCGGCCGTCGATATAGACCTCGCCGCGGTCGGGATGCTCGAGCAGCCCGGCGATGTGCAAGCAGCGTCGACTTGCCGGCGCCCGACGGCGCCACCAGCGCCACCGACTGCCCCGGCCAGAGCGCCAGCTCGGCGCCGTTGAGGATGTGCAACGTCGCGTCGCCCTGCCGGTAGTGCGCGCTCGATGTCGTGCAGGAACAGGATCGGGATATCCTCCTGCTGCCTCCGCCACCTGCGACTGGACCTCGATCGACCATGGTTTCACTCATAACGCAGCGCCTCCACCGGATCGAGGCGCGCCGCGCGCCATGACGGATAGAGCGTGGCGAGGAACGACAGCACCAGCGCCATCACCACGACCGCGCTGGTCTCGCCGGTGTCCATGTCGGCGGGCAGATGCGAGAGGAAATAAAGCTCGGGCGAGAACAATTCGGTGTTGGTCAGCCAGGACAGGAACTGGCGGATGCTCTCGATGTTGAGGCAGACGACGACGCCGAGCAGGAAGCCGACCAGCGTGCCGACGACGCCGATCGAGGCGCCGGTGATCAGGAACACGCGCATGATCGAGCCTTGCGTCGCGCCCATGGTGCGCAGAATGGCGATGTCCTGGCCCTTGTCCTTCACCAGCATGATCAGGCCGGAGACGATGTTGAGCGCGGCGACCAGCACGATCAGCGTCAGGATCAGGAACATCACGTTGCGCTCGACCTGCAGCGCGTTGAAGAAGGTGGCGTTGCGCTGGCGCCAGTCGATCATGAAGATCGGCCGTTGCGCGGCGTCCTGCACCGCCTTGCGGTAGCTGTCGACGCTGTCGGGATTGTCGGTATAGACCTCGATGGCGGTCACGTCGCCGGCGCGGTTGAAATAGGCCTGCGCTTCCTTCAGCGGCATGAAGACGAAGGCGCTGTCGTATTCCGACATGCCGATCTCGAACACCGCGGCGACCTTGTAGACCTTGATGCGCGGCGTCGTGCCCATCGGCGTCACCGCGCCGCGCGGCGCCACCAGCGTGATGTTGTCGCCCGAGCGCAGCGAGAGCTGGTCGGCGAGCCGCCGGCCGATGGCGACGCCCTGCCCGCTCGTCGAAGCCGTTGAGCGTGCCCTGCTTGATGTTGTTGGCGACCGAGGGAAGCTTTTCCAGATCCTGCAAGCCGGATGCCGCGGATCAGCACGCCGCCGGCGTTGAACGGCGAGGACGCCAGCGCCTGGCCTTCGACGATGGGCGCGGCGAGCTTGATGCCCGGCACCTTGGTCGATGCGCGCGGCGACCTCCTCCCAGTCGGTGAGCGGCTTCTCCAGCGGCTGGATCAGCAGATGGCCGTTGAGGCCGAGGATCTTGTCGAGCAGTTCGTTGCGGAAGCCGTTCATCACCGCCATGACGATGATCAGCGTGGCGACGCCGAGCATGATGCCGAGGAAGGAGAACCCGGCGATGACCGAGATGAATCCTTCCTTGCGCCGCGCCCGCAAGTAGCGCAGCGACAGCATCCATTCGAACGGCGAAAAGGGCCGCGTCCCGTTGGGCTCGGTCATTGATGCTTGGTTCCCGCGATCGGGATTTTCACACGATTCTGGCGGTTTCGTGCCCGTGAGGGCAAAGCCCTTGGACGCACACAGGTTTATTCGGACGCGCGCATGCGGCCCATCCCGCAGCGTCGACTTCGACGGGCGCGGAGGCGTCCGGAATGCGAATGTCATTGCGTCAGCAAATCCAGCGCCGCCGCCGGGGTCATCATCTCGCGGTCGCCGCCGGCGCGTTTCTTGACCTCGACCTTGCCCTCGGCGAGCCCGCGCGGGCCGACCAGCACCTGCCAGGGAATGCCGATCAGGTCGGCGGTGGCGAATTTGGCGCCCGGCCGCTCGTCGAGGTCGTGTAGAGCACCTCGACGCCCTTGGCCGTGAGGTCGCGGTAGAGCCGCTCGCAGGCCGCGTCGGTCGCGCCGTCGCCCTGCTTCAGGTTGAGGATCGCCACCTTGAACGGCGCCACCGGCTCCGGCCAGATGATGCCGGCGTCGTCGTGGCGAGGCCTCGATGATGGCGGCGACCAGCGCGGCTCGGGCCGATGCCGTAGGAGCCGCATGTGCACCGGCACCTCGCTTGCCATCGCGGCGTGGCCACCACCGCCTTCATCGGCGCGGAATATTTGGTGCCGAAATAGAAGATATGGCCGACCTCGATGCCGCGCGCCGACACTGCGGTTGTCGGCGTGTAATCGTTGCGAAGGCCGCGGCGTCGTGCATGTCGGAGGTCGCGGCATAGTGCGAGGTCCATTTGTCGACGATCGCCTGCAAGCCGGCGACGTTGTCGAAGTTCGACGTCGCGCCGGCGGCACCGCCATGTCGAGATAGTCCTTGTGGCAGAACACTTCCGACTCGCCGGTCTGGGCGAGGATGATGAACTCGTGGCTCAGATTGCCGCCGATCGGCCCTGACTCCGCGCGCATCGGGATCGATTTCAGCCCCAGGCGCGCGAAGGTGCGCAGATAGGCGACGAACATCTTGTTGTAGGAATGCTGTCGCGCCCGCCTGGTCGACGTCGAACGAATAAGCATCCTTCATCAGGAATTCGCGGCCGCGCATCAGCCCGAAGCGCGGACGCACCTCGTCGCGGAACTTCCACTGGATGTGATAGAGATTGAGCGGCAGATCCTTGTACGAGCGCACATAGGCGCGGAAGATCTCGGTGATCATCTCCTCGTTGGTCGGCCCGTAGAGCATCTCGCGCTCGTGGCGGTCCTTGATGCGCAGCATCTCCTTGCCGTAGGCATCGTAGCGGCCGCTCTCGCGCCACAGGTCGGCCGACTGGATGGTCGGCATCAGCAGCTCGATGGCGCCGGAGCGGTTCTGCTCCTCGCGCACGATCTGCTCGATCTTCTTGAGCACGCGCAGGCCGAGCGGCAGGAAGGCATAGATGCCGGCCGCCTCCTGCCGCATCATGCCGGCGCGCAGCATCAGGCGATGTGAGACGATCTCCGCCTCTTTCGGCGTTTCGCGCAAGATCGGCAGGAAATAACGAGACAGGCGCATTGTTTCGGCAACCCGGAATTCGGACACGATTGGTCCCTTGTGAAAGCGGAATAGGCGCGAAAACACAAGGGGCCGCGGCAGCGGGACTTTAGGGGAATAAACTGGGACGGTCGGCGCTTTTAGGTTATAGAGGCTGCGGAAAGGTGTAGCCGATCATGCGTCGGTTGCTGCGGAAATGCGTGACGGTGCTGGCGATCTACGCGGTCGCCCTCAACGTCATTTTCCTCGGCTTCACGCCTGCCAATGCCAATGCGGCGGCGGTCGACCCCTTCTCCGTCATCTGCCACAGCATCGCCGGTACCCAGGGCGATGAGGCGCCGAAAACCGGCTTCATCCCCGGCCATGCCTGCGAGCACTGCAACCTGTGCAGCGCCGTGGCGCCGCCGCCGGCGCCGGATGTCGCCCTCGCGATCGATTTTCGTCCTGCGCGCGTCGTGCAGGTGCTGCATCCGGCTTCGGCGTCGTTTCACGCCGGCTTAACGTCCGATCCCAAGCTCGCCCGAGGTCCTCCGCGCTTCGTCTGACATCCGGCCCGCACGGGCCTTCGCAATCATGTCCAGACCAACACGGAGTGACTTATGTCCAACCGCTCTATTTGCGTGGCCCTGTGCGCGGCCGCCACCGCGCTCGCGACGATGCCGGCGCGCAGCCACGAGATCGCCGGCAACCGCATGTTTCCAGTGACGTTGACGATCGACGACCCCGGCGTCGCCGATGAACTGTCGCTGCCGACGATCTCGGCGTTCAAGACTGGCGATGTGCCTGCGGCGAAAGAGGTCGACCTCTCCGGCGAATATTCCAAGCTGATCACCGACGACTTCGCCGTTTCCTTCTCGCCGACCTGGACGCATCTATCCGCGCCCGGCGGTCCGGCAATGACCGGCGCCAGCGGATTCCAGAACGTCGAAACGACTTTCAAATACCGGCTCTACAAGAACGCGGAGCATGAGTTCGTGGTGTCGGCCGGCCTCAACATCGAATGGGGCGGCAGCGGCGCGCAAGGTGTCGGCGCCGATCGCTTCACCACCTACACGCCGACCGTCTATTTCGGCAAAGGCCTGGGCGACCTGCCGATCGGCTGGATGCGCGCTTTCGCCGTCACCGGCCAGGTCGGCTACGCCATCCCCGGCACGACGGCGACGGTCACCGTCGATCCCGACACCGGCGACGTCGACACCGAGTTCAATCCGCGCGTGCTGAATTGGGGCGGCTCGCTGCAATTCAGCATGCCGTATCTGAAATCGGCGGTGGTCGATCTCGGCCTGCCCGATGCTGTCAACCGGCTCATTCCGCTGGTCGAAGCCTCGTTGCAGACACCGGTATCGAACATCGCAACCTCCGGGACCGTCACCACCGGCACCATCAGCCCGGGCGTGATCTATGTCGGCGACACCTATCAAGTGGCCGTCGAGGCGCTGATCCCGGTCAACCGGCAGAGCGGCGCCGCGGTCGGCGTCATCGCGCAATTGCACTTCTTCCTCGACGACATTTTCCCCAACAGCATCGGCCGGCCGTTGTTCTCGACGACCGCGATTTCCGGGAGGAGCCAATGAAAGCCAATCGCTTTGCCGCCGTCGTCGCCGTCGTGACGGCACTTGCTCCGGTGTCCGCGCTCGCGCACGCCCATCTCGACCATGCCTCCCCCGCAGTCGGCAGCACGGGGCCGGCGCCCAAGGCGCTGACCTTGTGGTTCACCGAAGCGCTGGAGCCGGCGTTTTCCACCGTCGAGGTGCGTAACGCGCAAGGCGCAAGCGTCGAGGCCGGCAAGCCGGCGGCGACCGGCACTGAACTGCGCGTGCCGCTGAAGGCGCTGCCGCCGGGGACTTACAAGGTGATCTGGCGTGTTCTATCGGTGGACACCCACCGCACGCAGGGGGATTTCACCTTCAGCGTCGGTCCTTGAAGACGAAAAGGCGACCGTGATCGATCCGCTGGTCCTTGTCCGCACCGTGCATTTTGCCGCGACCGCACTTGCGGCAGGCACGGTCGCCTTTGTCGCTCTTGCCGCCGAGCCCGCCTTTGCCGCGGCCGGCGCGGACGCGTCGCGCTTCCGTCGCGCCGCGCGCCTGCTCATCTGGATCAGCCTCGGGTTTGCCATCGCTTCGGGCGCGGCCTGGCTGATTTGGCTTTCCTCCGACATTTTCGGCGCGTCGCTGCTCAATGTCTGCATGCACGGCGGCGCCTGGTCGGTGCTGACCGAAACGCGCTTTGGTCTCGTCTGGATCGCGCGATTTTTGCTTGCCATGTTTCTCGGCGGGCTGATCGTGTGGCCCGCGACGCGCTGGCTGCAGCTTGCCGCAGCAACAGGGCTGATCGGGTCGCTTGCCCTGGTCGGTCATTCCGGCGCCGTGCCGGACGCTTACGTTCAGCTTGGCTCGGACGTGCTCCACCTCGTCGCCGCCGGCGCCTGGATCGGCGCGCTACCGGCGCTGGCGTTGTTGCTGCAGCAGACCTTGCGCCGCGGTGACGCTACGGCCGGCGCGCGTTACAAGCGGCGCCGTGCGGCGCTTCTCGGGTCTCGGCATCGTCGCCGTGGCGACGCTGCTCGCAAGCGGCATTGTCAACAGCTTCAATCTCATGTCGGCCCCGCGCGACCTGATCGCGACCGACTACGGCCGGCTGGTGCTGCTCAAGATCGGTCTGTTCGCCGCCATGGTCGGCATCGCGGCGGTCAACCGCTTCGCCCTGACGCCGCAGCTTGGAGCCGCAACCGCCGTGCGCGCGCTCGCGCGCAACAGCCTCGCCGAGGTCGGTCTCGGCCTCTTTGTGTTCCTGTTCGTCGGCGCGCTCGGAACCATGGAGCCGCCGGTCCACGACCACGTGCATGTGCCGACCGAGCAGATTCCCCCGGACGCCGCCTTCGTGCACATCCATTCATCACCGGCCATGGCCGACGTGATCATCGAGCCCGGACGGGTGGGGCCGGCGCGGGCTGAGATTCACCTGCTGCGCGAGGATTTCACGGTGTTCCCGGCTAAGGCGGTGACGCTCGTGCTCACTTCGCAGGCAGCCTCTGGCGTTGCCGCCATAACGCGCAGCCCGCTACACCTCGAGAACGGCGCATGGCGTGCGCGCGCGCTTGACCTCAGCCGGCCTGGTGTATGGAACATCAGCGTTACGGTCGACAGCGGCACCGGACAGCCGATCGTGCTCGAAGCTCCGATCGTGATCGAAACGGGACGAAGCGGCGCTTCCCATGCGAAATAATGATGACAGCCCTGCCGCAATCGGCTAGCTTCCACTTCGCCGTGTGATTGGAGATTCCGGCACTAAGACCGGCTCCGGTATGCGGTCCAAGTCTTGGGAGGGAAGAAGTCCTAGGCGCGTTACCGCCGCCGCCTCAAACGAGAAAGCAAAATAGCCAGAGGCAAAGGACACGACGTATACGAGCAGGGCCCTGTGCCCTGCTCTTTTTTTGCCGGCAGTGGCCAGGATTTTGCCGCGCCGTGATCAGGAAACAGGCAGGCGGCCGCCGTTTTAGTGGTGCGGCGGATTGCTGATTTCGGTCAGCCAATCGAGCGGCACCAAATTGAAGTAATAGAGCCCGTAGCACACCGCATAAACGATGGCGGCCACGATCGTCGTCAACAACAATTTTTTCCATACCATGTGCACCGACGGCGCGCCGGGCTCGGTGCCCGGCGCGATGTCGCCGCTCTCGCGCTGGCTGCGCACGCCCCACGGCAGCACGGCAAACAGCACCACCCACCAGATGATGAAATAGATCGCGATGAAGGTACCGATGGCCATGCGCTGCCTTTCGTTCAGGCCTGCTCGAGCTCGACCAGCGTGCCGCAGAAATCCTTCGGATGCAGGAACAGCACCGGCTTGCCGTGCGCGCCGATCTTCGGCTCGCCGTCGCCGAGCACGCGCGCGCCCTGGGCTTTAAGCGTGTCGCGCGCGGCGCGGATATCGCCGACCTCGTAGCAGACGTGGTGGATGCCGCCGTCCGGATTACGCTCGAGGAATTTGGCGATCGGCGAATTTTCGCCGAGCGGCTCGAGCAATTCGATCTTGGTATTAGGCAAGGTGATGAACACGGTGGTGACGCCGTGGTCGGGCTGCTGAACTTGCGCCGACACCTCGGCGCCGAGCGTGTCGTGATAGACTTTCGTCGCCTTGGCGATATCGCGCACCGCGATCGCAACGTGATTGAGACGACCGATCATAGGTTCCTCATTGTCCGCAATACCGGCAAAACATCATACCGCCAAGACGTGGACGTGGCACATCGGCTTCTTGCCCCAGCGCTCGGCGACCGCGGCACGCACGGCGCGGCGCACCGCTTCCGCAACCGCGTCGGGATCGCGCCTTTTGCCGCGCGGCAGGGATTCGAAGGTCTCGACGATGGCGTCGTGCACCGCCTCGTGCATGAAGCCGCCGCTGCGGTCGCGCTCGGGGATGCCGATGAGATCGTAAGACGGCGCGTCCACCATGCGGCCGTCCTCGGTCAGCGCCAGCGCAACAGACACCGCTCCGGCAAAGCTCAGGCGGCGACGGTCGGCGACGGTCCGCGCCTCCGCCGGCGACCAGCAGCGAGCCGTCCTTGTAGGTTCGGCCCGCCGGCACCTCGTCGATGACGGCCGGATTGCCCGAGAGCTGCACCAAGTCGCCGTTGCGGCACTGCAAGACTTGCGGCACGCGCAAACGGCGCGCCAGCGCCGCGTGCTCCGACAAGTGCAGCGCCTCGCCGTGCACCGGGATCAGGATTTTCGGCTTGACCCAGCGAGATCAGTTCCTCGAGCTCGGCGCGGCGCGGATGGCCGGAAACATGCACCAGATGGGTGCGGTCGGTGATCACCTCGATGCCCTGCTCGATCAAGCAGATTGATGACGCGGCCGACCGCCTTCTCGTTGCCGGGGATGGTGCGCGCCGAATAGATGACGCGGTCGCCGCGCGAGAACGTCACCTCGGGGTGCTGGTCCTCGGCGATGCGTGACAGCGCCGCGCGCGGCTCGCCCTGGCTGCCGGTGCACAGCGCGACCACTTTGTTCGGCGGCAGGTAGCCGTAGGCATCGATCGGGCGGAAGTCCTGCACGCCCTCCATGATGGCCGGTCTCGCGCGCGACCTGGATGACGCGCTCCATGGCGCGGCCGATGACGACCAACTCGCGGTCGGCGGCGCGGGCGGCCTCCGCCACCGCGCGCAGACGCGCGACGTTGGAGGCAAATGTCGTCACCGCGACGCGGCCCTTGGCGCTTTTGACGAGTCCGGCGATGGTCTTGGCGACGTCGGCTTCCGAGGGCGAGCGGCCCTCGCGCACGGCATTGGTTGAATCGCCGACCAGCGCAAGGCAGCCCTCCTCGCCCAGCGCGCGCAGCTTTTTCTCGTCGGTGGGATCGCCGAGGATCGGCGTCGGGTCGATCTTCCAGTCGCCGGTATGCAGCACGTTGCCCGCCGGCGTGCGGATGATGAGCGCGTTCGCTTCCGGAATCGAATGCGCCATGGTCACCATCTCGACGTCGAAGGCGCCGACTTTAAATCGGCCGCCGACCGGCACGACGGTAACCGGGATTTCCGGCGCGCCCGGCTCGCTCAGGCGCTTGGCCTCGAGCAGCGCCGCGCTGAAGGGCGTCGCGTAGATCGGCACCTTCAGCTGCGGCCACAGGTCGATGATGGCGCCGAAATGGTCCTCGTGCGCGTGGGTGAGCACGAGGCCGGCAATGTTTCTGCGCTGTTCGATGAGATAGCGGATGTCGGGCAGGATCAGGTCGACGCCGGGCAGATGCTCTTCCGCGGCAAAGGACACGCCGAGGTCGACCATCAGCCAGTTGCGGCGGCGCTCCTCGCCAAGGCCGTAGATCGACAAATTCATGCCGATCTCGCCGACGCCGCCGAGCGGGGCAAAAACAAGCTGTGGTGCAGGCCCGGCCATGGCTCACACTCCCCCGAAGCCGAACACTTCGCCGGCGGTGACGGCGATGACGCCGCCCGGCTGCTCAAGCTGCAGGCGGCCCGCCTCGTCGAGGCCGTGGAAGCGCCCGGCCAGCTCGCGCGAGCCGAGCCGCACGCGGATCGGCTGGCCGAGGCCGCCGGCCCGCTTGAGCCACTCGGCGCGAATGCCGGCAAAGCCCTCGCCGCCCTGCCACTCACGAAAGCGCGCCGCCATGGCACGGGCGAGCGCGGCAAACAGCGTCTCCGGGGCAACCGCCGCCCCGCCCGCAGCCAGGTCGGTCGCGGGGAACGCGGTATCGGCGGGATGGCTCGCGCAGTTGACGCCAATGCCGACGGCGACGGCAAAGACCGGGTCACTTTCGCCCTCGATCAGGATGCCGGCGAGCTTGGCGGTACCGAGCAGGAGATCGTTCGGCCATTTCAGCTTGAGCATCGGTCCAAGCGGCGGCGCGCATTCGGTGATCGCGTCGTGCAGCGCGAGGGCCGCAACGAAGGACAGTTGCGGCGCAACCGGCCGCGGCGAAGGCTCGGTGATGCAGCAGCGTGGCGTAGAGATTGCCGGGCGGCGACACCCAGCAATTGCCGCGGCGGCCGCGGCCCGCGCTTTGCGTCTGCGCGGTGACCCACAACGGCCCGCGCTCGCCGGCGCGTGCGCGCGCCAGCGCCTCGGCATTGGTCGAGCCGAGCGTGTCGAAACTCAAGTGCCGGGCCCCCGCCAGGCCCGTGGCGTCGCGGTTCATTCAGAACAAGGATTTTGCGCCGCGTTCGTCGCCAGAAGCAGCAATGGCGCCGGATAGGCAAAGAACAGGATGTTCAACAGGCCGCTGACGCCGAGCACGAAACCCAGCCGTCCCGGCATCGGGTCGAAGGCCTGCGCCGGCTCGTCGAAATACATGATCTTGACGATCAGCAGATAGTAATAGGCGCCCACCACGCTCGACAGCACGCCGAGCACGGCGAGCGTGAACAGCCCGGCCTTGATGGCGGCGAGGAAGACGTAGAACTTGGCGAAGAAGCCGGCGAGCGGCGGGATGCCGGCGAGCGAGAACAACAACATCGCCATGAAGAACGCCATCGCCGGCTTGGTGCGGGCAAGCCCGGCGAGATCGCCGATGTTCTCGACCAGCGTGCCGTCGCGGCGCATCGCCAGGATCACGGCGAACACGCCGAGCGTCATCGCCACATAGATCACCATATAGATCAGCACGCCCTGCACGCCCTCCGCCGTGCCGGCGGCAAGGCCGACCAGCGCGAAGCCCATATGGCCGATCGAGGAATAGGCCATCAGCCGCTTGATGTTGCGCTGGCCGATCGCGGCGAAGGCGCCGAGCGCCATCGAGGCGATGGAGACGAACACCACGATCTGCTGCCACTCGTGGGTGATGCCGTTGAGGGCGACGATCGCCGCGCGCACGAAGATGGCGATGCCGGCGACCTTCGGCGCGGAGGCAAAGAAGGCCGTCACCGGCGTCGGCGCGCCCTCGTAGACGTCGGGCGTCCACATGTGGAACGGCACCGCCGAGATCTTGAAGCAGAAGCCGACGAACAGGAACACGATGCCGAAGATGAGGCCGATACCGCCGTGGCTTGCCGCCTTGGCGATGCCGGCAAAGCTCACCGTGCCGGTAAAGCCATAGATCAGCGAAGCGCCGTAGAGCAGCATGCCGGACGACAAGGCGCCGAGGACGAAATATTTCAGGCCGGCTTCCGTCGACTTGACGCTGTCGCGGTTGGAGGCGGCGACGACGTAGAGCGCAAGGCTCATCAGCTCGAGGCCGAGATAGAGCGCGATCAGGTCGGCGGCGGAGATCAGCAGCATCATGCCGAGCGTCGACAACAGCACCAGCACGCCGAACTCGAACTTCTGCTGCTTCTCGATGGTGAGATAGTCGAGCGACAACAGCAGCGCGCCGGCCGAGCCAGTCAGCGTCAACATCTTGAGGAACCTGGAGAAATCGTCGATGACCAGGCTGCCGCCGAACAGCTCGTGGCGCCCGGGCGGCACGAGCAGAAGCGCGAGCGCGACCAAAAACAGAATGACGATCGAGGCGCTGTTTATCGCCTCCGAGCTGACCTCGCCGCGGATCACGCCGGCGAGCAGCAGCACGATGGCGCCGCCGAGCAGGATGAACTCCGGCAGCAGCGCGGCATAGGTGCCGAGATCGACAGGGCCTATCATCGCGCGACGCTCGCAGTTTGCGTTTCATGAGCACGCTCGGCGGCGAGCGCGTGATTGTAGTTGTCGAGCAACTGCGTCACCGCCGCCGACGACATGTCGAGCACCGGCTTCGGCGCGACGCCGAACAGGAGCGTCAGCGCAACGAGCGGCGCCAGGATCAGCGATTCACGCCAGCCGATATCTTTGATGCCCAGCAACAGCGGCTTGTCGAGCTTGCCGAAGATGACCTTGCGGTAGAGCCACAGCGCATAGGCCGCCGACAGGATGACGCCGAACGTCGCCAGCACGGCGACGTCGACTTGCGCCTTGATAGGTGCCGATCAGCGACAGGAACTCGCCGACGAAACCAGAGGTGCCGGGCAGGCCCACATTGGCGAGCGTGAACACCATGAAGCAGGCGGCATAAAGCGGCATGCGGTTGACCAGCCCGCCATAAGCGGCGATCTCGCGCGTGTGCACGCGGTCGTAGACGACACCGACGCAGAGGAACAGCGCGCCGGAGACGATGCCGTGCGAGATCATCTGGAAGATGCCGCCGGCCATCCCCTGCGTGGTCGCGGCGAAGATGCCCATGGTGACGAAGCCCATGTGGGCGACGGAGGAATAGGCGATCAGCTTCTTGATGTCCTCCTGCATCAGCGCCACCAGCGAGGTGTAGATGATGGCGACGACCGAAAGCGCGAAGACGAGCGGGGCAAAGTCGTGGCTCGCGCTCGGGAACATCGGCAGCGAGAACCGCAGGAAACCGTAGCCGCCCATCTTCAACAGGATGGCGGCGAGGATCACCGAGCCCGCGGTCGGCGCCTCGACGTGCGCATCGGGCAGCCAGGTGTGCACCGGCCACATCGGCATCTTCACCGCGAAAGAGGCAAAGAACGCAAGCCACGCCCATTTCTGCAAAGACAGCGGGAAGCCGTGGTGCATCAGCGCGGCGATGTCGGTCGTGCCGGCGTCCCAGTACATCGCCATGATGGCAAGCAGCATCAGCACCGAGCCGAGCAGCGTGTAAAGGAAGAATTTGAAGCTCGCATAGACGCGGCGCGGCCCGCCCCAGATGCCGATAATGAGAAACATCGGGATCAGGCCGCCCTCGAAGAACAAATAGAACAGCACGAGATCGAGCGAGGCGAAGGTGCCGATCATCAGCGTTTCCAGCACCAGGAAGGCGATCATGTAAGCCTTCACCCGCTTCTGGATCGCGGTCCAGCTGGCGATGATGCAGATCGGCATCAGCGCCGTGGTGAGGATGACGAAGGGCAACGAAATGCCGTCGACGCCCATGTGATAGGAGGCAATGCCGAGCCAGTCGTGCTTCTCGGCGAACTGGAATTCAGGCGACGACGGATCGAAATGCGTCACCAGAATGAGCGAGATGGCGAAGGTGACGAGCGTCGTCCACAGCGCGACCCAGCGCGCGGTGCCGCGCGCGAGCCAGTCTTCGCCGCGCACCAGCATGATGAACACGGCGCCGAGCAGCGGCAGGAAGGTGACGACGGAGAGAATTGGCCAGCTCATGTTGCGTTCTTTCGCATGAGCTTGTCCGAAAACCGGTTCCCATCCCCGATCGGCGCCGAGGACATGCTTTTCGGGCTCATGCTCATGGGTGCACCCCGCCTGCGAACATGAACCAGGTGATGAAGGCCGCAGCCCCGATCAGCATGGCGAAGGCGTAGTGATAGAGGTAGCCGGTCTGCAGCCGCACGACATTGCGCGTGACGTCGAGCACGCGCGCGGAGACGCCGTCGGGCCCGAAGCCGTCGATCAGCCAGCCGTCGCCGCCCTTCCATAGCAGGCGGCCGAGCCACTTGGTCGGCTTGACGAAGATCGCGTCGTAGATTTCATCGAAGTACCACTTGTTGAGCAGGAACTGGTAGAGCACCTGGTGCTGGCGCGCGAGCTCGACCGGAATGTCGGGCCGCCGGATATAGAACTGCCAGGCGATGATGAAGCCGATCACCATCATCACTGTCGGCATCAGCCCGATCCACAGCGGAATGTGCTCCATCAGCTCGAGGGTGTCATTGCCCTTGGCGAAGGTGAGCGATGAGGCGAAGAAGCCCTCGACGCCGTGGCCGGCGAAGATCTCCTTGAACGGCAGTCCGGCGACGATCGAGCCGAGCCCGAGCACGGCGAGCGGGATCAGCATCACCAGCGGGCTCTCATGCGCGTCGCGCCAGTGGTTGCGGTCGTGCGGCTCGCCGTGGAAGGTCTTGAAGATCAGCCGCCAAGAATAGAAAGACGTCAACAGCGCGGCGCCGACGGTGCAGATGTAGGCATAGAACGCCATCGGGTTCTTGCCGACGAAGGCCGCCTCGATGATCGCGTCCTTGGAGAAGTAACCGGCAGTCAGCGGGAAGCCGGTCAGGGCCAGCGTGCCGATGATCATCATCACATAGGTGAAGGGAATGCGGTCCTTCAAGCCGCCCATGTGCCGGATGTCCTGCTCGTGGTGCATGGCGTAGATCACCGAGCCCGAACCGAGGAACAACAGCGCCTTGAAGAAGGCGTGGGTGAACAGGTGGAACATGCCGACCGAGTAGGCCCCCACCCCCATGGCGACGAACATGTAGCCGAGCTGCGAGCAGGTCGAATACGCGACGATGCGCTTGATGTCGTTCTGCACCAGCCCGATGGTCGCGGCGAAGATGGCGGTGGTGGCGCCGATGAAGGTGACGAAGGTCTGCGCGTCGGGCGCCAGCTCGAACAGCGGCGACAGCCGCGCCACCATGAACACGCCGGCGGTCACCATGGTGGCGGCGTGGATCAAGGCGGAGACCGGCGTCGGGCCCTCCATGGCGTCCGGCAGCCAGGTGTGCAGCAGGAACTGCGCCGATTTGCCCATGGCGCCCATGAACAGCCACAGGCAGATCAAAGTGAGCGCGTCGACGTTCCAGAAGAACAGGTGGATGGTCTTGCCGGCGAGCCCAGGGGCCTGGGCAAAGATGGTGTCGAAATCGAGCGCCCCGACCATGGCAAAGATCGCGAATATGCCGAGCGCGAAGCCGAAGTCGCCGATGCGGTTGACGATGAAGGCCTTGATGGCGGCGGCGTTGGCTTCCGGCTTGTGGTACCAGAAGCCGATCAGCAGATAGCTCGCCAAGCCGACGCCTTCCCAGCCGAAGAACAGCTGCACCAGGTTGTCCGCCGTCACCAGCATCAGCATGGCGAAGGTGAACATCGACAGATAGCCGAAGAAGCGCGGCCGGTACGGATCCTCCTCCATGTAGCCGATGGAATAGAGGTGCACGAAGGCCGACACCGTGGTCACCACAACCAGCATCACGGCGGTCAGCGTGTCGATGCGCAGCGACCAGTCGATCTTGAGGTCGCCGGAGGCGATCCAAGTGAACACCGGCACGCGCGCGTCGTGATGGCCGAAGCCGACGTCGACGAAGGCGATCCACGACAGGATCATCGACACCATCAAGAGCGTCGTGGTGATGAGTTCGGTGGTGCGCGAACCCGCCGCCGCCGGCTCGGCAGGACCGTGACCGCCGTCCTCGCTGTGGGCGTGATGGATGACGCCGCCGCCCTCGACCGCGGGCTCGTGGTGATGCGGGCTGGCGACGATGCCATCTTCGGCGCCCGGCGGCGGCCCCTTGCCGGGGAAACGCGAAATCGCGCCGGCCAGCGCAATGATGCCGGCCAGAATGGCGCCGAGCAACGGCAGGAAGACGATGGCTTGGTACATCAGCTAAGCCCCACCTTCGTCATGCCCGCGCTTGTCGCGGGCATCCACGCCTTGACTGCAGGCAGGACAGGCGTGGATGGCCGGGACGAGCCCGGCCATGACGGTCGTTGATGCGCCAGATACCAATGCACCGTCAGCCCTTCATCAGATTGATGTCTTCGACCGCGATCGAGCCGCGGTTGCGGTAGAAGACGACGAGAATGGCGAGCCCGATCGCCGCCTCCGCCGCGGCGACGGTGAGCACGATCAGCGCGAAGATCTGACCGACGATGTCGCCGAGATGGGTGGAGAAGGCGACCAGGTTGATGTTGACCGCGAGCAGGATGAGCTCGATCGACATCAAAATGATGATGACGTTCTTGCGGTTGAGGAAGATGCCGAACACCCCGAAGGTGAACAGGATGGCGGCGACGCTGAGATAATGGCCGAGGCCGACGGTCATGCCGCGTCCTCCCAGCCCTGCCCCGGCCGCACGTGGCGGACCTCGATCGCGGTCGCCGGCGTGCGCGCCACCTGCGCGCCGATGTCCTGGCGGCGGACGCGCACGCGGTGATGCAGCGTCAGCACGATGGCACCGACCATGGCAACCAGCAGCACGAGGCCCGCGACCTCGAAGTAGTAGACATAGCGCGTATAGAGCACGAGCCCGATCGCCTCGGTGTTGGAGGCTTGCGCCAGCGGCGGGATCGGCGCGGCGATCGACTGCGCTACCTCCGGCCCGATCACCCAGGCGAACACGACGAGCAAAAGTTCGGCGAGGAAGATGCCGCCGATGACGATGCCGACCGGCAGGTACTGCAGCACGCCCTGCTTGAGCTCCGCGAAATCGACGTCGAGCATCATCACGACAAACAGGAACAGCACGGCGACGGCGCCGACATAGACGACGATCAGGATCATCGCCAGGAATTCAGCGCCCATCAGCACGAACAGGCCGGCGGCGCTGACGAAGGCGAGGATAAGGTAGAGCACCGAATGTACCGGATTGCGCGCGGAGATCACCATCGCGGCGCTGGCGACGCAAATGCCGGCAAAAATATAGAAGAAAATCGACTGGACGATCATCGGGTCACCGGTACGGCGCGTCGAGCGCGAGGTTCTTGGCGATCTCGCGTTCCCAGCGGTCGCCGTTCGCGAGCAGACGCTCCTTGTCGTAGTAGAGCTCTTCGCGGGTCTCGGTCGCGAATTCGAAATTCGGTCCTTCGACGATGGCGTCGACCGGGCAAGCCTCCTGGCAGAGGCCGCAATAGATGCATTTGACCATGTCGATGTCGTAGCGCGTGGTTCGCCGCGTGCCGTCATTGCGGCGCGGGCCCGCCTCGATGGTGATCGCCTGCGCCGGACAAATTGCCTCGCACAGCTTGCAGGCGATGCAGCGCTCTTCGCCGTTGGGATACCGGCGCAGTGCGTGCTCGCCGCGGAAGCGCGGTGACAACGGCCCCTTCTCGAACGGATAGTTCAGCGTCGCCTTGGGCTTGAAGAAATAGCGCATGGCGAGCGCAGTCGCACTGATGAACTCCAGCAGGAACAAGCCTTTGGCCGCGCGGTCGAGCCTCATTGCATCCTCACTGGGCGGCCTGCGCGCCGTATTGAATGACGGCGGCGACGATGACCACCATGGCCAGCGACAGCGGCAGGAACACCTTCCAGCCGAGCCGCATCAACTGATCGTAGCGGTAGCGCGGCACGATGGCCTTGACCATCGCGAACATGAAAAACATGAACAGGAGCTTGAGCGCGAACCAGATCACGCCCGGGATCCAGGTGAACGGCACGACGTTGACGGGCGGCAGCCAGCCGCCGAGAAACAGGATCGAGGCCATGGCGCACATGGTGCATATCGCCACGTATTCGCCGAGCATGAACATCATGTAGGGCGTCGAGCCGTATTCGACCATGAAGCCGGCGACCAGCTCGGATTCCGCCTCGACCAGATCGAATGGCGGCCGGTTGGTCTCGGCGAGCGCCGAGACGAAGAACACGACGAACATCGGCAGCAGCGGCAGCCAGTACCAGTTCAGCACCGTGAGCCACGGCACGCCGAGCCAGTTGGCAAGGCCATGCTCTTGCGCCGCGACGATCGCCGACAGGTTGAGCGAATTGGCGCACAGCAGCACGGTGATGATGACGAAGCCGATCGAGACTTCATAAGACACCATCTGCGCCGCCGAGCGCAGCGCGGCGAGGAACGGATATTTCGAGTTCGAGGCCCAGCCGGCCATGATGATGCCGTAGACGGCGAGCGAGGAGATGGCGAAGATGTAGAGCACGCCGACATTGATGTCGGAGACGACCCAGCCGCTGGCGACCGGGATCACGGCCCAGGCAGCGAGCGCCAGCACGCAGGACACGAGCGGCGCCAGCAGGAACACGCCCTTGTTGGCGCCCGCCGGGATCACCGGTTCCTTGAACACGAATTTCAGAAGATCGGCGAACGACTGGAACAGGCCCCAGGGCCCGACCACGTTGGGGCCGCGGCGGATCTGCACCGCCGCCCAGATCTTGCGGTCGGCGAGCAGCACATAGGCGACGCCGACCAACAGCACGACCAGCAGCAGAATCGATTCCGCGGCGATGACGATCACCGGCCAGACGTAATCGAAGAAGAACTGCTCCATGGCCCCTACTCCGCCGCGGTCCGGGCTGCCGCGTTGGCGAGCGCGGAGCATTCGGCCATGATCGCGGAGGCCCGCGCGATCGCGTTGGTGAAATAGAAGTCGGTATGCGCGGCGCGGAACGGCGCCTTGTCGGCGCTGCCGCCGAGCTTGGCGAGGTTCTTGATCGCGGCGGCATCGCCCGGCTCGATCTGATCGATGCGCGCCAAGTGAGGATGCGCGGTAAACAGCGCGCGGCGCAGAGCCGAAAGCGAGTTGAACGGCAGTTTCTTGCCGAGTACCTCGGACAGCGCGCGCAGGATCGCCCAGTCTTCGCGTGCCTCGCCGGGCGGGAAGCCGGCGCGGTTCGCCATCTGCACGCGGCCTTCGGTGTTGACGTAGAGGCCGGATTTTTCCGGGTATGCGGCGCCGGGCAGGATGACGTCGGCGCGGTGGGCGCCGCGGTCGCCATGGGTGCCGATATAGACGACGAAGGCGCCCGACGGCACTTCGACTTCATCGACGCCGAGCAGGAACATGACGTCGAGTGCCCCGGCCCCGATCATGGCGCCGGTATCGAGGCCGCCCTGGCCGGGCACGAAACCGATATCGAGCGCGCCCGGAAGCGACGCCTCCGAGTGCAGGATGTTGAACCCGTTCCAGCCGTCCTTGATGACGCCGAGCGAGGCCGCGGCCTTTGCCGCCATGGCGAGCACCGCAGCGCCGTCCGGCCGGTTGAGCGCGCCTTGGCCGATGATGAACATCGGCTTTTCCTTCTGCGCCGGGGCATGCTCGACGAACTGCGCGAGGCTCTCGGGGCCGGCGCCGAGATAATTGTAAGGATATGTGAGGTCGGCCTTCTCGCCGACGAGGCCGAGCAGCACGTTGCCCTTGAGGTAGCGCTTGCGGATGCGGGCGTTGAGCACCGCCGCCTCGCGGCGCGGATTGGTGCCGATCAGCATGATGGCGTCGGCCTGGTCGATGCCGGCAATGGTCGAATTGAAGAGATACGAAGCGCGGCCGTATTTCGGGTGCAGCGGCGAGCCGGGATAGCGCGCGTCGATATTGGCCGAGCCGAGCGCCGCCATCAGCGCCTTGAGCGCGAACATCTCCTCGACCGCGGCAAGCTGGCCGGCGAGCGCGCCGATGCGGTTTGCCGGCGCCGCTTTGACCTTGGCGGCGATGGCCGCGAAGGCCTCCTTCCAGGTCGCCGGCGCGCAGGCGGCCGTTGACGCGCAGATAAGGCTGGTCGAGCCGCTGCGTGCGCAGGCCGTCGACGACGTGGCGGGTCTTGTCGGAGATCCACTCTTCATTCACGTCGTCATTGGTGCGCGGCAGGATACGCATCACCTCGCGGCCGCGGGTGTCGATGCGGATGGCCGAGCCGACCGCGTCCATGACGTCGATCGACTGCGTCTTGTTGAGCTCCCAGGGCCGCGCCGCAAAGGCATAGGGCTTGGAGGTCAGCGCGCCGACCGGGCAGAGATCGACCACGTTGCTTTGCAGCTCCGAGGTCATCGCGTGCTCGAGGTAGGTGGTGATCTCCATGTCCTCGCCGCGGCCGATGGCGCCGAGCTCCGGCACGCCTGCGATCTCGCTGGCGAAGCGGATGCAGCGCGTGCACTGGATGCAGCGCGTCATCACCGTCTTGACCAGCGGCCCGATATATTTCTCCTCGACCGCGCGCTTGTTCTCCTGGTAGCGCGAGGCATCGACGCCATAGGCCATGGCCTGGTCCTGCAGATCGCACTCGCCGCCCTGGTCGCAGATCGGGCAGTCGAGCGGATGATTGATCAGCAGGAACTCCATCACGCCTTCGCGCGCCTTCTTCACCATCGGCGAGCGGGTCAACAGCACGTTGGGCGAGCCATCCTTGTTCGGCGGCAGATCCTTGACGCCCATGGCGCAGGACGCCTGCGGCTTCGGGATGCCGGCGACCTCGATCAGGCACATGCGGCAATTGCCGGCGATCGACAGCCGCTCGTGGAAGCAGAAGCGCGGGATTTCCGCGCCCGCGGCTTCGCAGGCCTGGAGCAGCGTGTACTCCGGCGGAACGTCGATCTCTTTGCCGTCGACAATGATCTTGGTCATGGCTTTCGTCTTTAGTTCATCCGGCCAGGCCCAGCTACAATCTCAGCCTTCCTTGTGCTGGTGTTCGCCGCACCAATCGTCGCGCTTGGTGGTCGCCCAGGACGGGTAGTGCCGGATGTGGTCCGGCAAATCGCCGACCAAGGCCGGCGGCGCATGGCGCCGGCATTGGCCGAGAAGCGCCCGCTCACGGGCCGGCTCCTTGATCGCGGGATCCACGTTTGGCCACCAAAACCTACAGTCATGACACCTCAGGTTCTTGTTTTCGAACGACATTGCATTGCTCCAGAGTTGCTTCTCAGCTACTCCGTCATGACCAATGCCCCATGTCATGCCGCATGTCATGCCGCATGCTCGCCCGGTGTGCAGCGCGCCGTTTTCCACAGTTGCGCCGATGCGGTCGCCCAATCAAACGCGTGATCGGATGGACCGTGTTGCTTCAGGTGATCGAGCCGCGCGACGGCCTCTTCGACGCTGGGCTTGTGCCCGGCCGGTACCCACCACATCACGAAATAAGCGCCGTCGAAATGCTCGAACCATTCGGCCCGGCGGCCGTAGAAGCGCTTATGGATCGTCTGATAGACGAAGCGCTCGAGCGCCGCGACGTTCTCCCAGACCGACAGATTGATGGCGATGCGCGGATCCGAATAAGGCCGCGTGCTGGTCGAATTGCCGCTGTCGTCGATGAAACGCCAGACAAAGCCGGCGCTGCGCTCGGCAAGCCCGTTCACCAGCGCCAGATTGTTGGTGAAGCCGGCCATGCGCGGATCGTCGACCTCGTAGCGGATGCGCCCGATATTGAGCTGCGCGAGATGGGTGTTCGGCGGCTGTTGCATCGCCCTACTCCGCCGCCTCTTTCACCGCGCCGTGGGCGTCGGCGTTGCGCGAATATTCGTCGATGCGCCGCTCGATCTCGGGACGGAAATGGCGCAGCAGGCCCTGCACCGGCCAGGCGGCGCCGTCGCCGAAGGCGCAGATGGTGTGACCCTCGATCTGCTGCGTCACTTCCATGAGCATGCCGATCTCGCGCTTCTGCGCGCGGCCTTCCGCCATGCGCGTCAACACGCGCCACATCCAGCCCATGCCCTCGCGGCACGGCGTGCACTGGCCGCAACTCTCGTGCTTGTAGAAATAGGAGATGCGCGCCATGGCGCGGACGATGTCGGTCGACTTGTCCATGACAATGACGGCCGCGGTGCCGAGCGCCGATTTCTTGTCGCGGCAGCCGTCGAAATCCATCAGCAGCGTGTCGGCCTGATCGGCGCCGGCCGGCACCAGCGGCATCGACGAGCCGCCGGGGATCACCGCCAGCAAATTGTCCCAGCCGCCGCGCACGCCGCCGGCATGGGTCTCGATCAATTCGCGCAGCGGAATGCCCATCGCCTCTTCGACGTTGCAGGGGCGCTCGACGTGGCCGGAAATGCAGAACAGCTTGGTGCCGGTGTTGTTGGGGCGGCCGATGGCGGCGAACCATTCCGGTCCGCGCCGCAGGATGTCGGGCACCGCGGCAATCGACTCGACGTTGTTCACCGTGGTGGGGCAGCCATAGAGCCCGACGTTCGCCGGGAACGGCGGCTTCAGCCGCGGCTGGCCTTTCTTGCCTTCGAGGCTTTCGAGCAACGCGGTTTCCTCGCCGCAGATATAGGCGCCGGCGCCGTGATGCAGCACGAGATCGAAGTCCCAGCCGTGCACATTGTTCTTGCCGATGAACTTGGCCTCATAGGCCTGGTCGATCGCCTCCTGCAGCCGCTCGCGCTCGCGGATGAACTCGCCGCGGATGTAGATGAAGCCGTGGTTGGCGCCCATGGCGAACCCGGCGATCAGGCAGCCTTCGACCAGGAGATGCGGATCGTGCCGCATGATCTCGCGGTCCTTGCAGGTGCCGGGCTCGGACTCGTCGGCGTTGACCACGAGATAATGCGGCCGCTCGCCGGGCTTCTTCGGCATGAACGACCATTTCAGTCCCGTCGGAAAACCGGCGCCGCCGCGTCCGCGCAGACCTGAGGCCTTGACCTCGTCGATGATCTTGTCGCGGCCGCGCTCCAGGATCGCCTTGGTGCCGTCCCATGCGCCGCGCGCACGCGCGCCTTTGAGGCCCCAATCGTGCAGGCCGTAGAGATTCCTGAAGATGCGATCCTTGTCAGCGAGCATCTCTTAGTCCCGTTTCGCGCGATAGATCGATTTGTCGGTGAGCGTGGTCGGCCCGCCGACCGGCGCCGACAATTGCCGCTTCAGTTGCGGGCCCGGCTTGACCTTCTTGCCGGCGGCAAGGCCGTCGAGAATGCCGTTGCAGCGTCTCGGCGGTGAGGTCTTCGTAGTAATCGTAATTGATCTGCGCCATCGGCGCGTTGACGCAGGCGCCGAGGCACTCGACCTCGACCCAGGAGAACTTGCCGTCGGCGGTCACTTCCATCTGCTCGCCGATGCGCTTGCGGCACACCTTTTCGAGGTCGTCGGCGCCGCGCAGCCGGCACGGCGTGGTGCCGCAGAGTTGGACGTGGAATTTGCCCACCGGCGTCAGGTTGAACATGGTGTAGAAGGTCGCGACCTCGAGGCCGCGAATGTGCGCCATGCCGAGGAAATCGGCGACGTAGCGGATCGCCGCTTCGGGCAACCAGCCGCCGGCCTGCTCCTGCGCCCGCCACAACAGTGGAATGATCGCGGAAGCCTGCCGGCCTTCCGGATATTTGGCGATCCGGTCCTTGGCCCAGGCGAGGTTCTCCTTGGTGAAGGCGAACTCCCTGGGTTGCAGTTCCGGCGGGGCGAGACGGCGAACGCTCATCGGCCGACCTCCTGCTTGCTTTTCCCTCCCCCTGAAAGGGGGAGGGTCAGGGAGGGGGTCAGATTTCTGCAGAGGCCGAACGACCCCCACCCGGCTGCTTCGCAGCCGACCTCCCCCTTGCAGGGGGAGGTAAAGAAAGAGAAGCGGACGCTCATCGGTCCACCTCGCCGAACACGATATCGATCGAGCCGAGGATCGCCGAAATGTCCGCCAGCATGTGGCCGCGCGAGAGGAAATCCATGGCGCTCAGATGGGCAAAGCCGGGCGCCCGGATCTTGCACTTGTAGGGCTTGTTGCTGCCGTCGGAGACCAGATAGACGCCGAACTCGCCCTTGGGCGCTTCGACGGCGGCATAAACCTCGCCGGCCGGCACGTGGTAGCCCTCGGTATAGAGCTTGAAGTGGTGGATCAGCGCCTCCATCGAGCGCTTCATTTCGCCGCGCCGCGGCGGCACGATTTTGTTATCGTCGACCACGACTTCGCCCGGCGTCTTGCGCAGCATCTCGACGCATTGCTTCATGATGCGCACCGACTGGCGCATCTCTTCCATGCGGATGCAATAGCGGTCGTAGCAGTCGCCGTTCTTGCCGATCGGAATGTCGAATTCGAGTTCGGAATAACACTCGTAAGGCTGGGCGCGGCGCAAATCCCAGGCTGCGCCCGAGCCGCGCACCATCACGCCGGAGAAGCCCCAGTTCCAGGCGTCCTCCAGCTTGACCACGCCGATGTCGACGTTGCGCTGCTTGAAGATGCGGTTGCCGGTGAGCAGCCGCTCGAGATCGTCGACCACCTTGAGGAACGGATCGCAGAAATCGCCAATGTCGTCGATGAGCTTGGGCGGCAGGTCCTGATGCACGCCGCCGGGCCGGAAATACTTGGCGTGCATGCGGCTGCCAGAGGCACGTTCGTAGAACACCATCAGCTTCTCGCGTTCCTCGAAGCCCCACAGCGGCGGGGTCAGCGCGCCGACGTCGAGCGCCTGCGTCGTGACGTTGAGAAGATGCGACAGCAGGCGGCCGATCTCGGCGTAGAGCACGCGGATCAACTGCGCGCGCTTCGGAATCTGAATCCCGAGCAGCCGCTCGACCGCAAGACAGAAGGCGTGCTCCTGGTTCATCGGCGCGACGTAATCGAGCCGGTCGAAATAGCCGACCGCCTGCAGATAGGTCTTGGCCTCGATCAGTTTCTCGGTGCCGCGGTGCAGGAGGCCGATATGCGGGTCGACGCGCTCGACCACCTCGCCGTCGAGCTCGAGCACGAGGCGCAGCACCCCGTGTGCCGAGGGATGCTGCGGCCCGAAATTGATGGTGAAGTTGCGCAAGCCCGTTTCAGCCATCATGCTACCTTGGCGAGCTTCGCCTTTTCGGCGACGCGCGCGTTGAACTTGTCCCAGGCGACGACCGCGCGGTCGTGACGGCCCTCGCCGATCACGTCGACGCCGTCATGGGCGCGCACCTTGAACGAGACCTTGCGGCCTTGGACCGCGGTGCATTCGGCTTCGACCGTCACCGTCATGCCCGGCAGCGTCGCCGCCGAATGGGACACGTCGACGTGGATGCCGAGCGAGCCCTCGCCTGCATCGAGATGCGGTGCCAAGAGCTGCAGGCAGGTCCACTCCATCAGCACGATCATGAAGCCGGTCGCGAACACCTTGGGCATGCCTGCGATCTCCGGCGATTCCGGATAGGTATAAGGCACCGTCTTGTTCTCCGGAACGACGTAGGAGAACGAGTGCCTGAGGCCGGGCGTGAGTGTGGCCTTCATGGCGCTTTCTTCTCCGGCTCGCCGGGCGGCTTGTTGCCTTGCGCTTTCGCCTTCTCGTCGCCGGGCAGCACGTAGTCGGTGCCTTCCCAGGGCGAGAGGAAATCGAAGGTGCGGAATTCCTGCGCCAGCTTGACCTTGTCGTACATCACGCGCTTGAGCTCGTCGTCCCAGCGCACCTCGACGAAGCCGGTGAGCGGGAAGTCCTTGCGCAGCGGATGGCCCTCGAAGCCGTAGTCGGTGAGGATGCGCCGCATGTCGGGGTGGCCGGTGAACAGCACGCCGTAGAGGTCGTAGGTTTCGCGCTCGAACCAGTCGGCGCCGCGGTAAATACCGATCAGCGACGGCACCGGCGTTTCTTCATCGGTCGCCACCTTGACGCGGATGCGCTGGTTCAGCCGCGGCGACAACAGGTGATAGACCACGTCGAAGCGTTGCTCGTGCTCCGGTCGATCGACGGCGGTGATGTCGATGATGCAGATGAACTGGCAGGCGGCGTCGGTTTTCAGGAACGTCGCCACCTTGACGATGTCGGCGGCCCTGGCGGCGACCGTAAGCTCGCCAAAAGACACCGTGTAGCCCTCGACCGATTTGCCGAGCGCGGTCTTGATCGTCTGCCCCAATCTGTCGAGCGCGTCTTCCATGTCTCAGCTCCGCTCAACGCTCGATCGTGCCGGTGCGGCGGATTTTCTTCTGCAGCAGCAGAATGCCGTAGACCAGTGCCTCCGCCGTCGGCGGGCAGCCCGGCACGTAGATGTCGACCGGCACGATGCGGTCGCAGCCGCGCACCACGGAGTATGAATAATGATAGTAGCCGCCACCGTTGGCGCAGCTTCCCATGGAAATGACGTAACGCGGCTCCGGCATCTGGTCGTAGACTTTGCGCAAGGCCGGCGCCATTTTGTTGGTGAGCGTGCCGGCGACGATCATGACGTCGGACTGCCGCGGCGAGGCGCGCGGAGCAAAGCCGAAGCGTTCGATGTCGTAGCGCGGCATCGAGGCCTGGATCATCTCGACGGCGCAGCAGGCGAGCCCAAACGTCATCCACATCAGCGAGCCGGTGCGCGCCCAGGTAATGAGGTCGTCGGCGGCGGCGACCAGGAAGCCCTTGTCGGAGAGCTCGCTGGAAACGTCGCGGAAAAATTGATCGTTCTCGCCCGCCGGCTTGCCGGTACGCGGATCGAGAAATCCCTTCGGCGCTGGTGCCACAAGAGTCATGGGCAGCTCAATCCCATTCGAGCGCCCCCTTCTTCCATTCATATATGAAGCCGACGGTGAGGATGCCAAGGAACAGCATCATCGACCAAAAGCCGAAGAGGCCGAGCTTGCGGAACACCACCGCCCAGGGGAACAGGAAGCTCACTTCCAGATCGAAGATGATGAAAAGGATGGCGACGAGGTAGTAGCGCACGTCGAATTTCATGCGCGCATCGTCGAAGGCGTTGAAGCCGCATTCGTAGGCGGACAGCTTTTCCGGATCGGGCTGGCTGTAGGCGACGAGGAACGGCGCGACCAGAAGCGCCAGGCCAATGACGATGGCCACGGCAATGAAGATGGCGAGCGGAAGGTAATTCAGCAGCAATGCGCTCATCGCGACCTCAAGCGTACAGCCCCGCGCGCCCCACCCCGGCTATACGCCTGCCCCGAAAATCCCCGGAGGCCGGCGCCACAGCTCCGCGAAAACGCCCTTGCGTGCCCGGAATAGCCTCAAAGGCGGGAGCTCGCGAGGCTTAGCGCAGCGCACAAAGAGTAGCAAGGTAACAATCTTGCGCACCCACAGCGGTCCTTTGGGCTTATTTGGCCGCGATTGACACGGGCGCGACCGGCCTTCGATAGTCCGCGGGAACGTGCGGGGGCGCACGAACGCACAACAAACCGGGGAACGCCGATGAACCTCCCGCGCTTAGCTTCGCTCGCCTTCATGACAACCGTGCTGGCACTCGCCTCCGGGTGGGCCGCCGCGGAGGATTACCCGTCGCGCCCGGTCAAGATCATCGCGCCGTTCGGCGCCGGCGGGCCGGCCGACCTTTACACCCGCATCGTCGCCAAGAATCTGGAGGCCGCGCTGCACCAGCCCTTCGTGGTCGAGAACCACCCCGGCGCCGGCACCACGATCGGCACCGAGGTCGCCGCCAAGTCCACGCCCGACGGCTACACCCTGCTGGTCGTCTCCGGGACGCAAACCGTCAACGAAACGCTCTACAGCAAGAAACAATATCACCTGATGCAGGATCTGGTGCCGATCGCGCCGATCGTTGACAGCGACCTCGTGCTGGTCGTCAATCCGTCGGTCCCGGCCAAGGATCTGAAGGACCTCATTGCGCTCGCCAAGGCCAAGCCCGGTACGTTGAATTTCGGCTCATCGGGCCCCGGCTCAAACTACCATATGGCCGCCGAACTCCTGAAGAACCTCGCCGGTATTAATATCGTGCACGTGCCCTACAAGGGTTCAAGCGGCATGCGCACCGACATTCTCAGCGGACAAATTCAATTGCTGTTCGACAGCGTGCCGACCATGGCGCCGCTGATTAAGGCGGGGAAAGTCCGCGCTATGGGTACCAGCGGCCTGAAGCGCTCGCCGATCCTGCCGGATGTGCCGACCATCGCCGAGGCCGGCGTGCCCGGGTTCCAGGCCACGTTGTGGGTCGGCTTCATGGCGCCGAAAGGCACGCCGAAGCCGATCGTCGACAAGCTCAACGCCGAAATCAACACGATCCTCAAGCGGCCCGACATCGTCGCCTCGTGGGAAAAGCAGGGCGCGACGCCCTTCACGATGCCGCAGCCGGAATTTGCCTCCTTCATGCAGGCCCAGGTCGACAAATGGGCGAAGGTGATCAAGGACAATCACATCGCCCTGATCAAATGATGTATGGGAGGCTTGTCATACAGGCTCAGCGTCGCAGCTTAGCGGCATGACGGCGAAGACCGTGCTCATCTCCGGCGCAGGGATTGCCGGACCGACGCTCGCCTTCTGGCTGAAAGCGGCAGGTTTTGCGCCGACCTTGATCGAGCACGCGCCGGGCTTGCGCCGCGGCGGCTATGTCATCGATTTCTGGGGCCTTGGCTATGACATCGCCGCGCGCATGGGCTTGCGCGAGGCCGTCGAGGCGAGCGGCTACCACATGCGCGAATTGCGCATTGTCGACGGCGCTGGCCGGCGCATCGCCGGTTTCGGCGTCAAGGTGTTCGACGAATTGGCCGGCGGCCGTTACGTCACCATCGGCCGCAGCGAGCTGTCGCGATTGCTGTTCGACAAGGTCAAAAGCGATACTGAAATCATTTTCGGCAATGAGATCGTCGCCATCGACGAGCGGCCCGACGGCGCTGTGGTCAGCTTTAAGCACGGCGGCGAGCGCCGCTTCGATCTTGTCATCGGCGCCGACGGTCTGCATTCCAGCGTGCGTAAGCTTGCATTCGGGCCGCAGGACCGCTTCGAGCATCAACTCGGCTATCGCGTCGCGGCGTTCGAGGCGCGTGGCTACCGGCCGCGCGACGAGGACGTCTATGTCATGCATGGCGAGCCTGGCCGCATGGTCGGACGCGTCGCCTTGCGCGACGACACGACGTTTGTTTTGTTCGTCTTCGCCGTTGATGCCGAGGCGCCCTTCCCGGCCGACGTGGCAGCGCAGAAAACCGCATTGCGCAGTACCTACGGCAGCAGCCGTTGGGAGTGCTCCCGCATCCTGGACGCGCTCGATCGTGCCGACGAGCTTTATTTCGACCGCGTCAGCCAGATCCGCATGCCGGCCTGGTCGAGCGGCCGCGTCGCCCTCGTCGGCGACGCCGCCTTCTGCGTCTCGCTGATGGCCGGGCAAGGCTCGGCGCTCGCCATGACATCGGCCTATGTGCTGGCCGGGGAACTTGGCCGCGCCGAGGGCCAGTACCAGGAAGCCTTTGCCCGCTACGAGCGGATCCTGCGTGGCTATATCGAATCGAAGCAAAAAGCGGCCGGCCGCTTTGCTTCGGCTTTTGCGCCGCGGACCGGGTGGGGCCTGATTTTCCGCAACCTCGTGATCAATGCCGCTGCAATTCCCGGCATTGCCCGGCTTGCGTTTGGCCGCGACATCATTGATACCCTGCAGCTTCCTGATTACCGCTGGCCCGCGTCTGTACCGCCGAGCCGTTAGATGTCGCGCCGCCGCGTCGGCGAGCCCGCGGCGTGCGTCTGAACCAATTTCTGTAAGTGCCCATGGACGCTGCTACCCCTCCGCGCAAAGAAAAAACGATTCACGTCGGCCTCGCCATGCTCTGTGCGCTGGCCGCGGTCGTTGGCCTCGTCACCGGCGTCGGCGCCCTGGTCTTCCGCGTGATGATCAGCGTCATCCACAATCTGTTTTTCCTCGGCACCTTGTCGCCGATCTACGATTCGAGCCGCTTCACGCCCGCGAGCCCCTGGGGCGCCGCCGTCATCCTGGTGCCGGTCATCGGCGCCGTCATCGTCACCTTCATCGTGTCGAACTTCGCACCCGAGGCCAAAGGTCACGGCGTCCCCGAGGTGATGGACGCGATCTATTACAAGGGCGGCGTCATCCGACCCGTGGTCGCCCTGGTCAAGTCGATTGCCTCGGCGGTCGCCATCGGTACCGGCGCCGGCGTCGGCCGCGAAGGTCCGATCATCCAGATCGGCTCGGCGCTCGGCTCGACCTTCGGCCAGGTGCTGACCCTGACGACCGGCCAGCGCATCACCCTCGTCGCCGCCGGCGCCGGCGCCGGCATCGCCGCGACCTTCAATACGCCGATCGGCGGCGTGCTGTTCGTCACCGAACTGATGCTGCCGGAAGTGAGCGTCAACACCTTCCTGCCGGTTGCAACCGCGACCGGCATCGCTACTTTCCTCGGCCGCATCTTCTTCGGCGCGCAGCCGGCGTTTTCCGTACCCGAAATGACGCCGCTGCCGAACGACCTCGGCGCCGGCGCCTTCACCCTGTTGCTCTACATCGTGCTCGGCGGCCTGATGGGCATTGCCGCCGCCGCGTTCATTCGGGGCCTGCATCTCGTCGAGGACGGCTTCGACCTCATTCCTAACCGCTACCTCCGCCACATGCTCGGCATGCTGGTGGTCGGCGTCCTGATCTTCGTGTTGTTCCGCTACTTCGGTCACTACTACGTCGAAGGCGTCGGCTACGCGAGCATCCAGGCGATCCTGCGCGGCCAGCTCGCTGGCGCCGCATTCCTCGCCTTCCTGTTCGCCTGCAAACTCGCCGCGACTACGCTGAGCCTGGGCTCCGGCTCCTCGGGCGGCGTTTTCTCGCCCTCGCTCTACATGGGCGCAACGCTTGGCGGCGCCTTCGCCGGCCTGCTTCAGCTCTTCCATATCCCGGTCAGCGTGCCGGCCTTCGCCATGGTCGGCATGGGGGCGATGGTGGGCGGCGGCACCGGCGCGGCGATGACCGCGGTGACGATGATTTTCGAGATGACGCTCGACTACAACATCGTGCTGCCGATGATCCTTGCGGTCGGCGCGGCGCTTGCCACCCGGCGCCTGTTGTCGCGCGAGAACATCTACACCTTGAAGCTGATCCGCCGCGGCCATCCGGTGCCGCGCGGCCTGCACGCCAACATGTTCCTGGTGCAGAACGCCAAGGACGTCATGGAAACCGACGTGCCGATCGTGCCGGCGGAAACGCGTCTCGACGACTTCCTGATGCGGCCGGAGAACAAGGGCGCGATCCGCCACGTCGTCGTCACCCGCGGCAACCGCATCGCCGGCGTGCTGCGCATCAACACCGGCATCCGCCAGCAGCTGACGCGCGCCCACACCGACGTCACGCTCGGCGACGTTGCCCGCAAGGACTTCACCATCGTCAACGAAACCGACGCGGTGTTCGACATCATCAGGCGAATGACGCGGCGCGGCGTGACCATGGCGCTGGTGGTCAGCGGCAACAGCAAGCGCTCTGTGCCGCGGCCGCAGCAGATCGTCGGCGTCATCACCAAGGAGCACGTCGCGGATTCGGTCGCCAAGACAGTGTCGATCTATCCGCGCTGACGGCGCGCGCGTCTATTCGTCGCTCTTGACGTAGCCGTCGTGGCAGGCCTCGCAGGCTTCGCGCAGATCTGCGAAGCGCGAGCGGAATTCGGCTTCCTTATTCGTACGGCTCAACTCGAAGGCCATGCGAGAGGTGGCCGCCGCTTGGCGGTAGAAATCGTCGAAATTCGCCCATAGCTCGGGCGCGGCGAAGGTGTCGCGGGCGGGATCGCGCTTGACGTTCGGCTGCCACTGATTGGTGTCCGGCGGAAACAGATGCGGAAAGGCCATCAGCATCGCCGACACCGTATCGATGTGCTCGGCCGCTTGCGGCAGATCGACCGGCTTGTCCGCGCTCAGCATCCAATCGACCGCGTTCATGTGGCTGTCGATCGTATCCATCAAAATCTTGCGGGCGAAGATTTCGTCAGTAGCGTGCGACGGCGTTTTGTCCTCGGATAACGCGGCGCCCGGCGCCCAGAGCAACGCGCAGAGCGCGACGGCACGCGCGATGCGCGGGACTTCTATGGCGAACGGACTACAGCGCATAACGATGCTCGCCTTCATCTCAGCCAACCACCATCGTAAAGCCGACCCGCCGGCCGAAGAAGACGATCGAAGCCCACAGCGCCAGCGACAGCGCCGCGGCGATCCTGCCCCGCAACGGAATAGGCAGGCCGCGATCCCAATCCCCAGCGCGGCGTGAAACGATCAATTCGAACACGGCCATGTTGACGCCGGCGAGCGCCATCAGCGCGAACTTGATGCGAAAGGCCTCGTTGACAAAGTATTCGCTTGCCTGCGTCATGAACATGAGCGAGCCGCTGACAACCGCGAGGCCGAAGGCGCCCCAGGTCCACGGCAGCACCTCGCGGCGCAGCGCGACGTAGGCCTGGCCGGTCGAGGCAAGCCCGAGCAGGCGCAGATCGACGATCAGCACCGTGCCGACAGTCAGCGTCAGCGCAATGACGTGGATCGTCTCGATGATCGGAAACGCCCAGGCCGAGCCGGCGATGGCAACCGCGAGCCGGGAATGCTCCAGAGCCTGCAGCAGCGCAACGATGTTATCCAAGGTTGCCCCCGCTTCCCCGTTTCGGCCTCAGGCCGGCTGTGTATAGGCGATGAAACGCCCGGCCGCGGCAACTCGCGCACCACAACAGCAACGCGCCGACCGCGAACAGCTTCGCCGCGCCCGGGGCGCGTCCCGACACGCTCTGCCATGCGCCGCTTTCCCGCAACGACCGCCGCAGCGCGTAAGTCGCCGCGACAGCGGCCGCGATGAGCACGAGCTTGAGCTGGAAAGTCGGGTTCGGCAGCGTCCGCTTCGGCTCGGCGATGATCAGCGGCAGCCCGGTCGCGGCGAGAAACGCGAGCCCGCTCCATATCCACGGCTCGAAACGGTGCGCGGCCTGCGCCAGCGATTGCGATGCGGTCACCCGCAACACCCGCAGATCGAGCATCAGCATCGACGACAGCACCATGGCGATTGACAGGATGTGCAAGGTCTGCAGCGCCGGGATCACCCAATCGACATCGCGAATGGCCGCGCTCGCCGGCGTTTCCGAAAGCCACTGCACGAAAGCGAGCATGGCGAAACGCTATTGGTCTTCGCAGTGGTCCGGCCAGGTCAAGCATTGATGGCCGATGAATTCGTGGCCGTTCTGCGTGAGGACCATCCGGACATTCCAGAAGCCGCCGGGCTGGCCGTTGCGCAGGCGGTGAATTTCCATCTTCAGGCGGTCGCCGGGGTGGAACGTCTTGGGGGTGAAGCCCGCCCGTTCCAGTGTCGCCGGCGGATCGCCCTCGAGGTGCCAGACCACGGTGCCGCCGTCGGGACCCGGCGCCTTGATGACCAGAATGGAGTGCGGATTGACGTATTTGAACTCCTGCACCGTGCCTTCGATGGTGGTGGAGAATATCTCGAAAATCGTCATCGAATGGTGCGCAAGCGCACCCGCGGTCGGCAGGCCGGCAACCGCCGTCACCGCCAGCACCGCACGCAACAACAGACGCCGCATCACGCCCCTTCCCCGCTTTATCCCGGCGGCCCAATATAGCAGGCGCCTGCCCTTAGCAACCGCTCCATTCGCCGCCTGTTGTGCGGTTGCCGCGGCGTGTAAATTTTTCGCATAACGGCGCCCGGGCCTGCGGCGATCGGCCGCGGGATGGCGTACACTTGAAACGTCCAAGGATGGAGATTGGCTCGGTGCGGCTGCGCTGTGTCCCGTTGTGGCTGGGTTTGGCGCTGGCGGTATCCGCATGTGCGGACAACCCCCATAACCTGAGCACGACCTATATCGACCGCTATGCCAAGGCCAATCCGACGCTGGCGGAATTTTCCGAGTGCCACGGCTTCGGCTGTGCCGAAGATTTCGAACGTGTCGCTCACCCCCGCCGAATGGCGCCTCGTCGCCGCCGATTTCAGGCCGGCGGCCAAAGATGCCGCGGCCGAACGCCGGCAGATCGCGCATGCGGTCGCGACCATGCAGAAGCTGGTCGGCCGGCAGACCGGCACAGCCGCTCATCAATGGACGCACAAGGACAAGGCGATCCTGCCCAATAACGGCGATCCGACCCAGCTCGACTGCATCGACGAGGCGGTCAACACCTGGACCTATATGACGCTGATGGAGAAGGAGCGCCTGCTGCGCTTCCATCGCGTGGCGCACCTCGCCTATGCGGGCTCGGCCGTCACCCTCGACCAGCGCAACACGGCGGTCATTGAGGACACCAAGAGCGGCGAGTATTTCGCGGTCGACGCGACGTTGGTCGACTCCGGCGTTCCCCCGCCGATGATCCCGCTCACGACATGGATCGCGCAATGGCCGCCCGACCTTCCCGCCGCCGACGCGAACGCGAGCACCGCGAAGCCAAGGCCCAAGCCGAAACACCCCTCAAGCCAAGTGAGTAAACTATGAACGAAATGGCCAAGATCGCCATCAAGGGCGAGGAACACTGGACCAACAAGGACGGCGGCGTGAAGCTGTTCCTGTGGGAGAAGGCCGCCGGCGATCCGGCCAAGACCCGCGGCACACTTTTGTTCGTGCACGGCTCGTCGATGGCGTCGCAACCGACCTTCGATCTGCAGGTGCCGGGGCGGCCGGATTCCTCGGCGATGGATTACTTCGCCAAGCTCGGTTACGACTGCTGGTCGGTCGACATGGAAGGCTACGGCCGCTCCACCAAGGACCGCGACAACAACGCGCCGATCAGCCAAGGCGCCGACGACTGCTACGCCGCCGCGCTCTATATCCAGAAGCTGCGGGGCAAGCGGCCCTTCCTGGTCTACGGCATTTCCTCCGGCGCCTTGCGCGCCGCGATGTTTGCCGAGCGGCATCCGGAGATGGTCAAGCGTCTTGCGCTCGACGCCATGGTGTGGACAGGCGAAGGCTCGCCGACGCTCGAGCAGCGCCGCAAGAAATTGCCCGAATTCATGGCCAAGAACCGGCGCCCGATCGACAAGGCCTTCATCCATTCGATCTTCGACCGCGATCATCCCGGCACCGCCGAGGAGAAGGTGATCGAAGCCTTCGCCGACGCGGTCGTCGCGCTCGATACTTCGGTGCCGACCGGCACCTATGTCGACATGTGCTCGCGGCTGCCGGTGGTGAATCCGGAGAAGATCACGGTGCCGACGCTGATCATGCGCGGCCAATGGGACGGCATCGCTTCGGTCGAGGACCTGTTGAAGTTCTTCGAGAAGCTGCCGAACCCGGACAAGCAATTCACCGTCATGTCCGGCATCTCGCACGCGAGCTTCCAGCAGAAGAACTACATGACGGTCTATCACATCCTGGCGAGCTTCTTCTCGCAGCCGGAGCCGGTCTATCGGGGGTGAGGTTTTTTCTGTCATGGCCGGGCTTGTCCCGGCCATCCACGCCTTGCTTGAAATAGAAGGCGTGGATGCCCGGCATAAAGCCGGGCATGACGAAGAAACTCAAACCCCAAGCTTCGTCGCCAGATCGGCGAGATCGCTGCCCGCACAATCGACCGGCACGCTCGGCGCGGTCTCGCCCTTGCCAGGTCCCTTCTCGTTCGGCCGCGTGACGTGCCCGGTTCGCAAGCCGCATTTCGCCGCAGCGGCCAAGTCGTTCGAATGCGCCGCCACCATCATGCACTCAGCCGGCGCGCAATCGAACGCCGCGCAGGCGGCAAGATAAACGCGCGGCTTCGGCTTGTAGTCGCCGGCGACCTCGGCGCCGAGGATCGCGTCCCACGGCAAATTATTGCGCCGCGCCAGATCGACCATCAGCGAAATGTTGCCGTTCGACACCGGCGCAATCATGAACTTGCGCTTGAGCCGCATAAGCGCCGCCGGCACCTCGGGCCAGGCATCGAGCCGGTGCCAGGCCAGGTTCAAATCGGCGAGCACCTCGTCGGACAAATTCTGCAGACCGAAGCGCGGCAGGATGCGTTCGAGATTTTTCCGGTGCAGCACATCGAGCTTGGAGAACGGAATACGCCCCGCCCGCACCTCCTCCATGCCCGGCTGGTATTCGCCGCGCCAGGCGTCAGCGAAGGCTGCCCAGTCGAGCCGATAGCCGAGATTCCCCAGAATATTTTCCGCCTCCCGCGCGATCGAGGAACGCCAGTCGACCAGCGTGCCGAACACGTCGAAGAACAGCGCGCGCAGGCCGGGAGTAGAGACTTCGGGGGCCATGAATTCTCGCCCGGAGGGCCGCGATCTCGCGCGCGCGAGATGCGGCTAAGTCATTGATTTAATGGCGGGAGCGACGGGACTCGAACCCGCGGCCTCTGCCGTGACAGGGCAGCGCTCTAACCAACTGAGCTACGCCCCCGCGGGCGTTGGGTCGAGTTATAGGTGGGTCCGGGGATAGTCAAGGTAAACCCTGTTTCCACCGCTCGAATTGCGAAAAAGCCTTATTTCATGAGAAGATTTGATGGTCAGACCGCCCCCGAATCGTCTATGCGGGCGACGTGTTTGGCGCTTCGCCAAGCTCTAAGGATTCCATGAGGAGGGTCCAACCGATGGCACTGGTTCCTGGAAAAGCTCCGACACCGCCGACCGTCACGCTCAAGCATCTCGCCGCGTCGCTCGCGGAAACACATGAGATGTCGAAGAAGCAGGCGGAAACGGTGCTCACCGATTTCGTCGGCAACATCGTCAAGCATCTGAAGAAGGGCGAGCGCATCCGCATCGGCGGCCTCGGCATCCTGCAAGTGCGCAAGCGCGCCGCGCGCATGGGCCGCAACCCGGCAACCGGCGAAGCGATCCAGATCAAGGCGAGCAAGAAAGTCGCCTTCCGCGCCTCGAAGGAATTGAAAGAGTCGATCTAAGCGTTCGCCGGATCCTCCGGAGACGTCGCCGGCAGGCGCGTAGATTCCGCGCCTGCCGGTTTGCGTTTTATCGGGCGCGCTCGCGCTGCGCTCCGGAGCCCCCTCGACAGGCTGGCTCGCCGAGCCGAAGCCCGCCGCTTCGGTGGGCGAAGCGTGGTGGGCGGTGACGGATTCGAACCGCCGACATCCTGCGTGTAAAGCAGGCGCTCTACCAACTGAGCTAACCGCCCTTCCCGGCCGCCAATATCGCCGCTTCCTACAGCGATGCAAGCGGAGCGCGCAACAGCCTTAATTCAAACGAAAACGGCGCCCTTCTCGGGGCGCCGTTTCCTGTTTCGTTGCTAGCGCGTTTTAGTGCGCGGTGAGACCGGAACCGTCTTCGTCCACCGCCGCTTCCGTGGCGGGAACAGCCGCGGCCGCGACCTTGGCCTCGTCCCATTCGATCGGCTCCGGCTTGCGCGTGAGCGCCCGCGTGAGCACCTCGTCCATGCGCGTCACCGGCACGATCTCGAGGTTCTTCTTGATGCTGTCGGAGATTTCCGTGAGGTCCTTGGCGTTCTCCTCCGGGATCAGCACGGTCTTCATGCCGCCGCGCGCGGCCGCCAAGAGCTTCTCCTTCAGCCCGCCGATCGGCAGCACCCTGCCGCGCAGCGTGATCTCGCCGGTCATGGCGACGTCGCGGCGCACCGGGATGCCGGTCATCACCGAAACGATTGCCGTGACCATGGCGACGCCGGCAGACGGTCCATCCTTGGGCGTCGCGCCTTCCGGCACGTGCACGTGGATGTCGCGCTTGTCGAACAGCGGCGGTTCGATGCCGAAGGCGATTGCGCGCGAGCGCACGTAAGACGCCGCCGCCGAGATCGACTCCTTCATCACGTCGCGCAGGTTGCCGGTGACCGTCATGCGGCCCTTGCCCGGCATCTGCGTCGCCTCGATGGTGAGCAGCTCGCCGCCGACGTCGGTCCAGGCAAGCCCGGTGACCACGCCGATCTGATCCTCGGCCTCGATCTCGCCGTACCGGTATTTCGGCACGCCGATATAGTCGCCGAGGTTGGCGGCGGTGACCGCGATCGTCTTCTTCTTAGACGTCATCAGCTCCTTGACCGCCTTGCGGATCAGCGTCGACAGCTCGCGCTCGAGATTGCGCACGCCCGCTTCCCGCGTGTAGCGGCGGATCATCAGCAACAGGCCCTCGTCGTCGATCGACCATTCCTTCGGATCGAGGCCGTGCTTGGCGATCGCATGCGGGATCAGATGCTTGCGCGCAATCTCGACCTTCTCATCCTCGGTGTAGCCGGCGATGCGGATGATCTCCATGCGGTCCATCAGCGGCGGCGGAATGTTGAGCGTATTCGCCGTGGTGATGAACATCACGTTCGACAGATCGTAGTCGACCTCGAGATAGTGGTCGTTGAAGGTGTGGTTCTGCTCGGGATCGAGCACCTCGAGCAACGCCGAGGACGGATCGCCGCGGAAATCGGCGCCCATCTTGTCCACCTCGTCGAGCAGGAACAGCGGGTTCGAGGTCTTGGCCTTGCGCATCGACTGGATGATCTTGCCGGGCATCGAGCCGATGTAGGTGCGGCGGTGACCGCGGATCTCGGCCTCGTCACGCACGCCGCCGAGCGACACGCGCACGAACTCGCGGCCGGTCGCCTTCGCGATCGACTTGCCGAGCGAGGTCTTGCCGACGCCCGGAGGCCCGACCAGGCACAGGATCGGCCCGGTCAGCTTGTTGGCGCGCTGCTGCACGGCAAGATACTCGACGATGCGCTCCTTGACCTTCTCCAGGCCATAGTGATCGGCATCGAGAATGGTCTCGGCAGCGGTCAGATCCTTCTTGACCTTGCTCTTCTTGCCCCACGGGATCGACAACAGCCAATCCAGATAGTTGCGCACGACGGTGGCTTCCGCCGACATCGGCGACATCTGGCGCAGCTTCTTGAGCTCGTGGGTGGCCTTTTCGCGGGCCTCCTTCGACAGCTTGGTCTTCTTGATCTTGTCTTCGAGTTCGGCCAGTTCGTCCTTGCCTTCCTCGTCGCCGAGCTCCTTCTGGATCGCCTTCATCTGCTCGTTGAGGTAATACTCGCGCTGCGTCTTCTCCATCTGCCGCTTGACGCGGGTGCGGATGCGCTTCTCGACCTGCAGCACGGAGATTTCGCTCTCCATCAGCCCGAGCACCTTCTCCAGGCGCTGGGTGACGACGGACGTCTCCAGGATGTCCTGCTTGTCCGGAATCTTGACGGCGAGATGCGAAGCGACCGTGTCGGCGAGCTTGGCATAGTCCTCGATCTGCTGGACCACGCCGATCACCTCGGGCGACACCTTCTTGTTGAGCTTCACATAGCCTTCGAACTCGGTGACGACCGAGCGCGCCAAAGCCTCCGCCTCGACGCGGTCGCCGATGTCGTCGGCGAGCACGGTGGCGTCAGCCTCGTAGTATTCGATGCGGTCGGTGTACTTGCCGACTTTCGCGCGCTCGACGCCCTCGACCAGCACCTTGACGGTACCGTCGGGCAGCTTGAGCAGTTGCAGCACGCTCGCCAGCGTGCCGACCTCGAAGATCGCGTCGGTGGCCGGATCGTCGTCGGACGCATTCTTCTGTGTGGCGAGCAGAATGAAGGTGTCGGAGCGCATGACCTCTTCCAGCGCCTTGATCGACTTTTCACGGCCGACGAAGAGCGGAACGATCATGTGCGGGAACACCACGATGTCGCGCAACGGCAGGACCGGATAGGCCCGCGTTTCGCCGGGTTGCAGCGCAGGTCGTGGCTTGGTGGTCATGGCTGTAGTCCTTTTTGTTGTGCCCCTGAAGCCTCGACCCGCGGAAGCGGCATCTCGGCCCAGTGCCGGAGAGGAAAGCTACGAAGCCTTGTCGGCCCGCAATTTTCCAACGCTATAGGTAGGATGACGGTTCGGCATCTGCAAGTAAGGCCCGTTTTCTCGGTAAAAACACACCGAACGAAGCCGCCACGCCACCATTAATGGCGCGATTCGACAAGCCGTCCCGAAGCGTCCCACTCACGTGCCCATGTAAGGGCCGTTCCTGGGCGGGCCGCCCGTACCAAATTGGGCGCTGCGTTAAGCGCTGGCGCCGCCGGACTCGGCTGTCCGATCGCCGCGGTCGGCGTAGATGTAGAGCGGACGCGCGGTTCCCTCGACGACTTCCCGCGAGATCACCACCTCTTCGACCCCTTCGAGGCTGGGGAGATCGAACATGGTGTCGAGCAGGATGCCCTCCATGATGGAGCGCAGGCCGCGGGCGCCGGTCTTGCGGTCGATCGCCTTGCGCGCAATCGCCCCCAGCGCCTCTTCGGCGAGGGTCAGATCGATCGACTCCATCTCGAACAGCCGCTGGTATTGTTTCACCAGCGCGTTCTTCGGCTGCGTGAGGATGAGCTTGAGCGAAGCCTCGTCCAGGTCCTCGAGCGTCGCGACCACCGGCAGGCGGCCGACGAATTCGGGGATCAGGCCGTACTTGAGCAAGTCTTCCGGTTCCACCTCGCGGAAGATCTCGCCGGTCTTGCGGTCCTCGGGCGCCACCACTTTGGCGCTGAAGCCGATTGAAGTGGAGCGGCCGCGCGCCGAGATGATCTTCTCAAGGCCGGCGAAAGCGCCGCCGCAGACGAACAGGATATTGGTGGTATCGACCTGCAGGAACTCCTGCTGCGGATGCTTGCGGCCGCCCTGCGGCGGCACGGAAGCGATCGTGCCTTCCATGATCTTCAGCAGCGCCTGCTGCACGCCCTCGCCCGACACGTCGCGGGTGATCGAGGGGTTGTCCGATTTGCGGCTGATCTTGTCGATCTCGTCGATATAGACGATGCCGCGCTGGGCGCGCTCGACGTTGTAGTCGGCGGCCTGCAGCAGCTTGAGGATGATGTTCTCGACGTCCTCGCCGACGTAGCCCGCTTCGGTGAGCGTGGTTGCGTCCGCCATCGTGAACGGCACGTCGAGGATGCGCGCCAGCGTCTGCGCCAGCAGCGTCTTGCCCGAGCCGGTCGGTCCGATCAGCAGGATGTTCGACTTGGCGAGCTCGACGTCGTTGTGCTTGGTCTGGTGATTGAGCCGCTTGTAGTGATTGTGCACGGCGACCGAGAGCACTTTCTTGGCGTGATCCTGGCCGATGACGTAGTCGTCGAGAACCTTGCGGATTTCCTTCGGCGTCGGGATTCCGTCGCGCGACTTCACCAGCGAGGATTTGTTCTCCTCGCGGATGATGTCCATGCACAGCTCGACGCACTCGTCGCAGATGAAGACGGTCGGCCCGGCGATCAGCTTACGGACTTCGTGCTGGCTCTTGCCGCAGAACGAGCAATAAAGAGTGTTCTTGGAATTGCTGCCGCCGACTTTGCTCATTCCGCTTTTCTCCGTCACCCTTAGCCGGTTCTGCTACGGCCAGGTCGGGTTCGGCCCGTCGCCACAGCACTTGCTAAGCAAATTTCGCGCCGAATCTCGTCCGTCACGGTGGCCCGGAGCCTCGGGCGGCCACACCCCCGTTTGTTACAACCCCCGTAGCATAAGCGAAGCATGCTAACGGCTGGATAATCAATATCCGATTAACGATAACACCGCCCGAACCCGGCTCATTTCGGGCAAAATCTCCCGACATCCGGAAAAGTTCCGCCGGCGGCATTCGGGGCCTCAGGCGGGCTTGGGAAGCATTTCTTCCGGGCGCTTTTCGAGCACCTGGTCGATCAGACCGAAGTCCTTCGCCGCTTCGGCCGTCAGGAAATAATCGCGCTCCAGGGCGTCCTCAATCTTCTTCAGCGACTGCCCGGTATGGTGGACGTAAATCTCGTTGAGTTGCTTTTTCAGGTTCAGGATTTCCTGGGCGTGCAGCATAATGTCGGTCGCCTGGCCCTGAAACCCGCCGGACGGCTGATGCACCATGATGCGCGCGTTCGGTAGCGCGAAGCGCAGGTTCTTGGCGCCGGCGGCGAGCAGCAGCGAGCCCATGGACGCTGCCTGGCCGACGCAGAGCGTCGATACCGGGGGCCGCACGAACTGCATGGTGTCGTAGATGGCCATGCCGGAGGTCACCACGCCTCCCGGCGAGTTGATGTACATGGCGATCTCTTTCTTCGGATTCTCAGCCTCCAGGAACAAGAGCTGCGCCACCACGAGCGTGGACATGCCGTCCTCGATCGGCCCGGTGATGAAGATGATCCGCTCCTTGAGCAGCCGGGAATAGATGTCATAGGCCCGCTCGCCACGGTTGGTCTGTTCGACCACCATGGGCACCAAGTAGTTCATGTAGGTGTCGACGGGATCCTTCATTTTGGCTCCTTAGGCGAATCGCCGGGCTAGCTTAGCCTTGTCGCGGGCCGCGTATCTATTTTCGCATCGTGGCCGGCGCAAGACCGCGAAAGACGTTAAAGCTCAAGCCGCGGCCGTTTCGTCGTCCTGCTTGTAGAGCTCCTCGCGCGAAACCGTCTTGTCGCCGACCTGGGCGAGCTCGAGCAGGAAATCGACCACCTTGTCTTCGTAGATCGGCGCGCGCAGTCCGGCGACGGCCTGCGGGTTCTGGCGGTAATATTCCCAGACGCGCTGCTCCTGGCCGGTGAACTGGCGCGCCTGCTCCATCACTGCGCGGTTGAGCTCCTCGTCGGTGACGGTGATCTTGTTCTTCTCGCCAATTTCGGCCAGCACAAGGCCGAGCCGGACGCGCCGTTCGGCGATCGCCTGATATTCGGCCTTGGCCTTGTCCTCGGTGCTGCCCTCGTCGGCAAAGGTCTTTTTCTCGACCTCGAGTTCGCTCAGCACCGATTTCCAGACCCGGTTGAACTCTTCCTCGACCAGCGACGGCGGCGGCTCGAACTTGTGCAGCTTGTCGAGTTCGTCGAACAGCGCGCGCTTGAGCTTCTGCCGCGACGCCGAGGCATGCTCGCGGGCGATGCGATCCTTGACCGCGTCGCGCAACTTGGCGAGCGATTCAAGACCGAGCGACTTGGCGAATTCATCGTCGATGGCGACGCTGCCCGGCGTCTCGATCGATTTGACGGTGACGGCAAATTCGGCGTCTTTGCCGGCGAGATCCTCTTTGCCGTAGTGCTGCGGGAAGGTCACTTTGACGGTGCGCGTTTCGCCCGCGGCGGCGCCGACCAACTGATCCTCGAAGCCCGGGATGAAGGTATTGGAGCCGATGACCAGCACGGAATCGTCGGCCGAGCCGCCCTCGAACGGCACGCCGTTCATGGTGCCGACAAATGACATGACGACGCGATCGTCCTTGGCCGCCTTCTCGCCAGCCGGCTTGGCCGCATAGGGCCGGTTCTGCTCGGCGATGCGGGCGATGCCTTCATCGACTTCCGCGTCGGTCACCTCGGCGGTGAGGCGCTCGAGCTTGATGTCCTTGAAGTTGGCGAGCGCGATCGGCGGCACAATCTCAAGCGCCATGGTGTAGGCGAGGTCGCTCTTGCCGGCGATCAGTTGCTCGATCGCGCCCTCTTCTGTCGGCAGCGTCACCTTCGGGTCGGCGGCAAGCTTGAAGCCGCGCTCGGATACGATCTGGTTGTTGGTGTCGCGGACGGTCGCCTCGATCACCTCGGCCATGGCCGAGCGGCCGTAGACGCGCTTCAAGTGCGAGACCGGGACCTTGCCCGGCCGGAAGCCGTTGATGCGGACGCGCTCCTTGAGGTCGTCAAGGCGTTCATTGACTTTGGCATCGAGCTCGGCGGCGGGGACCACCACCTTGAATTCGCGCTTGAGGCCTTCGGACAGCGTTTCGGTAACTTGCATGAGCCTAACTTCACCAACTGGATACGGATGGGAGCCCTCGGCATGGTGCGGGCGGAGGGACTCGAACCCCCACGACTTTCGTCACGGGAACCTAAATCCCGCGCGTCTACCAATTCCGCCACGCCCGCAAAGGGCAGTCGAAACTCGGCTTGCCGCGATCAGGCGCCGGCTTTACGCGGCACAGCGGCCTAGCGCAAGGCGCGCGGTTCTTAGCACGGGGAAACGGCGCGTCACCAACAAAATGGCCCCTGCCGGGCAGTTTGCAATCGTCTCAGCGGGCGAGCCGATCGAACAGGCGGCGGTAGACCGCCGGCAGCATCTCGCTGAGATCCTCGGCAATGAGGCCCGGGCCAAATGCCGCCGCCGCCTCGCCATGCAGCCAGACCGCCGCGCTCGCCGCTTCGAAGCCGGGCATGCCTTGGGCGATGAGGCCGGCGATGAGGCCGCCAAGGACGTCGCCGGCGCCGGCAGTGGCGAGGTAGGCGGGCGCGTTGTCGGCGATGCTGGCGCGGCCGTCCGGGCTGGCGACGACCGTATCGGCTCCCTTATAGAGGACGATTGCCCCGCTGGCTTTGGCCGCTAGGCGGGCTTTCTCAAGTTTACCTTTAACATTACTATCTGTGTGTATTGCTTTGAATAATCTTATGAATTCTCCATTGTGCGGGGTCAAGATCGTGGCCCGGCCGGCCCGCTTGCTCAACATTGCCGCCAGCCCGGCCAGATCGCCGGCAAAACTCGTCAGCGCGTCGGCATCAAGCACGACCCCCGCATCGCTTTCCAGCGCCGCGGCAACCTGCTCTTGCATCGCCGGGCCGACGCCACCGCCCGGGCCGATGACCACAGCGTTGCGCCGCGTATCGGCCAAAAAATCCGCTAGCTCGGCGGCGCCATCGACCGGGCGCACCATCACCGCCAGGCTCGCCGCCTCATTGACGCTGAGCGCCTCGCGCGGGCTTGCGATCGTGGCGAGCCCCGCCCCCGCCCGCAGCGCCGCCCGGGCCGCGAGGCGTGCCGCGCCCGACGTCGTCAAGCCGCCGGAAACCACGACGGCATGGCCGCGCGCGTATTTGTGCCCCTCGACCTGCGGCACGGGAAAGCGGCCCACCCACAGCTTTGGATCGTTGGCGAAGGCCTGCGGCTTGATCGTCTCCAGCACGCTCGCGGGGATGCCGATATCGGCGACGTGCACCGCCCCGCAATGGATGCGCCCGGGCAGCAGCACATGCCCGGTCTTGCGCCGGAAGAAGGTCACCGTCTGCGCCGCCTTGACCGCCGCGCCCATCACGGCGCCGGTGGTGCCGTTGATGCCGCTCGGCAGATCGACCGCGACGACAGGCGCTTCGGCGGCGTTGATCGCGTCGATTGCGGCGCGCGGCTCAGCCGTAACCTCGCGATCGAGCCCGGTGCCGAACAACGCATCGATGATCGTGTCGCAGTCCGCAAGCGAGGCCGGCGAAATCGTCTCGGTCCCGCCGCTCCACCGTTCGGCGGCGCGGGCTGCATCGCCCTTGAGGCGCGTGCGGTCGCCGACCAAAGCGACGCGGACGCTGTAGCCGCGTTCCGCGAGCAACCGCGCCGCGACGAAACCGTCACCGCCATTGTTGCCGGGTCCGGCAACGACCACCACCCGCCGCCCCGGCAGCGTGGCGGCGCGCTCGGCGACCGCGCGGCCGGCCGCCTCCATAAGGTCGATGCTGCGGATTCCGCCGGCGATGGTGAGCCGGTCGGCCTCGGCCATTTCGGAACTGGTCAGCAGCTCGATCATGAATCGCGACCCTATCGGCGCCCAAGAAGGCCGACAAATTCAGCTAACTTATTGCGGCGCAACATTTCTGTGGCATCTGGCAAAAGGTTATGCAAATTGCTTATTTGCTAGGCACCAGCAATTAGTCAGTTCCCGCCGCGTGACCGGAGCTCGCCTATAAGCCTCTGCCGTCACGCGGAATTTGCCTCATTCGGGGCTTGGCACGGGACCTGCTAACCGAAGCGCGGCCCGCCGACAGCGTTGCGGTGAGCCGGGGGAAGGACAAGGCAAGGCAATGAAAAAAATCGAAGCCATCATCAAGCCATTCAAACTCGATGAGGTGAAGGAAGCCCTGCAGGAGGTTGGCCTCCAGGGCATCACGGTGACCGAAGCCAAGGGCTTCGGCCGCCAGAAGGGGCACACCGAACTCTATCGAGGTGCCGAATACGTCGTTGATTTTCTCCCCAAGGTGAAGATCGAAGTTGTGCTTGCCGACGACATGGTGGACAAGGCAATCGAGGCGATCCGGCGCGCCGCTCAAACCGGCCGGATCGGAGACGGCAAGATATTTCTATCCAACATCGAGGAAGCCATCCGCATCAGAACCGGAGAGTCCGGAATCGATGCCATCTGAAAACCGCAGACAACGCGCTGCGGGGTCATCAACCACATAAGGGGGAATGCTTTCCATGACGACAGCCAAAGATGTCATGAAGATGATCAAGGACAGCGACGTCAAATACGTCGATTTCCGGTTCACCGATCCGCGTGGCAAATGGCAGCATGTCACCTTCGACGTCTCGATGATCGAAGAGGACACCTTCGCCGAAGGGCAGATGTTCGACGGCTCCTCGATCGCCGGTTGGAAGGCAATCAACGAGTCTGACATGAACTTGATGCCGGACCCCGGCACCGCCTGCATCGATCCGTTCTTCGCCGAGACCACGCTGTCGCTGGTCTGCGACGTGCTCGAGCCGACCACCGGCGAGCCTTATAACCGCGACCCGCGCAGCATCGCCAAGAAGGCCGAGGGCATGGTGAAGTCCTCCGGCGTCGGCGACACCATCTTCTTCGGGCCCGAGGCCGAGTTCTTCGTGTTCGACGACGTGAAGTACGCCGCCGAACCCTACAACACCGGTTTCAAGTTGGACTCGACCGAATTCCCGTCGAACTCCGACACCGAATATGAAGGCGGCAATCTTGGGCACCATGTCGGCACCAAAAAAGGCTACTTCCCGGTGCCGCCGCAGGATTCAGCGCAGGACATGCGCTCGGAAATGCTCGGCGCCATGGCGCGCATGGGCTGCGTGGTCGAGAAGCACCACCATGAAGTGGCCAGCGCCCAGCACGAGCTCGGCCTGAAGTTTTCGCCGCTCACGGTGATGGCCGATCGGATGATGATCTACAAATACTGCATCCAGCAGGTGGCGCAGATTTACGGCAAGACGGCGACCTTCATGCCGAAGCCGATCTACGGCGACAACGGCTCGGGCATGCACTGCCACCAGTCGATCTGGAAGGCCGGCAAGCCGGTGTTCGCGGGCAACAAGTATTCCGACCTGTCGGAGACCTGCCTCTCCTATATCGCCGGCATCATCAAGCACGCCAAAGCCATCAACGCCTTCACCAACCCGACCACTAACTCCTACAAGCGTCTGGTGCCGGGCTTCGAGGCGCCGGTGCTGCTCGCCTACTCGGCGCGCAACCGCTCGGCCTCGTGCCGCATCCCCTACACCACCAACCCGAAAGCCAAGCGCGTCGAGGTGCGTTTCCCCGACCCGCTCGCTAATCCGTATCTCGCCTTCGCGGCGATGACGATGGCTGGGCTCGATGGCGTCAAGAACAAGCTCGACCCGGGTTCGGCGATGGACAAGGATCTCTACGATCTGCCGAAGTCGGAATTGAAGAACATCCCGACGGTGTGCGGCTCGCTGCGCCAGGCGCTCGGCGAACTCGACAAAGACCGTGGCTTCCTCACTGCCGGCGGCGTGTTCGACGACGACTTCATCGACAGCTACATCGACCTGAAGATGACGGAAGTGATCCGCTTCGAGCACACCCCGCATCCGGTCGAATTCGACATGTACTACTCGGCTTAACGCATGATCCCGAAAAGTGGGAACCGGTTTTCGGACAAGATCATGCGCTGATTGAAAGCGTTTCCTCCCACATCGCTTCGTCAGCGATGCAACTTAAAAGGCGCTCCCCGCAAGGAGCGCTTTTTTTATTCGGATGTGTCGACGCCACCGAAGCCGCCGGCGGCACGACGTTACGCCACCGCCGATGCCTTATCGTCGAGCGACGCGAACAGGCCCGCAATTTCGGCAGCGGGTTGAGGCCTGCCGAAGAAAAAGCCTTGCACTTCGGTGCAACCCTCGGACCGCAAGAGTTCGAGCTGATGGGCGGCCTCCACGCCTTCGGCGGTCGTGGCGATGTTGAGGCTGCTGCCCAGGCCGACGACAGCGCGAAGAATCGCCAGACTTTCCCTGCTCTCCGTTATATCGGCAATGAAGGATTGATCGATCTTGATGCGGTCGAACGGAAAACTGCGCAGATAGCCGATGGATGAATAGCCGGTCCCGAAATCGTCCATAGCAATGCGGATCCCGAGCTCCTTGATCTGATGCAGCATTGCCACGGCCACATCGCTGTCGTGCATCAGAACCAACTCGGTAATTTCCAGCTCCAGCCTGCGCGCCGGCAGGCCCGATTTTTGCAGCGCTGCCTTAACGACTTGCACAAAATCGCCGGATTTGAATTGCGCCGGCGACACATTGACCGCCACCGCTATCTCATCCGGCCAGGCGACGGCGTCGACGCAAGCTCGTTGCAGCACCCATTCTCCAATCGGAATGATAAGCCCCGTTTCTTCCGCGATTGGAATGAACGCCAGAGGCGGCACCCAGCCGCGCTCCGGCTGATGCCAGCGGATGAGCGCCTCGCAAGCGGTGACCCTCCCGCTCTTGAGGTTGACGATGGGCTGATAGTTGAGCGTGAATTCACCGTTGACCAGCGCCCGGCGAAGATCTAGCTCCAGAGCGCGGCGCTCTTGCATGCGCGCGTCCATTGCCGCTTCAAAAAACCGATAGATGTTTCCGCGGTCGGCCTTGCAGCGGTAAAGCGCCAGATCGGCGTTCTTCATAAGCTGGTCGGGCGTCGTGCCGTCGCCCGGCGCGATAGCGATGCCGATGCTCGTTCCCACGACCACTTGATGGTCGTCGAGTTGATAGGGCGCGCTCACCGCCTCGATCAGACGTGTCGCAAGCGCGGTCGCGTCCGCCGGCCGCTTGAATGCGACCTGCACGATGGCGAATTCGTCTCCGCCCAGCCGGGCAACGATGTCGGCGTCGCGGATACAGCCACGCATGCGCTTGGCCGCAGCCTGCAACAGCTTGTCGCCGATTGGATGTCCGAGCGTGTCATTGACGCTCTTGAACCGGTCGAGGTCGAGGCTGAAGACCGCGAAGCCGCCGCTCTGCGGCACACGCGTGAGAAGTTCATCCAACTTCTCATAGAAAAGCACCCGGTTCGGCAGATCGGTAAGCGCATCATAGTGCGCCATGTGCGTAATCTTCTCTTCAGTGCGGCGCTGTTCGGTAATGTCCTCGAACGTCACCACATAACCGCCGTCGGCCATCGGCGCGCATGAAGACAGAAACATGGTGCCGTCGGTGCGCTCAAAAACGATCCGGCCGGGTTTCCGGCGATCCAAGAGGCCTCGAAGGTCGGCGGCGATTTGCGCCCGGTTCTTTTCGGTTATCTTGGTCCACTCGGCGGTGAGCTGCATTGCTTCGGAGGCCGTCTTACCCAAGGAGGCGGTTTTCCATTTCTCCCACGGCAGCTTGAACAGTTCCGCAAAACGCCGGTTGGAAATGACGAGCTTGCCGTCGCGATCGAACATCAGGAGGCCATGCGCCATGTTGTTCAATGCCGCATCGAACTGGGTCGTGCGCGCCTCAAGCTCCTCTTCCAGCAAGGCGCGCTGGGTGACGTCCAAGTAGGTGCCGAGCACGCCAAACACCGCGCCGCTTGAATCGCGCAACGGCACTTTGCTCGTGAGGAGCGTGATGGTTTTTCCGTCGGGGGTCGTTTGCGGCTCGTCGATCAGAAGTTTGCTGCGGCCCGTCTCGATCACTTCGCGGTCGGCGCGACGGTAAGCGTCGGCCTGCTCGCGCCACCCCATCTGATAATCGTCTTTGCCGATGATTTCGTCCGGCCGGGAAAACCCCGCATCGCGCGCGAACGGCGCGTTACATCCCAAATAGAAAAGGTTCTTGTCTTTCCAGAAAATCCTTGCCGGCACCGCGTCGAGAATCGCCGCGACGATTTGCTGCGACTTGTTGTCCCCGCTTTCCGGCGTAAGCGCTTGCACCGGATCGTCGATGGCGGGCTGCAAGGGCGCTTCTGGCTCTCGGTCGGCAGGTCTGCATTCATTTTGATTCTTGCGAATGGGCATCTCCGATCCAGATCGTATTGCGAGCGGCTAAGCCATGGCGGAGCGAAGCGCGCCGCGTTACGCGTCATCGCGAATAGACTTGTCATTCATCGCCTAAGTGGCCGGCAATTCATTGCGCTACTACACGTAGCGCGCGTATAATTATTTCGTTGGTTAGGGCGCAGTAAAAAGGAGGCAAGCAATTGCCGATAATATATTCTGTGGCCGCCTGGACCTGCGCCGCGACTGAATTTGGGCAACGTAAAAGGCGCTCCCGGCAAGGAGCGCCTTTTGTCTTGTCCGGTTATCCGGATCGAGCGGCCGCTCCAGAGCGGCTACCCGCGGAGCTAATCGCCCGCGCGCTCCTGTTCGATCGCTTCGTCGTGATACCAGCCGCTGCTGAACGCGATGCGCGCGGCACGCACCGGCATCAGGTTCGTCGCCGGCTTCGAGCTCTCGCCCTGACGCACGGGGGCAAAGCGCCCGCGAGCGGGAAACTGATAGACCGTGGCCGACGCAGGCTCATGGCTGCTGCTCATCGTTCGGCTCCTTTGTTTCCAGTGCTGCAATCTTTATGCGATTCCGTTTCAAACGATATAACGCCGCAGATGTGGCTTTGCTCCCCCGCGCGGCAGTGTGCCTTTCATAAATTAGGCGAATGATCGCAAGTTAGGCATTCGTAGAAATGCTGCTTTTCCGGGCAAATGGCAGCGCTTGGCGCCAATGCGCCGTGAAAAGCCCCTTCAATGGCCGATATTTTTAGTTGCAGGCGTCGAAACCGGGCCATCCGCGGGGGCTGGCATATTTAATGCTTTGCACAATGGCAGCAGTTGGCGGCCGGGCGCGCCGTTGACCGCTGAAGCGCGAGCTCATCGCGCTTCGCGTCATCAGCTCAGAGAGAATCCTAAATGGCAAAGTACAAACTCGAATACATTTGGCTCGACGGCTATACGCCGACGCCAAATCTGCGCGGCAAGACCCAGATCAAGGAATTCGACACCTTCCCGTCGCTGGGCGAGCTTCCGCTCTGGGGCTTCGACGGCTCCTCCACCATGCAGGCCGAAGGCCATTCATCGGATTGCGTGCTCAAGCCGGTCGCGGTCTATCCCGACGGTGCCCGCACCAACGGCGCCCTCGTCATGTGCGAAGTCATGATGCCCGACGGCACGACTCCGCACGCCTCCAACAAGCGCGCCACCATCCTGGACGACGCCGGCGCCTGGTTTGGCTTTGAGCAGGAGTATTTTTTCTACAAGGACGGCCGCCCGCTCGGCTTCCCGTCGTCAGGTTACCCGGCGCCGCAGGGCCCCTACTACACCGGCGTCGGCTTCAAGAACGTCGGTGATGTCGCCCGCGAACTGGTCGAGAAGCATCTCGATCTTTGCCTCTACGCCGGCATCAACCACGAAGGCATCAACGCCGAAGTGGCAAAGGGCCAGTGGGAGTTCCAGATCTTCGGCAAGGGCTCGAAGACCGCGGCCGACCAGATGTGGATGGCCCGCTACCTGATGATGCGCCTTTGCGAGACGTACGGCGTCGACATCGAGTGGCACTGCAAGCCGCTCGGCGACACCGACTGGAACGGCTCGGGCATGCACTGCAACTTCTCGACCGAGTACATGCGCACCGTCGGCGGCAAGGAGTACTTCGAAACCATGATGAAGGCTTTCGAGAAGAACTTGCACGACCATATCGCCGTTTACGGTCCGGACAACGACAAGCGCCTGACCGGCAAGCACGAAACCGCGCCGTGGAACAGGTTCAGCTACGGCATCGCCGACCGCGGCGCCTCGGTGCGCGTGCCGCACTCCTTCGTCAAGAACGGCTACAAGGGCTATCTGGAAGACCGCCGCCCGAACTCGATGGGCGACCCCTACGCGATCGCGTCACAGGTCCTGAAGACGATCTCCGAAGTGCCGACGGCCAAGAAATCGGCGGCGGCCTGAGACGTCTCTCTAGAAGTCTCTTGGGGCAAAGGCGGAACGGGCGCTCTGACTGAGCGCCCGTTTTGCGTTTCGGGCGGCTTCTTTCAGATGATGAGCAGAACGAGGACGGCAACGGCGGCCGCAACGGCCAGAACCGTCACGAGGCGCAGGCTGCGCCGCGGCCCGTAGACGCCGGCGGCGCGCCGCTCGGCGATCAGCGCGGCGTCGAACTCCGCCGACGATGAGAACGCGCAAGCGAGCGCAAGGCCTGCCCGGCTTGCATCGAGCGCAAGCGCATCGGCTGATCGCACGGCATCGGAGGGACGCGGCATGCGTGCATGTTAATGCCGGTAGGGTAAATGAGCCGTTGCTTCGTCGAGCAGGATGGGTTGCACCGCGGGTAATTGCGTAGGGGTGCGGGCGTTGAGTGCCAACAACGGCTTGCGTTCGGCGGCACTGGCGGTGCGCGACGCGCGCGCCGCAGCGATCAGCCGCGCGCCGGGGCTCATCTGCGGCTCCTCCGCGGCGCAGACGCGGTTGCGGCCGTCGCCCTTGGCGCGATAGAGCGCGGCGTCGGCGCGCTGGATCAGCGCGTCGATGTCGGTGACCGGCGCTTGCGCGGTCGCGGTGCCGATGCTCACCGTGGCGCCGATCGCATGCGTGTTGACGACGACGCCGGCCGCCTCGAACGACAGCCGCACGCGATTGGCGATCTTGACCGCGTCTTTCGCCGACGACCCCACGACCACGGCGAATTCTTCGCCGCCGAAGCGCGCGATGATGTCATCGGTGCGCAGGCTGGCGCGTGCCACGCGCGCGAACAGCCGTAGCACCTCGTCGCCGACCGGATGGCCGAAGCGGTCGTTGATCGACTTGAAGCGGTCGAGATCGAACAGCAGCACCGTCAGCGGCTCGTTGCGCTTGGCCTGATGCGCGCACAGTCCGCAGCGCGTTCTCCATGAAGGCGCGGCGGTTGAGCAGGCCGGTCAGCTCGTCGGTCGAGGCGGCGTTGCGGTAGATGTGCACATGGTAGTCCTTGACCATCATCATCACGATGATGGCGGTGCCGACCGCGTAGATCATGGTCTCCAGCGCGAACATCGCCAGCCAGCCGGCGCTCGAGGGCAGCAAGGCCTTCATCGCCAGCGGCAAGAGAAACATGGTGGCGTGCAGCGACGGCACCACGATCGCGGCGGTGCGCGAATAAAGCGACTTGCGGCGTTCGCGATTGAGCTCGAAGGCGATCAGGAAAGTATAGGCGGCGACCACCACGGCGCCGAAGGCGATGCGCCCGTTGCTGCCCTGCGCCAGCGCCGGGAACTGGCACAGCGACAGCCAGACGATGGCGCCGAAGAAATTCATGATCGGCATCATCGGGCGCCCGTGGAACAGCCGCACGCCGTTCCAGATCATGCCGCAGGCGACGAAGATCAGCGCCGCCGGCACCTCCGGCGGCAATGTGAACAGCGGCACCGGCACGCCCACAGCGCCATCGACGAGGCGCCGATGAGATAAGCCGCTCCCCACCAGGCGAGCGCGCGAATGTTGCGCTCCTGATCCAGGCAAAGATCAGCGTCAGCCCGAGCACCGCGGATATGCAAATGGCCACGAAGGACAGTGTCGGCACATCGAGCGGCGATGCCGGCAACGCGGCAGAAGCGGCGACCATCAAGTTCCCCCGAAAGCAGCGCCCGACTGAAGCTACGCAGTCAACCGGACCGCGGGAGGTCAAATAACACCCGTCCTGTGGGAAAACCCTTACACGCGCCAGCGCGCTTCGACGAAAGACTAGCGAAAATTAAAATCAAATTCGGCGCAGACCGGCCGCGGCCGGCGTGCGCCGAATGAGCAATGTCGCCTTGCGATCGCGAATTAGCGCTTGGAGAACTGGAACGAGCGCCGCGCTTTCTTGTGGCCGTATTTCTTGCGCTCGACGACGCGGGAGTCGCGCGTCAGGAAGCCGGCGCGCTTGAGCGCACCGCGCAGATCCGGCTCGAAATAGGTGAGCGCCTTGGAGATGCCGTGGCGCACCGCGCCCGCCTGCCCCGACAGGCCGCCGCCCGACACGGTGCAGATGACGTCGTATTGGCCGCTGCGCCCGGCGGCGACCAGCGGCTGCTGGATCAGCATGCGCAGCACCGGGCGCGCGAAGAACACTTCGACGGCGCGCGTGTTGACCAGGATCTTGCCCGAGCCGGGCTTGATCCAGACGCGGGCGACCGCGTTCTTGCGCTTGCCGGTCGCATAAGCGCGGCCCTGCTTGTCGAGCTTCTGCACGTATTTCGGCGCTTCCGGCGCCGCCGGCTTGAGGCTTGCCAATCCTTCCATCGACTGCACGGTCTCGGCCACGGTCAGGCACTCCTCACGTTCTTGCGGTTCATGGCGGCGACGTCGAGTTTCTCGCGGCTTCTGCGCCTCATGCGGATGATCGGGACCCGGATAGACCCGCAAGTTGCCGAGTTGCACGCGGCCGAGCGGCCCGCGCGGCAGCATGCGCTCGACCGCCTTCTCGACGATGCGCTCGGGAAAGCGGCCCTCGAAGATCGACTTGGCCGAGAGTCTCCTTGATGCCGCCGATGAAGCCGGTGTGCTTGTGATAGACCTTCTGCTCGCGCTTGCGGCCGGTGAACACGACCTTGGCGGCGTTGACGACGATGACGTTGTCGCCGTCATCGACATGCGGCGTGTACGATCGCCTTGTGCTTGCCGCGCAGTCGCATCGCGACGATGGAGGCGAGCCGCCCGACGACCAGACCGGTGGCGTCGATCGTCACCCATTTCTTCTCGATGTCGGCGGCCTTTGCCGAAAAAGTTTTCATGTTGCGTCCATTTTGGGAAGAAGCCGGCGCCCAACGCCGCCAATAGCCGCGGGCTATGTACTCGAGCGGACCCCCGGCGTCAATGCCGCTCTGCATTTAATTTAGACGTATTATCAAACGCTTATGCGAATGGTATTTTTATACCTTAAAACAATTACGCTCTGCGGGTATCGAGTAGGTCGAGGTCACATGCGCGACCGGCTCGTCCTGCCCATCCGAGCGGATCGTCACCTCGCCCACTGCGAGCCGCTTGCCGACTTTCATCAGCCTGGCCTCGGCGATGAGATCGGCAGCGGCCGGCTTGCGCAGGAAATTGATGTTGAGATTGGTGGTCACCGCCAGCGGCTGCGGGCCGACCGCGGAAAACACCGCGACATACATGGCGAAATCGGCAAGCTCCATCATGGTCGGCCCGGAGATGGTGCCGCCGGGGCGCAAGTGCTCCTCGTGGTAGGCGCGGCGCACGCGCACATCGCCATAGGCGACCTTCTCGATGGAGAGCCCGCAGCCGGGGAAAAACGCCTGCGGGAATTCGGCGGATAACAGCTTGCCGATCTCCTCGGCCGACATGGCTGGCGCGGGCATGGTTTTCCCCCAAAAGCCGGGCTGTCCGGCGGCTCCTCTTAGCCGCGTCGGCCCAGCGCTTTCAATCCTTGCCGTAGAGGTCACGCAGCTCGGCTTTGGCCTGTTCCAGCTTGGCCCGGCGCGTTGCCGGAAGGCCCTTGCCGGCGCGGTTGATGTAGAAGCTGAGCATCGACATCGCCGAACGGTAGGCCGGCGATTTTCGTCTTTTGCTGCGGTCGGCCGAACGCTTCAACGACAGCGCAATCGCCCGCGGCGTGCGTTTGGTGAAGACGCCCTGTTCCAGCGTCAGCGCGTCGCTTTCTTTAGTCACGCGCTGCGACCAGCGGCGGCCGTTACGTTTCGCTTCGCCTTGCCCTTGCGCCTTGTTGCCATCGGTTCTGAACGTTCCGAACGCGCCCCGTTCCGGCCTTGCCTCGCGCTAGCGGCGGCGTAAGTATCGCACGCATGGATACCAAAACCGAGAGCAAGACCGGGAGCCAGCCCGCCGACACCGCGCCGGTGCTGCTGCGCGAGCGCGACGGCAGCATTGCCGTGCTGACGCTCAACCGGCCGGCGGCGCGCAACAGCCTGTCGGAAGCGCTGCTCAACGCCCTCGCCGCGGCTTTCACCGACATCGCCGCCGACAAAAGCATCCGCGCCGTCGTGCTTGCCGCCAAGGGCTCGGCCTTCTGCGCCGGGCATGACCTCAAGGAACTGACCGGCCGTCGCAGCGACGCCGACGGCGGCCGCGCCTATTTCAAGCACATCATGACGACCTGCAGCGCCATGATGCAGCAGATCGTCAACCTGCCGCAGCCGGTGATCGCCGCGGTCAACGGCGTCGCCAGTGCCGCCGGCTGCCAGCTCGTCGCCACCTGCGATCTTGCCGTCGCCTCCTGACGGCCGGATTCGCGACGCCCGGCGTCGACATCGGCCTGTTCTGCTCGACGCCGATGGTGGCGCTGTCTCGCAACGTCGCCCGCAAGCACGCGATGGAAATGCTGCTGACCGGTGAGATGGTGGTGGCGGACGATGCCGTGCGCATCGGGCTCATCAACCGCGTCGTCGCGCCTGGCAGCGAGCGCGCGCAAGCGCTGTGCGCTCGCCAACACGATCGCGTCGAAATCGTCTTACGTCGTCAAGATCGGCAAGCAGGCGTTCTACCGGCAGGCGGAGATGCCGCTCGCCGAAGCCTATCGCTATGCGTCGGAAGTCATGACCGAGAACATGCTGGCGCGCGACGCCGAGGAAGGCATCTGCGCTTTCATCGACAAGCGAGATCCGACCTGGGAGGATCGTTAAGCGAAGCCGCCGGCTTATGCAGCCGGCGGCTCCGTTGTATTCTCGCTGGCTTACCAGTCGGAGGCGAGCAAACTCTGCTGCCGCGGCGGGATGACCTCGGGCTCTGCCTTGTCCGGCTTGGCGTTGGCCGGCAGTTGCAGCACGGTTGCCTGCTGGCCCTCGCACAGATTGGTCACCAGCACGGTCTCGCCGCCGGGAAACTCGAGCGCGTCATGATGCGCGACCGGGTTGTCCATGTTGACTTGCCGGAACCGCGCCACCTTGTGCCCGAATTTCCGGTTCGGCAGGAACCGGAAAGTCGCGTCGGACTCGACCTCGTTCTCGAACGCCAACTCGGTGCCCGGCAGCAAGCACACCGCGACATTCTGTTGGTCGACCGAAGCAAAGCCGCGGGTGATCGAGTTGTTGAACCGGGTGGAGATCAGCTTGTCCCCGACCGCTGCGGGCCGGGACGCTACGTCGTGGAGACTATAGTCGCACATCGAAACGCCTCCTGCTTGATGTTTGTGCACAAACGGGCCGCAAACCCCCAGCAAGCGCAATCGCAGCAAACGAGCGTGGCCATCTTATGTCGTCCGACTTGTCGTCCTGCACAATTCCACGATGCGGCCATGCGAATAATGCGCGGCCGCGCTTTTCGTTCTGTCACAATCGTGTTTATCTGCCGGACCGAGGGTTCATGACCGACGACGCCTATTCCGACACCTTCATCCGCGGCATCCTCAACGCAGTGAAGACCATCGCCATGGTCGGCCTGTCGCCCAAGGACAACCGGCCGAGCTATTTCGCTTTCAAATATCTGCAGGAACGCGGCTACCGCATGATCCCGGTCAACCCGGGTCAAGCCGGCAAGGAAATTCTTGGCGAAAAGGTCTACGCCAAGCTTGCCGACATCCCCGAGCCGGTGGACATGGTCGACATCTTCCGCGCCTCGGCCTTCGCGCTGCCGGTGGTGCAGGAGGCGATCGCGCTCAAGCCGCGCCCGCAGGTGATCTGGATGCAGCTTGGCGTGCATAACGAGGCCGCCGCCAAGCTCGCCGAGGATGCCGGCATGAAAGTGGTGATGAACCGCTGCCCGAAAATCGAATATGGCCGGCTGTCGTCGGAAATCGGCTGGATCGGCGTCAATTCGCGCACGCTGTCGTCGAAGCGCGCGCAAGGTCCTCGGCAAGGGCGTGCAGCGCATGTCGCTCAACCGCCTGACCGCCCAAGGTGGCGCGACGCAAGCGACCGAGCGGGCGCAGCGCGATGAGAAAAGCGAAGAACAAAGCGGCTGAGACAGCCGCCTGGCCGGCGAAGATTTTTCCTGTTCGGCCCGAGCCTTAGCGGTTTGCATCTTGATTGCAGTGCGAAGCGCCGCCTCGCCTTGACGCTCATGCGCTGCGCCTGAATAGTTCCCGGCACAAGCACCGGCACGGGCCGGGCATACGTTTCAAGGACCGGACCATGGCCACTTCACCCACCGATCGCACTCCGGGTTTCACTACGCTCGCCATCCACGCCGGCGCTAAGCCGGATCCGACCACCGGCGCGCGCGCAACGCCGATCTACCAGACCACGTCGTTCGTATTCGACGACGTCGAGCACGCCGCCTCGCTGTTCGGCCTGCAGGCCTTCGGCAACATCTATACGCGCATCGGCAACCCGACCAACGCGGTGCTGGAAGAGCGCATCGCCGCGCTCGAGGGCGGCACCGCCGGTCTCGCGGTTGCCTCCGGCCACGCCGCACAGGTGGTCGTGATGCACACGCTGATGATGCCCGGCGACGAATTCGTCGCGTCGAAGAAGCTCTATGGCGGTTCGATCAACCAGTTCAACCACTCCTACAAGAACTTCGGCTGGAACGTGGTGTGGGCCGATCCCGACGACATCGGCAGCTTCGAGAAGGCGGTGTCGCCGAAGACCAGGGCGATCTTCATCGAGTCGATCGCCAATCCGGGCGGCGTCATCACCGACATCGAGGCGATCGCCAAGATCGCGCGGCAGGCCGGCGTGCCGCTGGTCGTCGACAACACTTTGGCCACGCCCTATTTGTGCAAGCCGTTCGATTATGGCGCCGACATCATCGTGCACTCGCTCACCAAGTTCCTCGGCGGCCACGGCAACTCGATCGGCGGCATGATCGTCGACGGCGGCACCTTCAACTGGTCGCGCGACAAGAAGTATCCGATGCTGTGCGAGCCGCGGCCGGAATATTCCGGCATCGTGCTGCACGAAACCTTCGGCAATTTCGCTTTCGCCATCGCCTGCCGCGTGCTGGGCTTGCGCGACCTTGGACCGGCGCTGTCGCCGTTCAACGCTTTCCTGATCCTGACCGGCGTCGAGACGCTGCCGCTGCGCATGCAGCGCCACTCCGACAATGCGCTTGCGGTCGCCGAATGGCTGGCGAAGCGGCCGGAGGTCGCTTGGGTCAGCTATCCGGGCCTGCCCGGCGACCGCTACCACAACCTCGCCAAGAAATACGTGCCCAAAGGCTGCGGCGCCGTATTCACCTTCGGCCTCAAGGGCGGCTACGAGGCCGGCGTCAAGCTCGTCTCCAACGTCAAGCTGTTCTCGCATCTCGCCAATATCGGCGACACGCGCTCGCTCATCATCCATCCCGCCTCGACCACCCACAAGCAATTGTCCGACGCGCAGAAGGTGCAGGCCGGCGCCGGGCCCGACGTGGTGCGGCTATCGATCGGGATCGAAGAGGTTGGCGACATCATCGCCGACCTCGAGCAGGCGCTGAAGGCGGCCTGATCCTCAAGGTGAGGAGCATCGCGCAAGCGATGCGTCTCGAACCTGAGGCCGCTCATCCTTCGAGACGCGCTGCTTCGCAGCGCTCCTCAGGATGAGGCGGCGTATTTCTTTCGGCTCAGGACTTCTTCAGCGTGCGCGCGACGTAATCGCGGATGCGGGCGAGCGCCTCCGGCGCCGTCCAGATATCGGTGACGGCCTTGTCGGTCACCGCGCCGCTTTGCGCGTAGCGCTCGGCGACCGGCTGACGCAGCTGCTTCTTGGCCTGCGCAAAGGCCGGCGGCGACAGCACGGCGAGTTCTTCCGCGACCGCAATGGCGTCTTCGACAACTTCCTCGGGCTCGGCGAGTTCGTCGACCCAGCCGCGCTGTAGCGCATCGTCGGCGTCGTAGGTCGCGGCGCCCAAGGTGAACTCGGCGAGATAGCGGTGCGGCACGGCAAAGCGCACGATCTCGAAGGCGAGCGCCGGAAACGGCACGCCGACTTGCAATTCGGTGATGCCGATGCGGCCGGCACCGCGGCCCATGATGCGGCGGTCGGCGCAAGCGGCGAGCACCGCGCCGCCGGCAACGGCATGGCCGTTGATCGCGGCAACGACCGGCTTCGGCAAATTGAACACGGTTTCGTAAAGCCGGTGCAGCGCCGGCAGGAACATGCGCGAATGTAGCCCACGCCCTCGGCGCTGACGCGCTTCAAGTCGACGCCGGCGGAAAAGATGGTGCCCTGCCCGGTCAATACCACGGCCCTTGCGTCCGAACGCGCCAGCGCCGCGATACGTTCGCTGAGCGCGTCGCAAAATTCGATGTCGAGCGCATTGGCCTTGCCGTGCTTCATGGTCAGAAGCGCAATGCCGTCGGTGACGCCGACCTCGATCATGCGCGCTGCTCCCGCGCCAGCCGCGCTTGCGCACGCGCGCGTCGGCGCGCTGCCACAGCCGTTCGCGCATGCAATACCGCAATCGTGAACACCAGGATCGCCAGCACCTGATGCGCGAAAGCCAGCGGCAGCGGCGCCTGGTTGAGCAGCGTGACGATGCCGAGCGCCGCTTGCAGCGTCACCGCGACGGCAAGGATCAGCGCGCCGCGCAGCTCCTGCCGCAGGCGCAGCGCGTCGCCGAGGTGCAACGCCGCCAGGAGCCAGATCGCATAGGCCATCATGCGGTGATCGAACTGCACCGTCAGCGTGTTCTCGAACAAATTGCGCCAGGCGGGTTGGATGAACCACAGCCGCTCCGGCGACGGCACCAGGCCGCCGTCGATCAGCGGCCAGGTGTTGTAGACGAGGCCGGCATCGCTGCCGGCGACCAGCGCGCCGAGATAAATCTGCAACAGCACCATGACCGCAATCGCCAGCGCGACGACGCGCAGCCGCGCCGGCACGCCTTGCGGCTCCGGCGGGATCAGTTGCTGCGCGGTCCACAGGATCGCGGCGTAGATCGCGCAGGCGAGCGTCAGGTGGAACGCGAGGCGGTATTGCGAAACGCTGACGCGCGTGCCCGACAGGCCCGACGACACCATCCACCAGCCGACCACGCCGAGTGCTGCGCCGCCGGCAAAGATCAACCACAGCCGCAGCTTCAACGGCGGCGGAATGGCGCCGCGCCAGAGGAAATAGAGAAACGGCAGCAGGAACACCGCGCCGGTCGTGCGCGCGAGCAGGCGGTGCGTCCACTCCCACCAGAAGATCACCTTGAAGGCGTCAAGGCTCATGCCGCGGTTAAGCTCCCGGTATTGCGGGATCGCCTGATATTTCTGGAACTCGGCCTGCCAGGCGCTCTCGGAGAACGGCGGCAACACCCCGGAGATCGGCTGCCATTCGACGATCGACAGCCCGGATTCGGTGAGCCGCGTCGCGCCGCCGACCATCAGCGTCAGGAAGATCATCGCCGCGGCGGCGAGCAGCCACAGCCGCACCGCGCGGGTATCCGATGAGGAAATGTCGACCTGCTGGGCCATGGTTGCTTGCAACGGCGCGGACCATATAGTCAGGGCCGCGCCACCGCAAATATGGACATTCGATGCCAATCCGCACCCGCAAGCTGATCGGAGCCGTCTTGCTGCTGGTCCTCGTCACGGTCGTGGGGGCTGCTCGCCATGGCGCTGGCGCAGTCGGTGCTGACCGACATCAACGGCTTTGTCGCCGCGATTTTCTATGTGGTGGCCGGGCTCGGCTGGGTGCTGCCGGCGATGCCGCTGATCTCATGGATGGCGCGGCCGGACGGAGCGTAACTCTGTCATGGCCGGGCTTGTCCCGGCCATCCACGTCTTCATTGTCTTCAAGTCTGGAAAGGCGTGGATGCCCGCGACAAGCGCGGGCATGACGGCATCGCGCTAAGCCGCGTTGACGCGGCGGAAGCCGTTCCACAGCGCGGTGGCGGCGCCCGACATCAGCACCTTGAGATAGCGCTGCTGCTGGAATTCGCCGTTGACCGAGATGCGCGGCAGCGCGGTCAGATGATCGCGATGCACCTTGAAACATGCACGCCCGGCCGCGTGGTCACCGCGGTCTTGAAGCCGAGCTCGGCGGCGATGCGGAATTCGCGCGGGCCGGCCGAGGTCGGATCGCCGACCGGATAGGCCAGATGCTCCGGCCGCTTGCCGAGCGCCGCTTCCAGCACGGCGCGGCTCATCTCCATTTCCGCGCGCACGGTTGCATCGTCCGGCAGCTTTCTTCAGCATGAAATGATTGACGGTGTGGGCGCCGATCGTGCACAGCGGGTCGGCGGCGAGCTCGGCGATCTCCTCCCAGTTCATGCACAGATCGCGGCAGAACGACGCGAGATCGAGCCCGGTGGCGCGCGCACAGGTCGCGCACCATGCGGCGCACTTCATCTTCGGTCTTCATGCTGCGCAGATAGCGGTAGACCTCGTCGTAAAGCTCGCGCTTCTCCCGCACCGTCGCGCAATCGAAGAACTGCTGCTTGCCGTTGATGACCAGGCCGATGCGGTTGTTCTGCGCGATCACCGCCTCGAGCGCCACCCACCACAATTCGCCGAGCCGGTCCGGGAAGCTGGTCGGGATGTAGAGCGCGAACGGCATCTCGTATTTCTTGAGCAGCGGATAGGCCCAGTGCTTGAGGAATCCTTGTAGCCGTCGTCGAAGGTGAGGCAGACGAAGCGGCGCTTGAAGTCGCCGGCGACCATGACGATGCGTGCATCTCGTCGAGCGAGATCAGTCGAGCCGCGCGCGCTTTGAGCCGCCGCAGCAGACACTCGAAGAACAGCGGGCGTGATCTCGAGCAGCCGGTTGGGCTGGAACGCGTCGGGCGCGGCGGGCCGACGTGGTGCAGCGTCAGGATCACGCCGACGCCGCCCACCAACGGCCGCATCACATGATAGAGGCCGCTGAAATAAAGCGTCTCCAGGCCGCCGCGGATGATGGTTTTCTTCAATCCCGCCAAGTTTCTAGGCCTCACGCCAATACGCAGCGAATATTCCAACCCTTTATTGATAAATCTTTGCGAAGCTGCCCCAGCATTAACGATTTTGCCGCGATTCGCGCCATGAACGTCGTCGCCCTGCGCACTCTCAATCCCGATCGCCGCGCCGCTGCCGGCGGTCGCCGGCCGCATCGCGCGGGTCGAGGTGTTCGACGATATGGCCGCCGCCGAGCCCACTGGCGCGCGCTCGAGCGCGCGCACGCGCTCGCCACCCCCTACCAGCGCTACGATTTCTCGACGCTCTGGCAACGCCATGTCGGCGCCGAAGCGGGCTTCAGCCCCTTCATCGTCGTCGGCTTCGACGCCATCGGCACGCCGCTGTTCCTGTGGCCGCTCGGCCGCGTCCATGTCGGCCGCTGCACGGTGGTCGAGTTCCTCGGCGGCAAGCACGCCAATTTCAACATGGGGCTGTGGCGGCGCGACGTCGCCGCCACGATCGGCGCCGACGAGCTGCGCGCCGTGCTCAAGGAGCTTGCCGCGCATGCCGACGCGTTCCTCTTGCGCAACCAGCCGCTGACCTGGGCCGGGCACCACCAATCCCTTCGCGCTGCTGCCGCACCAGCGCTCGGCCAATTTCGGCTTCACCGGCGCGCTCGCGCCCGACTTCGAGGCGCTGCTGCGCGCGCGCACCAACGCGGCCGCGCGCAAGAAGATGCGCAAGAAGGAGCGCACGCTCGCCGACTACGGCGCCGTGCGCTTCGAGCGCGCCGAGACGGATGCGCCAGGTGCGCCGCGTGCTCGACGCCTTCTTCAAGCAGAAGAGCGCGCGCATGCGCACGCATCGGCGTGCCCGATGCCTTTGCCGCGGCCGACAGTGCGCCGCTTCATCGAGGCGGCGACCGCCGAGCGCGCTCGCCGACGGCGACCCGCTGATCGAGCTCTATTCGCTTTCGGTCGACGACATCATCGTCGCCACCATGGGCGGCATCGTCGGCGACGGCCGCTTCTGCGCCATGTTCAATTCGATCGCGCACGGCCGCTTACGCCGTCGAAAGCCCGGGCGAGCAATTGATGCTCAACCTGGTGCGCGCGCTGCTGCGAGCGCGGGCTTGACGACCTTCGACCTCGGCATCGGTGAGGCCCACTACAAGAACCTGTTCTGCGCCGACGCCGAGCCGCTGTTCGACAGCTTCCTGCCGCTGACCGCCGGCCGGCCGCCTGCTTGCTCCCGCGGCGCGATGGCCGCGGCGATCAAGCGCGCGATCAAGCAGCATGCTATTGCTGTGGTCCGCGGTGCGCAACTGTGCGCCGCCTGCGCGCACGGTTCTCCGACGCCACGCTACAGCCGCGGCGGCCGTGCGCGCCGCCCGCAATCAACGTCACATCGGCGAAGCCGGCCGCCGTCAGCCGCTCGCGCGCGGCGCGCGTCGCCGGCCGCCCGGGATCGCCGGCGACCAGCACCGCGTGCGGAGCCAGCGGCGCGAACCGCTCGACCGCGACATCGGGCGCCGAGCCGGCATCGATCACCACATGATCGTAGCTGTGCACCAGCGCCTCGATCACGGTCGCCAGCATCGGCGAGGCCGCAAGCGCCGCGGCGTCGTTGCCGACATTGCCGGTCGCGACCAGATGCACGTTGGAATACTGGTCGCGGGTGATGATGTCGCCGAACGAGGCGGTGCCGCGGATCAGTTCGGCGATGCCGGGCGCCTGCGGCTCGGTCGAGATCACCGACAGATTGGGCGCGCCGAAGGCGAAATCGACCAGCACCACGCTGGCATCCTTGGCCAGCGCGCGGGCCAGCGAGATCGCGGCATAGGTCGTGCCGGCATTGCGCATGGTGCCGACCACGGCGACGCGGCGGCCGGCCTCGCCCGCCTGCCGCAGATTGCTGGCGCGATCTGGTCGAGGCTGCTGAAGGTCAACGGCGCCACCGGGGCATCGGCGCGTCAGGCGCCAGCGCGATTGCCGGTCCGGCGCCGGTGGCGTTGCGGCATCGGCCGCGGTGACCGCGGGCATCATGGCGGCGGCGCGGCGGCATCGCCGGCGGCGCAAACACGGCGCGGCGCGTAAGCCGCCGGCGCATGCGCGTAGGCATAAGCAGGCGCGCCGGCGACGCCGAGCAGCGCGCCGGTCACGGTGAAGCCCGCCGACAGCGCGAAGGCGGCGAAGGCCGCGATCAGCACGGTCGGCACCTTCTTCGGATAAGTCGGGCTTGATGCGAGGGGCTGGCGCGCGAAATGATGCGCGCCTCCGGCGGCGCGGCGTTGATGTTGTCGCGCGCGGACGCCTCGCGGTATTTGGCCAGGTAGGATTCGAGCAGTTCGCGCTCGGTCTTGGCCTCGCGTTCGAGCGCGCGCAATTGCACGTCCTGCTCGTTGCTGCTGCGAGGCGAGCTTCTTGACCTGGTCGAGGCTCGCCGTCAGGCTGTCCGATCCGGTCGCCGGCGACCTTGGCGTCGTTGTCGAGCTGGCGCGCCAGCCGCTCGCCCTCGCTGCGGATCTGCCGATCCGATTCGGCGATCTGCGCCCTCAGCTCCTTGATGCGCGGATGCCGGTCGAGCAGCGTGGTCGACTGCTCGGCAAGCTGCGAGCGCAGCAGCATGCGCTGCTCGATCAGCCGGCGCATCGCTTCCGAATTGGCGATGTCGGAGGAATTCGATCGGCTTGCCCGAGCGCGATCAGCGCGCGCAACTGCTTGCGCCCTCGCCTCGAGGTCGGCCTTCTGCCCGCGCGCCGCGGCGATCTGCGAATTGATCTCGGTCAGCTGCTGCGCTCGGCAGCGACGTGTTGTTGGAGCCGGACGAACAGATTCGACTTGGCGCGGTACTCCTCGACCTTGGCTTCGGCTTCGCCGACCTTCTTGCGCATCTTGTCGATCTCGCCGGCGAGCCAATTGCCGGCGGCGCGGGTCTGATCCTGCTTCGCCGTCTGCTGCATCGTCAGATAGGTCTCGGCGACGTCGTTGGCGACGCGCGCGGCAAGCTCGGGATTGGCGGAGGAGAAATCGACGGCGATGACGCGCGACTTCTCGATCGCGAAGACGTTGAGGCGGTCGTAGAAGGCCTCCAGCGTGCGCTCTTCCTGCGACATGGTGCTCGGATCGCGGCCGATGCCGACGAGGCCGAGCAGCGCCGCGCAGCGTCGACCGCCGATTGCCGGATCGAATTCCGGATTGTCGGCGAGATTTTCCTTCTTGATCACCTCGCGGGCCAGATCGCGCGACAGCACGACCTGGATCTGGCTGGTCACCGCTTCCGGATCGATGGTGTTGCGGTCGGCTGTTCTTGTCGGCTTCGGCGCGCAGGAACACGTTCTCGCGCGCTTCCAGCAGCAGCCGCGCCTCGGAGCGGTAGCGCGGCGTCATCGCGTTGACGACGATGAAGGCGCCGGCCGCCGCGATCAACGTGAAGGCGAGGATGCGGCCCTTGCGGCGCCAGAGCGCGCGGCCGAGCGCGCATGTCCGGCTCGCCGCCAAGCAGCCGTGCGAACAGGTGGAGGCGGCGGAGGTGGCGGCGCTGGAGGACCCTTTGACTTTCGACGGAACAACATCCCTACTCCAAACGCGACTCTGTGGCACCGCCGTGATCTGACCCTATTATGGTTGCCCCGGCGTTAATTTCGGGTTCATGGCCGCCCCGGATAGAGGTTTTGTTAACCATCCGTCCGCCTAATCCGGCGGGATCGGACTCCATCAACATCCTGCACGTCTTCCGCGCGCCGGTCGGCGGCCTGTTCCGCCATGTGCTCGATCTGGCCCGCGCGCAGATCGCGCGCGGCCACCGCGTCGGCATCGATCGCCGACAGCCTGACCGGCGGCGCCCGCGCCGAGGAGGTGCTGCACCAGCTCAAGCCCGCAACTCGCGCTCGGCCTGTCGCGCTACCCGATGCGGCGCCAGCCCGGTCCCAGCGACCTCGCCGCGCTGCGCCACGTCATGGCGCGCCTTGCCGCAACCGGCGCCGACGTCGTGCACGGCCATGGCGCCAAAGGCGGCGCCTATGCCCGCCTCGCTTTCGGCGGCAAACGCGCGGTGCGCGCCTACACGCCGCATGGCGGCAGCCTGTTGTTCGGCCACGACACGCTTGGCCGGACGATTTTACCTCGCGACCGAGCGCCTGCTGATGCTGCGCGGCGACCTGTTCCTGTTCGAAAGCGCCTATAGCGAGGCGATTTTCCGCCGCAAGATCGGCAAGCCGAAAGGCCTCGTGCGCATCGTCCACAACGGCGTGTCGCGCGCCGAATTCGAGCCGATCCCGCTGCAGCCGGACGCCACCGACCTCGTGTTCATCGGCGAGCTGCGCCCGGTGAAAGGCATCGACGTGCTGATCGACGCTATCGCCGCGTTGCACCGCGAGGGCCGCGCCGGTCACGGCAACGCTGGTCGGCGACGGCCCCGACCGCGCCGCCTTGCAGGCGCAGGTCGAGCGCAGCGGCCTTGCCGCGAGCCGTGCGCTTCATGCCGGCCATGCCGGCGCGCGAGGCGCAGGCGCTCGGCCGGGTCATGGTGGCGCCGAGCCGGGCCGAATCCCTGCCCTATGTGGTGCTGGAGGCCGCGGCGGCGGCAAAGCCGCTGATCACGACCAAAGTCGGCGGCATTCCGGAAATCTACGGGCCGCTATCCAGTGCCCTGGTACCGGCTGAAGATGCGCCGGCGCTTGCCCGCGCCATTGCCCAGGCGCTCGACCATCCCGACGAGGCGGCCGATACCGCGCAGAAGCTGCGCGGGCGCGTGATGGCGTCGTTTTCCGTCGACTACATGGTCGACGGCGTGCTGAAGGCCTATGGGGAAGCGCTTGAAACCCTGCAAAAATCGGGCGCGCGGTAACTCTTTTTTGAGCATGCCGATAAGGGTTTCTTGAGAGTCTTTCCCTAGAAATTTCCGGGAATTAGGGACGAACCCTGCCGCCGCCTGGAGGCGCTTAGCGGACGGCTGTTCGATGGCGTCGAGCCATGACCGATCAGACACAAGACCAGCGTTAAGCGCGTCGGGCGCCGCGGCGGTGCTTGACCGGCTGCGCGCAACGCCGCGCCCGGCATCGCAAGCCAAGCTGTCGCCGGAAGCGCTGGCGGTCGCCGGCAAGCCGGCGGCGCCGCCGATGTCACCGATCGTGCTCGCCGGCATCGTGCGCATGATCGAGTTCGGCTTGATCGTGCTGGTCGGCGCTCGCGCTCTACGCCGTCTATCTGCCGTCTGGCGAAGGCCTGGTCTGGCGCTATCTGGCCGCCATCTTCGCCATCGGCATTTTGTCGATGCTCGCGTTCCAGACCGCCGACATCTACCAGGTGCAGGCCTTCCGCGGCCACGAGAAGCAGTATATGCGGCTCGCCTCGGCCTGGTCGGTTGTGTTCCTCATCGTCATCAGCGCTTCGTTCTTCGCCAAAGCCGGCGTGATGTTTTCGCGCGTCTGGCTCGGCCTCTATTACGTCATCGGCCTTGCCGCGCTGATCGGCTCGCGCCGCATTCTGTTCCTGCTCGTGCGCAATTGGACGCGCGAAGGCCGGCTCACCCGCCGCACCGTCATCGTCGGCGGCGGCGAAATCGGCGCCAAGGTGATCGACGAGCTGCGCCGGCAGAAGGATTCCGGCATCGAGATCATCGGCATGTTCGACGACCGCGGCGACGACCGCGGCAGCGCCGAGTGCGCCGGCTACCGCAAGCTCGGCAGCGTCGACGAGCTGGTCGATTTCGGCCGCCGCACCCGCGTCGATCTCGTCATCTTCTCGCTGCCGATCACGGCCGAAAACCGCATCCTGCAGATGCTGAAGAAGCTGTGGGTGCTGCCGGTCGACATCCGCCTTGCCGCGCACACCAACAAGCTGCGCTTCCGCCCCCGCTCCTATTCCTTCATCGGCAACGTGCCGGTGATCGACGTCTTCGACCGGCCGATCGCCGACTGGGACGTCGTGATGAAATGGCTGTTCGACAAGATCGTCGGCGGCCTGCTGCTGCTGCTGGCGCTTCCGGTGATGGCGGTGATCGCGCTCGCCATCAAGCTCGACAGCAAGGGCCCGGTGCTCTTCAAGCAGAAGCGCTACGGCTTCAACAACGATCTGATCGAGGTCTACAAGTTCCGCTCGATGTATGTCGATCAGACCGACGCCACGGCCGCCAAACTCGTCACCAAGGACGACCCGCGCGTCACCCGCGTCGGCCGCTTCATCCGCAAGACCAGCCTCGACGAGCTGCCGCAGCTGTTCAACGTCGTCTTCAAGGGCAACCTGTCGCTGGTCGGCCCGCGCCCGCACGCGGTCCACGCCAAGGCCGCAAGCGCGCCTCTACGACGAGGCGGTCGACGGCTATTTCGCCCGCCATCGCGTCAAGCCCGGCATCACCGGCTGGGCGCAGATCAACGGCTGGCGCGGCGAGACCGACACGCAGGAGAAGATCCAGCAGCGCGTCGAGCACGACCTCTACTACATCGAGAACTGGTCGGTGCTGCTCGATCTCTACATCGTGGCGCACACGCCCTTCGCGCTGCTCAAGACCGAGAACGCCTATTGATCGCCGCCGCCGAAATGACGCTTGCCGCGGCGGCTCCGGCGCCGCGTTACGTCGCCGCGCCCGACGCGCCCGCGGCCGCCACGTTCCGCGAACGCATCCTGCTCGTCACGCTGTTCATCACCGTGCTGGCAAGCTCGGTCGCCTTCATCGAGCCGTCGCCGCATGACCTGCTGATGGGCGTGCTGCTGATCGCCTGCCTGATCGCCGGCGTGCAGTTCGAGCGCGCTGCTCGCGGTGCCGTTCCTGCTGCTGCTGGTGTGGAATGTCGCCGGCATGATGTCGCTGCTCAATGTGCCGGCCGAGGAAAAGGCGATCCAGTACACCGGCACCTCGGTCTATCTGGCGATCGCCGCGCTGATGTTTGGCTGCCTGTTCGCGCAACAACACCATGCCGCGGCTCGTCGCCTTGCGCATCGCCTATGTGACGACGGCGACCGTGATCGCGCTTGCCGGCATCGCCGGCTATTTCAGCCTGTTTCCGCACGCCCACGATCTGTTCGCGACCTTCGACCGCGCGCTCGGCGCCTTCAAGGACCCCAACGTGTTCGGGCCGTTCCTGATCTGGCCGGCGCTGATCGTCATCGAGCGCATGGTGGCGCGGCATTTCACCATCAAGGACCTCGTCATCGTCGGCATCCTGGTGGTCGGGCTACTGCTCAGCTTTTCGCGCGGCGCCTGGTTCCATTTCGCGGTGTCCTGCGCCGTGATGCTGGCGCTTACCTTCCTCACCGCGCCGACGCCGCGGGCGCGGGCGCGCGTGTTCGGCTTGAGCGCCGCCGGCATCGCCGCGCTCGCGGCCTTCATCGTCGTCCTGCTGTCGTTTGACTCGATCCGGAACATGTTCGTCGCAGCGCGCCCAGCTGATCCAGTACTACGACGTCGGCGAAGGCGGCCGCTTCGAATTGCAGCGCATCGCGCTCTCGGTGGTGCTCGAGCCTGTTCAACGGCATGGGGCCGTTCGAGTTCGCCCGCGTCTACGGCCTGCAGCAGCACAACGTCTATCTGCAGGCCTTTATCGTCTACGGCTGGACCGGCGGCATGGCCTATATCCTGCTGCTGCTGTCGACGCTGTGGATCGGGCTGCGCACCGTACTCGTGCCGACGCCGTGGCAGCCTTATCTGATCGCGGCCTATGCCACGTTCGTCGGCGAGGTGCTCGAAGGCTTCATCATCGACAGCGACCACTGGCGCCATTTCTATCTGCTTGCTCGGCATGATCTGGGGCCTTGCCGCGGCAACCTTGCACGAGCGCCAGCAGCAGGCCGTCATGCCACCCGGAGCGGCTTATGTCGGCGCTCACTGAAACGCTGCCGCGCCAAAGCCTGCCGGCCGGGCGCCTGCGCCGGCTGTGGCGGCAAGTGCCGTTGCATCGGCGCATCCAGATCCAGAACGCGGTCACCGAGATGATCGCGCCGCTGCCCGACCGCGACGCGCCCGGCGGCTTTGCCCATCGCCATCGCCGGGCTGTTCTCGACCGCAAGCGGCATCGGCGAAGGCGCGCGTCTTGCCTATGCCGCGCTCGAGGACGCAGGCCTGGCGCCTTCGGCCTTCGATCTCAGCGCAGCCTTCGGGCAGAGCGAGTTTTCCTCGGCCGCGCGCCGCCCGCTCACGCCGGGCGCCGGCACGCTGATTGTGCACCACAACGCGCCCTACATGGCGCATGCGCTGTGGGCGCTCGGCCGCGAGCGCATCAAAGGCCGCCGCATCGTCGGCTATTGGGCCTGGGAGCTGCCGAAATTGCCGCCGCTGTGGCGCGGCGGCTTCCGCTTCGCCCACGAAATCTGGGTGCCAAGCACTTTCACGCGCGATGCCGTGGCCGCGGCGACCGACATGCCGGTCCGCGTGGTGCCGCACCCGCTACCGCCCATGCCGGTGACGCCGAACATGCGCGGCAAGCTCGGCCTGCCGCAGGATGCGCTGATCGTGCTCACCGCCTTCCATCTCGGCTCGGCCTTTGCGCGGAAAAACCCGCTCGCCGCGGTCGCTGCCTTCCGCAAGGCTTTCGGCGACGACACCGGCCGCGTGCTTGCCGTCAAGCTCATCGACAATGGCGCCTCCGCGGCGCGTTGCGAGCTCGATGCGGCGATTGCCGGCGCCGCAAACATCCGCCTGATCGAAGGCACACTGCCCGCCGCCGATATGGCCGGGCTGATGGCTGCCGCCGATATCGTCATCTCGCTGCACCGCTCGGAAGGCTTCGGTCTCGTGCCGGCACAGGCCATGGCGCTCGGCAAGCCGGTCGTCGCCACCGGCTGGTCGGGCAATGTCGATTTCATGACGGACGAGAATTCGGCGCTGATCGATTACACGCTGGTGCCGGTGCGCGATGCCGAAGGCGCCTTCGGCGGCGCCGGCCAGCACTGGGCCGAGCCGAGCGTCGAGCATGCCGCCGAATGGCTGCGCAAGCTCGCGGCGAGCGCCGAGTTGCGCACCGCCATGGGCGCAAGGGCCGCCGCCGACGTCAAGGCGCAGTTTGCGCCGGACAAATTCGCCCGCACCGTTACCGAATTGATCGAGCCTGCCGCCAACCGTGCGGTAACGGCCGCCCGCAAGCAGGCAGATGCGGCGACACCGCGCATCGTCATCAATGGCCGCTTTCTCACGCAGAAAGTGCTCGGCGTGCAGCGCTTCGCTATCGAGACCATCCAGGCGATCGACAAACTGCTCGACACCGAGGCCTACCGCGCGCTCAGGGGCCGCATCGAGATTGTCGCGCCCAAGGCGGCGCGCGATTTTCCGCTCAAGAACATCCCGCTCAGGCGCGCCGGCTTCTCCTCCGGCTATTTCTGGGAGCAGGTCGAACTGCCGTTCCTCGCCCGCGGCCGCCTGCAGCTCAATCTCTGCATGCTCGGACCGCTCGTCAGCCGCAATCAGGTCGTCGTCGTGCACGATGCGACCGTGCGCGCCTTGCCGCAGAATTTTTCGTGGAAATTCCGCACCGCCTACGGCTTCATCATCCCGCGGCTGTGCCGGCGCGCCATAAGCGTGGTGACGGTGTCGCAGTTCTCGCGCGCCGAGATCGGCCGCTATTACGGCGCCGACACCGCCGCCATGACGATCTGCTACGAGGGCGGCGACCACATCGCCAATGTGCCGGCCGACACCTCAGCCCTGGAGCGCTTCGGACTCGCCGGCAAACGCTATTTCCTCGCCGTCGGCGTCGGCTCCAGCAACAAGAACATCGAGACCGTGCGTCGCGGCGTTCCTGAAGGCTCATCTCGGCGACACCATGCTGGTCCTCACCGGCAAGCGCGACGCCGCTGTGCACGGCGCCGTCGCCGAGGTGCAGTCGCGCAACGTCCGCAATGTCGGCCACGTCAGCGACGCCGAATTGCGCACGCTCTACGAGCACGCGCTGGCGCTGGTTTTCCCGTCGCGTTACGAGGGCTTCGGCCTGCCGGCGGTCGAGGCGATGACACTCGGCTGCCCGGTGATCGTCAGCGACCAGCCGGCGCTCACCGAGGTCTGCGGCGATGCGGCGCTTACTTGCGGCGTCGACGACGTCGAGGCGCTTGCCGCGCACCTGCGCTCGCTCGCCGGCAACGAGGCGCTGCGCGCGCCGCTCGGCGCCGCCGGGCGCGAGCGGGCCCGCCGTTTCACCTGGGAAGCGACCGCGCGCATCTTGCTCGATCAGTGTCTTGCGGCGGGAGGCGCGTAACATGCAGCGCCGCCTGATCTCGCTGCCGTTCTTCCTGCTGCGCACGACCACCGCCGGCGCCGCCTTCGTCACCGGCCTGGCGCAGACCTTCGTGTTCGCGCACGTGCTGTCGCCCGAGCGCTTCTCGATCTTCATCCTGGTCTCCGCCATCGGCTATTCGTTATGGCTCATCGACTTCGGCATCGTCAAAATTTTGTTCGTGAAACTGCGCGAGCACTTTCTCGCAGGACAAAGCAACGCGGCAACCGCCGCGCCACGCCACCGCCGTCACCCTGTTCTATTTCGCGCTCACCGTAATCGGCGCCGTGTCCTGCTTTGCCGTGACCGCCCGGCGCGGCACCGCGCTCAACGCCGCCGAATTTGCGCTGTTCTTCGAGTTCATTTCGCTCAATCTGGTCTGGTTCGCGCTGCGCAATATCGCCATTGCCGTCGACGAATACGTGCTGTTCGAGGCGCTGGAGACGATCCGCCGCGCCGGCTATTTCCTCGGGCTGGCCGCGGTGCTTTTCGGCCTGCCGCTCATCGTCATGCTGATAGCCATCAATGCGCTGTGGGCCGCGGTTATCGTCGTGTGCGCCAAGCGCATGATCGCGCGCGGCGCGCTTCAGCCACGGGTTCGTGGCGCGCTCGATAATCTCCTCGCCTTCTTCCGCGCCAATCGCGCGCAGCTCTTGAGCAGCGGCGTCTTCGCCGCCAGCGAGATCTACGTCTACAACTATCCCTATCTCATCGTGCCGATGCTGTTCGGCCTTGGCGCGCCGCCGATCATCCTCGACACCACGTTCAAGGTGTTCCGCGGCGGCGCCACCATCTTCGGCGCGGTCTGCGACATCCTGGTGCCGCGGCAGACCAGCGCGCTCGCCGAGCGCGACGGGCCGACTTTGGTGCGCGCGACGCTGCTCGCCGCCGCGCTGTGCGCGATTCCCGCGAGCATCGCCGGCGCCATCCTCATCTTCGGCGCCGACAGGCTGTTCGGCTTCCTGCTCGGCAATGCCGCCACCATGCCGGCGGCGGCGACGCCGATCCTGCTGGTGCTGCTCGCCGCCAATCTCGCGCAGATGGTCGCGAACAGCGTCCTGGTGCACAACGGTTACTTCAAGGAGGTGGCGCGGCTTGGCGTCGCCATTTCGGCGGCGATGACGGCTGTGGCCACCGTCGCCATCATCGGCCATCTCGACATCGTCCGCTTCCTCGAAGGCTATACCGCCGTCTACGCCTGCGGCGCGCTTGCAGCCGTAGTGCTGATGATCCGCGGCCCGATCAACCTTGCGCACGGCATCGGCGCCGCGCCCAAGGTTGCGCCGCGATAGCGGCATCCCTATAGTCCGCGCCGTTCCGGTCGGGGCGTGGCGCAGCCCGGTTAGCGCACCAGTCTGGGGGACTGGGGGTCGTGGGTTCAAATCCCGCCGCCCCGACCAGGAACGTCCATAAATCAAGAACTTCTGCTTATCGGAGCAATCGCGATCCGTAGCCCGATAACCGAGCTCGAGCGATAGCGCTTCGAAGTACGCTCCGCGCCAAAGCAGACTTTGATTTAGCTTATCAGCGCCGCATACAGTTCGGGCGCATTCTTGGCACGGCGTATTTTGGTGAGATCGTCGCCCGATCTCAGCTTGCGCGCGACGCTGGCGAGCGCCCCAAGTTGCTCGCCCTCCGCCGCGGACGGCAACAGAAGAATAAAAACGAGATCGACCGGTTGCCCGTCGATGGCGTCGAAATTGATTGCCGGCTTGAGTTTTGCCAGCAGTCCAAACGGCTTCTTGAGCTCCTGAAATCGTGCGTGTGGGATAGCAACACCGGCGCCCATGCCGGTCGAACCCAGCTCTTCGCGCTTGAGGAGTTCGGAGGCAATGCGGTCCGCAGGCACATTGACGATTGCCGCCGCCCGACGCGCCAGCTCTTGCAGCAGCTGTTGTTTATCCGAAGCGCGGACATTGACCAGCACTTCGGTGGGCGAAAGAAAGTCGGAGATTTTCATCACAAATTCCGGTCGAAAGTCATCGTTGGTTGTGCGCTATATCGCGGCATTTCAATCGGGCGCGCGCAGTCGGTAGCCGATCCCGGTTTCGGTGAGAACATATTGCGGCCGCTCGGGATCGGCTTCGATTTTCTGCCGCAACTGGCGAACGTAAACGCGCAGATATTGCGCGTCGGTCAGGCTGTCCCACAGCTCGCCGAGCAGGAATTTGTGCGTCAAGACCTTGCCGGCATGCTGAACGAGAACCCGCAGCAAGTCATATTCTTTTGGAGATAGCTTCACCTCTTGGTCGCGCACCTTGACGATGCGGCGAACCAGATCGACGGACAAATCACCGACCCGGAAAATCGGCCGCTCGCCGTGGACCTGAAGCTGGTGGCGCAATGCGGCACGCATCCGCGCCAGAAGCTCATCCATACCGAAGGGCTTGGTGACGTAATCGTCGGCGCCGAGATCGAGAGCCTGCACTTTGCCGGCCTCGTCGCCGCGACTGGAGAGCACAACGATCGGTACCCCTTCCTTGCGACCGCGGATCGTTCGCAGCAATTCGAGGCCCTGAACGTCGGGCAGCCCCAAATCAAGAATAATCAGATCGGGATTTTGCGACAGCAACTCGAGTCCGGTCTTTCCGTTCGACCCCTCCAAAACGTCATAGCCTTGGGCGTTGAGCCCCATTCGCAGCAATTTGCGAATTGGCGGCTCATCGTCGATCACCAGTATTTTCAGACGCGCGGCGCTCATGCGGCGGTTTCCAGTTGCGTCGCTCCGGCCGGAATCGGCAATCGAATCGTGAAAATCGCCCCACGACGATCGCTCCTGTTGGCAGCGACAATGGTGCCATTCATCGCCTCGATGAAGCCGCGCGAAATCGCAAGACCAAGCCCGGTCCCCGGCCGCACCTGATCGCCCTTCTGCACCCGATAGAACTTATCGAAGATGTGCTCGAGGTCTTCCGGCGGAATACCAGCGCCTTCATCCAGAATTTCCAACACTTCCGAGTCCCTGTCTCGCCAACCGCGTATTCGGATTGTCGAGCCGGCCGGCGAATATTTCGCCGCATTGTCCATGAGGTTGAAAAGCGCCTGCTCGAAAAGCACGGCGTCGAGCTTGAGCATCGGCAAATTGGCATCGAGTTGAAGCTCAACGCGATGACCGTTGAGAATCTTATCAGCCCGCCGCAACGCGCTACCGACGATCTCACGAAGATCGTATTGCGCGGTATTTGGCACGATCGCGCCTGACTCAAGTTTCGTCATGTCCAGGAGATTGGCGATGAACCGATTGAGTTGTTCGGATTCGTCGATAATTGTCGCCAAAAGGTCGGCCTTCTCGCTGTCGCTGAGCTTGCCGGAAAGGTCCCGCAAGCGTACCGGCCGCGCCAAGCACGGCGGCAAGCGGCGTCTTGAGATCATGTGAAATCGATGTCAACAGCGCGGAGCGCAAGCGGTCGGTCTCGACCGTGCGCTTGACCTGATCCATATCCTCGACCAGGTGCACGCGCTCTACCGCCAGCGCGCCTTGATCGATGAGCGCATCGAGCAGGCGCCGCTCGTCCGGCGTGAGCAGCGGCCCGGTCTTGTCACTATCGATGCCGATGACCCCAATGGCGCCGCGGCCGGTGCGCATCGGCAGAAACAACCGCTTCGCCCCTGGCAGCGTATCCGAGCCTCGCCCGGCTGGCCGGTTGCTTTGCCAAGTCCATTTTGCCGCGGCCAGATCCGCTTCGTCGAGAACATCTTCGGGTGGATATCCGGCGGCCACGGCAATCGAACCATCCTTTGGCAAAAGCAAAACGACTCGGACTTTTAGCATCAGCGCGGTCTGATAGGCGGTGGCCCAGAGAACATCGTCGAGTGTGCCGACGCCGGTCAATTTTCGGCTGAATGCGTAAAGCGATTCCGTCGTCCGCGCCCGCGCCATGGCGGTGACCGCTTGCGTACGCACGCGAGCGGCGACGTTGGAAACAATCACCGCCATGACGATGAAGAAGAAAAACGCCAGGACATTCGTTGGATCGGCGATCGTGAAGGTATAAAGCGGCGGCAGGAAAAAGAAATTATAGCTGAGCGAGGCGATGACGCTTGCCAGCAGCGACGGCCATAATCCGAACCGCGCCGCGACAGCGACGATGCCAGTCAAAAAGACGAGGTCGACATTTTCTATGCCGAACCAAGGCTCAATGGCCTCGCCGACAGCGAGCGAAATCGCCACCGCAACGAGCGACAGCAGATAGGGGCGCGGATCGAAGGCTTCGTGCACCGGCTCGGTGCGAATTGTCTTTTTCTCAAGCGGCTCGCCTTCGATGTCTTCGCCGGCAATAATATGAACACTGACCGAGCCGGCGTGGCGCACAAGGTCATGCACCACAGAGCCATGGAGTATTTCGAAAAAGCGCGATCGCGTCGATTTTCCGATGACGATTTGGGTTATATTGTTGGCGCGCGCATAGCTGAGGACATCGTCAGCTATGCGGCGGCTGCCGCCCGGAATCGTGACCGTTTCGCCGCCCAGGCTGATCGCTAGCCGCAACGTATCGGCAATCCTGTCGCGTTGTTCGTTACTCAGCCGGGCGCTGCGCCCGGTTTCGACATAAATCGCGGTCCACGGCGCATGGAGGCGGTCGGCGATCCGCCTGGTCGCCCGCACAAGCCCGGCCGCGCGCGGATCTTCGCTGATGCAGACCAGCACGCGGTCACCGGCCGCCCAAGGTCCGGAAATCGCCTTTGCCTGCATCTCTGTGAGCAGTTGCTCGTCAACCCGCTCGGCGGTGCGGCGCAGGGCGAGTTCGCGCAATGCGGTAAGATTTGCCGGCGAAAAAAAATGCTCCAGCGCGCGTTCGGCCTGCTGCGGAATATAGACCTTTCCGTCCTTCAGACGTTGGATCAAGTCTTCCGGCGTGAGATCGACAAGCTCGACGGCGGCCGCGCGGTCGAAGATCGCATCGGGCACAGTCTCGCGCACCCGCACGCGCGTGATCTGCGCCACAACATCGTTCAGGCTTTCGATGTGCTGGATATTGACGGTCGTATAGACGTCGATACCGCTATTTAGAATTTCTTCGACGTCGATATAACGCTTGGGGTGGCGGCTGCCTGGCGCGTTCGTATGCGCAAGCTCATCGACGAGCACGATCTGCGGCCGGCGGGCAATGATCGCGTCGAGGTCCATCTCCTCGAGCACGCGGCCTTTGTATTCGACCTGGCGGCGCGGAACGATTTCGAGGCCTTCGAGAAGAGCCTCGGTTTCCTTTCGGCCATGTGTCTCGACCGCCCCGATGACGATATCGTAACCGTCCTTTTTTCGAGCGCGGGCAGTCTCCAGCATAGAATAGGTTTTGCCGACGCCGGGGGCGGCGCCGACAAAAATCCTCAGCTTGCCGACACGGGATTCCTCTCGCCGGGCAGCCTCGAGCAAGGCTTCCGGCGATGGTCTTTGATCAGGATCGCGTCGCTGATCTGCCATCGGACACAGGCTATCGCGAACCGGCCCTATTTGGCAGCCACCCGATCGAGAGCCAAATTCAACTGCAGGACGTTGACGTGTGGCTCGCCGAGCAGCCCGAGGAAACGGCCTTCGGTATGCTCCTGCACGAGCTGGCGCAGGCGGCTCTTCCGGCAGGTTCCGCGCCTTGGCGACACGCGGCACCTGGAACAGCGCCGCTTCCGGAGAAATATCGGGATCAAGGCCGCTGGCGGAGGTCGTCACCAGGTCCGTCGGGACTGGGGTACCCGGATTTTCGGTTTTGAGCTTGTCGACATCGCCCTTGATCCGATCCATCAATGCCTTGCTGGTCGGTCCCAGATTCGAGCCGCCCGTATTCGCGGCGTTATACGGCACCGAAATGGTTTTGGTCGGATCCTTCGGGTCAGGCCCGGTCGTCGCCGAGGGACGGCTGTGGAAATATTTATCGCTCTCGAAGTCCTGGCCCATCACCGATGAGCCGACGACCTTGCCATCGCGCTCGACTAGGCTGCCCGCGGCCTGTGAGGGGAAAACGACCTTCGCGATGCCCGTCATAGCGAAGGGATAGGCAACGCCAACGATCAACGTCAGCGTGATGATGAATGTGATGGCCGGACGGATTTCTTTCAACATGGTCGCTTCTCCTCAAGCGAGATGCAGGGCCGTGACGACAACGTCAATGGCCTTGATGCCGATGAAGGGAACGATGACGCCGCCGAGGCCGTAGATCAGCAGGTTTCGCCGCAGTAGCGGCCCGGCACCAATGGCGCGGTATGCCACGCCCTTCAGCGACAACGGAATCAGCGCGATGATGATCAGCGCGTTGAAGATGATCGCCGACAGGATCGCGCTCTGCGGGCTCTGCAGGTTCATGATGTTCAAGGCCTGCAGTTGCGGATAGAACGCGACGAACATCGCCGGGATGATGGCGAAATACTTCGCCACGTCGTTGGCGATCGAGAACGTCGTCAGCGCGCCGCGCGTCATCAACAGTTGCTTGCCGATCTCAACGACTTCGATCAGCTTGGTCGGATTGGAGTCGAGATCGACCATGTTGCCGGCCTCGCGCGCCGCCTGCGTGCCGGTGTTCATGGCGACACCAACGTCCGCCTGTGCCAGCGCCGGCGCGTCATTGGTGCCATCGCCGCACATGGCGACCAGCTTGCCTTTGGCCTGTTCGTCGCGGATCAGACGCAGCTTGTCCTCTGGCGTCGCCTGCGCGAGGAAATCGTCGACCCCCGCTTCCGCAGCGATCGCGGCAGCGGTCACCGGGTTGTCGCCGGTGATCATGATGGTGCGGATGCCCATGCGGCGCAGCTCGGCAAACCGCTCGCGGATGCCGCCCTTGACGATGTCCTTGAGGTGAACGATGCCGAGCAGCTTGCCATCCTTCGCAACGGCAAGCGGAGTGCCGCCGCCCTTCGCAATCGACTCGGCAATGTATTGAGCTCGCGGGCGCTGTCCGGCGCTCGCGGCTCCAGCCTTGCCGCCGTCTTGACGAAATTGAGGATGGCGTCGACCGCGCCTTTGCGCACCCACGAACCGCCCACTTCCACGCCGCTCATGCGGCTCTGCGCCGTGAACGGAACGAACTTGGCGCCGATCTCGGCGACTTCACGGCCGCGGATGCCGTATTTCTCCTTGGCCAGCACCACGATCGAGCGACCTTCCGGCGTCTCGTCGGCAAGCGAGGCCATCTGCGCCGCGTCCGCCAATTCCTGTTCGGTGACGCCGCGCACCGGCTTGAACTCGGTCGCCTGGCGATTGCCGAGCGTGATGGTGCCGGTCTTGTCGAGCAGCAGCGTATCGACGTCGCCCGCCGCCTCGACCGCGCGGCCGGACATGGCCAGCACGTTGAAGCGCACGAGACGGTCCATGCCGGCGATGCCGATCGCCGACAACAGCGCGCCGATAGTGGTCGGAATCAGAGTGACAAACAGCGCCACCAGGATGACCACGGAGATCGTCCCGCCGGCATAGGCGGCGTAGCTCGGGATCGTCACCGTCGCGAAGACGAAAATGATCGTCAAACCGGCGAGCAGGATGTTGAGTGCGATCTCGTTCGGCGTCTTCTGCCGTTCGGCGCCTTCGACCAGCCTGATCATGCGGTCGAGGAAGGTCGAGCCTGGCGCCGCGGTGATGCGCACGCGGATCCAGTCGGACAGCACCTGGGTGCCGCCGGTGACGGCGGAACGATCGCCGCCCGATTCGCGGATCACCGGCGCCGATTTACCGGTGATCGCCGCTTCGTTGACCGAAGCGACGCCTTCGATAATTTCGCCGTCCGAGGGAATGAGATCGCCAGCTTCGACCAGCACGACGTCATTGATCTTCAGCGCTGTGCTCGGAACCAGCTTGAAGCTTTTGCGGTCGGTGCCGCTCAGCAGCTTGGCCTTGGTCTCGGTGCGCGTGCGCCGCAACGCCTCGGCCTGCGCCTTGCCGCGGCCCTCGGCGATCGCCTCGGCGAAATTGGCAAACAGCACGGTGAACCACAGCCAGACGATGATCTGGAATTCGAAGCCGATATGGCCGCCGCCAGTCACGAGATCGCGGACCAGAATAACTGTGGTCAAGACCGTGACCATCTCGAGCACGAACATGACCGGATTGCTGATCATGTGGCGCGGATCGAGCTTGACGAAGGCCTGTCCGATCGCCGGAACGACGATCTTCGGGTCGAGCAAGGCCGACACCGGCATGCGCTTGCGGATAAGCGAGGTTTCCATAGGAATAACTCCGAAGAGAATGCGATCAGAACAGGGTGCCGGCGCCCATCGCGAGATGTTCGACGATGGGTCCGAGCGAGAACGCGGGGAAGTAGATCAGTCCGCCGGTGATCAGGATCACGCCCACGAGCAGGCCGATAAAGAGACCGCCATGAGTCGGGAACGTGCCGGCGGAGGCAGGCACAATTTTCTTTGCGACCAGGGATCCGGCAATCGCCATGCTCGGAATGATCACGAAGTAACGGCCGATCAGCATCGCTAGACCGCCGGTCGTATTGTACCAGAGGGTGTTTCCGGTCAGGCCCGCGAAAGCGGAGCCGTTGTTGCCGGTCTGCGAAACGTAGGCATAGAGAATCTCGGAGAAGCCATGCGGGCCGGAATTATTCGTCGAGGCGACGGCGAACGGTAGGACAGACGCGGCGGCGGTAAAGCCGAGGATCGACAGCGGCAAGACCAGAATGGCGAGCATCGCCATCTTGACTTCCTTGGCCTCCAGCTTCTTGCCGAGATATTCCGGCGTACGGCCGACCATCAGTCCGGCGATGAACACCGCCATGATGACGTAGAGCAGGATGCCGTAGAGACCGGAACCGACACCGCCATAGATGACCTCGCCGAGCGCGATCATGCCCATCGGGATCAGCCCGCCGAGTGGGGTGAAGCTGTCATGCATGGCATTGACCGAGCCGTTCGACGCGGCGGTGGTCGCGGTCGCCCACAGGGCCGAATTGGCGATGCCGAAGCGGACCTCCTTGCCTTCCATATTGGCCGGATCGAGCCCGAGCGCCGCGAAATTCGGATTGCCGTGCGCTTCGGCCCAGTAGCAAACCAGCAGCGCGCCGAGGAAGATGACCGACATCGCGGCATAGATCGCCCAGCCCTGCCGCGCGTCCTTGACCATGCGGCCGAAGGTGTGCGTGAGCGCCGCCGAAATCAGCAGGATGTACAGCACTTCGAGGAAGTTGCTCAGCGCCGTCGGATTCTCGTAAGGAACCGAGAATTGGCATTCCAGAAGCCGCCGCCATTGGTGCCAAGCTGCTTGATCGCGATCTGCGAGGCGGCCGGGCCCTGGCTCAGCGTCTGCTTCACGCCCTCAAGCGTCGTGGCATCGACATAGGCGCCCATGTTCTGCGGAACGCCCTGCCAGATGAGGATGAGCGCGGCGACGATTGACAGCGGCAGCAGGATGTAGAGCGTGCAGCGCGTCAGATCGACCCAGAAATTGCCGACAGTTTTGGCCGATGCTCGCGCGAAGGCGCGGATAAGCGCGACGGCCAGCGCAATGCCGGTCGCCGCGGAGACGAAATTCTGCGTGGTCAGGCCGACCATCTGGGTCAGATAGCTCAGCGTGCTTTCGCCGCCGTAGTTCTGCCAGTTGGTATTGGTGGCGAAGCTGACGGCCGTGTTGAACGACAGGTCGGCCGGGACCGCCGACTGGTCGGCCGGATTGAACGGCAGCATCGCCTGAAAACGCATCAAGCCATAGACGACGAGAAATCCGGCCGCATTGAACAGCAGCATGGCGACCGTGTAGGTGATCCAATGCTGCTCTTGCTTCTCGTCAACGCCGCCGATGCGGTAGAGCACGGTTTCGACCGGTTGCAGCACCGGCGATAGGAACGTGCGCTCGCCTTCGAACACGCTCGCCATGAAGCGGCCGAGCGGCACGACCAGTGCCGTCAGCACGACGAAATAGATTGCGATTTGAATCCAGCCATTGATCGTCATGACACGTTAGCTCTCATGTTTGCGCATGGTTTTTCCGAAAACCGATCCACGTCTTTCGGAATCGTGCGCGTCAGAACCGCTCGGGCTTCAGCAGAGCGTAGACCAGGTAGATCGTGATGCCGGCGCTGACGAGCGCGGCGAGTGAATAGTCGAAGATCATGAGACCCTCCTCAGAGCCGGTCGCAGGCGTAGGCGTAGCCGATCGACACCGCAAAGAAGGCGAGCGCTGTAGCCACCAAAATCAGGTCCAACATCGGTTTGCTCCTTGCGAGATACCACCGCGGCGCGCAGTCAATACGCGTTTCGCGACGCGGGCTTGACATGCATCAACTTGTCGGAAAACTTTCCGCCGCGTCCCTGCGTGCGATCATCTGCCAGCCTTGGCATATGTTTTCGAGACGGATCGCCGGTCGACGTTATAGGAATCTCATAAAGATGCGCTGGGGTGGAGGCTTGCTCGCAATAGGCAAAAAGAGCGCGAAATGATCACAGACCGCCGCTGGAGCGTTCAAATCGCTTTCGGATGAGCCGATTTCGGCGGCCTCATGCGGTCAGAGCCAAACTGGTTTTTATAGAATTCCTATTTCGCCGAGACTGTTTCCCCATCGTTTTCCTACAGCACTGACGCATAAGCTCTCCGCGGGCAAAGGCGCCGGCATGGGGGGCTGACGATGAGTGGTTGGACGACGATTTCGCTCGCGGCCTTGCTCGGACTGGCAACGACGTCCTCGTCGTTCTTCGGCGCTGCTCTCGGTCTCTATATTCCGCTTTCCAAGCGCCTGCTCGCTTGCATTCTCGCTTTCGCCGCCGGTTCGCTGATCAGCGCGCTGGCGATCGAACTTGCCTTCGAAGGAGCGCAGGATCTGCATCGCCAAGGGCTGAGCGCGGGCTGGGCCTGGGCCTTTATCGGCGGTGGCTTCGCCGTCGGCGCCACGCTGTATTACATCGCCACGATCTACCTCGAAGAAAAAGGCGCGGCCGTGCGCTATCCGACGCGTTTTCGCGAATATGCGCTGGAGCGTAAACAGCAGGAAGCGCGTCAACTGATCGAGCTGTTGTCCAAGTGCGATTTGCTTCGCCACCTGCCGCCCGAAGGCATCGAAGGAATCCTGCCATTCATTCGTGAACGCCACCTCGATCCCGGCGAGATTCTCTTTCATGCCGGCGACCCGGGCGACGCGCTTTACATTGTCGAAAAAGGGCATGTCGAGGTCCTCGCCGGCGAGAACGACGCCGAATCGCGGGCAATCGCGCGGCTGGGCGAAGGCGCCGCTTTCGGCGAAATGGCGCTGATCAGCGGCGGCCCGCGCACGGCTACGGTACGCGCCGTCGAGGCGACCGAAGTGATCGAAATCGCCAAAGGCGATTTCCAGCATCTCATCTCTAAGGACCACCAGCTCGCTCATGCGGTTCGTCAGCTCAGCCACCAGCGTGCCATCGGCAATCTCAGCGCCGGCGGGGCTGACCCCGCGCGCTGGGCAAATGTCGCCAGTGCCAGCCTTGCCCATCTCAGCCATGACGAGGCCAACAAGTTGCTGGCCGAGGCCGGCAAGGGCGCCGGCTTGGCGATCGTCTTCGGCAATATTCTGGACACGATTCCCGGCTGCCTGGTGATTGGGTCCAAATTCACCGGTTTCGAAAGCCTGTCGCTGACGCTGATGCTGGGCATGTTCATCGGCGGAATTCCGGAGGCGGCCGCCAGCGGCGCCATGATGAAACGGGCCGGCTACCGGGCCAAAACGATTTTCGCAATGTGGTCGAGCGTGGTCGTCGTCGGCATTATCGCTGCCGCCGCCGGCAAGGCGTTCATCGGCGGCTCGAACTCGCTCGTCGCGGTCTTCGACCAGGCCTTGGCCGGCGGCGCCGTGCTCGCGTTGGTGTCACACGCGATGATTCCAGAAGCAATCCACGGCGGTGGATCGCTAACCGTATTGCCAATCGTCGCCGGATTTTTATTCGCCTTCTACCTCGCGCTGTCGGCAAGCCTGATTTGATAGCGGTTCCGAAAGCAAATCTCGCCAGCTTTATAAAATCGCCTGGCAATCTTTATGCCGCGCCTACACGAGATAGCGCGCGGCCGTCTCGTTTCTTTATGGCTTTTTGACCATCTTAAGGGACGCGGTCGTTAATCCGGCCGCTCCTGGGGATAGCGCCATGCCGCTCGTTTCGGGCACCGAGAGCCACTTCGACGGATTGGCCGTCAAGCTGCGGCGCGCGCCAGCCGTGACGCCTGCACTGATGTCGGAGGCCATCCCGCAACTGTGCACGCGCCTGCCCTTGCTCAATCGCAAGGGAAATGCGGCGGCCAGAATTGCGCAGCTTCTCCAAGCCGGCGCGTGGCTCGATACAAGTCTCAACCTTGTTGAGCTCGAATTGCCGGGATGGGGCATTCGCCGTCTCATCTATGATAGCGGCGAATGGCATTGCTCCTTGTCACGGCAACCAAATCTGCCGGTCGAAATCGACGATACCATCGACGCGTCTCATGCCGTGCCGGCGCTGGCGATTTTGCTGGCGCTTCTCGAAGCCCGCCGCACCCTCGCCCAACCTACGGCGTCATCCGTGCCGACGCTGCGGCCGAAGCCGGCTCACATCGTTTGCTGCGACAACTTCGGATGAGACATCTGAAATACCCGCCGAGCGCCATGAGCTACGAGCCCGCGACGGCGCGCGTGCTGCTCCGCTTCCTGATCCGGGCCGCAATGCTTTCCATGTTCGCGGTCTTTGGAGCCGACGGCTTTGCCAAGACTCTGGTGAATCTGTTGGTACTTACCGGACTTTACTGCGTTGTCGCCGCGATAATTAAACGCGAAGAGCCGCTGGGGCCGGTGCTGACGCATCTTGACGAGGCGGCGGCTTATGCCATGGGCGCGGGTATGGTGGCGTGGATTTCATAGTACCGCGCCGATTTTGACCCAAAACGACACGGATTTTCTTATGCGGCCTTTATGAGAGCGCGCACCGATCCGTCTCGAATTCATATGCCCTCCTGAGCACATTGGCGGCACGGGTGATCTGACCCGGCTGGCGACGACATCTGAAAGTCGCTGAGACCGGGGAGAAGAATCCCGCAAGACAAAGAACAAAGGAGTGACTTCGATGACGACACGCACTTCACAGAGCAAGCGGCGCGCAAAAGACGGCACCGCCACACTGCAACGCATCTTCACGATGATTGCCAGGGCGCTTGATACCTACGCAACTTATCGGCTCAAGAAAGCAGTTCCGGTATCCGAGCTGCGCCGTGCCGAGCGCACAATCAGGCGCTATAGCCGCGCCACGGCACAACCGGCGCCCGCGCGGTGATCGCCATGCCGGCTCGCGCCAGTCTGCCGCACCAACTGCGGCGCCACGCCAACAGCGCCGCCGCGGGGGCTCGCGACCAAAGCGGCCGCTGGCCATCGGAGCCCCCGAGCCAACCTTCTATGTCGGGACAATGGCCGCCGCGGCCGCATGCCGACCTCGTCAGTGAAGCCATTCCCTTGTTTTTCATCGCGCGTGATAGCGATGGATTTTGGGTTGCCCGCGATGCCGACGGACGCGCCGGCGGAATTTTCCTCGCCAGACGGTCGGCGTTGCATTTCGCGAAGAGGCATTCCCAGCCGTTCGGCTGCGCAACGGTCTTTTTGCCGAACCGCATCGAATTGGACATCGGGAATCAGGGCAACCGGTTTGCCGCTTCTCTTGCGGCCACCAAGCGCGTGCTGGCAGGCCTCGTCCCGAAAGCGTTGCAAAAACTGTTCGCCACGGTCTCGCAAACCCGCGCCGATGTGCGCCGCAATCGCGCCGCGATCGAACGGGACCTGTTCCGGGACTACGCCCGACACGCCACGAAAAATGATGACGACCTTCCACTGGTCCAATGACGGGGGCGGCGACGTTCGCCATCCGGTTCGCCATCTGGGCAAGCGCCTTTCACCACTGATCCACTCCAAAGGAGAAGCGTCATGAGACCGATCGAGCCTCCCTCGCCAGCGAACTCACCGCTTTACTTCATCGGCAGAAACGCCCGCGGCAATTGGGTCGTCCAGGACCAGGGCGGCGCGCGTGGCGGCATCTTTATTGACCGGGACGAAGCCCTCCGCTTCGCCATGTATGAAAACGGCAATCACCCGCAAGCCGTTGTCATGGTGCCGGGCATCTTCGATCTCGATATCAACCGCAAGCAGGCAGCCGATATCCCCGCCAACGGCCTCGTGCGCCACGCGGCGTGACCGCACCATTCGTTTTGAGACCGGATATGCTTGCAATTGGGCGACACGTATCGAAACTCTCCGGCTATTCGCCGGCAATCCCGACCCCATTCCGGGACGATGGCAGCGTCGATATCGCTTCGCTCGAACGATTCTGTGACCGGCAAATCCTTGAGGGCGCCAACGCGCTCGTTGTCTGCGGAACGACTGGCGAAGCGCCGACGCTGACTCCCGCACGCGTTGAACCTTTTTGGGCTCATGTCCGCGAAAGTCCGGCTGCCCTTGGTCGAGATCGGGCCGGAGGCCAGGACCGCTGTTGATGCCACCGTTGCGCAGCTTTGTGACACCTATTCGGACTATATTGTCGGCAAGCACATCGAATTCGCCGTTGCGCGCGTTCTAGCCTAGACGTGGCATTGCCCGCCGCCCCCCAGGGCGGCCGCTTAAAGCGCGCCCACGGCCGCATTTCTCCACTGCCGGCCCCGCTTGTCCGTGGAAAACCATAGATTTACCCGAATTTTGCCGTCCGCAGTTCCGTGGACGCTAACCTGCCGCTAGAAAGTTCCCGGCCGGCTGAACCGCCCTCCGGCTGCGACTGTTGAGACCCAAGGATCTGATGCAACCCGACAGCACGTCTTCATGACCGAGGTTCTGGCATTCATCTGCGTGGCGATCTGGCTCTACCTCATCGCCGCCCGCGGCGGCTATTGGCGGGGGGCGGTGCGCGATGACGGCTCGCCCCCGGCGCTGACAAACTGCCCCTCGGTCATGATCGTGGTGCCGGCACGCAACGAGGCGAGCGTCATCGCGGCGAGCGTGCAGTCGCTGCTGCGGCAGAATTACGCCGGCGCCGTCAGCCTGATCGTCGTCGACGACGACAGCGACGACGGCACCGCCGAGATCGCGCGGCGCGCGGCCGCGAGTATCGGCTACAAGCTCACCGTGATGCAAAGCGGCGGGCCGCCCGCCGGCTGGACCGGAAAACTGTGGGCGCTCAAGCAGGGCATCGCCGCGGCCGAACTTGTGCAGCCCGCTTACCTGCTGCTGACCGACGCCGACATCGTCCATGCCCCCGACACACTGTCATGGCTGGTGGCGCACTCTGTATCGGGTGGCATGGCGCTGACGTCGCTGATGGCGAAGCTGCGTTGCACCAGCTTTGCCGAGCGCGTGCATGTGCCGGCCTTCGTCTATTTCTTCCAGATGCTGTTTCCATTTTCCTGGGTCAATCGTCCGCGCAGCCGCACGGCCGCCGCGGCCGGCGGCTGCATGCTGATCGACGCCCATGCGCTGGCGCAAGTCGGCGGCATCGCCGTCATCCGCAACGCGCTGATCGACGATTGCGCGCTGGCGGCGAAACTGAAAGAGGTCGGCCCGATCTGGCTCGGTCTCACCGAACGCGTGGTCAGCATTCGCCCCTACCCGGGCTTCGCCGACGTTGCGCAGATGGTCGCGCGCTCCGCCTACGCACAATTGCGCTTTTCCCCGCTCATGCTTGCCGCGACGGCGCTCGGCATGGCGCTGACCTTCCTGGCGCCGCCTTTGCTCACGCTCTTTGCCGGCGGGCTGCCGCAATACCTCGGTCTTGCCGCCTGGCTGGTGATGGCCGGCTCCTTCATCCCGACTTTGCGGCTTTATGGGCGGTCGCTGCTGTGGGGCGTCGCGCTGCCCCTCATCGCCGCGCTTTATTTGCTCTATACCTTCATCTCCGCCTATAGGCACCTGCGCCGCCGCGGCGGGCAATGGAAGGGGCGCGTCCACGTCGATGCGCCGAGCCTGCAATGACCACGGCTTCCGAACTCCGTTCCGGCAAAGGCTCGCGCGACGAGAACTTCCCGGTCGCGTCGTGGCTCATCAAGCGCCGCCACCGCCCGGCCATTCTCGCCTTCTATGAGTTTGTCCGCGTTGCCGACGATATTGCCGATCATCCCTCGCTGCCGGCTGGACACAAACTTGTCCGGCTCGACGGCCTCGAGCGCAGCCTGCTCGGCGAAGATGCCAAAGAGCCGGAGGGCGTCCGGCTCGGTGAGGTGCTGCGGACACGCGGTCTGACGCCGCGCCACGCGCAGGACCTCTTGAGCGCGTTCCGCCAGGACGTCACCAAGCTGCGCTATGCCAATTGGGCCGAGCTTATCGACTACTGCTCACGCTCGGCGATGCCGGTCGGCCGCTTCGTGCTCGACGTGCACGGCGAGTTGCGCGACACCTGGCCCGCATCGGATGCGCTGTGCGCGGCGCTGCAGATCATCAACCACGTGCAGGACTGCGCCGCCGACTACCGCAAGCTCGATCGCGTCTATATTCCGCTCGATGCGCTTGCCGCGAACGGCATCGGCGTCGAGGCGCTCGCCGCGCCGAAGGCAAGCCCGGCGCTGCGCAACACCTTGGACGCGGTGCTTGCCCGCACCGAGGCGCTGCTGCAGCAGAGCGCGCCGTTCAGCGCCAGCATCGCCGACACCGGGCTCGCGCTCGAAGTCGCCGCCATCCAGGCGCTGGCGGTTCGTCTTATGGCGGTCCTGCACGCGCATGATCCGCTGAGCGAGCCCGTGCATTTGAGCAAGGCGCAGGCCGGTTCGACCGCGGCTGGCGCCGCGGCGGGGGCGCTGTTCCGCCGCCTTCTCAGGGCGGCGCCGTTGACGCGCCGTTACCAGACGCCATGAGCGTGCAGTCCCAATTCATGGACGCCCCCGCGCCGGCTGCGCAACGCGCCGGCGGCTCGTCGTTCTATTTCGCCATGCGCATCCTCGGCCGCGAGCAGCGCGAGGCCATGTTCGAGATTTACGCTTTCTGCCGCGCTGTCGACGACATCGCCGACAGCGACGAGCCGAGCGACCGGCGCCTGCAACAGCTGGCCGCCTGGCGCAGCAGCGTCGCTTTGATCTACGCCGGCCATGCTCCGCCGGCGCTCGCCGGCCTTGCCCGCGCGGTCACCCGCTTCGGGCTCCACGAGGAGGACTTCCTCGCCGTCATCGACGGCATGGAGATGGATGCGCGCGAAGACATCCAGGCGCCGGCTTTCGATGAGCTCGATCTCTACTGCGACCGTGTCGCTTCCGCGGTCGGCCGCCTGTCGGTGCGCGTCTTCGGCATGGGCGAGGACGACGGACGAAAGCTTGCGCATCATCTCGGCCGCGCGCTGCAGCTCACCAACATCTTGCGCGATCTTGACGAGGATGCGGCGGTCAACCGGCTCTACCTGCCGCGCGAGGCCTTGCAGACCGCCGGCATCGGCGTCACCAATCCGGCGGCCGCCATTACCGACGCGCGCATCACCGCCGCCTGCAACGTGGTTGCCGAGCGCGCGCGGGCGCATTTTGCCGAGGCCGAGGCGATCATGGCGCGCACGCCGCGCCGCCAGGTGCGCGCGCCCAAGATCATGGGCGAAGTGTACCGGCAGATGCTTGCCGAAATGACCGCGCGCGGCTGGTCGGCGCCGCGCGAGCGCGTCCATGTCAACAAATCGCATCTCCTCTGGATCGCGTTGCGCCATGCCTTCATCTGACGGCACCGTCCATATCATTGGCGCAGGTTTAGCCGGCCTCGCCGCCGCCGTCCGCCTTGCCGGCAGCGGACGCCGCATCGCGATCCACGAGGCGACGCTGCAGCCGGGCGGCCGCTGCCGCTCCTATTACGATCAGGCGACCGGCATGCTGATCGACAACGGCACCCACATCCTGCTGTCGGGCAATCATGCGGCGCTGTCCTATGCCAACGCGATCGGCTCCGCCGCCGGGCTGCAGGGTCCGGCCACGGCCGAATTTCCTTTTGTCGATCTCGACAGCAAAGCGCGCTGGACGCTGCGCTTCAACGACGGCCGGTTGCCGTGGTGGGTGTTCGACAAGGACCGCCGCGTGCCGCAAACCCGCGTTGCCGATTATCTGTCGCTGGCCCGGCTTGCCTTCGCGCCGGCCGACAAGCCGATCGGCGCGGTGATGGATTGCAGCGGCCCGGTCTACAAGCGGCTGCTCGAGCCGCTATTGCTCGCCGCGCTCAATATCGAACCGCCGCAGGGCTCGGCCAAGCTTGCGAGCGCGCTGATCCGCGAGACGCTGGCGCTCGGCGGCCAGGCCTGCCGGCCGCTCATTGCGCGCGACGGCATCGGCAATGTCTTCGTCGAGCCGGCGATTGCTTTTCTCAAGCAGCAGGGCGTTGCACTGACGCTGCAGGACGAGCTCGTCGCGCTGCATTTTGCCGGTGACCGCGTGTCCCAGCTGCAATTTGCCGACCGCACCGAGACGGTCGGGCCCGACGATACCGTTATCCTGGCGGTGACCCCTTATGCGGCGGCGAAGCTGGTGCCGAAACTGCCGGTGCCGACGGCATTCCGCGGCATCGTCAACGCGCATTTCCGCATCGATCCGCCCGCCGACATGCCGCCGATGCTCGGCGTCATCAACGGCCTATGCGAGTGGATCTTCTCGCTGCCCGGCCGCATGGCGGTGACCATCAGCAGCGCCGACCGACTGTTCGAGACCGGGCGCGAGGAGTTGGCTCAACGTATCTGGCGCGAGGTTGCGGCCGTGTCCGGTCTGCCCGAGGCGTTGCCGCCCTGGCAGATCGTGCGCGAGCGCCGCGCCACTTTTGCCGCGACACCCGAGCAGAACGCGCTGCGGCCGAAGGCCGAAACCGCCTGGAGCAACCTGTTCCTCGCCGGCGACTGGACCGCGACCGGCTTGCCCGCCACGCTCGAAAGCGCGATCCGCTCCGGCTATCGCGCCGCCGAGCTTGCCGGCGCGCGCCTGCGAGCCGCCGCATGAGCCTCGCCTTCGCCGACAGACCCGACGCCGGCGCCGGCGTGACCGCGGCGCTTAGTGCCGCCGATCGCGCTCTGCTCGGCTTGCAGCGCAATGACGGCCACTGGGTGTTCGAGCTCGAGGCCGATGCCACCATCCCAGCCGAATACGTGCTGCTGCGGCATTTCCGCGGCGAGCCGGTCGATGCCGCCCTCGAAGCCAAGATCGCCGTCTATCTGCGCCGCATCCAGGGCAAGCACGGCGGCTGGCCGCTGTTCCACGACGGCGACTTCGATATGAGCGCCAGCGTCAAAGCCTATTTCGCGCTGAAGACGATCGGCGATGCCCCCGCCGCGCCGCACATGCGCCGCGCCCGCGAGGCGATCCTTTCGCGCGGCGGCGCCGTGCACAGCAACGTGTTCACGCGCGCGCTGCTGTCGCTGTTCGGCATCCTGCGCTGGCAGAGCGTGCCGGAAATGCCGGTCGAGATCGCGCTGCTGCCGCGCTGGTTTCCGTTCCATTTGTCGAAGATTTCCTATTGGGGCCGCACCGTGCTGACACCGCTGCTGGTGCTGCAGGCGCAGAAGCCCCGCCCGAAGGGCGCCTTCGCCAATATCGACGAATTGTTTGTCGAGCCGCCGGCCACCATCGGCCCGCCGAAGAAAGCGCCGCACCAGAAATGGACCTGGTTCGCCGGCTTCCGCGTCATCGACATGATCCTGCGTCCCGGCGTGAAGCTCATCCCGCGCCAGACGCGGCAACGTGCGATCAAGGCTGCCGAAGATTTCGTCACCGAGCGGCTCAACGGCGAGGACGGCCTTGGCGCCATCTTTCCGGCGATGGCCAACGCGACGCTGATGTACGACGTGCTCGGCGACACGGAGAAGGCCGCGGTCGCGCGCGACTCGCTCGAGAAGCTCCTGGTCATCGGAGAGCACGAAGCCTATTGCCAGCCTTGCGTGTCGCCGGTGTGGGACACCGCGCTTGCCTGCCACGCCGCTGCTCGAAGCCGGCGATATCGAGGCCGCCTGCCGCGGCCTCGACTGGCTGCTGCCGCGCCAGGTGCTCGACGTGAAAGGCGACTGGGAGATACGGCGCCCGGGCTTGCGGCCCGGCGGCTGGGCCTTCCAATACGCCAACCCGCATTACCCCGACCTCGACGACACCGCGGTCGTGGTCATGGCGATGGACCGCGCCCGCCGCGCCGACACCGCGGTCGGCACGCGCTACGATGCGGCCATCGACCGCGCCGTCGAATGGGTCAAAGGCATGCAGAGCGCAAATGGCGGCTGGGCGGCCTTCGATGTCGACAACATCTACGACTATCTCAACAACATCCCCTTCGCCGACCACGGCGCGCTGATCGATCCGCCGACCGAGGACGTGACCGCGCGCTGCCTGTCGATGCTGGCGCAGCTCGGCGAAATCAAGGGCGAGGCGGTCGAGCGCGGCCTCGCTTATCTTGCGCAGAACGCAACTCGCCGACGGCAGCTGGTACGGGCGCTGGGGCCTCAACTACATCTACGGCACATGGTCGGTGCTGTGCGCGCTCAACGCCTGCGGCCTCGACCACCATGCGCCGGAAATCCGCAAGGCGCGCGATTGGCTGCTCAAGATCCAGAACGCCGACGGCGGCTGGGGCGAGGATGGCTCGAGCTACAAGCTCGGCTATCGCGGTCATGAGCCGGCCACGAGCACCGCCTCGCAGACCGCCTGGGCGCTGCTTGGCCTGATGGCCGCAGGCGAAGCCGGCCATGCCGCCGTCGCGCGCGGCATTCGCTATCTCATCGAGACGCAAGGCACGGACGGTTTTTGGGCCGAAGAGCGCTTCACCGCCACCGGCTTCCCGCGCGTGTTCTATCTGCGCTACCACGGCTACCGGAAATTCTTTCCGCTGTGGGCGCTGGCGCGCTACCGCACTCTCATGGCCGGCGGCAATCCGCGCATCACCTTCGGCATGTGATCAGCGTGAGCCGTCGAACCGCGCCTTCTGCTGCGCGCTCAGCCCATTGTAGAAATCGGTAACGGCGATCTGCACCGAGGACGCCGCGTAGATCATGGTCGTGAGCTGATCGTCGGCGGCATCGAGCCTTGCCAGCGGATCGGCGGCAGGCGCGTTCGTACAAGATGGGATCAACAGCTTCGCCATGTTGGTCGCGACCTTGCGCAGTTTCTCAAGGCTCGCCGCCTGCTCCTTGGTCGGGCGGGTGCGCTGCTCGACGACTTTGATCATGCGCTCGGCCTCGCCGACATTCTGCTCGGCGCAAGTCTGCATCGCCTTGTTCGCGGCGTCGGCCGTCTGTTGCGTCTTGTCTTGTTGCGCTTCGGTTTGCGCCGGCGCGGCGAAGGCGGCTTTTTGCGCGGCGGTAAGGCCGTTTTCGAATGCGATCAGCGGCCCGCGCACCAGCAATCCCGTGTCGTGCACGGCCCACAGCGCGTTGATCAGGCGCCCGAGCCGTTCGGGTGCCGGCACATCGGCGAGATCGCTGCAATCGGGCGCCGCCTGCCCCGCCGCCTGGACCAGCGCCGCCTGGAAGGCGCGCAAGCGCCCATCGGCGGCGGCATCGAGCTTGACCGACTGCCCGATCATGGATTGCGGCCAGCCGCCGGCGTCGATCGCCGGCTTGCAATCGGAGGCATCGGCGGCTGCCGCCGCGCCCGTGGTCGCCGCCACGTTGCGTGCCGCAATGCGCGACGCAAGCGGGCCGGTGATCGTCAAGGCGATGACGTCGAAGCCCTGCTCCTGCAGCATCCGCGCATAATCGCCGGGCCAAAACACGTAGCCGATGATGTCGGCATAGGCGCTCGGCCAGGCCGGCGGTCCGAGGTGCGCGAGCGCGCCCTCGTCCGGTTCGGTCGCCGGTGGCGCCGCCGCCGCGGCGTGGTGGCTGCCGTGGCGGTGCAATCGCGGGAAATGGGCGATATCGCCGAGCATATGCCGCAGCGGCGCCGTCACCGCGCCGATGACGCCTTGCGGCGAAAACTGGGCACGCCCAGGCACCGGCAAGGCCAGCGCCGCAGCCATCACGCCGAGGACGATAATGAGGCCACGCCCGCGCACCGCCGACCTCCGTTGGAACCCGCCCTGCTAACGGTCAGCGGCGGCGAAAAGTTCCATCACGCACTACTTGGCGGGGACGAGTTCGGCGTTTTTCTTGCTCTTGTCGGCGCGGATTTCCTCGAGCTTCTGCTCGACGTGGCGCGAGAACACGAATTGCGCCGGGCGCTGGCGGTCGAGCGGCGATCTCCGGCGCCATCGGCCCTTCGGTCTTGACGCCGCGCAGGCAACCGAAAGCGCCTTGAGCGGATGGGCGATGGCGTCGTTGACCGCGGTCGCCTCGAAGCCGGAATGCACCATGCAGTCGGCGCACTTCTCGTAATTGCCGACGCCGTAGGCGTCCCAGTCGGTCTCCTCCATCAGCTCCTTGAAGGTCTTGGCATAGCCTTCGCCGAGCAGGTAGCAGGGCTTCTGCCAGCCGAACACGGTGCGCGTCGGATTGCCCCAGGGCGTGCAGTGATAGGTCTGGTTGCCGGCGAGGAAATCGAGGAACAGGCCGGACTGGCTGAACGACCAGTTCCTGGCGCCCTCGCCGCGCCGGAAGATGCCGCGGAACAGCTTCTTGGTGGTCTCGCGGTTGAGGAAGTGCTGCTGGTCCGGCGCGCGCTCGTAGGCGTAGCCGGGCGACACCGTGATGCCGTCGACGCCCATCGCCATCACGTCGTCGAAGAAGCGCGCCATGCGCTCGGGATCGGCGTTGTTGAACAGCGTGCAGTTGATGTTGCACGCGGAAGCCGCGTGCCTTGGCCGCCTTGATCGCGGCGACCGCGCGATCATAGACGCCGGCCTGGCACACCGACTTGTCGTGATCTTCCTTGTTGCCGTCGAGATGCACCGACCAGACGAAATAGGGCGACGGCTCGTAGTCCTTCATGCGCTTTTCCATCAGCAGCGCATTGGTGCAGAGATAGACGAATTTCTTGCGCGCGATGATGCCGCGCACGATCTCGGGCATCTCCTTGTGCAGCAGCGGCTCGCCGCCGGCGATCGAGACGACCGGCGCGCCGCATTCGTCGACCGCGCCGAGCGCGTCGGCTACGGAAATGCGCTGGTTGAGAATATCGTCCGGATAGTCGATCTTGCCGCAGCCGGCGCAAGCGAGATTGCACCGGAACAGCGGCTCCAGCATCAACACGAGCGGATAGCGCTTGCGGCCGGCAAGACGCTGGCGAATGACGTAGCTACCGACCGATAGCTTCTGCAGAAGGGGGATGCCCAAGAGTGCTGTCCTTGGTTATTTGCTGAGCGCTCGGAACGTCGAGCAGCTCGACCGGAACGCGGAATTCAATGTGCTCGTCCTGCCCCGGCAGGGTGAAGACTTCAACCGGCGCGATGCGGCGCAGGGCGTTGATCACGTCCCGCACCATCACCTCGGGTGCCGAGGCGCCGGCGGTGAGGCCGACCACTTCGACGCCTTTGAGCCATTCCGGCATGATCTCGCTGCCATTGGCGATCAAATGTGTCGGAATTCCGGCCTCCATGCCGATTTCGCGCAGCCGGTTGGAATTCGAGCTGTTCTTGGCGCCGACGACGAAAATAACGTCCACCAGCTTGGTCAATTCGAGCAGCGCCGTTTGGCGATTCTGCGTCGCATAGCAGATATCCTCGGTCCCGGGCCCGACCACGTCCGCGAAGCGCCGATACAGCGCCGCGATGATGCCGCGGGTGTCGTCGACGCTCAGCGTCGTCTGCGTCACATAGGCGATAGGCGTATCGGTCGGCAGATCGAGCGCCGCGACGTCGTTTTCGGTCTGCACCAGCAAGCACCGGCCCAGGGATCTGGCCGAGCGTGCCCTCGACCTCCGGATGCCCGGCATGGCCGATCAGAATCACGGTGCGGCCGTTGCGCACGTAATGGCGGCCCTGCGCGTGCACCTTGGAGACCAGCGGACAGGTGGCGTTGAGCACGCGCAGCCCGCGTTCGCCCGCCTCATCCACGACCTTCTTCGACTACGCCATGGGCGCTGAAGATGGTGATGGCGTCGGGCGGCACTTCGGAGAGCTCCTCGACGAAGCGGGCGCCGCGCGCCTTCAGCGCGTCGACCACCCATTTGTTGTGCACGATCTCATGCCGCACATAGACCGGCGGCCCGTATTTATCGAGCGCGCGCTCGACGATCTCGATGGCGCGCACCACGCCGGCGCAGAAGCCGCGCGGCTTCGCCAGAATGACCTTCATGCCGCGCCCCCGTTCATTCGTCCGCCGTTCGCTTCGCGCCGGCGCCGCGCCCGCTCGGCGAGCTGGGCGATGTCCGCCGGCTTAAGCTCAGGCACGTAGCGTGTGCCGAACACGTCGAAACACCTTGGCGACGATGCCGTTGGCGTCGAGGCCGGCCTTGGCATACATCGCCGGCGGCGAATCATGATCGATGAACACGTCCGGCAGCACCATGCTGCGCATCTTGAAGCCGGGCTGCTCGAGCGCGCCCTGCTCCGCGAGCAACTGCATGACATGCGCGCCGAAGCCGCCGATCGCGCCTTCCTCGACGGTGATGAGCAGTTCGTGCTGGCGCGCGAGCCGCAGGATCAGATCGTCGTCGAGCGGCTTGGCGAAGCGCGCGTCGGCAACCGTCGTCGAAATGCCGTGCGCCGCGAGCGTCTCCGCCGCCTTCAGGCATTCGGCCAGCCGCGTGCCGAGCGACAGCAGCGCCACCGTCGTGCCTTGCTTGACGATGCGGCCGCGGCCGATCTCGAGCGGCATGCCGACCTCGGGCATTTCGACGCCGACGCCGTCGCCGCGCGGATAGCGCAGAGCGCTCGGCCGGTCGTCGATCGCCGCGGCCGTCGCCACCATATGCACGAGTTCGGCCTCGTCCGCCGCGGCCATGATCACGAAGCCCGGCAGGCAGCCGAGATAGGCAAGGTCGAACGAGCCGGCATGCGTCGGCCCGTCGGCGCCGACGAGGCCGGCGCGGTCCATGCAAAAACGCACCGGCAGGCGCTGGATCGCGACGTCGTGCACGACCTGATCGTAGGCGCGCTGCAGGAATGTCGAATAGATCGCGACGAATGGCTTGTAGCCTTGCGTCGCAAGGCCCGCGGCGAAGGTGACGCCGTGCTGCTCGGCAATGCCGACGTCGAAGGTTCGCTCCGGAAACGCCTTGCCGAAAATATCGACGCCGGTGCCCGACGGCATCGCCGCGGTGATGGCGACGATGCGGTCGTCCTTGCGCGCCTCCTTGACCAGGCTCTCGCCGAACACCTTGGTGTACGACGGCGCGTTCGAGGCGGCCTTGTGCTGCTTGCCGGTGACGACGTCGAACTTGACGACGCCGTGGTATTTGTCCTGCGAGGCTTCCGCCGGCGCGTAGCCCTTGCCCTTCTGCGTGCGCACATGCACGAGGATGGGGCCGTTGTCGGCGTCGCGCACGTTTTCCAGCACCGGCACGAGCTGATTGAGATCGTGGCCGTCGACGATGCCGACGTAGTAGAAGCCGAGCTCCTCGAACAAGGTGCCGCCGGTGACGAAGCCGCGCGCCAGTTCCTCGGCGAGCGCGGCTTTGTCCTTGATGAATTTCGGCAGCCGCTCGGCGAACTGCTTGCCGATGTCGCGCAGCGACATGAAGGTTGGGCTCGACAACAGCCGGCTCAGATAATTCGACATGGCGCCGACCGGCGGCGCAATCGACATCTCGTTGTCGTTGAGGATCACGATCAGGCGGCGATTCATGGCGCCGGCGTTGTTCATCGCCTCGTAGGCCATGCCGGCGGAAATGGCGCCGTCGCCGATGACGCAGACGACGTTGTTTTTCTGCCCGGAGAGGTCGCGGGCCACCGCCATGCCGAGGCCGGCGGAAATCGATGTCGAGGAATGCGCCGCCCCAAAACAGTCGTATTCGCTCTCCGATCGCTTGGTGAAGCCGGACAAGCCCCCGCCCATACGCAAGGTGCGGATGCGGTCGCGGCGTCCGGTGAGTATCTTATGCGGATAGGCCTGGTGCCCGACGTCCCAGATCAGCTTGTCATTGGGGGTGTCGAACACGTAATGCAAGGCGACGGTCAGCTCGACGACGCCCAGGCTCGCGCCGAGATGGCCGCCGGTCACCGCCACCGCGCTGATCGTCTCGGCGCGCAATTCGTCGGCAACCTGCTGCAAGTGCCGAGCGTTGAGACGACGCAAATCGTTGGGACTGTTGATCGAGTCGAGATGAGGTGTGGGCCTAGTTTGGAATTCCCCGTTGGGAGCCGTCATGCGTCAGTGTTCCTTCCGCAGTACATTGGAGGCTGGTGCATTCGGCAGAACCGACCGGCACGTGTCCTATTGCCGCCCCCGTCAACCTCGAACGCCCCCGGCCCGGCGTCTTCAGTTGACGTTAATTGGCGGCATGCCGATAAGTTCCTTATTTAAAAGTCCGAATTTCCTATGTCCACTGTATGACTTAAGCCCAGTCAGCCCAATTAACAGGCAGCCCCTTTAATGCTCGCGAATACCATCACGGCAATCGTTCGGTTCTGCACCCGATTCCCGTGGCCGATCATCGTCTTGGCCGTGGTTTTGGCGGCGGCATCGTCGGTCTATGCCGGGCGGCATTTCGCCATCAGCACCGATATAAATAAATTGATATCCCCCGATCTCGACTGGCGGCAGCGCGAGGCGGCGTTCGAAAAGGCCTTCCCCGGCCACTTTGAATCGACCCTGATCGTGGTCGACGCGCCGACGGCCGAGGATGCGGCGCTTGCCGCCAACGAGCTTGCCGGACGCCTCGCCAAGCAGCCGGCGCTTTTCCACTCGGTCGAGGATCTGAGCAGCAGCGAATTCTTCGTCCGCAACGGGTTGCTGTATCAACCGACCGACACCGTCGGCCATCTGACCGAAGGCCTCACGCGCGCAGCGCCCGTGGTCAGCGCGCTCACCGGCGACCCGAGCTTGCGCGGCGTCACCCGCGCAATGTCGCTCGGCCTGACCGGCGTGCGGCGGGAGATGACGACGCTCGACGCCATGGCGCGGCCTTTATCGCTGGCCGCCGCCACGGTCGAAGACGCGCTTGCCGGGCACCCGACGTCGTTTTCGTGGCAGGAGATGCTGAGCGGGCAAAAGCCGACGCCATCCGACTTGCGCCGCATCATCGAAGTGCGCCCGGTGCTGAATTTTTCCGCCCTCAGGCCAGGCGAAGCCTCGAGCAACGCCATCAGGCAGGCCGCGGCCGATCTTCAGCTCGCCGCGAAATATCAGGCCCGCGTGCGGCTCACAGGGTCGGTGCCGATGGCGGATGAAGAATTCGCGACCGTCGAGCACGGCGCTCTCGTCAATTCTCTCGGCACCATCCTGGTGGTGCTCGTCATCCTGTGGCTGGCGCTGAAATCGGCGCGCATCATTGTCGCCGTCTTCATCAACTTGTTTGTCGGGTTGTCGCTCACCGCAGCGCTCGGCCTGATGATGGTCGGCGCGCTCAATTTGATCTCGGTTGCCTTCGCCGTGTTGTTCGTCGGCATCGGCGTCGATTTTGCCATCCAGTTTTCCGTACGCTATCGCGCCGAACGCCATGCGGCCGGCGAGATTGGTCCGGCGCTCGCGCAAGCCGCGAGCAAGGTCGGCGTGCCGCTGACGCTTGCCGCGGCGGCGGTCGCGGCCGGCTTCTTCTCTTTCCTGCCGACCGCCTATCTCGGCGTCTCCGAACTGGGCCTGATCGCCGGCTTCGGCATGCTCATCGCTTACGTGACCAGCATCACCGTGTTGCCGGCGTTGATTTCCGTGCTCAATCCGCCGGGCGAGCCGGAGCCGGTCGGCTACAAGGCGTTGGCGCCGATCGACCGTTTCCTGCAGACCTACCGCGTGCCGGTGATCGCCGGCACGGTCGCGGTGGCGCTGCTCGGCTCGCCGCTGCTGTACTACGTCACGTTCGATTTCGATCCCATCCATCTGCGCAGCCCCAAGACGGAATCGATCTCGACCCTGCTCGATCTCGGCTCGAGCCCGCAGGTCGGCATCAACTCGGTCAACGTGATCGTGCCGTCGCTCAAGGACGCGACCGCCGCGGCCGAGCGGCTGCGCAAGCAACCGGACGTGTTGAGCGCGACGACGCTGATGAGCTTCGTACCGCAAGACCAGGACAAGAAGCTCGAGTTCATCAAATCCTTCGCCGAGGACATGGGGCCGATCCTCGACAAGACGCCGGCAAAGCCGCCGACCGACGCCGACAACATTGCCGCCCTGAACGGACTTGCCGCGCAGCTCAGCGCGCTTGCCGGCAGCACCGCGAGCCCGGGCGCCGAGGCGGCGCGGCGCCTGGCCGCCGATTGCACCAAGCTTGCCGGCGCGAGCCAGGACACGCGCGCCAAGGTGCAGGCGGCGTTCATCGTGCCGTTTGAGGCCGACATCGCCCAATTGCGCGCCGAGATGAAGGCGACGCCCGTCACCGCCGACAAACTGCCGCAGCCGTTGCGGGTCGACTGGCTGTCGGCCGACGGCCGCGCCCGAGTTCAGGCGGCGCCCAAGGGCGACACCAACAACACCGAGGTGCTGCGCAGCTTCGCCCGCGCCATGCTCGCAATTTATCCGAACGCCATCGGCGGCCCGATCTCGATCCTGGAATCCGGCAATACCGTGGTGCGTGCGTTTATCGAAGCCGGCGCCTTCGCGCTGATCTCGATCGCCATCCTGCTGTGGATCGTGCTCAAGCGGTTCGGCGACGTGCTGCTCACCTTGGCGCCGCTGATCCTGGCCGGCGCGGTGACGCTGGAGATCACCGTATCATCGGCATGCCGCTCAACTTCGCCAACATCATCGCCCTGCCGCTTTTGCTCGGCGTCGGCGTGGCGTTCAAGATCTACTACATCATGGCCTGGCGTTCCGGGCACACCGACCTGTTGCAGTCGAGCCTCACCCGTGCCGTGATCTGGAGCGCGCTGACGACGGCCACGGCCTTCGGCAGCCTGTGGCTGTCCGAACATCCCGGCACGTCGAGCATGGGCAAGCTTCTTGCGCTGTCGCTCGTCTGCACGCTTGCGGCGGCGGTGCTATTTCAGCCGGCCTTGATGGGAAAGCCACGCGGGTCCGAAGACGGCTAGACACACGTCGTTGGCGGGATTGCTGTTGGCGCGCCCGTCGTGCGGCGGCAGGCTGTGCGGCAGCGCGCCGGTGGTCGTGTTCCGCGGGGTGACGCGTTTCCAGTTCTCGCCGCCGCAGAGGAAGCCGAGGAAGCATCCTTCGACCTTCAACGTATTGGGGTCCACCAGGCTGATATTGGCGTCGTAGGTGTGGCCGTCCTGCGAGTTGTAGATGTCGCCGTCCCACTGGTTGCTTTGGGTCCGCGTCATGTGCAGCAGCACCGGCATGCCAAGCGTCGGCCGGCTGCGCAGGTTGGGATCGGGGTTCTTGCTGTCGACGTTGGGGCGCAATTCCGATGCGACGATGCCCCACAGCCGGCCGTCGCAGTTGGCGATGCGGATGGTGGCATAGCCCTTGGCGACCAGCCATTCCCCGGTCGGGTCGGGCGGCGGCAGCGCGCCGGTCACATCGTCCGCCCGCCCGGCGCCGGTTGCGACGACGAGCCAAAGCAGAGCCACCGCGCCGGGTAGCGCCCGCCATCGCGCCGAATTGAGGGCCGTAGCCATAGTTTCAAGACCCGCTTTTGCGGTTCGCCGTAATTGTAACTCGCCTCTAAAATCGTCGAAACGGCGGCGGCGTTCCAGGTTTCCAGCATAAAATCGAAAGAACCGCAGTTCCCGGTTGCCGACCGAAACCGCTCACTGGCCGTGGTCTTCCAGCACTTGCTTGCATGCTTTTTTCAGCTTCTCGCGATGCTCCTTGAGACAGGCGAGCACCTTGAAGGTGTCGGGAACGTCGTCGCTGCAGAAGCGCGCGGCGTCAACGTCGCAGGCGGAACTCTTCCTTGGCGGTGCCTTTGAGTTCGTCCTTCTTCTTATGCTCCGCGGCCCAAGCCGGCGCCGTGACGATCAGAACAAGGCCAAGGGCAGCGACGAACGGGAACTTCATTTAAGCTTTCCTGTGATTGCGGGTAAGGGGATCGGCGGCGATGAGACCGGCCATTGCGTCCCCTCCTTAGCGCGGGCGCACTTGTTCCCTCAAGGCCTTCCGCGCGCTGCTTGAACTTGCGCCTTATTTCTTGAGTTCCCTGAGCGCGGCCAACGGATCGACCTCGCCGGCGCCGACGTCGCGGGCCGCCTGCCGCAACGCATGCGCGCTTTCGGTCAGGATCTTCTTCAGAGCGTTAGGCGTGAGTTTCGGATCCTGCGCCAGCAGCAGCGCGGCAACGCCGCTCGCGTGCGCCGCCGCGATCGAAGTGCCGGAGGTGATCTGATAGGCGTCAGCCGGCGCCGGCGCGACGATATCGACGCCGGGCGCCGACACCGCCACCTGCCGGCCGCGATTGGCCTGCGGCAACAGTTTGTCGTCGGCATCGGTTGCGGTGACGCCGATGACGTCCGGATAAGCCGCCGGATAAAGCGGCCGCGCCCGTGGTCCGGCGTTGCCGACGGCGGCGATCAGCACCATGCCGCGCGCATACGCCTTGCCGACCATGGAACGGATCATCGGATCGTTCGGGCCGGCAAAGCTCATGTTGACGACGCGCGCATTCTGGCTCGCCGCCCAATCGAGGCCCTTGAGGATATTGAAGGTGGTGGCCTGCGCGCTGTCGCCGCTGCCGGAAAAGACGCGCGCGGTGAGCAGTTTCACTTTGGGCGCTACGCCGATGAGGCGGTCGTGCGCGGCGATGGCGCCGGCGATCGCGGTGCCGTGCGGATGCGGCGCCGGCGGCAGGCCGGTAGCATCGAACTGCGCGGCAATGCTGCCGGCAAGCTCGGGCTGCGCCGCATCGACCTGAGAGTCGATCACCGCGACCTTGACGTCGTCACCGTTGCTGATCCTGTGCGCCTCGGTCAGATGCAGCTTGTCGACCACGTATTGCGCGAGGCTCGCATCGGGCGCCGCGTCGCGCGATGCCGCCGGCGCGCCTTGTTGCAGCAGATAAAGATAGTTCACCTGCGCCGAGGCGATGCGCGCGTAGCGAGCGAGCGAGCGGAGGATGCTGATGACGGAGCGGCCGTTGTCGATGCGCAGGCGCAGTAGCGTGATGTTAGTCAGGCCGAAGCGCTGCGTGTCGAGCACGCGTGAGATGTAGGCGGCGCAGCAGCCGTTGCAGGTAGCGCGCCGAGGTGCCGCTATCGAGCTGCAGCAGAATCTCGTTGGGCAAGAATGGCGCTCCCGGCGGCGGAAAATGAACGTTGCCGTTGCCATTGCCGCCGCCTTGGCCCGGTCCCGTGCCGGGCGCGCCCTGCGCCGGCGCAAACATCTGATCGGCGAGGAGCCAGCCGACCGGTCCAAGAAAGACGCCGAGCTCGATGTGCCAGGCTTCGCTCAAGGTGAGTTCGCGGCCGAGCACCACGGTAGCGATCATCGGTGCGACCGCGGCGACGGCGACGGAGCCGCCGACCGCAGCGCCGGGGCTGATCGCCAGCGGATGGTGAGGATCGATCACCGCTGTGATGATCGTATTCGCGACGCAGCCGCTTTCGCTATCGCACGCCAGCGCTGGCTTGTTGCCGATGACGAGGGCCACCAGCGCGACTGCGGCCGCCGCCAGTCTCGTTTGTCGCACGCGAACTAACCCAACACCCCACACAATCCGGCCACAACGGCAAGCTTCGCCGGTCCCCGGTACTGGCGCAAGGCTGCACTGCCGACACCGTGAACGCGCGCCATTTCGCCGCGAAGTAACTCCGCCCGTTCGTGGCGGGCGGAGTTACCACGGCGTTTGCGCGAGGGGTGTGGCGTTTCCTCGCGCATTGTTTCAGTCGCGCGAGGGCCGAATGTGGTTCAAAATGGTACAGCGAAGTTTTTCGTCGGCGCGGACGAGTTCGCTTCAGCGCCGAAAGCGGGCCACGCTAGGCGGCCTCTTGCTCCAGCGCCGCGTCGATAAGCTTGCGGCACTCACCGAGCTCCTGCAGCGCCTCTTGCAGCTTGGCCAGCGTCTCGCGTGGCAGCGACGGAGCCGGCGCCACCCGCGGCGGCGGGCTTTCAACTCTGGGTAGATCGATTTCTTCGGAGACCGGCAACGGCTGCCGCGCCGTGCCGCCGATACGATCGGCCGCCTCGACGCGCGGCATCGGCGCGCTTTGCATCGGCGGCTCGCGCCGCGCCTCGCGTCGTCCTGGCGGTCGCCGAGATCGCGGCCGATCAGCGAAGCGAGCCGGCCGCCAAGCCCGCGTCTCCTCATCGTTCAGCATCTCGGCAGCGGATGCGGCCTCTCTCGGACAAATTCCTCGTCCTCGGTCGCGCCATGCGGCGGCTGCGGCGCGCCCTCCTCCCACACCGCCTGCACGAACTTGACGCCCTGCTCGCGCAAGATGCGCTGCACGCCGCGGATGGTGTAGCCCTCGCCGTAGAGCAGATGGCGGATGCCGCGCAGCAGATCGACGTCGTCCGGGCCGGTAATAGCGCCGGCCGCCGCCGCGCTTCATCGGCTTGATTTCGCGGAAGCGGCTCTCCCAGAAGCGCAGCACGTGCTGCGGCAGGTCGAGTTCGTCGGCCACTTCGCTGATGGTGCGGAATGCGTCCGGCGCCTTTTTCCAAAGCGGCCCCACCTTCGAGTTCAACGTGTTAACTGAACGCAGTACCAAGCTGACGACGCGGCTACGACTCTTCGGTCGGCGGCGCTCTGGCTGCGCCGTTGATGCGCTGCTTGAGGATCGCCGACGGCTTGAACACCATCACCCGGCGCGGCGAGATCGGCACTTCCTTGCCGGTCTTGGGGTTGCGCCCGATCCGCTGGCCCTTCTTGCGCACGACGAAAGAGCCGAACGACGACAGCTTCACGGTCTCGCCGCGCTCGAGGCAGTCGGTGATCTCCTTGAGCACCAATTCCACGAGCGCGGCGAATTCCGTGCGCGACAGGCCCACCTTCTGGTAGACCGCCTCACACAGGTCGGCCCGCGTCACTGTTTTTCCGGTCATCGCCTGCCCTGCCCCCGGCGAAGATATCCCGCTGAATTATCGACGATATTAGCTCTGAGCCTGTCGGGTCAACGGGGCGATGTGCGAATTATGGCGGCGCTGTGGCCGTTGGCTTCGCCTCACCAGCGCAGCAGCGCCGAGCCCCAGGTGAAGCCGCCGCCCATCGCCTCCAGCAGGATCAGATTCGCCGCGCTTGATGCGCCGGTCGGCGACCGCATCGGCGAGCGCCAGCGGAATCGAGGCCGCCGAGGTGTTGCCGTGGCGGTCGACCGTGATCACCACCTTCTCCGGCGCGATGCCGAGCTTGTGGGCGGAGCCGTCGATGATGCGCTTGTTGGCCTGGTGCGGCACGAACCAGTCGATGTCGGCGGCGGTGTAGCCGGTCGCCTTGAAGGCGTCCTCGATCACGTCGGTGATCATGGCGACCGCGTGCTTGAACACCTCGCGGCCTTCCATGCGCAGATGGCCGACGGTCTGCGTCGAGGACGGGCCGCCGTCGACATAAAGCTTGGCCTTGTGGCGGCCGTCCGAGCGCAGATGCGTGGTCAGGATGCCGCGGTCGGCGTCGCGCGCCCGGCTGCTCCTGCGCCTCCAGCACCAGCGGCGCCGGCGCCGTCGCCGAACAGCACGCAGGTGGTGCGGTCGTTCCAGTCGAGGATGCGCGAGAAGGTCTCCGCGCCGATCACCAGCGCGCGCTTGAAGGCGCCGCTGCGCAGCATGGCGTCGGCGATCGCGAGCGCAAAGACGAAGCCCGAGCAGACCGCCTGCAGGTCGAAGGCGGCGCCGTGGGTAATGCCGAGCCCGGCCTGCACCGTGACGGCGGTGGCCGGAAAGGTCTGGTCCGGCGTCGAGGTGGCGAGCACGATCAGGTCGATCGACTGCGCGTCGACGTGCGCGTTGGCGAGCGCCGCGCGCGCCGCGTGCAGCGCGAGGTCGGAGGTCAGCTCGCCGGGCGCCGCGATATGGCGCTCGCGGATGCCGGTGCGCTGCACGATCCATTCGTCGGTGGTTTCGACCGACCGCGCCAGTTCGTCGTTGCTGAGAATGCGCTCTGGCAGATAGCTGCCGCAGCCGAGCACCACCGAACGCAATACGGTCACGAGCGCGCTCCGCTCGCCGCCCGCGCCATCGCGCTGACGTTGCGGTCGCGCGCCATCGTCTCGCCGATCTTGGCGAGCAGTTCGTAGCGCACCATGTCGTAGCCCATGTCGATCGCCGCGGCGAAGCCTTCGGCGTCGGCGCCGCCATGGCTCTTGATGACGATGCCGTTGAGGCCGAGGAAGACGCCGCCGTTGGATTTGCGCGGATCCATCTTGTCGCGCAGCGTGCGGAACGCCTGGCGCGCCAGCAGATAGCCGAGCCGCGCCATCCAGGTGCGGTTCATCGCGCTGCGCAGATACTGGCGCGAGCTGGCTGGGCGGTGCCCTCGGCGGTCTTGAGCGCGATATTGCCGGCAAAGCCTTCGGTCACCACCACGTCGACCGTGCCCTTGCCGATGTCGTCGCCCTCGACGAAGCCGTCATAGTCGAAATGCGGGAAATGGCCCTCGCGCAAGATGCGGCCGGCCTCGCGCACCTGCTTCGAGCCCCTTGACCTCCTCGACGCCGATATTGAGCAGCCCGACGGTCGGCCGCTCGATGTCGAACAGCACCCGCGCCATGGCGCTGCCCATGGCGGCGAGATTGACGAGGTGCGCCTCGTCGGCGCCGATCGAGGCGCCGACATCGAGCACGACCGACTCGCCCTTGCAGCGTCGGCCACAGCGCCGCGATCGCCGGCCGCTCGATGCCTTCGATCATCTTCAGGTTGAAGCGCGCCATCGCCATCAGCGCGCCGGTGTTGCCGGCGGAGACCGCGACGTCGGCCTCGCCCTTCTTCACCGCGTCGATGCGCGAGCCACATCGACGATTTCCAGCGGCCCATGACGCAGCGCCTGGCTCGGCTTGTCGTCCATGCGGATGGCGACGTCGGTGTGCACGAACTTCGAGCTGGCCTTGAGCGCGCGGCAGCTGTCGAGCAGCGGCTCGACCACGCGCGCGGTCGCCGAACAGCAGGAATTCGATGTCGGGATGGCGGGTGAGCGAGATCATGCGCGCCCGGCAGGACCACCGAGGCCCCATGGTCGCCGCCCATGGCGTCGAGCGCGATGCGGACCTTATCCGGCATGGATCGACCTTGGCGGCATTAACGCGGGCGCGCGGCCACTCGGTCTCCAGGCGTGAGGCGCGACCGCGCGACCTTAGCGCTCGCACGCGCGAGACAAGCCGGGGGATGCGCCGGACCGCATGGTTTGCCCACCGCTCACGCTTTGCCGCCACCTGGCCGCTTTTTCAGGGCCGCCAGCGCGGCAAACGGGTGCGGCCCATCGTCTCCGCCTTCGGCGGGGCGAACTCGGCGCCCGGCTTGCGTGGATAGGGATCGATGCCGAGCATGAGGAATTCGGTCGCCAGCGCGCCGAGATCGACCGTGCCGCCGACCAGCGGCTCCGGGAGCCTCGTCGCCGGCCTGGCGCGGGCTCGCGGCTCGCAGGCGTGGCGGCGCCTGCCGGCGGGGCAAAGACGAGATCGACCGCTTCGTCGATCTCGTTCTCGATCGGCTCGAGCGTGACCACGCAGGTCTGCCCGACGATGGCGCTCACCTGCCCGCCGACCGCGACCCGCGGCGCCTTGCTTGGCGAGATCGAAGACCGCGACAAGCCGCGGCAACTCGCGCAAGCCGGCGAGCTTGGCGATTGTCCCGCGCGCCTCAGGCTGGCGCCTCGATCTCCATATGCAGCCCGGCGTCGGCGATATCGTCGACGGCGACCGGAACGCTCCAGGCGGGATTGTTGTCTGTTCATCTCTGTCGAGCCTCTAGCCGGCGGCAGCGCCGGCCGGATCGGGGAAGCACACCTCACCGCCAGCGAGCGCTGCGGCGTCCTGGCTCATGCAGATCATGGTGCGCCTGGCGCATATAGGCCGCTAGACAGCCGCGGCGCAGCCTCCTCGCCCAAGGGCCGGCCGTAGACGTTGCGGGCAGACCGCCTCCGCAAGCTCGTCCGCAGTGCCGGCCAGCGCCGCCCGGTAGGCCCGGGCGCGGCCATAGAAGGCATCGCCAATGCGGCGCATCTCTTTGGGCACGGCCAGGTCGCCGATGCCCATTTCCCGCAAGTTGTCGTCCATGTCGAGGCAAAACCGGTCGAACAGGCCCTGGCCGAGCGGCTGCAGCGCGGCCTCGGCGAACAGCCGGTCGAGCACCAGGGCAAGATGCAGCACAATCAGGTCGAAACGGCCGTTAACCGTGTCGGCAACCGCGTAGTCCCGGTAGAAACAGGGCAATCGCGCCTGCGCCACGATCATGCCATAGAGGGCGGAAATGGTGTCGGCACGCGCATTGCGGCGAAAAATGTGCGAGATCATCATGTTGGCTCGAAGTTCGGCGTCCCGCCGCCTACGTTAACGCCGCCGCCGATGCAAGACGGAACTGGATTTGCCGGGTTTGGGGTCAAATTATAACGTCCAGTGGATGCGTGCGGCGTGGCGCCTGCCGGCGCTGACGCTCGCCTGCGCCCTGTTGCTGGCCGGCTGCGGCGGCTTCTCGGAGACCTTGCAGCGCGGCTACGTGCTGCAGGAAGGCGCGCTCGAGCAGATCCCGATCGGCGCCACGCAGGAACAGGTGCTGATCGTGCTCGGCACGCCCTCGACGGTCGCGACCGTCAACGGCGAGGCCTTCTACTACATTTCCCAGCGCACCGAGCGGGCCGCCGCCTTCCTGCCGCACGAGGTCATCGACCAGCGCGTGGTTGCGGTCTATTTCGACAAGGACCGCCGTGTGACGCGGCTTGCCAATTACACCATGAAGGACGGCAAGATCTTCGACAGCGTGTCGCAGACGACGCAGACCGGCGGCAGGGAATTCGGCTATCTGCAAAACGTGTTCAGAGCTCTGACGCCGAAGTTCTAGAAAGCCCGAGCCCAGCAAAAAGGGCCCGCGCGTGGCGGGCCCTCTTGCTTTTCGTTTCCAGCCTCAGTGCGCGAGCGCCGCGAGCAGCAGCAGCGCCACGATGTTGGTGATCTTGATCATCGGGTTCACCGCCGGTCCCGCCGTGTCCTTGTAGGGGTCGCCGACCGTGTCGCCGGTCACCGCGGCCTTGTGGGCATCCGAGCCCTTGCCGCCGTAGTGGCCGTCCTCGATGTACTTCTTGGCGTTGTCCCAGGCGCCGCCGCCCGAGGTCATCGAGATGGCGACGAACAAGCCGGTGACGATGACGCCGAGCAGCATGGCGCCGAGCGCGGAGAAGCCCGCCGATTTGCCGGCCGGGCCGCCGCCGGCGATCAGATAGACCGCGAAATAGACGACGATCGGCGACAGCACCGGCAGCAACGACGGCACGATCATTTCCTTGATCGCCGCCTTGGTGAGCATGTCCACGGCGCGGCCGTAATCGGGCTTGCTCGTGCCTTTCATGATGCCGGGGTTCTCGCGGAACTGACGGCGCACTTCCTCGACGATCGCGCCGGCGGCGCGGCCGACCGCCGTCATGCCCATCGAGCCGAACAGGTAAGGCAGCATGCCGCCGAACAACAAGCCGACCACCACGTACGGATTGGTGAGCGAGAAGTCGAGGTGGATGCCGGAGAAGTAAGGATGCGCCGCGACGTCCTTGGAGAAGAACAGCAGGTCCTGGTTATAGGCGGCAAACAGCACCAACGCGCCGAGGCCGGCGGAGCCGATGGCGTAGCCCTTGGTGATCGCCTTGGTGGTGTTGCCGACGGCATCGAGCGCGTCGGTCGCCTTGCGCACCTCCTTCGGCAATCCCGCCATTTCGGCGATGCCGCCGGCGTTGTCGGTGACAGGACCGAACGCGTCGAGCGCGACCACCATGCCGGCGAGCGCCAGCATCGCGGTGACCGCGATGGCGATGCCGAACAGCCCGGCCTGCGCGTAGGCTACCAGAATGCCGGCGATGATCACGATGGCCGGCAAAGCGGTGGCCTCCATCGAGATGGCTAGGCCCTGGATGATGTTGGTGCCGTGGCCGGTCACCGAGGCGGCAGCGATGCTCTTCACCGGGCGGAAATTGGTGCCGGTGTAGTACTCGGTAATCCAGATGATGAGGCCGGTCACCACCAGGCCAACGACGGCGCAGATATAGAGCGAAGTGCCGCTGAACGTCGCGCCCTGGATCGGACCGAAGCCGATCAGTTCGTAGGTCACATACCAGATGGCGCCGAGCGACAGCACCGCCGAGGCGATGAAGCCTTTGTACAGCGCGCCCATGATCGACTGGCTGGCGCCGAGGCGCACGAAGAATGTGCCGATGATCGAGGTGATGATGCAGGCGCCGCCGATCGCCAGCGGATAGGTCATCATGCTGGTCAAGATCGGCGTGTTGACGAAGTAGATCGACGCCAACACCATGGTTGCGACGATGGTCACCGCGTAGGTCTCGAACAGGTCGGCGGCCATGCCGGCGCAGTCGCCGACATTGTCGCCGACATTGTCGGCGATCGTCGCCGGGTTGCGCGGATCGTCCTCCGGGATGCCGGCTTCGACCTTGCCGACGAGATCGCCGCCGACGTCGGCGCCCTTGGTGAAGATGCCGCCGCCGAGACGGGCGAAGATCGAAATCAGCGAGGCGCCGAAGCCGAGCGCGACGATGGCGTCGATGACGACGCGGTCATTCGGCGCGTAATGCAGCGTGCCGGTGAGGAAGCCGAAGTAGAGGGTAACGCCGAGCAGCGCGAGCCCCGCCACCAGCATGCCGGTGATGGCGCCGGCCTTGAAGGCGAGCTCGAGACCGCCGGCGAGCGACTTGGTCGCGGCTTGCGCGACCCGCACATTGGCGCGGACCGACACGTTCATGCCGATGAAGCCGGTCGCGCCGGACAGCACCGCGCCGACGGCAAACCCCGCGGCCACCAGCCAGCCGAGCGTGAAGCCGAGAATGAGCAGGATCACGACGCCGACAATGCCGATGGTGGCGTACTGGCGCTTGAGATAGGCCTGCGCGCCTTCGCGCACCGCGGCGGAAATTTCCTGCATCCTCGCCGTGCCCTGGTCGGCGCGCAGCACCGAACCAGTCGCCCACATGCCATAGAGAATCGCGAGCACGCCGCAGCCGACGATGACCCATAAAGTCGTCATGGGAATCCAACCTCAATTGATGATGGTGCTGGCGGGTACGAACGCTCCCGCCGGCGCCAGGAGCGTCGAGGATGGCCGCTTGTTAAGGGCGCTTCACCCCGACCGGAAAAGCGAGCGGGATATAGCCAAAAAGGGGCCCGTGACGCAATGCTCGATTAAGCCCGCTTGCACAGGCATTTAAGCCGTTACCTGCGGCCTCAGACCGCCTGTTCCCGCCGGCGCAGCTTGAGCCAGAGAAGCAGCACAGCCGCCGCGGCCACGGTAGGCAGGACCACCTCGTTGACCGCCGCCCAGCCGAGCTTTTCGAGGAGTTGGCCGGAGGAAAACGAGGCGATCGCCATGCTGCCGAAGATCAGGAAGTCGTTGAAGGCCTGCACCTTGGTGCGTTCCTCGGGGCGGTAGCATTCGGTCACCATGTTGGTGGCGCCGATGAAGGAGAAGTTCCAGCCGAGCCCGAGCAGAACGAGCGCCGTCCAGAAGTGCGCGACGGTAATACCGTCGAGGCCGACCAGCGCAGCCGCGGCAATCAGCGCGAGGCCAAGCGTGGTGACGCGGCCGACGCCGAAGCGCGAGATCAGCGAGCCGGTGATGAAGCTCGGCGCGTACATCGCCAGCACGTGCCACTGGATGCCGAGCGAGGCGTCGGTCACCGAGTGGCCGCAGCCGACCATGGCGAGCGGCGCTGAGGTCATCATCATGTTCATCATGGAATAGCTGGCAACGCCGCAGGCGACCGCCACGATGAAGCGCGGCGTCAGTACGATGTCGGCGAGCGGCCGCGCCGCAGCGGCGGCTCTCGCGTGCAGCGGCGGGATGTTGACCAGTTGCAGCACGGCTGCGGCAAGTAGCGCGCAGGCCGACTGGCCGAGATAGCTCGCGGCGAACAGATGCGGCGACAGCAGGTCCTTGGTGAAGATCACGATCTGAGGTCCGAGGATCGCGGCAAACACGCCACCGACGAGCACCCAGGACACGACTTTGGGCCGGTAGGCTTCGCTCGCGGTATCGGCGGCGGCGAAGCGGTAGGACTGATGCGCGGCCGCATAGAGGCCGCCGCAAAACGTACCGAGCACCAGCAGCCAGAAATGGCCCTGCATCGCGGCGACGTAAGAGATCAGCCCCGACAGCACGCCAAAGAAGGAGCCGCTCTGCAAGGCAAAGCGGCGGCCATAGCGGCGCGCCAAGGCGCCTACCGGCAGCGTGCCGACCCACATGCCGACGACCATGCCGGTGATCGGCAAGGTGGCGAGGCCTTTGTCGGGCGCGAGCATGGCGCCGAGGATGCTGGCGCTCGCGACGATGACGGTGTTGTTGCCGCCGGCGAGCGCCTGCGCCACCGCGAGCACGATGGCGTTGCGGCGCGCCAGTTGGTCGTCGACGATCTCGCGATGGATCGGTTCGGCTACTGCCGACATGATTTCAGCCCCCGGACAGCGGCCGTTCTACCGGCGGCTATGGAGCGTGACCACTGCCCCGCATGCAGATCAGTCATTCCGGTCGAAGCGCCAGGCGCCGGGATGGCGTACGGTCGCAAGCTTGGCCTCGTCGATCGACCGCGCGCCGATCTGCCCGAGCGAGGAGCGCAATTCGTCGATGTAGAGGTCGATAAGATGCGCCGGCCCGTCGTCGCCGAGCGCGCCGACCGCCCAGAGGAAGCTTTTGCCCGCGAAGGCCGCCTTGGCGCCAAGCACCAGCGCGCGCATCACGTCCTGGCCGCTGCGGATGCCGCTGTCGAGCACGACGGTTGCCTTCTTGCCGACCGCCGAAACGATCGCCGGCAGCACGTCGATCGACGGCATCAGCGCCTCGATCTGGCGACCGCCGTGATTGGACACCCAGATACCTTCGATGCCCAGCGACACCGCCTTCTCGGCATCGGCCGGATGCAGCACGCCCTTGACCAGCAGCGGCCCCTTCCAGGCATCGCGGTAGCGCGCGACTTCCTCCCAGGAGAACACGCCGCCCATGTTGGCGCGCGCGAAGCTGATGATCTCGTTGGTGCTTTTGTTCTCGCCGGCATATTGGCGGATGGTGGAGAAGCGCGGATAGCCGTTGCGCATCAGCGCCATCAGCCATTTCGGCCGCACCAGCATTTCGGAGATCATGCGCGCGTTGGGGCGAAATTCGCGGCCGAGCCCGGCATAGGCCTCGCGCGAGCGCGTGGTGCGCACCGGCACGTCGATGGTGAGCGCGAGCGCCTTCACCCCGGCCGCCGTCGCGCGTTTGATGAGGTCGAAACCGATGGCGTGGTCGTTCTGGTAGAAGCGGTAGAGTTGCAGCCAGAACACGTCGGGGGCGACTTTGGCCACCTCCTCGATGGTGGCGCCGCCGGCAACGCCGAGCGTGTAGGGAACGCGGGCGCGCTGCGCGGCCTTCGCCATGATCAGATCGGCGCCCGGCCACACCAGCGACGGCCCGCCCATGGGCGCGATGCCGACCGGCGCCGCATAGTGCGTGCCGAACAATTCGACATCGACCGGTGGCACGCTGGTGATGTTGCCGTAGCGCGGCACGATCTTGATCGAGTCGAAAGCCGCCCAATTCTGCTGGATGCCAACATCGGCGCCGGCGCCGGTGTCGCCATATTCGAAGGAGAACAGCGGGATATTCTTCGGCGCTTGCGAGCGCAGATAGGCCGAGGTCGGAAACAATTTGTGCAGCCGTTCGAAATTCGGACTGATGCCAGCCGGCAAATGCGGCAATACCTTTTTACCCGTCATGTCCTGCATTGCGTTTCCACCTAACTTTCTCTTTCTTGTCTTCTATCTTACAGCCGGCCATTTCAGAAGTGGCTATAGGCCGCGCGCTTGAAGGCAAGCGCCTTGCCGTCGCTGCCGATGAAATGTGTGCCCTCGCCACCGTCGATCTCGCCAATGTCGGTCACCGGCACATTGGCGGCTTTCGCTGCGTTGCGGAAAGCCTCGATCTTACCGGGCGCCACGGTGCAGACGATCTCGTAATCGTCGCCGCCGGTGAGCGCGGTCTCGAGCAGCGACGGCTCGGCGGCGATAACGGCCCTGGCCGCATCCGATAGCGGCACGCTGGCGGCTTCGACCCTGGCGGCAACGCCGGAAACGCGCGCCAGCTTCGCAAGGTCGCCGGCAAGACCGTCGGAAACGTCCATCGCCGCCGAGGCGTTGAGACGCACCGCCTCGGCCAACGCGGTGCGCGGCTGCGGCAGCAAATAACGGGAGAGCAGATGCTCGCGCTGCGCGGTGGTCAACTTCCAATCGGCGCCACGGCGCAGCACGACACCGAGCGCGGCATCGCCGATCGTGCCGCTGACGAAAATGTGGTCGCCGGGTTTGGCGCCCGAGCGGCGCACCATGGTGCCCTCCGGCACGCTGCCGAACATGGCGATGCTGACGGTGATCGGCCCCGGCGTGTGGTCGGTGTCGCCGCCGAACAGCGGACAGCCGTAGGCTTCCGCATCGGCGCGCAGTCCTCGCGCGAAGGCGGCAAGCCAATCCTCGCCTGTGCCCTTCGGCAGCGCCAGCGAGACAAGAAAACCGAGCGGCTTGGCGCCCTTGGCGGCCAAGTCCGAAAGGTTCACGCGCAGCGCCTTGCGCGCCACGGCGTCGGCCGCGTCGTCGGGGAAGAAGTGAACGCCGCCGATAATGGCGTCGGTCTTGAGCACGATCTCGCTGCCCGACGGCGGCTTGATGAAGGCGGCATCGTCGGTGAGGCCAAGCGCGCCGGGATGGGTCGCCAGCGGCGCGAAGAAGCGCGCGATCAGCCGATCCTCCGCCGACATCTTATCGTCGCTGGACGTCATCGCGCGACATTGCCTGCTTCTACCTCCCCCTGAAAGGGGGAGGTCGGTTCGCGCAAGCGAACCGGGTGGGGGTCTAACGCCGAAGATGACCCCCTCCCCAACCCTCCCCCTTTCAGGGGGAGGGAGTTTTCAATGCGCTAAATTCGTCGGCGCGCAGTCGCCGCGCCAACTGATCGAGCACCGCGTTGACCATGCCGGTTTCGTCCTTTTCCACGAAGGCCGCGGCGACGTCGGCATACTCGGCAACAACGGCGCGCGCCGGCACGTCGCGGCGGTGGCTGAGCTCGTAGGCGCCGGCGCGCAAGGCCGCGCGCAGGATCGCCTCGATGCGCTTGAGCGGCCAGCCTTTCGACAGCGCCTCGTCGATCAGCGGATCGAGCGTGCGCTGCTCGCGCACCACGCCCGAGACGATATCGCGGAAGAAGGCAGCCTCGGCCGGCAGATACTGCGCGCCCTCGACCTCGCGGCCGAGCCAGTGACTTTCGAACTGGGCAAGGATCTCGTTCAAGCCGGCGCCGGCGATTTCCATCTGGTAGAGCGCTTGAACCGCGGCGAGCCGCGCGGCACCGCGCTTGTTGGCTTTGCCCGGCTCCTTCTTCTTCGGCGCCCCTTTGGCCATTACCGCCCTGCCAGGCTACGTTTCAGTTCAAGCATCGCGAGCGCGGCCTTGGCCGCTTCTTCGCCTTTGTTGCCTTTATCGCCACCGGCGCGCGCCAGCGCCTGCGCCTCGTTCTCGACGGTGAGAATGCCGTTGCCGAGCGGTAACTCGCGGCTGAGCGCAAGCCCGGCAAGCCCGCGCGCCGAATTCATTGGCGACGACCTCGAAGTGATAGGTCTCGCCGGCAATGACGCAGCCGAGCGCAACGACGCCGTCATAAGGCACGCGTTTGCGCGCCGCGGCGTCGAGCGCCATCGCGATCGCCGCCGGGATTTCAAGTGCGCCGGGAACCGTCAGGCGATCGTAGGCTGCGCCCGCGGCATCGAGCGCGCCGGTTGCGCCGCTCAAGAGCGCGTCGGCGATGTGCTGATAGTAACGGGCTTCAACGATCAGCATGCGCGTCAGCGCGGGCTTCTCGGCACGAGTCTTCGTGGGACGTTTTTTCTTGGCCATGGTGGCGGCGTGGTAGCAAGCGGCCGCAGCGCGAACAAGCCCGTCGCGAAACTATTACCGCTGCATCAGCCGCGCGGCATAGCGCGCCATCTGGTCGACTTCGAGGTGCACGCCATCGCCCGCTTTCAGCGCGCCGAGCGTGGTCACCGCCAGCGTGTGCGGGATGATCAGCACCGAGAAGGCATCACCCTCGACCGTATTGACGGTAAGCGAGACGCCGTCGAGCGCGACCGAGCCCTTCGGCGCGATGAAGCGGGCAAGTTCGGCGGGCGCGCGCAACGTGAAGCGCACCATCTCGGTCAGATCCTCGCGGGCGCCGACCATGGCAATGCCGTCGACATGGCCGGAGACCAGATGGCCGCCGAGCTCGTCGCCGATCTTGAGCGGGCGTTCGAGGTTGACTTTGCTGCCATGGCGCCAACGCCCGATATTGGTGAGGCGCAACGTCTCTGCCGCGGCATCGACGGCGAACCAGGCGCGGCCACCCTCCTCGCCGGCGCCGACGATGGTCATGCACACGCCGGCGCAGGCCATCGAGTTGCCGTCAATCAGCTCAGGCCGCGGATAATCGCAGGCGATGGTGATGCGGGTGAGATTGTCGGCGCGCGGCTTGACCGAACGCACTTCGCCAACGCCGGTGACGATGCCGGTGAACATTACGTTCGCTCGTAGGTTTCGATGGTGTCGGCGCCGAGGCGCTCGCGGCCAACCGGCTGAAGCCTGTTGGTCAGTGCCGACAGCGGCATACCTTCAAGCGCATCGATGCCCGTCGCCGATCGACTTGTCGGTCCGGATCAACACCACCTCGTCGACCAGATCGGCGGTGGCGAGGCTCGCTGCCACCTTCGGGCCGCCCTCGACCATCAGCCGGGTGATGCCCTTCTCGGCCAGCACCTTCAGCACTTCAGCGATATCGAGCTGGCCGCCGCGTTCGTCAACGCGGAACACCTCGCAGCCTTTCTGCCGCAGGATGTCCTCGGCGATGACCGACGGATTATGCGACGTGAACACCCAGGTCGGCGTCTCGCGCACCGTGGACACGACCGACAGCGACAGCGGCACGCGCAATTGCGAAGTCGAGCACCACGCGCACCGGCGACAACTCCTCCATGCCGGGCAGCCGGCAGGTGAGCCCCGGATTATCCGCGAGCACCGTACCGATGCCGACCAGGATGGCGTCGCTTTGGGCCCGCATCTGGAACACGCGTTCGCGCGCCGCCTCGCCCGACAGCGCGACCGGCTTGCGGCCGGGCAGGCCGACCTTGCCGTCGGCGGAGACTGCGAGCTTGAGCAGCACGTGCGGGCGGCCCTTGGTGACGCGGGTGATATGACCGATATGGTCGCGGCGCGCCTCGCCCTCGTCGAGGCCGACATCGACGGCGATGCCCTTCTCGCGCAACCGCTCGTGCCCCTGTCCCGCGACCTTCGGATTGGGGTCCGGCAGCGCCGAGACGACGCGGGCGATGCCGGCGCGGATAATGGCGTCGGCGCAAGGCGGCGACTTGCCCTGATGCGAGCACGGCTCGAGCGTCACGTACATGGTGGCACCCAGCGCCGCCTTCTTGGCGCGGCGCAGCGCCTCGACCTCGGCGTGCGGGCGGCCGCCGTCTTGCGTCCAGCCGCGGGCGAGAATGACGCCATCCTTGACGATGACGGCGCCGACCGCCGGGTTGGGCCAGGTGCGGCCGAGCCCGCGCCGCCCGAGCGTCAGCGCCAGTTGCATATAACGCTCGTCATCCGCGGCGGTCGCGGGCGCGGGTTGCACGGCAACGTCGCTCATTTGCGCGCGGCCGCCGCGGGCTTTTCGTCGCCCGAGAGTTCATCGAGCGCGGCGCGGAAATCCTTGGCCTCGCGGAAATTGCGGTAGACCGAGGCAAAGCGCACATAGGCGACGTCGTCGAGCTCGCGCAGATGCTCCATCACCAGCTCGCCGATGGTCTCCGAGGACACCTCGTTCTCGCCCATGCTTTCCAGTTCGCGCACGATCTTCGACACCATCTGCTCGATGCGCTCGGGATCGACCGGGCGCTTGCGCACCGCGACCTGCACCGAGCGCATCAGCTTGTCGCGGTCGAACGGCACGCGGCGGCCGTTGCGCTTGATCACGGTCAGCTCGCGCAACTGCACGCGCTCGAAGGTGGTGAAGCGGAAATTGCACGACAGGCAGACACGGCGGCGGCGGATCACCGCCGAGTCTTCGGTCGGCCGCGAGTCCTTCACCTGCGTGTCGAGGCTACCGCAACTCGGGCAGCGCATAATGCCACCTCACCCCTGATATATCGGGAAGCGCGTAACCAGCGCCTTCACTTTGTCCTTCACCGGCATTCTCGGTCAGCGAATCCTGCTCCGCGCTTTTCTGCGACAGCACGTCGAGCAGTTCGGCGATCATTTCGCCGACGGCGCGGAACTCGGCGATGCCGAAGCCGCGCGTGGTACCGGCCGGCGTGCCGAGCCGGATGCCGGAGGTCACGGTCGGCTTCTCCGGATCGAAGGGAATGCCGTTCTTGTTGCAGGTGATGTGGGCGCGCTCGAGCGCAGCCTCCGCGACCTTGCCGGTCAGCCGCTTGGGCCGCAGATCGACCAGCATCAGATGCGTGTCGGTGCCGCCGGAGACGATGTCGAAGCCGCGCGATTTGAGCGTCTCGGCCAGCGCCTTGGCGTTCTCGACGACGTTGCGTGCGTAAGCACGGAAGCTCGGCCGCAACGCCTCGCCGAAGGCGACGGCCTTGGCCGCGATGACATGCATCAGCGGCCCGCCCTGCATGCCGGGGAACACCGCCGAGTTGAGCTTCTTTGCGATCTCCTCGTCGTCGGAGAGGATGACGCCGCCGCGCGGGCCGCGCAGCGTCTTGTGCGTCGTCGTCGTCACGACATGCGCGTGCGGGAATGGCGAGGGATGCGCGCCGCCGGCAACGAGCCCGGCAAAGTGCGCCATGTCGACCATCAGATAGGCGCCGACCTCGTCGCAGATCTCGCGGAAGCGGCGGAAGTCGATGATGCGCGGATAGGCCGAGCCGCCGGCGATGATCGATCTTCGGCTCTGTGCTCCTTGGCGAGCCGCTCGACCTCTTCCATATCGATGCGGTGGTCGTCGCGGCGCACGCCGTAAGGCACAGGCTTGAACCATTTGCCCGACATGTTGACGGGCGAGCCGTGCGTCAGGTGCCCGCCGGCGGCGAGATTGAGCCCCATGAAGGTGTCGCCCGGCTGCATCAGCGCGAAGAACACCTCGGCGTTGGCGGAAGCGCCGGAATGCGGCTGCACGTTGGCGAACTTGCAGCCGAACAGTCTGGTGACGCGCTCGATCGCCAGCCGCTCGGCGATGTCGACGAACTGGCAGCCGCCGTAATAGCGCTTGCCCGGCAGACCCTCGGCATACTTGTTGGTGAGCACCGAGCCCTGCGCTTCCAGCACCGCGCGCGAGACGATGTTCTCCGAGGCGATGAGCTCGATCTCGTCGCGCTGGCGACCAAGCTCGAGGCGGATCGCCTCGGCGATCTCAGGATCGCTCAGGCGCAGCGGCGCGGTGAACAGGTTGTCCGCATCCGCCGCGGCGGTGGGCTTGGACGTTGCCGACATCACGATCTCCTGGCGCCGCGGCAGCAACGGCAGCGATTGGTGAAAAAGGTCCGGGATTGCCTCCGCCAATACCATATCGGCGCCGAGCCGCCAACCGTGGCATGTGGATGGTGCCCGAGCCGCAATATCTAGGGTCGGTGCCGGCCGAGGGAAAGACCGGAGCTACGGCGCGGCCAAAGAAAAAGCCCCGGCCGCGAGGCCGGGGCAAGTGGATCCCACCCTGTTGCGAACTCTTACAGCCGATAAAGGATCTGGTCGGTCCAGAAGCGCTCGAGCCGATGCAGTGATTTGTTGAGCGTCGCGAACTCGTCGGAGTTGATGCCGCCGACCTGCTCCACCGTGCGCACATGCTTCTGGTAGAGCGCCTCGACGATGTCGCGCACCTCGTTGCCCTTGTCGGTGAGCTTGATGCGCACCGAGCGGCGGTCGACGCGGCTGCGCTGGTGATCGAGGAAGCCCATCTCGACGAGCTTCTTCAAGTTGTAGGAGACGTTGGAGCCGAGGTAGTAGCCGCGCGTACGCAGCTCACCCGCCGTCAGTTCCTTGTCGCCGATATTGTAGAGCAGGAGCGCCTGCACCGAATTGATGTCGGCGCGCCCGCGTCGGTCGAATTCATCCTTGATGACGTCGAGCAGGCGGCGATGCAGCCGCTCCACCAGCGTCAAGGCTTCGAGATACAGCGGGCGGATGTGCTCGAAGCGCTGATCGCGCTCGGCGGTCTCCGCCGTCTTCGCAACGGCTTTCATGTCCAACGCCCCTTTTGCGTTTTTATCTTTGTACCTTGCCCGGTTGCAGAGCCCTGTTTTCTCCGCTCCGGACAATCGCACCCTAAAAGGGGCAGTCTAAAATCGGCTTAAATAACACCATAAAGATTAGGTTTATTTGCGACGGTGAACGGTGTGTTGACGCGCGCGAGAAGCGCAATCGCTATGCGATTTTGTCCCGGCAGCGATCCTTTCGCGCTCGTGGTGACACTCCGTTTATCCTAATAAAAGCTCATTTCGACATCTCCAATTTTCAGGAACTGCCATGAAAGCCCTCATCGTCATCGACATGCTCAACGATTTCGTCACCGGCGTACTCGCCAACAAGGCCGACGCCGAACGCATCGTGCCGCAGATCAAGCGCCTCATCGACTACGCCCGCGGCCGGCCCGACTGGCTCGTCGTCTATTCCAACGACGCGCACCGCGCCGACGATCGCGAGATCGCGGTGTGGGGCAAGCATGCCATGGCTGGCACCCGTGGCGCCGATGTCATCGACGCCCTCGCCCCGGTCGGCGCCGACCACGAGATCGTCTCACCCAAGCGTTTCTACGGCGCCTTCGACGGCACCGATCTCGAAGAGGTGTTCGCGCGCTACGGCGTCGACGAGGTCGTGCTCACCGGTCAGCATACACACTGCTGCGTAAGACACACCGCCTACGGCGCCTTCATGCGCGACTACAAGATCAAGGTGCCGGCGGACGCCGTCTGCGTCTTCCCCGGCGTCGATCAGGATGCCGCGCTCGAATATCTCAAGACCATCTACGGCGCGGAGATCACGACATCAGCCGCGGTCTACGGCACCAACAAATCAGCGGCGGCCGCTTGAACCTCCGCGGCCCGCCATTGCGGAAAAGCCCGGCCCTCGCGGCCGGGCTTTTTCACGAGCCGCGGACCAAGCGATAGATGCCGGAGAAGTCGCGTCCCGCCTCCCCGCTGTCGACATAGCGCTGATAGATCGTCGCGGCGTCGGCGCCGAGCGCGGTCGTGGCGCCCGCGGCCTTCGCGGCATCCTGCGCGAGCTTGAGATCCTTCAGCATCATCGCCGCGGTGAAGCCGGCTTGGTAGTCGCGGTTGGCGGGCGAGGTCGGCACTGGACCCGGCACCGGGCAATAGCTCGTCATCGCCCAGCACTGGCCCGACGACTTCGAGGCGATGTCGAACAGCTTCTGATGCTCGAGACCGAGTTTCTCGGCGAGCGCAAAGCCTTCCGACACCGCGATCATCGAAATGCCGAGGATCATGTTGTTGCAGATCTTGGCCGCCTGGCCGTTGCCGGCTCCGCCGGCATGCACGATGGTCTTGCCCATCTTCTGCAAAATCAACTCCGCGCGGGTGAACGCCTGCGCGCTGCCGCCAACCATGAAGGTGAGCGTGCCAGCGGTCGCGCCGCCAACGCCCCCGGACACCGGCGCATCGAGCATCAGCAAGCCCTTGGCCTCGGCCTCTTTGGCGACGGCGCGCGCGGTCTCGACATCGATGGTCGAGCAGTCGATCAGCAGCGTGCCTTCATTGGCGGCGGCGATGATGCCGTTTGGGCCGAGATAAACGTCGCGCACCTGCCGACCCGCCGGCAGCATGGTGATGACGACGTCGGCGCGCGCCGCGGCGACCGCCGCCATGTCGACAGGCGTCCCGCCGGCTTCTTTGAGTTTCGCCACCGCCATCGGATTGACGTCGACGCCCTCGACCTGATGGCCAGCCTTGATCAGGTTCTGCGCCATCGGCAGGCCCATGTTGCCCAAGCCGATAAAGCCGATCCGCGCCATGTCCAGCCTCCCGTTTTTGTTCGTCGTGCCGCCTTACAGCGGATGCTCCTGCGCCGATTTCAAAGCAAACCACAGGTAAACCGCAAGCAGCGCCACCTCCACCACTGCGGTGAGCATGCCGCCGTCGAACACCCGCGGGAAAAATATTTCGACCGCCAGCATCGAAGCAACCGCGGTGAGCCAGATCACCGCGCCCCAGGCGGCGGCGAGCCATAGGCCGACCGCGGCGACGAGATCGATCACGGCGAAGAACACGGTCGCAGTCTGCCAGGCAATCGAATGCAGCACGAAGGTATCGGCGTCGGAGACGCCGATGCCGGTGATGCGCGACCAGTGATAGAGGCCCTTGACGAACGAGACGGCAGCCATCAGCCGCAGGAACAGGACGAGGCGTTGGGTCCACAGCCCGACCGTGGGCTTGCCCTCCTCCTGGTGCACCGGCTCGAGGCTTGGCACCTCCTCGCTGTAGCGGTCGCTCATGGCAGCGCGAGCTCGTCGGCGCCGAGCGCGGCGAAGTGGCGCTCGACCTCCGCATCGCTCGCCTCGGCGAGCGTTGCCGGCCGCCAGCGCGGCGCATTGTCTTTGTCGACGATCACGGCGCGCACGCCCTCGTAGAAATCGTGTCCGTGGATGACACGCGACACTATGCGGAATTCGGTGCGCATGCACGCCTCGAAGTCGAGCGCGCCGCCGCGCCGCACCTGCGCCAGCGCGAGCTTGAGACTGAGCGGCGATTTGGCGCGAATTGTGGTCGCGGTCTTGGCCGCCCAGCCGGCATCGCCGCTGCCGGACGCGGCCTCGCGGTCGAGCGCGGCAAGGATGTCCTCGACGCGGTCACCCTCGAACAGACGGTCGATCGCCGCTTTGCGCTGCAGGATCGGCCCCGCGTCCACCGGCTCGGCGAAGGCCGCGAGCACGGCGTCGACCGAGGCGGTGCCGCTGAGCCCATCGATGAGCGCGTCAAAGCGCGCCGAGGGAACCCGGTGCGTGGCGATGCCCGCGGCAAGGCCGTCGCCGATGCCGAAGCGCTCGCCGGTCAGCGCGCAATAGGTGCCGATCTCACCCGGCATGCGTGGCAGGAACCAGGTGGCGCCGACGTCGGGAAAGAAGCCGATGCCGACCTCCGGCATGGCGAAGGAAAACCGGTCGCCGGCAACGCGATGCGAGCCATGCACGGAGACGCCGACACCGCCGCCCATGACGATGCCGTCGATCAGCGCCACATAAGGTTTGCGGAAATTTTTGATCGTGGCATTAAGCGGATATTCGTCGCGCCAGAATTGCAACGCCTCATTGTGTTTGCCGGCCTTGCCCAACTCGTAGAGCGCGCGGATGTCGCCGCCGGCGGAGAAGGCGCGCTCCCCTTTGGCGGTGACGATGACACGCGTGATCGCATCATTGTTGGCCCAGGCGTCGAGCTGCGCGCGCAGCGCCCGCACCATCGCGTGCGTCACGGCGTTGAGCGCGCCCGGCCGATTCAGCGTGACGAGGCCGGCAGCACCACAGCGATCGAACAGGATCTCGCCGGTCATACGCTGCGGTTCCTTTCCCCTCCCCCCGCGAGCGCAAGCGCGTGGTGGGGAGGGGTTAGGGGTGGGGGGCGCAACGCATGAGCCGCAACACCTTGCATGAAACCAAACAAAATCCCCCCACCCCGCTTCGCAATCGTAACCGATTGCGAAGCGACCCTCCCCACCGCTTCGCGGGGGGAGGGAAAGGAAGAGGCAGCGCCGTGCACATTCATCGGCAATTTCAATTTCCGAGCATGGCGCGGCTGACGATGAGCCGCATGATCTCGTTGGTGCCTTCGAGGATCTGGTGCACGCGCACGTCGCGCAGCACCCGCTCGATCGGATGATCGCGCAAATAGCCGTAGCCGCCATGCAGCTGCAGGCAGCCGTTCACCACCTCGAAGCCGACATCGGTCGCCAGGCGCTTGGCCTGCGCAGCAAGCCGCGTCGCCGCCGGCTCGCCCTCGCTCACCGCGACCGCGGCGCGGTGCAGCAACAGCCGCGCGGCCTCGAGTTCGGTGGCATAGTCGGCGATGCGGAATTGCAACGCCTGGAAATCGGCAAGCCGCGAGCCGAATTGCTTGCGCTCCTTCATGTACTCGATGGTGCGGTCGAGACAGAATTGCGCGCCGCCGATCGAGCAGGCGCCGATGTTGAGACGCCCGCCGTCGAGCCCGGCCATGGCGATCTTGAAGCCCTGACCCTCTTTGCCGATGAGATTGGACACCGGCACGCGGCAGTTCTCGAACATCACCATCGCGGTCGGCTGCGTCTTCCAGCCGAGCTTCTTCTCCTGCGCGCCGAAGGAAAGCCCCGGCGTGCCCTTCTCCACCACGATGGTCGAGATGCCGCGCGGCCCCGCCTCGCCGGTGCGCGCCATGACCACGTAGATGTCGGAGACGCCGCCGCCGGAAATGAAAGCCTTGGCGCCGTCGAGCACGTAATGATCGCCGTCGCGCACCGCCTTGGTCTTGAGGCTCGCGGCATCCGAGCCGGAGTCCGGCTCAGTCAGGCAGTAGCTGGCGAAATGCTCCATGGTGCAGAGCTTGGGCAGGAATTTCTTGCGCGCCGCTTCGCCGCCGAAGGCGTCGATCATCCAGGCCGCCATGTTGTGGATCGAGATATAGGCCGCGGTCGAGGTGCAGCCTTGAGCCAGCTCCTCGAAGATCAGCGTCGCGTCGAGCCGCGTCAGCGCCGAGCCGCCGACGTCTTCCTTGACGTAAATGCCGCCGAAGCCAAGCGCCGCCGCCTTGCGCAAGGCCTCGACCGGGAAGGTCTCGTTCTCGTCCCAGTCGCGCGCATGCGGCATCATTTCCTCGCGCGCGAATTGCCGCGCGGTTGCCTGGAAGGCACGCTGTTCGTCGCTGAGGGAGAAGTCCATCTCTTCTTCTGTCACCCCCGGGCTTGATCCGGGGGTCCATGGTGACGGCCAGCACTTTAGGCTTGCCATCATGGATTGCCGGGTCAAGCCCGGCAATGACGGCGCTGAAAATGCTGCTAAGCCATGTCCTTCAGATGGGTGGCAGAGACGCCTCAGAGCGGCTAAAAAGAGCCCCCGGAGACCTTTGATGGCAGTGAAATTCGGCCGCCCCCTCGAGCGCAAGATCGGCTTTGTGCCGGCGACGGCGGAAACCGGCGAGATCCAGCGCAACCCGCTCGACTTGACCGTGCGCATGCGCCGCAATCGGCGCGCCGAGTGGGCCCGGCGCATGGTGCGCGAGCACGTGCTCACCACCGACGATCTGATCTGGCCGCTGTTCGTCATGGACGGCGACAATGCGCGGCAGCCGGTACCGTCAATGCCCGGCGTCGAGCGGCTCTCGGTCGACCAGGTGGTGCGCGAGGCCGAGCGCGCCGCGAAACTCACCATCCCCTGCATCGCGCTGTTTCCGTACACCGACCCCGCCTTGCGCGACGACACGGGAAGCGAAGCGCTCAACCCCGACAACCTCGTCTGCCGCGCCATCCGCGCCATCAAGAAGGAAGTGCCCGACGTCGGCGTGCTGTGCGACGTCGCGCTCGATCCTTTTACCAGCCACGGCCACGACGGCCTGTTGCGCGACGGCGTCATCCTCAACGACGAGACGGTTGCCGTGCTGGTGCGGCAGGCGCTCGTTCAAGCGGACGCCGGCTGCGACATCATCGCGCCGTCCGACATGATGGACGGCCGCATCGGCGCCATCCGCAAGGCGCTCGACCGCGAGAACTTCACCGACGTCTCGATCATGTCCTATGCGGCGAAATACGCTTCCGCCTTCTACGGCCCGTTCCGCGACGCGGTCGGCTCCGCCAAGACGCTGACCGGCGACAAGCGCACCTACCAGATGGACCCGGGCAATACCGACGAGGCGCTGCGCGAGGTGGCGCTCGACATCGAAGAAGGCGCCGACATGATCATGGTCAAGCCCGGCATGCCCTATCTCGATATCGTGCAGCGCGTAAAGGAAACCTTCGCCATGCCGACCTTCGCCTATCAGGTCAGCGGCGAATACGCGATGCTGATGGCGGCGGCGCAGAACGGCTGGCTCGATGACGAACGCGCGATGATGGAGAGCCTGATCGCCTTCAAGCGTGCCGGCTGCGACGGCGTCCTCACCTATTTCGCGCCACGCGTCGCGGAAAAGCTGAAAGCCCAGGCGTGAATTTTCGCGATGCGCAAGTCGTCTCCCGCTTCTTTCCTCGTTCGCGAGAAATCCAAAGCTACAATGTGAACTCCCGCCGGTCCGCGTCGGCTGTCGCTTCCGCGCCGGCCGGCGGACTGTTATTGAGCCGATGTAACCAGTTGGAAGTGTGCCATGGGTGAATTTGCAATCGGGCAAGGCGTGCCGCGCTTCGAGGATCCGCGTCTCGTTCGCGGCGCCGGTCACTACACCGACGACGTGCAATGGCCGGGCACGGCCCACGGCGTGGTGCTGCGCGGTCAGCACGGCCACGCCAACATCAATTCGATCGACACATCGGCGGCCAAAGCTTCGCCCGGCGTGCTCGCCGTCATCACCGCCGCCGACTGGAAAGCCGCGGGCCTCGGCGACCTGCCCTCGCACAGCGGGCTGAAGCGGCCAGGCGGCGGGCCGATGGTCAAGCCGCGCTACACCGTGCTTGCCGAAGACCGCGTGCGCTGGGTCGGCGATCCAGTCGCCTTCGTCGTCGCCGAAACGCTGGCGCAGGCGCTCGATGCGGCGGAAAAGATCGCCGTCGACTACGAGGAACTACCGGCCGCGATTCTGACTGCCGACGCGATCAAGCCGGGCGCGCCCGTCGTCTACACTGACGCCCCTGACAACATCTCCTTCGTGGAGCCGATCGGCGACAAGGCGGCTTGCGATGCGGGCTTTGCCAAGGCGGCGCATGTCGTCAAGCAGCGCTTCGTCATCAACCGCGTCACCGCCGTCACCATGGAGCCGCGCGGCGCGGTTGCCCGCTACGACGCCGGCGACCGCCGCTACATCCTGCACAGCGCCACGCAGCGCCCGCATGGCTTCCGCGCCGAGCTCGCTGCCATCCTGAAGGTGCACGAGACCGACGTGCACGTGATGACCGGCGATACCGGCGGTTCCTTCGGCATGAAGACGCCGGTGTTCAACGAGATTCCGCTGGTGCTGCTACGCCGCCAAGCTCACCGGGCGGCCGGTGAAATGGATATCGACGCGCACCGAAGCCTTCATTTCCGACGCGCAAGGCCGCGACAACGTCACCGAGGCCGAGCTCGCGCTCGACGCCGCCGGGCATTTCCTCGCCATGCGGGTGAAGGTCTATGCCGCCGCCGGTGCCTATCTGCAGAACAACATGCCGGCATATTTCCAGAACGCCGGCTCGCTCGCCGGCACCTACCGCACGCCCGCGATTTACGTCGAGGCGGCAGGTGTATTCACCAACACCAATCCGATGCGCCCCTACCGCGGCAACGGCCGCCCGGAAGCCGCCTTCGTCATCGAGCGCATGGTCGAGCTTGCCGCGCGCGAGCTCAACGTCGACGCCGTCGAATTGCGCCGGCGCAATTACGTCAAGCCGTCGGAGATGCCGTTCAAGACCGGGCTGACCTTCACTTACGACTGCGGCGAGTTCGAGAAGAACATGGACCTCGCCATGGAGCTTGCCGACTTCAAGGGCTTCGAGAAACGCCGCAAGGAGGCGCGCAAGCGCGGCAAGCTGCTCGGCATCGGCCTCTCCAATACCATCGAGCGCGCCGCCGCGCCCGGCACTGAAGGCGCCGAGGTGCGTTTCGACCGATCCGGCAGTGTCACCATGTTCGCCGGCTCCAACAGCCAGGGTCAGGGCCACGAAACGGTGTTCAAGCAGCTCGTCGCCGACCGTCTCGGCATCGACCCGAACGACATCCGCTACGTGCAGGGCGACACCGACCAGGTGTTCTACGGCGACGGCACCGGCGGCTCACGCTCGGCGACCATGGGCGGCTCGGCCTTTTTTCTGGCGACCAACCGGGTGATCGAGAAGGCAACCGCGATCGCGGCCCACGCGCTCAAGGTGGACGCCGCCGACGTCAAGTTCGCCGACGGCGTGTTCTCCTCGGCGAAGACCAACCAGACCATGACCATCAAGGAGGTCGCCGCCGCCGCCTTCGTGCCGGCGAAACTGCCCGCCACCATGGAGATCGGGCTCGACGCCACCGCCATCCACAAGACGCCGGTCAACAACTACCCGAACGGCTGCCACATCTGCGAAGTCGAAATCGATATGGAGACCGGCGAGACCGTGGTCGCGCGCTACAACGTGGTCGACGACGTCGGCACCGTGCTCAATCCGATGCTGTTGCACGGGCAGATCCACGGCGGCGTCGCGCAAGGCGTCGGCCAGGCGCTGATGGAGAACATCCAGTTCGACGCCGCGGGCCAGCTCGTGACCGCATCGTTCATGGATTACGCCATGCCGCACGCGCACCATCTGAGCGATATCCACGTCGACAGCAATCCGGTGCCGACCAAAACCAACCCGCTCGGCACCAAGGGCGCCGGCGAAGCCGGCTGCGTCGGCGCGCTGCCGGCAGTGGTCAATGCCGTGGTCGATGCGCTCAAGGAATTCGGCATCAGGCACATGGATATGCCGATCACCGCCGAGAACATCTGGCGGGCGATGCAGAAGGCCTGAGGCGGGCCGCTACTCGATCGCCGCCCCGGTTTCGATCCGCGCCGGGGCAAAGCCGTCGGCGCCGAGCGCGGCGACGATCTCCTCGGCATGGGCGGCGTCGCGTGTCTCGATGGTGACGTCGAGCTTGGCGCCTTTGGCCGGTACGTCGAGCAACAGCCTTCGGTGCTCGACCTCCAGGATATTGGCGCCGAGCTCGCCGAGCCTTGTGGCGATCTGCCCAAGCACGCCGGGCCGATCCGGAATGGTGAGGCGGAACGAGACGATGTGGCTGTCGCGCTCGAGCTCGCGCACCATGATGGAGGCGAGAATGCGCGGATCGATGTTGCCGCCGGAGAGAATCAGCCCGACCTTGCGGCCGCGGAACCGCTCAGGCCTCGCCAACATGGCGGCAAGGCCGGCGGCGCCCGCGCCTTCCGCCATCGCCTTTTGCAGCGTCAGGAAGGCGTTGACCGCGCGTTCGATCAATGCCTCCTCGACCAGGATCACGTCGCTCACCAGCGCGCGCACCACCGGCAGCGTCAGCTTACCGGCATGCTTGACGGCGATGCCCTCGGCGAGCGTCGGCCCGCCGGTTACGCGGTGCTCGCCATGCAGCGCATTCCACATCGACGGATAGAGCGCGCACTCGACGCCAATAACCTCGATGCCAGGGCGCATCGCCTTGGCGGCGATGGCGCTACCGGCGATCAACCCGCCGCCGCCGATCGGAATCACCAGCACGTCGAGGTCGGCAACCTCCTCCAGCATTTCGCAGGCGACGGTGCCCTGGCCGGCGATGATGCGCTCGTCGTCGAACGGGTGCACCAGCGTCATCCCACGCTGAGTCAAAATCTCCGCGCATTTGCTTTCCGCATCCGCAATCGTCTCGCCGTGCAGCACCACCTCGGCGCCATAGGAGCGCGTCGCCGCCACCTTCACGTAAGGCGTGGTCACCGGCATGACGATAACCGCCGGAATGCCGAGCCGCTGCGCGTGGCAGGCAACCGCCTGCGCATGGTTGCCGGCCGACATGGCGATCACGCCGCGTTTGCATTCGGCTTCCGATAACGAGGCGAGCCTGTTGAGCGCACCGCGGTCCTTGAACGAATTGGTGACCTGCAGATTTTCATATTTGACGAAGACCTCGGCGCCGGTGAGCGCCGACAGTTTCGGCGCCGGCAGCAGCGGCGTACGCAGCACCGCGCCGCCGATGACGCGGCGGGCGGCTTCAATGGCGGCAAAATCGACGGACAAGCCGGGCTCCAGGCTGATTTTTCGCACCATGCCGCAAGTTGCGGGCCCATTCCAGCCGCCGAATGAGGCCTCTTGCGCGGGCGCGGCCTGTTCGCCATCTGCGCACTTGCCGAAGGTGTGCGTCCTGTGCCGGAATGGCGAACACAAGGGCCACCAGATGCCGATCGACATCAAGCCGCACGCCTACGATCCCGCGACCAATCCGGAATTGTTCGAGGGCGTGCTGCCGCGCCGGGTCGTCGCCTTCGTCATCGATTTCGCTATCATCGCCGTGCCGGTGCTGCTCGCGGCGATGTTCATCTTCGCTTTCGGCGTCATCACCCTCGGCCTCGGCTTTTTGCTCTATGGGCTGTTGTCGCCGGCGGCGGTGATCTGGGCGCTTGTCTATTTCGGCGTCACTTTGGGCGGCCCGCGCTCGGCCACCATCGGCATGCGCGTCATGGATCTGGAAATGCGCACCTGGTATGGGGCGCCGGCCTATTTCGTGCTAGGCGCCGTGCACGCCATCGTGTTCTGGCTGTCGGTTTCGACGCTGACGCCCTTCATCCTGCTGGTGGCCTTCTTCAACGAGCGCCGGCGGCTGCTGCACGACATTGTGCTCGGCACCGTGGTGATCAACAGCCCGGTGCGGGCGGCGGCCTTGCGCGCCATTGAGACCGGATCATGACAGCCATACCGCCGAGCCGCCTGCCCTTTGACGAACGGCGCCGGCCGGGCGATGATTTACTGGATTCTCGATTTACGAGCTGACGTTTGACCCAACATTCGCGCGATACCCCACAGTTCTACCTCACCGCTCCCTCGCCCTGCCCCTATTTGCCGGGCCATGAGGAGCGCAAGGTGTTCACGCATCTGGTAGGCGAGCGCGCCGGCGAGCTCAACGACCTGCTCACCCATGGCGGCTTCCGCCGCAGCCAGTCGATCGCCTACCGGCCGGCCTGCGAGAGCTGCCGCGCCTGCGTCTCGGTGCGGGTGGTGGCGGCGGATTTCACCCCGACGCGCAGCATGCGCCGCATCGCCGAGCGCAACGAAGACGTGGTCGGCGAGGTGCGCAGCGCCGACCCGAGCTCGGAGCAGTATTCCGTATTCCGCGCCTATCTCGACACCCGCCACCGCGACGGCGGCATGGCCGATATGACCGTGCTCGACTACGCCATGATGGTCGAGGACAGCCACGTCGATACCCGCATCGTCGAATACCGGCGGCGCGGGCCCGACACCGGCATCAACGGCCGTGGCGGCGGCCAGTTGCTGGCGGTCGCGCTCACCGACATTCTCAGCGACGGCCTGTCGATGGTCTATTCGTTCTTCGATCCGGATGCCGGGATGCGCTCGCTCGGCACGCTGATGATCCTCGACCATATCGAGCGCGCCAAGGCAATGGGCCTCGCCTACGTCTATCTCGGCTATTGGGTGCCTGGCTCGCGCAAGATGGACTACAAGGGCCGTTTCCTGCCGCAGGAGCGGCTGGCGCCCTCCGGCTGGACGCGGGTCGAGACCTAGTCGGCGAGGCCGGGGATCGGCACGCCGAAGGTCTGTGCAATCAGAAAGACGTTGAGCGCCAGCACGATCATGGTCGCGGTCACGGCGGCGACGCGCGTGACACGACCGTCGGCGAATTGCCCCATGATGTCGGGCCGCCGCGTGAACAGCAACAGTGCGATCATCGGCAGCGGCAGCGCGACCGACAGGATCACCTGGCTCACCACCAGCGCCTGGGTGGCGTTGACGCCATAGGCGACCACCACGAAAGCCGGCACCATCGTGATCACCCGCCGCAGCCAGATCGGGATACGAAAGCCGATGAAGCCCTGCATGATCATCTGTCCGGCCATGGTGCCGACCACCGAGCTCGACACGCCCGAGGCGATCAGCGACAGCAGGAACACGCCGGCGGCGCCGATGCCGAGCAAAGGCGCCAGCGTGTGGTAGGCGCTTTCGATCTCGGCCACGTCCGGATGCCCGGCATGGAACGCGCTCGACGCCATCACCACCATCGCCATGTTGACCAGGCCGGCAATAGCCAACGCGACCACGACTTCGCTGTTGGAAATCCGTATCAGCAGTCGCCGCTCGAGGTCGTCGCGCGGCGGCGTGCGCGCCTGCGTCAGTCCCGAGTGCAGATAAATCGCATGCGGCATCACGGTGGCGCCGATGATGCCGACCGAGATCAGCAGCGCCTGCGCGTCGGGGATATCGGGCGTGACCGAGTGAAAGAGCGCGGCCGCCCAATCGACCTGCGCGATGAATATCTCGACCAAATAGCAAAGTGCGATGATGCCGACGAGGCCGCTGATGATCAGCTCGACCGGGCGGAAGCCGCGCGCCTCAAACAGCAGGATCGCGTAGGTGATGACCGCGGTAACGCCCATGCCGGCGATCAACGGCATGTGGAACAGCAGCGAGAGACCGATGGCGCCGCCGAGGAATTCGGCGAGGTCCGTCGCCATGGCGGCGATTTCGCTCACCACCCACATCGCCAGCACCACGGGCCGCGGAAACTGCTCGCGGCACATTTCCGCGAGGTTGCGGCCGGTGACGATGCCGAGCTTGGCGGCGAGCGCCTGAAACAGCATCGCGATCAGGTTGGCGACGACCACGACCCACAGCAGGGTGTAGCCGTATTTGGCGCCGGCCTGGATGTTGGTGGCGAAGTTGCCGGGGTCCATGTAGGCGATCGAGGCGACGATCGCCGGGCCGGCGAAGGCGAGATAGCCAATCCAGCTTTTGCTCTCGCCGCTGAGCACTGCCTGCGCGGTTGCGACCGTGCGTGCGCTTAAGCTCGCCGGCTTGGGCTTTGCCGCCTTATCCGGTTTCCGGGTCCGCGCATCCATGGTCCGCTAAGTCTTTCGCTACCTTGCTGAATCGCATCCATCCATTTCGTAACCTAAGCTTCTTGCGAGTGATTTGCAATTGCAATTTCGAGGAACCAACCCGGTTTGCTGCGGTTGTCGCTACCTGACGCCACGGACACCAGGGGCAGGTCATCAGCATACCGACGACCAGTGCCGCCCGCGTCACGGCGGTCGCCAAAGCCTGCGCCGCCGCCGCGGTGCCCGCGCTTGCTCTGCTGCTCGCCTGCGGCCCTGCGTTTGCCGCCGGCGCGCTGGAGAAAGGCCCTTCGATCCCGATCTTCCTCGGCGAGCTGTTGGCCCTGATGCTCGCCGGGCGGCTGCTCGGCGAAGCGATGCTGCGGCTCGGACAGCCCGCGGTGATGGGCCAGCTTATCGCCGGGCTGCTGCTCGGCCCTTCGTTGCTCGGCCTCGTCGCGCCCGAGTGGCAGAAGACGCTGTTCCCGTCAGGCGGCGACCAGAAGGCGATGATCGATGCGGTGTCGCAGATCGGCATCCTGCTGCTCCTGCTGCTGACCGGCATGGAGACCGATCTCAGGCTGGTGCGGGACAGCGGCCGCGCCGCAGTGTTCGCTTCGCTGATGGGCGTCGTCTTGCCGTTTGGCTGCGGCGTCGCGCTCGGCGAGTTCATTCCCGACGCGATGCTGCCCGACCCGCATAAACGGCTCATCACCGCCCTCTTCCTCGGCACCGCGTTGTCGATTGCCTCGGTGCAGATCGTCGCCATGGTGGTGCGCGAGATGAACTTCATGCGTCGCACGGTCGGCCAGGTGATCATGACCTCGGCGATCATCGACGACAGCATCGGCTGGATTCTCATCTCGGTGATCTTCGCCATCGCGCTGCACGGCTCGATCGAGGCCGGCTCGCTGGCGCGCGGCGTGGTCGGCACGCTCGCCTTCCTCGCCGTCAGCCTGACGCTCGGCCGCCGCGCCGTGTTCTTCGTCATCCGCTGGGTCAACGATACCTTCGTCAGCGAATTCGCCGTCGTCACCGCGATCCTGCTGATCATGGGGGTGATGGCGCTGATCACCAACGCCATCGGCGTGCATACCGTGCTCGGCGCATTCGTCGCCGGCATCCTGGTCGGTGAATCGCCGATCCTCACCCGTCACATCGACGAGCAGCTGCGCGGGCTGATTACGGCGTTCTTCGCCCCGGTGTTCTTCGGCACCGCCGGCCTGCGCGCCGACCTTGCCGCGATCGCCACGCCGCAGCTGGCGTTCTACACCGGCGTACTGATCCTGCTCGCCAGCGCCGGCAAGTTCAGCGGCGCTTTCGCCGGCGCCAAACTCGGCGGGCTGACGCGGCGCGAAGGCTTCGCGCTCGCCTGCGGCATGAATGCGCGCGGTTCGACCGAAGTCATCATCGCGACCGTCGGCCTGTCGATCGGTGCCCTCACCGAGGACCTCTTCACCATGATCGTCGCCATGGCCCTGCTCACCACCATGGCCATGCCGCCGACCTTGCGCTGGGCGCTGTCAGGCATTCCCTTGCGCAAGGAGGAAAAGCAGCGCCTCGAGCGCGAGGAGTTGGAGAAACGCGGCTTCGTTCCGCATCTCGAGCGACTGCTGATTGCCATCGACGACAGCGCCAGCGGCAAATTCGCTTCGCGCGTCGCAGGGTTGCTCGCCGGCACCCGCGGCATGCCGACCACCATGCTGCACATCGCCGACGCCGAAAAGGTCGAACCGGCGAAAAAGCCGGCCAAGGAGCACACGGCCGAGAGTCAGGGAAATAAAAAAGATGCGGCCGAGGCCAAAGAGACCGTCGAGGACGCCGCCGAACAGATCAAGTCCAGGCAAAAGAAGGAGGAAAAAACCGACATTCCGGTCGACGTCACCACCATCATGCACAAGGCGTCGAGCCCAAAGCTCGTCGCCGAAGAAGCCGAGAAGGGTTACGACCTGATGATCATCGGCCTCGACAAGATATCGGCCCGCGGCAAGGAGTTCAGCGCGGGCGTGACGCGGCTTGCCGCAGGCTTCGAGGGCCCGTTGGCCATCGTCGATGCGCGCTCCGATCTGGCGACAGCGCCCGACGGCGACATGAATATCCTGGTGCCGGTCAACGGCACCGAAGTGTCGCGGCGCGGCGCCGAAGTCGCGATTACCATCGCGCGCGCAACGAAAGCACCGCTCACCGTGCTCTATGTCGCGGTGCGCGCCGCCAAGCGCGGCAGCAAGCGGCAGACGCGCAACCGGAAGCACGAGGAAGCGATCCTCAAGGATATCGTGGCCATCGCCGACGGCTACAACATGAGCATCGACACGGCGGTGGTTGCGGAAAATGCGGCCGACAAGGCCATTCTGCAGGAAGCCAAGCGGCGCAAGAACAATCTCGTCGTGATGGGCGTCGGCCACCGCCCCGGCGAGAAGCTGTTCTTCGGCGACACCGCCGCATCCCTGCTGCAGGAATGCGACAGCTCGCTTCTGTTCATCGCCAGTTGATCAGTCTTCTTCCGCCTTGCCGTTCGCCGCAGCAGCGGCCGCGCCGAACTTGTTGTTGGCGAGGAAACGCTCGGGCCGGATGCGGCCGGCATCGCCGCGATTCCCGCGCCAATTGGCCAGCTCCTTCAACGTCAGCGTGAAGCTGCGGCCTGCGGTATCCACCCAGGTGAGCCCGTCGGCGCCCTTGAAAGTGGCGACATCCGACAGCCCCTGCTCCTTGTAGCGCTGCAGCCGCACGCCGCGGCCGCGCGTCATCTCGGGCACTTGGTTGAGCGCGAAGATCACCATCTTGCGGTTCTCGCCGACCGCCGCGGCCAGCTCGCCGGCAACGACGGTCATCGCGGCCGCCTTGTCGGGCGCCTTCAGGTTCAGCACCTGCTTGCCTTTGCGCGTCGTTGCGAGGCACTCGTCCTCGGGCACGACGAAGCCGTTGCCGGTACGGCTCGCCACCAGGAACTTGCGGCCGCCCTGATAGGCGAAGGCCGTCACGACTTCGGCGTCCTGCTCGAGATCGACGAGCATGCGCACCGGCTCGCCGTGGCCACGGCCGCCCGGCAACTTGGACGCTTCGATCGTGTAGAACTTGCCGTTGCTGCCGAACACCATGATCTTGGCCGTGGTCTCGGTCGGGAAGGCAAGCTGCAGCGCGTCGTCGGTCTTGAACGTGACACCGGCGAGGTCGCTGACATGGCCGCGCAGCGCGCGGATCCAGCCCTTCTCGGAGACGACGACGGTGATCGGCTCGCGTACCACCATCGCCTCTTCGATGGCCGCTTCATCATGGGCCGGCGCGATGCCGAAGGTGGTGCGGCGTTTCCCGAGCTCGGTCTTCGGCCCGAACATGTCGCGGACCTTTTTGACCTCGCCGGAAATCGTCTTCCACTGCTGGGCTTCCGAGCCGATCAGGCCTTTGAGCTTGGTGCGCTCCTCGCGCAGCGCCTTGTCCTCGGCCCTGATCTCCATCTCCTCGAGGCGGCGCAAGTTGCGCAACCGCATATTCAAGATGGCGTCGGCCTGCACGTCGCTCAGCTTGAAGGTCTTCATCAGGACGGGCTTGGGCTCGTCCTCCTTGCGGATGATCTTGATGACCTTGTCGAGGTTGAGATACGCAACCAGCAGGCCGCCGAGCACTTCGAGGCGATGCTCGATCTCGGCGAGGCGATGCTTGGAACGGCGCACCAGCACGTCGCGGCGGTGGTCCAGCCATTCGCGCAAGACCTCGGCCAGGCCCAGCACCTGCGGGATGCGGCCCTTCACCAGCACGTTCATGTTGAGCGGAATGCGGCTTTCAAGATCGGTCAACTTGAACAGCGATTCCATCATGATGTCGGCGTCGACCGAGCGTGAGCGCGGCTCGATGACGAGGCGCATGTCCTCGGCCGATTCATCGCGCACGTCGGCGATCAGCGGCAGCTTCTTGTCGTTGAGCAATTCGGCGATGCGCTCGACCAGCCGCGACTTCTGCACCAGCCACGGGATCTGGGTGATCACCACCACGTAGGTGCCGCGGCCGCCCTCCTCGACCGTCCAGCGCGCACGCACCCGGAACGAGCCTTTGCCGGTCGCATAGGCCTCCGCGATCGCCTCCGGGGAATCGACCACCACGCCGCCGGTCGGGAAATCCGGACCCTTGACGTATTTCAGCAGCGTCTTGCTGCGCGCCTTCGGATTGTCGATCAGGGCGAGCGCGGCGTCGCACAGCTCGGCGGCGTTGTGCGGCGGGATCGCGGTCGCCATGCCGACCGCAATGCCCTGCGAACCGTTGGCGAGCAGATTGGGGAACGCCGCCGGCAAAACCACCGGCTCTTCGTTGCTGCCGTCGTAGCTCGGACGGAAATCGACCGCGTCCTCGTCGATGCCGTCGAGCAGCAGCCGCGCCACTTCCGTGAGGCGCGATTCGGTGTAGCGCATGGCGGCGGCATTATCGCCGTCGATATTGCCGAAATTGCCCTGCCCGTCGACCAGCGGATAGCGCTGCGCGAAATCCTGCGCCAGCCGCACCATGGCGTCGTAGATCGCCTGATCGCCGTGCGGGTGATAATTACCCATCACGTCGCCGACCACCTTGGCCGATTTCTTGAAGGCGGCGCCGGGGTCGAGCCGCAAGCTGCGCATCACGTGCAGGATGCGTCGGTGCACCGGCTTGAGGCCGTCGCGGGCGTCGGGCAACGCCCGGTTCATGATGGTCGACAGCGCGTAAGCGAGGTAACGCTCTTCCAAGGCCTCGCGCAGCGCGACGTCCTCGACGTCGCCTTTTTCCGGGGGAATCACGGGCTTGTTCATGGCTGATAGCTAATCCGCCACAGACCTATGAACAAGCGATGAACGCCGCGGACATGCAAGCTTCCGGTTCTGAGTGTTAGGGAACCGGGGTTATGCGGTTCGCGTCTAGCCAAGGGCCGCATAACCAAAATCGTTCGATCCATGCCGGGGGCGGCGGTAAATGGAGGATACAAAATGAAGGCTATTGCTTTGGCTGCTTTGTTCGCGGTCGGTATCGCGCTCGCCGGCGTCACGGGCGCCTCGGCCGCGCCGATCAGCGGCAACGGCGCCACCATCCACGCCTCGCTGATCGAGAAGACGGCTTATGCCTGTCGCCGTTTTCGCACCTGCCATTGGGAATTCGGCCATCGCGTCTGCCATTGGCACCGCGTTTGCCGCCACTGGTAAAAAGCGGCACCGGTAACGAGATCGGCGGCCCGGCCTTGAAAGCCGGGCCGTTTGCTTTCAGGCGACGTTCTTACAGCGCCCGCTCCAGCGCCGCGATAAAATGCGCGCGCTCATCGGAAAGCGTCAGGCCGCGCGGCTCGAGCGCGTGGCGTTCGAGGAAATATCCGGTGAGCGCGAAGCCGTCGGCAAGGTCGGTCGTCGCTCGGCGCCACGTCCTCGCGCAGAAAGGCCGGCAGCGGCAACAGCCGGTCTGCCCAAGGCTCGCCCGCCACGCGCGACACCGCGCGGCCCGACTTGGGCGAGACGTGGACGAGCTCGGCCGTCGCCCCGGTCGCCGCGCATTGCGTAAGGTCGAGGCCGAAGCCGAGTTCGGCCAACAGTTGCAGCTCGAAACGCACCACCATCGGCGCGGCGACGGCGGCATCGCCGAGATGGTCGAGAATGGCGTCGAGCGCGGCATAAAGGCCGGCATGCGGATCGCGCTCCGGCAGCAGCCGCATCAGCGCGGCGAGATGGGAGACGCCATAAACTGCATGCGACGCCGCGAAAAAATTTGCGGCGCGCAAGTGCGAGGCCTCGATGCTGAAGTTGCCGAGATGCTCGTCGAGCCGCGCCCGCCAGCTGGCGTTGACGGTATTGCCGGTCTGCAGCACCGGCCGCATGCGCGTGCCGAAGGCGCCGCGCACCAGGCCGAGATGGCGGCCGTGCTCGCGCGTCATCAGCTCGAGGATGCCGCTCGCCTCCCCGTGCCGCTTGACGCCGAGCACGATGCCGTCATCGGTCCATTGCATGCACGATGCCTTATATCAATTCGCAGCACTCTATCACCCTCCCCTGGAGGGGGAGGGTCGGCGGACGAAGTCCGCCGGGGTGGGGTGACACGCTGACAAGTTCACCCCCTCCCGGTTCGCCATAAGCGCGTTCACGCGCGTCTTCGACACGCTATGGCGAACCGACCTCCCCCTCCAGGGGGAGGTAAAGAAAGCCAGATCACTCCGTCGGAAATTCCAGCCCCATGGCGCGGTAGCGCTCCGGATCCTCGCCCCAGCCCTCGCGCACCTTGACGAACAGGAACAGGTGCACCTTGGTCTCGGCGATCTGCTCGATCTCCCTGCGCGCCGCTTCGCCGATCGCCTTGATGGTCTGCCCGCCCTTGCCGAGCACGATCTTGCGCTGGCTGTCGCGCTCGACATAGATCGTCTGCTCGATGCGGATGTCGCCTTTGCGCAACTCCTTCCACACTTCGGTTTCGACGGTGGAGTGATACGGCAATTCCTGGTGCAGGCGCTCGAACAATTTCTCGCGGGTAATCTCGGCGGCAAGTTGCCGCAGCGGCGCGTCCGACATCTGGTCAGCCGGATAAAGCCAGGGGCCGTCCGGCATGTGGGCGGCGAGCCAGGTTTTAAGATCGGCAACGCCGTCCCCGGTCAGCGCCGAGATCATGAAGGTCGCCTCGAATTTCACCTTGTCGTTGGCCGCCTTGGCGAGCGCCAGCAGCGCCTCCTTGGCCGTGACGTCGACCTTGTTGAGGATCAGCACCTTCGGCTGTTTCACCTCGGCGAGCTTGGCGAGGATTGCTTCCGCGTCCTCCTCGACCCCCTTCTTAGCGTCGATCAGCACGCCGACGAGATCGGCATCGTGTGCGCCCGACCAGGCGCTCGCCACCATGGCGCGGTCGAGGCGCCGCCGCGGCGAGAAAATCCCCGGCGTGTCGACGAAAATAATCTGCGCGTCGCCCGCCGACGGTGATGCCGCGGATCAGCGTGCGCGTGGTCTGCACCTTGCGCGAGACGATGGTGACCTTGGAGCCGACCAGCGCGTTGAGCAGCGTCGACTTGCCGGCGTTGGGCGCGCCGATCAGCGCCACGAAGCCGCAGCGCGTGGCGGTGTCAGGCATCGAGCTTTTCCGCGGCGACGCCGACGCGGGTGAGCATGGCGGCGGCGGCGGCCTGCTCGGCGGCGCGCTTGGAGGAGCCGAGGCCTTCGGCCGGCGGGCGATCCGGCAGCACCACGGCGACGCGGAATTCCGGGTCGTGGTGCGGGCCGGTGCGGGCAAGTTCGCGATAGGCCGGCGTCGGCAGGCCGCGCGCCTGCGCCCATTCCTGCAGCATGGTCTTGGGGTCGCGCAGCGGCCGCAGCGGCTTGAGCATGCGCGCCTTCCACAATTTTTCGATCAGCTCTTCCGCCGCCTCATAACCGCCGTCGACGAACACCGCGCCGACCAGCCCCTCGCACGAATCGGCCAAGATGGTGCTGCGCAGGCGGCCGCCGGCGTGGGATTCCGACATGCCGAGCTTCAAGGCGGGGCCGAGATCGATCTCGCGCGCGACATCGGCGCAGGTTTCCTTGCGCACGAGGTCGGCGAGCCGACGCGACAATTCGCCTTCGTTGGCCTTGGGGAAGGCGCGATAGAGCATGTCGGAGATGACGAGGCCGAGCACGTGGTCGCCGAGGAATTCGAGCCGCTGATAGCTCGCGGCGCGGTTATGCGGCCCGCCCGCCAGCGCCGAGATATGGGTCAAGCGCGCGCTCAAGCAGCGCCTTGTCGGCAAACTTGTAGCCGATCCTCGCTTCCAGCGCAGTGCGATCCTTGGCCTTGCGGCTAGTCATCGGACGATCGTGAACAGGCGATGCCACCGAACCGAAACCGGCCAGCGCCAGAACTCCCAGGCGCGCTCGCCTTCGTAGACGGAGAAGAAGATGATCTGCGCCTTGCCGACGATGTTTTCCAGCGGCACGAAGCCGACCTGGCGAGAAGCGGCTGTCGGTCGAGTTGTCACGGTTGTCGCCCATCATGAAGTAGTCGCCGGGCGGCACCGTGTAGACTTGGGTGTTGTCGGCAAAACCGTTATCGACGAGGTCGAGCGTGTAAAAGCGACACGCCGTTCGGCAGCGTCTCCTTCCAGCGCTTGACCGGCGCCTGCGCGGTGCCCTCCTCGGTCTCGATGAAATCCGGGGCGCGCTCACGTTTTATCGGAGTGCCATTGATATAGACGACGCCGTCGGTCACTTGAATCTTGTCGCCGGGCAGGCCGATCACGCGCTTGATGTAATCGGTCGAGGTATCCTTGGGCAGGCGGAACACGACGACGTCGCCGCGCTGCGGCAACAGGCCGCCGGGGATGCGGCCGGAGAAAATGTCCGGCGACAGCGGCAGCGAGAAATGGCTGTAGCCGTAACTGTATTTCGACACGAACAGGTAGTCGCCGACCAGCAGCGTCGCCTTCATCGAGCCGGAGGGAATGTTGAACGGCTGGAACAGGAAGGTGCGAATGACGAGCGCGATGACGAGGGCGTGCAAGATGACGCGGACGGTTTCGCCAAACCCGCCCTCTTTCCGTTTTGCTCCGGAAGACACGCTCATTGCTTCTCGTCCCGCCGCTTGGCGCCCCGTCAAGGCGCCGTTGTACCCGCTGGTGCCCGGAGGCGCAATCGAGAACGCCCCGCAGTCCCCGCATAAAGGTCTGGTAAGACTTACGATTCTCGCCCGCTCGCAGACCCGGCCGGAACCGCGGTGATGACCACGATCGCCTGCGCCATCGGCCCCTCGTCGGTCAGCGTCAGGTCGATCCGCGCCTCGCAGCCGGCGGGCGTCACTGCTTTGAGACGCTTCAAGGCGCCGCCGGTCAGCTTCATGGTGGGCCGGCCGGACGGCAGGTTGATCACGCCGAGGTCGCGCCAGAACACACCGGCGCGGAAGCCGGTGCCGAGCGCCTTGGCGCAGGCCTCCTTGGCGGCGTAGCGCTTGGCGTAGGTCTCAACCCGGTTCTTGCGCTTGTCGGCCTTGGCGCGCTCGGCCGGCGTGAAGATGCGGTCGAGGAAGCGCTCGCCGTATTTGTCGATGACGCGTTCGATGCGCCGCGCGTCGATGATGTCGGAGCCAAGACCGATGATCATTAGGAGGCTTTCTTGCGGCCGCGGTCCATCGCGGCACGCATGAACTTGACCGTCTCGGCGAGCCCCTCGAACACCGCCTCGCCTACCAAGAAGTGCCCGATATTGAGCTCGACGATCTGCGACAGCGCGGCGATCGTCTCCGCACTCGCATAATCGAGGCCGTGGCCGGCGTGCACTTCGAGGCCGAGGCTTTGTGCCTGCGCCGCGCCGGCGCGCAGCAAATCCCATTCGGCTCTGGCCTGCGCCGCGCGCTGCTCGGCGAGCGCGTCGCACCAGGCGCCGGTGTGCAGCTCGACAACGGGCGCGCCGAGCGCAGCCGCCGCCTCGATCTGCGCCGGCTGCGCGGCGATGAACAGCGAGACGCGGATACCGGCGTGCTTCAAGTCGTGCACCACGGGCTTCAACTGCGCCTGTTGCCCCGCCGCGTCGAGACCGCCTTCGGTGGTGCGCTCGGTGCGCTTTTCCGGCACGATGCAGGCGGCGTGCGGCCTGGTTTTCAGGGCGATGGCGAGCATCTCGCTGGTCGCCGCCATTTCCAGATTGAGCGGCTTGTCGATCTCGGCTTTGAGCCGCGCGATGTCGTCGTCGCGGATGTGGCGGCGGTCTTCGCGCAAATGCGCGGTGATGCCGTCGGCGCCCGCCGAGATCGCAAGCTTGGCGGCGCGCACCGGATCGGGATGGCGTCCGCCGCGCGCATTACGGATGGTGGCGACGTGGTCGATGTTGACGCCGAGGCGGAGGCGGGAAGCCATTTCAGTTCACACTTTGCGGGATCATGCGCGCTAGCCGTTCACCCGCTCGGCTTTGGCCACCACCGCCTTGGCGCGCAACTGCGAGAGAATGGCGGTGAGGTGCTTCAGGTCATAGACCTCAAGATCGATCAGCACGTCGGTGAAATCCGGCGCGCGGCGCGTCATGCGGATATTGTCGATGTTGCCGTCGTTCTCGGCGATCACTTGCGCGATTTGAGCGAGCGAGCCCGGCTCGTTGACCGACTGCACGGTGATGCGCGCAGGGAACCGCCGCGGCGTCGTCTCCTCCTCATCCCAGCGCACGTCGAGCCAGCGCTCCGGCGTATCCTCGAATTCCGACAGCGCCGGCGACTGGATCGGGTAAATCGTGATCGCCTCGCCCGGCGTCAGGATGCCGACGATGCGGTCGCCCGGCACCGCGCCGCCATCGGGAGCAAAGCGCACCGGCAGATCGCAGTTGATGCCGCGGATCGGGATCGACGGCCCGTGCGTGGCCGCGCCGGGCACCTTGAACTTCACCGAGCTCAGGCGGCGCAGGCTCCACCAGCTCGAATCCGACTTGGGCTTGGCCGCCATGGCCGCGGCGCGCTCTTCCTTGTAGTCGGGATACATGGCGCGGGCGACGTCGGAGGCTTTGAGCTCGCTGCGGCCGACCGCCGACATCACATCTTCAATCGAGGCGCGCGCGAGCCGCGGCAGCGCGCCGGCGAGCTTTTCGTCCGAATAGGCGATCTTGGCGCGCTGGAACAGCCGCTCGACGATGCGCCGTCCGAGCCCGGAATACTGCTCGCGCACCGCCGTGCGGGTCGCGCGCCGGATCGAGGCACGGGCCTTGCCGGTGACCACGATCGATTCCCAGGCCGCCGGCGGCGCGCCTTGCGCCTTCGATGTGATGACCTCGACCTCGTCGCCGTTCATGATTTCGGAGACCAGCGGCGCGATCTTGCCGTTGATCTTGCAGCCGACCGCGGTGTTGCCGACGTCGGTGTGCACGGCGTAGGCGAAATCGATCGCGGTCGCCTTGCGCGGCAACGCGATCAGCTTGCCCTTCGGCGTGAAGCAGAACACCTGGTCGTGGAACAGTTCGAGCTTGGTGTGCTCGAGGAACTCTTCGGGGTTGGAGCCTTCGGCGAGCAGTTCGATGGTGCGGCGCAGCCACGCATAGGCGCTCGACTCGCGCGACAGCATCTCGGTCGGCGTGCCGTGGCCGTCCTTATAGAGCGCGTGCGCGGCGATGCCGTATTCGGCGAGCTCGTGCATCTCGCGGGTGCGGATCTGCATTTCGACGCGCTGCTTGCCCGGGCCGATCACGGTGGTGTGGATCGAGCGGTAGTCGTTGGCCTTCGGCGTCGAGATGTAGTCCTTGAAGCGGCCGGGCACGACCGGCCAGGTCGTATGCACGATACCGACCGCGGCGTAGCAGTCGGCGATCGTGCGAACGATGACGCGAAAGCCGAAGATGTCGGAGAGCTGCTCGAAGCCGACCGACTTGCGCTCCATCTTGCGCGACACCGAATAGGAGCGCTTGCGCCTGCCCTGCACCTCGGCGGCAATGCCGCGGTCGGCGAGCTTCTTGGTGAGCTGCTGCTCGATCTCGGCGATCGCCTCGCGGCTCTTGTCGGCAATCTCTTCGAGCCGCTCGTTGACCGCCTCGTAGGCGGCCGGGTTCAATTCGCGGAACGACAGGTCCTCGAGCTCCTCGCGCATCTCCTGCATGCCCATGCGGCCGGCGAGCGGCGCGTAGATCTCCAGCGTCTCCTCGGCGGCGCGGCGGCGCGATTCCGGCGGCATGAAATGCAGCGTGCGCATGTTGTGCAGCCGGTCGGCGAGCTTGACCAGCAGCACGCGCACGTCGGCGGCGATCGCGAGCAGAAGCTTGCGCAGGTTCTCCGCCTGCTTGGCCTCCTTGGTGACGAGGTCGAGCTTTTTCAGCTTGGTCAATCCCTCGACCAGGCCGCCGATGTCGGGGCCGAATAGCTGATCGATCTCGGCGCGGGTCGCCTCGGTATCCTCGATGGTGTCGTGCAGCAGCGCCGCCGCGATGGTGGCGTCGTCGAGCTTCAAATCGGTCAGGATCGCCGCCACCTCGATCGGGTGCGAGAAGTAAGGATCGCCCGACGCGCGGCGCTGCTCGCCATGCGCCTTCATGGCGTAGACATAGGCGCGGTTGAGCAGGGCCTCGTCGGTTTTCGGGTTGTAGCGGCGCACGCGCTCGATCAGGTCGTACTGCCGCATCATCGGCGGCTTGCGCGGCTCGGCCGCGGGCTTCTCGATCACGGCATCGGGAATAACAAGGTCCGGCAGCGGCGCCCTGGTCGGCGACTGCTTCTGCATGCGCGGAAGATTGGACCGTAAACGTGGCATCAATCGGCCTTCCCGGCCAGCATCTGGCCGTTCAAGCCCAAGATATCACGCCGGTTCCATCGCGCGGCAAGCCTTTCGCGAATGTGGTTGCCGCTTGGCGAAAAAAGACGGCCCGGCTTGAGGCCGGGCCGCGCAACGATAAGGTGTTTGCCGGACGGATAGGCTATTCGGCGTCGTCTTCCGGCTGCTCTTCCGGGGGGGCGAGACCCTCCAGGCCCTTGAGCAGCTCTTCCTCGGTCATGCGGTCGGCGGTGACCTCGGTGTCGTCGGAATCGACGCTGGCGCCGGCGCCGGCGCCGATCAGCGGCACTTCGGGCTCGGGCTCGTCCACTTCGACATACTTCTGCAAGCTATGGATCAGGTCTTCCTTGAGGTCGCCCGGCGATACCGTCGTTTCGGCGATCTCGCGCAGCGCCACCACCGGGTTCTTGTCGTTGTCGCGGTCGACGGTGATCTGCGAGCCGGACGAAACCATGCGCGCGCGGTGACTCGCCAAAAGTACGAGGTCGAATCGGTTCTCAACCTTGTCGATGCAATCTTCTACGGTGACACGGGCCATCGGCTCGTCACTCCTCTGCCAAGGAACTTGTCCTGAAATTAAAGGGTAGCTATCCCCCCGGCCCGGAAAATTCAAGCATTTTTCTACTTGGATTGCCAAAAACCCTCTGTTAGGCAATCTTCTTCTAGACCCGTGAGCTATCCACCGATCTGATATTGTCGGACCGGGCAGCCCGCGCGGGTGCCACGATTTGAACGAAGGTGCCTATTAGCGTCGCCGTTTGATCCCGAACCAATGCCGATTGCTCGCTCTACCGGTATCCGGTTCTGAACCCGACTTTCCATCACCTGAACCCATAGAGACAGGTCCATGACTGTGCCCGGAGAAAAGATTGCGCTGTTCATCGATGGCGCGAATCTCTACGCCACCGCCAAATCGCTCGGCTTCGACATCGACTACAAGAAGCTGCTGCGCGAATTCCAATCCCGCGGCTATTTGCTGCGCGCGTTCTATTACACCGCGGTGATCGAGGATCAGGAATATTCCTCGATCCGCCCGCTGATCGACTGGCTCGACTACAACGGCTATTCGGTCGTCACCAAGGCGACCAAGGAATTCGTCGACCAGACCGGCCGGCGCAAGGTCAAGGGCAACATGGACATCGAGCTCGCCGTCGACGCCATGGAGATCGCCGGCACCATCGACCATATGGTGCTGTTCTCGGGCGACGGCGATTTCCGCTCGCTGGTCGAGGCGGTGCAGCGCAAGGGCGTGCGCGTCACCGTGATTTCGACCATCTCGACTCAACCGCCAATGGTCGCCGACGAGCTGCGCCGCCAGGCCGACATCTTTACCGACATCGTCACGCTGCAGAGCAAGATCGGCCGCGACCCGTCCGAGCGGCCGCCGCGGCCGCCGCGCGACGACCGTGCCGGCGATCCGGGTCAGCACCCCGCGTTCCTGCAGCGCCCGTCCTCGCCGCAGCGCGCCGGCGTTCCCGCCCCGGCCGGCGCGGACGACGACGATGAATCCTACGAATAGCGCATGATCCCGAAAAGTAGGCACCGGTTTTCGGATAAGATCATGCGCAAACAAGAATAATCTTCCAATGGCGAAGGCCGCGGGCGAGCCCGGGCACGATTGTCCGCGCTGCCCGCGTCTCGTCGCCTTCCGCCGCAAATGGCGCGCGCAGGAAACCGACTGGTTCAACGCGCCGGTGCCCTCCTTCGGGCCGCGTGACGCGCGGCTGCTGATTGTCGGCCTTGCGCCGGGCCTGCAGGGCGCCAACCGCACCGGCCGGCCGTTCACCGGCGATCATGCCGGCGTGCTGCTTTACGAGACGCTGGCACATTACGGCTTTGCCAAAGGCGCATACGAGGCGCGGCCGGACGACGATCTCACGCTCATCGACTGCCGCATCACCAACGCGGTGCGCTGCGTGCCGCCGGAGAACAAGCCGACGCCGGCGGAGATCAATACCTGCCGCGACTTCCTCAAACAGACCATCGAAGAAATGCCGAAGTTGCGCGCGTTGGTCGCGCTCGGCCGCATCGCCCATGACAGCGCCGTCACCGCGCTCGGCGCGAAGAAATCAGCCACGCCGTTCAAGCACGGCGGCAGGCATACGGTGCGCGATTTCACGCTGTTCTCGAGCTATCACTGCTCGCGCTACAATACCAACACCGGCGTGCTGACGCCGGAGATGTTCCGCGAGGTGTTCGCAGCGGTGAGGAATTATCTCGATGGCGCGTGATCTTGCCCGAAAACCGGTTCCCACTTTTCGGGATCACGCGCTTGCCTGAAGCCAGGCGATCACTTCCTCGGCGTTCTTGTCCGGCGGGAACACCGGATAGAAAACCTTGGCGATCTTGCCGTCGTCGATGACGAGAGCCATGCGCTTGATCAGCGTCATGCCGGCGGCGGTGAAGGTCGGCAGCCTCATCGCCTTGGTCAGCGCCAGGTTCTCGTCCGACAAAATGGCGAAGGGCAGATGCAGCCGCGTCGCCGCCTCCTTCTGGTAGGCGGTGTCCTGCGTCGACAGGCCATAAAGCTGCGCCACGCCGAGCCGCTTCAATTCGCCGAAATGGTCGCGGAACGAGCAGGACTGCGGCGTGCAGCCGCGCGCGCCCGGGATGTCGTCCCAGCCCGGCGGCGCGTCGACCCCGGGCACGCCGGTGCGCGGATAAACATAGACCACGGTGCGGCCCTTGAGCTTGCCCAGGTTGACGCTGCCGCCGTCGGTTGCCGGCAGCGCAAGATCCGGCAGCGTCATGCCGGTCAAATGCTTGGCGCTGCCGTCATCCTGCGGCACTGGAATGCCGGCGGGCAGGACGTTCGGATTATGCTGGCCGGGCGCTTCTCTCATTTTGTCTCTCCTCATCCTTTCGTCATTCCGGGGCCGGCCGAAGGCCGGAACCCGGAATCCAGACCAGTACGCATGCCTCTGGATTCCGGGTTCGCTCGCTGACGCGAGCGACCCGGAATGACAGCTAAGAGTACGACATGAACTCCATCAACGAGCCGTCCGGGTCGAGGAAATAGACCGAGGTGCCCTCGCCTTTGGCGCCGAAGCGCTTGAGCGGACCGCTCTTGATGGCGATGCCGTGCTTGTTCAGATGCGCGATGGCCGCCTCGATCGGCCCTGACCACTCGAAGCACAAATCGGAATTGCCCGGCTGTACCGGCAGCCGCGCCACCTCCGCCGGCTTCACCCCCGGCCCATGGACGTTGAGCTGCTTGTCGCCGAAGCGGTAGGCCCAGCCGACCGGCCGCTTGACCAGCTCGGCGCCGAGCACGTCGCGATAAAAAGCGTTCGATCGCTCCCAGTCGCTGACATGGATGACGCAATGGTCGAGTTTCGCCGGCACCGCCATGGTCAAACCCCCAGTTTCTTGCCGACCCGGGTAGCCACGGTTCTGCGCTCCTCGTTCAGCCTGGCGAGGCGCCCCCGCAGCTTCTCGACCGTCTCGGGCGCGGCCTTGTTCGGCGAGCCGCTGTCGAAGGGCGGCGCCGGATCGTATTCGATCTGCAGCTGGATTTCGCGCGCCGTCTGCTCGCCTTCGAGGATTGCGGCGAGCGTCAGGGCAAAGTCGATGCCGGAGGTGACGCCGGCGCCGGTGACGATATTGCCGTCGATCACGACTTTCTCGCTGACCGGCACGGCGCCGAGCAGTTTCAGGTGCTCGAGCGCCGCCCAATGCGACGTTGCCCGCTTGCCCTTGAGCAGGCCGGCCGCGCCCAGGACCAGCGAGCCGGTGCAGACGGAGGTGACATATTTCGCCGTCGCCGCCTGCTTGCGCAGGAAGCCGAGCGCCGCCTCATCTTCCATGAGCTGCTGCTGGCCCGGCCCGCCGGGCACCATGACGACGTCGAGCGGCGGGCAGGTCTCGTAGGTCGCGGTCGGCAGGATCTGCAGGCCGCGGTCGGTGGTCACCGGATCCATGCTGCGCGCCACGATGTCGACTTTGCTGTCCGGCAACCGCGCCAGCACTTCATAGGGCCCGGTCATGTCGAGCTGCGTCATCTGCGGGAAGATCAGCATGCCGATGTGGCGCATGTCATGTTCCTTGGCGCATGGTCTTGCCCGAAAACCGGTTCCCATCCCCGATGACGGTCGAGGACATGCTTTTCGGGACCATGCGCGCTAGCCTTTCTGCCGCATCAGCCGGCCGCGCTCGCGTTCCCAGGAGCGCTTCTTCAGCGTCTGCCGCTTGTCGTGCAGCTTCTTGCCGCGGGCGAGCGCGATCTCGACCTTGGCGCGGCCCTTGTCGTTGAAATAGAGCTTGAGCGGCACGACGGTCATGCCCTCGCGCTCGACCGCGCCGGCGAGACGGTTGATCTGGCGCTGATGCAGCAGCAGCTTGCGCGGCCGTTTCGGCGCGTGATTGAAGCGTCCGGCCTGGGTGTATTCCGGAATGTTGGAATTGATCAGCCACATCTCGCCGTCGCGCGAGTCGGCATAGGACTCGCCGATCGTCGCCTTGCCGGCGCGCAGCGACTTCACCTCGCTGCCGGTCAGCACGATGCCGGCCTCGAAATGCTCGCCAAGTTCGTAGTTGAAACGCGCCTTGCGGTTGTCGGCGACGACTTTGAAGCGGCGTTCGGTTTTTGCAGCCATACGGGCCCAATATAGGAGCTTCGCGCCCGAGAGCGGCGCTCAGCGCGCCTTCAGCAGGTCGCGGATTTCGGTCAGCAGTTCTTCCTGCTTCGATGGCAGTGGCGGCGCTTCTTCGGCCTGCTTGCGCGTGAGGCGGTTGATGGCCCGGATTGCAAGAAACAGCACGAAGGCGATGATGATAAAGTTAAGCGTTATCGTCAGAAAATTGCCGTAAGCCAATATAGCTCCTTGCTTTTTTGCTTCAGCCAGAGTCGTCGCCGTCACTTTCGCCGACAGCGGGATGAAATAGTTCGAGAAGTCGAGGCCGCCGGTGACCGCGCCGATCACCGGCATGATGACATCGCCGACCAGCGAATTGATGATGGCGCCGAACGCCGCGCCGATGATGACGCCGACGGCGAGGTCGACGACGTTGCCACGCAAGGCAAATTTTTTGAATTCCTCAAGCATTGCGCCCCTCGGCTTTCTGATTTTAGACGCCCAGCCGCAACGATCAGTTGATCAGCCCGGCATGCACCATGGCTTCGCGTACGGCAGCCTGCGCCTTCTCGGTCGCCGGCACCATCGGCAGCCGCACCGTATTCGCGCACTTGCCGATCAGCGACATCGCATACTTGATCGGCGCCGGGCTCGTCTCCACGAACAAGTTGATGTGCAAGGGCGCGAGCTTGTCCTGCAGCTTCAAGGCGGTGGCAAAATCCCCTTTCAGGCAGGCGGCCTGAAATTCGGAGCAGAGCCGCGGCGCGACGTTCGACGTCACCGAGATGCAGCCGTGGCCGCCATGCGCCATGAAGCCGAGCGCGGTGATGTCCTCGCCCGAGAGCTGGTTGAAATCCGGCCCCATGGCCGCGCGCTGCTGCGACACGCGGCTCATATTGGCGGTCGCGTCCTTCACCCCGGCGATGTTTTTCAGCTCAAAAAGCCGCGTCATGGTGTCGACCGACATGTCGACGATGGAGCGGCCGGGGATGTTGTAGATGATGATCGGGATGCCGATCGCGTCGTTGATCGCCTTGTAGTGCTGGTACAAGCCTTCCTGCGTCGGCTTGTTGTAATAGGGCGTCACGACGAGCACCGCGTCGGCGCCCGCCTTCTCGGCATGCTGCGACAGTTCGATCGCCTCCTTGGTCGAGTTCGAGCCGGCGCCGGCGACGACCGGAACGCGGCCCTTTACCTGCTCGACGCACCATTCGACCACGCGCTTGTGCTCGTCGTGCGACAACGTCGGGCTCTCGCCGGTGGTGCCGACCGGCACCAGCCCCTTGGTGCCCTCGTCGATCTGCCAGTCGACCAGGTCGCGGAAGGCTTTCTCGTCGACCGAACCGTTCTTGAAGGGCGTCACCAGCGCAGTGAACGATCCTCGGAAATTGGTCTTGGCGGTCATGGTTCGGCCTCCCGGTTGCCCCATAGATATCGGGTCGCCCCTGTCGTTAAAAGCCCTGTTGTGCCGATGAAGGCCATGAATTCGCGTGATAATCCGCTGGTTCCCGCCATCCGGCCCGTCATAACCATTACCGACAAAAGCCGGAATTTTGGGTTTCCCTTCCCGTCTAAACTGGGCCTAATGACCGTTCCGAATGGCCCTGCTCGATTGAGTCGCATCCTTGGGTCGCCCAGGGCTGGGTATGGGTTGCAAGGGATTGAATGAACTGGGTTAAACCGATCGGACTCGGTATCGGCGTGGCTTTGGCGGCTAGCCTTGCCGCGGGCGTCGCCTTTGCGGTGAGCAAAAAGGTGCCGTTGCCGCGCCCGCGGCCGGCCGCGCTTGGCCGCGTCGCCGCGGCGCCCGCCGCCCCCCGTCAGGTGCCGCTGCCCGAGAAGCCGCCGCTCAACGCGCTTGCCCAGGCCAATGTCGGTTTGCGCGGCGCGCTGTTTGCGTCGAGCGCCACCATCAAGCCGATCGTGCGCCCGGCTTCCGGGCCCTTCGCGCTTGCCTCGACCGCAAGCACATCGACCTCCGACATCGCCGCGGTCAAGCAGGTGATCGAGCTTGCCCGCAAGGGCAAGGACGGCGAAGCCGATGCCGTCGAGAAGACGATCGCCGATCCGGTCGCCCGCAAGCTCGCCGAATGGCTGATCCTGCGCAGCGACGACACCAAGCCGAGCTTCCAGCGCTACGCCGCCTTCGTCAAAGCCAATCCGAGCTGGCCGCATTCGATGCTGTTCCGGCGCCGGGCCGAGAACGCGCTGTGGAACGACAAGCTCGACGACGCAACCGTGCTCGCCTATTTCGCCGACCAGAAGCCGATCACCGCCAAGGGTCGCTACGTGCTCGCCCGCGCTCTGCTCGCCAAGGGCGACCGCGCCGCTGCCGAGGCCCTGGTCCGCCACGCCTGGCGCGAGCAGGATTGCTCCGCCGACGTCGAGACCAAAGTGATGGAGATGTTCGGCGGCCTGCTCACCCCTGCCGACCAGCGCTCCCGCATGGAGCATCGCTTCTACGCACAGGACACGCAGGCCGCATTGCGCGCCGCGCAGCGGCTCGGCGGCATCGATCTTACTGTCGCCCACGCCCGCGCCGCGGTGATCAACAAGGCCGCCAACGCCAAGGCGCTGCTCGATGCGGTGCCCGCCGCCGGGCGCAGCAGCGCCGGCTTCATGTTCGCCGAGATCGGCTGGCTGATTAAACACGACAAGGCGGCCGAAGCGGCCAAGCTGATGCTGACCGCGCCGCGCGATCCGGCCGAGCTCGTCGACCTCGACGCGTGGTGGCAGGAGCGGCGCATCCTGGTGCGCAAGCTGCTCGACGACAACGACGCGCAGACCGCCTACCGCATCGCCCGCGACGCGCCGCTGCCGGTGCGCGGCTATTACAAGGTCGACCAGCACTTCACCGCCGGCTGGCTCGCGCTGCGCTTCCTGCACGATCCGAAGACGGCGGCCGCGCACTTCGCGCTGATCGCGCAAGGCACCAACAACCCGCACGCAATTTCCCGCGCCGGCTACTGGCAAGGCCGCGCCGCCGACGCCATGGGCCATCATGCCGAGGCCAAGGCGTTCTATGAGTCTGCGGCGGTGCATTCGGCCACTTATTACGGCCAGCTCGCCCGCGCCCGCCTCGGGCTGCCCGATCTCGGCCTGCGCGGCCCGCCGAACGTCCCGGCAGCGGAGCGCGCCTCGCTCAAGAACCTCGAAGTGGTGCGCGCGGTCGAGATCCTCTACGCGCTCAACGAGCGCGACCTGATCGCGCCGATCTATGCCGAGCTCGGTGAAAGCGGCACCGACGTTGCCGGCATGGCCGAGCTCGGCGAGATCGCCGCCCAGCACGGCGACGGCCGCGCCATGGTGCTGCTCGGCCAGGAGGCGCTGTCGCGCGGGCTGCCGCTCGATTACTACGCCTTTCCGGTGGTCGGCCTGCCCGACTACAAGCCGATCGCGCCGCCGATCGAGCAGGCGGTCGCCTATTCGATTGCCCGGCAGGAAAGCCACTTCAACCAGAAGATCGTCTCCTCGGCCCACGCCATGGGACTGATGCAGGTGACGCCCGATTCCGCGGAAGACTCCGCCAAGCGCTACAAGGTCGCCTATAACCGCGGCCGCCTGCTCAGCGACCCCATCTACAACATGCAGATGGGCGCGGCGGAGCTGTCGATGCTGATCCACTCCTATAACGGCTCCTACATCATGACCTTCGCGGGCTACAACGCCGGGCGTGGCCGCGTGCGCCAGTGGATTGCCGCCTATGGCGATCCGCGCGACCCCAAGGTCGATCGCGGTCGACTGGGTCGAGCGCATTCCGCTCGCCGAGACGCGCAATTACGTGATGCGCGTGATGGAGAACTTGCAGGTCTATCGCGCCCGCTTCGGCGGCGGCACCAGGCTCTTGATCGAGGCCGACCTCAAGCGCGGCGCCGAATAGCCGCCGGCGCTTCAGGCCGGCTGCCGACGAGCTTCCACCAGATCGCGTTCTGGAGCCACAGATCGCCGTAGTCGACGTTCTGCCATTGCTCGAACCACGGGCCGCCGCGCGTGAAGTGCACCGCGCTCGGCGTGCCGCGCTCCGCTTCTTGTTCCAGCCTTCCAGCCAATTCCATTCGACCGGCAGCGCGCCGATATCCTTGTCCGCAACCCACTGCATGCGATGCAAATAGGCCCCGGTTTCCCGGTTGACGACTTCCGGCGTGAGCGCGCGCACCGAGGGATGCTCGCAGTTGAACAGCATCAGCGACGACCAGTTCTTGCGCGGATAAGCGCTCTGCACCGCGCCGTCCATTTTCGTCTTCTCGGTCGGCTGATAGTCGTGCTGCACGCAATAGACGGCCTTGTCGCCCTTCGCGTAAGCGGCAAGCCCGGCGATATCGGCCAGGAACAGAAAATCGCAATCGCAGAACAGCGCCCAACCCTTGTAGCCGGCAAGGCACGGAGTGAGAAACCGCGAATAGGTGAATTCGGTCGAGGCCAGCGGATCCTGATCGCGCCAGTAAAGTTTGTGCGCGCGCAGCTCGTCGAGCTTGATCGGCTTGACGTCGACCAGAATCGATGCGCGCCGCTCGAGCGAAAGCTTGGCCACGTCGTAAGCGATCGGTTCGCGTTTGTCCCAGCCGATAAAAACACGGAATGGCGATGTCATGCTGCACCCTTTGTTATTGGCATACGGATGTTTTGCGGTTCAGGCCGCCGGTGCAATTCGCGCCTCGCGGCTTCGAAAAAGCGTTCAGCCCGCGCCGTAGGATGAGCTGATGTCGAAATGATAAGGCATCTGCGGATAGCGGGCGGCGATCGGCTTCACCAACTCGCCCCACCAGGCTGGTGGTCTGACAGTGCAATGGGCGTTTTCGCCGTTAGGCAAGATCTTGGCCGCCGCATAAGCCGCGACGTTGGCGTAGACGAACTTGCGCGCCTTGGAGAACATCTCGTCGATGATCCAGGGCAGATCATCTTCCGGGCAATGCTCGAGCACATCGGTCGAGATCACGCCGTCGAACTGCTCCTCCGGCATCTGCGCATACTCGCCCACCGCCGGGTCGAAACAGGCGATGGCGTCGACGCCGAGGAACTCCTGCACGCTCGGGATGACCTGGCCGTTGGCGAGTTGGAGGTTTCGCAACTTGTAAAGCAGCGCTTTGCCGGAGCCGTAGTCGAGCAACGACTTTGCACCGGGTCTGCATGACCGCAGACTTGATCTTGAGAATGTGCGGCGCGAGGCTCTTGCCAGCGAACATGTCGGCAGCGGGAATCCCGGGCGCGCCTTCGGTATGCATCTGCCGGTAGAGCGTGACGAGCTGCCGGTACCGCGGGCTCGGATTGGCACGCGTATAGACGCGCTCGGCACTGACCTGCTCTGTCATGACCCCGCTACTCCGTGGTCTGATGATGGACACAACCGGTTACACCGACTGGCCAAAACAGTTAACATCAATCCCTTAGACTGTCACGGTTCGACATCGGCGCGGGCGCCGAAAGATAATGCCGAGAAATCGCTGTTGCGGCTTCGGTCGTGGCCATAGTAGGTGCAGGACATGAGCGCGCAGCCCCGCAGCGTCTTCGTCAGCGCCGCCGACGGTTTGAGGCTGCACGCGCGCGTCTACGGCCCGAGCGCCGCCGCGGGCCCGGCGGTGATTTGCCTGCCCGGTCTCACGCGCACGCAGGCAGACTTCGAGACGCTTGCCTTGGGCTTAACGTGCGACGGCCAATCCCGCCGCGTCATCGCGCTCGACTCTCGCGGCCGCGGCCAGTCCGATTACGACCGCGATCCCGTCAACTACAACCTCGTGGTCGAGCTCGCCGACGTGCTGGCGGTGGCGACCGCGCTCGAGGCGCTGCCGGCGGTGTTTGTCGGCACCTCGCGCGGCGGCCTGCTGACGATGTTGCTCGCCGTTGCGCGGCCGACGGCCATCGCCGCTGCGGTGCTCAACGACATCGGCCCGGTGATCGAGCCGCAAGGCCTGATGCGCATCAAGGGCTACGTCGGCAAGCTGCCGCAGCCGCGCGATTACCAGGAAGGCGCCGAGATCCTGCGCCGCCTGTTCAGCGCGCAGTTTCCGAAGCTCGGGCGCGAGGAATGGCTCGCCACCGCGCATCGCGCTTACAAGGACGACGACGGCCGGCTGGCGCCGACCTACGACGTGCGTCTCGCCGAGACGCTCAAGAGCCTCGATCCCGATCATGCGCCGCCGGCGCTGTGGAAGGAATTCGACGCGCTGGCCGGCATGCCGCTGCTGACGATCCGCGGCGCCAATTCCGACATCCTGTCGCCGGCGACGCTTGCCGCTATGCGCGAGCGCCGCGGCGATATGGAGGTGATCGAGGTGCCCGATCAGGGCCACGCGCCCCTGCTCGCCGAGCCGGACACGATCGCGCGCATCGGCGACTTCATTGCCCGCTGCGGACGCTAATGCGCGGGCGGCCGCACCGCCCCTGACACTTCGGCTGCCACCGTAGACACTACGTCCACCCAGCGCTCGCCGCGTGCTTGCCTGTGAACTCGCACACGCGGGTACCACGGACTGTTCGGCAAATGCCGAAACCAATACCAGATGCGCGCGTGACCATTCGGCACCATCACCCAGGTCGGCGTACCCAATGCACCGGCAAGATGGGCTGTCGTGTTGCTCACAGTCACCACCGCATCGCAAGCGCTGATCAGCGCGGCAAGACCTCGATGTCGTTGGTGTTGTCGATGTCGTCGAGCCGCAGCAGGTCCTGGCCGCACTCGCGCGCAAGCTGCGCCCGCTCTTCAACGGTGTCACTATATTGCAGGTCGACGAAGCGGCAGCCGGGCACCTGAAATAACGGCATGAAATCCTGCAGATTTGCGCTTTTTGATTTGCCTGGCACGCCAACACTTCGCCATGATATCCCAATGACGGCACGCCCATCCCCGGCTAGACGCTGCCGAAGAATTTTCGTGCGAGCTTGGTCGGCGAAAAGGTAGGCGCTGTCGCGATGTTGAAAGGACGTCCAATTCGGACGCACCAGTACTGCCCGAGACTTGCAAGCGGAATATGGGCATCAAATAAATCCCGATAAAGCGCATCCACGAGCGGAACTATTTCCATGCCGGGAAACGAACGCTCAAACAGAGGCACCAGCCGCGGTTCGGCCTCGATGATGACTTTGCGCGCATAATCCCGCAGATCCGAGAGCATGCTCGCGTGCAGGATTTGGTCGCCGAGTCCCTGCTCGCCCCACACCAGCAAGTTGCCATCGACGCGTCGCCCATCCCATCGCGGCTTCACGTAAGGTTTGGACCGGCTGGCGGTGGGTGAAGCCCAACGGTGTTCATTAAGGCTCCAGCCCTCGCACAAAAGACCTTGATCAAAATGGGGCATACTTGACTTCCATTTCGCAAGTTCGTTGTCGGGATTGAGGCGAACCACATCTTGATAACTTTCGATGGCCTCTTGGGAGCGGTCGAGCGCGGTCAGAATGTCGCCGCGGGTCATCAAAGCGCCCGGGTCGTCGGGGGCGATCAGCAGGATTTTGTCGACACTTGCGAGCGCTTCTTCGTCGCGGCCGAGCCTGCTGAGTACGGTCGCAAGGTTGTGCAGTGCTGCCGGATGCTGCGGATGAACCGCTAGTACGGCTTGATAAGTCGTGAGCGCCTCCTGGTATCGACCCAAATTCTTCAGCGCCAACCCGCGTGTGTTCAGCGCCCCAATGTCTTTTGCATCCCGCGCCAGGGCTTTCTCGCAATTGGCCAGCGCCTCTTCGTTTCGCCCAAGCTGCACCAGCGCCATTGCGCGGTTGATCAGCGCCGGCACAAGATCCGGCTCCAGCGCAAGTGCCCGATCGAAGCTCGCGACCGCTTCCTCACGCCGCTCAAGCTCGTTCAGTGTCGCCCCGCAATTCAACCAATCCGCCGCAGAACCACGCAGGGCAAGCGCCCGGTCATAAGCCGCAACCGCCTCTTCACGCCGGCCGAGTTCCGCCAACAAGTCGGCGCGGCCGCTGTGGGCTTCAGCAAGCCCCAGAGTCGGCATCGATCGCCGATCGAAGCTCGACAGCGCCTCGGCCTTATCCCCAAGCCGGGAGAGCGCGAGCGCCAACATATGGTGGCTTTGTGCCCGACCTCGGTCCAGTGCCAGCGCCGCGCGAAACCGCTCTATCCCCGCAGCGAAACGGCCTTGCTGGCACTCGATGACGCCGAGGTAATGCTGCGCACCGGCATTGTCCGGCTCGCGCTCCAACACGTGCCCGTATCGCGCCGCGGCGCCGGCGAGATCGCCCTCGCGGTGCAGTGCCAACGCCTGCTGCAGCAGAGCTTCGGCCGGTGCCTGGCTCATGACCCGCCGCGAAGAAGTTGCATGATCTCCGGCATCGCCATCGAGACAAGATCGCCCCAGGATTGGTCTTTGCCCTGCGGCATGACCTCGGCCTTCGGATACCACGGGCTCTGCTTGACGTCCTTGAACCAATACCACATCCGGCCAAATCCATAGGGCACGAACACCCAGGTCGGCCGACCCAGCGCGCCGGCCAGATGCGCCGTCGTATTGCTCACCGTGACCACGGCGTCGCAGGCTGAGAGCAGCGCCCCGAGCCCGTCGATGTCGTTGGTGTTGTCGATATCATCGAGATGGACCACTTTGACGCCGAGCTCGCGCTCGACCACGTCGCGTTCGGCAACTGTTCTCACCGTATTGCAGGTCGACGAAGCGGATGCCGGCAGCCGGAACAGGTTGTTAAAATCGGCAAGCTGAGCGCTCTTGTTGCGGCCAAGCGCCGCATTGACGCTGCGCCACGACAGCCCGACGACCTTGGCGCCAGCCTGCGCAAGGCGCTCGCGTAAACGCGCTGTTTGTGTGGGATTGGCAAGCAGATAACCACGCTCGCGCCTGGGAAACGCAGCCAGGTTCGGCCGGAAGAAGCTGCCGAGTTGGGCCAGCGAAATCTGCGCTTCGATCTCTCCGTAGGGCAGATCGCCGTCGAACGGCACCACGCGAACACCGGGAAACGAACGCACAAATAGCGGGACAAGACGCAGTTCGACCTCGAGAACGATCGAGGCAACGCGACCGCATAGGTCCTCGATCATGCTGGCATGGAGGATCTGATCGCCGAGCCCCTGCTCGCCCCATACCCAAAGCGTTCCCGTCAAGGCGGCGCCGGTCCAGCGCGCGGCGCGTGCCTCACGGCTGTTGGGCGGCTCACCGGCGTGGCGATACTCGTGCAGCGGCCAGCCCTCGGCCAATCGACCGAAGTTGAGATACATCAGCCCCTTGCGCTTTTTCGCTTCCAACGCATGCAATCATCGTGGTGCCGGGCCAGCACGGCGTCGAATTGCCGGTCAGCTTCCTCGGGGCGTCCGAGCATACGCGAGGATTCGCCAGTATCAATTCTCGTTTTCGCAGCAAGCTCGGTGGTGGGATGAAGCTTGATGGCATCCGCATAGTGGCGGCAAGCGGTGTCATAGTCGTGGGCGCCGTAGTACATGCCTGCAAGATTGAAGACAGCTTCAGCCGAGCTGGGCTTCAGCGCCAACGCGGTCTTGTACTGCTCCAGCGCCTCGGCATAGCGATTGGCCTCCCGCAGGCAGAGCCCAAGATGCCCGTGGGCTTCTGAACTCTGCGGGTTGAGTGCAATCGCTTGCTCGCAGAATTCCTATCGCGGCCTCGAGCTCGCCGCGTTCGCGCAAATCTGGGCAAGGCCGAAATAGGCGTCCAGAAGCTGCGGATCGTGCTGGAGCGCGGCTCGGTAATGCGTCGCGGCCTGCTCAAGCTCGCCGTCCGACAGCAAAACGTTTGCTAGGTTGAAATGCGCTGCCGCGTAGCCCGGTTAGATCCAATCGCCGCCTTGAAATGAGCGATGGCATCCGACTTCCGGTTCAAAGCCGTTAGCACGCCCGCGAGATTATTGTGCGCCTCGAAATCGCGGGGGTTCTGCTGCAATGCCTGCCGGAAGTACGGCAGCGCCTCGTCATTTCGTCCTGCCACCCGCAGCACCGTGCCGAGATTGTAGCTCGCTCCCGGCAAGTCCGGCCGCAGCGCCACCGCCCGCTTCAGTGCTTTCATGGCGGCGGCCGCATTGCCGTTCTGGTGATAGGCCAGGCCCAAGCAAATTCAAGGCTCCGGGGTGATCCGGGTTGTATTTGAGAAAGGACTCGTAGGCGCAAATCGCGCGGCTAATCGCCGCTCTTGTGCAGGTCGATCGCCCGACCCAGCGTCATTTTTCCGCCGCTCTCGATCATTCGATGCTGAGGATTTCCCACTGCGCAAGCACGGAAAGAAAAACCCCCGGCGGTTTCCCGCCGGGGGCTGTGATCAGGTATCCGCGATCAGGCGATCAGGGATAGAAGTCGCGATGGATGCGGAGCTGACCGATCCACGCGTCCTGGTCGGCGATCGTACGCGCCGTAGCAGGCTGCGCGTTGAGGCCGGCGACACCGGTCGTGAAGCCGCCCGAAGCCGTGTTGAGCTTCTCGTACACGACATCGAGACCGATGTAGAGACCATTGTTGATGGTCCACTGCGTCCGGCTGCCGATGTTCCAGTACGAGAAGTCGTTATTGCAGCCCGCGGCCGAAGTTGGAGCCGCAGTCAGAATACCGGCCTTCGCGCACAAGATCGCATTGGCGGTGTCGTTATAATTGAACTCACCGTAGCCGCCGTAGAGCGACGTCTTCCAGTGCGGGTTCCAGTTGTGCTCGAACGCCGCCGACACGCCCCACGCCGTGGTTTGCTGGATGCCGGCATTGGTAATGCCGCCGCCGGTAGCCGTAAACGCCGTCGGTCATGATGCCGTAGCCGTAACCGCTTGTGCGGTCGTAGTACGAGAACTCACCTTGCAAGCCCTGGACGTACTTGGTGGCGCCCACGGCATAGTCGACCTGGGCGGCGAAGTAGTCGCCCATGCCGATCATCGGCGCATTCAGCTTGAGGCCGGCGCCGACCGCCCAGCCGACATTCGTCGCTCGGGTGACCGATTGTCCGTGCTGCGTGCGCCAGTGAAGTAGTTGGCGCTGTTGTCATGGATCGCGCCCATGATCTGCGCCGAACCCCACGCCTGGTCGACGCGGACGTTGCCGACCACGTCCGGCCATTTCAGGCCCTCGTGGCAGTGGTAGGCCGGCAGCAGCGCCGGTTGCCATAGCCGGTACCGCCATTGATAGACGACGCCGTTGCGCGGCGCTTCGAAGCCGATCGTGGCCGAGAAGCCGTTGCCGAACTGCGCCGTGTAGGCATCCACAACCTCGACCGCCGTCGCCGGTGTCGGCGTTGCGCCACACCGTGCCGCCGAAATACGACAGCGCCGCGTAGGGCATGAAGTCGTAGAACGACTGCGCCAGACCCATCGTGAAGCCGGCGAACTGGATGAAGGCGCGGTTCGACTGGAACCGTGTCGCGCCGGCACGCGTTATCCGTGTGTCGACGCCGACGTCGATGTAGCTGCGGATCGTGCCGTATTCCGACTGGGTGCGGGCGTCCGCCGTAATGTAGCCGCGGGTACGCCACGTATAGTCGTTGGTGCCCCGGTCGTTCGAGTTGGTAATCAGCGCGCCGAACGACATGCTGCCGTTGACGCCGTAGCCCAACTGTTGACGGACCCAGCCGCCGATCTTGACGCACGTATCGGTGCCCGGGATGTAATAGAACCCCGCACCGTACAGGCTGCAAATCTTCACGTACTGGACCGGCTTGGCCTTTACGGGAAGATCGGCCGCCTGTGCCCCTGCCACTGCAACGAGCCCCGCTGCCGAGCCAAGGAGAAGGCTTTTCACCATCTTCATCTTGAACCTCCAAACAGTGTTTATCGTGAGAGGGTTCCGTATCCGCTCAAGTGCGACGAGCACCGATGGAACTTCCCCTTGCTCCCCACTCACCGGAGAAACGATTCTCACCACGCGATGAACCCGACCGGGCCTGCCACAAGGTGCGATCCGTCAAACCGGAAAGCGCAACGCGGGGATGCCCCCCTCCGTCGCAGAGGGCAGATTAGCCAAAGACCCCCTTCACGCAATGAAGAAGCGGCCTTCCCACAGGGTCTTGGGGTGCTTTTCCCCCGAGTGTTGCGTAAAAAACACGCATTGCAGGGCGATCTAAACCATTTGAAAAGCATGATTTTCAGGCTGTCTACGTTAGAGACACCATTAAAGAGGCCCATTTTCGATGCACCCGTCTTAAGTCAGCGCAACTATAGCAATCGTTTGAGCGCTACGGCTTTGGGTGGCCTGCCACCCGAAGCCCGCAGGGCGTAGGGTGGCGGAGACGGAGGGATTCGAACCCTCGATACGCCTTTGGAGCGTATAACGGTTTAGCAAACCGCCGCCTTCAGCCACTCGGCCACGTCTCCGGAAGGCATTGGCGTATAGATCCGCTCTTCCCGGTCAAACCGTCGAACAAGCATAAAGCGAGGAGATGAATCGCCCGCATGGATGAGCGACGGATGAATCGCAAGCAGCGCCGCGCCACGGGCCGGAACGCGCCGGCGAGCGCGGCGCGCGGCGCCGAATTCGGCGCAGCGTCTCTTCGCCGAAGCGCTCCGTCATGAATCCGAGCGCAAGCTCGACGACGCGGCGCGCGCCTACAAGCGGCTGCTGCTGCTCAAGCCCGAGCACGCCGAAGCGCACAACAATCTCGGCCGCGTCCTGCTCATGCAGGGCAAGCCACGCGAAGCCTCGGCGCAGTTTGCCCGCGCGCTCACTTTGCTGCCGCAGTTGTTCGACCAATACGCCAACATCTGCGCGACGCTGGTCACGATCCTGCCGGAATTCGGCGCCGCGTTGCGCCGCGTGATGGACGCCTGGCCGGCGCGACCGAGCGTCGAGCAACTGTTCGGCGCCGCGGGCCTGAATACCGTCGCCAACGATCCGTTGCTTCAGTGCCTGCTGCAATCGATCCCGGTCCGCGACATCGCTTTCGAGCGCCTGCTCACCGCGCTGCGCATGTCGCTGCTCGACCTCGCGGCGGGCGGCAGAACGCCGAGCGACGCCGAACTCATCTTCTGCTGCGCCGTAGCGAAGCAGTGCTTCGTCAATGAGTATGTCTTCGCGACGACGCCTGAGGAGGATGCGCAGCTTGCCCGCCTCGGCGCCACGCTCGCCGAGACGCCCGCGCCGCAAGTCGTGCCGCTCGCCGTCGCGGCTGTCGCGATGTACCAACCGTTGCACACGCTTGCCTTCGCGCCGGCATGGCTCGATCGCGCCTGGCCGGCCGCCATCGATGACGTGCTGACGCAACAGTTGCGCGAGCCGCTCCGGGAAGCCGAGTTGAAGGTCTCGATCCCGCGGCTCACGCCGATCGACGACGACGTCTCGCAGGCGGTGCGCCAGCAGTACGAGGAAAATCCCTATCCGCGCTGGGTGCACGCCATCGCCGACGTGCAATTGCGGTGAGTCCGATCGACAGCTGCTTGCGCGGCATGTTCCCGACCGCCGCCTTTACGCCGATCGGCAAGACGGATGCGCTCGACATTCTGGAAGCCGGCTGCGGCACCGGGCAGCACGCGATCTGGTTGGCACAACGCGTCGCCGGCGCGCAGTTGCTGGCCGTCGATCTCAGTCTTGCAAGTCTCGCCTATGCCAAGCGCAAGACGCCGGCGGCGATCGCATCGCGCATCGAATACGCGCAAGGCGACATCCTCAAGCTGGACGCGCTCGGCCGCAGCTTCGACGTCATCGACGTCAGCGGCGTGCTGCATCACATGGCGGATCCGTTCGGCGCCTGGCGCCTGGTCCTCGAACTGCTGCGTCCTGGCGGCATCATGCACGTCGCGCTGTACAGCGAACTTGCCCGCCGCGACGTTGTGGCCGCGCGCGCGTTCATTGCCGAGCGCGGCTATCAACCGACGCCGCAGGACATGCGGCGCTGCCGGCAGGACCTGCTCGGTTCGCCCGCGCGCGCCGTCGCCCGCTTCAACGACTACTTCAGCATGAGCGAATGCCGCGACCTTCTGTTCCATGTGCAGGAAAGCCGCACCACCATTCCGGCGATCAAGGCGTTCCTCGCCGAGCAAAAGTTGAGCTTTATCGGCATGGAGATGGCGACGCCGGTGCACGCACACTACCGCCGCGTCTTCGCCGAGAACGGCTGGTCGTCAACCGACCTCGATCGCTGGCATGACATCGAGACGAAGTTCCCGGATACCTTTTCCGGCATGTATCAACTTTGGCTCCAGAAACCGTGACCGCGGCCGCCGGTATAAAAGCTGTAAAATTCCCGGTCGCACGAACTAAAGCGCCGAGGCGCGGGTTAGTTTCTTCAAACCGCGCCTCACCGGACACGCAAACTCATGAGCAAGTTCATTTTGGCCGCCTTCGTCCTGGCTCTCGCGAGCGTCGGCCCCGTCCGCCCCGCCGCCGCCGAGATCGAATATCCGTGGTGCGCCGAATATAGCTCCGGCATGGAAGGCGGCGGCCGCAACTGCGGTTTCGTCTCCTGGGAGCAGTGCATGGAAACCGTGCGCGGCATGGGTGGCGATTGCCAGCCTAACCTGCTCTACAAAGGCCCGAACGAACCGCCGGAGCCCGGCCGGCCAGGCCCCGCGAGACGTAACCAGGCGACTAATCCGCGGGAGCCCTGCGTGCGCAAGACACGCATATTTATAGTCCTCGCACTTGTCCTTGCGGCGGGCCTATCGGCCCGCGCCAGGCCCATGCCGATCCCTATCCATGGTGCGCGGTCTATGCGAGCGACATGGGTGGCGCGACCAATTGCGGCTTCGTCACGCAGGAACAATGCCGCGCCACGGTGTCAGGCATCGGCGGCTTCTGCGAGCCTAACCAGTTCTATACGGGCCCCAGCAGGCTCCGCAGCGGCCGAAGCGCCGCGCTAGCACGGCGCCCGCTTGCGCGGCGGATTGAAGCGATGCCATATCGCCCGCCGTGGCGCAGCCAACCAAATTCAACGTCGCGCAGGCGATCGGCGACGCCGTCCAACTGCATCAGCAGGGACGGCTGCGCGAGGCCGAAAAGCTATACGCGCGCATCCTCAAGGCGGCCCCCGAGAATTTCGACGCGCTGCATCTGCTCGGTCTCGTCAAGGCGCAATCGGGCCAGATGGGCGAAGCCTATCGCCTGATGTCGGCGGCGCTGAAGATCAATCCCAACGCGGCCGATGCCCTGCTCAACATCGCCAATGTGCTGCACGCGCTCAAGCGCGACGCCGACGCGCTTACCGCGCTCGACAAGGCGCTGGCGCTGCGTCCGGGCGATGCCGGCGCCCTGCACAATCGCGGCGCCGCGCTGCTGGCGTTGGCGCGGCCGCAGGAAGCGGTCGCCTGCTTCGATGCCGTGTTGGCGCAACAGCCGCGGCACGTCGACGCGCAGGTCAATCGCGGCGTTGCGCTTGCCGCGCTCGATCGCCACCAGGAGGCGCTCGCCGCTTTCGACGCGGCGCTCGCGCTGGCGCCGAACCATGTCGGCGCGCTCTATAACCGCGGCAGCGCCTTGAGCGCGCTCGGCCGCGACGCCGAGGCGCTCGCCGCCTTCGACCGCACGCTTGGCCTCGCGCCCAACCACGTCACGGCCCTCAACAATCGCGGCCGCGCCTTGCAGGCGCTCAACCGCAACGCCGAAGCGATCGAGAGCTTCGACCGGGCGATCGCCTTGCAGAAAGATTACGCCGACGCGCATTTCAATCGCGCGTTGTCGCTGCTCACCATCGGCGACTTGCGCCGCGGCTTCGCCGACTACGAATGGCGCTGGAAGCGCAGCGGTGTTGCCGACACGCGGCGCAATTACCGCGGCGCGCTGTGGCTCGGCGAATATCCGCTCGCCGGCAAGACCATTCTGCTCCATGCCGAGCAGGGCCTCGGCGACACCATCCAGTTCGCCCGCTACGCGCCACTTCTCGCGCGCGCCGGCGCCAAGGTGATGCTCGAAGTGCAGCCGGAACTGAAAGCGCTGCTGTCGCAGCTTGGGGGCATCGCCTCATGCCAGGCGCGCGGCGAGGCGCTTCCCGCCTTACGACGTGCATTGCCCGCTCGGCAGCCTGCCGCTCGCCACCAAGACCGAACCGGGCACGATCCCCGCCGGCATCCCCTATCTCGCCGCCGACGAAGCGCGGCTCGGCAAATGGCGCGCCGAGATTGAGGCCTTGCCGGGCAAGCGCGTCGCCATCGCCTGGGCCGGGCACGCGCGGCACCTCAACGACCGCAACCGCTCGATTGCACTCTCGCAGCTTGAACCGCTGTTCGCGCTCGAGGGCGTGTCCTTCGTCGGCATCCAGCGCGACTTGCGCGACGGCGACGCCGAACTGCTCGCGCGTCATCCGCGCGTGACAAAAGCCGGCGAACGTCTTGACCGACATGGCGGAGACCGCGGCGGTGATCGCGCTGTGCGATCTCGTGCTTGCCGTCGACACTTCGGTTGCGCATCTTGCCGGCGCGATGGGGCGGCCGTTGTGGCTGATGCTGCCCTTCGCGCCGGACTGGCGCTGGATGCTGCGCGACGACAAGAGCCCGTGGTATCCGCAGGCGCGGCTTTACCGGCAGCCAGCGCCCGGCGATTGGGCAAGCGTGATCGCCGCGGTCCGCGGCGATCTCGCCAAATCTTAGGCAACAAACCTTAGGCGGCGGCGCGGATTTCCGGCGCCGGCGCCACCGGCAGCGGATGCGTCGCGATCCAGGCGCGTGCTGAGCGCTGCGCCTGCCCGATCTCGGCGTCGCTCATCTGCTCGGCAACCTCGCGGCGCAGCCGCGCGGCGTCCTTGTGGCCGCGCATCGCGGCGATGTTGAACCACTGATGCGCCGCGATCATGTCGACGGCCGCCCCCGCCCCCACCGAGAACATCATGCCGAGATCGAAGCATCCCTCGGCATCCGCGGGTTCCGCCGTGGTGCTTGCCACCAGCTCGATCCCAGCCATGTTTTCCGCCTCCCGAATTGAATTCGTCCCTGTCGCGCTGGGTGAACAAATCGCCCCGCGCTGGCGGCAATATCGGCAGAAAATTTGAATGGCAGTTTAAGTATCGCGATAAATCGGGAGTGAACGCGCGCCGGCCCGATCGTTGCGTATGCGTGAAAAGGCCCTGAAAACAGGCCGTGTTTTGCGTCTTGAGATATTGCTAACCGCGCCGCTTCAGCCGCCACTAACCAACGCGCAAGCTGCGCGCGCGGCGGCCCGCTCACCAGCGCAACGACTTCAAATAATTCGCCGCGCCCTCCAGCTCGCGGATCAGCCTTACGCGAAAGTTCGGATGCTGGTAGTTCTCCATCTGCGCGGAGAAGGCCCAGAGCTTCCAGACGTCGGCGATGCCGGTGTTGAGCAGGCTCGCGTAATAGGCGCCACGTCCGTAGTCGTAGGCGGTGACCACGGAATTTGCCTCCTGCGTGCCACGCAGCCGCATGTGGTGATGGGTGACCGTGAAATAGGGCACCAGCGCGCCGACAAATCCGCCCAACGAAGCGCGCGCCGCCATCTCGATATCCTCGCAGCCGAACGGCGTGCCGGCGCCCATCTTGTCGTTGAAGGGCCCGACTTTGTTGAACACCGAGCGATGAAAGAACATGTTGGCGCCCTGGATCGTCCCTGATGTGAGCAGGGAACGCGCCGCCAGCAATTGCAATTTATCGATGGCCAGATTGGCGATGCGGGGATCGTGGTCCTTGTCATAAAGCGCCACGGGGCCGCAGCCGTAGCGGATGCTCTTGATCGGCTCTTCCGCATCGGCAAGCGCGGTGACGAAATTGTAGAAATTCACAAAATAGTTTTTCTCCACGTAGCAATCGTCGTCGGTGAACAAGAACCATTCGCCGGTGGCCGCGGCCATGCCGACGTTTCGTGCCAATCCCAGTCCCGGCAGTTCGCAGCGCAGGCACTGCGCCTTGAACGGCACTGACGCCATGAAATCGCTGACGATGGTGCTCGTCGTGTCGGTCGAGCTGTCGACCAGAACCATTTCGTAGTCGCAGGGCGGCGGCGAGGCGGCTGCAATGCGCTCGAGACATTCCTTGAACTGCGGCGTGCGATTTTTGGTGCACACAATCAGCGATATGAACATGCGGGCGGCTCCATACGAGCGAACGGCTGGCCGGCGCAATATGACCGATTCTCCGCCGCCTCGAGTGGGCCGCGGTTTCGCCGTGCCGCGGCGAGCGCCGGACGCGCGCCGGCCGACGGCCGCGCTAACTCGCGCGCGCGCGCTGGCCGAACAGCACCGACTGCACCTTGGGGTCCTTCATGTCGATGCCCTGGCGCAGCTCGAGCCCGAGCGCCATGCCGCGCTGCACCGCGGGCCTTGCCTTGACGCGCTCGATCCAGGCCTTGAGGTTCGGGAATTCGTTGATGTCCTGGCCCTGCCGCTCCCAGCCGTTGACCCAGCCGATCAGCGCCATGTCGGCGATCGAGTATTTGCCGGCGATGAAGTCGCGGTCCCTGAGGCGGGTGTTCATCACGCCGTAGAGCCGGTTGACCTCGTTGACGTAACGGTTGATCGCGTAGGTCAAAGTTTCGACCGCGTAGTTCTTGAAGTGGTGCACCTGCCCCGCCATCGGGCCGACGCCGCCCATCTGCCAGAACAGCCACTGCTCGACCTCGACGCGCTGGCGCTCGTCGGCCGGATAAAACTTGCCGGTCTTGCGCCCGAGATATTGCAGGATGGCGCCGAACTCGAAGATGGAGATCGGCCGGCCGCCGGGCCCGTCCGGATCGACGATCGCCGGCATGCGGTTGTTCGGCGAAATCTTGAGGAACTCCGGCGTGAACTGTTCGCCCTTGGAGATGTTCACCGGGATCAAGGTGTAGGGCAGCCGGCACTCTTCCAGCATGATGGAAATCTTGAAACCGTTCGGCGTCGGCCAGTAGTGGAGCTCGATCGGCTTTGCCGCCTTGCTCTTCGTCTTTGCCTTGGCTTTGGCCTTCGTCTTGGTGGTCCGCTTCTTCGCACGCGCCATGACACGTCATCCTTTGCAATAAAAAAACCCTGCCGCACATTAATGAGGTGCGGTGCCGGTTTCCAAGGGGCAAAGGCCGATAGCTGACCCGCAAAAAACAAAATGCGCCCACGGGGTGGGCGCAACCTTTCCGGCCTCAAAACGCACCAAGGGCGTCGGAGAGATTTGAAGACCTCGCCGACGCCCTCTGTGTCAATCGGGGCCGGGGCATCACAGAGCGACTGGCATATCGCTCATCAACCCCATGACGCGCACCGGCCCGTATGACGCGATCTCCGGCTCAGCACCGAAGATCGTGAAGGAGCGTCAGACTAGAGCCTCTTCTTCCGGCCCTTTTTCTTCGCTGCCTTCGCTGCCTTCTTTCTACGTTTCGCCATTGCTGCCCTCCTAGCCATGATGTCATGGCGGGTGTCGCATTCAATGCCGTCGCGAATCGACGAGCACTGCACTCCGATTACTACAGCACAACGTAAAAAACAGCAACTCCACTTAACGAAACGTGTACGCGCGATGACCAAAGTCGTTGCGCGACGACGCGCGCGCGCGGCGACGCTGCGTGCATGCGACGTGCATCGACGACGTCGGCGATGCAGCGCGCGATCGTTTTCGACGTTACATTTCATCCGAAAATTCAATGGTTTTCTGCGCATCTGGTATTCGCGTGTGCGCGACCTGTGCGCGTTCGCTCGCAAACTGCGCGCCGAAAATTTTGCGCATCGACACCGCAAAACGAGTTGCACACAGGGTGAAAAATTTTTTGCGACGACGGCCATTCGCGGCGCTGCAAGAACCGAAAATCGATCAAAAACGGGCGAATCACCGTCAAGTGATTCGCAGGCCGCGTCGACGTTTGCCGTTAAAAGTTTTCTTGCTGCACTGCGTGCAGCGGTGCTGCGTCAGACGCCGAGCTTCGCTTTCAGCGCCGCGTTGATCGCTTTCGGATCGGCGGTCTTGCCGGCCGGCGACTTCATCACCTGACCGACGAACCAGCCGATCGCTTTCGGATTGCTCTTGGCGTCGGCGACCTTGTCCGGATTGCCGGCGATGATCTCGTCGATCGCCTTGTCGATGGCGCCGAGGTCGGTGACTTGGCGCATGCCGCGCGCTTCGACGATGGCGCGCGGGTCGCCGCCTTCGCTCCACACGATCTCGAACAGATCCTTGGCGATCTTGCCGGAAATGGTGCCGTCGCCGATGAGATCGAGAATGGCGCCGAGTTGCTCGGCCGAAACCGGCGACGACGCGATGTCGTCGCCTTCCTTGTTGAGGCGGCCGAACAGTTCGTTGATCACCCAGTTCGCCGCCATCTTGGCGTCGCGGCCCTTGGCCACGGCCTCGAAATAGTCGGCGCGCTCGCGCTCGGCGACCAGGACGCCCGCGTCATAAGCCGATAGCCCAAGCTCGCGCACGAAACGCGCCTTCTTCTCGTCCGGCAGCTCCGGTAACTGCGCCTTGAGCCGTTCCACCTCGGCGGCGTCGAGTTCCAACGGCAGCAAGTCCGGATCGGGGAAATAGCGGTAGTCGTGCGCCTCTTCCTTGCTGCGCATCGGCCGCGTCTCCCGCCGGTGCGGATCGTAGAGCCGCGTCTCCTGTTCGATCGCCCCGCCGTCCTCGAGCACCTCGATCTGGCGGCGCGCCTCATGCTCGATCGCGTCGCCGATGAAGCTGATCGAGTTCATGTTCTTGATCTCGCAGCGCGTGCCGAACGGCTCGCCGGGCCGGCGCACCGAGACGTTGACGTCGGCGCGCAGGTTGCCCTTCTCCATGTCGCGCATCCGAGGTGCCGAGATAGCGCAGGATCGAGCGCAGCTTGGTGACGTAAGCCTTGGCCTCGTCGGCCGAGCGCAGATCGGGCTTCGACACGATCTCCATCAGCGCCACGCCCGAGCGGTTCAAGTCGACATAGGACATGGTCGGCGAGCGGTCGTGCACGCTCTTGCCGGCGTCCTGCTCGAGATGCAGCCGCTCGATGCCGACGGTGACGCTCTCGCCGTCGGCAAGATCGAGCGTCACCTCGCCCTCGCCGACGATCGGCTGCTTGTACTGGCTGATCTGGTAGCCCTGCGGCAGGTCGGGATAGAAATAATTCTTGCGGTCGAAGACCGACTTGAGATTGATCCTGGCCTTGAGGCCGAGGCCGGTGCGCACCGCCTGGCGCACGCATTCCGCGTTGATCACCGGCAGCATGCCCGGCATCGCGGCGTCGACCAGCGACACGTGGCTGTTGGGTGCGCCGCCGAATTCGGTCGAAGCGCCGGAGAACAATTTCGACCTGGAGGTCACTTGCGCGTGCACCTCCAGGCCGATGACCACTTCCCAGTCGCCGGTTGAGCCCTTGATCAGCTTGCCGTTGTTCTGCGCGCTCATGCCTTACACCTAAAGCCACGCGCGGCGGCGGGCAAGGCGGCGACGCCTCTCCATGGAATGACCCAATTCCTGCTTCATTCGTTGCGTTCCTGGAACCGCGTTTGCGGCAATGACATTGGCTCCCGGTTGGATCACGGCAAGACCCATGAAATACGAAAACGGATTGTTCGGCATCGTGCTCGGCGGCATCGTCGCGCTGGCGGCAGTGCTGTTTATCGCGAGCGGCGGCTCGCTCGGCGGCAAGACCACGGTCTATGGCGATCAGGATCTGCCGCCGGTGGCCGATCCCGTCCAGTAGCCTCGCCACGACAAGCACTTAGAGCGCCAATTCGCGCCCGAGCACCTGCTCGACCAAGTCGAAGCTGTCGGTGAAGCCGCGGTACTCGATCAGTTGGCCGTTGCGAAAACGGTGAAAGCCAGCGATGTGCGAGCGAATGGTGCGGCCGGTCGAGCGCTGCTCCATATGCGCTTCGGACAGAGTGGAGGCGCGATCGCCCTCAACCAGGACCGCCTCGACGCTGTACTTGATGGGACGGAAGCGCTCGTACAGCAGGGCGAAGCCTCTGAGCACCGCGGCCCTGCCACGACGTGCTCCGGCAAAAGGAAACAGCGCGACCGGGGCAAGGAAAAGCCAATCGACGTCGTCGTGATAGCGGGCGGCAAGCCGGTCGGCATCGCCCGTCTGGAAGGCATCGATCAAGTCCTCGATCGCAGCGCGTGTCGTGTCCTGCGTCATAGGCCTGCCGCCGTTGCGCGACTTCGGTCGCAACGCCACCCCGTTCAACCGAAACTAATGAAATGCCGCGGCCGACGCGACGCAATTGCGCGGCTTTTTCACAGCATTCGGCAGCTCTTGATTTGCGTAGATTGAATGCGTGCGGTGTCACCACCACGGCTGCGGCGAGAAACGCCCCGCTGCCTGCTCGATCACCGCGGCGCCGGCAAACAGTGTCTCCTCGTCGAACGGCCGGCCGATGAGCTGCAGGCCGAGCGGCAGCCCTTGCGCGTCGAGCCCCGCCGGCACGGAAATGCCCGGCAGGCCCGCCATGTTCACGGTCACCGTGAACACGTCATTCAAATACATCTCGACCGGATCGGCTCCACCCTTCTCGCCGAGGCCGAAAGCCGCCGACGGCGTTGCCGGCGTCAGCATGGCGTTGACGCCGGCCTTGAAGCAATCCTCGAAGTCCTGCTTGATCAGCGTGCGCACTTTCTGCGCGCGCAGATAATAGGCGTCGTAGTAGCCGGCGGAGAGCACGTAGGTGCCGATCATCACGCGCCGGCGCACTTCATCGCCGAAGCCTTCGGCACGGGTCTGCTCATACATGTCGATAATATCGCGGCCCGGAACGCGCAGGCCGTAACGCACGCCGTCATAGCGCGCGAGATTGGACGAGGCCTCCGCCGGCGCGACGATGTAATAAGCCGGCAGCGCGTATTTGGTGTGCGGCAGCGACACCTCGACCAGCTCAGCGCCGGCGTCCTTGAGCCAGGCCTTGCCCTGCTCCCAGATCCTGTCGATCTCGGCCGGCATGCCGTCGAGCCGGTATTCCTTCGGAATGCCGATGCGCAGGCCCTTGACCGAACGGCTGACCGCCTTCTCGTAATCCGGGACCGGCAGATCGACGCAGGTGGCATCCTTGGCGTCGGGTCCCGCCATCGAGCGCAGCAGGATCGCGGCGTCGCGCACCGTCTTGGCGAACGGCCCGGCCTGATCGAGCGAGGACGCAAACGCCACGATGCCCCAACGCGAGCAGCGGCCATAGGTCGGTTTAATGCCGACGGTGCCGGTGAAGGCCGCCGGTTGCCGGATCGAGCCGCCGGTGTCGGTGCCGGTTGCGCCGAGGCAAAGTTGCGCCGCGACCGCCGCGGCCGAGCCGCCGGACGAGCCGCCTGGCGTCAGCGGCGTGTTGGCGCCTTTCCTGCGCCACGGCGAGATCACCGGGCCGCAGAACGAGGTCTCGTTCGACGAACCCATGGCGAACTCGTCGTTGTTGGTCTTGCCGAGCAGCACGGCGCCGTCGCGCCAGAGATTGGCGGTCACCGTCAAGTCATAAGTCGGCACGAAGTTGCCGAGAATGCGCGAGCACGCGGTCGAGCGCACGCCTTCTGTGCAGAACATGTCCTTGATGGCGAGCGGGATGCCTTCGAGCGGCCCGGCCTTGCCGGCGGCGATGCGCGCGTCGGAGGTTTTCGCCATCGCTAAAGCACGCTCCGGCGTCTCCAGCACATAGGCGTTGAGCGTGCGCGCCTTCTCGATCGCGGCAAGATGCGCGTCGGCAAGGTCTTGCGCCGAGAAGCGTTTGCTTTTCAGTCCATCGCGCGCCTCGGCCAACGTGAGCGAGGTCAGTTCACTCACGGCTTGCGCTCATCCTCGGACTTTATCGCCGCAGGATCGGCCGCGGGCTCGCCGGTGTCGAACGGCTCGCAAACGAACGGCGAAGCGGGCGCGGCGGCCTGCGGCGCGTCGAAGGCGGCGTCACCAAACTGTTCGCGCAGAATGCGCTCGCGCTCTTCCGGCGCCAGCGCCTCGAGCATGTCCATGAATGCCATTTCGCAGGCGATGCACATTACAACCTCGTCATGGCCGGGCTTGACCCGGCCATCCACGTCTTTCTGCACGAGATCCCCGGGTCTCGCTTTGCTCGCCCGGGGATGGTGGAATGATGCGCTTCGCTCCTCATTCCACCACCTTCGGCACCAGATAAAAATTGTCGTCGCTTTGCGGCGCGTTCTTTAACACCGCTTCGACATTGTCGCCGTCGGTAACCGCATCGGCGCGCATCTTCATCTTCATCGGCGTCACCGAGGTCATCGGCTCAACGCCCGCGACATCGACCTCCTGCAACTGCTCGACGAAGGCCAGCATGGCGTTGAGCTCGCCCTTGAGGCGCTCGACCTCGCCCTCCTCGACCGCGATGCGGGCGAGATGGGCGATGCGGCGGACGGTCGCTGCGTCAACGGACATGAAGGCCTCTCAACGCCGCGCGTATAGCAGACCGCCCTTTGCCACCGCAATGCGACCTTGCATCAGGCCGCTTTTCGCCGGAGATCCTCGCAGACATGCACCTCGACGGTGACATGCGAGAGGCCCACGATGCCGTCTAGCCGCGCCTTGTAGGCCGACGGCACCTGTGGGTCATCGGACACCATTGAAGCGATGACGCCGGTATGGCCGGGGCCGAGCCGCCACAGATGCAGATCGCAAACGCGGTCGTCGCCCACCTCCAGGCGTTGACGGATGGTGGCGGCCAGATGCCGATCCGGCACCATGTCGACCAGCACCGCGCCGGCGGAGCGGATGAGACCATAGGACCAGCTCAGGATCACCACGACGCCGACCAGCGCCATCAACGGGTCCATCCACACCCAGCCGAAGACCAGGCCGCAGGTCAGCGCGACGATCGCCAGCACCGAAGTCACCGCATCGGCGAGTACGTGCACGTAAGCGGCGCGGATATTGGTGTCATGCACCTGGTGGTGATGATGGTCATGATGTTCGTCGTGGTGGCGCTCATGGTCATGCTCATGCTCATGCTCATGCTCATGCTCATGCTCATGCTCATGCTCATGATCATGTCATGCCGTGATGATGGTGCTCATGGCGGTCGAATAACAGCCAGGCGCTGACGAGATTGACGCCGAGGCCGACCACGGCGAGTGCGATCGCTTCCTTGAAATCGATCGGCACCGGCGCCGACAGCCGCGTCAGCGCCTCGTAGCCGATCGCTAACGCGATCATCGCCAGGATCAAGGCGCTGGTGAAGGCCGCGAGCTCGCCGAGCTTGCCGGTGCCGAAGGAGAAGCGCGGATCGTGCGCGTGCCGCCGTGCGAAGCGGTAGGCGAAGGCGGCGATGCCGAGCGCGCCGGCGTGCGTCGACATGTGCCAGCCGTCGGCGATGACCGCCATCGAGCCGAACACCGTGCCGCCGACGATCTCGGCCACCATCATCGCCAAGGTCAACGCCACCACGCACAGGGTGCGGAATTCGTGCCGGTCGTGCCGCGTGCCGAGAAATACGTGGCTGTGCCGCCAGGGTTCGATCGAATGGGTGTGCATGGGTCGACCTCGTTGCTGTTTGGCGACGCAGTATGATTACTCGACAACGCGGCGCGCCGCCATGTGGTGATTCCGCCGCTCTGCCACTACGATAGCGTCATGCCCCTCCCCAGCCACGGCCGCTATTCTTACTCGCCGATCACCGCGCGCCCGGTCTACGACTGGCCGCAGGGCAAGCGGCTTGCCGTCTATATCGGCCTCAATCTCGAATGGTTCGCCTTCGGCGAAGGCCTCGGCGCCGAGCTTGCGCCGGGCGGACCGCAGCCCGACGTGCTCAATTACGCCTGGCGCGACTATGGCAACCGGGTCGGCGTGTTCCGCCTCGCCGATCTCATCCGGCGAACTCGGCCTGCCGGTGTCGCTCATCGCCAATGCGGCAATGGTAGAGCAGGCGCCGCAAGCGCTGCGCGCCTTCGCCGAGGCCGAGATCGTCGGCCACGGCCGCACCAATTCCGAACGCCAGGGCAGCTTGAGCGAAGCGGACGAGCGCGCGCTGATCGCCGAGAGCACCGCGGCGCTGAGCAGTTTTCCGGCACGCGGCCGCGCGGCTGGCTCGGCCCCTGGATCTCGCAGTCGCCGGTGACGCCCGACCTGCTGCACGAAGCCGGCTACACCTACTTGCTCGACTGGTGCCACGACGACCAGCCGGTGTGGATGAAGACGCGCAAGGGCCGCATCCTCGCGGTGCCCTATCCGCAGGAGCTCAACGACATCCCGCAGATCGTAGCGCGCAAGCGCGAGGGCGCCGACTTCGCCGACATGATCGTCGACGCCTACGATGTGCTGTCGGCCGAATGCGAGAAGCGCCCGCTGGTGATGGGGATTGCGCTGCACGCCTACATCGTCGGCCAGCCGCACCGCTTCAAGCATCTGGCGCGCGCGCTCAATCACCTTGTGCGCAAGGCCGGCGACAAGGTCTGGTTCACCACCGCGGGAGCGATCGCGGCGCACGCGGCGGCTTTGCCGGAGGGCATTGTGGCATGACGGCGCTCGGTCGCTGCCGCTCGCCGAAGCCGCGGCACATTTGCGCCGCGCGGGCCGCTGATCGGTCTCGACCTCGGCACCAAGACCATCGGCGTTGCGGTCAGCGATCCCGAGCGCAAGCTCGCCGCCGGCGTCACCACCATTCAGCGCAAGAATTTCTCGGCGGACGCCGCGACACTGCTCGTGCTCGCCGCCGAGCGCGCCGCGATCCGGCTTTGTGCTCGGCCTGCCGATCAACATGGACGGCTCGGAGGGCCCGCGCGCGCAATCGACCCGCGCCTTCGCCCGCAACCTGGCGAAGCTCACCGAATTGCCGATCGCGCTGTGGGACGAGCGGCTGTCGACCGCCGCGGTCGAACGCTCGTTGATCGAGGCCGACATGAGCCGCAAGCGGCGCGCCGAAGTGATCGACCAGCACGCCGCCGCCTTCATCCTGCAAGGCGCGCTCGACCGGCTCGCCAAGCTCAGGCCCTGAAGTCCTACTGGCCGCAGGCCCCGGCTTGCGAGGACGCCGGCGAGACGCCGCAGTGACGGTCGGCCCCGTAGCCGTAATGCGGCGTGCGCGGCCCGAAGCTCCAGCCGTTGTCGTAAGGCGAATAGCCGTAGTCGGCGCGGATCCCGGGTCATAGGCGTAGGCCGGATCATAGCCATAGGCTTCGTAGCCCGGCGCATAGGCGGTGTATCCGTAGCCGTACGGACCGTAATAGCTGTTGGCGACCGCAGCGCCGACCAGAGCGCCGGCTGCGACACCGGCCGCAACGCCCGCGCCATGCCAGCCGTGGTGCCAGCGCGCTTGACTGGGCGATGCCGTCGCGACTGCGAGGGCGCCCGCGAGCGCGAGCCCCGTTGCAAATTTGAAAGTTGTCCGCATGGATAATCTCCCTCTTGCTTCCGGCCCGGCCCTCCGGGTTCCGACCGCTTCGTGCGTCAACGGATGGCGCGGCGGGACGTTCCGATACGGACCTCACGACAATGTGCGGACGGCGAGTGACTCTTTCGAACTCGCCGGCAAACCCGGCGCCCAACAGGCCGAAGGCGGACCTTGCGGCCCGCCCTCGTCCTCAATCGTCTCGCGTCAGGGATTAGGGCGCGCAGGCGCCGGCCTGGGACGACGCCGGCGAAACGCCGCAGCTCGCGTCCTCGTGGAAGGGCTCGTAGTTGTAGGTCTGCGGCCCGAACGAGCCGAACGCGCCCGGCGGAACGCTGTCATAGGCGTCGTTTGCCGGATCGGAGGCGTTGCCCGGGGCGTAGCCATAGGCATCGTATCCGCGCGTCGAGGCATGGTAACCGTGCCGGACGTGATGCCAGTGCGCCGCCTGGCTGGGGCCGGCAAACGTAAACGCTACCGCGCCGGCGAGGGCCAGTCCCGCCAGGTACTTAGACGTAGTCCGCATGTTCATTCTCCTGTTTGGCCCAGCCGCTTCTTGAGGTTCCGGCGTAAACGGAACTCGTTGCCGGCAATATTCCGACAACACCGCCATAAACATTGTTGCGGTGCGGTATGTTCCGTTAAGGACGGCTCACGACTGTGTGTGGACCACGTGAAACCGCCCTTGTCGGGAACTGCGGTTGCGCCTATAGGAATCGCTTTAATGAACATCGCGCAGAAATCCTCCTTTGTTCTCAACAAGAAGCATTTGTTGGGGATCGAGGGGCTTTCCCGCGCCGAAATTTACGGCCTGCTCGACCTCGCCGAGGAATTCGTCGAGCTCAACCGCCAGATCGAGAAGAAACGCGCGAGCCTGCGCGGCCGCACCCAGATCAACCTGTTCTTCGAGGTCTCGACCCGCACGCAGGCCTCCTTCGAGCTCGCCGGCAAGCGCCTCGGCGCCGACGTGATGAACATGTCGGCAAGCTCCTCCTCGATGCGCAAGGGCGAGACCCTGATCGACACCGCGATCACGCTCAACGCCATGCACCCCGATATTCTGGTGGTGCGCCACCAGTCCTCCGGCGCGGTCGAACTGCTGGCCAGCAAGCTCGAAGGCTGCTCGGTCATCAACGCCGGCGACGGCGCCCACGAGCACCCGACGCAGGCGCTGCTCGACGCGCTCACCATCCGCCGCAACAAAGGCCGCCTCGAAGGGCTCACGGTCGCGATCTGCGGCGACATTCTGCATTCGCGCGTCGCCCGCTCCAACATTATCCTGCTCAACGCGGTCGGCGCGCGCGTGCGCGTCGTAGCGCCGTCGACGCTGCTGCCGCCGGGCATCGAGCGTTTCGGTGTCGAGGTCTTCCACGACATGCGCGAGGGGCTGGCCGGCGCCGATATCGTGATGATGCTGCGCCTGCAGCGCGAGCGCATGAGCGGCTCCTACATTCCGTCGCTCTCCGAGTATTTCCACTTCTGGGGCCTCGACGAGAAGAAGCTCGCCTACGCCAAGCCGGACGCGCTGGTGATGCATCCGGGCCCGATGAACCGCGGCGTCGAGATCGACTCCATCGTCGCCGACGGCGCGCAATCGGTGATCCGCGAGCAGGTCGAGATGGGCGTCGCCGTGCGCATGGCGGTGCTCGAAGCCTTGTCGCGGAATTTGCCGAATGCGTAGCGTGCCGTCATTCCGGGGCGCGCCGAAGGCGCGAACCCGAAATCCAGAGAAAGCTCGCTTCGCGCTCTGCATCTCGGATTCCGGATCGCCGCTTCGCGGCGTCCGGAATGACAGGATAGGTTAAGCCATGCTCTCCGACCGCCGCCCGATCCTGCTCGCCAACGCCCGGATCGTCGATCCGTCGCGCGATCTGGATTTTCCCGGCGACCTCTTGATCGCCGATGGCGTGATCCGCGAGGCCAAGAAGGGCATCGGCGCCGGCGGCGTGCCGGAAGGCACCGACGTCATCGACTGCCGCGGCAAGGTGGTCGCGCCGGGCCTGGTCGACATGCGCGCCTTCATCGGCGAGCCGGGAGCCGGGCACCGCGAAACGCTCGCCTCCGCGAGCCAGGCGGCCGCCGCCGGCGGCGTCACCACCATCATCTGCCAGCCCGACACCTCGCCGGCGATCGACGACCCGGCAACCGTCGATTTCGTGCTGCGGCGCGCCCGCGACACCGCAATCGTGCACGTGCATCCGATGGCGGCGCTGACCAAGGGCCTCGACGGCAAGGAGATGACCGAGATCGGGCTCTTGAAGGCCGCCGGCGCGGTCGCCTTTACCGACGGCGCCAAAAGCGTGACCAACGCCCAGGTGATGCGCCGCGCGCTGACATATGCGCGCGATTTCGACGCGCTGATCGTGCACCACACCGAGGACCCCGATCTGATCGGCGACGGCGTCATGAACGAAGGCGAATTCGCCGCCCGCCTCGGCCTGCTCGGCATCCCGAAGGCCGCGGAAACGGTGCTGCTCGAGCGCGACATCCGCCTCGTCGCGCTCGCGGGCGGGCGCTACCACGCGGCGTCGATCACCTGCGGTGAATCGCTCGACGAGCTGCGCCGCGCCAAGGACGCGGGCCTTACCGTCACCGCTTCGGTGTCGATCAATCACATCACGCTCAACGAAAACGACATCGGCTCCTACCGCACCTTCTTCAAGCTGGCGCCGCCGCTGCGCGCAGAAGACGACCGCAAGCTTCTGGTCGACGCGCTCGCCGAAGGCCTGATCGACGTCGTCATGTCGGACCACAATCCGCAGGACGTCGAGGTCAAGCGCCTGCCCTTCGCCGAAGCCGCAGCCGGCGCGATCGGGCTCGAGACCATGCTGACCGCCGGCCTGCGCCTGGTCCACTCCGGCGAGATCGACCTCGATGACGCTTTTGCGCGCGATGTCGACGCGGCCGGCCGAACTGCTTGGTCTGCCCGGCGGCACGTTGCGCTCCGGCGCGCCCGCCGACGTCATCGTCATCGATCTCGACACGCCCTGGGTGCTCGACCCCGCCGAACTCAAGTCGAAGTGCAAGAACACGCCGTTCGACGAGGCGCGGCTGACCGGCCGCGTGGTGCGCACCATCGTCGCCGGGCGCACGGTTTACGAATACGTATGAACCTGCATCGTCGCTTTTGCCGTCGGCTATCTGCTCGGCTCGATCCCGTTCGGGCTCATCATCACGCGCGCGGCCGGCGGGCCCGACGTGCGCACCATCGGCTCCGGCAATATCGGCGCCACCAACGTGCTGCGCACCGGCCGCAAGGGCCTCGCCGCGGCGACGCTTGCCTGCGACATGCTCAAGGGCACGGCCGCGGTGCTCTCGCCGCGCATTTTTTCGGCGGCGACGCACGCCGCTTGCCGCCGCGCTCGGCGCTTTCCTCGGCCATCTGTTTCCGGTCTGGCTGAAGTTCAAAGGCGGCAAGGGCGTCGCCACCTATATCGGCGTGCTCATCGGCCTCTACTGGCCCGCGCGCGCTGGTCTTCTGCGCGATCTGGCTCGTCGTCGCTTTCTGTCAGCCGCTATTCTTCGCTGGCCGCGCTGATCGCCAGCGCGCTGACGCCTGCTCGCGCTGTGGTTCATGCACCGGCCGCGCGCCGCGGCGCTGTTGCTGGTGCTCACCGCGCTGCTCTGGCTCATGCACCGCGCCAATATCCGGCGTCTGCTCGACGGCAGCGAAAGCCAGATCGGACGCAAATCCGCCGCTTAGCCCGCGAGTGCGGCGGCGCGCACCGGCGCACCGTGCGTCTTCGGGATCTTGTCGGCGAACATCTCGACCAGATGGTCGGCCTCGCCCTCGCCGGCCAGCGGGCGCAACGCCTCGTCCATGTAGCTTGCGACGGCGGGATCGGCGGCGACGCGCGCCATCATGCGCCGGTAGCGCCGGATGAGCAGCAGCCACTGCGCCAGAACTTTGAGCCAGTCAAAAGCCCGCCACGGATAGAACAGCAGCGGATTGACGATTGGCATGCCGTAGCGGCGCTGCGTGCGCAACTTGCGGCGCAGGAAGCCGAATTGCAGCGGATGCACGCCCTCGATGCGCGACGAGCCGGAGAAGATGGTGAGCGCGTCGAGGATCTTGTTCTTGTTGATGCCGGAGACGAGCGCGCGGCGCATGATGGTCTCGACATGCGCGTCGCTGTAGTAGCGCGTCCAGGCGTCGGCATAGACCTGCTGCCATTGCGCTTTCGACATGCGCGCATGTCCGGTGCAGGCATGCTCGAGGTCGTATTTGTTCATGTCGGGTTCCATCTCGACCCCGGCCATGTACAGTTTCTTGTGGTCCTCCGAGCCCGGCAACGGCGTCAGGTAAAAGAATTCGAGCAGGTCGATCGGCAGTTCCTTCTTGATCACCTCGATGTCGCGCGCGATCGAGTCCGGCGTGTCGGTCGGGAAGCCGAGGATGTAGCCGGCATAGGTCATCACCTTCTGCGCCCGCCACGCCAGCAGCATCTCGCGGTATTCCCAGATCTTGTTCTGCCGCTTCTTGGTGCCCATCAGCGATTCAGGATTGATGTTCTCGAGCCCGATGAACACGGCGTTGCAGCCGGCGCGCGCCGCCTTCTCGATGAAGCCGGGAATGCGGTGACACAAGCGTGTCGACCTGCAGCAGGATCTTGATGTTGAATTTGTCGCGCTCGCGCAGTTCGATCAGCCGGTCGAGGATCGGCTCCCAGTTGCGGTTGCGCGCAAAATTATCGTCGGTGACGAAAAAGCGCGTGATGCCCTGCGCCGCATTCGAGCGCACGATCGCCTCCACGTCGTCCGGCGTGCGATAGCGCGACTTGCGGCCCTGCACGTTGATGATGGTGCAGAAGCTGCATTGGAACGGGCAGCCGCGCCCGGCATCGAAGCTCGAATAGTGCCCGGCGACCCGCGTCACCACGTCGCGCGGCAGGATCGGCACCACCGCCGCCGCCATCTCCGGCAGGTCGTCGATGAACTTGTAGATCGGCGGCGCGCTACCTTGCGCCATATCCTGCAGCACCTGCGGCATGCGCCCTTCCGCTTCGCCGGCGAAAAGATGGATGCCGAGGTCGAGTGCTTCCTGCAGATCGGGCGGCAGCTTCGGCAGCATGGCGATGCAGCCGCCGACGTGGAAGCCGCCCATCATCACCGGCAGCCCATGCGCGCGGAACTGCCGGCCGAGATCGAGCGCGCGCGGATATTGGTTCGACTGCACGCCGATCAGCCCGACCATGCCGCCGCCGGCGGCGCGAATACGTTTGGTGACGCCGGCGACGTCGACGACGGTGTTGCACTCGTCGCAGGCTTCGATCTCGATATCGACGTCGGGGCCGAGCACGCGCTCGCGCGCGCATTCCTCGATCAGTCCGTAGACGCTCGCCAGGCTGTTCGAGGGCAGCGTCGAGCGCCACCACTGGATGACGTAACCATCCTTGTCGTAATGCGATGGCTTGATCAGAACGACCCTGAACGCCCGTCTGGCCATTTCCCCACGTCCCCTACAAACTGGCGCAAAGGTGAGCCGTCGCAATGGGATGAGTGTGCGGGCGAACCCGCTGATTTGCAACACTGCTCTCGCGCCGCGCCCGCAACGGACGTAGGCTATTGGCGGGACCGCATTTGTCGGCCCGGGGCGAACTTGTGGATGAGCGCGTCAAGCTGAGCGAGGAGCAGCGGCTCGACTGGCTGCGGCTGATCCGCAGCGACAATGTCGGTCCGCGCACCTTCCGCGACCTGGTCAATTTCTACGGCGGCGCGCGGCCGGCGCTCGCCGCGCTGCCCGGCCTTGCCCGCCGCGGCGGCGCTGCAGGCCGGCGCGCATCTGCTGCGCCGAGGACGCCGAACGCGAGCTTAATGCGGCGCGCGGCGCGCGGCATCGACTTTGTCGCGCTTGGCGAACCCGATTATCCGCCGCGCCTGCAGATGATCGACGATCCGCCGCCGCTTCTTGCCGTGCGCGGCAGGCGCGATATCCTGGCGCGGCCGCTGGTCGCCATTGTCGGCTCGCGCAATGCTTCCGCCGCCGGCGCCAAATTCGCCGCCACTCTGGCGCGCGATCTTGGGCTGGCCGGCTTCGGCATCGTCTCGGGGCTGGCGCGCGGCATCGACGCCGCCGCGCATCGGGCAAGTCTCGGTTCCGGCACCATCGCGGTGCTCGCCGGCGGTCACGCCCGCGTCTATCCGGCCGAGCACGAACCGCTGCTCGACGAGATCGTCGCCGAGGGCGCGGCGGTGTCGGAAATGCCGCTGAACTGGGAGCCCCGCGCGCGCGATTTCCCCCGCCGCAACCGGCTGATCTCCGGCCTCTCGGTCGGCGTCGTCATCGTCGAGGCGGCCAAGCGCTCCGGCTCGCTGATTACCGCGCGCATGGCCGGCGAGCAGGGCCGCGAGGTCTTCGCCGTGCCCGGCTCGCCGCTCGATCCGCGCAGCGAAGGCACCAACGGCGCTGCTCAAGCAGGGCGCCACGCTGGTCACCGAAGCAGCCGACGTGACGACGGTGATCGAGCCGATCCTCGGCCGCAGCCTTGATCGGCCGGCTGAGGAGCCGGAGCGCGAGCGCCCGCGCACCGCCGGCGCCGAGCCCGGCGAAGACGAGCGCGGCCGCATCATCGGCCTGCTGGGCCCAAGCCCGGCCGCAATCGACGACCTGGTGCGGCTCTCGAATACCTCTGCCGCGCGATCGTGCGCACGGTGCTGTTGGAACTCGAAATCGCCGGGCGCCTCGAGCGCCACGGCGGCGGTCTCGTTTCGCTGCTATAAAATCGGCGCGATTCGAAAGGCCGTATATGTTCCGCCGCCTCGCCGCCGTGCTGATCCTCGCTATTGTCGCCGCTGCCGGCGCACGCGCAGGAGCAGCAAAGTTTCGCCTTCTTCGTCAACGAGCTTTGGCCGGACGCGCAGGCCAAAGGCATCACCCGCGCCACCTTCGATCTCGCCATGCGCGGTGTGACGCCCGACCAGCGCGTCATCGCCGCAACCAAGCGCCAGCCCGAATACGGCAAGCCGGTCGGCGATTACATCAACGCCGCGCATCGAAAGGCCGCATCGCGCGCGGCGCGGTAAAGGCGAAGGAATGGGCACGCACTTTCGATGCGGTGGAGAAGACATACGGCGTCGAGCGCTGGATCCTGACCGCGCTGTGGGGCATGGAAACCGATTACGGCGCCGAGAAGGACCGCTGGGACGTGTTCCGCTCGCTCGCCACGCTCGCTTACGTGAAATATCGCGATCCGTATTTCCGCAACGAGCTGCTTGTCGCCATGCGCATCATGCAGGACGGCAAATTTCCGCGCGACAAGATGGTGAGCTCCTGGGCCGGCGCCATGGGGCAGACCCAGTTCATGCCGACCAATGTCGTCGACTATGCCGTCGCATTTTCCGGCGACGGCAAGGCGACATCTGGAGCAACGTGCCCGACGTGCTCGCCTCGACCGCGAACTATCTGCACAAGGAACACTGGAAACGCGGACTGCCTTGGGGCTTCGAGGTGCTGCGTGCCGCCGGGCTTCGACACCATGAAGAGCCGCGGCGAGCTTCGACGAGTGGAAGAGCGCTCGGCGTGCGCCGCGCCGACGGCAAACCGTTCCCGCCCGGCCGGCGGCATCCTGTTCTTCCCGGCCGGCGCCAAGGGCCCCGCCTTCATCGTCACCGAGAACTACGACGTGCTGAAGGAGTACAACAACTCGGACGCCTATGCGATCGCCGTCGGCCATCTCGCCGACCGCATGCAGGGCGGCCCGCCGTTCAAGACCGCATGGCCGGCGGACGATCATCCGCTGTCGCGCGACGCCCGCATCGCACTTCAGAAGAAGCTCGCGAGCCTCGGCTACAAGGTCGACCGACTTCGAAGGCCATGTCGATTTCGACCTGCGCGACAATATCCGCGCCGAGCAGAAGAAATTCGGCATGGTGCCGGACGGCAATCCGACGCCGGCGTTTTTGCAGAAGCTCGGCCTCGACCTGAAGTGATCAGCGCGCCGGTTGGCGCGCGCCGCTACCGGCTCTCGTTTTCGGCTTCCAGCCGCGCCATATCGAGCAGGTAGCCGAGCGTCTGCAGGCCGTGGCGTGCGGGCGATGGCGGCAAGTTCGCCGGCCAAGCGCCGCCACGTAACTGGCGACGGCGGCCCGGATCCGGGTTCGTTCGGGCGGTCCAGAAACGGTTCGGTGAGGCATTGCGGGATAAATACACGCTCGGTGCGTTTGTAACCGTTTGTAACTAATAATCGTACATTAAAATACATCCTGTAGTTGCATTCGTGGCGTCTCTTTCATGCCCGATTTGGCTGCTTTGACCCGGCCGCCGGCACGGCCAGATTTGACTTGGGGGGCCGCCTTCCCCATGTTCCGGTCGACGCTGGTGGCCGATTCCGCTCTGATTTTGTGCGTGTTTAGCGGCTAACCCATTGGAATCTCATGAAAGTTGTCGTTGTCGAATCGCCTTCCAAAGCGAAGACGATCAACAAATATCTTGGCCCCGGTTACGAGGTGCTGGCCTCCTTTGGCCATATCCGCGACCTGCCGGCCAAGGACGGCTCGGTCGACCCCGACAACAATTTCAAGATGCTGTGGGAGGTCGACCCGCAGTCGCAGAAGCGCGTCAACGACATCGCCAAGGCGCTGAAGGGCGCCGACACGCTCATCCTCGCCACCGACCCCGACCGCGAGGGCGAGGCGATCTCCTGGCACGTGCTGGAGGCGCTCAACGAAAAGAAGGCGCTCAAGGACCAGACGGTCGAACGCGTCGTCTTCAACGCCATCACCAAGCAGTCGGTGACCGAGGCGATGAAGCACCCGCGCAAGATCGATCGCGCGCTGGTCGACGCTTATCTCGCGCGCCGCGCGCTCGACTATCTCGTCGGCTTCACGCTGTCGCCGGTGCTGTGGCGCAAGCTGCCGGGCGCGCGCTCGGCGGGCCGCGTGCAGTCGGTGGCGCTGCGGCTCGTCTGCGACCGCGAGCTCGAAATCGAGAAGTTCGTCGCCAAGGAATACTGGTCGATCGCGGCGAAGCTCGCGACGCCGCGCAATGAGGTGCTTCGAGGCGCGCCTCACCGGCGCCGACGGCCAGAAGATCCAGCGCCTCGACATCGGCTCGGGCGCCGAAGCCGAAGCCTTCACCCGCGATCTCGAGAACGCCGACTTCAAGGTCGCGACCGTCGAGGCCAAGCCCGCGCGGCGTAACCCGCCGCCGCCTTTCACCACCTCGACCATGCAGCAGGAGGCGTCGCGCAAGCTCGGCTTCTCGCCGGCGCACACCATGCGCCTGGCGCAGCGGCTCTACGAAGGCATCGAGATCGACGGCGAGACCGCCGGCCTCATCACCTATATGCGCACCGACGGCATCGACATGGCGCCGGAGGCGGTCACCGGCATCCGCCAGATGATCGGCAAGAATTACGGCGCGCAATTACGTGCCGGAATCGCCGCGCACCTACCAGAACAAGTCGAAGAACGCGCAGGAAGCGCACGAAGCCGTGCGCCCGACCGATCCCAATCGCTCGCCGGCCGAAGTCGCCAAATCCGTCGACCGCGATCAGGCCCGGCTCTACGAGCTGATCTGGAACCGCGCCGTGGCGAGCCAGATGCAATCGGCCGAACTGGAGCGCACCACCGTCGACATCACCGCGCAAGGCGGGCGCCCGCACGCTCGAACTGCGCGCCACCGGCCAGGTCATCAAATTCGACGGCTTCCTCACCCTCTATCAGGAAGGCCAGGACGAGCCCGGCGACGACGAGGAATCCCGCCGCCTGCCGGCCATGAGCGCCGGCGAAGTGCTGGAGAAGCAGTCGATCAACTCCTCGCAGCACTTCACCGAGCCGCCGCCGCGCTATTCGGAAGCGGCGCTCGTCAAGCGCATGGAAGAGCTCGGCATCGGCCGGCCCTCGACCTACGCCTCCATCCTGCAGGTGCTGCAGGACCGCGGCTATGTGCGCATCGACAAGAAGCGGCTGATGCCCGAGGACAAGGGCCGCGTCGTCGTCGGCTTCCTCGAAAGCTTCTTCGCCAAAGTACGTCGAATACGATTTCACCGCCTCGCTGGAAGAGCAGCTCGACCGCGTCTCCAACAACGAGATCGACTGGAAGAAGGTGCTGCAGGACTTCTGGGTCGATTTCATCGGCGCGGTCGCCGACATCAAGGAAGTGCGCACACCGCGTCGTGCTCGACGCGCTCAACGACCTGCTTGGAGCCGCACATCTTTCCGGAGCGCGCCGACGGCCAGCCGCCCCGCCAGTGCCCGCAATGCTCAACCGGCGAATTGTCGCTGAAGACTCGGGCGCTTCGGCGCCTTCATCGGCTGCTCGAACTATCCGGAATGCAACTTCACCCGGCAATTGACGCCGAACCCCAATGGCGCGCAACGGCACCAAGGTGCTCGGCGAAGATCCGGCGACCGGGCTTGAAGTGACGTTGCGCTCCGGCCGCTTCGGCCCCTATCTGCAACTCGGCGAGCAGGCCAAGGTCGAGAAGGGCTCGAAGGAAAAGCCTGAGAAGCCGAAACGCGCCGGCATCCCGAAGGGCGTCTTGCCCGACGACATCGATCTCGAAAAGGCGCTCGGCCTCTTGGCGCTGCCGCGCGAAGTCGGGATATCGACGGAGGACGGCGAGCCGATCCTCGCCGGCATCGGCCGCTTCGGACCTTACGTGAAGCACGGCAAGGTCTACGCGAGCCTCGAAGACGGCGATGACGTGCTCACCGTCGGCCTCAACCGCGCCGTCACGCTGATCGCCGAGAAGAAGGCCAATCCGAAGAAGGGCCGCCGCTTCGGCGCCGATCCGGGCAAGGTGCTCGGCGAGCATCCCGACAAAGGCGGTCCCGTCGTGGTCAAGAACGGCCGCTACGGCCCCTATGTCAGCAACAACGGCATCAACGCCACGCTCACCGGCGACGTGACGCCGGACACGGTGACGCTGGACCAGGCGGTGTCGCTGCTCGACGCCCGCGCCGCCGCGCTCGGCAACACGCCGCGCCGCGCCGCCGGGCCGCAAGCAGGCCTCCGGCAAGGCTGCGGCCAATCCGCCGCAAAAGGCCGAGGCCGCCGGGCAAGAAGGCCGCCGCGCCGAAGGCGAAGAAGCCGGCAGCGGCCGCCGCCAAGGCCAAGCCCGCCCGCCGCACCAAGGCCGCCGAATAGCTGGCGAACGCTTTTTCTCAATCCCTACATTTGCGATGCGCGCCGGGTTTGCCGGCGCAGGAATTTTCTATTTTGAACAAACAATCCAAGACTCCCTCCCTGCCCTCCAAAGCTGAACTTCTCGCCTTCATTGGCGAACACGCCGGCAAGGTCGGCACCCGCGAAATCGCCCGCGCCTTTGGCCTGAAGAACGCGCTGCGCGCCGACTTGAAACGCATGCTGCGCGAGTTGGCCGCCGAAGGCGCGGTCGAAAAGCGGCGCAAGAAGCTGCATCACCCCGGCGCGCTGCCCTCGACCGTGCTCGCCGACGTCACCGCCCGCGACGCCGACGGCGACCTCATCGCCACGCCCGACGAATGGGACGAAGAGGCGCACGGGCCCGCGCCGAAAATCCGCATCGCAACCCACGCAAGGCGCGGCCCGGCGAAGCCGCCGGCCTCGGCGACCGCGTGCTGTTGCGCGTCGAGGAGACCGACGAGGATGGCGGCATCCGCCACCGCGGCCGCGTCATCAAGATCATCGATCATCCGAAAGCGCGCGTGCTCGGCATCTTCCGCACGCTCGCGCATGGCGGCGGCCGGCTCGAGCCGGTCGACAAGAAGATGCTCGGCAAGCAGCTCGCCATCCCGGCGGGCGCAACGACGAGACGCCGAAGACGGCGACCTGGTCGCCGTCGAAGTCGGCCGCTCCCCGCGGCTTGGGCTGCCGACCGCGCGCGTCATCGAGCGGCTCGGCTCGCTCAAGAGCGAGCGCGCGGTCAGCCTGATCGCGATCCACGCCCATTCGATCCCGCAGGTGTTCCGCGCCGACACGCTGCGTGAGGCGGACGGCGCACAGCCGGCGCAGCTCGCCGGCCGCGAGGATTGGCGCGGCCTGCCGCTCGTCACCATCGATCCGCCCGACGCCAAGGATCATGACGACGCGGTGCATGCCGCGCCGGACGACAGCGCCGGCAACACAGGCGGCTTCATCATCACCGTCGCCATCGCCGACGTCGCTCATTACGTCACGCCCGGCTCGGCGCTCGACCGCGAGGCGCTCGTGCGCGGCAATTCGGTCTATTTCCCCGACCGCGTGGTGCCGATGCTGCCCGAGCGCATCTCCAACGATCTGTGCTCGCTGCGCGCCAAACGAAGACCGCGCCGCGCTCGCCGTGCGCATGGTGATCGGCGCCGACGGCCGCAAGCGCTCGCACACGTTCCACCGCATCATGATGCGCTCGGCCGCCAAGCTGTCCTACCAGCAGGCGCAGCTTGCGATCGGCGGGCGCGGCGACGACGACACCGAACCGCTGGTCGAGCCGATGCTCAAGCCGCTTTACGCCGCCTACGATGCCTTGAAGCGTGCCCGCGCCGAGCGCTGGCCGCTCGATCTCGATCTTGCCCGAGCGCAAGATCCTGCTCAACCACGACGGCACGGTCGACCGCGTCGTCGTGCCGGAGCGGCTGGAAGCGCACCGGCTGATCGAGGAGTTCATGATCCTCGCCAACGTCGCCGCCGCCGAGACGCTGGAGAAGGCGCGCGTGCCGCTGATCTACCGCGTGCATGACGAGCCCTCGATGGAGAAGCTCGCACGCGCTGCGCGAATTCCTCGCCACGCTCGACATGCCCTTCGCCAAGGGCGGCGTGGTGCGCGCGTCGAGCTTCAACGCATCCTCGACCGCGTCAAAGGCCGCGACACCGAGCAACTCGTCAACGAGGTCGTGCTGCGCACGCAGGCGCAGGCCGAATATGCCGCGGAGAATTACGGCCACTTCGGCCTCAACCTGCGCCGCTACGCGCATTTCACCTCGCCGATCCGCCGCTATGCCGACCTGATCGTGCACCGCGGCGCTGATCCGCGCCCTCAAGCTCGGCGACGACGGCCTGCCCGACGCACACCGACGTCAAGGCGCTTGCCGAGATCGCCGCCGAAATCTCGGCGACCGAGCGCCGCGCCATGCTGGCCGAGCGCGAAACCAATGACCGGCTGATCGCGCATTTCCTCGCCGACCGCGTCGGCGCCACCTTCGACGGCCGCATCTCCGGCGTCACCCGCGCCGGGCTGTTCGTCAAGCTCAACGAGACCGGCGCCGACGGCTTCGTGCCGGCGCGCACCATCGGCGAAGAATATTTCCGCTTCGAGGAAGCCGCGCGCACCATGGTCGGCTCACGCTCGGGCGAGACTTACCGGCTCGGCGATCCCGTCACGGTCAAGCTCGTCGAAGCCGCGCCGGTTGCCGGCGCGCTCCGCTTCGAGCTTGCTCTCGCAGGGCCGTCTCGACATCGGGCGGCGGCCGATGCATCGTCGCGGCGACCGCGAGGAGCGCGGCAAGCATTCGAACTATCGCGGCAAGAGACGGAAGGCACGATGAGCGACGAACTCGGACAGCGCATGACCGAGCGGATGACCGGGTCGGAACGCGACCAGTCGTTCGCCGACAGCGAACCGCGCGACGCCGCGACGCTGATGCTGATCGACCGCTCCGACGCCGCCAATCCCAAGGTGCTGCTCGGCCGCCGCCACGCCGGCCACAAATTCATGCCCGGCAAGTTCGTCTTCCCCGGCGGCCGCATCGAATCGGCCGACCGCGCCATGCCGGCGGCAACCGAATTGCATGCCGACGCGCTGAAGAAGCTGATGACGCGCGTCGCCGAACCGAGCGCGGCTTACGCCCGCGGCTTTCCCCTCGCCGCCGTGCGCGAGACCTGCGAGGAGACCGGCCTCATGCTCGGCGTCAAGCGCGAGCCGCCGCCGCAAGTGCCCGGCGACATCTGGGCCGACTTCGCCCGCGCCAGCATCTTCCCCGATCTCGCCCACATCCATTTCATCGCCCGCGCTATCACGCCGCCGCAAACGGCCGCGGCGCTTCGACACCCGCTTCTTCACGGCGGATGCGAGCCACATCGCTCACCGCATCGACGGCATCGTCGGGCCGAACTCGGAGCTGGTTGAGCTGGTCTGGGCGCCGATCGTGGAAGCGGCCAAGTTCGACATGCCGACCATTACCAGCGTGATCCTGGAAGAGCTCAACGCCCGCGTCGCCGCCGGCATGGCGCACGACCTGGCCGTGCCGTTCTATTACATGCAGGACCAGCAGTTCCGCCGCGAGCTGCTGTAAAACCCGCCAAAATCGCGCTTTCTTGACATTTGCCGGTGCGCCGCTAGGTTGCCGGCCAACAGTGAGGTTCCCATGGCCAAAGCCGCCAGTCTCAAGATCAAGCTCGTGTCGAGCGCCGACACCGGCCACTATTACGTGACCAAGAAGAATTCGCGCACCCAGACCGAGAAGCTGGTGAAGAAGAAATACGATCCGATCGCCAAGAAGCACGTCGAATACCGCGAGTCGAAGATCAAGTAGTCGCCGCGCACGATCTGAAAACAAAAGGGCGCCCGTTGCGGCGCCCTCTCGATTTTCCGTCATTCCGGGGCCCGCCGCAGGCGGGAACCCGGAATCCAGAAACAATCGCCGAGTTCGCATCTGGATTCCGGATCGCGCGCTAAAGCGCGCGTCCGGAATGACCTTTCGCGAAATTGGTGGCCGGCCGAAAGCGGCGACACGAGGAGGCCACTCGCACCGCTCTCAGGCCGGCCGAACCCCGCAGAACCCAGGAGATGCGGCGGACCTGAGCACTCCGCAGGGTATGGAATTGGCTGTTTGACTTCGCCGCGGCAATACGCGCCGCGCGGTCGAATTGTGACAAAGCTAATCCAAGCCGCCGGCGCAGCCAAACACCTTTTTAATCCGCTGGAATGTCTGACGGCTATTTGCCGGCGCCGGTTGCAGCCGCGCTCCACGCGAATCGCGACTTAGGCAGCCGCCGGCACCACGCGATTGCGGCCGTCGCGCTTGGCGCGGTAGAGCGCCTCGTCGGCGCGCTTGAAGATCGCCGCCGCCGTGTCGGTCGGCGCGGCGATCGCGGCGATGCCGATCGAGATCGTCACCGGCAGGCTGCCGGTGCCCTGCTGGATCGAGAACGGCTCGCCGGCGATGCGCCGGCGCAGGCGCTCGGCGACCATGGTGGCGACCGCCATGTCGGTCTCCGGCATCACCAGCACGAACTCCTCGCCGCCGTAGCGGCAGGCCAGATCGATGTTGCGGATCGACTTGCGGATGCGCAGCGAGAACTCGCGCAGCACGTCGTCGCCGGCGTCGTGGCCGTGGGTGTCGTTGACCGATTTGAAATAGTCGATGTCGAGCACCATCACCGCGATCGGCTTGCCGCGCGAGGCCGCCTGCTCGACCAGCGTCGACAGATGCGTCTCCATGTAGCGGCGGTTGAACAGGCCGGTGAGCCCATCGGTGATCGCCATCTCGATCGACAACTGCACGTTGTCGCGCAGCCGCTCGGTGTAGCGCTTCTTCTTGATCTGCGTGCGCACGCGCGCCAGCATTTCGTTCTTGTCGATCGGCCGGATCAGGTAATCGTTGACGCCGATCTCGAGACCACGCACCAGCTTCGCGTTATTGTCGGGCTCGGCGACGGCCAGGATCGGCACGTTGCGGGTGCGCTCGAGCGAACGGATCTGGCTGCACAGCCGCAAGCCCATCGAAATTCTTCAGGCCGAGCGAAACGATCACGAGGTCGTAGTTGCCCTCGGCGGCATGGAACAGCCCCTCGTTCGGATCGCTTTCGACATCGACCGTGTGCTCCCGCGCCAAAGTCTCGACGATGCGCTCGTAGGAATTCGGCCGGTCGTCGACGATGAGCACGCGCCCGTTGCGCCCGGTCTCGGCTGACCGCATCGCGCTCGGGACTGTTGATGCCGATTTCCTTCGACGTCACCGCGCGCATGCGCAGTTCGTCGGTCACCATCTTCAGCCGCGCCAGCGACCGCACGCGCGAGATCAGCGCCAGATCGCTGACCGGCTTGGTGAGGAAGTCGTCGGCGCCCGCTTCCAGCCCCTTGACGCGGTCGGACGGCTGGTCGAGCGCGGTGACCATGATCACCGGAATATGGTGCGTCGCCGGGTTGGATTTGAGCCGCCGGCAGACCTCGAAGCCGTCCATGTCCGGCATCATCACGTCGAGCAGCACGATGTCGCATTCGGCGCGCTCGCACAGCGCCAATGCCTCCGGGCCGCTGTTCGCGGTGACGACGTCGAAATACTCGGCCGACAGCCGCGCTTCGAGCAGCTTCACGTTGGCCGGAACGTCGTCGACGACAAGAATGCGGGCACTCATGCGCACACCATCACGGACTTCCCAGGAAATGGCGGATGGTTTCCATGAACTTGCCGACCGAAATCGGCTTCGACAGATAGGCCTCGCAGCCGCCCTCGCGGATGCGCTCCTCGTCGCCCTTCATGGCGAAGGCGGTGACCGCGACCACCGGGATCGCCTTGAGTTCGGCGTCGTCCTTGAGCCACTTGGTCACTTCGAGGCCGGAGACTTCGGGCAACTGGATGTCCATGAGAATAAGGTCGGGCCGGTGCTTGCGCGCGAGATCGAGCGCCTCGATGCCGTTGCGCGTGCCCACGGTCTGGTAGCCGTGCGCTTCCAACAGGTCGTGGAAGAGCTTCATGTTGAGCTCGTTGTCCTCCACGATCAGGACGGTCTTCGGCATGTCCCCCGCCCCTGAAAATTCCCCGAAGTCCTCCCCAAGCGCGAATTTGCGAGGACATCTGCATCGCCAGGCGCCGCCCGGTGAGGCATCATCGGCAACGGTAGTGCCGATATATTACGGAAAGGCAAATTTGGCCGATGAAAAAGGCTCTGCCGATGGCTCAGGACGCCGCGGAAGCCTTGGCGGTTCAAGCCCTTACGTTCCTCGCCTCAGACGGAGAACGGATGGGACGCTTCCTCGCCTCTCCGGGATTGGCCCCGCCGAGATTCGCGCCGCGGCGAGTGAACCGGGGTTCCTTGCCGGGGTGCTCGAGCACCTCATCGCCGACGAGGCGCTGCTGACCGCCTTCGCCGCCGAGACCGGCTTTGAGCCCACCGATCCGGCCAAGGCGCTCGCCGTGCTCGGCGGCGCGCAATGGGAGCGCGAGGTGCCGTGAACAATCAATTGGTCATTCCGGGGCGCCGCCAACGGGTCCGCGCGAAGCGCGGCCCGATGACAGGCTCCGCGGCGAACCCGGAATCCATACCCCCGGCGCTGCGGAGTATGGATTTTGGGTCCGCTCGTTTCACTCGCGTCCCGGAATGACAGCCGTAACCATAAGTGCTCCTTTGCAAAGCGCGTGCATTGGTGAGGTTAGTGCCGTGAGCTTCTGCCGCGATTGCCTCGCCGACGTGCCCGACAAGGCCGCGCGCTGCCCGGCCTGCGGCTCGCCGCGGTTGGTCCGCCATCCGCAGAGCCGGCACGCTCACCATCGCCCACATCGACTGCGACGCCTTTTACGCCACCATCGAGAAGCGCGACGACCCCACGATCGCCGACAAGCCGGTGGTGGTGGGCGGCGGCAAGCGCGGCGTGGTGGCGGCGGCCTGCTACATCGCCCGCACCTACGGCATCCGCTCGGCGATGCCGATGTTCGAGGCCAAGCGCCGCTGCCCCGACGCCGTGGTGGTCAAGCCGAACATGGCGAAATACGTCTCTGTCGGCCGTGACGTGCGCAAGCGCATGTTCGATCTGACGCCACTGGTCGAGCCGTTGTCGATCGACGAGGCCTTTCTCGATCTCACCGGCACCGAGCGCCTGCATGGCATGAGCGCGGCCAAGGCGCTGGCGCGTTTTGCGCTCGCCGTCGAGCGCGACATCGGCATCACCGTCTCCATCGGCCTCTCGGCCAACAAGTTTCTCGCCAAGATCGCCTCCGACCTCGACAAGCCGCGCGGTTTTGCCGTGCTCAGCGCCGAGGAAGCCGCCGGCGTTCCTGGCGCCGAAGCCGGTCGGCTTTATCTACGGCGTCGGCGCAGTCAGCGCGGCCAAGCTCGCCAATGACGGCTACCGGCTGATCGCCGATCTGCAGCGCGCCAACGAGCGCGAGCTGATGGCGCGCTACGGCGAGGAAGGCGCACGGCTCTGGCGGCTTGCCCGCGGCATCGATTCACGCGCCGTCAGCGCCGAGCGCGAGACCAAGAGCATCTCGGCGGAGACCACGTTCAACGAAGATATCGGCGAATTCCGACCGCTGGAGCAGCATCTGTGGGAGCTGACCGAGCGCGTCTCGGCGCGGCTCAAGGCCAATGCGCTGGCCGGCTCGACCGTGACGCTCAAGCTCAAGAGCGCCGACTTCAAGCTCCGCACCCGCGCCCGCTCATTGGCCTCGCCGACGCAGCTTGCCGCCCGCATCTTTGCCGAAGGCCGCGACCTGCTCGCGCATGAGGTCGGCAAGACCCGTTTCCGCCTGATCGGCATCGGCGTCAGCAACCTCGAGGATACCGAAGGCGACGAGCTTGCCGACCTCATCGATGCGCGCGCCGCCAAGGCCGAGCACGCCGTCGACCGGCTGCGCTCGAAATTCGGCCGCGACGCCGTGGTGAAGGGCCTGGCGCTGGAGGAGGATTAGGGCAGTTCGCTCATATGCCGAGCTTGCAGCCCTTAGGCGACCGAAAATGCGATTCCTGAAAAAATGCGCGCCATTAAGACCCGCGAAGGCGGCACCTGTTTGCGAATCCGTAATGAATCCGGTGACCTGCAAATCCTGGGCAGCGGGCTCGTGACGCTTAGCCAGCTTGGCGAAGCGCATTTCACGACGTGCCGGCGCTCGCCTCCTGACGGATGACGGAGTTCAAATCGCGCGCTCTGAGACAATATCGCGCCGGGAGCGGATGGTTTTTGACTCTATTTATATCAATGTATATTCCTAGTCATCCCGCGCCCAAATAACGAGGGGTGTCTGTACAGCATCTTCAGATGCGGGGCGGGGAGCGGTGGCCGGGGAATGACATCGCGCTGGAGATGCGGCGCGATGGCCCGGCGGTTGAAGCCGCAGTCGTCCCGGCGCGCCACCCGCGCGCCACGCGGCCCCGTGATGACGGCGCAGGCGAATGGTCACGTTCAGCCGGCGCCGATCTGGGCCTGAAGCGGTGGATAGGCTTGCCTGCGGTAACGCGGGCCGCCTGAAACGGTACGTCCACCGGGGGCGCTGCGGAATAGACCTAACAAACACCGCGCGCGGGACGCCAAGGGACGGCGGACTTGCGGTTTATCCTCCGAAGCGCGACAGCGCGGAGGAGGACGGACTCGACACGCCTCGATGTCGCGAGGCGTCGAGGCCCGTGGGTCCTCAGGACCCGAAGGCGTCCCGCGCGCCCTCGTGCATTTTCGAGAGCGGCGGAGGAAATCAGAAATACGGCGTACCCGGCGCCGCTCAAAGAATACGGGCGATGATGCACGACTAATCCCTCCCCCGTAGGGGGAGGGTCCGGCGCGAAGCGCCGGGGGTGGGGTCGGCGTGCAATTCAGTCCCCACCCGGCTCGCAGCTATCGCTGCTCGCCACCCTCCCCGTTCCGGGGAGGGATAGCGCCCTACTGGCAGGGCTTTTCCTTCTTCATCTCCAGCGAGGTCAGGTCGCCGGCGATGGTGAAGTCGGAATAAGCGAGCTTGAGCGCGCGCGAGATGCCGTTCTCGTAGAGCTCGAACGAGATCGTATAGACCGGCGTCTGCTCGGCCGTTTGCTGCTCTTTTTCGCTCTCCTGATCGAAGTAGCTGATGGTGACCGGCCAGCGCGACAGCTTGGCGAGCGCCGGCACCTTGGCGGCGGCGTCGCTGGGCGGCTGTTCGCCCGGCGCGATCGCCTTTCCGATCACGGTCATGGTGTTGTAGAGCTTGTCGCCGGTTTCCGAGCCGTCATAGACGGGGAAATCGAGGACGCTTTTGCCTTCGCGCGCGGCGACGATGATGCGCCGCATGTGCTCGGTCGGAAATACGGCGCCAACCGGCAGCGTGAAGTTCTTGCCCTTCGGCTTGGTGAGGTCGACCTTGACGGCGCTCGTATCGCGCTCGGCACGGCCGTCGACTTCGTCGGGCCGCTTGTCGCCCGACAGGTTTTCCGAGTTGAAGCGGAATTTCTTGGCCTCGCCGTCTTCCCAGGTGGTCGAGCGCAGGTCGCTCAGCGCCCGCTTGCCCTCGCCGGAATCGAGCTCGGAGACCTGACGGAATTGCAGCTCGTAGCCCTCGCAGGAATTACCGGAGAAATCGTACAGAATGCGGCCGCGCACGCCCTCGATGCCGCGGCTGCCGGTCGACTGCGCGAGCTTGAGATCGTAGATCGCACGGTGCGGCGCGAACATCACCCCGCCGGGAGGCGCGGCCATGGCTGTCGAGCCGGCTGCAACGGCAAGGCCGATTGCGGCCAGTCCGAACGCGAAGCTTTTCACTGGATCAGGCGTTTTCATGAACCGGCGGCTCCAATCGACCGAATGAGCGGCTAGAAACGGCACGATAGAGGCAAGATAGAGGCCACGCCCGAGCGCGGCAATAAAGGCCGCATAGCTTGCGCACAGACCCCTGATCGGCCAAGAAAATCGGAACAAGACAAATCAAGGAGGCCAGCATGGCAGGGACCGTTGAACAAAAGCTTGCCGCAATGGGGGTGACCTTGCCGACGCCGGCGAGCCCGGTCGCCAATTACGTGCCGTTCGTGCGCAGCGGCAACATGTTGGTCGTCTCCGGCCAGCTCTGCTTCGGCGAGGGCGGCAAGCTCGTCGCCAAGGGCCGGCTCGGCGATAGCGTCTCTATTGAGGATGGGCAGAAGGCGGCGCGCGCCTGCGCCGTCAATTTGCTGGCGCAGCTCAAGGCCGCGCTCGGCGATCTCGACAAGGTCACGCGCGTCGTCCGTCTCGGCGGCTTCATCAATTCGGCGCCCGGCTTTGCCGACGGGCCCAAGGTGATGAACGGTGCCTCCGACCTGATGGTGGAAGCCTTCGGCGACAAAGGCCGCCACGCGCGCTCGACCGTTGGCGTTGCCGCGCTGCCGGCCGATGCCGCGGTCGAAGTCGAAGGCCAGTTCGAGGTCACATAACAACAATGAGCCTCGATTGGCTCACCGCGCGCCCGATCGCCCACCGCGGGCTTCATGACGCTTCGGCCGGCGTCATCGAGAACACGGCGAGCGCCTTTGCCGCCGCGATTACCGGCAACTATGGCATCGAGACCGACGTGCAGATCAGCGCCGACGGCGAGGCCATGGTGCATCACGACGATGCGCTCGGCCGGCTGACCGAGGGTAGTGGCCGGCTGGCCGACATGACGGCGGCGGCGCTCGGGCAAGTCCGTTTCAAGGCGAGCGCCGACCGCATCCTCACCCTCGGCGAATTGTGCGCACTGGTGGCCGGCCGCGTGCCGCTGCTGGTCGAGATCAAGAGCCATTTCGACGGCGACACCAGGCTCGCCGCGCGCGTGGCCGCGGTGCTTTCCGGCTACTCCGGGCCCACCGCGGCAATGTCGTTCGACCCGGCGCTGATCGAGGCCTTGCGGGCGAAAGCGCCGAAACTCACTCGCGGCATCGTCGCCGAGCGCCATTACGCGCACCCCGAATGGGACGCGATGCCAGCGGCGGAAAAACGCCGCCTCGCCTTCCTGCTGCACGCCGGCCGCACCCGGCCGCATTTCGTCGCTTATTCGGTCAAGGATCTCCCGGCGCTGGCGCCGCTTGTCGCCCGCTTTGCCTTCGGCCTGCCACTGCTGACCTGGACGGTGCGCAGCGCCGAAGACCGCGCCCGCGCCGCCGCCTACGCCGACCAGATGATCTTCGAGGGCTTCCGGCCCTGAGGCCGGCGCAGGAACCGCGCCCGCGATCCGTTGTTGATGTGTCGGCTCTGCTGGACCGGATTTAAAATGCGCGCTTTGGCATTTCTGACGTTGCTTCTTGCCGCTTTGGTCGTCTGGTTTGCCGGTACTCCGGCATTTGCCGATGCGCCGCCGCACGCCAAAAAGACCGTTCGTCACCACGCAAGGCGCCTCCACCCGGCGCAGCGCACGCAGATCGCCTGCACGTTTCTCGGCTGCCACCCGGTGCCGCCCGGCTGCCACCCGGAGATCGGCTACGATATCTGGGGCAATCCGACCGGCTTTGACGTTGTGGCCTGCCCCTGATCGCCCCCACCAAGGGCCGACCAAATTCCGACGATTTCCGTCATGAAATTGGGCTAGAAAATACCCGGCCCAATGTCCCAGCTCGAACTGCGCATTCGCATTGTTCCCTCGATCGGCGAGGTCGACCCCGCCGCGTGGGATGCTTGCGCCGACTGCGAGCTGCCGCCCACACTTCAAGCGATAGATGAGGACAACTTGTCCTCACGTGAGGATAACTTGTCCGCCAAGTTATCAACACGAGGATATCCAGCTAACCCATTCGTTTCTCATGAGTTTCTATCTTCGATCGAGGCATCGAATTCAGTCGGCGGGCGCAGCGGCTGGCAGCCGCGCCACCTGCTCGCCGAAGACGCTTCCGGTGCCCTGCTCGGCGCCGCGCCCTGCTACGTGAAGACCCATTCGCGCGGCGAATACGTCTTCGACCACGGCTGGGCCGAGGCCTTCGAGCGCGCCGGCGGCAACTATTACCCAAAGCTGCAGGTCGCCGTGCCCTTCACGCCCGTGACCGGCCCGCGCCTGCTGGTGCCTCCCTCACCGCTCGACGACGCCATCCGCGGCGCGCTCGCCGACGCGCTCGCCGAGATCACCACCGACAGCGAGCTGTCCTCGGCGCACGTCACCTTCCTGACCGAGCACGAATGGCGCCTGCTCGGCGATCGCGGCTTCCTGCAGCGCACCGACCGGCAATTCCACTGGGCCAATAACGGCTACGCCACCTTCGACGATTTCCTTGGCGCGCTGTCGTCGCGCAAGCGCAAGACCATCCGCCGCGAGCGCAAGGACGCGCTCGCCCCCGGCATCGAGGTGCGCTGGCTGACCGGTTCGGACCTGACCGAAGCGGTGTGGGACGCCTTCTTCGCCTTCTACATGGAAACCGGTTCGCGCAAATGGGGCCGGCCCTATCTGACCCGGCAGTTCTTCTCCATCGTCGGCGAGAAAATGCGCGACCGCATCCTGTTGGTGATGGCCAAGCGCAACGGCCGTTGGATCGCCGGCGCCATCAATTTCCTCGGCCGCGACTGCGTCTACGGCCGCAACTGGGGCGCCATCGAGCACCACCCGTTCCTGCATTTCGAGCTGTGCTACTACCAGGCCATCGATTACGCGATAAAGCACAAGCTGGCGCGGGTCGAGGCGGGCGCGCAAGGCGAGCACAAGCTGATGCGGGGCTATCTGCCGGTCACCACCTATTCGGCGCATTTCATCGCCAATGCGGGCCTCCGCCGCGCCATCGCCGAATATCTCGCCCGCGAGCGCGCCTATGTGGAGGCGGCAAGCGAAGAGCTTGCGGCGGCCGCGCCATTCCGCAAAGACTTGGTCGAGCAAGAGCAAGACTTCTAGCGAACCGGGGGACGTCCATGCCGGCCTACGATCCGAACAACATCTTCGCCAAGATCCTGCGCGGCGAACTGCCCTGCTACAAAGTCTACGAGGACGACAAGACCTTCGCCTTCCTCGACATCATGCCGCGGGCGCCCGGCCACACGCTGGTGCTGCCGAAGGCGGCGGCGCGCAACGTGCTCGACGTCAGCCCCGAAGACTTCGCCCATGTCGCCAAGGTGGCGCAGAAGATCGCCAAGGCAGCAATGGCCGCCTTTGCAGCCGATGGCGTCACCATCCAGCAGTTCAACGAAGGTGCCGGCGGCCAGGTGGTGTATCACCTGCACATGCACGTGATCCCACGCAAGGCCGGCGTGCCGATGAAGCCGCCGGCAAGCGAAAAGGAAAAGCCCGAGGCACTGGCGGACGCTGTCAAAAAGCTCGCCGCGGCGCTCGGCTAGCCGCGTCAGAACACCGGCGGCGCCGGGGCGAACAGTTCGCGCTCGGCCGCCAGGCCCCGCAGCCGGTGCGTGCCGACCGAGGCCAGCGGCTCGGCGTAGATGCGAGCGAGATCATCGCTGACGATGACCGGCAGGTTGAGTGCCTTGCCGACGGTCAGGATGCGGCTCACCAGATTGACCGCCGGCCCGACCACTGTGAAATCGAGCCGGTCGGCGGCGCCGATATTGCCGTAGAACGCCGTGCCAATGTGCAGCGCGATGGCGACTTCAAGCGGCGGCTCGCCGGCCATGCTCGGCTCGTCGACAAGGCGCGCGACCGACACGCCCGCCTCGAACGCCGCGTTAAGCGCATTGCGCGCCGCTTCGGCCTCGGTCTCCGCATCGTCGAGCGGGAACACCGCCAGCAGGCCGTCGCCCATGAATTTCAGGATCTCCCCGCCGTGCGCGGCGATGACCGTCGCCTGCGCGTCGAACAAAGCGTTGAGGATGGCGACCATGCGGTCGCCCGGCAGGCGATCCGAGCGCTCGGTGAAGCCGCGCAGGTCCGACGACCACAACACGGCCGACAGCGGCTCGCCGGTGCCGCGGCGGATCTGGCCGGCGAGCACCTTCGGTCCGGTGTTGGCACCGAGATAAGCATTGAGCACGTTGCGGCTGAGCGCGCGCTGCGTATGGATGTCGGCGATCACCCCGACGTATTGCGACAGCCGCGTCAGGTCATTGATCTGCGCGGCCGTGAATCCGCCGGCCTGATCGGTGACGTAAGTCAGCATGTAGTTTACGCCGCCATGCGCGGCATGCACCGGCAGCGCAAAATAGTCGGTCGCGCCCTCCGCTTTGAGTTCATGCAGAATCGGGAAATCGAGCCTGGCGTCGGGCGTGTCGATCCTACGCCTGATCGTCTCGCCGCCGATGGTCACGCGCAGCACCGGGTTGTCCTCGTAGCGCAGCGTATCCGCGATCTCGTGAGCGATCAGGATCTGCGTCGTCTTGCCGGTTGTGCGCCACCAACGCCCGGTAATTCCAAGATATTGCGGATGCAGCGTGCGCGCATGCAGCGTCACCCGCAGCAGCGGAAATCCGGCCGCCAGCAGCCGCCAGGAGAATTCGTCGAATATTTCGAGGCCCGAGGCGATCAGGCGAGCGCGGCCGACCAGCCAGGCCGCGATGCCGTCGACGCTGTCGCGGACCGGCCGCTCTGCTGGCAGACGCTCGAAGACCTCGCCGGCCCGCAAGAAGCGGGGGTCGACCTGACCGATCGTTTGCAGTTGCTCGGGCTCGTTCATGGCGCGGGACCCTGGACGGTAACGTAGTGCGCCCGCGTCCCGGGACAATGGGCCTCTGGCATCCGCAAGAGCGCCTAGTAGGCGATGAAAAAGCCTCCGGCGAGCAGCACCGCTTCGCCGACCACGACGCCGGCAAAGACCGAACGCCTGATGATGAGGAAGCCGACAAACCCGGCAACCACGGCGGTCACACGCAAGGTCAGCGGCACGCCGGCGAGCGAGCCGCTCGGAAACAGGATCAGCTTGGCGATGACGCCGGCGAGGATCGCGGTCGCTACCGCCCGCGACCAAATTACAATCTCGGAGTTCTCGTTGAGCCCGCGCGCCAGCACCAAGCCCAGCACGCGCCACGCCTCGTTCGGCAGAAAGCCGACCAGCACCAGCACGATATAGGGCCCCAGGCCTTCGACGCCGCTCATGCGAAACCTTTGCGCAGCCGGTGAACGCCGTAGGCGAGCGTGCCGCCGGCAATCCCGGTCCACATCAAATCGAGCTCGACATGGCCAAATACCAGGAGTGGCCCGATGACCAGGCCGAAGGCGAGCGCCAGCCTGTCCACCGGCGTGCGGCTGTTGCGCGCGGTCGAGACCAGAAACGACATCGGCGTCAGAAACAGAAGCGCCGCGGCAAACAGCCGCGGCAACTCGGCGGCAAGATAGTAACCGACAAAGCCGAAGCTGACCGCCGTTGCCATGTAGCCGACCGAGAGCCCGTTGCAGAAGGCGATGCGCGCCTCGCGCGGCATCGCCGGCAAGAGCCTGAGCGACTCGATCCACATGCTCACCGAGGTGAAGTGCGCCGGCAGCAGCAGATCGCGCGTGCGCGTGCCGGGGCTGCGCAGCAGCGGCAGCAGCGCGACCACCATGGGAAACAGACGGATGGCGCTCAAGGTCACGGCGATTGCCGCCTCGATCAGCGGCGCGCCATTGCCGAGCGCCGAAACCAGGATCACCTGCGCCGGCGCCGCCCACACCAGCACCGTGGAGCACGCAAACCACCACGACGTGAAGCCGAAATCATGCGCCAGCGCGCCCATGCCGATATAGGTGCCGGCCAGCACCAGAAAAAACACCGAGGTGAGCGCCGATCGCACGCCGGCAAAGAACGTCGAGGCGGTCGATGATGGAGCGGCGGTGGTAACGGTCATGGGCCGCGCAGACTTTCCACAGCCGTCGCGCGCAGGCAACCGCGGCACAAGCGGGGCACGCATGCAGGCCGTGAGCCCGCATAAAAACAAAGGCCGGACCCGCGGAGGCCCGGCCTTTGCCAGCGGTTATTCTTGAGTTCAGGCTTTGATCAGCGGCACCTTGGGCACGGTCGAGCGCTTTTCCTTGGACCGCGGCCGCGGCGAGCGGCGCTTGGCCTTGGGTGCGACCGCCGGCAACCGTTCCGGTTTTGGCGTGACCGGGCCATCGAGGAACTCGAAGCCGAGCTTGTCGCGGCCGTCCTCGTCCTTGGTGACAACGACGCGAACGTGGCCGCCGTTCTTGAGCTTGCCGAACAGCACCTCGTCGGCGAGCGGCTTCTTGATGCTCTCCTGGATGACGCGGGCCATCGGCCGCGCGCCCATCAGCTCGTCGTAGCCGTTGGCGATCAGCCAGCGCGTCGCCTCGTCGGAGAGTTCGATGGTGACGTCGCGGTCGTCGAGCTGCGCCTCGAGCTGGAGGACGAACTTCTCGACCACCTTGGCGATGATCTCCTGTGACAGGTGCGCGAAGGTGATGATGGCGTCGAGCCGATTGCGGAACTCCGGCGCGAACAACTTGTTGATCGCCTCGACGTCGTCGCCGACCCGTTTGGTCTGCGTGAAGCCGTAGGCCGACTTCGCCATGTCGGCGGCGCCCGCATTCGTCGTCATGATCAGGATGACGTTGCGGAAGTCGACCTGCTTGCCGTTGTGGTCGGTAAGCTTGCCGTGATCCATGACCTGCAGCAGCACGTTGAACAGATCGGGATGCGCCTTCTCGATTTCGTCGAGCAGCAGCACGCAATGCGGATGCTGGTCGACGCCGTCGGTGAGCAGACCGCCTTGGTCGAATCCGACATAGCCCGGCGGCGCGCCGATGAGACGCGAGATCGTGTGCCGCTCCATGTATTCCGACATGTCGAAGCGGATAAGCTCGACGCCGAGCGACAGCGACAGCTGCTTGGCAACCTCGGTCTTGCCGACGCCGGTCGGGCCGGAAAACAGGTAGCAGCCGATCGGCTTTTCCGGCTCGCGCAAGCCGGCGCGCGCAAGCTTGATCGAGGCCGCAAGCGACTCGATTGCCTTGTCCTGGCCGTAGACGGTGGTCTTGAGCGTCTGCTCGAGATGCTTGAGCACCTCGGCGTCATCCTTCGACACCGTCTTGGGCGGGATGCGCGCCATGGTCGAGATCGTCGTCTCGATTTCCTTGATGCCGATGGTCTTCTTGCGGCGGCTCTCGGGCAGCAGCATCTGCGCCGCGCCCAACTCGTCGATCACGTCGATCGCCTTGTCGGGCAGCTTGCGGTCGTGGATGTAGCGCGACGACAGCTCGACCGCCGCCTTGATCGCCTCGTTGGTGTATTTGAGCTTGTGATAGTCCTCGAAGTACGGCTTGAGACCGCGCAGGATCTCGATTGCGTCCTCGACCGTCGGCTCGTTGACGTCGATCTTCTGGAAGCGGCGCACCAGCGCGCGATCCTTCTCGAAATACTGGCGATATTCCTTGTAGGTGGTCGAACCGATGCAGCGCAGCGTGCCGGAGGCGAGCGCCGGCTTGAGCAGGTTGGACGCATCCATGGCGCCGCCGGAGGTGGCGCCGGCGCCGATCACCGTGTGGATCTCGTCGATGAACATGATGGCGCCGGGATAGGCCTCGAGCTCCTTGATCACCTGCTTGAGCCGCTCCTCGAAGTCGCCGCGGTACCGCGTGCCGGCCAAGAGCGTGCCCATGTCGAGCGCGAACACGGTCGCGCCTTTGAGGACGTCCGGCACTTCGCCATGAATGATGCGGCGGGCCAGGCCTTCCGCGATCGCGGTCTTGCCGACGCCGGCTTCGCCGACGAACAGCGGGTTGTTCTTCTGCCGGCGGCAGAGCACCTGGATGGTGCGGCTGATCTCGGCGTCGCGGCCGATCAGCGGATCGATCTTGCCGTCTTTGGCCTTCTTGTTGAGATTGACGCAGTAAGCTTCGAGCGCGTCGCCCTTCTTCTTCGGCTCGTCGCCGCCCTTGGTGTCGGCTTCCTCCTCGGCGCCGCGCACCGGACGCGACTTGGTCAGGCCCGGACGCTTGGCGATGCCGTGGCTGATGTAGTTGACCGCGTCGTAGCGGGTCATGTCCTGTTCTTGCAGGAAATAGGCGGCGTGGCTCTCGCGCTCGGCGAAGATCGCGACCAGCACGTTGGCGCCGGTCACCTCCTCACGGCCCGAGGACTGCACGTGGATCACCGCGCGCTGGATGACGCGCTGGAAGCCCGCGGTGGGCTTGGAATCTTCCGCACCGTCGGTGATGAGGTTCTCAAGTTCGGATTCCAGATAGGCGACCAGGCTGCGCCGTAGCTTGTCGAGGTCGACATTGCAGGCGCGCATCACCGCGGACGCATCCTGGTCGTCGATCAGCGCCAACAAAAGATGTTCGAGCGTTGCGTATTCGTGGTGCCGCTCGTTGGCGAGGGCAAGCGCCCGGTGCAGGGATTGCTCGAGACTGCGGGAGAAGGTTGGCATTTACAGGTCCACTTTCATTCTTGTCGTTGGTTCACTCTGTTTCAGGCGCCCCCTCCCGGGGAGTCTCATTTTTTCTCCATCACGCACTGCAAAGGATGCTGATGTTTGCGGGCAAAGTCCATCACCTGTGTGACCTTGGTTTCCGCAACCTCGTAAGTGTAAATCCCACACTCACCTATGCCGTGATGGTGGACATGCAACATGATGCGTGTCGCCGCCTCGTGATCCTTGCTGAAGAAACGCTCGAGCACGTGGACGACGAATTCCATCGGCGTGTAGTCGTCGTTGAGAATGAGCACCCGGTACATGCTCGGGCGCTTGGTCTGCACCTTCGGCTTGGTGATGACCGCGGTGCCCGGGACCGCCCTCGCCTTTGCGCTTACGGTCGTCGTCGGCCATGCGCGCCGGCATCGCCGCGGCGGACTCTGTTCTGGCGGGCAAGTTGGCAATGGACGTCATGCGTGGCCGACCGCGTTCTCCGAAGCGACCACGCCGGCGCGCGGCCGCAATGCATCATAAGGACTTGGACGCCCCCATTCCAAGCCGCCAATTGGGCCGATTTTGCGGGTTTTGCACCGATTCGGCACAATCGGCCGGAGTTTTTGCCGGGATCGGCCTCACATAGCCCTTTGTCGGCGAATTGCCAGGGTTCCACATCATTTTATGCAAACCCGCTCGGCGCCCATCCGGTTGCGCCAGACGGCCCCGCCGACGCGACACGGACAACCGGGCATTAACGACGTCAGCTAAAGACTATTCGGCATTCGCGCAATCGCCGGCACCGGCGATTAACGCATCAAGGCCTTGGCCGGCAATGACAATCAGCTTTGCGGCAGGCCAAGCCTTTACCGCCGCCACGGCCTTTTCCGCCTAGCGATATACCTACCTTTTATGACCTGCGCGCTAGCACGGCAGCCGGGTTCAACCGTTCTGGTGATCGTCATGCTGACCGCTTGGGACAAGTTCCGCCGTGCCTTCTCCGCTTTCGCGCGAGCGCGCACCGGCAACGTCGCCATCACGTTCGCGCTGGCCACGGTGCCAGTCGTCGTCGCCGTCGGCTTTGCCGTCGACTACAGCCACGCCAACTCGGTGAAGGCTGCATTGCAATCGGCACTCGACTCGACCGCGCTGATGCTGGCCAAGGAAGCCTCGACCGACAGCAATTCGCAGCTGCAGACCAACGCGCTCAAATATTTCCAGGCGCTGTTCACGCGGCCGGAAGCGAAAAGCGTCACCGTCGCCGCGACCTACACCGCAAGCGCCGGCTCGCAGGTCGTGGTCAACGGCTCGGCGCAAGTGCCGACCAATTTCCTCGGCATCATCGGCTACCAGAATCTCACGGTGAACGGCACCTCGACGACCAAGTGGGGCACGTCGCGGCTGCGCGTCGCGCTGGTGCTCGATAATACGGGATCGATGGCCGATGACGGCAAGATCGACGCGCTGAAGACAGCGACGCATAATCTCCTCACCCAAATGCAGGGCGCGGCGACGACCAATGGCGACGTCTATGTGTCGATCATTCCATTCAGCAAGGACGTGAATGTCGGATCGAGCTACTACAGCGCCAACTGGATCGACTGGAGCGACTGGAATTCCAACAACCAGAGCTGCAGCGGCGGCGGCGGTTGGGGCGGCTGGGGTGGCGGTCACTGGGGCGGCTGGGGTGGAGGCGGCAGCGGTTGCTCCGCGGCCAACCACAACACCTGGAACGGCTGCATCACCGACCGCGGCAACTCGTCGGCGCCAGGCTCGACCGCCGGCTACGATCAAAACGTGACCGCGCCGAGCACCAGCATCCAGGCCTCGCTGTTCCCCGCGGAGCAATACGACCAGTGCCCGGTGCAGATGATGGGCTTGAGCTACGATTGGACTTCTCTGAGCAGCTTGGTCGATCAGATGACGCCGAACGGCAACACCAACCAGCCGATCGGCTTGGTGTGGGGCTGGCAGTCGCTGGTCGGCGGCGGGCCGCTGACCGCACCGACGATGGATTCGAACTACCAGTACCAGCAAGCCATCATCCTGATGTCGGACGGCTTGAACACCGCCGACCGCTGGTACAATTCGCAAACGCCGGTCGACAACCGCATGTACCAGACCGGCAACGGCAACGGCACCTGCGCCAACATCAAGGCGGCCGGCATCACCATCTACGCCATCCAGGTCAACACCGGCGGCGATCCGACCTCGACACTGATGCAGAACTGCGCCTCGAGCTCCGACAAGTTCTGGATGATCACGCAGGCCAACCAGCTGGTGTCGGTGTTCAACCAGATCGGCACCAACCTGACCAAGCTGCGCGTCGCCAAATAAGACAAAAACAAACCCGTGAGCGGAGCCCCGCTCACGGGCCCGATAATTTGCGACAGACTGGCGCACTGGCGCCAACCGTCCGTTAACTGACGCCCATCGATACGGAACATTCCTGAGGCTGGCTCGCGGCGCGTGCGTTAACCAGCGAAGCGGCGGCTGTGCCGGGCATTTTTCACCGTCCGCGCCGCAAACGGTTTACGGCTGCCCTCGCGTTTCAACGGTCCCCAATACCACCCGTTCAGAGGCGTGGCTTATCGCACGATCGAAGCCATTCGATCTCGGGGGTAAGCCGATGCATATCATTGACGCTTTGATCCGCAGCATGCGCCGCGCCGCCGGCCGTTTCGCCGCCGAGCGCCGCGCCAACGTCGCCATCACCTTCGCACTGTCGTTGATCCCGGTGCTGGCGCTGAGCGGCGCCGCCATCGACTTCAGCCGCGCCAATTCGATGAAGACGGACATGCAGGCCGCGCTGGACTCCACGGCGCTGATGATTTCGAAGACCGCGGCGACGCAGAGCGCCAGCCAGGTCCAGGCGAGCGCACAAACGTTCTTCACCGCGCTGTTCACGCGGCCCGAGGCGAGCAACGTCAAGGTCACGGCGAGTTATTCGAAAGGCAGCGGTTCCAGCGTCGTGGTCAACGGCTCGGCCGACATTGCCACGGATTTCATGGGCGTGCTCGGCGTCAAGACCATCACGGTGACCGGATCCTCGACCGCAAAATGGGGCTCGTCGCGCCTGCGCGTTGCCCTCGTGCTCGATAATACCGGTTCGATGGCGCAGAGCGGCAAGATCACCGCATTAAAGACGGCCACCAACAATCTGCTGACGCAGTTGCAGAGCGCCGTCACCACCGACGGCGACGTTTATGTGTCGATCGTTCCATTCAGCAAGGACATTAGCGCCGACCCGGCGAGCAATAACAGCGCGAGCTGGATCGACTGGACCGACTGGTCGGCGCCGCCGGCCAACTCGACGCCGAGTTCGAACGTCGGGCCGGGCTCATCGTGCCCGTGGAGCACCTACAGCAACGGCTTCCAATGCACCAGCGGGCCGACCAATGGCAGCTCTAACACCTCCAACATTCCTTCGAGCGGCACTTATGCCGGCTACATCTGTCCGAGCATGGATAACGGCAGCAAGAACCCGCTCAAGCTCGGCGTCTACTACAACGGCTGCTACAACAGCGTGGCCACCACCACGACCACCACGGTGAGCAGCGGCTGGGGCGCAAGTTGCAACGGCTACAGCAACTGCTCGTGCACCGGCAGCGGCGGCAGCAAGGTCTGCAAGCAGACCACGACCGGCTCGCCCTATACCCACACCTGGATCGCCAACGCGACGAGCACATGGAACGGCTGCATTAACGATCGCGGCACGTCATCGGGCCCGAGCACCGACAACTACGACCAGAACGTCACAGCGCCGATCAGCGGCAATACCTCGAGCATGTATCCTTCCGAGCAGTATTCCTACTGCACCTTGCGCATGATGGGGTTGAGCTACGACTGGACGAGCATGACCAGTCTCGTCAACCAGATGACGCCGAACGGCAGCACCAACCAGCCGATCGGGCTGGTCTGGGGATGGCAATCGCTGGTCGGCGGCGGCCCGTTATCCGTGCCGACCGAGGACCCTAACTATCAGTATCAGAAGGTCATCATTCTGCTGTCGGACGGCCTGAACACGCAGGACCGCTGGTACGGCAACGGCTCGTCGACCAGCACGCAGGTTGACTATCGGATGTACGACCAGAACGGCAACGGCACTTGCGCCAATATCAAGGCTGCCGGCATCACCATCTATACCATCCAGGTCAACACCGGCGGCGATCCGACCTCGACGCTGCTGCAAAACTGCGCCACCGACTCGACCAAGTTCTTCCTGCTCACGACCGCCGATCAGATCGTCACCACGTTCAATCAGATCGGCACCAACCTCACCAAGCTGCGCCTCGCGCAGTAACGGCGAGCGGACAAACAAAAAGCCCGGCTGAACAAGCCGGGCTTTGCATTCCCAACACTTACGCTTGTTACGCGACGCTTACGCCACGAAGAGAGCGATTACTTCGCCTTCGCCATCATGGTCTCGAAGGGCTTGTAGGTCTCCTTGGCGAGATCGGAATAGAGTTCGCCGATCTTGGTCGCCTCGGCGACGAAGCCTTCGTAGGCGGTCTTGGCGTATTCGGTCTGCAACTCGATTGCCTTCTCCAGCGACTTGGCGCCGAACAGCTTCTCGAGCGCGGCGGTGCCTTCCTCGAAGGCCTTCTTCGAGTAGTCCGTCATTTCGACGACGATCGCCTGGGCGCTCTTCGAAACCGCACCGAACGACTTCATCGCCACGTCCATGTTTTCCTTGCTGGCCTGTTGCAGGTCTTCCAAATTCTTAACCATGGCTCCCTTCCCGGCCCGCTTAGCGGCGCCTGCTGAAAATCTAATCCGGCCACCCGGATTTGGTTATTTATAGTGCACTGCACAAAAATGTCAAATGTTATTTTGCAGTGCAAAAACTCCTTTAAATCCGGGGGATTGGCTTAAGAATTTGTAAACCCTAGCGCCATAGGGTCGTAAATTGTCGCTGGGCGGGCGCGCTATAAAAGCAGGCATAGGCGGTCCTCGGGCCGCCCGAAAACGGGGTTGGGAGAGGCCGAATGTTGCGTTCGGGAGCCCGAGTCCCACGCGGCTGGCGTTGGGGCGTGCTCGGTCTGGTCGCGTTGCTCGTTGCCGCATCCGCCGCCGGCAGCGCTGACGCAAGAACCCGCCACCATCGTCGCGCGGCCGCAGCCGAGAGCTACGAACCGCCCTATTCGTCCATCGTGGTCGACGCCAATTCCGGGACGGTGATGCAGGCGACCGAAGCGGACGCTTCCCGCCATCCGGCCTCGCTCACCAAAATGATGACGCTCTATCTGCTGTTCGAGCAGCTTGAGGCCGGCAAGATCAAGCTCACGACCGAGATGAGCGTTTCCCCGCATGCCTCGGCGCAGGCGCCGTCCAAGCTGGGGCTCAAGCCCGGCGACACGATCTCGGTGGAAAGCGCGATCCGCGCCATCGTCACCAAATCGGCCAATGACGTCGCCGTGGTCATCGCCGAAACCCTCGGCGGCACCGAGGAGAATTTCGCCAAGCGGATGACCGCCAAGGCGCGCGAACTCGGCATGATGCACACCATGTTCCGCGACGCCTCCGGCCTGCCCAACGACGAACAGATCACCACCGCCCGCGACATGGCGGTGCTCGGCCGCGCCCTCGGCGACCGTTTTCCGCAATATTACAAGTATTTTGCGACGCGCAGTTTCGTGTTCCGCGGCCGCGCTGATCCGCGGCCACAACCATCTGCTCGACAGCGTCGACGGTGTCGACGGCATCAAGACCGGCTACATCAACGCCTCCGGCTTCAACATCGTCACCTCCGTGCACAACGACAATCGCCACATCATCGTGGTCGTGTTCGGTGGCCACACCGCGAACGCGCGTGACGCGCGCGTGCGCAGTCTGATCGCCAACAACATCCACATCGCCTCGGCCAAGCGCACGGCACCGTTGGTGGTCGAAGGCTGGCAGGCCCGTGCCAAGGATGCGGCGGTCAAAGAAGCACCTAAGGAGAGCGCCTAAGGAAGCCAACGAAAAGGCTCCCGCATCCGAGAAGGTTGCGGCGGATCCCGCGCCGACAGTCGGCTCGACCGAGCCGATCAAGCCCAACCCGGTCAAGACTTTCAGCGTTCAGCCGGGCGCGATGCACGCCGCCGCGCTGTCGCCGCTGCCGTCGCCGAGCCGCAAGCTGATGCCGACACCGGCGAGCGCCACCGCAGCCGCGATCACGACCGTCGCCACGGTCAAGAGCGAACCGAAAATGCCGGCGATGCCGTCACCGCCGCCCACAACCGAAGCAAAGCCGAAGCCGACCGAAATTGCCTCCGCCGGCGCCGCCGTTCCGGCAGCCGCTGCCGATGCCGCGCGCGAAGCGAACATCAAGCGCGGCGACTGGGTCATCCAGGTCGGCGCCTTCGACACCGAGATCGAGGCCAAGGAGCGACTGACGCTGGCGCAGAGCAAGATCAAGGATGTGCTCGGTCAGGCGAACTCGTTCACCGAGAAGCTCGCGAAGGGCGACAAGACCATGTACCGCGCCCGCTTCGCCGGGCTCGACCGCAATCAGGCCGAACAAGCCTGCAAGAATCTCAAGCGCAGCGACATTCCCTGCATGCTGCTCAAGAGCAACTAGAACAATTCGATGACAGGAATGCGCCGCGAGGACAGGAGCCGCTGATGATGTTGCGTTTTGGAGTACATCAGCGATGGCGGCGAACAAGGATTTCCTTGGCTTCATTGATGCGGGCGGCGAGATAAGTCGACCCTCCCTGGTCCGGGTGCATTTTCTTCATCAGCGTGCGGTGCGCGCGGCTGATGGCTTCGGCGCTCGCGCCTCGCTCCAGGCCAAGGATCTGATAGGCCTCCTCTTCCGTCATTTTTCCGCTCGACGCGGCGCCCCGCCCCGCCGACGTGTGCTGCTGCGCGTCCTCACTCCAACGGGGATCCCGGCGGTCAAGATACGCGATCAGTAGCGCGCGGCTTTCCTCGTCGATGTCGGGCAGCAGCGCTGCGAGCGTCGTGATGTCGAGATGGGCAAGCTCGGCACCCTGGTGGCGTCCGGCGATGATGCGACCGCGCATCGCGCCGATGTCGTGATCGAGCTCCATTTCCAGGGCGCCGTACGCACGCGCGAGGTCTGGCCACCGCTCTTTTGCGTGCGCGAGGAAAAGCTCGAGGCGCCGAACGGCAGCCAGCCGAGCAGACCGAGGCCGAAGGCGCCGAGCGGCAGCGCCACCCCCAGCTCGCCGCGGATCCCGAGAAAGGCGGCAAAGCCGATCGCCAGGATGCCGCCGCTGGCCTTGAGCACCCGCGCGCCGACCTTGGGGTCGACCTTGGAAACGACGCCGAGCGCCCACAGCGCCAGCACCAGGACGACGATGCCGAGAATGCAGCGGCATTACTTCAGCTGCGCTAACAGCGCCGGGCGCCGCGGTCGCGGCGCTCCGACAGCGCAGTCGAGCGCCTTGATGCCGCCGGAAGCATAAGCGGCGACCGCTCGCAGCAATTCACCGAGTTCCTTGGCGGCGCCGGTGTCGAAACGGCAATAGGCGCCGCGCGAGAGCCGAGCGATCTCGCGATAGGCGTTCTCGGCTACCGGATCGCCGCCCTCCTGGAACATGAACACCGGCACGCCGAGCAGGCCGAGCTCGCCCGCCGCCGCGCAGAGGTCGTCGATCCGCTCTTCCATGGCGTCGCCAACGAAGACCACCGCCTGCACCCTCTGCCTGCCGGTCTCCTTGCGCGCATGCGCCAGCACCTTGGCGATCTGGGTCTGGCCGCCACGGCAATCGATCGCCGACATGAGCTGCGCGAGCTTGGCGCTGTCGGCGACCCAGTTGGAGGCGCGGCATTCGCTCAAGCCGCGGAAATAGACCAGCTGGATGTCGAGGCCGCCGGTCGCGGCGGCGCTGCGAAACATGTCGGCCTGCAGCGCGCAGGCGGTGTCCCAAGTCGGCTGCCGGCTCATGGTGGCGTCAAGCGCGAAGATCAGCCGTCCGCGCTTGCCTTCCGGATTAGGCACGGCGAGCGTTTTGATGCGCTCGAGGAATTCGGCGATCTCCGGCCGCGTTGACGCCGGCGCTGGAGCTTGGTCGGAGCGGTCTTTGGCCATGGCGCGAACTCTACACCGATTTAATGTGCGACGCGCGAAGTGCAAACCTGAGCTCGATAGCCGGCAGTCAGGACCGGGCCGATAGGCCGGCCCGGTCGCATGACGCCAAATTGTGAGCCTAGGAAAGTCTCAGGCGATCACGTCGTGAACCTGCAGCGGCTGGTCCATGACCGAATACCACTCGGCACGCGCGGCGGCGCGGCGCTTGCCGTTCTCCGACAGCGGCAGGTGCAGCGCATTGAGCAGGCTGATGACTTCTTCGCGCGCGGTCAGATGCGACATATTCGGCCGCGCGCCGAGCGTGTGCTCGTCGAGGTCGTCGAGCGCGGTCAGGCCGCGCGGGAAGAACTCGCGATAGACGACGCGCTCGGCAAAGCCGTCGACGTAACGGAAGCCCATGCGCTTGGCGAGCTCGGCGATGCCGTCGCCGACCAGGCGCTTGTTGCGCGAGCCGAGCGCGGACAACCGATTGCGCACCACGATCCAGTCGGTGAGCTTGCCGTCGACCAGGCGGCGCTGGCGACGCGCTTCTCGCACCATCTCGGCGTAGTGGCTTTCACCGGTCACCGTGAAATTCGTCTGGTCGAGCGTGCCGAGCACGTCGAAGTCGACGAAGCTGTCGTTGAGCGGCGTGATCAGCGTGTCCGCCATCGAATGGGCGAGCCGCATCATGTAGGTGTCGGAGCCGGGCGTGTCGATCACCACGACGTCGTGATTGTGTTCGATGGCGCTGATCGCCGCGGAGAACGCGGCGAACTCTTTCGCCTCGTTGGCATCGAGCGAGGAACCTTCCGCGCGCGGGATGCAGTAGTGCGTCGGCATCTCGAGCTTGATGCGCGCACGCTCGGCCCAGGTGCGGCGATTGTCGATGTAATGCGTGAAACTTTTCTGCCGCGAGTTGAGATCGATCGTGGCGACGCGCTGGCCGGCCTTGAGCAAGGCGACGGCGATGTGCAGAGCGGTCGTTGATTTGCCCGAGCCGCCTTTTTCATTTCCGAGCACGACAACGTGCGCGGACTGAGGCGTCTCCTGGATCGACTGGACAAGCATGGACGCGTCCTTTGATCCAGCAATTCTCAAGTCATTCGTGGGTTTTAGTCAAGTTGATCGCAACTTAACCATTAACCCGGCCGTGGCTGTTTACCTTGCGCTTTGCTAGGTACTAGCCGCATTGCCCAAGGCGGAGCCTCGACCAGCCACTCATGGCCAAGCGACCAAAAATTGTGCGCGCGGTGCCGGCCCTGCGGCGGACCATGGAACCCTGGCGCCGGCGCGACGGGATCGCGCTGGTGCCGACCATGGGCGCGTTGCACCGCGGCCATATCGCGCTGGTGCGCCAGGCCAAGCGCCGCGCCGCGCGCGTCGTGGTCTCGATCTTCGTTAACCCGGCGCAGTTCGCCGCCGGTGAGGATTTCGGCACTTATCCGCGCCGCTTTGCCGAAGACGTCGCCGCGCTCGCCGCGGAGAAGGTCGACCTGGTCTGGGCACCGACAGCCGCGGCGATGTATCCGGAAGGATTTGCCACCCGCATCGCCCCGGAAGGCGCCGCCAAGGCCGGCCTCGAGGACAAGTTCCGCCCGCATTTCTTCGGCGGCGTAGCGACGGTGGTGGCCAAGCTGTTCACGCAAGTGGCGCCGGATTTCGCCATGTTCGGCGAGAAGGACTATCAGCAGCTCCGGGTCGTCACGCAGATGGCCAAGGATCTCGACCTGCCGGTCAAAATCGTTGGCGTGCCGACGGTACGCGAGCCGGACGGGCTCGCCCTCTCCTCGCGCAACGCATACCTCAGCGAAACCGAACGTGAGGCCGCGCCGACGCTCTATCGCGTGCTGAAGACGTGCGCCGCCGACATCAAGGCCGGCGAGCCGATGGAAAACGTGCTGGTTGCCGGCCGCGCCGAAATCGAGCTTGCCGGCTTCGCCCTCGATTACCTCGAGGCCCGCCACGCCCGGACGCTGGTGCCGATCGACGCGCGCAAGGAAGGCCCGGTGCGGCTGTTGGTCGCGGCGCGGCTCGGCAAAACGCGTCTGATCGACAATATCGGGGTCTAGAGCAGCCCCAGCTCCTGCAATTCCCGGCGCATGGTCTCGGGCATGCGGGCGGCGCCCGGCGCGGCGCGGGACAAATCGCGCGGCGCGTCCTTGTCTTCCAGATAACGCCAGCCCTGGAACGCTCCGCGAGCGCGCGGCTCGACCAGCACGACTTTGCCGTCGAGCACGACCTGGGTGCGTTTGATGCCGTCCTTGCCGGTGGTCGGCCGGATATCGAGGATGCGCTCCCGGCAGGCGATCTGGCCGCGGATCACCCAATAGAGCGAGCCGCCCTCGGTCAGCTCCTCGGCGCGCTTCGGGAACATACGCGTCGTATGGATATGCTCCGGCTTCTGCCGGCGCTTTCTCTTGTCCTTGAGCTTCTGCTTGATCCAGTCCTCGAGGTCGGCAACGGAATCGCAGCCGACGCAGAGCTTGATGAGATGAAGCGGCATGACAACGTCCGAACGGCGTGATTTCGACCCATACCTAACCCCTGCCCGCCCGCCGCGGAAGGTGTAGGCGCTTCAGCCTGTGCAAAGCCGGGATGGCGGCGGCGCTCAAACCGGCGCCTATTGCAAAATCGGCGGCATCGGCAATGATGGTTCCGCATTCATACTGCGCCTTTAGTCGCGCCAAAGGAGGGCCGATGAAGAAGCTCGTTCTGTTGCTTGCCGCCGCGGCGATTGCCGCCGCGCCCGTTGCCTCGTTCGCCAAGAAGAAAAAAATGACCAAGGAAGAAGCCGACGCCGCGCAGATCGCGCAGCAAAATGACAATACCCGCCGCTTCCTCCGAGACGGACTGCCGTTGGTGTTGCCAACTTGGTCTCTGCCGATCTTCTTCGGCACCCACATGGACGACAAGCTGAAGAAGATGTGAGGGCCTAGAGCCTGCGCCTTCAGGCCTGCGGCGCGGAAGCCGCGGGCTCGATCAGCATTACTTTGGCGCCCTCGGCGACCTGGGCATCGGCTTCAACGGCAATATCGGCGACCACGCCGTCGATTGGCGCGGTCAGCGTGTGTTCCATTTTCATCGCTTCGATGATGGCAAGCCGCTGGCCGCGGGCAACCGCCGCGCCCGGCTCGACCAGAACCGCCAACACCTTGCCGTGCATCGGCGCGCGCACCAGGCCGCCGCCGGCATGGTCGGCCGCCTCGTTGATGGCAAGATCGCGCAAGGCGACCTTGGTCTGGCGGCCGTGGCGCAACACATAGACGGCGCCGGCCGCGGCTATGGCGACGGCATCGGTGGCCGCCGCGACGCCGTCGATCGTAACGGCGGGGACACCGCTGGCGTAGTCGATGCGCGCGGCGATGCTTTCGCCATCGGCGACGACCGGCAGCGTGAGGCGCCGGCTGCCGGCGAACTGAAAGGCATCGGCGGCATCCCATGGCGAGGCGGGCGCCTCGGATTCCCGCTCGCCGGCCAGGCGGGCCTGCTCGCGCGCCAAGAGCTTTTGCGCCCCGAGCGCGGCGGCGGCGCGGTCGAGGCCCTGCGGCACGGCGCCGAGCGCGGCCAGATTGCGATCGATGAAGCCGGTATCGAATTTGCCGGCGCGGAAATCCTTGGCGCGGCACAGGCGGCTAAGAAAGCCGGCATTGCTGCGCGGACCGGCGACGAGGGTGCGCTCGAGCGCGCCGGCAAGCCGGTCGAGCGCCTCGGCGCGGTTTTGGCCGTGCGCGATCACCTTGGCGATCGAGCGGATCGTAGAACGGCGTGATCTCGCTGCCGGCCTCAACGCCGCTGTCGACGCGCACGCCCTCGTCCGGCGGCAATTGCAGCGCCACGAGCCGCCCGGTTGACGGCAAAAAGCCGCGCTCGGGGTCCTCGGCGTAGAGCCGCGCCTCGATGGCATGGCCCGACAGCGGCACCTCATCTTGCGTCAACGGCAATTTCTCGCCGGCGGCGATGCGGAACTGCCATTCCACGAGATCGAGGCCGGTGATCGCTTCGGTCACCGGATGCTCGACCTGCAGCCGCGTATTCATCTCCATGAACCAGAAGCCGCCGGCTTTCAGCCCGGCTGAGCCGTCGGCGATGAACTCGATGGTGCCGGCGCCTTCGTAGCCGGCGGCCTTCGCCGCCGCGACCGCGGCCTGCCCCATTGCGGCGCGAAGCTCGGCGCTCATGCCCGGCGCCGGCGCCTCCTCGATGACCTTCTGATGGCGGCGCTGCAGCGAGCAATCGCGCTCGTTGAGATGAATGGCGTTGCCGTGACGGTCGGCGAAGATCTGCATTTCGATGTGGCGCGGGCTGGCCACGTATTTCTCGATCAGCACGCGCGCGTCGCCGAACGCGGCCTTGGCCTCGCGCTGGGCGGCCGCGAGCGCGTCGTCGAAATCGGCGTGACGATCGACGCGGCGCATGCCCTTGCCGCCGCCGCCGGCCACCGCCTTGATCAGGACCGGGTAGCCGATCTCATAGGCCTTCTGCTTGAGGAACTTTGGCTCCTGCATCTCGCCGTGGAAGCCGGGCACAACCGGCACGCCCGCCTTCTCCATCAGCGCCTTGGCGCGGTCTTTGAGCCCCATGGCGCGGATCGCGGCGGGCGGCGGCCCGACGAAGACGATGGCGGCATCGCGGCAGGCCTCGGCGAATTCCGCATTCTCGGACAGGAAGCCGTAGCCCGGGTGGATGCAGTCGGCGCGCGCCGCTTTGGCCGCTTCAATGATCCTGTCGATGCGCAGATAGCTTTGCGCGGCCGGCGGCGGGCCGATCAGGTGGGCCTCGTCGCACAGGCGGACATGCAGCGCGCCGGCATCGGCCTCGGAATAGACGGCGATGGTGCGCATGCCCAGCCGTTTCGCGGTGCGAGCGATACGGCAGGCGATTTCGCCGCGATTGGCGATCAGAACGGAGGAGAACATCGAGAAATCCCGCGCGGACGCCAAGTCTAGCGCGCGGGCGGCGCCGGCGTCTCCGCCTGCGGACGCTTCGGCGGCATCGGCACCGGAACCGGCGCTTCGCGGGCTGGGGCCGCAGCATTGGCGGCGGCCGCGCCGGCCGGCAACGGCGGCTCGGCGTTCATGATGCTCACCGGCGGGATCGAGGCGGCGGAGGGGAAATCGTAGCGGCTCGGCACCGGGTTCGCCGGCGACGGCGGGTTCGACGGCCCTGCGACATCCGACGGCGCCGCGTTCGCGACAGCAGGCCCCGCCGGCGGAACGACCGGCGCAGCGCTCGCGACCGGCGGCTCCTTCTCGGCGGCCGGAGCCTGGTTCCATGCGATGGCGTGGCGGGCGACATACTCGTTGTAGGCGCGCACCCGCAAGTTCGCCTTCAGCGCGCTCGGATCGCGCAGCAGCGCGAAAGCGGGGCAACGTTCGGCGGTGCAGCCGTCGCGGCTCGCCAGCACATGGGCGGCGATGCCGAAACGGTCGAGTTCGATCGCCCGCCGCAGCCCGGCGAGGCGCTCGGCGAAATCGGGTTCGCTTCTGCGGGCGAAGGCAAGGCCGTCGCCGAGCAGCGTGAGCCGCGCCGTGACATAGGCGACCGCGGCGGCAACGCTCTGCGGATCGGCGAAGATGGCCTTCTCGCAGGCGCCGTCGACCGTTTCGCCGGCGGCGCTGTCGAGACAGCCGAGCATCGAGCCTGGCGCCACTGCCTGTGCGGTCAGTTCGACATCGCGCTGCACAAGGGCACGGCGCTCGGCCGCCCGATCGCTCTCCCCCACAAGATCGAGCGCAAAGGCGACCGCAAGGCCGGCAAGCGCCAGCGCCGAGACTGGCCACAGCAACCGGCTCAAGTCCGAGCCGGCCCGGCGCAAGGCCACGACCAGCAGCACGACCAAAAGGACACACAGCGCCCCCGCCGCCAGCAGAGCAGCCGGCGTCGAGAGCAGCGTGTTCAGCCCGAGTGCTATCCATGCATGGCCTTTTTCGAGGCTACTGCGCTTTGGCCCCCGACAACTTCACGACCTTGGCCCATTTCTCGATGTCCTTATGCAGGAAGGCATCGAATTCGGCCGGCGTCATGTCGCCATCGGAGTGGCGCCCTGTTTTGCCCACGCCGCCTTGACGTCGGGGAGGTCGACGATCTTCTGGATCTCGCTGTTGAGCAGCTTGACGACCTCGGGCGGCGTGCCCTTTGGCGCCATGATGCCGAGCCAGATGGTCGTCTCGTAACCCGGCACGCCCGCTTCCGAAATCGTCGGCACGTCCGGCAACTGCGCCGATCGCGCGGTGCCGGAGGTCCCCAGCGCTCTCACCTTCCCCGCCTTGACCAGCGGCGCCATGGTGGTGATGGCATCGAACATCATGTCGACCTGGCCGGATACCACCGCGGTGCGCGCGTCGCCCGAGGCCTTGTACGGCACGTGCACGATGTTGGTGCCGCTCATCGCTTTGAGCAGCTCGGCGGCCATGTGATACGGCGTGCCGGGGCCGGACGAGGCGTAGTTGAGCTTGCCGGGCTCCTTCTTCGCCATGGCGATGAAGTCCTTCAGCGTCTTGGCCGGCGACGAGGTCGGCACCACCATCACCTGGTCGGAGTAGTTGACCGGCGACACCGGCACGAAATCGCGCATCAGCGCGAACGGCTTGTTCGGGATCAGCAATTCATTGGTGGTGTGGGTGTTCGACATGGCGAGCAGCGTGTAGCCGTCAGGCGTCGACTTGGCGACCGCGTCGGTGCCGATGATCGAGCCGGCGCCGGGGCGATCCTCGACCACGAAGGATTGCTTGAGCGCCTCGGAGAGATGCTGCGCCAGAATGCGCGAGTAGATATCGCCGGGCCCGCCGGCGCCGAAGGGCACGATGATGCGCACCGGCCGGCTCGGATAGTTGTCGGCGGATGCCGCCGAAGGCGCAAGCAGCGGCAGGCAAAACAGCGCAAGCAAAGCGAAGAGACGCGAATTAACCGTCATGGATGCTTCCTCTATTCCCAGTCCGTTTGTTTTGATTTCATGCCCCGCCGGGCGACTTGAACCCCGGTGCGAGATCGGCCGCGGCCGCAAAGGCACCCTTGGCCTCGGTCGAGGTCATCGCCAGCGTGGTGCGCAGGTCGGTGACGCCGCCGCTGCTTGCCGCGGCAAGCAAAGCTGCGACGACCTGCGTCTCGCCGGGTGCCTCGGCGATGCACATGAAATCGTACTCGCCGAATGTGACATAGTAAGCGATGAGCTTGCCGCCCGCCTTGGACATCAGCCGGCCGACCGCGTCGGCGCGATCCTCCGGCTTGATGATCATGCCCTTGATGGCGTCGCGCGTGTAGCGGCCCTGCGTGATGTAGATCGGCATCCTCGTCCCTCCTGCGGCGCGGGCGACCGCCCCACCATGCGCATCATAGCCGATGACGGAAGCGTATTCGCCTCAGCCGAACGCAGAAGGTCAAGCCCGGTCCAGCTGGCTTTCCTTGGCCACGCGCTCGAAGGCCTCGCCCGAGCTCTTGATCCGGTACTGATAGTCGTCGCCTTCGGACGGCAACAACTTGACGACGGTGTAGCTGCCAGTCGCGGCGGCGCGGCCGAAGGTCGGCGAGGTGAAATAGACGATCTCGCCGACCTGGTACTTGTGCGCCTTGACCAAAACCTCGTCAGCCGCCGCCGGCTGCATCGGCGGGCTGGCGGTGCGCAGCACCTTCGGCAGATCGCTCGGCGCCACGCTCGGCGAACGCACCGGCCTGTCGCGCGATGTGCGCTTGCCGGCCCCGACGTCACGCCGTTCGGACTTTGACACCTTCTTTGCGACGGATTGCACGCTCTTCGCGCTTTTTTTCGCCGGCTTGCGTGCGGCTTTCGCCGGCCGCCGGTCGGACTTCACTGTGCTCTTGCTCATAGCTTCAATATAGCAGTTAATTTTAGCGGGCGCGCGAAGTTTTTTCTTTAAAAACTTTAGTAAATTCAATTGATTAGCTCAAACTACCGTGTCCTCTGATTGGCGCTATCAGCCAGGCCGAATTTGCCTAAAAGCCGGCGGAACCGGCGCCGCGCGGGCCGCGTTTTGTCGCCGGACAAGGAGGTTGGTCATGCGGCTCTTGCTCGGCTTGATCCTCGGCGCGGCCCTCACCGTCGGCGGCGCCTACGTCTACGACAGCCACAATTCGATCGCGGCGCAAAACGGCAGCGCCACGCTCGAACGTCCGCTCGTCAACTGGGACGTGGTCTCGACCAAGTGGCAGGCGCTTGCTGGCTTGGCCCGCCACGAGTGGAACCGACTCGCCAGCCGATGAACGTCGCTCGCCCGACGATCAGGCTCTCGTCTGCTCGCGCATGCCGACCCGCAGCGCGTCTGCGATGGCGCGCCGGTCCATCCTGGTACCGTCGTCGCCTTCGATCAGCAGTGGGACGCGGCCCTCGCTCTCGACGTGCCGCGACCAGGCCAGCGCATCGTCGAGCCCGGTGCATTCCCTGAATAACATGTGCTCCTTTTCCAACGGGCCGACGTCGGTGGAGCCTCGGGGGCCGCTATAGACACGGTAGCGCATGGTGAACCTCGCGTTCTCGTGACCTCTTGAAACCCTCCGCCCTCTCACGCTAACGCCCGTTGTTCCATTACAGTTCCGGGCGCGGCGCCCGAGAACCGGCGTCTCGCGAGCGATCGCCGCGAACTTCAAGGGAGGATCGGTCATGCGGGCGGCTTATTACGAGAAGAATGGCACGGCGCGCGAGGTCTTGCAGTTCGGCGAGGTCGAAACGCCAAAGCCCGGGCCCGGCGAAGTGCGCGTCAAGCTGGCAACCTCCGGGCGTCAACCCCTCCGACGTGAAGTCGCGCCTCGGCTTGACCCGCAAGATCACCTATCCGCGCCTGATCCCGCAAAGCGACGGCGCCGGCATCATCGATCAGGTCGGCGACGGCGTGCCGAAATCGCGGGTCGGCGAGCGGGTCTGGATCTGGAACGGCCAGTGGAAGCGCCCCTTCGGCACCGCCGCCGAATTCATCGCGCTGCCGTCGATACAGGCGGTCAAGCTGCCGGACAAAGTGAGCTTCGAAGCCGGCGCCTGCCTCGGCATCCCCGCGATGACTGCCTATCACGCGGTGGCACTCGCCGGCGCCGAACGCGGCATGACCTTGTTTGTGTCCGGCGGCGCCGGCGCGGTAAGCCAATACGTCATCCAGTTCGCCAAACAGCTCGGCGCGCAAGTCATCGCCACCGTCTCGTCACCGGAGAAGGCGGCAATCGCCCGCGAGGCCGGCGCCGACCACACCATCGATTACAAGCGCGAACCGGTCGGCGACCGCGTCAAGCAGATCACCGGCAATCGCGGCGTCGACGCCATCATCGAACTCGACCTCGCCGCCAACGCCAAGCTCATTCCGTCGCGTGCTGCGGCCCAAGGGCAGCGTCGTCATCTACGGAACCGGCACGCCGGAGGCGACAATTCCGTCGGCGTTTTGCCTGCAAAACACCATCCGTCTGCAATTTTTCCTGGTCTATGAGCTCGACGCCGGCGAGCGCGAGCGCACCGTCGCCGCCATTACCCGCGGGCTCGAGAAGGGCACGCTCGTCAACCGCATCGGCGCGACTTTTCCGCTGGCCGAGCTTGCCGCCGCGCATGAGGCGGTCGAGCGCGGCTCAGTCGGCAACGTCATCGTGACGATGTAGGCAATACAGCCGCCCGCGGGCGGTCCCGGCTAAGGCGCGACCTCGGCATCGGTGAAACCCGCGGCATCGAGCGCACGGCGCACCAGGCCTGACTTTTTCGCCTCGTTGACGAGTTCGCCGGCCAAGCGCAGCGCGCCCGGCCGGTTCTTCGGCACCGCAACGGCAATGCCGGTCTGCTGGAAATGGCCCGGCAGCACTCGCGCGCCGGGCAATTTCGGCAGCAGCGTCACAAAGGAGTCGTGCGATAGCGCAAAGGCGTCGCCCTCGCCTTTCGCCGCCATCGCGGTCAGCAATTCGACGCTCGGCACCTCGGTGACGGTGGCATTGGGCGCGGTGCGGCGCGCGCTGCGCGCGGTCGTGGTGCTGGAGATGGCGACGATACGCACGCCCGGCCGGTTCACCTCGTCGAGGTTCTTAATCGCCGAGCCCGCCGGCACCAGATAGGTGCTGGCAATGACGTAATAGGCCGGGCCGAAATCGACCCGCTTTTCCCGCTCGGCATCCCGCGGCATGAAGGCGATGTCGCACTCGCCCTTGGCGACTGCTTCGGTGACCTGCCCGGAATTGTCAAAGACCTGCAACGCCAGCGGCAGCTTCAGTTGCGCGGCGAAGCCGCGCAGCAGATCGACGGTGACGCCTTTGACCTCGCCGTCGGCGCGGATCGCGAAGAAGGCGGATGCCGCCGGCGCGACGGCAATACCGCCGCGCAACGTCGCGGTCGGCGCGAGCTCCTTGATGTCATCAGCGTTGGCCATGCGCGCCTTTAGCACGCACAATACGCGCAACGCTACTTGTGCGGCGAGAAATCCTGATTGAAGAAAGCCGGCTGCGACGGCGTCTGGATGACGACAAAGCCGTTGCCGGTCGCCTGGTGGCAGGCATTGCAGGCCGCGTTGAGTTTGACGAAGCCGATGGCGAAGGCCTTGGGGTTCTTGTTGTCGATCGCCTTTTCCAGCGCCGCGATCTCGACGGTGATCACCTTGTCGAGCATGTCGGCGAGCGGCAGATCCTTGAATTTGGGATAGAGGTCCTGCACGTCGCCCATGATCTCCTTGATCTCGCCGAGCTGGTAGCCGGCGAGCTCCCAGTTGCGCTGCTGCGCCGCATACCAGAGCTTGGCGTGCTCGCTCTGGATCACGTTCATGAACTGCTCGATGCCGGGAATGTAGGCCTTCGGCGCGTCCTGCGGCGCGGGCTGCTGCGCCGAAGCGGCGAGCGCGATCAGCGCGGCGGCGGCGGCAACGGTCAATCGCGGCATGTCGGCTCCCCAATGTCCTTATTTCGCTTTTGCAATTCACTGTCACCGACGCCGTGGCAATGCAAGCTTCTGAAATCCAACTTGGAATTTATCTAATTTGAAACAGCGCAAATTGGGCTATCATGCCCCGCGTCTTCGGGGAGACGAGGCCATGCGTTTCATACTCGGCGTATTTGTCGGGGCCGCCTTGATGCTCGGCTCGGCCTATCTGCACGATACCGGCGCCGTGCGGATCGGCCCGCAGCAGCCCTTCGTCAACTGGGACACGCTGATCGGCGCGCTCGGCCGTTAGGGCCGTTCAGAACTTCTCGACCCAGGGCCGCAGCTCGAGTTCCTGCGACCAGGCGCTGCGCGGCTGCTTGAGCACGTCCATGTAACTTGCGGCGATGGCGTCGGGATCGAGCAGCGAATCCGGATTGTCCGCCGGCACGGGCCGGCCCGCGCTGCGGATACCGCCGTCGATGACGAAATGGGCGACATGGATGCCCTGCGGCGACAATTCGCGCGCCATGCTTTGCGCCAAGCCCCGCAGCGCGAACTTGCCCATGGCGAAGGGCGCCGATTGCGCATAGCCCTTGACGCTCGCCGAGGCGCCGGTGAGCAGGATAGCGCCGTGCCGCTTCGGCAGCATGCGCTTGGCCGCCGCCTGCCCGACCAGAAAGGCACCAAAAGCGGAGACGATAATCGACTTCTGCACCTCGGCGGGATCGAGCTCGACCAAGGGCCCACGCGTGCGGTAGCTCGCGTTGTACACGACGACGTCGGGCGCGCCGGCTGCATCGAGCGCGGCGAACAATTTGTCGACCTCACCGCGGTCGCTGGCATCGCAAGAGTAGGTCTTCGCCCGGGTCTCCTGCGCCAACGCGGCAAGATCATCGGTCGAACGCGCGGCGAGCACGACGCTCATGCCGGCCTTGGCGAAAGCGCGCGCCAGCGAGGCGGATAATCCCGCGCCAACGCCGACGATCAGCGCATTGCGATAGGTCTCGGTCATCTTATCCCTCGCGCCGTCACGACATCGGGTCCGCCGGCAGGCCGAGCCGGATCTTGCCGTGATTTTCGTATGACGTGTCGCTCATCACCTGGTGCAGGCCGGCGGTGTTGAGGTCGCGCAGCAGCCGGCCCAGCACGTGCGGATGGTGCAGGCCGGTGTTGCCGGCGAAGTGATAGGTGTTGGTGACGACCCAGATGGCGATGTCGGTGGCGTAGACGCCCATGGCGCGCACGTCGGCAATGTCGGCGGCATCGGCGGATTTGCCGGCCAGCATCTTGTCGTAAAGCGCCGCGTAGCGCTCGTGCATCAGCGCCCGCGCCGCGCGCAGCTTGAGGTCGGCCTCGCCGATGAAGCGGTGCACCACCTGCCGCTCGTCGAGCTTGGAGGCGCGGAAGGTGCCGCGCGTGGTAGCCGCGATATTGATGATCTCGTCGAGCGCCCGACGCGCCGCGCCGATGGCGACGCTGCCGTGCTCCTTGGCGACATAGGCAAAGGGCGGCATGCGGAAGCCCGGTCCGCCACGCACCGGCTGTGGCGCAACCAGGTCCCAGGTGAAGGTCAGCTCCTTGGGCACGAAAGCGTTCTCGACCGAGGAGTCGTTCGAGCCGGTGCCGCGCAGACCGGTGACGCCGCCCCAGTTGTCGTGGACGGTCACCGCCTTGGCGGGAAACGCCACCATGATGACCGCCGGGCGGCCGCCGTTCGCCGCTTCGCTACCCTCGACCACCGAGCCGCCGATCACCCATTCGGCATGACGGATGCCGCTGTTAAAGCGCCAGCGGCCGCTGACGCGGTAGCCGTCGCCGTCCGGCCTCGCCCGCCCCGCTGGGAACACCGACATGGCAACCGTCGGGATCGTGCCGTCCTCGAACACCTTGGCGAGACCTGCGGGCGTCAGGAACATGCCGAACGCCGACACGCTGGTGGCACCGACCATGGTGCACCAGGCGCTGGTGAAGTCGTGATAGGCGAGATTCTCCAGCACCAGCATTTCGGTGACCGGGTCGACTTCGGCGCCGCCGAGCTCGGTGCAGAGCTTGATGCGGAACATTCCGGCCTCGCGCAGCGCTTTGATTGCCTCCGGCGCGAGCGTGCCGAGCTCTTCGCTTTTTGGGCCGGATTTGCGCAGGATCGGGCCGATGGCCTCGACGCGGTCGAGCAGGAGTTTGCGTTTGGCGGCGGTGTCTTGGGGGAATTTGAGGGTCATTGCGACTTTTTCGTTGTTCAAAGGCTTGTCTATAGTATCATATCATGATACATTAAGTCCAGTACCGGCATTGTCATGATCCGCGGCTTTAAAGGCAAGCTGGCCGAATTGATCTTGTTGGGGCGGCAGGCGCCCAAGGGCTTCTCTTTCGCACTTGCCAAGATCGCGCGCCGCAAGCTGGTGCAAATCAACAACGCCGGCTCGCTCGGCGACTTGGCTGTGCCGCCGGGCAACGGAATGAAGCCCTGAAAGGGAACTTGGCTGGCAAACACTCGATCCGCATCAACGACCAATGGCGGATCGTATTCAAGTGGACAACGGCCGGTCCTGAGGACGTCGAGATCGTGGATTATCATTGAGAGGGTGACATGGCGAAACGGCTTCCCCCGATTCATCCCGGCGAAATCCTGCGCGAAGAATTTCTCGTGCCGATGAAACTCACGCCTTACGCGGTCGCTCGGTCATGTGGGGTGCCGCGCACGCGCATCGAGCGGCTAGCGCGCGAAGAGACGCCGGTGACCGCCGACACCGCGCTGCGGCTGTCGCGCTATTTTGGCACCACGCCGCAGCTCTGGATGAACCTACAGGCGCAATACGACCTGGAACGCGCCGAGGATGCGGCCGCGGCGGCACTGAAGCGGATTAAGCCGCGGCAGAAGGATGCGGCGTGAGATCGCAACATCCAACCGCGCTAAACGGCGCAATCGTTGGTTGGCACGGCGCGTCCGCGCCTTTGCCCAGCCTACGCACGCTCATTGGTCTCGCAAGTGGTGCCAGTCTGTTCGCGCAACCCGCGCAGGAATACGCCAACCTCTTCGAGCGCGTCATACTTATTCGCCTACTCGATGTGTTCAGACAGTCGAACCATTTTCGAAATTGCAGGCGTGTCATGCCAGGCCGCTAGAATAAGTGGCAAGGCAGGCTCCCATCCAGCTCCCCGACGTTTTCGCCCCGGCAACATCTCCCACAATTGATTCCATTTCTGCGGCACCGGGCAAACGCGGTCATTTTCACGGCAATATGAGATCAACCCTTCCATAGTTTCTGCCATAGCCCTCTCACATCCTAAACACCCCAAACCGCGTCCCCGGCACCGGCGCATTCAGCGCCGCGGAGAAAGCAAGCGCCAGCACGCGGCGCGTCTCAGACGGCGCGATGATGCCGTCGTCCCAGAGCCGGGCTGTAGCGTAATAAGGGTTACCCTCGCTCTCGAACTGCTCGCGCAGCGGCTGCTTGAAGGCCTCCTCCTCGCCGGCGCTCCAGCTCTTGCCTTGCGCCTCGAGATTGTCGCGGCGCACCGTCGCCAAGACCGACGCCGCCTGCTCGCCGCCCATCACCGAGATGCGCGCGTTCGGCCAGGTGAACAGGAAGCGCGGCGAATAGGCGCGGCCGCACATGCCGTAATTGCCGGCGCCGTAGGAGCCGCCGACGATGACGGTGATCTTCGGCACCTGCGCGCAGGCGACCGCCGTCACCATCTTGGCGCCGTCTTTGGCGATGCCGCCGGCCTCGTAATCGCGGCCGACCATGAAGCCGACGATGTTCTGCAGGAACAAGAGCGGAATGCGGCGCTGGCAGCATAGCTCGATGAAGTGCGCGGCCTTCAGCGCGCTCTCGGAAAACAAGATGCCGTTGTTGCCGAGGATGCCGACCGGCATGCCGTGGATATGCGCGAAGCCGGTGACCAGCGTCGTGCCGTACAGCGCCTTGAACTCGTCGAACTCGGAGGCATCGACGATACGGGCGATCACTTCGCGCACGTCGTATTGCTTCTTCAGGTCCACCGGCACCAGTCCATCGAGGTCCGCGGCATCGAGCGCCGGCTCGCGCGGCGCCGCGAGCGGAATATCGACGGCTTTCTTCGTGTTGAGATTGGCGACGATGCGGCGCGCGATGCTCAAGGCATGATGATCGTCCTGCGCCAGATGATCGGCAACGCCGGACTTGCGCGCATGCAGGTCGCCGCCGCCCAAGTCCTCCGCGCTCACCACCTCGCCGGTCGCCGCCTTTACCAGCGGCGGGCCGCCGAGGAAGATCGTGCCCTGGTTCTTGACGATGATGGTTTCGTCCGACATCGCCGGCACGTAGGCGCCGCCCGCGGTGCAGGAGCCCATCACCACGGCGATCTGCGGGATGCGCAGGCTCGAGAGCGTCGCCTGATTGTAGAAGATGCGGCCAAAATGCTCGCGGTCGGGAAATACTTCGGTCTGATGCGGCAGATTGGCGCCGCCACTGTCGACCAAATAAATGCAGGGCAGCCGGTTCTCGCGCGCGATCTCCTGCGCGCGCAGATGCTTTTTCACCGTCATCGGGTAATAGGTGCCGCCCTTGATGGTCGAGTCGTTGCACACGACGACACATTCGCGGCCCTCGATGCGGCCGATGCCGGTGATGAGCCCGGCGCCGTGAATGGCGTCGTCATACATGTTGTTGGCGGCGAGCGGCGACAGTTCGAGGAACGGCGAACCGGGATCGATCAGGTTCATCACCCGGTCGCGCGGCAACAGCTTGCCGCGGGCGACGTGACGCTCGCGCGATTTCTCCGAGCCGCCGAGCGCCGCTTCGGCGCGCCGCGCCGCAAGTTCCGCGGTCAGCGTGCGCATCTTTTCGGCATTGGCGCGGAATTCAGCCGAGTTCTTATCGATTGACGACGACAAAATCGCCAACGTTGCCTCCCCTTTGCGGTGTCAGGGTGCCTTGCAGGAACCGGGAAGGCAATGGCGCGGAAAATCGCGACAGCACGGCGATTTTGGAACCGAGCCCGCAACGTGACGTTCTTCCATGAATGGGACAATCGCAGAGGAGGAAAGTCATGAGCAAAATTCTTTCGTTGTCGACAGCGGCCGCGGCGCTGCTGTTCGTTGCCGGCGCCGCATCGGCCCAGGATTTGAAGAAGAACGAGTCGCCAGCGCCCGCTCCCGCGGCGCAACAGAACGCGCCGGCCGAGAAGGTCGCGCCGTCGATGCATGCCGGCGACCGCAAGCTGCCGGAGACGACCGGGCAGTCGACCGACATGGACAAGACCAAATCGCCCGACAAGAACGCCATGGAGAAGAGCAGCGGCGGCAACGAGAACGCCGAGGTGAAATCTAACGGCAAGGCCGCCACCACCGGCCAAGGCGCCGCGGCGGGCGCCGCCAAGCTCTCGACCGAGCAGCGCACCAGGATCACCACCATCATCAAGGAGCAGAAGGTCGAGCCGGCGCATCTCAACGTGTCGATCGCGATCGGCACCAGGGTGCCGGCGGGCGTGCATCTTTACCCGGTACCGGTCGAGGTCGTGAACATCAATCCGGAATGGAGCGGCTTCGACTACATCATGGTCGGCGGCGAGATCATCATCATCGATCCGCATTCGCACGCGATCGTCGCGATCATCGAAGCCTGATGGCGCAAACGATGACGCAGCGCGACGGCCGGGAACCTTCGCGCTGCGTCGTTCGTTGTGTCGGGACAGCCTGAATCACACATGCAGCGCGAGGAGGGTCTTCATGAACAAGGACCGCATCAAGGGATCGGCCGAACAGATCAAAGGCAAACTGAAGGAAGCCGCGGGCAAAACCGTTGGCGATGCCAAGCTCGAAAGCGAAGGCAAAGCCGACCAGGTGAGCGGCAAGATCAGGAACGCCGTCGGCGGCTTGAAGGATACCGTCAAAGAAGCGGTCGACGATTGACGCCGGCACAATCGCGGCCAAGAAAAGCCCGGCCAATGGCCGGGCTTTTCCGTTACTGCTGGCTAGGCTGCGGCGATGCGCGGCTGTTTCGGCGTCGATCGCGAACCGCCGCACCTGACCGAGAACGCGGTCACTGCGGCGCAACCGTGACAGGCCACGCCGCCGCCGCAATCGGAAATTTTTCAAGGGTCGCCGACGAAGTTCCCGGAACAGGTCTGCGTTGCTCTCGTTGTCGTGATGCCGCTTGCGCGGCAAATCACCTCAAGGAGGGAAATATGAAAACGAAAACGTTGACCAGTCTCGCCGCGGTTGCGGCGTTGATCGCCGGCATGTCCGTCGCGGCCGCCCAGAGCCCGATGGGCAACAGCTCGTCGATGAGCAAGAGCAGCACCGCGTCCGTCGCCGGCAGCGGCAAATTCTGCATCAAGGGCGCCAGCGGCGCGCTGAACTGCCAATATGCCAGCCTGTCGGCCTGTAAGAAGGCCGCGAGCGGCAGCGAAAGCTGCGAGGCCAATCCGGCCAGCACCACCGGCTCGAAGTAAGCCGTCGGCTCTTCTCGGTAGACGCGCACCTAACCTTGTGCCGGCCCGGTCGGCACAAGGTTCTTTGGCCGGGCACGGCGGCGGCGCGCCCAATCAAAATTTTTGCGCATTTTTTTAAAAGAACTCGTGGAACCGGCTTTGACCGTTCTCGTTGTGGGTGGGTGCCGCCTCGGCGGAACATCACACTTCATGGAGAACGATATGAAAATGCTAACCAGTCTCGCCGCGGTTGCGGCGTTGATCGCGGGCGTGTCTGTTGCGACCGCCCAGGATTCGATGGGCCAAAGCTCGATGGGCGGCGGCAGCAGCTTCGTCAATGGCACTGCCAGGTACTGCCTCAAGGAGTACCAAGACGGCACGCTGGATTGCCAATATGCCAGCCTCTCGGCCTGCGAAGAGGCCTCGACCACCAGCACGACTTGCCTGCTCAATCCGCACCTCACCACGGGCTCGAGTAAGCTCCCTCTAATAGGCCTTGTGCCGGGGCGACCGGCGGCATGAGGCTTTTGACGGCGCCGATCCCGCGTTAGGCTTTCGAAACGCCAACGCAGGGAGACGGCGATGCACGCCACGCTCGACAAATACAAGGACCTCAAGCTCACGCTCGATGGCATCGTGCCGCCGGGCCACGGCTTCCACCGCAACCTGCTGCTCGAGACGGTCTACGCCTCGCTGCCGCGCGACCCGCAGGTGAAGGTGCAGATCTACAACGCCGAGATCGTCCCCGGCGGCTTCACCAACTGGCATTGCCACAACGGCGCGGCGTTCTTCGTGGCGCTGCAGGGCCTGTTCGAGGCGCACTTCCAGGATGGCGTGCTGGTTAAGGCCAAAGCCGGCGATTGCTATTCCGAGCCGATCGCCAAATTCCACCGCGGGCACAATCCGCATCCGGAACTGCCCTACCTGTGCGTCGGCCTGTGTTTCACCTCGCCCGACCGCGAGCACGTCACCAATTCGGTGGAGCGGCCGTGGTAGCTAGGGCATCCGTGTAACTCAAGAACAAGCACTGCTGACATACGCTATGCGGCACCTTCGAATATGACTATAATAGAAAGGGGGTGAGGGCATTGAGTTAGGGGGCTAAAATGTCGCGCGCAAAATATATCGGGCTCATCGGAATAGGCTTGCTGGCGGGGATGGCTGCCTTAGCGACCCCGGCACGGGCTGTGCCGGTCAAGATCGATCTGACGATTTCCTACGTCAATCCTCCGGAACCAGAGGCCCAACTCGACGGTACAGCGCAGTTTTATTCCAAGATCTATACATTGAACTCAGACGGGCTTCCGAACCCGCCGGCCACGTACGGCCTCGGCGATCCAATCGATATCGGCACGGTGTCGCAGGATCACCCTTTCGTTATTTCGCTCTATCCACCGGGCCCCTGCTTCGGCGAGACGATGTGCGATATAGGTTTCAGCTTCAGCGGTTCGAGCGCGGGGTTTAGTACATTTGCTTTCGCACAATTGAGCGATGCGCCGGATACGGCTCCCGGTTCCGCACCGTTCATCCCCGTCGGAACTCTCTACCCGCCGGGTCCTTGCTTCAGCGACACAACCACATCATGCCATGCGTCCGGACCCATCGTCGCCTACGATAGTCCGGTGCAGATCGGGGAATGGGACATCACCATCAGCGCGGCAACTCCGCTGCCGGCCGCCCTGCCTTTGTTTGCCACCGGCCTCGGCGCGTTCGGTCTGCTCGGCTTGCGCCGAAAGCGAAAGCCTCAAGCGACCGCCTGATCAAAACACCTCATAGGTTTTATGGAGGACCGCCGCGTTGGCGGTCTTTCTTTTTGCGGTGCGGATGTTCGCGATCGGCACAAAACGGACATTCGCGGCATCGCAACACTTTATCGGTTATTGGAGTAAAGGCGGACGTGCAACCAATTTTAATGAATATCGCCCTGGGCTCTCACCTCTTTTTCTACACGACGGTGCTCGCTACGCTCGCACCTCTTGTCGCTGGAACGCGACGTAGCCGCCGACGAACAGCAGGATGCTGGCGGCGATCAGGCCGACGATCTGCGGCCAGGCCACCATCACGCTGTCCCACAGCGGCAACGGCGCGCCCATCACCGCGCCCTGCGAGCTGGCTCGAGTAGACCGGCCCGAGCGTACGCGTGGTCGGATGCAGCATCGCCAGCACGCATCTCGCCGAACAAACGTCGACGGCGACAGCCGCGCCAGCATCTGCCCGGTGATGAGCAGCGTCGCCTGGTTGTCGGCCGGCACCAGGCTTGCGCGATCGCCGGCGCCAGCGCCGGCCAGATCACGGTCAGGAACAGCCAGATGCCGAGCGTCACCAGCGCCGCGGTCGCCGCCGAGCGGAACACACCGAGAACAGCATGGCGAGCGCCAGCCACACGCCGGCATAGGCGATGGTCACCAGCAGGAAGATGAAGGCCCGCGCCATCTCCTCGCCGCCCGGCGGCACGCCGAGCATGATGAGGCCGAGCCCGATCACCAAAAGCCACAGCGCGATCAGGCTGACCGACAAAGTCGCCAGCGCCGGCGAGGAATTTGCCGAACAGCAGCGCGTCGCGATAGATCGGCTGCGACAGGATGCGCGACAGCGTGCGCCGGTTATGCTCGCCATTGACCGCGTCGAAGCCGAGCCCGATCGCCATCAGCGGCACCAGGAAACCCAGGAACGACACGAAGGACGGCAGCGGATCGCGCGAGGTGGTGAACAGCCGCAGGAACAGGAACGGGTCCTCGCGCCGTCACGTCGCGAATTTGCTGGATGGCGCGCATAGACCGCGGCGAGCGCGACCAGCACCACCAGCCATTCCAGCACGCGCATGCGCGCGCTGGTGAGATGGTCGGACAGTTCCTTGAGCGTCACCACGCCGAGGCCCTGCCAGGGCGAACCTTCACGCCGCATGGCGCGACCTCCTCGTTCGTCGTTCTGGAAGTAGCGGGTGTAGATGGTCTCCAGGCTCGGCTGATCGAGCGAGAGCTGCTTGAGCCGCCCGCCCGCGGCCACCACTTCGGCCGCCGCCTCCGCGCGCACGTCGCGGTCGCAAGCGATGCGCCAGCGGCCCGGCGCCGGCTCCTCGACGCCGCGCACGCCGGGCAGCGCGGCCAGCCGCTTGGCGACGTCGTCGCCGCCGTCCGCCTCGACCTCGACGGCGATAGCCGCCGCCGAGCACCTGGCGGCCGAGCTCGCCGACCGTGCCCATCAGCACGATCTTGCCGGCGTTGAACAGCGCGACGCGGTCGCACACGCTCTGCACCCGGTCGAGCAGATGCGACGACAGCAGGACGCTGACGCCGGCGCGCCTTGAACGCGCGGATCAGATCGAGCAACTCGATGCTCGCCTGCGGATCGAGGCCGTTGGTCGGCTCGTCGAGGATGGCGACGCGCGCGTCCTTCATCACGATTTCGGCGAGGCCGAGCCGCTGCCGCATGCCGTGCGAGAAGGTGCCGACCTTCTTGTCGGCGACCTCGCGTCAAGCCGACGCGCGCCAGCGCGTCGGCGATGCTTGCGCCGCGCGCTCGGCGCGTCGAATGCCCATCAGCCGCGCGGTGTAGTGCAGATTATCGGCGGCGCGTGAGGTTGTCGTAGAAGCCGACCGTGTCCGGCAGATAGCCGACCCGGCGCTTCACCGCGAAGGGCTCGCGCACCGGATCGTGGCCGAACACGCGCGCGCTGCCCGCGCGCTGATCGTCGGACAGGCCGAGCAGCATCAGGATGGTGGTGGTCTTGCCGGCGCCGTTCGGCCCGAGCAGGCCGAAAATCTCGCCGGCGCCGATCGTGAAGCGACACGCCATCGACGGCGGTCGCCGTGCCATAGCGCTTGGTGAGGCCGTTGGCCTCGATGACGGTTTCGCTCATGGGCGCTCACCGGCGGCCGAAGCGGGCGACGGCGCCCACCATGATCAGCAACGCCGCGCCGATGATGCCGACGCCGGCGATGCCCCACATCGGTCGAGGTCGCCACGGTGACGCGGAAATTCGCGCTGCCGTTCTCGCCGCGCGCGGCGGCTGTTGAAGCTCGCCACATAATCGCCGGCGATCGCCTTGGCCGGCGGGCGTGATCAGCGCCTGCACTTCCTGGTGCTGGTTGGGCGCGATGCGCTCGATCGTCTTCGGATCGAAGGTGACCTTCCAGCCGCTCGGCGCGTTGCCGGACAGCTGCACGTTCTCGGCCGGCGCCGTGCCGGTATTGGTGACGACCACCGGCACCGAGCTCTCCGTGCCGGCGGTGGCGCGGGCGCTGAGCAGGCCCTCGCGGCCGGCCAAGGTCGAGCTTCGGCTCGCCGGTGATGTCGAGCGCGACCTTGGCGCTGGCCTTGGCGTCGCTCGGCGGCGACATGCACCGTCACCGGATAATTGCCGGCATCGACGGTGTCGGGCGGCGTGACCTTGAGCTTCACGTCCTTGGTCTTGCCGGCATCGACCGGGATCGCGGTCAACTGCTGCGTGCCATAGGCCTCGGTGAACGAGGTGTCGAAATTGCTGCGGCGCGTCGGCGGCGAGACTGACCAGCAGCTTCTTGCCGCTGTCGTTCTTGATGGTCATCGTATATTCGAAGGTCGAGCGCGTGGAGCCGCGCAGCTCCGGCAGTTGCGGCTGTCAGCGACGAGCTTGGCCGGCAATTCCTTGGCGAGCGTCACCTGCGACCGGCAGCGACACGTGCTAGCTGGCGCCGTCGGCGCTGACGGTCAGCGTCTGCGTGCCGACGCTGGCGTCCTTCGGCACGTCGAGGCGCAGGTCGAGCGTGACGCTGTCATCGGTCGCCGGCATCGCCGCGGCGACCGGCTGGCCGCCGCCGAGCAGCGTCGCGGTCCAGCCCGTGCGGCACGCCGGTCACCGAGAGCGCAGCCGCTCGGGCGCGCAGCGCGTAATTGTGCAGCTGCAGGTTGACCGTCGAGGTCGTGCCGGGCTGCACGGTGACCGCCGGATAGTCGGACAGCAGATAGAGGCCTTTGACGTCGGGTGGGTTGCTATCGGCGGCGAAGGCCGGAGCGGCAAAGCGAGCGCGAAAGCGACAGCGAACGCGAGCAGGCGAATGATGTCATGGCGAGCAACCCCACGCGGGAGCCCTCCGCAGCGCCCCGTCATCGAACGCCGCCCCCAATGTGCGAAACACGGCGCAACGCACATAGCGGCGCCGCGAAAAGATGCGCGCGTGTGTGCGCACAATCTTGACGAAATTTGGGTGACCGCGCGAACCGGCGGCCATAGCGTCAGCATGCGACATCGAATGCGGCGCTCATATTGCGTGACATACTGCGTACACCGGCGCGGCCGCGCACCAGCGGCCAGTCCGGCTCGTTGTGCGCGCATGATCCAGGTCTCCTTGAGCGCCGCCGTCGTGCCATTCGCTGCCAGGCCGGCAGCGCCATCACCGCGTCCATATAGGCACGCGTCGTCGTCGCTGACCGGCATGCCGTAGCTGTGGAAGCGCGCGACCACCGGCGCATACATGGCGTCGGCCGCGCCGAATGCGCCGAACAGGAACGGCCCGCCTTGGCCGAAGCGCGCGCGGCAGTCGGCCCACAGCGCGTCGATGCGGCGCACGTCGGCCATCACCTCGTCCGGCTGCGGGCCGCGCTCTTCACCGGCAGCCACATGTTCATCGGGCAATTCCTGCGCAGCGCCTGGAAGCCGCCATGCATCTCGGTCGCCACCGACGCGGGCATGGCTGCGCGCGCGCCGCGTCGTGCCGGCCACAGTTTCGCCTCCGGAAATCTTCTCGGCCAGATATTCGAGGATGGCGAGCGATTCCCAGACGGCTCGTCGCCGTCGATCAGCACCGGCACCTTGCCGGCCGGGCGAATAGCGCAGGACCTGCTCGCGGCTGCCCGGCTCGTAGAGCGGGATCACCTTCTCCTCGAAAGCGATGCCGGCGACCTTCATGGCGATCCATGGCCGCAGCGACCACGACGAATAGTTCTTGTTGCCGATGATGAGCGTGAGCGCCATGCGGCAAGTTCGTGATGCGCCGTCGCCTCGAGGCTCGCCGTTCTTCGCACTGGGACGAGCTATCCGGTCGACGGTCAGAGCTTCTTCGCCGCGGCGCTGTCGCACTCGCACCGGGCCGCCCGCCTTCTTCCAGGCGCCGAAGCCGCCCTTGATATGGGCGACCGGCTTGAGCCCCATGCGTGTGCGCGGTCTGCGCGGCAAGCGCCGAGCGCAAGCCGCCGGCGCAGAAGAACACGTATTTCTTGTCCTGCGCCGAACACCGGCTTGTAATAGGGGCTCTGCGGATCGATCCAGAATTCCAGCATGCCGCGCGGGCAATGGACGGCGCCGGGCACCCTGCCCTCGCGCTGCAATTCGCGGATGTCGCGGATGTCGATCGAGCACCGTGTCGTCGCGGCCGGCGAGCTTGATCGCCTCCTCGGTCGGCAAGGTCTCGATCTCGCGCTCGGCGGCCTCGACCAGCGCCTTGTAGCCGGTGGTGATGGTCTGCGGCATGGCGTCTCCTTCGCCCGGATGTTGGCAGAGCCCGCCGCCGCCTCAAGCGCGAACGGCCAGTTGAAGACCGGCGCACGGAGCGGGCACCATGCCGCGCGGAGGAATCAAGGCCATGTCCGCGCTGACGCTCTGCCCGATCTCGCTCGCGCTTCGCCTGGTTCCTCGGCGCCTGGATTGCCTATTCGATCGTCATCGAGAATAACGCGCAAGGGCGCACCAGCCTCAACGCGCTGATGAACGGCTATCGCGACGAATGGATGGAGCAGTTGATCGGCCGCGACGTGCGCATCGTCGACGCGCAGGTCACCGCCGCGCTGCAGAACGGCACCGCGTTCTTCGCCTCCACCAGCCTGATCGCCATCGGCGGCGCGCTGACGCTGCTGCGCTCGACCGAGCAAATCCTGCCGGTGTTGTCGCTGCTGCCGTTCGGCGGTGACGCCGTCGCCCGGAATTGTGGGAATTGAAGATGATCGGGCTCGCCGTCATCTTCGTCTATGCCTTCTTCAAATTCGCCTGGTCGTACCGGCTGTTCAATTATTTCGCCATCATGGTGGGCGCCGCGCCGCCGCCGGCGGAAAAGGACACCGCCGAGCGCGCAGGCCTTCGCCCATCGCGCGGCGCGGCTGTGCGCCGACGCCGGCCGGCATTTCAACCGCGGCCAGCGCGCCTTCTTTTTCGCGCTCGGCTATCTCGGATGGTTTCTCGGGCCCGCTGCCGCTCGCGCTGACGACCGACCGGCATCCTCATCGTGATGTGGCGGCGGCAGTTCAATTCGCCGTCGCGCAAGGCTTTTGCCGCGAACGCAGTCGATACTACCGGCGACTGAGCCGTCGCCTTAGCCCATGCCCATGAGGACGGCGATGACGGCAACCACCAGCATGGCGATGCTGGCGGCGAGCACGGTGACAAGGCGTTCGCCCCAATTGGCGCGCAGGCGGATCGTTTCCGTGACCGGTGGGCGGCTCGGTTCGCCATAACCGGAGCGATCCGAGCGGGTGAGTGCGGAGTTCGAGCGACATGGGCGGTCCCCCCTTTCGCAGGTGGCGTCGCACTATGATGGCGCTACGAGCACGCGAACGGACCTGAGGCGGCGAATCGCCTCAAACATTCCGATAATACCACCGCTCAGGGCGCGGGCAGAAACGCGCTGGTGCGGCCGGTGAGCCAATAGGCGAGCAGAGCCCCGCCATTCGTGGGCCGCGTTATCCGCGCGCGCGAGATTGGCGACAGGCGACAATGAAAGTCCCCAATCGGGATGGGTGACCGTATTCCAATCCACCGGATAGGCCTCGACCGCAAAGCCGACGCGGCGGAAGCAGCCGATGGCGCGCGGCATGTGCACCGCCGAAGTCACCAGAAGCCAACGCTCGCCCGGCTTCGGCTTCGCAATCGCCTTGCTGAAGATCGCGTTCTCCGCGGTGTTGCGCGATTTGTCTTCCAGTATGACGCGCTCGCGCGGCAACGCCGAACTGTCGAGCAAGGGGCCAAGAAAATCGGCTTCGCGCGGCCAGTCCGGATCGAGCGAAGCGCTGCCGCCGGAATAAATGATGCGCGCGTTGGGAAATTGCCGCGCCAGTCGTGCCGATCGCAGATACGCGCTCGGCAGCGTCGGTGATTTCCGGCGCGCCGCGGTCGACGGACATCCCCGGGCCAATGGCCCCGCCCAGCACGACGATGCCGTCCGGTGCGCCTCGCGTTGCATCCCAGCGCGGAAAACGATTCTCCAGCACATTCGTGAGCATATGCCGACCGGCAACACGGCAATCATCAGCAACAGAACGAGGCCGACCATTGCGATGCGCCTGCCCGCGCGCCGGAAGCGCGTGAGCATGAGCACGAGGCCGGCGAGGCCGACGGCGATGAATAGGTTGGACGGCAGCAGCAGAAGAGCGAGCGTCTTGGAAAGGATGAAGAACATTATCGTGTCCGGCGCATGATCTTATCCGAAAACCGCTGTCGGGATCATGCTAGCGTTTCTTCTTCCACTCCTCGTAGCGCTTCTTGTTCTCTTCGTTTGGCGGATAAAGGCCGGGCAGCTTGGCGCCCTTCTCCACCTCCTCCACCAGCCAGCTTTCCAGAAGCTCGTGCTCGGCGCCTTCGCTGGCGACGAAATCGGCCAGCGCCGCCGGGATGACGACGGCGCCGTCGTCGTCGGCGACGATGATGTCGTCGGGGAAAATGGCGCAGCCGCCGCAGCCGATCGGCTCGTTCCAGCCGACGAAGGTGAGCTGATTGACAGAGGCCGGCGCGGCAACGCCCGCGCACCAGACCGGCAGGCCGGTCGCCAGCACGCCGTGCCGGTCGCGCATGACGCCGTCGGTGATCAGCGCGGTGACGCCACGCTTGACCATGCGCATGCATAAGATGTCGCCGAAGATGCCGGCGCCGGTGACGCCCATGGCGTCGGCGACGACGACACAGTTCTCCGGCATGGCTTCGATGGCGCCGCGCGTCGAGATCGGCTTCGACCAGCTTTCCGGCGTCGCCAGATCCTCGCGCACCGGCACGAAGCGCAGCGTGAAGGCCGGGCCTACCACGCGTTTGCCGGAGAAGCCGAGCGGCATGGCGCCCGCCATCCACGAGCGGCGGATGCCCTTCTTCAGCAGCATGGTGGTGATGGTGCCGGTGGTGATGTTGCGCAGGGCATCCAACGTCGACGTCATGACCGAGGTCCGTCTTCAGGCCGGCGTGATGCCGAGCCGATTGTCGCGGCGGCGCAGATAGGCAACCAGCGGAACCGAGAGCGAGCACCATCCAGGCCTTGCCGATGATCTGCCCGGGCAGGAACTCGAGCGAGCCGAAGGCGAGCCAGAGAAAGACGATCGAGTTCGACCACAAGCCCGACGGCGCCGGAAGCAACGCACCGCGAGCACCAGCCGCCGGCGCGCGAGCGGCGTATAGACGGCAAATCGGCAAGCTCGGAAAGCAGAAAGGCGCTCGCCGAGGCGATCACCAGCGACGGCGGCGCGAGGCCGGCGGAGATCGCAGCGCCGGCGACGATCGCGGCAAGGCCGAACTCGACGCCGAGCCGCCGCTGCACGAGATCGCGCAACACCAACGCGGCGCCGATCATCAGCACCCCAGACGGCGCCAAGACGCCAGGCGCCACCGGCACCACGCACGGGCCTGCCGGGCTGCAGCGCGCCGACATGCCCGATCATCCAGTTGGCGGCCGGAATGGTGAGGCAGAACAGCAGCAGAAAGGTGCCGCCCTCGATATTCCTGCGCAGCCCCGATGTTCATTCCGTCTGGCCTCGTCCCGATGAACTTCTCGTAGCCCGCGCGCGCGCAGCTTGCAAGCCGGGCATTCTCCGCAACCGCAGCCCCAAGCGTGCCGCGTACGCTCGCCCAAGTAACAGCTATGCGTCTCCTCGACAACGAGCTTGAGCAGCGCTTCCCCGCCCAGTTGCTCGGCCATGGCAAAGGTCGCCGCCTTGTCGATCCACATCAGCGGCGTATGGATGACGAAGCTTTTATCCATGCCGAGGCCGAGCGCGACCTGCATGGCCTTGATCGTGTCGTCGCGGCAGTCGGGATAGCCGGAAAAATCCGTCTCGCACATGCCGGCGACGAGGTGCCGCGCGCCGCGGCGATAGGCGAGCGCGCCGGCAAAGCAGAAGAAGATCAGATTGCGGCCGGGCACGAAGGTGGTGGGCAGGCCGTTGTCGGCGATCTCGATGGCAGTGTCGCGGGTCAGCGCGGTTTCCGACATGGCGGCAAGCGCGTCGAGCCGGATGACGTGGTCGTCGCCGAGCCGCGCCTGCCAGTCCGGGCGCATGGCGGCGAGCGCGTCGCGCAGGCCCTGCCGCACCTCGAGCTCGACGGCATGGCGCTGGCCGTAGTCGAAGCCGACGGTTTCCACCCGCGAAAAACGCGTCAGCGCCCAGACGAGGCAGACCGTGGAATCCTGCCCGCCGGAGAACAAAACAACGGCCGTTTCGCCGCTCAGCGTCATATCCGATCCCTACAATGATTTGCGCGCCCGGTATGGTATCAGGAGAGCCTAGCAAATGCGCATAGCGGGGCCGGGAGCCAACGGAGTCATGAGCGAGCCAAGCCATGGAATGATCGCCGTCGACAAGATGGGCGCCAAGATCCTGTTTCTCGATCCCGAGACCTACGAGACGCAGACCGTGCTCGACGGCTTCCAGCGCACCGTGCATGAGCTGCTCATCGTTCCGGAAACCGGGCTCGCCTATGTGCCGATCTTCGGCGACGGCATCCACGGCCGCAATCCCAATCCCGGCCACACGCTCTGCATCATCGACCTCAACAAGCGCGCGCATGTCGGCGACATTGATCTGCACCCCTACATCGCGCCGCATACGCTCAAACTCGGGCCGGACGGCATGATCTACATCACCTGCGAGAACAGCGCTGTGGTGGCGGTGATCGACCGCAAGACGCACGAAGTGGTCGAGGCGATCGGCTCCGGCTCGACCAACGCGCACCGCCTCATCATTTCGGGCGACGGCAAGCGGCTCTACACGGAAAACGAAGAAGACGGCGAAGTATCGGTGATCGATCTCGTCACGCGCAAGCTCAGGGCCAAGATCAAGACGCCGCAGCCGCTTGCCGGCATCGCCATCTCGCAGGACGGCAACACCGTGGTCGTGGTCTCCGACCAGGAGCCGGTGCTGTTCCTGATCGACGCCAAGACCGAGCGCGTCAGAGAGACGCTGCCGCTCAAGGACGTGGCCAAGCCGGCGCAAATCGCGCGCTACGCGCCGGACTGGAGCCTGCTCGGCGTCACCAGCCTCAACAGCGACACAGTGAGCCTGATTTCGCCGTCGTTCGCTGAGCAGACCACGATCAAGGTCGGCAGCCAGCCGATGGACATGGCGTGGCGCGGCAATGAACTGTTCGTCGCCTGCCAGGGCGACGGCTCGGTGCATGTCATCGATATTCCCGGCCGCAAATGGAAACAGAGTTTCCACGCCGGCACCGGCTGTGAATCGCTTGGGTTCTTCTAAAGCCGTGGCTGTCGATCTCGCCGCCGTCGCCGACCTGTTGATCGCAGCCTATGACGGCGTGACGACGCTTGCGCCGATCACCGCGGCCGAACCGGACTTCAATCTCGATGCCGCATATGCCGTGCTCGACATCATCGAGCGGCGGCGGCGCGTGCAGGGCTGGAAACCCGTCGGTCGCAAGATCGGCTTCACCAACCGCACCATCTGGCCGCGCTACGGGGTCGGCGCGCCGCTGTTTGCCAGCGTTTGGTCACACACGGTGCAATTCGCAACCGGCGGGCAAGCGACGCTCGACGCGCGGCGCTTCGTCAACCCGCGCATCGAGCCGGAGGTCGTGTTCAAGCTGAAGGCGCCGGTAGCTGCGAGCGAGGATCCCGTTGCGCTGCTCGATGCGGTCGAATGGATGGCGCCCGGCTTCGAGGTCGTGCAGAGCCATTTCCCCGAATGGGCTTTCAAGCTGCCCGATTGCACTGCCGCCTTCGGCTTGCACGGGGCACTCGTCGTCGGCGCTGGGGTCGCAGTCACCGACGCAAACCGCGCCAAGATCGCCGCGCTCCTGCCCCGCGCCACGGTGACGCTGTCGCGCAACGGCACTGCCGTTGACCGCGGCGTCGGCGCCAACGTGCTTGACAGCCCGGCGCTGGCGCTCGGTTATCTTGTTCGTGCACTTGCGGAACGCCCGCAGTTTCCGCCACTTGGCCCCGGCGAGATCGTCTCGACCGGCACCATCACCGATGCCTGGCCAGTCAAGAACGGCGAAACCTGGTCGTCGGATTATGGCGAGCTTGGGCTTGCGGGCCTGACGTTGAGCTTCACGGCCGGCTGAACCTCAGTCCCACTTCGGCGACCAGGTCCAGTCGACGATGCGGCCGCTGCGGCGCGCAAGCCCGGCGATTTCGCGCATCTCGGCATCCGTCAGCTTGAAGTCGAACAAGTCGAGATTCTCCTCGAGCCGCTCGACCTTGCTGGTGCGCGGGATCACCACGATGTCCTGCTGCACCAAATATCGCAGGCTGACTTGCGCCGCGCTCTTGCCGTGCGCCTTGCCGACACGGGCAAGCACGGCATCCCCATTGGCGCCGCCACGCGCGATCGGGCTGTAGGCGACGACCGCCATGCCGTGCGTCTTGCAAGCGGCGATCACCTTCGACTGATCGAGGAACGGGTGACATTCGATCTGGTTACAGACGATGTCCTTGCTGATCGCGTTCGCCTCGTCGAGCAGCGCCACGGTGAAGTTCGACACGCCGATCGCCTGAACGTAGCCGTCGCGCTTCATCTTCTCCATGGCGCCGAGCGTCTCGGCAAGCGGCACCCGCGGATTCGGCCAGTGGATCAGGAGGAGGTCGATGGTGTCGAGCCTGAGCTTGGCGAGGCTATCCTTGACCGAGCGTTCGAGGTCGGGCGGCGACAACAGGGTCGGGTGCACCTTGGTGGTGACCATCACCTCGGCGCGCAGCCCGGAGGCGCGCAACCCCTCGCCGACCTCCCGCTCGTTGTCGTACATCTGCGCGGCGTCGATGTGGCGGTAGCCAAGCTTGATCGCCTGCTCGACGAGCCGCGCGCATTCGCGCCCGCGCAACGTGAAGGTACCGAGGCCGACCAGCGGAATGGTGAAGCCCTTGGCGACGACGGCCTGCATGGTCACTTGCCTTCGACGTCGTTGGCGAAGCCGAGCAGATACAGCGCCCGGTGGCCTGTCTCGCGCGCGACGCAGGCCGCCATCATCGGATTGGCCATGGTGCCCTGGAAATAGTCGTACAGGAATCCGCAGCTCTTATCGCGCGAGACGATCCACGCGCGCTGCATGTCGCGCAGCTTGACCTGTTGATCGCCGTCGAGCTTGGCGCGCAAGCGGCGGAAGCTGTCGTTGAGGATTTTGTCCCAGACCAGGCGCTCGCGCTCATAGCAGGCCATCACGTCCGCGTCCGGCATGCTGCTCTCGTCTTTGGCACAGCGCTCCGAGACGACGCCGATGCAGGTTTCCCAAGCCCAGGCGTGGCCGGTCTTAGTCTTGATGCAGCTCTGCACGGCGGCAACGTCGGCCGCCTCGGGCTTGTCGTCGGCGAAAGCCGTCAGCGCCGTGCAGCAAAGCAAAAACAGCGCCAGAACGGCGCGCATCAGGCCGCGTCCCACACCGGCGCGTGCGGCGGATTGACCACGCGCAAGTTGGTGGCGTTCAGCTTCTTCATGTCCGCCATCTCGGCATCGGACAGCTTGAAGTCGAACACGTCGAGATTTTCCTTCATGTGCGCGGGCGTCGCCGTGCGCGGGATGGGGATGAGGCCGAGCTGCACCAGGTAGCGCAAGGACACCTGTGCCGCAGTCTTGCCGTGCGCCTTGCCGATGCGCTCAAGCACTTCGGCGCCCGGCACCTTGCCGCGCGCGATCGGCACATAGGCGACCACTGCCATGCCGTGCTTCTTGCTGGCGGCAATGACCTTGTCCTGGTTGATGAAGGGATGCACCTCGATCTGGTTGCAGACCAAAGGCTCGGTGGTCACCGCCCAGGCCTCGTCGAGCATCTTGGAGGTGAAGTTGGCAACGCCGACATGTTTGGCGAAGCCGTCTTTCTTCGCTTTGCACAGCGCGCCGATGCTGACCTTGAACGGGATGTCCTTGTTGTTCCAGTGGATCAGCAACAAATCGACTTGGGGAAGCTGGAGGTTGGCGAGGCTTTCGTCGAGTGACTGGCGGAATTTGTCCGGCTCGAGGTGCGTCTCGCGGACCTTGGTGGTCAGGAAGACGGCGTCACGTTTGATGCCGGACTGGCGCATGCCCTCGCCGACTTCCTTTTCGTTGCCGTAAAACCAGGCGGTATCGAGATGGCTGTAGCCCATCTGCAGCGCGGTCTTGACCGCCTGCACGCAGATGTCCCCTTTCAGGGTCATGGTGCCAAAGCCGATTTGCGGAATACGGGCGCCATGAGCATCAACGAATTGCATTGTTTCTCTCCCGGGAGTGACGGCGGACTAGGCCATGCGGATGAAGGCCGGAGAGAATGCCCGCTTGAGAAGGCTCTGCCAACGGGGGGTTGCGCCGTGGAGCGGCCGGAAACGGCGCTTGGCGGAAACCGCCAAAATTTTTGCGGTAGCGCAAAGCGCAACATTACTTTGGCCGTCAGACTATTGGTTGCGCTTCTTACATTGGAATAATTCAAGAGTAAAAAGAAAGACTTGCATCGACGGCTCTTAATGCTTTTGTGAGCGTTGAAGAGCTACAAGGACAATCAAGATGTTGCGTTTCGTCGCCCCACTCGCGTTCGTGGGCCTGCTGGCCCTGCCCACCGGGGCTTCGGCCGCCGACGCGATCAAGACCACGATCAAGGACCACGTGTTCACGCCGTCCGAGATCAAGGTGCCGGCCAACAAGCGGGTAATGATCACGGTGATCAACGAGGATGCCGACCGCCGAGGAATTCGATAGTTCGGCGCTCAAGGTCGAGAAGGTGGTGCCAGGGCACTCGCAGGGCGTGGTGCGTATCGGCCCGCTACCGCCGGGCAAATATCCCTTCATCGGCGAGTATCATGAATCCACCGCCAAGGGCGTGGTGATCGCGGAATAACGGCATGCTCGGCGCACTCATCATCGTCTTCCGTGAAGTCATCGAGGCCGGCCTCATCGTTGGCATCGTCATGGCGGCGACGCGCGGCGTCCACGGCCGCGGCCGCTGGGTCTCGATTGGCGTCGGCGCCGGCGTGCTCGGCGCGGCCCTTGTCGCCATGTTCGCCGGCGCGATTTCGCAAGCCTTCGAAGGCTCCGGCCAGGAGCTGTTCAACGCCAGCGTCCTCGGCATCGCCGTCATCATGTTGATGTGGCACAACGCCTGGATGGCACGGCACGGCCGTGAGATCGCCGAGGAGATGCGCAATGTCGGCGAAGCGGTCAGCGAAGGCGCCAAGCCTCTGACCGCCCTGGCCATCGTCGTCGGCCTGGCGGTGTTGCGCGAAGGCTCGGAGGTCGTGCTGTTCCTCTACGGCATCTTCGCGTCGGGCACTTCCGGCTCGTCGCTGCTGGCCGGCGGCCTGCTCGGCGTCTTGGCGGGCGCCGCCTTCACCGGGCTCACGTATTTCGGCCTGCTGGCGATCCCGACCCGCTATATCTTCTCGGTGACGAGCTGGCTGATTGCGCTGCTTGCCGCCGGCATGGCGGCGCAGTCGGTGCAGTTCCTCAACAACGCCGGTGTCGCCGTGGTGCTCGACCGCACGGTATGGGACACCTCGTGGCTGTTGTCGGAAGGCAGCATATTCGGCCGACTGCTGCACACGCTGATCGGCTACACCGAGCGGCCGACCGAGCTGCAGCTCGTCACCTATATCGGCATCCTGTTCCTGATGGCCTTGCTCATGCGCATCGCGCGGCCGGCGCCGCGCCAGCGCATAGCCGCCGCGGAATAGTCGCGAGCGCCGTCTGCCGCCCGCAACAGGCGCTTTAGCGCCGTCTTCCGCCTAGAGCCGCGAAGGCCGCATCCGGGGCCTTGTCGATCAGCTTGAGCAGCGCGCGGGCAGGCCCGCGCGGATGGCGCTTGCCCTGCTCCCAGTTGCGCACCGTCTCGATCGGCACCTCGATGCTCTGCGCGAACGCCGCCTGTGTCAGCCCGCAGCGCGCCCGCACCTGGCGCACGAAGGCGGCCGGATCGGAATGGTCGATGGTCTTTTCGCTGCCGTCGGGCATGATCTCGACGATCCGGCCGTCGGCTTTCAACCGCACCCGCATCATTGCCTATCCCCAAAGCTCGTGAACTCGGCTTGAGGCCTAGCTGATTCGCCGCGGCGAAAAGTTAATGAAACACATCCGCCAATGGCTGAGTCTGCCAATGGCCTACCGCGTCTTCTCGAATATCTCCCGCCCGATCAGCATGCGGCGGATTTCGCTGGTCCCCGCCCCGATCTCGTAGAGCTTGGCGTCGCGCAGCAGGCGGCCGGTGGCGAAGTCGTTGATGTAGCCGTTGCCGCCGAGGCACTGGATCGCCTCCAGCGCCATCCAGGTCGCGCGCTCGGAGGCATAGAGAATGGCGCCGGCGGCGTCCTCGCGCGTGGTGCGGCCCTCGTCGCAGGCGCGGGCGACCGCATAGACGTAGGCCTTGGCCGCGTTCATGGTCACATACATGTCGGCGAGCTTGGCCTGCATGATCTGGAATGAGCCGATCGGCTGACCGAACTGCTTCCGGTCGTGCACATACGGCACAACCACGTCCATGCACGCCTGCATGATGCCGAGCGGGCCGGCCGCGAGCACCACGCGCTCATAGTCGAGCCCGCTCATCAGCACGTTGACGCCGTTGCCGACGGCGCCGAGCACGTTCTCCGCCGGCACTTCGCAATCGGTGAAGACCAGCTCCGAAGTATCGGAGCCGCGCATGCCGAGCTTGTCGAGTTTCTGCGCCGGGGCAAAGCCCTTCATGCCCTTCTCTACGATAAAGGCGGTGATGCCGCGCGCGCCGGCGGTGCGGTCGGTCTTGGCATAGACAACCAGCGTATCGGCGACCGGCCCGTTGGTGATCCACATCTTCGAGCCGTTGAGGATATAGCGGTCGCCCTTCTTCTCGGCGGTGGTCCGCATCGACACCACGTCGGAGCCGGCGCCCGGCTCGGACATGGCGAGCGCGCCGACGTGCGCGCCGGAGATGAGCTTGGGCAGGTATTTGCGCTTCTGCGCGTCGGTGCCGTTGCGGCGGATCTGGTTGACGCAGAGATTGGAGTGCGCGCCGTAGGACAGGCCGACCGCGGCGGAGGCACGCGATACCTCCTCCATCGCCACGCAATGGGCGAGATAGCCGAGGCCCGAGCCGCCATATTCTTCCTCGACGGTGATGCCGTGCAGACCGAGTTCACCCATCTGCGGCCACAGCTCGCGCGGAAATTGATTGCTGCGGTCGATCTCGGCGGCGCGCGGGGCAATGCGGTCCTGGGCGAAATCGGTGACCGTCTTGCGCAGCATGTCGACGTCGGCCCCGAGGCCGAAATCGAAGCCCGCCCAGACATTGGGAATGCTCATGCCGCCCCTCCCTCCGCTTCTTTTGGCCCGGAGTCTATAAGGTGCGGCTCGTGCTGTCAGCGGCGGCCTTAGCCGGCGAGCCGTTCGGCGCGCGTGGCGCGGCCGGATTTCGGCTGCCGGACCAGCCGGTCGATAACTTTGGCCGGCGCCGGTTTCGCGAACAAAAAGCCCTGCATTTCGTCGCAACCGGCAAGCCTGAGCAGCACGCGCTGCTCCTCGGTCTCGACGCCTTCGACCACCACGCTGACGCCGAGCGCGCGGCCGAGCGCGACGATCGCCTGGATGATGACGCTGCCGTTCGATGAGCGGCCGAGCGCTGAGACGAAACTCCGGTCGATCTTGAGCTTGTCGAAGGGGAAGCGCTGTAGATAGCCGAGATTGGAATAGCCGGAGCCGAAATCATCGAGCGCGATGCGGGCGCCGAGCGCGCGCAGCGCCTCGATGCGCTTGACCATCTCGTCGGGGTTGTCGATCAGCACGCCTTCAGTGACTTCCAGCAACAGCCGGCTCGGCTCGATGCCGCTCTCGGCCAGGGCCGAGCGCACCAGATCCACGATCCCGGCATCGCGTAATTGCAGCGGCGACAGGTTGACCGCGATATAGAGGTCCGGCCAGCGCTTGGCCTCGGCGAGCGCGCGGCGCAGCACGAAGTCGCCGAGCGTGTCCATCAGCCCCATCTGCTCGGCGACCGGAATGAAGGTGGCCGGCGGGATTTGTCCGCGCGTCGCGTGGTTCCAGCGCAGCAGCGCCTCGACGCCAATGATGCGGGCGCCCTGCGCAGCGGCGACGATCGGCTGATAGTGCAGCTCGAGCTCGCGGGCGCTCAGCGCGCGCGGCAATTCGCGGCGGATGAACTGCTGCTCGCTCGACAGCCTGTCGATCGCGCGCTCGTAGCCGACGATCGCGCCCGGCCCTTTCTGCGCCGCCTTGCGCAGCGCGAGCTCGGTGCGGTGGGTGAGTTCGCCGCGCGTGGTGGCGTGGCGCGGCGCCTGGGCAAAGCCGACATGGGCGCCGACGCGCACCGCGGCGTCGATCCAGTGCGGCCGCGTCACCGTGTCGACCGCCGCGCGCAGCACCGTGACGGCATCGACGCCGGCCGCCGTCGTGAAGGCGACGGCGAATTCGTGGCCGCCGATGCGGCCGATCACCGTATCGGCGGGCAACGCTTCCTTGAGCCGCCGCGCGACAGAAACCAGAAGCTCGTCGCTGCCGAGTACGCCGAGCTGGGCGTTGATGTCATCCATGCCGTCAAGCTCGAGCAGCGCGAAGGTCGTCACTTCGTCGGCCAGGCGTTCGGTGAGCGCAAGATCGAGCAGATCGAGCAGCTTGGAATGATTGGCGAGGCCGGTCAGCTTGTCCTCGTCGGCGGCGCGGCGGGCCTGATCCCTGCTCTCGACCAGCTCGCGCACCGCGCGGCGAAAGCGCACCAGCAGAACGCCGACGACGACGACCAGCATAATGGCGATGCCGCCGACCACCGGCATCAGGCGGAGCACGGCGCGCGTCGCCGGCCGTTCGGGTTCGAAGGTAAGGAAGCCGATGATGCGGCCGTGCGCGTCGATCACCGGCTGCATGTCGCGCGCCGACGACACAGGCTCAGTCTCGAATTTAAGGTCTTTGAGGCCGACGCCGTTCTCGATGACGCGCATGAAACGCGGGTCGAGGTTGCCGGCAGGCGCGAGCCGCGGGGCGAATTCAGCGATCGCATCGCGCAGCGCCGCGCGCTGTTGCAGCGCGCGGCTCTCGTCGTTGCGCCGCGCCAGGTCGTAGCCAACGGCAAGGCAGCTCAGTGTGATAATGGCGACAACCGCGGCCAGAATGCCGACCAGGGCCGGCGCCGACAGCGCGCGCGGCGCCATCGCCAGCGTCGCATGACCCGCGCCCCATATCCGCGGCTTGAAAAAAGCCAGCCTCGAGCGAACGAGCTTCGCGCCCGCCGCCAGCCGCCCGCTAAGCCCCACCACCAGAATACTCCGCCCAGAACGCCGCGGTTTTCGTGCATCAAGCTATGGAGTCAGCGTTAATGCCGGGTCATGAAACAGGGTGAATGAATTATAACCGCTGCGGACCGTCCGATGATTCGCCCCCTCGCCGTCGCCATTGCTGTCGCCGCCTCTGTTGCCGCGGCTGCGGCGCAGCCCTGCGCCAATCCCGACGCGCTCGGGACGAGCCGCGTGCTCGCTATCGACGCCTCAACGACGCCGCGCGTCGGCCGCAAGGAGTTTCCCTCGACGCTGCCGCTCGCGCCCAAGGAGCTGGTGCTGACCTTCGACGACGGCCCCTGGCCGACCACCACGCCCAAGGTGCTCGACGCGCTCAAGGCCGAATGCGTCGAGGCGACCTTCTTCCTGGTTGGGCGCAACACGGACGCGCACCCGGAGCTTGCCCGGCGCGAACTGGCCGAAGGGCATTCAATCGGCCACCACACCTACTCGCACCCCCTGCTCGATCACCTGCCGATGGCGAAAGCCGAAGCCGACATCAACCGCGGCATCGAGGCGGATGAATACGCCCTCTATGGGGTGCGCCGCAGCGAACCGACGATGCCGTTCTTCCGCTTTCCCGGCTTTGCCTCCAATCAGGCCCTGCTCGACTATGCGGCCTCGCGCCGGCTGGTGGTGTTCGGCGCCGACGTCTGGGCGAGCGACTGGCTGCCGATGACGCCGGAGGCCGAGCTCGCGCTCATCCTGTCCCGCATCGACAAGGTCGGCCGCGGCATCGTCCTGCTGCACGACACCAAGGCTGAAACCGCGCATATGCTGCCGGCCTTGCTGCGCGCGCTGAAGCGGCGCGGCTACCACATCGTCCACGTCGTGCCGGCGAGCTAGCACCCCGCCACCTGTCCTGTTTTTGCACAGCGGGATGTTCACCACTGTCCACCGGCCACAGTTGGTTAATGTCCGGTTAATGTTATGTTGCCGACAATCAAGACGCCTCACGAATCGGGGGATCGCGTCACAAGGCGCAAACGGGGGGCTGGAGAGGCTGAATGCGTTTCATCGCAGCGTTGCTGTTTTGCCTGGTCGTGGCCACGGGGTCGGCGACCGCGCAGTCGTGCCCTGGCCATCCGGATGCGCTCGGCACCAGCCGCGTCATCACCGTCAGCCCGACCGACTTCCTCCGCGTCGGCACCCTGCAGTACCACCGGACGCTGCCGCTGAACGATCATGAGGTGGTGATCACCTTCGACGACGGCCCGCTGCCGCCCTATTCCGACCGCGTGCTCGATACGCTCGACTCGCAATGCGTCAAGGCAACTTTCTTCCTGGTCGGCGAGATGGCGCGCGCCTATCCGTGGGTGGTGCGGCACGAATACAACGAAGGCCACACCATCGGCACGCACAGCCTCGATCATCCGTTGGTATTCCAGACCTTGTCGGCTGACCGCGTCGAGCACGAGGTTGACGGTGGCATCTCGCTGGTCGGCGCCGCGCTCGGCGACGCGACCGCGGTGTCGCCGTTCTTCCGCATCCCCGGCCTTGGCCGTTCCAAGACCGCCGAGAATTTCCTTGCCGCGCACGACCTGATCACCTTTAGCGTCGATGTCGTCGCCGACGACTGGTTCCGCGGCATCAGTTCGCAGCAGATCGTCGACCGCGCCATGCGCCGGCTTGAGGCCAAGGGCCGCGGCATTCTGCTGCTGCACGACATTCATCCGGCGACCGCCCAGGCGCTGCCGGTGCTGCTCAAGGATCTGAAGGAAAAAGGCTTCCACGTCGTGCAGGTGGTTGCGACCGGCGAGCGGCCGAAGTCGGTGCCCGAACTCGTCGCCGGCAACAGAGGCGCTTGGCCGACCGTGCTGAAGACCAGCGCGCACAGCGAGGATCACGCGAAGCGGCACGGTCTCAGGCTCGCGGCAATGCGCAAGCATCAGGCCACCGCCAGTGCCACCCCCACGGCCGACTACGCAGCGCAAGCGCACGATCACTACGCGCAGTTCTAGCGCCGTTCGGCTTGCTCGGCGTGTTGGCTGAGTAAGCCGTCCATCGCCTTGTACAGCAGCGTGAAGTCGTCGCCGCCGCGGCCTTGCGCGACTGCTTCGTCGAGCAACTCCGAGGTCGTGCTACCGTAGCAAAGCGGCGCGCCGAGACTCGCAGCAAACTTCACCGCCATGCCGAGATCCTTGGCGAGCGTTGAGACATAAGAGCGGCCGTCGAACGTGCCTGACAGGATGTGACGGGGAAAGCGCACCTCGCTGATAAAGCTGCGTGCGTTGCCTGAATTGAGCACCTCGATGACGGTCGTCAGGTCGAGCCCGGCGCGCTCGGCCATACGGCAGCCTTCGCAGGTGGCGAAGAAGATGCTGTGCAGGATCATGTTGTGGATGAGCTTGACGGCATGACCGGCGCCGGATTTGCCAACATGAATGATCTTGGCGGCGATCGTCTCGAGCATCGGCCGCCAGAGCCCGAGCACGCCGGGATAGCCGCCGACCATCAGCGTGAGCTTGCCGCTGTCGGCGCCGATCGCACCCCCGCTCATGCCGGCGTCGAGATAGTCGCGGCCCGCGTTAGCGGCCATTTCGACGAGTTGGAGCGTGTCGAGCGGATATGATGTGGTGAAGTCCAGGATCGCCTGGTTGTCGTGCTGGACGGCCAGCAGCCCATCCTTGCCGGTGAGGCATTTTTCGACGTCGCGCGAGGCCGGCACGACGAAGATCACCGCGCGGCATCCCAGTGCCATTGCCGCCGGCGGCACATTGGCGACCTCCGCCGACAGGCCGGCGCCGGCAAAAGCCTCCGGTCTGATGTCCCAGGCCGCCGCCAGATAGCCGGCGCGGTCGAGATTGGCGGCGATGCCGCGGCCCATCTGGCCGAGGCCGATCACGCCGATGTTTCGAATGGCCATGGTTCCTCCTCCCCGGAGGGGACCATCTTACTATCTTCAGGCTGGTGCGGCCGAGAGGACTCGAACCTCCACGGGTTGCCCCGCTAGCACCTCAAGCTAGTGCGTCTACCAATTCCGCCACGGCCGCATGGGGGAGGAACGAGATAGATAAGCCCGCGTCCCATCGGGCGCGGCTCATGTAACAAATAGGGTCCCGTGGAACAAGGGCCGTGGAAGCCGCTGAAAACCGGCCTCTGGGACCCCTAGATGAGGGCTCGGCCGGGCCGCTCAGCGCATATCGGGCGGACGCGGCAGCAGCTCGCCGACCTCGACCGCGATCCTGCTGCCGTTGACCACCACCGTGCCCTTGGCCACCGGCAGATTGTTGGCGAGGATGTGGACGGCGTCGTCCTCGGAGGAGTCGAGCTCGATGATGGCGCCGCGGCCGAGCCGCAGCACTTGGTGCACCGGCATGGAGGTGGTGCCCAGCACCACGGTGATATCGACGGAAACCTTGTTGAAAGTGCTCAAATGCCCTGCCCCTGCGTGCCCGCGCGATTGCGGGCTGCCTACAGGTCAACATGCTATGGTGAACGGGTGGTTAACGCGCGCAATGAACTGAAAACCGGGCTTTTGCCGCCGCTTGGATCGCCGCCGGTCGCGTGGCGGATCGCCGATACGTTTGTGCCCTATCCGCAGGCGGTCGAGTTCATGCAGCAACGCGCCGCCGCCATCGCCGCAGACAGCGAGGCGGAGCTCGTCTGGCTCGTCGAACATCCGCCGCTCTACACCGCCGGCACCAGCGCGGCGCCCGGCCAGGTGCTCGACGCGCGCCTTCCCATTTTCGAGACCGGCCGCGGCGGCCAGACGACCTATCACGGCCCAGGCCAGCGGGTCGCCTACGTCATGCTCGACTTGAAGCGCCGCGGCCCTGACGTGCGCCGTTTCGTCGCCAGCCTCGAGGAGTGGATCATCCGCACGCTCGCTGCCTTCAACGTGCGCGGCGAGCGGCGCGAGGATCGCATCGGCGTCTGGGTGCGCCGTCCGGAGAAGGGCGACGACTACGAAGACAAGATCGCGGCAATCGGCATTCGCGTCTCGCATTGGGTGACGCTGCATGGCATGGCGCTCAACGTCGAGCCGGACTTGTCGCATTTTGCCGGCATCGTGCCCTGCGGCGTGCGCGAGCAGCGCTATGGCGTCACGAGCTTGGCCGACCTCGGCATCCCGGTGACGATGCCGGAGGTCGACATGGTGCTGCGCCGCGAGTTCGAGGCGCTATTTGGGCCGACCACCGCGGCTCAGGCGGCAGCGGCGGCCGTGGGCGTCGACAGCTGACGCTCGATATAGCGGCGGTCCTGCGTCAGGCCGCCGAACCCATAGGCGTCGCCGCGCACATCGTGCACGTGCGCATAGCTTTCCTCGTGCAGGGGCCCGAGCAATTTCTCCATCGACGCATAGACCGCGGCGATAAAGGCCGCCTTCTCGTCCTTGGTGTTGGTGCCGTCAGTGACGTGGATGTCGAGCCAGAAACTCGCCAGCCAATGATCGGCCAGCGAGCGGCCGCCGCAGAACCAGTCGTCGGGCGATACGCGGCTGACGATGACGGCGGTCACTTTCGGATCCTTGTGCAGGATGGCGGTCGACAGCCGCGTCACCTCGGCGGCGATCTCGGCCTTGGCAACGGTCTTCATATGCGGCGTGGACAAGGTGACGGTGATCAGGGGCATGGCGGCCTCCTTCCCAATTGACGTTTGCGATCTGCCCTCTATGTTATGATAACATTTTGTCATTACAACTGATAACAGTGATAACAATGCAAAATAGCCCAGCCCTCGACGTCGACGCCGTGCGCACCTTCGCGCTGGTCGCCGAGCTCAAGAGCTTCACCCGCGCCGCGCAGGCCGCCGGCGTGACGCAGTCCGCGGTCAGCCTGCAGCTCAAGCGTCTCGAAGCCCGGCTCGGCCAGCATCTCATCGAGCGCACGCCGCGCTCGGTCGAGCTGACCGCGGAAGGCGCGGCTTTTCTCGAGCGCGCCCGCGACCTCGTCGCGGCGCACGACCGCGCCCTCAGCGGCCAGCAGGCGGCGGAGCGTCGCCTCACGATCGGTATCAGCGACCACGCCGCCGGCCCCGAGCTGCCGGCGATGCTGGCGCGGGTCGCCGCGGTCGACCCCGCGCTCAATATCGACATCCGCATCGACCTCTCCAGCGAGATCCTCGACGCCTACGAGCGCGGCAAGCTCGACGCCGCCATCGTGCGCCGCGAGCCACACCGACGCGGCGGTGAGACGCTGTTCGAGGACGAGTTCGCCTGGTTTGCCTCACCCGCCTTCCGTGCCCGCGCGGGCGAGAAGCTCAAGCTCGCAATGCTGGCGGCGCCGTGCGGCGTGCGGGCGCTCGCCATTCGCGCACTCGACAAGGCCAAACGCCCCTGGGTCGAGGCCTTCACCGGCGGCGGCGTCACCGCGATCAGTGCCGCAGTGCTCGCCGGGCTTGCGGTTGCGCCGCTCGCGCAGCGCATCGCGCCGGCGGGCGCTATCGACGTCGGCGGTGCTTTGTCGTTGCCGCCGCTCGGCCGCTCCGCGGTGGTGCTGCATTCCCGCGTGTCCGATGCGCGTTCAAGCGCCGCGCTGCGCGCGCTCGCCGCGACCTTCCGCGGCATCGCGCGCAAGGCGAAGTAACAACCGCTACAGAGTCGCCAGCACAGAGAACACCTCGCCCATCTGACGCAGCGCCAGGTCCTCCGCCGTGCCCTCGCGCTCGTAGAGCGCATCGACGCGGGAACCGAGCGGACCCTTGCGGCAGGCTGCGATGATCGTAGCAACCGTTTCGGCTTCACCTACGAAAACCGCCTCCACCGAGCCGTCACGCCGGTTGCGCACCCAGCCGCCAACCTTGAGCTTGATCGCCTCGAATTCGACGAAGGCGCGGAAGCCGACACCCTGCACGCGGCCGTGCACCATCATGTGGCGGATGGTGCTCATGCCAGCTCCCCGGCCTCGATCACCCGCGCGCCGGTAAACCGCGATGGCGACCAGCGCTCGATCGACACGATATAGCGTTCCGGCAGCTTCCAGTCGCGCGCCGCAGCGGCAATCAACTCGATATAGCCCGGCTTCGGCTTGCCCGGTGCGCGGCGGCGCAGAAGATAGATCATCGCCGGTACCAGCCGCGCACCGTTGCGCACCGGCAAAATGCGCGCGTCGTAAAGACCGGCATGCAACAGCTCGTAGGCATGCATCGCCGCGACGTCGCGCAAGGTGAGGCGCCACAGCACGCCGTGAACGTGGCTGCCGCGGCGCGGCTCGACCGAGCCCCAGCCGTCGATACCGACGAAGAATCGATAGCCGTCGAGTCGTCGCGGTGCCGACGGCGCGCGCTCCCGGACAGCGCGCACGCATGCCGGCGCGGCTCATGTTGGAGCCATAGGCGAAGTAGAGCATCTCAGGCGAATTCGAGGATCACTGCGTCCACCGCCAGGCTGTCGCCCTGTTTGGCGTTGATCTTCTTCACCGTGCCGTCGATCTCGGCGCGCAGGACGTTTTCCATCTTCATCGCCTCGACCACCGCAACGGTTTCGCCGGCCTTGACCTCCTGGCCTTCCTTGACCGCGATTGAGACGACGAGGCCGGGCATCGGACAGAGCACCTGCTTGCCGGTGTCGGCCACCTTCTTGGCCGGCATCAGCCGCGCGTAAGTCGCTTCACGCTCGGTGTAGACATAGGCCTTGGCCTCGACGCCGCGGAAAGCGAGCGCAAAGCCGTTGGCGATGGCGCGCACCTGCACCGAGACCGGCTCGCTGTTGATGGTGCCGTGCCAGACGAGATCGCCCGGCTTCCAGTCCGATTGCAGATGGCGGCGCGACGGCTTCTTCTTGTCCTTGGCCGGGAAGCTCACCTCGATGGTGCCGTTCTCGCGCATGACGTCGAGCCGGTATTCGGTGTTATCGAGCCAAATCGCGCGGTGACTCTCGCGCACCACCAGCCGGCTCTGCATCTGCCCGGAGATCTGCCGCTTGCGTTCGCCCAGCACGTGGTCGATCGCGGCGGCGACGCTCGCCATCACCTGCGCGCGCTCGCCCTCGGGCGGAATGGCGTGGAATCCTTGCGGGAATTCCTCGGCAATGAAGCCGGTCGACAGCTTGCCGGCGCGCCAACGCGGATGCGCCATCAGCGCCGAGAGGAACGGAATGTTGTGGCGGATGCCGTCGAGGGTGAAGGCATCGAGCGCGTCGGCCTGCGCGTCGATCGCCTCTTCGCGCGTCGGCGCATGGGTGATGAGCTTGGCGATCATCGGATCGTAGTAGATCGAAATCTCGCCGCCCTCATAGACGCCGGTATCGTTGCGCACGGTGATGCCGCGCTCGCTACGCTCGGCCGGCGGCCGGTACTTGGTGAGGCGCCCGGTCGAGGGCAGGAATTTGCGGTACGGGTCCTCGGCATAGACGCGGCTCTCCACCGCCCAGCCATTGATCTTCACGTCGCTCTGCTTGAGCGAAAGCTTCTCGCCGGCGGCGCTGCGGATCATCTGCTCGACCAGGTCGATGCCGGTGATGAGCTCGGTCACCGGGTGCTCGACCTGCAGCCGCGTATTCATCTCGAGGAAAAAGAAACTCTTGTCCTGTCCGGCGACGAATTCGACGGTGCCGGCCGAGTTGTAGCCGACGGCTTTGGCAAGCGCGACGGCCTGCTCGCCCATTTTCTTGCGCGTGGCCGCATCGAGCAGCGGTGACGGCGCCTCCTCGATCACCTTCTGATTGCGGCGCTGGATCGAGCATTCGCGCTCGTTCAAATAGATGATGTTGCCGTGCTTGTCGCCGAGCACCTGAATTTCGATGTGGCGCGGATCGGTGATGAACTTTTCGATGAAGACGCGGTCGTCGCCGAAGGAAGACTTCGCCTCCGAACGGGCGCGGGCAAAGCCCTCGGCTACTTCCGCTTTCGAATAGGCGATGCGCATGCCCTTGCCGCCGCCGCCGGCGGATGCCTTGATCATTACCGGGTAGCCGATCTGCTCGGCGATCGCGATCGCCTCGTTGTCGTCCTCGATGACGCCGAGATGGCCGGGCACGGTCGAAACCTTGGCGGCAGCGGCCGCCTTCTTCGACTCGATCTTGTCGCCCATGGCGGCGATCGCCTTGGGGTTGGGGCCGATGAAGACGATGCCGGCCTCCTTCAGCGCCTGGGCGAAGGCCTCGCGCTCGGACAGGAAGCCGTAGCCGGGATGCACCGCCTCGGCGCCGCTCTCTCTGCAGGCGGCGACGATCTTGTCGATGACGAGATAGCTCTTGGCGGCTTCCGGCGGGCCGATGGCGATGGCGGTGTCGGCCATCGCCACATGCAGCGCGTCCTTGTCGGCCTCCGAATAGACGGCGACCGTCTCAATCCCCATTTTGCGGGCCGTCTTGATGATCCGGCAGGCGATCTCGCCGCGATTGGCGATCAGGATACGCTTGAACATGCTGGGCTTTCAGTCCCCTCCGGGCCGGCCCAGGTACTTTGCGGCAGCGCAGCGAAAATGGCAATGCGACACCACCGCCCGTGCAAGGGGGGTGGCGTCGCTTATGCGCCCTATTTCTAGAAATTCAGCGCTTCAGTCAGGTCGCCCATCGGCGGGTGGCCGTTGGCCTTGAGCGCCGCATCGCGCGCGGCAAGGCCGGGCAACTCCGGCAGGCCGAAACGCTTGGTGATGAAGCGCAGCACCGAGGTTGAATCGTCCTGGGCATGGTCGACCGTGCCCATCTTGGCGAAGGGCGAGATGATCATCGCCGGGATGCGCGAGCCGGGCCCCCAGCGGTCGGCCTTCGGCGGCGCGACGTGATCCCAGAAGCCGCCGTTCTCGTCGTAGGTGACGAGCACCAGCATGTGCGCCCACTGCGGGCTCTTCTCCAGATGGGCGATGACGTCGGCGATGTGCTTGTCGCCGGACATGACGTCGGCATAGCCGGCGTGCTCGTTGAGGTTGCCCTGCGGCTTGTAGAACGTGACCTGCGGCAGCTCGCCGGCATCGACCGCCTTGACGAACTCAACGCCGTTCATGCCGCCATCCTTTAGGTGCATGGCGCGCGCCTCGGTGCCGGGCGCGAACTGTGCGAAATAGTTGAACGGCTGATGGTGGAACTGGAAATTCGGCACCGGCTTGCCGCGGTTGCCGTCGAGCGTCGCCTGCCAGGCGCCCGAGTACCAAGCCCAGGACACGCCCTTCTCGGTCAACAGATCGCCGATGGTCTTGTCATGCTGCGGCGGCAGCGTGTTCGGCTTGCCCGGATCGGCAAAGCGCGGGTCGCCCTCGGCCGCCGGCGGGTTGGCGCTCGGCTGATACGGCGGCTGCATGGTGTTGATGGCGTAGAAGTCCGGCGTGATCTGGCCGTTGTTGACGAATTTCGGAATGCCGTCGAGCGCCGATTTCGGCGAGTTGTCGGCAAGCTTGAGCGTGACGCCGTCGGCTTCGACCGCTGCGATAATCCCCTTGGCCGGGCTCTTGTCGGCATTGGGATATTTCGGCGTGCAGGCGCAGATCAGCTGGAAGTGGTTGAGGAACGAGCCGCCGAACGCGCCTTGGAAAAAATTGTCAGCCAGCACGTATTTCTTAGCGATCGGCCACAACGGCAGCTTGGTGCCGTCGTAGTGGCCCATCACCAGCCCGCCGGAATCGGCGAAGGCGACGAACTTGTCGTTCTTGCCGCCGTCGATCTGCATCTGGTTCTGGTAAAACAAATGCCAGAGATCGTGAGTGACGACGCCGAGCTGGGTGTTGAGGCCGTTGGGATCGTCGATAGCAAAGGGCTTGGCCGGCAGGTGCTCGGTCTGCGCCTGCGTCACCACCGGCGTGATGCCCTTGGCGGTGAGGCCGTTCCACACCGGCGGCAGCTCTTTCATCTCGGTGCCGTCACGGTCGAACTGCTTGGAATTTTCGGGCGTGACGTTCTGCAGGCCGTTGGCGCCGGGGAACAAGCCGTAGAGATTGTCGAAGCTGCGGTTTTCCGCGTAGATCACCACCACGGTATCGATGTTGGCGATGCCGGAGCGCGTCTGCGCCGGCGCGGCGCTGGAGAGGAGTGCGGCGGCAAGCAATGCCAAAGGCACGGCGGTCATTTTCATGGGAAAGCTCCTCGAAAGCACGGGCGGGAACGGCAATCGCTGGTTTTAGAGCGCAATTGTATAACAGTTGCATGAAAGCGCTGGGGACAAGACCTTGGTGCTGTCAGCGTAGCGTCATCGAGCCGCCGCACGCTCGGCTGCCTGCAACCGGCTGATCGGCATGAATGCTTTACGTATTTGGCTCTGCTTGGTGGCCTGCACGGCCATCGCCGCGGCGAACATAGCGTTTGCCGACGAAGCCGGCATGAGCCGGGCGCAGGCCTATGCCCGCGCCGCGGCGCTGCAAGCGCTCGGCCGCACCATGTTTTTCGATCCTGCCCTGTCGGGCTCGGGGCAAATGTCCTGCTCCTCCTGCCACGATCCCCAGCGCGCCTTCGGCCCGCCAAATGCACGAGACGTTCAGCTCGGCGGCAAGGACATGAAAGAGCCGGGCCTGCGCGCCGTGCCCTCGCTCACCTATATCCAGGTAGTGCCGCCGTTCACCGAGCACTATTACGAATCCGACGACGAGGGCGACGACAGCGTCGACAACGGCCCGACCGGCGGTCTGACCTGGGACGGCCGCGCTGACCGTGGCCGCGACCAGGCGCGCATTCCGCTACTCTCGCCATTCGAGATGGCCAACGCCAACGAAGCCGCGGTGGCTGCCAAGATCCGCCAGGCGAACTACGCGAGCGAACTCACGAAAATCTACGGCGCCGATGTGCTCAAGGACGACGGCAAGACATTTGCCGCGGCGCTTCATGCGCTCGAAGTGTTCGAGCAGAGTGCGAAAGACTTCTACCCCTATTCCAGCAAGTACGACGCTTATCTCTCCGGCCGGGCCACGCTCACCGAGCAGGAGGCGCGCGGGCTGGCGCTGTTCAACGACGAGGCCAAAGGTAACTGCGCAAGCTGCCACCACAGCCAGATCGACAATGACGGCACGCCGCCGCAATTCACCGACTACGGGCTGATCGCGCTCGGCCTGCCACGCAACATCAACATCCCGGCCAATGCCGACCCGAATTATTTCGATCTCGGCGTCTGCGGGCCGCTGCGCACCGATCTTGCCGGCCGCGCCGACCTGTGCGGGCTGTTCCGCACGCCGTCCTTGCGCAACGTCGCCTTGCGCAAGACCTTCTATCACAATGGCGCCGAGCACGATCTGCACAAGGCCATCGAATTCTATGTCGAGCGCGACACGCAACCTGAGAAATGGTACCCGCGCGGCGCCGACGGGCGTGTGCAGAAATTCAACGACTTGCCCGCGCAATATCTGAGCAATATCAACATGGAGCCGCCTTTCGGCGGCCGGCCGGGAGACGCGCCGCCGCTATCGCCCGCCGAAGTCGACGATATTGTCGCATTCCTCAACACGTTGACCGACGGCTACCGTCCGCCGCCCTGACCGCGAGAATATTGTTTTATGGGAGCGATAGTGCACCGTTGTTTCATTCCATGCATCCCACGCCCGGCGATGGCTTGATCCTTATTTCTCCCCGCCTATTTCCCGCAAAACCACGCGCAAATATATCTTTTGTTAAGCATCCCAAACGCATAGTCCAATCGCGACCAGGAGGTTTGTCATGTCATTGGCGATCGGCGACACCGCCCCGGATTTCGAGGCGGAAACCACCGAAGGCAAAATCCGCTTTCACAATTGGCTGGGCAATTCCTGGGGCATCCTGTTCTCGCACCCCAAGGACTTCACGCCGGTCTGCACCACCGAGCTCGGCACCATGGCCAAGCTCAAGCCTGAGTTCGACAAGCGCAACGCCAAAATCATCGGCCTGTCGGTCGATCCGGTCGACAACCACAAGAAGTGGTCGCAAGACATCAAGGAAGTCGTCGGCTTCGCGCCCAACTATCCGATTATCGGCGACACCGAGCTGAAAGTGTCGAAGGCCTACGGCATGTTGCCGGCCGCGACCAACGGCACCGCGCAAGGCCGCACGGCGAACGACAACCAGACGGTGCGCAACGTTTTCGTCATCGGGCCGGACAAGAAGATCAAGTTGATCCTCGTCTATCCGATGTCGACCGGCCGCAACTTCGACGAGGTGCTGCGCGTACTCGAACTCGCTGCAGCTCACCGCCAAGCATCGCGTGGCGACGCCGGCGAACTGGAAGCAAGGCCAGGACGTGATCATCGCCGGCTCGGTGAGCGACGAGGAAGCCAAGAAGATTTTCCCGGGCTTCAGGGCGCCGCGGCCCTATATCCGCATCGTGCCGCAGCCGCGCGCCTGATCTTCAGAACGTTGCATGCCAGGGGCGCGGACGATAACGTCCGCGCCCTTGGCTCGTTTTGGGGCGGGAGCATTTGCCATGAGCGACGTCAATCAGGCCGCGCATAGTCAGCCGGCCTTCGCCGAATTCCTCGGCCTCAAGATCACCTCGGTCACGCCCGAGCGCATTACCGGCGAGCTCAAAGCGCGCGAAGAGCTCAACAACCGCTTCGGCATCATGCATGGCGGCGCCATCATGGCGCTCGCCGACAATCTCGGCGGCACCGCGACCACGGCCAACCTCAAGGACGGGCAAACGACGACGACGATCGAGAGCAAGACCAACTTCTTCGCCGCCGTGCCGATCGGCGACACCGCCTATGCCGAGTGCGTCGCGCTGCACCGCGGCCGCACCACCATGGTCTGGCAGACGCGCATCACCCGCGGCGACGGCCGGCTGTGCGCGCTGATCACGCAGACGCAGCTCGTGCTCGATCGCCGCAAATAATCTCAGTCATCGAACACCACGACGCCGCGGATATTCTTGCCGGCGTCGAGATCGGCATAGCCGCGGTTGATGTCGTCGAGACTGTAGGTCTGCGTCATCAGTCCGCGCAGATTGAGGCTGCCCTTGCGGTAGAGCGCCAGCAATTCCGGAATCTGCAGCCGGGGGCTGGCAAAGCCATAGACCGCGCCCATCACCGCCTTCTGCGTCACGAACAGTTCGAGCGGCGGGATGTTGATCTCGGTCACGGTGTCCGGCGTGATCGCGGTGACGATGACATTGCCGGCCTTGGCGGTGGCGCGGAACGCCGGCAGCAAGGTCGCCGGCGGGTCGATGCAGACGAAGGCGTGGTCGACGCCGATGCCGCCGGTGAGCGCGAGCACTTCGCGCGTCAGCGCTTCGCCTTGCGCGTTGACGGCGTCGGTCGCGCCGAAGTCGCGGGCCCAGTCGAGCTTGGCCGGCACGATATCGGCGGCGATGATTTTCCCCGCGCCGCAGAGCCGTGCGCCCTGTACCACGTTCATGCCGTCGCCGCCGCAGCCGACGACGAGCACGCTGTCGCCCGGCTTGACCTTGGCGCGGTAGCGCGCGGCACCAACGCCGGCCGGCACGCCGCAGGCAACGAGGCTCGCTAGATCGAGCGGGATGTCCTTGTCGATGACGATTGCCGAGGCCTGATCGACCACGGTGCGCTCGGCAAAGCCGCCGACCATGCAGAAGGCGCCGACTTCGGCGCCACTAGCGTCACGCCGGCGATAGCTGCCGTCGAGCTGCGGCCCGCGCGTGATGCGCGGCCCTTCGGCGCAGAGATGATGCAAGCCCTGCCGGCACCAGTGGCAGACGCCGCAACCCGGGATGAAGGTCAGCACCACATGGTCGCCGACTTTGATCGAGGCAACGCCCTCACCCACCGCCTCGACCACGCCGGCCGCCTCGTGGCCAAGCACCATCGGCGCCATCGCGACGCGGCGCTCGCCACGCATCACGTGATAATCGGTGCGGCACAAGCCAACCGCGGCGATCCGGACTAACAACTCGCTCGGCTTCGGCGGATCGAGCGCGATGCGCTCGATCGACAGCGGCGCCCCGACGCTGCGGAAGACGGCGGCAAACGTATCCATGGCGCGGCACTATAGCCGCCCAAAGAACGAAAAATAGCGGCAAGTCTAGCGTTCGCTCGGCGGGCGCGGCGCGTCCCGTTCGGCGAGTTCGTCGAGCTGCCGCTGCAGCTTCTTGAGGCGAAATTCGGTGGCGATGCCGAACCAGCAGATGCAGATCATCAGCCACCACAGCATCTCATAGGTGTCCGGAACGTGAAAAATCCACGCAACCATCGTGCCAAAATCGGGAATATGCATCGCAGCCTCCGGTTGCCCTTACGCAATCAGCTCGCACAACAAGCAAGCCGCCTCAATAATCCATCCGAATTATGGTAAAGTAACGTGCTTCAGTTGTCCGCTACCGCCGAGGCGCCGACATTGCCCGCGGCGGGCCGCAACAATACCCCGCGGCTCACTAGCACCACGGCAACGGCGCAAAGCAGCATGCCGGCAATTGCCACCGCATCGAGCTTCTCGCCGAACAGCGCATAGGCCATCAGCGCGGTGACCGCCGGCACCAGATAGAACAGGCTGGCAAAGCCGGTCGCCGCGGAGCGCCGGATCAGCCAGTACATCAGGCCGACCGCGCCGAGCGACATCACCAGTACGAGCCAAGCGAGCGCAAAGACGAATTCCGAGGTCCAGTGAATCACGCGCGTCTCGAAGGCGAAAGCACCGAGCCAGAACAGCGCGCCGGCGGTGACGTATTGGATGAGATTGCCGGTGCGCCAGTCGATCGCGCCGCAATAGCGCTTCTGATAAAGCGAGCCGACGGTGATGCTGACGAGCGAGACCATGCTCGCGACCCAGCCGATCCAGGTGCCGGAGCCACTGATGCTGCGCTCGTGCAACACCAACGCGACGCCGGCAAGGCCGAGCACGAGGCCGAGCCACTGTCGGCCGGTTACGCGCTCACCCATGAAGCGGTTGGCGAGCGTCGAAGTGAGGATCGGCTGCAGTCCCGGGATCAACGCCGAGATGCCGGCCGGCACGCCCTGGCTGATGGCGACAAAAACGCCGCCGAGATAGAAGCCCTGCAGCATGGCACCCGCGGCCATGCTGTGGCCGATGTCGCGCGGGCTCGGCCAATGCGCGCCGACGCTCAGCGCGATGACGCCGAGGATCAGCACGATCGACACCATGCGCACGCCGAGAAAGGTGAGCGGCTCGACATAAGGCATGCCGAACTTGGCGCCGATGAAGCCGGTGCTCCACAGCAGCACGAACAGCATGGGCGCTGCAGCGGCAGCCACGTCAGTGAGGCGTGTCGAAGTCATTGGCGATGATGGCATCGGAGATCGAGGGCGGGTCCGGATATTTTTAGCAGAAGTTGCGGCGGTTTTCCGCCAAAGTTCCCGCCGCAATGCACCAAATCGTAGCGGATGGCGGAACCCCAAACGCATCCACGGGTTCTCCCGATTCAAGGGCTTCGTACGCCCGGCAAACGATGGAGGGTGACATGTCAGATCCGCGTTATACCGATCCGCGGTACAGCGATTCCTACAATGATCCCGTGGGCCGAAGCCGCGACGGTGCCGGCCCTTGGGCCTGGATTGCCGGCGTCGTGGTCATCGCCCTGATCGCGATTTTCCTGATCGCCGGCGGCAAGAGTGTGAGCAACAACTCAGCCAGCAACAACCCGGCGCCGATGGGCACGACCGGCAGCGCGCCGTCGATGCCCAAGGCCCCGCCGGCCACGACCGGCATGGGCAGCCCGTCGACAACGGCCCCCACACCGGCGACGACGCCCAATCACTGACGCATAAAGTTCAGACAGCGTGGCAAAGCGGAGCCCCGGCGCGCGGCGGCGCGCCGGGTGGATGAGATTGTAGCGTCTAGCCGATAATCGCGGAGATGCCGAAGCCGACGGTGGCGCTGACCACCGCCTCGAGCGCCTGGAATTGCGTGCCGCTCAGCACGTCGCTGACATAAGGGAACAGCAAGTGCCCTGCCGGCAGCATCACCGCGGCGATGGCACCGACGCACAGCACACGCGAAAGCAGCGGACGAGTGATCACGGCGACGTCCCCCTCAGGCCTCCCAGTCTCGTGCTTATCCTGTCATGGCCGCGGGGTTTTGCCAATCACTCGTAGGCCTTGTCGATCGGCACGCGGTAGCCATTGGCGAGCCGGTTGGTTTCGTTCGCCATTCCGGTGACCGCCATCACCTCGCCGAACATGGCATCGCTCATACCGGCCTTGCGCGCCGCCGCGGTGTGGCTGGCGATGCAATAGGCGCAGCCGTTGCTGACGGAGACGGCGAGATAGATCATCTCCTTGGTGAGCGGGTCGAGCGCGCCGGGCGCCATGATTTCCTTGATGCTCTCCCAGGTGCGCTTGAGCGTGGCGGGGTCGTGCGCCAGGTATTTCCAGAAATTGTTCACGTCCGGCACGTTGCGGGTCTTCTTGATGTCGTCATAGACCGCGCGCACGGCGGGTGACGCGTCGGCGTATTCGATGGGCGTCGTCATGGGCTCCTCCACCGCTTCATATTGTCATTGCCGGGCTTGACCCGGCAATCCATGATGATTTGCGTCAAAGACGGCCGTACGTAAACCTTGTAAATGCTGAGACGCATCATGGATGCCCGGGTCAGGCCCGGGCATGACGCCGAGTAAGTGGCACGACCGGAGAAATTCATGCCCAAAACGCCCGACTATTTCCACGGCAAGACCATCGTCATCACCGGCGCCGCCAGCGGCATCGGGCGCGCGGCGGCGCTGATCTTCGCCCGCGAGGGGGCCAACGTCGTCTGCACCGACATCAACGAGGACGGCGTCGAGAAGACCGCGGAAGCGATCAACAAGCTCGGCGGGCAGACGCTGGCGCTGACCATCGACGTCACCAAGCGCGCCGCGGTCGAGGACATGGTCGAACTCGCGCTCAACGATTTCGACCGTATCCATTTCCTGTTCAACTCGGCGGGTGCCGCCTTCAAGCGTTCCAAGTTCCTCGACATCGACGACGATTTGCTCGACCGCACCTTCGACCTCAATCTCAAGGGCACGTTCTACACGATGCAGGCGGTGCTGCCGCATATGTTGCAAAACAAGTTCGGCGTGATCGTGAATGTCGCCAGCATGGCGGCGCGGCGCGGCGGGCCCGGCACCTCGGTGCATTACGCCGCCGCCAAGGGCGCGGTCGCCACCATGACCATGGGCGTGGCGCGCGAATTCGCCAACCAGGGCATCCGCTGTCTGTCGATCTCGCCCGGCCCGATCGACACCGCTTTTGCCGCCGCGGCGGCGACCTCGCCGGAGCTGAAGCAGGCGATGCTCAACGACGTGCCGATGAAGCGCTTCGGCAAGCCGGAGGAGATCGGTGAGCTGGTGCTGTTCATGTGTTCGGATGCCTGCGAGTTCATGACCGCGGACACGGTCTACGTGAACGGCGGCGGCGGCTGGCGGTGAGTGCCTCCCGAAAATGAAAGGACCGCCGGAAGGCGGTCCTTTTGTTTTGCTTTACGTCGTTGGTTCAAACAGCGGCCTTCTTCTTGCGCCGCCAGCCGAAGTAACCAAGCACGCCGGCACCCGAGGCGAACAGCGGCAGCGCGGCCGGGAGTGGCGTGGCGCCGATCGTCTGGTTCGCATTGTCGATGTGCAGCACGTCACCGGCAAACCCGTTCTGCCAGACCGTCAACCAGGCGTAGCCGCCACTTCCGAGGTACTGGCTCTGATAGTCGGTCGGGGAGGTAAGCGTGTTCGTTGGGGTATAAACCGTAGACCCCAATTGTGTCCCTGAATCGAAAATGCTCAGAGCGATCACGATGGGGTCGGTGGGCGAAACGCCCTTGCTGAACATCATTTGGAACGTGTACCAGCCTGCCGTCGTGATCTGGGCGATTGGCCCAACGTTGCTCGCATTGACGGTCACTGAACTACCGTTGGCGATGAATTGGAAATTGCTCTCCGCGTCGAAGTTCGATGCGGCGCCTGTTTGATTCGCCGGCGACATGTCGAGCCAGAAGGCGGGGACGCCAGGATTGGTCGGCGCCGCCCAAGTCGGGTCGATATAGATGTCGAGGGACTGGGTCGTAGCGCCCGCGTATGGGGTCCTGCCGCCGTAATAGGTATAGCCACCGGTCCCGTAACCTGTCTGGTAGTCATCAGCCAGATTCGTGGTGTCGGCGTACCAGCTTCCGCTGCTCGGCCCGGGGCTAGCTGTGGTTCGAGTAATCGTGTTGGACGGCACCCAGCCGCTCGTGTCCGTCTCAAAGCCCTGATTGTAGCTCGTCGCGTTCGCGGCGGACGATGCCGCCAGTCCGCCCAACAATGCTAATGCAGCCACCGCTGCGAGCAGCGGCAGCGTGCCGAATAGTTTCCTACTCATGTGTATTATCCCCAAAATGACCGCGACATGCGCCCCAACATATCTGCGGTTGCCACACCAAAATTAAATACGAAAGCCCCGATGCGGTCAATTGATCCGGATCAAACTGGCGGAATGAAATTTATTTCGCACCGCATCATGTCCTCGGTAATGAAGTAGTGGCAATCTCCCGGAATGAGCGGAGTCAGTGGCTGCACGGTTTTCGGTTGTCAAACAGCAGGCGTGCGTCATCGCCCCTGTTCTTTGCGGCGCGGGGGCGCCGTCGTCATCCCCGCTTTCGCGGGGACATGCCCGCAAAGGCGAGGGAGCGGAGCGCCGAAAGGCGCGTCCGTTGCAGTCCGTGCCGCGCACGTTGCCGTGCGCGGGCGCCTCTCGGCGCTCCACCCGCCTTCGCCCTTACGGGCTTCGGCGGGCTTTGCTGGCGGCGTCTTGCCGGCGCCGGGCCGCGCTTCTGGGGGAGGCTCTTCAGCGTGCCTTCGGGTTTCCCCGACGGCCGGCCGGCCTTTCCCCATCAGCGAGCTCCTCGCGGCGGGTCGTAGTGCCCGCGAGCGGTGCCCCGGCGCCGCCCGGGTGGCGGGAGGAGCGTTCATCTCCCACCCCGCGGGCGCCGCACCCTGCTCCATCATCAAGACGCCTCTTGATGACGCCCTCGGATGAGCAGGATTTGTGTAGGAATATATTCAAGGCCGGTGTTTGTCAAGCGGTGCGCGAAATTTTCCGAGGCCGCGCGCAGTTGCCGCACGGCCGGACCCCTCATCCGGGTCGCGCTCGCATTCGCTCCGCGCGACCCACCTTCTCCCTCAAGGGGAGAAGGAAGTGAGCACACGGCTCCGCCCTGCCCTCACCGCTCTTCCGCCAGCAGGTGTCCCGCAACCGCGGTTGCGGCCCGCGCCGTCCGCCGTGTCACCGGCGGTGAAATAAGCGGGGATAATTGCGGTTACGACTCACGGCGTCCGCTACAGCGGGCGAGCATGAGCGTATGCATGTGGTTCTCGAAATTTCGGAGGCCCGATGCATCACTCGTCCGCCGCTCTCGACGCCGGCCGCCAGATTCTCGGCATTTTCATGCAGCGCGGGGTTACCGCGGGCGGCACGCTGATGCGGAACAATTTTTTCGACGTGCGGGACGGCGACTTCCAGCGCGGCATCGACGCGGCGGCGGCGAATAACTGGATCACGGTCGATCCGCGCAACCGCTATCGCTACATCCTTACCGCCACGGGCTTCGCCGCCGGGCAAATGCGGCGGACGCCGGCCGAGGCATAAGGCGCCGCGCCACTACACCCAGCCGCCGCGCGCCATGATGGCGGCGCAGAGCACGATAACGACCACCGCGCCGAGCTCGATATGCAGGATGAGGGAGATGAGCCGCAGCTTCTGCGCGCTCACCGCCGGCAACTGGCCGGCGCGCGCCGGCGCGCGCCAGCGCAGGAATTCCACGGTCGGGATAATCGACAGCGCGGCCACCGCGATGAAGACCGAGAGCTTGGTCAGGAAGGCGTAGCTGTGGAAATAATAATCCGGCCCCTTCTCGAAATAATAGACGCGCAACAGGCCGACCACGAGCAGCAGCGAGGCAGCGGCGCCGAGCACCCCATCGATGGCGGGCAGCCGGCGCGCCGTGGCGAGCGTTAGCTCCTGACGCAGGAGCACGAACTCGACGGCGATGCACGACACCACCGTGAAAGCGAGCACGTGGTGGAAGAAGGCGAAGAATGTGGACATGGATTGGCTCCTGGCCAATTCGGCCCTGCAGCATTTTAGGCTTTGACGTGCACTTGCGCGAGAGGCATTTGCACTTCCCCTCTCCCCTCGAGGGAGAGGGTGCTGAGCGGAGGCGAAGCCGAGCGAAGGCGGGTGAGGGGTCGAGCGAGCCGCAAGTCCGGACCCCATCCGGATCGCGCTCGCTATCGCTCCGCGCGATCCACTTCTCCCTCAAGGGGAGAAGGAAGAGATGCGCCTCGCCTTCGCGCGCCCCTCACCGCTCCTCGGCCAGCACCAGCGTGTCGCGCGTACGCGTGACGCCTTCGGGCCAGGTGCGGTCGAAATCGGCGACCAGGTCCTTGAAGTTCTGCGAGGCGAGCGCGTCGTCCATGTCGAGCTCGGAGGCGAAGCGGTAGAGCGCGTAGTGCACGTTGCGCTCGAGGCTCGACCAGTAGCGCCAGGCCTTGTCGCATTTGAAGATGCGGCAGGCCCACGGCAGATGCTCTTGCGCGTACCAGCGGTCGAACTTGTCGCGCAACGACGGCTCGACGACGGCGCGGACCAGGAAGATGGCGGCGGGCATGGTCAGGCTAGCATGGCGCAGGCCTCAGCGCATGCCGGCGCGGGCAAGTGCTCCGGTCGTCCCCGCGAAAGCGGACCGAATGTGGCGGATGCCCGCGTCCGCGCACACATGAGGGACCGCCCCGCGGTCAACGCGCCCTCAGCGCATGCCGGCCGGGCATTTGCGCTCGGCGATGCGCGTGTCGCAGACCGAGACCCTGTTGAGCCAGTCGACCCAGCCGCGGCCTTTTCCGGGCGGGGTCGAACTTGAAGGCCTTCTGCACGACGTAGAATGTCGCGGCCGGCGATCGCCTTGAACCAGGTCATCTCCGGTTTACCGGTCGCCTTGTTGAGCGGGCAGGTCATGCGCCACATGGTGGTGCTAGCCGTTCTCGATGCCGCTCGCGACGGGCGCGCTTTTGGCGCCGGCGCAGGCGGGCCCACAGCCCCTCCATCTTGCCGCGGATAGCCGATGAGGCTGCCCTTCCGGCCGAAATAGATCTGCACCGTGACCATCTCGGTCCAGGTCTCGACCGTTTCGCCCTGCGGCACCATTTCGCTGATGAGCCTCTTGGCGTTCGGTCGCTGTGGCCGACCTTGTAGCCGGGCGGCATGGCGACGAGCAGGTTTTCCGCTTCGAGGGCGTGGGCGGGGAGCGCGAGTGAAAAAACGAGAATCGCAAACACAGGGACGTGCATTCGCATAGTCCAGGCCTTACGGCAGATTTCGCCGACGCTGCTCCAAAACTAAGGCAATCTTTCTCGCGGATTTTTCGAAACGATCCGCTTCGCTTTTAGAAATCGCTCTGGCATAAATCGGATGAACCGCAATATTTCTCAGCTCGTAAAGCTCGCGCACTACTCGGTAAGTGACTTCGTCAATAAATTCATCTTCGAGTAATGCCCGTGCGGCCGCTAACACATTCATATTTGTCTTAAGCAGGCCAACAGCTCTTGCCAAATTAAGAATTGCCGATTCAACTTCAAGCCAAGCGACAAATACTGCGCTGTTTGTCGAGAAACGCTCCAGCTCCTCGACTACTTGCGAATTTCGATAAAGCAAAATACGCGAGCCAAAATCGCTAGCGGCCTCCGGCTCGGGTAGCTCTTTAAGATCATCCTCGAGTTCCTCCAATTTTTCTTCGAATTCAAACTCTGCGTCGCCATATTTGAATTGTCTCAATCTCCCAAGCAGCCGGATGATTTCACGGCGAAGTAACATCACAGAAATAACGACCGCAGTTGGCCAGGCAAGCGAGCCTATAATCGATGAGAAAAATTGCAGCCAATCCATATTTTGATCTGCGGCTATGTTTTCGATGCCGCTTTAGCAGCTTCCGTTCCTCGTTCAATACGGCTGGACAGAACCGAGAAAATTTGCCAGGGCTTCGGCAAATTCAACCGATTGCTCTGCTTCCTCCGTCGACACATGAGGCTTTTCTGCGTCCGCGTGTCGAGGCCTATTCGATCCAAGTCTGACTTCGTGCGCCCATTTGCCCATTTGCTCCGTCAGCTTGTGGTCCTCAACCGCCTTGTCGATTTGCGCATACAGGCTACCCTCAACATATCCGAGTGCCTTTAGCATCGCATCGACTGCGCTTCCCGCCATAACAGCTGCCGCATCCGGGGCATGCAATGTTTCGTATGCTTGTTGTAGAAACGATCTTGCTGGCGCTGGTATATCTGCGTGAGCAGAATTTTGTTCTGGAAAAATCTTTGTTACTGCATGAGCATCGGCAGGTCCTGGCGGCGCACCTCTTGCTAAGACAACACCGCCGCAGCTTGTGCACCTATATGCTGCCCAGAGAAACGTAGGGCCTGGCGTGGCACGAGAAATGCGATTTGTCGTGTACCAAACCCTCTCAAGAACTGGATTTGCGACTGCGCAATGTGGGCAGCGGGCAATGCCATCTAAATGCTCTAGCAGCCGAGACATTGCTCCCCCCGCTCAAACCAGCAAATTATCGTGCTTGCGCGCCGGCAGCTCATGATGACGTCGTCGACGTGCCCGAGATCTGTCATTTCAATTGACGACGTCTTCGATGATGACTTTTCTGCCCCGTGTTAGAAGCGCAAAAAGACCGAGCACAATTGCCCCGCAAGTCCAGAGCCCAACGATTGCTCCCGTGCCCATTGTCACACCAATTGCTGCGCCCGCCTGCCCTGCGCTGCTGCCCGTATGCATCATTGGAAATACTGTCGACCAATAGGTTATGAGCCAAGCGGTCATAAAGAGGTTGAAGGCTATAAAAGTCAGTAGGAATAGCCACCCAAAAAATCCGCGTTGTCGTTTTTCGGTCCTTATTATCTGCGCCATAACTACCCCCCACGCAGGCTCGAGACTCCCGTTAGGGTTGCAGATCCAGTTAGAAGTTACAATGGCACGCGACGCGGATGGGGGAGACAAGCCGAACTACACCGGCAAATTGTCGTGCTTCCTCGCCGGCATCTCGAGCTTCTTCTCGCGCAGCATGGCCAGCGCGCGCGCGATGCGCCGGCGCGTCGAGTGCGGCATGATGACGTCGTCGATATAGCCGCGCTCGGCGGCGACGAAGGGCGAGAGGAAGCGGTCCTCGTATTCCTTGGTGTGCGCGGCGATCTCCTCGGCCGAACGGCCGCGGAAGATGATCTCGACCGCGCCCTTGGCGCCCATCACCGCGATCTGCGCCGTCGGCCAGGCGTAGTTCAAGTCGGCGCCGACGTGCTTCGACGCCATCACGTCATAGGCGCCGCCGAAGGCCTTGCGCGTGATGACGGTGACCAGCGGCACGCTCGCCTGGCTGTAGGCGAACAGCAGCTTGGCGCCGTGCTTGATCAGCCCGCCATATTCCTGGTCGGTGCCGGGCAGGAAGCCGGGCACGTCGACGAAGGTGACGATCGGGATGTTGAAGGCGTCGCAGAAGCGCACGAAGCGCGCGGCTTTGCGCGAGGCATCGCTAGTCGAGCACGCCGGCGAGCACCATCGGCTGGTTGGCGACGAAGCCGACGGTCGCGCCGGCGATGCGGCCGAAGCCGGTGACGATGTTGCCGGCATAGGCCTTCGAGATCTCGAAGAAGTCGCCCTCGTCGACGACCTTGAGGATCAGCTCCTTGATGTCGTAGGGCTTGTTCGGATTGTCCGGGATCAGGGTGTCGAGCGAGGAATCGATGCGGTCGGGATCGTCCTCGCTCGGCCATTGCGGCGCGCCTGACGCATTGTTGGCGGGCAGGAAGTCGATCAGGCGGCGCATCTGCAACAGACACTCGACGTCGTTGTCGAAGGCGCCGTCGGCGACGCCGGATTTCGTCGTGTGCACCGAGGCGCCGCCGAGCTCCTCGGCGGTGACCACCTCGTTGGTCACGGTCTTCACGACGTCCGGCCCGGTGACGAACATGTAGGAGGTGTCGCGCACCATGAAGATGAAGTCGGTCATGGCCGGCGAATAGACGTCGCCGCCGGCGCAGGGGCCCATGATGACGCAGATCTGCGGAATGACGCCGGAGGCGAGCACGTTGCGCTTGAACACCTCGCCATAGCCGCCGAGCGCCGCGACGCCCTCCTGGATGCGGGCGCCGCCGGCGTCGAACAGGCCGATGACGGGGCAGCGCGCCTTCATCGCCATGTCCTGGACCTTGATGATTTTCTGCGCGTGCGTCTCGCTGAGCGAGCCGCCAAACACCGTGAAGTCCTTGGAGAACAGGTAGACGGCGCGGCCGTTGATGGTGCCCCAGCCGGTGACGACGCCGTCGCCGGGGATCCTGGTCTTCTCCATGCCGAATTCGGCTGAGCGGTGTTCGACGAACATGTCGAACTCCTCGAACGAGCCCTTGTCGAGCAGGAGCTCGATGCGCTCGCGCGCAGTGAGTTTGCCGCGTTTGTGCTGCGCCTCGATGCGCTTTTCGCCGCCGCCGAGCCGGGCTTCGGCGCGCCGCGCTTCGAGCTTGTCGAGAATGTCCTTCATGTGAGCTTTGCTTGCCTCTGCCCCGTTCCGGCCCGCCAATTTCTCCGGTTTTGGCTGCAAAAGCCATACCATGGCTTTCTTCCTCTCCCCGTCCTTACGGGGAGAGGGTGGCGAGCCGCGGCAGCGGCGAGCCGGGTGAGGGGCAGGCCGCAAAAAGAGCCCCTCACCCGCCCTCACTCGCGATACTCGTTCGGGCACCCTCTCCCCGCTGCGCGGGGCGAGGGAAGAGGTTGTGGCATCGCCCTGCCCCATTTAGAACGCAGCCCCATGAGCGAAAACGCCGAGCAACTGCTGCAACAGGGCCTGTTCCACCACCGCCAGGGCCAGTTCGACCTCGCCATGCAGCGCTACACGGCGGTGCTGCGTACCGACCCGCAGAACGCCGACGCGCTCTATTACATCGCCGTCATCGCCTGCGCCGAGGGCCAGTTCGACGAGGGCATGGCGCTCGCCCGGCGCTCGCTCGGCCTCCGGCCGCGCCAGGCGCGCGCCTATAACCTGATCGGCCAGGCGCAGCAGCGGCAGGGCAGAATCGCCGACGCGCTCGCCGCCTTCGACGAGGCGCTCGCCTGCGACATCGATTTCGCCGACGCCTACGGCAACCGCGGCAACATGCTGACCGCGCTCGGCCGCCACGCCGAGGCGCTGACGAGCTTCGACCGGGCGCTGGCGCTCAAGCCGGATTTGGCCGCCGACTGGCTCAACCGCGGCGCGACGCTCGCCGGCATGGGCCGCACCGAGGAGGCGATCGCGAGCTTCGACCGCGCCATCGCGCTCGACCCGGATTTTGCGGTGGCGCACTTCAACCGCGCCAACGCGCTCGCCGAAGCCGGCCGCTCCGCCGAGGCGCTCGAAGGCTACGACCGGGTGCTGGCGCTGACGCCGAAAATCGCCGAGGCGCATCTCGGCCGCAGCGCGATGCTGCTCCGCAGCCGGGCAGGCGCAGGAGGCGCTCGACGCCGCCGAACGCGCGGTCGAGCTCAAGGACGAACTTGCCGCGGCGCACCGCGCGCGGGCCCGCGCCCTCGAGGCGCTCGGCCGGCCCGAGGAGGCGGGCCAAGCCCGCGCCAAGGCCACAGAACTCGACCAGCGCGCCGAGACGGCCGCGCCGGCGTGACGGCCCTCCCCGCCTTGCGGCTTCACATCGCCGTCAATAAATGCACATAGTCTGATGGGGGCGGCAACTTTTCGTCGATCGGGGAATTGTAACGTCAACCGAGGATTTGCCCCATGAACAACGTCACCAGGCCGGTCTCCGCCGGCGCCCGCCTCAAGACGCCGACCGATCTCGGCGCCAATGCCACCAAAGATATTGCCGGCGCGCTCAACGCGCTCGTGGCCGATACCTTCGCGCTTTACCTCAAGACCAAGAATTTCCACTGGCACGTCAGCGGACCGCATTTCCGCGACTATCATCTGCTGCTCGACGAGCATGCCGACCAGATCTTCGCCATGACCGACGTGCTGGCCGAGCGCGTGCGCAAGATCGGCGGCACCACCATCCGCTCGATCGGCGACATCTCGCGCCAGCAGCGGCTTGCCGACAATGACGCGGCCTATGTCGATCCGCAGGACATGCTGGCCGAATTGCGCGAGGACAACCAGCGCTTCGTCGCCGCGATGCGCGAGGCGCACGATCTGTGCGACGAGCACAACGACGTGGCGACCACCAGCCTGCTCGAAGTTTACATCGACGAGGCGGAACGGCGGGTGTGGTTCCTCTACGAGGCGGCACGCCGTGGCGATCCGACGGGTCAGTAGTTCCCCCTACTGTAGTTCCCTTGACGCCGGGTGCCTCGAACGGGCGCCCGGCGTTCGATTTTTGCCGGCGCGGTGGTTTTAGCCGACCGAGCCGCCTGTCATATTGCCGTCGTTATATTGCGCGGCGGCTTAGTCTTGATCTTGGTCAATGGCGTGGCGGGCCAAATTAGGCAATCATTTTTCAGTTGCCGACCAGCCAAGCCGCGCCATGCATTTCGAGATGCTCCCCGTCATCGGCTTCGTCGCCGTTTTTCTCGGCGGCGTGCTTTACGTGCTGATGCCGCGGGCAACGCAGCGGCTCGGGCGCATGAGCACAGCCGACTCCGCGGCGCTGCGCCGCGCGGTCGCGCGGCTGGAGCGGCCGAGCTTCACGGCGCGGCTCGCCAGCATGGTCGGCAAGCCGATCGAGATGATCGGCCGCGCGCTGCCGCCGGAGGCAACCGACACCATCGCCGCCGCCACCAGCAAAAGCCTCGAAGCCGCCTTCAAGGTCGCCCTGCTCACGCTGCACGGCGAGCGGCACGGAAGCTCGCACGTGCTGCACAAGGCGCTCGCGGTCGCCTCGGGCGCGGCCGGCGGCGCGTTCGGCATCATGTCGCTGCCGTTCGAATTGCCGGTCTCGACCATCATCATGCTGCGCTCGATCCTCGACATCGCGCGCAGCGAAGGCGAGGACCTGCGCGATCCCGAGGCGGTGCTGTCCTGCATCGCGGTGCTCGGGCTCGGCGGCGACACCGAGAACGGCGGCTATTACGCGCAGCGCGAGAAGCTGAGCGCCTCAGCCGCGGAAGCGGCCCTCTACATCGCCGAGCGCGGCGCCGTCGAGGAAGCAAGCCCGGTGCTCGCGCCCCTGCTCGCGCTGATCGCCACACGCTTTGGCGCCGTGGTGTCGGAAAAAGCGGCGGCGCAAACCGTGCCGATCATCGGCGCGCTCGGCGGCGCGGCGATCAACTACGCCTTCGTCGGCCACTTCCAGGCGGTGGCGCGCGGCCATTTCACCGTGCGCCGGCTGGAGCGCATCTACGGACGCGCCGCCATTCACCGCGCCTATCAGCGTGCCAGGGACGAGATCGCCTGGAACTGACGGGCTTCGGCGAGAAGCAGCGACGACTCGCATCGGCCCCGTGTTATGGTTTCGCGCAACTCGTCCGGGGGAAAGCGATGGAGCACAGGATTGGCGTCGCGTTCGCCGCGCTGATCGGCGGTATCGTGGCGGTGTTTTTCACCAGCTACATGGTCGGCGGCCACGGCCAGGATCACACCGTCGAATTGCTGATCGCGCAATTCATCGGCAACGGCTTGCTCGCCGCGATTTTGGTGACGCTGCTGCTGCGCTGACGCGGGCAGCGGTTGCGGAATGACAAGACCATGCGCGGCGATATCGACTGCGGCAGGGAACCCGAGTGTCATGGTAGTCGTGCGGGGGACCGCCTAGCCGATCTTTCTCTGAGGAACTGCGGTGCCGCAACTAAAGTCGAGCTCGTCCACCGGACAGGGCCGGCGGAACAGGTAGCCCTGCAGCTGCTCGCACCCTGCGACGCACAACAGCGCCAGCTGCTCATCCGTTTCGACGCCCTCGGCGGTGGTCTTTATATCGAGGAGATGGGCAAGGCTCGTAATGGCGCAAACGATCGCGCCGCAGTCTGCGCGCTTGCCCAATTCGGCAACGAAGCTGCGATCAATCTTGATCTTGTCGAAGGGAAATTGCTTGAGATAGCTCAGCGAGGAATAGCCGGTGCCAAAATCGTCGAGCACAATCGCGATGCCGAGATGTTGCAGCTGGCGCAAGATACTGAGATTGTCCTTGTCGTGCTCGAGCAGCACCGATTCGGTTACTTCCAGTTCGAGCCGATTTGCAGGCAGGCCCGAATCCGAGAGCGCGGCGGTAACTGCCTCGACAAGATTGTTATTGCGGAATTGAACGGGCGATAGATTGACGGCCACTTTAAGCGGCTCGGCCAATTCGCGGCGTCGCGGCAGGCCTGCCACAGGATCCAATTGCCGAGCGGCTTGATCAGCCCGGTATCCTCGGCAAGCCCGACGAATTTTCCGGGTTCGATCAGGCCGCGTTGCGGATGGCACCACCGCAGCAAAGCCTCGGCGCCGACAGCTTCGAGCCCAGCCGCATCGAAGATCGCCTGATAGTAAATTTCGAACTCGCCCCGCGCCATCGCCTGGCGCAGTTCAAGCAGCATCTCATGACGGTACAGCGCCTCCTCCGCCATCGCCGGTTCAAAGATTTGCAGCCTTTGCGGCCCTCCGCCTTGGCCCGATAAAGCGCGAGATCGGCTTTTTTCATGAGATCGCTAGCGTCGAGACCGTGATCGGGCGCTAGCGCGATGCCGATGCTCGCTTCCACGAACAAATGATTAGCATCGATATCGAAAGCACCTTCGATGATACTGAGATATTTTGCCGCCAGAGCCATCGCCGTCTCGTCCGGCACCCCGTCGAGCGGCTGCAAGATCGCAAATTCGTCTCCGCCAAGCCGCGCGACCTTCGCACCGCCAAGCGGTTGCAAACGCCTTGCCACCTCCTTCAGGAGCGCATCGCCGGTCGGATGGCCGAGGGAGTTGTTGATTTCCTTGAAGCGGTCGATATCCAGCATGAACACCGCGAAACATTCACTTTGCTCGCGACACTTTTGCGCCGCCTTTTGCAATTCATCGACGAAGACGTGGCGATTGGCGAGGCCAGTCAGGCTGTCGTGGTGGGCCAGGTGCCAGATCATCGCTTCGGCCCGCTTTTGCACGGTGATGTCCTGATGGACCGCCACGGCGCCGCCATCCGCGGTGGGCTGGTGGCTAATGGCGATGACGCGATCATCCGGCAACCGCGTGACCACCTGGTTAGGCTCACGGCCGCGCGCAACCGCTAGTAATCTTTCGACATAGGCGTTCGCCTCGTCGGGATCGGCGGTCGCCATCCGTGCCTTGAAAACCGAGCCAAGCCACGTGCCGGGCTTGATCTGCTGCCGGTCCAGGCCATACATCGTGGCGTAGCGACTGTTTGCGACGGTGATGCGCAGGTCGGCATCCACCATCGACATGCCGTGCGCCATGTTCTCGATTGCCGCCTCAAAGCGCGCATTGGCTTGTGCCAGCGAAGCTGTCGTCAGGTTGAGCCGCCGCTCCCTTCGCGCTCCAAGCCCGATCGCGATCACGATGCCGATGGTGCAAAGCGCCGTGATGCTCCAGTAGATCACCGCATTGCCGTCGGCGTCTCTGAACACTTCCAATTCGGACCTGCCGACAACGATCACGAGGGGAAACTCGTCCATCGTGCGATATGTGACGAGGCGCTCGACCTGATCGAGCCGGGCGACCGCCGCGGGGGTCGTCGGGGCGTTCCAATACGTTCCGGCCCGTGACTTTCGGAGTTGCTCAAACACGCCGGCCTTGACGAACTTTTTGCCGATGAGTTCGGGGCGCAGGCCGCCGTTGCCACCGGCGACGCGAACGACCCCATCGGTTCCCCAAAGCGAGGCCAATCCTTGCGCGCCGAGATCGAGCTGCTGATAGAGGCTGTCGAATTGATCGAGGGGCACGGCGGCGCCGATGACGCCCTGGAAAGAGCCGTCCGCTCCGCTGATGCGGCGGGTAAGGATCAGCCCGCGTGGCTCCGATAGCCCTCCTCGCCGCAACGACGTCGGCTCGCTGACAAAGAGGGTATCAGTCTGAATTTATTGGCATGAACGATGAAGGACTTTTGGTCCCCAAGATAAGCACCGATCACGGGACCGCCGATGCTTGACGCGGCCACGAATCCGTCCGCGCCCACGATCGCGTATTGAAAAGTCAGATGGTTGTCGCCGTTCAAATCGGCAAACGATGTTTGCAGATTAATTCCTGACGGATCACGCTGATAAAATTCTCTGGCGAGCTTGATCCTGTCGTCGACGTTTTTGAAGGAACGGAAAACAAGCCGCTCGAAAAGGATCGCAATGTTCTCGTTCTGACGCGTAGCCGAAACGACTGCGGCTTTGCGATCCTCGACCAGCAGGTACGCAAGCGTTGCGTAGACGCAGACCAATATCGTCACGCCAAGATAGGTGACGGGCTGCAAAATCGACCGCAGCCACGCACTTGACGCCAGTTTACGCAACGTCCGCCCCCGCAACGCGTCTCACGTTGGGCAGATTACGTATTCAATTATTAATATGCTAATAACGGCGCTGCAGCGTGAATTAGCGGTTCAGCACCAGCGCCGCGGCGCGCAGCTCGGCTTCGCGGAAGGCGCGGCGCTCGAGCGCAAGCTCGTCGCGGCCCCATTGCGACATCTGCCAGTCCTCGTCGACATGCGCCGCGGCCCAGACCGCGTCGGCATCGAGCGCGCCCGCATGCAGCGCGAGCGCGAGCAGCCCCGAGCCGGTCAGCGTGGTGACGGAGGCAACCGCGGCGAGCCGCCAAATCTGCTTCATGTCGGATGCGTCGCGCGGGATGGCTTGCGCCGCGGCAGCGACCGCCTCGCGCGGCTGCGCAACCGGCATCACGCCTTGCGCCAATACGAAGCGCGCGCCGAGATCGTCGCGCGCCCAGGCGATCACCGGATCCCAATGCTGCATCTGCCGCTCGATCAGGCCGTGCGGCGCTTCGGCGCGATAGAACAACAGATCATTGCCGAGATAACTTTCGATCTCGGCGGCGACCTCGTGCTGTTTGTCGGCGACCGCGTCGATCGTGACGTTGGCAAGGCGCGTCAGCGGCATCCGCGCCGGATCGATCACATCTTGTTGCGCATTCCACTCGTCCGTGATCGCTTGCGCGAGCGCCGGGCTCGGCGCGGCCAGCGTGCGCCGCGCCGGAGTTTTCACCGGGCGGCCGTCGAGCAGCACCGCGAAGGCACCCTCGCCTTGCCTGTCTTCTTCGACGTGGGCGCGCTCATAGAAGCGCTTGCGCAGTTGCGGCCGCACGGCGCGGCGCGCCGCCTCGGTCGGATCGAGCGGCTGGCTCTCGAAAATGTCGGTGAAGATGTCGCGCATCAATTTTCAGTCGTTGTGCGGCGCAATAAGCGTTTCACCACGAATTGAACGCCCCCGCTGCCGGCATGAAAATACCCCAGTTTTGCCAGAGCTAAGCATTCCGCCGGCGATACGCAATCGGCGCGCCGCCTTGCTGCCGCCGCTTTCCGGGCGCGAAAAAAGGCCTGCGGGGTGGTGTTTGCAGTTCACCATGACGGAAGGATGGGTAGCCTTGGCCCGGCCAACCCAATAATATTGGGTGTCGGATTCGCCGGGTGGCAAGGATCCGAACGCCGGGGGCAATACAGCCGTCAAGAGCTGCGACGCGACACGGGATCATGTGCTCAGTGCCGGTGCGCGTTTTGAGGTAGGAATGAAGAATACCGACATCGCCGCCCCAGACTATTTCCATAAAGTCGTCGACTGCCAGTGGGCCTGCCCGGCGCATACGCCGGTGCCCGAATATATTCGGCTGATCGCGGCCGGGCGTTACTCCGACGCCTACATGATCAACTGGCAATCCAACGTGTTTCCCGGCGTGCTCGGCCGCACCTGCGACCGTCCCTGCGAGCCGGCCTGCCGGCGCGTGCGCGTCGAGGACGAGCCGGTGGCGATCTGCCGCCTCAAGCGCGTCGCCGCCGACTACAAGGACGACATCAAGGACCGGCTGCCGAAACCGGCGACGAAGAAGAACGGCAAGCGCATCGCCTGCGTCGGCGGCGGGCCGGCTTCGCTCACGGTGGCGCGCGATCTGGCCCCGCTCGGCTACGAGGTCGTGGTGTTCGACGGCGATCCCAAAGCCGGCGGCATGATCCGCACGCAGATTCCGAAATTCCGGCTGCCCGACAGCGTCATCGACGAGGAGACCGGCTACATCCTCGGTCTCGGCGTCGAGTTCCGCGCCGGCAAGCGCATCGACAGCATGAAGGCGCTCGTGGCCGAAGGCTGGGACGCGATCTTCGTCGGAAGCGGCGCGCCGCGCGGCCGCGACCTCGACATTCCCGGCCGCAAGGAAGCGGCCAAGAACATCCATATCGGCATCGACTGGCTGTCCTCAGTGTCGTTCGGCCACACCACCAAGATCGGCAAGCGCGTGATCGTGCTCGGCGGCGGCAACACCGCGATGGATTGCTGCCGCTCTTCGCGCCGGCTCGGCGGCGAGGACGTGCAGGTCGTGGTGCGCTCGGGCTTCGAAGAGATGAAGGCGTCGCCTTGGGAAAAGGAAGATGCCATGCACGAGGGCATCCCGATCCACAACTACCTGGTGCCCAAGGAATTCACGCTGCGTGACGGCAAGCTCACCGGCATCAGCTTCGAGAAGGTGCGCGCCGAATACGACGCCAAAGGCCGGCGCAAGCTGGTCAACGCCGGCGAGCCGGACGTGCATTTCCCCTGCGACGACGTGCTGGTCGCGGTCGGACAGGAGAACGCCTTCCCCTGGATCGAACGCGATGCCGGCATCGAGTTCAACGACTGGGGTCTGCCCAAGCTCGACGAGACGACCTTCCAGTCGAGCCACCCCAAGGTCTTCTTCGGCGGCGATTCCGCCTTCGGGCCGAAGAACATCATCTGGGCGGTGGCGCACGGCCACGAGGCCGCGGTGTCGATCGACAAGATGCTCAACGGCGAGCCAATCGCCGACCGCCCTCTTCCGGCGGTCGAGATGATCAGCCAGAAGATGGGCATCCACGAGTGGTCCTATAAAAACGAAGTGATGCCCGACCACCGCTACAAAGTGCCGCTACGCGACAAGGTGGTGGCGCTCAAGGACATCAAGGCCGAGGTCGAGCTCGGCTTCGACCAGCAGCTCGCGCTCGCCGAGGCCGGGCGCTGCCTGAATTGCGACGTGCAGACGGTATTCACGGCGCAGCTCTGCATCGAGTGCGACGCCTGCGTCGACATCTGCCCGATGGACTGCATCACCTTCACGGGCAACGGCGAGGAAGCCGATTTGCGCACGCGCCTTGAGGCGCCGGCGAAGAACCTCACCCAGGACCTCTACGTGCAGGACGGCCTGAAGACCGGCCGCGTCATGGTCAAAGACGAGGACGTCTGCCTGCATTGCGGGCTATGCGCGGAGCGCTGCCCGACCGGGGCCTGGGACATGCAGAAATTCCTGCTCGATATGACTCACGCTGGACCATCATGCCGACCGCAACGCCGATCAGCCGCGTAAACGACTTCGTCGTCCGTTTCGCCAACGTCAACGGCTCGGGCTCGGCGAGCGCCAACGAGATGTTCGCCCGCGCGGTGATGCGGATGGGCATTCCGGTCGCGCCCCGCAACATCTTCCCGTCCAACATTCAAGGCTTGCCGACCTGGTACGAAGTGCGGGTGTCGGAGGATGGCCACCTTGGCGCCCGCGGCGGCACCGACCTCATGGTGGCGATGAACCCGCAGACCTTCGACAAGGACATCGCCGGCATCGAGCCGGGCGGCTACCTGTTCTACAACTCGACCCGGCCGATGCCGCCGTCCAAGTTCCGCCCCGACATCACCGTGATCGGCGTGCCGCTGACCGCGATCTGCAACCGCGAATACACCGACCCGCGCCAGCGCCAGCTGTTCAAGAACATCATCTATATCGGCGTGCTGACCGCGCTGATCGACATGGACGTCAAGGTGGTCGAGGCGCTGATCGGCGAGCAGTACAAGGGCAAGGACAAGCTGATCGCGCCGAACATCAAGGCGCTGCATATCGGCCGCGACTACGCGACGCTCAACCTCGAGCCGATCGGCCTCAAGCTGCGCAAGGCCGACAAGGTCGGCGACCGCATCTTCATCGAGGGCAATTCGGCCGCCGCGCTTGGCGCCGTCTATGGCGGCGCCACGGTGTGCGCCTGGTACCCGATCACGCCCTCTTCTTCTCTGGCCGACGCCTTCACCCGGCATTGCGCCAAGCTGCGCGTCGATCCCGAAACCAAGCAGGCGAAGTACGCCATCATCCAGGCCGAGGACGAACTCGCCTCGATCGGCATGGTGATCGGCGCCGGCTGGAACGGCGCCCGCGCCTTCACCGCGACCTCTGGCCCTGGCATATCGCTGATGCAGGAGTTCTTGGGGCTCGCCTATTTCGCCGAGATCCCGGCGGTGGTGTTCGACGTGCAACGCGCCGGGCCTTCGACCGGTATGCCGACGCGCACACAGCAGTCGGACGTGCTGTCCTGCGCCTACGCCTCGCACGGCGACACCAAGCACGTGCTCTTGTTTCCCGAAGACCCCGCCGAGGCCTTCGACTTCGGCGCCACCGCCTTCGATCTCGCCGACCGGCTGCAGACGCCGATCTTCGTCATGCTCGACCTCGACATCGGCATGAACCATCACATGTGCCGGCCGCTCGCCTGGGACGACAAGCGCGCCTACGACCGCGGCAAGGTGATGACCGCGGAGGAACTGGAAGCCGGCAAGGACTTCGGCCGCTATCTCGACGTCGACGGCGACGGCATCCCCTACCGCACCTATCCAGGAACGCATCCGACCAAGGGCTCGTTCTTCACCCGCGGCACCTCGCGCGACAGATATGCGCGCTACACCGAGGAAGGCGCGCCCTACGTCGACAACATGCAGCGGCTGATCCGCAAGTTCGACACCGCCAAGGACCTGGTGCCGCGGCCGCTGATCGCGAGCGCGGCGAAGCCGACCAAATACGGCGTCATCTATTACGGCTCGACCTCGCCGGCGATGGACGAGGCGCTGGCCATGATCGAGGCGCGCGGCCATGCGCTCGACCGCATGCGGGTGCGCGCCTTCCCGTTCCACTCCTCGGTCAACAGCTTCGTCGGCGAGCACGATTTCACCTTCGTGGTCGAGCAAAACCGCGATGCCCAACTGCGTTCGCTGATCGTCAACGAATGCGGCATCGATCCGGTGCGGCTGGTGCCGATCCTGCACTATGACGGCACGCCGATCACCGCACGCTTCATCGCCAAGGCGATCGGCGACCATCTCGACCAGTTGACGGTCAAGCCGATGAAGGTGAAGTCATGAATCGGGTTGGCCGGGGCGGAGCTGCGCGCCGTGATAGATTCCGACAACCGAAACGTCGCCATTTTGGTCGACAACATGAACGATAATATAGGGCAACTGCGGTACCACCAGTTCGCGCGTTCCAGGCGCCGCGCCCTCGTGTCCAATACGCGGGAACCGCGCCAGAAGCTCGGCGGTCTGACGAATACGCGACCGAACGCGTCGCGCTGCGGTTGGATTGTGCTCTCGAATATATTGGGCGATGGCCTGAAGATGCTTGCGGGCCTGCGGGGTGAACCGCAACGTCATTTATCGAATTCTGCCCAAGTGCGTTCCATCTCTTCGTCGGTGGCGAACTCACCGCGCGTGGCCTCAGCCAGTCCGATTTTCACGTCTTCGATCTGCTCAGGAGTGAGGCAATATTTTCGCTCGCCGCTAGCGATCCACAGCAGCATCTCGCCGGCCAAATCCTGCCGGTCGTCCGGCAACGATTGGACGGCTTCAATGCCCTTCTGCAGCAGCTTGGTCATGGCCCTGACACCAAATGCGCGATTGCCTTCGGAGTATATAGAATCATGACCTATCTCGCCAAGCCGAAGTTCCACCACCCGGACCTGCCGAAGAACGAGCTCGGCTACACCCACCGCGACTACGAAGGCACGGTGTCGACGCTGTGCGCCGGCTGCGGCCACGACTCCATCACCGCGGCCATCATCCAGGCCTGCTTCGAACTCTCGATCGAGCCGCACCGCGTCGCCAAGATCTCCGGCATCGGCTGCTCGTCGAAGACGCCGACCTACTTCCTCGGCAATTCGCACGGTTTCAACTCGGTGCATGGGCGCATGCCGTCGGTGCTGACCGGCGCCAATCTCGCCAACCGCGACCTGATCTATCTCGGCGTCTCCGGTGACGGCGACTCGGCGTCGATCGGCTTCGGCCAGTTCGCGCATTCGATCCGCCGCGGCGTCAACATGACTTATATCGTCGAGAACAACGGCGTCTACGGCCTGACCAAGGGCCAGTTCTCGGCGACCGCCGACCGCGGCTCGAAGTCGAAGCGCGGCTTCATCAACACCGACAATTCGATCGATCTGGCCGCCATGGCGCTGCAACTCGGGGCCGGCTTCGTCGCGCGCTCCTTCTCCGGCGACAAGACGCAGTTGGTGCCGATCATCAAGGCGGCGATCGCGCACAAGGGCGCGGCCTTCATCGACGTGATCTCGCCGTGCGTCGCCTTCAACAACCACGCCGGTTCGACCAAGAGCTTCGATTTCGTGCGCGAGCACAATGAAGCTGTCAACCGGCTCGACTTCATGACCTCGCGCATGCCGATCGAGGTCGAATACGAGCCGGGCACGGTCGAGGTGGTCGAGCAGCACGACGGCTCCAAGCTCGCGCTGCGCAAGCTTGCCGCTGATTACGAGCTGCATGACCGCACGGCCGCGCTCGGTTTCCTGCAGCACCACGCCGCCAAGGGGCAGATCGTCACCGGGCTCCTGTACGTCGACGAAGAAGCCGAAGACCTGCACGCCCACCTGCGCACCGTCGACAAGCCGCTCAACCAGCTCGGCGAGCGCGAGCTGTGCCCGGGCCAGGCGGCGTTGGACAAGTTCAACGCTAGCCTTAGGTAACCGCCCTCGTCTCTCCGTCGTCATTGCCGGGCTTGACCCGGCAATTCATGATGCAACTCGGTAAAGAAGGCCTTGCGCAAGGCTCCTGTGTGCTGCCAGTCATCATGGATGCCCGGGTCAAGCCCGGGCATGACTACTCGAAAGCCTTCGACATGGAATATCGCCAACTCGGCCGCTCGTCCTTGCGCATCGCGCCGCTAGTGCTCGGCGGCAATGTGTTCGGCTGGAACGTCGACGAGAAGACCTCGTTTGCCCTGCTCGACGCCTTCATCGACGCCGGCTTCAACGCCATCGACACCGCCAACAGCTATTCGCGCTGGGTGCCGGGACACAAAGGCGGCGAGTCCGAAACCATCATCGGCAACTGGCTCAAGCGAAGCGGCAAGCGCGGCAAGGTCGTCGTCGCGACCAAAGTGGGCTCCGACATGGGCGACGGCGTCTGCGTGCGCAAGGACTACATCCTGCGCCATTGCGAGGCTTCGCTGCGCCGCCTGCAAACCGACTGCATCGATCTCTATCAGACGCATTTCGACGACGAGACGACGCCGGTCGAGGAGACCCTGCAGGCCTATGCCGAACTGATAAAGGCCGGCAAGGTGCGCGCGATCGGCGCTTCCAACGTGACGCCTGAGCGGCTCAAGGCGTCACTCGCAGCCAGCAAGCGGCTCGGCTTGCCGCGCTATGAGAGCCTGCAGCCGCTCTACAATCTCTCCGACCGCAACGAATTCGAGAGCGGCTATGCGGCGATCTGCCGGCAGGAGGATATCGGCGTCATCCCCTATTACGGGCTCGCCGCCGGCTTCCTCACCGGCAAATACAAGACGGCGGCCGACGCCGACAAAAATCCGGACCGCGGCGGGCGGCTGAAGAAATACCTCAACCCGCGCGGCGCGCGCATTCTCGACGCGGTCGGCGCGGTGGCGGCCAAGCACAACGCCACTTGCGCGCAGGTTGCGCTCGCCTGGTTGATCGCCAAGATCACGGCGCCGATCGCGTCGGCGACCAGTCTCAAGCAGCTCGCCGACATCATGAAAGCGCCGCAGCTCAAGCTGACCGCCGAGGATTTGGCGGCGCTGACGGCGGCGGGGGATTAGCACTTCCGTCATGCCCGGCGTTGTGCCGCATCCACACCTTTCTTTCTTGGGCTAAGGCGTGGATGGCCGGGACAAGCCCGGCCATGACAAAACTGCCAATCATGACGCCACTTTTTCCCTGTCCTTCTCGTACCACGGCGCGTAGAGTACACGGTTGGTCTCCAGGTAGCTCTTGAGGCTGGAGAGCACCAGCGGCCAGCCCTGGCTGATGCTGGCGAAGACCTTGCTGTCTTCGGCGAAGTCGTCGTGGGTCACCGTGAGCTTGACCTGGTCACGCTGCTGCTCGAGCTCGAACACCACGCGCGAGGGCTGCTCGCCGCTGAATTTCTCGTCGTGCATCGGAATGAAACTGTAGGACAACCGCCGCGGCGGATCGTTTTCGAGAATCTTGCCTTTGAGGATCAGCTTGCCTTCACGATGGAATTCGACCGGCGAGCCGATCTTCCAATCGGAGGTCGCGGCGTTGCCGAACCAGAACTTGCCGGTGGCTTCGTGCGAGGTCAGGGCCTTGAACACCTTGTCCGGCGTCGAGGCGATATAGCTCACGTAGACGAAAACGGGCTTGCTCATCTTTCTCTCCTCACTCTTGCTCCAATGCCTTCTTCATGTCGCTCAGCGCCTGAAGGCGGTGGCGTTCGAATTTTCCGATCCAGCGCTCGCCGATTTCGTGGATCGGCACTGGATTGAGGTAGTGCAGCTTTTCCCTGCCCCGCCGCACGGTGGCGACGAGATTGGCGTCTTCAAGAATGGCCAGGTGCTTGCTCACCGCCTGCCGCGTCATGTCGAGGCGGGCGCAAAGCTCGTTCAGCGTCTGACCGTTGTCGGCGTAGAGCCGGTCGAGCAATTCGCGTCTGCTCGCGTCGGCCAGCGCCCTGAACACGGCATCCATGGAGGATAATATATGCAACCATTTGGTTGCTTGTCAAGGAATAAGAATTCGCCGCCCAGGGAAGCACCGGAACGCTCAGGTCATCGCAACGGTTTGACTAGAGGCTCTTGCGCCGGCGCCGGCCGAGCAGACCGATTGCCGCTAGGCCGCCGGCAAATAACGGCAGGGTTGCCGGAAGCGGAGTCGTCGCAACCGACCAGGTGCCCGGAATACCGTTGGGGCCCCCAGTGTCGGAGTTGCCGCCCGAAGCGAAGTCTTCGTCGACGGTCGTGCCGCCGGTATTTTGTGTTTTGATTTCGCCTAAAGGTCCGTCAATCTTGACATCCCATCCGATGATGCTTCCGAGGCTGTCGGTTATAAATTCGAAACTCGTGGAGGTTGCCGTAGCATCGGTAATGGTTTGCACGATGTCGGTGAATGAGAACGATGTCGGGGTCGGCGAGCTAGAGTTGCCCACGTCCAGCGGAGCAGCGAGCGTCATGGTTCCCGATACGAACTCGGATGTTGTGTACGGTGCCGAGACATTCACGAAATTCGATCCAGTGTAGACATACGTGATCGCCACGGCCGGCGACGATAACGACATTGCGGCGACGAAAGCCGCAGCCGTGAAGCCGAACGTCAGTCTCGAAGTCGGGATGCACGCCATCATATGGCCTCCCCTCGCATCACAAGCGTCGCCACATGGTGGTAACACATACGCGCACAGGCGGCATGTCAAATGACACTATTATGACCGGGCATTGCGCCGCGCCTGTCCTCTCAGCGATGCACGGCAAGCTTTAACGGCGGTCCTAAAGCCGTTCTTGGCCTTATTGATTGATGCAACTGCCGATATAGGCGTTGCGGTCGCCGGTCATGTTCGGGCCGTAGACGCCGGCCTGCTGCGAGCAGCGCAAAGCGCGGTCCTGGAAGGTCTCGCTGCCGCCGGCGCCGTTGCCCGGGGTCTGCATATTCGGCAGCGCAAGCCCGGTCTGCGGCACATAGAGCGACGGCGGCACCTTCGCCTGCGGCGGCTCGATCGCCTGCACCGGCGGCGGATTGTAATGCAGCGGCGGCGGCAAGGGCGTCGGCGTCACCAGCCCTGATGAGCCGCGTGGATAGCGCCGCGGCGCGTTGGTCTTCGCCTGCGGCTTGAGCGGCGCCATCTGATCCGGCGCTGGTTGCGCGACGGAGGGCGGCGTCACGCGATGGTGTCTCGGCGCACGATATTTCGCGGCTGGAACTTCGGGCGTCATGATGTTGTAATCCAGCGCCCACTGCGCCTGGGCAGGTACGGCGGCACAGAGAGCCGCGGCCAGCAGGCAAATCGAAGTGATGCGCATAGCCGCCAGATAATATCTGCGGCGCGGCGGCGCTACTCCTCCTCCGGCGCGTCCTCGATCGGATCGTAGCGCTGGGCATCGAACCCCAGCAGGTTCCACGACTGCTGCATGTGCGGCGGCAGCGGCGCCGAGACGTCAATGGTGCCGCCGCGCGGATGCGGCACGGCGATGCGGCGGGCGAGCAGATGCAGCTTGTCCTGGATGCCGCCGGGCAGTTGCCAGTTCTCGATGTTGAAGTATTTCGGATCGCCGACGATGGGGTGGCCGATATGCGCCATGTGGGCGCGCAGCTGGTGCGTGCGCCCGGTCACCGGCTTGAGCGACAGCCAGGCTAGCTGCTGCGCCGCCGTCTCCACCACCGCGTAATAAGTGACGGCGTGCACAGCATCCTTGTCGCCGTGCTTGGCGATGCGCATGAACGAATCTTCCTCGACCTCCTGCTTGGCGAGATAGGTCGAGATGCGGCCTTGCGCGGGACGCGGCACGCCAACCACCAGCGCCCAGTAGATCTTGCGCGCGGCGCGCGAGCGGAAGGTCTTGGCGAGCGCCGCGGCGGCAAAGCGCGTCTTGGCGACCAGCAGGCAACCGGCGGTGTCCTTGTCGAGGCGATGCACCAGGCGCGGCCGCTGCGCGTCGGGATGCGAGCCGCGTAAAGAGCCCAGCATGCCGTCGATGTGGCGCGTGGTGCCGGAGCCGCCCTGCACCGCAAGACCCATCGGCTTGTTGAGCACCAGGACATCGTCGTCCTCGTAGAGCGTAATGCCTTTCAGGAAAGCGCGGTCCTTCTGCGCCTGCGGCGCGTCATCGCGCGGTGCAGGAGCCTCGAGCTTCAGCGGCGGGATGCGCACGGACTGACCGGCTTCCAGCCGATTTTTCGGCTGCGTCCGCTTGCCGTTCACCCGCACTTCGCCTTTGCGAATGATGCGCTGGATGTGGCTGAAGGACAGGCCGGGAAACCGCGCCTCGAAGAAGCGGTCGACGCGCATGCCGTTCTCGTCGGCGGTCACCGCAACGGTCTGGACGCCGGCTGCAAATAAAATGGGCTTTGCCCCGTCATCCTGAGGTGCGCGCCCTTCGCGCGCCTCGAAGGATGATGGCCCGGGCCGTCGCCCTTCGAGGCTCGCCGCTTTCGCGGCTCGCACCTCAGGGTGACGGACGGGCCGGTCACGCTTAGCGAAATGCTTGCCGCTGCGATCGGACTGCCGGGGATTGGCGCGCTCTTTGGATCGCTCCTTGATCCGCTCGTCGCGATCACGGCCGTGGCCGCGGCCGCGCGGCCCCGCCATTTGTTTGCCGCCGCCGGGATGGCGCGGGCCCCGTTTACCCCGCCTCATGCCGTGCCCGCGGCGAGCTTGGTCAGCGCCGGATCGAGGCCTTCGAGCTGATCGAGCCGCAGCTTGAACAGGTCGGTGAGCGCGTCGCGCATCTCGGACGCGCTGCCGAGCGTCTGTTTCTTCGTGCCGCCATTGAGCGTATGGGTCGAAAGCTGATTGTTCATCAGCGCGTAGCGCTTGTCAGGCTCGGCGCGCGCGCCCAGCAGACCGTTGACGAAAATCGAATTCGGGTGCGCCGAGGTGAACCAGTTGCCGAGCTCGTAGTCGATCGGATGCGTGTCGGCGAAATCGAAGGCGTAAAGCGGCGTCCAGGCGCCGTTGATCTTGGCTTCCTCGACGACGCGATGGCCCTCCTGCGTGAGGCGGAAGGTCTCGTGCGGCGTCGCCTGCTCGTCGCGGGATTCAAGCTTCAGCGGCCCGGTCAGCACATTGCCGCCGAAGCCGACGTCGACCAGGTACTTGTCACCCTCGGCATCGACGAACAGCAGGCAATGGGTGCGCGGCGTCTTGATGCCGGGCGGCACCGACCAGCGCACGCGCGCGGTGCCTTCCTGAACGGTGAAGCCGAGCTGGCGCAGCACGTTGGCAAACAGCGTATTGTGCTCGAAGCAATAGCCGCCGCGGCCGCCCTCGACCAGCTTCGCCTGCAGCGAGGCGGGATCGAGCCTGACCGGACGCTTGAGCAGCGGGTCGAGGTTCTCGAACGGGATCGCCTGCGGATGCAGGTTATGCAACGCGCGCAGCGTGTCGAGCGAGGCGTCGCGCGGGCCTGTATAGCCGATGCGCTCGAAATATTTGTCGAGATCGATGGTCATCCCCCACCCCGTTCCTTCCTCAGCTTCGCCCAGTATTCCAGCCGCTTCCTGATCTCGCGCTCGAAGCCGCGTTCGGGGGGATTGTAGAACTGCTGGCGCGGCAGCGCGTCAGGAAAATAGTTCTGGCCGGAGAAGGCTTCTTCCTCGTGATGGTCGTAGGCATAGCCGCGGCCGTAGCCTTCCTCCTTCATGAGGTTGGTCGGCGCGTTGAGGATGTGCTTGGGCGGCACCAGCGAGCCCGCCTCCTTCGCCGTGCGCATGGCGGCGCCAAAGGCGGCGTAGCCGGCGTTCGATTTCGGCGCGGTCGCGACGTAGAGCAGGGCCTGCGCGATCGCGAGCTCGCCTTCGGGGCAGCCGAGGAAATCGTAGGCGTCCTTAGCGGCGTTGGCGATGACGAGCGCCTGCGGATCGGCCATGCCGATGTCCTCGATCGCCATGCGCACCACGCGGCGCGCGATGTAGAGCGGCGGCTCGCCGGCGTCCAACATGCGGCAGAGGTAATAAAGCGCGGCGTCGGGGTCGGAGCCGCGCACCGATTTATGCAGAGCGCTGATGAGATTGTAATGGCCGTCCTGCGCCTTGTCGTAGATCGGCGCGCGGCGCTGCACGATTGTCTGCAACTGCGCCGCGGTGAAGGTCTCGTCCTTGCGCGCCGCGCGCCAGATTTCCTCGGCCAAGGTGAGCGCGGCGCGGCCGTCGCCGTCGGCCATGCCGATGAGCTGCTCACGCGCGGTGGCGTCGAGCGGCAGCTTGCGGCCCTCGATCTCTTCGGCGCGGGCGAGCAGCTTCTCGATGGCCGCGGCGTCGAGTGACTTGAACACCAGCACGCGGGCCCGGGAGAGCAACGGCGCATTCAATTCGAACGACGGATTTTCCGTGGTGGCGCCGACCAGGACGATCGTGCCGTCTTCCATAACGGGGAGAAACGAGTCCTGCTGGGCGCGGTTGAAGCGGTGGATCTCGTCGACGAACAGCAGCGTGCCCTGCCCCAGCTCGCGGCGGCGGCGGGCCTCCTCGAACACTTTCTTGAGGTCGGCAACGCCGGTGAAGATCGCGGAAATCTGCTCGAAATGCAGGTCGGTTGCCTGCGCCAACAGCCGCGCCACCGTGGTCTTGCCGGTACCGGGCGGGCCCCAGAATACGAGTGAGCCGAGCGAGCGAGTCGAGAGCATCCGGGTGAGCGCGCCGTCGGGGCCGAGCAGATGATCCTGGCCGACAACTTCATCCAGTTTGGTCGGGCGCAGCCGGTCGGCCAGCGGCCGCGGCGCGTCCTTGTCGAGGCCCGCGGCGGCGAACAAAGTCGGCCCGGAGGTTTTTGGACGCGGGGCCATCAGCCTCGTGCCCCGGACGCGGCGCAGCACGAGCGAATGCGAAGTGATGCGCCGCAGATCCGGGGCCTTTCGAAACACCGCTCCCGTAACGGTCCCGGGTCTGCAGCGCATCGTTTCACGCTGCGCTGCGCCCGGGACACGATGCCGTGCAGAACCGCTCTCATCCGTTGAACACCGCGGTGATCTGCTGGCGGCCGCGACGGAACACGATGCGCCAGGAGCGGCTCGGCGTGCTGGTGACGCGCTCGAGCTCGGCGGTGCCCTCGATACGCTCGCCGTTGACCGACAGGATCACGTCGCCGCGCTGGAACCCGAGATTGCTGGCATAGGAGCCGTTGTCGACGTCGAGGATGACGACGCCCTCCTGCACGCCCTCGAGGCGAAGCTCGTCGGCGAGCGACGGCGACAGGTTGGCGACCTTGGCGCCGGAGAACGGCGAGCGGCTGCGGATGGTGATCTCGTCAAGCGAGGCTTGCGGCGCGATCTGCAGCGCCACCGAAACGGAAACGTCGCGGCCGCCGCGCAGCAGACCGAGGCTGGCGGTACCGCCGATCGGCTTGGTGGCGAAGCGGTAGTCGAAGGCGTTGGGATCGTCGACCTCCTGCCCATCGACCGAGACGATGACGTCGCCGGCTTTGAGCCCGGCGCTCGCCGCCGGGCTTGCCTGCACGACGTTGGCGACCAGCGCGCCGGCCGGCCGCTTGAGGCCCATGCTCTCGGCAATATCGGAGGTTACGGCTTGCAGCTTGGCGCCGAGCCAGGGCCGCTGCACGTCCTTGCTGCCGTGCTCGGCGGAGGCAACGACCACGCGCACCATGTTGGCGGGAATGGCAAAGCCGACGCCTTGCGAGCCGCCGGAACGCGAGAAGATCGCGGTGTTGATGCCAACCAGACGTCCGGTCATGTCGACCAGCGCGCCGCCGGAATTGCCCGGATTGATCGGCGCGTCGGTCTGGATGAAAAACTGATAGTCGGTGATGCCAACCTGGGTGCGCGCCAGCGCCGAGACGATGCCGTGCGTCACCGTCTGCCCGACGCCGAACGGGTTGCCGATGGCAAGCACGATGTCGCCGACCTCAAGCTGATCGGAATTGGCGAAGTCGAGGAAGGGGAAGCGTTCGTGCGCGTCCTTGATGCGCAGCACGGCGAGATCGCTGCGCTTGTCCTTGAGCACGACCTGCGCCTCGAACTCGCGCTTGTCGGCGAGCGATACCTTGATGTCGTCGGCGCCCTCGATGACGTGGACGTTGGTGACGATGAGGCCGGAGGCGTCGACGATGACGCCGGAGCCAAGCGAGCGCTGCACCTGGGCGCCGCCGCCGTCGCCGGGCACGCCGAAGAAGCGGCGGAAGATCGGATCGTCGAACAGCGGATTGCGGTTCTGCACCACCTTGGCGGCGTAGACGTTGACCACCGCAGGCGCAACGCGATGCACGATCGGCGCAAACGACATGCGCATTTCGTCGGCAGTCGGCACGCGGCGCTGCTGCGCGGACGCGGTGTGCGCCACGAGGGCGACGGCGGCCGCCAGGGCGACGATGAGGCTCTTGTATCGAGGCATGGACGATTCCCGCTGGTCGGGCGAGATATAGGCCTCCGTGTGGACTAAATGAAGGCCGCAGCCGGTGGCGGCTTGTACGGATCGGTGTTTCGTGGCTAGTTTTTGCTGCCCGAGGGCGTCATCAACAGGGAGGATTCGATGGTCAAGACGTGGGGGGTTATCGCGGTTGCCGTCATTTCGGTCGCCGGCGCCATGGTCGGCGCCGCCAATGCCGCCGAGACGCAGGTGCAGCGCGGCAAGTATCTGGTCAGCATCATTCCCTGTACCGACTGCCACACCCCCGGCACCTTCCTCGGCAAGCCGGACATGACGCGTTATCTCGGCGGCTCCGACGTCGGCTTCGAGGTGCCCGGCCTTGGCGTGTTCTACGGCGCCAACATCACCCCGGACGACGAAACCGGGATCGGCAAATGGACCAAGGAGCAGATCGCGACCGCGATCACCACCGGCAAGCGGCCGGACGGCCGCATGCTGGCGCCGCCGATGCCGGTCGAATCGTTCAAGAGCCTGAGCCATCGCGATGCGCTGGCGATCGCCGCCTATCTGAAGACGCTGCCGCCGATCAAGAACAAGGTGCCCGGCCCGTTCGGGCCCGAGCGAAAAGCCGACCTCGTTCGTCTATCAGGTGCTGCCGCCGGACCACTACACGCCGACGCCGGCGGGCCCGCCGCCGGCGAAGTGACGCCGCAGACGGCAAAATAAAAAGGGCGGCTCGATCGAGCCGCCCTTCTAATTTTCGCTTCAATTCGTGCGGGGCTCAGGCCGGCACGGCCACCTCTTCAGCCGGGGCCTTTTCCAGCACCGGGCCGGAATCCTTGCCCTTGGCCTCGACGTCGCGGTCGACGAACTCGATCACGGCATTGGCGGCATTGTCGCCATAACGGAAGCCCGCCTTCATGATGCGGGTGTAGCCGCCGGCGCGCTCTTTGTAGCGGGGGCCGATGACGTCGAACAGTTTCTTGACCTGGGCGACGTCGCGGATTTCGGCGATCGCCTGGCGGCGCGCGGCGAGCCCGCCCTTCTTGGCGAGCGTGACCAGCTTCTCGACGATCGGGCGCAGCTCCTTGGCCTTCGGCAGCGTGGTGACGATCTGCTCGTGCTTGATCAGCGCCGCCGACATGTTGGCGAACATGGCCTTGCGATGCTCCGCCGTGCGGTTGAGCTTGCGGTGAACCTTGCCGTGACGCATCGCGTATTATCCTCTTTTACCCGTCATTCCGGACGCCGCGTAGCGGCGATCCGGAATCCAGAAACAACCTCAGTGCATCCTTCTCTGGATTTCGGGTTCGCGCGCTTTGCGCGCGCCCCGGAATGACAGAGCCTAGTAATGATCCTCGAAGCGCTTGGCGAGCTCTTCGATGTTCTCCGGCGGCCAGCCCGGCACTTCCATGCCGAGGTGCAGACCCATCTGCGCCAGCACTTCCTTGATCTCGTTGAGCGACTTGCGGCCGAAGTTCGGCGTGCGCAGCATCTCGGCTTCGGTCTTCTGCACCAGATCGCCGATATAGACGATGTTGTCGTTCTTGAGACAATTGGCCGAGCGCACCGACAGCTCGAGCTCGTCCACCTTCTTGAGGAAGGCCGGGTTGAAGGCAAGATCGGGGATCGCCTCGGCGGCCTCGGCCTTGCGCGGCTCCTCGAAGTTGACGAAGACGTTGAGCTGGTCCTGCAGGATGCGCGCGGCGTAAGCGACCGTGTCCTCAGGGCTGACTGCGCCATTGGTCTCGATGGTCATGGTCAGCTTGTCGTAGTCGAGGATCTGGCCTTCGCGGGTGTTCTCGACCTTGTAGGAGACCTTGCGCACCGGCGAATAGAGCGAGTTGACCGGGATGAGACCGATCGGCGCGTCTTCGGGACGATTGCGCTCGGCGGCGACGTAGCCCTTGCCGGTGTTGACGGTGAACTCCATGCGGATCTCCGCGCCCTCGTCGAGCGTGCACAGCACGAGATCCGGATTGAGCACGACCACGTCGCCGACGGTCTGGATGTCGCCTGCCGTGACGGTGCCGGGGCCCTGTTTCTTCACCACCATGCGCTTGGGGCCTTCGCCCTGCATCTTGATGGCGATGTCCTTGATGTTGAGTACGATGTCGGTGACGTCCTCGCGGACGCCCGCGATCGAGGAGAACTCGTGCAGCACGCCGTCGATGTGCACCGATTGCACCGCCGCACCTTGCAGCGACGACAACAGAATGCGGCGCAGCGCATTGCCGAGCGTCACGCCGAAGCCGCGCTCGAGCGGCTCGGCAACGACGGTTGCCGTGCGCGCCGCGTCGGTCCCGGCGGCGACCTGGAGCTTGTTCGGCCTGATCAGTTCCTGCCAATTCTTCTGAATGGTCACGTCTTCACCCTTTGCGTGGCGCTGGGTTTCCCCGCGCACCCCACCCGCCGTTGTGGGGGAGAGTTCGGCGGCTGCTGCGGGCGCAAACCCGCTCGAATGAACGTTCATACGCGGCGACGCTTGCGCGGCCTGCACCCGTTATGCGGGATCGTGGTCACGTCGCGAATTGAGGTGATGGTGAAGCCCGCCGCCTGCAACGAGCGCAGCGCCGACTCGCGGCCCGAGCCCGGGCCCGACACCTCGACCTCGAGGGTGCGCATGCCGTGCTCCTGCGCCTTCTTGGCGGCGTCTTCGGCTGCGACCTGCGCCGCGTAAGGCGTCGACTTACGCGAGCCCTTGAAGCCCATCGTGCCCGACGACGACCAGGCAATGGTGTTGCCCTGGGCGTCGGTGATGGTGATCATGGTGTTGTTGAACGACGCGTTCACATGCGCAACGCCCGACGCGATGTTCTTGCGTTCGCGCCGGCGGACGCGGGTGGCTTCCTTACCCATTCTCAAATCCTTTCGAGGCCCGCCGCTCCAGATGGCGCGGGCAATTCCTGATTACTTGCCTTCGGCCTTCTTCTTGCCGGCGATGGTCTTGGCCGGGCCCTTGCGGGTGCGCGCATTGGTGTGGGTGCGCTGGCCGCGCACCGGCAGACCCTTGCGGTGGCGCAGGCCGCGGTAGCAGCCGAGGTCCATCAACCGCTTGATGTTGAGCTGCACCTCGCGGCGCAAGTCGCCCTCGACCATGTAGTCGTGGTCGATCAGTTCGCGGATCTGCAGCACCTCGGCGTCGGTGAGCTGCGACACCCGCCGCTCGTCCGGCAGGTTAACCTTGGTCATAATGTCCCTGGCGATCTTCGGGCCGATGCCATGGATGTACTGCAGCGCGATGATGACGCGCTTGTTGGTGGGCAGATTGACGCCCGCGATACGAGCCAATGCTCTCTCCTGTTTACCGGCCGGCGCGTGATGCGCGGCGAAATTTCTCAAGTCCCTGAAGGGGATAGCCCAAAGCGTAACACGACGCCCGCCCCCGCCTCACCGGGGCCCGGCATCGTGCCAAGCTTCTGAATGTGAAGCTTATTAAGGGATTCATCTCGCTTTCGTCAACCTCCGCCGCGTACGGCTTTTGGCTTGTCCAGCCTTGTTTTTTCGCCTCCCGGAGGCAGCTTTCCGGGCAGGCCTACGGGCGGCCTTACGGGCCGATTTCGGTGTCTCGGCGGCGCGGCGCGGGGCGCGCTTGGCCGGTTTCCTGGTCCGCGCCTTGGCCTTGGCCGGCTTGGCGGCCTTGCTGGGGGCCAGAATGCGGTCGATGGCGGCGGTGACCGTGTCGATCGGCGCCATGCCGTCCACGGCCTTGAGCATGCCCTTACCGACATAATAGCCGACCAGCGGCGCGGTCTGCGCCCGGTAAGCCTCGAGGCGGCCCCTGAGCACCTCCGAATTGTCGTCGGAGCGGACCTTCTCGCCGCTCGCCGTCATCTGCGCCACGCGCTGCTCGATGCGCTTTAACAGGATGCCCTCGTCGACCTTGAGCTGGATGACGGCGTCGAGCTTGAGCCCCCGCTCGGCAAGCAGGCGGTCGAGCGCTTCCGCCTGCGGCACGGTGCGCGGGAAACCGTCGAGAACGAAGCCGTTTTTGGCGTCGGGCTCGCCGATGCGGTCGGCGACGATCTGCACCACCACCTCGTCTGGGGCGAGCTGACCCGCTTCCATGAAGCTTTTGGCGCGAAGACCGATTGGCGTTCCGGCGGCAACCGCCGCGCGCAAAATGTCACCCGTGGATAATTGAACGACACCGTGTTTGGAAACCAGGCGCTGCGCTTGCGTGCCCTTCCCCGCCCCCGGCGGGCCGAGCAGGATCAGCCTCATCTATTTCGCCCCCGCAATTTCGAACGTTTGATCAAGCCTTCGTATTGATGCGCCAGCAGATAGCCCTGGATCTGCGCCACCGTGTCCATGGTGACGCTGACAACGATCAGCAGCGAGGTGCCGCCGAAATAGAACGGCACCGCGGCATAAGAGATGAGAATCTCCGGGATCAGGCAGACGATGGCGAGATAGAGCGCGCCGATCACGGTGATGCGCGTCAGCACGTAGTCGATGTATTCGGCCGTGCGTTCGCCCGGCCTGATGCCGGGGATGAAGCCGCCGTGCTTTTTCAGATTGTCGGCGGTCTCGGTCGGGTTGAACACGATCGCGGTGTAGAAGAAGGCGAAGAACACGATCAGCGCCAGATAAAGCGCGAGGAACAGCGGCTGGCCGTGGCCGAGCAGCGTGGTGACGGTGGTGAGCCAGCCCGGGCCGTGGCCGGCGTTGAAGTTGGCAACCGTGGTCGGCAACAACAACAACGACGAGGCGAAGATCGGCGGGATCACGCCGGAAGTGTTGAGCTTGAGCGGCAGATGCGAGGACTGGCCCTCGAACATGCGGTTGCCGACCTGGCGCTTGGGATACTGAATCAGCAGGCGGCGCTGCGCGCGCTCCATGAAGACGATGAAGGTGATGACCGCAACCGCCATCACCAGCACGGCGAGGATCAAGCCGGTCGACAGAGCGCCCTGACGGCCGAGCTCGAGGGTGCCGGCGATCGCCGCCGGCAGACGCGCGACGATGCCGGCGAGGATGATGAGCGAGATGCCGTTGCCGATGCCGCGCGAGGTGATCTGCTCGCCGAGCCACATCAGGAACATGGTGCCGCCGGTGAGCGTAACGACGGTCGAGATGCGGAAGAACCAGCCGGGATCGGAAACCACGCTGCCGGCGCCTTCGAGGCCGATGGCGATGCCGTAGGCCTGAAACGCGGCCAACAGCACCGTCAGGTAGCGCGTGTACTGGTTCATGATCTTGCGGCCGCTCTCGCCCTCTTTCTTGAGGGCCTCGAGCGTGGGCGACACCGTCGTCATCAGCTGGATGATGATCGAAGCGGAGATGTACGGCATGATGTTGAGCGCAAAGATCGCCATGCGCTGGATGCCGCCGCCGGAGAACAAATTGAACATTCCGAGGATGCCCCCGGACTGCGTGTTGAAGATCTGTTCCCAGGCGTTGGGATCGATGCCGGGCAGCGGGATGTAGGTGCCGAGGCGGAAGACAAGCAGCGCGCCGAGGGTGAACCAGATGCGCTTTTTCAGCTCGTCGGCCTTGGCCAGCGCCGAGAAGTTGAGATTGGCCGCCAGTTGTTCCGCTGCCGAAACCATTCAGTCGCTCCTGCCCCGCCCCGTAAAGCCGCCCGCAAGGGCGTAGATATAGGCGCCCGCTGAAAAACCGGTAGGCGCGTTATGCCCCGCCTTCGGGCGCTGCGGCTTCAGCCTTGCCGCCTTTGGCCTTGGCCTTGCCACCGCCCTTGTCGCCGCCTTTGTCCCGCGGCAGCGTCGAGCGCGGCGCGCTTGTTCTTGCCGCGCGGAACTTCGTCGGCTTCCTTGGCCGGAGCGAGAATCTTGACGGTGCCGCCGGCCTTCTCGACTGCCTCGACCACCGACTTCGACGCGCCCCAGACCGCCAGGTTGACCTTGCTCTTGAGCTCGCCGCCGCCGATCACCTTGACGCCGTCCTTGGCGCGCCGCATCAGGCCGGCCTTGACCATGGCGGCAACGTCGATCGGCTGGCCGGCATCGAGCAGCCCTGCATCGATCGCGGTCTGCACCTTGCCGAGATTGGTCTCGTTGAGCTTGACCGCGAACGCCGTGTTGCGGAAGCCGCGCTTGGGCAGGCGGCGATGCAGCGGCATCTGCCCGCCCTCGAAGCCCTTGATGCGCACGCCGGTGCGCGCGGTCTGGCCTTTGCCGCCGCGGCCGCCGGTCTTGCCCATGCCGGAGCCGATGCCGCGGCCGATGCGCATGCGGTTCTTGCGCGCGCCCGGATTGTCGGCGATCTGGTTGAGTTTCATCTTACGTCCTCGTTTCCTGCTTCGTCATGGCCGGGCATAAGCGCGAAGCGCGTCTTCCCGCTTAAGTCCCGGCCATCCACGCCTTCCTTTGCCGCCAATGCGTGGATGCCCGGCACAAGGCCGGGCATGACAGATCATTTATCGCCGACCACCCGCACCAGGTTGCTGAGCTTGCGGATCATGCCGCGCGTCGACGGCGTGTCCGGCAGCTCCTTGATACGGCCGATCTTGTTGAGGCCGAGGCCGATCAGCGTCGCACGCTGATCGAAGTGACGCCGCATCGGGCTCGCCACCTGCTCGACCTTGATGGTTTTTCCTGCCGCCATAATGGATTACTCCGCCGTCGCTTCGGCCTCGCCGCCTTCGCGGCGGCGCGCCTGCAGCGCCGAGACCTTGATGTTGCGCCGCGCCGCGACCGAGCGCGGCGAGTCCTGGTGCTTGAGCGCCTCGAAGGTGGCGCGCACCATGTTGTAGGGATTGGACGAGCCGAGCGATTTCGCCACCACGTCCTGGATACCGAGCGTCTCGAATACCGCGCGCATCGGGCCGCCGGCGATGATGCCGGTGCCGGGAGGCGCGGCGCGCAGAAACACCTTGCCGGCGCCGTGATGGCCGAGCACGTCGTGATGGAGCGTCCTGCCCTCGCGCAGCGGCACGCGGGTCAGGCTGCGCTTGGCCGCGTCGGTTGCCTTGCGGATCGCCTCGGGCACTTCGCGCGCCTTGCCGTGGCCGAAGCCGGCGCGGCCCTTCTGGTCGCCGACGACGACGAGCGCCGCGAACGCGAAGCGCCGGCCGCCCTTGACCACCTTGGCCACGCGGTTGATGTGCACGAGCTTGTCGATGAACTCGCTATCGCGTTCCTCGCGGCCGCCGCGTTCGCGGTCCCTGCGCTGCTCTCGTCGCGGTTCTTGTGCCATAGCTCTCTGTTTCCGTTAAAAGTTAAGCCCGCCTTCGCGCGCGGCGTCGGCCAGTGCCTTGATGCGCCCGTGATAGAGATAGCCGCCGCGGTCGAACACGACGTCCTTGATGCCCTTTTCCTTGGCCCGCTCGGCAATCAGCTTGCCGACCGCCTTGGCTGCCTCGATGTTGGCTCCGGTCTTGGCGCCCTCGCGCATGGTCTTTTCCAGCGACGAAGCCGAGGCCAGCGTATTGCCGTTGGCGTCGTCGATAAGCTGGACGTAGATGTGCTTCCCCGAGCGGAACACCGACAGCCGCGCGCGGCCGTTGCGGTTCGTCGCCAGCTTCACCTTGCGGCGGATCGTCGCCGTGCGCCGCGCGGTCCGGTCACTTAGTCTCGACATGACCCACCATCCTCACTTCTTCTTGCCTTCCTTGCGGAAGATGTATTCGCCGACGTACTTCACGCCCTTGCCCTTGTACGGCTCGGGCGGGCGGTAGCCGCGGATTTCGGCCGCGACATGGCCGACCTTCTGCTTGTCGACGCCGGTGACGACGATCTCGGTCGGCTTCGGCGTCGCGATGGTGATGCCTTCCGGGATCGGATAGTTGACGTCGTGCGAGAAGCCGAGCTGCAACTGCAGCGTCTTGCCCTGAACCGCGGCGCGATAGCCGACGCCGTTGATCTCGAGCTTCTCCTCGAAGCCCTTGGTGACGCCCGACATCAGGTTGGCGACCAGCGTGCGCGAGGTGCCCCACAGCGAGCGAGCGCGCTTGGTCTCGTTGCGCGGATCGAGGTGGATGCCGTCCTTCTCCATCTTCACCGTGACGTCGTCGGCGACGACAAGCTGAAGCGCGCCTTTGGGGCCCTTCACCTTGACGGTCTGCCCTTCCACGTTGGCGGTGACGCCGGAGGGAACCGATACGGGTTTTTTGCCGATGCGCGACATTAGAAGCTCATTCGTTCAGTTCGACTCGTTGCGTCCATAACATTTCTCATTTGCGCATGACCTTATCCGAAAACCGGAACCCACTTTTCGGGGTCATGCGCTAGAACACCGTGCAGATGATTTCGCCGCCGACATTGGCGTCGCGGGCGTCGTGGTCGGCCATCACGCCCTTCGGCGTCGACAGGATGGCGACACCGAGGCCGTTGTTGATGCGCGGCAGCGCCTTGACGGACGCGTAGACGCGCCGGCCCGGCTTCGACACGCGGGCGATCTCGCGGATCACCGGCGCGCCGTCGAAGTATTTGAGCTCGATCTCAAGCTCGCTGCGGCCCGAGGCATGGGCGACGGCGGCGTAGCCGCGGATGAAGCCTTCGGTCTTGAGCACCTCGAGCACGCGCTCGCGCTGCTTGGAGCCGGGCATCGACACCTTGGACTTGTTGCGCATCTGCGCGTTGCGGATGCGTGCGATCATATCGCCGATCGGATCGTTCACTGCCATTCGATCCTCCTCACCAGCTCGATTTCACGAGGCCGGGAATGAGGCCCTTGGAGCCGAGCTCGCGCAGCGCGATACGGCTCATCTTCTGCTTGCGGTAATAGCCGCGCGGACGGCCGGTCATCTCGCAGCGGTTGCGCACGCGATTGATGTTGGAGTTGCGCGGCAATTCGGCGAGCTTCAGGATCGCGGCAAAACGCTCCTCCATCGGCAGCTTCTTGTCATGCGCGATCGCCTTCAGCCGCGTGCGCCGGCCGGAAAACTTCTTGGCAAGCTTGCGCCGCCTTTCGTTCTTCTCGATCGAACTCTTCTTCGCCATTCTCTATCGCTCCTTGTTTCCGCGTCTGAGGTCGGCCTGGCGCCGCCTCACTGCCGGAACGGGAAGTTGAAAGCTGTCAGCAGCGCGCGCGCTTCCTCGTCGGTGCGCGCGTTGGTGCAAACGGTGATGTCCATGCCCCAGGTGTCGACGACCTTGTCGAAGTCGATTTCCGGGAACACGGTGTATTCCTTGATGCCGAGGCTGTAGTTGCCGCGTCCATCGAAGCTCTTCGGGTTGAGACCGCGGAAGTCGCGCACGCGCGGCAGCGCGATGTTGATCAGCCGGTCGATGAAGTCGTACATGCGCGCCTTGCGCAAGGTCACCTTGCAGCCGATGGCCTGGCCATCGCGCAGTTTGTAGGTGGCGATCGACTTGCGCGACTTGGTGATGACCGCCTTCTGCCCGGCGATCATCGACAGATCGGTCGCCGCGCCGTCGACTTTCTTGCGGTCGGCAACGCCCTCGCCGATGCCCATGTTGAGCACCACCTTGGTGATCTTGGGCACCTGCATCGGGTTCTTGTAGCCGAACTGCTGGGTCAGCGCCGGGCGCACCTTCTCCTCGAACTGCGCGGCCAGCCGCGGCTTGTAGTCGGAAGGAACGCGCGGCTTCTTCACCTTCGGGGCGCCGTCGCCCTTGTCGCCACCTTTGCCCTCTTTGGCGGGCTTGGCGGCCTTGGGCGCGCCGCCTTGCGGCTGCTGCTTCGGCTTCTTGGTTTCGGTCTGGGTATCAGCCATCGATTTCGACTCCCGAGCGCTTGGCGACGCGCACCTTCTTGCGCGCATCCCCCTCGCCCACGAATTTGAACCCGACGCGGGTCGGTTTGCCGTCCTTGGGGTCGGCGAGCGCCAGATTGGAGAGATGGATCGATCCCTCCTTGGAAATGATGCCGCCTTCCTGCTGCGCGGTCTGGCGCTGGTGGCGCTTGACCATGTTGATGCCGCGCACCAAGGCGCGCCCGTCCGCGGGGCGCACTTCGACCACCTCGCCGGTGCGGCCCTTGTCGCGGCCGGTGAGCACGATCGACCTTGTCGCCCTTGCGGATCTTGGCGGCCATCACAGCACCTCCGGCGCAAGCGAGATGATCTTCATGTGGTTCTTGGCGCGCAGTTCGCGCGGCACCGGCCCGAAGATGCGGGTGCCGACCGGCTCCATCTGCGGCGTGATCAGCACGGCGGCGTTGCGGTCGAAGCGGATGACCGAGCCGTCGGCGCGCTTGATGTCCTTGGCGATGCGCACCACGACCGCCTTCATCACCTCGCCCTTCTTGACGCGACCGCGCGGGATCGCCTCCTTCACCGAGACGACGATGACGTCGCCGATGGTGGCGTATTTGCGCTTGGACCCGCCAAGCACCTTGATGCACATGACGCGACGCGCACCGGAATTGTCGGCGACGTCGAGGTTGGTTTGCATCTGAATCATGGCGCTTACTGCACTTTCTGCTTCTTTTCGCCGCGCATGACGGCCCAGCGCTTCAGCTTGGAAATCGGACGACGCTCTTCGATCCAGACGATATCGCCGGTCGAGAATTCGTTGGTCTCGTCATGCGCGTGGTACTTCTTCGAGCGGCGCACGGTCTTTTTCATGGTCGGATGGGTGAAGCGGCGCTCGACCCGCACGACCACGGTCTTGGCCTGCTTGTCGCTGACGACGACACCCTGGAGTGTGCGCTTCGGCATCTAAAACCCCTTACTTCGCTTTCTTCGACTTTGTCGCCCGGGCGCGCGGCTTCGCGGCGGCCTTGGGCCTGGCAGATCTGGTTTTCTTCGGCGCAGGCGCCGCCTCAGCCTTCGGCGCCGGCTCGGGCGCGCCAACGCGCTTCTGCGCGGCGATGGTCTTCATGCGCGCGATGTCGCGGCGGATGACGCGCACGCGCGAAGTGTTCTCGAGCTGGCCGGTCGCCCGCTGGAAGCGCAGGTTGAACTGCTCCTTCTTCAGCTTGAGGACCTCCTCGTCCAGCTGATCGAGCGTCATGGCTCTGACGTCGGCGGTTTTCATGGGGCTACTCCGCGATGCGCTCGATGAACCGGGTCTTCACCGGCAGCTTGGCGGCGGCGAGCGCCAGCGCTTCCTTGGCGACGGCGATCGGAATGCCGTCGACCTCGAACAGGATGCGGCCCGGCTTGACGCGCACGACCCAGAGCTCGGGGTTGCCCTTGCCCTTGCCCATGCGCACTTCGATCGGCTTCTTCGACACCGGTACGTCCGGGAAGACGCGGATCCACACCCGGCCCGACCGCTTCATGAAGCGGGTGAGCGCGCGGCGCGCGGCCTCGATCTGGCGCGCGGTGACGCGCTCGGGCTCCAGCGCCTTCAGGCCGTACTGGCCGAAGGCCAGCGTCGCGCCCGAGGTGGCGACGCCGTGGATGCGGCCCTTGAACTGCTTGCGGAACTTGGTGCGGATCGGTTGCAGCATGACTTGGCTCTTCAATGCCCCTTCAGGCGTTCGCCGCTTCGCGGCGCGGACGGCCGCTCTCGCCCTCGGCGAGCTTCTTGTCCTGCGCCATCGGATCGTGCTCGAGGATCTCGCCCTTGAAGATCCAGACCTTGACGCCGCAGGTGCCGTAGGTGGTGAAGGCGGTGGCGACGCCGTAGTCGATGTCGGCGCGCAAGGTGTGCAGCGGCACGCGGCCCTCGCGGTACCACTCCATGCGGGCGATTTCGGCGCCGCCGAGGCGGCCCGAGCAGTTGATGCGGATGCCCTCGGCGCCGAGGCGCATCGCCGACTGCACCGCGCGCTTCATGGCGCGGCGGAAAGCGACGCGGCGCTCGAGCTGCTGCGCGATCGATTCGGCGACCAGCTGCGCGTCGAGCTCGGGCTTGCGGATTTCGACGATGTTGATGACGACGTCGCTGTCGGTCATCTTGGCGACCGACTTGCGCAGCTTCTCGATGTCGGCGCCCTTCTTGCCGATCACCACGCCCGGCCGCGCCGAGTGGATGGTGACGCGGCACTTCTTGTGCGGCCGCTCGATGACGATGCGCGACACCGCCGCCTGCTTGAGCTGCTTCATCAGCTCGTCGCGGATCTTGATGTCCTCGTGCAGCAGCGTGCCGTATTCGGCCTTGCCCGAATACCAGCGCGAGTCCCAGGTGCGGTTGATGCCGAGCCGCAAGCCGACCGGATTGACCTTTTGACCCATCCTCTACTCCTTAAGCCTTGCCAGCCTCGGCCTGCGCCTCAACTTCGCGCACGACGATGGTGAGGTTGGCAAACGGCTTCAAAATGCGACCGACGCGGCCGCGGCCGCGCGGGGTGAAACGCTTGATGACGAGCGCCTTGCCGACATGGGCCTCGGCGACGATCAGATCGTCGACGTCGAGGTCATGGTTGTTCTCGGCATTGGCGATCGCCGACTCCAGGCACTTGCGCACCTCCTTGGCGATGCGCTTGCGCGAAAACTCGAGGTCGGCGAGCGCGCTCGGCGGCCTTCTTGCCGCGGATCAGTTGCGCGACGAGATTGAGCTTCTGCGGCGACACCCGCAGCATGCGGGCGACCGCTTTGGCCTCGTTGTCTTCGAGCTGACGCTCGCGCGAGCTTTTGCCCATATCCTTATTCCCTTAGCTCGATGCCGCCGGCGCGGCAGGCGCCGCCGCAGGCGCCGCGGCCGCAGGCGCTGCCGAGCGCTTGGCTTTGCGGTCGGAGGTGTGGCCGTAGAACATGCGGCGCCGGCGAAAACTCGCCGAACTTGTGGCCGACCATTTCCTCGGTCACCAGCACCGGAATGTGCTTCTGCCCGTTGTAGACGCCGAAAGTCAGCCCGACGAACTGCGGCAGGATGGTCGAGCGCCGGCTCCAGATCTTGATCATCTCGTGGCGGCCGGAGGCGCGCGCGGCTTCTGCTTTCTTCAGCAGATAACCGTCGACGAACGGGCCTTTCCAGACTGAACGGGCCATGATCTCTCTATCCCTACTGCTGCTGTTTCTTGCGGTCGTGGCGGCTTGCCACGATGAAACGTTTGGTGCGCTTGTTCTTGCGCGTCTTGGCGCCCTTGGTCGGCTTGCCCCAGGGGGTGACCCAGTGCTTGCCGCCCTTGGTGCGGCCGCCATGCGGGTGATCGACCGGGTTCATGGTGATGCCGCGGTTGTGCGGCATGCGCCCGCGCCAGCGCTGGCGGCCAGCCTTGCCGATCGTGGTGTTCATGTTGTCCGGATTGGACACCGCGCCGATGGTCGCGGTGCAGCGGCCGTGCACCAGGCGCTGCTCGGTCGAGTTCAGGCGCAGGATGACGTAATCCTGGTCGCGGCCGACGATCTGGGCGTAGGAGCCGGCCGAGCGCGCGATCTGGCCACCCTTGCCGATCTTGAGCTCGATGTTGTGCACGATGGTGCCGACCGGGATGGCGCCGAGCGGCAACGCATTGCCCGGCTTGATGTCGGCTTTCTCCGACGCGATCACCGTGTCGCCGACGCTCAGGCGCTGCGGCGCCAGGATATAGGCCAGTTCGCCGTCGGCGTACTTGATCAGCGCGATGAACGCGGTGCGGTTCGGATCGTATTCGATGCGCTCGACAGTCGCAGCGACGTCGCGCTTCAGGCGCTTGAAGTCGATCCGACGGTAAGCCTGCTTGTGGCCGCCGCCGCGGAAACGCGAGGTGATGCGGCCGTTATTGTTGCGGCCGCCGGTCGAATTCTGCCCTTCGGTGAGTGTCTTCACCGGTGCGCCCTTGTAGAGCGAGGAACGGTCGACGATCACCAGATGGCGCTGGCTCGGCGTGGTCGGATTGTATGTCTTCAATGCCATCGCAGCGCTTCCTTACAATCCCGTGGTCACGTCGATGCGGTGGCCCTCTTCGAGGGTCACGATTGCGCGCTTGGTGTCCGACTGCTGGCCGAGCCGCTGCTTGAACACCTTTTTCTTGCCTTCACGGATCAGCGTGTTGACGCTCTTGACCTTGACGTCGAACAGCTTCTCCACCGCTTCCTTGATCTGCGGCTTGGTGGCGGTGCGGCGCACCTTGAACACCACCTTGTTGTGCTCGGACGCCATGGTCGCCTTCTCGGTGATCACCGGCGAGACGATGACGTCGTAATGGCGCGGATCGCTGGTGGTCATTTGAAGCGCGCCTCCAGCGCATCGAGCGCGGCCTTGGTCAGCACCAAGGTCTTGCGCCGCATGATGTCGTAGACGTTGATGCCTTGGACCGGCAGCACGTCGATATTGGGAATGTTGCGCGCGGCGCTGCGGAAGTTGGCCTCGACTTCGGCGCCGTCGATGATCAGCGCGTTGTCGAGCCCGAGCTTGCCGAACTGCGCGGCGAGCGCCTTGGTCTTGGCATCCTTCGCCGTCGCCTTGTCGACGACGATCATGACCGCCACCCTTGGCCTTGGAGGAGAGCGCATGCTTGAGCGCCAGCGCGCGCACCTTCTTCGGCAGGTCGATGGCGTGGCTGCGCACCACGGGGCCGAAGGCGCGGCCGCCGCCGCGGAACTGCGGCACGCGCGCCGAGCCGTGACGGGCGCCGCCGGTGCCCTTCTGCGCGTACATCTTCTTGCCGGTGCGCCAGATTTCGGCGCGGCCCTTGGCCTTGTGGGTGCCGCGCTGGCGCTTGGCGAGCTGCCAGTTGACGCAGCGCTGCAGGATATCGGTGCGCGGCTCGAGGCCGAAAATCGCGTCCGGCAGATTGACCGAACCGGTTTGCTTGCCGTCGAGGGTGGTGATCTTCAGTTCCATGTTATGCGCCCTCCGTCTGGGCGGGGGCTTCCGCCGGCGCGGGCTCGGCAGGCTGCACCTGCGGCTTCGCCTTCCGCCTTGGCGAGGCGGAACTTGCCCGGCTTCGGCACCTCTTTCGGCAGCGGCTTCTTCACCGCGTCGCGCACGGTGATCCAGCCGCCCTTGGCGCCCGGCACCGCGCCTTCGACCAGGATCAGGCCGCGCTCGACGTCGGTCGAGACCACGCGCAGGTTGAGCGTGGTGACGCGCTCGACGCCGAGATGGCCCGGCATCTTCTTGTTCTTGAAGGTCTTGCCCGGATCCTGACGGCCGCCGGTGCCGCCGATCGAGCGGTGCGAGATCGACACACCGTGCGAAGCGCGCAAGCCGGCGAAGTTCCAGCGCTTCATGGCGCCGGCAAAGCCCTTGCCGATGGTGATGCCGGCCACGTCGACGAATTGCCCCGGGATGAAATGATCGGCGGTGATTTCGGCGCCGAGCGGGATCATGGCATCGTCGCTGACGCGGAATTCGGCGAGCTTGCGCTTGGGCTCGACATTGGCCTTGGCGAAATAGCCGCGATCCGCCTTGCTCATGTTGCCGGCGCGGCGCGGCCCCGAGCCGAGCTGCAACGCAACGTAGCCGTTCTTGTCCTTGCTGCGATGGCCGACGACCTGGCACTGCGCAAGGCGCAGCACCGTGACCGGAACGTGTTCACCCGCATCGGTGAACAGCCGGGTCATTCCGACCTTCTGTGCGATCACTCCGGTTCGCATCGCTTCTCTTCCCTTACAACTTGATCTCGACGTCGACGCCGGCGGCGAGGTCGAGCTTCATCAGCGCGTCCACCGTCTGCGGCGTCGGATCGACAATATCGAGAAGGCGCTTGTGCGTGCGCATCTCGAACTGCTCGCGGCTCGTCTTGTCGATGTGCGGCGAGCGGTTCACCGTGAACTTCTCGATGCGCGTCGGCAGCGGGATCGGCCCACGCACCTGCGCGCCCGTGCGCTTGGCGGTGTTGACGATCTCGCGCGTCGACGCATCGAGGATGCGGTGATCGAACGCCTTGAGCCGGATCCGGATATTCTGGCCGTTCATTTGTCTCGTCTCTCTGTCTCTTCTCCCTCTCCCCGTTCTTACGGGGAGGGGGTCGGGGTGAGGGGCCGATCCCTATTGAGGGGCTGGCCCCTCACCCGACCGCTTCGCGGTCGACCTCCCCCCGCAAGCGGGGAGAGGTGAAGAAAGTTACTCGATGATGCTCGCCACCACGCCGGCGCCGACGGTGCGGCCGCCTTCGCGAATGGCGAAGCGCAGTTTCTCCTCCATGGCGATCGGCACGATCAGGTGCACTTCCATCGCCACGTTGTCGCCCGGCATCACCATCTCGGTGCCGGCCGGCAGGTGCACCACGCCGGTCACGTCGGTGGTGCGGAAGTAGAACTGCGGACGGTAGTTGGTGAAGAACGGGGTGTGACGGCCGCCCTCTTCCTTGGTGAGGATGTAGGCCTCCGCCTTGAACTTGGTGTGCGGCTTGACCGAGCCGGGCTTGCACAGCACCTGGCCGCGCTCGACTTCCTCGCGCTTGGTGCCGCGCAGCAGGCAGCCGACGTTGTCGCCCGCCTCGCCCTGATCGAGCAGCTTGCGGAACATCTCGACGCCGGTGACCACGGTCTTCTGCGTCGGACGGATGCCGACGATCTCGACTTCCTCGCCGACCTTGATGACGCCGCGCTCGACGCGGCCGGTGCAGACGGTGCCGCGGCCCGAGATCGAGAACACGTCTTCGACCGGCATCAGGAACGGCTGATCCTTCGGGCGCTCCGGCTGCGGGATGTAATCGTCCACCGCCTTCATCAGCTCGAGGATCGACTGCTTGCCGAGCTTCTCGTCGGAGCCGTCGAGCGCCTTGAGCGCCGAACCCTTGACGATCGGGATCTTGTCGCCCGGGAAGTTGTACTTGGAGAGCAGCTCACGAACCTCGAGCTCGACAAGCTCGAGCAGCTCCGGATCGTCGACCATGTCGACCTTGTTCATGTAGACGACGAGCGCCGGCACGCCGACCTGGCGGGCGAGCAGGATGTGCTCGCGGGTCTGCGGCATCGGGCCGTCGGCGGCGGAGACGACGAGGATCGCACCGTCCATCTGCGCGGCGCCGGTGATCATGTTCTTCACGTAGTCGGCGTGGCCGGGGCAGTCGACGTGCGCGTAATGGCGCTTGGCGGTCTCGTATTCGACGTGCGCGGTCGAAATGGTGATGCCGCGCGCCTTTTCCTCGGGCGCCTTGTCGATCTGGTCGTAGGCGGTAAATGTCGCCCCGCCCGTCTCCGACAACACCTTGGTGATCGCCGCCGTCAATGTCGTTTTGCCGTGGTCGACGTGACCGATTGTGCCGATATTGCAATGCGGCTTGGTGCGCTGGAATTTCTCTTTTGCCATTTGAACTCTCCGTTCAGTCTCGAATGGTTGTCACGCTTGTTCAGGCGAACTTTTTCTGCACTTCGGCGGAAACGTTCGCGGGCAGCTCGGCGTAGTGATCGAATTGCATGGTGAAGGTCGCGCGTCCCTGGCTCATGGAACGCAGATTGTTGACGTAGCCGAACATGTTCATCAGCGGCACCATGGCGTTGATGACGTTGGCGTTGCCGCGCATGTCCTGACCCTGGATCTGGCCGCGCCGCGAATTGAGGTCGCCGATGACGGAGCCGGTGTAGTCCTCCGGCGTCACCACCTCGACCTTCATGATCGGCTCGAGCAGCACCGGCCGGCCCTTCTGCAAAGCCTCGCGCAGCGCCGCGCGCGAGGCGATTTCGAAGGCCAGCGCGGACGAGTCCGACTTCGTGGTAGGCGCCGTCGATCAGCGTCACCTTGAGGTCGACCACCGGGAAGCCGGCGAGCACGCCGGAGCCGAGCACGGACTCGAGGCCCTTCTCGACGCCGGGGATGTACTCCTTCGGCACCGTGCCGCCGACGATCTCGTTTTCGAATTCGAACGGCGTGCCGGGCGCGGCCGGCTCGGCGACGATCTTGACGCGGGCGAACTGACCGGAGCCGCCGGTCTGCTTCTTGTGCGTGTAGTCGATCTCGGCCTTCTGCGTGATCTTCTCGCGGAAGGCGACCTGCGGCGCGCCGATATTGGCGTCGACCTTGTAGGTGCGCTTGAGGATGTCGACCTTGATGTCGAGGTGCAGTTCGCCCATGCCCTTGAGGATGGTCTGGCCGCTTTCCTGATCGGTGGAAACGCGGAACGACGGATCTTCCGCCGCGAGCTTGGCGAGCGCGACGCCGAGCTTCTCCTGGTCCGCCTTCGACTTCGGCTCGATGGCGATCTCGATGACCGGATCGGGGAATTCCATCTTTTCCAGGATCACCGGCTGCTTGGCGTCACACAGCGTGTCGCCGGTACGCACTTCCTTGAGGCCCGCCAGCGCCACGATGTCACCGGCGTAGGCTTCCTTGATGTCTTCGCGGTTGTTCGCATGCATCAGCAACATGCGCCCGATGCGCTCCTTGCGCTCCTTGGTCGAGTTGATCACGCCGGTGCCGCTGGTGAGCGTGCCGGAATAGATGCGGCAGAAGGTGATGGTGCCGACGAAGGGATCGTCCATGATCTTGAAGGCGAGCAGCGCCAGCGGCGCTTCGTCCTTCGGCTCGCGGATGACGTCTTCGCCGTTGTCCGGATTGATGCCGTGAATCGGCGGCACGTCGAGCGGGCTCGGCAGGTAATCGACGACGGCATCGAGCAGCGGCTGCACGCCCTTGTTCTTGAAGGCCGAGCCGCACAGCACCGGGAAGAACTTACCTTCGATGACGGCCTTGCGGATCAGTTTCTTGAGCGTTGCCTCGTCGGGCATCTTGCCCTCGAGGTAGGCGGTCATGGCGTCGTCGTCGAGCTCGACCGCGGCCTCGATCATCTGCTCGCGATACTTGTTCGCGTCCGCGACCATGTCGGCCGGAATATCGATGTCTTGATATTTGGCGCCGAGCGATTCATCGTCCCACACCACGCCCTTCATGCGCACGAGGTCGATGATGCCCTTGAAATTCTGTTCCGAGCCGATCGGGAGCTGGATCGCCACCGGCTTGGCGCCGAGGCGGCTGACGATGTCTTCCATGCACTTGAAGAAGTCGGCGCCGATCTTGTCCATCTTGTTGGCGAAGACGATGCGCGGCACCTTGTATTTGTCGCCCTGGCGCCACACCGTCTCGGTCTGCGGCTCGACGCCCTGATTGCTGTCGAGCACGACGACAGCGCCGTCGAGCACGCGCAGTGAACGCTCGACCTCGATGGTGAAGTCGACGTGGCCGGGGGTGTCGATGATGTTGAGGCGCTTATCCTTCCAGAACGCGGTGGTCGCGGCTGAGGTAATGGTGATGCCGCGCTCCTGCTCCTGCTCCATCCAATCCATCGTCGCGGCGCCTTCATGCACCTCGCCGATCTTGTGGGACTTGCCGGTGTAATAGAGGATCCGCTCGGTCGTCGTCGTCTTCCCGGCATCGATGTGGGCCATGATGCCGAAATTGCGGTAGTCCTCGATTTTATGGACGCGGGGCATTTTTGTTCAGTCCTAAAAGGTTGTTCGCCGTCACCAGCGATAATGCGAGAAGGCCCGGTTGGCTTCCGCCATCTTGTGGGTGTCCTCGCGCTTCTTGACGGCGTTTCCCCTGTTATTCGACGCATCGAGCAGCTCGGCCGACAGCCGCTCGGTCATGGTTTTCTCGTTGCGCTCGCGCGCGGCCGAAATGATCCAACGAATGCCCAACGCCTGGCGGCGCGAGGTGCGCACTTCGACCGGCACCTGGTAGGTAGCGCCGCCGACGCGGCGTGACCGCACTTCGATCGACGGCATCACGTTGTCGAGCGCCTGCTGGAAAACCTTGAGCGGATCGGTTTTGGCTTTGCCCTCGATCATCTCCAGCGCGCCGTAGACGATGTTTTCGGCGACCGACTTCTTGCCGGCGTACATCACCGCGTTCATGAACTTGGACACGACAACGTTGCCGAACTTCGGGTCCGGAATGACTTCGCGCTTCTCTGCGGCGTGACGGCGGGACATCTGTGTTTCTCTTCTCTAATCTCGTTCTCTTTGCGCGATCCCGGGTCTCGCTACGCTCGCCCGGGATGATCTTCGCTCCGCTCAGATCACTTGGGACGTTTTGCGCCGTACTTGGAGCGGCGCTGCTTGCGGTTCTTGACGCCTTGCGTGTCGAGCACGCCGCGCAGGATGTGGTAACGCACGCCGGGCAGGTCCTTGACGCGGCCGCCGCGGATCATCACCACCGAGTGTTCCTGCAGATTGTGGCCCTCGCCCGGGATGTAGCCGATCACCTCGAAGCCGTTGGTCAGGCGCACCTTGGCGACCTTGCGCAGCGCCGAGTTCGGCTTCTTCGGCGTCGTCGTGTAGACGCGCGTGCAGACGCCGCGCTTCTGCGGTGAATTCTCCAGCGCCGGCGCGGTGTTGCGTGCCTTCAATGGCTTGCGCGGAGTGGCAATCAACTGGTTGATCGTCGGCATCGAGCGCCTTTCGCTTCGTTCGCTTTTCGGCGATTGCCCGGAATCGCTTCCGGACCCTCGCCCCTTCAGAATCCCATGCGAGCTTTCGCCCGCCATTCGTTTGGGCTTACGCCCCGGCATTGTCCCGCGCGGACTTGCATCCGCACGCGCAAAACGAAATCGCGCCATCCGCCAACTTCGCGGGGGCGCTCTTTCGGGTCGGCCGGTCGCGCGGGCTTCAGGGCTCGCGCGCCCGATCACTTCAAGACTGACAGTGGCTGTCAGCGGCAGCGTTTGAGCTTCATTCTTCGAGGCTCTGGCGCCGGGGCTGCTTGAGAAAACTAAGCTTTCTCAAAGGCTTACCGGGTGCCGTTCCGAACAAGCGAAGCTCACCGCCTGCCGTAAAGTGTGGCGTATGTATCGGCGGGTTGGGCCCAAGTCAAGGCGGAAAGGGCTGAAAAATCGGGGTTAATCGGGATTTGGCCGGCGAAGCGCCATCACCGCGCCCGTATATGGTGGCAGCGTGATCGAACCGCCGACTATTGCGCCGTCGCGAAGCCCGGCGGGGGCGACGAGCAGCGTTCCGCCGCCGTCGGGCATTACGACCGTCGCCGGTTCGGCGGCGAAATTCAGCGCCACCATGACGGCCTCGCCGTCCGCCTCACGGCTGTAGATCAATGTGGCGTCGGTGACGGCGAGCAGGCGGAACGAGCCCTCGCGCAGCGCCCTGCTCTGCCGGCGCGCGGCGATCAGCCGACGGTAGAGATTGAGAAGCGAGGCCTCCTCGGCGCGCTCGGCGGCGACGTTGATCGCGGCATGCTCGCCCAGCGGCAGCCAGGGTTCGGCGTTGGAGAAACCGGCAAAGCGCGAGGCATCCCACTGCATCGGCGTGCGGGCGCCGTCGCGGCCGGGCACGTGCGCCGCAGCCGGGTCGCGCGCGCGCTCCGGCGCGATCTCGACCTGCCGCATGCCGATCTCGTCGCCGTAATAGAGCGTCGGCGTGCCGCGCAGCGTGAGCAGCAGCATGGCGGCAAGCGCCGCATTTTCCGGCCCGATGCGCGAGGCAAGCCGCGGCCGATCATGGTTGCCCATGACCCAGTTCGGCCAGGCGCCGGGCGGCAGCGTTTTTTCATAGCGCTCGATCAGCGCGGCGATGGCGCGCGGCGCGAAGGTCGTGTCGATGAGGCTGAAGTTGAACGGCAGATGCGCGCCCTTCAGATCGCGGCCGTAATAGGCGGCGAGCTTTTCGACCGGCAGATAGACCTCGCCAATCAGCACGCGTTCGGCAAATTCGTCGACCACGGCCCGCAAGCCGTGGATCACCTCGTGCACCTCGGGGCGGTCGGTGGAATAGAGCGGCGTGAGGCGCTTGTAGTCGGGGTCGCCGGCGCGGAAATCCGGATTGGGCGGATTGTCGCGGAAGGCCGCGTCCTTGATGAGGTGCCAGATGACGTCGACGCGGAAGCCGTCGGCGCCGCGCTTGAGCCAGAAGCGCATGACGTCGTGGATCGCGGCGCGCACTTCGCGGTTGCGCCAGTTGAGGTCGGGCTGCTCTTTCAGAAACGCGTGGCCGTAATACTGGCCGGTTGCCTCGTCGAAGCACCACGCCGGGCCGCCGAATTCCGACAACCAGTTGTTGGGCGGCCCTCCCGCCGGCGCGGCATCGCGCCAGATGTACCAGTCGCGCTTTGGATTGACGCGCGAGGAGCGGCTCTCGACGAACCACGGATGTTGATTCGAGGTATGATTGGGCACCAAATCGAGGATCACTTTGAGGCCACGCGCGTGCGCTTGCGCAACCAGCGCGTCGAAGTCGGCGAGCGTGCCGAACAGCGGATCGACGGCGCAGTAGTCGGAAATGTCGTAGCCGAAATCGGCCATCGGCGAGGCGAAGATCGGCGACAGCCAGATAGCATCGACGCCGAGTTCGGAAAGATACGGTAGCCGCGCGACGATGCCCCGCAAATCGCCGACGCCGTCGCCGTCGCTGTCCTGAAACGAGCGCGGATAGATTTGGTACAGGATGCCGGTCTGCCACCAGTGCATGCTCCGCCCTACCCGCTGATTCCTTACCGGCTCATGACTGCGCAAATGAAAAGGGCCGCCCCGAGGCGGCCCTTTGTGTCGCGATGGCGGCTTATTCCGCCGGCGGCAGCGCCGGGGCGGGCTCCGCGGTGGCGGGCGGCGTCACAGCCGCGGCCTGCTTGGCCGCTTCCTTCTCCCGCTCCTCGAGGATGAGCGCATCGCGCTTGGTCGCAACCTCGCGCAACTGGTTCATCATCGCGCCGGTGCCCGCCGGGATCAGACGGCCGACGATGACGTTCTCCTTGAGGCCGTCGAGCGTGTCGATCTTGGCGTTGACCGCCGCCTCGGTGAGCACGCGCGTCGTCTCCTGGAACGAAGCCGCGGAGATGAACGAGCGGGTCTGCAGGCTGGCCTTGGTGATGCCGAGCAGCACGGGGTGGCCTGTCGCCGGCTTCTTGCCGTCGTTGACCGCCCGCGCGTTGATCTCGTCGAGCTCGGTCTTGTCCATCTGCTCGCCCTGCAGGAGATCGGTCTCGCCGGCATCGTCGATCTCGACCTTCTGCAGCATCTGGCGAACGATCACCTCGATGTGCTTGTCGTTGATCATGACGCCTTGCAGGCGATAGACCTCCTGGATCTCGTTCACCAGGTAAGCCGCAAGCTCCTCGACGCCCTTGATGGCGAGAATATCGTGCGGCGCGGGATTGCCATCGACGATGTAATCGCCCTTCTCGATGACGTCGCCATCCTGCAGATGGATGTGCTTGCCCTTGGCAACGAGATACTCCTTCGGCTCGTCGTTCTTGTTCGACGGCTCGATGGTGATGCGGCGCTTGTTCTTGTAGTCCTTGCCGAAACGCACCGTGCCGCCGATCTCGGCGATGACCGCCGAGTTCTTCGGCTTGCGCGCCTCGAACAGCTCCGCCACCCGCGGCAGACCGCCGGTGATGTCGCGCGTCTTGGCGCTCTCGGTCGGAATACGGGCGATGACGTCGCCCGCCTTCACGTGGCCGCCCGGATCGACCGAGATGATGGCGTCGACGGCGAGCTGGTAACGCGCCTCGCCGCCACGGCTGAGCTTCAACAGCTTGCCGTCCTTGCCTTTGATGGTGATCGCCGGATGCAGGTCCTGCTGGTTGCGCACCGGACCGGTGCGCCAGTCGACGACCACGCGCTTGGCGATGCCGGTCGACTCGTCGAGCGCTTCCGACATCGAGACGCCGTCAACGAGGTCCTCGAAGCCGATGCTGCCCTCGACCTCGGTCAGGATCGGCCGGGTATAGGGATCCCACTCGGCGATGCGCTGACCGCGCTTGATCTTGTCGCCGTCCTCGATGCGCATGCGCGCGCCATAGGGGATGCGGTGATGCGCGCGCTCGGTGCCGTCGGCATCGAGCACCGATACCACCATGTTGCGCACCATCGCCACCACCTCGCCGTCCGAGTTCTTGGCGATGTTCTTGCCCTTGAACTTGACCTTGCCCTCGAAGTTCGACTCGATGAACGACTGCTCCGAGATCTGCGCCGCGCCGCCGATGTGGAACGTGCGCATGGTGAGCTGCGTGCCGGGCTCGCCAATCGACTGCGCCGCAATGACGCCAACCGCCTCGCCCATGTTGACCGGCGTGCCGCGGGCAAGATCGCGCCCGTAGCAGGCGCCGCAGACGCCGTTGGCCGCCTCGCAGGTGAGCACGGAGCGGATCTTGAGCTCCTGCACGCCGGCGGTGGTGATGACGTCGACCTCCGGCTCGGTGAGCAGGGTGCCGCGCTTGACCAGCGTCTTGTTGCTGGACGGATCCTTGACGTCCTCGGCCGTGGTGCGGCCGAGAATGCGCACGGCGAGCGGCGCCACCACGGTGCCGGCGTCGATGATCGCCCGCACCTTGATGCCGCCCTTGGTGCCGCAGTCCTCGGTGGTGATGATGCAGTCCTGCGCGACGTCGACCAGACGCCGCGTCAGGTAGCCCGAGTTCGCCGTCTTCAACGCGGTGTCGGCGAGACCCTTGCGGGCGCCGTGCGTCGAGGAGAAGTACTCGAGCACCGAGAGCCCTTCCTTGAAGTTCGAGATGATCGGGCTCTCGATGATCTCGCCCGAAGGCTTGGCCATCAGGCCGCGCATGCCGGCGAGCTGACGCATCTGCGCGGGCGAGCCGCGCGCGCCGGAATGCGCCATCATGTAGATCGAGTTGACCTGCATGTCGCGGCCCTGCGCGTCCTTCTTGGTGGTCGAGATCTCCTTCATCATCGCGTCGGCGATCTCGTCGGTGGACTTCGACCAGGCGTCGACCACCTTGTTGTACTTCTCGCCCTTGGTGATGAGGCCGTCGTTGTACTGCTGCTCGAATTCCTTGGCGAGATCGCGCGTGCGGTCGACGATCTTCCACTTCGACTCCGGCACCACCATGTCGTCCTTGCCGAACGAAATGCCGGCCTTGAAGGCGTGGTGGAAGCCGAGCGCCATGATGCGGTCGCAGAAAATGACCGTCTCCTTCTGACCGCAATGGCGGTAGACGGTGTCGATCATCGACGAGATCTCGCGCTTGGTCATCAGGCGGTTGACTGCGTCGAACGTGACCTTGAAGTGCCGGGGCAACACGTTGCCGAGAATGACGCGGCCGGGCGTGGTGTCGTACCATTTCTTGTACGACTTGCCTTTCTCGTCGACGCCCTCCCAGCGGTACTTGATCTTGCTGTGCAGCTTGACGGCCTTGGCGTGCAGCGCGTGTTCGATCGCGGCCATGTCGCCGAACGACTTGCCCTCGCCTGCTTCGCCTTCGCTGATGATCGACAGATAGTAAAGGCCGAGCACGATGTCCTGCGACGGCACGATGATCGGCTGGCCGTTCGCCGGATGCAGGATGTTGTTGGTGCTCATCATGAGCACCCGCGCCTCAAGCTGGGCCTCGAGCGACAGCGGCACGTGCACCGCCATCTGATCGCCGTCGAAGTCGGCGTTGAAGGCGGCGCAGACCAGCGGATGCAGCTGGATCGCCTTGCCCTCGATCAGCACCGGCTCGAAGGCCTGGATGCCGAGGCGATGCAAGGTCGGCGCGCGGTTCAAGAGCACCGGATGCTCGCGGATCACCTCGTCGAGGATGTCCCAAACCTCCGGCTTCTCCTTCTCCACGAGCTTCTTGGCCTGCTTCACCGTGGTGGACAGGCCCTTGGCGTCGAGCCGCGAATAGATGAACGGCTTGAACAGCTCGAGCGCCATCTTCTTCGGCAGACCGCACTGGTGCAGCTTGAGCTCGGGACCGACGACGATCACCGAGCGGCCCGAATAGTCGACGCGCTTGCCGAGCAGGTTCTGGCGGAAGCGGCCCTGCTTGCCCTTGAGCATGTCGGCGAGCGACTTCAACGGCCGCTTGTTGGCGCCGGTGATGACGCGGCCGCGGCGGCCGTTGTCGAACAGAGCGTCGACCGCCTCCTGCAGCATGCGCTTCTCGTTGCGGATGATGATGTCCGGCGCGCGCAGCTCGATCAGCCGCTTCAGACGATTGTTGCGGTTGATGACGCGGCGATAGAGATCGTTCAGGTCGGACGTGGCAAAGCGCCCGCCGTCGAGCGGCACCAGCGGCCGCAGATCGGGCGGGATCACCGGCACGACGGTCAGGATCATCCACTCCGGCTTGTTGCCGGAGGCGATGAAGGCCTCGATCAGCTTGAGGCGCTTGCCGTATTTCTTCTTCTTGATGTCGCTGTCGGACTCGCCGATTTCGGCGCGCAGCTCGGCCTGCAGCTTGTTGAGGTCGATCGCCTTCAGCATCTCGCGGATCGCCTCCGCGCCGATCATGGCGGTGAAGCTATCGGCGCCGAATTCCTCCTGCGCCTTGAGATACTCTTCTTCCGACAAAAGCTGGCGGTCCTTGAGCGGGGTCAGCCCCGGCTCAAGCACGACGTAGTATTCGAAAGTACAGGATGCGCTCGAGATCCTTGAGCGTCATGTCGAGCAGCAAGCCGATGCGGCTCGGCAGCGACTTCAGGAACCAGATGTGGGCGACGGGCGCCGCGAGCTCGATGTGGCCCATGCGCTCGCGCCGCACGCGGCTGAGCGTGACCTCGACCGAGCACTTCTCGCAGATGATGCCCTTGTACTTCATGCGCTTGTACTTGCCGCACAAGCACTCGTAATCCTTGATCGGCCCGAAGATGCGGGCGCAGAACAGGCCGTCGCGCTCGGGCTTGAAGGTGCGGTAGTTGATGGTCTCCGGCTTTTTGATCTCGCCGTAGGACCAGGACAGAATCTTTTCCGGGCTCGCGATCGAAATCCGGATCTGGTCGAAGACCTGCGCCGGCACCTGCGGGCTGAAAAGATTCATCACTTCTTGGTTCATCGTGTTCTCCTCGACCGGGGGACCGCCTCATCCCCCATCTGTCGTTTCAAAAATCTCAAATCGCGGAGCGGCGCGTGACGCCGCTCCGCCTGACTTCGCTTACTCCGCGGCCTCCGCCGTCGGCGTGCCGGGCGGGCCCTGCCGGCCCTGCTTGGAATTGTGCAGGTCGACGTTGAGACCGAGCGAGCGCATCTCCTTGACCAGCACGTTGAAGCTTTCCGGAATGCCGGCTTCGAAGGTGTCGTCGCCGCGCACGATCGCCTCGTAGACCTTGGTGCGGCCGGCGACGTCGTCCGACTTCACCGTCAGCATCTCCTGCAGCGTGTAGGCGGCGCCGTAAGCCTCGAGCGCCCAGACCTCCATTTCGCCGAAGCGCTGGCCGCCGAACTGCGCCTTGCCGCCGAGCGGCTGCTGGGTGACCAGCGAGTATGGGCCGATCGAGCGGGCGTGGATCTTGTCGTCCACCAGGTGGTGCAGCTTCAGCATGTAGATGTAGCCGACGGTGACCCTGCGATCGAACGGCTCGCCGGTGCGCCCGTCATAGACGGTCGACTGGCCGGAGTGATCGAGGCCGGCCATATCGAGCATCTTCTCGATATCGGCCTCCTTGGCGCCGTCGAACACCGGCGTCGCAATCGGCACGCCGTGGCGCAGGTTGCCGCCGAGCTCGACCAGCTCGTCCTCGGACAGCGTCTTGATGGTCTCGTCATCGCCGTAGACCTTCTTGAGCATATCCTTGAGCGGCCGCGAGTCATGCTTGCCGTTGTAGGCATCGACCGCCTGGCCGATCTTGAGGCCGAGGCCGGCGCAGGCCCAGCCGAGATGCGTCTCCAGGATTTGGCCGACGTTCATGCGGCTCGGCACGCCGAGCGGGTTGAGCACGATGTCGACCGGCTGACCGTCGGCGAGGAACGGCATGTCCTCGGCCGGGACGATCTTCGACACCACGCCCTTGTTGCCGTGGCGGCCGGCCATCTTGTCGCCGGGCTGGATCTTGCGCTTCACCGCGACGAAGACCTTGACCATCTTCATCACGCCGGGCGGCAATTCGTCGCCGCGCTGCAGCTTCTCGACCTTGTCGAGGAAGCGCTGCTCGAGCAGCTTCTTCGACTCATCGTACTGCTTGCGGATCGCCTCGATCTCGCTCATCAGCTTGTCGTTGGGCGAGGCGAACTGCCACCACTGCGAGCGCGGATATTCATCCAGCACCGCCTTGGTGATCTTGCTGTCCTTCTTGAAACCCTTCGGACCGGCAATGCCCTGACGGCCTTCCAGCAGCTCGGCGAGACGGCCGTAGACGTTGCGGTCGAGGATTGCCTGCTCGTCGTCGCGGTCCTTGGCGAGACGCTCGATCTCTTCGCGCTCGATGGCGAGCGCGCGCTCGTCCTTCTCGACGCCGTGACGGTTGAACACGCGCACCTCGACGACGGTGCCCTGCACGCCCGGCGGCACGCGCAACGAGGTGTCGCGCACGTCACTGGCCTTCTCGCCGAAGATGGCGCGCAACAGCTTCTCTTCCGGCGTCATCGGGCTTTCGCCCTTCGGCGTGATCTTGCCGACCAGGATGTCGCCGGCGTGCACCTCGGCGCCGATGTAGACGATGCCGGCCTCGTCGAGGTTCTTCAGCGCCTCTTCGGAGACGTTCGGGATGTCGCGAGTGATTTCCTCGGGGCCGAGCTTGGTGTCACGCGCCATCACCTCGAATTCCTCGATGTGGATGGAAGTGAACACGTCGTCCTTCACGATCCGCTCGGAGAGCAGGATCGAGTCCTCGAAGTTGTAGCCATTCCACGGCATGAACGCGACCAGCACGTTGCGGCCGAGCGCGAGCTCGCCGAGATCGGTCGAGGGACCGTCGGCAATGATGTCGCCCTTCTGCACGGCATCGCCCACCTTCACCAGCGGACGCTGGTTGATGCAGGTGTTCTGGTTGGAGCGCTGGTACTTCATCAGCCGGTAGATATCGACGCCGGGCTTGGTCGGATCGGTTTCACCGGTGGCGCGGATGACGATACGAGTGGCGTCGACCTGATCGACGACGCCGGTGCGGCGGGCGCCGATCGCGGCGCCGAGTCGCGCGCGACCACGCCTTCCATGCCGGTGCCGACGAACGGCGCTTCCGAGCGGACAAGCGGCACCGCCTGGCGCTGCATGTTGGAGCCCATCAGCGCGCGGTTGGCGTCGTCGTTCTCGAGGAACGGGATGAGCGCCGCTGCAACCGAGACGAGCTGCTTCGGCGACACGTCCATGAAGTCGACCTTGTCGCGCGGATAAAGCTGCACGTCGCCGGCGTGACGGCAGATCGACCAGATCCTCGGTGAGGCGGCCCTTGGCATCCATCGGCGCGTTGGCTTGCGCGACGGTGTAGCGGCCCTCCTCCATCGCCGAGAGATAGATGACCTCGTCGGTGACGCGGCCGTCCTTCACTTTGCGATATGGCGTCTCGACGAAGCCGTATTTGTTGACGCGCGCGTAGGTCGCGAGCGAGTTGATGAGGCCGATGTTCGGGCCTTCCGGCGTCTCGATCGGGCAGATACGGCCGTAATGCGTCGGGTGCACGTCGCGCACTTCGAAGCCGGCACGCTCGCGGGTGAGGCCGCCAGGCCCCAGCGCCGAGAGACGCCGCTTGTGCGTGATCTCGGACAACGGGTTGGTCTGGTCCATGAACTGAGAGAGCTGCGAGGAGCCGAAGAACTCGCGCACCGCGGCGGCCGCGGGCTTGGCGTTGATCAAGTCCTGCGGCATGACGGTGTCGATATCGACCGACGACATGCGCTCCTTGATCGCACGCTCCATGCGCAGCAGGCCGATGCGGTACTGGTTCTCCATGAGCTCGCCGACCGAGCGCACCCGGCGGTTGCCGAGGTGGTCGATGTCGTCGATCTCACCCTTGCCGTCGCGCAGGTCGACCAGGGTGCGGATCACCGCGATGATGTCGTCCTTGCGCAGCACGCGCATGGTGTCGGGCGCATCGAGGTCGAGACGCATATTCATCTTGACGCGGCCGACGGCCGAGAGGTCGTAGCGCTCGCTGTCGAAGAACAGCGAACGGAACATCGCTTCCGCCGTTTCCACGGTCGGCGGCTCGCCCGGACGCATGACGCGGTAGATGTCGAACAGCGCGTCCTCGCGCGTCATGTTCTTGTCGACGGAGAGCGTGTTACGGATGTAGGCGCCGACATTGACGTGGTCGATGTCGAGCAACGGCAGTTCCTTGTAGCCGGCGTCGATCAGGACCTTGAGGTTCTTCTCGGTGATCTCCTCACCGGCCTCGAGATAGATTTCGCCGGTCTTGCCGTTGGCGAGGTCCTCGGCGACGTAATGGCCGATCAGCTCGTCGTCGGTCATGCGCAGCGCTTTCAGCCCCTTCTCCTGGAGCTGGCGCGCCTGACGCACGCTGATCTTCTGGCCCGCCTCGACCACGGTGCGGCCGGTGTCGGCGTCGACCAGGTTGTTGACGGCCTTGTAGCCCTTCATGCGGTTGGCATCGAAGGGCACGCGCCAGCCTTCCTTCTGCCGCTTGTAGCTGACGTGCTTGTAGAAGGTGCGCAGGATCTCCTCGCCGTCGAGGCCGAGGGCGTAGAGCAGCGACGTCACCGGAATCTTGCGGCGACGGTCGATGCGCGCATAGACGATGTCCTTGGCGTCGAACTCGATGTCGAGCCAGGAGCCGCGATAGGGAATGATGCGGGCGGCGAACAGAAGCTTGCCCGAGGAATGCGTCTTGCCCTTGTCGTGATCGAAGAACACGCCGGGCGAACGGTGCATCTGCGAGACGATGACGCGCTCGGTGCCGTTGACGATGAAGGTGCCGTTGTTGGTCATGAGCGGAATGTCGCCCATGTAGACATCCTGCTCCTTGATGTCCTTCACGGAGCGCGCGCCGGTTTCCTCGTCGACGTCGAACACGATGAGGCGCAGCTTCACCTTGAGCGGCGCGGCATAGGTCATGCCGCGCTGCCGGCACTCGTCGACGTCATACTTCGGCGGATCGAATTCGTAGGCGACGAAATCGAGCTGCGAGGTGTTGGAGAAATCCTTGATCGGGAACACCGACTTGAACACCGCCTGCAGGCCCTCGTCCGGGCGTCCGCCCGGCGGCTCCTTCACCAGCAGGAACTGATCGTAGGATGCTTTCTGAACCTCGATGAGGTTCGGCATCTCCGCGACTTCTTTGATTGATCCGAAAAATTTTCTAACGCGCTTGCGACCGGTAAACGTCTGCGCCATCGTTCTCTCTCAATTCGATTTAAGAGGGCCAACGCGGGCGCCTCTCCGAACGGTCGCAATCCATCGCGACCATCAGGACAGGCGTCGGAGTTTCCCGTTTCTATGTGATTCGGACCGCGTCCGAACCGCCGCACTCGACACAAATCCCTAGAACGGACCGCACCATTCAGGGTTCGCCTCCAGGCGGCCCTAGGTGGGCCGCTGCACACTTTATTAGCCTCGGAACCCCCGGGCTTTGGCCCGGGGGTATCGCTTAGATAAGTCTCGATTACTTAAGCTCAACCTTGGCGCCGACCTTTTCGAGGGTGGCCTTGATCTTGGCCGCTTCGTCCTTGTTGACGCCTTCCTTGACGGTCTTCGGCGCGCCCTCGACCAGGTCTTTGGCCTCTTTGAGGCCGAGGCCGGTGAGCGCACGCACTTCCTTGATCACCTCGATCTTCTTGTCGCCGGCAGCGGCCAGCACCACGGTGAACTCGGTCTTTTCCTCGGCAGCAGCGGCAGCACCGCCGGCAGGGCCGGCAGCAACAGCCACAGCGGCAGCCGCGGACACGCCCCACTTCTCTTCGAGGAGCTTTGCCAGATCCGCCGCTTCCATGACGGTCAGGCTCGACAAATCATCGACGATCTTTTGCAGGTCAGCCATTTTTCAGTTCCTTAGGGTTCGAACCAGTTCGGGTTTGTTCAAGAAAGAGCCATCACGCCGCGGGAGCCTTCGAGGCATAGGCCTGGATCACGCGCGCCACCTTGGCGGCGGGCGCGTTGGCGAGCTGGGCGAGCTTGGTCGCCGGAGCCTGGATCAGGCCGACGATCTTGGCGCGCAGTTCATCCAGCGACGGCAGCGAAGCGAGCTGCTTCACGCCGTTCACGTCCAAAGCCGATTTGCCGAACGACCCGCCGAGAATGACGAACTGCTCGTTCGCCTTGGCGAAGTCGACGGCCACCTTCGGCGCCGCGACCGGATCGCCTGAATAGGCGAGCACGGTCGGCCCCTTCAGCAGGGGCGCGATGACGGCGGCGTCGGTGTCCTTGAGTGCGATCTTGGCGAGACGGTTCTTCGCGACCTTTACCTGCGCGCCAGCGCCTCTCATCTGTTTACGCAGATTTTGCATCTGGGCGACGGTCAGGCCGGAATAGTGAGCCACCACAACAACCTGAGAGGCTTTGAAGACGCCGCTCAGCTCGTCGATGGACTCTGCTTTTGCCGCTCGATCCACTGCAAGCTCTTTCCGGTATGGCGGTTTGCCGCTTGGACCGCGGAAACCGCCGGGTTTCAACCAGCCGTCCCACTGCGCAAGCTTCACGCGAAGCAAACCAGGCAGGACGACGCTTCCAGAAATCCTGCCCCCCGGGCACGGGCTAAGCCGCACACGGGTCTCCGAGGTTCGAACCAGACTTGGCGCGGCGGTGAAGCCGCGCAAATTCGGGTCTCAATCCCCGTCTATGCTGGCCCCTTCGATTGCCTGACCTTGCTTGCGCGAAGTCGGGCCGGGATTAAGCCTTGGCTCTCGCCTCGGCGCCGGCAGTCTCGGACAGGTCGCCCGGTCCATCGCTGAACCGGTCTTGCTCGCCCTTATATTCGAAAGCGACCTTGGCCCTTCCTTTCAGATGTCCCGCCGGGATGTCTAAAAGGCTAAGCCCTTGATCACCTTTAATTTTAAGGACGCGCAAAGGCGCGCCGACAAACAGGCCGGCACGCCCAATGGCTCTCATCTAGAACGTCTGAGGCCCTTTGCCAAGCCCCCTTTCCGCGGATTTCCCCGCGAAAATGGCTGGTATCAAGCTCCCGCCGCAAACAACGACGACGGCTCGACCTTCACGCCCGGGCCCATCGTGGACGAGATCGCCACACGGTTGATGTAGTGACCCTTGGCGCCCGGCGGCTTGGCCTTCTGCACAGCATCCGCGAAGGCCTTGATGTTCTCGATGAGCTTGTCCTCCGAGAACGAGGCCTTGCCGACGCCGGCCTGGATGATGCCGGCTTTCTCGACGCGGAACTCGACCGAGCCGCCCTTGGCGCCCTTGACCGCATTGGTCACGTCCATGGTGACCGTGCCGACCTTGGGGTTCGGCATGATGCCGCGCGGACCGAGCACCTTACCGAGACGGCCGACCAGCGGCATCATGTCGGGGGTGGCGATGCAGCGGTCGAAGTCGATCTCGCCCTTGTTGACCTTCTCGACCAGATCTTCGGCGCCGACCACATCGGCGCCGGCGGCTTTGGCCTCATCGGCCTTGGCGCCGCGAGCGAACACGCCGACACGCAGGGTGCGGCCGGAGCCGTTCGGCAGCGTCACCACGCCGCGCACCATCTGGTCCGCATGCGTCGGATCGACGCCGAGATTCATCGCGATCTCGATGGTCTCGTCGAACTTCGCCTTGGCGCGCTCCTTCACGAGCTTGACCGCCTCGTTGATCGTGTAGGCCTTGTCCCGGTCGATACCGTCGCGGGCGGCCTTGGTGCGTTTTCCGATTGCCATGACCGTCACTCCACCGTCAGGCCCATGGAGCGGGCCGAGCCTTCGATCATCTTCATCGCCGCCTCGACGTCGTTGGCGTTGAGGTCCTTCATCTTCTGCTCGGCGATCTCCTTGATCTGCGCCTTGGTGACCTTGCCGACGAGATCGCGGCCCGGCGTCTTCGAGCCGCACTCGAGCTTGGCCGCCTTCTTCAGGAAATAAGACACCGGCGGCGTCTTCATCTCGAAGGTGAAGGAGCGGTCCTGATAGGTCGTGATGACGACCGGGATCGGCACGCCCTTCTCCATCTTGGCGGTCTGCGCGTTGAACGCCTTGCAGAACTCCATGATGTTGAGGCCGCGCTGACCGAGCGCCGGCCCGATCGGCGGCGACGGATTGGCGGCGCCCGCGGGCACCTGCAGTTTGAGGAATCCAGTGACTTTCTTTGCCATTCTCTACTCCTGCAAAAGGGCTGGCGTGCAGCCCGTCTTGTTTCAGGTTCGTGGTGCGGATCTTGACGGTTGGCGACCGCCTCACCTCCCACGTCTCTTCTCCTCTCCCCATTGTTACGGGGAGAGGTAGTTCTCAAATCTTCTCCACCTGCCCGAATTCCAGCTCGACCGGCGTGGCGCGGCCGAAGATCGACACCGCAACCTTCACCCGCGAGCGACCCTCGTCCACCTCTTCGACCGTGCCGTTGAACGAGGCGAACGGTCCGTCGGAGACGCGCACCTGCTCGCCGACCTCGAACGACACCGACGGCTTGGGCCGCTCGATGCCTTCCTGCACCTGCTGCAGGATGCGCTGCGCCTCGGCGTCCGAGATCGGCATCGGCTTCTTGTCGGTGCCGAGGAAGCCGGTGACCTTCGGCGTGTTCTTGATCAGGTGATAGACCTCGTCGGTCAGGTCCATCTTCACCAGCACGTAGCCGGGGAAGAACTTGCGCTCGGCGTCCACCTTGCGGCCGCGGCGCACCTCGGTGACCTTCTCGGTCGGCACCATCACCTCTTCGAAATGGTCGGAGAGGCCGCGCTGCTTTGCCTGCTCGCGGATCGATTCCGCGACCTTCTTTTCGAAGTTCGAATAGGCGTGGACGATGTACCAGCGCTTGGGCTTGGTGGTGGTGGTTACGGCGATGTCGCTCATCTCATGATCTCTAAATCAGCCGGCAATTCCGAGCACGAACGTCACCGCGACGCGGATCAATTGATCCGCCAGCAGGAAAAATATCGCAGGCGACCGTCACCATGACGAACACCATGGCGGTGGTGATCATGGTCTCCTTGCGCGAGGGCCAGGTGACCTTGTTGGTCTCCTCGCGCACCTCTTGCAGAAACTTGAACGGCGATACTGCCATCGTCTCGAGCCCTTGAACCGAATTCGGTCCTTATCTAGTCACAGCCGGCGGCTTTTGCTTCGCCAGCCCCACAATTTCTAAACCGCCGACCCCTGGCAGGAGTGGCAGGACTCGAACCTGCAACCCCCGGTTTTGGAGACCGGTGCTCTAGCCATTGAGCTACACTCCTCCGGAAGCGGAAGCGGCGGACCATATCCTGGCCCGCCGCGCCGCGGATACATGCATGATACACGGCGCGATTGCAAGGGCGCGTCTGTGGTCATTTTAACCGATTTCAGCCTCGCTAAGTGGCGCTTTTACCGCCCACCCCGCGTTTCCCTCAGTGCGGCAACTCAGGCACTTTCATTCTCCTTTTTCGGCGCGTCAGGGGGTCCTAAATGTCGCTACCGCTTCGCCAAGACGATAAGCCGCTCAATGTGCCGCAGGCGCTGGCGCAGGCGCTCGATCTGCACCAGAAGGGCCGCCTCAACGAGGCCGCGACCCTCTACACCGCGATCCTGGCCGTCCGGCCCGACCATTTCGACGCGCTGCACATGCTGGGCCTCATCAAGCTCGCCCAAGGCCAGCCGGCCGAGGCCCTCAAGCTGATCGCCGAGGCGATGCGCGCCAAAAAGCCGTCGCCGCAGATTCTGCTCAACCAAGGCCTCGCGCTGACCGCCATGCGGCGCTACGACGAGGCGCTTTCGAGCTTCGACGCAGGCGATCAAGCTCAAGGCCAAGTTCCCCGATGCCCACATCAACCGCGCCGCCGTGCTCGCCGTACTCGGCCGCGACGAAGAGGGGCTGGACAGCGCGCGCAAGGCGATCGCCGCCGCGCCGAACAATGCGGAGGCGCATTACAATCTCGGCAATTCGCTGCGCCGGCTCGGCCGCCTCGACGAGGCGCTCAAGAGCTTCGACCGCGCACTCGCGCTACGGCCCGATTACGTCAACGCCTACAACAACCGCGGCATGACGCTCGCCGCGCTTCACCGCTTCGACGAGGCGCTCGCAAGCTACGAGCGCGCACTCACCCTGCGCCCGATCAATCCGGACGCGCTCAACAATCTCGGCAGCGCGCTCGCCGCGGTCGGGCGCGCCGAGGAGGCGCTGCAGGCTTACGACGCGGCGCTGGCGCTGCAGCCGAACGATGCCGAGATGCTGTACAACCGTGGCAATGCGCTGAAAGCGCTCGCCCGGCTCGACGAGGCGCTGGCGGCTTACGACCGGGCGCTCACCGCCCGCCCGAACCTTGCCGAGGCGTTCAACAACCGCGGCAGCGTGTTGCACGAGGTGGCGCGCTACGACGAGGCGCTGCAAAGCTTCGACCGCGCCCTGGCGTTGCGGACGGATTATGCCGAGGTGTTTAACAACCGCGGCAACACGCTCTGCGAACTCGGCCGCTACGACGAGGCGCTGGCCTGCTTCGACTGGGCGCTGGCGCTGCGGGGCGATTTCGCCGAGGCGCACAACAACCGCGGCAACACGCTTCTCGCGCAAAGCCGCTTCGACGAGGCGCTCGCCTGCTTCGACCGCGCGCTCGCGCTGCGGCCCGATTACGCCGAAGCGCACCACAACCGCGGCACGACGCTGACCGAGCTCGGCCGCGTCGAGGAAGCGCAGCAAAGCTTCGATCGCGCGCTCGAGGCGCAATTGCAGGCGGAAGGCTAGCGCGCGCCGCTCAGGCCGCGCGCATCGAGGCCATCGACGAGAACAGAGTCTTGAAGGCGGTCAGCTCTTCGTCGCCGGCGGCGTCCTCGATCAGCGTGTCCTCGCCGGTGAGCGTGTCCTTCAAGACGTCGAGCGCCGCCTGGGTGCGACTCAGGTTGCGCTCCATCCAGATCATCTTGCGGTAGAGGTTCCAAGCTGTCTCGATAGACGACATCTCGGCCGCCTTGATCTGCGACTTATCGCCGAAGTCCGACAAAGTGGTGACGAAGGGAAACAGCGAAAAGATCTTCAGCGCGCCGCTGTGCGCGTGCTGGCGCAAGAACAGATCATAAGGCAGATCAATCGGCCGGTACGAGGCGAGCGCCTCATGCACTTTGCGCTTCGATTTGCCGTTGACGAGATAGGCCGTGGTGCCGGCAAAGCCGACGCCGTTGAGATCCATGAAGGCGACTTCGACCTTCTTCCGTGCGCAGCTCGCGGCGGTAGTTCAGCAGCTCGAACATGTTGACGACGTTCGGAATGCAGACGTCGGTATAAAGGATGTCCCATTTGAGGTGCTGGTTGCGCTTGAGCACCATGTCGAGGAGCGTGCAGGTGCGCACGCCGAACTGGGCGTCGTCCTCCATGATGAAATAGGTCTGGTCGTCGCCGAGCCGGCTCTCCATCAGCAACTGGTGACTGAGGAAGCAGCCCTTCTCGCCCGGCCTGGTGGCGCCCTGAATGTTGTGACTCGGCGACGTAGGTCTTGTCGGCCGCGGCAAAGCGCGTGAGCGTCCAGCCGGGCTTCTTGTAGGCGGCGAAGTTCTGCTCGAGGCGCTGCCGCCGCTCGGTGGCGGCATCGAGGTTGATGTAGAAGCAGTCCATGCGCCGCTCAGCCCAAGGCGAATCAATCTGGTCAAGCCTAGGCGGGCGATTGTTAATGAAGCGGATGACGCCCCGGCGCGAGGCAGGCCTTGCCGGGCCGTAAGCTTCTCGCGAAGCGAATGAAGGCTGGAGCGGGTGAACGGAATCGAACCGTCGTCATCAGCTTGGAAGGCTGTTGCTCTACCATTGAGCTACACCCGCGAAACGCCACTTCCCCACTCGCGGCTTGCCAAGCCGTAGCTCGCGAAGCGAGCGAAGGCTGGTGGGAGAGGTAGGACTCGAACCTACGAAGGCATAGCCAGCGGATTTACAGTCCGCCCCCTTTGCCGCTCGGGACACTCTCCCCCAAGAGCCGCAGCCCGTCATTGATCGCGCCAAGATAAACGGGCCCGCCGCCGGATTGGCCGGTTTTATGGGCAGCCACCCCCTCAAGTCAATGGAGGCTATCCCGGTTCATGCGCGATCGGTTAAGGCACGCGCGATGGCATCCCGATCCCCCACGGCACCCGCCGGCGCCAAACCCGGCGCCACCCGCGAGCAGATCGAGCGCCGCGAGCGTTTCGAGCGCGCCCGCCGCGACAGCCTGCGCGCGAGGCCGACAGCCCGCCGGCGATCTACGGCTGGCACACGGTGACGGCGGCGCTGCGACAACCCGGCAGCGGCACCTGCGCAAGCTGCTCGCCACCGAAAACGCCGCGCGCCGCCTCGCCGAGGAGGGCATCACGCCGCGCATCGCGCCGGAGATCGTGCGGCCCTCGGCAATCGCCGAGCGGCTTGCTGCCCGACGCCGTGCATCAGGGCCTCTATCTCGAGGCCGATCCCCTGCCCTCGCCGGCGATCGAGGACATTGCCGGCGCAAGGCGTGGTGCTGGTGCTCGACCAGATCACCGACCCGCACAATGTCGGCGCCATCTTCCGCTCGGCCGCGGCCTTTGCGCGCGACGCGCCATCGTCACCACGCAGCGGCACTCGCCGGACGCCACCGGCGCGCTGGCCAAAGCCGCCTCCGGCGCGCTCGAGAACGTGCCGCTGGTCAGCGTGCAGAATCTGGCGCGCGGGCTCGCCGCGCTGAAAGCGAAGCGGCTTCCTCGTGGTCGGTCTCGACGGCGAGCGGCGAAGCCGATCTCGCAGCGCTGCGCTTGCGCGCGCCGCTGGCGCTGGTGCTCGGCGCCGAAGGCAAGGGCCTGCGCCAGTTGACCAAGGAGACCTGCGATCACGTCGCCCGCATCGACCTGCCGGGCGCGATCAAGAGCCTCAACGTGTCGAATGCCGCGGCGGTCGCGCTCTACGTCGCGAGCCAGAAGCTCGCGCGTGAAAACGGCTGAAAATGCAAAACGGCGGGCCCCCAGACCCGCCGTTCGCTCCCGCTATCTCTTGAAACTGTAATCTATTCGCCGGGCTGGCCTTCGGCTCCGGCTCGCCGCGCTTGCGGAACAGGCGGATGCTCATGCGGTCCGGCCCGAGAATAGTGACTTCGGCATCGGCGTGGATGACGCGCGGCTCTTCGTCGTCGCGGCGGCGTTTCCTTCGCGATGTCGGCTGTCGTCGACTGCGGCGCGCATGTCGACGGCGCGAGCCGGTGCGACGGCGGCACATCCTCGACCATGTGGCGGCGCTCGATGACGCGCGGCGGATCGTCGACCACGCGCTCGTCTCGCGCACGATCGGCTTCTCGCGCACCATCTTTGCGTGGTGTCGATCACGCGTTTCGCTGACGCCTTTGCGCTTGCGCAACTCCTCGATCAGCGCAGATCGGCGGCTTGCGCGGGCGATCGAAGGCGGCGCGCTTGTGCTCGGGCGCGACATAATCTGAATTGCCGCTGCAATTGACGCAGGTGATGGCGCGATAGCTGCGCGGCGCGGCCGGCCGCTGGATCACGTAGGTGTTCGGCGCCACCTTCGACGGCATAAGGCTGCTGCACGGCGTAAGGATAAAGCGGCGGCGGCGGATGTAGGGCGCGCCAATAGGTTTGCGCCTGCGCGGCGCCGGCAACGGCGGCGAGCGTGACAAACGCAGCGACGATGCGCGGCAGTGCTGGCTCACGGCTGCACCGGCGCGCGGGGCGGCACGCCCTCATCGTCGAGCGCGGGCGCCTTGGGATAGATGCGCTTGCGCGGCGCTTCGGCGCGCGCATAAGGCGCGACGTTGACGAACAGCGCCATGGTGGACCAGGAGCGATAGAAGGTCTGCGCCGGCTGCGGCGATGCTGCGCGTCGTGCAAATCTTCGAAGCGGCCGAGCCGCGGCCTATGGCCGGTGGCCGGGAAATAGTGATGGTGATGCCACGGCGACAGGCCAACCAGGTGCGCATGACGACGCCGGGCTGCTCGTCCTCGATCAGAACCTCGCCGGCGCGCACGCCGTGCAGCGACGGCCCGCGTTGAATTCGCCGGCGCCGACCGGGCGGCTCGAGCAGATCGGCCGCGCGCGCCGGCGCCGTCACGGCAAGGCCGAGCGCAACAGACGTGGCTGCAAACAAGACACGCATCCGAACAAGCTCCGATCGAATTCCGGCCTGCATTTTATACGAACGCCTTACGCCGCCGCGTTGCGATCGCGGGGTAACATTAATCGCGGCAAGCCGTTGACGGCGGCTGCGAAACCGCCTGAATTCGAGCGCGTTGGTTGCGTCAGACTTCTGCACGAAGTTAAAGTTAATCGCCTTGCCAAACGTCCCTCGCCACAATCGGAAAAGTCCGCACGTCCGCAGCGGCCGAATTTCCGCAAGCGCTACGACGATCTCGACGCAGCGCCGCGCCATGCTGGTTGCGCGGCTCGCCGCGCTCGGCGAAGCGGCGCGCGATCACAACGGCTATCGCCACGCGCTCAAGCTGCTCAATGATACCTTCCGTAAGTCGTCGCTGGCGCAACGCCTTGCCGTGCTGCAGGCGGCGGCCTGGCTGATCGACATTCTGGAAAAACTCATATGACCTGTACATAACGCGTTCGTCTGCGGTCAGTGCAAAAATTTATTTCAGTGACTTACGCCGCTACTTAATACTTTTGACTGTGAGACCTAGGTGCACCGCGATGCCCTCCGCGGCATAATCCTTCGCCTGGGGGCGGGTCTCTAGCGCTTCCTTGCGAAGCCCGGACCCCAAGAAGAAAAAATCAACCAGGGAAAAGGAAACACCTCATGACAGCAATGACAGCGAATCAGTACCGCGAGGGCGGGATGACCGCCGAAGAACGGATGGTCATCTTCGCTTCTTCGCTCGGCACTGTGTTCGAGTGGTATGACTTCTACATCTACGGCACGCTCGCGCCTATCCTCGCGGCGCAGTTCTTCTCCGGCGTCAATCCGACGGCGGCTTCATCTTCACGCTGCTCGCCTTCGCCGCCGGCTTCGCGGTGCGTCCGTTCGGCGCGCTGATCTTCGGCCGCCTCGGCGACATCATCGGCCGCAAATACACCTTCCTCATCACCATGACGCCTGATGGGCGTCGGCACCTTCTTCATCGGCCTGCTGCCGTCCTACGCGATCGGCCGGCATCATCGCGCCGATCATCCTGATCGCTTTGCGCCTGGTGCAGGGCCTCGCGCTGGGCGGCGAATATGGCGGCGCGGCGATCTACGTCGCCGAGCATGCGCCCAAGAACAAGCGCGGCCTCTACACGTCGTGGATCCAGACCACGGCGACGCTCGGCCTGTTCATGGCGCTGCTGATGATGCTCGGCATCCGCAGCACGTCGATGGGCGAGCCGGCCTTCGCGCAGGCGACTTGGGGCTGGCGCATTCCGTTCCTGCTGTCGGCGATCCTGCTCGCGGTCTCGATCTGGATCCGGCTCAAGCTCAACGAGTCGCCGGTGTTCCAGCGCATGAAGGAGCACGGCAAGGCATCGAAGCAGCCGCTGACGGAAGCCTTCGGCCAATTGGTCGAACGCCAAGATCGCGCTCGCTGGCGCTGCTCGGCGCCACCGCCGGCGAAGCGGTCGTCTGGTACGGCGGACAGTTCTACGCGCTGTTCTTCCTGCTCCCTGACGCTCAAGGTACCGGCGGTTACAGCAAACATCATGATCGCGGTCTCGCTCGCGCTCGGCACGCCGTTCTTCATCCTGTTCGGCTGGCTGTCGGACAAGATCGGCCGCAAGCCGATCATCCTTGCCGGCTTCGCGCTGGCGGTCGTCACCTACTTCCCGCTCTTCCAGGGGCTTGACGCACTTCGCCAATCCGAAGCTGGAAGCATGCGCTCGCCGCCTCGCCGGTGACCGTCATCGCCGATCCGAGCGAGTGCTCGTTCCAGTTCAATCCGGTGGGCACCGCGAAGTTCACCACCTCGTGCGACATCGCCAAGTCGGCGCTGGTCGCCCGCTCGGTGAACTACTCAGAACGAAGCGGCGCCGGCCGGCACCAAGGCGAGCGTGAAGGTCGGCGATGCAGTCGATCTCCGACCACCGCGCCGGACTTCGCCAAGCAGCTCGGTGATGCGATCACCAAGCACGGCTATCCGGCCAGCGCCGATCCGGCGGACATCAACTACGTCGATGACGGTGCTCCTGCTCACCATCCTGGTGATCTACGTGACCTTGGTGTACGCGCCGATCGCCGCCTGGCTGGTCGAGTTGTTCCCGACCCGGATCCGCTACACCGGCCTGTCGCTGCCCTATCACATCGGCAACGGCTGGTTCGGCGGCTTCCTGCCGGCGACCGTGTTCGCCATCGTGGCCGCCACCGGCAACATCTACTCCGGCCTGTGGTACCCGATCGTGGTGGCGGCGATGAGCTTCGTCGTCGGGCTGATCTTCCTGCCCGAGACCAAGGATCGCGACATCACCGCAGATGTAGCACGGCGGGCGGCCCGAACCGGCCGCCCCCGTCACAACCTCCGACGCCCCGCAGCCCTCCGGACCGCGGGGCGTTTGTTTAGCGCATAACTGCAAGCCGCGTGCGTTGGCCGGCTGGTGGCGCCGGGCGACGCTGATAGCTGTCGTCCTCCGGGCCGGGTTAGCTCAGCGGTAGAGCAGCGGTTTTGTAAACCGTTGGTCGGGAGTTCAATTCTCTCACCCGGCACCACAAAAGCAGCGTCCCGATCGCCTAAAAAATACCTCGAAAGTCCGCGCATTTCCGGGCCGGGGGACCTTTTCGCCCCGCATCGACTATGCCAAACTGGCACTGTTGGTAATTCTTGGAGATCGAGCATGCCTCAGGGCACCGTTAAGTGGTTCAATCCGACGAAGGGCTATGGCTTCATCCAGCCGCAAGAAGGCGGGAAGGATGTGTTCGTGCACATCTCGGCGGTTGAGCGCGCCGGCCTTAGCACGCTGAACGAAGGGCAGACCGTTCAGTACGAACTCGTCGAGAACCGCGGCAAGACATCCGCGGAGAACCTCAAGGTCAAGTGACCTCGATTAAGGTCGTCTGACCTCGACTCCTCGAGTTCACCTTCGGCCTCTCTGTCCTGAACTGGCGTACCGCGGAAGTGGCGTTCCGCGGCAATGTTTTTGCGCGCCTATCGCGCCAGTTTCTGAAGTTCCGGGAACGAGGCATAGACCGCGTTCTTGCACAGCGCGCCGGTGTCGGCCTTGCTGTCGAGGAAACGGTCGAGCTTGCCGGAGACGTAGATCGCTGCGCCTATCTTCGGCCCCATGTATTTGCCGTCGCTGTTGCGCGCGTTGTAGCGCACACAGGCGACGTAGCGCGGCCCCGGACCGACCGTCTCGAGCACAGGCGGCGATACCTGCGCGTCGCGGATGTGGCTCGGGTCATTGAGGTAGGTGCGCAGGAAGGCGATCAGGTCGTCCTTGTAGCGCTGCGGCGGGACGTTCTGAGCGTCCCATTGCGCCTTCAACTCGGCCGCGCTCGGGCCCACGTCGGTCGAACAGCCGGCGAGCAACAGCAGTGCCGCTGCAATTGCGAAGTGTCTCATCGTTCGTCCCCGAACCCGTGCCGATGCGCCCCGCTGGCGCATGTTTTGCGCGGGGGCCGGCATCGAGGTCAAGTGCAAAGCGAGAGCGGCTTCTAAAGCAGCGCCAGGCTGATCTTGGGAAAGATCATCAGAATGATCGTGACCAGCGTCATGACCACCACAAACGGAGCGGAGCCGATGAAGACGTCGCCGAGCGTGACATAGCCGTGCGGCAGCGTGCCTTTGACGACGAAAACCGACATGCCGAACGGCGGCGTCAACAGCCCAATCTCGATGGAGACGATGGTGATGAGCCCGAACCAGATCGGATCGGCGCCAAGCGCGGTGACGACGGGCAGCACGATCGGCAGCATGATTAGCATGATCGACACCGAATCGAGGATCATGCCGAGGAACAGGATGACGATAAAATAAACGGTGAGGAAGCTCGGCATGCCGACGTTGAGCTGGGTGATGGTCGAGGTCAGCGTCACCGGCAGGCCGGACAGCGTCAGCATGCGCGCATAGAAATTGGCGGAAATGATGAGAAACAGCAGCGCCGCAGTGATGTAGCCGGTCTCCAGCGCAACGTCGCGGATCACTGTCAGCGTCACCTTGCGGCGGGCGAGGCCGATAATGAAGGCGGCGAGCGCGCCGACTGCGCCGGCTTCCGTTGGCGTGAACACGCCGAGATAGATACCGCCCATCACCAACGCGATGATACAAAGCACCGGAATAAGCCGCGACACGATCGCCCAGAACGACATCGCCTGCAGATCGATCGGCTTGGGCACGCCGGTGAAGCGCGGGAAATAGGTCGCCAACACCACGTTGAGCACAGAATAGGAGCCGGCGAGCAGAATCCCGGCAGAATGCCGGCGATGAACAGCTTGCCTATGGAGGCCTCGGCGAGCAGGCCGTAGATAATCATCAGGATGCTCGGCGGGATGATCATTCCGAGCACCGAAGAGCCGGCCACCACGCCGACGGCGAAACGTTTTGTGTAGCCGCTCTCGACCATCGGAAACACGGCGATGCGGCTGAACACCGCGGCCGAGGCCATCGAGCTGCCGGTGATGGAGGCGAAGATGGCGTTGGCCAACACGGTGGCGATGCCGAGCCCGCCGCGGATGCGCTGCAACAGCGCGCAGGAAATGATGAAGGCGTCGCGGCCGACATCGGCCTTCTCAAGCATCAACCCCATGATGACGAATAGCGGCACGACGCCGAATTCGTAAGAACGGATAGTGCCGCTGGCTGAGATGCCGAGCGCGTTTTCGGCGATGATGAAGTTGCTGCGCGTGAGCCAGATGCCGACAAAGGACAGGCCGAGCAGCGCGAAGGCGATCGGCATACCGACGGCGACGGCAATGACCAGGCCGACGAGCGAAAGGATCGCGATCTCGACCGAAGTGAAGCCGAGATCGAAATTCAGCAGGAAAAACGACGACACCGCGGCGATGAACAGCAGGATCGGCACGATGTCGCGCTTGAGCGAGACGCCGGCCCCCTCGCCGCGCGCAGCGTCCCAGCGTAGGCCGGCGGCGGCATGCACGATCACGCGCAGGCATTCGATCAGCGCCGCGCCGCAGCCAATGACGACGCCGAGCTTGAACGGCCACAACACGATAATGTAGGCGCCGGAGGCGCCGGTAAATTCGCCCGAATTCATAGGACGAGACCAAGTCGCGAAACAGCCAGCGTAATGCAAGCGCCAGCGCCAGCGCCCCGACCGAGAAGAAGGCCATGTCGGCGATGCGGGCGAGCGCGGGGCGCCGCGCCGTCCAGCGCCCGAGGATGAAATCGGCGCGGATCAGCCGGTTGTCGCGGATGGTGCTACCGAACTGCAGGAACACCGCCGCAACGATGAGGTTGGAGATGACCTCGGCGACGCCGTTGATCGGCTTGTTGAAGAAGAAGCGCATGCCGATGTCGGCGCACACCATCGCCATCATGAACAGAATGCTGGACGAGGCGACGTAGGACAGGATCGTCGGCACCAAAGCATAGATGCGCTCGGCTTGCGCCAAGAGCCCGGCCGAACTTTGCCGCGTGAGCGTCGTCATCCCTGCCGTCCCGTGCGAGGTTGGCGCAAAACGCAGCCGCCCGGCCGCCGCGCTGGCGGCACCGGGCGGCGGAAGACCGTAAGGCGGTCAGACTTCCTTGTCCCAGTCGCGCAGCGGCTTGCCGCCGTGCTTGCGCACCGTGGCCATGAACTGCGTGAGCATGGCCTTGGCAGGAATGCCCTTGCCCTCGAGATCGGTGACCCACAGCTTGGTCAGCGGCGGCATCTTGTCGACGAACTCCTTGCGCGTGGCTTCCGGCATGGTGGAGACCTTGGCGCCGGCCGCGGCCATGCTCTTCATCGCCACGTCGTGCTTGACGTTGACGATGCGCGCATTCTCGTTGCTGTACTCGCGGCCGAGCTTGCTCAGCACCTTCTGCACCTCGGGCGGCATGCGCTTATAACTCTCCGTGTTCATGGCGGCGCCGCCGAAGGTGAGCGGGCCGGTGTCGATCTGCGTGATGTAGGGCGCGACCTCGTGGATCTTCAGCGGCCAGGCGCCGGTCGGAATGAGCAGGCAGCCGTCGGCGATCCCGGTCTGGATCTGCGAATACATCACCGGCAGGCCGGCAACGATGGTGGTGACGCCGAGATTGGCCGTCCAGGGCGCAAGCACCGGCGCGCCGACGAATTTCCTGCCCTTGAGGTCGGCGAGCGAATTGACCGGGAACTTGGTGAACAGGTGATAGCCGTCGGACACGCAGGCGCCGAAGCAGGTCACCTTGTTGACGACCCACTCCTTCTCGACGGCGGCGTTGTGATCGTTGAGCTCGTTCATCACGTCGACCGCCTGCTGCACGTTGTTGGTCGAGAACGGCGTCTTGTACATGATGTTCTGCAGCGGCAACTTGGCCGGCTCCCACAGCGCGCCGACCCAGCCGATGTCGGTGAGGCCGTTGGCGACCGCGGTGAGTGTGTCCTGGAAACCGTAAAGCGAGCCGCCAAAGGCTTCCGTCCAGGCGATGCGGTAAGGCGACTTCATCGCCTCGAGCTCCTGGTTCGATTTGCCGACTACGATGGTCTTGAGCGGCTCGACCCAGGGAATGCTGACCGGGTGGCTCGAGGCGATGGTGAGCTTGATGGTCTTGTCCTGACCGAAAGCGCGGCCGGATGGAACAACCGCCGGCGCCATGACGGCCGCCGCGGCGCCGGATAACAGAGTCCTCCGAGAAATTGGCATTGTACCCCTCCCTATGGCCGATTGTTTTTGTCGTTGCGGCAAGTTCACCACTTTGGGGTGGCGATGACAACACGCGATCGCGCGCGGTAGGACGCCGCCCACGTTCCGTTGTCCCAATTTGCGCGCCTGCCGTTGTAATATCTGGAATAGTTCGGACGCGTCCGGTGTCTGCATTGCCGGGGCGGCAAACGGAGCGCAGCGCGAGGTCGTTGCGCCGTAGTCGAGGAGCTCGATGATGACGCCCCTGTCACGCCGCCAATTGTTCGCCGGCTCAGCGCTCGCCGCGGCCACCGCGCTCGTCCCGGCCGAAGCCGCGGTCGCTCCGGCGACACGGCAGGCTCCCGGCGCCTACCGCTACAAACTCGGCGATTACCAACTCACCGCGCTCTACGACGGCACCTGGTATCTGCCGATCGGCAAAGGCTTCGTGCGCAACGCCAGCGAGCGCGCGGTGAACAAGGCGCTCGCCATCGCGTTCCTGCCGCCGGACATACTGCCGGTGAGCTTCACCGCCCTGCTCGTCAATACCGGCTCGAAGCTCATCTTGATCGACACCGGCACTGCCGGCCAGATCACCGACACGGCCGGCTTCATGGGCGATAATCTCGCGGCTGCCGGCGTGAAGCCGGACGACATCGACACGATTGTCATCTCGCACTTCCATCCCGACCACATCGACGGTATCAAGACCAAGGATGGCGACAAGGTGTTCGCCAAAGCCGATATCCTGGTGCCTGAGCCGGAATGGAACTACTGGATGGACGATGCGCACATGGCGGGCGTCGCCGAGCCTGTGCACAAATATTTTCTCAACGCGCGCCGCATCTTCCAGGACATCGCCGGCGAGGTGCACCGTTTCAAGCCGGGCGCAGAGGTTGCGCCCGGCATCATCTCGATCCCCGCCTACGGCCACACGCCAGGCCACACCGCCTTCGCCATCCATTCGGGGAAAGATTCGCTGCTCGTCATTAGCGACACCGCGCGCGAGCCGCTTTTGTTCGTGCGCCATCCGAGTTGGCAGCCGAGCTATGACATGGACGGGCCGCTTGCCGCGGCGGCGCGTCGGCAGATGCTCGAGCGCGCGGCGGCCGACCGCATGATGGTCGCCGGCTATCACTTCCCCTTCCCCGCCTGCGGCCACATCGTGCGCCGGCGCTTGGGCTATGACCTCGTGCCGGCGATGTGGTCGCCGCTCTAGCCGCCGTCAGCGGCTCGCGACACGGACACCGCCGAAGATGCCGAAGCCCGGCCGCAAGTAGCCGGTCGGGTCCTGGTATTGGACGTCAAGCAGATTATCGATGCGGCCGAATATCTGCACCTGTTTGGTGACGTCGTAGGTCGCCGCCAGATTGACGGTCGTATAGCCCGGCGCCTTGACCGGGTTGATGAACGACCGGTCGTAGTCGGCCCAGTGATCGACGGTGATTACGCTGGCGCTGAGCTGAAGCGGATCGAGCGGTCGCCATAATGCGGTGACGCTGTATTTGTGCATGGGCCGGCGCAGATACGCGGCATACGAGGTCGCGTCGATATGCGTGTAGGTGTAGTCGCCGCGCAGCGTAAGGTGGCTGTTGATGGCGAGCGCGGCGAAGGCCTCGACGCCGTGGATGTTCGATTGATTGACGTTGACGCTGGTGCTGATGAAGGTAACCGGATCGGCGGCCGACGTGCCAATCAGGTTCTTGAGCTCGTTGTTGTAATAGGTGGCGCCGAATTTAAGCCGCTCGGCGAACAGCGATTGCTCGAATCCGGCGTCGTAGCCGGTACTTTCTTCCGGTTTCAGGGCCGGGTTGGCGACAAAAAACGGCGGGAAGTTCACAAAAAGCTGCGTCAGCGTCGGCGCCTTAAAGCCCGTGCCGTAGCTCGCTTTCAGCTTGGTGCCGGTTTCAGGGAAGAGCAGCGCCGGTGCGAGGCGCCACGTCGTGTGCTCACCGAAGGCCTCGTCGTCATCGTGGCGAACGTTGGCGACCAAAAAGAATCTCTTGCCGAATTGCGACTGCAACTCGACGTAGCCGGCCTTGTCGTTCCAATTCGCCTTGGTCGTTGTCTGATTGCCGAGCGCGTCCGTGGTCGAATTGGTGCGCAGTCGCTCCTCCTGATCTTCAAGACCGAGAACCAGGATCTGCCCGGGCGCGAGCGTCGCCTCGCCGCGCCAGTCGACCTTTCTGCGCTCGCCGACATTGGTGGTCGGTGGCGGGACCGAACCAAATGGTGTGAAATTGTCGGGGTTGGGATTGATGAAATTGGTCCACTGGTTGGTATAGTTGACGCCGAAGGTGTTCTTGAATTTGCCGTCGAACAGCGACCACACCGCTTCGGCGCGGGTGAAGAGCTGGTGATTGCGCTGCGTGCTCTGCAGTGCTTCCGGCGACGGCGTCGCGAAGTTGAGATAGTCCTCGCCGGTCAGGCCGTGCTTGGCGTCGATGTAGAGCGTGGTGAGGTTGACCGAGAGATTCTCCGACAGATCCGCGCCGAGCCTGGTCGAGTAGTTCCAATCATCGTCGCTATCGTTGATGCGCTTTTCGCCAGGCGCCAGCAGATCGAGCGGGGTCACCGGCGTGCTGGTCGCGCGGAAATGCAGGACGTTGAAGGCGTAGTTGATGTTGTTCTGTGCGCCGCTGAGGCCCGCGGTCTGGTTGAACGTTCCGAATGAGCCGCCGCTGAGACTAGCCGTCGCTTTCGGCGGCCCCTCGCCTTTTTTCGTGGTGATTGAGATCACACCGCCGATCGCATCGGAGCCATAGAGGCCGCTTTGCGGCCCGCGCAACACCTCGATGCGCGCGATGTCGCCGGTGAGCAGGTGATCGAAATAGAACGAGCCGAGGCTCGGATCGCCGGCATCGACGCCGTCGATCAGCACCTTGACGTGGTTGGAATTGGTGCCGCGGATGAAGACCGAAGTCTGCCCGCCCAGTCCGCCAGTCTGCACGACATTGAGCCCCGGCACCATGCCGAGCGCGTCCGACACCGTTGTAATGTGCTGTTGCTGCAGCTGCTCGCCGGTGATGGTGGTCACCGAGCTTGCCACGTCGGACGCCGGCGTCGGCACCCCGGTGGGACTGACGACAATTTCCGGCAGACGTCAGCCGTGCCATCTTGCGCCTGCGCCGGCGCCGGCGCGCAGAGCGCGGCGCGCAAACAACGCTGCAAACACACAAAGCTTTCTTGCCCATGACGCAACGTTCCTTCGTTTGCGCCCGCGCGAAATGGCGGGCGCATCGGTGAGACCAGGCCCGATGCGAAGGAGACGGAACGCAACACGCAGAAGCCTAAGTCGCGCGGCGCGCCCGAAGCTCGATGTCGTGGGAGGAGTGCTCACACGGCTTTCGCATCGGCATTGCCGTCACCGCTGCGAAAGACCGCTCCGTATGGACGCCCCGTCCACCGGTTGGGTGACCGCGCTGGCAGGTCTCCTGGCTCGCGGGTCTCTGCTTCTCGTCCGGCCTTCCCGGTTGCCCAGTGGCCACGATGGACGAGACGCTCGCCGCTTACAGTTACGGGGGTAGCCGCGGATTGTCCGCAACCCGTGCGGATTTCCGCGTTCCCTCTTTCGTCCCCGGTTTGATCCGGGAAACCAACGCACCAAAATGTTCGTCCCAACAAGCTTCCAAGTCAAGCGCCGCGGAATCGCCGCAATTGGCGCAATCCAACGGGTCGCAAAAATTTTTTGCGGCATCGGGATTAGCGGCAGATCACGGATTGTTTTTTCCGTAGCTGGCCGTTTGGCCGTATGATCGATTTGCAAAGTCGATCGCAAGAGGAGGCTTCCCCGCTATGACGCTTACGCAAGCGCTTCGCCATCTCGGCATCGCCGCCGCCGCTGCATTGCTCGTGACCGCGGTCGGCTTGAAGCCGGTCGTCGTGCACGCCATGGGCACCGACAATCCGCCGCCGTCCGACGACGGCAGCAAGAAGAAAAAGAAAGACAACAACGCTATCGAGCAGCAGGGGCAACAGCAGGCCTACGAGCAGTTCCTGAAGGGCTACCGCGCCGCGCGGCAGCTCATCCTCGCCGGCGACTACAATGCCGGCATCGCCGCCATGCACGCGCTCGGCCATGACGAGCATCCCGACGTCGCCAACTACATCGGCTATTCCTACCGCCGCATGGGAGACTACGACGACGCCAAGATCTGGTACGACAAGGCGCTCGCCGCCGATCCGAACCACGTGCGCACCTGGTCCTATTACGGCATGTGGCAGATGGAACAGGGCAACCGGCTTAAAGCGCTCGACGATTTGCAGAAGGTGAAACTGATCTGCGGCAGCACCTCTTGCGAGGAATATCGCGAGCTCAAGGCCGTGATCGATGGCAAAGCGAGCTACTGATCACTAGCTACCCCGGCTTGAGGCGACAAAAGACGCCCCGCTTTCCGCGCGACGGAGGCGGGCGTCAGCTTTTTCAGCCCTAGCCGCCGCTTTCCGTGACCAGCCACTGATGATAGGCCGCGTCCAGGCTCTCGACCGGCAACACCATGATCGCCGGCACCTCGTAAGAGTGCAGCGCCTTGACCGCGGCGCCCACCTGCTCCGGCGAGCGAAGCGCGCGTCTTCACCAGCATCACCGCTTCCTCGGCACGCTCGATTTTGCCCTGCCAACGGTAGTGCGAGATCATGCCCGGCAGAATATTAACGCAGGCTGCGAGTTTTTGCTCGACAATGGCGCGCCCGGCGCGCTCCGCCTCGACAATCGAGGGCCAGGTCGTATACACGAGCACCGCGCGTTTCATTGCCAACCTCTGTTGTTTTCGCGATGAGCCCCAAGGCCCGGAATTTCAAGAATATCGCTTTCGTCGCCGGCCAAACTCCGGAGGCGCGCGAGGCCTATGAGCGGCTGGAGAAGCTCTACGGCAATTGCGAGCCGAAATCCGCCGACATCATCGTCGCGCTCGGCGGCGACGGGCTGATGCTGCAAACCCTGCATGACTTCATGACGACCGGCAAGCCGATCTACGGCATGCACCGCGGCACCGTCGGCTTCCTGATGAACGATTTCTCGACCGAGCATCTGGTCGAGCGCATCAATGCCGCGCACATCACCGTCATCCACCCGCTGCTGATGCAGGCGCGCGATGCCCAAGGCCGCGTGCACCAGCATTACGCCATCAACGAGGTGTCGCTGTTCCGCCAGAGCGCGCAGGCCGCGCATCTGCGCATCATGATCGACGGCCAGGAGCGGCTCACCGAACTCGTCGCCGACGGTGTGCTGGTGGCGACGCCCGCCGGTTCGACCGCCTATAACCTGTCGGTGCAGGGACCGATCATCCCGATCAACGCGCCGCTGATGGCGCTGACGCCGATCAGCCCGTTCCGGCCGCGGCGCTGGCGCGGCGCGCTATTGCCGGACAAGGCCGCGCGTCACCATCGAGGTGCGTGAGCCCGACAAGCGGCCGGTCGCCGCCGTGGCCGACCACGATGAAGTGCGCTCGATCCGTTCCGTCGACGTCACCATGGATCACGGCATCGCGCTCAACATGCTGTTCGACCCAGGCCATAATCTCGACGAACGCATCCTGCGCGAGCAATTCGGCTTCTGAGCCGCCGCCGCGCCGGATGAAAATTGTCAAGTCCGGGAGTTGCTCGGCGCCTTTTCGCCCTGCGCGACAGGAAGGCGATATTCGGCCGGAAACAGCGTCGACGAAACGAAGGCGCCGACCGCCGCGCCGACAAGCTGAGCGACGATGAAGGCCGGCACGTGATTGATGGCGATCCCGGCAAAGGTTGTGGTGAAGCCGCGGGCAAGCGTAACCGCCGGATTGGCAAATGAAGTCGACGCGGTAAACCAATATGCGGCGGTGATGACTAGGCCGACCAGCCACGGAATGGCGTTAGGCGCATAGCGCACGCCGCCGAGAATAGTGAGGATAAGCGTAAACGTAGCCACCGCCTCGGCGAGCCACTGCGAGGGCCCGCTCCGCGGCTTGATGCCGATGGCGAGCGGAGCAAGATCGAACATCAGGTGCGCCAGCACGGTCCCGGCGATCCCGGCCACGCACTGCACGACGATATAGGGCAGCACCTCGCCCCATGGGGTGTCTCCGCGCGTCGCAAAGACAAGCGTGACCGCCGGATTGAAGTGCGCACCGGAAACGGGCCCGAGAATTGTAATGATCACGACCAGGATCGCGCCGGTCGGGATGGTGTTGCCGAGCAGCGCGATCGCCTGATTTCCACCGGCCAGGCGCTCGGCCATGATTCCGGAGCCGACCACGGTCGCGACCAGAAGGGCGGTGCCGAGACCTTCCGCCAGCAAGCGCACGTGAAGAGGGGGACGGTCGCGGCTCATGGGGCGCTATCGACTGACTTAAGCGGCCGACGGCGCCGACGATTGCGGCGTGCCGGCCGCGTCCTTGGTCTTGCCGATGGCATCAAGGCGTTTCTGCAGGCTCAATTTGTCGAGCTTGTCGATCGGCAGACTGACGAAGATGTTGATGCGGTTAGTCAGCATGCGCAGCGTATCGGCGAAAGCGAAACGGATTTCCGCCTCGGTGCCGGTCGCCTCGGCCGGATCGGGCACGCCCCAATGCGCCGTCATCGGCTGACCCGGCCACACCGGGCAGGTCTCTCCCGCCGCGTTGTCGCAGACGGTGAACACGAAATCGAGCTTCGGCGCATCCGGTTGCGCGAATTCCAGCCAGCTTTTCGAGCGCGCTCCGCTCACGTCGAAATGCAGCCTGCGCAACAAATCGAGCGTGTAGGGATGCACCCGGCCCTTGGGCTGGCTGCCGGCCGAGAACGCCCGGAATTTTCCCTGCCCGGCGCGGTTGAGGACCGTTTCTGCCATGATCGAGCGCGCCGAGTTTCCCGTGCACAGAAACAGCACATTGAACGGCGCTTTTTCGGACGCTTGCATAACGCACTATCCCTTTCTGCTCTTGCTGTTTTTCCGCGACGGACTGCAGCCACAGGTCTTGTCATTTTCGGCACTCAAGAGATTACAAAGCTCCGGATGGCCGTCGCAGCAGTCGTTGACGAGAAAACCGACCAGCGAACGCATGCCCTCGATATCGGCGCGATAGATGATCGTGCGTCCCTCGCGCGAGCTTCGCAGCAGACCGGCGCGGACCAGAATCGCAAGGTGCGTTGAAATCGTATTGTGCGGCGCACCGATGGTATCGGCGATCACGCCGGCCGTGATCCCGACCGGCTCATGCTTGAGCAGCAGCTGGTAGATTTCGAGCCGCGTGGGCTGCGCCAACGCCGACAGCACGGATATCGCGTGCGGCGCGGAAAAAGCCGAGCCCGCCGGGACCCGGCCGGCATGGCTCGCAACAGCGAGCGCGGTCTTGCGCATGGGGATCACCTCTCCGGTCGCCACTCTTAATGCCCTCCGTGCGCTTTCTCCAGGTGACAGCGCAAAATCTTTCGACTATCGTTTACGTCGAGATGTCTCGACATAATGTAACAATCCTGCGTCGCATCGCCAAGCGAAGGTTTTGTGACAACGGATAGCGGGACTCTCGTCGGCCGGCAGGTCGTACCGGCCGGAAACAAAAAAATAGAGCTGATCGGTGGATCGGCTCCGCAAGGGAGGACATCCATGAAACGTTGTGACGCTATGGTCGACGCTGGCCGGCGGAAGTTTCTGGCCGGCGCAAGCTTCGCGGCAGCCGGCGTGGCTGCTGTCTCTGTACCGTTGACCGGGGCCAAGGCAGGCCCACCCCCCGCCCGCGTCGACTACCCGTCGCATCGCTTGGCCAATGTTCACGACCTCAAAGTGAATGAGCCGCTGAGCGTCAGTTATCCCGACGGCGACGCGCCCGGCGTTGTTCTCAAGCTAGGCACGCGCGTGCCGACGGGTGTCGGCCCCGACGGCGACATCGTCGGTTTCACGACCGTTTGCCCGCACAAGGGCTTTCCACTCTCTTACAGCAAATCGGACCGTACGCTGAACTGCCCCGGCCACTATTCGCGCTTCGATTGCGAGGCCGGCGGGCTGCAGGTGTGGGGTCAGGCCACACAGAACCTCCCGCAGTATGTGCTGCGTATCGACGACAAAGGCGACATCTATGCCGAAGGCATCGACGAGCTTTTGTACGGCCGGCTGTCCAACGTACTCTGAGGGAGGAAACAATGGCCTACAAGCGACAAGTCGACCGGCTTCCGATCGTCCCCAAGGACGCCAAGAAATTCAACGTCACCTGCCATTACTGCATCGTCGGCTGCGGCTATCACGCCTACACGTGGCCCACCAACAAGCAGGGCGGCACCGCGCCGAGCGAGAATGCGTTCGGCGTCGATCTCGGCAAGCAGCAGGCTGCCGAAACCGCGGCCTGGTACGCGCCGTCGATGTACAACATCGTCAAGCAAAACGGCGAGGACGTGCACATCGTCATCAAGCCGGACAAGGACTGCGTGGTGAATTCCGGCCTCGGCTCGGTGCGCGGCGCGCGCATCGCCGAGATGAGCTATTCGCGCCAGCGCAACACGCAGTTGCAACGCCTCACCGACCCGATGGTGTGGCGCTACGGGCAGATGCAGCCAACGAGCTGGGACGACGCGCTCGATCTGGTCGCCCGCGTCACCGTCGGCGTGATCAACGAGATGGGCGAGGACGGTCTGTTCGTCTCCGCCTTCGATCACGGCGGCGCCGGCGGCGGCTACGAGAACACCTGGGGCACCGGCAAGCTCTATTTCGGCGCCATGAAGGTGAAGAACATCCGCATCCATAATCGTCCAGCCTACAACTCCGAAGTCCATGCCACCCGCGACATGGGCGTGGGCGAACTCAACAACTGCTACGAGGACGCCGAACTCGCCGACACCATCGTCGCGGTCGGCACCAATTCGCTGGAGACCCAGACCAACTACTTCCTCAATCACTGGATTCCGAATCTGCGCGGCACCTCGGTCGACAAGAAAAAGGCCGAGTTCGGCTCCGAGCCCGTCGAGCAAGGCCGCATCGTCATCGTCGATCCGCGCCGCACGGTGACGGTCAACGCCTGCGAGGTGGAAGCGGGCAAGGATCGCGTGATGCATCTTGCGATCAACTCCGGCACCGATCTCACGCTGTTCAATGCCTGGCTCACCTACATCGCCGACAAAGGCTGGACCGACAAGGCCTTCATCGCCGCCTCCACCAAGGATTTCGACAAGGCGGTCGCCGGCAACAAGACGAGTCTCGAGGACGCCGCGCGCATCACCGGGCTGACGGTCGACCAGATCCGGCAGTCCGCCGAATGGATCGCGCAGCCCAAGGCGGGCGGCGCCCGTCGCCGCACCATGTTCGCCTACGAGAAGGGGCTGATCTGGGGCAACGACAACTACCGCACCAATGGCGCGCTGGTGAACGTGGCGCTGGCGACCGGCAATATCGGCCGGCCCGGCGGCGGCTGCGTGCGCATGGGCGGGCACCAAGAAGGCTATTCGCGGCCTGACTATCCGGGACCGCGGCCGGCCTTCTACGTCGACAAGCTGCTGATCGGCGGTCAGGGCGGCGTGCACCACATCTGGGGCTGCGACCACTACAAGACCACGCTCAACGCCTTCAAGTTCAAGCAGGCCTACAAGAAGCGCACCGACATTGTGAAGGACGCCATGCTGACGGTGCCCTACGGCGATCGCCCAGCGATGGTGCGCGCCATCCTCGGCGCCATCAAGAAAGGCGGCCTGTTCGCGGTCGACGTCGACATCGTGCCGACCAAGATCGGCGAGGCCTGCCACGTCTGGCTGCCGGCTGCGACCTCCGGCGAAGCCAACCTCACGTCCATGAACGGCGAGCGGCGCATGCGGCTTACCGAGCGCTACATGGACCCGCCGGGACAAGCCATGCCCGACTGTCTGATCGCGGCGCGCATCGCCAATCACATGGAGCGCGTGCTGCGCGAGCAAGGCAAGGCTAAGGAAGCCGACAAGTTCAAGGGCTTCGACTGGAAAACGGAAGAAGAGGCCTTCATGGACGGCTACCACGGCCATGAGAAGGGCGGCCAGTTCGTCACCTACGAGCGGTTGCGGGCGATGGGAACGAACGGCTTCCAGGAGCCGGCAACCGACTTCAAGGACGGCAAACTTGTCGGCACGAAACGTCTGTTACGCCGACGGCAAGTTCAACAGCAAGGACGGCAAGGCCACGTTCATGGAGACCAAGTGGCGCGGCCTGCAGGCGCCCGGCAAGCAAGCCGAGAAGAACAAGTGGCCATTCCTCATCAACAACGGCCGCACCAACGTCGTCTGGCAGAATGCCTATCTCGACCAGGACAACGAGTTCGTCACGGACCGTTTCCCCTACCCGTTCATCCAGATGCACCCGGATGACATGGCCGAAATCAAGGTCAAGACCGGCGATCTGGTCGAAATCTACAACGAGAACGGCTCGACCCAGGCGATGGTCTACCCGACGGCCACGGCGAAACGCAAACAGGCCTTTATGCTGTTTGCCAATCCGAACGGCGTACAGGGCAATGTTGTGTCGCCCGGAGTGAACGAGTTGATCATCCCGAACTACAAGCAGACCTGGGGTGCCATCCGCAAACTCGCCGACGCACCGGAAGCCGTGCGCCATCTCAGCTTCAAGTCGCTGGAGTACACGGCCGGCTGATGCTGCGGGCGCGGCCTGAGCGGTCAGGCCGCGCCCGTCCCGCATAGGTTATTGAAGCGGCGCGGGTCCCGACCATCGATGCTTAACCGCGCGTTAACGGCGGCCATTTAACTTGGCCCTCACCGGTATCGGGCGGCCGCCCGAAGCCTTGGGGCATCATGGTCCGCATCGATTTCAACCGCCTCCGGTTTCTCGTCATCGACGACAACGCGCACATGCGCCGCATCATGCGCACGCTGCTGCACGGCTTCGGCGCGCGCGAGGTCTACGAGGCGGAAGACGGCGCGGCCGGGCTCGAGGCCTTCACCCATTACATCCCCGACATCGTCATCACCGACTGGGCGATGCCGATCTTCGACGGGCTTGAATTGACGCAAATGATCCGCCAGCCCGGCGCGAACGCTAACGCCTACGTCGCCATCATCATGCTAACCGGCCATTCCGAGAAGAAGCGCGTGATGCTCGCGCGCGACGCCGGCGTCACCGAATTTCTTGCGAAACCGATCTCGGCCAAGGGACTCTACCAGCGCATCGTCAATGTAGTCGCCAATCCGCGGCCCTTCATCAAGACCAAGAATTATTTCGGTCCCGACCGCCGCCGCAACGTCAACCCGAATTATGTCGGCCCCGAGCGCCGCAAGGGCGGCAAGGCCGACGTCATTCGCCCGACAGCCTTATTGGATAAGGCTCGCGCGCCCGGCTGAAAAGGTGAACCACGGTCATGAACGCCCGCAAAGACTCCGCCTCGGTCGCCACCTACGCCGACCACGAAGTCATCACCGTCGAGAACAAGCTGCGCAAGGCGGTGTCCACCCTGCCCTACGCGCCCGGCGAGGAGGATCCCATCGCCCGCGCCGAAAAGGCGCTGGCCGATTTGTCGGGCGAGTTCGGCTCCTGGATGGAGGCCGAATGCAACCGGCTCGACCGGGCGCGCGCCGCGGTGCTCGCCAAGGGCTTCACCAAGCACACCAAAGAAGCGCTGTTCCACGCCGCCCATGACATCAAGGGCGAGGTCGCGACCTTCGGCTACCCGGCGGTCGCATCGGCCGCCGACAGTCTGTGCCGGCTCATCGACTATACGCCGGACATGACGCGCATTCCGATGAAGCTCGTCGACCAGCACGTCGACGCGGTGCGCGCGATCTACCGCGAATATGCCCGCTCCGATGCCAAGGAACTCGCGGCGACACTCACCGCGCGCCTGCGCGAGGTGACCGACGAATTCCTGATGCACGAGAACCGCGACCGCCCCGAGGTGCTTGAGCAGATCAAGAGCGACAGCCCGACGCTGGTGCCGGCGCAGGCGGAGTAGCCCGCTCAGCGAACGACAACGCCGCCGACACCCGGCACGCCGATAAACGTGCTGTGGTGATGGTGGTGGTGTGATGATGATGGCGGCGGTGCCGGCGGTAGCGGTGATGATGGTGGTGATGATGGTCCTGTGCCAACTTCACGCCGCCGGCCGGCTTGCCAACTTGGGCTCGCGCAGCATCATCGGCGATCAACGCCGCCGGGGCATTCGGGATCGGCGTCAACAGATCGGCGTAAGATCCCGCGGCCAGCGCGGTGTCCGGCGATTGCGCGGGAACAGTCGAGGCCTGCGCGCCGCCAACGGTCGCAACCGCGGCGACCGCGCCCAGCAGCCCGGCGATTTTCTTGTCCATCGTTGTCTCCTCCAAGAGTTTCGCGCGTGTGCGCGTCCCGTGAAGAGCAACGCCACGCGGCGCTGAACCGTTCCTGCATTCAACGATTTTGGACGGACAAGATTTTCGCAATTGACGGAACGAATTTGCAGATTCGGTTTCGCGAGACCGTCAGCGCCACGCTTACGGCGTGACCTCCTGCCACGCCTGCGCTGCGGCCACCGACAGCGTGTGCCATCTCATCGACGACACGCCGAACATGATCCGCATCCCGATGAAGCTGGTCGACCAGCACGTCGACGCAGTGCGTCGCGATCTACCGCGAATATGCCCGCTCCGACGCCCAGGAGCTCGCGGCGACGCTGACCGCGCGCCTGCGCGAAGTCAGCGACGAATTCCTGACGCACGAGAACCGCGACCGTCCCGACGTGCTCGAGCAGCTCAAGAGCGACAGTCCGACACTGGGGCCAGCGCGGGCGGAATGATAAATCCCGGCGGGGACTGATCAGGCGCCAGGCCGTGCCACATTCGCCAGGTGCGCCTAGCGCCTGAAAGCTGACATGAGAGCGGGCACCGCAGTACGTTCGCTAAGTGCTAACTAGCGGACTAATGCGCTGCAACATCCGCACAAAATGAAGGACCACCTCACGGCAATCCTTTCGATATCCGATCAGATGATTTGATCAGACTGCGAGTGAGTTCTTTCGTTTCCTGCGCCAGCCGAGCAGACCTAATGTACCGAGACCGGTGGCGAAGAGCGGGAATGCGGCGGGGAGCGGTGTTGTTGCGGGAGCATTTCCGACGCCATCGCTCACGATGATGCTGTAATTGTTTGCCCCTGCAAAAGAGGGGTCCACGAAGATGTAAGGATCAGCGGACGCAAATGCGTCGCCTCCGGTGGAGAAACCTTCCTCTGCGCCGATGAAAAGGTGCACTTGCACGGCTTGGCCTGAAACGACGGTCAGCGCCAAGGTATCACTGAACTGGCCCGCAACACACGAACCATCGGAACACACGATGGTGCCGACGCCACCAGAGCCACCCACCTGGATTTCGGCAAAAGCATAGTTGGGATATGCGTCCACGACGGCTAACAGCGTCGTCGCAACGAGCACGTGAACGGGATCATTGGGATTGCCGCCGACAGCAGCAAAGTAATAATCAAGCGCGGCAAAAGCATCTTGAGTGGCGATCCCCGGGGCATCGTGAACCTGCGCTTGCAAGCTGACAAACGGAGCTATGGACAGGGACGCGCTGGCACCCTGCAACGCGGCGGAAGACGGGTCGTTCACAGTGTTCGATGGGTTGTTGCTGTTGACCGATACTCCACCGGATTGCGACGGCAGGTCAGAGGGTACCAGGACAGGCGACGCATTCGCACTTATGCCTATGGTTGCCAGCGATAATGTCGCTACACACGCGAGAAGTTTGATCATCACATTCCCTTCAGTTAATTGATCGCAAAACCTTACGAACAGCTCCCGCGGTGAACGCTGCTCAATTTTGACTGCTTGCCTACCGACGGCAGCGGCTGCCTGTTATCGCCGCAAAGCCAATCAGACCGATTTGCGCCAAGGAATGAGCATCGACACCCGCTGGCGGTAACGTCGATATTCGTCGCCAAACATCTCGATCAGGTCCTGCTCTTCCAACAGGGCGCCGACGACGATGTACGCCGTGGTCACCGCCGCAAACAGCAGGTGCCCGAGAGTCATCGTGGGCGCGGACCAAAAGGCGACGATGAAGCCAAGATAAATCGGGTGCCGCACGAGTTTGTAGAACAGTGGCGTGCGGAATTGCGACACCGGCATCGGCCGACCGACGAGATTGTTGGCGACCTGATGCAGCCCGAACAGCTCGAAATGATTGATCAAAAATGTACTGGTCAGCACGATCAGCCAGCCGACGAATGAAAGTCCAATGATCGTGGTGGCGATGTTTGCATCAGCGACCTGCCACACCACAGTTGGAATCGGTTGCCATCGCCAGAACAAAAGGACAAGCGCCAGGCTGGAAAAAAGAACATAGGTGCTCCGTTCGACCGACTTTGGCACGTATTGCGTCCACCACTCCTTGAATTGCCTGCGCGCCATCACGCTGTGCTGCACAGCGAACAGCGACATCAACAGGATGTTGACGATGAACGCCTGCATGATCGGGCTGACCGGTCCGGTGTCGATCGTCTTGGGCACCACCAGGCCGCTGACAAAGCCGATAGCGTAGAGGAAGCTGGCAAAAAATACGGTATAAGCCGCGAGCCCGTATAGGAATGCGACGAACCTGCCGAGGGAATTTGGTCGTCCGTCCTGGCCGATTGCTTGAGTATGGGTCATCGTCTCCTCCAGTCGCTTGCGATCATGGGGATCGGGATGCGCGGAAACTGCCGGAGCCGCGAGTAAATTACTTTGCCTCGCGCCTGATTTGTTCTTGAGATGGGCTTGATTATTCCTTGAGGTCGGCGTCGTAGTCTATTTTCAAGGTCAAACTCGTGCAATTTCTCTTCGAAAATCATGTGCTTGATACTGATCGGCGCGAGTTGCGCCGCGGGTCCCAGCCCGTTGCCGTTGAGCCGCAGGTCTTCGATCTCCTGATCTATTTGGTGGAGAATCGGGACCGTGTGGTGAGTAAGGATGATCTCATCGCATCGATCTGGGGCGGGCGGATCGTGTCGGAATTGACGCTGACAAGCCGTATCAACGCCGTGCGCAAGGCGGTCGGCGACAGCGGTGAGGAGCAGAAGCTGATCCGCACGATCGCGCGCAAAGGCTTGCGCTTCGTCGCCGAAGTACGAGTTGAGCAGACTGATGCCGGCCCGGCCCGCGCCGAACCAGCACGCCCCGCCTTGCCGCTACCGGACCGACCGGCCATAGCAGTGCTTCCCTTCGCGAACATGAGCGGCGATTTAGAACAGGAATATTTCTCCGACGGCATCAGTGAGGACATCGTTACAGCGTTGTCCAAGCTGCGCTGGTTCTTTGTGATCGCGCGCAACTCCTCCTTTATCTACAAGGGAAAATCCGTCCATCTAAAGCAGGTCGCCGAAGAACTCGGCGTTGGTTATGTGCTCGAGGGCAGCGTGCGCAAGAGCGGCGACCGCGTGCGCATTACGGCACAACTCAACGACGTCGCCACGGGCAGCCACATTTGGGCGGAACGCTACGATCGCGGCCTCGCCGATGTATTCGCCGTACAAGACGAGATTACTGAAGCCATTGTCGCTGCAATCGAACCACAGCTCTACGCTGCGGAGAATTTTCATGCCCAGCGAAAACCGCCGGACAGCATGGACGCATGGGATTTGGTGATGCGGGCCTTATCGCACTACTGGCGCGTGACGCGTCAGGACAACGTCGTCGCGCAGGCGCTGCTGGAGAAAGCGATCAGCATCGACCCGAACTATGGCCAGGCGCTCGGAGTTCTCGCCACCAGCCATACATTCTGCGCCCACATGGGTTGGGGGGACATGGCAACGACCATGCCGATCGCCGAGCGCGCGGCACTGGCGGCGATCCGGGCTGACAGCGAGGACCCTTGGGCGCACCACGCGCTTGGCTGCGTCTATCTGTTTGCACGGCGCTTCAGCGATTCATTGGCCGAGTTCGAGTTGGCGTTGAGAACTCAATCCGAATTTCTCACTGGCCCAAGGTTACTACGGCTTGGCGCTGTCCTATTGCGGTCGCTGGGAGGAAGCCGACGAGGCCGCCCACCGCGCCTTGCGACTCAGCCCACGTGATCCTTATTCGGCGGTCTATTACGGCATCGCCGCCTACGCCCAGTTCATCGGCTGCCATTATGACAAGGCGATGCAACTGTCACGCGAGGCGATCCGCCAGCGCAGCGATTTCGTCGGCGCCCACCGGGTGCTGACCGCAGCCGCCGGCATGGCCGGCCAGACTGATATCGCCGGGGTCGCGTTGCAGGAGCTTCGCCGCGCGCAGCCTAATATTTCGCTCGGCTGGCTGACAAACAAAATGCCAATCAAGAATGACGCCGACCGGACGCATTATTTGGATGGCTTCCGCCGCGCGGGCTTGGACTAATCCGGTCTCGTATGCCGACCAGGGCCAATGTCCGCCCTGGGTCGATTCTGTTGAATAAGTCCGTCAATAAAGCGCAGTAGATCGGGCGCAGGTCGCGCCGCGCCGTTGGCGCAATCGCTCCGCCTTGATCTCAAGCTGGATTGAGGATCGGCATCGGGACCAGCTTCGCCAGTTTCCTGAGGTTCTGGGCGGTGGCTGCGAGCAGGAACTCGTCGTGAGCGCCGGTCGGTCCCCTCAGTCGCAGTCGATCGATCTTGAGGATGCGTTTGAGGTGAGCGAAGAGCATCTCGACCTTCTTGCGCAGCCTTCGCGAGGTGGCGCCCTCCCATGACCTGGCGATCTGCCGGGCCATGTCGCGCGCACCTTCGTGGATCGAGCGCGGCACTTTGCGCGTCGGAGTGTTCGGACAGCATCGGGGCTTGAGGGCACATCCCGCGCATTCGTGTTGAAGCGTGCGGTAAAGCATCGTTGTCCCATCATTGACCAGCGTTCCGCTTGTCCGCAGCGTTGTGCCACCGGGACAGCGGTAGACATCGTGCTGGTGGTCATAGGTGAAGTCGGCGCGTGAGAAGGTGCCGTCTGTGCGAGCCGATTTGTCGAACACGGTCACATGAGGCTCGATGCCATGCTCGTGGACCAACCAGCCGAGCATCTCGGCAGAACCATAGGCGCTGTCGCCCATGAGCCGGGCGGGATAGAGGCCGAAGCGGTCCATCGAGCGCTCGATCATGCGCCTGGCGGCCAGAACCTCCGCCTGCCGGATCGCGGTCGTCGCCTCCACATCGACAATGACCGCGTGCTCGACATCGATCAGGTAGTTGGTCGAGTAGGCGAAGAAGGCTTGCCCACCATGGGCGCCGGTCCAACGCGCCGCCGGGTCGGCCGGCGAGACGAACTTGGGCGTGACCTCGGTCGCCGCCCCGAACGCCGCATCGTCCAGCACCGCCAGATACTCTTCGACCGCTCGTCCACTGGCTTCCGGCGGCAGGCCCTTGTCGCCCTCGACGCCCTTCTGCCGGTTGGCGTCTGCCTTGATCAGGCTGGCATCGACCGCAAAGCCCTCGCCGCCGACCAGCCGCTCCCGGATACAGCGGCGCAGAACCGTCTCGAACACCCGGCGGAAGAGATCGCTCTCGCGGAAGCGGCCATGCCTGTTCTTGGAGAAGGTCGAGTGGTCCGGCACTTGCCCGTCGAGCCCGAGGCGGCAGAACCATCTGTATGCGAGGTTGAGGTGGGCCTCCTCGCAGAGTTGCCGCTCCGAACGGATGCCGAAGCAGTAGCCAACGATCAGCATCCGGATCATCAGCTCGGGATCGATCGAAGGCCGCCCAAGAGGGCTATAGAAGCCGGCCAGATCACGCCTGACCTCGTCCAGATCGACAAACCTGTCGATCGAGCGCAGCAGATGATCGGGTGGAACGTGCTTCTCCAGCGAGAACTCATAGAACAACGCAGCCTGCTCGACTTGCCGATGTCCCATCATGAGCTTCAGTCCTGCAGATCAACACGACTGAATCACTCATCTTCGTGCGTCGCAACTGGAGACTTTTTCAACACAATCGGTCGAAAGCCGACCTAATGACGTTCGGCAACCAAGCCTGCTTTACTCCGTTACAGGGGACATCAACCTGTACGCTGAGCGAGTCCGCTAAGGCCGGAAGTGGCTTAAGCCACCAGCCGCGTTTCCATCGGCGGCAAACGCGGGATCGCGGGGCTGGTCGCCACCAAGTCGTCGCAGAACATGCGCGCTTCCTCGCGCGCGGCCTCGACCGCGAAGCGCCGCAGCAACGCCAGCAGCGAATCGTCGCTGTCCGGCTCGGCGGAGCAGCCGGCGAGCACGCGCTCGACCATCGGCCGCCTGAGCCGCGCCGCATTGCCTTGCCCGCCCGCAAGCGCGCCTCCGCGCATGGCGGCGATCGCCTCGCGGAACGCAGGGTACGCACCGTCCGGCAGCCCGGCCTTGCGGTAGAGCGCCTGGAAGCCGCTCAGGTTGCGGTCATGGATGTAGCTTGAGACGCGATCGAGCGGCATGCCGGACAATTCGGTCAGCGCCTCCTCGAACAGCACCACGTTGCCGGACAGAAGCCCGCGCAGAATCATGCCGGCGGTGAGCTGGCCGCTCTGGCGCAGATGCGCGACCAGCGCCGGCAACTCGTCGTAGGGCGTATCGGCGGCGAGCGCGACGGTCGCCTTCTCGCAGGCCTCGCGCGCGGCGTGTTCGGCGTGCTCGGAGCCGAGCCACTGCCGCGCCGTGACGAAACCGGCGAGCGTCTGCGACAGCTTGCTGAGCAGCGCCTGCCGCGTCGCCATCGGCAGGTCCTCGCGCGACAGCAGATTTTCGCGGATCGCGGCAAGATGGCCGAGGCGCTCGGCCATGCGGTGCAACGAGAACGGCGCGATGTCGGCGTCGTCATTTTCCAACAGCGCAAGGCAAGCCTGCGCCGAACCGACCTCGGCAATCGCCGCCGCGATCGAGCGCGGCAGCAAGGGGCGCGTCGCGATCGCCGACTGTGCCTCGGGATGGCCGGTGGCGACCAGATCGATGAGGTCGGCTTCGAGCAGCAACGGCGAGCGCGCCAAAATCGGCACCGCGACCTGCGGCTGGTCGGCGGCGAGCGCATCGACGATCACCGGCGGCGCGTTCTGCGACGACGCGAACACCTCGGCGAGCGCCTGCCGCACCAGCGGCGACGGATCGTCGAGCAGCATGATCATGGCGCCTTCGGCGGCGGCGCGGTCGTCGGGGGAAAGATCGGAGTGCAGATAAGCGCGCGCCAGAGCGGACGTGGCATCGGCCCGGTCACCGGGTAGAGCGGTACGGACCCATTGCAGGAACTGACGGACAATCATGGACCAACGCCACCTACGAAACGCAAATCGACGGAAAGAAGCCTAGCGAACGAGGCTTAACAAACCGTTCACCATAGATATTGGGGGGCTGTTAACGACGATTTCGCGCGCCTTACGACCCAAACAGCTTGCGCGGGTCGCTCGGTGCATCGCCGAACAAGGTGAGCGGCCGCGACGCGTTGGCGTCGGCGCCGGGTGGCGTCCACAACTCATTCACCGTCTGCGCGATGGCGCGGGCGCGGTCGCTGAACATGGATTGGAACAGCGGCCGCGCATCCGGGATTTGCGGCCCGCCGGTATTGGCGGCGGCATAGGCCTGGGTGATGCCGGCCGGATCGACCGCGTCGACGCTGCCGCGAAGGCCAGGCCCGAAGGTCACGCCGCGCGCGACCTCGAAACGGCCGGTGAGCCTGGCATAGACCTCGCTGACGCTGCGCGGCGCGCCATTGCCGCCATAGAAGATGGTCGGATTGGCGCTGCGGCTTGCGGAAACATGGCGGCGGCGTTGGCCCGCGGCTGGCTCTGCATAGCGTTGATCAGCTTGCCGGCGCCGTCGGAGCCGAGGAAATGCGCGATGTAGAGTTCGCCCTCGGTCGGCGCCCGGCCGATGGCGGACGAAAGCTGCGCCGCGTTGTTGCGGGCAAACGCGCCGGCCATCAGCGCGCTGGCGTTGGGGTCCGAGCGCAGCTTCATGATGGCGCTGCGCATCGCCGGATCCGGCACCTCGTATTGGCCGTTGTTGTCGACAATGGCGCTGGCGTACTGGCCGAGGCCCAGCGCCGCACCGGCCGACTTGACGGTGGCGAGCCAGGTCTGGTCGATGAACTGGAACAGGCCCTTGGCCGAGGAAGTCGACGCCTGGGCGGTGGGATTGAGGCTCGATTCGATTTTCGCCGTGGTGAGCAGGTATTCAAAGCTCATGCCGGTCGAGCGCGCGGCCTGGCGGATGGCGCCGGTGATCTGCGACGCCACGCCGGAAATCGTATCGATGCCCATGGAGGTGCCCTTCGCCCCCGGGCATGCCGGGGCCTATGGACCTTGGGCAATTATGGTAAATGAATCGTAAACCGCCGGCCGCTACCGGCAGGCCGTACCCCTGAGGAGACGTCATGCAGGACACCATCGAGCGCCACAAACGCGGCGGGCTTTATTTCGAGGGCTTCGAGGTCGGCAAGACCTATCAGCACCGCTACACGCGCACGGTCACGCAGATGGACAACATGTTGTTCTCCAACATGACGCTCAACCCGCAGCCGCTGCACATCGACCGGCACTTCTGCGAGCAGGAAACCGAATGGGGCCAGCCGCTGATGAACTCGCTGTTCACGCTCGGGCTGATGATCGGCATCCAGGTGTCCGACATGACGGTCGGCACCACCATCGCCAATCTCGGCATGACCGACGTCAAGTTTCCCAATCCGCTGTTCGAGGGCGACACCGTGCATTGCGAGACCACCGTGGTGGGCAAGCGGGAATCGAAATCGCGCCCCGGCGCCGGCATCGTCGAATTCCACCACAAGGCGTTCAAGCAGGACGGCACGCTGGTCGCCGAGTGCCACCGCAATGCCTTCATCGTGATGCGGCCGAAGTAGGCTACCCATCGCGTGGCGCAGCCCTTCGAAATACTTGGTGAAATTTCGAACATAGAAACCTTTGCAACCGGTTCCAAGATCCGCGAAATTGCCCGGCTGCGCCGACTCTATGGTCGCGGACGCTGGCGAAAGCGCAAAGGTACCGCACGCATCCGTCTGCCGGATGGCTCAACCCGCAGAGCTGAGTTACACTGGTACGAGGCGCACGAAATCGGGCGACGGGAATACAAGATCAAATATCTGCTATAGACGTGAGAGCGATGGCAAAAACGACGACGAAGCAATTGGTGGTTTGCATCGACAATCGAGGATACTCGGTTTCTTTGGAGAGGCGCAAAATCTATGTTGCTCTTCGCGATGCAAACGCGAGTGAGCACGGGCTTTTGCGGGTCGTCGATAAATCCGGCGAAGACTATCTTTATCCAACGAAGCTGTTTCGCGCGATAGCGTTGCCCCAATCGGTCAAAAAGGCCGTGCTCAACGCAGCGTGAGGACTATGCGCTCTCTCCTGTTCGTGCCCGCCGATGGCGGCACCAAGCTCGACAAGGCTTTTGCGAGCGGCGCCGATGCGGTGATCCTCGACCTCGAAGATTCGGTCACGCCCGAGCGCAAGGACATCGCGCGCAAGGCGGCGCTCGATTTCCTGAAAAGCGCGCAGGGCAAGCTCAACCGGCCGCAGCTTCTTGTCCGCATCAACGGCCTCGACACCGGAATGACCGACGCCGATCTCGACGCCGTCGTGCCGGGCAAGCCGGACGCCGTGATGTTCCCCAAGGCCGAAGGCGGCGCGACGGTGACGCATCTCGACGCCAAGCTCGCCGCGCGCGAGGCGATCGCCGGCATCGCCGAGGGCAGCATCAAAATCATTGCCCAGACGGTCGAAACCGCACTCGGCGTGTTCACCGCCGGCAGCTACCGCTCCTCGAGCGCGCGGCTGATCGGCATGACCTGGGGCCCGGAGGATTTATCCGCCGAGATCGGCGCGCTCGCCAACCGCGACGCCAGCGGCGCGCTCACCGAGCCTTATCGGCTGGCGCGCGCGGTGTGCCTGCTCGGCGCCACGGCGGCAAAAGTGCCGGCCTACGAGACCATCCACGTCGACTTCCGCAACCTCGACGCCTTGCGCCGCGACACGCAAGAGGCGCGTCGCGACGGCTTTGCCGGGCGGCTCGCCATCCATCCGGCGCAAGTTGCCGTGATCAACGAAGTGTTCACGCCCGGCGCGGCCGAAATCGAAATGGCGAAGGCGATCGTCGCCGCCTTTGCCGCCAAGCCCGGCGCCGGCACCGTCGGCATCGACGGCAAGATGTACGACCGGCCGCATCTGGCGCGGGCGCAGCGGCTGTTGGGGAACCTTGGTCCGTCATCCTGAGGTGCGCGCCGTGGCGCGCCTCGAAGGATGAACGGCCAAATTCCTTAATACACGGGCCGTCGCCCTTCGAGGCTCGCCGCTGACGCGGCTCGCACCTCAGGGTGACGGGTCATTTATTTATAGACCTTCGCCGGATCGAACACTTTCTCCGCATCGCGGAATTCGAGTTTGGCGCCGCTCTTGCCGAGCGGTACCGCGCGGTAGAAGCACGAGCGCCGCCCGGTGTGGCAGGCGCCCTCGCCCGCCTGCTCGACCTTGAGCCAGAGCGCGTCCTGGTCGCAATCGACGCGCAATTCCTTGACGCGCTGCACGTGGCCGGAGGTCTCGCCCTTCTTCCACAGTTTCTTGCGCGAGCGGCTGTAGTACCAGGCTTCGCCGGTTTCGATCGTGCGGCGCAACGCCTCGGCGTTCATGTGCGCGACCATCAGCACGTCGCCCGACGCAACATCGGTGACGACGGCAGTGATCAGCCCGTCGGCGCCGAATTGCGGCGTGAAGGCCAGGCCTTCCTCGATCTCGGATGTGTCAGCCAAACTCGCCTCGCGTCAGGTTACGCGGGGAGCCTTATCGTTGCGCGCCCCGCAGCATGGTCATGAATCGCACCTGCTGCTCGGCGACGTCGCGGAAGGCGCCGGTGAATTGCGTCGTCACCGTCAGCGCGCCGGGCTTCTGCACGCCGCGCAGCGACATGCACATATGCTCGGCCTCGATCATCACCGCGACGCCGCGCGGTTTCAGGATCTCGTCGATGGCGGTCGCGACCTGTGAGGTCAGATGTTCCTGCGTCTGCAGCCGCAGCGCATAGACGTCGACCAGACGCGCGAGCTTCGACAGGCCGACGACGCGGTCGGTCGGCATGTAGGCGACGTGCGCCTTGCCGAAGAACGGCATCATGTGATGTTCGCAATGCGAGTTGAAGCCGATGTCCTTGACCAGCACGAAGTCGTCGTAACCGGCGGTCTCGCTGAAGGTGCGGTCGAGCACCTCGGCGGGGCATTCGCGGTAACCCTGGTAGAGCTCTTCGTAGGCGTCGATCACGCGCTTGGGCGTGTCGAGCACGCCCTCGCGCTTCGGATCGTCGCCGGCATAGGCAATCAGCGTGCGCACCGCCTCTTCGGCGGCCTCGCGCGAGGGGCGCGGCCCGACAGGCGTTACAGCCGCGCGAACATGCTCGGACAGGCCCTGCTTCGGCCAAGCTGCGATCTTGGTGTTCTTGACGTCCATGACGCGTCTCTCCGTTCGACCGGCCTTCCAAGAGGCCGGGGGTGTCACCGGGGGCCGCGTCGCAATCGGATCGGACGCATTCCCTTGATCCCGCCCCGCGTGAAACCGTTCCGCAGGACGCACGCACACCTATATAATCAATTGTCCGAGGGAGACAAATCACCTCGGCCCGGTGGGAAAACATCAATGCTTAACGAGGTTTACAACGATCGCATCCTGGAACTGGCGGGCAATATACCGCGCCTTGGCCGCCTGCCGGCGGCCGACGCCAGCGCCACTGCCCATTCCAAGCTGTGCGGCTCGACCGTGACCGTGGACCTCAAGATGGACGGCCCCGTGGTCACCGATTTTGCCCACGACGTGAAGGCCTGCGCGCTCGGGCAGGCCTCGTCCTCGCTGATGGCGCGGCACGTGATCGGCGCCAACTCCGCGGAATTGCGGGCGCTGCGCGAGACCATGCGCAAGATGCTCAAGGAAAAAGGCCCACCGCCCTCCGGCAAATGGGCCGATTTTGCCGTGCTCGAGCCAGTGCGCGACTACAAGGCGCGCCACGCCTCCACCATGCTCACTTTCGACGCGGTGGTGAATGCCATCGACCAGATCGAGGCCAAAGCCAAGCCGAAACAGGCGGCGGCGGAGTAGCCCTCGGGGCCGCGGTTACTTCGCGGCCGAGCCAGCCACCTTGTTCAGCGACAGGTCGGCGCGGTCGCCGAGCGACCGCGAGCAGCTCGCGGCAAGCCGCGGCAGGCTCTGCACCGCGCCGGTGTTGCCGATGCGGATGCCGGTTGTGACCGCCGCGCCGCGGGTGGTGATGGAGAGCGAGTGATTGCCGGCGGAAGCAAAGCCGGCGATGAGCGAGGCCGGCACCGTGCCGCTGGCAAAGGTCAGGAGCTCGTCGGTCTCGGCGCTGCGTTGCGACGACACCACCTTGAGCGGCGCGGTCTTGCCGGCGATCGTGATGGTGACGACGCTGAGCGAAGCCGGCAATGGGTTGTCGTCATTGGCGTGGCGGCGCTCGACATAACTCACGTCGTAGCCGTCAAGGCCGGCACAGGCGACGCTGAGATCGAAGCTGCCGATCTCCTCGCCTTCGATGGTCAGCGGATGCCGGCGCGCGAGTGCGGCAAGGCCAGAATTGTCGATCATCGCCCAGCGCCGCTCGCTGATGGCGCTCGGACGCAGGCTGGCGGTCGGTGCAGTCGACGCAGGCGAAGCAACCGTAGCGGCCGCCGCGGCCGGCGGCGTTGCCGCAACCGTCGCCGGCGCGTGCTCGGTCGACGAAGCCGCGGCGGTTGCCGGCGCGCGCTCGCGCGGCAGGTCGGTCGCGACGCGCATACGCCTGATCTCGTCGGCGGTGAGCTGATGCATCGGCTCCCACGGCGGGATGCGCAGCGACAGATCGAGCATGTCGATGGTGGCGCCCATGTCGATCGTGTACTGCGCGAGGCTGCCGATGTCGTGCTGCACCAGAACGAGGTCCTCGGCGGAGTAATTCGCGGCGGTCGGATCCTCGCGGCGGTCGCCGAGCCAGATCTGATGCACCATCACACGCGCCTGCGGCGGCACGCTGCGGTGCACGCCGCCAAGCAGCACGAAGGCGCACATCGACTGACAGTCGGCGCGCGGCGACAGCGTGGCGTACGGCGCACTGTCGTCGCCGCTGTCGCGATCGACCGCGTGGCCGACGGTGGTGTTGAGGCCGAGCGCGCGGATTTCGCGGCCGAGGCTGATGGCGCCGAGCACCGAGCCGCCGTCGGAATCGAGCGCGATGGTCAGACCGCGCAGGTCGCGGCCTTGCGCGAAGGACTGGAAGTCGTGCGGTGTATCGGCGGTGATCGCGCCGCTGGCGGCGACGAAGGGACGACAGCGGTTGCCGCACGCGTCGGGGTCCGCCTTGCGCAACTCGAAGCGCATCGGCAGCGCGCGATCGTTGGCGTGCGCAGCAGGCAACAAGAACACCGGCGCCGCCACCGCGAGCGCGTAGACAAGCGACAGGGAACGAACCATCCTTCCCCCTTCTGTACCCGCGTCGGCCCTTGTTGTTGACGCGGCGTTCCCGCGTTCTTGGCACTTCAAGTCTGGCACTTCGTTCTTGGCAATTCTCGTGCCGCTCGTGCCGGGCTTATCGCAGCGCATGACCCCCGCGTAAGTACTTTTGTACTTGAGCACATAAATTCGGGTCTAGTGTAAAATGGCGTCGCGCTGCGCTTTTAATGTCTAAAAGCTGAGCGGTTACGCGCACTTGGAACTTTAGCTCGTACTTTGGAGGATGGCGAGATTGGAACTCAAGGCTTCGGCGTATGGACCGGCGCAATGGCCGCGCCTTGCCGGCCGCGGCCTGGTCGCGCTCTACCGCGTCACGCTGTCGCCGGTGCTCGGGCCGCGCTGCCGCCACCTGCCGAGCTGCTCGGAATACGCCGACGAGGCGATCGGGCGCTTCGGCCTGTGGGCGGGTTCCTGGATGGCACTGGCGCGGTTCCTGCGCTGCCACCCCTGGGGCACCCACGGGCTCGATTTCGTCCCCGCGACTTTACCGCCCGGCGCGCGCTGGTTCCTGCCCTGGCGCTACGGGCGCTGGCGGGGGACCAACGAGAGCGCCCACACGCAGTGAACGATATGTCCAACTGTCCGGAGCCGACAGCTTGAACCCGATCGCCGAGCAGCCAGCGGGCCTGACGACTGCGGAGGCCCAGCGGCGGCTCGCGGCGCAGGGCGCGAACGTTGTCTCGGAGCGGGCTGCCCCGCGCTGGCGAATTTTCCTGGCGAAGTTCTGGTCTCCGATTGCCTGGCTGCTCGAAGCGGCGATCGTTTTGCAGCTTTGGCTCGGTCAATATGTCGAAGCGGGTGTCATCGGCGCACTGCTCCTGTTCAACGCGACGCTGGGCTTCATCCAGGAAGGACGCGCCGGCGCGGCGTTGGCTGCGCTGAAAAAGCGGCTCGCGCCAACCGCGCTTGTGCGGCGCGACGGCGAATGGATCAGGCTTCCGGCTGCCGCTCTGGTGCCCGGCGACGCGATCAGGCTGGCGCTCGGAGCGCTGGTTCCAGCCGATGCGGCCATCGTCTCCGGCTCGGCTATGATCGACCAGTCGATGCTCACGGGCGAGTCCGTGCCGGTCGACGCGGGGCCCGGCAGCAAGGTCTATGCCGGCTCTACGATACGCCGCGGTCAAGCGATTGCGGAGGTCACTGCCACCGGCTCAAAGACCTATTTCGGCCGCACCGCCGAACTTGTTCGCGTCGCTCATGCCGCCAGCACCGAACAAGCGGCAATCTTTGCGGTGACCCGAAACCTTGCCGTCGTCAATGGAACGGTGGCGCTCCTGATCGTCGCGGCGGCCTATCTCATGAGGCTACCGTCGCCCGACCTGATCCGGCTCGCTTTGACGGCCTTGCTTGCGACGATCCCGGCGGCGCTGCCCGCGACCTTCACACTGTCGGCTGCCTTCGGCGCACAACTGCTCGCCGCTCGCGGCGTATTGTTGACCCGGCTCTCGGCCGCCCACGAAGCCGCCGCCATCGATGTGCTGTGCGCCGACAAGACCGGGACGCTGACGCGCAACGCGCTTGAGGTGGTCGACGTCGTCGCCATGACAGGATTCGATCGCGAGCGCGTGCTGGCGCTGGCAACGCTCGCCAGTTCCGAAGCGGATCAGGACACGATCGACGCGGCCATTCGATCAGCCGCGGCAAAGTCCACTGCCCCGGAAAGGCTGGTGCGGTTTATTCCTTTCGATCCAGCAACCAAAACCGCAGAGGCCTTTGCGGTCGATGGCAGTGGCCACGAGCTTCATGTCGCGAAAGGCGCATTCGAAGTCATTGCCAAGATGGCCGAGGTGCCGCCGAACGCCGCACAACGCGTTGAAGAACTGGCGCAACAAGGCAACCGGATGATCGCGGTCGCCACAGGCGTGTCCGGTTCGCTGCACTTGGCCGGTCTGATTGCCCTTAGCGATCCGCCGCGCGAAGACTCCGCGAAGCTTATAGCCGCGCTGCGCGAGATGAGTGTCCGAACGGTGATGGTGACCGGCGACTCGCCGGTTACCGGCGCAGCCATCGCTCAAAAAATCGGTATCGACGGTGCCGTATGTCCGGCGGAACGCTTGTCCGGAGGACTTGATGCGGACGCCTTCGCCGTTTTCGCGCGCGTGGTGCCGGAGCAGAAATACCAATTGGTGAAGGCCTTGCAGGACCGCGGCCACGTCGTCGGCATGTGCGGCGACGGCGTGAATGATGCGCCGGCGCTGCGGCAGGCGCAGATCGGCATCGCCGTCTTCTCCGCGACCGATGTCGCCAAGTCGGCGGCCGGCATGGTGCTGACCGAGCCCGGTCTCGCCGGCATCTTGTTCGCGGTTCGCGAAGGCCGCATTGGATTCCGGCGGCTGTTGACCTACGCGCTCAATATGCTGACCAAGAAAATCGAGATCGTTCTGTTTCTGGCGATCGGCCTCGTCATGACCGGACAGGCGATCATGACGCCGGCGATGATGGTGCTCATGCTGCTGACCAACGACGTTCTCGCCATGTCGCTCACCGCCGATCGCGCAACCCCGGCCCCGGCGCCCAGCGTCTGGCGCATGCGCAACATCACCGCCGGCGCGATCGTGCTCGGCGCCTGCAAGCTCGCCTTTTCGACGGCGATGCTGGCGATCGCAAAATACCAATTCGGGCTCGGCCCCAGGGCGCTGCAGACGTTCGCCTTCGTCACCGTGCTCTACGGATCGCAGGGCCTCATTTATGTCCTGCGCGAGCGGCGCCATATCTGGTCTTCGATGCCGAGCAAATGGGTGTTCGCCTCATCCGCCGTCGATATCGGCATCGTCACGACACTCGCTCTGTCGGGCACCTTGATGGCGCCGCTGCCGTGGCGTCTGTTGTTGGCGATATTTTCGCCACCGCCGCATTCGCCGTGATCCTCGATCAGATCAAGCGCCCGGTGATGGCGGTGTTCAAGGTCGAATAGGGCGGCTGCCGGCCGCTTTTGTCATGTTGACACATGTCAATGAGAGACGTGGATAACGCGTTATTTGATTTTATCATTGAAAGCGCCCGCTCCGGTTGCCTCGAAGGAGGTTGAAATGGCGGACATCGCGCAGCAATACCGGCATTGCACACGAGCGTGGTACACGCGGCCGCCCGTGTGGCTTCTCGGCACGCCCACGAAAGAGCCGGGGAAGTGATCGGCCTGCATTCTCGTCGCGCACGCCGCGGCGCAGTTGTGTTGTTCGCGCTCGCGATACTGCCGACTCTGTTGTTCGGGCTTCGCACCTACCGCTCGCTACTGTTGCTGCGCTCGGCCTATGAAGCGGGCGCGCCGGTCACCAGCAGCATTCGCGGCTGGATGACGCTCAAATACATCGCGGCGACTTACCGCACGCCGGAAGCGGCCTTGATCGAACGGCTCGGGCTCGCCCCGGCAACCGACCTCGACACGAACCTGAAGTCCCTTGCCGGCCGGGCGGGCGTTTCGGCGCCACAATATGTCGAACAGGTGCAGCGCGCGGTGGCGGATGCCGCGCTCCGCGGCAGCCCGGCGCCGGCGGCCCGGAATTCGAACTGGCTCGCGGCGAGCGCCGACAAGATTCTGACCGCGCTGCTGGTCTACGGCTATCCCGTGCTCGGCATCACGCTTCTTCTCGGCGCCATCGGCCTGCCCTTGCCGGACGGAATAGCGACCGCCGTTGCCGGCTCGATGGCGGCGCAAGGGCGCATAAATTGGGTCTGGGCCGGCCTGGTGGTCGTCACCGCTTCGGTGCTTGGCGACGCAGTAGGCTACGGCATCGGACGGCTGCTCGGCGGCAAGGTTCTCGAGCGCCGTGGCGGCTGGTTCGGCTATACGCCCGGACGCCGCGCGCAGGTGGGGGCGCTGTTCGATCAATGGGGCTTGGTAACGGTCTTCATCACCCGCACCTTCGTTTCCTATCTCAGCTCGGTCGCCAGCCTGCTGGCCGGGGTCGCCCGCTATCACCCGTCGAAATTCCTGGCGGTCGCCGTGCTCGGACGCGTGATGTGGGCGGCGGCCTATCTCGCCCTCGGTTATGCCGTGGGTTCCGATCTGGAGGCCGCGGCCGGTTTTCTGACCAATCTCAGCATTTTGTTGCTGCTGCTGAGCGTGCTCGCCGGAACGGGGCTGATCGGCGCGGGCCTGGCCCCCTAGTTGCATCCGTTAAGCCGCCTGTTATATGCCTCTCCCCAACGCTTACCTGCGCTCGTTCGCAGGAGTGAGCAAAAGGAGATGGCAATGGTCGCTTTGACCTTTCCCGACGGCGCTCGCCGCGACTACCCCCAAGGCACAACCGGCCTCGACGTCGCCAAGGGCATTTCGCCCTCGCTGGCGAAACGCACCGTCGCCATGGCGCTCGACAACGTGCTCATGGACTTGAATGACCCCATTGAGCACGATGCTAAAATTGAATTCATCAACCGCGACGACCCGCGCGCGCTGGAATTGATCCGGCACGACGCCGCGCATGTGCTCGCCGAAGCGGTGCAGTCGCTCTGGCCGGGCACGCAAGTCACCATCGGCCCGGTGATCGACAACGGCTTCTATTACGATTTCTTCCGCAATCAGCCGTTCACGCCGGAAGACCTGCCGGTGATCGAAAAGAAGATGAAGGAGATCATCGCCCGCGACAGGCCCTTCTCTAAAGAAGTGTGGTCGCGCGACAAGGCCAAGCAGACCTTCCGCGACATGGGCGAGACCTTCAAGGTCGAGTTGGTCGACGCCATTCCGCAAGACCAGCAGATCAAGATCTACAAGCAGGGCGACTGGTTCGATCTGTGCCGCGGCCCGCACATGACCTCGACCGGAAAAGTCGGCAATGCCTTCAAGCTGATGAAGGTGGCGGGCGCTTATTGGCGCGGCGACTCGAACAATCCGATGCTGACCCGCATCTACGGCACGGCGTTTGCCAAACAGGACGAGCTCGACGCCTATTTGAAGCAGCTCGAGGAAGCCGAGAAGCGCGACCACCGCCGGCTGGGGCGCGAGATGGACCTGTTCCATTTCCAGGAAGAGGCGCCGGGCTCGGTGTTCTGGCATCCGAAAGGCTGGACGCTGTTCCAGGCGCTTGAAGGCTACATCCGCCGCCGGCAGAGCGAGTTCGGCTTTGCCGAAGTGAACGCGCCGCAGCTCATGGACTCGTCGCTGTGGGTTGCCTCCGGCCACATGGCGACCTTCCGCGAGAACATGTTCCTGACGCAGCCGCGCGAGGACGACGAGCGCGTCTTCGTCATCAAGCCGATGAACTGCCCCGGCCATATCCAGATCTTCAAGAACGGGCTGAAATCGTACCGCGACCTGCCGTTCAAACTTGCAGAATTCGGCAAGGTGCACCGCTTCGAGCCGTCCGGCGCGCTGCACGGGCTGATGCGCGTGCGCGCCTTCACCCAGGACGACGCCCACGTCTTCATCACCGAGAACCAGATCGAGGCGGAATCGCTCAAGATCAACGACCAGATCCTGTCGATCTACGAGGACTTCGGCTTCTCCGACGTGACGATCAAGTTCTCCGACCGGCCGGACAAGCGCATCGGCGACGACGCCATGTGGGACAAGGCGGAAGCCGCGCTGATGGCAGCGCTGAAGGATTCCGGCCGGCCGTGGAAACTGAACAAGGGCGAAGGCGCGTTCTACGGGCCCAAGCTCGAATATGTGCTGCGCGACGCCATCGGCCGCGACTGGCAATGCGGCACCGTACAGGTCGACCTCAACATGCCGGGCCGGCTCGGCGCCTTCTATATCGACGAGCACTCCAACAAGGTGACGCCGGTGATGCTGCACCGGGCGATGTTCGGCTCGCTCGAGCGTTTCACCGGCATCCTGATCGAGCACTATGCCGGCCACCTGCCGCTGTGGCTGTCGCCCACGCAGGCGATCATCGCCACCATCACCGACGATGCCAACGACTACGCCAAGCAGGCGATCGACACCGCGCGGAAAATGGGCCTGCGCGTCGGCGAGGACTTGCGCAACGAGAAGATCAATTACAAGGTGCGCGAACACTCGCTCGCCAAGGTCCCTGCCCTCCTGGTGGTCGGCAAGAAGGAAGCCGCCGAGCGCACCGTCTCGGTGCGCCGCCTCGGCAGCGAGAAACAGGAAGTGATGCCGCTCGACGCCGCGCTCACCGCGCTCGCCGAGGAAGCGGTGCCGCCGGACGTGAAACGCATGCGCAAGGCAGCGTAAACAAAGGGAGAAGGAAATGCCGAAAGGTTATTGGGTGACCGTCTATCGCTCGATCAAGGACCCTAACAAGCTCGCCGCCTACGCCAAGCTCGCGCCGCCGGCGACCGCGCCGTTCGGCGCCAAGTATCTCGCGCGCGGAAACCCGGCGGCGACGTTCGAGGCCGGGCTCAAGGAGCGCATCGTCATCACCGAGTTCCCGAGCGTGCAGAAGGCGATCGAAGCGCACGACTGCCCGGCCTATCAGGAAGCGGTGCGGGCGCTCGGCGACGGCGCCGAGCGCGACATCCGTATCGTCGAGGGGCTGGAGTAGCGCTTTCGCTACTTCTGCTTGACGATGTAGGCGGCGAGATCGGCGGCGTCGTTACGCGACAGCCCCATGTCCGGCATCTTCGGATGCGGCGACAGCAGGAAGAACGCCAGCAGGTTGGCGTTGAAGCCCGGCCGCTTGGCCATCGCGGAAAACGGCGGCGCTTGCGTCGAGCCGCGTCTTCTGGTCGGACGCCACGATGTGGCAGCTGGCGCACCAGCGCTTGGCGAGCGTCTCGCCGTGGAATGCATCGGCGGCGAAGGCCGCGCTCGGGCCGGCCGCCGCCATAACGAGCGCCGCGCAAACGGCCACCCGCATCGACACTCGTCTTTCGCCGCTCATGAGATGAGGTCCTTGACTAGAACGGCGAGGATTCGCCGCTGACAGATATAGCAGTCCTCAGCCGTTTGTCGCCACCCGCCCCTGCGGGCGCAGCGTCGCCACCGCCGGCCCTTCCAGCGTGTCGAGGAAGCGCTCGGCCCAGTGCGACAGATCGTTCTGCGCCAGCACGCGGTAATTGACGGCATGGCGTTGGCGCCGCTCCGCGAGCGACATCGACAGCGCCCGGTTGATGGCAAGCGCAACGCCCTCGTGGTCGTAAGGGTTGACCAGCAGCGCGGCGGTCAACTCGCGCGCGGCGCCGGCAAAGCGCGACAGGATGAGCACGCCGGGGTCCTCCGCGTTCTGCGCCGCCACGTATTCCTTGGCGACCAGGTTCATGCCGTCGCGCAGCGGCGTCACCAGCGCCGCGCGCGCCGCCCGGTAAAGCCCGGCCAGAGCGGTGCGGCTGTAGGCCTTGTTGATGTAGCGCAGCGGCGTCCATGACGGCTCGCCGAAGCGGCCGTTGATGCGACCGACCGTCTCGCCGACCACGCGCTCGATGTCGCCGTATTCCGGAATGCCGGCGCGGCTGCGCGGCGTGATCTGCAGATAGGTGACGTTGCCGTGCCATTCCGGGCAGATGGTGAGGAAGCGCTCGAAAGCATTCATGCGCTCCGGCAGACCCTTGGAATAGTCGAGCCGGTCGACGCCGATGATCATGGCGCGGCCGGACAGGCTCTCCAGCACCTCGCGCACGAAAGACGAGCTCATGGCGCGGCGCGCCAGCCGCGAAAAAGCTTCGGCCTCGACGCCGACCGGGAATTCGCCCACCCGCACGGAGTTGCCTTCAAATGAAAAAGCGTCGCCGTTGAGACGCTTCAACCCGCATTCGTTCGACAGATAGCGGGAAAAATTGGTGGCATCGATTTCGGTCTGGAAGCCGACGAGATTGTAATGCCCGAGCGACGGGATAAGCCGCTCATGGTTGGGCAAAGCCGTGAGAATTTCCGGCGGCGGACACGGGATATGCAGGAAGAATCCGATCTTGTTGCGATGGCCGCGCTCGCGCAGCGCCCTCGCCAGCGGGATCAAATGATAATCGTGCACCCAGATCACGTCGTCCGGCCGCAGCAGCTTTTCCAGATTGGTGGCGAAATACTCGTTGACGCGCAGATAGCCGGACAGATCGCGGCGCGTGAACTCGGCGAGGTCGAGCCGGTAATGCAGGATCGGCCACAGCACCCGGTTGGCGAAGCCGTTGTAGAATTCCTGGTAGTCGTCCTTGCGCAGGCCGACGGTCACATAGGCGATGTTGTCGCGCTCGATGCTCTTGGCGCGGTCCGGGATCGTCCTCGGCGACGCGGCCGTTCCAGCCGAACCAGACGCCGCCGCGCTTGCGCAGGGCCGGCCGGATAGCGACCTCGAGGCCGCCCGCCCGCGCGCTGCCATCGGGTACGCCGACGCGGTTTGAGACTACGACGAGCCGCGCCAATACCGGTCTCCCCAGCTACGCGACAATTTGATCGCAGTTAAGATCAATCCCGACATCGAGTAGGTCTGCGGAAAATTGCCCCACAATTTCCCGGTGACCGGGTGCACGTCCTCCGACAACAGGCCATAGCGGTTGCGCAGGCGAAGCGCGTCGACAAACATCTCGCGAGCCTCTTCGCGCCGCCCCGTCTCCCAGATTGCATCGATCAGCCAGAATCGGCAAATCAAAAAAGCCGTCTCAGGCAGGCCGAAATCGTCCGCGGCCACATACCTCATAACGTGGAAGTCGCGGCGAAGTTCGCGCTCGATCGCGGTCACGGTCGCGGTAAAACGCGGATCGTCGGGCGCAATCAGGCCGATTTCGGCCAAAAGCAGCGCGCTGGCGTCGAGATCGTCGCTGCCGAAGGCGGCGGAGAAGGCGTTGATCCTGGTATTGAAGGCCTGTTGCAGAATGTCCTCGCGCAATTTCGCCGCCGTGGTGCTCCAATATTGGGCACGGTCGGCAAGACCGAGCGCGTTGGCAATCGCTTCGAGACGCTGGCAGCCGGCCCAACACATCGCCGCCGAATGCGTGTGCACGCGCTTGCGGCCGCGGTACTCCCAGATGCCGGAGTCGGGCGTCATCGCGACCCTGGCTGCCTGCTCGCCGATCGGCTCGAGCAGGCGGAACAGCGCCTCGTCGCCCGGCCGCGGCAGGCGGCGGTCGAAGAACATCGGCGCGGCCGCCATGATGATGCTGCCGTAAACGTCGTGCTGGTCCTGCGCCCAGGCGGCGTTGCCGACGCGCACCGGTCCGTCGCCGCCATAGCCGGCGAGCGCCGGGGCGTTGTGCTCTTCGAGCGAGTCGGTGTGCACGACACCATACAAGGAGCGCAAGGTGTCGGCGCGGCCGGCAGCGATGGTCAGGATGTAGGAGATGAAGTCCTCCATCGTGTGCGTCGCGCCGATGCGGTTGAGCGCGCGCACGACGAAGAACGCGTCGCGCATCCAGCAGAAGCGATAATCCCAGTTGCGGCCGGTGTTCGGACACTCGGGGATCGAGGTCGTCAGCGCCGCGACGATCGCCCCGGTCTCCTCGAAGCTGCACAGCTTGAGCGTGATCGCGGCGCGGATGATCTCCTCCTGCCAGTCGATCGAGAACGCAAGGCGCCGCACCCACTCGTGCCAGTAGTCGCGGGTGCGGTCGCAGAACTCGCGGCAGGTCGTCTCGAGCGCGCCGCTGAACGGCTCGTCGACGCCGAACACCATGTACATCGGCCGTGTCAGCACGAAGGGCGCCTCGCTCTCGATATAGGAGAGCGGCACGTCGGTGGTGACGCGCACGCCGACTTCGTCGCGCCAGAAGCGCATGTGGTTGCTGCCCGACGTGCGCATGGCGACCGGCTCGCCGTAGCGGTGCGTGACGCGGATGCGGATCGCGATGCGCGGGGTGCCGGCGATCGGTTCGACGATGCGGATGAGCTGCGGCGGCCGGTAGGTGCGGCCGTATTCCTGGAAGCGCGGCGCAAAATCGGTGATGCGCACCGCAGCGCCGTTCTTGTCGACGAGCTCGGTGACGACGATCGCGGTGTTGCGCAAATAGTTCGAACGCGTCTCGACGAAGCCGTCGAGCACCACGTCGGTGAAGCCTTTGTCCTCGCCGCCGGCGACCAGCCGGCTGAACACCGGGTCGCTGTCGTAGCGCGGCAGGCACCACCAGACGATGCGCGAGGACGGCTCGATGAGGGCCGCGGTGCGGCCATTGCCGATCACGGCGAGGTCGAGGCCGTAATCGGTCATGCCGGCGCGTCCTGACGGCGCGCGGCGAGTTCTTTCAGCGCCCGCCGCACCTGCGACGGAGACTCGAAAATCCCGGCAAGGCCGGTGAATTTGCGGCCGACCGAAAAGCCGATGCCGGCGAGCGCCGGCAAAATCGCGAAGACGGTATCGTCGGTTACGTCGTCGCCGATGAACACCGGCCGGCGTCCGGCAAAGGGCGGCTCCGTCATCAGCGCGCGCACGGCATCGCCTTTGCTGACGCCCGGCCGCTTCACCTCGAACATGAACTTGCCGGTCTGCACCTCGGTCGCCTCGCCCGGGAAAGCCGCGCGGCCGGCGTCGATCGAGGCGCGCAAGCGCTCCTCGTGATGCGGCACGTTGCGATAGTGCAGCGCCAGCGAATAGCCCTTGTCCTCGACATACATTCCGGGGCTCGCCGTGCCGGCAAGCTCGCGCCGCAGGTCGTGCGGCAACGGCGTGACGCCAAGCCTCACCTCGCCGGCGACAATGCGAATCTCGGCGCCGTGGCCGCCGATTGCGGGCAACTCGAGCGGCGCGAACAGCCGGTCGAGATCGGCTATCGGGCGGCCGCTGACCAGTGCCAGCGCGCCGCCGAGTCTGCCGCGACAGCCGCGCCAAGAGACCCGCGCAATTCGGGCGACACGTGCGCCTCGTTCGGCGACGGCTTGAGATCGACCAGCGTGCCGTCGACGTCGAGCAGCAGGGCGATTTTATCGAGATCGAGGCTGGGAAATTTCATGGCGCTAACATCGGCCAACGGCTGCGTGACCATAATTGTTCCCGCAACCGGAACAATAGGTAAATCTATCCATTCACTATGCCGTCCATTTACTGGGCGACCACCTCCACATCGCCGTCGACGCCGGTCACTACCTTGAACTCGCGCTCGTAGACCTTGCCCTCGTTGCGGGCGATGGCGCGGTATTCGCCTTCGGCAAGAATGACGCGCGGGAAGGCGCCGATCGATTCCTTGATCACGTCGCCGCCGGGCGTGAGCACCGACCAGGCGGTGTTGGCGAGCGCCTCGCCGCCCTTCTCGCTGACGAGCTTGAGCGTGATCGCGGCGGCGCGATGGGTGACAGTGATGTCGGTGAGCTTGCTGGTCTGCACGCGGATGTCGGAGCGCACCACCGAATTGGCGTCACCGTAGTTCGACACGATGTTGTAGGTGCCTTCGGGCAGCACCACCACGTCGCCGGTCATCACGTGTTCGGCAATCGGCCGCCGCTCGCCGCCCGTTTCGAATTGGCTGCCCTTGAAGACGTCGAAGGAAATCTGCCCGGCCGGAATGCGCGCGTCGCCGACGCGGCCTTCGAGGCGCAGGCCGCCGGCCGGCAGATCGAATTCCTCGTGCACGGTTTCGCCGGCAAGCGTCACCGGCTTGACCGCGGTCGCAAGGCCAAAGCCGACATGAACGACGTAGGAGCCCGGCGGCAGCACCATGACCGGCGCCGGCGATTTGTCTTCCTTGACCAAAGCGAGTTTTCCGGAAGCGTCGGCCTTAGTGGCGTAGACGCGCCAGGTGAGCCCGCCGGTGATCGGCGCGGCGCCCTTGCCGAAGCGCGCATCAAGCGCGAGCGCAACCTGCCCCGCCGGCACCATCGGCAACGGCGCGCGCTCGGCGGCGCTCGGCGGCGGCACCAGCACGTTGCCGGGAGCGACGAGGCCACCGCGGCCGGTGGGCGCCGACCAGCCGGCCGACGGCGAATTGGAGAACAGCGAATTTTGCGCCGCCGCTTGCCCGCAGACGAGCGTGGCCGCGCAAGCGGCGGCGAGCCACGACATGCGGCACGCGAACGGAATGGCTTTGCCCCTGCTCATGCGCGGCTCTTGTCAGCCCAAATCGCGGCGATTTCAAGCCGCAGCGGCCGGTTTGTCACGCTTGACGCGCCGTGCTAGGCGCAACCGCGCTTTTCGCGCCGACAGGATTATTTTGAAATGCCCGACGCGCTACAACTTCTGAAAAGCCGCCGCTCGGTGAAGCCGCTGGAATTGGCGGGGCCGCCGCCGTCGCGCGAGGAGACCGAGACGCTGCTGGGAATCGCGTCGCGGGTGCCGGACCACGGCAAGCTTACGCCCTGGCGCTTCATCGTGTTCGAAGGCGAGGCGCGCGCCGCCGCCGGTGACAAGATCGCCGCGGTGTTTCGCACCGACCGCCCCGACGCCACGCCCGACCAGATCGCCTTCGAGCGCAACCGGCTCGCCCGCGCGCCGCTCGTCATCGCGGTGGTGAGCCGCGCCGCGCCGCACGTGAAAATCCCGGAATGGGAGCAGGAGCTGTCCGCCGGCGCTTCCGCCATGAGCCTCGTCATCGCCGCGCACGCCATGGGCTTTGCCGCAAGCTGGATCACCGAATGGTACGCCTACGACCGGCGTGTCCTCGACGCGCTCGGCCTTGCCGCCAACGAGCGCATTGCAGCATTCGTCCATATCGGGCGGCCGGCGAAGCCGCCGGAAGACCGCGATCGGCCGAAGCTTGCCGACATCGTCACCCGCTACGGCGGCTGACCGCAGTGCCGAACGATTGGGCGCTTCGGGCGTTTACGTTAACGTAAGCCACGAGGCGCACCCTGCCCCGTCACGTTTCGGTCACAAGACTCCGCCAGCAATTTTCACCATATCGGCGCGAAACGGTTGTCGGACCGGCACGTCCGACCTGAAGATTGGGGCTTGGGGAGTTCGCCTTGGTGTTTGAAGGCCTGTTTGCACGGGGACGCAACGGCGGCGACCGCGCCGCCGACGCCACCACCACGCCGGTGAAGCCAGAGCTTGTGCGGCCGACCATCGGGCTCGCGCTCGGCGGCGGCGCGGCGCGCGGCTTTGCCCATATCGGCGTGATGCGCACCTTGATCGCACACGGCATCGTGCCCGACGTCATCGTCGGCACCTCGATCGGCGCCGTGGTCGGCGGCTGCTACGCCGCCAACGAACTCGACTCGCTCGAGGCCTGGTCGCGCGGGCTCACCGTGCGCAGCATCCTGAGCTATCTCGACGTCAGCCTGTCGGGCTCCGGCCTCATCCGCGGCGACCACCTCGCCGCGCGGCTCGAAACCTCACTGGCCGAAAAACGCATCGACGATCTGCCGATCCGCTTCGCCGCGATCGCGACCGAATTCAACACGGGGCACGAGATCTGGCTGACCCACGGCCGGCTCGCCGAGGCGCTACGCGCCTCCTACTCGCTGCCGGGAATCTTTCCGCCGGTGCGCATCGGCGGGCGCTGGCTGGTCGACGGCGCGCTGGTCAATCCGGTGCCGGTGTCGGCGGCGCGCGCGCTCGGCGCGCGGGTCGTCATCGCCGTCAATCTCAACGCCGACATTTTCGGCCGCGGCACCATCATCCCCAATCACGGCTCCGACGCGAGCGACGACATTCCCGACGCGCCGCGGGCGAGCGGGCTGCGCGGCATGTTCGCCGGCAAGCAGTCGTTCCGCCAGCTGTTCGGCACGCGCACGCGGCCCGGCATTCCGACCGTGATGGTCGAAGCCTTCAATGTCATGCAGGACCGCATTACCCGCGCGCGGCTTGCCGGCGACCCGGCCGACGTGCTGATCAGCCCGCGGCTCGGCCATGTCGGCTGGTTCGACTTCCACCGCGCCGCCGAAGCCATCACTATCGGCGCCGAGACGATGGCAAAAACCATCGACGGCGTAACCGAAGCCATCGCGGCACTGTCGCAGCCGGTCAACGGCAACGGCGGCGGCGGCACGGCGGCAAGTAAAGATCAGGCGCTGCGGATGTAATCGCGCATCGCTTCCGACTCGCGCTCGATCTCATCGACCCGCTGCTTGACCACGTCGCCGATCGAAATCAAACCGATGACGCTGTCGTTCGCCACCACCGGCAGGTGACGGAATTTACCCGTCGTCATCCGCTCCATGATGCCGGCGCAGCTTTCATTCTCATCGCAGGTCGCGACATTGCGCGTCATCGCCTGCCCGACCGGCAGATCGAGCGCGGCAGCGCCTTGCGCGGCGATCGTTCGCACGATGTCGCGCTCCGACAATATGCCGGCGAGGCGCCCTCCGGCGCCGAGGATCACGACCGCGCCGACGCGATGCGCGGACAACAATTTCGCCGCCGCCGCAAGTGTCGCGGTTGGTTCGATGCTGATGACGTCGCCGCCCGAAGCTTTGGCGGCCAGGATTGCTTTCACGTTCATGGACCTCCTCCTGTTCGCCGGAGGCGCTACCCGCGACTCCGAGTGTGTCAGCAACGATCCTGCCGCCGCGCCGGTTCCGTCAAGACCACGACTGTGCGCTGCGGCAAAAATCGCTAGGCGGAAATCGCGTCATTTCGCGGCTGCGGCGGCGGATCGAACCAGGAAAACAGCAAGCAGGCCGGCGAGAAAGCCGCCGATATGCGCCTGCCAGGCGACCGTCTGGTCGGCGCCGCCGAGCGGCAGCGAGCCGAGCCCGAACAGCAAGTTGATGCCGAACCACACCACGACGAACCCCAGCACCCGCGCATCGGTGAGCACGTAGATCAGCGGAATGGCCGGCACTTGAAACGGATCGCCGTCGCGCCGCGGGCTGAGCGGGCCGCCGCGCTGGAAGGCAAAGCGCATCGCACCCGCCATCGTGCCGGAGATGGCAGCGGAAGCGCCGACCACCTCCGAGTTGTCGGCGCCGTGCGCGAACAGATGCGCCATGGCGCCCGCCGCCGCGGTCACGGCGAAGAAGGCGAGAAAGCGCAGCCGGCCCGAAGCGCCGCGCAATCGCCGAGCCGAACGGCAGGAACCAGATGAGGTTGACGCCGAGATGAATCCAGCTGGCGTGGATCAGCGAATAAGTGACGAAGGTCCAGAAGTCGGCGCCGATGCCGCCGGGCAGCACCGCACCGAGCAGGCGCGAGGCCGGATCGTAACGCGCCGGGATGAAGGCGAACAAATTGAGGAAATACTGGTCTTGCGCCGGCGTGAGCAGCCACACGCGCACGACGTGCACGACAATGAGCAGCGTCACAACGAACGTCATGACGGGCGGGATGTTGAAGAGGGGTTCGCGTCGCGAGGCCACTGCGGAAAACGTCGGGGTTTCGCCCACATAGGCAGTTTGCGCGGCTTCCCGCAAGCTAACGGCCCGCCGTAGGCCACAAAAAAGGAGGGCTTTCGCCCTCCGTTTCAGCCCAATTACGCGATCGCGGCGGATGATAGGCGATTATAGCGGCAGCGCCGATGCGCGCTCTGCGCCTTTAACGCTATTCCGCATTCGGCGCGGCCGCAGTCGCCGCGCCCGCCCGTCACGGCACGCGCCCTGCTCCATCCTGTCCGCTGCGGCATTAAGCCGGCGTCTTTGTCCCGATCGGGGACAAGGCGGCACGGTGAGGCGTCCCGCGGCGGAACAGTGGTGTGCCATGAAACACGCTTCCACGCGTGCGGTGTTCGAGCATTGGAATGTCAAACGCGGCGCCAGGCCCGCGCCCGGACGCAGCGACATCGATCCGGTCGCGATCGCGCCCGCGCTCGGCGATACCTTCACGCTGTCGACGGACTTTCTCGATCAGCTTCGCTTCCGGCTTGCCGGCACGCGCGTCTGCGCGTTGTTCTGCCGCGAGATCAAGGGCGAGATCTTCGCCGAGTTGTGGGGCGAGAAAAACCGCAAGGCCATCGAGGACGTGCTGGCGATCGTCACCGGCGAGACCACAGGCATCGTGACCGGCCTGACCGGCTTCGCCGACGATGGCGCCATCGCCGAGCTCGAAATGCTGCTGCTGCCGCTCGCCCGCATCGGCCACGCGCGCACCAGCGTGATCGGCGTGCTGGCGCCGGCGGCGGCGCCGCTCTACTGGATCGGGTCGAAGCCGGTCGTCGACCTCGAGCTCAAGACCGTGCGCCATCTCGGCGCGGAAACCACTCCGCCCGCCGCGGCGCGCTTCGGCAGCCGCGTCGATGGTAGCCCGCTCCAGCACGGGTTCACGGTCTACGAGGGCGGCCTCGCGGAAACCCCGACGGAACAGGCCGGATAACTCGCCGTTAACGATAGGCCCATAGGCTCGGTAGATAACTTCCGAAATTCGCCTGTAAATGCCCGCCGCGCCATGGCACTGCCGCTGACAAAGCCAAAAATCCTGCCGCTGGCGGAAGAACGCCGGAGGCACCAACGCGTCAGGGTCAACCTGCTCGGCCGCTATATGCTGTCCGACCGGCGCGAATTTCCCTGCCAGGTCGTCAACATGTCGCCGGGCGGCATGCTCTTGGTCGCGCCAGTCTCGGGCGAGCCCGGCGAGCGCGTCATCGCCTATGTCGATCACCTTGGGCGGCTGGAAGGCAAGATCGCGCGCCGCGTCGAAAACGGCTTCGCCATGACCATTTCGGCGACCTTGCGCAAGCGCGACAAGCTCGCCGCCCAGCTCACCTGGCTTGCCAACCGGCAGATCCTCAACCTGCCGGAAGACCGCCGCCACGGCCGCTTCACGCCGAAGAATCCGATGGCGCGTCTCGTCCTGCCGAACGGCACCAACGTCGCCTGCCGCGTCATCGACCTGTCGCAGTCCGGCGCCGCGATCGCGATCGCGCCGAACCTGCGCCCCCCGGTCGGCGCCGCGGTCACCATCGGCAAGACGCAAGGGCGCGTGGTCCGTCACATCGAAGACGGCTTCGCCATCGAATTCACGCGCCTGCAGCACTCCGACTTCGTCGAAGAAAACGTCACCGGCGAATAAGGTGAGCCGCCGGTTAACGCCGCGCGCCAATTTGCGCGCGCCGCGGCCGCTCGTTTGCGGCTCGCTACGGTATCGCGCTGGGGAACGCGGGCATCGGCCGGTTCGGTAAATTCCGCCGCCAAGACGCTCCGATCAGCGCGCCATTGCGGGCCGTTCGCGCTTAACGCATAAACTTTTACGCAAATCGTAGTCTTTAAGTTTTTAATCGAATTCGATTCCAGTTTTCACAGTATTCATCTCTTGCTTTACTTGAGTTCGTCTCAAAATGACTTGTTCCACTTAGCCGCGGCGCAAAATGTTTGTGCCAATTGTGGTCCCAACAAGACGGGAAGGGGCCACACATGGACAGGCTGTTCAAACGAGGGGCGAGCACCATTGCCGCAGCCGCGATCGGCTGCGTGCTGGTGGTGCTGGCGCCGGCACCAGGCGCCGCCGCTGAGCGCGTGGCGTCGATCGAGCGCATGGCGTCGCTGAAGAGCACACCCGCGCTCGAACGCTCGAGCTACGTCGCGGTCGGCCCGGTTACGCGCGAGCCGATCGGCTGGGTGGAGTTCTGCGTCGAATACAAGCCGGAGTGCGAGACGAGGCCCTCGTCGCCGCGCGACGTCGTGCTCACGCAAAAGGCCTGGGTCGATCTGGTCAAGGTCAACACCTGGGTCAATGACACCATCAAGCCGGTGACCGATCTCGAGCACTGGGGCGTCATCGAGCGCTGGAATTATCCCGATGACGGCAAGGGCGACTGCGAGGATTACGTGCTGCTGAAGCGGCGCATGCTGATGCAGGCCGGTTGGCCGCGCGAGGCGCTGCTCATCACCGTGGTGCGCGATAAGAAGAACGAGGGCCATGCCGTGCTCACGGTGAAGACCAACCGCGGCGAATTCATTCTCGACAATCAGGAGTCGGAAATCCTGCCCTGGAACAAGACCGGCTACCGCTTCATCAAGCGGCAGTCGCAGACCGACCCTAACCTGTGGGTGTCGCTCGGCGAGCCGGCCGCGGCGCCGCCGATGGTGTCGTCGCGCTGAAGTGAAACATTAGACGAGGAGATTCGCGGGCTCGGTCACGTCCCCACCCCTCCCCGTCCCCAGACCGGGTCCGCGAGCGGCCGCCCTCCCCCAGGGGCGGCCGCACCTTTTTCGGCGCCGAATTTTACGAGATTGATATCCGGCGCCGTGCTATTCTTCCTGAGCTAGGCTTATTGGAGAGGATAGCCATGAAGAGAATCCTCGCGCTTGTCGCTATCGCCTTCGCGCTCGTCGCTGGCACGACCGCTGTCGTGGCTGTGAGTACGCAACCGGCCTTTGCCTGCAACGGCGACTACAAAGGCTCATAATTCGGCGGTGCTGACTGCCGACCGGAGGCCGCCTTCATTGGCGGCCTCTTTCATTTTTTCGATCAGCCGATCCGCTTCAGGCCCTTGGCGTAGTCTTTCCAGCGCTTGACGTAGATGTCGGCGCCGCCGCGGATCATCGCGATCGCCTTGTCGTCGACCGGACGCAGCACACGCGCCGGGGCGCCGACGATCAGCGAATTGTCGGGGAAGGTCTTGCCTTCGGTGATCAAGGCACCGGCGCCGACGATGCAATTGTTGCCGATCCTGGCGCCGTTGAGCAGGATCGCGCCCATGCCGATCAGCGTCGCGTCGCCGACGGTCGCGCCGTGCAGCACCACCTTGTGGCCGATCACGCAATTGCTGCCGATCACGATCGGAAAACCGGGATCGGTGTGCAGCGTGCAGTTGTCCTGGATCTGCGAGCGCTCGCCGAGCTCGATCCATTCGTTGTCGCCGCGCAGCACCGCGCCGAACCAGACGCTCGCCTCGCGTTTCAGGCGCACGCGGCCGATCAGCACCGCGGTGTCGGCGACCCAGTATTGTCCGTCGCCGGGAAATTCCGGCTTGACGCCATCGAGCTCGTAAATCGGCATGGCCGCGCTCCTCGCGGGAGCTAGCATTGCAACGGCGGCGGAAAAATTGAAAGTGGCTTCAGGCGGCGATGATGCCGCAGACCTGCAAGGCGTCGACCAGCACGATGCCGGACATCAGGCTCCAGAAGCCGGCGATCATCGTCGCCACGAACACGAAGCCGAATTGCCGGCCTTCCTGCCGCTGGCCGAGGATCGTGTTGCGCATGATGAGAAACGGCGCCGACAGCATCAGCAGTGGCACGGCCGCGACCGCGGCGGCGTTTGCGCCCGCGGACAGTTGATTGAAGCTCGGCAGCTTGTCGGTGGCGAGCCGGTAGCCCGACGCGCACAGCCCGGCGACGGCAAAGCCGAACGCCAGCGAAAGCAACATTTGCAGGGACTCAGGGGACATCGGGCCACAACGCGTTACTGATGCGCCTCCTGTGTCGCAGAGCGCCGGCGCCAGCGCCAGCAAATCCCTAACGAAAGGTTAACGCAGCCGTGCCGGCGAAACGTGCGCGCCGTGACATAATCGGCCCAAGCGATTCGCAGCCCAATGACTGCCTAAATGACCGCCCATACTCACGACACCGCCCGCTCCCGCCGCCGGCACCGCCGCGCCGGCAATCCGCTCGCCGGCCCGGTGATGCTGTTTGCCGGCGCGGCGCTTTTGGCGCTTGGCTATGTCGCCTACGTACTGTGGCCGCGCTGGCCGGAGGTGCCGGTGTCGCTCGATGCGCCGGCGCTGCCGATCACTGTCGCCGGTATCACCTTCAACATCGAGCCCGCGGCGATCCGCGTGGCGGTGCAACGCCACCCCGGCACGCAGGAGCGCGTCGATCTCTCCTATCTGTGGCCGTCGCTGCTGCCGCCAGACCCAGCCATCAAGCCGACGGCCGCGGCGCCGGTCGATCCCAACGTGCGGCTGTTCGTGACCATCGCCTCGGGCGACTTGACGCTGCCGCTGATCGAGCGCGTGCAGACCATCTACCCGCGCTATCTCGTGCCGGCGCCGACTGCCGGGCCCGACGGGCTGACGCTGCGCGGCTTCCGCGATGGCACGCCGTATCAGGGCGAGGAGATGGCGTTCGATGCATCGGCGCCCGAGCATTTCCTGGCGCGTTGCTCGCTCTCGGGCGTCGTCAATTCCGGCACCTGCATCCTCGAACGGCGCATCGGTAATGCCGACATCTCGATCCGTTTCCCGCGCGACTGGCTGAAAGACTGGAAAGCGGTCGCCACCGGCGTCGACAGACTGATCGCGCGGCTGCACTCCAACTAGCGGCGTTTCTTCCTCGCCGCGCGTTTGGCTTTCGTGCGCTTTAACGGAACCACGTTGTCGGAGCTTTGCGCGCTGCGCCGCAGCGCCTCGCGTAAACTTGTCGGCCGGCCGTATTTCTTGAGAATGTCGCGGAAGGCCTCGTCGGCGAGCTCCTGAAAGCTCTGCACCCGGTCCTTGGCCAGAAGGTTCAGGGCGGCCCAAGTCTCGTCGTCGAATTGCACGCGCTTGCCATGCATGGCCCTTTCGTTAGCATGAAACCGGTCCGTCGGCGATGCCGCATCCGAATTTGCATTGCACGGCCGCGCTGGCGCGGATTGTGAATCGCGACGCACGCCGCTATCCACGGCGGTACATCCCTCGTGCCCCGGCATATGCGACCCGTGACCGACCCGGTTCCGCGCCCCACCCTCGCCGCGCTCTGCTCGGTGTTCTTTCGCATCGGCCTGTCGAGCTTCGGCGGCGGCGTCACCGGCTGGATCTTCCGCGAAGTGGTCACGCAGCGCGGCTGGATCGCCGAGGACGAATTTATGTCAGGGATGGCGATGAGCCAGATCCTGCCCGGCACCAATATCAGCAACCTGTCGATGTATATCGGGCAGCGGCTGCGCGGCATCGTCGGCGCGGTCGCCGCGCTCGGCTCGCTGCTATGCGGCCCGTTCTTTGCCGTCATCGCGCTCGCCGCGGTCTTCACCAAGGTGCAGTCGCTGCCGTTTTCCGACGCCTTCATGGAAGGCATCGCCGCGGCGGCGATCGGCATGTTGCTGATCGTGGTCGGCCGCGGCGTCCGCCGCATGGCGACCGAACCGGCGCCGCTTGCGGCACTCGTTGCCACGTTCGTCAGCGTCGGCCTGCTGCACTGGTCGCTGCCGCTGGTGGTCGCCGTGGTGGCGCCGATCTCCGTCGCCGCCGCCTGGTTCAGGGGGCCGGCCGATGCAGGATGAGTTTGACCTTCATCTGCCGCTCGCGCTCATCGCCGTGTTCGCGTCGTTCTCGCTGGTATCGGTCGGCGGCGGCACCAGCATCGTCGCGGGCATCCAGCATCAGGCGGTTGACGTGCGGCATTGGATGACTGCGCGCGAATTCATCAATTTGTTTGCCATCGCCCGCGCAGCGCCCGGCCCTGGCTCGATGCTGACGACGCTGATCGGCTGGCAGGTCGACGGCTGGGTCGGCGCGATCGTCGCGACGCTGGCGCTATTCGTGCCATCATCGCTGCTGTGCTACGCCGTCGCCCATGTGTGGCGGCGCTATCGCGGGCAGCGCTGGCACACGGCGCTCGAAAGAGGCCTGGCGCCGGTCGGCATCGGCCTCGTGCTTGCCGGCGCGGTGTCGATCCTGCGCATCGGCGGCGGCGGCGCGTTGTCCTGGATCGTCGCCTTCGGTTCGGCCGGGCTGATGACCTGGCAGCGGAAACTTCACCCGCTCATCGTGTTCGCGCTTGGCGGAACCATCTTCGTTGTCGCGCGAATGATCGCGCAAAGCCACGGCGCGTTGTGAGGCGGGATTACTCGACCAGATCGACGTCGAGGATCGGCAATTCGAAAATGTACGACTTGCGGCCCTTCTCGTTCTCGAGAAACAAGACACCGATGAACTCGTCGCCGATATAGGCTTCGACCGAGTTCGAGCTTCTTCGGCCGCGTCACCACGCGAATGTTTTCGTTGTCGAACTTGCGCCTGAGGTAAGCGTTCAGCGTCGGCACCGGCTGGATCGACGGGTCGCTGCCGATCTGGATCACCATGCGGAAATTGTAGGAGCGGTCGCCGTCCTCGTCGTCGACCGTGATCTCGCCGAGGTCGTCCTCGCCGACGAAGACCTCGGCGAAGTCACCCGACTTCGGCACCACGCGGATCTGCTGGTTGCCAAACAGCTTCTTCAGATACGCGTCGAGCTTTCTGACTTCCGATACGTCCACGGGGCCGCTCCCTGCAATTGCACCGGCCTTTTGCCCGATCGGACGGAACCGCGCAAGGCGAGCGGCACCTGATCCCGAAAAGTCGGGATCGGGTGTCGATCGGACACAAAATCAGCCGTCGAGCATGATGCCGTAGAGCATCTGATCCATGGCCCGCGAGGGCTCGGGGCAGCCGGCCTCGCCGACCACCTTGGCCGGGACACCGGCGACCGTGACATTGTTCGGCACCGGTTTGATGACGACCGAGCCCGCGGCGATGCGGGCGCAATGCCCGACCTCGATATTGCCGAGGATCTTGGCGCCGGCCCCGATCAGCACGCCGTGGCGGATTTTCGGATGACGGTCCTCGTGCTCCTTGCCGGTGCCGCCGAGCGTCACGTCATGCAGGATGGAGACGTCGTCCTCGATCACCGCAGTCTCCCCGACGACGAGGCCGGTGGCGTGGTCGAGGAAGATGCCGCGGCCAATGCGCGCCGCCGGATTGATGTCGCACTGGAACACCGAGGAGGAGCGGCTCTGCAGATAGAGCGCGAAGTCCTTGCGGCGGTTCTTGACGAGCCAGTGCGCGAGGCGATGCGTCTGGATGGCGTGGAAGCCCTTGTAATAGAGCACCGGCTCGATGAAGCGCGTGGTGGCCGGATCGCGGTCGACGGTGGCGACGATGTCGGCGCGAAAAGCTTCGCCGATCGCCGGCTCGTCCTCGAGCGCATCGCCATAGGCCTGGCGGATCAGGTCGCCGGAAATGTCAGGACTGCCCAGCCGCTCGCAGACGCGATGCACGACCGCGGCTTCGAGCGAGTCATGGTGCAGAATATTCTCGTAGAGGAAGGTCGCGAGCTCCGGCTCCGTGCGGGCTGCCTCGTCCGCTTCCAGGCGCACGCGCCCCCAGACCGGATCGACCTTGTCGAGACCTTTGACGGATCGTGTTTGCTGTTGAGCCATAGAATAAAATTCTCCGGCATTGACCAATTTGGCGGTGCTTCTAGCACAAATTTCGGTACGCCGAGAGGGTCCCGCAAGGCGTGCCGCGCATGGCTCATGCGCGGCGGTTAAGGAAGTCGATAACCCCTTGCTTGAACACCTTGTCGCCGACCGCGAGCATGTGATCGCGGCCGGGAATATCGAGCGCCTTTGCCCCCGGAATCAGCGCGGCCAAATCCTGGGCAGAACCGGCAACATCGTCTCTGGTTCCGACCGCGACCAACGTCGGCGCAGCGATCGCGGCAACTTCAGCGCGGCTCAAGGTTTGCCGCGAGCCGCGGATGCAGGCGGCGAGCGCCCGGCGGTCGGACTTGGTCTGCTCGGCAAAAGCGCGGAATTGCCGGCCGGTCGGGTCGGTGACGTCGTCGAGCGAGGCCGCCTCCAGCGCCTCGGCAATGTGCATCGGCAGGCCGACGCCCTCGACCAGATGAATGCCGAGACCGCCGAGGATCGAGCGAACGCACCCGCTCCGGATGCGCCAACGCGACAAAGGCGGAGATGCGCGCGCCCATCGAGTAGCCCATGACGTCGGCTTGGGCGAGGCCGAGATGGTCGAACAGGGCGCGCACGTCGTCGGCCATCGTGGCGGTGTCGTAGGCGGCGGGCTCGTAGAGCTTGCTCGAATGGCCATGGCCGCGGTTGTCGAGCGCGATGACGCGGCGCCCGGCGCGGGTCAGCGTGCCAACCCAGCTCGGGCCGACCCAGTTCACCTCCTTGGTCGAGGCGAAACCGTGCACCAGCACGATCGGCTCGGCGTGCGGGCTATCGCCTTCGTCGAGATAGGCGATCTCGACCGCGCCATTATGGAAAGACGGCATGACGAACCGTTCATAAAGTCTGCTGTGCAATGAAACAACGCCTGCCGATTGCGCACTAGGCATGCGCCAGGCGGCCCGCTAAGGTGCGCGCCGATAACGAGCCGAGCTTTCCGAGGACCCCATGGCCGAGCACGTCGTTCCCCATTTCCACAACGACCCGGGCGTGCCGGTGATCGAGATCGGCGCCAAGGAATTCATGTGCGTCGGCGCCACCCCGCCCTACGACCATCCGCACGTCTTCCTCGACATGGGCGAGGACAACGAGATCGTCTGCCCCTACTGCTCGACGCTGTACCGTCACGATCCGTCGCTCGATCCGCACGCGGCGCGGCCGGCGGAATGCGCGCTGCCGCTCACCGAAACCGCCTGATACTCCCGGAGCCGCCATGGCGCCGCCGCGTCATGTGATCGTCGCCGGCGCCGGCATCGCCGGCCTGACCGCCGCGCTGACCATGGCGCGCGCCGGCTTGCGCGTCACCGTGCTCGAGCAGGCGGACAAGCTCGAGGAAACCGGCGCCGGCATCCAGCTGTCGCCCAACGCCACGCGCATTCTCGATGCGCTCGGCTTGCGCGAGCGGCTGATGGCGGCGGCCGTCGCTGCCGCCGGCGATCCGCGTCATGGCGGGCCGCTCGGCGCGCGAGATCATGCGCATCCCGCTCGGGGCCTCGGCCGAGCGCCGCTACGGCGCGCCGTTCCTCACCATCCATCGCGCCGATCTGCAGGCCGCGCTCATCGCCGCGGTGCGCGACAAGCGCGACATCGCGCTCAAGCTCGGTACGCAGGTCGCCGACTACGCCGTGCACGACAACGGCATCACCGTGCTGGGCCGGCACGGCCGCGACACGCTGGACGAGCGCGGCATCGCGCTGATCGGCGCCGACGGCGTGTGGTCGAACCTGCGCTTGCGGCTGCGGCAACGCCGGCCGCGCTTTTCGCAGCGCACCGCCTGGCGCGCGCTGATACCGGCGGCCAAGCTGCCGCGCGAGTACCGCGAGCTCGTGCATCTCTGGCTCGGACAGGACGCGCATCTCGTGCACTATCCGGTGCGGCGCGGCGAGTTCATCAATATCGTCGCCCTGGTGCACGAGAGCTGGAACGAGCGCGGCTGGTCAGCGCCGGGAGAGCGCGAGGCCCTGCTGCGGCAGTTTGCGCGCTGGACCTGGTCGGACGACGTGCGCGACCTGCTCTCGGTGCCTGAGCAATGGCTGAAATGGGCGCTCTATGAAACCCGCAGCCCCATGGAACCGTGCGCCGGACCGGTGACGCTGATCGGGGATGCCGCTCATCCGATGCTACCCTTCCTCGCGCAAGGCGCCGGCATGGCGATCGAAGACGCCGCTATTCTTGCCGCCATGCTCGGCAAATATCTCGACGATCCCACCGACGCGCTGCGCGGCTACGAGGGCGCCCGCCGCCACCGCATCGCACGCGTGCTCAACGCCTCTCGCCGCCAGGGCCGCATCTATGGGATGACGGGGCCGGAAGCTCTGATCCGTAATCTGGTGATGACGACGTTGGGCGGAGAAAAAGTGCTTGGCCGCTACGACTGGCTCTATAATTGGAGCGCACCCGATATCGTCCCAGCCCAGAGCGCCTCATTATGATGTTTCCCGCAACCATCGCCGGCAGCCTGCCGAAACCGTCCTGGCTCGCCGAGCCGGACAAGCTGTGGCCGCAGTGGCGGCTCGCCGGCACCGATCTCGCGCAAGGCAAGCTCGACGCAACGCTGCTTGCGGTGAAGCTGCAGGAGGACGCCGGCATCGATATTGTCGGCGACGGCGAAATGTCGCGGCAGCATTTCGTGCACGGCTTTCTTGAATTCGTCGACGGCATCGACTTCGCCAACAAGGTGGAAATGGGCATCCGCGCCAACCGCTACAAAGCCATGGTGCCGACGGTGCGCGGCCAATTGAAGCTGAAAAGCCGCGTGCACAGGGAAGAAGCGCGGCACGCCCGCGCCCATACCACGCGCAAGCTCAAGATCACGCTGCCGGGGCCGATGACGATCGCCGACACCATTGCCGATGCTTTTTACGGCGACCGTATCAAGATGGCGATGGCGGTCGCCTCTTTGCTCAATCAAGAGGCGCGCGCGCTGGAACAAGATGGCGTCGACGTCGTCCAGTTCGACGAGCCGGCCTTCAACGTCTTCACCAACGAAGTCGCCGGCTGGGGCATCGAGGCGCTGCACCGCGCCATCGACGGCCTCAAATGCCAGACCGCCGTGCACATCTGCTACGGCTATGGCATCAAGGCCAATATCGACTGGAAGAACTCGCTCGGCAGCGAGTGGCGGCAGTACGAGGAGATATTCCCGGCGCTGGCGAAAAGCCGCATCGGCCAGGTGTCGCTCGAATGCATCCACTCGCGGGTGCCGCTGAAATTGCTGTCGCTGCTCGACGGCAAGGACGTGCTCGCCGGCGTCATCGACGTGGCCAGCGACAAGGTCGAGACCGCGGACGAAATCGCCGCCCTGATCGGCGAAATCATGAAATATGTGCCGAAGGATAAAATCGTCGCCTGCACCAATTGCGGCATGGCGCCGATGCGGCGCGAAATCGCCGAGGCCAAGCTTCAGGCGCTCGGCGCCGGAGTGGCGCTGGCGCGCAAGAAATACGCCTGATTTGCCGTTGATCTCGATCAAGGCCGCATTGGGCGCGCGGCCTATATTGTTTTTTTCTGATCGAGAGGAGAACGCTATGTTTGCCAATGTCGGGACGTTCGATCGCATCGCGCGAATTATCGTCGGGCTGGCGCTGATCGGCTTTGCGCTCGGCTATATCGCGCCGGGAACGAGCTGGAGCTGGGTCGGCTGGATCGGCGTAGTGCCGATACTGACCGCGTTGTTCGGCTACTGCCCCGCCTACAGCGTGATCGGCTGCTCCACGCGCTGAGGCGCATGATCCCGAAAAGTGGGAACCGGCTTTCGGAGAAGATCATGCGCCAGGAAAACTAGCGCGAGGCGCGGCCCATTACGTCCATGAGTTCGGCGACCTTGCGCCGCTGATCGGCCTTGTCGCCGGATTTGATGGCGTGCTCAACGCAATGGGCGACGTGGTCGCGCAGGATTTCCTCCTCGACGCGGCGCAGCGCCGCACGTACCGCGCCGATCTGCGTGACGATGTCGATGCAGTAACGGTCGTCTTCGACCATGCGGGCGAGGCCGCGCACCTGCCCCTCGATGCGGGAAAGCCGCTTCAGATTTGCCGTCTTGCTGTCCTTGGCCATGACGGCTATATACCCCCTGGGGGTATGAGAGGCAAGATGTCATGAGCGCCACGGCAGAGCATCATCACCCTCACCCGGCGGCCGGAGCCGAAATCGACCCGGTCTGCGGCATGAGCGTCAATCCGGCGACTGCCAAGCATCGCGCCGATTACCACGGCCACACCTATTTCTTCTGCTCCGCCGGCTGCCGCACGAAATTCGTTGCCGATCCGCAGAAGTACTTGAAGCCGCGCGAACCTGCGCCCGTCATCGAAGGCGCGATCTACACCTGCCCGATGCATCCACAGATCCGCCAGCCGGGTCCGGGCTCGTGCCCGATCTGCGGCATGGCGCTCGAGCCAGAGATGCCAAGCGCTGCCACCGGTGCCAATCCCGAGCTCGCCGACATGACGCGGCGCTTCTGGATCGGCCTCGTGCTGGCACTGCCGGTGATGGTGATCGAGATGAGCGGCCACTTCGGCGTGCACTGGTTCACGCCGGCGATCGCCAACTGGATTCAGTTCGCTTTCGCCACGCCCGTGGTGTTGTGGGCCGGCTGGCCGTTCTTCGTGCGCGGCGCGCAATCGTTGGTCACGCGCAACCTCAACATGTTCACGCTGATCGGCATGGGCACTGGCGTCGCCTACGTCTACAGCGTCGTCGCCACGCTCGCGCCCGGCCTCTTCCCGCCGGCTTTTCTCACCCACGGCGCGCCCGCGGTCTACTTCGAGGCCGCCAGCATGATCACCGTGCTGGTGCTGATCGGCCAGGTGCTGGAACTGCGCGCGCGCGAGGCAACCTCCGGCGCGATCCGCGCGCTGCTCGATCTCGCGCCAAAGACCGCGCGCCGCGTCAAAGACGATGGCAGCGACGAGGAGATCTCGCTCGATGCCGTGCACGTCGGCGACAAGTTGCGCGTGCGCCCCGGCGACAAGGTGCCGGTCGACGGCAGCGTGTTCGAAGGCCACTCCTCGCTCGATGAGTCGATGGTGACCGGCGAATCCATGCCGGTGACCAAGGACAAAGACGCCCGCGTCATCGGCGGCACCATCAATCTCTCCGGCAGCTTTGTCATGCGCGCCGACAAGGTCGGCCGCGACACACTTCTGTCCCAAATCGTGCAGATGGTGGCCACCGCGCAGCGCAGCCGCGCGCCGATCCAGCGTCTCGCCGACCAGGTGTCCGCCTGGTTCGTGCCGCTGGTGATCGCGGTTGCGCTCGCGGCATTCGCGGCCTGGGCCACGTTCGGTCCTGAGCCGCGCTTTGCTTACGCGCTGGTGGCGGCGGTGAGCGTGCTCATTATCGCCTGCCCCTGCGCGCTGGGACTCGCTACGCCGATGTCGATCATGGTCGGCGTCGGCCGCGGCGCGCAAGCCGGCGTCTTGATCAGGAATGCGGAAGCGCTCGAACGTATGGAAAAGGTCGATACCCTGGTGGTGGACAAAACCGGCACGCTGACCGAAGGCAAGCCCAAGGTAGTGGCGGTGATCGCGCTGCCCGGGTCCGACGAAGCCGCCATCCTGCATCTGGCGGGGAGCGCCGAACGCGGCAGCGAACATCCGCTGGCGGCGGCGATCGTCAAGGCGGCTTCCGAGCGCGGCGTAGCGCTCGTCCCCGGTGCGCGGCTTCGACGCGCCGGCCGGCAAGGGCGTCATCGGCATGGTCGAGGGCAAGCGGCTTGCGCTCGGCAATGCCAAGTTCCTCGCCGAGCTCAATATCGATGCCACGGCGTTGGCGCAGGAAGCCGAGCGGTTGCGCGGCGACGGCGCAACCGTCATTTTCGTCGCCGCCAACGGCAAGCTCGCAGGCGCCATCGCCATCGCCGATCCGGTGAAGGAGACGACGCCCGCGGCACTGAAGGCGCTTGCCGCCGATGGCATCCGCGTCGTCATGCTCACCGGCGACAATCGCACCACCGCCAATGCGGTCGCCAAGCGCCTCGGCATCACCGAGGTCGAGGCCGAGGTGCTGCCCGATCAGAAAAGCGCAGTGGTCGAGCGCTTAACCCGCGAAGGCCGCATCGTCGCCATGGCCGGCGACGGCGTCAATGATGCGCCAGCCTTGGCCGCGGCGCAGGTCGGCATCGCCATGGGCACCGGCTCGGACGTCGCCATCGAAAGCGCCGGCATCACGCTGATCAAGGGCGACCTCAACGGCATCGTCAAGGCGCGCAAGTTGTCGGAAGCCGCCATGTCCAACATCCGGCAGAACCTGACGCTCGCCTTCATCTACAACGCCTGCGGTGTTCCGATTGCCGCCGGCGTGCTTTATCCTGCCTTCGGACTTCTGCTCTCGCCGATCATCGCGGCGGCGGCCATGGCGCTGTCCTCGGTCAGCGTCGTCAGCAACGCGCTGCGGCTGCGCCACATGAAACTTTAGGATACCGATGCACCGAATTCTTTTCGCTTGCCTGAGCGCGCTTGTCTTGTCCGGCGCCGCGCGCGCCGCCGACTGGCAGATCCAGAAGATCGACACGCCGGCGCGGGTGATGAGCGTCGACACCGTCGACGGCCAGGTGCGCGTCAATGCCGGCGGGCTCTGGTATCGGGTCGTGCTCGATGGCGGCAAAGCGGTGCTGAAATTCATCGACGCACCGACCAAGCCCGAACTGCCCGAAGGCGCGCTGCCGGACGGCCGCGTCGCCGTCGGCACGCACGACATCGCCCGCGCCTGGCTGGCGCAACCGACCACGCGCTACGACCACGGTATCCTGGGCGACAAGATCGAGGCCGGCAGCCTGATCGTCGAGACCCGCGACGGCCACCGCCACGAGGTGAAACTCGAGGACGACGCCGTGTTCGAGGATCTCGAGCCGCGTATCGCCGACATCGACGGCGACGGCCACGACGACGTCGTGGTGGTGAAGTCCTATCTCAAGCGCGGCTCGGCGCTCGCCGTCATCGCCGAACGGCGCGGCCGCTATCAGATCGTCGCCGAGACGCCACCGCTCGGTGCGCCGCATCGCTGGCTCGATCCGGCCGGCATCGCCGACTTCACCGGAGGCCAGCATCCGGAGATCGCGCTGGTGCGCCAGCCGCACGTCGTCGGCATGCTCGAACTGTGGACCTGGGCGAACGGCGCGCTGCGCAAGTTGGCGGAGATGCCCGACACCGCCAATCACATCGCCGGCACCCGCGCGATCGACATGGCTGCGGTTGCCGATTTCGACGGCGACGGCATCGCCGACATCGCCATTCCCTCGCTCGACCGCAAGAGCCTGCGTCTGGTCTCGTTCGCGCCGCAGCCGCGCGAGATCGCCAACATGCTGCTGCCGGGCAAGGCGGCGACCAACTTCGGCCTGGTGCGCGACGACAAGACCGTCGCGGTGCTGCTCGGCCTCGATAACGGCGCGCTGGTCGCGTTGCGCCGGCACGAGCAGTAAAGAGAGTCGTCATGCCCGCGCTTGTCGCGGGCATCCACGTCTTGCTGGGATCGTCAGCAGAAAGGCGTGGATGGCCGGAACAAGTCCGGCCATGACGACGGGTGCCGCTTCAACGTAATGGTTCAGGCTTTAGCGGATGGCGCTGTCGCTGGTCTGGCCGGCCGGCGCGGACGCCGGAATGTTGGTGCAGTTCTTCGCCGCCGCCGATTTCTGCAATTCGCGCATCTCGCCGCGGTTGGCCTGATAGTCCGGCTCGTAGGCGATCGCGTTGACGAACTGGCCGCTTGGCTCCTTGCTTGCCCGCGCCATCAGCCCTTCGAGTTTCTGCCCCTCCACCGTCACCGTCTGCATGCGGTCGGCGATCTGCGGGCAGGTGTAGATGTCGTATTTGCCGGGCGAGACCAGCAGGCCAGAGACGTCCTGCGTGCCGCAGGCCGACAGCAAAGCGGCAAGCGCGCCGGCGGCAAGCGTCGTCGCGATCCGGCTTAGTGCCTTGTTGCTCTTGCCGTGGCGTTTGCCCATCGCCGCCTCAGTGTGCGGCGAATTTGTTTATTTTTGGTGCGGGCCGCGGATCGCCCCGGGTCAGTCGGTTTCGCGGTCTTGCGCCCCGTGGAACACCGCAACGATCTGGACCTCTTCGGCTTCTGGATCGACCCTGTAGACCACAATGTAGGGCAGGCCCGTCACCACCCATTCGAACGTGTCGCGCGCCCTGCCGGGATGGCCGATGAAAACAAATTGCCCTAAGCGATCGACGCTCTCGAGAATTCTATCGATAACCGAATCCGCCGCCCGCGGGCGGTCTTTCGCGATTCATAAATATATCCGATCGAGGTCGCGGTAGGCCGCCTCGCGGATAATGAGCTTCATGCACGCCGTCGGGCAAAGCGCTCGCGCACTTCTTCGAGCGTCAGAAATTTCGGCTCAGGATCGGCAAGCCGCCGCTCGACTTCCGCCACTTGTTCATCGGAAAGTCGATAGTGACTTCTTCTCTTGCTCTTCCATTTGCGTCAGCACGCGCGCCGCAGCTTCTTGGCGCTGCGGTGGCCAGGTGAGCACGCGATCGAGAATCTCTTTGACTTGATTTTTCGTCATGTGGTCCGTTTAGCAAATAATGCGGTTTGGTGCCACGTTGCTCTCTTGGCGCCATTGGTGCGGACGGAGGGACTCGAACCCTCACGGGATTACTCCCAAGGGATTTTAAGTCCCTTGCGTCTACCATTCCGCCACGTCCGCGCGTGGGCTTACATCGCCGCAGCGCGGCGATGAGCCAGCGCGGCGGCTGTCAATCTACTTCGCTAATAACTTGCCCCAGCTCGCGTCCCAGTCCTTGCCGGAGGCGTCGACGACGCGGCCGTCCTTCTCGAAGAACTTGTTGGGGATCTGGAACATGGCGAGGAAGGTGCCGCCCTTCGGGCTCCAGGCGACGTGCCGGCTGCCCGCGGGGCGCCAGACGAATTCGCCGGGGCCGACCTCGGTGCCGGCGTCGGGGCCTTCCTTGTCGACCAGCGAGCCTTCGAGCACGTAGGTCTGCTCGATCAGCACGTGCTCGTGGTCGGGCAGCACCGCGCCGGGCTCCATGCGCATCAGCATGGTGGCGAGCCCGCTCTTGGCGTCGAACAGCAGCGGCTTCATCTCGCAGCCGGGGAAGCGCAGCGTCTGCCACGGCATGTCCTGCGGCTTGAGGTGGTGCGACAGCAGGTCCTTCAGCGGCTTGGCGTCTTTCGTAGTCGGCTTGACGTTCATGTTCGTCCTCCCGTACTCGTAGCCTGATATTACACCACTCTCGCGCCCCATGCACCGTCATGCCCGCCCTTGTCGCGGCCATGACGAAGCCCCTCAGTCGCCGCCCTCACGGATCGGCGGCTGGAAGGCGAGGCCCGTGTCCCAAGGGAAGTAGATCCAGGTGTCCTGCGACACTTCGGTGATGAAGGTGTCGACCAGCGGCCGCCCCATCGGCTTGGCATAGACCGTGGCGAAATGCGCCGCCGGCAACAGCTCGCGCACCACGCGCGCGGTCTTGCCGGTGTCGACCAGGTCGTCGACGATCAGCACGCCCTTGCCCTGCGCGCGCATTGAGGTGATCTCCGGCGCGACGCCTTTCATCACCTTGAGGTCGCCCTGGTTTTTGTAGTCGTGATAGCTGGCGATGCAGACCGTCTCGATCATACGCACGTTGAGCTCGCGCGCGACGATCGCCGCCGGCACCAGGCCGCCGCGGGTGATGCAGACGATAGCATCGAACGGCCCGGCCTCGTGCAGCCGCCACGTCAGCGCGCGGGTGTCGCGGTGAAACTGGTCCCACGAGACGGGGAAGATTTTTTCGGGCTTGGCCACCTTCGCTTCTCCTATCGGCCGGCGCCGAGCTGCGCCTTGACCTTCTTCAGCATCTCCTCGACCGCGGCCTTGACCTGCGCGAGCCTCTCGGGATCGCGCGAGCGCACCACGATGTTGGTGTTCGGCCCCATCTTGTCGTCGAAGAACGGATAGCTGCCGATGATCGCCTCGGGGTTCGCCTTGGCGACGAGGCCGAGCTCGGTGCCGACGTCGCCCTCGCGCAAGTCGGCGCGGATCGTCTCCGACAAGAGCTTGGCGCCGGTCTTCAACTTGGGCGCCACCTCATCCAACATGGCCTGCATGACGTTGGGGATGCCGGCCATGACGATGACGTTGCCGAGCCAGAAGCCGGGCGCCCCGGACACCTTGTTGTGCACCAGCGTTCCACCCTTGGGGACGCGGGTCATGCGCAGGCGCGCCTCGTTGAGCTCGCCGCCCATCTTGGCGACGCGCTCCTTCATGATGGCGACCGCTTCCGGGTGGAATTCGAGCGCGACGCCGAAGGCCTTGGCGACGCAGTCGGCTGTGATGTCATCGTGGGTCGGGCCGATGCCGCCGGTGGTGAACAGGTACGTGTAACGCGAGCGCAATGCGTTTACCGCGGCGACCACCTCGGCTTCGATATCGGGCACGACGCGGACCTCGCGCAGGTCGATGCCCAGCGCCGTCATGTATTCGGCGATATAGCCGATGTTCTTGTCCTTGGTGCGGCCCGACAGGATCTCATCGCCGATGACCAGAACCGACGCGGTGACGATTTCGGGTGATGGCATGGCGATTGGCTCGTCCTTGGTCGGTAGGGCCGAACAGGTAGCCCGGCCTTTGGGCCCGCTCAAGCGATGGCAGCCGCCCCCTTGTGCAAACCGAAACCAGCCCAAAATATAGGCAAATATCGCTCTGTGAAGCCCAAGGCCGGTGCCGATCCGGCCGATTTTTCAAGGCGGGCCTTGGCCTGAAGATTGCACCTTTGTGACCGGGGGTGGCCCCAAGGCTGCAAGGACTTACGCGGCGCGTCTGCCGCAATTTGAGTGCTGGGACTGGGGATGACGACAGCCTTCGACGAGATGAAAGGCACCAACGGTGCCGTGCGGCCCGCCTATCGCGAGCTGTCGCGCTGGCTCGGCGAGGTGCCTCCCGACGTCCTCGACTACCGGCGCCGCGAGGCTGAGCTCCTGTTTCGCCGCATCGGCATTACCTTCGCCGTCTATGGCGAGGCCGACGCCACCGAGCGGCTGATCCCATTCGACGTCATCCCGCGCATCATCTCGGGCTCGGAATGGCGGCTGGTGGAAAAAGGCCTCACCCAGCGCGTCAAGGCGCTCAATCTGTTCATCAAGGACGTCTACGGCGCCCGCGAGATCCTGCGCGCCGGCGTCGTGCCGGACGACATGGTGTTCCGCAATCCGGCCTTCCGCCCGGAGATGAGCGGGCAGAGCGTGCCGCACGACATCTACGTGCACATCGCCGGCATCGACATCATCCGGGTCGACGCCGACACCTTCTACGTGCTCGAGGACAATGCGCGCACGCCCTCCGGCGTCTCCTACATGCTGGAGAACCGCGAGATCATGATGCGGCTGTTCCCGGAATTGTTCGCGCGCCACCGCATCGCGCCGGTCGAGAACTATCCCGACGAATTGCTGGCGACGCTGAAGTCGGTCGCGCCGATTTCCGCCATGCGCGAGCCGACCGTCGTGCTGCTCACGCCCGGCGTCTACAACTCCGCCTACTACGAGCACTCGTTCCTCGCCGACAAGCTCGGCGTCGAGCTGGTCGAGGGCCGCGACCTGTTCGTCAAGGACGAGACGGTGTTCATGCGCACGACGCAAGGGCCGAAGCGCGTCGACGTGATCTATCGCCGCATCGACGACGATTTCATCGATCCCCTCACCTTCCGCCCCGACTCGGTGCTTGGCGTGCCCGGGCTGATGACGGCCTACCAAGCCGGTAACGTCACGCTTGCGAACGCGGTCGGCACCGGCATCGCCGACGACAAGGCGATCTACAGCTTCATGCCCGAGGTCGTGAAGTTCTATCTCGGCGAGGAGCCGCTGCTGAAGACCGTGCCGACCTGGCGCTGCCGCGAGGAGGAACACCTCGCTTATGTGCTCGACCACCTCTCCGAACTCGTCGTCAAGGAAGTGCACGGCTCCGGCGGCTACGGCATGCTGATTGGGCCATCGGCCAGCAAAGTGGCCATCGAGCAGTTCCGCGCCAAGCTCAAGACGGCGCCAAAGAATTTCATCGCGCAGCCGACGCTCGCGCTCTCGACCTGCCCGACCTGCGTCGAGGCTGGCGTGGCGCCGCGCCACGTCGACCTGCGGCCCTTCGTGCTCACCGGCACAAACGGCGTGCGCATCGTGCCGGGGGGCCTCACGCGCGTCGCCATGAAGGAGGGCTCGCTGGTGGTCAATTCGAGCCAGGGCGGCGGCACCAAGGACACATGGGTTTTGGACGGATGAGTGGGATGAGACGATGCACGGCATACGGCGCTCCCCTCCCGCCGCGCGCGCAGCGCGTGGTGGCGGAGGGGTCGGGGGTGGGGGAATCAGCGCGCGCTCGCGAAGCGCCCCCCACCCCTGACGCCCTCGCCCACCGCTTCGCGAGGGGAAGGGAACGCGCCGTGCTTGTGGAACGGACTGCGTAAATGCTTTCCCGCACCGCCGATAATCTGTTCTGGCTGTCGCGCTACGTCGAGCGCGCGGAGTACCTTGCGCGCATTCTCGACGCCACGCAGCGCCTCTCGGCGCTGCCGCTTGCCTATGTCGGCACCAGCAACGAATGGGAATCGGCGGTGCTGACCGCGGGCTGCGCGGCGGCCTTCTTCAAGCATTACGACGAGGCGAACGAAGAGAACGTCACCCACTTTCTCGCCTTCTCGACCGACAATTCGTCCTCGATCCGCTCCTGCTTCGAGCTCGCCCGCTCGAACGCGCGCGCGGTGCGCACCGCACTCACCATGGAGATGTGGGACGCCATCAACGGCACCTGGCTGGAGCTGAAACGCTACGGCAACGGCCCGACCAGCGCGCGAGGAGTTCTCGCGCTTCCTGCGCTGGGTGCAGGAATCCTCGCTGCGCTACGACGGCTCGGCCTACCGCACCATGCTGCGCAACGACGCCTACTGGTTCTCGCGTCTGGGCGTCTATATCGAGCGCGCCGACAACACCGCGCGCATCCTCGACGTCAAATACCACCTGCTGCTGCCCGACAACGAGCGTGTCGGCGGCCCGCTCGATTATTTCCAGTGGGCGGCGATCCTGCGCTCGGTCTCGGCATTGACCGCCTATCACTGGGTCTATCGCGAAAGCCTGAAACCCTGGCTGGTCGCCGACCTGCTCATCCTGCGCGAGGAAATGCCGCGCTCGCTCGCCTCCTGCTACGAGGCGATCGTGCGCAATCTCGATTCCATCGCCGGCGCCTACGGCCGCCAGGGGCCGGCGCAGCGCCAGGCTCGCGGCATCCGCACCCGGCTGCAGAACAGCAAGATGGACGGCATCTTCCAGCGCGGCCTGCACGAATATATCGACGAGTTCATCACCGAGAACAACCGCGTCGGCACCGCCATCACCGAGCAATTCCTGCTGTAAGCACCACGGCTCTGTGCTAGAACGGCGCAGGCTGAAACATTCGTCATGCGCATCCGCATTTCCCACGCGACGACCTACCGTTACGACACGCCGCCGACCGCGGTGACGCAAATGCTGCGGCTCACCCCTCGCAATCACGACGGCCAGTACGTAGCCGCCTGGCGCATCGACCTGTCGCAGGACTGCGAGCTGCATCAGCACGAGGACGCCTTCGGTAACTACACGCATTCCTTCACCGCCGAAGGACCGTTCAGCACTCTGTCGGTCGCGGTCGACGGCGAAGTCGATACCCAGGACACCAACGGCGTCATCACCGGCACCGTCGAGCCCTTTCCGCCGGCCTTGTTCCTGCGCGAAACCTCGCTCACCGAGCCGGATAGCGCCATTGTCGAATTTGCCGAAGCCATACGCGCATCGGCGAGCGAAGACATCTTGTCGCTGCTGCACGAATTGCTGCGCGAGGTGCATAGTGAGGTCGCCTACGACACCGACCAGACCCACGCCGCGACCTCGGCGGCGGAAGCGTTCAAATTGCGCCGCGGCGTCTGCCAGGACCTGACGCACATCTTCGTTGCCGCGGCGCGCCAGCTCGGCGTGCCGGCGCGCTACGTCAGCGGCCATTTCTACCGCGCCGATGGCGTCACCGCACAGGAGGCCAGCCACGCCTGGGCGGAAGCTTATGTCGAGAAGCTCGGCTGGGTCGGCTTCGACCCCGCCAACAAGATCTGCGCGACCGAGGCCCATGTCCGCGTCGCGGTCGGCCTCGACTACTTGAGCGCCGCGCCGGTGCGCGGCACCCGCTTTGGCGGCGGTGGCGAGACCATGACAGTCGCGGTCCAGGTTGCGCAGGCGCGGCAGCAGTCGCAGACCTGACCGTCATATTTGCCTGCCACAGTGCCCCCTCGCTATAATTTCGCCGACACCGGCATTTCAAGGACAACCAAGTCCCCATGACATATTGTTGCGGAATCCTCGTGCGCGAAGGCCTGGTGATGATCGCCGACACGCGCACCAATGCCGGCCTCGACAACGTCTCCACCTTCCGCAAGCTGCACGTCTACACGCAGCCCGGCGAGCGCATCATGGCGCTCGCCTCCTCCGGCAACCTGTCGCTCAGCCAGACCGTGCGCTCGACGCTGACCGAAGGCATCGACAATCCGGAAACCGGCGAGCGCGAGACGCTGATGAACGCGCCGACCATGTTCCAGGCGGCGCAGCGCATCGGCCGCACCATCCGCCACGTCCAGGCCCAGGAGGGCCAGGCGCTCGACGCCGCCGATGTCAACCACGAGGTCGCCTTCCTGTTCGGCGGCCAGATCAAGGGCGGCCGCCTGCGCCTGTTCATGATCTACTCGGCGGGCAATTTCATCGAGTGCACCACCGACACGCCCTATTTGCAGATCGGCGAGCACAAATACGGCAAGCCGGTGCTCGACCGCGGCATCAGCTTCGAGACCGATCTCTATGACGCGCTCAAGCTCGGCCTGATCTCCATGGACTCGACCATGCGCTCCAATCTCGGCGTCGGGCTGCCGATCGATCTCGTCGTGGTGCGCCGCGATACCTGCAACCCGGAGGTCAATTACCGGATCGAGCCTGGGGAACCCTACTTCCAGGATTTGCGCGAACGCTGGTCGGCGGCGCTGCGCGCGGCCCATATTGCCATCCCGCGCCCGCCTTATCGCACGCCCGCCTGAGCTTGTTGTTTACCTTCGGTTAATCGCACCGCGCGAATTGCCGCATTTGGTGCCGGCCGGCGCGCGACAAAAGTCGCATGAAAGCGAATGGCAAGCATTCTCGGCTAGCGTCCGGACCGAATTCGCGTACGGGTGCGACGTGTTAAGGGGCAAGACGGTGCTGGTATCGGGTCGCCCGCGGGCCCAGACCGAGCGTAGCTATACCAGTTGGGACCGGGCGCGGTTGAGCGTCGTGGTGCCGATTGGCGCCATCGTTGCGGTCGCCATCGTCTGCATCGTCGTCGCCATTCTGTCATCGGCCGAGCGCGCCGACGAAGTCGCCGTCGACAACGAGAGGGCGCTGCTGTCGCGCGCGCTGATCACCAAAGGCGAGCGCGTACTGCACGAGGTCGGCGGCGTCGCGCGCACCCCCGACGCTGTCGCGCATGTGCGGGCGAGCTTCGATCGCGCCTGGGCCGAGCAGCACATCAGCCGTCCGCTCGAGCGCAACTCGACGCACGACTACGTCGTCGTCCTCGACGGCAACGACAAGCCGCTCCTGGCGGCCGCGCGCAACTCGACCGACGACAACTGGTTTGCCGACGCCAAAAACGACCTTAAGAGCCTCACCGACTTCATGCGCGGGCGCACCGCCACCCTGCCCTCCGTGATCAATCTCGACGACGACGTCAGCGCCGAAGGCGGTGCCCACGCCTACGCCGCGGAAATCCGCGACTTCATGCACCGCCCTGCCATCATCGCCGCCGCCGCGGTCGGCCCACTGCCGGAGATTCCGGCATCGCTCGACAACGGCGCGCCGATCGTGCTGTCGGTCAAGTTCATCGACAACAACGTGCTGGCCGACATCGCGTCGCGGCTGCGCCTTGCCCATTTGCGCGAGCTTGCCGGCCAGACCGTGCCGCCCGGCGACTATATCTACAACCTGACCGATCCGCACGGCCTCACCATCGCAAGCTTTGTCTGGACGCCGAACCAGCCGGGCCACGAAATCGTCAACAGCGTCGTGCCGTTCATTACGGTGGCGCTCGCCGGCTTTGCGCTGCTTGCCGCTTTCGTGCTGCGCTACATGCGCCGCACCGCCGCGGCGATCGCCGCCGGCGAGACGCGGCTGCGCCACCTTGCCATGCACGATCCGCTCTGCGGCCTGCCAAACCGCATCTTCTTCAGCGAGCGGCTCGAAGCCGTGATCGACGAGGTGCGCACCGGTTCTTCGCCGGCGGCGGTGTTCTACATCGACCTCGACCATTTCAAGGACGTCAACGATACGCTCGGTCATCACGTCGGCGACGAGCTCATCCGCAACGTGACCTTGCGGCTGTCGCACACGCTGCGCGGCGGCGACCTGGTGGCGCGGCTCGGCGGCGACGAGTTCGCCATCATCTCCTCGATCGGCTCCGACCGCGCCAAGATCGAGTCGATGGCGCAGCGCATCATCGCCGCGCTGTGCGCGCCCTACTCGATCAGCCGGCAAAACATCGTCATCGGCGCCTCGATCGGCATCGCCGTGATCGACAAGAACTGCGGCGCCGCCGCCGACATCATGCGCTACGCCGACATGGCGCTCTACCGCGCCAAGAGCGAGGGCCGCAACCGCGCCTGCATCTACGACGCGGCGATGGACGCGGAGCTGTCGAGCCGCAAGCTCCTGGAAGGCGACCTGCGCGAGGCGATCGAGAACGACCGCCTGCAGCTCTATTATCAGCCGATCGTCAATGCGAGCGGCGAGATCATCGTCGGCGTCGAGGCCCTGTGCCGCTGGACTCATCCGGCCCGCGGCGAGATCCCGCCGAGCGAGTTCATTCCGGTCGCCGAGCATTCGGGGCTGATCATCGAGCTCGGCGCCTGGGTGCTGCGCCGCGCCTGCCTCGACGGCAAGGCCTGGCCGGGCCTCAGCGTCGCGGTCAACGTTTCGCCCCTGCAATTCCGCCGCACCGACTTCGCCGAGGTGGTCGAGCGCACGCTCGAGGAAACCCAGTTCGATCCGGCCCGGCTCGAGCTCGAGCTCACCGAAAGCGTGTTGATCGGCAACATCGACAGCGCCGAAGCCGGGATGCTGCGGCTGAAGGCGCTGGGCGTGAAACTCGCGCTCGACGATTTCGGCACCGGCTATTCGTCCTTGCTTTATCTGCGCCGCTTCCCTTTCGACAAGCTCAAGATCGACCGCTCGTTCGTGCTGTCGATCGAGAAGGCGGCGGACGCCGCGGCGATCGTGCACGCCGTGGTCAGCCTCGGCCGCGGCCTCGGCATGAAGGTGACCGCCGAGGGCGTCGAGACCGCCGACCAGCAGCTGTTCCTGCGCGCCGCCGGCGTGCATTGCATGCAGGGCTATCGCTTCGGCAAGGCGATGCCCGCCGCCGCCATCACCGAGCGCCTCAAGGCTGCGCACGGCGAGAAACCCGGCGACCGGCCCGCGGCGCTCGCCGGCTGACGCGTCACTTCAGCTGGATGTTGGCCGCTTTGATGATCGGCCACCACCGCTCGGCCTCGGCCTTCTGAAACGCGCGCAGCGTTTCGGGCGACTGCTCGGCCTTCGGCGTGATGTTGACGCCGAGCTCGGCGAGGCGCTTCTCGATCGCCGGATCGGCGAGCGTCTCGCGCATGGTCTGGTTGAGCTTGGCGATCACAGGCGCCGGCGTGCCGTGACGCACCCAAAGCCCGTACCACAATGTCGCCTGGAAGCCGTGCAGGCCCGCTTCGTCGGCGGTCGGCACGTCGGGATATGAACTGACGCGGGCGGGCGAGGTCACCGCGATCGGCTTGATGCGGCCGCCGCTCACCAGCGCATGGAAATTCGACGACGGCTCGATCATGAAATCGATGGTGCCGGCGGCGAGATCCTGCATCGCGGGCCCGTTGCCGCGGTACGGCACGAACTGGAATTTGGTTCCCGTCTCCTTCTGAAACGAGAGCCCGGCGAGATGCCCGGTCGCGCCGACGCCGGCGATGCCGACCGAGGCCTTGTCCGGGTTGGCCTTGAGCCAGGCGATCAGCTCTTTCAGGTTGTTCGCGGGGAAATCCTTCTTCGTCACGATCATCAGCGGCTCGCTGCCGATCTTGATGACCGGATCGAGGTCGTTGAGCAGATCGAATTGCAGCTTGTAGAGCCCGCCGGTGAGCATGTGGGTCGTCGAAGTGCCGATGCTCAGCGTGTAGCCGTCGGCCGCCGCGCGGACCACGTGGCCGACCGCGATGGTGCCGGCCGCGCCGGCAATGTTCTCGACGACGATCGGCTGACCGAGGCTGGTCTTCATGCGCTCGGCTAGAACGCGTGCCAGCACGTCGGTCGCGCCGCCGGCCGGAAACGGCACCACTAGCGCCACCGGGTGGTCGGGATAGTTTTGTGCCTGCAGCGTCTGCGGCAGCGCCAACGCCGCGCCGGCAATGAGCGCGATCAGGTGTCGTCGTTGCATGATGATCCCCTCCAAGTTCTTTTTGTTGCCGGGACCTTATCACGCTGCCCACCTTTGACCACTCGCGGGCGGGCAATATCCCGCCGCGTTCCGCTCCGCGGGCCGTTATGATATGGCGGTTGTTCCTAGGATTTCAGGGAAGGAAAACGCACAATGAGTGCATCCGCAAAAATTGCGCTGGTGACCGGGGCCGGGACTGGGGTGGGCCGCGCCGTGGCGATTGCGCTGGCCAAAGCTGGCTACAGCCTGGTGCTCGCCGGACGCCGCAAGGAACCGCTCGACAAGGTCGCGGGCGAGATCAACGCCGTCGGCTCGCAGGCGCTCGCGGTGCCGACCGACGTCTCCAAGCGCGAGCCGATCCTGGCGCTGTTCGACAAGGTGAAATCGGGCTTCGGCCGGCTCGATGTTTTGTTCAACAACGCCGGCATCGGCGCGCCGCCGGTGCCGCTCGAGGACCTGCCCTACGAGGCCTGGCAGAACGTGGTCAACACCAACCTGACCGGCATGTTCCTGTGCACGCAGGAAGCCATCAAGATCATGAAGGCGCAGAACCCGCGCGGCGGCCGCATCATCAACAACGGCTCGATCTCGGCGCACACGCCGCGGCCGTTTTCCATTGCCTATACCTCGACCAAGCACGCAGTGACGGGCTTGACCAAATCGACCGCGCTCGATTGCCGCCCTTACGACATCTGCTGCGGGCAGATCGACATCGGCAATGCGGCAACGCCGATGACCGACCGCATGGTGCAGGGCGAAGGCGTGCTGCAGCCGGACGGCACCAAGAAGATCGAGGCGCGCATGGACGCCGACAATGTCGGCAACGCCGTCGTCTACATGGCGAGCCTGCCGCTCGATTCCAATGTGCTGTTCATGACGGTGATGGCGAACAAGATGCCGTTCATCGGCCGAGGCTAGCAGGCATGGCGTTCGCCGAGGCGCTGGAGAAATGGCACGATTTCTACGTGCTCGTCGGCACCGCCGGCGCGACGCTGGTCGCGCTGCTGTTCGTCGCCGTCTCGCTCGGCGTCGGCTTTCTGACTGAAGCGCGGGCGGCGGCGACGCGCGTCTTTTACAGTCCGATCATCGTTCATTTCGCCGCCGTATTTTTCGTCTCGGCGGTGTCCCTCATCCCTGCGCACAGCTCGACATTTTTTGCCACGCTGATCGGCGCCACCGCGGTTTGCGGGATCGGGGTTTCGGCATTCACGACGATTCAACTCCTGCGCAATCATTGGACGGACTATTTGCAGGATCACATCGGCTACGGTTTGCTGCCGCTTGCCGGTTATGTGGCGCTCATCGCCGCCGCCGTGATGATTTTCACGCAACACGCCGAGCGCTCTGGATGTCTTGGCCGGCGCGCTGCTGCTTGTTGCTGATCATCAATATCCGCAACGCCTGGGACCTGACTTTGTCCATGGTGCGCCGGCAGGCAGCACGGCAAACCGAGTCCTAATCGACCTGCTGACCTTCACTTCCGTGCCGGTGCGGATCTTGGCCAGCGTCTTCACGTTGCCGAGCGCCTTGGCAAAGACGTTGCAGGGGCTCGCCAGCCGCGTCTCGCCGTTCTTGGAGATCGGCGTGCGGCCGAAGCCGATGGCAATCGCCGGACCCTGCGGCCAGTAGGCGATCTCGCCCGGCGTGATCACGGCGCGGGCGTCCTTCTCGCGGGCAATGTCGACCGGCACGTCGAAATAGACCTCCTCGCCCCAGGTCAGCGCCGATGAGGTGAGCGGCAACGCCGCGGCAATGGCTTTCGCGGTCGGCGTGTCGAACAGCTCGGCGTCGAGCGTCAGCGCCCCGAAGTCGAAACGGATGCGGGCCATTAGCGTGTTCCCCCCGATTGCTTTGGCCCCGGCAATTTGCATTGTGATGACGGGGCGGGCATTGGCAAGCGGGCCGCGGCGGTTTGCCACCGGCAAATGGGAGGCGTTGTGCAGCATCTGCAATCGGCGCTGGGCGTCGCCGCGCTCATGGCCTTCGCCTGGGCGATCAGTGAGAACCGCCGCGGCATCGACTGGAAAGCGACCGGCGCGGCGCTGATCCTGACCCTCGTCACCGCGCTGCTGCTGCTCGAAATCCCGCAGATCGAGGCCGCCTTTGCCCTCGTCAACCGCGCCGTCAACGCCATCGCCGAGGCGACCCAGGCCGGCACCTCCTTTGTCTTCGGCTATGTCGGCGGCGGCCCGCTGCCCTTCGAGCTGAAAACGCCCGGCGCCGAATTCAGCCTCGCCTTCCAGGCGCTGCCGATCGTGCTGGTGATGAGCGTGCTTGACCACGCTGCTGTTCTACTGGCGCATCCTGCCGCCGATCGTGCGCGGCTTTTCCTTCGTGCTCGAACGAACCATGGGCATCGGCGGCGCGGTCGGGCTGTCTACTGCCGCCAACATTTTCCTTGGCATGGTGGAATCGCCGCTGTTCATCCGGCCTTATCTTGGCGAAGCTCACGCCGCGGCGAATTGTTCATGGTGATGACCGGCGGCATGGCCGGCATCGCCGGCACCGTGTTCGTGCTCTACGCCACCATCCTGCGCAGCGTCATTCCCGACGTCGCCGGGCACATTCTTACCGCCTCGATCCTCGGCGCGCCGGCCGCGCTCTTGATCAGCGGGCTGATGGTGCCGGTGCCGCCGGGCACTCGCACCGATCTTGGCAAGATCGAGATCGGCCAGGTCGCGCACGGCACCATGGACGCCATCGCCCGCGGCACCACCGCCGGGCTCGAATTGCTGCTCAACATCGTCGCCATGCTGATCGTGCTGGTGGCGCTGGTGCATCTCGCCAACGCGATGCTGAGCCTGCTACCCGACATCGGCGGCTCCGCCATTACGCTGCAGCGGCTGCTCGGCTACGTGATGGCGCCGGTGTGCTGGCTGATGGGCGTGCCGTGGCGCGAGGCGCAACTGGCCGGCAGCCTGATGGGCATCAAGACCGTGCTCAACGAATTCATCGCCTATGTCGAGTTCGCCAAACTGCCCGCCGACGCGCTCGATCCGCGTTCGCGGCTGATCATGCTCTACGCCATGTGCGGCTTCGCCAATTTCGGTTCGCTCGGCATCATGATCGCGGGGCTGACCGTGATGGCGCCGGATCGGCGCAAGGACATCATTTCGCTCGGCGGCAAATCCATCGTCTCCGGCACGCTGACCACCTGCCTCCTCGGTGCCATCGTCGGAGTGCTGACGTGAGGCGCACACTGGTCGCGCTGGCGCTGCTGTTCGCGCTCGCCGCAAATGCATCGGCCAAGACCGTCCGCATCGTCGCCTTCGGCGACAGCGCGACATCCGGCTGGCTGGTGGCGCGCAACGAAGCTTATCCGGCGCAGTTGCAGGCGGCGCTGCGCAAAAAGGGCTACGACGTGACCGTCGAGAACGCCGGCATTCCCGGCGATACCGCCGCGACCGCGCTGCGCCGCTTCGATGCCGCCATCGGTCCTGATACCGACATCGCCATCGTCGAATTCGGCACCAACGATCTGCGCCGCGGCGCTTCCCTTGCCGACGTGCACGCCCGCGTCACCGCGATCATCCGAGCGCTTCAAGCGCGGCACATTCAGCCGATGATCGTCGGCCTTGGCCGCCTTGATCTCTCTGCGGTAGCCCGGGCCGCCAACGTCCCCTACGCGCATTGGAACCTGCCGCCCGGCAAATACCGCGCCCGCGACGGCGCCCATTTCAACGCCGAAGGCTATGGCATCGTGGTCGCGCGCATGCTGCCGGAGATCGAGGTCCTTGTGCAGCGCGCGACGCTACGTTAACCGTCGCTTTGGCATCGTGTTGAGCGGCAAGTTCGTGCTCGAGCTTGCCATCGTCATGCACGGCGCCTCGGTCAGCGCCAAGACCATCGCCTGATCAGCTACGCGCTGATCCATGTCTCCGGGATGCGCTGACGCTTGTCTAGTGCAGGCGGAATTCGCCGTTGATCGTGCGCAGTTCGGCCGGCTTTATCAGCTTCGAATGCGCCACCTGCACCGAATGCAGCGGGCCTTCGAGCTTTTCCCGCCAGAAGGCCAGGAAGCGCGTGAGCTCGGGGAATTCCGGAAACAGGTCGTAGTTCTGCCAGACGTAGGACTGCAGCAGCCAATGATGGTCGGGACGCCGGTACAGGATGTGCGCTGTCGTTAAGCCGTAACCTTCGACTTGTTTGACGAAATCAGGCGAAACCATTCCAAGTCCTCCGTGATGTCGGACAGAAAGTTTCCATTCCCGGCGCTAGGCATTGCAAGCCGATTTGGTAAACAAACTGTTTAAAATCAAGGCGTTAGCAGCAAGGCTGCGGGCCTGCTAACAGCCTTGCCGATGTGCCCCCTACTTTGTGAGGCCGCGTCCGGCAACGGCAGAGTGCCATGCGCGGTTCGCTCACAACCGCGTTAACCATTGAAAGCGCTGCATTTTTCGAATTTTGTTGGCACTCACTGGAAATGAGTGCTAAAAAAATCCCAGTCGCCCCTTGCGGGTGAAAACCCCGCACCCACCTGCTCATCAGGTGCCGGCAGGGGGACCAGTCGGCAACCAGAAACACAAGCCCTTTCAATAACTAAGGAGGATACCATGAAATTCCGCCCGCTTCACGACCGCGTCGTCGTCAAGCGCATCGACGCCGAGGAAAAAACCTCAGGCGGCATCATCATCCCCGACACCGCCAAAGAGAAGCCGAGCCAGGGCGAAATTACCGCCGTCGGCCCCGGTGGCCGCGACGAGAACGGCAAGCTGATCCCGATCGATCTGAAGGTCGGCGACACCGTGCTGTTCGGCAAATGGTCGGGCACCGAGGTCAAGATCGACGGCCAGGATCTCCTGATCATGAAGGAGAGCGACATCATGGGCGTCATCGAAGGCGGCGCCGCCGCCAAGAAGAAGGCCGCGTAAAGGCAGAAGCCCTCGTCCTGAGGAGCCTGCCGAAGGCAGGCGTCTCGAAGGACGAGATCCACGAAATCACCAGCTCATCCTTCGAGACGCGCACCTAGCGGTGCGCTCCTCAGGATGAGGACCAAAACCTGAAGGAAACGAAACAATGGCTGCTAAAGACGTCAAATTTTCCGTCGATGCCCGCGACCGCATGCTGCGCGGCGTCGACATCCTCGCGAATGCGGTGAAGGTCACCCTCGGCCCCAAGGGCCGCAATGTCGTGCTCGACAAGTCGTTCGGCGCCCCGCGCATCACCAAGGACGGCGTGACGGTGGCGAAGGAGATCGAGCTCGAGGACAAGTTCGAGAACATGGGCGCGCAGATGGTGCGGGAAGTCGCATCGCGCACCTCCGATCAAGCCGGTGACGGCACCACCACCGCGACCGTGCTTGCCGCCGCCATCGTGCGCGAAGGCTCCAAGGCGGTTGCCGCCGGCATGAACCCGATGGACCTGAAGCGCGGCGTCGATCTCGCGGTCGAAGCCATCGTCGAACATCTCAAGGCCAACTCCAAGAAAGTCACCTCGAACGAAGAGATCGCCCAGGTCGGCACCATCTCCGCCAACGGCGATCGCGAAATCGGCGACTTCCTGGCCAAGGCGATGCAGAAAGTCGGCAACGAAGGCGTGATCACGGTCGAAGAGGCCAAGAGCCTCGAGACCGAGCTCGACGTGGTCGAGGGCATGCAGTTCGACCGCGGCTACATCTCGCCCTACTTCATCACCAACGCCGACAAGATGCGCACCGAGATGGAGGATCCCTACATCCTCATCTACGAAAAGAAGCTCTCGGGTCTGCAGGAACTGCTGCCGCTGCTCGAAGCGGTGGTGCAGTCCGGCAAGCCGCTGCTCATCGTCGCTGAAGACGTCGAAGGCGAGGCTCTGGCCACGCTGGTCGTCAACAAGCTGCGCGGCGGCCTCAAGGTCGCGGCGGTGAAGGCTCCGGGCTTCGGCGATCGCCGCAAGGCCATGCTGCAGGACATCGCGATCCTGACCGGCGGTCAGGCGATCTCGGAAGATCTCGGCATCAAGCTCGAGAACGTCACCGTCGCCATGCTCGGCCGCGCTCGCAAGGTGATGATCGACAAGGAAAACACCACGATCGTCCACGGTGCCGGCAAGAAGGCCGACATCGAGGCGCGCGTGGCGCAGATCAAGGCGCAGATCGAGGAAACGACCTCGGACTACGACCGTGAGAAGCTGCAGGAGCGGCTGGCCAAGCTCGCCGGCGGCGTTGCGGTGATCCGCGTCGGCGGCGCCACCGAGATCGAGGTGAAGGAGCGCAAGGATCGCGTCGATGACGCGATGCACGCCACCCGCGCCGCGGTCGAGGAAGGCATCCTGCCGGGCGGCGGTGTCGCCCTGCTGCGCGCCACCGAGGCGCTCAAGCGCCTGCGTCCGGACAACGAGGACCAGAAGCACGGCATCGACATCGTGCGCAAGGCGATCCAGTCGCCGGCGCGTCAGATTGCGACCAATGCCGGCGCAGACGGCTCGGTCGTGGTCGGCAAGATCCTGGAAAAGGATCAATACAACTACGGCTACGACGCGCAGGCCGGCGAATACGGCAACCTCGTCACCAAGGGCGTCATCGACCCGACCAAGGTCGTGCGTTCGGCGATCCAGGGCGCGGCCTCCGTGGCCGGCCTGCTGATCACCACCGAAGCGATGGTCGCCGAAATTCCGGCGAAGAAGGGTGCCGGCGGCGGCATGCCTGGCGGCGGCGGAATGGGCGGCGGCATGGGCGGGATGGACTTCTAACAAGTCCGGTACAGCCAAAGCGAAATGCGAAGGCCCGGGAGCGATCCCGGGCCTTTTTCGTTATAAGACGTCGATGGCAAAGAGCGGCAAAATCTACTGCGGCGTCGGCGGCTGGACCTACGAGCCGTGGCGCGCCGTATTCTATCCGAAGGGCCTGCCCCACGCGCAGGAGCTCAAATACGCCGGCGAACATCTGACCTCGATCGAGATCAATGGCACCTTCTACCGCACGCAGACCCCGGCGACGTTCCGCAAATGGGCGTCGGAAGTGCCCGACGGTTTCGTGTTTGCGCTCAAAGGCCCGCGCTATGCGGTCAACCGCCGCGTGCTCGCCGAGGCCGGCGACTCGATCAAGCGCTTTCTCGACTCCGGCGTCACAGAGCTTGGCAACAAACTCGGCCCGCTGCTCTGGCAGTTCACGCCCTACAAGAAGTTCGACGAGAAGGACTTCGGCAAATTCCTCGAGCTGCTGCCGGACAAATTCGGCGGTCGCAAGCTGCGCCACGTCGTCGAGCCGCGCCACGACAGCTTCAAGACGCCCGCCTTCATTGCGCTCGCGCGCAAGGCCGGCGTCGCGATCGTCTACGCCGAGCACGACAGCTACACCGAGATCGCCGACGTCACCGCCGACTTCGTCTATGCGCGGCTGCAGAAGGGCGACGAAAAGCTCAAAGCCGGCTACCCGCCCAAGGCGCTCGATCAATGGGGAAAGCGCGCCAAGACCTGGGCCTCGGGCGGCGAGCCCGCCGAGCTGCCGCGCGTCGACAAGACGCACGCGGCGAAGAAACCGCGCGACGTCTTCATCTATTTCATCCACGAGGCCAAGCTGCGCGCACCGGCAGCGGCGATGGCGCTGATCGAGCGGGTTTCTTGATGGGGGGAGACTGGGCTGAAAAACGAAACGACCACAAATGAGAGGCGCGCTTACATCCGGCGTCGCCTTGATCTCATCGTGGCCGTCAAGCGAGCCGGTACTCAACAAATCCGGTCGCCATGCGAATTTTATACCGGACCTTGTGTCAAATCAATGACGCGGCCATGCACACTCTGTTAACCATCGGCTACGAGCAGGCGACGCCGGATGCGGTCTTTCGCGAGCTAAAGCGCGCCAAAATCGATACTGCTGGTCGATATCCGCGCGGTTGCCGCCTCCAGCCGGCCGGGCTTTTCCAAGCGCCAGCTTGCCGCTGCGCTCGACGAAAAAGGCATCGGCTATTTGCATCTGCAGAAGCTCGGCACACCGGCGCAAGGCCGCGAGGCGGCGCGCGCGGGTGATTTCGACAAGCTCTGGCGCATTTACGACCAGCACATCAAGAAGCCGGAGCCGCAACAAGAGCTCGCCGAACTCGTCGGCCTGATCAAATCGGGCAAGCGCGTCGCGCTGCTTTGTTATTGCCGTGACCCGAAGACCTGCCACCGCAGCCGCATCGTCGCCAACGTGAAGAAGCGCATGCGCGTCAAGGTCGAGGACCTGATCCCGCCGCTGTTTTAGCGTGCCGGCCTTGACGTAAATCAAGGCGAAGCGGCCCGCCGCCCCGCAGCTTTGCGCCAAACTACGGGGAAACAGCCATGGCAAAAATCATCGGCGCGATCGCCGCCTCCCATACGCCCACCATCGGCTTCGCCTACGACCGGCAGAAGCAGAACGACCCGGTCTGGAAGCCGATCTTCGAGGCCTTCGAGCCGGTGCAGCAATGGCTCGCCGACAAGAAGCCGGACGTGCTGTTCGTGATCTTCAACGATCACGTCACCTCGTTTTTCTTCGATCACTACTCGGCCTTTTCGCTTGGCGTCGACGAGAGCTACGCGGTCGCCGACGAAGGCGGCGGCGCGCGCGATCTGCCGCCGGTCAAGGGCCACGCCGGCGCTCGCGCAGCATATCGGCGCGGCTCTGGTGGCCGACGAATTCGACATGTCGTTCTTTCAGGGGCGCCCGCTCGACCATGGCTGTTCTCGCCGCTGTCGATGATGTGGCCGCACGAGCCGCATGGCCGGGCGCGATCGTGCCGCTGCAGGTCGGCGTGCTGCAATTCCCGATTCCGTCCGCCACGCGCTGCTACAAGCTCGGCCAGTCGCTGCGCATGGCGATCGAGAGCTATCCGGAGGACATCACGGTCGCGCTGGTCGCGACCGGCGGCCTGTCGCACCAGGTGCATGGCGAGCGCGCCGGCTTCAACAACACCGCGTGGGATGAGCAGTTCCTCGACCTGATCGAGAAGGATCCGGTCGCGCTGACGCAGATGACGCACGCCGATTATGCCCGCCTCGGCGGCATGGAAGGCGCCGAGGTCATCATGTGGCTGATCATGCGCGGCGCCCTGTCGGCCAATATCAAGTGCCTGCACCGCACTTACTACCTGCCGTCGATGACCGGGATCGCCACCGCGATCTACGAGAACGAGGCGATCGAGCCGATGGCCGACGTCAAGAGCAATTACCGGCGCCACATCGGCCACCAGCTTGCCGGCGCCGAGGCGCTCGCCGGCACCTATCCGTTCACGCTGGCGCGCAGCGTCAAGGGCTTCCGCCTCAACCGCTTCCTGCATGCGCTGATCGAGCCGGATCACCGCGCCGCCTTCCTCGCACGACGAGGAGCAGGCTTTCGCGGCTGCCCGGCTCACGCGCGAGGAGCGCGACATGGTGCGCAGCCGCGACTGGCGCGCCATGATCCACTACGGCGTCAGCTTCTTCATGCTGGAGAAGCTCGGCGCGGTGGTCGGCGTCTCGAACCTGCACATCTACGCCGCCATGCGCGGCGAGACGCTGGAACAGTTCCAGAAGACCCGCAACGCGCCTGGCGCGCTCTATTCGGTCGCCGGCAAGGACGCGCCGAAGCTCGCCTGGGACACTGCGCCCGCCAAATAAGGCTTATTCGGCCCGGGCTGCGGCGCCGGTTGCCTGCTGTCGATGCTGACGATCAGCGCGAGCAGGCCCGCGGTTGCCAGGAACATCACCAGCGCCACCACCGTATTGGCGCCGAGCACCAGGCTGAAGCCGCCGCATCTCGTGCAGCAGCGAAATCATGCCGATGGCAACCGCCGACGCTGATGAACAGCGTGAAGTAGCGCACCGCATAGACGCGACCGCGCCACGCATCGGCGGTGTAACGCGCGAGGATGATGTCGTTGACGGTCACCTGGCCGTAGATCGCGGCAATCGCGATGGCGAGCGCGACCATCAGCGGAAAGCCGGTCGCATAAGTCGCCCACAGATTGCCGAAGAAGCCGAGCGCGGTGACGCCGGCGAAGATGATATGCGGCGCCGTCCATTCGACCAGCCGGCCGACGATGAGCTGCGCGATCGCGCCGCACACCAGCACCGCGGTGGCGATGCTGCCGACCAGCGCCAGCGGCACGTCCTTGGCCATGCCTTCGTCGACGATTTTCGGCAGCGCGATGGTGAGCACGTTGAACACGAGGCCGCCGCTCAGCGCGATCACCAGGAACAGGCCGAACAGCATCACGGCAAGCCGCGGGTCAGCCGCACGGCCGGCTTCGATTGCCGCTTGCCTGGCGTGATGGCGATCGTCGGGCGTGAGCCGCAGATAGACGACGCCGATCGCGATCGACACGCAGCGCCGGGCCAGAGAACGCCGCGCGCCAGCCGATCCAGTAGGCGAGCGCGCCGGACACGCCGGCGGCGAGCGACACCCCGAGCATTGCCGCAGACGCCGTTGAACGCGAGCGTGCGGCCGCGCGCCTGCGATGCCTCGATCAGCATCGCCATGCCGACCGGATGATAGATCGCGGCAAACATGCCGAGCGCGAACATGGTCGCCGACAGCACGATCAAGTTCGGCGACAGGCCGACGCCGATCAGCGAGACGCCGCAGCCGAGATAGAAGGCCGCCATCATGTTGCGCCGGCTCCAATGGTCGGCGAGCCAGCCGGCCGGCAGCGAGAACAGGCCGAAGGCGACGAAGGCAGTGCTCGATATCGCGATCAACTCGCTGTAGGGCCGGCGATAGACGAGCTCGAGCCCGATCACCACGGTCGGATAAATCAGCAGCACGAAATGGTCGATGCCGTGCGCAATGTTGAGAAAGACGATGGAGCGCCGCGTTGCGGAATCGAACGGCGTGGCGGGCATGGCGGTCGGGTTCATGGAGGCCTGAGGAGACTTGCGAATCTGCCATTATACTTTTAGCTCTTGCCATTTGGCGATGTTCGGTCGATTTTCATCGCAAATAGGCCAAGATCCATGAACGAAAGCATACCGCAATACCGGCCGCAACCTGGACGATGCGCCGCGCCAGGTCGCGGTCCTGGGCAGAGCCTGGCGTGCGGCCACCGAGATATCCCCCTGCACATGCACCGCCGCGGCCAACTCCTGCATGCGGTCAGCGGCATCATGCGGGTGGAAACCGAAGAAGCCGCCTGGATCGTGCCGCCGGCGCGCGCGCTCTGGCTGCCGCCGCAATGGCCGCACAGCGTCACCATGCGCAGCCATGTCGAGATGCGCACCATCTATATCGACGCCGCAGGCCTGCGCCGCGCTGCCACACCAGCCGGTGCTGGCGGAGATTTCCGGCCTGCTGCGCGAGCTGATCCTGGCGCTGCTTGAGGAGCCGGCCGACTATCGACGAAGGCGGCCGTGGCGGCATTGTTGCGCGGCTGATCCTGACCGAGCTCGCCCGTCTGCACGAGCGCCGGCTCGCCGTGCCGATGCCGCGCGATGCGCGGGCCTTGCGCGTCGCCCGCGCCCTGCTCGATGATTCCAGCATCGACCACGACCTCGATCGCTGGGCCGAGGAAGCCGGCGCCAGCCGGCGCACGCTGGCGCGCATTTTCCGCAACGAAACCGGGCTCGGCTTCGCCGAATGGCGGGCGCGGCTGCGCGCGATCGACGGTCTTGGCGCGGCTGTCGGACGGCGCATCGGTTGCCGAGACTGCCGCCTCGGTCGGCTATGCCAGCCCGAGCGCCTTCTCCGCCATGATCCATCGCACGCTCGGCAGCGCGCCGCGGCGGCTGACCAAGCATCGCCGCCTAGACAATCGTTCAACTCTCACGCTTTAGTTGTAGCGGCGACCGGGCGCTTCGTGCACCGGTTGTTGTAGCCATGTTGGGGCGTCTGGGGGCCTCAATGTGTCGGCGTGAGGCGCGTTAGCGCGGCGACGCTCGTCGCCGCGGCCTTCTTGGTTTGTTGTGCCTGCGTGTCGCGCTGGCCCGGCCCGGGCCGGCGATGACGGCGCGGCGCTCTTGCTGTTTTCCGGCACGCGACCTCTGGCGCAACGGCGCTTTCGCCTATGGCGGCCTGCTGTGGTCGCCGGGCGGCCTCGACCACGACGGCTTCATGCTGAAGCTCGCTGATGTCCGGCGGCTTCTACCGCTACAGCTCCGGCGCGCTCGGCGGCGAGGAGGTGACCGGCGCGCGAATGGTCAGCCAGTTGCTGCCCGGCTGGCGCTTCAAGCGCGAGCATTTCGAGCTCAAGTTCTTGTCGGCCCCGACCTCGAGGCGCATCGGCTTGTGGCCCGGACGATCCCGGCAATCGGCTGCGCGGCGGCGACTATCGGCCTGCGCTTAGCGGCCGAGATCTCTGGTACGAGCCGACGCCGCAACACCATGATCGCCGCCGACGTGCTCGTGTCGACCATCGTAGACCGCCATTCGGCACGCGTCGCCTTTGGCTGGCGCTGCGACTGTTCAGACGCGCTTCTATATCGGTCCCGAAGCGGCAGTCTTCGGCTGCGACGGCTACCGGCAATTGCGCCTCGGCATGCATCTCACCGGGCTCCAATCCGACGACGCCGAATGGTCGCGGCGCCATCGGCTGGTCGCGCGATTCCGACCATCACGCAGCCCCTATGTGCGCTCGGCGTCTCGACGCGGCGTTAGGCCGATCAATCGAGCGTGCGGCGGAAGCGGCGTCACCGCGATGGTCATCGCCACCAGCATCAGCACGGAACAGCGATCGCGTCGTAGCGCAGGTCGGCGAAGGCCGCGCCCTTGAGCATGATCGCGCGCATGATGCGCAGATAATGCGTCAGCGGCAGCGCCTCGCCGATCCACTGCGCCCAGACCGGCATGCCGGCGAAGGGAAACATGAAGCCCGACAGCAGGATGTTCGGCAGAAAGAACATGATCGACATCTGCATCGCCTGCAGCTGGTTCTGCGCCACGGTCGAGAAGGTGTAGCCGATCGACAGGTTGGTGGCGATGAACAGCGTGCTCAGCGCGGCGAGCACGCCGAGATTGCCGAGCATCGGCACGCCGAACAGCGAGATGCCGATGCCGATGATCATCGAGGCCTGCACGAAGCCGACGAAGACGTAGGGCATGATCTTGCCGAGCATGATCTCGACCGGCGTGATCGGCATCGACAGCAGGTTCTCCATGGTGCCGCGCTCGATCTCGCGCGTCACCGACAGCGCGGTGAAGATCAGCATGGTCATGGTGAGGATGGTGCCGACCAGGCCCGGCACGATGTTGAGCTGGTCTTGGCCGGCCGGGTTGTAGCGCGCATGGGTGCGGATCTCGAACGGCAGCGCCGGCGCTGTCGGGATGGCGCGCTCGTGCGCGAGCGCCGTCTGCACCAGCTGGCCGAGCGCGCTCAGCGCCGAGCCGGCGGCGACCGGATCGGTGGCGTCGGCAGACGACCAGCATGGCCGGCATGTCGCCGCGCCGCACGCCGCGCTCGAAATTGGCCGGGATTTCGATGCCGAACAGGACCTTGCCCGACGCCAGCAGCTCGTCGATCTCAGCTTCGGTGCGACGGCAGCTGCGATGACCTTGAAATAGCTTGCGTGTTCTTCGAGCGCGGCGAGGATCGCGCGGCCGATGTCGCTGTTTTCCTGCAGCAGCACCGCGGTCGGCAGATCGACGCGGATTGGTGTTGATGGCGTAGCCGAACAGCATCAGCTGCAGCAGCGGGATCATGATGATCATGGCGAACGAAACGCGGTCGCGCCTGAGCTGGATGAACTCCTTGATCAGCACCGCCCAGGTCTTGCGCCAGAAGCCGCTGCCGGGAAGCGCGCGCGCATGGCTCTGCGTCGGCAGCAAATGCGTCATTGGAAATTGTCCCGCGCCCGGCCCATCAGGTCGATGAAGACGTCCTCGAGCGAAGGTTCCGATGCGCTTCCAGTCGAAGTCCGTGCGCTGGCGGTAGGGCGCGATCGCCGCGTCGAGCGCGCCGGCGTCGCGGCCGGAGACGTGCAGGCTGGTGCCGAACGGCGCCACCATGTCGATGCCGGGCTTGCCGGTCGAGCTCGTCCGACAGCGTCGTCAGGCCCTCGCCGTCGGTGGCGCTCACCGACATAGGTGGTCAGATGCGAGGCCGCGATCACCTCCTCGACCGTGCCGTGCACCAGCAGTTCGCCGTAGGCGATGTAGGCGATCTCGTGGCAGCGCTCGGCCTCGTCCATGTAGTGGGTCGACACCAGCACGGTGAGGCCGTTGGCGGCGAGCGCGTGAATTTCGTTCCAGAATTCGCGCCGCGCCTTAGGGTCGACGCCGGCGGTCGGCTCGTCGAGCAGCAGCAATTGCGGGCTCGGCAGCGTGCAGGCGCCGAGCGCAAGGCGCTGCTTCCAGCCGCCGGAGAGTTCGCCCGCGATCTGCTCCTCGCGGCCGGTGAGACCGAGCCGCTCGATCGCCGCGCGCGCGGCGGCGACGCGGCTTCTCGATGCCGTAGATGCGGCCGATGAATTCGAGATTCTCGCGCACCGAGAGGTCCTCGATAGAGACTGAAGCGCTGCGTCATGTAACCGACCTGCGCTTGATCTCGTCGGTCTGGGTGCGGATGTCGTAGCCGAGGCAGGTGCCGGTGCCCTCGTCCGGCGTCAGCAGCCCGCACAGCATGCGGATGGTCGTGGTCTTGCCGGAGCCGTTGGGGCCGAGGAAGCCGTAGATGGTGCCGCGCTTGACCTGCATGGACAGGTCGCGCACCACCGCGCGGCCGTCGAAGCGCTTGGTCAGGCCATGCACATCGATGACGACGTTATCTGCGGCCGGTGCGCTCACGGGTTACGAGCCCTCTTGCGGCAGCGTCACGGTGACCGGCTGGCCGACGCGGAACTTGTCCGGCTGGTCGGGCCGCGCCTCGATCAGGAATACGAGCTTGGCGCGCTCATCGAGGCTGTAGATCACCGGCGGGGTATATTCGGCGCTGCGGGCGATGAATGTGACCTTGGCGGTCAGACCCGCCGCGCAGCCGTCGCAGGACACGCTCACCGTCTCGCCGTATTTGATGTGCGGCAGTTCACGCCTCCGGCGCGAAGAAGCGCATCTTGAGATTGCCCGGCGGCAGCAGCGACATCACGGCGCGCCCGGCGGCACGGTTTCGCCCGGCCGGAAATAGACCTCCTGGATGGTGCCGTCGGCCGGGCTCACGCGCCTGGCGGCGCGCGAGCCGCGTCTGCGACCAGTCGAGATTGGCCTTGGCCTGCCGCAACGCCGCTTCGCGCGTCGTCGTAGGTCTTTTGCGTGCCGGCGGCGGTCGTCAGCAGTTGCTTGGCACGGTCGAAGGCCTGCTGCGCCTTGGTCACCGCCGCCTCTTTGCACCGCGACGTCGGCGCTGCTGCAGATCGTCGTCGACGGTGAACAGCAGACTCGCCCTTCGTGACGTGGTCGCCCTCGCGCACCTTCACGGTTTCGACCCGGCCCTGCTCGTCCGGGCTGACGAAGATCAGCTCGGCCTCGACCCAGCCCTGCAACTGGCGCGGTTCGCTTCTGTCGCAGCCGGCAAGCGCGAGCGCGGCGAGCGCCACGCGGCAATGGCAAACGTGATCCTCATGCCGCCCTCCTTGGCCGCCGAACAGCAAATCGACATGGGCCTGCATCATCGCGCGCACGTCGAGCGGCTCGAAGCGCTCGAACAGGCCGCTCCAGATGATGGCTACCAGTCCCGGCGCGGCGATGATTTGCGGGAAATCAACGAGCGCGCGCCGGAACTTCGCCGCGCTCGGCGGCGCGGGCGAGCAACTCGCGCATCGCCACCATCACGCGCGCCAGCACCTCGCGGTAATAGAACTCGGCGAGCTTGGGGAAGCGGCGGCCTTCGGCGAGCATTAGACGAATCACGTCCTTGCGCCGCGTGTCGAAAATCTCGCGCACGAACACATCGACGAGGTTGGCCGCGAGCACGCGCATCGGGATGTCCGCCTCCCCCAGCGCCTCGATGGTGCCGATGACCGGCGTGAGCATGCGCGCGGACCAGTTCCTGGAACAGGCTCTCCTTGTCGCGGAAGTAGAGATAGATCGTGCCTTTGGCGACGCCGGCGCGTTTGGCCACGTCGTCGAGCCGCGCCGCCTCGAAGCCGCGCTCGAGAATTCCTCGAGCGCGGCGGCGAGGATCGCCTCGCGCTTGTCGCTGCGCGGCTTCGCCGCCCCGGACGCCTTGCGCGCGCCGCGGATTTGCGGGGCTTTCGCGTCGTTGCGGCAGAGCTTCGCGCCACGGTCATCGCCTCTAATTACTGACTGACTGGTCAGTCATTCACTAGGCCAAAAGCAAAGCCGGCGCAAGCCTAAAATACACAAACAGTTTCAGTTGGATAGCGTGGCGCTCAGCCCTTGGCGTCGCAGACGAAGGTGCGGATGACGCACTCTTTGCCGCCCTCGCGGTAGCAGTTCTTCAGCGCCGCGTTCTGCGCCTGCCCGAGTTTTCGCGGCCCAGGCCCAGCCCTGCGGCCCGCATGGGTTGCGATAATCGACGGCGAAGGCGGCGCAAGCGCGCTTCGACCGTCGCCACCACGCGGCAGCCTTCCGCCCGGGCATTGCGACATGGCGTGGCGCTTGGCGCCGGCGAGGTTCGCATAGTCGAAGGCTTCGCCAAATGCGCCGCATTTGCCGACCGCGAGCGCGCCGGCGGCGCGGCGCGGTGCTCGCCACGACGAACATCAACGTCGCCGTTGCCAAGAGCAACGTGGCAACGACCATCGCGCGGATGACCGGCGTGAGAGTGTCCGTCATGCCCTTCCCGACCCCAAAGTTGGGACCAACTAAGGGCTGAGTCGCAGATGCGATCAATGATTCGAATCGTCAGGCGCGCTCGATTTCCGCCTTGACCGCGGAAAGCGACTCAGGGGTATCGACGTCGGTCAGCGCGGCCTCGCCGACAACCGGCACCTCGACCACCGCCTCGGCATAGTTGCCGATCAGGTGGCGGGCGCCGACGTCGCCCTGGATCTGCATCAAGTCGTGGAAGAATCGCCGCGACCACACCACCGGATTGCCGCGGCGGCCGTCGATGCTCGGCACCACGATGAGCGCGCCGCGCTCGGGATCGAAGGCGGCGATCAGCCGGTCGATCAGCGCGGCGTCGACCTGCGGCATGTCGCCGAGGCAGACGATCGCGCCGTCGGCCTCCGCCGGCACCGCGGCGATGCCGGCCTTCAGCGAGGTGCCAAGGCCATCGGCGTAATCCGGATTGTGCACGAAGCGCACCGGCAGCCCGGCGAGCGCCTGTTCGATCTGCTCGCGCTGATGCCCGGTGACGACGATCACCGGCGCGGCATGCGAAGCGAGCGCCTGTTCTGCGGCGATGCGTACCAGCGGCTTGCCGCCGATCTCGGCGATCATCTTGTTGACCGCGCCCATGCGCGTCGAGCGCCCGGCGGCGAGCACCACCGCGGCGATGTGTTGTACTTTCTTCGGGCCCTTCTCCGGCGCCTCCGCACGCGGCTGCGGCCGCGTCACGATCTCCATCAGCAGGCCGCCGACGCCGAGGCCGGTGATGTCTTCGCGCGTCACCGGCAGCCCCGCGAGCAGCCGCATCAGGATCCAGTCGAAGCCGTTCTCCTTCGGCGACCGCGCACACCCCGGCGCGCCGATCACCGGCGTGCCCGCCGACATGCCGATCAACATCAGGTTGCCGGGATCGACCGGCATGCCGAAATGCTCGATCTTGCCGCCGGCGGCTTCGATCGCCGCCGGAATGACGTCGCGGCGGTCGGCGATGGCCGAGGCGCCGAACACGATGACCAGTTCGGCGCCGGCTTTGAGCACCTCGTCGATGGCGCGCTTGAGCGCTACCGGCTCATGCGGCACGCGGCGCTCGGCGATGATCTTGGCGCCCGCCGGCGCAAGCCGCGCTTCGGTGATTTTCAGCGTCTTTTCCACCACCTTGGGCGCAAGGCCCGGCAGCAGCGTGGAGACGATGCCGAGCTTGCGCACTTTGTAGGGCGCGACGCGGATCATCGGCTTGGCTTTCAGCGCTTCCGCGACCGCTTTGTCGCGCGCGCCGGCGGCAACCGCGAAGGGAATGATCTTCACGGTGGCGATCATCTCGCCGGCCACCACCGGCTTGAATGCAGGGAGCGTCGCAATGGTCACCGCCTCGTCGATGCGGTTCAGGCGATCGACCGCGTCCTTGTCCACCACCAGCACGCCGGCACTCTCGGCGAACAGATTGCAGCGGCCGGTGAAGGCCCTGTCGGTGCGCGTGCCCTGCCCGGCGACGGCGGCGGCGATGCTCGGCGGCCGCCTCATCCTCGGTGACGTCGCCCGCCTCAAGGCGGGCCACCACGATCTCCTTGACCCCGGCCGCTTTCAGCGCCGCAACCTCGGCCGGCGCCGATCAGCGTGCCTTTCTTGAGCACCAGATCGCCCTGGCGGATCGAGTGCACCGCGGTGCCGCCTAGCGCGTCTGCCGGTGCGACGGGGCCGAATTTCATGCCGCACCTCTTGCTTTACCTCCCCCTAAAAGGGGGAGGTCGGCGAGCGAAGCTCGCCGGGTGGGGGTCGTTGTAGCGACCGTTGACCCCACCCGGTCCGCGCTTTGCGCGGACCACCCTCCCCTTTCAGGGGAGGGATAAGAAGAAATCGTCATGCCGCCTCCGCCGCCTTCTCCGCCTTGAGCCGCAGGCTGGCGGTGATCTCGCCCATGATGGCGACCGCGATCTCCGCCGGCGACACCGCGCCGATGGGCAAGCCGATCGGCGCATGAATGCGCGCCAACTCAGCGTCGGTCAGCCCTGCCTCCTTCAGGCGCGCGAGGCGCTTGGCGTGCGTCTTCCGCGAGCCGAGCGCGCCGATATAGAAGCAGTCGCGCGCCAGCGCGTGCTTGAGCGCCGGGTCGTCGATCTTCGGATCATGCGTGAGCGCAACGAAGGCGGTGTAGCGATCGACGTTGAGCGGCGGCAGCGCGACGTCCGGCCACTCGGCGATCACCTTGACGTCGGGGAAGCGCTCCGGCGTCGCAAAGGCCGTGCGCGGATCGACGATGGTGACCTCGTAGTCGAGCAGCTTGCCGATCGGCGCCAGCGCCTGGCTGATGTGCACCGCGCCGGTGATGACAAGTTGCGGCGACGGCACGTGCACGGTGAGGAAGACGCGGGCCCCGGCGGCCGTCTCCTCCATGCCGCTCTTGCCCATGCGGATGTGCTTGTCGATCAGATCGGCGAGCGGATCGCGCGCGGCGTCGGCCGCCCTGACCAGCCGCTGCTTGCCGCTTTCGACTTCGGTGACGACGACCACCGCGCGGCGCGCGGCGCGTTCGGCGTTGAGGGTGTGGAGGATTTCGAGGTTCACGATATTCTCTCCCAAGCTTCGAATTCACCCTCCCCTGCAGGGGGAGGGTCGGCGAGCGCAGCGAGCCGGGGTGGGGTGACGGCCAAGATCACCCCCTCCCGCCAGCCTTCGCTGCGCTTCGGCTGGCGACCTGCCCCCTCCAGGGGGAGGTGAAGTGAGATCGTTGCACGCTCTTCACTTAACTGACCTTTTCCACATAAACACGGATGGTGCCGCCGCAGGACAGGCCGACGTTCCACGCCGTCTCGTCGGCGACGCCGAATTCGAGCATCTTCGGCTTGCCGCTCTCGATCACGTCCATGGCTTCGGTCACCACCGCGCCCTCGACGCAGCCGCCGGACACGGAGCCGAGAAAGTTGCCCTCGTCATCGATCACCAGATTGGAGCCGACGGGGCGCGGCGCCGAGCCCCAGGTCTCCACCACGGTCGCCAGCGCCACGCCGCGCCCGGCTTTCTGCCAGTCCTCGGCGGCTTTGAGGATGTCTTCATCGCGTGACAGCATGTTGCACCTCCATCTGTTCTCCCTCTCCCCGCGTGCGGGGAGAGGGTCGGGGTGAGGGGCGTTTCAACAAGCCTGAGCCTGTCGAAAGAGCCCCTCACCCGCCCGCCATCGCTTCGCTCCGGCGGGCGACCTCTCCCCGCAAGCGGGGAGAGGTAAAGACACTACGCCACTCTGCGCAGCCACTGCTTGGGATCGTCTCCCTTGACCGTGCGGTCGGACAGCGCCTGCACCAGTTCCGTCATCGACTCCAGATTGTGAATGGGCCGCAATTCGTCAACATGCGGCAGCATGGTTTTGACGCCGCGCGCCTTGGCCTCGAAGCCCTCGAAGCGCAGCAGCGGATTGAGCCAGATCAGCCGCCGGCAGGAGCGGTGCAGCCGGTCCATCTCGAAATCGAGCTTGTCGTCCTCGGCGTCGCGCTCGAGCCCGTCGGTGATGAGCAGCACCACCGCGCCCTGCCCCAGCACGCGCCGGCCCCAGTGCCGGTTGAAGGCGCGCAGCGACGTGGCAATGCGCGTGCCGCCCGACCAATCCGGCACGTGCGCCGAACAGGCGGCAAGCGCTTCGTCCGGGTCGCGCTCGCGGATGGCCCGGGTGACGTTGGTGAGCCGCGTGCCGAACAGGAACGTGGTGACGCGCTTTCTCGCATCGGTGATCGAATGCAGGAAATGCAGGAACAGCCGGGTGTACTGGCTCATCGAGCCGGAGATATCGAGCAGCGCCACGATCGGCGGCTCCTTGTCGCGGGGCCCGAGATATTTCAGATCGATGATGGCGCCGCCCGCCTTCATGCTGGCGCGCAAGGTGCGGCGGATGTCGATGAGCTTGCCGCGGCGCGCCTGCGCCAGCCGCCGCGTTTTGACCAGATCGAGCGGCAGCGCCAGCCGCGCGATCGCCGCCTTGGCGGCGGCGATCTCGGCCGCCGTCATCTGCGCGAAATCCTTCTTCTGCAACACCTCGCGGTCGGAGACGGTGAGCCGCGAGTCGAGCTCCACCTCTTGCGTCTCCTCTTCGCGCGCAATGTTTCCGGCGAACAGCGCCTCCTGGATGCGCTGCGCGCCGGGCGGCGGCGGCTTTTGCTCGCCCGCCGGCGATCTCCGGCAGCATCGAGGCGATCAGCTTCTCGATATAGCCGCGCTTGCGGAAGAAGATGCGGAACGCCTGGTCGAACAAAATTGAATGTTCGTGCCGCTTCACGAATACGGCATGCAGCGTCCAGTAGAAATCGTCGCGGGCGCCGATCTGGGCGACATGCACCGCCTGCAGCGCGTCGAGCACGCTGCCCGAGCCGACCGGAATGCCGGCGGCGCGCAAGCGCGCGGGCGAAGTAGAGGATGTTCTCGGCGAGGCGGCCGCTCGTTTCGGCACCTCCCCCCTTGAGGGGGAGGTCGCCCGCCGAAGCGGAACGCGAAGGCGGGCGGGAGGGGGGTAATTTTTGACTCATTCCGAAATAGAGAATGCGTGCAAAGCGCACCCCCCTCCCCAACCCTCCCCCTCAAGGGGGAGGGGGCGCGCTGGCGCAAGTGGAAAAAGATGCATGTAAACATTGTTACTCCGCCGCCCGCAACTCCGACTTCACCTCGTCGAGCAGCGTCTTGACCTTGGCGCTGTCGACGCGGGCGATGTCGTCCTGATACTTCAAGAGCGCGCCGAGCGTGTCCGATACCGTCGCCGGATCGAGCGCCACCACGTCGAGCTCGGTCAAGGCGCCCGCCCAGTCGAGCGTCTCGGCGACGCCCGGCACCTTGAACAGATCCTCCTTGCGCAGCGCCTGGACGAAGGCGACCACCTGCTCCGACAATTTCTTGGCGATGCCCGGCACCTTGGTGCGCAAAATCTTCAGCTCGCGCTCGGCATTGGGATAGCCGACCCAGTGATAGAGGCAGCGGCGCTTCAAGGCGTCGTGCACCTCGCGGGTGCGGTTCGATGTGATGACCACGATCGGCGGATGCGGCGCCTTGATGGTGCCGAGTTCCGGCACCGTGACCTGGAAGTCGGCGAGCACCTCGAGCAGGAACGCCTCGAAGGCCTCGTCGGTGCGGTCGATTTCGTCGATCAGCAGTACTGGCGGGCCGGCCGGGTCCGGCTCCAGCGCCTGCAGCAGCGGCCGCTTGATCAGGAATTTCTCGGAGAAGACATCGTGCTCGATGCGCTCGCGGTCGCCCTCGCCTTCGGCCTCGGCGAGGCGGATGGCGATCATCTGCGCGCCGTAATTCCATTCGTAGACCGCGGCGGCGACGTCGAGGCCCTCGTAGCATTGCAGGCGGATCAGCCGCCGGCCGAGCGTCGCCGCCAGCACCTTGGCGATTTCGGTCTTGCCGGTGCCGGCCTCGCCTTCCAGGAACAACGGCCGCCCCATGCGCAGGGCCAGAAAAAGCACCGTCGCCAGCGAGCGGTCGGCGACGTAGCCCGCCTTGCCCAGCAAATCGAGCGTGGCGTTGATGCTTGCGGGAAGCGGTGTCACGGCCATTCTCAGGTCACCTCATTGATACTTTAACCGATCGCGAGGGTGTCTTACATCTGGGTATTCCCGGGCACACCGGCCAGACAAGGATTGCAGCCAAGGATTTCAACCATGTCGAATGCCGAAATACTCGAAAAACAGGCTCTGCGCCTACCCACCATCGATCCGGGGGTGCGCATCGGCCATGTCCACCTCAAGGTCGCCGATTTGCAGCGGGCGCTGGATTTCTACTGCGGCGTGCTGGGTTTTCAGGTGACGACAAGCCGCCCCGGCGCCGCCTTCATCTCGGCCGGCGGCTACCACCACCATATCGGGCTGAACACCTGGGAAAGCCGCGGCGGCTCGCCGCCCCCTCCGGGCACGACCGGCCTCTACCACACCGCCATCCTCTACCCGACCCGCAAGCTGCTCGCCGACGCGCTCAAGCGGCTGATCGTCGCCAAGATCCCGCTCGAGGGCGCCAGCGACCACGGCGTCTCCGAGGCGCTTTACTTGCGCGACCCCGACGACAACGGCGTCGAGCTGTACTGGGACCGGCCGAAGGACAAGTGGCCGCAGAAGCCGGACGGCTCGCTGCAGATGTTCACGCATCCGCTCGACCTGCACGAGTTGCTCAGCGAGCTGGATAAGTAGCCGGTGTAACGTCCTTGTCATGCCGGGCGCGGCGCACCACGAAGCTGGTGCAGCCGCAAATACGGGATCTTCGCACAACTCCGAAATTGCGTAAGTCCTGGGTCTGCAGCGCGTCACTTCGTGCCGCGCTGCGCCCGGGACAAGCGCTAAGCGTTCGCCTTCGCGAGTGCCCGCCGCGCCAGCACGGCGACGAGGTGCGCGCGATATTCCGGCGTGGCGTGGATGTCCGAGTTCATGCCATTCGCCGGAATGGTCATGCCCTCGATCGACTTTGCGGCGAAGCGTTTCTTCAGCGCCTCCTCGAACGACTTGACGCGGAACACGCCGCTCGAGCCGGCCCCGGTCACCGCGACTCGAATATCGGAGCCGCGCTTCGACACGAACACGCCGACCAAAGCGAAACCCGAGGCCGGGTGCTTGAACTTCTCGTAGGCCGCCTTGCGCGGGATCGGGAACTGCACCTTGGTGATGATCTCGTCGGGCTCGAGCGCGGTCGAGAACATGCCGGTGAAGAAATCGTCGGCCGCGATGCGCCGCTTGTTGGTGATGATGGTGGCGCCGAGACCAAGGCAGGCCGCCGGATAGTCGGCGTTCGGATCGTTGTTGGCGATCGAGCCGCCGATGGTGCCGCGGTTGCGCACCTGCGGATCGCCGACCGAGGCCGGCACCGAGGCAAGGCCGGGAATAGCCTGCTGCAATACCGGCGAGGCGGCGGCATCGGCGTGCCGCGTCATGGCGCCGATCACGACCGAGCGGCCCTTGAGCTCGACGCCGGAAAGCCCTTCGACCTGCGACAGGTCGATCAGCGCCGACGGCTGCGCCAACCGCTGCTTCATCACGGGGATCAGCGAGTGCCCGCCGGCGAGCAGCTTGCCCTCCGGGTTGCGCGCGAGCAGCCCCGCGGCCTGGCGGACCGTGGTGGGCCGGTGGAACGTGAAATTGTACATTGTGCTTCTCCGTTATTCCGCCGCCTGGCGTTGCGCAGGTGTCCGTTGCATCGCCGCCCAGACCGAACTTGCGGTCGCCGGCATGGTGACGCTCTCGCTGCCGATCGCGTCGGTGATGGCGTTGATCACCGCGGCAGGCGCGGCAATCGCGCCCGCCTCGCCGCAGCCCTTGATGCCGAGCGGGTTCGACGGCGACTTGGTCTCCGTTAAGCCCACACTGAACGACGGCAGGTCGTGCGCGTGCGGCATGGTGTAGTCCATGAACGAACCGGTCACGAGCTGGCCGTCCTTGTCGTAGATCGCGCCTTCGAGCAGCGCCTGGCCGATGCCCTGGGCAATGCCGCCGTGCACCTGGCCTTCGACGATCATCGGGTTGATCACGGTGCCGAAGTCGTCGACCGCGGTCCAGGCGACGACCTCCGCCTTGCCGGTGTCGCCGTCCACTTCCACCTCGCAGATGTGGCAGCCGGCCGGGAAGGTGAAGTTGGTCGGATCGTAGAACGAGGTTTCTTTCAGCCCCGGCTCGAGCTGGGCGCCGGTGAACTTGTGCGCGATGTAGGCGTTGAGCGCGACGTCGCCGAAGCCGACCGACTTGTCGGTGCCGGCGACGGTGAATTTGCCGTCCTTGAACTCGATGTCGTTCTCCGACGCCTCCATCATGAAGGCGGCGACCTTCTTGGCCTTGGCCTCGATCTTGTCGAGCGCTTTCACGATCGCCGACATGCCGACCGCACCGGAGCGCGAGCCGTAGGTGCCCATGCCGAACTGCACTTTGTCGGTGTCGCCGTGCACGATCGAGACGTTGTCGAACGGGATGCCGAGACGTTCCGAGACAAGTTGGGCAAAGGTCGTTTCGTGGCCCTGCCCGTGGGCGTGGCTGCCGGTCAGCACTTCGACCGAGCCGGTCGGGTTGACCCGCACCTCGGCCGATTCCCACAAGCCGACGCCGGCGCCGAGCGAGCCGACGGCTTGGCTCGGCGCGATGCCGCAAGCCTCGATGTAGGTCGAGAAACCCATGCCGCGCAGCTTGCCGTTGCGCGCGCTTTCGCGTTTGCGCTTGTTGAAGCCTTTGACGTCGGCAAGCTCCATCGCCTTCTTCAGCGAGGCGTTATAGTCGCCCGCGTCATAGGCCATGATCACCGGCGTCTGGTGCGGGAACGACTTGATGAAGTTGCGCTTGCGCAATTCCGCCGGCTCGATGTGCATCTCGCGGGCGGCGACTTCCACCAGCCGCTCGACCACGAAGGTCGCCTCGGGCCGCCCGGCGCCGCGATAGGCGTCGACCGGCACGGTGTTGGTGTAGACCGCGTCAACCTCGCAGTAGATTTGCGGGATGTCGTACTGGCCCGACAGCAGCGTGGCGTAGAGATAGGTCGGGATCGACGACGAGAAGGTCGACATATAGGCGCCGAGATTGGCGACGGTCTTGGCGCGCAGCGCAAGGATCTTGCCGTTCTCGTCGAGCGCCAGTTCCGCATGGGTGGCGTGGTCGCGGCCGTGCGCGTCGGTGAGGAACGACTCCGAGCGGTCCGCCGTCCACTTCACCGGCCGGCGCGTTTTGCGCGCGGCCCAGAGGCAAACGACCTCCTCCGGATAGATGAAGATCTTGGAGCCGAAGCCGCCGCCGACATCGGGCGCGATCACCCGCAATTTGTGCTCCGGCGCCATGCCGACGAAGGCGGCGATGACGAGGCGGGCGACGTGCGGGTTCTGCGAGGTGTTCCACAGCGTCAGATTGTCGGTGCCGGCATCATATTCGGCGAGCGCCGCGCGCGGCTCGACCGCGTTCGGCACCAGGCGGTTGTTGACGATGTCGAGCTTGGTGACGTGCTTGGCCCTGGCGAAAGCGGCGGCGGCCGCCTTCTCGTCGCCGAGCGACCATTCGTAGATGGTGTTCTTCGGCGCCACGTCGTGAAGCTGCGGACCGGATTTCGCTTTGGCCGGGTCGGTGACCGACGGCAGCGGCTCGTAATCGACTTTCACCTTCTCAGCAGCGTCGCGCGCCAGCGCCTGCGTCTCCGCGATCACCACCGCGACCGCGTCGCCGACATGATTGACCTTGCCGGTCGAGAGCGCCGGATGCGGCGCCATCTTCATCGGCGAGCCGTCCTTGGAGTGGATCATCCAGCCGCAGATGAGGTTGCCGATCTTGTCGGTGGCAAGCTCGGCGCCGGTGAGCACGGCGACGACGCCGGGCATTTTCTTCGCTTCACTGACGTCGATGCTCTTGATCTTGGCGTGGGCATGCGGCGAGCGCACGAACACGGCGCGGGTTTCGCCCGGCCGCACCACGTCGTCGGTATACTGGCCCTGTCCGGTAATGAAACGGAAGTCTTCCTTGCGGCGTACCGCAGCGCCGATCCCGGTCGCGGTCATGGCGTAATTCCTCCCGTGTTTGTTTTTTTAATTCGAATTCGACTCTATTCCGCGGCTTGCCGCGACGGACTTCCTCCCTTCATGGCCTTGGCGCCGGCGGCGATTGCCTTGACGATGTTGTGGTAGCCGGTGCAGCGGCAGATGTTGCCGTCGAGCTGCTCTCGGATGGTGTGCTCGTCGAGGTCGTTGCCATTGCGCCGCACGATGTCGAGCGCCGCCATGATCATGCCCGGCGTGCAATAACCGCACTGCAGGCCATGGTTCTGCCGGAACGCTTCCTGCATCGGATGCAAGGGGCCGTTCGGGTCGGCGAGGCCCTCGATGGTGGTGATCATGGCGCCCTCGCACTGAAGCGCGAGCAGCGTGCAGGACTTCGCAGCGATGCCGTCGAGATGGATGACGCAGGCGCCGCACTGCGAGGTGTCGCAGCCGACATGGGTGCCGGTCAGGCGCAAGTTCTCGCGCAGGAATTGCACCAGCAACGTGCGCTCTTCGACGGTGCCTGAAACAGGCTTCCCGTTCACCGTCATCGATACGGTTGGCATGAAATTCCTCCCAATATGGGGCTGAAGGCCCTCTTTTGGACCCGCCCGGACTTGGCGGATGCGTCACGGATCGCAAATCGAGCCGATTTGGCCCAGGACGCGGCTTGGATCGGTTCCAGATTGAACCCCCAGCGCGGGGCCGGTCAAGGGAGAACAAGGGCGAAGCCGCCTTACGGAGATTTCACGGAACAAGCCCGCCGGGTCGGCCTTGATGTTCCGTTAGCTATTTCAGGCAGGAGAACAGGAGAAATAACTCATGCGCACAAAGATTTTAGCGGGCCTCGCCGCAATCGCGATTGCCGGGTCGGCGATTGCAGTAACGCCAGCCCAGGCGCGCTGGCATGGCGGTTGGCATCATGGTGGTTGGGGCGCCCCGCTGGCCGGTTTTGCCGCCGGCGCCATCATCGGCGGCGCCATCGCCGGCTCTCAGGGGCCCTATTATTACGGGCCGAGCCCCTATTACGCACCCGGCTATGCCTACGAGCCCGCCGGTGGCCCGGATGTCGCGTGGTGCGCGCAGCACTACCGCTCTTACGACCCGGCGTCCGGCACCTTCCTCGGCTATGACGGCTATCGCCATCCGTGCCCGTAAATCGCCTGATACCGGCGCCGCGGGTCGCGCTCAGGCCGCCGGCGTCGGCGTGAAAACCGCGGCGAATTTCTGGAAGAATTCGTCGGCCACTTTCTTGGCCGCGCCATTGACCAGGCGCTGGCCGAGCTGGGCGAGTTTGCCGCCGATCTGCGCCTCGACGTTGTAGGTGAGCAGCGTGCCGCCGTCCTTCTCGGTGAGGGCGACGGTGGCGCCGCCCTTGGCAAAGCCGGCGACGCCGCCGTCGCCTTCGCCCGAGATCTTGTAGCCGTTCGGCGGGTTGAGATCGGTCAGGTGCACCTTGCCTTTGAAGCGCGCCTTGACCGGGCCGATCTTGGTGACGGCGACTGCGGAAAATTCGGTATCCGAGCTTTTGATGAGCTCCTCGCAGCCCGGGATACAGGCCTTCAGCGTGTCCGCATCGTTGAGCTTGGCCCATACCACTTCGCGGCTTGCCGGAAGTTGCACCTCTCCGGTCATGACCATCGCCATTGGCGTCTCCTCACAAACAGGAATGCCTCACCACACGACTTAAGACTTTGCCGAGCCCCTGAAAAGGGCTTTAAGAGGCTCCCTTGAGACCCGCCGCAAGACAACGAAGGGACATGGGGGAGGAATTCGCATGCCGATCATCGAGGTCGACGGCTGCCCGCTCAACGTCGAGATCGAGGGCCGCGAGGGCGCGCCTGCGCTGATGCTCGGGAATTCGCTCGGCACCGACCTGCACATGTGGGACGACCAGGCCGGCGAATTCGCCAAGCACTTCCGTCTCATCCGCCTCGACCGCCGCGGCCACGGCAAGTCGGGCAGCGGCAAGGGCCCCTACAGCTTCGACCTGTTCGGCCGCGACATCCTCGCCATCCTCGATGCGCTCGACATCGAACGCGTGAACTGGTGCGGTCTGTCGATGGGCGGCATGGACGGCCAATGGCTCGGCGCCAATGCCCCCGACCGCATCGAGAAGCTCATTCTTGCCAACACCAATTACTACTACCCCGACCAGACGCCGTGGGCCGATCGCATCCGCATGGTGCACGAGAAAGGTCTCGCCTCTTTCGTCGACGCCAATATGCAGCGCTGGTTCACCAAGGGCTTCATCGAGCGTGCGCCGCAAGAGATAGAGCGCATGAAAAAGGCATTCCTCGCCAGCAATCCCGAAGGCTACGCGGCCTGCGTTGCCGCCGTGCGCGATATCGACTTCCGCGCCTCCAACCCGCGCATCACTGCACCGACCTTGGTCATCGTCGGCAAGCAGGATCCGGCGACGCCGCCGCAGAACGGCGAGGAGATCGCGAAGGCGATTCCGGGCGCCAAGCTCGCCGCGCTCGACGCCGCGCACATCTCCAATGTCGAGCAGCCCAAGGCCTTCACCGAGGCGGTGCTGAATTTCCTGAGCTAGCGGCGCGAAAGACGCGCCCCCTTTCCCGCCCTTCGCCGCGCTATACTACCTTGACCCGCTGAGGGAGGGTTCATTGCGCGCCTTGGTTTGCGTCATCGTTGCGGCTCTCGGGCTCGCCGCCGCGCCGGCCCTTGCGCGAAGCGAACACGTCGCCGCGGCGTTCTGGACATCGGTGCAGGCGCGCTGCGACGCCACCGCAGCGAAGCCGGCCAGCGCGCTCGGCCGAGCGCATCGCGCAAAACGCCATCGACGAGTTCGGCCGCTTCGGCGGCCACCGCATCGACGCCGACGGCCGGCATGTTCCACTTCGGCCTGACCGAGGCCGAGCACGAGCAGGAATATGGCGACGGCCGCAAGCCGCGCCTCGGCGATCTCGGCTGGTGGCGGGTGATGGAATACTGGCGCGCGCTCTACGGCGACGACTTCGCCAGACAAACTTGAAGTGCGCGGCTATCGCGACGCCTCGACCGCAACCGACGGCCAACAGCCGGCCGCGCTCATGCCGCAACGACCTTTCCGATCTGCTGCGCGCCGCCGATGCGCGTTGCCGATCCGGCGACGCGCGAAATCCTGCGCGAGGCAGCGTTGCGCGCGGCCATCATCGACACGCCGTGGTCGGCGGCCTTCGTCAGCTACGTGATCAAGCAGGCGGGCGTCGGCGCCGGAAGCCTTCCATTTCGCCAACGCGCATCGCGTCTTCATCTACGACGCCTTCGCCACCAGCGCGGCCGAGAACGCCAACGAGGCGCACGGCGAGCTCTATCGCGCCTGTCCGCTGAGCACGACCAGACCGCGCGTCGGCGACCTGATCTGCATGCAACGCGAGCCGGCGCTCGCCGACGCCAGCGAGCAGGCCGTGCGCGAGCGCATCCGCGCGGAACTCGCCGGCGGCGCCGAGCGCGCGCTCGGTGCGGCACACCCATTGCGACGTGGTCGCGTACATCGATGCGCCGGCGCGCAAGATGTACGTCATCGGCGGCAACGTCTATCAGTCCGTCACCGTCAAGAAGCTCAACCTCAGCGGCCGCGACCTGAAATTCTCCGCCGTGCAGAAGGCCATTGCGGCGGCCCCGGCCATTGGACCCTGCCCGCGCCGTCCGGCGAAACCGCAAGCGCCGCTCACCACCATGCTCGCTCAACGACAAGAAATGGTTCGTGCTGCTGCAGTTGAGGTGAGCTATGCTGCGGCCGTCGCCGTAATGGACCAGTCGATGGTTGCAACTCGCCGGTTTGCCGTTGCCTCGACGATCGCCGCGCTGCTGATCGCCGGCGCGCCGTTCGTCTTTGCCGCCGATGCGCCGGGCTGCGACCTGCGCTGAAGCCGCCGACATCGCGGTGCTGCCGTCGCCGGTTACGCCATGGACGGGCGCGCCGCTGCGCGTTCTGTTCGTCGCGGAGAAGCCGGTTCAGGGCGAATTGTCGCTGATCGCGCCGAACGGCAGCGTCACGGCAACATCGCGCGACGCGCAACGGCGGGCCGCCTTATTTCTGGTACGCCGAAGTCAACTCCCCCGCCGCCGGCACCTGGCAGGTCAAGCTCGCGAGCGGCGGCTGCCCGGCAGATCACGCGCGACATCACGGTGCCGCGGCCAGCGCCCGGCGCCGCCGCACGAGGTGCCGGGCAGCGTCTGGCCGTTGCGCAATTCATGGAACCGCGCCACCGAAAATCTCTATTCGGCATGGATCGAGAAGCTGTTCGACGCGCCTCTTGACGTTGAATTGTCTTGGCCGGCGCTGCACGTGGGCCTGCGCGACAAGTCGCGCAATTTTCTGTTCGACTATCTCGGCCTCAACGAAGACGATCTGAAGATTGTCTACCGCCCGGACTGCGCCGATCTGCCCTACTTCCTGCGCGCCTATTTCGCCTTCAAGCTCGGGCTGCCGTTCGGCTACGCGAAATGCTCGCGCGGCGGCCACGGCAAGCCGCCGCAGTGCTTCCAGTGGGAGAGTATTCTGACGGCGAGCCAACCGGCTTCACCCGAGCAGACCAACGCCTCGGCCGCGCCCGCACCGACACGCGGCGGTCTCGCCGCCACCTTCGGCCGTTACGTGCAGACCGTCGCCGACGCCGTGCATTCCGGCACCGCGCGCACGGCGCTCGCCGACAACAACACCGATCTTTACCCCGTCGCGCTGTCGCAGCAGACGCTGCGCCCGGGCGACGTCTATGCCGACCCTTACGGCCACACGCTGATTTTGGTACGCCGCGTACCGCAGACCGCCGACGGCGCCGGCGTCTTCCTCGCCGTCGATGCCCAGCCGGACGGCACCGTCGCGCGCAAGCGGTTCTGGCGCGGCAACTTCCTGTTCGCCAAGGACCCCGCGCTCGGCGGCCCCGGCTTCAAGCGCTTCCGGCCGATCGTTGCCGTCAAGACCGGCGGGCTGCGGCGGCTCAGCAACGTGGAAATCGCCAAGGACCCGCAATATGGCGACTTCTCGCTCGAGCAGGCCAAGCTCGGCGTTGAGGCCTTCTACGATCGTATGGACGACGTGATGTCGCCCGAGCCGCTCGATCCCCAGCGTGCGATGGAAGAGGCTGTCACCTCGCTCGACGAGCAGGTCAAGGTGCGCGTCACCTCGGTCGAGAACGGCCGCAAGTATCAGAGCAAGACGCATGGCGACGTGGCGATGCCCGACGGCGCGGTGATTTTCGAAACCACCGGGGCGTGGGAGGATTTCTCGACGCCGGCGCGCGACCTGCGCCTGTTGATCGCGATGGATGTGGTCAAAGGATTTCCCGACCGCGTCGCCCGCCGCCCCGACCGCTACGCCATGCCGAAGGACAAGAGCGTCGCCGAGGTGAAGACTGAATTGCAGTCGGTGCTCGCCTCCGATCTTGCCAAGCGCAAGTTTTCCTATACGCGCAGCGACGGCTCACAATGGACGCTGACGCTCAAGGACGTGTTCGACCGCGAGGCTTCGCTCGAGATGGCCTATAATCCGAACGACTGCGTCGAACTGCGCTGGGGCGCGCCGGCCAGGAGCGCCGAGGCTTCGACTTGCAAGCGCTATGCGCCGGCGGCGCAGCGCACCAAGATGGCGGCGTACCGCGCCTGGTTCCACGACCGCACGCGGCCGCCCCGCCCCTGACCCGATCGCTCCGCCAACAAAACGGTTTCATCGCATGGACGAGAAAGAACGCCACGACAAAGGCATGGCCCGGCGCCGCCAGGTGCTCGGCGCCGAATGGGTCGACCGCGCCAACGCGAAGAAGAACGCCTTCAACGCCGAATTCCAGGACTTCATCACCCGCGCCGCCTGGGGCGAAGTGTGGACGCGGCCGCATTACGACGAGCGCACGCGCCGCGTGCTGGTGATCGGCACCATGATCGCGCTCGGCCAGTGGGACGAGTTCCGCCTGCACGTGCGCGCCGCCCTGGTCGAAGGCGGCTTCAGCCAGGACGACATCAAGGAGATATTGTTGCAGCAGGCGATCTATTGCGGCGTGCCCGCCGTCAATCACGCCTTCAAGGAAGCCGCCGAAGTCATCGCCGAACTCGGCAAGAGCAAGTAGCCGCGCTCAGGCGACCTCGAGCTCGCGCTCGACCGCGCGCTCTGCGTAATCGGGACAGCCGAGGCCGAGGCCGAGATTCTTGCGCGCCGCATGCAGCGCCTTGCGCGCGACCCGCGAATCCCGCGCCGTGCGCATGAGGTCGGGCAACTGCCCCGGCTGGCGCAACACCGAGTGAAAGACGCGCAGCACGTCCGGCTTGCCGTCCTCGCGCAGGCCGACGGTCGCCGCGTGCGGCAGCTTGCGGTGCGCGGCATCGATGACGATGCGGCAGGCGGCGAAGGGAATATCGTGCGCGAGCGCGACGCGCGCCGCGATGTGCGACTCCATGTCGACCGCCGCGGCGCCGGTCTCCCGGTGCAGGCGGCGCTTGTCCTCCGGGTGCGCGACGATCGCGTCGCTGCCGGCGATCTCGGCGTGGATCGCGCCGGGGATGGCGGCGAGCAGCGATTGCGCCCAGTTGCGGTCGGCGGCGAACAGCTCGCGGCCCACGCGCACGGCAGACGCGATGATGCAGTCGCCGGCGGCGAGATCGGGCGCAAGGCCGCCGGCGATGCCGAAGCTGATGATGCCGGAGGCGCCGTCGGCGATCGCCGCCTTCAGCCGCGCCGCCAGATGGTGGGCTTGGCAGCACAGCACGATAGAAACGCCCGGCCCACGCGCGATGCGCGCTTCCAGGGCGAGCGAACTGACGGCGACGACGCCGGAATAAGCAGACATCCGAATTGGCCCCCCAACAGGCGAAATTGACGATTCCCCAGGTCGCGGCGGCGGTCAATGCGGGCACACGCATAGGGCATCGCGGCACCGGTATACCCCTTTGCGCCCGGCGCTTGCGTTCAATCCATGCAAAAACGGGGCCGCAAAACCGGGGGCCGCAAAAAAAGGGCCGCCCAAAAGGCGGCCCCGGTCTCGTAAATGGTTAGGTGAAGGAAACTCAGCGCCAGGGCGTGAACCAGGTGGCGCCCGGCGGGGCGACGATCTTGGGCTCGGCCGCAGTCTCATGCTCGACCGGTTCGCCCGCCTCCTCGTGGCTGCGCTCGATGATGGCGAGCGCCGCGGCAAGGCCGGCAAGCAGGAGTTCGATGGTCTGCTCGTGCACCAACGGCACGTTCTGCGACCACAAGGCCGGCGCCACCGAGATGACGCTGATCAGCACCACCAGGATGAGACCGCCCTCGAAGATTTCCGGGTTCGGCTTGCCGCCACGGACGATGGCGCGAAGCCGGTCGGCAAGATGCACGGCAAACACCGCCGCGGCGGCAAGCTTCATCACCGCGAAGAAGGCGGCGAGCTTGATCAGCCCCTCGGGTCCGAAGTGGAACATCCGGCCGACGCCGAAGATGTATTGCGAGTTGAGCTCGCCGAGCCCGTAGCTCGGCGACGTCATGACGCGAACCGCGTCGATCCCCCAGAACAGCGTGAAGTAAAGCGCGATAGCCATGATCATGGCCACAACGGTACCGGAAGCTTTACGCATGCGTTCCTCCAATAAACGAGGCTCACGCGTATTCGCTTCAAATGCTAATTTCAAAGCAAACCGAAATTTTACCTTACCGGCGCGCGCGTTAATCGTGTTGCTTTCGTCATGGCGGGGCAGCGGTTAGCGTTAACCGCCGCGGCCGTCGCGGAACGCCTGCGGCGTCGACCCGGTCTGTTTGCGGAAGAAGCGCGTGAAGTGCGACGGATCGGAGAAGGCGAGGTCGTAGGCGATTTGCTGGATCGGCAGATTGGTGAACACCAGCTGCCGCTTCGCCTCGGTCAGGACGCGCTGGCGGATCAAGTGCCCCGCGGTCACGCCGGTTGCGCGCTTGAGGTGATCGTTGAGCCGATCCGCGGTCATCGCCAGTTGCCCGGCGTAGAAGCTGATCAGCCGTTCCTTGCGGAAGTGTTTCTCGATCAACCGCCGCAACTCCTCGACCCGCGGATCGGCCGGCGTCAGTGTGACGCTGCCGCTGCGCGCGCGGCTTGCCGCAAGCCGCACCGCTTCGATCGCGATCATCGCCAGCAGCGCGCGCATGGCGAGGCGGTAGCCCTCGCGCGCGAGCGATGCTTCCTCGTTGAGTTCCGCGCACAGCGCCGACAGGCGCTTGGCCTCCGCGCCGTCGGTCAGCGGCAACAGCGGATCGGCCGCCACCGCCTTGAGCCGCGCCAGCGCCTCGCCGGAATTCTCTCCGATCGCGCCGGCAACGTCCTCGGTGAAACTCACCACCCAGCCGTCGGTGACGTTAGGCGTGAAGCGAAAGCCGTGCGCGGTGGTCGGCGGCACCAAAATCGCCGCCGGCGCCGTGAAGGGAACGGTTGCCGTCTCGAAGCTCATCTCGCCGCCGCCCTTCTCGACCAGCAGCATCTGGAACAAATTGCGGTGGCGGTGCGCGCGGATCGTCCAGGCGTGCAGCGAGGAGCGCGAGGCGATCGTTTCGATATGGATGAAGTCGAACGCGCTGTCGTCCGGCGGATCGCCGTAAAGGTGAAACAATGGGAGCGCGACTGTCGCCATGGCGCGGCAAGGATAGACGCGCCGACACTATCCGCCAATGCGCGGCGCAAAACGAAAAACCCCGCCTGAGCCGGCGGGGTTTTCCATTGAAAACAGCGAAGCTGGAGCTCAGCGGTTTTGCCCGCCGTGCTGCTGGCCGCCCTGGCCCGGACGATCCTGCTGGCCGCCCTGCTGCTGCTGACCTGGCTTCTGGCCGCCCTGCTGCTGACCGCCCTGCTGCTGCTGACCGGGCTTGTTGCCCTGCTGCTGTTGGTTCTGGTTCGGATTCTGGCTCTGATTGGGGTTCTGATTCATTGTTTGCAGTCCTCTCCAGTTGGGTATCTTCGCGGGGGAAGCGTCCCGCAACCGGATAATGCGCCCTGCAGTCCTTTCGTTCCGCTTCCGCTCACGCCTCGACATTAAGGCAAATGCGATGGGAACTTCGGCCGCGGCCCGGGCATTGCCAACCCAAGATGGACGGACATGGGAGGCGAAAATGGGTCGTTATCTGCTGCTCTGGCTGTTGGGCATACCGTTGCCGATTCTGCTCCTGATCTGGGTGTTCGGCGGCCTGCACTGACAAGGGGCGTCGTGGCCCGCTATCTTTTGAAAGCCGCGCCGCTCCGGCGCGGCTTTTGCGTTGTCCACCGCGCCGCGCCGCGGCGTTGCCGCCTCGTCTCTCGCCTGTTAAGCCTTGTTCCATCGAACCGTCAGCCGGGCGGCACCGCGGAGCGTTTGAAGCGGACGCATGGAAGTCTTTCTCCAGCAGCTGATCAACGGCATCACCCTCGGCTCGATCTACGGCCTGATCGCCATCGGCTACACGATGGTGTTCGGCATCATCGGCATGGTCAATTTCGCCCATGGCGATGTGTTCATGGTCTCGGCCTTCATCGCGCTGATCGTCTTCCTGTTCCTCACCACCTGGCTCGGCATCTCCTCGATCGCGCTGGCGCTGTTCATCGTCCTCATCGCGGCGATGCTGTTCACGTCTCTCGTCAACTGGGTGATCGAGCGCGTCGCCTACCGGCCCTTGCGCGGCTCGTTCCGTCTCGCCCCGCTGATCTCGGCGATCGGCATGTCGATCTTCCTGTCGAATTTCGTGCAGGTCTCCCAGGGCCCGCGCAACAAGTCGATCCCGCCGATGGTGCAGGGCGAATTCGTCCTGCTCGACCGTCACAATTTCGCGGTCACGCTGTCGATGAAGCAGCTCATCATCTGGAGCGTCACCGCGGTGCTGCTGGCGGCCTTCTGGTACCTGGTGGCCAAGACGCGGCTCGGCCGCGCGCAGCGCGCCTGCGAACAGGACCAGAAGATGGCGGCGCTGGTCGGCGTCGATGTCGACCGCACCATCTCCATCACCTTCATCATCGCCGCAGCGCTCGCCGCGGTCGCCGGCACCATGTACCTGATGTATTACGGCGTCGTCACCTTCTCCGACGGCTTCGTCCCCGGCGTCAAAGCCTTCACCGCCGCGGTGCTCGGCGGCATCGGCTCGCTGCCGGGCGCGGTGGTCGGCGGTCTGCTGATCGGCCTGATCGAGACCTTCTGGTCGGCCTATTTCTCCATCGACTACAAGGACGTCGCCGCCTTCTCGGTGCTGGCGATCACGCTGATCTTCCTGCCGCAGGGCCTGTTCGGCCGCCCGGACGTCGAGAAGGTCTGAGATGGCGGCCGGCGCCAGCAGCGAGCGCGTCGATGTCGTTTGCCGCCGTCGGCGATGCGGCGCGCACGGGCGTCATCGCCTTCTTTCTGTTCCTGCCGCTGATCGGCTTCCTCACCACCGTCAACGGCCGCAACGAGCTTATTCTGGTGACGCGCTGGCCGCTGCTGTTCTCGCTGGTCGCGGTCATCATCATCGCCCGCTTCCTCTACGCCTTCACCTTCGCGCGCTGGCTGACACAGCGCCGCGAGCGCACTGTCGCCGCGCCCTCCGCAGCGCGCGAAACGGTGCGGCGCTGGTTCGTACCGTTCGCCATCGGCTTCGTCATTGTCTACCCGGCGATCATCTTGGGGACGGCCGGCCGCGGCGGCGCGCTGAAATGGATCGACAATTTCGGCATCCAGATCCTGATCTACGTGATGCTCGGCTGGGGGCTCAACATCGTGGTCGGGCTCGCCGGCCTGCTCGACCTCGGCTACGTCGCCTTCTACGCCGTCGGCGCCTATTCCTACGCCCTGCTCGCCAAGGAATTCGGCTTTACCTTCTGGCTGCTCTTGCCGCTCGCCGGCATCCTCGCCTCGTTCTGGGGTATCCTGCTCGGCTTTCCGGTGTTGCGGCTGCGCGGCGACTATCTCGCCATCGTCACGCTTGGCCTTTGGCGAGATCATCCGCCTCATCCTCATCAACTTCGTCGCGCTCACCAACGGCTACGCCGGCATCACCGGCATTCCGCGGCCGAGCTTCTTCGGCCTGCCGTTCAACGCCGAGGACAACGGCTTCGACGCCTTCTTCGGCTTCGAATTTTCGCCGCTGCACCGCGTCATCTTCCTCTATTACGTGATCCTGGCGCTCGCCTTCGTCACCGCCTTCGTCACCGTGCGATTGCGCCGCCTGCCGGTCGGCCGCGCCTGGGAGGCGCTTGCGCGAGGACGAGATCGCCTGCCGCTCGCTCGGCATCAACACCACCAACACCAAGCTCACGGCCTTTGCGACCGGCGCGATGTTCGCAGGCTTTGCCGGTTCGTTCTTCGCGGCGCGGCAGGGCTTCATCTCGCCGGAGAGCTTCACTTTTCTTGAATCCGCGACCGTGCTCTCCATCGTCGTGCTCGGCGGCATGGGCAGCCAGATCGGCGTCGCCATCGCCGCAATCGTCATGATCGGCGGCACCGAGATCATGCGCGATCTCGATTTCCTCAAAGCCATCTTCGGGCAGACCTTCGACCCGACCCAGTACCGCATGCTGCTGTTTGGTCTCGCCATGGTGCTGATCATGATCTGGCGGCCGCGCGGCCTGATCTCGACGCGCGCGCCCTCGGTCTACCTCAAGGAGCGCAAGACCATCTCCGCCGACCTCGTCAAAGAGGGTCACGGCTAATGGTCGATCACACCGACATCGTGCTGCGCGTCGAGCACCTGACCATGCGCTTCGGCGGCCTGACGGCGGTCGACGACGTCTCGTTCGAGGCCAAAAGCGGCGACATCACCGCGCTGATCGGCCCGAACGGCGCCGGCAAGACCACGGTGTTCAACTGCATCACCGGCTTTTACCGGCCGAGCGAGGGGCGGCTGGCGCTCAAGCACGGCGACGCATCGATGTGGGGGACGCTGGAGACGCTGACCGAGCGCGGCCAGCGCGGCGTCACGCGGCCTCACGGCGCGCTCTATCTGCTCGAGCGCATGCCCGATTATCTCGTCACGCAGCAGGCGCGCGTTGCCCGCACCTTCCAGAACATCCGCCTGTTCCCCGGCATGACCGTGCTGGAGAACCTGATGGTCGCCCAGCACAACACGCTGATGGTCGCCTCCGGCTTCACCTTGTTCGGCATCTTCGGCATCCCCTCGTTCACCGCCGCCGAGCGCGCCGCGATCGACAAGGCCGGCTACTGGCTCGAGCGCATCGGGCTCATCGACCGCGCCGACGACCCCGCCGGCGACCTGCCCTATGGCGCGCAGCGCCGCCTCGAAGTCGCGCGCGCCATGTGCACCGACCCGGTGCTGCTCTGCCTCGACGAGCCGGCGGCGGGCCTCAACCCGCACGAAAGCGGCGAGCTCAACGAATTGCTGCTCGCGATCCGCAAGGAGCACGGCACCTCGATCCTGCTCATCGAGCACGACATGTCGGTGGTGATGGGCATTTCCGACCGCATCGTCGTGCTCGATTACGGCGTCAAGATCGCCGACGGCGCGCCGGAAGCGGTGCGCAACGATCCGAAAGTGATCGCCGCTTATCTCGGCGTGCACGACGAGGACGTCGAGAGGCCGAGGCGGAGGCCGGCCTGTGAGCGCAGCCCTGCTCTCGCGTGCGCGGCGTCACCGCCTATTACGGCCGCGTGCAGGCCCTGCGCGGCGTCGACCTCGACGTCAACGACGGCGAGATCGTCACCCTGATCGGCGCCAACGGCGCCGGCAAGTCGACGCTGATGATGACGATCTGCGGCAACCCGCGCGCCCGCAACGGCGCAATCGAATTCGCCGGCCGCGACATCACCCGCATGCCGACGCACGAGATCGCACGGCTGAAGCTTGCGCAGGCGCCGGAAGGCCGCCGCATCTTCTCGCGCATGACGGTGCTGGAAAACCTGCAGATGGGCGCGACCGTCGCCGCAGAGAAGGATTTCGCCGCCGACCTCGAACGCGTGCTCACGCTGTTTCCGCGCCTCAAGCAGCGGCTGACGCAGCGCGGCGGCACGCTGTCAGGCGGCGAGCAGCAGATGCTGGCGATTGCGCGCGCGCTGATGGCCCGCCCGCGGCTGTTGCTGCTCGATGAGCCCTCGCTCGGCCTGGCGCCGCTCATCGTCAAGCAGATCTTCGACGCCATCCGCGCGCTCAACCGCGAGGAAAAGCTCACCGTGTTCCTGGTCGAGCAGAACGCCTTCCACGCGCTTAAGCTCGCGCACCGCGGCTACGTCATGGTCAACGGCCTGATCACGCTGTCCGGCTCGGGGCGCCGAGCTGCTCGACCGGCCGGAGGTGAAGTCCGCCTATCTCGAAGGCGGCCGGCAGCAGGCGGCAGCCGTGATGCAAGGCATTCTCTACGAGGGCTCGTTCGGCGTGTTCCTGCTGGTGACCGTTGTGCTCGGCGGCGGCGCGGCGGCGCTTGCCGGCCGCGCCATCGCCCGGACCTGGCGGCCGTGGTGGCAGATCGTCGCCTATATGCTGATCCTCGGTGCCGTCGTGCGCTTCTTCCACTACGCGCTGTTTGCCGGCACGCTGCTGTCGCCGCACTATTATCTTGTGGATTTCGCGGTCTGCCTTGCCGCCGCCTTGGCCGGTTTTCGCGGCGCGCGGCGCGCGCAGATGGTCAACCAGTATCGCTGGATCAACGAACCGGCCGGCCCCTTGCGCTGGCGCCGCCGCGCGCCCTGAGGTAGCCTTTCGGCAAGCATAATCGCCGGAAGCCAGTCGAAGGAGAACACGGATGAAGCGGTTGACCACCCTCAGCCTCGCGCTGGGTATCGCCTGTGCGCTTGCAGGCTCCGCCTCGGCGCAAGTCAAATTCGGCGTCGGCGGCCCGATCACCGGCCCGAGCGCCGCAACCGGCGCGCAGATGAAGAACGGCGTCGATCAGGCGGCGGCCGACCTCAACGCCACGCATTCTCGGCCAGAAGATCACCGTCGAATACGGCGACGACGTCTCCGATCCGAAGCAAGGCGTCTCGGTCGCCAACAAGTTCGCCGGCGACGGCGTCAAGTACGTCATCGGCCACTACAACTCCGGCGTCACCATCCCCTCTTCCGAGGTCTATCAAGAGAACGGCATCCTCGAGATCACGCCGGCCTCCACCAACCCGACGGTGACCGAGCGCAAGATGTGGAACATCTTCCGCGTCTGCGGCCGCGACGACCAGCAAGGCAAGGTCGCCGGCGAGTACATCCTCAAGCACTTCAAGGGCAAGAAAATCGCCATCGTCCACGACAAGACGACCTACGGCAAAGGCCTCGCCGACGAGACGCTAAAGGCGATGAAGGCCGGCGGCATGAACGATGTGCTCTATGAAGGCATCAACACCGGCGAGAAGGACTATTCGGCGCTCGTGTCGAAGATCAAGCAGTCGGGCGCCGACCTCGTCTATTTCGGCGGTCTCTACACCGAAGGCGGCCTGATCGTGCGGCAGATGCGCGACCAGGGCGTCAAGGCGCCGCTGATGGGCGGCGACGGCATCACCTCGGACGAGTTCGCGTCGGTCGGCGGCCCCGGCGTCGAGGGCACGCTGATGACCTACGGCCCCGATCCGCGCAACCGGCCCGAAGCGAAGAAAGTCGTGGCGGAATTCCGCGCCAAGAAGTTCGAGCCGGAAGCCTACACGCTCTACTCATACGCCGGCGTGCAGATCATCAAGCAGGCGGCCGAAGCGGCGAAATCGCTCGATCCGAAGAAGGTCGCCGCCGAAATGCATTCCGGCAAGCACTTTAAAACCGTGATCGGCGACATCGCCTACGACAAGAAGGGCGACATCACCCGGCTCGATTACGTGGTCTACATCTGGAAGAAGGACGCCAGCGGCAAGATCACCTACGTCGAGTGCCCGGCGTCGGGCTGCAAGTAAGCGCCCACGACACACTCCGTTCGTGCCCGCGGACGCGGGCATCCAGGCTTTGCCAAATGGCACTGGGTCCCCGCTTTCGCGGGGACGAACGATTGTTGCTTGGATCGCCTCAGCCGATCTTGCCGAGCGCCGGGAACGCCTCGAGCAGCCACACGCTCATCCAGTTGATGCTGCCGGTGAGAAACGCGATGCCGGTCAGCACCAGCAGCGCGCCCATCGCCTGCTCGACGCGGTGCAGGTAGCGCTTGAAGCGCGCGAGGAACGCCGCGAACGGCTCGATGGCAAACGCCGCGACGACGAAGGGAATGCCGAGGCCGAGCGAATAGACCGCGAGCAGGCCGGCACCCCTGGCGACCGTCTGCTCGGAGGCAGCGACCGCCAAGATCGCCGCAAGGATCGGCCCGATGCACGGCGTCCAGCCGAAGGCAAAGGCGAGCCCGATCACATAGGCGCCCCACAGGCCGACGGGCTTGGTCACCTCCAGCCGCTTCTGCCGGTGCAGCAGCGCAATCGGCGTGAGCCCGAGGAAGTGCAGCCCCATGACGATGATGACGACGCCGGCGATGATCGCGAGCGGCTGGGAATATTCGCGGATCAGCGAGCCGATGACGCTGGCGCTGGCGCCGAGCGCCACGAACACCGTGGTAAAGCCGAGCACGAACAGCAGCGCCGCCGCGACCGTCTCGCGCTTGACGCGCGGCTCCGGCTCCTTGTCGGCAAGGCGTTCGAGCGAGGTGCCGGCGAGAAACACCAGATACGGCGGCACCAGCGGCAGCACGCAAGGGGAGAGGAAACTGACGAGCCCGGCAAGCAGGGCCGCGGCCATGGTGACATCGCTGTGCATTGCCCTTACATGCGACGGGAATTGCGGCGATGGCAAGTCCGCAGTTCGCGGCCTGACCCCGTTGTGATCGGCCTGTGATAGTCTCCGCGCCCGGAGTAACCGCATGCGCAACCTGATCACCGATATCGCGGGCGTCACCGTCGGCCATGCCGCCGACGACAAGCTCGCCTCCGGCGTCACCGTCGTGGTGTTCGACCGCGCCGTCACGGCGAGCGTCGACGTGCGCGGCGGCGGCCCCGGCACGCGCGAGACCGCCCTGCTCGACCCGGCGCAGACCGTCGAAGGCATCGACGCCATCACGCTGTCCGGCGGCTCGGCGCTCGGCCTCGACGCCGCCTCCGGCGTGCAGGCCTACATGCGCGACATCGGCCGCGGCTTCAAAGTGCGCGACGCCGTGGTGCCGATCGTGCCGGCGGCGATCATGTTCGACCTGCTCAATGGCGGCGACAAGAACTGGGGCCGCTACCCGCCCTATCGCGAGCTCGCCTACGCGGCGGCGAAGGCCGCGGCGACCGACTTCGCGCTCGGCAGCGCCGGCGCCGGCCTCGGCGCCACCACCGCGACGCTCAAAGGCGGCGTCGGCTCGGCTTCGGCAACGACCGCGGAAGGCATCACCGTCGGCGCGCTCGCCGTGGTCAACGCCGTCGGCAGCACGACGATCGGCACCGGCGCGCAGTTCTGGGCGGCGCCGTTCGAACAGGGCAACGAATTCGGCGGCCGCGGCTTTCCGGCCAAGATCTCGCCGGCGGATTTGAAGCTGCGCGCCAAAGGCGGCCCGGCCGAGAACACCACCATCGCCGTCATCGCCACCGACGCCAAGCTCACCAAGGCGCAGTGCAACCGCCTCGCCGTGATGGCGCAGGACGGCTTTGCCCGCGCCATCTATCCGGTGCACACGCCGCTCGACGGCGACGTGATCTTTGCCGCGGCGATGGGCGACAAGCCGCTCGCCGATCCCTATTACGGCCTCGCCGGTCTCGGCATGCTCGCCGCCAACGTCATGGCGCGCGCCATTGCCCGCGGCGTCTATGAGGCGAAGGCGTTGCCCTTCCCCGGCGCGCTGCCGAGCTGGCAGGACAAGTTCGGCAAGTAGTCGGCAAGTAATCAGCGCCCGGCGACCTTGCGCATCAGCGCGGCGGCATCCTGCGGCGCCTGCTCGCCCGCCCAGGCGACGAACTGGTCCGGCCGCACCAGCACGAGCGAGGCGCCATAGGCCTCGCGGCCATCGCTGCGGCTGTCGGCAATGACCTTGAGCGGCATTTTCAGTGCCGCAGCGGCGCTGCGAAACGCATCAACTTCTGATGCCGCCCGCATCGAGCGCGATGCAGCGAAAAGCCGCGGCCCAACTCCTCGAACACATTGCGCCCCGACGACAATGGCTGCGGCGCCAGATGATGTCCTGGCCGCGCCGCGAATGAATGTTCGCCATGCGCCCCGCTCACCCCGCCCACTACGCCGGCGACCACCGGCGAGCCCTCGTAATTCGGCTCATAGGAATGCACGTGCCGGCCGAGATCGCCCTCGCGCGCCGCCCAGGCGCGCTCGAATTCGGCGCGGTCGCGCTCCGGATTGAAGCGGCGCAGGAACGCGCCGTCCTCGCGGATGCGCGCGGCGATGAAGTCCTCAGCAACGTCGCGAAACACCGGCCGCCGCTCGGCGCCGTAGGAGGCAAGCAGCGCATCGCCGCCCCAGCCGGCAAGCCGCGCCGCGAGCTTCCAGCCCAGGTTCACCGCGTCCTCGAGCCCGTTGTTGAGGCCGAAGCCGCCATAGGGCGGATGGCTGTGCGCGGCGTCGCCGGCGATGAAGGCGCGGCCGGCCCGATAGGTCTCGGCCACGGCATTGCGCAGCTCCCAGAAGCCGGTGTGATCGAAGTCGCAGGCGAAATCGAAGCCGGCGGCGCGGCGCAAAGGGCCGCGGAAGTCGAAATTGTCGCGCGCCGAGTTGCGGTCGACCGGCGCGTGGAAGAAGAAGCCCTCGCCGACGTCGATGCGGCCGAAGAACTGCCAGTAGCCGTCGAGGTCGGGATGCATGACGCGATAGGTTGAGCGCTCCGGAAAGCGCTTGAGCCTTCGTGCAGCTCGCGCGAGCGAAACACCGCGAGCACCATGAGCTGGTCGAAGTCGGTGCCGCTGCGCTCGATGCCGCAGGCGCCGCGCACCAGCGAGCGCGGCCCGTCGCAGCCGACAACGTAATCGGCGGTGAACGCGTCGCGGCCGGCGCCGCCCTCCTCGACGACAGTGACGCGCACGCCATCGGCATCGGCGCTGACCTCCTCGACGCGTCCAGCCGAACCGCGCCTCGACGTTCGCAACCGTCGCCAGCTTGCGGCGCAGCACCTCTTCCATGCGGTACTGCGGCAGCCGCTCGTTGTCCTGGAAGTAATAGGGCCGCACCAGCTCGCGCCCGGCCGGCGCCTGCCAATAGGGGCTCGTCAGGTCGCCATAGGCGGTGATCTCGCCGATCGGAAACCCAAGCGGCATCAGCCGCGCCGCGCGCAATTCGTCGGCGATGCCCCAGAAATAGAAATGCTCGAGCGTGCGCTGCGTGAGGTTCTGCCCCTTCGGGATCGCGTGCATGCCGGCCCGCGTCTCGAACAGCGCGCAGGATATGCCGCGCAAGCCGAGATCGAGCGCGAGCGCGATGCCGACCGGACCGCCGCCGACGATCACAACGGGAACGTGCTTGACCACGCTCACGTCAGAAACCGCTCGGCGCGAAACGGCGCCGGGTCGAGGAACGGCGTGCCGCCGGTGATCATGTCGGCGAGCAGATGCCCGGTCGCAGGCCCGAGCGTCAGGCCCCAATGCGCATGACCGATCGCCAGCCATAGCCCGGCAAGCTTCGGCGCCGGGCCGATCACGGCCCGCGAATCCGGAAAGCACGGCCGGCTGCCCATCCAGGTCACATCGTCGGCGCGCTCCCGAAGCGGAAACAGCGTCGCGCGCCCGCGGCAGCAACCGGTCGAACTGCACCGGCGTCGGCTTGGCATCGCGCGCGGCAAATTCCGCGCCGGTCGTGAGACGAATGCCCTGCTCCATCGGCGTGATCAGATAGCCGAAATCGACATCGACCACCGGCCGCGACAACGCCGCGTTGCCCTCTCCGCGGAAGTGCCGATGGTAGCCGCGCTTGACCGCCATCGGCAGCTTCAGGCCGAGCGGCTCCAGGAGATCCGGCGCCCAGGGCCCGAGCGCCACCACGACGTGCTCGGCATCGAACGCGCCTTCGTTGGTCTCGACCCGCCAGCGATTGCCGTTCCGGTGCAGCGAGCGGGCATCGCCGTTGAGCGCAATGCCGCCGAGCGTCGCGAAACGCGCCGCGTAAGCCTGCGTCACCGCCAGCGGATTGCTCAACGATGCCGCGCGCGGCCAGAACACCGCGCGCTTGAACACGGGTCCCAGCGACGGCTCCAGCGCCTGCGCACCGGCGGTGTCGAGCTGTTGCAGCGGCAGTCCGAACTCGGCGGCCAGCGAGAACTCGAGCGCCAGCGCCTCGAAGGCGCGCTCACTGCGGTAGAGTTTCATCCAGCCCGTCTCGCGCAGGTAGCGCGTCGCATCCGCCTCCTGCATCAGCGCCTCGTGCTCGGGCATCGCCGCCGCAAACAGCGGCCGGTTGAGCCGCGCCGTCTCGGCGATTCGGTCCGGCCGCGAGGCGGCGCGGAACGCGAGCAGCCACGGCGCAACTCGCGGCAGAAACGACAGGTGGTAATTGGCCTCGCTTGCCCGTTTCAGGGCGACGCGCGCGAGCGCAACGAGGCTCGACGGGAAGGCCGGCGGCAGCACGGTCGAGCCTTCGATGACACCGGAATTGCCGTAGGAGGTCTGCTCGCCGATGCCGGCGCGCTCGACCAGCGCCACCGACAGGCCGCGCTTGACGAGATTGAGCGCCACCGAAACGCCGACAATGCCGGCGCCGAGCACCATCGCGTCCGTGCGTGCCATGCGGCTTCCTCCTCCCCTTTTATATGGAACGGTTTCGCCGCAGGCGCTATGACCCCAAGGCAACGCCGCGCCGGGAGAATAACCGCAATGCCGATTTTGCAGGGGCTCGCTGCCGCGCTTTCGTGGCTCGGCCGCCAGGGCACGCGCGCCCTCGCCGTCTCGGTGTTTGTCGGCCTCGCGCTGCCGCAATTCGCGGTCTACGTGAAGCCGTATCTCGGCGAGGCGGTGTTCGTGTTGCTGGTGTTCTCCTACTTGCGCACCGAGCCCGCCGCCTTCCGCAGCCAGTACAGGTCGCCAAAGCTCGCCATCTTCGCCGCCGTCTGGATCATGGTCGCGCTGCCGCTTTTGTTCGGCGCCGCTTATACCGCCGTGGGCTTGCGCGCGGGTCTGCCCGGCCTCTACACCATCATGATCCTGCAGATTCGCGACCACGCCCATCACCTCGTCGGCGGCCTTTGCGGCACTGTTGGGCCTCGACATCGCCTTTTCGCTCGCGGCGCTGATCGCCTCGAATGCGCTGTCGCCGTTCACCACCGTCGCCTTCAGCTACCTGTTCCTCGGCTCATCGCTGTTCTCGCCGGTCGATCTCGGCATCAAGCTGTTCCTGCTGTTCGCCGGCGCCGCCTTGGTCGCCTATGTAATCCGCCGCCTCGCCGGCGCCGAGTGGATCGAGCGCCAGAAGGAAATGCTCGACGGGCTCAACGTCCTCGCGGTCTTTGTCTTCGCCATCGCCGCGATGGAGAGCGTGCCACGCCACGTCATCGCCGATCCGCTGTTTTCGCTCGAACTGCTGCTGGTGATCCTGCTGCTGACCGTGGCCTGGATCGGGCTCAGCGTGCTCGTGTTCTGGCGCGCCGGATTCGACCGCGGACTGGTCGTCGGATTGCTTGCCGGCTTCCGCAACGTCGGCGCGATCATGGCCGTGCTCGGCGCCACGCTGCCGGACGTGGCCTGGTTCTTTTTCGCGCTGGTGCAGTTTCCGATTTTCCTGTTCCCGGCGGCGCTGCAGCCGCTCGCCCGGCGCTTCGTCGAAAAGCGTTAACAGCGAGCCTTCCGGCGCCCGCGAACGTTGCCCGCCCGGTCCGCCCGTGATACGCGAAAGGCGTCCGGAGGCCCTATGCGCCCGCTGATCATTGCGCCGTCGATCCTTGCCGCCGACTTCGCCAGACTGGGCGAGGAAGTGCGCGCGGTCGAGGCCGCCGGCGCCGACTGGATCCACGTCGACGTCATGGACGGCCACTTCGTGCCGAACATCACCATCGGCCCGGAGGTCGTGAAGGCGCTGCGCCCGATCACCAAGAACACGCTCGACGTCCATTTGATGATCGCGCCGTGCGACCCCTATCTCGAGGCCTTCGCGCAAGCCGGCTCCGACATCATCACCGTGCATGTCGAGGCCGGTCCGCACGTGCACCGCTCGCTGCAGGCGATCCGCGCGCTTGGCAAGAAGGCCGGCGTCAGCCTCAATCCGGCAACGCCGGTGTCAAGCGTCGCCCACGTGCATCGACCTGGTCGATCTCATTCTGGTGATGTCGGTCAATCCCGGCTTCGGCGGGCAATCCTTCATTCCCGCCGCGCTCGACAAGATCGCGGAGCTGCGCGCGCTCGTCGCCGGCCGGCCGATCGACATCGAGGTCGACGGCGGCATCACGCCGCAGACCGCGCCGCGCGTGGTCCAAGCCGGCGCCAATGCGCTGGTCGCAGGCAACGCCGTGTTCAGGCCGGCGGCGGCAACTACAAGGCCAACATCGCGGCAATCCGCCAAGCCGCGGCCTCGGCGCGCGGGGAAGCGGCGTGATCCCGCGCTACTCCCGTCCCGAGATGACCGCGATCTGGTCGCCGGAGACCAAATTCCGCATCTGGTTCGAGATCGAGGCGCACGCGGCAAGCGCCATGGCCGAGCTCGGCATCATCCCGAAAGAGGCGGCGAAAAAAATCTGGGACAAGGGCGGCAAGCGCCACGTTCGACGTCGCCCGCATCGACGCCATCGAGGCCGAGGTCAAGCACGACGTCATCGCCTTCCTGACGCACCTTGCCGAAATCGTCGGGCCGGAGGCGCGCTTCGTGCACGCCGGCATGACCTCCTCCGACGTGCTCGACACCTGCCTCAACGTGCAGCTCGTGCGCGCCGCCGACATCCTGATCAAAGACGCCGACGCCCTGCTCGCGGCGCTGAAGAAGCGCGCCTTCGAATACAAGATGACGCCGACCATCGGCCGCTCGCACGGCATCCATGCCGAGCCGACGACCTTCGGCTTGAAGCTCGCGCAGGCCTATGCCGAATTCTCCCGCGCCAAAGAGCGGCTTGTCGCCGCGCGCAAGGAAGTCGCGACCTGCGCCATTTCCGGCGCCGTCGGCACTTTCGCCCAGATCGATCCGCGCGTCGAAGCCTATGTGGCGAAGGCAGATGGGGCTCGCCGTCGAGCCGATCTCGACGCAGGTCATCCCGCGCGACCGCCACGCCATGTATTTCGCCACGCTCGGCGTCGTCGCCTCCTCGCTCGAACGCCTCGCCACCGAGATCCGCCACCTGCAGCGCACCGAAGTCCTGGAGGCGGAGGAATTCTTCTCCGAGAAGCAGAAGGGCTCCTCGGCGATGCCGCACAAGCGCAACCCGGTGCTGTCGGAGAACGTCACCGGCCTTGCGCGCATGGTGCGCGGCTATTCCATCCCGGCGATGGAGGACGTGGCGCTGTGGCACGAGCGCGACATCTCGCACTCCTCCGTCGAGCGCATGATCGGGCCGGATGCCACGGTGACGCTCGACTTCGCCCTTGCCCGCATGGCCGGCATCATCGACAAGCTCATCGTCTATCCCGACAACATGAAGAAGAACCTCGACCGCCTCGGCGGCCTCGTCCACTCGCAGCGCATCCTGATCGCGTTGACGCAGAAGGGCGTCGCGCGCGAGGACGCCTACCGCTACGTGCAGCGCAACGCCATGAAAGTGTGGAACGGCGAGAGCAACGATTTCCTCGCGCTGCTGAAAGCCGACAAGGACGTGCGCGCGGCGCTCTCCGACAAGGAGCTCGAGGCCAATTTCGACCTCGGCTATCACTTCAAGCACGTCGATACGATCTTTAAGCGCGTGTTCGGCAGCGCATGATCCCGAAAAGTGGGGACCGGTTTTCGGAACAGATCATGCGCCAGGAAAAGTCCGCCGCCATGTCTGCCCCATCCATCCTCGTCTTCGATTCCGGCCTCGGCGGCCTGACCGTGTTCCGCGAGGTCGCCGCGGCGCGGCCCGACGCGAATTACGTCTACCTCGCCGACGATGCCGCGTTCCCCTATGGCGACCTCGCCGAGCAGGCGCTCGTCGACCGCGTCGTCCACGTCATCGGCAACGCCATCGGGCAATACAAGCCCGACCTCGTCGTCATCGCCTGCAACACCGCCTCGACGCTGGCGCTCGCCGAATTGCGCAGCGCGCTACACCGTGCCCTTCGTCGGCACCGTGCCGGCGATCAAGCCGGCCTGCGCGCAGTCGGCAAGCAAGCGCATCGCCGTGCTCGGCACGCAGGCGACCGTCAACCGTGAATACACCCGCGCGCTGATCCGCGAATTCGCCCATGACTGCGAGGTGACGCTGGTCGGCTCGTCGCGGCTTGCGGCCTTCGCCGAGGCCGAGCTTGCCGGCAACCCCGCCGCCGACGCCGACATCGCCGCCGAGATCGCCCCCTGCTTCGTCGACGAGGCCGGCCACCGCACCGACACGGTGGTGCTCGCCTGCACCCACTACCCGCTGCTGCTGCCGCGCCTGATCGCGCTAGCCCCCTGGCCGGTCACCTGGCTCGACCCTGCCCCGGCCATTGCCCGCCGCGTCGTCGACCTGATCGGCCCGCCTGCCGCGCGCAACCCCGCCGGCGCCCGCCCGCTTCATCTTCACCTCGGGCAAGCTGCCGACGGCCACGCTCGCCAAGACCCTTGCTGGCTTACGGTTTTCAGTCCCCGGCGCTGGCCTGACCGGCGGTTTGACAGGCTGCTCCAAGCCCCCTAAATACGCCCAGCCCGGCAGGCTTTTTGGCCTTGCCGGGCGTTTCGCGACCCGCGGCAAGGCCTTAGCGCTTTTAGAGGTCCTGCCTGTCGGCCCCGGCAAGAAGCCGGAGCAAAGGATGGGCGCGTTTCCTCAAAACACGATCGAAACCAAGAGGACGCGATGACCAAGCGCCATGAAGCCAAGTACAAGCTCGACCGCCGTATGGGCGAGAACATCTGGGGCCGCCCGAAGAGCCCCGTGAACCGCCGCGAATACGGCCCCGGCCAGCACGGCCAGCGCCGCAAGGGCAAGCTCTCCGACTACGGCGTGCAGCTCAAGGCCAAGCAGAAGCTGCGCGGCTATTACGCCAATATCTCCGAACGGCAGTTCCGCGGCATCTACCAGGAGGCGCGCCGCCTCAAGGGTGATAGCGGCGCGCACATGATCGGCCTGCTCGAGCGCCGGCTCGACGCCGTCGTCTACCGCGCCAAGTTCGTGCCGACGATGTACGCGGCGCGCCAGTTCATCAACCACGGCCACATCAAGGTGAACGGCAAGCACGTCAACATCTCGAGCTATCGCCTCAAGGTCGGCGACGTCATCGAGGTCAAGGAGAAGTCGCGCGAGATGGCGCTGGTGATCGAGGCGCAGGCCTTGGCCGAGCGTGACATCCCCGATTACATCGAGGCCGACGGCTCGAAATTCACCGCCAAGCTCACGCGCGTGCCGGTGATCACCGACGTGCCCTACCCGGTGCGGATGGAGCCGCATCTGGTGGTCGAGTATTATTCGCGCTGAGCCGACCGCTCACGCCGAAAAACAAAAACCCCCGCACCGCGGGGGTTTTTTTATTCGCTTTTCTCTCAGTATGGCGGCGGCAGCGCCAAGGTCATGAGCGCGCCGGCCGGCGGCATCAAGGCGATGATCAGCCCGGGTGCGGTCTGGCCGCGGCGCAGGAAAAGAAAACCGGCGACCGGCGCCACGAGGCAGGCGACCACCGCGCCGAAATAAACAACGATGCCGGCGGTGCCCGCGTGCATGCTTTCCGGCCCGTCGCCGATAATAAATCCTGAGACTGCGACAAGCAGCACGGCGATCGCGACGTCGACGATCGCCGCGACAATCAACAGCGCTTTGGCCACGCGGGAACTCGCGTCAGGCGGTCTCGCGGATGACGACGCCTTTTTCCTTCAGCGCCTGCTGCAACTCGCCGGCCTGAAACATTTCCCGAATAATGTCGCAGCCGCCGATGAACTCGCCCTTGACGTAGAGCTGCGGGATGGTCGGCCAGTTGGAATAGCTCTTGATGCCGTTCCGCAGGTCGTCCGACTCCAGCACGTTGAGGCCCTTATAGGCGACGCCGAGATGGTCGAGGATCTGCACCACCTGGCCGGAGAATCCGCACATCGGGAACTGCGGCGTGCCCTTCATGAACAGCACGACGTCGTTGCTCTTCACTTCATTGTCGATGAATTGTTCGATGCCCATGGGCTTTCTGCATCCTGTCTGGCCGGGCGCCGTGAGCGGCGCGGCGAAGCACTAATCGCAATATATGTAGCGCAGATTGTGGCGCAAACCCAAGGGGGCTCGGGGCGGGGGTTAACGGATAACGGGGGCGTAAAAGGTGCCTTCCACCTCGAAAATATCGTCCTGGTTGAGGCGGGCGACCTCGACGATCGTGCGCGGCGGATAGGGCCCGCGGCCCCAGATCTCGTCCTGAACCTTGTTCACCAGCGGTCGCAGGCGCGCCATATCGGTGACGTAGCAGGTCAACCGCACGCAATCGGTGATATGCGCCCGCTCGGAGGCGGCGACCGCGTTCATGTTGCGCAAGGCCTGGCGGATGCGCGCCTCCTCGCCCTCGACCAGACGGTCGGTCGCCGGGTCGATGCCGCGCATGCCGGCGACGAAAATGAAGTCACCGGCCCGGGCGCCGACGCTCCAGGGTCCGGTCGGCTTGATGGCGCCCTGCGGGTGGAGCGTCCGGACTTTGAGCATTAGGAGTCGGGCGTCCCGGTCTGCAGCGCCAGCGCGTGCAGCACGCCGCCCATCTGACCCTTGAGCGCGTTATAGACGAGCTGGTGCTGCTGCACGCGGGTCTTGCCCTTGAACGAGGCGGAGATCACGGTCGCGGCGTAATGGTCGCCGTCGCCGGCCAGATCGCGGATGGTGACTTTGGCGTCCGGAATGCCTTCCTTGATCAACCGCTCGATATCGCCGGCATTCATCGGCATCGACTTCACGACTCCACTGCGGCCCATCGCCGGGCGAATCCGGCGCTCATAGCGTCAGTTTGCGCCGAAATTTTTGCCTATGACAATATCGGCTATCATAATAATGGCCGGCCGCGCCTCCCTTTCGCACGGGGTCACAACAAAAGCCGGGGATAGCCATGACTTTGACACGGATGCCTCTCGCCGCGCTGCTGATCGGCGCCGCCGCCCTCGCCCTGCCCCTGGCGGCGCAGGCGCAAGTCACCGGCGCGCAGCAGAGCGCGATCCGCGCCAATTGCCGCTCGGATTTCATGGCGCACTGTTCCGGCGTCACGCCGGGCGGCAAGGACGCGCTTGAGTGCCTGCAAAAGAACGTGGCCAGCCTGTCCTCAGGATGCAAAACGGCGGTGAGCGCGACCATGCCGGCGCCGGTGCAGCCCGCGGAAGCGGCTCCCCCGCCAACCCCGACGGCAAAAACCGAGCCGGTCCCAGCAGCCCCGGCTGCGCCCTCTCCTGCTCCAGCGGCAAGCGCCGCTGCCACTCCGGCCGCAGCGCCGGCGCCGAAAGCGGCTGCCGTTCATCCGGCCCCGGCGAAAAAGAAGAAGACAACCGCAACCGCCGCGACGGCGCCCATGGCGATTGCGCCGGTGAACCCGACGCCTCCCGCCGTTGCAGCTCCGCCGCCGCAAATGCCCAAGGCGCCGGTTGTCGACGCCGCGGTCGCGCTGCGCGCCTGCAAGCTCGATCTCATCCGCCACTGCCGCGAAACGCCGCCCGGCGAAGGCCGCAAGCTCGCGTGCCTGACCGCAAACAGCGACCGCCTCACCATCCGCTGCCGGACGGCGCTGAATGTCACCTCGCCGCTGCGATGAGCCGTCAAACGTTGCTGAATTCGCCGGCCATATAGGCCGGCAGCCAACCCTCGAAGCGCTCGCGCAAGACTTTGATGGGCATTGGGCGCTCGCCGGGGATCGTCAATGCGTCGCCCCCGGTTGTCCCGATAATCGACACCAGCACGCTCGCCGCCCGCGCCCGGTTGAGCACGAGATCGGCCTTGGACATCGGCACGGTGACGATGTAGCGCGCCTGGTCCTCACCGAACCAATGGGCGAAGGCCGGGATGTCCTTGGGCGCCGTTTCGAGCGCGGCGCCGAGGCCGGAGGCCATCGCCATCTCGGCAACCGCCACCAGCAGGCCGCCGTCCGACAGGTCATGCGCGGCGGTCGCGACGTCGTCGAGGATCAAGGCGCGGACGAAGTCGCCGTTCTCCCTCTCCTCGATCAGATCGACCGGCGGCGGTGCGCCTTCTTCGCGCCGGCACACTTCGCGCAGGAACATCGATTGTCCGATCCAGCCGGTGGTCTCGCCGATCAGCAGGATCGCTTCGCCTTCGCGTTTGAAGGCAAGCGACGCCGACTTGGTGAAATCGTCCAGCACGCCGACGCCGCCGATCGAAGGTGTCGGCAGGATGGCGCGGCCGTTGGTCTCGTTGTAGAGCGAGACGTTGCCGGACACGACCGGGAAATCGAGCGCCTTGCAGGCTTCGCCGATGCCGCGGATGCAGCCGACGAACTGGCCCATGATCTCCGGCCGCTCCGGATTGCCGAAATTGAGATTGTCGGTGATGGCGAGCGGCTTGGCGCCGACCGCGGTGAGGTTGCGCCAGCATTCGGCGACCGCCTGCTTGCCGCCCTCGAACGGATCGGCCTCGCAGTAGCGCGGCGTTACGTCGGTCGCGAGCGCCAGGCCCTTCGGCCCGTCCTCGACGCGGACCACCGCGGCATCGCCGCCCGGCCGCTGCACGGTGTTGCCGAGGATGATGTGGTCGTACTGCTCCCACACCCAGCGCTTGGAGCAGAGATCGGGGCAACCGATCATCTTTTCCAGCGCGTCGGCGATGCCAAGCGGCGGCTTCACCGTCATCGCGTCGAGTTCCTCGGGCTTGGGCTGGCTGACGAAAGGCCGGCGATATTCCGGCGCCTGGTCGCCCAGCTCCTTGATCGGCAGATCGGCCATCACGTCGCCGCCATGGCGCACGATGAAGCGCTTGCCCGGCGTGGTCTCGCCGACCACGGCGAAATCGAGCCCCCATTTGCGGAAGATCGCCTCCGCCTCCTTCTCTTTGTCAGGCTTGAGCACCATGAGCATGCGCTCCTGGCTCTCGGACAGCATCATCTCATAGGCGCTCATGCCCTCTTCGCGGCACGGCACCTTGTCGAGGTCGAGCGTAACGCCGAGATCGCCCTTGGCGCCCATCTCAACTGCCGAGCAGGTCAGCCCCGCCGCGCCCATGTCCTGAATGGCGATGACGCAGCCTTTGGCCATGATCTCGAGACAAGCTTCGAGCAGCAGCTTTTCCGAGAACGGATCGCCGACCTGCACGGTCGGGCGTTTCTCCTCGGTTCCCTCGCCGAACTCGGCCGACGCCATCGAGGCGCCATGGATGCCGTCGCGGCCGGTCTTGGAGCCGAGATAGACGATCGGCATGCCGACGCCGGAAGCCGCGGCGTAGAAAATCTGGTCCTTGCGCGCCAGGCCGACCGCCATGGCGTTGACCAGGCAGTTGCCGTCATAGCGCGAATGGAAACGCACCGAGCCGCCGACCGTCGGCACACCGAAGGAATTGCCGTAACCGCCGATGCCGGCGACCACGCCGGAGACGAGGTGCCGCGTCTTCGGATGGGCCGGCGCCCCGAAGGACAATGCGTTGAGGCAGGCGATCGGCCGCGCCCCCATGGTGAAGACGTCGCGCAGGATGCCGCCGACCCCGGTCGCCGCGCCCTGATAGGGCTCGATGTAGCTCGGGTGGTTGTGGCTCTCCATCTTGAACACGCAAGCCAAGCCATCGCCGATATCGATGACGCCGGCATTCTCGCCCGGCCCCTGAATGACGTGCGGGCCCTTGGTCGGCAGCGTGCGCAGGTGCACCTTGGAGGACTTATACGAGCAATGCTCGTTCCACATCGCCGAGAAGATGCCGAGCTCCGTGAAGGTCGGCGTGCGGCCGATCAACTCGATCATGCGCTTGTATTCGTCCGGCTTGAGGCCGTGCTCGGCCACAAGGTCGGGGGTGATGCGGGGTTCGTTGGGGATCACGTCCGTTATCTAGTCGAGTTGCGACGGTTTTTCACCGGCCAAAGCCGCCGACGGACCCGCCATCCACGTCTTTCAGCTTGTGGGCTGCGGCCGGCCAATGCCCAAAATCCGGTCCCACAAAGTGCCGCCGGCGAAACGGCGGCCGATGAAAAAATAGGCCACAATCACCGCGAATAGCAGCAAGGCCGGGCCACCGGTCAAATTGAAGCCGTTCGCCGTAATGCCCCCGGTGAAATAGCCGATCAGCCACCCGAACAGGAAGAAGGCCGTGAAAAAGTCGAGAGTTGCGGCCAATCCACGCTTCCAAACCGGCGCGGGCATGATCGCATCCGCCATGTTCGCCCCCGATCTATGCCACCTTTTCGAGCGCCTCGATGAGCCCGGCGAACAGTCCGCGGCCGTCGGTGACGCCGATTGCGGCTTCGACGTGGTTTTCCGGATGCGGCATCATGCCGAGCACGTTGCCGCGCTCGTTGATGATCCCGGCGATCGAATTGATGGCGCCGTTGACGTTCCAGGCCTCGTCGAGCTTGCCCTCGGGCGATGAGTAGCGGAACAGCACCCGCCCCTCTTTTTCCAGCCGCTCGATGGTCTCGGCATCGGCGATGTAGTTGCCCTCGCCATGGGCAACCGGCACCCGGATCACCTGCCCCGCGTTGTAGCCGCGGGTGAACGGCGAATCGGAATGCTCGACCCGCAAATAGACGTCGCGGCAGATGAAGCGCAGCCGCGCGTTGCGCATCAGCACGCCGGGAAGAAGCCCCGCCTCGCACAGGATCTGGAAGCCGTTGCAGACGCCGAGCGTGAGCCCGCCTCTCCCGGCATGGGCGCGCACCGCCTCCATCACCGGCGAGCGGGCCGCGATCGCGCCGCAGCGCAGGTAGTCGCCGTAGGAGAAGCCGCCGGGGATCACCACGAGATCGGTGCCGGCCGGCAGCTCGCGTTCGGTGTGCCAGACGATGGCCGGTTCGTGACCGGAGATGAGCTTCAACGTGCGCGCCATGTCGCGCTCGCGATTGATGCCGGGGAAGACGAGGACGGCGGCTTTCATTGCGTCACAGGTTCTGCACTTTCGGCGGGTTGGCGTTCGGCTGGCCCGGCGCTGGCGCCGCCCGCTCCACGATCTGCATGACCGCGATGAACTCGTTGAGCGAGCGTTTCGCCACGTCCCGGTTGGTGGAATTCGACTTCGACGCGGATGATGACCGGCCCGGCGAAAATGATGGCCGTCTCCACATAGGAGAGCTTGTCGCCGCGGCTGAATTTCGTCTCGTTGAGCACCGCCGGGAAATCTCTTCAGCGTCACCACGGCGGAAAACAGGCTGTCGACCTTCTCCTCCTGACCCGGGATGACGGCGTTGGCGGCCGCCGCGGCGCGGATGCTCTCCGGCAGGTCGACGGTGGCGAATTTCTGCAGCGCCTCAGGCTTGGGCTCGACCACGCGCCCTTCTGGAATGTGAATGACACCGTCTCCGGCGCGAGACAGGCGAGCGGCTTGCACTTGAAGATGCGGCGCGTGCCGTTCGCCGAGCTCACCGCCTGCCATTTATTCGGATCGGGCGCCCGCGTGGTGACAGACACCGTACGCGGCGGCGACGGCGCGGCCGGCTTGTCGTCCGGGTTGGCTGCGCGAGGACGCTGGCCGGCGCAATCGCCAGCGCAACCCACATGACGGCGGCGATATGGCTCTTCATGACGCGGCACCCGATCTTGCGTCCGCGGCGACGCAGCCTCACCCCAGCACCTCGACACGGTAGTTTTCGATTACGGTATTGGCCAGCAGCTTGTCCGCCGCCTGCTTGAGCAGGCTCTCGGTCTTGGCGCGGTCCGCGCTCTCGATCTCGATGTCGAACACCTTGCCCTGGCGTACGCTGGCGACACCCTCGACGCCGAGCGAGCGCAACGCGCCCTCGATCGCCTTGCCTTGCGGATCGAGGATGCCGGACTTCAAGGTGACGGTGACGCGGGCTTTCATGGACTGCCTGTGGCCGTCAGCCGTCATGGCCGGGCTCGTCCCGGCCATCCACGCCTGTGCGGGCCAACCCCTAAGTAAAAGGCGTGGATGCCCGGCACAAGGCCGGGCATGACGCCATTAACAAGGCTTTCGGGGCAAAATACCGAAATTTCAGCTCTTCACCAGCACGGGGCCGGTGCCCTGCGGGCGCTCGCCCTCGCTCATGATGCCGAGGCGCTTGGCGACCTCGGTATAGGCCTCCAGGAGCCCGCCGAGATCGCGGCGGAAACGGTCCTTGTCGAGCTTGTTGTTGGTCTTGATGTCCCACAACCGGCAGCTGTCCGGCGAAATCTCGTCGGCGACGACGATGCGCATGACGTCGTTTTCCCACAGCCGGCCGGTTTCCATCTTGAAGTCGACCAGGCGGATGCCGACGCCGAGGAACAGGCCGGACAGGAAGTCGTTGACGCGAATCGCCAGCGCCATGATGTCGTCGATTTCCTGCGGCGACGCCCAGCCGAAGGCGGTAATGTGCTCTTCCGACACCATTGGGTCGTTGAGCGCGTCGTTCTTGTAGTAAAACTCGATGATCGAGCGCGGCAGCTGCGTGCCCTCCTCGATGCCGAGGCGCTGCGCCAGCGAACCGGCGGCGACGTTGCGCACCACCACCTCGAGCGGAATGATCTCGACCTCGCGAATCAGCTGCTCGCGCATGTTGAGCCGGCGGATGAAGTGAGTTGGCACCCCGATGTCGTTGAGGTGCTGGAACACGTATTCCGAGATGCGGTTATTGAGAACGCCTTTGCCCTCGATCACCTCATGCTTCTTGGCGTTGAAGGCCGTGGCGTCGTCCTTGAAATGCTGGATCAGCGTTCCAGGCTCTGGGCCTTCATAGAGGACCTTCGCCTTGCCCTCGTAAATGCGGCGACGGCGGCTCATCGGAGTGTACCGTGGTTTTTGAAAGTCCATGGGGTCTGCCGTGGCTCCTTTTTAGTACGCTTCGAGATCCGCGGCGGCGGTACCGGACAGCGCTTTCGCTCAATTAAAGCGTCCGGCTACTGAGTCAACCTAGCCCAATGGTCCGGGCAGCACAATCATGTCGGCCGTGCGTTTTCCACTTCGCAGTTCAAGGGCAAAATGCGCCGCCCGGTTGCCTTGACGGGTCGGCAGCGATATGCAAGGCGCGCGGTTTAGGGCATGGAATCTGCGGTTTTGACATAATGCCCGCGCATAGTACCGCAAGCATTCGTCCTCGGCTTCTCCAGGGACGACGACAGTTCGATTTCGAATTCACTCAAGTGAGGGCGGCATGACCACGTTCGACAAGCGCGAGGAAGGCTTCGAAAAGAAATTCGCGCATGACGAGGAACTCCATTTCAAGGCGACCGCCAGGCGCAACAAGCTGCTCGGCCTGTGGGCGGCGGAGAAGCTTGGCCTCGCCGGGACGCAGGCCGAGGCCTACGCCAAGGAGGTCGTCATGTCCGACTTCGAGGAAGCCGGCGACCACGACATTTTTCGCAAAGTCCGCAAGGATTTTGACGCCAAGAAGGTCGCCGTACTGGATCAGGAAATCCGTCACGTCATGGACGACCTGATGGCCAAGGCGGTCGAACAGATCAAAGCGAGCGGCTGACGTGGCCGCCTTCTCGCTTGCCCGCCGCCTCAAGGCAGGCGAAACCGTCTACTGTGGCTGGTGCGCGATCGCCTCGCCGCTGCTCGCCGAGACGATGGCGCGCGAGGGCTTGCCCGCCGTCAACATCGATATGCAGCACGGCCTGTGGGACGTCGCCGGCGCGGTCACCGGCATCGCCGCCATCAACGCCGGCGGCGCGGTGCCGATCGTGCGAGTGCCCTATGGCGACTTCGCCTCGGTGTCGCGCGCGCTCGATATCGGCGCCGAAGGCGTGATCGCGCCGATGATCAACACCGTCGAGGACGCCAAAAAATTCGTCGCGGTGGCGAAATTTCCCCCGCTCGGCGAGCGCAGTTGGGGCCCGACCCGCGCCATGATGCTCGGCGGTTTCACCGACCAGAAGGCCTACCTGCGCGAGGCCAACGACCTCACTGTCACGCTCGCCATGATCGAGACGCGCATTGCGCTCGACAACCTCGACGCCATCGCGGCAACGCCCGGCATCGACGTCTTGTTCGTCGGCCCCTCCGATCTGTCGATCACATTGTCCGGCGGCCAGGTGCTCGACCCGCATTCGGCGCAGGTCGAAGCGGCGCTCGAGACGATTGTTGCGGCGGCAAAGAAGGCCGGCAAGGTCGCCGGCCTCTACTGCGCCAATGCCGAACGCGCGGTCGCGATGAACAAGCGTGGCTTTAAGTTCCTCGCCGTCGGCAGCGACCTTGGCTTTTTCCGCGAGGGCCTGGCCGCCCACATGAAGCTCTTGAAGCGCTGATGGTTCGAGACGCGCCGCTGACGCGGCGCTCCTCACCATGAGGGGCTGGCTCCCTCTTCATCCTGAGGAGGCCGCGAAGCGGCCGTCTCGAAGGATGAGCACAAGCACCGCTCTACTTCAGCGTGATCCTGTATCCGAAGTTGCCGTTGGCGCTGAAGCCCTCGGTTTGCCCCCCGCCGTAATTGTTGCGGTTGATGGTGACGCTCACCGACTCGATGCGGCATTCGCTGGCGATGGTCGCGCGCAGCACGTCGCACTCGCGGCCGGCATTCGCATAAAGCGTGCGGCGCGCCTCTTCCTGGCTCTTCAGCGACGCCTCGCTCGCGTTGACCGGGCCGGGCACGAAAAAGTTCATGCTCACCTGGACGCGGATTTCGGCCTTGGCGTCGGCGCCGCGGCTTTGGATGACGACCTGGTCCGCCACGGCGCGTCCGCCGAACAGTACGGCGAGCGAACATAGCAGCAGCAGTTTGCGCAGCATCGGCCTACCTCCTACGCTGCCAGCTTGATAGCGCCGATGCCTTGCGGAACGCTTTGGCCGCGGCGGCAATGTCGCGCCGCGTAGTTTACGCTTTGTCAGCCATACCGGGAGTGCCGACCGCTCCGGCGATGCGGGCAAGCGTTGCGCCGATGTCCCGGCTGACCTCTGAAGCCCGCGCTTCCACCACGCGATAGCCGTGGTCCGCAAGCCACGCACCCCGTGCATTGCGCGCCTTGGCGGCAGCGTCTGCTTCCTCGTGCGGCACGATTTCGATCACGCACTTGAGCGGAAACGACACGAAGTCGGCAATATGCGGACCGATCGGCACCTGCCGCTTGAAGCCGCGGCCGGCAAAGCGCTTGTCGTTGGTAAGCGCGGCCCACAAGGCGCGCTCGGCCTCTGTCGGATTTCTGCGCAACAGCTTCGGCAGACCGCGCAGCGGTGTGCGCTCGGACGGCGCGCGCGAGGATTCATGCTCGGCGATCAGCTCGCGCAAGCGTTCGGCGCCGGCTGCGTCGAGCGTGCCGCCGCGTGCCGGACCCTTGCGCCCTTGCGTGAGCGCGGTGATGACGCCGTGCAGCGTGCGCACGTCCTGCTGCGACGGCGCCATGCGCTGAAAGATATTGCGCAGGTTCACGCTCATGGTGCCGCGCTTCTCCTCCGGCCGGAAGAACTCGACCTTCTCCAGCTCCCGCTCGAGATCGGCAAAGAACGCTTCGAGCTGCTGTTTGGCCGCCGGCGGCGAACGCTGCGGCATCTCGAACGGCAGCTTGGCCCCCGTCTGCAGCTTGAACCACTCGTAGCCGACGATCACCACCGCCTGCGCCAGATTGAGCGACGCGAAGGCCGGATTGACCGGCAAAGTCAGAATGCGGTCGGCGAGCGCGACTTCGTGGTTCTCGAGCCCGTTGCGCTCGCGGCCGAACACGATGGCGACGGTCTCGCCCGCGGCAACGCGCGGCGCCGCCTCCGCCGCCGCGGCGTCGGCGCCGACCACGGGCTTGGCCTGATCGTGATTGCGCGCGGTCGCCGCCAGCACGAAGCTGCAATCGCCGATCGCCTGGCCAGAGCGTTTCGAACACCTGCGCGTTGTCGATGACGCGATCGGCGCCGGCCGCCATGACGCGCGCCCTTTCGTGCGGCCAGCCCTGCACCGGTTTCACCAGCCGCAAGCGGCCGAGGCCGAAATTGGCCATGGCGCGCGCGGCCGCGCCGATATTCTCGGCCATCTGCGGCTCGACCAGGACCACGATCGGCCCCGGTTCCTCGATCCAGCGCTTGGTCTTGTCGGTGCCGGCGCCCGGCATGGTGAAATCTCCGTGGCGCCGATATAGCCGCTTAGCCCGGTGAAAAGAATGTGGAAATTGCGGCCCTTTTACTGCCCGCCGCGGGATGCTATAGGCCGCCGCGCCGGCATTAATCCCGCTCGTCCGCGCTTTCAAAAGGCTTATCCGACAATGGCGAAGATCAAAGTGGCTAACCCCGTCGTCGAAATGGACGGCGACGAGATGACCCGCATTATTTGGCAGCTGATCAAGGACAAACTGATCCATCCCTACTTGGATATTCAGCTGCTCTACTACGATCTGAGCGTCCAGAAGCGCGACGAGACCAACGACCAGATCACCATCGACGCCGCCGAGATGACGAAAAAAGTTGGCGTCGCGGTGAAATGCGCGACCATCACCCCGGACGAAGGGCGGGTGAAGGAATTCAAGCTCAAGGAGATGTGGCGCTCGCCCAACGGCACCATCCGCAACATCCTCGGCGGCACCATTTTCCGCGAGCCGATCATCTGCAAGAACGTGCCGCGCCTGGTGCCGGGCTGGACCAAGCCGATCATCATCGGCCGCCACGCCTACGGCGACCAGTACCGCGCCACCGACTTCAAGTTTCCGACCGCGGGCACCATCTCGATCAAATTCGTCGGCAATGACGGCAAGGTGATCGAGCGCGAGGTGTTCAAGGCGCCCGAAAGCGGAGTGGCGCTGGCGATGTACAACCTCGACTCCTCGATCCGCGACTTCGCCCGCGCTTCGATGAATTACGCGCTCGACCGCGGCTATCCGCTCTACCTCTCCACCAAGAACACCATCTTGAAGCAATACGACGGCCGATTCATGGAGCTGTTCCAGAAAGTGTTCGACGAGGAGTTCAAGGACAAGTTCGCCGCCAAGAAGATCACCTACGAGCACCGCCTGATCGACGACATGGTCGCCGCGGCGCTGAAGTGGTCCGGCGGCTACGTCTGGGCCTGCAAGAACTACGACGGCGACGTGCAGTCGGATATCGTGGCACAGGGCTTCGGCTCGCTCGGGCTGATGACGTCGGTGCTCACCACGCCCGACGGCAAGACGGTGGAAGCGGAAGCCGCGCACGGCACGGTAACGCGCCACTACCGCCAGCATCAGAAGGGCGAACAGACCTCGACCAATTCGATCGCCTCGATCTTCGCCTGGACGCGCGGACTTGCGCACCGCGCCAAGCTCGACAACAATCCGCAGCTGGCAAAGTTCGCCGACCACGCTCGAAAAAGTCTGCGTCGACACGGTCGAAGCCGGCTTCATGACCAAGGATCTGGCGCTGCTGATCGGGCCCGACCAGAAGTGGCTCTCCACCACCGCCTTCCTCGACAAGATCGACGAGAACCTGAAGAAGGCGATGGCGTAATTCCCTCTCCCCGCGTGCGGGGAGAGGGTGGCGAGCCGCGCCAGCGGCGAGCCGGGTGAGGGGGCGCTTCGGCAGCGCTCAGAACTCGCCTTGATGCCCCCTCACCCGGTCCGCCTTCGCTTCGCTCGGCGGACCGACCTCTCCCCGCACGCCGGGCGAGGTTACCTACTTCACCTCTTCCGCGACGATATCGCCCTTGGCACGCGCGACCTCGCGGCCGACGCGCTTGTCGACCACGTCCTTGATGCGCGTGGCGATGCGCGGATCGCGGCTCATCAACGAGTGCAGGTCCTGCGCCGCCAGCACCAGCAGGCTCGTGCGCGTGAGCGCCACCGCCGTCGCGGAACGGCGCACGCGCCGGAGCACCGCGACCTCGCCGAAAAACTGGCCGACGCCGAGCCGCACGCGCTCCTTCTTCAGCATGACTTCGACTTCGCCGGCGGCGATGAAATACATCGAATGCGCGGTCTCGCCCTCGCGCACGATCACCTCGCCGGGCTGCACCAGTTGCGCGCGCAGGAGCTGCATGATGTCGGCGATCTCGGCGGCGTCGAGTTCGGCGAACAGCGGCACCCGCGCGATCATGCCCCAGGTGACGATGAAGTCGCGGCGGTGGATCTGCTCGGAAAACGCGGTGGCGATGATGCCGACCGGCAACGCGATCATGATGAGGCCGAAAAAGATGGTGCCGGTGGCGATGATCTTGCCGAGCGGCGTGATCGGCACCACGTCGCCGTAACCAATGGTGCCGATGGTAACGACCGCCCACCACAGTGCCTCGGGAATGGTGCCGAGCTTGTCCGGCTGCACGTGGCCTTCGGCGAGATGCATCATGGCGGCGGCGACCAGCGCCGCGCCCAGGGCGATGACGAGGCAGCCGAACAACGCGCGCCGCTCGGCGTAGAGCACGTCGAGCAGCGAGCGCATCGCCGGCGAATAGCGCGCGATCTTGAAGAAGCGCACGATGCGGAAGACGAGGATGAAGCGCAGGTCGGCCGGCAGCACGAAGGCGAACCAGAACGGCAGCACCGCGGCGAGATCGACAATGCCCGCAGCGCTGGTCGCGTAAGCAAGCCGCGCGCGCATCGGCGACATGTGCTGATGCGGCACGTGCTCGACCGCCGACCACAGCCGCAGGCCATATTCGATGGTAAAGACGACGAGTGAAACGTATTCGATGAGCGCGAAGATGATTTCGTAGCGCGCCCGGTACTCCGGCACCGATTCGAGCGCGACCGCGACGAGGTTGCTGAGGATCAGCAACACCAGAAAGCGGTCGACCAGGCGGCCGACGCCGTCGCCCACGGGGCCCTGCTCGAGCACCATGTAAACGCGCCGCCTGAACTCCTTCAGCCTGTCGCGAGCCATCGCCGGCATCCCGCTGGAATCGAAGCGATATTAGTACAATTCGGCGGCCGCTTCGGCTTTGCGCGAGATCAAGGGGCGTTCCGCAAAGGCGCTGGCCTATGTGCCGCGGCAGCTTCCGCACACCCGCTTCCCTCTCCCCGGCGTTCGCGCCGCCGGGCGCTCTGCGAGAGGGTGGCGAGCCGGAGCGATAGCGAAGGCGAGCCGGGTGAAGGGTCCTAAGTCGATGTCCGACACCGACCCCTCACCCGCCCGCTGCACCGTACTGCAAAAATCCTAGCCGCCGAGCGCCGCCTCTATCGCGGCCAGCGCCGCGTCGGCCTTGGAGCCGTCCGGCCCGCCGGCCTGCGCCATGTCGGGACGGCCGCCGCCGCCCTTGCCGCCGAGCGCCTCGGCGCCTTTCTTGACCAGATCGACCGCGTTGAAACGGCCGGTCAAATCGGCCGTGACGCCGACCGAAATGCCGGCGCGGCCCTCCTCGCTCACCGCGACGATGGCGATGACGCCGGAGCCGATCTGCTTCTTGGCCTCGTCGATCAGGCTCGGCAGTTCCTTGGGCGAGATGCCGGAGACCGAGCGCGCGATCAGTTTCACGCCGTTGACGTCGCGTACGCCGTCACCCGCATCGGCTGTTGAAGTGCCCGCAGCGAACCGCCGCCCATGGCGAGCTTCTTTTTCGCTTCGGTCAATTCTCGCTCGAGGCGTCTGCGCTCGTCGAGCAAGGCGGCGATGCGCGCCGGCAACTCCTCGAGCGGGGCTTTGAGTTCCGCCGCCGCGATCTTGGCCAATGCGGCTTGATGCTCGGCGCTCTTGCGCGCCACCTTGCCGGTCAGCGCTTCGAGGCGGCGCACGCCGGCGGCAACGCCTGAATCGCCCACCACCGCAATCAGCCCGATGTCGCCGGTGCGCCGCACATGCGTGCCGCCGCACAGCTCAATCGACCAGCCCAATGTATTGGACCTGGCGTTGGAGCCGACCGGCGTGTCGCCCATCGACACCACGCGCACCTCGTCGCCGTATTTCTCGCCGAACAGCGCGCGCGCGCCGGAGGTGCGCGCATCGTCGAGCGCCATCAGCCGCGTCGTAACGGCTGCATTCTGCAGCACGATGTCGTTGGCGATGTCCTCGACGCGCTCGATCTCGGAGGCCGTCATCGGCTTGGGGTGCGAGAAATCGAAGCGCAGCCGGTCGGGCGCGACCAACGAGCCCTTCTGCGCGACGTGATCGCCGAGCACCTGGCGCAATGCCTCGTGCAACAGATGCGTCGCAGAATGGTTGGAGCGGATGGCGCCGCGCCGCCCATGGTCGACCTCCAGGAGCAGCGGGTCGCCGACCTTGACCGAGCCCTCCGCGACCGTGACGAAGTGCGCGAACATGTCGCCGGCCTTCTTCTGCGTGTCGGTGACGGCGACGCGCACGCCCTCGCGCCGCATCTCGCCGGTGTCGCCGACCTGGCCGCCGGACTCGGCATAGAACGGCGTCTGGTTCATGACCACCGCGCCGCTGTCGCCTTTCTTCAGCTCCTGGACTTCCTTGCCGTCTTTGACCAGCGCGGCGACCACGCCTTCGGCGCTCTCGGTCTCGTAGCCCAAAAATTCGGTGGCGCCGGTCTTTTCGTGCAGCGCAAACCACACGGTTTCGGTCGCGGCTTCGCCGGAGCCCGCCCAGGAGGCGCGCGCCTTCTCGCGCTGGCGCTGCATGGCGTCGTCGAACGACGCCAGATCGACGGAAATGCCGCGAGCGCGCAGCGCGTCCTGCGTCAGATCGAGCGGGAAGCCGTAGGTGTCGTACAGCGTGAACGCGGTCTCGCCGTCGAACATGTCGCCTTTCTTCAGCGACCCGCTCTTCTCGTCGAGGATCGACAGCCCACGCGCCAGCGTGGCACGGAAGCGCGTCTCCTCGAGCTTCAGCGTCTCGGTGATCAGCGCCTCGGCGCGCACCAGCTCCGGATAAGCCTGCCCCATCTCGCGCACCAAGACCGGCACCAGCTTCCACATCAGCGGCTCTTTGGCGCCGAGCAATTCGGCGTGGCGCATGGCGCGGCGCATGATGCGGCGGAGCACATAGCCGCGGCCTTCGTTCGACGGCAGCACGCCGTCGGCGATCAGGAACGACGACGCGCGCAAATGATCGGCGATGACGCGGTGCGAGGCCTTGTGCGGGCCGTTCGCCGACACCTTGGTGAGGTCGGCGATGGTGCTCGATGAGGACGCGGAACAGGTCGATGGCGTAATTGTCGTGCGTGCCCTGCAGCACCGCGGCGATGCGCTCGAGCCCCATGCCGGTGTCGATCGAGGGCCGCGGCAGATCGACGCGCTTGCCGCCCTCGAGCTGCTCGTACTGCATGAAGACGAGATTCCAGATCTCGATGAAGCGGTCGCCTTCCGAGTCCGCCGAGCCCGGCGGCCCGCCGGGGATCTTGTCGCCGTGGTCGTAGAAGATTTCCGCGCAAGGCCCGCACGGCCCGGTGTCGCCCATCGACCAGAAGTTGTCGGCGCCGGCGATGCGCAGGATCTTGCTCTCGGGCAGGCCGGTGATCTTTTTGGCCAGCTTGAAGGCATCGTCGTCGTCGACATAGACGGTGAACAACAGCTTGTCCTTGGACAGGCCGTAGTCCTTGGTGATCAGCTCCCAGGCGAGCGCAATGGCGCGCTCCTTGAAGTAGTCGCCGAAGGAAAAGTTGCCCAGCATCTCGAAGAAGGTGTGGTGGCGCGCGGTGTAGCCGACATTGTCGAGGTCGTTGTGCTTGCCGCCGGCGCGGACGCATTTCTGCGCGGTCGCCGCCCGCAGGTAGGGCCGCTTTTCCAGGCCGGTGAAGACGTTCTTGAACTGCACCATGCCGGCATTGGTGAACATCAGCGTCGGGTCGTTGCGCGGCACGAGCGGGCTCGACGCCACGACCTGATGATCGTTGCGGGCGAAGAAATCGAGGAAACCTTTCCGGATGTCGTTGACGCCGCTCATTTATTTAGAACGCTACTGCCCCCCGCCCCACGCGGGCCTAAAGCCCCGTCCGGCTTGATGTTTTCAGGCCCCAGCCGTTTTCAGGCCCTATGTAGCGGCGGGGGTGGGTGAAGTCCATGGCGGGGCGTTCTTCCTTCTCCCCGCGCGCGGGGAGAAGGTGGCGAGCCCGGCGAAGCTCCGAAGGAGCAAGGCCGCGGCGAGCCGGATGAGGGGGCATATCGGCTGCGCAAAGCCGATCGGAGATTCCCCCTCACCCGGCCGCCTACCGGCGGCCGACCTCTCCCCGCAAGCGGGGAGAGGGAAGCAAAAACGCCATCGCCCCCGTCCTCGGTGGCGGCCGCTTTACGCAGCCGGGTGCCGACGGGGGCGATACGCGAGACTAAGTCTCGGTTCGTTAAAATGGTGCAGCGGTTAGCACTGGCGCCGCCGCCTACGCCTTACGCAACATTACGACACTCTTTCGTCGGCCGTCCTCACCCGCGCGACTCAACGGCCGTCCTAATTCATGCGCTCCAGCGGCTGCGGCCCGTGGCAGACGACGCGCTGCCGCTCGGTCCAACTGCCGCCGAGCCGATTGCGGGCATCCTGCTCGGTCGCTTCGGCGTCGAGCACAACGTCACGGCATTCGCCGGTGATGACGTCCTCGAGGAAAAACAACTGACGCGGCTTCACTGGCGTCAGGCCTCCGCCGCCTCGTCGTCGTCCTTGTCGGCTTCCTCGCCGGCCATGATCGCCTCGGCGACGACACCGGAATTGGCCCGCACCTGCGCTTCGATCTTGGCGGCCATGTCGGGATTGTCCTTGAGGAACTGCTTGGCGTTCTCGCGGCCCTGGCCGATGCGCTGTGAGTCATAGGAGAACCAGGCGCCGGATTTCTCCACCACGTTGGCCTTGACGCCGAGATCGATCAGCTCGCCGACCTTCGACACGCCCTCGCCGTACATGATGTCGAACTCGACCTGCTTGAACGGCGGCGCCATCTTGTTCTTGACCACCTTGACGCGGGTCTGGTTGCCGACCACTTCGTCGCGCTCCTTGATGGCGCCGATGCGGCGGATGTCGAGCCGCACCGAGGCGTAGAACTTGAGCGCCTGCCCTCCGCTCGTCGTCTCCGGCGAGCCATACATCACGCCGATCTTCATGCGGATCTGGTTGATGAAAATCACCATGGTGCGCGACTTGCCGATCGAGGCGGTCAGCTTGCGCAGCGCCTGGCTCATCAGCCGCGCCTGCGAGCCCGGCTGCACGTCGCCCATCTCGCCTTCGAGCTCGGAGCGCGGCACCAGCGCGGCGACCGAGTTGACCACCAGCACGTCGATGGCGCCGGAGCGCACCAGCGTGTCGGCAATTTCGAGCGCCTGCTCGCCGGCGTCGGGCTGCGAGATCAGGAGGTCGTCGACATTGACGCCGAGCTTGCGCGCATAGACCGGGTCGAGCGCGTGTTCGGCATCGACGAAGGCGCAGATGCCGCCCTTCTTCTGCGCTTCGGCGATGGTGTGCAGCGCCAGCGTGGTCTTGCCCGAGGATTCCGGCCCGTAAATCTCCACCACCCGGCCGCGCGGCAGCCCGCCGACGCCGAGCGCGATGTCGAGCCCGAGCGAGCCGGTCGAGATCACCTCGACGTCCATCGACTTGTCGTTCTTGCCGAGCTTCATGATCGAGCCCTTGCCGAACTGGCGCTCGATCTGGGAGAGCGCGGCAGACAGGGCTTTCGATTTGTCCATGGACGATCCTTCGACGACGCGCAGCGCGGGCTGACTCATGATGTGGGCTCCTATATGGCCTCAGATTCGACCCCCGAACAACGCGAGCCCCTGCCCGCGCCCCTTGGAATTGACCGGAGAAAGCACTGTACACTATTTGTTCTCAGTTCGCAATATGTTCTTTTCTGATCCTGGGGTACTGTCCGTATTTATGAGCCCCTGTGTCCTAATTTGATGGAGCAAGTGTCCTAATTCAGCTTTTTGGCTGGTCCGGGACAAACGCCATCGAGGTCGTGAACTTCGGGCCAAATAGGCCGCCGACATACATTGTCGTCTCTTTATACAAATACCCGCCAGGAACCCGAAGCCGGTGAACGAGTGACCCATAACCGCCGACTGGTCTCTCCGATAACACCTCTTCCCAACTTTCATCGGGCATTAGTCCCTCCCGCGCGCAAAGACCGTTTCAAGTACTGGCCTCGTTCATTTCGGAGCGCACTTAAACTCGATTTCCGCCCTTGGATAATTTCCCATCACGTAAGGCGGCTGAGTTCTCTTTCACGTTGGTCAAAACAAACTCTCGACCTTGGCCGGCGCAATATTGCCCGGCCTCTTCCATCGCATCCGACTTGAGATTTCCCATGCCGGGGAAGCCAGTGGCAGCTTGCTTCGCGATCAAATAGCCACCCTGACCGTTTGGCACGATGCCGGACTGTGAAGCACAGCCGGCCAAAGCCGCCGCCGCAAAAAAGACGCTTAGAATGGTTTTCATCGCAAACCCCAAAAAGAGGAGATATTTTTTGACCAAAATTTTGAAAGCCCCGGGAAAATAGCTGTAAGACGATTCTGAATACAATCCCCCGGGTCAAGAGCAGCAGGAGGCCGCCTCAGTTGGCGGCCTCTTTCATTTAATGGCTGCTAGAATCGGGCGGTGAGTAGTCATCGGGAAATGGCAACAGGTAGTTGCTACCCCATTGTGGTAGCTCCTTGTCGAGCCGCTCCATGAATATCTGCCAATCTGGCGAGTACTTCATAAGCATCAAAACGCCGCTCATATGCTCGCGCAATTTAGGGTGGCCAACATCCTCTGTCAGACGCTGGAATAGCTTATTCTTATGGTTTCCGCTCGGCGACTTAGGAGTTAGGCGCTTCAGTTCTTCCCAGACGCCGGGCGCAAGACGTTTATAAATGATGTTATTTGTCCAATGCCCGATAACGCCAGGACGCCCCGCACTCTCGCTGTATGGCCACCCATTTAGGCGATAAATCTGCTTGTAGAACTCCGATGGAAAGGTTTTAACCCACGGGCGCAATTCCTTCGCCACAAACCTTTCCAGAATTTTTGCAAGCGCATCTCGCTGTCTAAAATCCTGATAGCCGGTCGCTTCATCGACTAACGCAATGATGCCGATGGTCGCAAACCCATGCTGTAGCTGCGCCGCTCGAATAGCCAAGTGTTCGCGATGCTTCCCTAGCTTTCCTTGCTGATGCGCATCAATAAGCACGGCGCAAATATCGGGCAAAATCGTAGCTTCGTAGCCGTCAGCGGTATTGCCGCCATGTGGTGGAATGAACCTAATCGGCGAATTGGCGCGCGCCACTAAGCCCCTGACATCAATACCTTTTTCTGCTAACCCGGCCATCAATTCGGCAATTCGGCGCGCGCCGCTTTTGCCGCCGCCGAGCGATAACCCAATGCCCCCTTGAAGCCCACGCTGAGCGAGAACCCGAGTTCCGTCTGCAAGGACGTAGCAGGGGATCCTGGGTACTGGCCCCTTTCCATTCCTTCTGGCCCGTTTTTAAATTGCATTCCCCCGCCCCTGGGACACCGCGACCACCGCGTCGCAAAACTTGTTTACAGTGGTTGGCGGCGTCATCACCGCGTTCGACTTTAGGTCGGCATTCGACGCTACCCCCGCGAATGGAAATACGGGTTTCGACTTCGCGCTCGCACCCAACGATGAGCACCTGGAAGAATACGCCGGCAGCTACGGCGAACTCGCGTCGAATACGGTTGTATTTGCCCCAGCAACGACGCCACTACCCGCGGCGTTGCCGTTGTTTGGCAGCGTATTGGGTGCTGGACTGTTTGCCGCGCGCTGGCGCAAACGGACGACCAAAGCAGCCTAAATCCCGCAAATTCAAAACTGACGAGGCCGCCTCAGTTGGCGGCCTCTTTCATTTCAGCTTGGGCCATCACCTTTTAGGCACCCCTGCCTCAAATTTGTCGTTGCATTGCAGCATTTGCGCGCTATGCTCTCAATCGTGGCGCGCGAATGAGTTTGCAAGTCGATGTCCGCTTGGACAACCGCCACACTCGCCAATACGCTCGTGCGCCTGGCCGTCCCGGTGACCGCCGCCTGGATGATCCTCATCGGCTATGAGCTTGCGCGGTTGATCGGCTGGCTCGCCTGAGCGGGGCGAAAGCGTCGTCGTTAACCAAGCCCGGCGACACCGCCTCCCGGCCGATTGTCCCCGGCGCATTCCCCGCTAGCATGCCGGCCGTGGCGCCTTCGTATTGCGGACTGCCTTGTGATGGCGGCGATTGAGGATTTGCTGGCGCCCGGCTCGACCGAACTGCCGGAATGCCGTTGCGGCGCCGTGATGCACCTCGCCCGCGTCAAGCCGCTCCCCGACACCGAAATCCGTATCTTCCGCTGCGCCGCCTGCGCCCACGAATTCCAGCTCATGGTGTGGACGGAAGAACCGCAGGCCGCCGGCGAGCGCTGAGGCGGCATTCCCCACCCTTTTTCCGCCGCACATCTTTCGCGTTTCGCGTGTGCCGCTATACTTGCCGCACCGCCCTGCCGGACAAGGGGGACGCAGGATGTCGGACACGCACAGCTTCGATCCGCCCGATCCGATCGAGCGACCGATCTGTTCAAGTTGTGGCTGGACCATGTGGATCGCGCGCATCGAGCCGCACGAGCCCGGCCTCGACAAGCACACTTTCAAGTGCGACCGCTGCGCGGGCGAAGAGACTAAGATCATCAAGATCTGAGCCGCCGCGCGACGCTATACCCTTAGCCGCCCGCCGCGGCGGACGGTGGCTCCGCGCCCGCCGCGCCCGCCGTCTCTACCGGAACGAAGTCCAAGTCTGCCGCGTTCTCCCTCCGGCGGTGGGGCTCTGTCGAGAGAGCGACCCATGCTGGACATTTCGCGGGAACTCGAAAGCCATGCCGCCGAATGCCGCGCCATGGCGACGGCGGCTTACGATCCGCAGTTCAAGTCGGCGCTGATGCGCATGGCCGGGATTCTCGACTGCCGCGCGCGGGAACTCGGCGACAAGATCGAGACGGCGTGGCTGCAACACGCGTTGGCGCCCTCTTATTCCCGGCCGATACCGCAATTTTTTCACTGAATCCGCGCTGCGCAGCGCGCTTCTTTCGCGAATCTGTCGTCAGGATGTCGCCCGCCCGCGCTTGAATTCTCGCGCCGGGGAAAGCCACATCCCGGCAAAGCTGTCCCGGTAACCCCGCCCACTCCCGAACTGGGCGGGGTTACTTTTTATGCGCTTAGGCGGAACTTCTTCCGCGGCTTCGACGGAACTTCGCGCGGACATCGGCGTTGTCAGCCTATGCGCGTGATAGTCGCAGTGCTGTTGTTGTGGTGCATCCCCTCGGTGCTGCTGCTCGGCAGCGCGAGCTGGCAGCGCTACAAGGCGCAGTTGCGCATCAAGGCGCTGCATCTCGACCAAATGTTTGTCCGCAACCAGCGCGTCCGCGGCCTGCGCCGCCACGCCTGAGCCGCCGCAAGTTCAGTTGCGCGGCAGCGGCAGCTCCTCGGCAATGCGCTCGAGCAAACCGTTGTGCTGGTCGGAGAGCCAGCCGTAGGCGCGCAGGCCGTTGGCAAGCAGCAGCGCCAGTGCCTGATGGTTGTGCAAACCGGCGAGTTCCGGCACCAGGCCTTGTTGCTGGCGCAGATCGCGGATCGCCTGTTGCAACCGCGCTTCCACGTCGGCGAGCTGCGCGAGATGAGTTTGCATGAAATCGCCCCCAGCCTCGCCAATAGCGCACGGAACCGAAGCTGTCCCGGACATCCGGGAGGAAACCTTAAAGGCAAAGGTAAATGCGGGGCGCGCGCGGCGGCGCGTCAGATCGAATGCCAATGCCAGAGCAAGAACCCGGTCACGACGAGCACCACGACAATGGTGCCCCACATGAACGAGTTGTGATCCTTCCGTTGCGCCATCGGAACGCCCTCCCACAGGCCGCAGCGCATCATCCGGCTAATCGACGCAATGCACAATACCCCGCCATGCCCAGCCGCGCCGCATTAACGCCGCGCGCGTCGCCATACCGGCGGCTCCGCATATTCACGCACGGTAAGGCCGTTATTTCACCATAAATCCAATCACTGCTATAACACCGCGGGGGCGCGGAGGGTTGCGAGCCAAGCAGTTAAGGAGGGCGCCGTGGACCGTAGCGTGGCGCATCTCAATGTCGAACGCTATCGGCGCTTGCTGATGGAAGAGAGCGATGAGGCCAAGCGCCTCATCCTGACGCGCCTGTTGGCCGAGGAAGAGGCGAAACTGCGCGGCGCCACGCCTAACGCGCCGCCGGAGCAGAAGAACTAACTTCCGCGCTCCATTCCCGCCAATGCGTCGGGCTGACGTCGAGGCGCAAACCGCTCTGCGCATTGACCCAGCCACCGGCGATGCGCCGGCACGGAAACACCAGCGCGTGCATGCCGTCGGCATCTCTCACACCGATGCCAATCTGGCGGTCGAACGGCGCGGTCGTAATTTCCATCCACATTGAATTTTTATAGGCCGATCACCAAAGCGGCCTTTGATCTGGATCAGTTGGAGCCGCGAAAATTGCGCCGTCCGCATCCTAACCGCGCGATCAATGAGTTTCGTGCAAATCAGCCATTCTGCAATCGCAAGGTGTGATTTGATCTGGCGCAAGGCCGCCCATTTCCGCCCACGCTAGTCAGGCCATGAGAGCAATAGTCAACGGCGGCGCGTCGCCACAACAGGGGTGCAAGAGGAACTCATGTCATCGGCAATCATCAAACGCTCGGTCATCCTTCATGGCCGCAAGACCAGCGTGTCGCTGGAAGACGAGTTCTGGACTGCACTCAACGAAATCGCCGGCCGCCAGCGGGTCACGGTGTCCAATCTGGTGCAGCAGATCGACCGCAACCGCGGTGATGCCAATCTGTCGTCGGCGATCCGCGTCTACGTGTTCAACCACGTCCGGGCTAGCGACAAGGCAGTGCAGCAGCCGGAAGGGCTCAGCAGCGGCGTGCCGCTGCAAACGGTCTACTGACCCACATTGTCCGTAGCCGGCTGATCCGTTCGCCCGGGCTGGGCGGGGGCCTTTGCGCCGCAGCAAATTCGGCCGTTAAAATTTTTCACGTCGGCGGAAATATACGGAACTTTTCTGGTGTTTATGTCGTTACGTCGCACGGCACTATCCGTGGGGGATGGCGCATGAAGTCATCGATCGTCAAACGGTCCGTCATCATTGGCGGCCACAAGACCAGCATCAGCCTGGAAAAGCCGTTCTGGGACGGCGTCCGGGAGATCGCCGATCTGCGGCGCACCAGCGTGTCCGCCCTGCTGCAGGAGATCGACAGCAGCCGCGACAATGCCAATCTGTCCTCGGCGATCCGTGTCTTCGTCTTCGAGCATTTCCGCACCGTGGCGCCCGGGCCGCGGCGCCACGAAGGCGGCCATATCCCGCAAACCTATCTCGGCGATGACGCCCCGGTGCTCTGCTAACCGCTGGCTTTCCGTTTGCATTTGCCGGCGGCGCCGCTAGCGTCCGCGTTATGGTCGATTCCGTCCTTGCCGCGCCTGTGAGCGTGCCCTCGCCGCTGCGCCTGCCTTACGTCGCCGCGGCAGCCTTCACCTTTGCACTGATGACGGCCGCGATCCTGTCGCCGAGCCTGTGGTTTCTCGACTTCGTCCACGTCATGACCGGCGCACTGTGGACCGGCATCGATTTGTTCATGGGCTTCGTCATCGGCCCGGTGATCCGGCGCGCCTCGCTCGACACCCGCCGCGCCATGATCGCCGGCATCATCCCGCGCACGCTGATTTTGATGCCAACCTTGTCGACCGTCACCTCGACGGCCGGCTGGTTCCTCGCCGTGCGGCTCGGCTTCCTCGATCTTTCCTATCCGCAGTTCTGGTGGGTGATCGCGGCGCTCGCCATCGTCACCGTGCTCACCGTGCAAGGCCTCGGCTATCTGTTGCCGACCAACCTGCGGCTCTATTTCGAGATCCTCAAAGACAATCCCGATCAGGACAAGCTCAGGCACATGATGCGCGGCTACGTGCGCGTCGTCGCCGTGCAGGGCACCATGCAGGTCGCCATCATCGTGGTGATGGCGCGCTTTGCCACCGGGTTTTGATCACACCCCGAGATAGCGCTGCAGCAGGTCCGGCTGGTCCTTGATCTCTTTGGCTGGGGCTTCGTGGGCGATGTGGCCGTTGTTGATGATGTAGACGCGGTTGGCGAGCGTCAGCATCGCCGCCAGATTCTGCTCGACCAGCACGATGGTCTGCCCGCTGGCGGCAAGATCGCGGCAGGCCTTCACGAGGTCGCGCACGATCACCGGCGCGAGCCCCTCGAACGGCTCGTCGAGCAGGATGATCTTGGGATCGCGCACCAGCGCCCGCGCGATCGCCAGCATCTGCTGCTCGCCGCCGGAGAGGTCGGTGCCACGGCTGCCGCGGCGCTCTTTGAGCCGCGGAAACATCTCGTAGATGCGATCGAGCGGCCAGCGCTTCTGCGCCGTCAGGCCGGCGAGGATGATGTTCTCCTCGACGTTGAGGCTGCCGAAGATGCGCCGCTCCTCGGGCACGAGCTGCATGCCGGCCTGCGCGATCGAGTGGCTCTTCATGCCGGCGATGTCGGTGCCGTCGAACGTGATGCTGCCGCTGCGCGGGGTGACGACGCCCATCAGGCTCTTCAGCGTCGTCGACTTGCCGGCGCCGTTGCGGCCGAGCAGCGCCACCACCTCGTGGCGCTCGACCCGCAACGCGAGGTCGAACAGGATGTGCGAATCCCCGTAGTAGCTGTTCAGCCCTTTGACCTCGAGCAGGCTCATGACTCGATCACTCCGCCGAGATAGGCCTCCTGCACCTGGCTGTTGCCCTTGATTTCGGCCGGGGTGCCTTCGGTAAGCACGCGCCCTTCCTGCAGCACGGTGATCTTCTGCGCCAGCTCGAAGATCGCGTCCATGTCGTGGTCGATGACGATCATGGTGCGGCCCTGGCTGATCGACTTGAGCAACTTCACGGTCGCCACGCGCTCCTGCGGGCTCATGCCGGCGAGCGGCTCGTCGAGCAGCAACAGGCTGGGGCTGGTGGCGAGCGCGAGACCGATCTCCAGCCGCCGCTTCTCGCCATAGGCAAGCGAGGCAACCGGCGTGTCGACGCGGGGACTGAGACTGACGAGATCGAGCACGTGCTCGACCTGCTCATTGAGGCCCGGGATGCCGTTTACCGAGCGGAACATGTCGAGCCGCAGCTTGCCGCGCAGGTCGGCAAGCGCGGCGATGGTCAGGTTCTCGCGCACGGTCAGCCGCGTGAACAGCTGGTTCACCTGGTAGCTCTTGGTCAGGCCGAGCTGGCAGACGTCGGTGACGCTCATGCCGGTGATGTCTTTGCCCTCGAACACGATGGTGCCGGAAGTCGGCGGCACCTCGCAGGTCAGCATCTTGAAGAAGGTCGACTTGCCGGCGCCGTTCGGGCCGATGATGCCGCGCAGCTCGCCGTGGTTGACGGTGAAATCGATCTCGCTGTTGGCGACCAGGCCGCCGTAACGCTTGGTGAGCCCGGTCGCCTGCAGGATCGGCCCCGAACTGCGGTCGGTTGAGCGGCGGCGCGGCGGCATCGCCGTCGCCCTCGCCGCCCGCCCGTTGTTCGGCGTCGGCACCAGCGCCGGCGCCGCCATCTCCGGCTCGGCCGCTTGCTTGTGCTTGCTGGCGGCGGCGTCGTAGAGATCCTTCAGGCCGCCGACGATGCCGCGGCGCAGGAATACCACCAGCAGCACGAAGACGAGGCCGAGCACCAGCTTCCAGGTGGCGCCGAGGTGCAGCGTGGTCTGGAAGAAGTCGGAGAGATAAAGCCAGACCGTGGCGCCGACCAGCGGTCCGAACAGCGTGCCGGCGCCGCCGATCGCGGTCTGCATCACGAGCTGGCCCGAAGTGTCGAAGGTGAAGGCATCGGGCGGCATAAAGCCCTGCATGATGCCGAGCAAACCGCCGGCAAAGCCGGCATAGGCCGCGGCGATGACGAAGGCCGTCAGCTTGTAGCCGTGGATGTTGTGGCCGACCGCCTGCGCGCGCAGCGGATTGTCGCGGATCGCCGACAACACGGCGCCGACCGGCGAGCGCACGATGCGCAGCGCGATCACGATGCCGACGAAGTACCAGAACGCCAGAAACGTGTAGAGCGTCCAATCGGTGTTGAATTTTAGTATGGTGAAGCCGAGATTGAGCTCGGGCGTTGGCACACCCGGCAAGCCGTTCTCGCCGCCGGTGAAGGCCGACAGCGGATTGAACTCGGCGAAATAGAACACCTCGGCGATCGCCACCGTGATCATGGCGAAATAGATGCCGGTGCGTCTGAGCGCGATCAGCCCGACCAGATAGCCGATCGCGGCCGAGGCGATCATGCCGATGAACACCGCCGTCAGGACGTACGGAAAGTTCAGCGTCGTCAGCAGATAGGCCGCGACCATGCCGCCGGTGCCGAAGAACGCCGACTGCCCGAACGACAACAGCCCGGTGTAGCCGAACAGAATGTCGAAGCCGACGCCGAACAGGCCCCAAACCAGAATGCGGTTCACCGTGGTCGGCGTGAAGCCGAGATGCGGCAGCACGAAGGGCGCGGCGATCAGGCCTGCCGCGGTCACCGCCTCGACGAGCGCGGGGTTTCTTCTGAACATCAGGCGACCGCGCTCATTCGCGGCCCGCCGCGCCGAGCAGCCCGTAGGGACGCACGACGAGCACCAACGTCATCGCCACGAACAGCATGACGTAGGCATAGCCGGGGTTGAACATCGAGGTGATGCTGATGATCTCGCCCGCGATCAAGCCGCCGAGCACCGCGCCGGGAAACGAACCGACGCCGCCGATGACGACGACGACGAAAGTCTGCACCAGGATCGTCTCGCCGACGTCGGGCGCGATCGACACCACCGGCGCGTTGACGATGCCGGCAAAGCCCGCCGCCATGGCGCCGATGCCGAACACCAGCATGAACACCTTGTAGACGTCGATGCCGAGCGCATCGACCATCACCGAATCCTCGATGCCGGCGCGCACGATCATGCCGATGCGGGTGCGGTAGAGCACGACATAGAGCGCGAGCAGCGCCACGGCCACGATGCCGAGCAGCGCCAGCCGATAGGTCGGATAGAACATGAAGCCGATCGGCGTGATGCCGACGAGGCTCGCCGGCGGCGGCACCGCCCTCGACAGGCTGCCGAAGAAGAAGCGCACCGCCTCGACGAAAACGATGCTGAGGCCGAACGTGACGAGCAACTGGTCCTCGTGCGGCCTCCGGTAGAACGGGCGGATGATCAGCCGCTCCATGACCACGCCGACCGCCATGACGAACAGCGAGCCGGCGATCACCGCGGCGATGAACGACCCGGTATAGGTATACGCCACCCAGCCGGCGTAGCCGCCGAGCATGAACATGGCGCCGTGCGCGAGGTTGAGCACGCCCAGCGTCCCATAGATGATGGTCAAGCCGGACGAGATCAGCGCCAGCAGCGCGCCGAGCACCAGGCCATTGAACATCTGCGAGACAAAATTAGGCCAATTGACCACGGTCTATTTCCGAAAATCGCCCCGGCGCAGTGTTGCCCGCTTTTATGCCGGGCGTCCACGCCATCTTACAACGCAAGTGGCCGGGCTCCGAGGGGCGAAGCTAGCGCTTCGCGCCTGTTGCCCGGTCACAAACGACAGAAATGCCTTCTCCGCATCGTCGATGCGGAGAAGGCCGGTGGCAGTTGTCAGGTGTAGTCGCCGAGCTTGCAGCCGAACGCATCCGGCTTCTGCATCAACGGCGCGCCGGGCAGCACCTCGGTGACCTCCCAGTAGTCCTCCTTGTTCTTCATCTCCTTGGGCGACTTGCCCTTGACGATGACGACCGGACGAACCAGCTGGTGATCCTCGGGACGGAAGTGCACCTCGCCGACGGTGGACTGGAACTTCTCGCCCTTCTCGTACTGCTTGATGACATCCGGCGGATAGAAAGTGCCGGCCTCGGACACCATGCGCGCCCAGATGGCGAACTGCATGTAGGCGTTGTTGGCGCCCCACTCCGGCCGGTAGCCGTACTTCTTGTTGAAGGCCTCGACGAACATCTTGGCCAGCGGATACTTGTCTTCCAGCGTCCACCAGAAGTCGGTCGCCGCAAAGACACCCTCGGTGAGCTCCGGACCCGTTTCCTTGGCGAGGAACGGAATCTGGTAGGGGATCACCATCTTCATCTTCGGCGTCAGGCCGAACTGCTTGGCCTGCTGGATCGACAACACCGCGTCACGGCCCCAGTTGACGTTGATGATGACGTCGGCGCCGGAGTTGGCGATGTTGGTGATGTACTGGCTGAAGTCCTGCGTGCCGAGCGGCGAGACCTGGTTGGTCACCTGGGTCCAGCCGCCGTTCTTGGTCAGGAAGTCGTTCATCGACTTGGTGACGGTGTGGCCGTAGGTGTAGTCCGGCGTCATGAACGCCGCCTTCTTGTTCTTGCCGTAGGCCTTGAGCAGCACCGGGCCGATCCCGTTCGCCGCGGTCTCGCCGTAGAAGCACTGGCGGAACGAGTAGCGCACGCAGTCCTTGCCGGTGGTGTCGTTGGAGCCGGAGATCGCCACCAGGTAGAGGATCTTCTCGCGCTCGGCGAACTTGTTGAGCGCAACCGCGACCGCCGACGAGGTCGAGCCGGTCATAGCGACGATCTTGTTCTGGTTGATGAAGGTCTGCTGCTCCTGCACCGCGTCGTTCGGCTTGGCGCCGGAATCGGCGACCACCAGCTTCACCTGCTTGCCGAGCACGCCCTTCTTCACCTTGGGCGCGATCTTGCGGATCAGCTCATGGCCTTCGTTGATGTGGTCGACGGCGAGCTGCATGCCCTTGAGCTCGTCTTCGCCCTGCACGGCATAGGCGCCGGTGCGCGGCACGGTGGCGCCGATCGTCACGTCCGGCCCCTGCGAGCCGGCCGGCCACGTGCCCATCGCCGGCTGGTCGGCGGCAAAGCCCGGGATGGTGAAAGCCGGCAGCATCGTCGAGCCGGCAATGCCGGCGCCGACCTGCAGCACGGTACGACGCGAAACGTTATCGCTGAATCGGTTATTTGCCATCTAGCAATCCTCCCTGTTGGGTTGCATTCGAGTTGTCCCTCAAATCGTGCGGGCCCATGATTCTTGTTGTCCTTGCAAGCTTCGCGGGTTTCCTCCCTTGCGACTTAACGACGCTCGCGGTCGCGCGCCGGAGGCGGAAGACCGGTCAACCATCGTCAACAAGCCATTGCCCCTCGCGGGGCTGCCTTGGTCAATGCCACTTTCGTCGGGGCCATTTCGTCGAGGTCATGACGCAGCGCACAAATTCCGCGCGCCCGTCGCAATGGCATGACGCCGCAAGCCCGCTATCATCGGCGCCGCCTGCCGGTTTTGAGGACAGCCAAGAGAATGCCGCGCCAGCCCAATGCCGTCGATTTCTGGCGCGGCTTCGCGCTGATCACGATCTTCATCGACCACGTCCCGGGCCTCGTCTACGAGAACTACACGCTGCGCAATTACTCGGTCGCCGACGCCGCCGATCTCTTCGTCTTCCTCGCCGGCTGGTCGTTGCGGCTGATGGCCGACGGCGGCGGCCGGCACATGCCGACGCGCGACGTGATGCTGCGCCTGTTCGGCCGCGCGCTCGAGCTCTACGCCGCGCAGGTGCTGATCACCATGTTGGCAATCGCCATGCTCGCCTTGAGTTCGATCGAGCTCGCCAATCCGCTGCTCTTGCAATGGAATAACGCCGCCGCCGTGTTCAGCGATCCGGTGCCGACCCACATCGGGCTTGCCTTGCTCACGCACCAGCTCGGCTATTTCGACATCCTGCCGCTCTACGTCGTGCTGATGGTGATGGCGCCGCTCTTTGCCTTTATCGACCGCCGCGCCCCGCCGCTGCTGGTGCCGCTCTCGGCCGCGCTCTATCTGGCGGCGCTGGTCTTCCGCCTGACGCTGCCGACCTGGCCGGTGTCCGGCACATGGTTCTTCAACCCGCTCGCCTGGCAATTCATCTTCGTGCTCGGCTTCGCGATGGCCCGCGACGACTACGGCATCGGCGCCTTCGCCCGCCGTCACATCGTCTGGCTGCGCGTTATCGGCGTGCCGATCGTGATCGCCGGCGCCATCGTCGTCTGGTTCGACCTGTGGCCGGACCCGACCACGATGCCGAACCCGAAGCTGCTGTTCATCGACGACAAGACCTACGCGACGCCGGTGCGCATCATCCAGTTCCTGTCGCTGGTCGCAGTATTTTCGTTCGCCTTCCGCTATATCCGCTGGGCCGGCAACGCGCCTTATATGCGCTTTGCCGTCGATCCGCTGATCCGCCTGCTGGCGATGCTCGGCCGCAATTCGCTCTATGTGTTCTGCGTCGGCTCGCTGTTGAGCCTGTTGGCGCAGGTCGTCCGCTTCTATTACCGCGGCTCTGTCGGCGTCGACACCGTCGTGGTAATTTCCGGTATCATCATCATGGCTGTAACCGCATGGCTTGCCGAATCGCGACGTGCGCGCGCCGCTCCATCGCCGGCGCCGCAATCCTCGCCGCGCTGACGGCTATCTCGCCGGCATGCGCGCAGAACGCAGCCCCGCCCGCCGCGGCGGTATCGAAGGCTTGCGCGCCCGGCTCGGCCGCGAGCGCCGAGACAACGCCGCTGCCGAACGTCGCCGCCGCGCTGGCCAAGCGCAAGAGCTTGCGCATCCTCGCCATGGGCGCCGCCCCCGGCCGCGTCACTGCGCAGGGCGGCGGCTACACCGCGCTCATCGAGTCGATGCTGGAAGGCGCGCTCAAGGGCGTCGACGTCACCGTGATCAACCGCGGCGTCTCCGGCGAGCTTGCCGCCAATGCGGCGACCCGCATGAAGAACGAAGTCGCACTCGACGAGCCCGACCTCGTGCTCTGGCAGGTCGGCACCAATGACGCGCTCGCTTATGTCGGTTCCGCGGAGTTTGCCGCGACCGTCAAGGACCAGATCGGCTGGCTCCGGGCGCACAAGGTCGACGTCGTGCTGGTCGGCCTGCAATTTGCGCCGCAGATGGTGCGCGACGCCCATTACGTCAGGGTCCGCGACACCTTGCGCAGCTTGGCCGCGCAGGAGGGCGTCATCGTCATCCGCTTTTATGAAGCGATGCAGATTATTAATGAAACCGCGGGCGCCGGTGACGCGGTCGGGTTCGCCTTCGACCGCGACGAGGCGGGCTACAATTGCCTCGCCCAATACGTCGCCCGCGCCATTACCCTTGGTGTGTTCGCCAAGAACCTGCCGGCGCGGCCCGCCCCGCCGAAGCCTTAAAACCGGCCTAAACCCTTGCCCCGGCGCGAGCAATCGTGTCATGCCGGCCTTATATTTCGCACGATTTGGCATTTGAACCGGATCAAGGCGGACGTCTTCCGCTTTGCCTATTCGAGCGCTCCATGACGCTTTGGCTGATTTTTGCCCTGATGACCGCGGCGGCGATTTTCGCCGTGCTGTGGCCGCTTGGCCGCCGTGAGGCGGTAGCGGGCGGCAGCGATCTCGCGGTCTACCGCGACCAACTCGCCGAAATCGACCGCGACCGCGCCGCGGGCCTCATTCCGGACGCCGAGGCGGAGGCCGCCCGCGTCGAGGTATCGCGCCGGCTCATTGCCGCCGCCGATGCCGCGCAAGCGGAGCGGCCAACCGCGCCCGCCCCGCTGTGGCGGCGCCGCGCCACCGCCATTGCCGCGCTCATCGCACTGCCGCTCGGCGCCGCCGCGCTTTATCTCGTCATCGGCTCGCCGGGATTGCCGGGCGAGCCGCTCGGGCCTCGCCTTGCCGCCATCCACGGCGACCGTTCGATCGATAGCATGATCGCCCAGGTCGAGAAGCATCTCGAGGAGCATCCCGACGACGTGCGCGGCTACGCGGTGCTGGCGCCGATCTATCTGCGGCTCGGCCGCTTCGATGACGCGGTCGCGGCGCGGCGCAAGGTGCTGGCGCTTGCCGGCGAAAACGCCGAGCGGCAATCCGATCTCGGCGAGGCGCTGACCGCAGCGGCCAACGGCGTCGTCACCGAAGAAGCAAAAACTGCCTTCGATAAGGCGCTCGCGCTCGACAAGACCGACCTCAAGGCGCGCTTCTTCTCCGGTCTCGCCGCCGAGCAGGACGGCAAAACTGACAAAGCCGCCGACATTTGGCGCGGCATGCTGGCCGATGCGCCGCCCGGCGCGAACTGGGCGGCTGTCGTGCGGCAGGCGCTGGCGCAGATCGGTGCCGCCGCGCCGCAAGCGCCGGTTGCCTCGGCACCGCAGGCGCCCTCCGCGGCGCAGCCCGGACCAAATGCAGCGGACGTCGCCGCCGCTTCGCAAATGAGCGAGCAGGACCGCACCGCCATGATTCACACCATGGTCGCGCGTCTCGCCGACAAACTGAAGCAAGACGGCTCCGATCTCGCCGGTTGGCAGCGCTTGGTGCGCGCCTATGTCGTGCTCGGCGAGCGCGACAAGGCTGCCGCCGCCGCGGCCGACGCCCGCCACGCACTCGTCAACGATCCCGACAAGCTCAAGCAGCTTGAAGAACTCCTTGAAGGAACTGGGCCTGTCATGACGCGGAAGCAGCGGCGCCTCACTTTGATCGGCGGCAGCGTGGCCGTGCTCGCGGTCGCGGTCGGGCTCGTGCTCTACGCGCTTTCCGGCTCCATCGTGTTCTTCAATTCGCCGACCGACATCGTCGAGAAGCACCCCGGCCCCAATACCCGCATTCGTCTCGGCGGTCTGGTCAAAACCGGCAGCATTGAGCACGGCGCTGACTTGCGCATCAAATTCGATGTCACCGACGGCAAGAGCGATGTCCCGGTGCAGTATCAGGGCGTGGTGCCGGACCTGTTCCGCGAGGGCCAGGGCGTGGTCGCCGAGGGCACGCTCGACGCCAGCGGCACCTTCCACGCCGACACCGTGCTTGCCAAGCACGACGAGCGCTATATGCCGAAGGAAGTGGTCGACGCGCTGAAGAAATCCGGCCGCTGGCAGGAAGACAGCGCCGATTTCGCCGGAGGGAAAAAATGATGGCCTTTCTGTCGCAGCGCGCCGCGGGCGCGCTACCCTCTCCCCTTGAGGGAGAGGGTGGTCCGAGCGAAAAGCGAGGACCGGGTGAGGGGTAATGGCCAATCCGCGCGCAAGAAGGCTGCGAACAAACATGACGGACGCTGAGCGCAAGCTCTGGCGCGCGCTGCGCTCGCGATCGCTTGGCGCAAAGTTTCGCCGTCAAGTGCCGCTCGGTCCATATGTCGTCGATTTTGTCGCGTTTGATCCGAAGCTGATTATCGAGGTCGATGGCGGCCAGCATGCAACCTCGCGGACCGACGGCTTGCGTGACGATTATTTCAAGCGGCGCGGCTACCAAGTCCTACGCTTTTGGAACAACGACGTGATGTCCAATCTGGAAGGTGTCTTGACTGCCATCGTTACGACAGCACACCCCTCACCCGGCGCGTCGCTACGCGACGCACCACCCTCTCCCTCAAGGGGAGAGGGTATCGGAGCAAGCGGCAAGGCCATGACATCATGATCCCCGAGCTCGGCCATTACGCGCTGGTGCTGGCGCTGGGCCTGGCGCTGATCCAGGCGGTTGCGCCGATCGTCGGCGCCGCGCGCCGCGACGCCGCGTTGATGGGGCTTGCCTCCTCGACGGCGCTCGCGCAATTCGCCTTCGTCGCCGCCTCCTTCACCGCGCTCGTCATCTGCTACGTCACCTCGGACTTCTCGGTCGCCACCGTGTTCGAGAACTCGCACTCGCAGATGCCGCTGATCTACAAGATCACCAGCGTCTGGGGAAACCACGAAGGCTCGATGCTGCTGTGGGTGCTGATCCTGTCGCTGTTCGGCGCGCTGGTCGCCGCCTTCGGCGGCAACCTCCCCATCACGCTCAAAGCCCACGTGCTGGCGGTGCAGTCGTGGATCGCCGCCGCCTTCTATCTCTTTATTCTTCTCACCTCGAACCCGTTCCTGCGCCTCGCCAATCCGCCATTCGAGGGGCGCGACCTCAATCCGATCCTGCAGGACCCCGGCCTCGCCATTCATCCGCCGCTGCTCTATCTCGGCTATGTCGGCTTCTCGATCGCCTTCTCCTTTGCCATCGCCGCGCTGATCGAAGGCAAGATCGACGCCGCCTGGGCGCGTTGGGTGCGGCCGTGGACGCTGATGGCCTGGATGTTCCTCACCATCGGCATCGCCATGGGCTCGTACTGGGCCTACTACACGCTCGGTTGGGGCGGCTTCTGGTTCTGGGATCCGGTCGAGAACGCCTCGCTGATGCCGTGGCTCGCCGGCACCGCGCTCCTGCACTCCGCTGTGGTCATGGAAAAGCGCAACGCGCTGAAAGTCTGGACCATCCTGCTCGCGATCCTCACTTTCTCGCTGTCGCTGATCGGCACCTTCCTGGTGCGCTCCGGCGTGCTGACCTCGGTGCATTCCTTCGCCAACGATCCGCGCCGCGGCGTCTTTATTCTCGCGATTCTGGTGTTGTTCATCGGCGGCGGCCTCACGCTGTTTGCCTGGCGCGCCAATACGCTCAAGCAGGGCGGCATCTTCGCGCCGATCTCGCGCGAGGGCGCGCTGGTGTTCAATAATTTGTTCCTCACCACCGCCTGCCTCACGGTACTGACCGGCACGCTCTACCCGCTGGCGCTGGAGGCGCTGACCGGCGAGAAGATTTCCGTCGGCGCGCCGTTCTTCAACTTGACCTTCGGGCCGCTGATCGTCGCGCTGATGTTCGCCATTCCCTTCGGCCCGCTGCTCGCCTGGAAGCGCGGCGACCTCTATGGCGTCGCGCAGCGGCTGATCGCGGCCTTTGCCGTCGGCCTTGCCGCGGTCGCCATCGCCTTCTGGGTCGAGGGCGGCAATTCGGCGCTGGCGCCGTTCGGCGTCGGGCTCGCCTTCTACGTCATGACCGGCGCCATCGTCGATATTGTCGAGCGCACCGGCCTCATCCGCCAGCCGCTCAGCGTCGCGATCGCGCGTGCTTTCGGCCTGCCGCGTTCGGTCTGGGGCACGGCGTTGGCGCATTTCGGCATCGCCGTCACGATGTTGGGTATCATCGGCGCCGGCACCTGGGGCGCCGAGCGCATCGTCGCGCTCAAGCCCGGCGACACCGTCACCATCTCCGGCTACACCCTCACCTTTGACGGCACGAAGCAGCAGCCGGGCCCAAACTACACCTCGCTCATCGCCAGTTTCACCGTGCGCGTGGGCGGCACCGTGGTCGGCACCATGCAGCCGTCGAAGCACACCTTCTCGGCCCGCGCCATGACCGTGAACGAGGCGGCGCTGATGGCGCGCGGCGGCGGCCAGCTTTACCTCTCGCTCGGCGACACCGAGGCGAGCGGCGCACTCGCCATCCGCCTCTACTACAAGCCGCTGGTGCTGCTGATCTGGCTCGGCGCCGCTCATCATGTTCGCGGGCGGCGCGCTGTCGCTGTCCGACCGCCGCCTGCGCATCGGCGCGCCCAAGCCGGCGGCCAAGCCCGCGCTGGCGCCCGCGGAATAAACGATGCGCCGCCTCGCGCTCATTGCCCTCCTCACGCTCACCGCCCTGCCCGCGCTGGCGGTGACGCCCGACGAGATGCTGAAAGACCCGGCGCTCGAAGCGCGCGCGCGGGCCCTGTCGCAGGAACTGCGCTGCATGGTGTGCCAGAACCAGTCGATCGACGATTCGGATGCACCGCTCGCCCACGACCTGCGCGTGCTGGTGCGCCAGCGGCTCACCGCCGGCGACAGCAACAGCCAGGTGCTCGATTACATCGTCGCCCGCTATGGCGACTTCGTGCTGCTCAAGCCGCCGTTCGAGCTCAGCACGCTGCTGCTGTGGGGCATGCCGCCGCTGGCGTTTCTGGCCGGCGCGATCGCGCTTTATGCCGCCGCGCGCAGGCGGCGCACCATCGACACCGCGCCAGCCCGCGCTCTCAGACACCGAGCGCGCCAGGCTCGCCACCCTCACCGAGAAATAATCAGGCCGCGCAGGGCGGCGGTTGGCCGGCCGCCGCGGCCATATCGCGCTCGATGCACAGCCAGACGCCGCTATCGCCCGCCGACAGCACGCGGATGCGCAGCTCGCGCTTGACGCCGCCATAGTCGCCCGGCCACGCCACCTCGAAGTCGACGTGGCCCTTCTCCTCCCGTTCGCGCTGGATGCGGCCGCGGAAGATGTCGGCGCTCATGCAGGTCGCGTATTTGTAGAAATTGTCGCCGAGCGGCGGATCGGCGTTGCCGGTCTGCTTGCGCTCGGTCGCGTTGTAGAACAACAGCTTGCCGTCGCGGTCGAGATGGATGACGCCGAACGGCAAGGTGATCGCGCTGCTCCGCGCTGAGTTGCTCGATGCGCGCGCCGAGATCGGGCGCGTCGAAATCGATCGACGTCTGTGCCACGTGCCCACTCCTCCTGGCCCGCGCGTTCTTTGTTGTCGCCCCGCGCGCGATACCAGCCAAGGCTGCCCGTGGAAAACTGAGTCGGCAAGCGTCAAGCGTGCGCGGCATAAATTTCGGCGCGGGGCAAAAATTCCACAGATCGAATTGTGTCAGCAACGCTCACCTAATGCGGTGCGCGCAGCAGTTGTAACAGGCCGCCGCCGTGGAATGCGGCCGCACAACCACGACAAGAATTGGAACTGCCGCTCACGCCGCCTTGGTGACGGCGCCGCTCGCGTTGTCGACGATCACCGGCGTGTCGAAATAGGCGATCTCGGGCGTCGAGCCGTAAAGCTGCTCGACCCGCGCCTTCCATTCGCCGCTGTAGACCTTCTCCGCCGCGGCCTTGCTCTCCCACAGATAGACGCCGCCGGCTTTGCGGCCGTCCTCGCTGCGCAGATAATATTTGCGCACCAGGCCGGGCAGATTTTTGTATTTCGGCGCGGTCGACTCGAACATCTTGGCCGCTTCTTCGAGACTCACGGGCTTGGGCAGTCCGAATTGCACGACGGCGGTGATCATCGCGTCCTCCTCTTCTTATCCCTCCCCTTGAAAACGGGAGGGTGGCGAGCCGCGCCAGCGGCGAGCCGGGTGGGGATCATAGCGCATATTTTTCCCGTTCGTCCCCGCGAAAGCGGGGACCCAGGGGCCGAGCCGTGAAAGAAGAGCTGGGTTCCCGCTTTCGCGGGAACGAACGGTGGAGAACCCCGGTCACTACCCGAGGTTCAATTCCTTGAAAAAATCATTGCCCTTGTCGTCGATGACGATGAAGGCGGGGAAGTCCTCGACCTCGATCTTCCAGATCGCTTCCATGCCGAGCTCGGGATACTCCTGCACCTCGACCTTCTTGATGCAGTGCTCGGCGAGATTGGCCGCCGAGCCGCCGATCGAGGCGAGATAGAAGCCGCCGTGCTTCTTGCAGGCGTCGCGCACTTGCGCCGACCTGTTGCCCTTGGCAACCGAAATCATCGAGCCGCCGGCCGCCTGGAACTGATCGATGTACGAATCCATCCGCCCCGCCGTGGTCGGCCCGAACGCTCCGCTCGCATAGCCCGCCGGCGTCTTGGCGGGGCCGGCGTAATAGATCGGATGGTTCTTGAAATACTCGGGCAGCCCCTCGCCGCGCTCCAGCCGCTCGCGCAATTTCGCGTGCGCCAGATCGCGCGCCACGATCATGGTGCCGCTTAAAGAGAGCCGCGTCTTCACCGGATACTTCGAGAGCTGCGCCAGGATCTCCTTCATCGGCCGCTTGAGGTCGACCTTGACCACCGCGCCGCCCAGTTTCTCCTGATCGATCTCCGGCAGATACTGCGCCGGATGGTGCTCGAGCTCCTCGAGGAACACGCCGTCGCGTGTGATCTTGCCGAGCGCCTGCCGGTCGGCCGCGCAGGACACGCCCAGCCCGATCGGCAGCGACGCGCCGTGCCGCGGCAGCCGGATCACGCGCACGTCGTGGCAGAAATACTTGCCGCCGAACTGCGCGCCGACGCCGGTCGACTGCGTCATCGCCAGCACTTCCTTCTCCATCTCGAGATCGCGAAAGGCATGGCCGTCCTCGCTGCCCTTCGTCGGCAGCGTGTCGAGATATTTGGTCGAGGCAAGCTTCACCGTCTTCATGGTCAGCTCGGCGGACGTGCCGCCGATGACGATCGCCAGATGATACGGCGGGCACGCCGCGGTGCCGAGCGTCAGCACCTTCTCCTTGAGGAACGCCAGCATGCGGTCATGCGTCAGGATCGACGGCGTCGCCTGGAACAGGAACGCCTTGTTGGCCGAGCCGCCGCCCTTGGCGATGAACAGGAACTTGTAGGCGTCCTCGCCCTCGGCATAGATCTCGACCTGCGCCGGCATGTTCGACTTGGTGTTCGTCTCCTCGAACATCGACAGCGGCGCGAGCTGCGAATAGCGCAGATTGCGCTTGAGGTAGGCGTCGCGCGCGCCCTCGGCGAGCGCCGCCTCGTCGTCGCCGGCGGTGAAGACGTTGCGGCCCTTCTTGGCGCTGATGATGGCGGTGCCGGTGTCCTGGCACATCGGCAGCACGCCGCCGGCGGCGATGTTGGCGTTCTTGAGGAAATCGTAGGCGACGAACTTGTCGTTGGCGCGAGCCTCGGGGTCGTCGAGGATCTTGCGCAGCTGCGCAAGGTGCGCGGGGCGCAGCAGATGATTGATGTCGGTGAAGGCGGCCTCGGCGAGCGCGCGCAGCGCCTCGTGGGAGACGGTGATCACCTCGCGGCCCATCACCGTCTCCACCTTGACGCCGTCGGCGGTCACCTTGCGGTAGGTGGTGGTGTCCGGCCCGAGCGGGAACAGCGGCGTGTGCTTGTAGGCGGGGGTTGGGGTGGATGTGGGGGCGTTCATGGGATTGCTTTTTTTACTGGATTTCTAATGGCTTACTTAAGTTGTGGAAAACCTGCGCCCAGCGCAAGAAAGTTTCGTTACTGCCCGTTGCGGGGCCACTTTCATTTCCCATCTACATGTTGCGTCCACCACCGTGGAGGGCGTTATCTGGTTACGTGACCCTAGGGTCTGGGGAATCAGAGCGACAGTTGAAACTGTCAAGGCCGAAGTTGGCTACGAATATAGAGAAGGTCCAATTTGATCTCCTTATGTTCTCGGTCGGCTATCGCCGCCCAGGCGCATCGCGCTTGGACGACAGTATAGACTGAATTCTCGAGTGTTACTGCGGACGTAGAGCTCGTTTTTGGACGGCTCGCTGCAAACGGTGTGGGGCGGGGGCGATAACCGGAACGCAGCCGGTTGCTCCTGCCCCCTCTCGCCTCGGGGGCGAGGATGGGTACATGGTCGTTAGATGATAGCGATCTAAAGCGCTATCCACATTTCAACTCTTGGCTTCCCGTCCACGAGGCCGTTGCGCTCGCTATGGATCCGAAGCGAGTTGCTGCTCATCCATTCTATCCTTTCATGCTCTACGCCCAGCGTTGGACTCGATTTGCTGAAAAAGGAAAGCGAGGAAAATGAAAAGAGCAGCCCATAGATACGCGGCGCGCGGTGATGCTTACATCTTCGCCTACTATCGTGACTTGCTTTCGAAAAAATATGAGGCGGAGCTTAAGCTGCGCAAATTGAGAATCGGTCTGTTCTCGCTTATCGAAAAATCCCCAGCGAGGAAGGCAGAGGCGGTAAATGCAACATCCACTTTGCCCGAGATGCCTTTCTAAAAATTGCGGAGACTTGGTGATTGCGCTGTCGCAGCTTTAGACATCAGTGGTTTTTTCGAACACCTCGACCATAAACAACTTTATGATCTTTGGGCTCGGATGTTGGGGGCCACAGAACTCCCAGAAGATCATTTCAAAATTTTCAAAGCGATCACTCGGTACGCTGTCGTCAACAAGCAGGACGTCTATGAAAGGCTTGGCTTTTATGGGCCGAAGCGAAAGAGTGCATCTGGCAAAACCATAAAAGGCTATTTGAGGCCTTACAGGGAAATGCCAATCCAAATTTGTACCGGGAAAGAATTTCGAAAACAGATCGCCGGAGGCGATGGAAGGCGCAGCCTTATCAAAAAAAACTTTAAGCCCTATGGCATCCCTCAAGGCGCTCCGATTTCCGATTTGCTAGCTAATTTATATCTTCTCGACTTCGACATTTTAGTTGCGAGCTGGATCAACGCGCTCGGTGGAACGTACTTCCGTTACTCAGACGATATTTTGATTATCGTTTCCAGGTGAACGGCGACGTCGGCATAGATATTATAAATCGTGTTCGAAACGTGATTGGTAAGTTTGGTCCCAAGCTTGTGATTAAAGAGGAAAAATCGTCGGTTTTCGTTTCGAAAAAGATAGAGGCTTGCAAAATTTTAAACTAATCCACGGGACGCAAGGTCAAAATGGAATCGAATACTTGGGTTTTCAATTCGATGGAAAACGCATTTATTTGCGCGATAGCACGCTGTGGATCTCTTATCGAAAGATCGTACGCTCTGCTCGGCGCGCGGCGACTTCAATAGCCCGACGATATCCCGACAAGAACTCTTCTGATTTGAGATCGCAATTCGATTACGAGCGACTTATTGAAAGATTTGGCCGAGTCCGAGATTTCGGCGAGCAAAATGCCGAATACAGAAACTGGACATTCTGGACTTATGCAAAGCGCGCAGGCAAAGTTCTTGGTCCTGTCGGGCTACCAGTTTTCCGTCAGCTAAAGAACTACCGACAAAATATCCGGCGTCGAGTGAGTTTCGAAATCGACCGAGCGGTAGATCGGCGTGACCGGAAATAAAAAGCGAAGACGCGCCAACGCCCGCGGTGGCATCTTCACCCCACCACCTCCATCTCCCCCACCGCCTTCCGCGTCGGCTTCACCGTAATCCGCACGTCCTGCCCGAGGCGGTTGAGAAATTCCAGCAGCCGCCCGACTTAAGAATTGCCGGCAAGGGTGCGCACCAGCGCCGAAGACATTCTCCGTCATGCCCGGCCTTGTGGCGGGCATCACGTCTTGGCGGCGGCGTGCAAGAAGGCGTGGATGGCCGGGACAAGTTTACACCCGGGCCGGCCAAAGGCCGGACCCGCTTGCCCGGCCATGACGAGGAAAATCAAGCCTCGACGTAATCGGCGATGCTGGTCGGCTTAGGGACCGGCTGTCCGTCTTCCTTCAAGCCATCGATATGAAAACGGATCGCGTCGCGGATTTCGCGCTCGGCTTCCTTCACCGTCGCCCCGGTCGCGACGCAGCCTGGCAGGTCCGGCACATAGGCCGAATAATTGCCGTCCGCCTTTTCGATCACGACCGCGTAGCGCATCAGCGTTTCTCCTTGAGCCCGGCCTGTTTCAATATGCTGTTCAACGTCCCCGGCGCAAGATCGTCCGACGGTTTTCCGGCGACAGTGACGCGACCAGACTTGGTCGAATGCTTGTACTGCCGATGGCTGCCGCGCGTCGCCACGATAAACCAGCCGTCGTCCTCGATCATCCGGATCGCTTCGCACGTCCTGCCCGAGCGCGGTCAAAAATTCCATCAGCCGCCCGACGTCAGAATTGCCGGCAAGGGTGCGCAGCAGCGCCGCACCACACTCCGTCATGCCCGGCCTTGTGCCGGGCATCCACGCCTTAACGGCGGCGCGTGTCTGAAGGCGTGGATGGCCGGGACAAGCCCGGCCATGACGAATCCCCTCACGCCGCCTTCCTTCCCCCCGCCTTCCGCAGCAACTCCAGCACCCGCTTGGCGTCGCGCTCGATGATGACCAGATAGGCGCGCACGCCGCCGAGCGGCCGCGCGCGGCCCTGCTCCCAATCCTTGATCTGGTTGATGGTGAAGCCGAAGGCAGTGGCAAAGTCGTCCTGCGACAGCCCGGTGCGCGCGCGGATGGCGCGCACGTCGATCTCCGGAGGAATATGAAGCTTGGCGGGCTTCTTCTCGCCGCGCGCGATCGCCAGCGCCTCGCTCAAGCCTTCCGCGATCTTGTCGAATGCCTTCTTGCTCATGTCGTGTCGTCCTTCCTTCGCGCCATGGCGGCGACCGCCTGTTGATGTTCGGTGACGACGGCTCTCGTCAATGTTCGCAGCGCATTGCACTCCGCATCCGACAGATTGGCCTTCTCGCCCTTGCCGAAAACCGTCAGCAGATAGACCGGCATCATCGCGCCGCTGTAAAACGTGATCGTGCGATAGCCGCCGGACTTGCCTTTGCCACGCCCTGCCCAGCGCAGCTTGCGGCAGCCGCCGGTGCCGGCAATAACGTCGCCAGCCGTTGGCTTCTCCGCGAGATAGGTCACGAGCGCGACGATATCGTCCTCGCTCATCCCCGCTTTGGCGGCGGCGCGGCGGAATGCATGGGTTTCGCAAACCGCGTGCATAAACGTTATATACGTAAGTTACGTAGCGCCGTCAAGCCGACGATCTTCATTCGCCAATAAGGCGGTGCAGGCGCTCGTTGAATTCATCGAGTGTGAGCCGCTTGGCATTCTTGTCGGCGCGGCGGCGCCGCACCTCTTCGACCCGCGCGTCGGTGAGCCGATAGGCATTGTAGTCCTGCTGCTCCATCATCAGCAGAACCTTCGCGGCGTCTTCCTGACGCTCGGCGGGCCAGGTCAGAACGCGATCGAGAACTTCCTTCACCTGTTCCTGGCTCATGGGATCAAATACGCCGCCCGCGCCTTTCCTTCCACTTGCCTACCTCGCCAAAAATTCGCGCCCGCCCTCATCCTGCCACATTCTAGGATTTTATTCCGCATTGTCCTGCTCGTCCGAGGGCGTCGTCGCGAGACGTCACGATGGCGGAGCAGCGGGATCGCGAAGGCGCCGGAGAACAGGCGTCTGAGCATCCCGGGCCAAGGGCGACAGTTGTTCGGGGACACTCCCCGGACCCCTGGCCCCAAGGCAGACGCGGCGTCCGCGCGCCGTGGGTCACCGTAACCCACGGCTCCCGGGCGGCGCCGGGGCACCGCTCGCGGGCACTAGGACCCGCCGCGAGGAGCTCGCTGATGGGGAGAGGCTCGGCCGGCCGTTGAGCAATCAACGGCACGCTATAGAGCCTCCTTCAGAAGCGCGGCCCGGCGCCGAAAAAGACGCCGCAGTGGAGCGCCGAAAGGCGCCCGCGTGGTCCGCAAGACCGCGCGGCACGACGGCTACGGACGCGCCTCTCGGCGCTCCGCTCCCTCGGACTTTTTTGTCCGGGGGGAGAAGGCATGCCCCCGCGAAGGCGGGGGTGGCCCCGCTCACGGGGCACGCAATACGGCGCACCCCGCGCCGCAAAGAACAGGGGCGATGGCGCACGCCTGCATGAATGCGCCGGCTGTTTGACAATCGCATCGGCCCCTCCCCCGTTCGTCCCCGCGCAAGCGGGGACCCAGAGCGGCCCGGAAGGAGAACTGGATTCCCGCTTGCGCGGGAACGAACGGAGTGTGCGGCTCGCGCCCTACTCCGCCTTGCACTCGCGCGGCTCGGCCGAGACCGCCGGTCGCAACCTCAATGGAGCCCTTGGATACCGACCGCGGCGCGCGCCGGTTGCAAACGATCGCTCGGCAGCTCTGCCGGGCTACGTAGTATTCCTCGGTGCCGCCCATGCACGGTTAATGCGAGTTGAAGATAACTTGAAAGACAATAACAGGGTGACGGACATGACCATGCAAGCTCGGATCGGTGGCGCAGCTCTCCTGATTGCGCTCGGCGCGGCGGCAGCGCCCGCTCCTGCGATCGCAGCCTCCTGTATCGGCAGCTGCGGCGTATCGTCACTCGCCGACGGCGACGTCACGCTGCCGCCGAGCGGCGGCTCCTATCGCTGGATCTCCACCTTCAACGGACCGACTGGCGCCGGACAAATCAGCGGCCCCTACAACAGCGATGCCACCAACGGCTCGCAGTACAAGACCACGGCCTTCACCGCGACGGCCAATCAGGCGCTTGACTACTATTTCAACTTCATCACCTCGGACGGACAGAACACGGCCGACCCGAACCGCACCATCTACCAAGATTACGCCTGGGCGCAGCTGCAGACGACCGGCGGCACGCCGGTTGCGACGTTGCTGACCGCGCGCACCGAGCCGACCGGCACCATCATTCCGGGCGCCAACCTGCCGGGCATTGACGCGACGCTGGCGCCTTTGTCGGTGCCGATCGTGTCGCAGGACCCGACCGGGCCGGCCTGGTCGCCGCTCGGCAGTTCGTCGCAGACCTGCTGGGGTCCGGGCTGCGGCTACACCGGCTGGATTCACTCGACCTACAACATCTCAGTCGCCGGCACTTACGTGCTGGTGTTCGGCGTCACCAACTGGCTCGACACCGCCTATGACACCGGCCTTGCCTTCACCGGCATCACGCTTGGCGGCAATCCCGTTCCCGGCGAAGGCGAAGGCGATCTGACCGCCACGCCGGTGCCGGCGGCGCTGCCGTTGTTCGCCAGCGGCGCTGTTGTGCTCGGCCTGCTGATGAAGCGGCGGCGCACCTCCAAGTGTGCGGCCTGAGGGCCTAAACCACCCTCACCTTGCCTGGCTCGCCGATCGCGCATTCGAGCGCGGCGCGGTCCCACTTCGCCAAATTCGCCGCCGCGTCATAAGTCGATTGCAGGAACGCCATCAGCACGGCTTCCGGATCGCGTGCCTCACGCACCGCGTCGTAGGGCAAAATGAACTCGCCGAGCGTCTTTGGAAAAGAACGCACCGGCGGGCGCAACCTTGGCCGCGTCGAAGCCGGCGGGCGCAGGATAGGCATACGAATAGAACGCCGCGTATTCGACGGCGCCCGGCGCGCCCGGCCAGAAGCCCGCGCTCGACACCTCGTGCGAATAGGCCTCGCGCGCCACACTGTCCGGCAAATTCGGCACGCCGCCGGGGTGGCGCGGCGCGCGGCGTCCGGAGAAGCGCGTCACCGCGAGATCGAACGAGCCCCAGAAGAAGTGCACCGGCGACACCTTGCCGAGGAAGCCGGAACGGAAGCGCCACAGCACGTGGTTCACGGCGAGCAGCACGCGGTGGAAGCGCCGCACGGCCTCCGCATCGTAGGACTTGTGCTGCGTGTCCCGATCGAACGGCACCGCGTCGGGGATCTCGTTCGGCATTGTCGTGATCGGCGTGGCGAGATCGAGCGCCGCGAGCGCCGCCTCAACCTCGGCGTAGAAGGCGGCGACGGTGACGGGCCTGAGCTTGACTTGCCCGCTCCGCCCGTCGCTCGCGGCAATGCGCAGCACGTGGTCGATGAAGTCGAAGTCGATCGCGAAGCTGCGGCCCCCCGCCGGCATCGGTCCGGTGGTCAGGCCGCGCGGCGTCACATAAAGCGTGACCTGCCAGGAATGGTTGAGCCATGGCGTGCGCGCCAGCCGGATCTTGCCGGCGATTTGCGTCCACAAATGCAGCGTCGCGCGGGTGTCCGCCCACTGGGCATAGGGCAATGCCGGCCATTCGCGCATCGGCGCTCAGCAGCCGGCCGAGCAGCTGCGTTGGCACTTCTGGCCCACGCTGACCTTCGACGACTTGCCGCCGCGGTTGCCGTGCGACATGCATTTGTCCATGCATTGGTCGATCACGATCGGATCGCAGGCCTTGCTGTCGGGGTCGTGCACGACCTGGCCGCGCTGCTGCCTTATCGCGCCGGAGCCCCGCGCCTCGGCCGCGCCGGCACTGAACATGAGCGCCAGCACAAGCGCGCCCGCCACGACCTTCACCATGACACGTCCTCCGTCGTCCGGCCCCGCCCCGCCTGCCGCCCGCGGGTGCCGTTTGGCCTATTCTAGTGCGCCGGCCAAGAATCCGACAACCGAAAGCCCCGGGACAGCGCATTCAATTGACAAAGCGCGCGGCAATCTGGCATTGGCGCAGTCCTCGCCCTGGACATCGTGAATGCCCCCCAGACCTTTCCGCGTCGGCCGCGCTGTCACCGGCCTCGGCCTGTTCGCCACCCGCCTCATCAAGAAGCGCGAACGTATCGCCGAATACAAAGGCCCCCTCCTCCCCACCAAGGAGGCGGAAAAGGCCGAGCGGCGCGGCAACAAATACCTCTACGAAATCAACAGCCGCTGGACCATCGACGGAAAGTCGCGCCGCAACCTCGCGCGCTACGGCAACCATTCCTGCAATCCCAACGCCGAGTGCTACGACGTCGGCCACCGCGCCTTCATCCGCGCCATGCGCAACATCAAGCCGGGCGAGGAAATCGTCTACCACTACGGCATGGATTACCTGCGCAACGTCATCGGCATCTCGAATTGCCGCTGCTCGCGCTGCCGTCGGCGCAGGGCGCGCAAGGCGCGCGAGGCCCGTCTGCGCAAGAAACGCCGCGAGGCGAGGATGCGGCGAAAGCGGTCGCGATGACGTTCGAGCGCGCCGAGGACGGGCCACCTGCCGCCTACCGGCGCACCGAACATATTCCGGCCGGCATCGCGCTGATGCTCGGCGCCACCGTCCTCTACGCCACGCTCGACCGCGATTTCGAAATGGCAGGTCGCGAGCTATTCCTTCGCCGAGGTCTTGTTCTTTCGCACCGCGGTTTCGCTCGTCGTCGTCGCCGCGCTCGTGCTGCCGCGCATGGGCATCACGGTGTTCTACACCAAAAGGATGCGCGATCACGCCGCGCGCAGTGTCACGCAGACCGCGGCGCAGAGCTGCATCCTCATTGCGCTCAGCATGATGCCGCTCGCCGGCGCCATGGCGATCAACTTTTCGGCGCCGCTGTTTGCCACGCTGTTCGCGGCGCTGTGGCTCAAGGAGCGCGTCGGCTTCGCGCGCGCGGTGGCGCTCGCCGTCGGCTTTGCCGGCGTGCTGCTGGTGACCTCGCCGGGCGCCGACAGTTTCAGCCTCGGAGCGCTGTTCGCGGTCGCCAACGCCGTGCTCTACGGCAGCGTCACCGCGGCGGTGCGCGGCATGAGCGCAACCAAATCGCCGCAGACGCTCACCATCTACCAGATGCTGTTCATGACTTTGTTCTTCGCCGTGTCGCTGCCGGTGTTCGGCTTCAGCGTGCCGGGCGGGCGCGATGCCGCGGCGATGGTCGCGGCCGGCGTCTGCAACGGCTTCGGCCAATATTGGTGGACGCGGTCGCTGGCGCTGGCGCCGCCTGCCGCGGTAGGGCCATTCTATTACTTCACGCTGGTCTGGGCGACAATTCTCGGCTTCGTATTCTGGGGCGACGTGCCGTCGCTGGCGCTGCTTGCCGGCTCATCGATCGTGGTCGGCTCCGGCCTGTTCCTGCTCTGGCACGAGGCCGGCAAAAACGGCAACCACAAAATCGTAAAGGGAGAAACACAATGAGCCTCACGCTGCGCCGCATCGTCACCGGCCACGACGCCCAAGGCCGCGCCAAAGTGCTGATCGACGAGCAGGTCAAGAACGTTCATTCGCAGCGGCCGGGCGCCGAATATAGCGTGATCTGGTCGAGCGAAACTTTGCCGGTAAACAACGACGGCGACGAGGATCCCTCGGGCAAGAAGATCGGCACCACGATTCCCGCCGGAAGCGTGTTCCGCGTGGTGAGCTTCGGTCCTGGCGTATCGCCGCGCAGCCACCGCACCAACTCGATCGACTATGCCGTGGTGATGTCCGGCGGGATCGACATGGTGCTCGACGGCGAAACCGTGCACCTCAAAGCGGGCGACGTGCTGGTGCAGCGCGGCACCATCCACAACTGGGTGAACAACGGCAAGGAGCCTTGCGTCATCGCCTTCGCGCTGATTTCGGCAAAGCCCGTCACCGCCGGCGGCAAAACGCTCGCCGCGCAGGGCTAGGCGTCGAGCTCCGGATAGTGGCGGAAGATGCCGAACTCGTTGAAGGCGAGCCGCCGCGGCGATTTGAGATACGCCTTGATGCGCTCGCGCTGCGCGATCTTGTCATGCACCGCGACCACACGCGGCAGGTCGCGCTCGATCGACTTCATCGCCTTGGGAAAAGCGTAGCGCAGTCCCTCGATGAGCTGGAACAGCGACAGGTCGACATAGGTTGCGCGGCGGCCGAGCGCGTAGGGCCCACCGCTCGCCTTGAGCACGGTTTCGAAATAGCCGAGATATTTCGGCGCGCGGTTTTCCAGGAAATTCCGGGTGAAGCGCTTGGCCTCTGGCTTGACGTCCTCGTAATAGAACTCGCCGCCGAGCGGATGATGAGTGTCGTGGATCTCCTTGACGAAATCGGTGACGGTCAACTGCAACTGATGCAGCCAGAGCCGGTCGGCCTCCATCCGTGGCGCAAGCTTGAGCTTCGGTCCGAGGAGAATAGAGAATCTCCGCCACCTGCGCGATGACGAGCTTGCCGGCTTTGAGGAACGGCGGCGCAAACGGCGGCCGTTTGCCGCCCTCCATCAGCGCCGCCATCTTGTCCATGCCGCCTGACTTGCGCGCAACGTCGTCGTAAGACGCGCCGGCATCCTCGAGCGCGAGCCGCACGAATTCGCCGCGCCCCTGGATGCCCGGCCAGTAATAGAGCTGATAGCGCATGAGGCACCTCGTTGGAGGCGTCTAGCCTAGCACGTTCAGTTCACCGCGAAGCAGTACAGCAGCCCGTCGCCGCCGGTCGAGATCAGCCCCTGCTGCGAGCAGCCGCGCGAGGGATGGGCCGCATTCCACGATTTCACAGTGGGGAATGTCGCCGGCCCGTTCTTGTCGGCATGGCCGAGCATGACCGAGCCGTCCGTGCTGCTCGTGTAGTTCTTGCAGGTATGGTCGGCACCGTCGGTATATGCGGTGCCGTCGGGCTGCGAGCCGGTGAGGATGTCGTGGCGGTTTGGCTTGTCGCCGTAGCCGTTGATGACCTCGCCCTTCTCCGACAGGTCGTTCTCTTTCGACATTTTATTGTTGTCGCTGTGCAGGTCGGCAACGCTGGTCGCGATGACGACGCCCTTGGCGTTTTGCCACGGCCCCTTGCCGATGCGGTCGCGCGCGTTGACCGCGCCGGCACCTTGCGTCGACAGATAAGCGTGCCAGGTCTTGCCCCCGGCGCCGACCGAGGCGGCGAGATCCTGGCAATGCTTGTCGGCGCCTGCGAGCCCGCCGAGGTCGGCGCCCTTACCGGGGCTGGCACTGGTGACGAAGAACGTCATGTTGGCCTGCTGCGCGGCAACCGGGCCTGCGCAGATGAGAGCAAGACACGCCGCCAGCGGCACACTTATTCGAGCAATCATTGCAAAACCTCCCGTCGTCAGCGGAAGCACCGTCGCCCCGCTGTCCGAAAAAGGTCAACACCGGTGCGCTCATTCATATTCCGCCGTCTACTTGCCGAGATACTGCGCGTCGGTAACCGGCTCCAGCCAGGTCACGTGCGAGCCGCCTTGCTGCTCCTGCATGGCGATGTGTTCCATGCCGTGGTCGGGCGTGGCGCCGTGCCAATGCTTCTCGCCTGGCGCAATCCACGCCGTATCGCCGGCGCGAATCTCGCGCACCGGCCCGCCCCAGCTCTGCACCCGGCCAACGCCGGCGATGACGTGCAGTGTCTGGCCGAGCGGATGGGTATGCCAATGGGTGCGCGGACCGGGCTCGAACCGCACGCGCCCTGCGCGCAACAGCGCCGGCTCGGGCGCCTCGATGATCGGGTCCTGCCACACCGTGCCGGTGAAGCTCGATGCCGGCGCCCGGCGTGACGGCCGTGCCCCGCAAGCAATAATGTCCATGGATGTCCCTCCCCTTTATTTGTCGTCGTCTTTGGGGCGAATGCCGTCCTGCTTGAGGCGCACGATCAGGCTGTTCGCCGGCGGCATCTTGTCGAGATCGACACCGCCGCCGTCGCAATCGACGACGCAGGAGATGCCAACGTAGGCCATGCGGTCACCGGCGGTATGGCCGACCGCATGAAGCGCACTCTAGCACGCGGCAGAAAAGCAAAAAGCCCGGCGTCGCCGCCGGGCTTTCCGTTTGTCGTTGAGTTCTTCCGCGTTCGCGCTCAGGCCGGCTGCAGATTGCCGGCGGCCTGCTTGCCGCGTTCGGTGATCAGATCGTAGCTGACCTTCTGACCCTCGTTGAGCGAGCGCATGCCGGCGCGCTCGACGGCGCTGATGTGCACGAACACATCCTTGGAGCCGTCATCCGGCTTGATGAAGCCGAAGCCTTTCTGGGTGTTGAAGAACTTCACAGTTCCGACAGGCATAATAGTTCCTTTCACGCTTCTTCGTTGAACGCTTCCCCGCGTCCATCGCGGAAAGCGGCAACCATCCGAGTTTTGGGAGTTCACTTGGAGCAGCAGCCCAAAAGCCGGGAGCGTGGCAGCAAGGTCAGCCGAAAACTTCAGTTGCAGCGCGGCGGAATAGACAAAATCGGCGGCAAGGTCAACGGTGTGCGGCCACCGCAAGGCAAAGCACACTTTATAGATTGGTAATTGCCGCTGCCTATAGTTGCGCCAGGATCGAGACCATTTCGTTAACCGGTTGTAAACCGAAAACAGCCGGAGTGTTCGGTCACTCGCGAGGCGCCATGCGCAACGACAAACGAAAATCACGGCGGCGGCCGCTCAAATACAGCGCCTGGATGGCGCTCGATAACGACAAGCTGCACGGCTGCGTGCTGTCCGACATTTCCGACACCGGCGCGCGCCTCGACGTCGACGACGCCAAGGCTCTGCCCGAGCGCTTCATGCTGCTGTTGTCGGGAACCGGCTCGGCGCGACGTTCCTGCCGTGTCATCTGGCGCACGGAAGGGCAGGTCGGCGTCGCCTTCGAGCGTCGCTTGACCGATCCGGCGGCGGTTGCGCCGGCGGCAAAGCCTGAAGAACACGTCAAAGCCGAACCCGCGCCCGCAGAACCCGCCTGAGAGCGGCGTCAGCCCGTCATCGTCTCTTTCACCTTGGAGACAAGCTGCTTGAGCGTGAACGGCTTGGCCAGGAACTCGTACTGCTCCTGGCTCGACAGGTTCTTGCTGAAGGCTTCTTCGGCGTAGCCGGAGACAAAAATCACCTTCACGTTGGGATTACGGCGGCGCAGCTCCTTGAGCAGCGTCGGTCCGTCCATTTCCGGCATCACCACATCGGAGACGACGAGATCGACAGTATCGCCGCGGTCGAACACCTCAATCGCCTCGACGCCGTTGCCGGCTTCGAGCACGGTGTAGCCGCGCGAGGCAAGGCCACGGGCATTGAGCGCGCGCAGGCCTTCTTCGTCCTCGACCAGCAGAATGGTGCCGTGGCCGGTGAGGTCGGCGGCGGCGCGCGCGACGTGCTCGGCCGCCGTCATGGCCCCGGCGATCGCGGGGGCTTCCGCGCTCGGGATCTGCGTCAGCGTTTCCTCCGCCCCCGGCACGTGGCGCGGCAGGAAGATGCGGAACGCGGTGTGGCCCGGTTTTAAATCGGCATAGATGAAGCCGCCGGTCTGCTTGACGATGCCGTAGACGGTCGACAGACCGAGGCCGGTGCCCTTGCCGACTTCCTTGGTGGTGAAGAATGGGTCGAAGATCTTGTCCATGATCTCCGGCGGAATGCCGGTGCCGGTATCGATCGCCTCGACCAGCACGTAATCGGCGGCGGGCATGCCCTTGTAGGCGAGCTTGGCGCTGTCGGCGGCCGGCACGTTGGCGGTGCGGATGGTGAGAGTACCGCCCTCGGGCATAGCGTCGCGGGCGTTGACCGCGAGGTTCACGATCACCTGCTCGAACTGCGAGATGTCGACCTTCACCGGCCACAGGTCGCGGCCGACGACGACGCCGGAGAACGTCACCTTCTCGCCGATCAGGCGCTTCAACAACATACCGAGGTCGCTCAGTGTCTCGCCGAGGTCGAGCACCTGTGGGCGCAGCGTCTGCTTCCGCGAGAAGGCGAGCAGTTGCCGCACCAGCGCCGCCGCGCGGTTGGCGTTTTGCTTGATCTGGATGATGTCCTGGAACGACGGATCGGTCGGCTTATGCGCGTTGAGCAGAAAGTCGGTCGCCATCATGATGGCGGACAGCACGTTGTTGAAGTCGTGGGCGATGCCGCCGGCAAGCTGGCCGACCAACTCCATCTTCTGCTGCTGGTTGATGCGGTTCTCCAGCGTCTTCTGCGCCGTGGTTTCGAGCGCGTAGACGATCGCCGCCTCACCGTCGCGATCTTCTTCTTCGACGGCGGAGACGAAGAACGTCGCCCAACGCTCTCCGGACCCCACAAGCGCGGCCTCGACCGGGGCGATGTCGCCCTGCCCCGCCGCGGCCTTGGCGATTGCGTTTTCGAGCACAGCGCGGTCACGCTCGGCGACCGCGCCAAGGATCGAGCGATCATCGGCCTTGAGCAGGCTCTCAAAGGCCGCGGCAAAGCGCGCGTTGCTGCGGGCGATGCGGCCGGCCTTGTCGACGGTCGCAATCGCCATCGGCGTGTTCTGGAAGAAGCGCATGAAGCGCACTTCGGCGGCGCGCGCGGTGTCGCCGCCGGCGTCGCGGGCGCGATTGAGCACCACCGTGCGCGAGGGGCCGACCATGCCGTCGGCACCGAAGGCGACCTTGTGGAACAGCCTGACCGGCAGCGGCTTGCCGGACTTCGTCTTGAGGTCGAGATCGAACACCTCGGTCTTGACCTCGCCCGGCGCAGCGTTGAACGTGGTCAGCAGCGCCGCACCCTCGCCGGCGACGATGTCGGCAAGCTTGAGCGAACCGCCGGCGACCTCGGCGAGGTCGTGATTGAGCCAGCCGGCAAGCGTGGCGTTGAGATAGACGACGGTGCCCGAGGCATCGACCGAGAAGAAGCCGACCGGGGCGTGGTCGAGGTAGCCGATCGCCTGCTTGAGCTCCTGAAAGACGTTTTCGGCGCGTTCGCGGTCGCGCGTGACGTCGGCAACCGACCACACCGACATGCGCGCGTTGCGCTTGCCTTTCGCCGAGCGGGCGAACGCGCAGGCGGACCCAGCGCGCCGCGTCGCTGCCATTGCCGGCGATGCGCACTTCTTCCTGCAGCTTCTGCCCATCGCGCGCCGCTTTGAGCAGGCGGTAGATCGCCTCGGAGACTTCCGGATCGCCGATGAACACCCGCTCGATCGGGCGTACGTCGCTATCGTCGGCGGCGCCGATCATATTGAGGTAGGTGGCGTTGGCGTAGAACACCCGGCCCGACTGGTCGGTGACCACGACGCCGTCGAAGGCGTCGTCGACGACGGCCTTGAGCAGCGGGCTGCCGCGGTCCCTGCCCGACAGCACCATGATGCCGGAAGCCATGGCGAACAGCGCAAATACGCCGATGGTGCCGAGCACGGCAAGCAGCGCCAGGATGTAGGTTTCGGCGTAGTCGCGGCCGACGTAGACGATGCCGGTGCCGGCGGCGATCAAAGCGAGCGCCACCAGCAGCACCATCAGCACGCTACCGCCGCGCGGGGCGCTGTGGCTCTTGTCGAAGGCACGGCGGCCCTTGACCGGCTCCGGCTCCGGCGCCGGCGGGGTGGAAGCGGCCTGATCTTGGGCTGCCATGACGGTTTAAGGGACCCTTTGTCGCCAGCGGCCTCTGGTGGCAAATCACTCAAGGCAAATCACTTGGGTGACCCCTGAGTGCCTTAACCGGGCCCATGCGCGCAAGTCCTTGTGCGCGGCAAAGGCGGCCTCTGGATAATTACCGCCGTGTCACCCGGCGCAGCCGCAGCACGTAGCCGATGACCTCGGCCACCGCCTTGTAGTGCTCCGGCGGGATCGCCTGGTCGACCTCGACGGTGGCGTGCAGCGCGCGGGCAAGCGGCGGGTTCTCGACGATCGGGATGCGGTGCTCGTTCGCCACTTCGCGGATTTTCAGGGCGAGCGCGTCGACGCCCTTGGCGACGCAGACCGGGGCCGGCATGCCGCGCTCGTATTGCAGGGCGACCGAATAGTGGGTCGGGTTGGTGATGACCACCGCCGCCTTGGGCACCGCCGCGATCATGCGCTTGCGCATGCGGCCCTGGCCCGCAACTGCTTCATCTTGCCCCTGATCTTGGGGTCGCCTTCGGTCTGCTTGAACTCTTCCTTCAATTCGCGCAGCGACATTTTCTGCCGCTCGTACCATTTCCGGTACTGGAAGAGGTAGTCGGCGGCGGCGACGACCGCCATGATCGCCACCACCGTACCCATCAGCTTAAGCGCCATGGTCTTGGCGAGCGGCAGCACGGCGCCGAGGTCGGTCCACACCAGGCTCTGCATGCCGCGCCGCTCCGGCCACATCACCGCACCAGCACGTGCCGACCACCAGCAGCTTGACCAGCCCCTTGGCGAGTTGACGGCGCCTGCAGTCGAGAACATGCGCTTGAAGCCCGCGCCGGCGCGAGACCCGGGAGAGTTTCGGCGTCAGCGTCTCGCAGATCCACATCAGCCGGTGCTGGATCAGGTTGCCGCCGAGTGCGGCAAGCGTCAAGCAGCAGGAACGGGATCGCGAGCGCCGCGAACAGTTCGACGCCGAGCTTCTCGAACAGGTCGCGGCAGCGCCGGTCCGTCCATGCGGATGTCGTAGGAATTGGCGATCAGCCCGCGCATGGTGGTGGTGAGGCTTGCGCCCATGCCGCCGGAGAAGGTGACCAGCACCAGCGTCGCGCCGGCGATGATGAACCAGGTGGAGACCTCCTGGCTCTTGACCACGTCGCCGCGCTGGATCGCGTCGTCGAGGCGCTTTTGTGTCGGGTCTTCTGTTTTTTCCGAACTGTATCGTTGTTCGTCGGCCATGTATCCGTCACCCGCGGCGCCAGGTTGAGCGAGGATGCCTTGCATGTAGCCGCCGAAGGTGCCCATCATGGCGCCGAGCACGACGCATCAGCAGCGCAAGCCGAGCATGATCGACAACGGCAAGCCGATGAAGAACACCTGCATCTGCGGCATCAGCCGCGACAGCACGCCGAGGCCGAGGTTGAACAGCAGCCCGAACACCAGAAACGGCGCCGACAGCTGGATGCCGATGCGGAAGGCCGATGGCGACGACGCGGGTGATGTGGTGCGCCATGTCGCCGACCAGCGTCGTCTCGCCCGGCGCAAACAGCGTGTAGCTGTCGTTGAGCGCGGCGATCACCAGGTGGTGCATGTCGGTGGCGAAGATCAGCGTGATGCCGAGCATGGTGAGGAAATTGCCGACCAGCACGCCCTGCTGATCCTGCGTCGGATCGATCGCGGTGACGAAGCCGAGCCCGAGCTGCTGGGCAACCACCGAACCGGTCACCTGCAGCGCAGAAATGGCGAGCCGCGCGGTCAGCCCGAGCACCGCGCCGATCAGCATTTCCTGCACCAGCATCAGCAGCACCGGCCCGAGCGCCTGCAGGTCGATGGTGTAGGCCTTCTCATGCAGCGGCAGCAGGATGGCGGTGAGCACCAGCGCGACGGTCAAGCCGTATCCGCGACGGCACGTTCATTTCGCCGACGCCCGGCAACAGCATCACCAGGTGCCGACGCGCGCAAAAGTGAGCATGTAGGCCGCCGCGAGCGCCGGCAAGAAGGAAATATCGATATGCATCAGAGCGCCCGTCCCTTGCTCGCGTCATGGCCGGGCCCGTCCCGGCTATCCACGCCTCGCGTTGTTGCCTGCAAATAAGGCATCGATGCCCCGCACAAGGCCGGGCAGGTCTGCGCAATACTTGTCATTGTTCAGCCGCTGATGATGCGGGCGGCGAGCCGCAACATTTCCGCGTGCAGCTTCTCCGCCATGAACGGCAGCGCGAGCAGCAGCGTGACGAAGATCGCCAAAATCTTCGGCACGAAAGCGAGCGTCATTTCCTGGATCTGCGTCAGCGCCTGCAACAGCGAGATGACGACGCCGACGGCAAGGCCCGACCAGCATCACCGGGCCGGCGACGATGATCAGCGTGTAGATCGCGTCGCGGGCGATATCGAGAACTTCCGGTCCGGTCATTGCGTTGCCGTCTCGCGCTTAGATCGTCATCTTCATGACTTCTTCGTAGGCGGCGATCACCTTGTCGCGAACCGCGACCACGGCGTCGATCGCCACTTCGGTCTCCGACACCGCGGTGACGACGTCGACCATGTTGGCGTTGCCGTTGGCGGCGGCGCGCATCTGCGCGTCCGACTTGTGGCCGGAGCTCCTGCACCGAGCCGAGCGCCTGCTTGAGCATGCCGGTGAAGCTCTGGTCGTCGCCGGCTGCCCGGGCGGCCGCCCGCCGAGCGCGGCCGCGCCGGTTGGCGAGGCGGGCCATGGTCGGCATAGGCACTGGCGGCGGAGATCGGTGTCGGCCATGTCATATTTTCCTTTTGCGCATGATCTGATCCGAAATCCGGTTCCCACTTTTCGGGATCATGCGCTATGCCTTCAGAATATCGATCGTGCGCTGGAGCATGCGGCGCGTGGCGGTGATGACGTTGATGTTGGCTTCGTAGGAGCGCTGCGCCTCGCGCATGTCGGTCATTTCCATCATCGGAATTGACGTTGGGATATTTGACGTTGCCGTTGGCGTCGGCGGCCGGATGGCCGGGCTCGTATTTGAGACGGAATTCGGAGCTTGTCGGGCTGCGGCGGCCCGAGCTCGACGAGTGCTGGCATCGAGCGTGCGGTCGAACTCGGTGTAGAAGGTCGGGATCTTGCGCCGGTAGGGCTCGGCGCCCGGCGTCGACGGCGTCGAGTCCGCGTTGGCGATGTTTTCCGAGATGATGCGCATGCGGCCGGCCTGCGCGCGCAGGCCGGATGCCGCGATCGCCATGCTCTTGAGGAAATCCATGACCTTGCTCCCTAGCCTATCCGCGATCTTGCCGAGCGCGGTCTTGAGCAGATTGAGGCTGCGCGTGTAGAGCGCGCTCACCGCCTGGTAATCCATCTGGTTGGCGGCGACCTTCATCATCTCGTCCTCGAGATTGACGGTGTTGCCGGTCGGCTGGACGTCGTATTTGCTTTCCTGCTCGCTGCGGAAGGCGGAGTCGCCGTCGCCAGCGCCGGCGATGTGACCGCTTTCGGTCTGCGCCAGCGCAACCGGGGTGACGCCCGCTGTTGCCACCTTGCCCCGGGGCCTCGAACTTCAGCGGCGCCAGATCGCGGCCGCGGAAATTGGGCGTGTCGGCATTGGCGACGTTTTCGGCGAGCACCCGCTGGCGCTGCTGGCCCCAGTCGAGCCGCGTACGCAGCATCGACAGGATGGGAATGTCGGTAATCGCCAATGAACCCTCCTTAATCGCCGCCCCTACAGGCGAGCGCCCCGCTAGGCAGACTTTGCCGGGTGTATGGTTAATGGCCGGTAAAAGGATATGGGCAAGTCGCCTAATGGCTGCCCCATTTACCATCTTCGAAGGCTCGGAACCCGCGGCGACGACGTGAAAGACCTTCTCTTATTAATCTTCTGTTAGTATTCCGGGCGGCAAATAGTGCCTAGGGGGTTAACCATTCGGGCGATTCCCGTCCGGATCCTCGCGGCGTCGTATTTACGGAGCGCTTGATGTTCGACCTGCTCGGCTCCGAGACGCCGCTGGCCGTGAAATTCTTCATCGCCTTTGCCATCGTGCTCGCGCTGATCGGCCTGACCGCCTGGCTGGTGCGCCGCTTCGGCTCGAACCGGCTCGGCACCTCGCGCGGGCGCCAGCCGCGCCTTGCGGTGATCGATGCCGCCCCGATCGACGGCCGCCGACGCCTGGTGCTGATCCGTCGCGACAATATCGAGCATCTGCTGATGATCGGCGGCCCGACCGACGTCGTGGTCGAGCCGAATATCGTGCGCGCGGTCGGCACGCGTGAAGCCGCGCGCGAGCAGGCGGCGCGCATGACGCCGCCGGAAGTCGCGCCGCGGCCGACGCCAGCCCCCGAAGGCTCCTGGCCGCTGCAGCCGGAGCCGACACCGCTCGCGCCGGTCGGCGCGCCACGTCCCTATCGTTCGAACGCCACCGAAGAGCCGTGGCTGCCGCCGGAGCCGGGCGCGCGCGCCCGTCCGACCGCCGACCTGAGCGGGCTTGCCGGCGAGCTTTCCGCCCGCCTCAATCCGCCGGAAGCAGCGCCGCCGATCGTGCGCCCCGAGCCGCGTATCTCGGCGCCGAGCGAGTCGCCGCCCTCGCCGCAGACCGATCACAATCTCGCGGAGATGGCACAGCAACTCGAAGCAGCGCTGCGCCGCACGCCGATGGCCGAGGGCCGCCCGCCGGTGACCGATGCACTCGCGGCTCAGCCCGCCGCGAACAAGGCCGCCGGATTCGCCGGCCGGCCTGCTGCGGCAGCCGAAGATGCGGCCGGAACTGAAACTCGAACCGAAAATGGAAACCAAGGCCGAGCCGAAGCTCGAGCCAAAATTCGAACCCAAGCTTGAGCCGGCGGCGACGCCCGGCAAAAACCTTTACGACAATCTCGAACAGGAGATGGCCAACTTGCTTGGCCGTCCGCCCGGAAAATCTTGACACATAGGTCCGACCGCCGTGTTCGTCTGTGGACGGTGGCGGTTGGAGTAGCGGGAGTGATCCTCGCGGTGGCGGTAACGCCGGCCGGCGCGCAGGACGTCAGCATCAATTTCGGGCCGGGCAACGGGCTCACCGAGCGCGTCATCCAGATGATCGCGCTGTTGACGGTGCTGTCGCTGGCGCCATCAATTCTCGTCATGATGACGTCCTTCACCCGCATCGTCGTTGTGCTGTCGCTGTTGCGCACCGCGCTCGGCACCGCGACCGCGCCGCCCAATGCGGTGATCATTTCGCTGGCGCTGTTCCTCACCGCTTTCGTGATGGGCCCGGCCCTGCAGACCGTTTACGAAACCGGCTTGCGCCCGCTCGCCAACAACCAGATCACCGCCGAACAGGCTTTCGAGCGCGGCTCGCAGCCGCTGCGCGCCTTCATGGAGAAGAACGTCAACGAGAAAGACCTGAAGCTGTTCGTCGACATGTCGAAGGAAGCTGCGCCCGCCAAGCCCGAGGATCTGTCGCTGCGCGTCCTGGTGCCGGCCTTCATGATCTCCGAGCTCAAGCGCGCCTTCGAGATCGGCTTTCTCCTGTTCCTGCCCTTCCTGATCATCGATCTGGTGGTCGCCTCGGTACTGATGTCGATGGGCATGATGATGCTGCCGCCGGTCGTGGTCTCGCTGCCGTTCAAGCTGATCTTCTTCGTGCTGGTCGACGGCTGGAGCCTGGTCGCCGGCTCGCTGATCCAGAGCTACGGCACTTAAGCGCTTTGCCCTGCGCTATTTCCGCGGGATCGATCCGGTCGGCGTGCGGTCGGGCTTCAGCGGCGTGCCGGCGGGCGGCTTCGGCGGCAGCGGCGAGGACGCCGCGCTGGGTTTTAGTCGGCGCGTTCGCCGCCGCTTTTTCTGGCTTCGCCAACGCGGGCGCTGCCGCCTGCGGCCGCTTTGCGGCCGCGGCGGGAGGTGTGGCGGCAGGTGGCGGCGTCTTGTCGCCGGCCGCGGTCGAGAGGTCCGGATAGCGCACGCGCATGTCGTGCAGGAAGCTGTCGAGCGTGTCGGCGCCGGCGACCGTCTTGGCGATGCTCTGGAATTCGGCGCCGCTGTTGCCGACCGGCGCGCTCACCACATCGAAGGCGTGGCCGTCCGGGCTGCCCGCCATCTTGGCCGCGTACTTGTCGCGCAAGCCGCGCGAGCCCGATCGACTCGTTGGCGAGAGAATAGCCGATCGCCGCGCGCAAGATGTCGGCGCGCTCGATGTCGCTCAGCGGCTGGAACTGCTTCCAGCGCTCGCCTTGCAGCAATTCGAGCTGCTCGGCCGCCTCGCGCCAGCGCTGCGACGCCCACAGAATGTCGGCGCGCAGGCGGATCGCCTCATGACTCTTGATATTGGCGATCGCCTCGAGCGCGATGTCGTGGCGGCCGAGATCGGACAGCGCCCGCGCTTCGAGCAGGAGCCGCTGATCGCGCAGCTCGTTCGACAGATCGGCCGACCGCGTCGTCTGCAAGGTCGACAGCGCCAGGTCCGGCTTGCGGTTCATCAGATAAATGACGGCGAGCCTGGTCGCGACCTGCGCGCGCGCCGCGCCCTGCAGGCGGTGATCGACCTGGTGCTGCAGCAGCTCGGCGGCCTGATCGAGCAGATCGACCGAGACCAGCCGGTCGGCGAGCTTGCGGATCATCTCGTCGCCGCGGCGGCCGATCGGCGTCAGCTCGCGGTAGTCATAGAACAGGCCGAGGGCTTCGATCGGCGGCATGGCGTCGCCCTTGCCGCCGAGAAACAGGCTGTCGAAGGTCGCCGCCGCCTCGTCCTGGATCTGCCGGGTGAGATCGGAATTCGGGTGCGATTGGATCGCCGTGCGCATGACGTGGAAGGCTTCGCGGTAACGGCCATCCTCGGTATAGAGATGCGCCAGCAGCTTGAGGCCCTCGGCCTCGGTCTCGTCGCCGCGCCACACCGTCGTCAGCGTCTCCAATTCGCCGATCGCGTCGCTGCGCGGCATGTCGCCGACCGAGAGCCGCAGCGCGATCTCGCGCAGGCGGCCTTGCGCGGCAGCGCGGCGATCCGTCGAATTGGCGGCGAGGCGATAAGCGGTCGAGCGCGTCCTCGGTACGGCCGAGCCCCTCGTCAAGCTTGCCGGTCAGCACCGCCATGGCAGCTTCCAGCCCGGGCGGCACACCGATGGTGTCGAACTCGTCGAACATGCGCGCCGCGCCGTTGAAATCGTGCACCTCGATCGCGGAGCGCAGCGCCTCGCGCAGGGCGATGCGCTGCAATTCGATCGGCAGCGAGCCCATCGCCGCGTCCATGTTCTTGAACTGATTGCGCGCCTCGCTCCATTTGCCCTCGCCGGCGAGCGCGACCGCGCGCCACACCGGAGCGTTGAGCTGGCTGCCGACCATCGGATTGTCAGATCCTTGAGCGCGTCCTCCGGCCGGTGCAGCAACAGGTCGGCGATGCCCTTGAGCACGCTGCCGGTGACGTCGTCGCCGTGCAGGCCGGACAGCGCGACGGTGAGCACGCCGGTGGCCTCGGCCGCCATATCGCGAGCGATGTAGAAGCGCGCGAGATTGAGCCGCGCCTGGTAGCGCTTGGCCGGCGGCGCCATGGCCGCCTGGCGGATCAGATCGTCCTGGCGCTCATTGTATTTGGCCTGCTGGTCGAAGCCCCAGAGCTGGGTGTCGAACAGCAGCGGGTTGTAGGTGAAGGTATTGGCGGCGCGCTCGCCGATCGCGCCGGACGACAACGTCAGCCCGCCCGGCCGCGTCAAGTTAATGCGGTCGGGTCGCAATCTCCGCACGGATGTCGTCGGCGAGCGGCTGCACCACCACGCCCTGTGCCGAAGACAGCGCGCGCAGCTCGACGAAATCGAGCTCCTTGAGGAAACCGCGCGCGGGCGCAAGTGCGGTTACCACCATCAGCCGGTCGCCGACTTCCGGGTCGGTAATGGTGTGCAGTTTCTGCGGCCCGCTCGAACGCGATGAGATGTTCGCCTTGTTCTTCTCGGTGACGCCGCGGGCGATCGCCAGCGGCTTGCGTCTGCGCGTCGCCGGCATCGCCGAGGGTCAGCAGCCAGGACGGCCCGTCGGCGGCAAGGCTCGCGATCTGCGGACGCTCGAGCTTGATGCGCACGATTGCTTCGCCGTCGGCGCCGCGGGTAACGGTGTGGTCTGCGCATCGATGCGCGCTTCGTGACTTCACCGCTCAACGCGCCGAGATCGATCTTGGCGGCGCTGTCGAAGACGAGCCATAGCACGTCGGCGCGGTGGAATACCGCGGCGGGCGTCGGCACGGCAAAAGGAAATTCGAGGCGCAGCGTGTCCGCTGCGCGCTGTACGGTGACGACGACCGGCGCGTTGGGATCGGGCGCCGGCGGCTTGGCGGCGCCGATCGCGGGCGCCGGCGGCTTGGCGACGGCGGGTGCGTTCGATGCAGCAGGCGCGGCCGGAGCCAGCGGAGCGGCTTCCGGTTTTGCCGCAGGGACGGTCTTGGCTACCTGCTTTGGCGGTTGCGGGCTAGGCGCGGCGGGCCTTGCCGCGCTCGCGGCAGCGGCCGCACTGGGCGCCGAATCGGGCGGGCTTGGCGCCGCGGCCGGTACCGGAATCGGCGGCACCTGCGTTGCTGGAGCAGCCGGTGCCACGGGCGCTGTCATCGCCTGCTTGGCGTGGTCGGCAGGCGGCAGCGCCTCTTGTGCCGGCACCGTCTGCGGCGGCTCGATCTTGGGGAGACCAGCGTCGGCCTTGCTTACCGGCGGCGGCCGGTGGCGCGCTGCTCTTCTGGTTGTCTTTCGGCTCGCGGCCTGTTGCTTGGGCTTCCGCGGCATCGGCTTGGCGCCGGCAAGCCCGATATCGATGACGATGCTGCGGTCCTCGCGGAAGCTGCGCACTTCCGGGCTGCCTTTCAGCGTGAAGCTGATCTTGGTCGGAATCGTAATCGAGCACCGACTCGATCGACTGCAGCGTCGGCGGCAGTGACACTTTGGCCTCGCCGAGATCCCATTTGATCGGCTGGTCGAAGGTCAAAGTCAGCGCCTCGTCGCTGCGCTCCGGCACGACATTGACCTGATCCGGCATGTCGAAGATGTAACGCGTGAAGGTCGGCTGCGTCGCCACCCGAACGCGGATCGTCGGTGGCGTCTGCTGCCGCACATTGAGCTTCTGCTGATGCAACTGCCGCTCGGCGTCGCGCGCGCGCCGTGCAAGCTCGTCGATCACCTCCTGCGGCAGCCCAGGCATCACGCCGGTCCAGTTCTCCGGCAGCAGATCGACGTAGAGCCACTCGCCGGCCGGAATGGTGTTGATCTTCACCTTGCGCGCAAGCGCCATGCGGATCGCGGTGCCGTCGGGATCGCGCCGCGCTGCGCTGATATAATCGCGCGCCGCGGCATTGAGATTGTCGACGGCAACGTCGACCGGCTTCTTGAAGCGGATGACCAGGATCTCGCCTGACTGGCTGACGCTCGCATCGACCGGCTCGTCGAGCCGGAACACCAGCCGCGCGAAGCCGCGGTCGGTGAACACCCTGACGTCGCCCTTGACCGGATCGGCGCCGTGCGCCGGCGCAGCGAGCGCGAGGGCCGCCGCGAGCACAAGTGCCCGCCAGCCAAATCTCAAACGATGCCGCGCGGGCCTATGGTTCGAATCGATCGGCAATGCCGTCCTGGCGCCTGACCGCCGGCGGCGTTGCCGGCTGCGACAGCCTAGAGTTTGCCGTTTAACGCGGCGTTAACCGTGCGATCTCATGGCGTCGGCTTGCCCTCGATCTTGGGCAGCTGATCGGCGCCTTGCGGCTTGGGCTGGGAGCCGGCGCGATTGGCAAGCTCGACGGTGAGCCGCTCGGCAGCATCCGGCGACATCATCCCCAGAATCTCGGACATCTTGCGCGGATTGATCTTGGTTGAGACTTCCACCAGGATGTTGAGGTCGAGGCGGTCGAAGATGCGCGCGGCGTCCTTCGACTTCATGTTCTCGTACATGGCGACGAGGCCCTTGAAGCGCGACTCTTCCTGCTTGTCGCGGACGCCGATGGCGCTGTTGATCTTGACCTCGGTGTCCTTGAGCTCGGTGACCTTGGCCTCGAGCCGCTTCTCCGCCGCCTTGATCAGGCTTTCGCGCATGTCGAGCTCGCGGGAGCGGGCATCGAGCTGCTGATTGCGCTCGCGCAGGCTTTCCAGCACCGCGCGCTCGCCGGCCGAGGCGATACGGCCGCTCTCGATCGGCACCGACAGATTGCCGACCTCGACGGTCGGCGGTCCGGGCGGCTTTTCACTGACTTTCAGGCCGTCGACGGTGGCCTTTTTCTCTTTCTCTTCTTTCTTTTCGGCTTTCTCCGCCTTGCCGCCTTTGTCGGCGTTCTCGGCCTTATCGTCCTTCTTTTCATCCTTCTTCTTGTCGCCGTCGACCGAGCCGGTGACGTCCTCGCTCGAGCCGCCGAAGTTGAACATCTCCTTGGCCCAGGACTGCTTCGGCGCGTTGTCAGGCGTTGCCGGCTCGTCGCCGAACACGATCTTCGGCTCGGCCGGCACGCTGTCGGCCGGCACGATCTTCAGGTCGTTACGGTTATGCTCCATGCGCTCGGCGAGCGTATAGCCGCCGTCGAACACGAGGCCGGAGACCTTGAGCGCGAACAGGCTGATGGTCGCGACCAGCACGATCGGGATCAGCCGCACGTCGCGCAACAGACGCATCATGCCGCGAGGCCGCCCAGCCTCGACTCCGTGCGCTTGGCGAAGGCCTCCGCCGCGGCGGCGACGATTTTCGCGTCGGGCGCCGGCGCCGTCTTTTCCTTCGAGGCGCCGACGATCTTGACCAGCCGCATGAGCAGGTCGTTGCCGGCGGCCAGCTTCTGGTCGATGTCGGCGGCGAGCGCCTCGGCGCGCTCGAGCTTTTGGCCAAGCGACTGCTCGCCCTCGCGCATGGTCGACTTGAGGCCGCCGATCGCCCGCTCGGCGATCTCGGTCGCGGTGATCAGTTCGGCGATGGTCGCGCGCAGCGACTGCTCGTCGGCCTTGAGCAGCCGCAATTGATTGCTCAATCGCACGCAGTAGAGAATCGTGAGCAGGAGCAGGACCGCGACCATGCTCTCGACGGCAAAACCGTAGTGGTAGCTCACGGCACCTCCATCCTGTTGTTGGTTTCGTCCGCCTTCTCGAACATGGCGAAGGTGGTGCGCGGCTTGCGCAGCGGCTTGGCGACACGCACGGCGACGCGATCGCCGACCTTGCCCATGCGGCCTTCGGTGAGCGCGACGTCGCCGCAGCGCACCGTCACCAGCGCCTCCGGCTTGATCTCGAGCGGCAGCGTGTCGCCGACCTTGAGGTTCATCATCATGCGCAGCGGCAGCCGCGCCTCGTAGAGCACCGCATCGACGCCGATTTGCGCCTGCGCGATTTCGGTCGCGAGATGGCCTTCCCAGATCGGGTCGCGGCCGAATTTCTCGCCCATGAACATCTGCAGCAGCACGGCGCGGATCGGCTCGATCGTCGCGTAGGGCAAGAGCAGTTCGATGTTGCCGCCGCGGTCTTCCATATCGATGCGCAGGCGCACCAGGATCGCCGCGTTGGCGGGGCGCGAGATCGCGGCAAAGCGCGGATTGGTCTCGAGCCGGTCGATGTTGAACTTGACCGGCGACAAGGGCTTGAAGGCAAGCTCGGCGTCGGCCAGCACCACCTCGATCATGCGCTTGACGAGATTGGTCTCGATCGTGGTGTAGGGCCGGCCTTCGATACGCACCGTGCTCTGCCCGCGGCGGCCGCCGAGCAACACGTCGATGATCGAATAAATGAGGCTCGAATTGACGGTGGCGAGACCGAAATTGTCCCACTCCTCGGCCTTGAACACGGCCAGAATCGCCGGCAACGGGATCGAGTTGAGATAATCGCCGAAGCGCACCGAGGTGATGCGGTCGAGCGAAACCTCCACGTTGTCGGAGGTGAAATTGCGCAAGCTCGTCGTCATCAGCCGCACCAGGCGGTCGAAGACGATTTCCAGCATCGGCAGGCGCTCGTAGGACACCATCGCCGAGTCGATGATGGCGCGGATGCCGGAATTGTCGTTGAGCGTGATGTCGGCGAGGCTGAAGCCGAGCAGCCCGTCGATCTCCTCCTGCGAGAGGATGCGCTCGGCGCCGCCCTTGCCGCCGCCCTGATTGAATTCGCTGCCGTCCTCGACCATCGCCGCCCATTGCGCGGCGGCCTCGTCGGCGCCTTGCGTCGCGCCGCCTTCGGCCGCGGGCGCCGCGGTGCCGGATTCAGCCTCCAGCGCCACGCCCCATTCGGCGGCCAATGCGTCCTGGTCGATCTGGTCCTTGCCAGCCATTGCTATTGTACGACGATTTCTTTGAACAGCACCGCGGTCACCTTGTTCGGCGCAACCGCTACGTTGACGCGGCGGGTCAGTTCCTCCTTGAGCCGGTAGAGCCCGGCGGAGCCGTCGAGATCGGTCGGGCGCAATTCGCGCAAGTAAGTCTGGAAGGCGTCCATCACGCGCGGCATCAGCGGCTGGATCAGCGGCACGATGCTGGCGTCAGGCAGTTCGAGCACGATCTTCACCTTCAAGTATTGCGCGCGATCGCTGGCGCCGCTGCCGGCCAAGTTGACCAGCACGTCGGGCATGTCGACAAACGTCGCGGGCTTGGGCGGGACGACCTCGACCTTCGCTTCCTTGTGGTGGAAGAAGAAGAAATAGGCGCCGCTGCCGCCGCCGCCGAGCACCAGCAGCGCCGCGCCCGCGATTGCGATCAGCTTGATCGGCAGTTTTTTCTTCGGCTTGGCTGGCTGCGGCTTCACCTTCGGCTTCCGGTTTCTCCTCGACCTCCTTGTCCGCTTCTTTTTTTGCCTTGGCTGCCATGATGACCCCGAATGACCTCTGACCGGATGAAGGCCGCTGAAAAACGCAGCGAAACGCCGCTGTTTTTGCGGCCCCGCGCACCCCTGCAGCGAAGGTAGGTCGGTATGGTTAACAGATCATTTCCCGCGCGCCCTTTGCCCGGCAGCTTTTGCCGGATTGCGGCCGCCGGTGGTGCTTTTTGCCCCGCGGCCCGGGCTAGCTAATCGGCTTAAATACCTGATCTATAAGCGTTTTCCATGTTGGCACGGCGGCTGCAAAGTCGTCGGCAGCCGTTCGGCTTGGGAGAGCTTGGGCGGCGGCAATCGCGGCAGGCAGACGGCCTCGGGAGGGCCAGCGTCCGCCGCGCGAGCAGGGGAGCTGCCGATGGAAAATCTTGGGCTAATCGCGCTGTCGCGCCAGGTGGCGCTGGAACGCGAACTCGATGTTGTCGCCAACAACATCGCCAATATCGACACCACCGGCTACAAGTCCGACGGCGCGCTGTTCGAGGAATATTTGTCCTCGGGCGCGCGCAGCGGCGGCTCCGGCGGCGGCCAGGTCAGCTTCGTGCGCGACCGCGGCCTCTGGCACGACATGAGCCAGGGGCCGGTCGAGCACACCGGCAATCCGCTCGACGTCGCCATCGACGGCAAGGGCTTCCTGGCCGTGCAGACGCCGAACGGCCCGCGCTACACGCGCAACGGCGCCCTGCAACTCAACGCCCAAGGTCAGCTCGTCACCAGCCAGGGCTATCAGGTGCTCGGCGACGGCGGCCCGATCACGCTGCAGCCGACCGACAGCGAAGTGCAGATCAGCCACGACGGCACCATCAGCGTGCGCGAGGGCGGCTCCAACGTCGATTCGCAGCGCGGCAAGCTCCGCCTCGTCGATATCGCCAACCCGGCCGAGCTGCAGAAGGACGGCGCCAGCACCTTCAATTTTACGGGCAACGGCAACCCGGCGCCGGCGACGCAAGGCGGCTTCGTCCAGGGCGCGGTCGAAAAATCCAACGTGCACGGCGTCGCCGAGATGTCGCGCATGATCGAAATCACCCGCGCCTACACCCAGATCGCGACCCTGCTGCAGCAGCAGAGCGATCAGGGCACGCAGGCGATCGACAAGCTCGCCGACGTGCCGGCAGCAGCCTGATGAGGAGTTAAGTCATGCGCGCACTCAGTACCGCGGCGAGCGGCATGATGGCCATGGAACTCAACGTCCAGGTCATCTCCAACAACCTCGCCAACATGACCACCACCGGCTACAAACGGCAACGCGCCGAATTTCAGGATCTGCTCTACGATCACGTCAGCCGCATCGGCACGCAGACCTCCGCGCAGGGCAACATCCTGCCGGTCGGCATCGATCTCGGCTCCGGCGTCAAGGCGGTCGGCACGCCGCGCCTGATGACGCAAGGCACGCTCACCAAGACCAACGGTTCGCTCGATCTCGCCATCCGCGGCGACGGCTTCTTCAAGATCCAGTTGCCCGACGGCACCTACGCCTACACCCGCGATGGCTCGTTCCAGATGGACGCGCAAGGCCGCATCGTCACCGCCGAAGGCAACGTGGTGCAGCCGGCGATCACCATCCCGCAAAATGCCACGGGCTTGACGATCAACGCGCAAGGCCAGGTCTCGGTGATGCCGCAGGGCTCGACGACGCCGACGGTGCTCGGCCAGATGACGCTGACCCGTTTCGTCAACCAGGCCGGCCTGCTCTCGATCGGCGACAACTTGTATCAGGAGACGCCCGCCTCCGGCACGCCGCAGGACGGCCTGCCGGCAACCGACGGCGCCGGCGACCTGCAGCAGGGCAATCTTGAGCAGTCGAATGTCGACTCGGTGACCGAGATCACCAACCTGATCGCGGCGCAACGCGCCTACGAGATGAACTCCAAGGTCATCTCGGCCGCCGATCAGATGCTGTCGACGACGTCGAACCTGATGCGCTGAGGCAAAGAACATGATCCGCACAGCCGCAATCGCCATCGCCCTCTTCGCTTTCGCCGGCGCAGCCTCGGCGCAAGTGACCGGCTCACTGCCGACCGGAGCACCCGGTGCTGCGGGCCGACGCGACCGTCACCGGCGACGTGGTGCGCATCGGCGACCTCGTCGACCACGCCGGCATGGTCGCCAATATCCCGATCTTCCGTGCGCCCGATCTCGGCACCACCGGCATGGTTTCCGCCGAGGCGGTCGTCGAAGCGGTGCGTCCGCACGCGCTGATCGGCCTCGACACCGGCGGCCTCAGCGAGGTGATGGTGACGCGGCTCAGCCGCCGCATCATGCCCAAGGAGATCCAGAGCGCGATCGCCCAGGCGATCGCCAGACAATATGCGCTCGGGCCGGCCGAGAACATCTCGCTCAATCTCGACCGCGAACTGCGCGCCTTCGACGTGCCGCCGAACACCAAGGGCGAGCCGCGCATCGAAGGCCTGAGCTTCGATCCGCGCGACGGGCGCTTCGACGTCGCCGTCGACTTGCCCGCCGGCGCGCCCGGCCGCGGCCATCTGCGTATCACCGGCCATGCCGCGGTCACCGTCGAGACGGTGACACCGGCGCATACGATCGCGCGCGGCGAACTCATCCGCGACGACGACCTCGTCGTGCAACGCCACCTGCGCAGCGAAATCACCGGCACCACCGTCACCGATATCAAGCAGGCCGTGGGCTATGCCGCGCGCGTCACCTTGCAGCCGGACCGGCCGATCCATGCCGGCGACCTGATGAAGCCGGTGGTCGTGCAGCGCAACGAGCAGGTGACTCTGATCTACCAGGTGCCCGGCATCGTTCTCACCATACGCGGCAAGGCGACGGAGGCCGGCGCCGAAGGCGACTCGATCATGGTGCTCAACGAGCAGACCAAGCGCACGGTGCAAGGCATCGTCGACGGTCCCGGCCGCGTCATCGTCGGCGGCGCCAAGCCGCAGCTCGCCGCCAACACCCAGTCTCCAACTGAGCCATGTACGCCGGACAGCCACGCCACAGCGAACCAGCGCAATCTGCGCCAAAGTGAAAGTAACGACGATGAATGTAGCCAAAGTCGCGCGTCACGCGGTGCTCGCCGCGCTGTCGGCCTCGCTGCTCAGCGGTTGCGCCGCGTGGGAAAGCATCAAGAACATCGGCCAGCCGCCGCCGCTGACGGCGGTCGACAATCCGACGACGCGACCCGGCTACAAGCCGGTGCAGATGCCGATGCCGCCGATCCAGGCCGCCTCCTACAATCCCAATTCGCTGTGGCGCAACGGCTCGCGCGCCTTCTTCAAGGACCAGCGCGCGCATCAGGTGGGCGACATCCTTACTGTGCAGGTCAACATCACCGACAAGGCGAACCTGTCTAACGAGACCCAGCGCAGCCGCGACAACAAGGAAGATTCCGGCGTCGACAATTTCTTCGGCCGGCCCAAGCTGCCGGTCATGAACACGCCGCTGCCGACGCGCATCCTGACGACGGATTCAAACTCTTCCTCCGATGGCAAGGGCTCGATCAACCGCTCCGAGGCGTTGCAGACCAACGTCGCCGCGGTGGTGACGCAGGTGCTGCCGAACGGCAATCTCGTGGTCGAGGGCCGGCAGGAGATCCGCGTCAATTTCGAGGTGCGCGAACTGATCGTCGCGGGCATCGTGCGCCCGGAAGACATCCAGAGCGACAACACCATCGACTCCAGCAAGATTGCGCAGGCCCGCATCGCCTATGGCGGCCGCGGCCAGCTTTCCGACGTGCAACAGGAGCCCTGGGGCCAGCAGCTCTCGCAAATCGTCCTGCCGTTCTAGTCCCCCTTCTCGTCCCCGCGTAGCGCAACGGGCTCCCGCGCCGTTTTTCGTCTCGCGAGCGTGAAACGGCGTCAACGACGCGGCCTCCGGCAGCTCCCCGGCCGGAGGCCGCGCTTCGTTTTGCAATGGCAACGATTGACCAAGATCAATGTCGGAGGCCGCCGGGGCCTTATCCTTAGATTGAAATTCGGAGGATAATGTCATGCGCCAAAGCAGACTGATCGTGATTGCCGCCCTTGCCGGGTCGCTTCTGGCAACGTCATCGCTACAAGCCGCGCCGATGGTGGGAAGCGTTGTGCCGGCGAGTAATGCGACCTCCAACGTCGTTCAGGTACGCTCGCATGGCCACAGCCATCACGGTGGCGGTGGCGGCGCCGGCGTCGCTGCCGGTATTATTGGCGGCGCCATCCTTGGCGGCATCATCGCCTCGCAGCAGCCGTATTATTACGGCCCCGGACCCTATTACGGCCCGCCACCCGGATACTATGGCGCACCGGGCTACGGCGGGCCCGACTGGTACGCCTACTGCTCGTCGCGCTATCGCTCATTCGATCCGGCGAGCGGCACCTATCTCGGCTACGACGGCTACCGGCATCCCTGCCGCTAAAGAGCGCAAAACAAAAATGCCCGGCGAAAGGCCGGGCATTTTTCGAACTGCTGATGTGGGCGGCCCTCAGTCGTCGCGATAAACGCGCTCGCGCCGCTCGTGGCGCTCCTGCGCTTCCACCGACAGCGTAGCGATGGGACGAGCTTCGAGGCGACGCAGCGAGATCGGCTCGCCGGTTTCCTCGCAATAGCCATAGCTGCCATCCTCGATGCGGCCGAGCGCCTCATCGATCTTGGCGATCAGCTTGCGCTGGCGGTCGCGGGCTCGCAGCTCGATGGCGCGGTCGGTTTCCGACGAAGCGCGGTCGGCGATATCGGGGTGGTTCTGATTCTCTTCCTGGAGGTGAGCCAGGGTCTCTTTGGCTTCCTTGAGGATTTCCTCGCGCCAGGTCAGGAGCCGGTGACGGAAGTAATCCCGTTGCCGCTCGTTCATGAACGGCTCCTTATCGGACGGCCGATAGGTCTTGGTCTTGGCCAACATCCCCACTCACTCCCTGCCTGTCTTTTTGATCTTTTTAACCAGAGCTACCCCCACGATGGGGCTGGCTTATAGCGGCCAGCGCCCCTCAGGACAACACCTGCGTACAGGCAGGGTTATTGGCGAAAAATTGTGACAGACCAGTGACTTGGCCCGAAAAGCGCGTGCCACCGGAAAGTTCCCGGAGGCCGCCTAAACGACGCCGGCTTTGGCCAATTCGACGGCCACCCGCAGGTCGATCTCGCCGAGCACGTTATCGAGCGCGGGATCGCCGGAGGCTTCAGTCAGGCCGTCGGCGGCGACTTTGAGCCGCCCCAGCAGGCGCTGATCGACGCTGCCGTCGAGCAGCCCCAGCTTGAGCGCGTCGAGCACGTCGAGCGCCTTGCGGCCCTTGGCGACTGCCCGCTTCTTGCGTTCGGTCACATCCTCGACGCCCTGCAGTGCGAGCAGCGCATCCACCGTGGAGACGGCGCGCAGCGAACTCGCCGCGCCTTGCTTGCGCGCCTGCTCCTGCTCGGTGACGGTGAAGCCTCCGTTGGAGGTGCGCCGCACGGTCGCAGGCGAAATCGCCAACGCCGTGCCGTTCGGTCCGTAAATCCGCATCGTCTTAAAATCCCCGCCAGGCGCGATTGCCTGGTCCCCGAATACCGGCAAGCCTGGGCTTTTATGGTTAATCGCCGGTAAATGGCCCGGCAAAAAATACCGGCCTGGTCAAAGCTGCCCGCCGCCGCGCGCTGCGCAAAATCGCCGCCGCGACAAAAAGCAAAGCGCGATCAAAGTCTTGTGCCGCGCGGCGGCTCTGGCACGGCACTGGCATAAGCAAGGGAGGTCATACGTCACATTGGGGAGCAGTGATGACGAAGACGTTGTGGTCCGCGTTATTGGCGGCTGTCATCGCCTTGAGCGTCCCGGTCAGTGCCGGGGCGATGTCGCGCATCAAAGACCTCGCCAATATCGAGGGCGTGCGGCAGAACCAACTCATCGGCTACGGCCTGGTGGTCGGTCTCAACGGCACCGGCGACACGCTCAATAATATCCCGTTCACCAAGCAGTCGCTGACCGCGATGCTCGAGCGCCTGGGCGTCAACATCCGCGGCCAGACAATTCGCACCGGCAACGTCGCCGCGGTGATGGTGACCGCCAACCTGCCGCCGTTCGCCACGCAAGGCACGCGCATGGACATTACGGTCTCGGCGCTGGGCGACGCAAAAAGCCTGCAGGGCGGCACGCTGCTGGTGACGCCGCTGCTCGCCGCCGATGGCAATGTCTACGCGGTCGGCCAGGGCTCGGTCGCGATCGGCGGTTTTTCTGCCGAAGGCGAAGCCGCCAAAGTGGTGCGCGGCGTACCGACCGTTGGCCGCATCGCCAACGGCGCGCTGATCGAGCGCGAGATCGAATTCACGCTGAACAAACTCAGCCAGCTGCGCATGGCGCTGCGCAACCCCGACTTCACCACGGCCAGGCGCATCGCCGCCGCCATCAACGACTTCATCGGCGTGCCGACGGCGGAGCCGCTCGATCCCGGCACCATCGGCATCACCGTGCCGGAGCAGTACAAAGGCAACGTGGTGTCGCTGCTCACCGAAGTCGAGCAGTTGCAGGTCGAGCCGGACGAGGCTGCCAAGATCGTGATCGACGAGCGCTCCGGCATCATCGTCATGGGCCGCGACGTGCGGGTGTCGATGGTGGCGGTGGCGCAGGGCAACCTGACCGTCACCATCACCGAGACGCCGCAGGTGAGCCAGCCGCAGCCGTTCTCGCGCGGGCAGACGAGGACGGTGCCGCGCACGCGCATCGGCGTGCAGGAGGACGGCAAGAAGCTCGCGGTGGTGCGGGAAGGCGTGTCGCTGCAACAACTGGTCGACGGGCTCAACGCGCTCGGCATCGGCCCGCGCGACCTGATTGCGATCCTGCAGGCGATCAAGGCCGCGGGCGCGATCCAGGCCGACATCGAGGTGATGTGATGGCTGCCGGCCTTACGCTTCAGGCGCCGGGGCTGTCGCCGCTCGACTTGATGACGCTTGCAACGCCGGCGGCCGGCGGCTCGGCCGCGGCCGCAGCGTCCGGCACCAAGGCCAGGGCGCATGCCGCGGCGCAGAATTTCGAGTCGGTATTCCTCAATACGATGTTCGAGCAGATGTACACCGGCATTGATGGCGAAGGCCCGTTCGGCGGCAGCGGCGCGACCGGCGTGTGGCGCTCGCTGCTCACCGACACCTACGCCAAGTCCTTCGCCAAGGCGGGCGGCATCGGCCTCGCCAACCACGTCTACCAGCAACTGTTGGCGATGCAGGAGCAGCATTCGTGAGCGCGCGGCAAGAGACCGCGGCGCGGCCGGCGATCGCGAGCGTCGCCGAAGCCGAACAGGTGATCGCCAATCTGGTGGCCATCATGGATTGCTTGACCGCCACCGTCACCGAAGAAACGGCGCAGGTGCGCAAAGGCCGCATGCTGCAGGCCGGCGGCGTCGCGGCGGCCAAGGCCGAGCTTGCGCGCGCCTATGCGATCGAGACGGCGCGGCTTGCCGGCGGCCGCCAGTTCGTCGGCCGCGCGCTGCCGCAGGCGGTCGCCGCCTTGCGCGAGCGCCACGCCGCCTTTCAGCAATTGCTGCAGGCCAATCTCACCGTGCTGGCCACCGCCCACGCGGTGTCGGAAGGCATCATCCGCGGCGTGTCCGGCGAATTTGCGCGCACGCGCGCGCCGCAAACCTATGGCGCAACCGGCCGTGCCAACCCGCCAAGCGCGCGAGCGAGCGCGCCGATCGCGGTCAGCCGCAAGCTCTAGATTTCAGGCAAGGACATTGACAGTTTGCCCGCTTTGCAGCGAGTTCAATTGACTGCTGCAGGACCGATTTGGCCTGATTGATGGTCAGATTGGCGATCGTATCCGCCGTCGCGGTATGCGCCTGAGCAAAGGCGTTGGCTGCGAGATCGACGATATCCGGGCCTGAACTGTTCTGGATCCAGCCAGCTGCTGCTGCCGCTGGCGCTGTTGTTCGAAACATCCAGCATCCAGTTGCCGGTGGTCTGGACCGAATTCAGGAATTGGCCGCCATGCGCCAGGTAGTACGCGTTTGACGCGGCAGACGAAAGCGATGAGGAAGATACTGCGGTCATAATCCGTTACGCACGTGTGCGGTGTCCCTGACGCAGACTAGGTCGCGAATTGTTAACAAGCCCTGAGCGACGCGCGTTTAGGGGCCGCCAGCAAGCGCCGCGGCAACCTCGGCGATCACGCTCTCCCAGTCGCCTACGGTGGGCTGACGGAACAGCCGCGCGGTCGGATACCAGGCGCTATCGCTGCGCCCGGTGAGCCAGCGCCAGTCCGGACACAGCGGCAGCAGCACCCAGACCGGCTTGCCGAGCGCGCCGGCAAGATGCGCAACCGAGGTGTCGACCGCGATGACCAGGTCCATGGCAGCGATCGCGGCCGCGGTGTCGCTGAAGTCGCCGAAGTCACGGGCGAGATCGACGAGACGCGGCTCGCCGGCGATCAGCTGTGCATCGGCTTCGCGCAGATCTTTTTGCAGGCTGACGAATTGCAGGCCAGGCAGGTCGAGCAGCGGTGTCAGGCGCGACAAGCGCAATCGAGCGGTTGTGGTCGTCGCGGTGGGTCGAATTGCCCGACCAGACGAGGCCGACGCGCTTGCCCTCGCCCGTCGACAGCCGCTCGCGCCATTGCGCGACGCGCGCGTCCGGCACCGAGAGATAGGGCACGTTCGCCGGGATGGTGGCAACCTCGGTGCGGAAGGCGAGCGGCAGGCTCATCAGCGGCGTGTGCAAGTCGAAGGCGCGGGATCGGCTCGCCGCTGCCGATCGCCTCGATGCCCTCGCCCATGCCGGCAAATAACGTTTTGAGCGGCGGTTGCACGCCGAGAATGACGCGGGCGCCCTGCTTTACCAGCAGTGGCGCGTAGCGCGCCATCTGGATGGTGTCGCCGAAGCCCTGCTCGTGATGCAGGAGAACGGTCTTGCCGGCGACCGGTGCATCGCCGAGCCACAGCGGCTGCGCGAAGACGTGGCGGTGCCTGGCGTTTTCCTCGCGCTGCCAGCGCCATTCGTATTGCGGCAATCCGCCGGCATAGTCGCCGAGCCTGAGGCGGAGCAGCGCGGCGTGCCACTGCGCGTTGACGTATTTCGGGTTGACCGCATAGGCGCGCTGGCAGCTCTCCAGCGCCTCCTGGTGGTGGCCGAGCGCGGCAAGCGCGTTGCCGCGGTTGTTGAGCACCTCGGCGTGGAACGGATCGATCGCCAACGCCCGGTCGTAGAAGGCGAGCGCCTCCTCGTTGCGGCCGCTCTTGTGCAGTGCGTTGGCGCGGTTGTTGAGCGCCTCGACGAAGTTCGGGTCGAGCGCCAGCGCCTTGTCGTAGCTGGCGATTGCCTCGTCGCGGCGGCCGAGCGCCTCGAGCGCGGTGCCGCGGTTGTTGTGGGCCTTGATGTGGTCGGGTTTGAGCGCGAGCACGCGGTCGAAGCTCTTGAGCGCTTCCTCGTGACGGGAGAGCTTGCGCAGCAAGCTCGCCCGGTTATAGAGCGCGTCGATATGGCTCGGCTTGATCTCCAGCGCCCGCGATAGCGCCTCCAGCGCTTCCTCGTTGCGGCCGAGCTTTTCCAGGATGGCGCCGCGATTGTTGAGCGCCTCGATCGAACGGCGCTTGACCGACAGCACGAGGTCGAGCGCGGCAAGCGCTTCCTCGCAGCGGCCGAGTGCATTGAGCACAATGCTGTAGTTGAGCAGCACCTCGGGCGATTTCGGCCGCGCTTTCAGCGCCGCCAGCATCAGGCGCAAGGCGCCCAGCGGCATCGCCCTGGTGCAGCTTGACGAGGCCGAGCATGTGCAGGGCCTCGAAATAATCGGGGCGGACGGCGAGAACTTGGGCGTAGAGCTCGCCCGCCTGCGGCAATTTGCCGAGGCGCTGCAACTCGAGCGCCTGCTGGATGGTTTGCGGAACGTTAATCGGCTTGGCGGTCTGCAGAAGGGCCATGGAAGATCGCGGTCGCGCGTTACCGGCGGCGGACAAATTGCGGTAGCGGGCGCAGTCATAGCCGCGATTTCGTTAACCGCTCGTTAACCATGCGGATTAACTGAACCGTAGTTCCCCGTACGGATACTGCCCGACGACCGTTCACGGGGAACGGAGATCCAGGAAGGATTCGACTATGAGTAGCATTACCCTTTCAGCAGGCGTGCGTCAGAACCTGCTGTCACTGCAGAACATCTCCAAGCAGCTGCAAACGACGCAAGAGCATCTGGCCACCGGCAAGAAGGTCAACTCCGCCCTCGACAACGCGAACGAGTTCTTCACCGCGCAGGGCCTGACCAATCGCGCCAATTCGTTGAGTGGCCTGCTTGACGGCATCACCAACGGCATCAACACCATCAATGCCGCCAACAACGGCATTACCGCGATCACCAAGCTGGTGCAGTCGGCGCAGGCGCTGGTCACCGAGGCGCAGCAGACCTCCGACTCGACGGTGCGCTCGAGCCTTGCGACGCAGTACAACGGTATCCTCACGCAGATCGATCAACTGGCTGCCGACTCCGGCTACAATGGCACCAACCTGATCGGCGGCAACAGCCTGACGCTGACTTTGAACGAGACCGGCACCTCGACGTCGACGGTCACCGGCGTCACCGACACCTCGACCGGTCTGTCGATCGCGGCGTCGGCGAGCTCCTGGGCCGGCGCTACCGACATCGCCGCCGCGGCGACCGACCTGACCGCGGCGCTCACCACGCTGCAGTCGCAGTCGGCGTCGTTGAGTTCGAACCTGGCGACCATCCAGATCCGCTCGGACTTCACCACCGCCACGATCAACACGCTGCAGGGCGGCGCGTCCGACCTGGTGGCGGCCGATACCAACGCCGAAGGCGCCAGCCTGCTGGCCTTGCAGACCCAGCAGTCGCTGTCGACCACGGCATTGTCGCTATCGGTTCAGTCCGACAGAAACGTGCTCAAGTTGTTCGGCGGATGACGCTTCGGCGGCACTGAGGATTACGCGACGGCGGGGCCAAAAGCCCCGCCGTTGTCGTTTTAAGCGAGCCTTTACCCAACTGCCGCAATCATGGGCGGCAAAGGCAATTCGGAGTCGGCATGGCCCTCAAGGTCGAGCTCAAGCCTGGCGAGCGCATCTTCGTCGGCGAAAGCGTCATCGTGAATGACGACCAGCGCACGCGCCTCTTGATCAAGGGCAACGCGCCGGTGCTGCGCGAGAAGGACATCATGACGCCGGAGAAGGCGAACACGCCGGCGAAACGCATCTACCTCGCGGTGCAGCTGATGTACACCTCGCGCGATCCGCGCGAGCATCACGAGGTCTATTTCGCGCTGATCCGCGACATCGTGCGCGCGGCGCCGAGCACGTGGCCGTACGTTGAAAGTATCAATAATCATATCTTAACAGGCGAACTGTATAAGGCGTTGAAGCAATCCCGAAAACTGATCGAATACGAAGAGGAACTGTTTCGCAATGCAACACGTCGCGCAGGCCTACAAAAACGTAGCAAAGGAAACGGCGAGCACGCGTGAGCTGGAAGCGTCGCTGCTGCTGAAGTCTGCGGCACAGTTTCAGGCGATCTGCGACGGTTGGGAGCGGCGCAAGATCGAGCTCAACGACGCGCTGCTGTTCAACCGTAAGCTCTGGACGTTCTTCATTGACTCGATGATGCGCGAGGATAACCCGCTGCCGGTCGATATCCGCCAGAACGTCACCCATCTCGGCATGTTCGTGATCAACCGCACGCTCCGCCTGACCAGCAATCCGCAGCCCGAAGGGCTCGGCACGCTGATCAACATCAACCGCAGGATCGCGTCCGGCCTGCGCGGGCAGACGCCGGCCTGATCAGCCGCTGACCGGCGACAGATAAGTCAGCAGATTGAGCTGCGACAGCCGGGCCGTCGTCGACAGCGAGGCCGACAGGATCGTTTGCAGCGACAGGATCTTGGCGCCGACCTCGGTGGTGTCGACGCCTTCGATCGATTGCAGCATGTCGCTCAGCGTATTCGACGTTTGCGCATGCTGGTCCTTGGCCGAGCTCATGGCGTTCTGCGCATTGGCAAGGCTCGCCTCGATGTCGCTGACGTTCTGCGTGCCCGAGGGCACCGCGAGCGCTTTATAGACGCGTTGGCTGAGCGAGGAATAGCTCGCCGCTGCGTTGCTGTCGCTCGTCGAATAGCTGGTCGCGGCAAGCGCCGCGATGTTCTGCACCAGCCAGCGGATGCCTTGCTCGTTGGCCTGCGTGCCGTACGACACCGACATGGTCTGGTCGATGCGCGCGGTCTGGCTGTCGCGGATCGAGCCGGCCGCGCTGTTGCCGGTGTACCAGATCACGGTGTTGGCCGAAGTGCCGTTGCTGAGCGAGGTCGCGGTGTCGAACGGCGGCCCGGCGACACGCTGTGGCGGATCGCCGAAAAAGTCGTTCGCTGCCGCCATGGAAGAGGCGGCCGACAGCGAGGTGCCGGCGAGCTGGCCGACGCCGGCGGTGAGGGCGGCTTGCAGATTGGCGGCGGTCGCCGCCGGCGTCGCGCCGATGGTGAATTGGTTGGCGCCGGGCGTCGCCGAGTTCGTGGCCGTGAGCGTCAAAGGCTGCGTGGTGCCGTCGGGCAGGTCGAAGGTGAAGGTGATGGCTGTCGCCGTCGCTCGGATTGCCGCCGGACATATCGACTGAAATGCCGGCGGGCGACCCGCAAGGGCCGGTGACGGCCGCGTTGGTCAGCGACGAATTGACCGCGGCGAGCTTGAGGCCGAACGGCGAGCCGGCGACGTCCTCGCTCATCGACACGGTCGAGCCGGCAGCCGCCGGGATCACCAGCCGGCCGAGCCCGTCGGCTGCCGAGATCGGCCTGATTGCGCTCGTCGATCACCTGCTTGAGGCCGGCGGCGGCGCCGTTGCCGTTGAGGATGTGGTCGACGGTCTCGACCGAAGGCTGGTCGACGGCGCTGCCGGAGAAAAGGTAGCCGTTGCCGCCTTGGGTATTGAGCCCGCTGAGCACGAGGTTGAGCTCGTCCTGCGCGCTCTGCTGCACCGTGGTCTGCCCGTTGCCGTTGAGGCTGAAGCCGCCGAGCTGCTGCACCGTTGCATCCTGCACCGTGCTCGCGGCTTGGGAAATCTGCTGCAGCACCTGTTGCTGCAGGCTGATACTGGTGCCGACACTGGTGATGGTGTCGTCGTAGCTGCTCATCGCCGCAAGCTGGGCGTTGAGCGAGACCGCAATGCCGCTTTGCGCGCCGAGACCGCCATAGGTGGTCGACTTCTGCCCGCTGCTGAGCTGCTGTTGCAGCGTGTTGAGCTGCTTGTCGACGTCAAGCACCGACTGCAGCAGCGGCGCGATGTTGGGCGAGACGCCGGACACGCTCATGTCATTCCTCACATCATCTGCATCAGGGTGTCGAGCATCGCCTTGACGGTCGACATCACCCGCGCATTGGCGCCGTAGTTGTTCTGCAGCGTCAAAAGGTTCGCCATCTCGGTGTCGATGTTGACGCCGGAATTCTGGTTGAAGCGTTGCTGCAGCGCGTTGACGACGACGTCCTGGCCCGACTGCAGGTTGTTCGCCGCCGTCGCGGCAAGGCTCTGCTGGGTCACGACCTGACTCAGATAGGACGCCAGCGTGCCTTGATAGGGCGAGGCGGTGCCGCCGATGCCGGTTGACGGCGAGAATTGCAGCGCAGCACTGGTGAGCTGGTTGTAGATGTAGTTCGGCCGCGTCGGATCGCCAGCCGGCGTGCCGCCCGCGTAGCTGACGAGCTTCGACGGATCGGCGGCGAGCGCGCCGTTGACCTGGATGCGGCCGGCATAGCCGAGGCTCTGCGGGCCGGCGGCGGTGACCGCGCCGGAATAGGGCGTGTTGCCGTCGGTGAACAGCGGCAGCGCGCCGGAGCCGCCGGTGAGCGAGGTCGCCGTCGTCGTGGTCGCGACCGAATTGACGCTCATGGTGCCGGTGCCGTCGTCGAGCACGCGCAGCGTGGTGCCGGCCGGGTTGGAGAACTGCAGACCGGTCGCGGATAGCGCGGTGTTGAGCTGCGTCACCACCGAGGCCATGCCGCCGGAAAAGTCGACGCCGACTACGGTATCGTTCGGATCGGTCGTGGCGCTGTTCGACAACGGCAGCACCGATGGGTCGTCGACGCGCATCACGGTGATGGTGTGTTGCACGCTCGATGAGTCGGTATAGACAATCTTGGTCGTGTTGCCGGCGAGCATGGCGCCGGTGTCGGTGTCGAACCCGTTCTGCGCGCCGACGGTGACCGCGGTGCCGGCTGTGGTGGTATCGGAGAGGGCGCTCGACATCTGCGCGGCAAGGCCGTCGATCTGGTTCTGCGCCTGCACCAGCACGGTGTCGCGCATGTTGAGATAGGCGGCGATTTCGCCGGAGCGGATGCTGCCATTGGCGAGCAGGTCGACGCTGCCGCCGCCCGGCGAGATCAGCGAAATGGTGCTGAGCCCGCTCTGCGAGGGATTGGCATTCCACTGCTGCGTGGCGCTGATCGAGCCGGTTGGGGTGAAGGAGAACTGCGCCGCCTGGGTGCTGGCAAGCTGCACGCCCGAGGTCGTGAACACGGTGATCTGGTCGTTGCCACCGGCGGCGGTGCGGATATCGACGAGCTTGGAGAGCTGGTCGATGGCCTGGTCGCGCTGATCCTCGAGCAGGGCGCGCGTGCTGTCGGCGGCGGTGCTCGATTGCAGTTGCTGGTTGATGTTGGCGATCTGCTGCAGGGCGGTATTGGCAGTCTGCACGTCGGCGGCGATGCCCTGGTCGGCCTGGCTGCGCAGCGACTGGATGGTCGTGGTCGCGCTGTTGAGCTGGCTGGCAAGCTGCTGCGCCGCGCTCAAGACCTGGCTCTGCGCCGCCGTCGAGCTCGGCGACGTCGACAGCGCCTGCACGGCGCTGGTGAAATTGTTGAACACCGAATCGAACGTCGTATTGGTGCCGGGCTGGCCGTAGACCTGCTGCAGCTGCTGGTAGAAATTGGCGCTGAGGTCGGCATAGGAGCCGCCTGAGGTTTCCGTGCGCAATTGCTGCTGCACGAAGGTGTCGAGCATGCGGTTGATGGCGGAGATGCGCACGCCGTCGCCGACATCGCCGCTGCCGGTCGACACCTGCGTCGCAGTCTGCGCGATGTAGCCCGGCGTCTGGGCGTTGGCGATGTTGCCGGCGACGACGCCGATGCCCGTCTGCGTCACCTGCAACCCAGACAGGGACGTCGCGAGCGCTTGCGTCAAACCCATGTGCTAGCCTCGCTCAACGCACCGACCCGTTACCGCAGGATATTCAGCAGATCCTGCGACATCTGGTTGGCCGTGGTGATCACCTTGGTGTTCGCCGAATAGGCCTGCTGCGTCACGATCAGCTTGGTGAACTCGGTGGCGATGTCGGTGTTGGAGGCTTCCAGCGACTGTCCGACGATTTGCCCCGACGCGCCGGTCAGCGCGGTGCCGGAGGCTTGCGTTTCCTGGTAGGCGCCGCCGTCGAGCGCCTTGAGGTTGTCCGGGCTGTTGAAGTGCACCAGCGGAATTTGCGCCAGCGCCACGTTCTGCCCATTCGAAAAGGTGCCGGTGATGGTCTGGTTGGCGCCGACCTGGATGGATTGCAACTGGCCGGCGGCGTAGCCGTTCTGCTGCATGTTGTTGACCGTCGTGGTGCCGCTGGTGCTGGCGAACTGGGTGATGCTGCTGGTCGGCATGCTGATGTTGAGATTGCCGATCGAGGTGCCGTTGATGGTGACGCCGGTGAGCGCCAGATTAGTAACGGCCGGATTGAGCTGGCCCGAGGTGTTGAAGGTGAAATCGGTGCCGGCATTCTGCCAGCCCACCGTCGCGCCGGCGGCGTTGACGTCGGTCTGATAGAACAGCTCCCAGGTATCGGTTCCGCCGGCGGCAACGCTGTCGGTCTTGGCCCAGCGAAATTCAAGGTTGGCCGGTGTGCCGTTTGAAGTCGTAGAGCGTGACCGTGCCGCCGTCGACGCTCTCATTGACGAATGTGTTGACGTCGTTGCCGACTACGGTTCCGGTCCCGGCGACCGTCGGGTCGACGGTGAAGTCGGCGGGATTGAGCAGCTCGGAATTGGCGACCGAGGAATTGTAGGCGCCGGTGTGCGGCGTGGTCGGCAGATTGATGCCGTAGGTGACCACGGTCGACGGATTGGCCGCGCAGGAAGTTGTTGGCGAATTGCAGCGGCGCGCCGACGCTGCCGGTCGGATTGCCGGTCGTCGGATCGATGGGGATGCCTTCGAGGTAATAACCGGCGCTGTTGACCAGATAGCCTTGCGCGTTGAGCTGGAAGTCGCCGCGCCGCGTGTAGCTGTTGACGCCGGCGAAGATCGGCGAGCTGCCGCTGTAGCTCGCCGGCGACTGCACGATGAAGTAGCCGTCGCCGTTGATCGCCATGTCGGTGCCGACGCTCGAGGTCTGGATCGCGCCCTGCACGCCGTTGGTCGCCTGCGATGTGGCAATGACGCCGCCGGCAACCTGGTTGCTCAGCGCGCCGCCGCCGGGGATCAGGTCCTCGAAACTGGTGTTGACGCCTTTGTAGGCAATCGTCTGCGAGTTCGAGATGTTGCCGGAGATGTTCTGCATCGCGAATGCTTGCGCCTGCAAACCACTGACGGCCGAGGTAAGAGCGTCGAACAAACCCATGACTTCATCTCCACGATCGAGACCTGCGCGGTAGGCGCACACAAATTCGCAGTAGGCATCGCAATCGCCGTGCCAAAGAAAAAACGATTCAAAATCAACCGCTTAAACAAAACGGCGGCCCCGAAGGAGCCGCCGCTCGCGATCTTTTCTGCCGTCACCCGGCAGATTTTGCCGGCCAATCAGGAGGCTTGCGCCGGCGCCGGCTCGAAGGTCAACGCCACGCCGTTCATGCAGTAGCGCAGGCCGGTCGGCTTCGGTCCATCGTCGAACACGTGGCCGAGATGGCCCTCGCAGCGGCTGCAATGAACCTCGGTGCGGGTCATGAAGAACGAGCGGTCGGTCGTGGTGGCGACCGCGTCCGGCAGCGGCTGATAGAAGCTCGGCCAGCCGGTGCCGCTGTCGAACTTGGTGTCGGAGGAGAACAGCGGCAGATCGCAGCCGGCGCAAGCAAAGACACCCTTGCGCTTCTCGTGATTGAGCGGGCTGGTGAAGGGCCGCTCGGTGCCGTGGTTGCGCAGCACGGTGTAGGCCTGCGGGCTCAGACGCTTGCGCCAGTCGGCATCGGTGAGCTTGCGGAAATCGGTTGCGTCGGTTGTTGTTGTCGTTGCTGTCATCTTGTCTTCCTTGGCAAATGCGCTGGTGCTGATGAGCGCGCCCGTTGCCGCGCCGGCCAGCAGGAAGGCTCGTCGGTCGATCATAGCGGTTGTCTCCCTCTCAATGCGGCCGTGGCAATCGGCGGCGCCCTCGCCGCATCAGATAAGGCTTTTGCGCATAAGTGCCATTCAATTTGCCATCACCTGGCCTTCACGGCTGCGTGCCCGGTAAATCGCCTTGCCGGCGCAAAAGCCGCTGCCTAGTGTCGGCGCGGAAACAGCGGGGTTTGCATGCGTTTTGAAGGCACCAAGGCCTATGTGGCGACCGACGACCTCAAGGTCGCGGTCAATGCCGCGATCACGCTGGAACGGCCCTTGCTGGTCAAGGGCGAGCCGGGCACCGGCAAGACCGTGCTGGCGCTGGAGATCGCCAAATCGCTCGGTGCGCCGCTGATCGAATGGCACGTCAAGTCAACCACCAAGGCGCTGCAGGGCCTCTACGAATACGACGCGGTGTCGCGGCTGCGCGACAGCCAGCTCGGCGACGAGCGGGTCAAGGACATCCGCAACTACATCAAGCGCGGCAAATTATGGGACGCCTTCACCGCCGACGAGCGGCCGGTGCTGCTGATCGACGAGATCGACAAAGCCGACATCGAATTCCCGAACGACCTGCTGCTCGAGCTCGACCGCATGGAGTTCTTCGTCTACGAGACCGGCGAGACGGTGAAGGCGCGCCGCCGCCCGATCGTCGTCATCACCTCGAACAACGAGAAGGAACTGCCCGACGCCTTCCTGCGCCGCTGCTTCTTCCACTACATCCGCTTCCCCGACGCCGACACCATGACGGCGATCATCGAGGTGCATTTCCCCGGCATCAAGCAGCGACTGGTCGCCGAAGCGCTGAAACTGTTCTACGAGATCCGCGACGTGCCCGGCATGAAGAAGAAGCCGTCGACCTCGGAACTGCTCGACTGGCTCAAGCTACTGATGGTCGAGGATATCGGCCCGGAAACCTTGCGTGAGCGCGATCCGAAGAAACTGATTCCGCCGCTGCACGGCGCTCTCTTGAAGAACGAACAGGACGTGCACCTGTTCGAGCGTCTCGCGTTCATGGCGAGACGCGACGGGCGCTGACAAGCAGCGCCCTATGTGTTCGAGCGTCTCGCGTTCATGGCGAGACGCGACGGGCGCTGACAAGCAGCGCCCTATGTGTTCGAGCGTCTCGCGTTCATGGCGAGACGCGACGGGCGCTGACAAGCAGCGCCCTATGTGTTCGAGCGTCTCGCGTTCATGGCGAGACGCGACGGGCGCTGACAAGCAGCGCCCTATGTGTTCGAGCGTCTCGCCTTCATGGCGCGGCGCGAGGGGCGCTAGAGCTACTGCTTGTCCTGATCCGGCACGTCGGTGTCGGGCGGCTCTTCGTCTTCCGGCGCCAGCGGGTCCTTGCGCTTTGCCGTCGCCGGTTTCGCCGCCTTCGGCACTTGCGGCTTGGCCGCGGCGACCTTGGGCGCGGGCTTGGCATCGGGCAGCCGCACGCGCTGCTCGCCGCCGGGCGCAGCCGCAGGCGTTGCGTCCGCCACTTGCGGCATGCTGAGCCAATCGTGCTCTTTGGCATAGGCAACGATCTTCTCGGCGATGGCGCGGCCGAGCGCGCGCGCCTGCGCCTCGACGTCCGGCGACAGCCGCTCCGGCAGCGCATTTTCCGTCACGAGCGTGGCCGCAATCGCCGAATCGCGCGCCGTGATCGCCTGCTTGTTGCCGGCCGGGATCTTGCGGCCGCTCTGCACGTCGACCGCGAAGGTCGTGACCGGCACGCGGCTGCCGACTGAAGCGCGCGTCACCGTCATGTCGGCGACGACGTTGCCGCGGCCGGGACCGAAGCCGACTTGCGTGGCGCGCTTCTTGTCGGGCGGCTCGAGCCGGCCAGTGACCAGCAGCGCGTCGTCGCCGAGACCCATGTTCGTCTCATTGCCCGGCTGCGCCTCGAGCCCGGCCGCGCGCAAATCGGCGATCGTGGTGGCGACGATCTCGTCGTTGACGCGCGCGAGCGTGCGCTGCCGGCGCTCGAGGATCGGGTAATTGCCTTTGCGCTCAAGCCGGGTGTTGAACCCGTTGTCGGTCGCCGTCACCTCGGAGGCGGCGACAAAATCGGCAACCAGCACGGTCTTCGGTTTTGCGCTGCTGCCGCCGGCGCTGGCGAACAGGTTGCCCTGGTTCTGCGCGCAGCCGGCAAGGGCGAGCGCAATTGCAGCGGCGACAACGAAAGAATGGCGAGGGAAGATCATCGAATCTCAATCTATCACAGGGGTCGGCAAAGAGCAGCGGCTTCACCGGAAATTGCGCGGGAACCCGCGCGTCACCCCTCGCCTTGCGCCGTTTGCCCGCCCGGTCCGCCGCCGCGTTTGCCGCGCGGCCGTTTGCCCGGCCGCTTGCCGGTGGCCGCCTCGATGCGTTCGGGCGGCGGCGCTGGCGGCGCCGGCATTTCGCCCTGGCGCGCGGCGAGCCGCTCGGCCTTGCGCCGGCGCGCGCCTTCGCGGTAGCGGGCAAGTCCCTGCCCGATCCGACCGAGCGGCCCAGCGCCCCAATAGACCCCCTGCACCGCCATACGGCCGATGAGGCCGCCGGCCCAGACCAGTTCGTAAGGCGCAAACAGCCGCCAGGTATCGTCGTTGTCGACGATGCCGCGCGCGATCAATTCGCCGGCCATCGCCGTGGTGTTGAGGCCGTGGCCGCCGAAGCCGCTCGCCACCCAGACGCCCGGCTCGATGGCGCCGATCTGCGGCATGTGGTGCACCGAGCGGCCGAAGGTGCCGGACCACACATGAGCGACGCCGACTTTGCCGAGCGCGGGAAAATTGCGGCGGATGTCGGCGGCAAGGGAGCGCGCGAACCGGCGCGGGCTTGCCGGCCACACCGTCATGCGCCCAGCCCATTGCAGTCTTTCTCCGCCAGATTCTGCGCCGCCGACGATGCGGTAGTGATTGTCGCTACGCCTGCCGTCGGTGACGGCGCCGCTGTAACGGATGACCTCGCGCAGATTGGCGATCGGCTCGCTCACCATCACGTAGGTGGTGATCGGCATCAAAGTCGACGCGAGGCGCGGCATCAAGAGGCCGAGATTCACGTTGCCCGCCAGAACGACGTGCGGCGCGCGCACACGGCCTCCTTGGGTGGTGATGCGCTTGCGCACGCCGGCGGCGTCGATCGAAATCGCCGCGGTGTCCTCGAAGATGCGCGCGCCGTCGGCGGCCGCCGCATTGGCAAGGCCGAGCGCGTAATTGAGCGGATGCATGTGGAAGGCGCTCGGGTAATGCATGGCACTGAAGTAATCGCGCCGCGGCAACACCTCGCGCACGCGCTCGGCCGGCCACACCTCGACATCGGCGCCGATCCAGCGCAGGCGCTCGACACGGTTGCGGATATCGTCGTCATTGTCAGTTCGGGAGACGTTGAGCCAGCCGTCAACCGGATCGACGCCGGGCATCGCGGTGTCCACGATCGTGCGCCGCACGTAGTCGACACCCTGCCGCGACAACGCCCACAACTGCTTGGCATGATCGAGGCCGACTCGTTCGATCATGCCGTCGAAGTCTTCGGCAAACCCCGGCATGACGAAACCGGTGTTGCGCCCCGAGGCCGCCCAGGCGATACGGTTTGCTTCCAGCACCGCGACCGACCAGCCACGCCGCGCCACCTCCCGCGCCACCGTCAGGCCGGCGAGCCCGCCGCCGATGACGCAGACATCGATATCGAGATCGAAGTTCAGCCGCGGCCGCGGCTCATGGGCGACGCGCGTCTCCTCGTACCAGGTCGGCGGGACTTCGTCGGCTGCGGCCATTGCGCCCGGTCTCTTGAATGTGGTCACTTGCCATTAAATCAGAACCGGGAAAACGCCAAACGGACCCGACATGCGCCGCCTTATCCTGTTCCGCCATTCCAAGGCCGAGCGCTCGGAGCCCGGCCAACCCGACCGCGAGCGCGTCCTGAACGACCGCGGTCGCAGGGATGCGGCCCGCATCGGCTCTTATATGGCCGGCCACGCACTGGTCCCCGACAGGGTCATCGTCTCCCCGGCCATCCGCACGCTGGAGACCTGGAAATATGCCGCCAACGCCTTCAAGCCGCAGCCGGGCGCGCAATCGATCGAGCGGCTCTACGACGCCACCGCCCATACCATCTTCGACATCGTTAAGGAGACGCCGGCGACGGCCCATTGCCTGCTGGTGATTGGGCATAATCCCGGCCTGCACGAGTTCGCCCAGATGCTGATCGCCTCCGGCGACGTCGAGACGCGCGAACAGCTCGGCGAGAAGCTGCCGACCTCGGGGCTCGCCATCATCGATTTTGCCGTCGACAGCTGGGGCAAGCTCCATCCGCGCTCCGGCCGCCTCGAGCGCTTCGTCACGCCGAAATCGCTGGGCGCAGGCCCGAGCTGAGGCTGTCGCAGCTAGCGCAGGCGCGGCATGATGTCGGGCGGCGGCGCGCCGCCTTGATAGGGGCGCGGCCGGTTGCGGCGGAAGTAGTTGCCCGCCTGCCAGACAAACAGCAGCAGGAACGCGGCGACGACCAAGGTTCCGCGCCAAGCCTGCGCCTCGAGCCCGCGCACCACCAGCGCCGACAGCACGAGCGTCAGGCCGGCAAAAATAGCAAGTCCAGGCCAGTACAGCGCCGGGTCGCTGCCCTGCTCGTAGCGCACCGGCACGCCGAGCTCGGCGAGCTTGCGGTGTAGCGTCGTGACGAAAGTCGTATAGCCCGCATCGAGCCGCTCCTGCTCGACCATGCTCTTCCAGGAACTCGAGCAGATTTCGAGCTTGGGCGCGCCGTCTGCCCAGATCTCGGTCAGGAAGCGTTGCGTCTGCATGGTGATCGGGCGGAACGACAGCCGCACGCGCTTGATGTCACGTAATGACACATGCCCCGACTTGCGCCCGGCGCTCCATTCGAGGCTTGTCCCGTGCAAGGCGAATTCCCACGGCGCCCCGAGCAAAGACGGCCGGTAGGAATACGCGAGTGTGTCGTCGCCGCTCGGCTCGGGCCGGCCGTCATTCATTCATGAAATTCCTGTGACACAGTCCAACGTCCTGCCACACGCTGCATAATTTCGCCGCATTAACCATGATTACGCTCGACGCCGCGGGCGCGCCGGGCCTAAGGTTTGAATCTGTTCCAATCGCGCGCGATTTAGAATATCTTAACCATTGAGCCGCGGGACGCGTAGGTTTGGGCGTGGGAGGCCTTGTTATGGCTAAGTTTTCCGACATTTTCAGCCGCAAAGCCGGCGAGACTGGGGTTGAGCGGCCCGCGCCTGGTAACGGCAACGGCCACCACGTCCAACACATCAGCGTCGAGCACGTCTCCGACATGGGCTCGCGCATCGGCGAGCAGAACGAGGCGCTGCGCAACCTGCTCTCCGACACCGGTCGCAAGATCGGCGAGCTCGACGACCTCAAGGAAGCCTTCGAGAAGATCGTCGCCCCGTTCAACAACACACTGCGCGCGCTGGAGCAGGAAAAGTCGCAGTCGCTGAGCCTGTCCAACATGCTGGCGGAAGCGCGCAACTCCTACGACACGCTGCGCTCCGAATTCTATCAGGTCGAAAAGAAGGCGATCGCGCTCGGAAGCGAAGCCGAGAAGCTGCGCGAGGATCTCGAGATCGCACGCGAGACCGCGCGCAGTCTGGAGAGCACGCGGCTCGAGCTGACCGACGAGGTCAACGCCAAGAACGCGCAGATCGTCGAGATCGAGCGCCAGCTCGCGCAGGAAAGCTCGCAGCGCCGCTCGCTGACCGAGAGCCGCCGCATCCTGGAAGAGCAGCTCGACATCGCCGAAAAGCGCAACATCGAGCTCGATAGCGAGCTTGCCGGCAACCGCGAGAAGCTCGCGCTGCTCGAAGACGAAAAGCGCTCGCTGCAGACCGCGGTCGACGGCGCGCTTAACGAGGCCGCTCGCCTCACCCGCCGCCTGACCGAAAGCGAGAACAATCTGACCGCGACGCGCGCCCAGCTCGGCAAGGTCGAGGCAAGTTTCGCCGAGGCCTACGCCGAACGCGGACGCCTCGCCGCGGCGCTCGCCGAATCCAAGGAACAGCATCAGGCTGATCACAACAGCCTCAACATGCGTCTCGACGCGCTGCAGTCGCGCGCCGCGACCTCCGAGCGCCTGCTCGCCGAGGCGCGGCAGAACCTCGTCGCTCGCACCGAGGAAGTGCGCGCCTTCGACCGCAAGGCCGTGGAAGCCACCATCGGCCGCAACAACGCCGAGAAGCGGCTGGCGCAGATTGAGGCCTCGCACGAGGCGCGCGAGCGTCTGATCAAGGATCTCGAGCAGTCGCGCGCCGCGCTGTCAGAGCGCAACACGGCGCTGACCAAGACACTGAAGTCGCGGGAAACCGCGCTGTCGCGCGCCGAGGAGAAGATCGCCGGGCTCACCGACCGCAACGCCCACCTCGAGGCCGACATCCAGGTCAGCCGCACCAATATCGAGAAGCGCATCGAGGACTTGAGCTCGGCGTTGCAGCGCGAGCAGATGGAACGCGCGGTGATCGAAGGCGCGCTCGAAGCCGCACGCAAGGACAACTCGCGCCTGCAGGGCGAAGTCGCGGCGCTGCGCTCGACGCTGCGGCGCGGGCTGCCGTTCGACGAGACGGCGATGGCGCCGAGCGAGCCGGCCAATGACGAGGCGGCGCAAAAGCCGCGCCGCGGCAAGAGCGCCGAGGCAAGCGAAGGCGGCAAGTCGTAACGTGCGCGCAAGCCGCCGCGCGGTGCGCAACGCGCGCGCTGCGGCGTAGTTCCGTTCCTTCTTAAAATACTTTCACGTCGGGAACACGCCGCGACCGCGGCGCGTTTGCCCCGTATCGGGTGGCGCGCGTGCTGCGCGCTACTTTGCGTGAACATGACATGAGGAGGGATCACATGCTGAAGCAGACTGTAACTATGGCCGTGCTTGCCGCGGCATTGGCAACGCCGGCGTTTGCGCAAAGCGCGAACACGCCGGCGCAGCCGGCAGCGCCGACGATGAACGCGCCGCACAATACGGTGAACGCGCCGCAGGGCGAGCGCAGCTTCATCCAGCAGCAGCAGGAAACCGACTGGCGTTCGTCGAAGCTCGTCGGCACCAGCGTCTACGGCCCGGACAACACAAGCATCGGCGACATCAACGACGTGCTGATCGGCAGTGACGGCAACGTTCGCGCCGTGGTGATCGGCGTCGGCGGCCTCCTCGGCGTCGGCGAAAAGGATGTCGCGGTGCCGTTCAACGAGATCAGCATTCAGCGCAAGCCGAACAGCACCTCGATCGACAAGATCACGGTGAGTTACACCAAGGCCGAGCTCAACAATGCGCCGAAGTTTGCTTACCTGAACGCTTCGAACAGCCAGACCACCGGCTCGGGCGGCGCCACGGCGCCGTCGCGCTCGGGCACGACCACCCCGATGAGCAAATAACGCGCGCCGCGTAACGCGTCTTGCTTGATGACCTTGGCGCCCGGCCGCAATCGGCCGGGCGCCGTTTCGCCTGCCGCGCCATCCTGACAAAACGGCCCGCATTTCCTATATGACGGCCATGATCCGTTTTCTGTTGTTCGTCCCGCTGTTTGCGCTGCTTGCGCTCGCGATCTGGTTTTTCGGCGTCACCTGGGAGCATTTCGCCGGGCAAAGCATCCCCGCCTACGGCTATGCGGCCATCGCCGGCGGTGTGTTTTTCTCGCTGCTGGTCGGCGGCGGCCTGATGGCGCTGGTGTTCTATTCGAGCCGTCACGGCTACGACGACAGCCAGGGCGGCTTTGGCGACCGCGGCTAAGGCGGCCTTTCCCGCATTGCAGCCCCGCGGCACGAAGCGGTCGCGCCGAACCCGCAAACGCGCTATGGATGCGCCCCTCACATCGGCTCAATCGGGGCGGACATGAACAAAACTCTGGTCCAGGAACAATTCGGCAAGACCGCCGCCAGCTATCTGACGTCAACGGTGCACGCCAAGGGCGCCAGCCTGGAGCGGCTCGTCGCCCTCACCTCGCCCAAGAAAAACTGGCAAGTGCTCGACGTCGCGACCGGCGGCGGCCACGTCGCTTATACGTTTGCGCCGCACGTCGCGCGCGTCTGGGCGACCGATATCACCCAGGAAATGCTCGACATGGTCAAAGCCGAGGCCAAGAAGCGCGGCCTCGACAATGTCCGCACCGCCTACGCCAAGGCCGAGGCGCTGCCGTTCGAGGACGCGACCTTCGATCTCGTCACCTGCCGCATCGCGCCGCATCACTTCGACAGCATCGCCGAATTCCTCGTTGAGGTGCACCGCGTGCTCAAGCCCGGCGGCCTGGTCGCGATCGTCGACAACGTTGTGCCGCCCGGCAGCGTCGGCGATTACGTCAATGCCTTCGAGCGTTTCCGGGATCCGAGCCACCTGCGCGCCTGGGCTATGGAAGAATGGCGCGCGGCGCTGAAGAAGGCCGGCTTCGCCATCGGCCACGAGGAGCAACTCTACAAGCAGATGGAGTTCAAGAGCTGGGCCGCGCGCCACGACGCCAACATGCAGGCCTTCCTGCGCTCGATGCTGGCGCTGGCGACGCCGGAGGTGAAGGACGTGCTCGAACCGGCGAACACCGGAGGCGACGCGACCTTCCGCCTGTCCGAAGGCCTGTTCATCGCTCAGCGGAACTGAGCGTCGCTAGCTTTTTCTTGTGTCGATGATGGGCGACCTTGACCGGCTTCTCGTCCGGCGCCGTCAGGATGCCTTCATTGTAGGCCTCGTTGACCAGCCAGCCGCCGACGATCGGGATCAGGCACGAGCCCATCAGGATGTGCGCCTCGCGATAAGTGAGCGCCCGCTTCATTACCACGGTCGCTACGATCGGCGACGCCGCCATGCAGCCGACCGTGGTCAGCGCCATGGCGCCGAGACTGGTCACGCCGTGCACGTCGCGCCATTTCAGGCTCCAGTCGTCGAGAGCGAAATATCCCGCCGTCGAGGCAATCCCGACGCCGGTCGACACCGCGTCGATGCGAGGATCGACCTTCTTCTTGGTTTTGTGCTGGCCGGCCTCGGCCGGGGCTGCGGCAAGCGCGAGCGCAGCCACCGCGGCGGCAAGCACGGCGAATTTTCGGATCATCGCTTCACTCCGGAGGACGCAGGGGGCGCAACGGCGGGTCAACGGATAAGGATAATGGGTGCGCATTGCCGGCGGAGTCGAGCCGCCAAATGTCGCAACGCACAGGGTTTCTGTGAACGCGTGGCCCGTTTGCATCACCGCCGGCCCAAAATGCGCTCGCGCGCTCGCCGCCCTGCCGGCGCCCCCGTCACTCCCGGGCAAACCATTGAATTGCAACACCGTTCCGCCGACGCCGCGGCGGCCATTAGGTATCCGTTAACCATCCTAAATGAGGATTGTTCTAGGATTGTTTTCGGGTGATTCGGCGTCGCTTTTTTGCCGGGCGGATCGGCGCAAAAAGGATCCTGCAATGGGGAAATTTGGGGGCTTTCTCTCCCGCAAGCCGGTTGTCTCCGAGGCGCTGCCGGCTCCGCAACCCGCAAATCCGCTCGAGCTCGATGAAGACCTGTTCTCGGCACTCGGCGCCCGCGTCGGCGGCGAGAACGAGGCGCTGCGCAACTTGTTGCTCAACGCCAGCAACAAGATCAACGAACTCGACGCCATCAAGGATGCCGTCACCCAGCTCGCCGACCCGGTCGCCAAGGCGCTGCGCCGCCTACGAGGCCGAGAAATCCGAGAAAGTCGCGCTGCAGACGGTGCTCAACAACACCCGCACCGCTTACGGCAAGCTGCGCAACGAGCTCGCGGAACTCGAAAAGCGTCACGCCGACACCCAAAGCGAATGCCTGATGCTGCGGCAGGAGCTGATCAGCACCCAGGATCTGCTGAAGTCCGCCGAGGCCACCAAAGCCGAAATCGCCATCGACGTCGCCGCCCGTCGCGCCCAGATCGGCGAACTGGAGACGCGGCTTGCCCAGGAGAGCAACGACAATCGCGCGCTGCGCGAGGAGAACCAGCGGCTCGACGACCGCCTGCTCACGTCGGAGAAGCGCATCGTCGTGCTCGAATCCGACGTCAACAGCGCCCGCCAGCGCCTGCTCGTCACCGAAGACGAAAAGCGCGCGCTGCAGGCTTCCCTCGACAAGACCATCACCGAGGCCGCGCGCCTCAGCCGCAAGCTCGCCGAGACCGAAACCAGCCTCACCACCGTGCACGGCCGGCTGCGCAACGTCGAAGCCAATTACGCCGAGGCCAATACCGAGCGGGCGCGGCTGTCGAACGCGCTCGACGAGACCAAAGAGCGCAACGAGCATGAGCGCAACAGCCAGCGCATCCGGCTCGACGCGCTGCAGGCGCGCGTCGCCGCGACCGAGAAACTGCTCGGCGAAGCGCGCGAGCATATGCTCGCCAAGGCCGACGAGATCCGCAATTACGACCGCCGCATCGGCGAGATCGGGCTGGCGCGCGACGCCATGCAGGGGCATGTCGCCGAACTCGAGGCGGAGAAGCTCAGGCGCGAATCCGAATACGAGGAGCTACGGCAGACGCACACCACGCTGAAGGAGCGCAGCGCCGCGCTTGCCCGCGCCTTCAGCGCCAAGGAAGTCGAGCTGACGCGCAGCGGCGAGACCGCCAACGCGCTCACCCAGCGCATCGCGGCGCTGGAAAGCGAAATGAAGGCGCGGCAGCTCGCCAGCGAAAAGGCGCTTGAGGATCTGACCGCGGCGCTGCGCCGCGAGCAGCATGAGCGCGCGATGGCCGAGGGCGCATTGGAAACCGGCCGCAAGGATTTCGCCCGCGTCATGCGCGAGGTGATGGCGCTGCAGCGCAGCCAGATCGCGCGCGAGCCGGGACCGAACCCGTTCGCCGCCAACGCTGCCTGACCTTTTCGATTGACTGAGGGGGACTGCCGACCGCCGGGCCTAAAAAGCCCGGCGGTCCGGTTTTTTTAGCATTTTTGATCTGGCGCAATGCGCCGGGTCTGCTGTTCCGGCGTTATGCAAGGACACTCCAGCGGGGGCGAACTGCTGCGGGTTAAGCCATGCCGTATCGCGTCAACGACGATCTGCCGCCGTCCGTGCGAAATCATCTGCCCGACCATGCCCAGGACATTTTCCGCGAGGCGTTCAATCACGCCTTTTCCGACCATGCCGGCGAGAGCGATCGCGAAGAGCGCGCGTTCCGCATCGCCTGGGCGGCGGTGAAGCGCTCCTACGTGAAGGACGGTGACATGTGGGTTCCGCGATGAACAACGCGCTGGCGCTCGCCGAGCGCAATGTTCCCCGCTACACCTCCTACCCGACCGCGCCGCATTTCTCCGCCGCGGTCGGAGCGCAGACCTACGCCGCGTGGCTCGAAGCGCTGCCGCGTAAAACAAGCCTCTCGCTCTATATCCATGTGCCGTTCTGCGCCGAGCTTTGTCACTACTGCGGCTGCACCACGCGCGCGGTACGCCGGCGCGAGCCGGTCGAGGCTTACGCCGAGCGGCTCGTCGACGAGATCGCCCTGTTCGGCGCGCTCAAGGGCCGCCCGCTGACCCATCTGCATTGGGGCGGCGGCACGCCGTCGATCCTCGGTCCGCAATGGCTCGAAACCATCGCGGCCCAGCTTGCCTCGTTGTTTGACCTGTCGCGGCTCAAGGAACACGCCATCGAGCTCGATCCGCGCCGCATCGACCGGCCGCTCGTCCGCACGCTCGCCGCGATCGGCGTCAACCGCGCCAGCCTCGGCGTACAGGACGTGTCGCCGCGCGTGCAGCAGGCGATCGGCCGCGCGCAACCGTTCGATCTCGTGGAGCGCGCCGCCGACTGGCTGCGCCAGGCCGGCATTGCACGGCTCAACGTCGATTTGATGTACGGCTTGCCGACGCAGACTGTCGAGGATGTTGCGCGCAGCGCCGAGCTTGCCGCATCGCTTTCGCCGCAACGGCTGGCGCTGTTCGGCTATGCCCATGTGCCGTGGTTCAAGCCGCATCAGCGGCTGATCGAGGAGGCCTGCGCTGCCCGGCCTCGAGGCGCGGCTCGAGCAGGCGCAGGTCGCCGCCGAAACCTTGACCGGCCTCGGTTATCAGGTCGTCGGCCTCGACCACTTCGCCCTGCCCGACGATGAGCTCGCACTCGCCGCGCGCGAGAAACGGCTGCGCCGCAATTTCCAGGGCTACACCGTGGACGACGCCGGCGCGCTGATCGGCCTCGGCGCTTCGGCCATCGGCAAACTGCCGCAGGGTTTCGTGCAGAACGCGCCGGACACCGCCGGCTATGCGCGCGCGGTCGAAGGCGGGCGCTTCGCCACGGTCAAGGGCCTCGCGTTGACCGAAGAAGATCGCCTGCGCGCCTCGATCATCGAGCGGCTGATGTGCGATCTGGAAATCGATCTCGACGGCTTCGGCGGCGCCGGCTGCTTTACCGCCGAGATCGCCACGCTGCGCTCGCTCGCCGACGAGGGCCTGGTGCGCATCGACGGCAGCCGTATCGCAGTGACCGAGGCGGGCCGGCCCTATATCCGCATCGCCGCCGCAGCATTCGACACCTATCTCGCCGCCAGCCAGAAGCGGCATTCGGTCGCGGTGTAACGCCATTCAATTGGAATGGAGACGATCCGTGATTAACCGCCGTCAGGCTCTTGCAATCGGGGTGACGCTCATGACCGCAGCCGCCCACGCGCAACAAACGAATACCACGCCTGTCATCAAACTCCCCGCCCCGTCGGGCGATGGCGAACTGATGCGCGCCTTGCGCGCCCGCAAGAGCAGCCGCGCGTTCGCGCCGCGTCCGCTGCCGCGGGAAACGCTCGGCAATCTGTTGTGGGCGGCATTCGGCATCAACCGCCCGCAAAGCGGCGGGCGCACCGCGCCCTCGGCGCACAACTGGCAGGAGATCGACGTCTATGCCGCGTTCGCCGACGGCGCGTATCGCTACGACGCGCGCGCGCACGCGCTGACGCCGGTTGTAGCGAAGGATGTGCGCGCGCTCACGGGCGTGCAGGATTTCGTCGCCACCGCGCCGCTCAATCTCGTCTATGTCGCCGATTTCGCGCGCATGGCGGACGCGAGCGCCGAAGACCGCCTTTACTTCGCGCCGGCCGACGCCGGCGTGATCGCGCAGAACGTCTACCTGTTCTGCGCCGCCAACGGGCTCGCCGCCGTGGTGCGCGGCCTGGTCAACCGCAAGGACCTTGCGCCGGCGCTGAGCCTGAGGCGCGAGCAGCGCATTATCCTGGCGCAATCGGTCGGCTTCCCGGCCGGCTGAAGCTGCGGTCACCAAAGACGGGCTGGTCCGCATAAACGCCGCCGCGGCACGCAGAAGCGCATTCGGTCGCGGTGTAGCCGGACAACAAAGAAGGGCCGCCCTTGCGGGCAGCCCTTCCATTGTCAGGCCGTGGCCCGGTTGCGCGGGCTTGTGTTCCGCCTCGCGCGCGTGAGCCGCTGAACGATCAGCTGGCGTGGACCTCGGTTGAGGCGAAGATCCAGTTCACGAATGCCGGCGACCGCGGCGATAGACAATGAGACACTGGATCACCTCCTTTCGGTTGTTAACGACGATGCCAATATAGGGGAGCCGAGACGATTCGGAAGCCCGCTCATTTTGCTGACGAAGCTCCCGCACTACCTGATCAAGGCTCTGGCGCAGCCATTTGCTCTTGATCGAGCGTACCATTTTTGACACAATCCGACGCTAGATGATCGACCGGTCGAAGAAGATCAGCGCCCGCTTCTATGCGACCGCCAGTAGCCGCCGCCCCGTTCGGGAGTGGCTGCTCGGCCTTTCCAGAGACGACCGGCGCGTAATCGGCAAGGACATCCAGAAGGTCGAGTTCGGCTGGCCGATTGGCATGCCGTACTGCCGCCCTCTCGGGCACGGGTTGTGGGAAGTGCGGAGCGATTTGGTGGCAGGCCGGATCGCGCGTGTGGTCTTCTCCATCGTTGACGGCGAAATGGTACTGCTGCACGGCTTTGAGAAGAAAACACAGAAGGCGCCGCAACGGGACACTGGACTGGCGCTGCAGCGCAAGAAGGAGATCGACGGATGACAAGGCGAAAGAGAAAGAAAGGCCATATCGACCGCAGCGAAAGCTTCGATCAATTTCTCGAGAAGGACGGCCTGCTCGCGGAGACTGAAGATGCCGCGATCAAGGAGGTCATCGCCGATCAGATCAAGGTGGCGATGGACAAGAAGGGCCTGAGCAAGACCGCGATGGCGGCGCGCATGAAGACCAGCCGGAGGCAACTGGACCGACTACTCGATCCGGCGAACGGTTCGGTGACGCTGGCAACTCTGCGCCGCGCCGCGAGCGCGGTTGGGAGGAATTTGCGGGTGGAGTTGGAGTGAGTTCAATTTTTGTCAGTTGCCATTAAGTCCCATCGACCAATACGTGTGCAACCGCTCCTTCCAAGACGTTTCCTTTTCTATGATCTCATCGGCGGTGCGGTTATGGGAATCGATTTCAAGGATACTGAAAGTGAGATTCTCTGGGATTACTCTTTCGTAAATACTTGTTGCCGCCGTGACCCGTGCGGGACCAATTTCGCCAACGTCCTAAAATATTATCATGACCGTACGCAGAGCCGACGTAGCCTTTCCTGCGCTTGTTATCAAAAACATAATAAATGCCTCTCCACTGAGACAACCTGTCTTGCCAACTTTGCGGCAGTGATTTCAATTGTGAATGCGGCCAAACAATCTTCGTCCAAACCGGCATCGGCCTATTCAATTTGCTTTCTTCCAGCAGGGCGCGGACAAAGAACTTGTTCTTGCCATTCGCCCAACGTGACCAACTTTGGGCAGCACGTGGCCCCGCACCGGGCCAGTCAACAATCAATTTCCCCTTGAGATGCCGGAAACTGTCAATCTCATTGAGATGAAATTTTAGTATGTGCTTTCGACCGCCAACAAAGCCTTTCATCCCTTTTCGCCCCAGCTCTTTGTAGGCTGGGATTTCCCAAAATTGTTTCTTTGTTAGCGCAGTTGAACGGCCGACACGAAAGACGCCGACAAAGAGCGCCTGTCTCGACGCATGCCCAATAAACGATGCTACATAAGACGCATTTTTAAATTGCCTCTCAACTTTCAGGCTTTGTGTCGATTGGTACGCGTTAAACAGATCTGCGCGTTCTACTGCAATCGAATTAAATTCTTTTTTGAACTCCTTTAAATCCTTGCTCGGCTTATGTCGTAAAACAAGTACGCGTTCGCGAGTTGGATCAATACCGTTTTCAATTAGCAGGTCGTCAAATTGCACTATCGTCTCCTACCAATTACCTCACCTCACCAACTCCCGCATCGCGCGATCCAATCCCTCCAGCGTCAGCGGATACATCCGCCCGCCCATCAGCTGCTGCACCATCTTGATCGAATAGGTGAAGTCCCATTCGCGCTCGGGCACCGGGTTGAGCCACACCGCCGCCGGATAAGTGCGAGCCACGCGCTCGAGCCACAGCGCCCCCGGCTCGTCGTTGTAGTGCTCGACCGAGCCGCCCTGCGCCGTGATCTCGTAGGGCGACATCGAGGCATCGCCCACGAAGATCACCTTGTAGTCGTGGGGATAGGTGTGCAGCACGTCCCAGGTGTCGGTGTGCGCCTGGAAGCGGCGGCGGTTCTCCTTCCACACGCGCTCGTAGAGGCAATTGTGGAAGTAGAAATGCTCCATGTGCTTGAACTCGGCGCGCGTCGCCGAGAACAATTCCTCGGTCGCCTTGATGTGCCAGTCCATCGAGCCGCCGATGTCGAAGAACAAGAGCACCTTCACCGCGTTGTGCCGCTCCGGCCGCATCAGGATGTCGAGATAGCCTTTGTGCGCGGTGCCCTTGATGGTGCCGTCGAGGTCGAGCTCCTCCGCGCTGCCTGTGCGCGCGAACTTGCGCAGGCGCCGCAGCGCCACCTTGATGTTGCGGGTGCCGAGCTCGACGTCGTCGGCGAGGTCCTTGAACTCGCGCTTGTCCCATACCTTGACGGCGCGGTTGTTGCGGTTCTCGTCCTGGCCGATGCGGATGCCTTCCGGATTGTAGCCGTAGGCGCCGTAAGGCGATGTACCGGCGGTGCCGATCCATTTCGAGCCGCCCTGGTGGCGGCCCTTCTGCTCGGCCAGCCGCTGGCGCAGGATCTCGAGCAGCTTGTCGAGGCCGCCCAGGGCCTCGATCTGCTTCTTTTCTTCGTCGGTCAGGTACTTCTCGGCGAGCTTCTTGAGCCATTCCGCCGGGATCTGCGCCTCGATGCCTTCGGCGACGAAATCGAGCCCCTTGAAGACGTGGCCGAAGACGCGGTCGAACTTGTCGAGGTTGCGCTCGTCTTTCACCAGCGCGGCGCGCGACAGGTAATAGAAGTCCTCGACCTTGCGCGAGGCAAGGTCCGCCTGCATCGCCTGCATCAGCGTCAGATACTCGCGCAGCGTCACCGGCACACCGGCGGCTTTCAGGTCCTGGAAGAAGGTGACGAACATGAATTGACTTTATTGCCGCCGGGCCGCCGCTGCCAGATTTTATGTCCTGTTTATCACACGCAGAACCTGCATAATCGCGCTTGGGGCCTGATTCGGGCCATGAGCCTTTGCCCAATGGAAACCACAACGCTTGCGCTGACGATCGACAACGCCCAGCGCAATTTCCTCTACCGCAAGGGCACCGTCGATGAAGTTGCCATCGTCAACGCGCTGGTGAACAGCAGCTATGGATTCGGCCCGCTGCGGCGCGGCGCGGAACTGTCCGATCTTTACGGACGGCTGTCGCGGACCGGCAAGGCGCCGCTCATCATCGACGCCGCGGCCAATATCGGCGCCGCGGCCGTCTATTTCGCGCACAAATACCCGAAAGCGAGGCTGGTCGCCATCGAGCCCGACCAGAATAATTACGACCTGCTGGTCGCCAACACGGCCGACCTGCCCGTCGAATGCCTGCGTGCAGACCTGGTGCCGGCGTCGAGCGGCGCGCGTCCGAGCGATGGCGCGGCCCACGCCGGGCACGCGACCATCGACAGCATCTACCGGCAAAACGCGCCGACGGCCCTGCCGTTCGTCGTCAAGCTCGACGCCGAGCGCGACGGCGCGGGCCTGCTCGGCGGCAATCCCGAATGGCTCGCCCGCACGCCCGTCATTATCGTGACCTTGAGCGATTGCTTGATCCCAGGCACGCCGGCTTCGCGTGCCTGTGTCGACGCGCTGGCCGGTTACAACCGGGACTTCGCTTACCTCAATGGCAGCATCTTCTCGGTCGACCGCGAGCTGATCGTGCGTCGCTTCGATTCCTAAGCGTTTTTTTCAGGCGCTGGCCCGATAGAGGAGATCACCAAGCAAGATGACGGCAATCACCGGTACGCTCTCCGAGATGCAGCTTCCCTCGGCGCTTTTCTTCGGGCCCAGGAAGCCGCTCTCGTATGTCGGGAACCCGAAGGTTGCCTCCACGCTCGCCCTGAATTTCATTTTCTTCCTCAATCACGGCTACACCTATTTCAATCCCGTCGAGATTTATCACAGCCCGCTCGCCGTACTCCGCCTGGAGCCGCCGGACCTCGATCCCCGCGTGCTCAAAATGTACCTCGGCCTGTCGCCCGAAACCTTCACCATCGTCAGGGACCCGTTGCGGCGCTTCGTCTCGGGCTTTCTCAACAAGGTCTTTACCGACGCCGACGCGCGTTACCTGTCCTATCGGGACGCACTGACCTGCATCCACGGCATCGACCTCAGCGCCGAGGCGGATCCGCGTCAATCATGTCTGGCCTTCGCCAGATGGATCGCCGCGCAAAGTCCGACAGCGGTCGATCCGCACTTTCGGTTGCAGCACCTCAATCTGGCGATCGGCAGCCGCTTCACCATCAATGTGATCCTGCGGCTGGAGGACCGGGAGCTCGTTGCGCGCCTATTTCGCCAAATGGGTCGGCGCCGAGAAGGCGGACGCGTTCCTGTCGCTGCGGCTCAACGAAGCCATCAAATATTCGCACGACGAGGTGACATCCGACGAGCTCGAAGACCTTGTCCGCAAGATTTACGCGCGCGATTACGAATTGTTCTATGCCGAGCCCGCGCTCGGCGGCGCGCGCCGCACCGACGCGGCTTAAGGATTTGCCGGCGCTGCCTCGAACCGCTAACAAAGACGGCAAGAGGATAATAAGAAACCACCCTGCCGGGAGGATTCCGTTTTGCCTGCGCGTGCGCGCGCCCTATGGGCGCTTGCGGTCCTGTTGTCGTTTGCGCTGCTGCTTGCGCCGGCGCTGTGGAACGGCTTTCCGCTCCTGCAATACGACACCGGCGGCTATCTCGCGCGCTGGTATGAAGGCACGCTGGTGCCGAGCCGCGCCGTGGTCTACGGCCTCATTCTGTTCGCCGGGCGTACCGCTTGCCTTCTGGCCGGTGCTGGTCGCGCAATCCGCAATTACGATCTGGACCGTCGCGCTGACGCTGCGCGCGCATCGCCACGGCAAGCGCCCGCTCCTGCTGCTCGGCGTGATCGCGGCGCTGTCGCTTGTCTCCACCCTGCCCTGGCTCGCCTCGATCCTGCTCACCGACATTTTCTGCGGCACCGGCGTGCTCGCGCTCTACTTGCTGCTCATGCGCCCCGAAACGCTGAGCCCGCGAGAGCGCATCGGGTTCGTCGCGCTCGTCGCGATTGCCGCGGCAACGCACAGCGCCACCTTCGCCGTGCTGCTGGGACTGCTTGCCGCCGCGATCTGCCTCCGGATGACCGGCCGCACGCGCATCGCACTGGCCACAATCGGCCGCGGTGCCGCTGCGCTGGCGCTCGGCGCGGCTCTGGTTTTCGCCGCCGACTATGCCGTCGCCGGGCGGCTGGCTTGGACGCCGGGCGGCTTTGCCCTCTCCTTCGGCCGCATGCTGCAGGACGGCATCGTCAATAAATATCTCGACGCGCATTGCCCGAACCAGAAGCTCACGCTCTGCGCCTACAAGGATCGGCTGCCGCGCGATGCCGACCAATGGTTCTGGGGCAGCCCGTTGTTCGACCAGCTCGGCCGCTTCGCCGGGCTGGGCAAGGAGATGGAGACGATCGCGGTCGGCAGCGTCGTCGATTATCCGCTGCTGCAACTGGAAACCGCGGCGGCCGCCACCGTCCGCCAGCTTGTCGCCGTACATACCGGCGAAGGCGTGGTGACCAGCATCTGGCACACCTATGGCATCATCGAGCGCTTCACGCCACAACTCGTGCCGGCGATGCGTGGGGCGCGCCAGCAGCAGGGCGGCATCTCCTTTGCCGCCATCAACGCCGCGCAATATCCGCTGGCGCTTTTATCGATGGCGCTGTTACCGGCGATCATCGCCTTCGCCGCGCGCAAGCGCCTGCCGGCCGCGACCGGCGAACTTGCCGCTACCGTCGCGCTTGCCATCCTCGCCAACGCGGTCGTCTGCGGCGCCTTCTCCAACCCGCACGACCGCTACGGCGCGCGCATCGTTTGGCTCGCGATCTTTGCCGCCGTCATGGCTCTGCTCGACGCCGCCGCCGCCGAAGCGGCGCCGCGCCTGAAGCAACCCGCCTTTTGACATTCGCCGAATTGCCCTAAAGTTCCCTCTGCACAGGAGTACCCGATGGCCGACGCCGCCGTGCTGCGTGAGCTTGCCCCGACTGGAAAACTGCGTGTCGCCATCGCGGTCGCGCCCTCGCCGTCGGCGCAATTCGCCATCAAGGACGGCGCGGGCTTCAAGGGCGTCGCCGTCACGCTCGGGCAAGCGCTTGCCAAAAAGCTCGGCGTCGAGGCGCAAATCGTGCCGCACCAGGCCTCCGGCGAGGTCCAGAACTCGGCCGCCGACAACAAATGGGACGTCGCCTTCCTGCCCGTCGACGCCGAGCGCAAGAAATTCGTCGATTTCGGCAACGCCTATCATCTGTTGCAGAGCACGTTCCTGGTCGCGCCCGGCTCCAAATTGCAGTCGGTCAAGGATGCCGACGCCAAAGGCGTCGGCATCGGCGGCGTCGCCAACACCGCGACCTTCCGCGCCGCCGTGAAAGCAACACCACAGGCCACCCACATCGAATTTGCCGGCGTCGACCTCGCCACCAAGGCCATGCAGGAAGGCAAGATCGAGGCGATCGCGATGTCGCGGGAATCGCTCGGCGGCCTTGCCGCCAAGATTCCCGGCGCGCGCATCCTGCCCGACGCCTTTCTCAATTCTTCGACCGCCGTCTGCGTGCCCAAGGACCGCCCGGCGGCCCTCGCTTACGTCAGCGACTTCATCGAGGAGGCGAAAGCCTCCGGGCTGGTCAGGCGCGCCCTCGACCAGATGGGCTTGACCTCCTCGCAGATCGCGCCGGCCGGAATGAAGCCTTAAGGAGCAGCACCATGAGCGAACACAAGCTCGATCAGAGCGAACAGGCGATCTTCACCGACGACGTTTCCGACGAGGCGCTCGAGCGCGCCGCCGACGGCAAGGCGCTGGCGAACCCGACCGTGCCGTCGGCGATCATTTGCGTCCCGTTCGGCGAGGGTTAGACCCTACCGCGCCGGCGGCGCCGCTTCCGGCGTGCGGATGTGCTCGGGCCGCACGCCGAGGCCGATGACGCGCGCGGGAAACCGCCGCAGCGCCGGGAACCAGTTCATGAACTTGAGCGCGAACGGCAGGCGCGGCCGCTCGCTGCTGTTGAGCGTCGGCACCAGCACGTTGTTCTGAATCTGCACCTGCACCCACTGGATCAGCCGCATCGGCAAGGTGCGGCGGTCCTGCACCGCCTCGAGATGCTCGTCGCTGAGCATGCGGTTCTTCAGCGCCGCCGCCAGAATATTGGCCGCGGCGACCGCGTCCTGCACCGCGAGATTGATGCCGACGCCGCCGATCGGCGACATCGCGTGCGCGGCGTCGCCAATGAGCAGCAGGCCCGGCTTGTGCCAGCGCCGCAGGCGGTCGACCGCGACCGTCAGCAGCTTCACGTCGTCCCAGCTTGTGATTTCGCCGGCGCGGTCGCGCAAAAACGGCGACATCTCAACGACGCTGTCGCGGAACGCCTCGAGCCCCCTCGCCTTGACGCGGTCGATGCCGTCCTTGGGGATCACGTAGGCGCATTGCCAGTATTGGCCGCGATTGAGCATCACCATCATGCGGCCGGCTTCGAGATGGCCGAAGGTTTCGTTCGAATCGCTTTCGCGCCGCGACACCCGAAACCAGAGCACGTCGATCGGCGCGCCGATGTTCTCGACTTTGAATCCGGCGCGGTCGCGCAAGGTCGAATGGCGGCCGTCGCAGCCGACCACGAGATCGGCGCGGATCTCGAGTTCGCTGCCGCCGGCTCTGGCGCGCAAGCCAATGACGCGGCCGCCCTGCTCGATCAGATCGGTCGCCTCAGCGGTCATGCGCAGATCGAAGGCGGCGTAGCGCTTGCCGTGGTCGCTGAGAAAATTGAGGAAGTCCCACTGCGGCATCAGCGCGACGAATTTGCAGCGCGTCGGCAGATGCGTGAAATCGGCGATGGTGACGCGCTCGGCGCCGACCTGACCGGTGAGATGATCGACCTTCTCGTGCGGCAGCTTGAGAAAGTCCTCGAGCAGGCCGAGTTCGTACATCAGCTCCAGCGTCGAGGGATGCACGGTGTCGCCGCGGAAGTCGCGCAGAAAGTCGCCGTGCTTCTCCAGCACCGCCACCCGCACCCCGGCGCGCGCCAAAAGGAAGCCGAGCATCATGCCGGCCGGACCGCCGCCGGCGATACAGCACGTGGTCTCGATGCGTTCCGGCGCCATCAATCCCCCAACGGAGGTGGCCAGGGATCCGTTCCGTTACGCCTGCTTTTCCGGCGTCCGCACCACCAGCCCGTCCAGCTCGTCGGTGACCTTGATCTGGCACGACAGCCGCGAATTCGGCCGCACGTCATAGCCGAAGTCGAGCATATCCTCTTCCATCGGCGAGGGTTCACCGGTTTTGGCGCGCCAGGCCTCGTCGACATAGACGTGGCAGGTGGCGCAGGCACAGGCGCCGCCGCATTCGGCTTCGATGCCGGGAATGCTGTTGCGGATTGCGGTCTCCATCACTGTCGAGCCGACGTCGGCTTCGACCGTGCGCGTGGCGCCGCTGGAATCGATGAAAGTGATCTTCGGCATCGGGCGGACAAAACAAACGCGCCGGAATTGGCGCGTGGCCGCACCCTATATAGTCATTCGCGTTGACGCGCCAGCCTGGCGCTCACCGGTCCTTGAGCATCTCGACGATGGCGGCCCGCACCTCGTCGACCGCGGCGCCGAGCGCCCTCACCGCGCGGACGCATTCGCCGGGCCCCGCCGAAACGGCCGCTTCTGCCGCTTCCGCCGCCCGGGAAAGGTCGAAGGCGCCGATGCCGACCGCCGAGCCTTTCAGGGTGTGCGCGAGCGCCCCGACCGCCGACGGGCTGCTGCTGCGAATGCGCGCCATCAGCAGGACGGCCTGGCGGTCGAACAGTTGCAGCACCTCGTGCTCGAGGCGTTTGTCGCCGAACGTCGCGTGCGCGAGATGGGCGCGGTCGATCGGGCCTGCCGGCGCAGGCGCCTCGACGGTCGTCACCTCTGTCTCCATGCTCTTCCCTGCGGACTGGCCTCTCCCTGCGGACAGGCCTTGGCTTTGTTGCCTTTGGTCGCGAGTGTGCCGCCGCAGGTTCAAATCCCGGTAAATTCCGGGAATAGAAACGGCGCAACATTGCCGTGGATGCCTAACCGGCCTTTAACCGCGCCGGAAAACCGCCGCTTTGGCGCCGCCTTGGCCGCAGGATGGCCCCAATTTGCGGCGCATCCTTTGGCGCCGGAAGGCCTGTGGACGGGCTCTAAGACCTTCAAGTTAACGATGATTAAAAACTCCTTAATGGCGAGGTTTTCTTCGTATTGCCAAGTGGATAGGATCGAATTGCCGCCGGTAATCTTAACCGGGGCGGTTAACGGCGACGGTTCCCGCGCTCGTCGCGCGGGAAGGGGCGTACCCTATTGGTTCGGGCTGGCGATAGTCCGGCGTAAATAACGAGGGCGACGAGCGAAATGGCCAATACCCCGCAGAAGACCAAGGACGCCGCTCAGGAAGCGCTCGCCGCCGCGATCCACGAGGCTATCGGCCTGCGCGACAGCGAGCGCCGTAACGGAGGCGGGAATGGCGACCAGGCCGCCGCCGGCACCGCCGACCTCTTCCGCGACGAGCAGGCGCCCAACTGGGCCGCCGAGGATGCCGGCCTGCCGCGCGCCGCCAATGACGACCGTGCCAATATCGGCCAGATCCTGCAGGCGCTGCGCCGGCGCCCCTCGCGCACCCCTTATATCGTGGCGAGCGTCGTATCCGCCGGCTGGGCAGCCGCCGGCACCGTTACCGCTTATCTGTTCCGCGGCGAATTGCAGTCGATCTTGGCCGATACGCGCCTCGGCATCGCCACCTCCATCGGCATCGCCTGCGCCATAGTCGTGCCGGTCATCGTCTTCTTCGTCATCGCGCACATGTTCCGCCGCACCCAGGACATGCGCGTCGTGTCCGAGACCATGGCGGAAGTGGCGATGCGACTGTTGCAGCCGGAAACGGCGGCGCGCGAGCAGATCGTCACCGTCGGCCACGCCATCCGCCGCGAGGTCGCCGCCATGGGCGACGGCGTCGAGCGGGCGCTCGCCCGCGCCTCCGAGCTCGAGGCGCTGGTGCACAACGAGGTCTCCGCGCTCGAACGCGCCTATAACGACAACGAGGTGCGCATCCGCGAACTGCTCACCGAGCTGGTGCATCAGCGCGAGACTTTGGTGAACCAGGCCGAGCAGGTGCGCGGCGCCATTTCCGGCGTGCATCTCGATCTCGCCAACGACATCACCTCGGTCGGCGATCTGGTCGCCGAAAAGGTCAACGAGGTGGCGCAGCGCGTCACCCGCTCGCTCACCGAAAAGGGCGAGCACATCACGCTGGCGCTCGGCCATGCCGGCAATTCGATGATCGATGCGCTGTCCGAGCGCGGTTCGACGCTGCTCGAGCGCCTGGAAACGACCAGCGACCGCGCCACCACCGCCATCGCCTCGGCGAGCGACCGGCTCTCCGCCAGCCTCAATTTCAAGACCGAGCACGTCCACGACGAATTCGCCGAGCTCGCCGTGCGCCTGCAGCAGATGATGGGCGCCCGCCTCGATCAGGTGGCGCAAGGCTTCGCGCAGAAGTCGGCACAGCTCATCGAGATGATGGGGCAACGCTCGCAGTCCTTCGGCGACGCCATCACCGAGACCGGCAACCGCATGACCGAAAACATCGTTGCCCGCGCCGAGGAGGTGAATTCGACGCTGCGCGCAACCGGCGATTCGCTGGTGCTCGACCTCTCGCTGCGCGGCGGCGACGTCGTCTCCAAGATGGAGCAGACCGGCGCGCTGGTCACCGACACCATCGTCCAGCGCAGCAGCAAGGTCACCGACACCTTCCGCGAAAGCACCGAGACGCTGATCGCTTCCCTCAATGGCCGCGGCGACGCCATCAAGGACATGCTGGTCGCCCGCCTGCAGTCCTTCGAGGACATGTTCAACCATGGCGGCACCGAGCTGACCGAGAAGATATCGCGCGACGCCGAAACGCTCGGCAGCCTGATCACCCGCCACATCGCCGAATTCGACAACACCGTGAAAACCTACGGCGGCGAGCTGGTCGAGCGGCTCGGCCAGCGCACGCAGGATGTCTCGGAGGCGATGCGCGGCTACATCGACAGCTTCGACCAGCGCGTCTCCGGCCGCACCCAGGAGCTGTCCGGCGCGCTCGACCAGCGCATGGCGCAGTTCGAGCAGCAGATCGGCGCCGGCGTCACCAACATCACCAACACGCTCGCCGCCGGCAGCAACAACGTGGTCGAGACGCTCGACCAGCGCATTGCCGCGGTCGCCGACACCATCAACGTGCGCGGCAACGCGGTCGCCGAGACCATCAGTGCCAAGATCGGTGAGATCGACCGCACGCTCGGCACCCGCGCGCTCGAGGTCGCCGACACGCTCGACAACCGCATCGGCCGCTTCGAGGAGCTGCTGGTCGGCCGCGCCGAGACCGTCACCTCGCAGATCGAAAGCCGCACCAAGGCCGCGGCCAACTCGCTCAACGCCCGCATGGAGCAATTGACGCAGTCGATCACCGTCAACGCCTCCGAAGCGGAAAAGTCGCTCGGCCAGCTCGCGCTGTCGACCACCGACGCGATCCGCACCAGCGCCAGCGAGGTCGAGCGCACTTTGCTCGGCGTCAGCGCCGAGGTCGCCCGCAGCTTCGTCGGCAAGGCTGACGAGATCGCCTCGACGCTCACCCAGCGCACCAGCGAGATGACCACGCTGTTGTCCGACAAGGGCGGCAGCGTCGTCTCCGCCATCAGCGAGAAGGGCCAGGAGTTTGCCGGCCAGGTCGGCATGGCGACCGAGCTGGCCATGAAGTCGATCGAGGAGAAGGCCTTCGGCTTCACCCGTACCATGCTCGACAACTCGACCGAGATCGCCCGCACCATCAACGTCGCCGGCGAATCGGCAGCGAATTCGGTCACCCGCGCGCTCAACGATCTGCACGCCACGGCGCAGACCGCCATCGACCAGTCGCAGACCACCGCCAAGGCCACCGTTTCCGAAATGCTGGAAACGCACAACATGCTGCGCGCCGACACCACCTCGCTGTTCGAGCGCCTGCGCGAGGCCAACATCATGCTGCAGGAGGTGTTGAGCGGCACGCACGAGAACATGAGCGCGCTGGAAAACACGCTGATGCTGCGCGTCTCCGAATTCGTCACCTCCATGAACGAAGTCACGCACTCGACCGGCGAGGCGACGAGCCGCGTCGAAGCCGACATCAGCACCTTCCGCGACGTCACCTCGCGCGTCATCACCGATCTCGGCCAACTCGCCCAGCAGTTCGACAGCCACGGCCGCGAACTCGCCCAGGCCGCCGAGCTCATCGAGCTCAGCAACCGCCGCACCGAGGACACCGTCAACGAGCGCCGCGTCTCGCTCAATTCGCTGCTCGCCACCCTCGACATCCGTACCGAGGATCTCGACCAGCGGCTCAAGCGCTTCTCCGGCCTGCTCGACGAATCGCTGGAAGCGGCCTCGAGCCGCGCCCGCGAGGTCGCCCGCGTCGTCTCCGAGGCGAGCACCGAGGGCTCTCGCGCGATCCAGGAGCAGTACGAGCGCGTGCGCGACAACGCCGAGGACGAACGCCGCCGCACCACCGAAGCGCTGCGCGGCATCTACGAGCAGTCGTCCGGCGACACCCACGCGCTGTTCCAGGACGCCAACGACCGCAGCCAGAGCATGCTCCACGATGCGACCGAGCGTTTCGCCGAGGTGCTGGCCGGCATGAAGCAGATGTCGGGCGAAATGCAGCGCGAGCTGGAAGAAACACGCAACACGCTGCGCCGAGGCATCTTCGAGCTGCCGCAGGAGACCGCCGAGAGCGCGGCGCAGATGCGCCGCGTCATCGTCGACCAGATCGAGGCGCTCGCCGAATTGAACCGCATCGTCGCCCGCCACGGCCGCAGTCTCGACGCGGTCGAACCGGCGGTGCGCCGCTCCTCGCGCGAGGAGCCGACGCTTGCGATCGTCGGCGGCCGCCCGGCCGAGACGTCCGCCCCGCGTAGTATCGAGCCGCGCAGCGCCGAGCCGTCGTCACCGCCGCCGCGCCCTGCTCCGCTGCCGCGCGACGTCAGCAGCTTTGCGCCGCCCCGCCGCGCGCCCGAGCCGCCGCCGGCTGCGCCGGCGCCACCCGCCGCCGGACGCGGCTGGCTCACCGATCTGCTCAACCGCGCCTCGCGCGAAGAGGATGAAGGCCCGCGCGAACGCGAGAACCTGCGCGACACCTCGCGCGGCAGCGACGAGCGCACACCGCGGCATTCGATCGAGTCGCTCGAATTCGCTCTCGGTCGACATCGCGCGCATGATCGACCACGACGCCGCCGCCGACCTGTGGGACCGCTACAAGCGCGGTGAGCGCAACGTCTTCACCCGCCGCCTCTACACCTTGCAGGGCCAGAAGGCGTTCGACGAGATTCGCCGCAAGTACCGCGCCGACCGCGAGTTCAAGCAGACGGTCGACCGCTATATCGGCGAGTTCGAGCGGCTGCTCGAAGAGGTGTCGCGCGATGACCGCGGGCAAGTGGTGGCGCGTACTTACCTCACGTCGGAGACCGGCAAGGTCTACACCATGCTGGCGCACGCCGCCGGACGCTTCGACTGACGCGCCGCGCCGCCGCCTAAATTTCAGGCCGCCAAAATTCAGCGCGAAATTGCGCTCGTTTCGCGTTGCTGGCGCCGAATTTCGGTTTGCCACGGCGCGCCAACTGTCGGATACTAACAGAGAGCTGACAGCGCTGCCCGTGGGGGTGAACGTAGCGCTCGCAAGCTTCGATAGCGAAATGCCGCCAACAAAAACATAAAGGGCGGTGATGGAGGCGGTCTTCAGGCGCCATGAGGCGTCAGTGACATCACGGCTAATCTGGGAGGAAACAGCCATGCGCAAGCGTGTCGTATCGACGCGTGCACTCGTTACACGCGGACTCTACTGCGGGTCTTTTTGCCGCATTTGCATTTGCTTTCGTCGGGCTTCGGCGTCCCGGCCGCGTGGGCGCAGACGCCGAAAGACATCAAGTGGGGCACCGGCCCGGTCGGCTCGTCCGGCCACAAGGCGCTCGTCGTGCTCGCCGACGTGCTCAACAAGGCGATGCCGGAATTCCGCATCACCGTGCTGCCCTATCCCGGCGCCGTCGGCACGGTGAAGGGCTTCGCCACCGGCGACATCGACGGCTACTACGGCTCCGACGTCGCGCTGCGCGAGTTCGCCGCCGATGACGGCCGCTTCAAGGGCTTCAAGTCGCACGTCAAGATCGCAGCCGGTGCAGTCGTTCTGGTGCTACACGCTCGATGTCGGCCTCGCCATCAAGGCGAGCGACCGCGACAGCATCAAGAAGTGGGACCGACCTCTCCGGCAAGCCGGTCTACACCGGTCCGCTGCCGTTCGATACCCGCCTGCATCTCGAGAACGCGATGAAGGCCGTCGGCGTGCATCACATCTACAAGCAGGTCGATCTCTCCACCGCCGGCTCGCAGCTGCAGTCCGGCTCGATCAAGGGCATGATCATCTACGCCGCCGGCGGCGAGACTCCGGCGCCGTGGATTGTCGGAAGCCTCGCTCGCGGTCGACTGGGCCGCGCTCAATCCGAGCCCGGATGAACTCGCCAAGCTCAAGGCCGCAGGCTTCGCCACCGAGGAAGTCGATGCCGTCGAGCTTCCACAAGAAGGCGGACTACGTGAAGAAGGTGACGCTGCTGCCGTTCTACTGGGGCTTCGATCTCGGCATGAACATCTCGACTGACGAGATGTACAAGATGCTCAACGTCATCGACGCAGCATGCCGACGAGCTCGCCAAGATCGACCCGAGCTTCAAGCAGATCGGCGGCGGGCAGTTGGCGGCGTTCCAGAAGAAGGCGCTGGAATCGACCTACAAGCCTGGTGCCGATCCATCCCGGCCTCGCCAAATTCCTGAAGGAAAAAGGCCAGTGGGATCCGCAAATGGGACTCCCACGATCGCCAAAGCGACATGTGAGGACGTCATCTTGGTGATTGCACAACGAGGCGGGCGATCGAAATGGCGCCCGCCTCGCTTCGCATCAAGATAGCAATTGAGATAAGCCATGGGACCGGTCATGCACGGTCCAACCGCGGCCGCCGCTTTGTCGCTCGACTGTATCTATTACGCGACCGCGATCAGCGTTCTTCGATTCTACATGTTCTACTACTACTGGACCGGCACCGGCGGCGAGACGCTGCTCGCCATGGGCTGCATCCCCGTCATTTTCATCCTGTTCACGCTGCAGTCGCTGCGCGAAAACGATCTTTATCCAGGCTTGCCGCCTGCGGCGAACTACCTCATCGCGGCCTGGCCTACTGCGTATTTTCCGCGTACTGCTCCTACTACATGGTACACGAATACGTCCCGCTCGGCACCGAGCGCATGGAGCATGTGGAACCCAGCCGATCTCATCATGGGCGGCGGCATGACGCTGCTGATCTTCGAAGTACGCGCGCAAGCGCCATGTGCCGCTTTTCATCCTCACCATCATCCTCGATTCTCTATGCGGTGTACGGCTACTGTCGTGCCGGGCATTTTCTATCATGCCGGACTGATCCTGGACGCGCGTGATCGCGCGCGAGCAGCGTCGAGATGGAGACCGGCATCTTCTCGCGCCTGCCGCAGATCGCGCTGACCGTTATCGGGTCGTTCCTGCTGGTGCTCAGTCTGCTGCGCGGTTTCGGCTGCGTCGACTCGCTCTCGCGCGCCACCAAGCGCGTTGCCATCCGCTCGCCGCACGCCATTCCGCAGTCGGCGGTGATCGGCTCCATGGCTGATAGGTACGGTGAGTCGGGCTCGGGCGCCGCCAATTCGATCACGGTCGGCTCTGCCACCATCCCGTCCATGATCGCAGGCCGGCCTGCCGCCGGCGACCGCCGCGGCGATCGAGAATTCATCATCGATGGGCGGTCAAATGATGCCGCCGGTCATGGGCATCGCCGCCTTCCTGATGGCCGAGTTTCTCGGCGTCGACTATTTCGAAGTCGTGGCGCGCGGCTGGGTGCCGGCGCTGATCTATTACATTTCGGTGTCGACGTCGGTCTACCTGCTGGCGACCTTCTATCACACGCACATGATCTCGATCCGCAGCGCCAAGCGCTCTGACCTGGCGCGACAAGGTGAATCTCGGCGCCTTTGTCGTCGTGGTCGGCGGCCTTGTCACGCTGATGGCGACCTTCTTCCTCGCGCCAATGTTTGCGGCGCTCTATATGTTCTGCGCCGCCGGCGCCGGCGCTGGTCGCAATCCATCTGATGCGCTGGTGCGGTCCGGACATTGGTCGTTCGCGCGAATTCATAGCGCCGCTCCGGCGGTGCCTCGACTCCTATATCGACATGATCACTGACATCGCGCTGCTATTGGCGACGTTGTCGATTCATCACCGGCGCGCTGGTCATCACCGGCGTGCCGACCAAGCCTCGGCTCTCTGCTGGTCGAGGCTGCCGGCGTCAGTCTGGCAGCGATGGTCGGCGATGGCCTTCATATTTGGCGCCATCCTCGGCTCCGGCCTGCCGCCGGCGCCGGTCTACATTCTCGTCGCGATCGTCATCGCTCCGCCCTTCATCCAGGCTGGCGTCAACCCCTGGGCGGTGCACTTCTTCGCGTTTTTCATCGGCGTATTCGGTGAGCTGACCCCGCCCACTTCGATCACCGCGGCGATCACCTCGAAAATCGCCAATGCCTCGTTCTACACGACGCTGTGGCGTTCGGTGCAAATCTGCGTGTCGTTGTTCACGCTGATGGTCGGCGTCTTCGTTCATCCTGAGCTGGTGATCAAGCCCGGCCTCGAGCAGATTGGCGCGGCCTACCTGGTTGCTGGTGGCCACACTCGGCATCACGTTCACGCCTGCAGGCGACCTATTCGGAGACGCGCGCGATCGACCTCGCCGTCGCGGTGTGCCTTGCCGCCATGTCGCTGTTCATCCTGTTCTCGTTCAATGACATCGCATCGGACGTCGTCTCGGTCGGCGTTATCGCCGTCATCGCCTACTGGATTCGCCGAACGGTGCGGCAACCGCTTGAGTCGGTCGAAATCGGCGCGCACCGATCCCGGCCGTGTCGGCGAGTGAGGCGCTCGGCACACTGGGCTGAGCTGAGGCATGGGCGTGGCGGCGGAGTAAGCCGCCCGCCGCCGCTACTTGCCGCTGCCGCCGAAGATCAGGCGGCTCGGATTGCGGTCGAAATTCTTCACCGCGGTGTCGATGGTGCCGAGCGTGCGATGCATGTCGCCGCCGACGACCTCGACCTGCTTCTTGCCGCGTCGTCAGCAGACGCGTTGAGGTTCTTGGAAATCTCGTCGGTGCGCTGGTCGAGATTGTCGGCGAGCGTCTTGGCCGACTTTGCCGTGTCGTTGAACGTCTTGAGGGCGTCGCTGATCTGGCCGCTCTTGCCGTCGTCGCCGCCGGCGAGGTTCTGCAGGCCTTCGGTGATCTTGTCGATCCGGCCGGAGTTGCGCGCCAGCGCCGAGGTGAAGGTGTCGATGTTCTTCAGCGCATCCTTGATGACGTCCTGATTGGCGGCGACGAAGTCGTCGAGCCGGCGCAGCGTGTCGCGCGCGGCCTGCGTGAAGTCCATGGTCGCCGCCGGCGGCGCGGTCAGCGTCGGCGGATTGGTCTTGGAGCCCTCCAGGAGCGGCGAGGCCGGCGTGCCGCCCTTGAGCGAAACCTGGGCGACGCCGGTCAGGCCCTGGAACTCGAGACCGACCTCGACGTCGGAATGGATTTGCACATCCTTGTTGACGCCGATCGTCGCCACCACTTCCTTCGGCTTCGCCGGATCGAGCTTGAGGCCGGTGACCTCGCCGACCAGGATGCCGTTGAACAGGACGTTGGCGCCGGCGCGCAGGCCCGCCACCGAGCCTTCGAACACGATGCGGTAGTTGACGCGCTCGGACGCGGTGCCGCCGATGTTCTGGAACCAGTAGACGAAGCCGAAAATGCCGACGATCACCGCCAGCGTGAACATTCCGATCAACACGTAATTTGCTTTGGTTTCCATTGTTGCCGCCGGCTATAGGTTCAAGGTCACATGTTCAAGGTGACTTGGACTTTATTGTCCTCGTGCGAACGTTTCCCGTGGAAGTAGGCTTTCAGCCACGGATGCGTGGAGGCGAGCATCGTCTCCATCGATCCCGCGGCGATGATCTTGCCCTGCACCAGCACCGCAATGCGGTCGCACACCGTGTGCAGGCTGTCGAGGTCGTGCGTCACCATGAACACGGTGAGCCCCAGGGTACGCTGCAGCGTGGCGATCAGCGTGTCGAAATCGGCGGCACCGATCGGATCGAGGCCGGAGGTCGGCTCGTCGAGGAACACGATGTCGGGGTCGAGCGCGAGCGCGCGGGCCAGCGCCACGCGCTTGGTCATGCCGCCGGACAGCTCCGAGGGGAACTTCTCGCAGACGTCGGCATGCAGACCGACCAGCTCCAGCTTGGCGACGACGAGGTCGTCGAGCAGCCGGTCCGACAGCCGCAGATATTCGCGGATCGGGAATTGGATGTTTTCCCGCACGTTGAGCGAGGAAAATAGCGCGCCCTCCTGGAACAGCACGCCCCAGCGCCGCTCGACCGCCTGCCGCTCGTCGTCGGAAGCCGCCGCCATGTCGACGCCCAACACCTTGATGGCGCCCTCCCGCTTCGGCAACAGCCCGATGATGGTGCGCATCAGCACCGATTTGCCGGCGCCGGAGCCGCCGACGAAGCCGAGAATCTCGCCGCGGTAGACATCGAGATTGACCTTGTTGAGCACGACCTGCTCGCCGAAGCCGACGACGACGTCGCGCACCTCGATGATCGTCTCCTTGCGTTGCACGGGCCTGGGCTCGAGCGCCATCGTTCACATCCCGATCGAAGCGAAGAAAATCGCGAACAGGCCGTCGAGCACGATGACGAGGAAGATCGATTCGACGACCGACACCGTGGTCTGCAGGCCGAGCGACTTGGCCGAGCCCTTCACCGCCATGCCTTCGACGCAGGCAACCGCCCCGATCACCACCGCCATGAACGGCGCCTTGATCATGCCGACCTTGAAGGTGTCCATGGAAATCGCCTCGCGCAGGCGCTGCATGTAGATTTCCGGATCGATGCCGCCGTAGAGCCAGCACACCAGGCCGCCGCCGTAGAGCGCCGCCATCGAGCCGAGAAAGGTCAGCAGCGGCACGGCAATGATCAGCGCCAGCATGCGCGGCAGGATCAGCACCTCGACCGGATCGAAGCCCATGATGCGCAGCGCGTCGATTTCTTCCCGCATCTTCATCGAGCCGAGCTCGGCGGTATAGGCGCTGCCGGAACGGCCCGCCACCATGATGCAGACGATCAGCACGCCGAGCTCGCGCAGCACCAGGATGCCGAGCATGTCGACGACGTAGATGTCGGCGCCGAATTTGCGGAAATGGAAGATGCCCTGCTGCGCGATGATGCAGCCGATCAGAAAGGTGATGAGCAGGACGATCGGCACCGCGCGCCAGCCGACATTGTCGACGTGGTGCACCATGGCGGTGAAGCGGAAGCGCGCCGGCCGCGCGACCACGCGCAGCAGGGCGACCACCACCGCGCCGAACATGTTGACGATGTCGGCGAAGCTCTGCCACACGAACATCACGCTCTCGCCGACCGAGGCGATGGCGTAGAGCGGGCCGCCGCCGCCCGCATGCGGCGGCGCCTCCTCCGGCGGCAGCGCGTGCAGCTTGTCCATCAAGGTGCGGTGGTCGTCCTTGAGGCCGACGATGTTGGTGGTGCAGCCGCGGCCGGCGAAGTCGTGCTCGAGCCGCTCGAGCAGCAAGGCGCCATAGGTGTCGAGCCGCTCGACCTTGCTCATGTCGATGTCGACGCGGCGGATCGTGTCGTGCCGGTGCACCTGCGCCGCAATCAGACCTTCGAGATTGTGCGCGCCAGTCGCCGTCCAGGCGCCGGCGCCGGCAAGCCGCAGCCGATCTCCTTCGGTGGTGCCTTCGAGCAGAACGTCACTCACGCCGAAGCAACCCTCAATGCCGGCCGCTCTGTCACGAAGCGGACCGGCGCATTCGAGCGGGGGTTTGGGCAAACGCTTCTACTGCCGCGGACAACGCAGGCCCCGCCCGGCCTGCTGTCGCGGCACCCTCCCTCTCGACGCGAGGGCAAGGCTTGGATCACCATACTTGACCCAGGCCAGCGAACCTGTCGAGGGTCAGGTAGCGGTTCCACCATAGCCCAAGCCATTGAATTTGTCGCCAAAAATGCCTCTCAGCCTGTCCATAAATGTCGAGCTTTGGCCGATTGCCGGCACCTTCACCATTAGCCGGGGCGCCAAGACCGAGGCCGCCGTGGTGGTGGTGGAACTTGGCGCAGGCAAAGCGCGCGGCCGCGGCGAATGCGTGCCCTATGCCCGCTACGGCGAGAGCGTCGAGGGCGTGGTCGCAGGCCTTGAGGCGATGCGGCCGGCTCTGGCCGCCGGCCTCGACCGCGCGGCACTGCAATCCGCCATGCCGCCGGGCGCGGCGCGCAACGCGCTCGATTGCGCGTTCTGGGATCTCGCCGCCAAGCAGTCCGGGCGCCCGGTCTATGAGCTCGCCGGCCTACCGGTCCCGCGCCCGGTGACCACCGCCTTCACCATTTCGCTTGGGCCCCCGGCCGCCATGGCGGATGCCGCGGCCAAGGCAGCCTCGCGTCCCTTGCTCAAGGTGAAGCTCGGCGCCGCCGGTGACCCCGAGCGCATCGCCGCCGTGCGCAAGGCTGCGCCGAAGGCTTCCCTGATCGTCGATGCCAATGAAGGCTGGGACGAAGCCAATCTCGCCGCCAATCTTGCCGCCTGCGCCGAGGCCGGCGTGGTGCTGGTCGAGCAGCCTTTGCCGGAAGGTCACGATGCCGTGCTGGCCGAGGTGAAGCGACCGATCCCGGTCTGCGCCGACGAAAGCGCGCATGGGCTATCGTCGCTCGCGTCGCTGGGCGGCAAATACGACGCCGTCAACATCAAGCTCGATAAAGCCGGCGGCCTGACCGAGGCGCTGGCCATGGCAGCCGCCGCGCAATCCATGGGCCTTGCCATCATGGCCGGCTGCATGGTGGCGACCTCGCTTGCGATGGCGCCGGCGCTGCTGATCGCGCAAGCCGCGCGTTTCGTCGACCTCGATGGGCCGCTGCTGCTCGCGAGAGACCGCGCTCACGGCCTGCGCTACGAAGGCAGCCTCGTCTACCCGCCGGAACCGGCGCTCTGGGGCTAGGAATTCGATTGATTTTGCTCAATGCCGTAACCGGCCGCCGGCATCAAATTTGTCTTCATGTCGGACTCGGATCGAGAGAAAGTTGCCGAACGGTTGCGCGAGCAGGCGGAGCAATGCCTGCGGCTTGCCAACAGCACGAGCGACAAGCGCATCGCCCTCGAGCTGCGCAAGCTCGCCGACGATTGCCTGCGCGCTGCCGCCGAACTGCCTCACCTCCACTGAATTTAGCGTTGCCGCGCTGTGGCTTCGGGGTCCATTCATGGAACTCGTATTCGTCCACAAGCTCCTGTTTCCGTTCACGAATTGTGCCGCCTTTTTGGTTAACCAAACCTTTCCTCGACGGCTATGAATGGCTTACACTTGCGGCACAATAAGCGGCCGCGCAGTGGCACGCGGGGGTGGCGTCGAGCGGGGGATCGGGGTCTGAAATGCGTGTGCGCGGCTTGGTATTGGCAGCCGTTTTGCTGGTTTGCAGCGTCGTGACGGCATCGGCCACCGTCCGCATCGCCGAGGATCGCGGCGGCCAGATCGGCCGCTACCTGCAGGCCTATGCGCTGCTCAGGGCGAGCGGCGAGCGCGTCGTCATCGACGGCAACTGCCTGTCGGCCTGCACGCTGGTGCTCGGCCTTATTCCGCACAGTCAGATCTGCGCCACCACGCGCGCGCGCTTCGGCTTTCACGCCGCCTGGATGCCTGACGTCGACGGCCGTCCGGTGACCAGCGCCATGGGCACGCAGGCGTTGTGGAATATCTATCCCGGCGATGTGCGGCGCTGGATCAACCATCACGGCGGGTTGACGCGCAGAATGATCTACATGCAGGGCCACGACCTGCACGGCGTCGTCGCCGCCTGTGAAGCGCCGCATCCGGTGCATGTGCGCTCAGCGCATCGCACGCCGCGCATCATCCGCTACGAAAGCGCAAACGCCGCCAACGACCGCCACTAGCGCCATCGCCGCATAGGCGCGCGCGCCGAAGGCGGCGTAAAGCAATCCGGACACGCCGGTCGCAGCCGCCATCGCCACGCCCATGGCGATGGCGAGATAACCTTGCGCGGTCGCGCCTTGCCCCGGAGGCGCCGCGCGCGCCACGAAATTGAGCGCGCCGAGATAGGTCGTGCCGAACGACAGCGCGTGCAGCAGTTGCAGCCACGGCAGCGCCGCGGCCGGCGGATCGAACGCCATCGCCGTCCAGCGCAAGGCGGCGCCGGCGGCGCCGATCAGCATCAGCGGAACGGGCGAAAGCCACGCCGGCAGCCGCGCCGACACCGCAAACAGCACGATCTCGGCGATGACGCCGAGTGACCACAACGCGGCGATCGCGGTGCCGTCGAGGCCTTGCGCGCGCCAGGCCAGCGCCGAGAAGCCGTAATAGACGGCATGGCTTGCCTGGATCAGGCTTGCCGCCGCGAGCACGGCGACAAAGCCGCGGTCGCGCAGCAGCGTCTTGCGCGGCGCTGGCGGCTCCGCCGGCATCGCCGCTGGCGCCACCGGCGCCAGCGCGAAGGACGCAAGCGCCATGATCGCGGTCGCCGCGACGATGAGCCAGATCAGCTCGCGCGCCGGCATGGCGTCGGCGGCAAAGCCCGCGGCAAAGGTGCCGCCGATGAAAGCTAATGAGCCCCACAGCCGCACCGGCCCGAAGGCCTTGCCGCGCAGGCTCAGGCCGCGCAGCGCGTAGGTCTCGGTCAGCGGCATCACCGGCGTGAAGGCGAGCGAAGCCAGCGCGTAAGCGCCAAGAATTGCAAGTGCGCCTGCCGCCGCGCCGGTCAGCGCGTAGCCGGCGAGGCTTGCCGCGCACGCCACCATGATGCTCGCGCGCAGCGCATCGTGCCGGTCGGCGGCGCGCGTGGCGACCGGAATGGCGAAGACGCGCACGATCATCGGGATCGCCAGCACGAGGCCGATCATCTGCGCGTCGAGACCTTTGGCCTTGAGCCACACCGGAAAGAACGGCAACTGGATACCGGCCATCACGAAAATGGCGGCATAAAGCGCGGCAAGCCGCGGGGCAAAGGCGGTATCGGAAAGGCGGAACGGCCGCATGGCGCCTGTTGGTGCTTTCGGCAGACGGCTAGGCGAATCAAGCGGCCTGATTGATAAACTGCCGCTACGAGGAATGCACATGGCGAGCACGGCGAGCCAGCCGCAGGCTTTGGCGGTTTCGCGCCTCGAGCCGCAGGCGAGCGAAGGCGACTACACCGCGCTGTCGACCGCGCTGGAGGCGAGCGCGCGCGGCCGCGCCTTTCTGGCCGAATACGCCCGGCGCCACCGCAATGCCGACACCGAACGGGTGCTGGCGGCGATCGAGCGGCTGGAGGCGCAGATGCGCGCCGATGCCGCCGGCGTGCAGCATATGCGCGCCGAATTGCGCACCCTGCTGGTCGCCATTCGCCTCGCCCGCCCCGATATCGACGCCGGCCGCGCGCCCGACAAGGTGGCGATGCTGTCCGAGCTGATCGATCTGTTGGAGCGGCGCCTCCACGGCTTGGTCGACAACAAGGCCGCCGAAGCCCCGCCGCCGGCCGAGCCTCCGCGCCCGCAGCTTGCCGTGGTGCCGCCGCCTGAGCAGCCCGAATTGCCGATCCCCTCGCCCGCGAGCGAGCGTCCGGCGATCGCTGTGGCGGCGCCGGCCGAGCCGCGCCGCATGACACTTATCCCCGAGGTCAATGTGGTCGAGCCGGCTCCGCCCGCCCCCGCCGCCAGCGCACCGGCAGCCGCAGCCAAGACCCCGGCGCCATCGGCGCCCACCATGCAGCCGAGTTCGATGGCCAAATTTGAGCTGGCGCAATCCGGCCTGCCGACGCCCGAGTGGGTCGGAGGTGAGCCGCTGGAGTTCGAACCGCTCGAGCTCCAGCGGGCCAAAGTCGAGTCGGTCAGGGTGGACGCCGCCAGGCCCGAACCGGCGGCGAACCGGCAGCGCATTCTGGCACCGATCATGGCGCTGAGCGAAGACGAGCGGCTCGCGCTGTTTACTTGAAAATGTCATGGCCGGGCTTGTCCCGGCCATCCACGCCTTGCTTGGCAAAAAAGGCGTGGATGCCCGGCACAAGGCCGGGCATGACAGCGAAATTCGCGATCGCTATCCGCCGATCAGCCGCGCAAACAAATCCGCATCGACATTGCCGCCGGACAAGACGCCGACCACGACCTTGCCCTTCACGTCGAGCTTGCCGGCAAGCAGCGCGGCAAGGCCGATGGCGCCGCCCGGCTCGACCACCAGCTTCAATTCGTTGAAGGCATAGCGCACGGCGTCCGCGACCTCGGCATCGCTTGCCACGATGCCCTGCCCGATCAGCTTGCTGGTGATGGGAAATGTCAGCTCGCCCGGCGTGTTGCTCATCAGCGCGTCGCAGATCGAGCCGCTCATGCGCGGATTGGCCTCGCGCCGCCCCGACACGAAGGAGCGCGCGGTGTCGTCGAAGCCTTCCGGCTCGACGGTGTAGAACTTCGCCGCGGCGACGCGCGATTTGACGCCGAGCGAGATGCCGGCGGCGAGCCCGCCGCCTGAGGCACCGACCACCACGATCTCCGGCTTCATGCCCAAGCGCTCCAGATCCTCGACGATCTCGAGCCCGATGGTGCCCTGCCCGGCGATGATCAGCGGATCGTCGTAAGGCGGCACCAAGGTCGCGCCGCGCTCGCGTACGATGGTTTGCGCAATCGCGGCGCGGTCCTCGCGGTTGCGGTCATAGCCGATCACCTCGGCGCCGAGCGCCAGCGTGCGCTCGCGCTTCGCCTTCGGCGCATCGCTCGGCATCACGATGGTGGCGCGCATGCCCATCAGCTTCGCCGCCGCGGCGACACCCTGGGCGTGATTGCCGGAGGAGTAGGCGACCACGCCGGCCGAACGCCGCTCGACGGCAATCGAGGAAATCTTGTTGTAGGCGCCGCGGAACTTGAACGAGCCGGTGCGCTGCAAGGTCTCGGCTTTGAGGAAGACGCGGGCGCCGAGCCGCTCGTCGAGCACCGGCGCATTGATCAGCGGCGTGCGCACGGCGACGCCGGCAAGCCGTTTGGCCGCGGCATCGATGTCGGCGGCCGTCGGCAGAATCGTGGTGTCGAGCAGGCCCATGGGGCAAGGCTAACGCCGTGGCGCGGACCGGGGCAAGGCCGGACGCAACAAACGGGAAAACTCGCGGAACCTACGCCGCCTTCTTCTTTCCCCGCCGGAACCGCCGCTTTAGCCGCGTCAGGCGCCTGAGCCGTTCCGGCATCACCACGTGGTTGGCTTCCGCCACATGCTCGAGGAAAATCCGCGCGCTCGCTTCCCAGCTCAGGCCCAGCGCGAAATCGCGGCAATCCTCACGCGAGCATTCGAGCGCGGCAAGGCAGGCGCGCGCAAGATCCTCGTCCAACGCGCCCACCGGCGCCTCGCCGATCACGTCGCGCGGCGCCGGCGCCGGAAAGGCGGCAACCGGCACGCCGCTCGCCAGCGCTTCGAGCAGCACCAGGCCGAAGGTGTCGGTCAGGCTCGGGAACACGAACACGTCGGCGGCAGCATAGATCTCGGCCAGCGCCTCGCCCTGCTTGGCGCCGAGAAAGATCGCCTGCGGATAGGCTTTTTCGAGTGCGGCGCGCGCCGGTCCGTCGCCGACCACGACCTTGCTGCCCGGCAGGTCGAGCTTGAGGAAGGCCTCGACGTTTTTTTCGATTGCGAGCCGCCCGACCGTGAGGAAGATCGGCCGCCGCCAGGCCAGGCTCACGCGCCGCCGCGGCCGGAATAATTTGGCGTCGACGCCACGCGACCACAGCCTGACGTTGGTGAAGCCGCGCTCGGTGAGCTCAGCCGCAAGCGTCGGCGTCGCCGCCATGACCGCGGCGCCGGCGCCATGGAAGCGGCGCAGCCAGCTCCAGGTCAGATCTTGCGTCCAGCGCTCCGGCAGCGGCAGGCGGCTCGCGATGTAGTCGGGAAAGCGCGTGTGGAAGCTCGTCGTGAACGGCAGGCCGCGGCGCATGCAGACGCCGCGCATGATGTGGCCGAGCGGCCCTTCGGTCGCGATGTGCACGGCATCGGGCTTTGCCGCGTCGAGCCGCCGCGCGATGCTGCCGGGCGGCGGCAGCGCCAGGCGCACCTCCGGATAGGTCGGTACCGGCACCGTCAGGAATTCCGACGGCGAAAGAAATTCGATCTCGGCGCCGAGCTCGCGCGCCTCGCGCGCCACGTGGCTCAAGGTGCGCACCACGCCGTTGACCTGCGGATGCCAGGCGTCGGTGGTGATGAGGATTTTCATGTTTTCGTTTCTCCGTCATCCTGAGGAGCGAGCCAACGGGTCCGCGCGAAGCGCGGCCCGATGATGAACTCCGCGAGCCTCGAAGGATGAACGGCCCGGGATTCTTGGGGCCGTCGCCCTTCGAGGGCCGCCTGCGGCAGCCACCTCAGGGTGACGGGTCAACTGCCTCACGCCGCCTGCGGCTGCGGCACGGCGCGTGGCGGCTCCGCCTCCGCGCGCGGATGCGTCCAGGTGATGATCTCGAAGCGGCCGTCGTGATGCTCGGCGACCGCGGTGCAGCTTTCCACCCAGTCGCCGCAGTTGATGTAGCGCAGGCCGAAATCGTCGTGGATCGCCGGCGTATGGATGTGGCCGCAGATGACGCCGTCGACCTTGTGGTGCTGCGCTTCGGTCGCCAGCGCCTTCTCGAAGGCGCCGATATAGTTCACCGCGTTCTTCACTTTGTGCTTGGCCCACTTCGACAGCGACCAGTACGGCGCGCCGAAGATGCGGCGGAAGGCGTTGAACACGCGATTGGCGGTGAGCGCGAAGTCGTAGGCCTTGTCGCCGAGCAGCGCCAGCCAGCGGGCCTGCGTCACCACCAGGTCGAACATGTCGCCATGCACGACCAGGAAGCGCTTGCCGTCGGCGCTCTCGTGAATTGCGTTCTCGACCACCTCGATGCCGCCGAAATGCGTGCCGTAATAGCCGCGCAGGAATTCGTCGTGATTGCCGGGGATGTAGATGACGCGGGCGCCCTTGCGCGCCTGGCGCAGGATCTTCTGCACCACGTCGTTGTGCTGCTGCGGCCAGTACCACGACGATTGCAGCGCCCAGCCGTCGACGATGTCGCCAACCAGAAAGACGGTGTCGGCCTCGTGGTAGCGCAGAAAGTCGAGGAGCTTGTCGGCCTGGCAGCCGCGCGTGCCAAGATGCACATCGGAGATGAACAGCGCGCGATGGCGTCGCGCTTCGGTCATTCCGTCATCGCTCTGCTGTGGCTCATGCAATGGCGATAGCAAGCGCGCGTCTCTGTTTTATGACAGCGGCGTTAACCGTTCGTTAACCATGAAAAGCCGCGCTACGCCGCGACCGCCTGCGGTTCGGCACGGCGGAACCGCACCAGCGTGTAGACGCCGAACGGCGGAACCTTGCGCCGCTCGATCAGTTCCGCGCCGCCGTGGTGCGACGCCCAGTCGGCCAGCCGCTGGAACGGGAACTCGGGCCGCAGGCCGAGCGCCCGCGCCTTCTCGGCCAACAGTCGCTCGACGGCCGCCGCCCAACCCTTCTCCGAGTAGAGATGATTGACCAGGATGATCTGTCCGCCGGGCCGCACCACCCGCGCGCATTCCGACAGCACCCGCTCGGGGTTTTCGACCAAGGTAATGACGAATTGCCCGACCACGCAGTCGAAGCTGGCATCGTCGTAGCGCAGGGTGTGCGCGTCCATCACCGCGAGACCCTTGACGTGCGGATAACGGCCGGTCGCGGCGCGCTGCCGTGCCCGCAGGATCATCGGCTCGGAGATATCGATGCCGGTGATCTCGGTGGTCGCGTCGTAATCGTCGAAAGAGAGCCCGGTGCCGACACCGATTTCCAGGATGCGCCCGCCGACTTGCCGCGCGGCCTGCGCCGCGGCGCGCCGGCCGTTGAGAAAGATCGGCCCGCACAACGCGTCGTAGATCGGCGCCCAGCGCGCATAGGCTTTTTCCATCACGTGTTGATCGGGATCGCGCAGCATTTCACCCCCTCGCGAATCGGTTGCTCTTCGTCGCTATCGGGCTAGCAACCGAGTGCGACAGTCAGGCGACACGGCTTCCGCAAAGCGCGGAGGTGACTTACCCTCCCCTGGAGGGGGAGGGTCGCCCGCCGCAGGCGGGCGGGATGGGGTAGCTCTCTTTCAAGTTTTGATTAGGTTGCAGAGAAGTCGATCCGATCATTCGTGCCTTAACTCATCATGACACCATGCTCAAAGACATCGAAAAGCACGTCGTGGATGACGCCGTCGAGTTAGTCGCGACCCTCGGCGTCGCAACTCCTTTGCTTTCGCCTTGGGCCCACGAAGATAGCGAAGAAAAGCGTCGGGTTAGCCAGTTCTTACGCGCCACGCTGAGTCGACATGTAATTCTCGTGGCTACAAGGCTGCATGCGCTCAAAGGAACTGGGCGGACAGGTGAGACCGCCTCAATCGAAAGCTATCTTCATTATGCCGAAATGGAGTTTGTTCTCACGTCAAAACAGGCCGATGAGTTTAGAATTCAAAGGAAGGGAATCATCGTGAAACTTGAGCGAGAGGGTATTCCATATGCAGATCTGCTAACTTTTCGGAACTCGGAGCTAGCCCATTCGCTTCATCGCTCGACGCCTTTCACGAACGGTCTAGCGTCGCTACCCATATGGGATTTTGCGTACGACACTTATGAGCTAGTTTTAAAAATTGAATGTGCGGCCTCGGGTACCGGAATACTGGAGAAGAAATTTCACGAATGGCAAAACCATGGCGCCGCCTTCTGGTCGATACCTGAAGATAGCTCGGATTATTCATTGCCTCAGGATGACCTTTGATGTTTTTTGCGCCAGAACCTTCGTAAAATGCGGAGCGTGATCGTTTTACCCTGGCGCGCTTTGCGCGCCGACCCTCCCCCTCCAGGGGAGAGTAACAAGAAACTGTGAGGCTCTCGATGGATCTCGGAATTGCCGGCCGCAAGGCCATCGTCTGCGCCTCGAGCCGGGGCTTGGGCAAAGCCTGCGCCCGGGCGCTCGCCGAAGCCGGCTGCGAGGTGGTGGTCAATGGCCGCGATGCCAAGAAGCTCGAGGCAACCGCCGAGGAGATCCGAAAAGGCACCGGCGCCAAGGTCACCGCGGTCGCGGCCGACGTGGCGAGCCCCGAGGGACAGCAGGCGCTGTTTGCCGCCTGCCCGCAGCCCGACATCCTGGTCAACAACAATGCCGGGCCGCCGCTGCGCGATTTCCGCGAGCTGACGCGCCAGCAGATGATCGACGGCGTCATCGCCAACATGATTACGGCGATCGAGCTGATCCAGAAGACCATCGACCCGATGCGCCAGCGCCGCTTCGGCCGCATCGTCAACATTACCTCGGGCTCGGTGAAGATGCCGCTCGCCGGCCTCGACCTCTCCTCCGGCGCGCGCGCCGGCTTGACCGCTTTCCTTGCCGGCGTGGCGAGATCGGTCGCCGCCGACAACGTCACCATCAATTTCATGCTGCCCGGCGCCTTCGACACCGACCGGTTGCGGTCGACGCTGAGCAAGAATGCGGAAACGAGCGGCAAGAGCATCACCGAAGTCGCCGCCGCGCGCATGCAGTCGATCCCGGCCAAGCGCTTCGGCACGCCGGCGGAATTCGGCGCGGCTTGCGCGTTCCTGTGCTCGGCGCAAGCCGGCTACATTACCGGGCAGAATCTCTTGATCGACGGCGGCGTGTTCAACGGCGCGTTTTAGGGCCTCAGCCCGCGCTTGCGGCGCCGGACTCTGTGATCGCTATCGGCCCGGCAATCGACTAAGCTTGCCGGTACCGCTCCGAGGCAACCCGGCGCACTGGGGGAGACGGCAAAAGCCGTCCGGCGCCGTTGCAAACGTGGCGGGCGAACGGTCATGTCCAGGCACGACCCGATTACCGATCTGCCGGCACCCGACGAGGTACGCAACGCGCTTGCGAGCATCCTCGATAGCGACATCTTCCGCACCTCGCCGCAGCTTGCCGCCTTCTTGCGCTTCGTGGTCGAGGCGGCGCTGGACGGCACCGGCGAACGCATCAAGGGCTATACGATCGGCGTCGAGGTGCTGCGTCGCAGCGCCGACTTCGATCCCCTCACCGATCCGATCGTGCGCGTGGAAGCGACGCGGCTGCGCCGGGCGATCGAGCGCTACTATGCCGGGCCCGGCGCCGGCGATCCCGTCCTGATCGAGCTTGCGCGCGGCTCATACGTCCCGCGCTTTGCCTACCGCGCCGCCTTGAACGACGCCGCCAGTTCGGCGCCGGACATCGCCAGCTTGCGGCCCGGCAACGGCATGCCGGTGCTTCTGCTGCGCCCGTTCGAGGTGCTGGCGGCGCGCGATGAGAAAGCCTTCTCGGGCCGGGCGCTGCACGAAAAGATGTGCGACGCCTTCGCCCGCTTCGACACGATCAACATCGTCGATGCCGAAGCGCAGTCGAACGCCGGCACGGCCTCGGATTACCAGCTCGCCGGCTCGGTCGAATGCCGCGACGACGGCACCACGAGCATCCGCTTCCGCCTGCTCGACACTTCGGACCGCACCTTCGTCTGGGCCCGCGCTTTCGAGCAGTTGAACCTCGGCGGCAACCGGGCCGCCGCCGAAGACAGCATTGTCACCGAGCTTGCCGCGGTGCTGGTGCAGCCGTTCGGCGTCATCCGCGCCAACGATCGCGTGCGCCATCTGGCGAGCGCCGCCGGCGACCCGCGCTACCGCGCGATTGTCGAGGCTTCCGAGTCGTTCCGCTCGTTCGATGCCGCGCAGCATCGCCGCGCGCGCCTTTCGCTCGAGCGGCTGACCGCGGCCGATCCCGGCTTTTCGGTCGGCTTTGCCTATCTCGCCGGAATCTATTTTCGCAGTTACCAGTACGGCTATGCCGGCGAAGGCAGCGACCGCGCCATCCTCGACCGCGCGCTCGAGGTCGTGCGGCGTTCGGTCGAGCTCAAGCCGGAAAGCTCGCGCGCCTACCAGATTATGTTCGGCGTCCTGTTTGCGCGGCACGAGGTTGCCGCCGCCTTCGCCGCCGGCGACAAGGCGATGGCGCTCAACAGCTACGACATGACGGTGCTCAGCGACTATGGCGGACGCCTCGTCATGATCGGCGAGATCGAGCGCGGCATGCGGATGCTGTCGCGCGCGGCGGAGTTCGGCATCGTCCGCCCGTCGTGGCACCACTTCTATCTGTTTCTCGGCAGTTACCTGCGCGGCGACCTCACCAACACCGTGCACCACGCCAACCAGATCACCAGCGACGACTATCCGCTCGGCCTCGTGGCGCGCGCGCTGGCGGCGCTGAAGTCCGGCGAGCCCGAGCGGGCGAGCCAACTGCTCGAGCGGCTCAAGACGGTCAAACCGGCATGGCGCGAGAACCCGCGCGCCGAGCTCGACAAATTCTTCCCCGTCGCCGACCTCGCCGGCCGCATCGCCGCCGATCTGGCCGATGCCGGGCTCGCCGCGGCCTGATCGGTTCGCCGGCGCCACGCCAGGCGGCCGCCGTTGCGCGGCTTTCCCGCCAGTTTGCGCCAGATTACCGCAATTTGCTTTTGCGGCGCGTCATTTCACAGCACAAGAACGGGCAAAGGGCCCACGGGGCCCGTTTCGATTCGAGCAAAGGCTGATTGATCGATGATTGGAAAGACTGAAGACGCCGTCTCCGCGGAGACGGCGGCGAATAGCCGCGCGCCGGCTTCGGCGCGGCACGCCGAAACTGCCATGACGCGCGCCGTGGTCTCGCGACTGTTCAAGGTCGGCGAGCTGACGCTGTGGTGCTACGAGCGGCTCGGGTTGATCGCTCGCCATCGCGTCGGCGACGATCGCGTCTATAGTTGGTCGCATTGCGAGCGCGTCACGCTCATCCAGAAGGCGCGCTCCGCCGGTCTGCGCATCCGCGATTTGCGGCCGGTGATCGCGGCGATGGAGGAGCACCCGCCGCGCGCGCTTGCCGAAACGGCGCGGCATCAGACGCTGACGCTGATCCATGCGCTCGAGGACCAGCAGGAGGCGATCGGCCGCGCGCTGATGGAATTTTATCGCGTCGAGTGGGAGCTGTCGGCGCGGCTTGGCCTCGCCGATTCCGGCGGCGCCGATAACGCCGCGGCCGCGCGCTGAGCGCCCCGCCGTTACGCCGCCTGCGCCGGCTTGAACTCGACGCCCATGCGGGTTGCCGTGCGCCAGATGACGTGGCACGGCTGCTTCAGGCGTTCGCTCTCGACCACCAGCGTGAAGTCGTCGGGGATGCCGAGCTGGTTCGCCACTTCGAGACACGCCCCGAGCGGCGATAAATTCCGCACCCGGCAATCGATGGCGGCGCTGCGGTTGAAGGCGATATGCCCCGCCTTCAAGGTGCGGTGGCGCAGCGCTTTGCGTCTTTCCTCCATGGCTGACCTCCGGTCAGATGGGCCGTTACGTTTGCGCAAAGCCTAGCCCTGCCGGTTTATCGGACGATGAAATCAAGCCGCAAAAGCCGCGCGATTGCGTAGCTTTGCGTTTACCAAGCCCCTTGCCGGCCCCGCGCGCGCATCGCATAGTCCCGCGCGAACCCGCCCGTTTCGACCGCAAAAACCACGCCCAGGGAGACATGTCATGAAGCTCGTCCGCTATGGCGCGCCCGGCCGCGAGAAGCCCGGCATCATCGACGCCGACGGCAAAATCCGCGACCTGTCGCGCGTGGTCAAAGACATCGACGGCGAGATGCTTTCCTCCGGCGGCCTCGCCAAGATCCGCAAGGCCAACCTCAAGCGCCTCAAGGTGGTCGGCGGCAAACCGCGGCTCGGGCCATGCGTCGGCCATGTCGGCAACTTCATCGCCATCGGGCTCAACTACTCCGACCACGCCGCCGAAGCCGGCATGCCGATCCCGAAGGAGCCGATCATCTTCAACAAGCCGGCCTCCTGCATCGTGGGCGCAAACGACGACACCGTCATCCCGAAGGACTCCACCAAGCTCGACTGGGAGGTCGAGCTCGGCATCGTCATCGGCCGCCGCGCCCGCTACCTCGCCAAGGACAAGGCCAAGGACGCGATCGCCGGCTACTTCGTCGGCAACGACGTCTCCGAGCGCGCCTTCCAGATCGAGCGCTCCGGCGGCCAGTGGGGCAAGGGCAAGGGCTGCGAGACCTTCGGGCCCATCGGCCCCTGGCTCGTCACCAAGGACGAGGTGCGCGATCCGCAGAACCTCGCGATGTGGCTCGACGTCAACGGCGAGAAGCGCCAGCGCGGCAACACCAAGACCATGATCTTCGGCGCCGAATATCTGGTGTGGTACTGCTCGCAGTTCTTCGTCATGGAGCCGGGCGACATCATCATCACCGGCACGCCGCCGGGCGTCGGCCTCGGCATGAAGCCGGCCCCGGTGTTCCTGAAGGAGGGCGACGTGGTCACGCTCGGCATCGACAAGCTCGGCGAGCAGCGCCAGAAGGTCGTCAAGGGCAAATACTGACCTACCGCTCGGCTTGCGTGCCCCGGGCGCGGCTCGCAGCGTGAAACGGTGCGAGCCGCAGAACCGGGGCCCCGGTTACTTTCCGGCGCAACCGACCGGGGTCCCGGGTCTGCGTCGCACCACCTCGCTTCGCTCGTGCCGCGCCGCGCCCGGGACAGGTTCCCCCCTGCATTGACTCAATCCCGGCAAGCGCGTATGAGCGCGCGGTTGAAACGATGTTTTTTTGGCCTTGCCTTGCCGCGCCCCTTCGCGGGCGCCCGTCAAGACACCCCTGAAAATCCGGCTGTTTCGATTTGCCAGAGGCGGGAATACGCTTCCGGCGAAGTTCAACCACAATGCAGTTCACGCAAGGATCGATAAAATGGCTACAGGTACCGTGAAGTTCTTCAACACCCAAAAGGGCTTCGGCTTCATCACGCCGAGCGACGGCGGCAAGGACGTGTTCGTTCACATCAGCGCCGTCGAGCGCGCCGGCATGAGCACCCTCAACGAGGGCCAGCGCGTCTCCTACGACGTCATCACCGAGCGCGGCAAGCAGGCGGCGGGCAATCTGCAGAATGCCTGATCGCGCAACCGCTCGCGAAGCGTGACACGAATTCGATGCCCGGCCTTCGTGCCGGGCGTTTTCGTCTTGGGCCCAGGCTTGACGGCAAGGAGAGCATCGAGATGCACAAATTCCAGGTCGGCACCAGCGTCACCTACGACGGCGGCAAGATGACGCCCGGCGCGCGCTCCACCTACAAGGTCATCCAGCAGCTTCCGGTCGAGCGCGACAACCGCATCGTCTACCGCATCAAGAGCGTGGCCGAGAGCTTCGACGCACCGCCGAGGAGCACCAGCTCGCGCGCAGCGATTGAGCGGGTCGGCACACACCCTCCCCGTTCGTCCCCGCGCAAACGGCGACCCAGTTTCTCCTTGTCATTCCGGGGCGCGCGCAAAAGCGCGCGAACCCGAAATCCAGAGCAACATATTGAGATTTCCCCGTAGTGCAAAGCGCGAAGGCGCGTCATCCCCGCGGTGGCGGCGACGCAGTTCTTTTGCAATCTGCACTGAAAGATACGTGCGCAGAACTGGGCGCGAAAACTTAACGCGGGACATGAAGTCTTTTCGACGGCTAGATACCAGAGAACCAGACACAGTTCGAAACTGCGCCATCAAAATTGAACTGCACCGGCATTTTGCCAGCGGGCCTGCGCGACAGACCATTTACAGCGATTACGTCCTTAACTTGGGCGCCTTTAGCGATTGTTTCTAAATAGCCCCTCCGATCTCTGGGCTTTCGGCCTCGTCGTGTCGGAAAGATCAGCTCAGCCGGTTCGCACCGACCCGCTCCGAAATCCACGCTACGGAAAATCGTGTAACTCGTAAACGGCAGTTGGTCGCCGCTCTTGATGTCTGGCTGGAGCTGGTAGGTAGATGGCTGCGGCATCTTCAAATCGCCGACAACGCGGACGGAAGAGTTGGGGGTACTTAATTTAACCGTTGCACCGTCTGCTAGAGCTACAGTCTGCCCCGCGCCAGTTTTAGTTCAGAATTTGGAGCAAGTGACATAGTGCCGGTTACAGTCGTTTTTATTTTTGCATTCTCAATTGCATCGACAAATGCTTTGGCCGTTTGCTCCGCTGCCGGTCTTATAGATATTACAGAGCTATAGCCATAAAATGCCACCGCAACGCCTATGCTCGCAAGCGTACAGCCGATTGCAGCGCCGGCGCAGAGCCATCCAAAGCCAACGGCCTTTGCCACGCGCCCTTCGTGCGACAATCGTGAATTGATCATCGCGGCAAGGCCGCCCAGATCGATATTTGGCTCAGCGTTGCTCATGGTGTGCTAACTCGAAACCAAACACATCGGCTGAAAGCTTCGGCGACGTCGAAATTTTTCGGCAAGATTTTGGGAGCCTCCGACTTTTCGTCCTGCCCGATGTCGAGCATGACGTTTCGGCCGGGCGTTTCGGATTTTTCAGTATAATAACAGTATTGTTGTGTCGGTACTCTTTGCGCGCTTGTCAGAAAAATCCATCCGGTCTGAACCGTACCCTTCTCAAACGGAACTGACTTGAACACGGTAAAATTGACAATGTTAGGTATTGGCGAGGGCGGCCTATTTGACCCCAATTGCTGCATTGAAATAGCAGGCCCTTGAATTGTAATTTCGCCATCGGCGCGCACACGCGCATTGGAGTCCAACGGCAAACGCGCTTTGTTGTCCAAAAATACCGTTTGGTTCGGCGCAAGTGCCAATTCCTTTGGCTCAATTTGAACCGTTCCGTCCGCGCTGACTTTGAGTTGCGCTTCGGATAGCGCCTTGGAGAGAATTGAAGAGAAGTTCGCGAGATTAGCCTTGTTTCTAGCGATGAATGAATACCCGTAGCAGCCAATGCCGATTGCCGAACCAATTCCAAAGATCAGAGCGCCGACCCCCACGAAACGCCAAAAACCAGCCTTACCTCCGATGTAGAAGCGGTCTGCATCGACTGAATATCGAACGGCATTCGCAAGCCTTTGATTTAGATCGGTGGGGATTAGATCATTTACCTACGCAGAAGCAGCTTTTTCCCGCGCCTCCGGTTGATTTTTTTGATCAATCGCCGCGGCCACGGCATCGCCTGCTTGTTTTTTTATTACTTCCATAAGCGGCCCAAAAAGATACGCCGCCGCTTCATCTGGAATTGACGTGACGACGTCAGGGCGTCTTGGAATTCTCCGGACTGCTGTGATTGCAAGCAGTGTGGACGCAAGAGCTGCCGCAATAGAAGGAATGAAAATCAGATACGATTTTAGGCCTTTAACCTCTGCATCAGTAACTTCCGTCGGAGCTTTTCGCAGTATCATGCTCGTGTATGAATGTAACTGAGATCGATCGACAGCGGCCCGATATTCATTTTCTGCCTTTACTATTTTTTCGTCTATTGGTCGCGAATCAAATTTCGTTCGATTTGTCTCGGCAGTCACGAGCGCAGCCTCAGCTTCCTCAAGTTGCGCTTTTGTGCTGGCAAGCTGAGTTTGTAGCGTCCTAAGTTGACCCGGACTTACCGAAGACGTTGGCCTGCAATTCTTTGTGCTCATACCTTCTGAATCAGTAACTGTCGTGCAGCTTTCACCTTTTGCGGTTCCTAATTTGCTGATTTGTGATTGAAGGTCGTTGTATCGTGTGCTGACGGCATCGCGATCTTTTCGTTTTTGATCTACGTCTCGGACTGCAAAGGCAATTTCATCCGCCAAGATCGTTTTTTGAGCCTTCAAATCGTGCAAGACGTTGCTTTTTTGATTTACGATCGCCAATCGAGGATCGAAGGTCTGGTAGGCAATCGTCGATAGTGAAAACGATGTAACAATAACTGCGGCCGTGACGCCCAACGCAGCAAAAATTTTCACGCTCCAAGCATTTTGCGTACGAACTGCGATCGCAAGCGGTACGCGAGCAAGCTCAACGACAGCCAGCCCGATTGGGAATAGAAGAATTGAAAATACTCTCTCTTGCGCGGCCTCTTCGGCGATCAAGTACTGCCCAGTGAGAATTAGGCCAATAATGAAAAACTCGACCGCGAAGGCGAGTACCACCTGTTTCACATTAATTGAGTAGCCGCGCTCGTAATCGCGATCCTGCAGAACGGCCCGACGCGCGAACGCCGACTCAGATGAGGAGCGGGGCCAGCTTTTAGGTGGCTCAATGGATTCCGTCTGCCCGTTGTGTTTGGCACGCGCGAGAAACAGCGGCAGCTTTCTCACATCACTATGGGGTAGATTCACGTAACGCCCCCTACACAGCCCCCGAAGGTTAACAAAATGTATATTAGGATAATCGTCTCTACCAGCTTTGCTTGCAATTACATTTCGTTACCCGCGGCAGTAAGCCATTGTTGTTTATGATATTTTTCTCAAAATTTAAGCGCGTCTATCTCCACCCCGCCCACCACGGCACGAAACTCGGCCGATCGTTGAAAAACGTCATCCTCGGCCCCTGTCTCCTGCCCTTCTCCGTGAGCTCCGTCACCGCCCACACCAGCGCATCGAGCCGGTCCGGCGAGCCGCCCGAGGCGAGGCCCGCGAGGCCGAAGTCGCACATCTCGTCCTCGAGCGCGGCGAACCCTCCGCCGACGTGCTTCACCTTGCCTTGCGCATAGAGCGCGGCAACCGGCTCGGCGCGCAGCCACTTGCCGCGCGTCGCGTGCACGCTGCGGACCGGCACGGCGGCGTCGACCGCGGCAATCACCGCGCGCACCATGTCGCCGCCCTGGTTGACCTCGGCGACGATCGCGTTCGCTTCGAGCCGCCGGTAGAGCGCGACGGCCTTGGCCGCCCAGCCGGCGGGCGCGAGGCCCGCCGCGCTCGCGTCCTCCAGCACATAGACGACGCCCTCTTCGCTGATCCCCGCCGCGACGATGCCGCAGGCGTCCGCCCCTTCGCGTCCCGAGGCCGGCGGGTCGAGGCCGACCACGATGCGCGCGAGCTGCGGCGCTCTGTCGACGCGCGCGGCTTCGATGGCCGCGCGGCTCCACAGCGCGTCGGCGCGCTCCTCGATGATCTCGGCGTCGATCTCCTGCCGGCCGAGCCGCGTGCCGGCATAGCGCGCCAGCACCTCGTCGAGAAACGCCGGCGACAGATGCGCGGCGTTGGCGTGGCTCGAAGCGCGCGTCAGCGCGGTGCGCGGATCGGCGATCAGGCGCTTGATCAGCGGACAAGGCCGCGGCGTCGTGGTGATGAGCTGGCGGGGCCGCTGCCCGAGCCGCAGGCCGAACTGCAGCATGTCGAAGGTGGCTTGCGCCTGTTTCCACTTGGCGAGCTCGTCGCACCAGGCGGCGTCGAATTGCGGCCCGCGCAGTTGCTCCGGGTCCTCGGCCGAGAAGGCATAGGCGACCGCGCCGTTTCCCCATTCGAGCCGCCGCCGCGTCGCGGTCCATTGCGGCCGCTCGCTGCGCGGTGCATGAGCGCAACAGGCCGGAGGGGCCCTCGATCATCACCTCGCGCACGTCGTGCTCGGTCTCGCCGATCAGCGCGATCGAGCCGTGCGGCGCGGTTGCGTAAGGCGCGTGGCCGGCAACGAGCGCCCGCACCCATTCGGCGCCGGCGCGGGTCTTGCCGGCGCCGCGGCCGCCGAGCATCAGCCACGTGGTCCAGGGCGCGCCGTTGCCCGCGGCAAGCGGCGGCTCCTGATGCGGATGCGCCAGCGTGATGAAGTCATGGCTCAAGCGCGTCAGCAGATGAAGCGGGATCGTCTCCGCTTCGCTCAGCATCTTCTTGCTGAGTCCGGCTCGCGACAAACGCGTCAATGCGCCGCGCAAGATCGAGACGGAATGCGTCGATGTCGGCAGGTGGATCGTCATGGTCACCGTTCGTAGTGTTGTCTCCGCGCCCTGCCCGCGCGCCTGCGCCGCCGTGGCCCGCGGCCTGCACGCGCTGCAACTGCGCCAAGGTGTTGGTGAGATAGGCCAGCGTCTGCGCGGTGCCGCGCGCGTCGGCCGGCGCCTGCGGCGTCGGGCCCAGTTGCGCGCGCATGCGCTCGACCGCCGCGATCTCGGCGATCAGCGCGCGGTGCAGCCGCTCCGCGGTTTCGAGCGGCTGCGCGGGCACGGCGGTTGTGTCCGCTCCCCCTGCAAACCTGTCTTCACCTCCCCCTGAAAGGGGGAGGTCGCCCGCCGAAGGCGGGCGGGTGGGGCTCAAATCGGCACTCGAAGTGACCCCCTCCCTGACCCTCCCCCTTTCAGGGGGAGGGAAAGCGCCGAGCCCCACCGCTTGCTCTTCCTCCACCCTCCCCTGGAGGGGGAGGGTCGCCGCGCCGAGCCGCAAGGCGAGGCCGGCGGGGTGGGGTGAGTCTCTGCGGCCCTTGAATGTCGGACGGTGGCTGCGGCAAAGCCCCATCACCCCACCCCGGCTCGCTGTCGCTCGCCGACCCTCCCCCTCCAGGGGAGGGTAAAGCCTGCGGCACAGCCTCTGCGTCCCCTCCCCCTGAAAGGGGGAGGGTCAGGGTGGGGGTCGCCTCGAGGGCTCCAGGAACCCCCACCCGCCCGCCTTCGGCCAGCCGCTCCGCCGCCCGCATCAGCTTCGCCGCCGGCGACAGGTCGTGCGGCGGCGGCGCAAAGCGCACCCAGCCCTCGCGATTGGCCAGGCGCTGCAAGGTGGCCTTGTGGCAGCCGAAGTCGAAGGCGATCGCCTCCACCGGCTCGGGCGTCTGCTCGTAGCGGCGGCGGCCGTCGGCCATCAGGTCGGGCGTGTAGCGGCGGCGGCGCGTGTCCGGCAGATGAGCGTGGACGCGCGGCGTTGCGGCGCGCGGGCTCATCGCGCGCGGCGGGCGGGCTTGGGTCATGGGTGGAGGCTCGGGGGTTGGTCGCGGGCGCCGTTCGCGGTCCGCCCACTCTGCCGCAAGCCTAGGGAGAAAGCGTCACGCTGTCAAGGATTTTATTCCTGCATGACTTCGCCTGCCCCCGCGGCTTGACCCGCGCATCCGTTGCGCCCCGCGCAAGCACGGGGACTTTTCCATGGAATCACCGCGATTGCCGGGTCAGCCGGCAAAGACTGGGTTCCCGCGTCCGCGGGAACGAACGGGAGACGATGCTCTCGCGCAAAAAAAATAGCCCCGGGCGCTGCCGCCCGGGGCCGTGTCGTCAAAGGGCCTTACGCGGGACGCGTCGCGCCGCTAGAAGCGGTAGTTGATGCCCGCGCGGATGATCGAGGATTTGAAGCTCACGTCGTCCGGCGTGGTGGCGACGCAGGAGCCGCCGCAGTCGAACGAGCCGAGGTCGACGTAGAGATATTCGAGCTTGGCGCTCCAGTTCGACAGGAAGGCCCATTCGATGCCGGCGCCGGCGGTCCAGCCGAGCCGCGACTTGCTGCCGCTGCCGAACGGAGAGTCGGCCTTGATGTCGCCGTAGGCGGCGCCGCCGGTCAGGTAGGGCAGCCAGTTGTTCCAGCCGGCGTAGCCGAGGCGCAGCCGGGCGGTGGCAAGCCACGGCAGCTTGGTCTCGCAGGAGCCGCCGAGGCAGGATTCGCTGCCCTTGATCGAGGTGCCGTCGAAGTCGCCTTCGAGGCCCCAGACCCAGGTGCCGGTCTGGAAGTTGTATCCGATGGTGCCGCCGTAGACCGCGCCCTTCGGATCGGGGCTCACCGCCGGCACGTCCCAGTCGGACTTGCCGAAGGCGTAGCCGCCGTTGATGCCGAGGTAGAAGCCGGTCCAGTTGGCGTAGGTCGGCCCGACGTAAGCGGGCGCCTTGTAGCTCGGTTGCGTCAGATCCGCGGCTTGCGCCGCGAAGCTTCCCAACAGCAGCGCCGCGATGGCGAAGCAGATTCGGGTCATTGTCGTGTTCATGTATCGGCCCTTCGACTGTTTGTGCAAAACGCGCCACGCGAAGCGCGTTCCGCGCGCGCTAATTCGATTCACCGGGCCTACAATCGGGGGTAACCGTTAAAGGCGGGTTAACCATAACAAAGCGTTGCCGAACATGGATTTAGCGCGCAGCGGCGGGCGCTTTTGGCCGGCCGGCCGCACGCGAAATACCATCGCCCGCGAATCACTTCGCGCGCGTTGGGCTTTGCGTCGGTTGCGTCAGGCGCGGCGCGCGGCCAGCACCGCCTCGATCGAGACGCGCGACCAGGCTTGCGTGCGGGCGCGGAAAGCGCGGTAGGAATCGTGCACTTTGGCGCTCAGTGCGTCGCGCGCCGCGATTGCGCCGAGCACGTCGATTGCCACCTTCCGCGCCCCCCCCACAAGGTCGCCAGGGAAAGCGGCAAGCGTAACGTTGTGTTGCGTGGTGAGTGCAGCAAGCGCCTCGGCGTTGAGCCTCTCCATCTCGGCGAGCGCGAAATCGGCCTCGGCCGCGCAGGCGTGCGCAACGACCGCCTTGAGGTCGGCCGCCAGCGGGTCCCAGATTTTCTTGGCGACGATGCATTCGCCAGTGCCGTTCGGCTTGTTGAAACCGGGGTAATAGTAGAATGGCGCGACGCGATAAAGGCCGAGCGCGATGTCGGAGCCGGGACCGACGAATTCGACGGCGTCGAGCACACCGGATTGCAGACTGGAAAGAATCTCGGCCGGTGGCGTGGTCTGCGGCGTGGCGCCGAGCCGGCGGTAGACCTCACCGCCAAGGCCGAGTGAGCGCAATTTCAGGCCGCGCAGGTCGGCGAGGCTTTTCAACTCGCGGCGGAACCAGCCGCCCATGCAGACGCCGGTGTTGCCGCCCATGAACGGCTTGACGCCAAACGGCGCGTAGAGTTCGTCCCATAGCGCCTGGCCGCCGCCGGCATCGACCCAGGCGACGTGCTCGCCGGGCGTCAGCCCAAACGGCACAGTCGTGAAGAAAGCCGCGGCCGGCATCTTGCCTTGCCAGTAGAATGCGGCGGTGTGGCCAAGATCGGCGACTCCGTTGCCGACGGCGTCGAGCACGCCGAAGGCCGGCACGATCTCGCCCGCGGCATAGACCGTGATGTCGATGCGCCCGCCGGACAGCGCGCGGATGCGATCGGCAATACGCTCCGCCGACATGCCCGGCCCCGGCAACCGCTTCGGCCAGGAGGTGACCATCTTCCATTTCAGCGTGTCCGCGCGCGCGATGCTCGGTGCGGCCAGTGTGCCGACAAGCGCGGCGGCGACGAATGTGCGGCGGGTGGTCATGACGCTCTCCGTTTATCGAAAAAATGATCGAGCGGGCCGCGGCCGTGGCCGACATGCAGCGCGTCGGCGGCGGCAATCGCGGCGGTGACGTAAGTCTTGGCCTCGCGCACTGCGGCGCCGAGGTCGAGCCCCTTGGCGAGGCCCGCGGCAATCGCCGAGGACAGCGTGCAGCCGGTGCCGTGCGTATTCTTAGTGGCGATGCGTTTGGCGGACAGGTACACGACGTCGCCCTGGCCGATAAGCAGATCGACGCTGTCGGTACCCTCGCCGTGGCCGCCCTTGATCAAAACGTGGCGCGCGCCGAGCGACAGAATCTCGCGCGCCTGCGCTTCCATTTCCTGCTCGTTGCGCGCCAGGCGAAGCGCCGGTCAGCGCGGCGGCTTCATGCAAATTCGGCGTGACGATAAGCGCACGCGGGATCAGCAGCCGTCGCAGGGCATCGACGCCGTCGCGCGCGATCAAACTCGCGCCGGTCGAGGCCGCCATCACCGGATCGACCACGATGTTGTGCGCCTTGTGGCGCGTGAGCCCGCGCGCCACCGCCTCGATTGCAGCGACGCGGCCGAGCATGCCGGTTTTCACCGCGCCAATGCCGAGATCGGCGAATACCGCATCGATCTGCGCCGCGATGAAATCGGGCGGCACGTCGTGAATAGCGGCGACGCCAAGGGTGTTCTGCGCGGTGAGCGCGGTGACGACACTCGCGCCATAGACACCGAGCGCGGCGAACGTCTTCAAGTCCGCCTGGATGCCCGCGCCGCCGCTCGAATCCGAGCCGGCAATGGTGAGCGCAATCGCGGTCACGCGCGGCCCCGCGCGGCCAGCGCGTGGTCGACGACGCTGCGCAGGCTTTTCGCCGCTGCCGCCGGATCAGGCGCAAGCGACAGCGCCGAGATCACCGACACACCGTCGGCGCCGGCGGCGATCACATCGGCGGCATTGCTGCCATTAATGCCAGCGATGCCACAGATCGCAAAGCCCGGCGCGCGCGCCCGCACGGCTTGGGCAATGGCGCGCAAGCCGGCAAGGCCGACCGGCGGATCCGGATTGTCCTTGGAGGTGGTGGCGAAAACCCCGCCGATCGCGACATAGTCGAGGTGTTCGAGCGGCGCGGCCTGCGCCTGCGCCACGCTCTTGATGCTGAGCCCGATGATGGCGCTGCGGCCGAGCAGCAGCCGCGCCTCGCTCGCCGCCATGTCGTCCTGCCCGATATGCACCCCGTCGGCTTCCGCCGCGAGTGCGACGTCGACGCGGTCGTTGACGAGGAGCGGCACGTTCGTGCCCTCAAGCGCGTCGCGGATGGCGCGCGCCTCATCCACCATGGCACGGGTGCCGGAATGCTTGTCGCGCAACTGCACCAGGGTCGCGCTGGCGGCAACAAGCCGCGCGAGCTCGGTGAGCGGGCGTCCGCCGGACACGCTCGGATCGACAATGGCATAGAGGGCGAGATTGACGTGCATCAGGAAACCCGTGCGTGTTTGATCAACGTTGAGGCGTCGAGCGCGGAGAGCACATCGACGATAGCGACCGCAAAACTCCCCGGCCCTTTGGCACTTTGAGCCGCGAGTTCCCCGGCGATGCCGAGCAGCAGCAAGCCCGCTGCCGTGGCAATGTAGGCGTCGGGCTCGACGGCAAGACACGCGGCGATCAGCGCCGAGCCGGCACAGCCCATCGCCGTGACCTTCGCCATCAGCGGATGTCCGTTGGCGATTGCCGCATGCCGGTTGCCGTCGGCGACGAAATCAGTCGCGCCGGAGCGCGCGATCACACAAGCGTGGCCGCGCGCGTAGTCGGCGACGGCTTCGGCCTCGTCGCCGCGGCCGGACAGCGTGGTGAACTCGGCGCCGTTGAGCCGCACCGCCTTGGGCATGCGCTCGACGAGCCGACGGGCGAAATCCGCGCGCGGCGCCGAGCGGTCGATCATTACGGGGTCCAGCACCCAAGACATTCTGTTATCGGCCGCCGCCGCGACCGCAATCTCGATCGCCTCACGCCGCTCATGGTCGAAGGTGCCGAGATTGACGAGCAGCGCGTCGGCACGCGCGACGAATTGCGCGATTTCTTCCGGCGAAATCGTCATCGACGGAATGCAGCTCGCGGCGAGCAGCACATTGGCGGTGAAATTCTGCGCCACGGTATTGGTGATGCAATGCACGCGCGGCGCCCGTTCGCGCAGGGTCGCGAGCAGCTCAGCTGCCAGCCGCGGCAGCTCGCCGGACGATATTTCTGAGCTTTGCATCTCTTCTCCCTCCGCCGGCATGACCCGGATCAGGTTCGTTGGGTTGGCCTCGGATCAGGCCTCTCAGCCCGGCGACGAACCGGGCACCCCACGAGATTGCTGTTGCTTAACTAGACCGCGCCGCGCGGCGGCGCAAGGCCGTCTTGCCATAAACGCCCGATTTTGCTGGACTTGCGCGGCGCGCCGGGCACGCGCACAAAGCCATTGCCGGAGGCCCGCACATGACCCCCTTCTTCGTTCAGATCAAAACCGAGCTCGGCAAGGCCTATCAGGTCGCCAACGCGCTCGCCGAGGCCGAGATCGCCTCCGAAATCTATTCGACCGCCGGCGACTACGACTTGCTGGTGAAATTCTATGTCGATGCCGCGACCGACATCGGCCATTTCGTCAACGAGAAGGTGCAGACCATCCCCGGTATCAAGGACACCTACACCATCATCACCTTCAAGGCGTTCCAGACCTAGCGGCGGCTACTGCTTTGCCGGCAACGATTTGATGTAGGCAGCGATCGCCATGCGGTCGTCGTCGGTCAGTTTCGAAGTGTTGCCGACAACCTCGATCATGCTGCCGCCGACCAGATCCGCAGTCCGGTGTCATGCCGTCTTTCAGCGTGCCGGCGATATCCCGTTCGGTCCAGGTCTTGAGTTTGAATTGGGTGATGTTGGGAACGCCGCCCTGCCCGTCGGGACTCTGACCGCCGGTGAAACGCCGGCTCTCGATCACCGCGCCGAAGACGTTGCGCGGCGAGTGGCATTCCGCGCAATGACCGGGGCCGTTGACGAGATAGGCGCCGCGATTCCACTGCGCGGATTTCGACGGGTCGGGCTTGAACGGTTCGCTGTCGAAGAACAGCAGCTTCCAGAGACCGACCGCGCGGCGGATGTTGAACGGAAACCGCAGATCGTGCGCGCGTACCTTGCCCGCAACCGCCGGCAAGGTTTTGAGATAAGCAAACAAGTCGCGCAGATCGTCGGTCCGCATGTGCTGATACGAGGTATAGGGAAACGCCGGATAAAGATGTTCGCCCGACGGGGAGACGCCTTCGGTCATCGCGGCTGACGAACTGAATTTCGCTCCAGCCCCCGATGCCGTCCCGCTGATCGGACGAAATGTTGGGAACGTAGAACATGCCGAACGACGTATTCAGCGCAAGCCCACCGCCCAGCCTGGTCGGATCCTTCTGCTTGGGCACCGCATGACAGGACGAGCAGCCGCCGGCATAAAACATCTCGCGGCCGTTGGTGAAATCGGGCGTATGCGGCGGCAGCGCCACCACGGGCGACGCGGGAATGGTCAGCGCCCAAAACACGGCAGCAGCCAACACCACGGCAAGCGCGCCACAGCAATCAGCCATCGAATCATCGCGTCCCCCGGCAACGGCCGCTTGTATACAAGCATAGAGCGCGATACGACGGCATCGCCGCGGCCGGCGCATCAAATGGTTTCTGGCTGTCTGCGCTCAAGCAGGGAATCCGCACAGCACGGCTGCATTTGTGTAATTATACGCCACCCGCTCATTCGGCACGCAAATTTGGCGGCGGCGAGGGTCAAATTATATTTTGAATAAGTCGCAGGTTCCCGGTGTTACAGTTCGTTGAGCCACCGGATATCCAAGAAACTCAATGTGGAGATCCTTCGATGATCCGCATCGTCCCGGCTCTCGCGCTCGCCGTAATCCTGCTTTCCGTCGGCCAGGCCTCCTTCGCGGAAACGCCTGCCGAAATCGTCAAGGAACGGCAGGACGCCATGGAGAACAATTGGAGCGGCTATTATAAGGATATCGCGCAGACGCTGCGCTCGACAAACCGGACCTCGCGCTGTCGCGACGAAAGCGGCGCAGGCCATCGACCACGTGAAAAAATTCAAGGCCCTGTTTCCGCCGGGAACCGGCCGTGATGTGGTGCCGGCGACACGCGCCAAACCCGAGGTCTGGACCGACAAGGCCGATTTTGATGCCGCTTTGAAGGCGTTGGCCGACGCGAGCAAGACAATGAGCGACGACGCCAAGAAAGGCGACCTCGAGAAGGTCAAGGCCGATTGGACGGCGACCGCGAAAGCCTGCGGCGCATGCCATGGCGGCCCGGAAAAAGCAGGCGGCAAATTCCGCTTCGAGGAAGAATAACGCGACACCGGCGGCGCCTCAGGCGACGGCCGCCGCCGCGATCGCGGCCCAGATGCGCTGCGGCGTCGCCGGCATGTCGATATGGCGGATGCCGTGAGCGCGCCACAGCGCGTCGACGACGGCATTGATGACCGCCGGACAGGAACCGATGGCGCCCGCCTCGCCCGCGCCCTTGACGCCGAGCGGATTGTTTTTGCACGGCACGTTGCGGGTCTCGAAGGCGAAGGACGGCGCGTCGTCGGCGCGCGGCATGGCGTAGTCCATGAACGAAGCGCTGAGCAGCTGGCCGGAGGCCTCGTCGTAGACGTGTCCTCCATCAGCGCCTGCCCGATGCCCTGGACGGCGCCGCCATGCACCTGCGCCGCCAGCAGCAGCGGATTGAGCGTCATGCCGAAGTCGTCGACCACGACATAGTTGAGGATCGCGACGGCGCCGGTTGCCGGATCGATCTCGATCTCGGCGATGTGGGTGCCGTTCGGATAGGTCGGCTCGCCCGGCGTGAAGGTGTCTCGGCGGCGCTAGCGCCTTGCCGGCGCGCGCGGCAACCTCAACGAAAGAGATGGTGCGGTCGGTGCCGACCACGCGCACGCGGCCGTCGGCGATCTCCAGGTCGCCGCTCGAGGCTTCGAGCGCATCGGCGGCGACGCGCTTGATCTCGGTCGCGAGCTCTTCTGGCGGCGCCGTCGAGCGAGGAGCCGCCGCACGGGATCGAGCTCGAGCCGCCGGTGCCGCCGCCGGTCGCGATCTTGTCGGTGTCGCCCTGCACCATGCGCACGCGCTCGGGGGGAATGTCGAGATGATCGGCGACCAGCTGCGCGTAGGCGGTGGCGTGGCCCTGGCCCGTCGACTGCGAGCCGATCAGCACCGTGACGCCGCCGTCCGGTCGAGTCGCACCGTCGCCGTCTCCGGCCCCATATTGCCGCAGGCCTCGATATAGGTGGCCATGCCGATGCCGCGCAACTTGCCGGCGCGTTTGGAAGCCGCAGCGCGCTTGTTGAAGCCGGCCCACTCGGCGATCTCCTGCGCGCGCGCCATGTGGCCGGCGAAATCGCCGGAGTCGTAGACCTTGCCGGTCGCGTCGTGTACGGCATCGCCTTCGGCTTGATGAAGTTGCGCTTGCGAATGACGTCCGGTGCGATGCCGGTCTCGCGCGCCGCGGCATCGACCAGCCGCTCGATGACGTAAGCCGCCTCGGGGCGGCCGGCGCCGCGATAGGCGTCGACCGGCACGGTGTTGGTGTAGACGCCGCGCAGCCGCACGTGGCCGACCGGGATATCGTACACGCCCTGCGCCATGCCGACGCCGAGCCACGGAATGTAAGGCGCGTAGCAGGACAGATACGCCCCCATATCGGCGACGATATCGAGCGACAGCGCGAGGAAGCGGCCCTTCTCGTCCATGGCGACGCGCGCCGTGGTGATGTTGTCGCGGCCCTGGCTGTCGCCGAGGAAATGCTCCGAGCGGTCGGCAACCCACTTCACCGGCTTGCGCAGGCGCTCGGCAGCAACCGCGGCCAGTGCGTATTCGCGATAGGGAAACAGCTTGGTGCCAAAGCCGCCGCCAACGTCGGGGGTGATGACGTGCATCTTTTCCGGCGGGATGTTGAGCACGGCGCCGCCGATGATGTCGCGGATGATGTGGCTGCCCTGGCTGCCCAAGGTGAGCGTGTAGCGCTCGCCATCGTATTCGGCGACCACGCCGCGCGTGTCCATGTAATTGGTGACCAGGCGCTGGTTGACGATGCGCACTTGCGCCGTGCGGGCCGCCTTGGCGAAGGCCTCGCGGGTGGCCTTTTCATCGCCGACGGCTGTTTCGAAGGCGAGATTGCCGGGCCGTTCCGGCCAGACCTGCGGCGCGCCGCTTTTGAGCGCTGCGACGGCGCCGATCACATGCGGCAATGGCTGCCAGTCAATTGAAATGGCTTCAGCGGCGTCCTTGGTCTGCGCCAGCGTATCGGCGACGACGAAGGCGACCGCGTCGCCGACATGACGCACCGTATCGGGCACCAAGATCGGGTAGGTCGGAACGACCGTGGGCAAATCGGGAATCGTCCCCGGCGTCGGCAAGGGGCCGAGGCCGGCGACGTCGGCGGCGGTGAGCACCAGGCGCACGCCAGGCATCGCCCGCACCTTGCCGAGGTCGCCAATGCGGAAGCGCGCGTGGGCGTGCGGCGAGCGCACCATCACCGCGTGCAGCGCGCCGGCCGGGGCAAAGTCCGCGATATAGTGGCCGGCGCCGCGCAACAGCGCGTCATCTTCCTTGCGCGTCAAAGCCTGTCCGAAGCCGAATTTCATCGTCGTCATCGACGCCACCTTAAGATTATTCCGCCGGCTGCGTGTGCGCGCGTCGCGAGGCCGTGCGGATCGCAATCCAGCGGCACACCACGTAGAACACCGGCGTGAAGATCAGGCCGAATACGGTGACGCCGATCATACCCGAGAAAACCGCGGTGCCGAGGGCCTGGCGCAGCTCGGCGCCGGCGCCGACGGCGAAGGCCATCGGCGACACGCCGAGCACGAAGGCAAGCGACGTCATCAGGATCGGCCGCAACCGCAAATGCGCAGCCTCGACCGCAGCGTCGAAGCGGTCGCGGCCGCCGTCCTCGAGCTGCTTGGCGAATTCGACGATCAGGATCGCGTTCTTGGCAGCGAGCGCGATCAGCACGATGAAGCCGACCTGGGTGAGGATGTTGTTGTCCATGCCGCGAATGACGACGCCGATGATCGAGGCGATAAGGCACATCGGCACGATGAGAATGACGGCAAGCGGCAGCGTCAGGCTTTCGAACTGCGCGGCAAGCACCAGGAACACGAACACCACGGCCAGCACGAAGGCGAACACCGCGGTATTGCCGGCGCGCAACTGCTGGAAGGCGAGCGTGGTCCATTCGTAGGTGAAACCCTCGGGCAACGTCTGCGCCGCGAGCTTCTCCATGATCTTGATAGCCTCGCCCTGGCTGTAGCCGGGCGCCGCGGCGCCGTCGAGCTCGGCCGCGGGATAAAGGTTGTAGCGCGGCACCCGGTAGGGCGCGGTGACGCTGCGCACGGTGGTGAAGGCGCCGAGCGGCACCGTCTCGCCGCTCTTGTTGCGCACGCGGATGTTGAGCACATCCTTGGTGTCGGCGCGGTATTTGTCGAGGGCCTGTGCGATGACGCGATAGGTGCGGCCGAACAGGTTGAAATCGTTGACGTAGGCCGAACCGAGATAGATCTGCAGCGCGGCGAAAACATCCGGGATATTGATGCCGAGGAGCTGCGCCTTGGTGCGGTCGATGTCGAGATAGAGTTCGGGCGTCGAATTCTCGAACAGCGAATAGACCTGGACGAGGCCCGGCGTCTGCGCGGCGCGGCCCATCATGGCGTAGACAGCGCCCTGTAGCGCCGCCGGCCCGCGGCCAGCGCGGTCCTCCACCATCATGCGGAAGCCGCCGGCATTGCCGATGCCGGAGACCGGCGGCGGCGCGGCGACGAAGATCTGCGCATCCTGGATGGCTGAGAGCCGCTGGAACAACTGCCCCTGGATCGCCGCCGCCGATTGCCGCGGGTCCTTCGCCCGTTTGGCGAAATCGTCGAGTGTGACGAAGATCGCGCCCGCGTTCGGCGCGTTGGCGAAGGTGGCGCCGGAGAAGCCGACAATGTTGACGGCGTGGGCGATGCCGGGAACCTGCAGGGCGATATCGACCGCGCGGCGGTTGACGTCGTCGGTCCGCGACAGCGAGGCCGCCGGCGGCAGTTGCGTGACGATGATGAGATAGCCGCGGTCGAGCTGCGGGATGAAGCCGAGCGGGGTCTGGCGGAACTCATTGAGGCCGAAGACGATGACGCCGGCATAAACAACGAGCATGACGCCCGCGATGCGCACCATGCGCGCGGTGAAACGGCCGTAGCCGTGAACCAGTGCGGTAAAGCCGCGGTTGAAGACGCCGAAAAACAGCCGCGCCGGCGCGCCGATAAGGCTCGGTCTCTGGCTGCCATGCGGCGACTTCAAGAGCAGCGCGCACAAGGCCGGCGACAAGGTGAGCGACACCGTCAGCGAAATGATGGTCGCGCCGGCAATGGTCAGCGCGAATTGCCGGTAGAATTGGCCCGATATGCCGGTGATGAAGGCCGACGGCACGAACACCGAAATCAGCACCAGCGCGATCGCGATTAGCGCCGCGCCGACCTCGTCCATGCTCTTGATCGCGGCTTCGCGCGGAGCAAGCCCCGCCTCGATGTTGCGCTGCACGTTTTCGACCACGACGATGGCGTCGTCGACGACGATGCCGATCGCCAGCACCAGGCCGAACAGCGACAGGTTGTTGAGCGAGAAGCCGAACAACGACATGAAGAAGAAGGTGCCGATCAGCGACACCGGGATGGCGATGATCGGGATCACCGCGGCGCGCCAGGTCTGCAGGAACAGGATGACGACCAGCACGACGAGGATGATCGCCTCGCCCATGGTCGTCTCCACGGCGTCGACCGATTGCTGGATGAACTGCGTCGGATTGTAGACGATGGTGTATTTCAGCCCCGGCGGAAACTGTTTGGCGAGTTGATCCATCGTGCCGATGATGTTCCTGGCCGTCGACAGCGCGTTGGAGCCTGGCCGCTGAAACACGCCGAGCGCGATTGCCGGATCGTGGTCGAGATAGGAGTTGGTCGAATAGTCCTGCGCCGCGAGGCTGACCGTCGCTACGTCTTTCAGGCGTACCACGGCGTTGGCGGTCTGTTTGACGACGATGTTGCCGAACTCGGCGGGATCGGCGAGACGCCCTTGCGTGATGACTGAAAGCTGGAAGGCGCCCGACTTGTCCATCGGCGGCTGATCGAGCACGCCGGAGGCGACCTGCACGTTCTGGCCCTGCAGCGCCGTCACCACATCGCCGGCGGTCAAGCCGACCGATTGCAGGCGGTCCGGATCGAGCCAGATGCGCATGGCGTAGTCGCGGGCGCCGAACACGATGATCGAGCCGACGCCGTCGACGCGGGTCAGCGCATCGGTGACGTTGATCGTCGCATAGTTCGAGATGAACAGCGTGTCGCGCGTCTTGTCCGGCGAATAAAGGTGCACGACCATCATGATGTCGGGCGAGCTTTTCTGCACGGTGACGCCGATGCTGCGCACGTCGATCGGCAGGCGTGGCTGCGCGATGGCGACGCGGTTCTGCACCTGCACCTGCGCGATATCGAGATTGGTGCCGATGTCGAAGGTGACGGAGATGGTAAAGCGGCCGTCGCCGGTCGAGTTCGACGACAAATAGATCATGTTCTCGACGCCGTTGATCTGCTGCTCGATCGGCGTCACCACGGTCTCCGCCACGACCTCGGCGCTGGCGCCGGGGTATTGTCCGGTGACGGTGATGGTCGGCGGCGTTATGTCCGGATATTGCGCGATCGGCAGGCGTAAGAACGCGACCGCGCCGAGAATGACGATCACGATCGAGACCACCGCGGCAAAGATCGGCCGGTCGATGAAGAAGTGGGAAATCCGCATGGCGCTTACTTCGGCTTCTGCCCTGCGCCGACCGCCGCGGCGGGCGTCGCGCCCGGAGCGCCCTGCTCTTGCGGCGTGACTTTGGCGCCGGGCCGCGCCCGCATGATGCCATTGACGATGACGCGGTCATCGGGCCCAATGCCGTCCTTGACCGCGCGCAGACCGTCGGACGTGGTCTGGCCGAGCGTGACGTACTTCTCCTTCACGGTGTTGTCGGGCTCAACGACGAGCACGTATTTGCGCGCCTGCTCCGTGCCGACTGCGGTGTCGGGCACCAGCAGCGCCTCATAGGGCGGAGAGGCCGGCACGCGGATACGCGCGAACATGCCCGGCGTGAACAGACCACTGGGATTGGCGAACTGGGCGCGGCCGCGGATGGTGCCGGTCGAAGGATCGATGACGTTATCGACGAAATCCATGCGGCCTTCGTGATCGTAGGCGTTTTCGTCGATGAGCTTGAGGGCGACCTCGACGCCGGCGTTGCGGCTGGCGACGTCGCGGCCGGTCTTGGCCATGCGCTCGTAGCGCAGGAAGGCGCTTTCGTCGAAGGTAAACTCGAAGCGGATCGGGTCGATGGAAACGATGGTGGCGAGCAGCGTGGTGTTGCCGCTGGTGCCGCCGGTTACCAGGTTGCCGGGCGAAACGCGCCGGTCGCCGATGCGGCCGGCGATTGGCGCGTGCAATTCGGTGAATTCGAGATCGAGCTCGGCCTGGCGCACCGCGGCCTCGTTGGCGCTGACGGACGCTTGCGCATTGCGGTAGGCCTGCGCGCGCTGCTCATAAATCTGGTCGGTGATGGTCTTGTCGCGCACCAGCTGCGCGCCGCGATCGAGATCGGACTTGGTGTAGATCAAGTTGGACTGCGCCTGAGTGAGATTGGCGCGCGCCTGATCGAGCGCGTTCTGGAACGGCCGCTTGTCGATGGTGAACAGAAGATCGCCTTGCTTGACGATCTGCCCGTCCTTGAAATCGACGCTATCGAGGTAGCCGGACTTGCGCGCTCGCACCTCGACCGAATTCACCGCGGTGAAGCGGCCGACATATTCGTCAAAATCGAACAGTGTGCGCTTAATCGGCTTGGCAACTGTGACGGCTGGCGGCGGCGGCGCGGCGGCCTGCTGCTGCTGGCCCTGCCCGCAGCTTGCGACGAAAGTCGTAAGCAGCAGCGCCGCCGCGACACGCACGATAGGAGAACCGCAATAACGGACGTAGATCATTAAATCGCCGATTTTCGGGAAGTGCAAACCCGTCCCCATAACGTCGGTAGGCAGGTATGTCCACCCGCCCCGCTTTGCAACCTGCGGAAAAATGGGGCTTATTCGCGGCTGCGGCCTAGGGTCCGTACTCAATAAGGATTCCGGCGCAGGCTGAGTTGTGATTCAAGGCTTCCGAATCGAGGAGGCCTTGATGAGGAAGCAACTTTATTGGCTCAGCGACAGCGAATGGAAGCGGCTTGAACCCTTGCTGCCGCGTGGGCGTCGCGGTGCGCATCGGGTCGATGACCGGCGCGTGATCAGCGGGATCGTCCACATGCTGCGCTCCGGAGCGCGCTGGCGAGATTGTCCGCCGGAATACGGCCCTTACACGACGATCTATAACCGCTTCAATCGCTGGAGCCGGCAGGGTCTCTGGTTCGAGATATTTGAGGCTTTGACAGGCTCGACCGGCATCATCGCCAGCGTGGCCATCGACAGCTCCCATATCAAGGCGCACCGCTCGGCAGCGGGCGGAAAAGGGGGGTCTTCAGGGAAGCCATTGGCCGCTCGCGTGGCGGGCGCACGACGAAAATCCACGCGCTGACCGATGCTGAGGGCAAGCCACGCGTCCTCTTGCTCTCGCCCGGCAACATCAACGACATCGCAATGGCTCCAGCCTTGGTCGCCGCCGCAGGTCCGATCAAGCGCCTCATCGCCGACAAGGCTTACGATGCCAACAGCCTGCGCCAACTTCTGGCCGATCAAGGTGCCAAGGCCGTCATCCCCTCGACGCTGAGCCGTCGCCTCCCGATCCCCTATAGCAAAGCACTCTATCGGCAACGTAATCTGATCGAGCGGATGTTCGCACGGCTCAAGGACTTCCGCCGCATCGCCACGCGCTACGACAAGCTCGCCAGAAACTTCCTGGCTGGCGCCCTCATCGCCGCAACCGTAACCTGGTGGCTCATATTGAGTCCGGACCCTAGCGGTCTTCGGTCGGCACTGCACCGGCCGCCAATCATGACCGCGCGGCGAACACCATGAACCATTGCTTGCCGAACAGGACGAGCAAGGTCGCGCCATAAACCACCGCGCCGAGCGCCGCCAAGACGAACAAGGCCGCCACATTGCGCAGGTGGTGCCAATCGGCAAACAGAGACGTGACCGGCCGCTGGCACAGCCAGATCGCCGCGGCCAGCAACACTCCGGCTACGACGAACTTGACCAGCGACCGGCGCAGCCGTTCGTCCATGCCGGCGTGCCCGGCGTGCACCGAGAACCACATCACCAGGCCGAGATTGATCCAGGCGCCGATCGAGGTGGCAAGCGCAAGACCGACTTGCGCGAGCGGCCCCATCAGCAGGAACTTGAAGGCGATGTTGACGGCGGCGGCGATGAGTGCCGCCTTCACCGGCGTTCCGGTGTCGCCGCGGGCGAAGAAGGTGGCGACCGTGCTGCGGATCAAGACGAACGGCAGCAGGCCGATCGCGTAAGCAGCCAACGTGTGTCCTGCGGCGAGCGCATCAGCGTCGGTGAAGGCGCCGCGCGCGAACAATGCCTTCATCAACAGATCGGGGATGACGACGAAAGCGGCAAGACAGGGCACCGACAGCAGCAGCGTGAACTCGATGGCGCGGTTTTGCGCGTGGGCTGCGCCGTCCTCGTCGCCCGCGGCAAGCCGCCGCGACATTTCCGGCAGCACCACGGTACCGGCGGCGATGCCGATGACGCCGATCGGCAATTGATTGAGCCGGTCGGCATAGTAGAGCGCTGACAGCGCGCCGGCGGCGAGGAAGCTCGCAATGATCGTGTCGGCAAACAGCGCAAGCTGCACGCCCATCGAGCCGATGGTCGCCGGCCCGAGCGCGCGAAAGAAAGCGCGCACGTCCGGGTCAAGTTTGGGCCAGCGCAGCGCCGGCAAGACGCCGGCGCGCCATGTGTCGCCGCCGACCAGCAGTGCCTGCAGCAGGCCGGAGATGAGCACGCCCCAGGCCGCAGCGTGGCCGGCATTCGGGAAGAACGCCGCAAGCGCCAGTGTCGCCATCATCGACAAATTGAGCAACGTCGAGGCAAAGGCGGCAGCGGCGAAACGTTGCAGCGAATTTAATATGCCGCCGTAGAGCGTGACGAGCGTAATCAGCAACAGATAAGGAAACGTGATGCGCGTGAGATTGACCGCGATGCCGAAGCGTTCCGGATCGCGGGCAAAGCCTGGCGCCAGGATGTCGATCACTTCCGGCGTGAACATAAGCGCGAGCGCGAGCAGCACGATCTGGCTCGCCAGCAGCAGCGTGAAGATGCGATCGCCGAAGACGGCGGCGCGCTCGTTCCCGCCCTGCTCGCGGACCCGGGCATAGGCCGGCACGAAGGCGGCGTTGAAGGCGCCTTCGGCAAAGATGGCGCGGAAGTGATTGGGCAGCCGAAACGCCACGAAGAACGCGTCGGCCACAGGGCCGGCGCCGAGCACCGCGGCGAGAATGATGTCACGGGCAAAACCGGTAACCCGCGACAGCAGCGTGAGCCCGCCGACCGTAAGAATGCGTTCAATCATTATTGATACCTGAGGGATGCGCGGGCTTAGGCTATAACTGCGTCCAAAGCCCGGCGCACCGATACCGATAGTCAGGCACGCCGGATTGGCTTAAGACGATTCCCGCCGACAAACCAATAGCCTAAAGCGCCGTTATGCCCTCGCCGATTATCCCCATTCTGCTTGCCGGCGGCGCCGGAACGCGGCTTTGGCCGGTGTCCCGGGACGCGCTGCCCAAGCAGTTTCTGCCGCTGGTCGGGGACCGATCGACCTATCAGGAGACGCTGCTGCGGGTGCGCGACCCGATGTTCGCGGCCCCGATCGTCATCACCGGGCCGAATTTCCATTTCTTTGCCAAGCGGCAGGCCGAGGACGTCGGCGTCGACGCAACCGTGGTGATCGAGCCGATGCGCCGCGATTCGGGGCCGGCGATTGCCGCGGCGACGGCGGTCGCGCTCAAACGTGACCCGGACGCCGTGGTGCTGGCGCTTGCCGCCGATCACATCATTCTCGACGCGCCGCAGTTCCGCGCCACCTGTCTTGCCGGGCGCGAGGCGGCCGACGCAGGGCGCATCGTCACCTTCGGCATCAAGCCGACCGAGCCGAAGACAAGCTACGGCTATATCCTGCCCGGCGCGGCCATCGGCAAGAGTGGCGTGCACGCCGTCAAGGAGTTCGTCGAGAAGCCGGACGCGGCGACCGCCGCGCGTTACGTGCGTGACGGCTACTTGTGGAATTCTGGAAATTTTCTGTTCCGCGCCGACGTGCTGCTCGCCGAGCTTGGCAAGTTCGAGCCGGAGATGGCGGCGGCGATCGACGCAGCGGTGAAGAGCGCCGCGACCGATCTCGGCTTCCTGCGCTTGCAGCCGGAGGCCTTCGCCAAGGCGCCGCAGAAATCGATCGACTATGCGGTGATGGAGAAGACCGACCGTGCCGCGGTGGTCACCGGCAATTTCCGCTGGTCGGATATCGGCAGCTGGGACGCGCTGTTCGACATCATGCCGCGCGATGCCGAAGGCAACGTCGTGCACGGACCGGTGGTGACGATGGACGCCAGCGGCTGCGTCGTATATTCCGACGGCCGGCTGACCACGGCGGTCGGCGTCAAGGATCTCGTCGTCGTCAGCACCTCCGACGCGGTCATGGTCGTCCCGCGCGAAAAGGCGCAGGCGGTGCGCGAGCTCGTCGCCAAACTCAAGGCTGAAAAGCGCCCTGAGGCGACCGACCACAGGCGCGTGCACCGGCCGTGGGGCTATTACGAATCGATCGACATGGGCGAGCGCTTCCAGGTCAAGCGCATCGTTGTTGTGCCGGGCGGCAAGCTGTCGCTGCAGAAGCACCAGCACCGCGCCGAGCATTGGGTGGTGGTGCGCGGCACCGCCGAGGTGACCATCGGCGGAACCGTCAAAGCGGTGCACGAGAACGAGTCGGTCTACATTCCGATCGGCAACGTCCATCGCCTTGCCAACCAGGGCAAGATTCCGCTCGAGCTGATCGAGGTGCAGACCGGCAGCTATCTGGGCGAGGACGACATTGTGCGCCTCGACGACATCTACAAGCGCTCTTAGGCCCTCGCGGCGCGGCGCACGCTGCCGATGATGCGGTCTTGCGTCGCCGCATCGAGATAGGCGTGCATCGGCAGGCTGATGACTTCGCCGGCCAAGCGCTCGCTTACCGCCACGCCGCCCTCGCCCACCGGATAATGCTTGTAGGCCTGCTGCCGGTGCAGCGGGATCGGATAATAGACCGCGGTCGGGATGCCTTCGGCCTTGAGCGAAGCGGCGAAGGCTTCGCGTCGACCGGCCGGCAGCCGAACGGTGTATTGCGCCCAAACCGACACATAGCCGGCCGGCACCTGCGGCACTGCGACCACGTCGCCGAGCGCCTCCGCGTAGCGGCGGGCAACCGCATTGCGGGCCTCGATCTCCTCGGGAAATATCTTCAGTTTCTCGCTGAGGATCGCGGCCTGAATGGTGTCGAGGCGCGAGGCAAGGCCAATGCGGACGTTGTCGTATTTGTCGCTGCCATGGCCGTGCATGCGCAAGGAGCGCAGCCTGTCGGCCATCTCCCCGTCGTCGGTCAGCACGGCGCCGCCATCGCCGTAGCAGCCGAGCGGCTTGGCCGGGAAGAAACTGGTGGCGGTGGCGTGGCCGAAGGTGCCGATTTTGCGGCCCTTATAGGTGGCACCGAAGGCCTGCGCGGCATCGTCGAGGATGAACAGGTTCTCCGCCTTGGCGGCGGCGGCAACCGCATCGTGATCGGCCGGCAGGCCGAATAAATCGACCGGGATCACCGCCTTGGGCTTGAGGCCGAGGCGCTTGGCCGTGGCGATAGCACCGGCGATACCCTTGGCATCGATGTTGAAGGTTGCCTCGTCGACGTCGACGAACACCGGCGTCGCGCCGACCAGCGCGGCCACTTCCGCCGTGGCGCAGAAGGTGAAGGACGGGCAGATCACCGCGTCGCCCGGCCCGATGCCCTTGGCGCGCAGCGCCAGCACCAGCGCATCGGTGCCGCTGGCGCAGCCGACCGCATGGCGCGCGCCGGCGAAGGCGGCAAGCTCCTCTTCGAAGGCACGCACTTCCGGGCCGAGGATGAACTGGCAATGGCCGACCACGCGGGCGATCGCGGCGTCGACCGCGGAGCCAAGCCGCCGTCGCTGCGCGGCGACGTCGATGAACGGAATGGGCGGCGGGTTCGGGCGTAGGTTCATAATGACAGTTCCGAAACGAAAGCGCTCGCTAGCCGACGACCACGCGCGGGGCCTGCCGCTGCACCGGCGCGGCTACCGGACGGCCGGCAAGGCAGCGCGTGGCAATCTCGAGGCTGGCGACGGCTTCCTCGCCGGTGACGGCCGGAGCCGAGCCCATGCGCACCGCGCGCAGGAAGGCAAGCAGCTCGGCGCGCAGCGGCTCGGCGTGGCCGACCGACAGATGGCGCATCGAGTAGCTGCCGTCGGGTTGAAAGCCGAAACATTCCGTGACCTGGCGGGTGAGCAAATCGCCCATCACGTATTTGCCGCGCGTCGCGACGGTAACGTTGCGTGCCTTGAACGGCGTCAGCCAATTGGTGTTGATGTGGGCGAGCACGCCGGAGGCGGTGCGGAACTGCAGCAACGCGATGTCCTCGCGCTCGGCAACCGCGTTCGAAAGCTGCGGCTGCACCTCGACGATATCGGAATCGGTAAACCAGCGGATGAGGTCGATGTCGTGCACCGCGAGGTCAATCACGACGCCGACATTGGACATGCGCGGCGGGAACGGGCCGACACGCGTGATGGCGATCGAGAGGATGTCCTCGTTGCGGATCGCGTCCTTGATCGCCTCGACCGCCGGATTGAAGCGCTCGACGTGGCCGACCATCAGCGTGACGCCGGCGCGGCGCGCGGCGGCGATGATGTCGCGCCCTTCCTCGACCGTCGAAGCGATCGGCTTTTCCACCATAATGTGGACGCCGCGCGCGATGCAGGCGAGCGCGATGTCGCGGTGCAGATGGGTCGGCGCAGCGATGGTCATGCAGTCGATGCCGAGGCCGAGCAAAGCATCGACGTCGGCAACCGCGGCGCAACCGAGCGTGCGGGCGACGAAATCGGCCTGCTTGCGGTCGGGATCGGCGACGCCGACGAGTTCGGCGCCGGGAATGCCGGCGAAGACGCGCGCGTGGTTGCTGCCCATCACGCCGACGCCGACGACGCCGACGCGCAAGGACCGCTCCGCGCTGCCAACTTCTTGCGTCATCGTGCGAGTGCCCCTTGTCCCATGCCCTTCAAGCCTGCCACCCCTAGCATGGCTTGTGACGATTTGGCGACGGCGCCGGGATTACGCGCGAACACGTTTTAAGTCAAAGCGTTACAGCTATGCGGGGGCAGCAAATGCCGCTTGTTCGGAGGCTATTCCGCGGCGCGTGCCGCCGGCGCATCGAGGTGCAGGCCGGTAGAAATCGCATCGTCACGGAAAGATTGCACCGCCGCGAGCGACAGTTCCGCGTCGGTTTTGCTGCCGATCGCGGGCAGCTTCTTCAACACGTCGGCGGGCGCGGTGATGATATGACAGCTCATCGCATCGGCTTCGACGACGTTGAAGACTTCGCGGGTCGAAGCCCAGATGATCTCGACGTTCCGCGTCGCACGCGCGCGTTCGATCGCGTCCTGCATCGTCGGCCGGTAGTCGATGCCGAAATCCGCAAGGCGTCCGGCAAAGACCGAGACGCAGGACGGCGCGCCGCCGTCGAGTGCGGCAACTGCCCGGGCGACCTGATCCGGGGTGAAGATCGCGGTCATGTTGACCTTGACGCCGTCACGCGACAGTGCCCGCACCGCTTCGAACAAGGTCTCGCCGCGCGTGTTGGTCACCGGTAGCTTGACGTAGACGTTGTCGCCCCAGCCGTGGATGACGTGCGCCTGCGCCACCATCTCCGGAATGTCGTCGGAGAAAACCTCGAAGGAGATGTGGCGGTCGGGAACCGCGGCGACCAGCTCACGCGCGTAAGCGGCGTAGTCGCTCACCCCCGCCTTCTTCAGTAGTGACGGATTGGTAGTGAAACCGGCGATCCACGGCTGCTTCGCCATCTCCACGATCTGCGCCTTGTCAGCGCCGTCGGTGAACAATTTGACCTTCAGTGTGGCGAGCGTCGGAGAGCTCATGGGATCGGTCCCTGCATGATGATGGACGGAATATAGGCGGGCCGGCTGCCCGAGCAAACGCAAACATGGCCGTCCGACCGCTCTGTCCACCATCGGCTTGACTTCACCAGGGCGAACCGGCACCGAATTGCCGCCGGCGAGGCCGCGTGTGGTCCGGGAGACATAATGCGCAAGGCGGGTGCCTTAATCGTCAAGGCGGCGGTCTCGGGCCTCCTCCTCTACCTCACTTTGTCTGCGGTCAATATCGGCGCGGTAAAGGCACGGCTTTACCAGATCGACGCCCGCTGGGTGGCACTCGGCCTCGCCGCCCTGATGGTGCAACAGATCATCCAGGCGGCACGCTGGCGGCTCTTGGTCGAACGCTGCGGCGGCGATTTGCCGCTTGGCCGGGCTTTCCGCTTCAGTCTGATCGCGGCGTTCTTCAACCAGACGCTGCCGTCGAGCGTCGGTGGCGACGCCATCCGTATCTGGCTGCTCGGCAAGCAATCCAACTGGCGGATTGCCGCCTATTCGGTATTCCTCGACCGCGTAGTCGGTGTCGTCGCCCTCGCCGACGCTGGTCGTCGTCTGCCTGCCATGGAGCCTCGAACTCATCCGCAATCCGGTCGGCCGCGCCGCTCTGCTGACGATCGGCTGGGGTTGCATCGGCGCCGGCGCCGTGTTCGTGGCGTTGGCATGGCCGCGCCTGGAGTTCCTGCAGCGCTGGACGCCGACCCGGCATCTCGTCGCGACGGCCGCGGTCGCGCTGTCGATCCTGCGTTCGCCGTCGTCGTTCGCCACCGTGTTCGGCTTGTCGATCGTTATCCACCTCTTGACCGCGACCGCCGCCTGGTGCGCGGCGCGCTCGGTCGGCGCCGACACGCCGTTGCTTTACGCGCTCTATCTGGTGCCGCCGGTCATCCTGATCACGGTCATTCCGATTTCCATCGCCGGCTGGGGCCTGCGCGAAGGCGCGATGGTGGCTGCGTTTTCCTACGCCGGCCTGCCGCAAAGCGATGGGCTAATGGTGTCGTTGTTGCTGGGCGCCAGCCTCATGGTCATCGGCATCATCGGCGGCCTGGTTTGGATGGTCACCACCACCCGCGGCGAGCGGCGGCCTTTGTCGATGAAGGTTGCCGACGGCTGAGCGCCAACTGCCGCAATCAAAGCCGGTGGTATGAACGGTACCAGTCGACGAAACGGCCGACGCCGACACTGATAGGCGTTGCCGGTCGAAAGTCGACTTCGCGCATGAGATCGTCGACATCGGCATAGGTCGCCGGCACATCGCCCGGCTGCATCGGCATCATCTCGCGGACAGCCTTCTTGCCGATGGCCTCCTCGAGCACGCGCACGAGATCGAGGAGTTCGACCGGATTGTTGTTGCCGATATTGTAGACGCGCCATGGCGCGCTGCTCGAGCCGGGATCGGGCGCCTCGCCGGACCAGTTCGGATCGGCCGCCGGAATGTGATCGACGAGGCGGACGATCGCCTCCACGACGTCATCGACATAAGTGAAATCGCGCCGCATGTTGCCGTTGTTGAACAACGTGATCGGCTTCCCGGCGAGAATGGCCTTGGCGAAGATCCACATTGCCATGTCGGGCCGGCCCCACGGGCCATAGACGGTGAAGAAGCGCAGGCCCGTCGCCGGCAGACGGAACAGATGGGAATAAGCATGCGCCATCAGTTCGTTCGCCTTTTTGGAGGCGCCGTAGAGCGACAGTGGATGATCGACATTGTCGTGCACCGAAAACGGCATGTGCGTGTTGCTGCCGTAGACCGAGGACGACGAGGCGTACAACAAATGCTGGCAGCCATTGTGCCGGGAGCCTTCGAGAATGTTGGCAAAGCCGAGCAGATTGGCGTCGATATAGGCGAAAGGGTCGGTCAAGGAATGGCGTACGCCGGCCTGAGCGGCGAGGTGCACGACGTAAGGAAACCGGTGTTCGGCGAATAGCGCCGCGATTGCGGCGCGGTCGGCAAGCTCGATCTTGGTGAATTGGAAACCGCTGAATTTGCGCAGCTCGGCCAGCCGCGCATCTTTCAGCTTGGGGTCATAATAGGCATTGAGGTTGTCGAGCCCGACCACCGCGTGCCCCTGCTCGCAAAGACGTCGCGCAACGTGGAATCCGATGAAGCCGGCGGCGCCGGTGACGAGGATGGGGCTGGCTATAGACGCCATGGGTCTAATTCCTTCGGCTCGTTTTACGATCTACGGCCGAGGAGGCCGATGGTACGACGGACGAATTTTGCCCAGCCCAGCGCCGAAAAGATCAGCCATGTTACTGGCGAAATGATCCGTTGCTGACGCAACCGCGCCAAAGTGTCGATCTCACCCTGGCGCATGCGCCAATGTTCGGCGCTGAGCCCCTTCGCGCCATAACGGGCCTTGAAAAGGAAGGCAAGCGGCAGATCGATAAACGCAGCCGGACCGTGCGCGGCCACGATCTCAATCCAGAGCAGATAATCTTCCGAGTATCGTTTGCCGCTGACGAAGCGTTGCGGCAGCTCGCGGCGAAGCATGACAGTCGGAGTCGATAATCGGTTTGCCAGGAGGAAACCAAGGACGCCAAATTCACGCACCGGCGGGGCCTCCGTCGGCAATTCCGGCACAAACTTTTCGTCCGCGATGACAAGACAGCGGTGACCGCACAACACGACCCCCGGGTTGTCTGCAAGCCAGCGGTGCTGAATCTCCAATTTGCGCGGGTGCCAAGCGTCATCGGCGTCGAGAAAAGCCACGTAGCCCTGGGTGGCAGCTTCCCAGCCGGCATTGCGTGCCGAGCCCGGCCCTACATTTTCGGCAAGACGAAGCGCTCTGATCGGTTCGGCCGGATGTTGTGCGCAAAGAGCCTGGATGACCTGAGCCGTCGAATCAGTGCTGGCGTCATCGATGATGATCACTTCCGCGGGTGGACGCGTCTGTAGCAGCACCAATTCAACCGCCCGCGCGAGTGTCGCCGCCGCGTTGTGAGCCGGCAAGATAACGGTGACCGGCAGACGAGTCGTTTGACCGTCAAGCACGGCGAAGCTCATGACTTGAGCCATCGCATCCAGTCCCAATCGCCCACCACTTTGGACAGAAGACGCGCCGCAGTATCGCCGCCCCATATTTCGGTGCGAGGAACCTGCAACGGATCATCGCCAACGTGGTAGCTCCCAATGCGGCTACAGGCCGCGATGGTGTAGCCGGCCGTGGCGACGGCACGCCGTACGCGGGCATCCATCGCGCCATGCGGGTAGGACATGGACGTGACCGGGCGGCCCAGCAAATCCTCAAGCCAGGCGCGACTCCCGCGCAGTTCGGAATCGAGCTCTTCGTCCGTGCATTCTGTCAGTGGCCGGTGGCTGCGGCCGTGAGCGCCGATCGTCACGCCGGGCCGGGCCGCCAATTGCCGCAGTTCCGCCGGAGAAAGAAATTGCGCTTGGCCGCTTGCCACGAAATCGGGGCTTACAAAAACGGTGAACGGGATTCCTGCCTCGGCCAGTAGCGGCGCGGCAACCGTCAGATTGTCGCGGTAGCCGTCATCAAATGTGATGGCGAGTCCGCTGCCAGACTTGACGCCCGCATCGAGCGCTACGCTTTGGCCGCCAAATCGTTCGGCAATGGCGTGGACATGCTCGGCAAACAAGGCCGGCATAATGCTGTAGAGATGCCGGCGATCGTCGATCGCATTGCTGCCGACCGAGTGATACATCAGCACGCGGCAGCCGCGCGGCGTTTGCAGCAGCGGACGAAACACGGAAAATGCATCGGCGAGCCAATCGCCGACGCGCATTTTCCAGCCATTCATGCCGCCATGCCTCGATATTTCATGTATAAATTCACTGCAGGCGAAAGCAGCGGCACACTCGCCCATTCCCACTCGCCAAGATATTCAACCGCGTCGCCGCCAAAGCCCTTTTTAAAATGATAGACGCCCCTGCTTTCGTTAAATTCGGGAGCAACGCCGCCAAAATCAAATTGCTTGATGCCCTTCTTGCTCAAGACCGCGATAAGCTGCGGCAGCATCGCATAGGCCGCTCCGATCTCTCGTCCCGCCTGTGCCGTCGCCGCAACCAGATAGAAAGACTTCTGATGGAAATCGAGCGTCAAACAGGAGGTGACCGGCTGATCGTCCAGATACCCCGTCAAGATTGTCATCCCCCGCGGCCCAAGCGCATCTCGGAGCGCGACATATTGCTCCGCCGACATAGACTGCAATTTTAGGCCTTTGCTCGTGGTCATCTCCCGATGCAGGGTCGTCAGCGCCGCAATTTCACGATCCCCAGATCCGGCCTCCCAGCGCAAAGGAACCGCCGCCGCTTTTCTCAAGTAGTAGCGGTGCTTCGACGACATCTGGCCGGTAAAAAAGTCAGCGCCCCGAGAGATGTCGAATCGAATTGAAAAGCCGCTATTCAGCCGCGTGCGGGGACGTCTGCATATGGCGCCAAGTTCGTCCACCATTCCGGACTCGATCGGAATATTGCTGTCGAACCTGACAAGAATTCGCGGCGTGTGGGCTTGAAGGACGGAAAACAGTCCAGGCAAATCAATTTGCTTATCGTCGCTTTGCTACCGAAAAGCATCGCCGGACCGCCGGGCGCCCAGCCGACGGCAAATCCGAACGGCAGCGTCTTTGTCAGTAGCTGCATCATCGCCGCGACACGGCCCTGTGGACCGTGGCCGACGACACGGCAAGGCTGCCAGCCCTCTCGCCGTTTGAACTCGCCCCAGCCAAAGGACTGGAACACAGTGTAATCCTCGGCGCCGATGAGCTGTTCGTCCCACGAACCAGCAGCCTCGCCGTTTGGCACGATCTGCCAGTTCACTTATCTTTTCTCTGTGAGATTTCGCTCTGGCCAGAGAGCAGAATCCGCGACTTATTTCTATGCATCATGGGGATTTTCGAATGGCACAAACTCTGATGCCTGCAATCTGGGCCCGACGCGATGCATTAAGCGCCCACAATGCGAGCTCGCCGAACGCGGCTTGCATCCGCAAGCCGAACCTTCCTGCCGAACTGAACCGCATCCGCTTTACGACCGGCTCCAATATCGGCCCAAGCGTTTCATTTATTCGAGGATCCGAACGCAGCTCGCGCAACATCAATTTGTAGTCGAGGCAATGCGGCCGCGACACGGTCGATCCTGAAAGAATGAGAACTCCACCAGGTCGGAGCGCGTCAATAAGCCGAGATACGATAACGTACTGCTGCGAAAACGCATTAGTCCTCGTGAAGGGATAAAGCTCACGACAGAGAATCAAATCCCACGCAGCAATGTCATGGAATGACATAAGATCAACAATCAGAGACTTCAGTGACGGATTCTGCGATCGGATAAGACGAATACCATCTTCACTCCACTCGCTCGCGGTAACATCGATGCCAAATTCGGCCAAAGCTGCTTCTAAATGTCCGGCTCCTGACCCGATGCCAATGGCTTTCTTATCGCCAAGGCGGTCGCCGGCGCCCATTAATCGAAGTAGACCGATATAACCTCGAGCAATCCTATCGGCCTCGCCACGTGCAATCGTATGTGGCGTCCAATCAGAGCCAGATTGCCATTCGGAGCCCCAGCGTGCTGTTTCCTCGAGTTGGTACACAGTTCGCGTCATGTCCGTGCCCTCAAGGCGGGGTCGCCAGGGTCAAACCCGTGGCCAGCGCCCGGCTTTCTCATATGAAATTCACAAGCCACAGATTGTGGTGACAGGCAGGCAGCTTTTTCTCGACGGCCTGGGGAAGATCCGGCCAATGGATAAGCTCAATGCCACGCCGCAACGCCCAGTGGCGCATTTGATCAAGCACCACTTCGTCAGTCGACCGAAACGGAAATCCGTAAGGCGCGACCAGCCGCGGCAGCGCAGAGAAGAGTGGACGAATTCCGAAAGAACGCGCTGCCGCTTCGCTCGCTCGGTAAAGATCACGGCGTCGCTCAATTTCCCGTTCCACGTCAAGAGCGGCCAACCGCCTCGACAGGCCTACGTGTGCCGCCGGCGGATAAGGAATTAGATGTTCGTCGGACTCCGCCGCGGGTGGAACCGCATGACCGTGTTGCACTTGACGCGTCAGCCGCAGCAAGCCCGTTACGATGTTCGCGGCCAAGACCCCGATGACCGGGATGCTGCGCAGCCTCGCCTTCAACACGCCGCCGGGCGCGTAACCTGCCCCGGCCGGCGCAATCGGTGCGGACAAGGCTTCGGTCAATGGCCCCGGAGGCACGAACAACGCCGCGCCATCGGCGAGCGGCAAGCTCTTGCGCAGGCTGAATATTCCGGCATCAGCCCTGGTGCCGAGCCAATCGCCTTCATCATCGCGCGACAGAAATCCGTGCGCGTTATCTTCAATGATCAATGCGCCGGTGCGGGCCGCATAGGCGCGGAAGGGCTCAAGCGGCTGCGGAAAGCCGAAATAATTGACGGCCAGAACGGCACTCGCCGCCGGCCAAGTCCCGTCTACGCTGGCCGGACAAAGATCCTCACCGACCGGATACCAAACCGTTTCCGCACCGACCGAATTCAGCGACGCCAGCACATCGCGACAGATGAACTCCGGCAACAAGACCTTGTTGCCCGGACCGATGCCGGCCGCACGCAAAGCTTCGACCAGTGCGTGCCGGCCAAGACTGAAAAGGCGAAACGCGCCGGGAGCACTTTGTGCCCGCCACTGCTCAAAGTTCATGACGCCAAAGGCCGCGCGACTTCGCCGTCGATGATCTCGTCCGGCAGAACTTCGCCGCGCAATCTCAGCGCCTGTCCAGCGCGCTTGGCGGGCCAAATCAAAATCATCAGAGCCAAAAGGCGCGGCTTAAGCCCCTGCTGCGAATAGAAATGGCGCACCAGAGGCCACTTGTTGCCTTTCAGCCATGCATCGCGCGCTTCCCAAAGCGCAACGACGTTCATCAACTCGCTGATCTCCTGAGCGTAATCGCAATCGAAGTTCGGGTAGTGAACGCGATATTGCTCGATCATCGCCATCAACTCCGAGCGAAGCAAATGCGGGTACTTGAACGTCCAGCTGTTCTTGTGCACACGCCACTTTGCCAGCGCTTCGGCAACGCCGTCGATCTTCCAGTCGTGAGCAATGCGGCGAAACAGATCCGCCTCTTCAATCATATTGAACTTCGGGTCAAACCATTGGCTTTGAGACTCCAGGGCAGCTCGCCGCAGCACAACCGTTTCCATGGACAGGAAATAGCGCCCCAGCAACTGGCGAAAGCAGCGGCCCGTTGCAGGCAACTTGCCGCCATAACACCGCTTCTCGTCGCCATGCGCGTTGAAGAAAATGGTGTCGGAATAAACGAGGCCAACCTCGGGGGCGTCAAACAAAGGCAATTGCTTTGCGAGCTTTTCCGGCAGCCAGATATCGTCGCAATCAAGAAACGCGATGAATTCGCCGCGCGCCTGACGAATGGCAAGATTTCGCGCCTCGCCGAGAGGCGTAAACGATGGCGCCAAAAAATAACGAAGCCGCGGATCGGTGTAGCTTTGCACCTTGGCGGCGGTCGCGTCGGTTGAGCGGTTATCCCAGAATACGATTTCCCAATGCGGATAAGTCTGCGCGAGAACGGACTCGATCGCCTGGCCTACGTAAGGACCGGCGTTGTGGCCATTCATGATGATAGAAACGAGCGGCTCAGACACGAGCTAACACAACGCGGCGCGAAGCTGCTGGCACACATAGGTGATGTCGTCTTCAGCAAGATCGGGGTGGAGCGGCAGGGTCAGCAGCTCGGGATATATACGGTCGGTCACCGGCAATGGCGCGGCTGCGGCCTGCGAGAAATACGTCAACGTGTGGTTGGGGCGGTAATGCACACCGGTCTCGATGCCTTTTTCCCGCAACACACGACGTAAAGCGTCGCGATCGCTCAAGCCGGGGATGCGCACCGGAAATATATGGGGCACGACATCGTCGACGCTCCTGAGCACCGGTGTTACCCGGCCATTGCTGCGCAAGGCTTCAAGATAGAGCCGCGCCAAATATTGCCTTCGGTCGGCGAGTTCCTGGCGGCGGCCAAGCTGCGTGCGGCCAATCGCGGCCATGATGTCGCTCATGTGATAGCGCCAGCCCTGCGCGCGGACATCAAATTCCCAGCTTCGCGTTCCGGAGAAGCGCGCCTTCGTATCGCTTTCGACGCCGAGCAACCGCGCGTCACGGACGCGGGCAAGAACATCAGCGTCGTCGGTGACAACACAGCCGCCCTCCCCCGCGGTGATGTTCTTGATGCCGTCGAAACTAAAACAAGCAACGTCGCCGCTGCCGCCGACCGGCCGCCCTCGAAAGATCGAGCCGAAAGCATGCGCCGCATCCTCGACAACGCGCAAATTGTGCCGGCGCGCTAAATCATAGACGCCTTCGAGGTCGCCGACGGCGCCCGCATAGTGCACCGGCATGATCGCGCGCGTGCGGCCGGTGATCCTTTGTTCCGCGTCCGCCAGGTCGAGCGTGCAGGTCTCCTCCCGTACGTCGCAGGCGATGGGTGTCGCCCCAGTCGCGGCGATGGTCTGGAAGCATGCCACATAGGTGAGCGACGGAACCAAAACCTCGTCGCCGGCCTTGAGCCCGCAGGCTTGCAGAGCAAGGTGCAGCGCGGCCGTTCCATTGACGACGCAAGCGACCGGCCTGCCCAAATACGACTCCAGTTCCTCCTCAAAGGCTTTGACTTCCGCGCCCATCCCAAGAAAGACGCGATCAAACGGCCGCGAGATCGCCGAATATTCGGCGGCGCTCAGGCTCGCCTTGGACAGACGAATGTTACGCGATGTTTCGCTCATAGCCGCCGTGATGGGTTGTCGCAGGCCGCAACGATTTGGGCGCTGCCGTTAGAGCAGATTGCTCAAATGAAGTTTTGCTTGTTGTCCGCCGAGCCGCGATGACCGACTCACATGGAGATGAATTGATTCACGCCTGCGCCCAATCGAATGCGATCGATTCGACCGGCCGGCGGTCGGATTCCGCGGGGTCATGCAGGATGTTCGCGACATTCAGTAATAGGTTCAAATCCTCGCCGAGACCCATGAAGCCGGTCCAAAGGCCCGGCGCGACGGTGATCCGAAAATAGCGTTGTCGCGACAGATCGAAGAATTCGGTCGCGCCGTTGGTGTCGGAACCGGGCCGATCGTCATGAACGGCGAAGCGTATTTCACCGACTGGCACGACGATATTCAGCGTCATCAGGCGGTGCCGCCGCCACGCCTTGATGCGTCCGCGGCCGACGCTCGAAAAATATGCTTCGCCGAAGCCGTCGAATCCGGGCCTATCGGTGCGTATGGCATGCAGAATGTCGCCGTCCGGATGCGGGATGATGGCAAGCTCAGTCGACAGCACACCGGATATCATTGCGCCCACTCCAATCCACGCGCCCGCGCCGCCGCTACGTAGTCGTTGATCTGGTTCAGGGTCATATCGAGTATCGAACGATCGGGCCGGCTGTAGAACTCGCGATACCACTCGGCCGTCATCTGAACGGTCTCAGCAAAGTTCAGCGTCGAGCGCCAATGTAATGTTGCAAGAGCCTTATCGCAGTTCAGCTTGAGCAGCTGCGCTTCGGAAGCGGCACTCGATTCGGCGGCAATGCTACACTCCGCACCGGGCCAGTGTCGCTGCATCGCCTCAACCAATTCGCCAACGCTGTGGTTCTGCTCGGCCGGCGGCCCGAAGTTAAATGGTTCGCCATGGAGCGTGCGGTCCGCTGAAAGCTTAGCGCCGAGCGCCAAGTAGCCGGACAGCGGCTCCAGCACATGTTGCCACGGACGAATCGACTTCGGATTGCGAATCTCCACGGAAGTCTGGTCGGCCCAAGCACGCACGCAGTCCGGCACGATGCGGTCTTCGGCCCAATCGCCGCCGCCGATCACATTGCCGGCACGGGCGACGCCGACGCGGATTGCGCAGTCGGGCGACGAGAAGTAACTGGCCACAAAACTGCGGATTGCCAATTCCGCGGCGCCCTTTGACCCACTGTACGGGTCTTTCCCGCCAAGCCGATCAGTCTCACGATAGCCCCAGATCCACTCGACATTATCGTAGCTCTTGTCGCTCGTAATCATCACTGCAACGCAGGGATGGCCAAGGGAACGCAGCGCGTCGAGCACGTGCGCGGTGCCCATCGTGTTGACGGCAATGGTCTCGACAGGCTCACGATACGAACGCCGAACCAACGGCTGCGCCGCTAGATGAAATATGAAATCGGGCCGCGCAGCGTGAATGGCGGCGCGTAACGCATGCGCGTCTCGGATGTCGATACGTATATCGGCTAGCCGCTCGTTAAGCCGCGCGCTCTCAAAATGTGACGGGCTTGTCGGCACCGCATCGGAAATGCCAACGACTCGCGCGCCCAGTTCCATCAACCAGACCGCGAGCCAAGATCCCTTGAAGCCGGTATGGCCCGTAACAAGCACGGTGCGGTCGCGGTAGACATTATCGAACATGCGATACACCCCTGCCGGGAAGCAACGCTATCGCGCGTTGCGCCAGATCGTTGGCGCGCCATTTCGCCGCGTACCCCAGGCCATGGCTTAAATCCAACAGCATTGCGACCATTCCAATGAGCCAACCATCTTTTTGAGGGGCGGCGGCTGGAAGACCATCAAGTTGCATCCACGACCGGAGTATTCGCCCAGCCACGCGAGCTGCCACTTTCGTCAGAACACCCGTCTGCCGCTGGCCGCTTGCGGGGCGCGAGGACACGCCCATCCCTGCCTGAACATGATAGACAAACGTATTGCCGTATAGCTCTGCGAAAAGCTCGCCGGCGCGACGCCGGACCTGGGCGGGATCGAAAGTGGGAACGCCAAGAAAGGTCCGGAGCGCCTGTAGCTCCTCGTCGCCTTCCAGCAAACGTTCATAGGTCAACATAAGCACACTGGCGCGGCGGGCCGGATTGCGATTGAGGAAGCGGTGGACGTTGCGGTAGCTGCGCCAGTAATCGATCGCAGCAATCGAGACGGGTGCATCGAACATCCGCGCCGCCGATTCAAGGACCGCCTCTGGCCCTCGCAGAACGCATATGACCTGCGCATCCGGGAAGAAGCCGAAGATCTCCGCGAGATAGGAGGCGTGGGTCGGTGTCTTTTCTATCCAACGTAGGCCTTTGCCCGCGGACGGCGAGGACTCGGCAATCAACCGTTCAAGCAACGTCCTGACGTCCAGTTTACCGCTCGAAGCGTCGGCCAGTAGCGCTCGACGCGCGGCGTCAGAGATGCGCAAGAATCCGCGATCAGACTTTTCAAATATTTCCAACAGATGACCCTTGTCGATGAGACGCGGCCGGGAACGGTAGCGCGGGCGGTGCAACTGGTAGCCACTACGAATGCGATCACGCGGTAACAGTTCGTCGAAGAAGTGGGTTTCCGGACAGCTGTAAAAGCCCTCCATTGCAGCGATCAGGCATTGCACCCAGGTCGTTCCGGAGCGGGCCGCTCCAACGACGAAGACCGGTCCTTTGTTCGGGCCGCCCCCGTTCATGCCACGAGCGCAAAATAGCGCGAAATCATCTTGTCGGCCGTAAACTCGGCCACCAGCCTTTCGTATCCCGCGTCACCAAATCTTGCCGCGAGATCCCTATCATTCATCAGCGTAAGATCGCGTCGCGCAACGCGGCGGCAACTCGCGCCGGAACGACAAACCCTGTTACTCCGTGTTCCACGATCTCCTTCATGCCACCCACTTCGGTCACAACAAGGGGCAAGCGGCAGCGCATGGCTTCCAACAGCGCCAATGGAAAACTTTCAAAACTGATCGACGGGATCAGCAACAAGATCAAATTCGCGCATGCGAGCGGGTACGTCCGAGACGTAACCCGCGAATTCAACGCGACTATCAACGCCCAGCGCCGCAGCCCGCGAGCGAAGCGAGTTGACGTAGGCCTCGCTCCCCTCCCCGTAAACACGCAGTTTCACGTCGGCCGGCAGGCCGGCCATGGCCTCAATGAGGAAATCCAGCCCTTTGTCCGGGACTATTCTACCGGCAAAGCCAACTAGAAAATTGGGCTGGCCGGCGTGTTCGCGCACTGGGTTCGGTGTCGGATTGAGGCTCACCTCAACCCCATTCTGCACGACCTTCGGTACTCGGGAAAACTTCCGCTCCGATACAAGAGAGTGGGCGCTTGCCGCCGACACCGCTAAAGTCTCGGTCGCAGCGTTCTCGATGGCAAAATCAATAATCCGTGCCCATGGCGCCGCAAGGCGCGTCGCGCGGCGCGCGATGCTGTGAACGACATGATATCTCTTTTTGACCCCAGCCAACCATGCACCCAGTACCGAGGCGCGGTTGATGTGGCCGCCAGGATAGCCACCATTGTGAGAAAAGAACCCAACCACATTCAGACGTCCGCATAACACCGCAATGTAGAGACATTGCCCATACTATAGAGCGCTGGCAGCATAATCTCTGTACGTCACTCTGACCAGAAGCGCGCGGAGCGGCCCGTACGCTCGGGCATAAAGTTGCGGCGCCGGGTCCCAAATCGGAGCCACGATCAGATCGATCAAGCCTTGCGCGGCCAGCTCCTTGAATTTCGGCAGCCCGCCGTGGCCGCTATTGCACACGAGCACACGGCGGCGCGGATCGGTGGCCGGCCAGCCTCTGAAGAGAGTGTCGAACATGGTGACGACCCCTCCACGCGTCGGGCTTTGCGCCACGAACAGCAAAGTTTCTTGCTTATTACGCACGCGGCCAGGACGCCTTCAGGCACGGAATTTGGCAGGCGCCGCGCTGACAACCGCAGCGACCTGCTCGCGCGACCACAAACACATTTGCCGGAACAGTTCGCCTTCGGCCCAATCGTCTATGCGCTGAAGTGGCTCCGGAAAAAGAAACGGCTTGGCTTCCAGATCCAACGGCCGGTACGAGCCCGTTGGGATTTCACTGTTCCGCTCGCGTTTCGGGTGGGTGGTGATCAGGAAGTAGCGGATGCCGCTGTTCAGGCCATTGCGCAAAGATGCGTAGACGTCCGCGTAGGACAGATGGAACAGCGAGTTCCGGCAGACCCACAAGTCGGCTGCCGGCATGGGATCGTGGCGGATATCGATGACACGAAATGATCGCATCTCGTTGCCATAGAGGGCTGTGTTGCGCTCGATCATCGAGTCGACGATGTCGCCGCCGACATAGGTCACGCCGGCGGAAGCTCGACCAGCCGAAACCAATTGAAGTCGCCGCAAGGCGCATCGACAATGCTATGCACGTTCAGCCGGAGCAGCAGGTCCGCTCAGTCCCCTCCGCAGATTTTCGGTGTACTCAGCACTCGAGTCTGGGCCCGGAAACGCTTTCAGCGCCGCCCCAGAAATTTGTCTCGTAGATGTACGAGTACAAAGACTTCGCGTTCGGATGGCCGGCCGCGAACTTCGCTCCGCAGTAAAGGCTGTAGAGTTCGAGAGCGCGCCGCCCTATCGCCGTTTTCTCCAGAACCCGCCGCGTCCGGCGTTTGATCTTCCCCACAACAGTGCGAGGTTCTTGTAACTCGGAATCCATATGACTCACCTCAAAGACATCATGAAAGCGGCTTCGCCGGAATGCCGCCGACGACCGCTCCGTCCGGCACGTTGTCAGTGACAACTGCGTTGGCGCCGATCACGCAATTTCTGCCGATTGAGACGCCAGGCATAATCGCCGCGCCAACGCCGATCCACGAACCGAAGCCGATCGTCACTTCGCCGCCGAACTCAAGGCCTTGATCCTTGATCGGCACGTCGGCTCGCGAATGCCGATGGTTACAGTCTCCAATGAACACACGGTCGGAGATCATGACTTTATCGGCGATCTCGATTTTCTTGACGACACTCGCGAGGAAATAGTTCCCGATATAGGTCCCGTTGCCGACAATAAACCGAGCCTGATCGGGATTGGCGCGGCCGAAGCTAATCCAACCCTCACTTCCTAAAATCACGCCGTCTCCGATAAAAACAGACGCAGGGAACTCAATCCGCCATCCCGGGCCGATGCTTGACCCGGCGCCCAATCGTCCGAGGATCGCCCGCCAAATCGCGCTGCTGATCCGCCGTCTTGCGGATGCGGCCCATTTTAGTAGCCAATGAAGTCGTCGCCCGAGCGCGCTCATCGCGTTTTCTTGCCGACGACGGCCAAGTGCGGCGGGTGACCGGCGCCGAGAGGCGCAAGTACGAACCGGTCGAACAGATATAAGCGGCGGCGCCAACCGCCGCATGACTGAGACGCAGGCGCGCGAAATGAAACGCGCATCGTGCGTCAACTGTCCGTATTCGAACGCGCCGCTGCTGCCGCTGAAGATGACTTCGAAATTATCGATGCCCTGGCACATCTCGAAAAATGCGCCGTTTCTCATCATCGCCGTATTATGGATTGCGATCAGTCTGCGGATTAAATAATTATGTTCCAAAAATAATATACTCCCTGAAGATTGGGGATCACGATCGCGACGTATCCTCCCGGTCGGCAAAATTCGATGTGGCGTTTGATCACCGGCCGCGGATCATCAAAATGCTCGACGAAACCAAATGAGATGACGATATCAAACGTTCCAGCGAGACGGTCGAGCGCGGGCGAGAAGAAATCTTCGCACAAGACGTTGTCCGCGTTTAAGCCGTTGCGGATGAACAGCTCGCGGTTGAGCCGCGCACCTTCTTCGGTATACTCAATGCCATAGGGCGCTACCCCAATTCCTTCGACAGCCTGATCAGGTTCTGCCCGGGAGCGCTGCCTATTTCGAGAGCCGTCTGGGATGGCCTCTCCTGAAGATCGGCAAAAGAACGCGGTCCCAAAGTTCGCGGACATTTTTATTGGTCCGATGAAATGTCTCGGCAGCCGCAATCCGTCACGTGATATCGTCGGTCGCATAATCAGGCGACCAATCTTTCTTTGCAGTGAGACGCTTCAACATTTCCGAAATTGCTTTCGCGGGCTCTTTCCAGCAATTCGGAAAGTGCCTAAAGAGCATAGGCCGGGGAAGACTTGTGCTGCAGGATGTCCGCCAGACGGCGGTTGTCCTCACGCCACTCCTCGACCATGCCGGGAAACAGTTTCCGCGCCTGCTGGCGATCGGCCTCGCGGCGGTCGCATGAAAAAGCTGCGCGAAATGCTGGCCATATCGTCTGCTGACGCCCAGGCGATTTAACTGGCGCATGATTCCGTTTGCCGCGAGTGATCTGCCCTCTGTTCTCCTTTTCCGGCGGCGATTTAGGAAAGCCCTCTTTCACGCCAAGTTCCTCTAACAATTGCTGCAGCGGATGCCGTTCTCGGACCAAGGTTTCAAAGAAAACGACGTGAACTTTTTCCGCTCCAAACAGCTTGCGGTAATACTCGATCATGCCGCTATACTTGAGTTTGTCGAGAACGCGGCGGCCGTTGATGTTGGCGTCACGCGGCATGTCGGCAAAGGTATCGCACGCCGCCGTGCACGATGTAGGCGCTGTAGAAGGACAACAGCATATCAAGTTGATTACGCACGATGATCAATATGCGGGGCGTCCCAAACGTATCGAGCAGCCTGTCGGCAAGCGCGCGCGCCTCCATGCCGTGAAGATACCCGCCGGAAAGATTTTCGTCCGAAAGCCCAAACAGGGAAAATTGAGATACCTCACCGACACAACGCTGCACCGTGCTGGAGAACTCTTCGAGAAACTTGGCCTTTTCGAAGCGAAACGGGTCCGCGTGGATGAATGAATCTGATAAACGGCCGCTCCAAATCAAAACGGGCATCGTTGCAAATCAGTAATCCTGGAACACGCGGAAAGACGCGCTTCTGCAGCCAGGTCGAAGCGGCCTTGTGATACCCAACGTGAACGAAATCAATTTTTGGGGGCTTCGGCATTTACCGTTGCCTGCTCAAGCAGGAAATTTGTCCACAGAGCCGGGGCGTTTCTATCCGTCAATAGATAGCGGTCGCGAAAGTCTCGCACGGTCCGTTGCCTGGCAGGATCCGCCCACCAAGCGGCAATATCGCCATGCGCTTTGGCTACTTCGCCTGCCGCCGCTTCAGGCGAGTAATGCAATATCCCGCAGGCGTGCAACGCGTCGAAATATGGCTGCGCCGATCGCCGGAGCGGGCTTGCTTCCCGATCCCAGAACAGAATCGTCGGCTTGTCGAGCGCAAGCGCCTCAGCATAGGTGGTGCCAAGCTGATCGCAGACATATAATGCGCACGATGCCAGCCGCTCTGCGAACGGCACGCCGCATTCATACGCATTCTCAAAAACGAACATCAGGAAAGCTTCTCATCAAAGGAGCCCACGAGCCTCCCACCATGTCGCGGAGCGTTCTGAACCGGAGGTGACAGCGCACTTGAGACGGCAGCACCTCGAGAAACCGCCTTTGCCAGCTCAAATATAGTTGGCGGGCAAGAAACCATCCAGGACGTCGAGACGGCACTCGGCGGCAACAATGGTCGAACCGACAAAAAAAATCTCGCCGGTCTCCGCGGCGGCGCGGCGCGCGGGCAGGCCCATGAGCTTGGGTGCCGGCAGTGGGATCGTGCGTTCGTCTTCTTGCCAACCCCAGGTGCAATAAAGGTCCGCAATGTCGCGCTCAAAGTCTTCGGTGATGATCAACTTGAATATGCCGTGGCTGCCGCCGTGCTGCGCGGCAAGCAGTTTCGCTCCTGCCGCTTTGGCACAGGCGAAGTGATACTTGAACACTTCATCGTGCAGATGCGCCTCGCAAGTAAAGTACGCGGCCGCCGGCCTGGGAAACATTCGCTCCGCTGACCGGCGCAGCGATTCAAAGCCCTCCAAATAGCAGCGCGGCAGATGCAGCGGAATTAATCGTCTGATCGTGGCCTCAGGCTCCGTCGCGGTCCCCGCCAGCTTTGCCGCTAGCGCCTCACGGCGCGACTGGTCAACAATTAGGGAATCCGGGCTCCAGCCATAATCGCGCCGGTCGAATCGGATGCAACCGCGGCTCGACCACCACATTTTGATTTCCGCGGACTGCGGGAAATAGCCGTCTCGCACGATCACTTTGGCTTTCCTCAGCAAAACGCCTTGACCAAGCCAATGCAGGTTTTTCGCGATGGCCTTCAGGCGGCGGCGCCAGACGGACGGCCGCGTCGCCGCAAGTGGATGGTCTAACGGGTTTGCCGAAGGCAACACCGGATCCCGCGCGATATCCGCAGCGACAAGCCGGGCGTAGCTCACCGTGTTGGTGCATGCCCCGAACTCATCGTAGCTTGCCGGCACGCGGCGTAGTGGTGGCTCCGCCACGGGCGATGAATCCAAGTGCACCAGCACATATCCGATAAACCGATGCAGCCAGGGCCCGACCAGATAGCGCCAGAAGGCGACGGACTTCCGTGTTCCCAAAACTTCGTTCAGGGCAGCGGCCAAATCGGCAAGGAGCCCGTCGAAATGTCGGCGCAGGTATTCCATTTCCGGCCCTCCTGGACCGGATTTTCTGGCTTGCCTCTGACTGAAATTGAGAGACAAGACCGCATGCGTCGTTCTTAAGCACGTCGATAACTCAAACGAATTGTGAAGCCTTCACGCGGCGCGGAACAGGTTTTGCGATATTTGGCGGTTGCGCGATCGACGAGAGAGCTGCCCGTTGCTCAAAAGCAGTAGCGCGCGACGGCCGGGCTCGGCCATCTTCGCTCTCAGCCGTACCGGCGCAATTGGATTAAACCGACCCGACAACGTTGGCGTAATTCATCGTGTCGTTGGTATTGCGGTGCATCTCGACTTCCTGATTACGCGCGTGCTTGCTTTCGCCGCCCGTCTTCAGCAGGCTGCCGCCGAAGTCGAGGCCCAGGTCGCGCGCCAATTGGCCGAGCTCTTCGCTAACCGTTTCCTTGAGCTCGTGATCGGTCATGCGCGTCATGTTGACGCTGAAGTCCTGACGCTCGGTCATATTCACCAAATACTGATCGATATCCGTGATGAAGCCCTTTTCGATGCCGTATTGCCACATGCCGGTAGACGGCATCGGCAGCAGATAACCAGGGCTCGGATAAATTCGCGCCTGACGGCAGCTCTCGACCGTTTCGCGGATTGTTTCCCGCGTCTCCTGCGGATAGCCGAAGATAATGCTCGTATTCGAAACAATTCCGGCTTCCCTCAAAATACGCACTTGCTCGCCAAAATACTCCCGTTTGACGAGCTTGTTCATGGCTTCAAGAATTTCCTGATTGGCCGAATTCGAGCGAGAAGCCGACCGCGATAAAGCCGGCCTGTTTCATCTTGTGGGCTAACTCGATTCTCTCATCGAGCGGCGCTTCGTCGCAGCCGAGCAGATCGGTGCGGATCGCAGCGGTGAAATGAATGCCGAGATCCGCTTTGACCAGCGCGTCGACAAACTTTTGAGCCGGCCTCACCTTATGAAAGGTCAGCTCGTCCCAGAAATTGATGTAGTTGGCGCCGTATTTCTGCTGATTCCGGCGGATTTCGCGCGATCACGCTCTCCGGTGAGCGGTGACGGTAAGGGTCGTCCCAAAACACGTAGTGACAGAACGTGCATTTGAAGACGCATCCGCGCGCGGTGTTGACAGGCATCACGCGCGCTTCGCTCGCCGGATAGAACGTCGTGTCGTGCGCGGTGGCGCTCGCCAAAGTTATATAGCGCTCAACATCGAAGAGGTCCCAATCCGGGAACGGCAAGTCGTCGATCCGCTTGACCGCCTTGCGCTTGCCGGTATTGACCAAACGTCCTTTGTCGTCGCGAAAGACTATTCCTTCTACGCCGTGTCCCCTCATGGTCGCCCGCAGGGCCCCGTTGCTGTGAAGGATCGGCACCTCCGGCTCGACGGCTTCGCCTAGGGACGCCCCTCATCGAGGGCTTTCAGCAGCTCGATAACCGTTACATCCCCTTCCCCAAGTACGATCGCATCGACGGGTGCATAATTGAAAATAACTTCGGGAATCGACGAAGCGACGGAATTGCCGAGAATCAATTTGCACGTGGGCTGGTGTTCTTTGACGATTCCGCAGAACCATTTGACCCATTTGTAATGAGTGACAATGCTGCCAACCAAGATCACGTCGTAACGATGGCGAGCAATGTAACGCTCGACCTCCTGATCGGTCTGCATGCCGATGTCGATGTCGAGCAGGTCGAAATCAAATCCCGCCATCTTGGCCGCAGTCACGATATAGCCGAGCCCGACCGGCAGGTACCGGTGGGGCGCATTCGGGCGTAGACTGGGGTTTACAAACAGAGTCTTCATCGGCGGTCCCGCGGAAAATCGAAAAGCAGCCAATCTGTGCCACGAATCCGCTGGTTAGCCAACCCTTGTGGCGATCCAACTCGGCCCTCCCCGGCGGCCATATCGACTGCCTCATTCCTGGCTAGCTCCGCCGCCAAGCTTTTGGAATACCCTCATTGCGCGCAATGTGGCGATTGAGCTCACGCAGCCCCGGTTCCGCATCCAGCTGAGCCAGAACCTCCAGGAAGGACGGCGGCCGGTCGCGCGGAAGCGCCCGCGCCACAGTTGATAACAAAGCGTAGTCCTCCGGGTGATCAAGAGTCCACCGCTCCTCGGCCAATCCCGGCAGCGGCGCAGCGAGATTGCGGGCGGCAAACCTTTGCCGATTGTTCCGTACAAACGGGGTCACGTGCTCGCGGTCGCTCTGCAGCTTTGTCTCCGGGCGGCGCCAGCGCCTCGGCTGTCACCACCTCACAATCGAGCCCATCCGGCCAGCTTGGCGGATCGACATTGGAGGCTAATCGGCACCGGCTCAGCACGCAACCGCACGACCATGCCGACGACCACCGGATCGAGGAACGGGCAATCGGCGGTAATACGCACCGCCACATCCGCTCCGCTGGCCGCGATCGCTCCGGCATAACGCTCCAGCACGTCGTCTTCCGGTCCGCGGTGGACGGGAACGCCGTTGCTGGCGGACCATGCGGCGATTTCGTCGTCGGCCGCGGCAGCGGAGGTCGCAACCCAGGTTTCGTTTACGCCGACTGCCGCGCGCGCTGCGCGGACGACCCAGTACAGCGCGGGATAGCCACCGAGATCGCGCATGACCTTGCCGGAAAAGCCGGGTCGAACGCATACGAGCCTGAATGATCGCGACAGTCTTCATGGATCGTCGAATTCTAATGGGTCACAGCCCTCGCTGGATCTTTCGACCGAGCATAAACGCCTCCGCTGCGGCGCATCCAACCGTCGCGCCGCGCCACCGCGCCAAGGACTCCACGCCTTCGTAGGAGCGCGGATGCGGCCAGGGGCGCATCTCGCTATCGTAGGCCTGCAAGGCCTTTCGCTTGATCTCAAGGACGGCGGAAATATCGACAAACCAGTTTGGCAAGAAAGCCGGTGCTGACCCCGGCGGCTGCCACTCGGTGCTCGATGGGGTCTCAAAAAACAGCAACGTATTGACAGGGTGACCCGCTTGCGGACGGCAAGCGGTCACGACCGCCTCGTGCACGAGTCGGTGATCGATGTTCACGTCGCCGGAATGATGCGTGTACACAACGTCAGGACTGGATTTGGCGACGCGAGCCTCGATCATTCGAACGATCTCAATGCGGGATTGCGTATCAAGCTGATTGTCCGGAAGGCCGTGAAAGAAAATATGCGCAGCGCCGAGAATTGAAGCGGCCTGCCGCGCCGCCGTTTCACGATTGGCAATGTTCTTGTCTTCAGCGCCAGCACGGCTCGATTCTCCGTCCGCCAAAATGACGATCGAGACGTCATCGCCACGCGCGGCGTGCAATGCGAGGGCTCCCCCGCACCCCAGCACCTCGTCATCGGGATGGGCGACGACCGCCAGTACGCGCTGCTGAACTTTTGTCGACGTCATGGTTTGACCGCTACGAAGTTCCAATAGGCGAAGCGATCGCGCTTGGAAGGAAACACGATTTCCGTTCGTTTGTGCTCGAGAAGCTCGACTCTCAGACCTGCCTTCGACAATAGATCGGCCAAGTGTTCTTGATCGCAAAAATGCACGTTACCGACGCCGGCGAAGGGACCGTTGCTTAAATTGCGCCGAGTGTGCGAGTCCACTTCATCGCCGTGAGTGGCGTCTTCATGCTCACTCGAAAACCAATCGATGCCGATCAGCTTTCCGCCCGAGCGCAGCTTTTCGCCGGCCGTTCGCAATGTCCGCAGCATGGCCTCGGTGGAATTGTGTATCAGCGCGGCGCGGTCGACGATCAGGTCGAATGGCCCGGCAAACGGAATTGTCTGCGTGAAATCACCGTTGGCAATCTTTCTTGCCAGATTCGGATAAGCGGCAAGAACGTGCGCCACCGCACTTTGGCTGCCCTCGACGGCGTAATAATCAACGCCGAGGCTCAGAAAAAACGGGATATTTGCCCCCACACCACAGCCGAGCTCCAGAACGGTGTGGAACCCGTCGGCCGGCTTCGCATAGCGATAGACAAACGAAACGAGGTCGGACCACGGCCAGCGGCTGAGATGACCGCCGGCCCGATACGAGGCGTCCCATTCGGTCGAAAAACTCATGCTACGTCCGCGAATAGTCCAGCGTCAGGACAATTCATCCAATAATCGACGATGGCCATCGCCGGGATGAACTCACCATAGAGCTGCGGGTAAATCGGGTGCTGAAAATCGTGATAACGCACTGAAATCCCCGCGGCCTTGAATTGCCCTTCGTCCAGATATCCCCGGCCAAGCGGCCCGGACAAATAGGTCGTCGCGCCGGCATTTCGGCACAGCGACAATACGAGCTCCGATTTGCTCCCTGTCACTGCCTGTTCCGATGCCCGTACAATGCGTGTTCCGATGGCAAGCTCACGCAGCCAGAACTTGAGCTGGGCAAAGCAGAAGTCCGCAAGCCCAGACGCCACAAGATCGTACTGCGCCTTCAGACGATCGAAGCGATCCGCGAAGCCCGCCGCCCGGCGGTAATTCTGTTCGATCGATCGCAGATGCTTGCCTCTCCAGTCTTGACGCTCATCGATTTCAATTTCGCTCAGTTTCTTTGCCAGATGTCCGCGCAGCAAAACCGGAACTGTCAGCCAGATCGGACCGTTGGCCGTCTTGATCCGATTTCGGTTCGTAAAGCTGTTCCGCTCGAACTGCACTGTGTCGAGGAATATGAAAATGTCACTTTTGGCGATCCGGTCGAAATAACCAAGCCACGGCAAGTATGCGGGTTGGTGGATGCTGACGATCATGGTTCAGAAGAATCTGGCGGCCTTGTCGCCCGGGACCGCCTCAAACATGCCTGTGCTCGCATTCTCAGCCAACACGCCAACAATGCGCGACAGATCGTCGTCGCTCAATGATGGATAGGTCGGAAGCGAAACGCTACTTTTCGTCAGCTCGGCGGCATGCGGGAATTGCTCCGCCGGCCCAAGTAATTCCCAGTCTTCCACCGGAACATCGCCTTGATCTCATGCTTTTCCAGCGCGTCAATCATTCGGCGTGGATCGTGCGTTCGAACGACCGTCCGGTAGCGAACCGGCTGCCCGCGGCATTGCCTCGCCATCACGTCTAACCCACGTCGCAGTAGCGCATATAAATCTCCGCGCGCCGCGCGACGAACGCGGGAAGCTTTTTCAACTGCGCCCGGCCTATGGCGGCCTGCAAGTCGGTCATTTGGAAATTAAACCGCGGTTTGTGGTCGTGCCGGCCGTCGAATTCGCGGAAGTCACGGACAGCCTCGACAAAGCAGCGAGCCCGGGAAACGACCATTCCGCCCTGTCCCCCGGTCGTAAGCATTTTTGTTGCCGAAAATGAGAATACTCCGGCAAGGCCCTTAACGCCGAGCGTCTCGCCTTCCAACGACGCGCCAAGAGCTTGCGCGCAATCCTCAATGACGACGATGTCTTTGCGCGTGGCGGTCGAGATATCGACCAGTATCCCGAACATTGCGGTATGATTGCGAAGCGAGCGCCAGAGTTTGAAAGCTGATCCAAATCGACTTGGGGCTGTCTTTGCCAGTGGCGACAAAATGCGGTGTTGCGCCTGAAAACTCGATCGCGTTCTGAGTGCGCCCCAGGCATAGACCGGACGGCGACGCTCGATTGGCGCGCGCCAACAACCAGAAGCGCAAGAAAGAGCCCGGCGGTACCGCTTCGAAACGGCGACTGCGTGCTTTTCCGCGAGCCGAAATAGTCGCACAGCTCGTTTTCGAATGCCTCGACTTCGGGGCCTTGAGCGACCCAGCCGCTAGCAAGCACACGCGCAGCGGCACGTTGCTCTTCCAGACCCAATGTGGGGCGGTTATGCGGAATCAAGGCCGCGCGGCTTTCGCTATCTGCCGCTCGTAATAGCGCGCTTTCACCCTCATGGGATTCCCCACGACCAGCGAAGTCAGAGCAGACTTGACATCGTCGGTCACTACTCGAAGTCTCCTAAATTCAAGAGCTCACCAGCCTTTAGCTCGCGTGTCACCGTGCGTCCCAAGACCGATTGCAACATTTCCGGCGGCAACCCCGTTCCTGGGCGCCGTAGCGCAACGTTCTCGTCGGATAACCTCTCACCAAGGGCAATATCGCGCATAGCGACCAAGCTCCGTCGGGCGATCTTGCGCATGTCTTGCTCGGCAGCAGTCGGCCGCACGATCGGATCACCGAGCATTGTATAGGCTTGACGTATTGAGCGCACCCATTCGGCTAGGCTCGCAGGATCCTCGGAAAACCAATGATCCGGCCCCGGTAGACCGCGGTCCAGAGTGAAATGCTTTTCGAACACGCACGCACCAAAGGCAACCGCGACTGATGCGGCCATTGGCCCCTGAGTATGATCCGAATAACCCAGAATCAGATTCGGGAATGCCGCGCCCAAAGTCGCAAGCTTGAGGAGGTTCACGTCTGATGGCGGCGTCGGATATTGCGAAGTACACAACAGCAGCACGGCCGGATACCCATCGAGCGCGCCGACAGTATCGAGCGCCCGATAGACCTCGGCCAAATCGGCCATGCCACAAGAGAGGATCAGCGGCAGACCGGTTGCGGCGTAACTCTTTAGCAGAGGCAAATTGGTAAAATCGTCGGAACCGACTTTCACCGCTGGAACGCCGATCTCGATTAGCAATTCGAGGTCAGTCCGGTTCTGCGGTGTAGAGAGGAACATGATGTTCTGGCGATTGCATTCAGCCTTTATTGCGAACCAAGCCTCGCGTGGCAGCTCGTAGCGGCGGAACATACCAAGCATTGATTCTGTGACATCTCTACCCTGCGAGCGATAGGTGTAGGTCTGGGCCGGATCGCCGACGAATTCGTCCGCTTTAAACGTCTGAAACTTGATGGCGTCGGCTCCGGCCTCCTTTGCAATCGCTACCATCTCCAGCGCCCGGTTGACCTCGCCGTTATGGTTGATGCCGGCTTCGGCGATGATGAATGGAGGACAGCCGTCGCCGACTGGGAAGGCACCGATTTGGAACTTACGCATCAACATTCCCAGAATGAGTCGCTAACCGAACGGCGATCCGCAATATTTGCAAGCGTCGCATTATTTTTTGTTTCTCATGACAAACAGGAAGCTGGGAGACCAATGGTACTTCCCCAATGTCGGAAGCTTAGACGCTATGTAATTTATTGGGTGATCGTATTCCGGTTCCTTTCCCTCTCTCGCTGCAAGGGCCGCATATACGACCCGCGAAATAATGTAATAAAGATTTTCAAAATTATCGATGCTCTCCAAAATGAATTTTCTTTTTAACAGCGATATAAGTTTCTTCTCCGGCAAATAATGATTATGCCAGCGGACGGAAATCGGCGCGAGCTCGAATTGCTTACGTAACGTATTGAGCCGGTCGAGACCGTCCTTCGTATTTTCAGCGAGCAACAGACGGCCGTTCTTCTTTAAAAGCATTCGCATTTGCAAAATCGCACTGCGCTGCTCGTCCCAATCTTGAAGGTTGATCAAACACCGTTCCGAAATAATATAATCGAAATGTGACCCGGTCAGTTCTTTCGCTAGCGAGAGTGCATTGCCTTCCTGAAAACTAATGCGCTCTTTCACCGAACGAGCCTGTTTGGAAAGCTCGCTCCGTGCGAACTTTATCATTTCTGGTGAATAGTCTACCCCAACAATTTTCGCTTTTGGCCTTGCCGCAGCAAATTGCAACGTCGAGAATCCATTCCCGCAGCCGACGTCAAGTATGCTAATTGCCCTTGCAGGGAGCTGAGCCAATATAGTGCGTATTTCAAGCTCGCGCGCATACTTATTGGGGTCAGTCGCCAATTGAGAATTTTTAAAAGCTCTCGCTTGCTTTTCCCAAAACTGCCTTACCTCGTTAGCGGTCCCTTTTTTGGTGCGCGTCGGTCGTAAAGCTCGTCCAGAATGGCTATTGCGAGTTCTTGTGTTCATTTACTTACCTTCCCAACTACAAACCAACGACAGATTATCTTTGGCGCACGCGAAATGTCGGTTGGATCATCGGCCCGCGCAAATGCGATTTTGGATCAGCTGTCGTTAAGTGCGATGGATAGGAAGCGCAAACTCGCCTCAACGCCGGCGAGCGTTTCCGCCTCGACTGCTGCATCGATATGAGCGCAGGCAGAGGTTGAATGCGTCCTGGGCGAGGACGCCGTTGGCCGCCAGCTCTTGCCGCAACAGGCTATGCAGTAGATCTGGGCTCAACCGGGCAGTCGAGCAGCTTCCACATCGGCAACCAATCGGAGCCGCCAAGCTGCATGACCGATGACAAGTCCGTGCGCCGCTACTAAAGAATTGATGTGCTCCGTGAGACGGCGTCCATGGGCGCGCATCCGTTTGATCGCATCCTGCGCGATCAGCTTGTCAATCGTCGCAGCAGCCGCGGCAAGCGACAACGTTTCACCGCCGAACGTGCCCGAGAAGAAGATCTCCGTCATTTCCTTCATGACTTCGTCGCGGCCGACGACCGCCGAAATCGGCATCCCGTTCGCCATCGCCTTGCCGAAGCACGCCAGGTCCGGCGTCACGCCGTACTCGGCCTGCGCGCCGCCGATATTGATGCGGAACCCCGTGATTATTTCATCGAACACCAGCACGACGCCATAGCGCTCGGTCAGCTCGCGCAGACGCTCGAGGAAACCCGGCGCGGGCTCCACGACGCCAGCGGGCTCGAGGATCACCGCGGCGTAGGCGTCGGGCTGCGCGGCGAGCAGGTCGGCCACCGCCTCGGCCTGGTTATAGGGGAACGTCGTCGTCAGCTCGCATACGGCTTTCGGCACTCCGAGCCGCCGCGTCGTAGAGCCGATATACCAGTCGTGCCAGCCGTGATAACCGCAGGCGAGAACGCGCTCGCGGCCGGTATGCGCCCGGGCAAGGCGGATCGCCGCGCTGGTTGCGTCCGATCCATTCTTGCCAAAGCGGACCTTCTCGGCGCACGGCACCAGCCGCACCAGCCGCTCGGCGACATCGGCTTCCAGCGCGGTCGGCAGCGAGAACGTGATGCCCGACTCAAGCTGCGAAATGATGGCACGATCGACATCAGGATCGCGATAGCCGAGCACGATCGGCAAGAGGCCCAGCACGTAATCAATGTAACTGTTGCCGTCGACGTCTTCGACTCGGCAACCGTCGCCGCGGGCGATGAATTGCGGCATGGCTCCGCGCACGTATTGCTGAAAGCTCTTCGAGAATGTCTGGCTGCCGAGCGGAATTGTCTTAAGAGCGCGCTCGAGCAGTCGGTCGCTTTCCGAAAAACTCCGTGCGTTGCGCCGCGTCTGCTCGTTTATTGTCATTGCAGAGGTCCTTTCCCGCCGTTGAAAGGCTGGGGACACACGAAGGCAAACGGCAGCTTTCAAGCACCCGCTCCGCGCCCTTGCCATCGGTTATCACAGCCGCGGCGCGACTCATCTGGCGCACTCTGGCGGGATCGCCGGCGAGCGCATGAATTTGTCGCGTGACAAGATCAACGTCACGCCATTCGTGTTCGGCTAAAGCGATGACAGCCCCTGCCCCCGCCAGCGCCGCGGCGTTACGGCGCTGGTTTTCCGCCAAGACGAACACAATCGATGGCACACCCAGGCAGCATCGTTCGAGAGCGCTGACGCCGCCGGCGCCAATTACAAGATCAGCCTGCTCGATCAAGGCCGCCATGTCATCCACCTCGACATGCACTTTGCCGGAAGGAGACAAAGCCGCGGCAGCGGCTTTCACCAACGCGACATTCCGGTTTGCCGCACCGATCACGACATCGACCGCCACGTTGAGCGCGGCCTGCGCAACGCGGCAAGGGCAAACAGTGTCGCACCTTCCGGATCCGTTGCTCCCAAGCTGACGATGATGCGCTGCGCCGACCCGCTCCGCTGCCGCAACCTCGCCCTGGCAAGCGCGAAACGCCGGTCGAGCAACGCAAAACTTGCGCCGGCGAGAATGGTGCAATGGTCAGGGACAAATGCCCGATACTCAGCCGGGCTTCGGCCCGGCGTCTGGTCGACCAGCACGTCGCAGTCATGGCGCCGATTTGCGAGATCGTCGATCACCAGGACCCGCCTTGCCCAGGGCCGACAAGACCGCTCGAATCGTTCATTAAGTCCGTAATGATCAACGACGAGCAAGTCGCATCCGCCAGGCATAGCAGCGGCTGAATACCACAGCGGTATCGCCAGTCTCATCGAGTTCGATCACTTGGATTTCGCTGTTCCGTAGCGACGGGACGGTGTCCACCGTTTCACTGCGCGACGCGAAATGCGCCGACCACCCGTCTTGCAGCAACGCCCTGGCTAGGACGAGGCATCGTCGCGCGTGGCCAGCGCCAATCCCCGTCGATGCGTCGACACGGAAAGCCGCGGTCAAAGGCCCTGGCAAAGATTTGCCCCGTCTGTGCCGCAGCATCGAACCAGCCGCCCTTCCAAGCTTGCGCGATAAGACTATTGGCACTCGACAAATCGCGGCTGGCCCGCAATTCTTCCTACGCCTCGTCTGCACAGCTGGAAGCACTGATGTCATCTCGTTTGCGTTTTGGACCTTCGCAGGTGACCCTTGGGTTCGCTCAACTCGGGATGACCTACGGTATTGCCAATGTGTCGGGACAGCCAACCGAAGCAGAGGCTTTTCGAATTCTCGATCGCGCGGTTGAGCTCGGCGATAACAACCATCGACACAGCACACGCTTACGGCACCGCGGAACAACTGATCGGAAAATGGCTCACGAGTTCGAAAGCCGGCCGGCGTCCATGTCGTGACCAAAGTACCCAAAATTCCGAAAGGCCAAGGTGTCGCAAGGAAGCAGTTCGTCCGCGATCAGATTGCGGCCTCGAAAGCCGCTCTCGGCGTCGGGCGATTGGCGCTTGTCCTGGTGCATGAAGAAACGGACTTGTTCGATGCCACCACTGTCGAAGGATTTGAATTGGCGCTTGCTGACGGAAACATCGGCGCTTACGGCGCTTCGGTATACGACGTTGCGGTCGCCGCGCGACTCATCGCCACATTGCCGATCGCTGCCTTGCAAATTCCGGCCAACATCGCCGACCGGCGTTTCGAACGAGCAGGCATTATCGAAGCGGCGTCGGCGCTCGGCATCGCAGTGTTCGTCCGGTCGGTCTTCTTGCAGGGGGTCCTCCTGATGAAGCCCGAGCAGCTGCCCGGTTGTTTGGCCGCCTTCGCTCCATTCCTGAACGGACTTTCCGACGTCGCCGCGCGCACTGGCCGATCCGTTATCGAACTTTTGACGGCCAGCGTCCGCGATATCCCCGGAGTCACATCCATGGTGTTCGGGGTCGACGCCGTCAGCCAGCTTGAACTCGACGTAAGGGCAATGTCCGGTCCGCCGCTTCCGCCAGCCATTCTCGACGAGATCGTCCAATCCGCGTCCGGTCTGCCGCAAGACATTCTCGATCCGGCCAACTGGACATCTTCCACAACGGCAAGCGACAGCGAACTCAAAGGCTCTCCCTCAACGCGCTGACGACAAACTCCACGTCGCCTTCAGTCATGGCCGGCGACAACGGCAGCGATAGAGTTTTCGAGTAGTACGCTTGCGCTCCTGGCAGATCTAACGAGGGATACATGCGCCGATAATACGGCTGCAGATGAACCGGTATGTAGTGCACTTGAGTGCCAATCCCGCGGTCACGCAGCCGGCGCATCACCGTTGCACGATCGGCGCCCACCGCCGCAAAGTCGATCAGAACACCGCAAAGGTGCCAACCGGGATTGCAATCGTACGGGCTGGGAATCAGGCGCACGTGCGGATTGAGCGGCGCGATCAGCTTCGCATAAGCATCCATAAGTTTGCGGCGAGCCGCGATGAATGCCGGCAACTTGCCAAGCTGGGAACGCCCGAGTGCGCAGTTGAGATCGCTGGCACGCAAATTGTGGCTGATGTCTCCGACTTCGTAATACCAGGGATTAATCGCCCCATCCGGCGCGCGCGCGAGTTCGCCGTCTTTCATATGCTCCGGCTCGCGGTCTATACCGTGCGAGCGCAGCAAGCGCATCCGTTCGGCCAATTCTGTCGAATTCGTCGTTATCGCGCCGCCTTCTCCCATCGTCACGGCCTTGACTGCATGGAACGAAAAGCAGGCAGCGACGCTGTGACCGCACGCGCCGACACGGTATGCCCCGTTCCCATACTCGCTGCCGAGCGCATGACAGGCATCTTCGATGATCGTCAACCCGCGCTCTCGCGCTGCAGCCGCAAGCTGAGCCATGTCGACAACGCGGCCACCGAGATGGACCGGGCACACCGCGCTCAATCTCTTGCGCCCGGATCGCTTTATCGCCTCCTGAACATGCTCGACGCCCATCAGGCCCGTGTTCGGATCGACATCCGCGAAAACAACATCGATTCCGGCAAGGATTACCGCGCTCGCGGTCGCTACAAATGTGATCGCCGGGACAATGACGGCGTCACCCGGCTCAAGCCGAGAGGCCCTCATGGCCAGGTAAAGAGCCGCGGTGCCGCTATTGCAAACCACCGCATGTCGGGCGCCTGTTGCTGCCGCCAGGGCACCCTCAAATGCTGCTATCTCCGGCCCCGTCGTCAGCCAACTGCTCTTGAGCACAGCGACGACAGCCGCGATATCGCTGTCGTCAATGACTTGATGTCCGTAATGAAGGAATGGCCGGTTCATCAGTGCTCGGCCTTGCTGGTCCGCAAGAGCTTTCGAATTTCTGGAACGCCGAGCCACTGCGAGTTGATGTTGCTCGCGTAGCAAAAGCCTTCCACGACCTTTTTGGATTCAACGGATTCTGAACGACGCCGCTCCCAGAACTCGAACAGCGGCTCAATGATATAGCGATCGCTCAATTCTATTGTCTTACGTGAATCATCTTCGGAAATCAGCATCTCGTGCAATTTTTCTCCGGGGCGAATTCCGATGACCTCGAGCTTGGCGCCGGGCAGCATTGCTTCAGCCAAATCGGCAATCCGCACGCTCGGAATTTTCGGAATGAACAGCTCTCCGCCGCTCATCATCTCCAACGATGAAAGAACGATCTCGATCCCGTGCGTGAGCGTAATCAGAAACCGCGTCATGCGCAGGTCGGTAATCGGCAAGGTCGAGGCGCCCGAGGCAATCAGCTTCTCGAAGAAGGGCACGACGCTGCCACGCGAGCCCACGACGTTTCCGTACCGGACAACGGCGAAGCGAGTGCCCGAGCTGCCGGCGATTGCATTTGCCGCAACGAAGATCTTGTCCGAAGCGAGCTTGGTCGCGCCGTAAAGGTTGATCGGATTAGTGGCCTTATCCGTAGACAAAGCAACGACACGTTTTACCCCGGACCGGATTGCGGCATTTACGACATTCTCCGCGCCATGAATGTTTGTGCGGACGCACTCAAAAGGATTGTATTCGGCTGTAGGAACTTGCTTGAGTGCCGCGGCGTGGATGACGTAGTCGACGTCGCGCATCGCGGTCTCCAATCGATCGACGTCACGAACATCGCCGATGAAATATCGCAGATACGGCTGGTCGAAGGACTGCTGCATTTCGTACTGTTTCATCTCGTCGCGCGAGAACACGATCAGCCGCTTGGGCTTATAGTGCTTGATCACGAACCTGACGAAGGCTCGCCCAAACGAACCGGTCCCGCCTGTGATCAAGATGCTGCGGTCGTTCAGGTCGACCGGCGGAAATGGATGAGACGTATTGTCCACGTCGACTACACCACTGTCATTCTGTGAGTGAATTGCAAGGTTGAATTTGGCCGCCGAATATCAGGCGGCCGGTTGAAGCTCGCCATGGTCAAGATGCAGGACACGATCGGCGACACGAAACAGGCTAGGCTGGTGGGAAATCGCGATGATCGTGATGCCCCCGGCGAGCGAGCGCAGCGTTTCGCAGACTTCCCGCTCGGTGTCCTTGTCCAGCGATGCTGTGATTTCGTCGAGAAGCAGAACCTTAGGCTTGCGCGCCAACGCCCGGGCCAAAGAAACTCTCTGGCGCTGGCCACCAGAAAAGCGGCCGCCGCGTTCGCCCACGACGGTATCCAGGCCATCGGGAAGGCTGCCGACAACGTTCCAGACGCCTGCCGCGCGCAGTGCATGTTCCGCATCGCTCCTGCTGATTGTTTCGTCACCGAGCGAGACATTCCGGAAAATCGTGTCATGCAGCAGCAGCATCTCTTGCGGAACGTATCCGATTTTCCCGCGCCATGAGCGCAGATCCAACGTGCCGAGGTCATTGCCCCCTATTCGCACCGCCCCGGCCGAGGGTGTGAGCAGGCCGCTGACTATGTCCAAGAGCGTCGTCTTGCCACCACCCGACGGGCCCGATATCGCGACAAACTCTCCCGGCGTGATATGCAAGGAAACACTGCGCAGCACCGTTTCATTGCCATAGCCAAACGAGACCTTCGGAAAAATCGATGTCTGGCGTACTCTCTCCGATCAAGACCGCTCCCTTTCCGCTCCGCTTCGTTCCTGGTGACATCGCAAAGATCATAAATCGCCCAGTACGCGCTCGCGCCAACTCCAATCTGCTGATAGATCTCCTGCATGCTTTGGAAACGGTTGAACAGTCTGTAGAAAAGAACCGCGACAACCATCAGAGACGGCAGCGTCTCACGGCCGATCTCGACCGCGCCATAGATTCCTATCGCCAGAAATGCAACCAGCAGCGGCTCCTGCATTACGCGTAGGAATTCGGCCGACCAGACCTGGCTTTTCTGTGCCGCATCCAGTTCCCTGACTTCCTGGTCGAGCAGAGGCATCGCGGACTTTTCCGCGCCCATCGCCTTGATCGCCTTGATCCCCTGAAGCGTGTCGGTCGCTCTGACCGCAATCGACTGCATCAGCTCCGTCTGACGGGCGCCCGCCCCATGTGCGACGGACACATATTTGCGGAACATCGCAGCTCCCGCAGCGCCGGCAATGACCGCAAACAGCGCAATTTTCCAGGAGACGATGACGGTAGCGACGCCATAGACGATCGCCTGAATGAACACAGCGGCGAGGCGTGCGGACAGTTGATAGGTGACGCCGGCGCGGATCGTTTCGGCGCAAATTGCGTTGGCAAACAGACCGAGCGGACGCGAGACGAAATACGACCAGCGCACCTCCATCAGCGCTGCGATCAAGCTCTGGCGGAGGTCGGTCATCAAGCGGCTGACGGCATAGCCAACTTCCTTCATCGCCAACAATGTCAAGGCCGCCTTGACCGCTATGCCGCCGACAATGAAGAGCAGCAGCGAGCCCAACGAAATCGTCAAGCCGACGTGCGCCAGAGCCCAGTTTATCCATAGCGCTGTTTGGCCTTGGCTTTTGGTGATCGCGAGCTGGACGAATGGAAGCAGCGCGAGAACGCTGATGCCCTCGACGAGGCCAGCGAGACTGAGCAACGCCACGACCATGATCGTGCGGCTCGGATAAGCTTTGAAGAAATGGCGCAGCAGCGCGAAAATATCGCGTCGCGGCCGGGCTGTTTGAATGTCTTGTTGCATTTCGATTTTGAGGTCGCGGGCGGCTCAGGGGCGTCACGGACACTTCCCAAGCTACCGCACTCCGGGTGAAACGGAGCCACCCGGCACAATCACCACGACATTGCCGACCGCGCGTTACGCTGCGACGATCGATTCCACATCCACCAGCACGCGTACCTTGCGGCCGAGCAGATCGAGCAGGATCGCAACGCGATCGCGATCCGGCATGCCTTCGTAAAGGCCGAAGCAGTCGCTGAACACACCGTCGAGTACGCGCACCTTCTCGCCGCGCTGCATGATGCGTTGCTCGAGCTTGATGAAGCCCACCGAGTCTTCGCGCTGCTTCAGGGCGGCGATGACCTCCTGCGCAACGGGCAGCGGCGTGTCGCCAGTGCAAACCAGGCGCGAGACGCCGATCGTCGAGAAGATCGAGCGCCAACGCTGCGCAGAGAGATCGATGGCGACAAATAGATAGCGCGGAAACAACGGCGTCGAGACCATCTCTACCTTCCGCGCATGCCGCCGCCGCTTGAGATAACGCGGCAAATAAGTGGCGAAACCCTGCCGCTCGAGATGCGTGACAGCCTTCCTCTCCGCATTGGGCTGCGTCTGCACAACGTACCAGAGTTGCTGTGTGTTGCTCATTGGGCGGCCTCCGCGGACGGAGCAGGCGCCGGCTCTTTCATGCGAATGCGCAACAGTTCGGGAACGAGCACGCGTTTTGCGCCAAAGCGAGCCACGGCCGCTTCGCAGATCTCACGAGACTCATTGAGCGCGGTTATCAAGAACGGCGTCGAACGGCGTCGACACCGAATCGAAATCGGAAAATACCGGCACGCCGATGAACCGCGATGCCTGCGCCTCGTCTTGCACGACGGCGACGATTTCGATCGCGTGTTCGGCCGCGCACAGCGCGGCGATCTCCGCCAAATCGGATTGGCCGGCGAGCACGACGGTTTGCACCCCGTTCGCCTTGGCCGACTGAAACAACTGCGAGCAGTCAGTCTTGGCCTGACGAAAGAAGCTGAACGAATAGGACAGATATTCGACCGTCAGGCGAGACTTCTCGGCGAAGCCTTTTGGCGTCAGGTAATATGCGTAACGCCGCGCCGGCGCCTCCCGCACTTTGACCAGCCCCTTATTGACGCAGCGCTTGAGGTAAGCGTTGACGAGCCCGAGCGCGATGCCGAGTTCCGAGGCGAGATGGCGCTGCGAATGCGCGCGGTTTTGCTCGACTGCATCAAGCAGTCCCAGCATGATGCGGGACGTCTCTGGATTCTCTTCCGCGGCAGGACGCATGAATGACCTCAGCCCAGCCACGAGTACTTTGTTCACCGAATGAACGTCAAGGGTTGTCGTTCATTTCGTGAACACAATTTGTTACGGCCATTAATTGCTATTTGTTAGTACAATCAAATAGATAGTTCGAAATCCGCGTCGTAGAGCGGACCACCATCCGCCTCGAAGGCCCGCATGGGACGTCCGATTAGGAAGCCCGAATGGTCGGCGCGGATTTCCGGTACGCGGCAATTTGCTCGAGCATGAGACTTTGCGCGGTCATGGGGTCATCGCGCTGCCTGCGGTACCAGGTCGCGGTCCAGTGAATTGTATCGAGGATGCCAAGCATGGGCCGCCAGCCGCAGACCATGTCGGCTTTTGTGTTGTCCAGTTTCAGGTATTGCGCCTCGGCAAAGGCAGGCGCCTGAGCGACGATGTTGACGTCGCTCGCGCCGTAGCTTTGCAGAAAACTGCTTCGCCAAGGTCAGCACAGTAATTTCGTTCTCTGCATTTGGACCAAAATTAAGTGCCCCGAACGCGTTTTTGTTGGCCGCGAGAAGCAACTGCCCGAGAAGCAAATAGCCTCGGCAAAGCTCGAGCACATGCTGCCACGGGCGAATGGCCCCGGGATTGCGCAGCACCAACTGCGACCCGCTTTCTATTGCCCGCACGAGATCAGGCACAATTCGGTCCGGCGCCCAATCGCCGCCGCCGACGACATTGCCCCCGCGGGCCGTTACCAGGCGAACGCGGTCGTCCTTCGAATAGAACGCGCTGGCGTAGCTCGCGGCGACGATTTCGGCGGCAGCCTTGCTGGCGCTGTAGGGATCTTTGCCGCCGAGAGCGTCATTTTCCCGATACCGCCAAACCCAGCCTTTATTGTCGTAGACTTTATCCGAGGTGACGCAGACGATTGCTCTCACGGACGGCTGAAAGCGCGCAGCATCGAGAATGTTGATCGTCCCGAGCACATTCGTTTCGAACGTTCCAACCGGGTCCCGATAGCCTTCCTGGACTAACGGCTGCGCCGCAAGATGAAATACGATCTCCGGCGCAGACTCCTGAAACAGATCGTTCACGAGCTTGCGATCGCGGATATCTCCAATTCGAGAGTCGGCGACCGACGCGATGTCGGCTGCCTCGTAAAGGTTTTTCCGCCCCGCCTCGGGCGCAAGCGACAGCCCAGTTACGCGCGCGCCGATTTGCGCGAGCCACAGGCCAAGCCATGACCCTTTAAATCCAGTGAGCCCGGTCAACAGAACTTTTTTATTCCGATAGCCCGACTCAAACGGAAAGCCCGCTCCCATCCCGATCCCCTCGATATTGCATGGCGCATTCCGCTTTCATTGGTATGCGTAGCTCAGGCTCGGCGCGACCCAGCGAATGAACTCCTTGAACCTCTGGTTCTTCACCTGCTGTGTCCAGTGCCGCACATCTTCCGGAAGCGCGTCCAGGCGTTTTTTGATGTCCGCGGGATCGACCTTTTCAACCACATCGCGTTGCGAATCGTAGAGCCAGATGCCGGAAGGGCCAACATCGGTGACGTTGCCGTATTTGCGATCGCGCAATTGGTTGCCTTGCAAGATCAGGCGCCGATTAAACGACGATATCTGCAACGGCGAATTTGCGCCTAGCTGCAATTTGAAAAACGCCTGTGCAACATAGTCCGCGGTAAAAAAATCGATATGCGAGTAAGGCCCCAACAGACTGTACTGATGTCCCGATACATAAAGGTGCGCGCCGGCCGGCAACTGGCGGATGTCGCGATTGTTGCGGATGTCGATGGCAACTCTATCGACTTCGCGATTCCAGTCTTTCCAATGCGTTGAAATGCCCACAATTGCCAGCGATAAAATCACCACAACCGCCCATTCCACGTAACGATGCAGGCTCATGCTGGCCGCCACGCAAACGATAAAAAATCCCGCATAGATCATGACCCTGTCGCCGAGACTGAATGCCATTTGCGGATAGCGCCCGGTCAACGAAAACATTCCGAACGACAAGATCAAGATCGTCGCCGCAGCAGCGAGCAATTTGCCGTTTCTCGTCTGCCGCTGCTCTTTCACCAGATATGCGATAACGGCCGAAGCGACCAGGAGTGCGATAACGGCTCCGGTCAAATTCAGGCTGGCGATTGAGTAATAGAGCTTGCTCCAGGCGGATGGGCCGATCGTGGCGTCAAGGCAGCTCGCCACCTGCACCAGCATCTGCTTGGCCAAAGCGGCAAAGCTCATTCCCCCCGTCAGGCGTTGCGCTCCGACCTTCAGCACGAGCGACGTGAAGAGGTAATACGCGATGTAGATAAAATTCGGGATGAGCAGCGCCCAAATCAGCTTCCGCCGGCTTTCCAGAAACGCGAGCAGCGCCAGCCCGAAGGCGATCGGCATCGTGCCGTAGCAAGCAAACGACCCCAGCAATGCAACAAGCGCCGCGGCACCGAGGCGGTTCTTCGCGCCAAGAGCGTAGGCGTAGAGATAGCAGGAAAAGCCGATCAGCAAATAGAGATTGGCGACCGAATAGTCGATTGAATTGTAGAGCGGCAAAAAGACAAACAAGACGGCGAGTACAAGCGCGCGCCGCGGCGACGAAAAGAGTCCGAAAAACCGGTAGGCGGCATAGACGCCGGCGCTCACATAGGCGACTTTTAGAAGATCGTAGCCCCAGATGTGGTTGCCGATCGCAAAATACGGCAGCGCGCTCGTGTAATGAAGCACCGGCTCCGAAATGTAGATGCTTGGCAACAAATTGTCGGCGGCCGACTGCGTCAAGCCCAGCAACAGGAATACATAATCGTCGGTTGCCAGCCCGGTCCCCCAGATCAGAAAAATGATGAAAGCAAGTGTCACCGCCCAGACCATCGCGCCTGGCGCGGTGCCGGACGACGGCCGAATTGCCGCATATGCCGACGAAGCCTGTTCGGTGGTCAGCAAATGGAAGCCTCCAGTCGCTCAGCGAGCCGACAATCCTTGCGCCATTCGAAATCCCGAACGGCGGTTTGCGCGCGCCCACGGCACCTGTGGCCTTTCCCCGGGCGCGAGCGTGGGCTCTGTCATAATTGTCCTCACCCGGCAAGATCAACTGGCGGCACGGATGATGTGGTAATAGTGCCGCCGTTGCAAAGCTGCAGAATTGGCCGAACCAAAGGTCGTGGACGAGACAATGCCCTCCCATCCCGATTCAGCGCAAGACAACGATCGGGGCGTGTCGCGCTTTGTCGCCATCATCGGCGGCGGCCGCTGGGCAAGACAAATCGCAACTGTACTCGGCGAGGTCTGCGCGGCAGGCAGCCATATCACGCTCTGTTCGCCGACGAACCCCTCCGGATGGCTGAAGTGGATCGAACAAGGGCACAGCAGACCGAGCGCCGGCGTGCGTTATGACACTGCAACGCAGATCACCGACATTCTTCATGACAACAGAATTACGCATGTCATTGTGGCCCGCTCCGCGCGCGACCATGCGACGACCTCGGTTGCGTTACTGAATGCTGGAAAGAGCGTGTATGTCGAAAAGCCCTTTGCGCTAAACGAAACCGAAGCCGAGGCCGTCTCCGCGGCCGCGACCGGGCGCGTATGCATGATAGGGCTCGTGCTGCTGTTTGCTTCCAATATTCGGCGCTTTGCCGAGGCCGTCGCGGCCATTGGCCCGTTGCAATCAATTGCCGTGACCTGGGCTGACACGACGGCGGAGCATCGTCACGGTGAATACAAAAGCTACGACATCAGCTTGAATGTCGTGGTGGATGTTCTGCCTCACGCCTACAGCTTACTCAGATCGATGCTCTCTGCCCCCGCCATGCTGTTGTCGAATGTTTCATCGCAGGCCGGCGGACGCATCGTAACGCTCGAGCTCAAATGCGGAGAGTGCGTTGCAAGCACGACCCTCGCGCGCGATGCGCCCACCCGGGAGCGCATCATTGAAGTGACGGCGGCCGGCGGCCGCGCACGGCTCGATTTCAGTCGGGAGCCGGGCGTCGCCAACATCAACGACATGCCTCTCGACGTTTCCACCGGATTTACAAGTCCGCTCGAGGCAGCCTTGCGGTTCTTCCTGAGTGCCACTCCTCGACAAAGCGAGACCGCCGCCTGCGGTCCGCGCGAGGGCGCGCAAGCGACGCGGCTAGCGATGAAGGCGCTCGAAAGCGTGAGGCAATCGCAAAGCGCCGATATCGCAGACGGGCTCTCGCCAGATTGCTGTTCCGAGGCAAGACAAGCCGGTTCGTATGCGTTGCGCGAGCTCGTGGCGTCGCTCAGTCCGGACTTTTCTCAATACAATTGGGACGACACACAACTCATAACGGCTGCAGAAAATTGGCTCAAAGGCGGCGGAGCCGGACGACTACCTCCGGTCCTAGCCTCCGATCCGACGCTGCTGACGGCACGCGCCGCGCTTCAGCGGCAGCGTCAATGAGCTTCGGCGCTGCGCCGCGCGACCATGTAATACTGAGCGCCAAACGGAAGGCGGGCAAAAGCGGTATCGATCGTTCTGAGCCAGCCGTTCAGCGGCGGCAGCGAAATGATCGACCGCGTTCTGATGCGCTCCGCCCCGGCGCCGGCGAACAACTGCCTGATTTTTCCAGGTCGTAGCAAGACAGCATCGGCGTCCAACGGGCATGTCCTGACGATCCGCCGCGTCACCGGATTGTAGGGATTATGCTCGATGACGACCGCAATGCCGCCCGGCCGCAGCACACGAATCATTTCGTTCGCCGTCAACTGCCATTGCGCAGGCGGAACGTGGTGAAAAACCGCAATTGCCGCGGCCATATCGAATGAGCGGTCCGGAAAAGGCAGCCGCAGTCCGTCGTAGTCGCGATAATCGACCTCGGAGTTCATCGCACGCGCCACTTTGAGCGAATCCGCCGAGACGTCGACGCCGACAATCTTCCTGAAACGATCCTTCAAATACGCGTGCAGCTTTCCGACGCCGCAGCCGACGTCGAGCAGGTCCATGCGGCTTTCGTCCTGCCCTTCGGCACGCGTGACCCGGCCGATGAGCCACGCTTTGTGTGCGGTAAAGAGCTCATGGCGAACGCCATAACCGCGAAGCGTCTTGTCGATATCTTCGGAATAGGTGTCGGCGTGAGCGTCGAAGCAATTGCTCATTGTCGCTCGGCCTTATCGGGGAAATTGATTGTCTTCTCCACAATGGTCAGAGGGCGATCGCGCACCTGATCGAAAATCCGGCCGACATATTCGCCGACAATGCCCACGAACATGGCGTTCAACCCAAACGACATGAGAATCAAAATCGTTGTCGTCGCAAAGCCAGCCGGCCATTCGCGGCCGGTGAGCGCCCAAGCCAACAGGTAATAAAGGGTCGCAATGATGGCTCCGCAAAATATGAGAAATCCCGCATAACCGGCGAGACGGAGCGGCACCAACGAATGCGAGATGATGCCGTCGCGGGCGAAGCTGCTCAGCTGCCGCAATGGGAACTTGCTCTTTTCGAACTGGCGCACGCCGCGGTCGTAAGGAATGCCGATCTGGCGGGCCGCAAGGCTCGAGATCAGGCCGCGCGTATAGGGGCGAACATCGTTGATCTGCGCGAGCCGCGCGATGACGCTGCGATCGACCAGGCGAAAATCGCCTGCATCCTCGATGATGTTGTCGTCCGATATTGCCGTGACAAGGCGATAAAATAGCCGGCGGCCAAGTTGCAGCAAATAGCTTTCCTGGCGCTTGCGCCGGATGCCGACGACGACGTCGAATCCCTGCTCCCATTTCGCGATGAATGCTGGAATGAGCTCCGGCGGGTCCTGCAGATCGCAGTCCAGCTGGATGACTGCGGCGCCGCTCGCCATGCGGTATCCCGACAGGACCGAGCGCTGGAAGCCGAAGTTGCGCGCAAAGCGCACGACTCTTAACCCGAGGATCTTCTGCGGCGAGTGCTTGCAGTTCCGCAAACGTGCCGTCTTCGCTGTGATTGTCGTTGAACAGAATCTCCAGTTGGTACTTGGGCAACAATTCAAACACCTTGACGACTGCGTTATACGCGAGGCGGACGTTGCGCTCCTCATTGTAGATGGGAATGAGGACTGTAATCGTCGGCTTCACGATGCTCGCAGCTTCGTTCGCCACCTAGCCCTCCAGCACTTGAACGTTCGGCAGCGGCTGATGAATTTCGACTTCAGGCCGCGCGCCCGCAACTGCTCGCCGATCGGCTTGGCATAATGCCAGGCCAGCAGCACGACATAATCGGGCTGCTCTTCAACAAAACCGAGTTCTTGACGACCGGAATATGCTTGCCCGGCAGATAATTGTCCGAGTTTCAGCGATGTCGGCTGCTCGGCGATATAGGGCATCAGATCGGTGCTCATGCCGCAATAGTTTAGCAGCGTCGAGCAGCGCCCGGGACAGGAATTGCCGACGAAGCGCTGGCCGGCACGCCGGGCGCCATAGGCTATTTCCATGAGGTCGTCACGGGTCTGGCGACGCGTTTCGTGCGAAATTCCGATAGATCTCCGGGTCGACCCAGGCCTTCGGCTTCCTCCAGCCGCAGCAGATCGGCCACCGCGCCGCCGACATTGCGCGTACCGCGGCGGGCGACATAGGCGCGGATGTTGCCGCCATAACGGTCGGCGCGCTGAACGTCGAACACCTCGCATGCTCATAGGCCTCGAACAGCGTGACCAGCGATTTGAGGCTGTAGGTGCGAATGTGCTCGTGATAGATCGTGTCGTACTGCGCCTTCTCGAGCACATCGAGCAGATAGTGGCTTTCGGTGATGAAAACGCCGTCTGGCGCCAGCAAGTGCAATATACCGCGCATGACCTCGCCGAGCGGGGCCATATGCGCGAACACGTTGGTCGTCGTGATCACCTTTGCCGACCCGTAATCCTTCGCGATCTCCTTGGCGACGGCCTCGGTGAAAAAGCCTGCAGGGTTTCGATGCCGTTCTCGCTGCGCGCGATCTTGGCGATGTTGGTCGGCTCGACGCCCGAGCGCGCGCATGCCGCGGTGCTTGAAGCCGGTCAGCAGCGTGCCGTCGTTGGAGCCGATGTCGACGCACAGCGATCCTTCTGCCAATCCGAGCTTCTCGATAACCCCGTCGGCAAAGACGCGCTGATAAACCTCAAGCTCCTTGGTGATGCCGCTGCGATACGGATAATCCGGCGCATAGACGACTGACCCCTCAACGACATAGTCGAGCTGCGTCAAGGTGCAGCGCGGACAGCGGAACAGCCTCAGCGGATATGTGACCTCCGGTTCGTTGAGCTCGGCCTTGGAAAGCAGGCTGTCGCAGAGAGGCTGATGCCCGACATCCAATACAAGCTCCAGGTCTTCGCAGCCGCAGACTTGGCAATGATCGAGTCGACCGGGAGAAACATCATGATTCATCGGCAAAGTGTCTCCAGAATTGTTGCCTAGAAATTCGAGACGCCGTTCGGCGAGGCCGCTACTCATGCCTCAACTCGCCCATCTCGCGCCAGCTTCAGCTCCAGGTCTTCCACGGGGCTTGCCCGCTGGACCAAATTTGCTCGAGCTCGGCCTTGTCGCGAAGCGTGTCCATCGGCTTCCAGAAGCCGGTGTGCCGATACGCCTGTAGCTCGCCCTCCGCGGCCAGCCGTCGCAGGGGCTCGTGCTCCCACGTCGACTGGTCACCCTCGATGTAGTCGAAGACTTTCCGATTGAGGACGAAATAGCCACCATTGATCCAGCCCATTTCGTTGTCGGGCTTTTCGTGAAAGCGGCTCACGCGTTCCTTGCCGTCGATATCGAGAATACCGAACCGACCCGGCGATGGCACCGCCGTGACTGTGGCCGCGCGTCCGTGTTGCCGATGAAACGCGACGAGCTTACTAACGTCGACATTTGCGACGCCGTCGCCGTAGGTCAGGCAGAAAGTGTCGCCGTCGATAAAGGGGGCCACCCTCTTGATGCGACCCCCGGTCAGGGTATCGGCGCCAGTGTCAATGAGAGTCACCCGCCAGTCGACATCGGACTTGGTGAGACTTTCGACGGAATGTTTTGAAAGATCGACTCTGATGTCCGAGTTCACGATGAAAAAATTCGCGAAATAGGATTTGAGCAATTCTCCTTTGTACCCGCAGCAGACCACAAAATCGTTCAGCCCGTGCGCCGCATAGATCTTCATGATGTGCCAAATGATGGGGCGGCCGCCGATCTCCACCAATGGCTTCGGCAGCGTCTCGGTCTCTTCAGACAGACGCGTCCCGCGTCCCCCGGCCAAGATTACGACTTTCAAACTAGCCCCCACCACCCCGCAAAAGTTTCACCCGGCCTAATCGCGCTTCGTTATACTCTCTTCGAAATAGAGTAAAACGATAACCCTCTCACATAGAGCGCCGATTGGCCTCGACGCCGGAATACGTCAATTCGACGATTGGCCTTGAGCTTGCTAGCGCTAACCGAATTTGAATTTGCCGCCAATAGCCTCTTCCCACCAAGAAAAGTGGCCGGAACTGTGGCTCTTGGGCGATCCGTCTTAAGCGGCGGTAGGAGCGCGTGACGTTGGACAACCCTAAGCCGCGAGTCATCGTCTATCTTGTCACCGAGGACTGGTATTTCGTCTCGCATCGGCTGCCCATGGCCCGCGCCGCGAAAAAGGCCGGCTATGAGGTGCACGTTGCCGCGAGGGTCGTCGATTTCCGCGAGCAAATCGAGCGCGAAGGCTTTGTCCTGCATCCGATACCGTGGTCACGCGGGTCACTTAGCCTCCTGCGAACTATCGTGACAATCTTGGCGGTCAGAAATCTCTATCGGGGCCTGCGTCCGAATATCGTCCACCACGTCGCGCTTGCTCCCAGCATCGTCGGCTCGATTGCGGCGCTGGGGATGGCGACAGCGAAAATAAACGCGCTGGCCGGATTGGGTTTCATTTTCTCCTCCGACACTTTCAAAGCCCGGCTGCTGCGGCCTTTCGTGAGCCGACTGCTCGGATTTCTCCTGCGGCGGCCGAATTCTTTTGTTCTCGTTCAGAATCCCGATGATGCTTTGATGGTGGCTCAGCTCGGTGTTGCCAAGAATTGCGTCACGATCATTCCGGGCTCCGGCGTCGACGTTGACCACTTGACGCCGCTGCCCGAGCCGGACAGCCGCTTTGCCGTCGGCTTTGTCGGGCGGCTCCTATACGACAAGGGCGTTGCAACATTGATCCGCGCCCATGAAATTTTAAACCAGCGAGGCGTGAACATTCGAACACTCATCGCCGGCACGCCCGATCCCCGAAATCCTGCCTCGATCCCGGCCGCGGTGCTCGAAAAGTGGCGGCAGTGCGAAGGCGTCGTCCTGCTCGGCCAGGTCGATGACATCCGCACGGTCTGGGCCAAGGCACATGTCGCGGTGCTCCCCTCCTTGCGCGAAGGCCTGCCGCTCAGCCTGCTCGAAGCGGCGGCCTGTGGCCGTCCAATTGTCGCCACCGACGTCCCTGGCTGCAGGGAAATTGCCCGTGCCGACGTCAATGCTTTGCTGGTGCCGCCACAGGATCCAGAAGCGCTTGCCGACGCCATTCAGCGCCTTGCCACAAACGCCGAGATGCGGCGCCGTTTCGGCGCGGCCAGTCGAATGCTCGTTGAAAAAGAGTTCTCGCGAACAACGGGTCGGGCGTGAGATTGTCGCTCTGTACAGCCGAGCGTTGAAGACGACAAAACCGTAACAAGCAGGTATTGCGCGAATTGATCCTGCGCAGATAAACACCGTTCATGCTCCACCCTGCCGACGTCGCCCTTGTTTTCCTGTTCGCTGCGTTTGCGAGCGGCGGCCTGATCTGGCTGTTGCGACCGCTCTGGCGCCACTACGCCTTGGCCAAGCCGAATGCACGGTCCTCGCACAAGGCGCCGACATCGCAAGGCGGCGGCGCCGTGGTCGTCGTGGTCACAATCGTCAGCGTCGCGCTGGCGGCAGCCATCATACCATCGACGCACAATGAGACGTTGCAGGTCTGGCTGACGCTGGCTGCAGCGGCATTGCTGGCTATTGTCGGCGCAGTCGATGATGTGAAGACGATCGACGTTTTGCCGCGGCTTCTCTTGCAGATGCTTGCCGTCGGCATCGTCGTTGCCGCGCTGCCGGCCGACTTGCGCATCGTTCAGTCTTTGCCGTGGTGGATCGAGCGCACGCTGTTGCTGTTGGGAGGCATGTGGTTCGTCAACCTCGTGAATTTCATGGATGGCCTCGACTGGATGACGGTGGCCGAAACGGTGCCGCTCACCGCCGCGCTTGCAATCTTCGGCTTGATCGGATTGCTCCCGGCGACTGCCACCGTCGTGGCGGTCGCGCTTTGCGGCGCGATGATCGGCTTTGCGCCGTTCAACCGCCCTGTGGCGAAGCTCTTTCTTGGCGACGTCGGCAGCTTGCCGATTGGCTTGCTGATGGCATGGCTGCTCATGTTACTCGCAGCAAAGGGACATCTCGTGGCCGCAATCCTGCTGCCGCTATATTACCTGGCGGATACAACGATCACCCTGTTTCGCCGGTTGATGAATGGTGAGGATGTCATGCAGGCGCACCGATCCCATTTCTATCAGCGCGCAACGGACAATGGCTTCACCGTGAGCGAGATCGTGGCCCACGTTTTTGCGGTCAACCTGATCCTTGTCGCTCTCGCTTCGGCGACAATCGCAAGTGGTTCCGTTGCAACAAATGCAGCAGCTGCCGCGACCGGCAGCGTTGTCGTCGTCGCGCTGCTGTTACGACTTAGCCGAGCCAGGGGCAATAATTGACATCAGGACATGACCGGCGGTCGCCGGCCTGATATCCGGCACATAATCTTGCGACAGACTTACGGAGCGAGCGACTCGGAACGAGCTTTGCTGAAAAGCCTGAATAATCCAGCCGTCGTCACGAACTCTCGGGCGATGGGACTATCAGCGATTCCCGAACTTGTTGTAAATCTCGTTGCGATGGTCATTTCTATTCACGATCGGCTGCCCAAGTCGAGAAACGCTTGGTTTATGCGCCTGCAAATTCCAATTCGGACCGTCATCGGCAAGCTTCAGCTTGTTTCGGTAAAGGCAGCGATTTCACTTATCCTTTTCGGCGTCGTCGCCACTCTGGTGGTGCATTACTACAGCGCCTCGAGCCTGCTTGACGGTCTACATAAGCTGACGGCCGGAACCATTTCCTTCATACTGGCCATGTTGCTTGCAAATTCGCTGGCCGCCGCGCTGCGCTTCGAGGTCATCGCCGGCTTCACCGGGCACCGCATCGGATTTAGCCGCGCCATGGCCGCGGTGGGCGCGAGCAGTCTCGCCGGCGCCGTGTTTTTTCAGATCGCCGGCCAATTGATCGCTCGCGGTCTTGTCGCACGCCGTGGCGGCATGCCGTTTGCGGCCGTCGTTGTCGTCACCGCCTACGAGCGCATCGTTGCCGCCATTCTGTCGGGCCTGCTGGCGCTCGCCGGAGCATGGTTCATCTTCGGCAAGGTCTATCTCGACCAGTCGAGCGGCGGCGCCGATCTGATCAAGATCATGAGCGGCCTGGTGATGGCAATGACGGGAGGCGCTCTGCTCGGGTATGGGCCGTTGGCCGTTCGCAACATCGTGCCTCTGATGACGCGGCATTTTGTGCAACGCTGCCTGGCGGCGATTGGGCTCACCTTGCTGGTGCAGGCGCCGATGATGATCGCCTATGTCGTCAGCGCTCACGTATTGTCACCGCAGACGTCGATCAGCGATCTGATCGCGGCTTCCGCGATCGTGATGTTCGCCGCCAGCGTGCCGATCAGTCTTGCCGGCTGGGGCGTGCGCGAGATGAGCGCCATCATCGCCCTCGGCGCCATCGGCGTCGCCGGGCCCAACGCGCTGACTGCCGCCGTGATCGTGGGCGCGGGCTCGATGTTGGCAATGGCGGTGATTACGGTCCTCTCGTTGCCGCGATCCACCGCGGACAGCGTACTCGTCGAGCATAAAGTCACGAACTCGATCAACTATTCATACATGCTCGGCTGGATCGTACCGATCATCGCGGCCGTGTTCGTGCTGTTCCAGATCTATGTCCCGATTGGTTCCGGCCTGCTCAACGTCAACCTGGCCGATCCTGTTGCGATACTGGGGGCCGCTTTGCTCGTTTTGCGGGCCGTCAAAAATCGCGCCACACCGCGTTGGCAAGTCGATTACGTCAACATTTACGCCGTGGCCGCAACACTTGCTCTCGGCATCGGGCTTTTGATCGGGGCCGCCCGCTTTGGCTGGACGGATTGGGCCCTCATCAACAGGTTCGTCGGCTGGTTTGTCCTTTTGTCATTTGCCGCGACAGGCGCGTTGGCGGTGGTGGAGGGCGGCAATAATGCGTTCCGCATTTTCTTGTTGACGTACATCGGCGCGGCGGCGGCCGTCACGCTTTTGGAAACGGTCATCGCTTTTCTGGACGCCGCAGGCGTTTGGTTGCCGCCCCGATTTTTCAATCCCTCCAATGCCGTGGCATTTGCGCAAAATCACAATTTTTTTGCTTTTCAGCTGCTCATGGCTTTGGCCGCGGGTGTGGTCATATTACGCGGCACCTTCCTTCGAATTTGTATTCTCGCCATACTGTCGATCGGATTTTGGATTGCCGCGTCACGATCGGGCTGGATCGCCGCAGCTTTCGTATTCGCCGCGAGCATTTATCTCGGCCGCGCCACGATCGGCGAAATCGCCAAGGCACTTACCATTGCCGCCCTCGCCATCGTTTTTAGCGCGGCGCTTGCTTTCGTTCTTAGCACCATTTTCACCAACCATCGTTCGACCGACGTGTTGACGCTGGTTCCGAATTTCTTGCCCACCGATGTCTCAACACATGAACGGGTGAAGTCCATCGTTGGCGGACTGAAATTGTTCGTCGAACATCCGATATTCGGCGCCGGTCTCGGTGCATTCCGCAATCAAATGGTGCCGCTAACGGCACCGAATGCAATCCCTCTTTTAATTCATTCAACGGCCGTATGGCTGCTCGCCGAAATGGGAATTGTCGGTTTCCTCGCCTTCGCGATTCCGGGGATCCGCATCTGGGCGACTGAATGGGCTCGCGCGCCGAAAGTCCAATCGGCCGCGGTCGCAGCGCTTTGCATCCTGGCATTTGCCGTGATGTCAGGGCCGGCCGACATGGTCTACCAGCGGACCTTCTGGCTGCTGCTCGGCGCGGCGCTGGCAATGCCGTCCGAGCTTTGCACAAGCCGCACACGCATAGCTTGGCGCACTGACTCCCGGGAAATCGCATCGCTTCGAGCGTGCAGCGGTCAGCCGGATCGCAGCGCCGCGCCACCCTTCAGCGCCAGCTGCACCGCCGCGATCACCTCGCCCGGGTTCAGTTCGTCGAGACAACTGCTATGGCTGTCCAGCCCGCGCTCACAACCCTCGAGTTGGCACGGCAGGCACGGCAGTGGATTTTGCACCAGCCAGACATTGCCGCGATTTTGAATGCGGCCTGCCGCGTCCCACATGACGCCGAGCCCGTCCGCCGGCCAGGGGCCCCAGAGCCGCGGGTCGGTCGGCCCGTAAATCGCGACGGTCGGGCAGCCGGCAGCCGCCGCAAGGTGGGTGACGGAGGTGTCCGGTCCGACATAGACGCACGCATTTGCCAACAGACCGGCCAGTTGCGGCCAACTCAATCGGCCGTCCAGCCGCCGAATTTGCGCCGAGCCGTCACAGACTTCGTCAAGGTAGCCGCGCTCGGAGTCATTCGTTCCGCCGGTTGCGACAACATCAATACCGTTGTCGCCAAACCAAGCTGCGAGGCTGCGCCATCCTTCGATCGTCCAGCGCTTGTAGCGAAACATCGGCGCGACATGGATAACCGCGTAGCGGCCGGCGACTTCCGTCACCGCGCCCGGCCGCGGGCAGACGAGCTCCGGCACGCGCGCAATGCCGAGCGTATCGGCGAGCCGCAGAATTTCCTCCACCCGATGAACGCCAGCGGCATAGGGAACGCTGCGATCGAGCAAGGCGCGCTTGAGCCGACCCGAAGCCGTCACTTCCACCGGAGCGGCGCGGCGGCGGCCGGCGACGATCGCGAAGAACGTCGGCCGGTCGCCGCATTGCGTGGAAACGGCAAGGTCGTATTTGCGCCACAGGCGCGCCGCCAAGACGAGGCTCTGCGCCGCCGCCGGTCGGGGCGGCATTGCGACGATGCCGTCGAGATCGGGATTGTCCTGCACTATGCCGGCGGTGTCGGAGAACACCAGCGCTTCGATAACCGCGTCGGGGAATGCCCGGCGCAGGCTGCGAATGAGTGGTGTCGTGAGGAGCACGTCGCCAAGACGGCGCAGAGTAACAACCAAGATGCGCGGGCGCGGCGGAAGCGCGAGCGGGGTCGCGCTTTCGGGGCTGAACGGCGGCGCTTTTTTCGGCTCATCCGCGAACGAGCGGAATCGCCGCAGGGTGCCTGCGGCAACGCCAACTCCGATGACGTAAAGCCAGCCTTCGGTGAAATCGAAGATGTAGGAGTTGAACAGCGAGCCAACGAGACTTTGCGTGACCATGACAAGCCCGGTCCAAGCCACGATCCCGGCCTGCCAAAACCAGGCCAACTGCATGAGCCACATCGCCCACAAGACAACGGCGCCGAGAAGCCCGATCTGGATCGCGACAGCAAAGGTCTGATTGTGCGGATTGGTCGAGACTTCGGCACGAACACCGCTTTGTCCAACCGCGGCCTCCTTGAACAGCGCCGTGATCGATCCCGTGCCGTGCCCAAGTAGTGGGGCGCCGGCTATGAACTTCAGCGATTTGGTCCAGAACACAATCCGCTCGCCAGCCGAGGTCACAGCCTGCGACGTTTCAAAAGCCTCGGTTTCGGCGAAGAAACTTCCAACGCGCTCGCGGAAGTAAGGCGACGTCGTCCAAGCGACTCCGGCGAGCAAGAAGATGACGGCCGCCGCGCCAAATATGCCCCTCCATTTAAATCGTCGCAGGCCGTAAAGAGCAGCCAATACCGGTATGAGCACCAGCGTCGTTCGGCCGGTAGCGACAAACAGAATGTTGGCGAGAAATGCCGCCGACAGCAGAACCAACCCGATCGAGCCCGGCCAAGACTGCCCGCGCGCGTCGTCGACGGCGAAGTAAAGCAACACCGCGATGCAGAGCAGGAATTCGCTGCTTTGTGAAATGTAGCTTTTGACGGGAACGCCGATAGAATACGACCCTCTGGGCAGCTCGGGGAATATCGCGAGGACGTAAGACGCGACGAGCAGCAGCACGCAGGCCGCGAGAAAGCCGAAGAAGACCCGCTTGCCATAGTCCGAGCGGCGGAACTGCACCGTCAGCAACGGAATCGCGAGGAGCTTGTAGAAGCCGTCGAGCCCTTTCCAGCGCTCGAGCCACGAGACATCCGCCCAAGCCATGCCGACGACGCCGAACAAAACAAGCAATACTGGCAGGCCACCCAGCGGCGTCATCAGTTCGCGCCGAACCGCGGGCCAGTCGAGTGTCGGAACGAGCGCGATGAACCAAAGCGCCAACAGGATGCTCGTCGCCGATGTCGACCATGGCAAGACAACGGCAATCGCGACCACCAGGCCGTCGGCAAGCCGCGCAAGCTTGGTACGATCGAACCCGGCCACGGCTATCCCACATTTGCCGCTGCAGGCGTCGACGCCCGCAGCGCCGACAGCCCGCGCTGGGCGCGGATTTCGCCGCCGGCGATGATATCGGAAAGCCTGCGCTCGTTCTCGGCCAGGCGCTCGCGGCCGGCCTCGGGGTGCCACAGGTGCAACACGCCGGTTGCGAACACGCCGTCCTTGCGCCGCACGCCGGCACGCAGCAGCCGCACGATGATGTCGGAATCCTCCTTGCCCCAGCCGTGATAGTCGGCGTCGAAGCCATCGACACGATCGAGATCGGCGCGCCAGACCGCGAGGTTGCAGGAGCGAGCCCCGCGCCAGGCGTTGCGGCGCAGGCGCCGCAGCGGACCGAGCGGCAAGTGCAGCAGCGCCGCGAGACGATTGGCGCCGCCGCGCAGGCGTTGCGCGCTCCACGTCCATAGGCACCAGTTCTCCGGCATCAACTTGTCGCGCAGTACTCGCACGGTGAGCTCCGCCGACAGCAAGATACGGTTGCCGGTGACAAACCAGCCAGGCTCGGCAAGGCGGCGGTGGGTGGCGACGAAATCCTTGCGCACGATGCAATCGCCGTCGAGGAAGATGCAGTAGGCGCCGTGCGAGGCGAGGATGGCGCGGTTGCGGATTTCGGCGGCGCGGAAGCCGCGGTCTTCGTGCCAGACATGGACGAGGCGGCGGCCGAGCCGCGCCTTCCAGTCTTCGATCAGCCGCCCCGTCGGCGGCTGCGAGCCGTCGTCGGCCACCACCACTTCGAAATCCCGGTCGCTCTGGCCGGAAAGCGAGCGCAGCACCGCGTCGAGCGCGTCATCGCGGTTGTACGTGGTCACGATGACGGAAATCAGGTCAGCCACGGTCGTCCTGCTTTTGGCTTGATAGGCACTGGCTTTAGCCGAAGTCGCCGCCGCCGAAAACCCCTAGGGCGGGCCCGCCCGGCAATGCTAGTTTTTGCGCGGCCGCTTAAAGGCCCCAACCGGCGATCCGACCATGCAGAAGATTTCAGCCTATATCCTCACCTATAACGAGGCGGAAAAGATCGAGGCCGCGGTCTCGAGCGTGCTGTGGGCGGACGAGGTGGTGGTGGTCGATTCGTTTAGCACCGACGGCACACAGGCGATCGCGGCGAAGCTCGGCGCCCGCGTCGTCGAGATCGAGTTCAAGGGCTTCGGCGACGTGCGCAACCGTGCGCTGGAAGCCTGCCGCTACGACTGGATCTTCAGCCTCGACGCCGACGAGCGCTGCACGGTCGAGGTGCGCGACGAAATCCTGGCGCTGATCGCTTCCGGCGCGCCTCGCGACGTCTACCGCGTGCCGCGCCGGAGCTACATGATGGGCCGCTGGATCCGCGGCTCCGGCTGGTACCCGAATTACCGCCAGCCGCAGCTGTTCCGCAAAGGTTCGCTGCGCTACACGCTCGAGCCGGTGCACGAGGGCTACGAACTCGTCAGCAAGAAGCCGCTCGGCACGCTGACCAACGCGATCTGGCAATTCCCATTCCGCAATCTCGACGAAGTCATCCGCAAGATGAACCGCTATTCCTCGCTCGGCGTGCCGAAACTCGCGGGAAAGCGCGTGTCCATGGCGGGCGCGCTCGGCCACGGCCTGTGGTCGTTCCTCAAGCACTACATTTTCAAGCTTGGCTTCATCGACGGCTGGGCCGGCTTCGTCATTGCGTTCGGCAATTTCGAGGGCACCTTCTACCGCTACGCCAAGCGCTACGAGCAGACGCAAGGCTGGCAACCGCCGGCGGCAGAGGTGTTGAAGCGGGAGGGGTAGATCGGCGCGCGCCGCGAACTTTAGGCGCAGAGTCAGGAGCCTTACCCTCCCCTGGAGGGGGAGCGCGGGCCGTGAACGTTAGACCGGAATGCCGTCCGGTCGGCCAGCAGATTGTTGATAGGTCATCCGCTTGCCGACCACGCCACGCAACCGCCTTTGTTGCGCGTTCTGCGTCCGTCACGTTCAAGCCAGAGCGTTCGTTGTATCGGAAATCATACTCAGCGAGATAACGCTTCAAATGCTGCGGCACTGACATGATGATAAACGCCCGTGATGCCGCGCTTCATAATCGAGAAATAGCCTTCGATTGTGTTCGTATGAACATCGCCGCGAACATACTCGCCGATGCTGTGGTTGACCGAATGATGGTGCGGCTCGCCATGCCGAGCGCGTGCGCCACCATCATCGCTCATCGTGCGAGTGGCGTCGGCGATCTGCTCATCCATGATTGGGCGCAAGTGTCTTAGCGGTCACGTTCGGAACATGATGCGAGCGAACCTTGCCGCCGCGCTCTACCAGCGAGAACACAGCTTCTTTGCCCGTGCCGCCGATATTGCGCTTGTTCCGCTTGCTGGCGTGTTTGTTCTTGCTCTTTGCCGCCAACATACGTTTCGTCGAACTCAACCGTCTTGCCCTTGCCGCCAAGCGGACCAGCCTTCGGGTTCAATTCGCGCATACCCTCGCGAATGCGATGCGCCATAAACCACGCTGTCTTGTACGGAAGACCGATCATGCGGTGAAGCTGATGCGCGCTCATACCCTTCTTGCTGGCGCACATCAAGATGCGTCGCCAGCAGCCACTTGGTCATCGGGATATGCGACCGCTCGTAGATCGTGCCGACCGCCGCGGTAAACTTCTTTCGGCAATCTTTGCAGTGATACCAGCCCGGCCCCATCGACTTGCCGCCAAGCGCCGCCACGCGGTCAAACGAGCCGCAGAATGGGCAATAGACGCCCTTCGGCCAGCGGATGGCCTCAAAATGCTCTCGAGCCTTATCGAGCGTCGGTGAAAATCGGGTTCGTCAGGTCAACGGTTGCGGACATCGCGTATCTCCTATGCCCGATCAATATGGCATAAACCGAGTGTTCAGTGATATTTGAGGGAGGGTAAAGCGAGCAAGCGTCATCGCCCGTATTCTTTGGTCGGCGCCGGATACGCCGTCTTCTATCTCTGCCGCACGCTCCCCGGAAAAAATACGCAAGGGCGCGCGGGACGCCTTTGGGTCCACCAGACCCACGGGCCTCGACGCCTCGCGACATCGAGGCGTGTCGAAGTCCGCCCTCCTTCCCCCGGATCAAGTCCGGGGTTCGGAGGGTGAACCGCAAGTCCGCCAGTCCCTCGGCGTCCCGCGCGCGGTGTTTGGTAGGTCTCGCTCGCAGTGCCCCCGGTGGACGTACCGTTTCAGGCGGCCCGCGTTACCGCAGGCACGCCTATCCACCGCTTCAGGCCCAGATCGGCGCCGGCTGAACGTGACCATTCGCCTGCGCCGTCATCACGGGGCCGCGTGACGCGCGGGTGGCGCGCCGGGACACTCGCGGCTTCAACCGCCGGGCCATCGCGCCGCATCTCCAGCGCGATGTCATTCCCCGGCCACCGCTCCCCGCCCCGCATCTGAAGATGCTGTACAGACACCCCTCGTTATTTGGGGCGGGATGCGGATATTATTCCTAGGAATTAAGGCAGGAATATGGTCACATGATCGGATAAACTCAGATGATTCTGATGCAAGGAGATTTGCCATGCTCCCAATGGAGACAGCCGCCAGATCATCCGACCGCTGAAACCAACGACCAGACACACATATGGTCCTGGCTAGGATTCTGTTTCCGGGCCATTGCTTGCTTCATTTGCGCGCCCCGTCCCCTTGCATGCGGGGCACTCGACCGTGCGCCGGTCATTGCAGACCGGACACATGAAAAATCCGCCCCGATTGCCGAGACAGCGAGGACATAGGACGCGCTTCCGGCCCCTGCAGGTCTCGCAAACGGCCTCGACGTGCTCGGCCATCAACCCTGCCCTTTGCGTAGCCGCCGCGACAAATTGCGCAGCCAGCGGAACGGCAGCGCCAGATAATATTTCCGCAGGATCTCCCACCGGTCGGCAAGGCTTGACCGATAGACCCTCTCGCCCGGCACGTACCAGCCGTTGTTTTCGTAGCGGCGGATGATGCGGTACCCTGCGGCATTAGATAGCGGTGCTTCGACAGGTCGGCGACGTGATCCTCGAGCAAAATGAGCTGCGGCCGCCAGCGTGCAATATCGAAGCCGCGCAGCACTTCGAGCTCGTGGCCCTCGACGTCGATCGAGAGAAAATCGAAGCCTTGCGGCGCGCCCGCCTCTGCAAGCACATCGTCGAGAGTGCGGATCGGCACCTCGATGACGGCGGCCGGCGTAGAACCCGGCGCCATGCGCTCGCGGTCGAGCCCCGACAAAGGGCCGGCGACGTGCAGCGGCAGCGTGCGCCCGGCATTGTCCGGCGAGGAGCAGGCAACGGCGAAAACCTTGGCCTTGCGTTCGGCGCGCAATTGCGCGGCAAGCCCGGGCTGCGGCTCGATCAGAACGCCGGTCCAGCCGGCCTGCTCGAGATGAAAGGTCTGCGAGCGCTCGCGCGGCTCGTTGGCGCCGACCTCGACGAAATAGCCCTTGCGCGGGCCGAAAAACGCGGCCACCAGCCGCATTTCGTGGTCGGCCGGACGCGCCACGTGTCGCTTTCAGCGCGCCTTGGCGGCGCGGCTGCGCTCGACCATCGCCGTCGTCGAATGGCCCGGCACGATGTCGATCAGGATCACCTCGCCGCCCGCCGCCTCGACGATCTCGCGGCCGACCACCTCGTCGCGCGTGTAGTCGCTGCCCTTGACCAGCACGGTCGGCCGAACGCGGGCGATCAGCTTCTCCGGCGTATCCTCGTCGAACACCACGACGAGGTCGACCGCCTCGAGCGCCGCCAGCACCTCGGCGCGCGACTGCACCGGCTGCACCGGGCGGCCCTCGCCCTTTAGCCGCGTCACCGACGCATCGCCGTTCAAGCCGACGATCAGCCGGTCGCAGGCGGCGCGTGCGCCGGCCAGGAGCTTGACGTGGCCGGGATGTAAGAGGTCGAAGCAGCCGTTGGTGAAGCCGACGCGCTGACCCTGGCGGCGCCATTCGGCGAGATGATCGTCGAGCACCGACCAGTCGAACACGATCTTCTCTTCCGGCGCGAGCGAGGCCGCCGGCAGGATGCGTGCGCGCAATTCGGCGGCCGACACCGTCGCGGTGCCGCGCTTGCCGACCACCACGGCGGCGGCGGCATTGGCGGCACGCGTTGCAGCTTCGAAATCGGCGCCCATCGCCAGCATGGCGGCGAGCACGGCAACCACGGTGTCGCCGGCGCCGGAGACGTCGCGCACGCGCACCGGATAGGCCGGTACGTGCACCTCGGTGCCGACGCTGACCAGCGTCATGCCCTCCTCGCTGCGGGTGACCAACACGGCCTCGGCGTCGACCGCCTCGGCGAGCGCGGTTGCGGCGATGACGATCTCGTCGTCGTTGGCGGCCAAGGTGTGGGTGGCGTCGGCGAGTTCCTGGCGATTCGGCGTGATGATGGTGGCACCGCGATAGACGCTGTAGTCGCGGCCTTTCGGATCGACGATCACCGGCTTCTTCAGGCCGTTGGCGGCATCGATCACGGCGCGCACGACGCGTGGTGACAGCGTGCCCTTGGCGTAGTCGGACAGCACCACCGCGCCGGCGCCGGGCATGGCCTTGACGGCGTGGGCAATGAGGGCGTCTTCGGCGGCGGCCTCGACCGGCACGGCGGCCTCCCAATCGGCGCGCAACAGGTGCGTCGAGAAATGCTCGGAGACGAAGCGAACTTTTCGCGTCGTCTGCCGGCCGCTGTCGGTGACCAGATGGAACTCGATCAGCGGCTCGCGGCCGAGCGCCTGCGTCAGCGCAAGGCCGGCGGCGTCGTCGCCGACCACGCCGACGAAAATGCAATGCGCGCCGAGCCCAACCAGGTTGCGCGCGACGTTGCCGGCGCCGCCGATCATCAGCTCGCTGCGCCTGACGGCGATCACCGGCGCCGGCGCCTCCGGCGAGATGCGCGACACGTCGCCGTAGACGAACTCGTCCAGCATCAGATCGCCGATGCAGAGCACGGTCTGGTCGGCGAGCGCGGCAAGCTGCTTGTCGAAATCGAACATGACTTTAGTGGTACCGGTCCGGGCGGTCGAGGTAGCCGTTGACGTAGCGCGCCACCGCCTCCTCGAGCGGCGTGAAGCCGGCATTATAGCCGGCGCGGCGCAAATTCTCGACCCGGGCCTGCGTGAAATACTGGTACTGGCCGCGGATCGCCTCCGGCATCTCGATATATTCGATGTTGGGCGGCCGCTTGAGCGCCTTGAACATGGCCTCGATCATGTCGCGGAAGCTTTCCGCCTTGCCGGTACCGACGTTGAAGATGCCGTTGACGGACGCTGCGTCCAAGAGCCACCGCAGCACGCCGACCGCATCGTCGACGTAGATGAAATCGCGGCGCTGCTCCCCGTCGGCGATGCCCTCGCGATACGACTTGAACAGCCGCACCGGCTTGCCGACCTTGGCCTCGTCGAACACCTTGGACAGCACGCTCGCCATGTGACCCTTGTGGTACTCGTTCGGGCCATAGACGTTGAAGAATTTGAGCCCGGCCCAGTGCGGCGGCAGCTTTTCTTTCTTGACGTGGCGCTCGGCGACCACGAGATCGAACTGGTGCTTGCTCCAGCCGTAGAGGTTCATCGGCTTGAGCTGGCGCAGCGCCTGCGGCGTCCAGTCGTCGTCAAAGCCCTGCGCGCCGTCGCCGTAGGTCGCGGCCGACGAGGCGTAGATGAACGGCGTGCGCGTCGCCGTGCACCAGTCGAGCAGGCGCACCGAAAGGTGCAGGTTGGTCTCGGTGACGAGATCGGCGTCGGTCGCGGTGGTGTCGGAGATCGCGCCCATGTGGATGACGGCCTCGAGTTTGCGGCCGTCGAGCCAGCGCATAAGGTCAGCCGGCGGCACCAGGTCGGCGACCTGGCGCTTGGCGAGATTGCGCCATTTGGCGTCGTCGTGGCCGAGGCTGTCGTTGACGGCAACGCCGGCCGCGCCCGCCTCGTTGAGGCTGGCGACGATGTTCGATCCGATAAAGCCGGCCCCGCCGGTGACCAGAGAACATGAGGCTCACCTTTGCCTCAGTCCCGGCAGGGGCGCAATGAGGGGCCGCTGAGCCCGCGGGAATCGGGCAAAATCGCGGGCTGGACAGGCGCCGGCCTTGCGGGCTAACGCGGGCTGCTTCGAGGGGCAAAGCTAGCGAACCCATGACCGAACAATCCACGCCCGCGCCGGTCGTGATCGTGCCCTATGTCTGGATCGGCGACTTCGTGCGCTGCCATTCGGTGGTGAAGCTGCTGCGCGCGCAAGACGCCGCGCGTCCGGTCGACATCGTCAGCAGCACGTTGTGCGCGCCGCTCGCCGACTACATGCCGGGCGTGCGCAACACCATCATCGCCGATATTCCGCGGCGGCAACTCGGGGTTGCCCGGCAGTTCGCGCTTGCCGGCGAGCTGCGCGCCGGGGGCTACGCGCAGGCGCTCGTCATGTCGCGCAAATGGAAGGCGGCGCTGGCGCCGTGGCTCGCCGGTATTCCGAAGCGCACCGGATTCTTCGGCGAGTGGCGCTTCGGCCTGCTCAACGACATGCGCTATGGCGAAAGCAAGCTGCCGCGCATGATCGACCAGATGGGGGCGCTCGCCTTGGCGCCGGGCGCTACGCTCGCCAGAGTGGCCGCTGCCGGAGTTGCAGGTGCCGGCCGATGAGATCGCGCGCTGGCGCGCCGCGCGTGGCCTTGCGGGCGAGCCGCGGCCGATCGTGACGCTGTCGCCCGGCGCGGTCGGCGAAGGCAAGGCCTGGCCGCCTCAACATTACGCAGAGCTTGCCCGCGCGCTGACGCGCGGCGGCGCATCGGTGTGGGTACTTGGCGGGCCGAACGAGACGGCAATCGCGCGGCAAGTCGCCGAAGCCGGCGGCGCGCGCATGCGCGATCTCACCGGCCACGATCTGCGCGACGCCGTGCTGGCGATGGCGGCAGCCGACGTCGCGGTGACCAACGATTCCGGGCTGATGCATGTCGCCGCCGCCATCGGCACGCCGACGGTCGCGCTGTTCGGACCGACCAGCCCGTGGCACTGGAAGCCGCTTAATCCGGTCGCCGCCATCATCGAGCCGCCGGGCGACGAAGACGCTGCCAGACGCGCGCGCAGTGAAGGCAACGGCGCCGTGCGCCACCGCCGCACCGGCGACATTCCTGTTGAAACCGTGCACGCCGCGGTGCGCGACGTGCTGGCGAACAAGGCCTGACGCGCGCCGCATTCCGTGCTATCAGACGGCGACAGCGGGCAAGCGATCATGGCGACACCGAAACCGAGCGGGCGATTGAGCGAGCGGGCGCAGGCCGCGGTCCAGTCGGCGCTGCGCACGCTCGACGCCGAGGGCGGCGGCATCGACGCCCTGGCCGCCGCGTTGCGCGACGGCCTCGGCGAGGCCTTTGCCGCGGCGGTCGAGGCGATCAGCGGCGCGCAAGGCCGCGTCATCGTCACCGGCATGGGCAAGTCCGGCCATATCGGCCGCAAGATCGCCTCCACCCTCGCCTCGATCGGCACGCCGGCGCTGTTCGTGCATCCGGCCGAGGCGAGCCACGGCGATCTCGGCATGATCACCCGCAGCGACGTCATCCTGGCGCTGTCGTGGTCGGGCGAGACCGCGGAACTCAAGAACATCACCGACTATTCGCAGCGCCACAGCATCGCGCTGATCGCCATCACCGCCACGCCGGACTCCGCGCTCGCCAAGAACGCCGACATCGTGCTGGCGCTGCCGCAAGCGCGGGAAGCCTGCCCGCACAATCTGGCGCCGACCACCTCGGCGCTGATGCAGCTTGCGCTCGGCGACGCGCTCGCCATCGCGCTCCTGGAAAGCCACGGCTTCACCGCCGTCGATTTCGGCCTGCTGCATCCGGGCGGCAAGCTCGGCGTGCTGCTCAAGGCCGTGCGCGAATTCATGCACAGCGGAGCTTCGGTGCCGCTCGCCGCGCTCGGCACCAGGATGTCCGACGCCATCCTGGAAATGACGACGAAGGGCTTCGGCTGTGTCGGCATCGTCGATCAAAGCGGGCAGCTCGTCGGCATCGTCACCGACGGCGACCTGCGCCGCCACATGCGCGACAATCTGCTCGATGCCAAGGTCGACGAGGTGATGACGGCGCGGCCGAAGACGGTGCGGCCCGATCAGTTGATCAGCGAGACGCTGGAGCTGCTCAACAGCATGAAGGTCACGGCGCTGTTCGTGGTCGAGACCGGCAAGCCGGTCGGCATCATCCACGTCCACGATCTGTTGCGCGCCGGCGCCGCGTGATCGCGCGCCGGCCGCGATCGGCTTAAGCCAAATGTGTGGAATCGCAGGCTTTGTCGCTCCAACGGGGAGCCCCGCCGACGCCGCGGCAACGGCGCGGGCCATGGCCGAGCGTCTCGCCTATCGCGGACCGGACGACAGCGACGTGTTCGTCGACGAGGCCGCCGGCTTCGCCGTCGGCCACCGGCGGCTCTCCATCGTCGATCTGTCGCAGGCCGGCCATCAGCCGATGGCGAGCGCCGACAGCCGCTTCGTGATCGCCTACAACGGCGAAATCTACAACGCGCCCGAAGTGGCGGCTGAATTGCCCGGCATCAACTGGCGCGGCCATTCCGACACCGAGGTGCTGGTCGAAGCCTGCGCGCGCTGGGGCGTCGAAGCCGCGGTTACGCGCTTCATCGGCATGTTCGCCTTCGTGCTGTGGGACCGCAAGGAGCGCACCCTGTCCCTTGTGCGCGACCGGGTCGGCATCAAGCCGCTCTATTACGGGCAAGCCGGCGCGGCCTTTGTGTTCGCGTCGGAGCTGAAGGCGCTGCACGCCTTTCCCGGCTGGCAGCCAAAGCTCAGCGAACAGGCGATCGCCGCCTATCTGCGTTTCGGCTACGTGCCGCAGCCGTTGTCGGTGTTCACCGGCATCGCAAAGCTTGCGCCCGGGTGCATCCTGACGCGCGAAGCGGACGGCCGCGAAACCGTCACGCGCTATTGGGACCCGCGCGAGCGCATCAAATCCGCGCAGGCTCGGATCGACCGGCGTCCCCTGCCCGACATTCTCGACGAAGCCGACGCGCTGCTGGCGGATGCGGTGAAGCGGCGAATGGTCGCGGACGTGCCGCTCGGCGCGTTTCTGTCCGCCGGTATCAACTCGCCGACCGTCGTTTCTTTGATGCAGCGGCAGTCGCCGCGGCCGATCAAGACCTTCACGATCGGGTTGCGCGAAGGCAATTTCAACGAGGCCGAGCGCGCGGGCAAGATTGCGAAGCATCTCGGCACCGACCACACCGAGCTGGTGGTCGAGCCCGCGGAAGCGCAGTCTGTCATCCCGCTGTTGCCGGACATGTTCGACGAGCCGTTCGCCGATTATTCGCAGATCCCGACCTATCTCGTCTCCAAGCTCGCCCGCGGCGCCGTGACCGTGTCGCTGTCCGGCGACGGCGGCGACGAACTGTTCGGCGGCTATACGCGTTATGCGGCGCTTCAGCAGATGTGGGCGATCGGCCGCCGTATGCCGACCGGCATGCGCCGCGCGATCGGCGCGGCACTGTCTGCGATGCCGCCGGCGGCGATCGACTGGCTGTCGGTGCTTGCGCCGGGTGGCGGCAGGGTCGCGCATCCCGGCGACAAGCTGCACAAGGCGGCGGACATCTTCGGCCAGACCTCGATCAATACGATGTACGGCCGGCTCGTGTCGTTGTGGCCCGACGGCCAGCCGGTGACCGATCGCGGTCGCTACCCCTGGGACGATGCCGGGCTCGAGCGTGACATCCCCGACGACCTCGCGCGCCTGCGCGCCATGGACCTGATGACCTATCTGCCCGACGACATCCTGACCAAGCTCGACCGCGCCAGCATGGCGGTCAGTCTCGAAGGACGCGTGCCGATCCTCGATCACCGCGTCGTCGAGTTCGCCTTCAGCCTGCCACGCGAGGTGCTCAATCGCGGCGGCGAGAGCAAATGGCTGCTGCGGCAGATCCTGAACCGCTACGTGCCGCGCGAGCTCACACAGCAGCCGAAAATGGGCTTCTCCATCCCGCTCGGGCAATGGCTGGCCGGCGCCTTGCGCGATTGGGCCGAAGATCTGCTCTCGGAACAGGCGCTGCGCGCGACGGGCTTTCTCAACGTGGCGACGGTGCGTTCGGTATGGGTGGCGCAGTTGGCGGGACGGATCAACCAGCCGCACCATCTGTGGGCGATCCTGATGCTGCAGACGTGGTGCCGTCGCTGGCGCTTCTGCTGACAGTTCTTTACCTCCCCTTTTCAAGGGGAGGGAGCGCGCCGCGCCTGCTGCAGCCGCTTCGATCTGAAATCATCACGCATTCAGGCGGAAATTTTCTCGACCGCCTGCGCAACGTCCGCCGGTGCCGGCACATTGCCCGCGCGCCCGAGCACGGCGATCGGCCCCGCTCCGACCGGACCGGTGAGGCTCGGATCAGTGCCGGTGAAGATCGCAACCAGCGGCACGCCAAGCGCCGCGGCGAGATGCAGGAGCCCGGTGTCGACGCCGACCACGAATTTGGCGCCGGCAATGAGCCGCGCCACCTGATCGAGCGGCTGACGCGCCGCAACTTGCGCCGCGGCAACGCGGCGGGCGATGCGCTCGGCCCGCGCCCGCTCGGCCTCGTTGCCCCAGGGCAGCACCAGCTCGAGGCCGTTACGGCCGAGCGCGTTGCCGAGCGCGACCCAATTGTCTTCCGGCCATTGCTTTTCGGCCCGCGCGGTCGCGTGCAGCAGCACGGCGTAACGCGGCCCGCCGGGCGAGGCGAGTTTGCCGCGGTCGAGGCCGAAGTCGGCCGCGCCTTGCGGCGTGTAGCCGAGCGCCTTGCCGGTCAAGATGCGGTTGCGCTCGATGGCGTGCAGATCGCGGCCCACAGTGTAGCGCACGTCGTAGAACAGCGAGGCGAGCGGCTCACGGATGCTGCGCATGTCGTAGCCATGGCGGCGGCCGTGCGCCATGCGGGCGATCGCCGCCGAGCGCAGCAGGCCCTGGCTGTCGACGATGTCGTCGTAGCGGCGCGCGCGCAGCGTGCGCACGTTCGCCGCGATCTCGGACCAGGTCGCCGGCGCATAGAGCGAGCCACGCCAGCGCCGCCAGGCGACCGGGATGACTTCGGCGACGGCCGGATGCAGCGCGACCAGCGGCGCGAACGGCTCCTCGACCAGCCAGCTCAGCCGCGCCTGCGGCAGTGCCTGCCGTGCCTCGGTCAGCGCCGGCATGTGGTGGATCACGTCGCCGAGAGACGAGGTCTTGATGAAAAGAATCTCGGACATTTGGCCGCCGATCCTATACCGGTCGTGCCCGGCCGCCGCCATAAGGATTCCTTAAGGCGGAAGGCCAATAACCATCGGGCGACGCCATTTGGGGGCGCAAATCATGACGATTCTGGTCACCGGCGGGGCCGGCTATATCGGCAGTCACATGGTGCACGCGCTCGCCGATAGCGGCGAGCCGCCGGTGGTGCTCGACAACCTGTCGACCGGTTTCCGCTTCCTGATCCCGGGCACCGTGCCCTTCGTCGCCGGCTCGACCGGCGACCGCGAGCTGGTGGTGAAGACGCTGCAGCAGCACCGCGTCACCGAGATCATCCATTTCGCCGCCTCGATCGTGGTGCCGGACTTGGTGCGCGACCCGCTCGGCTACTACCGCAACAACACCATGAACACCTGCGCGCTGCTCGAGGCGGCGGTCGAGGCGGGCGTCAAGTATTTCATCTTTTCCTCGACCGCCGCGGTCTACGGCAACGCCGGCGACGCGCCGGTGCGCGAGACTGCGCCGACGCCGCCAATCTCGCCCTATGGCTCGTCCAAGCTGATGTCGGAGATCGTGCTGCACGACGTCGGCCGCGCCCACGGCCTGCGCTTCGTCGTGCTGCGCTACTTCAACGTCTGCGGCGCCGATCCCAGGCTGCGCACCGGGCAGTCGACGCCGCACGCCACGCACCTCATCAAGGTCGCCTGTGAGACGGCGCTCGGCCGCCGCGCCAAGATCGACGTGTTCGGCACCGACTATCCGACGCCGGACGGCACCTGTATCCGCGACTACATCCATGTCAGCGATCTGGCGCGCGCGCATCTTGCCGCGCTCGCGCATCTGCGCCGCGGCGGCGCCAGCGCGACGTTCAACTGCGGCTACGGCCACGGCCATTCGGTGATCGAGGTGATCGACGCGGTGCGCCGCGTCAGCGGCCGCGATTTCCCGGTCGAGTTTACCGCCCGCCGACCGGGCGATCCGCCATCGCTGGTCGCCGACGTGTCGCGCATCCACGCCACACTCGACTGGCGGCCGCAGTTCGACGACCTCGACACCATCGTCAGCCACGCGCTGGCCTGGGAGCGCCGGCTTGCGGGGCGCCGCGAGGGCGCCGCGGTCTGAGTTACGGCGGAACCGGCGTTTCACCGCTTTCCTTTTGATTTATCTGCCTTTTGCCTTGATAATTCGGCGCGGGACGGGCAAGGAGACGCCATCCACCCCTTCCGCAAGCCTGATGCTTTAAGCCCTCAAGAGGGCGAATGAACGACACGACGTTGCCAGCTTCCGCCGACGCGCAATACGGCGCCATCGCGATGGTCAAGCGCCTGCTCACCGAGCAGGGCCTGGTGCATTGGCGCAAATACGTCGTCGCCTTCGTGCTGATGGGCATTTCCGCGGCCTGCACCGCTGTGCCCGCCTATCTGGTCCGCGACTTCATCAACCAGGCCTATGTCGGCCACTCTTTCCACGTCGTGTTGGTGATCGGGCTCGCCACCATGGCGCTGTTCATGGTCAAGGGCCTCTCGACCTACGGCCACATGCTCATCCTCTCGCGCATCGGCAACCGCATCGTCGCCGACAACCAGAAGCGGCTGTTCGCCAAGCTGTTGACCGAGCGCATCTCGTTTTTTTCCGACCGCCATTCCTCGGAATTCGCCGCGCGCCTGACCGCCGGCGCCGCCGCCGCGAACCAGGTGATCAATCAGATCGTCACCGCGCTCGGCCGCGATTTCCTCACTTTGGTCGGCCTGGTCTCGGTGATGTTCATCCAGGATCCGGTGCTGTCGCTGGTGACCTTCATCGTGTTCCCGCCGGCGATGCTGCTGCTGCGCAAGATGATCCGGCGCATCCGCTCGATCGCCAAGGCGCAGTTCACCGGCGGCACGCGCGTGCTGGAGACGATGCAGGAGACGATCCAGGGCATCTCGGTGATCAAGGCGTTCACGCTCGAGGAGCAGGCGCAAGCCCGCTTCGACTCCAATGTCAGCGAGGTGGAGCGCGAGTTCGAACAAGATGGCGCGGGTCGCCAACCGCGCCAGCCCGATGATGGATTTGCTCGGCGGCATCGCCATCGCGGCCGCCGTGATCTATGGCGGCTACCGTACCGTGGTGATCGGCGCGACGCCGGGCGAATTCTTCTCCTTCGTTACCGCCTTTTTGCTCGCCAACGAGCCGGCCAAGCGCCTCGCCCGCCTCAATATCGAGCTGCACAGCGCGCTGGTGAACGTGCGCACTTCTGTTCGAGATCATCGACGCGCCGGCGACCGAGCCGCTCGAGGAGCACAAGCCGGCGCTCGCCGTGCACCGCGCCGGCATCGAGTTTTCAGGGGTCAATTTCGCCTACCGGCCGGGCGAGCCGGTGCTGCGCGACCTGACGCTCACGGCCGAGCCCGGCAAGGTGACGGCGCTGGTCGGCCCCTCCGGCGGCGGCAAATCGACCATCCTCAATTTGCTGCTGCGCTTCTACGAGATCGACAGCGGCTCGATCGCCATCGACGGCCAGGACATCGGCGCGGTGTCGCGCCATTCGCTGCGCCAGGCGATCGGCTATGTCGGACAGAACGTGTTTCTGTTCCGCGGCACCATCCGCGACAACATCGCCTTCGGCAAGTCGGGCGCGACCGAAGCGGAGATCGTGGCGGCGGCCAAGGCCGCGCACGCGCACGATTTCATCATGGCATCGCCGCGCGGTTACGACGCACCGGTCGGCGAGCATGGGTTGCAGCTCTCCGGTGGCCAGCGCCAGCGCGTCGCCATTGCCCGCGCGCTGATCAAGAACGCGCCGATCATCCTGCTCGACGAGGCAACCGCCGCGCTCGATTCGGAGTTCGAGCGGCAGGTGCAGGACGCGATTGCCCATCTGACGCAAGACCGCACCACCATGGTGATCGCGCACCGCCTGCACACCGTCACCCACGCCGACCGCATCTACGTGATCGAGAACGGCGAGGCGGTGGAGTCCGGCCGGCATGACGAGCTGCTGCGCCGCAACGGCCGCTACACCTCGTTCTACCGCATGCAGTTCAAGAAGCAGGAAGTGGCGGAACAGGTGATCGCGATGTCGTCGGTCGGCTGACGGGCCCCTACGGCACTTGCCAATTGGCGTTTAACGGCGGATTTCTCATGCTTGGCGCCAAGGCGGGCGCCCGACGCATGGCGCGCATGCGCGCTTTTCCAGCTTGTTCGGGCTGACGGAATGCGGTACCGGATGCCGCGACTTCACCGCTTCATCCCCGAATATCGAGGCAGAATTTCCCATGAGCGCGGAATACGTCATTGCGCCGCCGCCGCAGGCGACAATCGCCGTTGCCGGCAGCAACAAGCTTTTTCCGGTGCGCCGCATCTGGTGCGTCGGCCGCAACTACATCGAGCACATCCGCGAGATGGGGCAGGACGAGCGCGCGCCGCCGTTCTTCTTCGCCAAGCCCGCCGACGCCATCGTGCCGGACGGCGCGACCGTGCCCTACCCGTCGCTGACCAAGGACATGCACCACGAAGTCGAGCTGGTGGTGGCGCTGAAGTCGGGCGGCCGCAACATCCCGGTCGCCAAGGCGAATGAATGCATCTGGGGCTATGCGCGTCGGCATCGACTTGACCCGCCGCGACCTGCAGATCGCCTCGCGCGACGTGAAGCGGCCGTGGGAGATCGGCAAGGCGTTCGACGCCTCGGCGCCGTGCGGACCGCTCAAGCCGGCAAGCGAGATCGGCCATCCGGCCAAAGGCAAGATCACACTCAAGGTCAACGGCCAGATCCGCCAGGACGGCGATCTCAACCAGATGATCTGGAACGTGCCGGAGACGATCTCCAAGCTGTCGGAAATGGTGGCGCTGGAGGCCGGCGACATCATCATGACCGGCACGCCGTCGGGCGTCGCCGCGACCGTTGCCGGCGACAAGATCGAATGCGAGGTCGAGGGCGTCGGCAAGCTCACGGTGACGATCGGGCCGCCGTTGAAGTGAGGCGCCTGTCCCGGGCGCAGCGCAGCGCGCAGCGGCGCGCTGCAGAACCGGGACCGTTACGAACTCCGAATTTGCAAAGGCCCCGGATCAGCGGCGCAGCATTTCATGCTGCGCTGCGTCCCGGGCACGCGCTTCACAGCCCCAGATAGGCCTGCCGGACGCGGTCGTCGGCGAGCAGCTCGGCGCCCGAGCCGGTCAGCGTGATGCGGCCATTCTCCAGCACGTAGGCGTGGCTCGCCAGCTTGAGCGACACCGCGACGTTCTGCTCGACCAGCACGCAGGTGAGGCCCTCGCGGTTCAGGTCGCGCACGGTCGCCAGCACGGCCTGCACGATCGCCGGCGCAAGACCGAGCGATGGCTCGTCGAACATCACCAGCTCCGGCGCGCCCATCAGGCAGCGCCCGATGGCGAGCATCTGCTGCTCGCCGCCGGACAGCGTGCCGGCGGCTTGGCCGCGGCGCTCGGCCAGCACCGGAAACAGCGCATAGACGCGCTCGAGATTGCGGGCGCGGTCGCCTCGCGCGCGCGGCAACAGCGCGCCCATGCTCAGGTTTTCCGCAACCGACAGGCTCGGGAACACCTGGCGGCCTTCGGCCACCTGGCCGATGCCGAGATTGCACACCTTGTAGCTCGGCCAGCCGGCGATATCGGTGCCGCGGAACACGATACGGCCGCGCGCCGGCTTTTGCATGCCGGCGATGGTGCGGATCAGCGAGGTCTTGCCGGCGCCGTTGGCGCCGACGATGGCGACGATCTCGCCCTCGCCGATTTCGAGCGAGACGCCGTCGAGCGCCTGGGCGTCGCCGTAGAAGACGTCGAGGTTCTCAACCTTGAGCATCAGATCGCCTCGGCCCCCAGATAGGAATCGATCACGGCCTTGTCGCGCACCACCTCGTGCGGCGTGCCTTCGGCGATTGCCGCGCCGTGGTGCAGCACCAGGACGTTCGAGGCGAGCGCCATCACCGCGCGCATGACGTGCTCGATGAGCAGGATGGTGAGGCCGAAGTCGCGGTTGAGCTCGCGCAAGATGGCGACGATGCGGTCGGTCTCGGTCGGCCGCAAGCCCGCCATCACCTCGTCGAGCAGCAACAGTTTCGGGTCGGTGGCGAGCGCGCGCGCGACTTCGAGCCGCTTGCGGTCGGGCAAGGTCAGCGAGGAAGCGCGCTGGAAGCGCTTGTCGTAGAGGTCGAGCCGGCGCAGCACCTCGTGGGCGCGCTCACGCGCATCGGCGGCACGCTTGCGCCGCAGCAGCGCGCCGACGATGACGTTGTCCTCGACGCTCAAGGCCGGGAACGGCCGCACGATCTGGAAGGTGCGGCCGATGCCGCGCCGGCAGATCCGGTCGGAACTGAGGCCGTCGATGCGCTCGCCAGCAAAGGCGATCGAGCCGGTGTCGGGCGCGTAGACGCCGGCGATCATGTTGAACAGCGTGGTCTTGCCGGCGCCGTTCGGCCCGATCACGGCAAAGATTGCGCCCTCGGGCGCCTCGAAGCTCAGGCGGTCGACGGCGACGAGGCCGCGGAAGCGCTTGCGCACGCCATCGACCTTGAGCAGCGCGCTCATGGCTTCTTCTCCGAGAGGCCGATGCGGCGCGCGACCCAGGGCCAGACGCCGTCGGGCAACGCGATAACCACCAGCAAGAGACACACGCCGTAGAACACCTGCTTGGCGCCGGGGATGTCGATGCCGAAGGCGTTGAGCACGGCCGTCAGCGTCTCGGCGAGGCCGGTCAGCACGAAGGCGCCGAGGATCGGCCCGAACAGCGTGCCGACGCCGCCGACGATGGGTCCGAGGATGATCTCGATCGAGCGGCCGATGCCGAAGACCTGCTCGGGAAACAGGTTGTTGTAATAGAACGCATAGATCACGCCGGCGAAGGCGGTCATGCCGGCCGAAATCATCACCGCGATCATCTTGTAGCGGAAGGTGTCGACGCCGGTCGCGCGCGCGGCTTCCTCGTCCTCGCGGATCGCCAGCCAGAAATAGCCAATCCGGCTGCGCAGCAGCATGCGGCAGCCGACGAGGGCGGCGAGCGTCGCCGCCAACAGCACGTAATAGAACATCACCGGATGGCCGCGCAGATGCCACAGATCGTCATGGGCATATTGCGCGACCGGCAGGAACAGGCCGGCGCTGCCGCGCGTCCAGCCCAGGTGGTCGAAGCCGACGCGGGCGAATTCGGCGACGGCGATGGTCAGGATGGCGAAATAGACGCCGGCAACACGAAACCGGAAGGCCAGGAAGCCGATGAAAGCCCCGGCCAGCGTCGCGATCGGTACCGCGGCCAGACAGGCCGATCCAGGGGCCGACGCCGAAATACACGAACAGCGCCGCCGCGGTGTAGGCGCCCAAGCCCACATAGAGCGCGTGGCCGAGCGAGAGCTGGCCGGCAAAGCCCATCATGATGTTCCAGGCCTGACCGGTATAGGCGAAATAGAGGATGAGGATCAGCACGGTGAGCAGGTAGTCGCCGGCAAACAGCGGCGCGACCACGAGCAGCGCCACCGCGACAGCGAGCAGGACCAGGGTCCGCCGCGACAGACCCTCGACGAGCCGGGCGATCATGCCGCCCTCTTGCCCATGATGCCCTGCGGGCGGAACAGCAGCACCAGCGCCAGGATGGCGAAGGCGAACATGCTCTTGGCCGACGGCGTGAACAGGAGCCCGGCCATGGCTTCGGTGAAGCCGATAAGCACGCCGCCGATCAACGCGCCGGGCATCGAACCGAGGCCGCCGGTGATGACGATGACGAAGGCGAGCAGCGTGTAGGCCGGGCCGACGGTCGGCGTCACGTCGAAGATCAGCAGCAGGATCGTGCCGGCGGCGCCGACGCAGGCAGCGCCAAGCCCGAAGGTCAGCGCATAGAGGTGCTTGACGTTGAGGCCGACGACCAGCGCGCCGGTGTAGTTGTCGGCGCAAGCGCGGATCGCGGTGCCGATGGTGGTGTAGCGGAAGAAGGCGAACAACGCCGCCGCGACCCCGATCGCGGTGAGGCCGGCATAGAGCTTGGTGGCGTCGATGATGATGCGGCCGATCTGATAGCTGTCATAGGCGTAGGACACCTGGACGTTCTGCGAGTCCGGCCCGTACACGATCAGCAGCACATTGGTGATGATGATGGCGACCGCGACCAGCAGCAGGAACTGGCTGTATTCGGCGCGGGTGATGAAGGGATTGATCAGGCTTTTCTGCAGGACGTAGCCGAGGATGCCGAGTACCGCGGCGATCGGCACCAGCATCAAGAGCGGGTCGAGGTGGAACACCGTAAACAAGGTGACGGCGAGATACATCGCGATGGTCATCATCTCGCCGTGGGCGAAATTGACGACGCGGACGACGCCGAAAATCACCGACAGGCCGAGCGCCATCAGGCCATAGACGAGGCCGGTGAGAATTCCGCCGATCGCCACGTTGAAGTAGATGTCCGCCGGCACTTGCCTGGTCCCAACTCGAACGCTCTCAAAACGCCGGCGGCCGGCCTAAAAAAGCCGGCCACCCACGCCTAGGCTGTGCACGAAGCGCAAGCCAACGACAAGCGCCTCAGGCGCGCTTGTCGTAGGGCGGCAGCGGCCACACCGGTTTGGCGTTGGCCGCCTCGGCGGGCGCAAGCGTCACCAGCTTGCCGCCCTGGTTCTGAATCGCCGAGTCGCGCAGCTTGTCGTTCTGGCCCTTGGCATCGAACTGGATACCGGGGCCGGGGCTGACGTTATCGGTGATGTTGGTCTTGCGGATCGCGTCGGCGAGCGCCTTGGGATCGGCGGAGCCCGCCCGCTTGTAGGCATCGGACGCGACCAGCAGCGCCTCGAAGGTGTAGACGTGGTTGGTGGACATGCCGACGTTCGGATAGGCCTTGGCGAGCGCGGCCTCGAGCATCTTGCTCACCTTCTTGTTCGGGTCGTACCAGGGCACGAAGCTGATCGGCCCGTCGGAGAGCTTGCCGAGCGTCTTGAGATACTGATCCTCGTACCAGCCCGGGCCGATGCTGAGGATCGCCATCGGGTTCCAGCGCTGCTTGACCAGCTCGCGGGTGATCAGAATGGCGTCGTTGAGGCGGCTGACCACGATCAGCGCCTCGGCGCCGGTGGCCTTGGCCTTGGCGACCTCGACCGAGAGGTCGCGCGCCGCCGGGTCGTAGGAGATTTCCTGGGCGATCTTGTAGGGCATGTCGAACTTCGGGAACATCGCGGCCACGCCCTTCTGGATGGCGGTTCCGTAGGTGTCGTTGACATGGAGCATGGCGGCCGTCTTGGGCGCCTGGCCGACGAGCTTGAACACCTCCTTCTGATTGAGGAAGGCGTCGCGCAGGATCATGGGCCCGGTCGGGAAGTTGCGGAACACGAACTTGTAGCCTTGCTCGGTGATCGGCGGCGCGGCGGCGATGTTGATGACGAACGGAACGCCCTTCTGCTCGGCGACCTGCGCGATCGCGGTGGTCTGGCCGGAGTCGAAGGCGCCGACCAGAAGCTGGGCGCCGTCGCTGATCAGCTTCTCGGCGCGCGACCGGGCGACGTCGACGTTGGTTTCGGTGTCGCCGTTCATGATCTCCAATTCGGGCAGGCCGAGTTCCTTGAGCACGCCGTTGGTGATGTCGACGCCGCGCTGGCAATCCTGGCCGATGCCGGCCTGGTAGCCGGAGCGCGGCAACAGCACACCGACCTTCAGCTTGGCGCCCTGTGCGCGCACGATGTTGAACGGCGCAATGCCGGCGACAATGCCGGCACCCAGTCCGGCGGCGACCGTGCGGCGCGTCACGCGCGTGTTGTTCGATCTTGCGATGCATGGATATTCCTCCCTGCGCCCCCTTTGGGGCGGCGTTGAACCGGATGATGCCGGATTTTTTCCGGCCTTAACAAGCGCCAATTTGCCGCGCTGCGGCGGCCCCGGATTGACGGCAGCGGGCTATATTGTTGACATGGACAACAATTTCGTCAACAGCGATAGGAGACAATAAAATTCGCAATCGAGCGGCTTCGGCCGCAAGGCGCCCCGCATGCCCGCATCGAAACGTCCGGCCAAGGCTGTGCCGCTGCTCAAGACGGGCGCTTTGCGCCGCGGCAGCCGGCCGGCCGCCGACCTTGGCGTGCTCAGCGAGCGGCTCGGTTATTTTGTGCGCCGCGTCCAGGTTTGGATCTTCCAGGATTTCATCCGCCGGCTATCGCGCATCGACATCAGCCCGGCGCAGTTTTCAGTGCTCGTCGTGATCGGCTGCAATCCCGGGCTGTCGCAGGCCGATCTTGCGGCGACGCTCGGCATCGAGCGGGCGCGACTGGTGCGCATGCTGCACCGGCTGGAGCGGCGCGGGCTGACGCAGCGCCTGCCCTCGCCCGCCGACCGCCGCCGGCACGCGCTGCGGCTGACGCGCGAGGGCAAAAAGTATTGGCACGGGCCAAGGTGCTCGCCGCGCAACACGAGGCGGCGTTGAAAGCGAAGCTCGGGCCCGAGCCCTACCGGCTGCTGATCGAGACGCTGCGCGCGCTCTAAAGCTTCAGACTTTTCGGCATCCTGCTCGGTCAGCCGGCCAGCACGCGCTCGACCGCGGCAGCGACGCGGAACAATCGGCGGTCGTTGCCGTTGCGCGCAACCAGCATCAGCCCGGCCGGCAGGCCGCCCTGACGCGGCAGCGGCAGCGTGACGGCGCAGCAGTCGAAGAAGTTCCAGATCGAGGTGTTGCGCAGGAGCTGCGCGTTCTGCCGGGCAAAAATTTCGGGATCGGCAAGCTCGGCGAGCACCGGCGCGACGATCGGCGTCGTCGGCATGGCGAGCACATCGAGCTCGGCGAGCTGGGCGTCCATGGCTTTGATCAGGGTGACGCGCTCGCGCATCATCTCGATGTAGTCGGCCGCGGAGTTCTTGGCGGCGCGCTCGATGCGCAAACGCACGTTCGGGTCGATGGCGGGCCCACGGCGCGCCAGGCGGTCGCGGTGGATGGCGAGCGCCTCGGTCGGCGGGATGCCGCCGCCTTTCATGTTGATGTCGCGCATCTTGTCGAGCAGCGGCAATTTTTCCGAGATGAGACGCACGCCGGCTTTTTCCAGGACATCGAGCGCTTCGGGGAAACGCTTGCCGACGGTGGCGTCGAGATTGTCGAGCGGCGGCCCTTGGGCGACGCCGATGCGCAGATTGGCGAGCGGCGCGGGCTCAAGCGGCGCCGGCTCGTCGCCCGCCATCGTCGCGTCGGCGTTGACAGCAATCGGCGACGCTGCGCGCCATCGGCCCGATCGAAGTCGAGCGTGTAGGACAGCGGAAAGGCGCCGTCGGTCGGGATGCGCTGGCGGCTCGGCTTGAAGCCGACGATGCCGCACAGCGCCGCCGGAATGCGGGTCGAGCCGCCGGTGTCGGTGCCGATCGCGATCTCGCACATCGCATCGGCGGCGGCGACGGCGCCGCCGGACGACGAGCCGCCGGGAATGCGCTTGCGGTCGGCCGGATTGCCCGGCGTGCCGTAATGCGGATTGGCGCCGACGCCGGAGAAGGCGAACTCGGTCATGTTGGTCTTGGCGACGATCACCGCGCCGGCGCGGCGCAGGCGGGCGACGACCGGCGCATCGGCCGCGGCCTTCCTGCCTTCCTCGGCGAGCACTTTGGAGCCGGCGCGCGTCACTTCGCCGGCGACGTCGAACAGATCCTTGATGCTGACGATTGCGCCGTCGAGGGGCCCGAGCGAGATGCCGGCGCGGGCGCGTGCATCGGCGGCGTCCGCCGCAGCGATTGCCTGCTCGCGATAGACGGTGAGGCAGGCGCGCGCGCCCTCGCCTTGCGGATCGGCAATTTTGGCAAGCGCGGCGTCGAGCCGCTCGCGGGAAGACGCTTTTCTCATCGCTCCAAACCGCCTTTCTCTTCGATAAATCGTGCGATCTCATCGACGCCTTTGCCCTCGCGCAGATTGGTGAGGACGAAAGGCCGCGCCCCGCGCATCTTTTTGGCGTCGCGCTGCATGACCTCGAGTGAGGCGCCGACGTAAGGCGCAAGATCGATCTTGTTGATGACGAGCAGATCGGAGCGCGTGATGCCGGGGCCGCCCTTGGACGGGATCTTGTCGCCGGCGGCGACGTCGATGACATAGATGGTGAGGTCGGCAAGCTCCGGCGAGAACGTGGCGGCGAGATTGTCGCCGCCGGATTCGATCAGCACCAGATCGAGATCGGGAAATTTCCTGCGCATGTCGGCGACCGCGGCGAGATTGATCGAGGCGTCCTCGCGGATGGCGGTGTGCGGGCAGCCGCCGGTCTCGACGCCGGCGATGCGCTCGGGCGCCAGCGCGCCGGAGCGCACCAGATATTCGGCGTCCCATTTGGTGTAGATGTCGTTGGTGATGGCGGCGATCTCAAATCGCTCGCGCAGCTTCTTGCACAGCGCGTCCATCAGCGCGGTCTTGCCGGAGCCGACCGGGCCGCCGACGCCGACGCGCAACGGGCCGTATTTGGGGTTTGGGGCGGTCTTCATTCAAATGTGTCCTGCTTGCCGGCAATACCCATTCGTCATTCCGGGACGGCGCGCAAGCGCCGGACCCGAAATCCAGAGCAACCGGCACGGCGTGTGGCTCTGGATTCCGGGTTCGCTCGCTGCGCTCGCGCCCCGGAATGACGAAAGGCAAGCGCCATCGCCCGCGTTCTTTGAAGGCGCCGGGGACGCCTGCATTCCAGCTCCCGCACACAAAGCGCGCGATGGAGCGCCGGGAGGCGCCGGGGCTTGCGAGACCCCTTTAGGCGAGCCTTGCGATCGGCCCGCCTGCACGCCCACGGCCCTTCCCCGGTTACCCGGGGCGACCGCTTCGGGGCGTGCGCGCCCCTGATCTCGGGTCTACCCGAGATCAGGCACATCATTTGCGCAAGTCGGGTAAACCCGACTTGCGATGACGCAGGGCGCAGCGCCTCCCGGCGCTCCACCGCAAGTCACCATGCTCTTTGCCCCGGCCGGACGGCGCTCGAGACGCCGGCGGCCGCAACAAATGCTGCTATGAATTAAATCCTATAACGCCGTCTGTCAAGAGCGAAACAGCCGCGTGTATTGCGTCTCGTGCCGGGCGCTCGAAAGGTCGGCGCGGAAGGCGGCCGAGCCGATGTCGTCGAGCGCGGCGGCGAGCGCGCGCGCTGCCGTTGCCGCGATCACCGGCTCGAGCGCGGCGAGCACGCGCTGGCCTTGCGTCTGGCCGAGCGGGACGAGGCGGACCCCCGCGGAGACCCAGTTGGCGGCGAGCGCCTGCAGGAAGGCGGCGAGCGCGGGGGCAAGCGAAATCTCGTGGCCGGCGGCGGCAACGGCAACCGCGACCGGATAGGCGACCGGCCCGTCCCATATTTCCGCGAGCCGGTCGAGCGCGGCGCAGGGCCAAGCCGCGCGCGTTGCCTCGACGAAGGCCGCGCCCTGAGCGGTGGTTTCGAGATGCCGCTCCTTGGTCGGCGCCAGCGCCGCCGCGTGCTCGGCAACGGCGCGCAAAGCGTTGCCGTCGCCGCTCGTGGCTGCGCGATGGGCGTGCGCGAACAGCACCGCATCGCAGAAGCCGCCGCCCTTCTCCAGCATCAGCGCGAGCCAGCCGCGCAAGGTTTCGGCGTCCTTGATGTCGCCAGCCTCCACCGCCCATTCGATGCCGCTCGAATAGGAGAACGCGCCGACCGGATAGGCCGGCGACAGCCAGGCCATCAGGCGGTAGAGGGCGGCTCTTTCCCTCTCCCCGCTTGCGGGGAGAGGGTGGCGAGCGGCGGAGCCGCGAGCCGGGTGAGGGGGCGTAGCGACAGGCTCGGGCGGCGGCGGCGCCCCCTCACCCGCCCGCGCTTCGCGCGGGCGACCTCTCCCCGCACGCGGGGAGAGGTGACGCTTGGCCAGCGCCTTGCTTCTCAGCAAAGCCGGTCGCTTCTTACGCATGTTCGTGCCCGTGATGCCCGTGGCCATGCGGAGCACCTTGCTCCGGATCGAACGGCGCCTCGAGGGGCTCGAGCCTGGCGCCAAGGCCGCGCAGCATGTCCTCCAGCACGTGATCGCGGCGGATGCAAATCCTGGCTCCGGCGATCTGCACATCGGTGTGGCGGTTGCCGAGATGCCAGGCGAGCCGCACGGTGTCGAGCGGGCTCGGCGCGGCAACCTCGATCAGCGCCTCCGGTGCGCCAGCGACCAGCACGATCGGCGCCATTGTCGAGCACCAGTCCGTCGCCATCGCGCAGGGCGACGGGCTTTGCGAACTCGAGCAGGAAGCGCGTGCCCTTCTCGCCGGTCAGCACGATCCGGCGGCGGTTGCGGTCGCCGGCATCGAGGATGACGCGGTCCGTGGCGGAAGCGGTGGACCAGTGGCCGGCATGTTCGATCGAAACCACGCGCTGCATTCAATTTCGCTAATTCAGACCGGGAACCATTATGCCGGCACCGCCGCAGCATAGCGCCCGGCGGCTTCTGCCGATAGCCGGCCGGCAAGGTATTCTCTTGCTTAAATCATTCTGTTAGCGGAGAGCTATCAGTTCGTCCAATCGCGTTGCCGCCGCTGTGCCCGGGCAATAGATTGGCGCAAACAACTCGCCGACAACGGACTGAAACACTGTCGACACACGAGACCTTTACGCGCGAGGACTCGGGCACGTCCGGCTCGGATCGATCCTTCGGGATGGTCATGGCCGCGGTGCTGGCGATCCTCGCCGCGTTGAATGCCTGGCGCGGCGGCCATAGCTGGACCGTGACCGGCAGCCTTGCCGCCTTGTTCCTGACGGCGGCCCTGCTTTATCCGGCAGCGCTCGCCCCGCTCAACCGCGCCTGGTTCAAGTTCGGGCTGTTGCTGCACAAGGTGGTCACTCCGATCGTCATGGCTCTCGTCTTTTACGGCACGGTGCTGCCGACCGGCCTCGTCATGCGCGCGATTGGCAAGCGGCCGCTGCGGCTCAGCCGGCAACCGGAGCTGAAAAGCTACTGGATCGTCCGCGAGCCGCCCGGACCGGCCGCCGAGTCGATGAAAGATCAATTCTAAAGGAGTGCAGCATGACCTTCCTCGGCGAGTTCTGGCGGTTCCTGCGCGTGCGCAAGAAATTCTGGCTGTTGCCGATCCTGGTGATGATGGTGGTCTTCGGCGGCCTGGTCGTGCTGACCAAGGGCTCGGCCGTCGCGCCTTTCATCTACACGCTGTTCTAGCCGCGAACGATGCGCATTCTGGGCATTTCAGCCTTCTATCACGACAGCGCCGCGGCGCTGGTCGAGGACGGCCGCATCGTCGGCGGCGGCGCAGGAGGAGCGCTTCACCCGCAAGAAGCACGACGCCGCGTTTCCGCAGAATGCGATCGCCTATTGCCTTGAGGAAGCCGGCGTCGCGACTCGACGACGCTCGATTACGTGGTGTTCTACGACAAGCCGTTTCTGAAATTCGAGCGGCTGCTCGAAACCTATGTCGCCTTTGCGCCGCGGGGCTTTGCGTTCGTTCCGGATGGCGATGCCGCTGTGGCTGCGCGAGAAGCTGTTTCAGAAGAGCTTGCTGGCGAAGCGAACTGCAGACAGTCTCGCGGCGATTTCGACGGGACGAAACGGCTTCTGTTTTCCGAGCATCACCTCAGCCATGCGGCCAGCGCCTTCTATCCTTCGCCGTTCGACGAGCGCGGCCGTGCTGACCATGGACGGCGTCGGCGAGTGGGCCACGACGTCGGCTGCGGTCGGCGATGGCCGGCAAGCTTGGAAATCATCCGGGAAATTCACTTTCCCCATTCGCTCGGCCTGCTCTATTCGGCCTTCACCTATTACACCGGGCTTCAAGGTGAATTCCGGCGAATACAAGGTCATGGGCCTCGCGCCCTATGGCGAGCCGAAATACGCGCAAGCTCATTCTCGACCACCTGATCGACCTGAAGGCCGGACGGTTCGTTCCGGCTCGATATGTCCTATTTCGACTACTGCACCGGCCTGACCATGACCAACGACCGCTTCGCCGAGCTGTTCGGCGAGCCGGTCCGCGGCGCCGGAGGAACTGCTCACGCACGTTCCACATGGATGTGGCGGCTTCGATCCAGGCGGTGATCGAGGAGGTCGTGCTGCGGCTGACGCGCGCCTCGCGCAAGCAGACCGGCGCGCGCAATCTCTGCCTTGCCGGCGGTGTGGCGCTGAATTGCGTGGCCAACGGCAAGGTTCTGCGCGACGGCGCATTCGACAACATCTGGATCCAGCCGGCGGCCGGCGACGCCGGCGGCGCGCTCGGGCGCGGCGCTCGCAGCTGTCCACCTGTTCAAAGGCCAGCCGCGCAAGCACGACAGGCGGCGACGGCATGCGCGGCGCTTTTCTCGGCCCGCAGCTTTTCGCAAGCCGACATCGAGCGGCGGCTCGCCGCGGCCGGCGCGCGGTTCGACGGTGCTCGACGAAGACGAGCTGATCGAGAACGACCGCAGAGGCGCTCGCCGAGCAGAAGGCGGTCGGCTGGTTTCAGGGCCGGATGGAGTTCGGGCCGCGCGCGCTCGGCGCCCGCTCGATCCTGGGCGACCCGCGGTCGCCGACATGCAGAAGATCCTCAACCTCAAGGTCAAATACCGCGAGAGCTTCCGGCCGTTCGCGCCCGCGGTGCTGCGCGAAGACGTCGCCGACTGGTTCGATCTCGACGTCGCGACAGCCCGTACATGCTGCTCGTGGCCGACGTTCGCGAAGGACAGGCGCCGCGCAGATGACGGCGCGAGGAGCAGGCGCTGTTCGGCATCGACAAGCTCAATGTCGTCGCGCTCCGAAATTCCGGCGGTGACCCATGTCGACTATTCGGCGCGCATTCAGACGGTGCACGCCGACACCAATCCGCTGTTCCACCGCTGCTGATTGCGCGCTTCAAGGAAATGACCGGGTGCCCGGTGCTGGTCAACACCAGCTTCAACGTGCGCGGCGAGCCGATCGTCTGCACGCCGGAAGACGCTTCCGCTGCTTCATGGGCAACGAGCTCGATGTCCTGGTGGTCGGCAATTGCGTGCTGCGCAAGAGCGCGCAAGATGCGCGCCTCAAGCACGACTACAGCGCCGCATTCGAGCTCGACTGACGCGGCGAGGCTGGCCCGCGTCAATTCGTCGGAGCGCCGAATTTTTCCGCGAAGCGCTGCCGCAGCACGGCTCGCCAAATAACCGCCGACGATTTTGTTCTGGCCCGGGCCGTAATGGCCGTCCATCGGCACCCAGGCCTGATCCGGCGCCAATGACGCGACCTTTTTGTCGACGTTTTCGCGCCAATCGTCCCGGCCGATATAGCCAAAGCGGCTGCCCCAGGCCGCCGCCATCGCATCCGCATCGGACCGGTAAGCTCCGTCCGGGTCGACCAGCAGAAAATCGAAACCGTATTGCTCCGACAGTTCGCGATAACGCTGCAATTCGAAGCGTAGAATGGAACGCAGACCCTGCCGGCTCAGATCCTCAAATCCGTTGCCCTCACCCATCAAGCGCGCCGCTTTATCGCGGATCGCGCCGGCGATCTCGTGAAATTTGACGAGGAACATGTAGCGCAGCAGCAAATCGTAGCCGGCCGTCAACGAACCGCCGGGGTAGACGTCGTGGCTCACGGCATCGGCGACCACGCCGGGCTTCGGCGTCACCAAGGCGACATGCCCGCTTTTGCTGTCGAACACGAAGCACGGCACCAACGTCGCCGCCGCCTCGCGCGCCGAGCAAACCGAGCGTTCGAACATGCCCCGCGTATGATAGACCACAACCGACGGCGCATATTTCCGCACATTCCGCTCGAACAGCAGCAGGTTGCTGCCGGAGCCGTAGGCGGGAATGCCGGCGTTGACCACCGGCTTGCCGAGCGCTTGCGCCAGGAAATAGGGAAAGGACTGCTCGTAATTGACGCCGTAGCCGAAGGTCCAGGAGTCGCCGATCGTCATGATGGCGTGGTTCGGCGCCGCGCCGCCGGTCTTGGCATCACGAAAACCGCCGTCATCGGTGTGGATCGTGCTTGAGAAATAGACGATGCCTTTGAGGCGGTTCGTCAGCGACAGACAGGAACTGGCGTCCGGCTTGAGCCGCCAGCCGAGCACGGCGTCAAATTGGCCGTACGAACCGCAGTAATCGTAGGAAAACGTGAGCTTGCGGTAGGCGAGATAGCCGCCCACCGGCAGCACCAGCGCAAGCACCGGAATGCTGACCATGATCACGTAGAAGACGAATTTTTTCGACGGGCTCATGTGGGGATGCGCTCAAGCCAGTGGCCAAGGCCGCCTGCAAGGAATGCGCAATATCGCGCACGATGCAATTGGAAATCTCAGCCGCCGCCAAACGCGCGTAAGGGGTTCACGGCTTGTCGACCCGCTCCGGGGTGATGATCTGGATGTTGCGGTCGATCGCGAAGTCCTTGAGCGCCTCGCGCCAGGCAAGCACATGCGGCGTGCGACTATGCGCGTCGAGCGCCTCGCGCGAGGTCCAGCGCTCGACCGCCACCAGCCGCGTCGGGTCGGTCACGCTCAGGTGGAAGTCGTATTGCAGGCAGCCGTCCTCCTGGACGGTGCCGGCGACAACCTTGCGCGCCTCGGCGGCGGCTTTTTCCGCCGTGCCGGGCTTCAGCCGCAGTTCGGCAATGACATAGATCACGGCGTTTCCCTTTCATTGCTGTCGCCCGCACCCTTACCTCCCCTTTTCAAGGGGAGGGAGCGCGCTGCGGCAGTGACTACCGTTCCGGCCCAATTTCATCAGCTCTAGAACAGAAAATAGCGCTGCGCCATCGGCAACACTTCGGCCGGCGCGCAGGTGAGCAATTCGCCGTCGGCGCGCACCTCGTAGGTCTCCGGATCGACCTCGATGTCCGGTGTGGCGTTGTTGTGGATCATGTTCTTCTTGCCGATGTCGCGGGTGTGCTCGACGGCGACGAACTGCTTCTCGACGCCGAGCCGGTTGCGCAGGCCCGAACGCGCCGCGGCCTTCGACACGAACACCAGCGAGGACGCGGTGCGCGCCTTGCCATAGGCGCCGAACATCGGCCGGTAATGCACCGGCTGCGGCGTCGGGATCGAGGCGTTGGGATCGCCCATTTGCGCGGCGACGATCGAGCCGCCCTTGATGACGATCTCCGGCTTGACGCCGAAGAAGGCCGGCGACCACAGCGCAAGATCGGCGAGCTTGCCCTTCTCGATCGAGCCGATGTGCTTGGCCACGCCATGGGCGATCGCCGGATTGATGGTGTATTTGGCGACGTAGCGCTTGGCGCGCATGTTGTCGTTGTCGCCTTTCTCGCCGGCGAGCTGCCCGCGCTGCTTCTTCATCTTGTCCGCGGTCTGCCAGGTGCGGATGATGACTTCGCCCAGGCGTCCCATGGCCTGCGAGTCCGACGACATCATCGAGAGAGCGCCGATGTCGTGCAGGATGTCTTCGGCGGCGATGGTCTCCTTGCGGATGCGGCTTTCGGCGAACGCCAGGTCTTCCGCAATCGACGGATCGAGATGGTGGCACACCATCAGCATGTCGAGATGCTCGTCGATGGTGTTCTTGGTGAACGGCCGGGTCGGATTGGTCGACGACGGCAGCACGTTCTTGAGGCCCGCCACCTTGATGATGTCGGGGGCGTGGCCGCCGCCGGCGCCCTCGGTGTGGAAGGCGTGGATGGTGCGGCCCTTGAAGGCCTTGATGGTGTCCTCGACGAAGCCCAACTCGTTCAGCGTGTCGGTGTGGATCATCACCTGGATATCGTAGCGCTCGGCGACGCCGAGACAGCAGTCGATCGCCGCCGGCGTGGTGCCCCAGTCCTCGTGGAGCTTGAGCGCACAGGCGCCGGCCTTGACCATTTCCTCGAGCGCGGCGGGCTTCGACGCATTGCCCTTGCCGGCGAAGCCGAGATTGACCGGAAACTCGTCGGCCGCCTGGATCATGCGCGCAAGATGAAACGGCCCCGGCGTGCAGGTGGTGGCATTGGTGCCGGCGGCCGGTCCGGTGCCGCCGCCGAGCATCGAGGTGACGCCCGACATCAGCGCCTCGTCGACCTGCTGCGGGCAGATGAAATGGATGTGGGTATCGAAGCCGCCGGCGGTGAGAATCTTGCCTTCGCCGGCGATCACTTCGGTGCCGGGGCCGATGATGATGGTGACGCCGGGCTGGATGTCGGGATTGCCGGCCTTGCCGATGGCGAAGATTTTTCCGTCCTTGATGCCGACGTCGGCTTTGACGATGCCCCAGTGATCGAGGATCAGCGCGTTGGTGATGACGGTGTCGACCGCGCCGCGCGCGTTGGTGATCTGCGATTGGCCCATGCCGTCGCGGATCACCTTGCCGCCGCCGAATTTCACCTCTTCGCCGTAGACGGTGAAATCTTTTTCAATCTCGATGATGAGATCGGTGTCGGCGAGCCGCACTTTGTCGCCGACGGTGGGGCCGAACATGTCGGCGTAGGACGCGCGTTTCATTGTGACGGCCATTTTTTGTCCCCAAATTTATCAACAGCTACTTGAAGCCCCTTGCGCATGCCACCGATGCGCGTAGGCTTCGCGACAGGTCACTGATGCACGGCTCCGCCGGACATGGATGGCCGCCAAGACTGGAGTGGGTCCCGAGACGTGGGTGCTCTTCGGAGCATTTGTGGCTCAAGGCTTGCCGGTTCTGGCTCTCAGTAACTGGGTACAGTGCTGCCGGCTTCGGCTGGCGCGCTGGAGATGGATCCGAGAGCTGGTAACGGGTGGACGACGGTCCGCCCGTTATGGCTTTTGGGGACTGCTTTTCTCCGTCATTCCGGCACGCGCCCAACGGGTCCGGCCCGCTTGGGCCGGCCCGATGACAAGCTCCGGCGCGGAGCCGGAATCCAGACGCAAGCACGATGGCTGCTTCTGGATTCGGGTTCGCTCGCTGCGCGAGCGCCCCGGAATGACGAGATCGAAATTCACAGCTTCCCCATCACGTCCTGGCGGAAACCGTAGACCGTCTTCTTGCCGGCCAGCGCGACGAGGCGAACCTCGCGCGTCTGCCCCGGCTCGAAGCGCACCGCCGTGCCGGCGGCGATGTCGAGCCGCATGCCGCGCGCCTTTTTGCGGTCGAACTTGAGCGCCGGGTTGGTCTCGAAGAAATGATAGTGCGAGCCGACCTGGATCGGGCGGTCGCCGGAATTGGCGACGCTGAGCGTCACGATCTTACGCCCGGCGTTGAGCTCGATGTCGCCGTCCTTGATGAAGAGTTCGCCGGGGATCATGAGAGTACCCCGATAACAGTTCCTGCCCCGACCAGCACGCAGGCAACGCCGCCAGCGCGGATGAGGCCGCGCATGTGGATTCGTGATCAACAAAAGCGCAAGCGCGATGCCGGTGGCGTGCAGTGTCGCGGTGGCCAGCGCAAAGCCCGCCATGTATTCGGCGCCGCTCACCGTCCCGGCGACTTCCGAGCCGTGGGCGTGGCCGTGGAACAGCGCGAACAGGCCGACGATTGCCGCGCCGGTCCACACCGGCAGATCGACCGCGAGCGCAACCAGGATGCCGAGCGCGACCACCGAAGCGAGGATCGCCGGCTCGACGTAAGGCAGCGGCATGTGCGCCATGCCGAGCGCGCCGCCGATCAGCATGACACCGACGAAAGTCGCCGGCCACACCCACAGCGCGCGATTGCCCTTGAGCGCGGCCCATAAGCCCACCGCCACCATCACCGTGATGTGGTCGAGGCCGGTCAAGGGATGCGCCACACCCGCGGCGAACGAGGCGGTCGAGCCGACGCCGACATGGGCGAAGGCCGCGGTCGGAGCGAGCGCGGCGGCAAGCGCGAGCAGTTTGCGTTTCATGGTGTTCTTCCTTTCTAGCGGATCGGGTTGTGCACGGTCACGAGCTTGGTGCCATCGGGGAACGTCGCTTCGACCTGGATGTCGTGGATCATCTCGGGAATGCCATCCATGACCTGGCTGCGGGTGAGCACGTGCGCGCCGTCGCGCATCAATTCGGCGACGCTTCTGCCGTCGCGGGCGCCCTCGAGGATGAAGTCGCTGATCAGCGCCACCGCCTCGGGATGGTTGAGCTTGACGCCGCGCTCGAGCCGGCGGCGCGCCACGATCGCCGCCATGGCGATGAGCAGCTTGTCCTTTTCACGCGGCGTCAAATTCATGGGGCGAACTCAGTTGGTCCAAAGTCGCGGTACCGGTTGATCGAGCGCAGCGAGCACCGCAATGAGATCGTGGCGCAGCGCCGCGCCGTCCCTGGCGCAGAGCCGCGCCACGGCGATGCCGTTCCAGGCGGACATGCCAACCTCGCCGGTGAAGTCGAGCGCGCGGACGGCGGCGAGCGTCTCCTCGCTGCCCGGCGCGATCAGAACGGTGGCGATGGCGGCGCCGCCGTTTGCGGCGGCAGGCTGCGCCAGAGTCTCGGCCGATGGCGCCGTCGAGCCGCGTGGTTTCGGCAAAGACCAGCTTGCCGCCGCGGCGCAGGCGCCAGCGATCGATGAGAGTGCCCTGCTCCACCGCCTCGCCCATGGCGGCGCGGCCGAACACCAGGGCTTCGGCCAGCACCAGCGAAGCGCCGTCGGCAAGGTCGATGTCGATACGACGGACGAGCCGCGCCCGATCGAACAGGATGGTCTCCTGCGGCAGCCAGGCGAGCCGCGCCCCCTCGCCGACGTTGAGCGTCAGCGCAACTTCGGCGGCGGCGCTCTCGCTGCGGTAGATTTTCTCCGCCGCGGCGGTGCCGGCGATGAGATCGGCGCCGGGGCCGACCTCAAGTGCGACGGCAAAGCGGTCGCCGCCGGCGATGCCGCCCGCAGTGTTGACCAGCACGGCCTCGAGCGCGGCGTGCTCGGAATTCGGGAAGCGCACGCGCAGCGAGCCGTCCTCATGCACGCGCCTGCGGCGCGTGACGCCGCCCGCCGCCGCGACGCTCAAGGCGACGTTGCCGGTTGCCCGGTTGGCGGCGAAGATTGCGTTGTCGTCAAACCAGCGCTTGCAGACGGCACTCGGCCTTCCCCCACTCGTCATGCCCGGCCCCGTGCCGGGCATCCACGCCTTGATCCATGGACAACATGAAAGACGTGGATGGCCGGGACAAGCCCGGCCATGACAGAAACTAGATCGCCAGCGCGCGCTTGATCGCCGCCTCGTCCATGCCGGCCTTGTCGCTGGCATAGACGATCGAGCCGCGGTCCATCACCACCAGATAATCGCCAAGCTCCTGCGCGAAGTCGAGATACTGCTCGACCAGCACGATCGCCATTTCCTTGAGCGAGCGCAGATAGCTGATGGCGCGGCCGATGTCCTTGATGATCGAGGGCTGGATGCCCTCGGTCGGCTCGTCGAGCAGCAGCAGCTGCGGCCGCATCACCAGCGCGCGGCCGATCGCCAGTTGCTGCTGCTGGCCGCCGGAGAGGTCGCCGCCGCGGCGGCCGAGCATGCTCTTGAGCACCGGGAACAGCGAGAACACGTCGTCCGGCACCGAGCGCTTGTCGCGCGCGCAGCGGCGCAAAGCCGGTCTCCAAATTTTCCTCGACGGTGAGCAACGGGAAGATCTCGCGGCCCTGCGGCACGATGGCGATGCCGTGGCGGGCGCGCTCGACGGTGGACATCGTGGTGATATCGCCGTTCTCGAAGGCGATGGCGCCGGCGCTGACCGGATGCTGGCCGACGATGGCGCGCAGCAGGCTCGTTTTGCCGACGCCGTTGCGGCCGAGCACGCAGGTGACCTTGCCCGGCTCGGCGGTGAGCGAGACGCCGCGCAGCGCCTGCGCCGCGCCGTAGTGGAGGTTGATGTTTTTTACTTCGAGCATGCCGATTTAGCGGCGAATAGCGAATAGCGAATAGCGAATAGAAATGTTCGCCCGCTATTCGTGCTTCCCTATTCGCTATTCGCTACTCCCTATTCGCTTCATCGCTCACCGCCCCAAATACACTTCGACCACGCGCTCGTTGGCCGAGACCTGGTCGATGGTGCCCTCGGCGAGCACCGAGCCCTCGTGCAGGCAGGTGACGCGCACGCCGAGCTCGCGCACGAAGGCCATGTCGTGCTCGACCACGACCACGGTCTTGGTCTGGTTGATCTCCTTGAGCAGCTCCGCCGTCTGCATGGTCTCGGCATCGGTCATGCCGGCGACCGGCTCGTCGACCAGCAGCAGCTTCGGCTCCTGCGCCAGCAGCATGCCGATCTCCAGCCATTGTTTCTGGCCGTGCGACAGGCCGCCGGCGATGCGCGAGCGCAGCGGCTTGAGACGGATGGTGTCGAGGATGGCGTCGATGCGCTGTTCCTGCGGGGCCGAGTTTTCCCACAACAGGGTCGCGCGCACGCTGCGATCGTTCTTCAGCGCCAAGAGAAGGTTGTCCTCGACCGTGTGCATATCGAACACGGTCGGCTTCTGGAACTTGCGGCCGATGCCGAGCTCGGCGATCTGCGTCTCGTCGAGCTTGGAGAGGTCGATGGTGCCGGCCTCGAAAAAGACGTCGCCGGAATCGGGCCGCGTCTTGCCGGTGATGACGTCCATCATGGTGGTCTTGCCGGCGCCGTTGGGGCCGATGATGGCGCGCATCTCGCCGGGCTCGACGATGCAGCGACAATTCGTTGAGCGCCTTGAAGCCGTCGAAGGAGACGCTGATGCCGTCGAGATAGAGCAGCGCGGAGGTGGTTTGCTTGTCTTGGGCTTCGGCCATGAGCCTACTCCGCCGCGTGGGTCGCGGCTTGCGGCGGCCGTTCGAGCGGCGGCGTCCTCGCCGCTCCTCGGCCGCGGCCGACTTGGCGGCGGCGCGGCGGTCGAAGCCGTATTTGATCGTGCCGATGATGCCGCGCGGCATCAGCAGCGTCACCGCGACGAACAGGCCGCCGAGCATGAACAGCCAATAGGGCGCAAGCACGCCGGAGGTGAAATAGGTCTTGGCGAAATTGACGAGCAGCGCGCCGACCACCGCGCCGACCAGCGTGCCGCGGCCGCCGACCGCGAACCAGATGACGACCTCGATCGAATTGGCCGGCGCGAATTCGCCCGGATTGATGATGCCGACCTGCGGCACGTAGAGCGCGCCGGCGACGCCCGCCATGCAGGCCGACAGCGTGAACACGAACAGCTTGTAGTTCTCGACCCGGTAGCCGAGGAAGCGCGTGCGCGACTCTCGGCGTCGCGCACCGCCACCAGCACCTTGCCGAATTTCGAGGTGACGATGGCGCGGCAGATCAGGAAGCCGATGCGCGAGCGCCAGGCACGAGGTCGAACAACAGCGCGTTGCGCGTCGGCTCCGACTGCACGTTGAAGCCGAGGATGTCCTTGAAATCGGTCAGGCCGTTATTGCCGCCGAAGCCCATATCGTTGCGGAAGAAGCCGAGCAGCAGCGCATAGGTCATCGCCTGGGTGATGATCGACAGATAGACGCCGGTGACGCGGCTGCGGAAGGCGAACCAGCCGAACACGAAGGCGAGCACGCCCGGCACGAGCGACGACCATCAGCGCCGCAAAGGAGAACTGTCGAAGCCGTACCAGTACCAGGGCAGGTACTTCCAGTTCAGGAACACCATGAAATCCGGCAGGATCGGGATCGGCGTAGACGCCGCGGGTGCCGATCTGGCGCATCAGGTACATGCCCATGGCGTAGCCGCCGAGCGCGAAGAAGGCGCCGTGGCCGAGCGACAGGATGCCGGCGTAGCCCCAGATCAGGCCGACCGAGAGCGCCAGCATGCGCGTAGCAGATGTACTTGCCGAACAGCGGCACGAGATAGGTCGAGCGTGGAGGCCTGCTCCGGCACCAGAGTTCATGACCGGAATGGCGATGGCGAAGGCGCCGAGCAGCACCGAAGACGTGGCACCGCGGTCGATGAGCCGGGTGAGCGGGAACGCCTTCATGCTTCGCTCCTTCCCTCGCCCCGCTTGCGGGGAGAGGGTGGCGAGCGAAGCGAGCCGGGTGAGGGGGCGTCGCCGCTGAAGACAAGCCTCAACGCCCCCTCACCCGGCTTCCTCGCCCCGCTCGGAAGCCGACCTCTCCCCGCCCGCGGGAGAGGTGAAGAGTAAGCCGCACGGCACCTCATCATCATGCTTCGACCGCCCTGCCCTTGAGCGCGAACATGCCGCGCGGGCGTTTCTGGATGAACAGGATGATGAAGACGAGGATGGCGATCTTGCCGAGCACGGCGCCGGCATAAGGCTCGAGGAACTTGTTGGCGATGCCGAGGGTGAAGCGCGCCGACCAGCGTGCCCCACAGATTGCCGACGCCGCCGAACACCACGACCATGAACGAGTCGATGATGTAGCCCTGGCCGAGATTCGGGCTGACGTTGTCGATCTGCGACAGCGCCACGCCGGCGATGCCGGCGATGCCGGAGCCGAGGCCGAAGGTCAGCGCGTCGACCCGCGCGGTGCGGATGCCCATGGCCGCCGCCATGCGCGCGGTTCTGCGTCACGGCGCGCATTTGCAGGCCGAGCCGCGTGAAGCGCAGCATCGCGAGCAGCAGCACGAACACGCTCGCGGTGAACACGATGATCCACAGCCGGTTATAGGTGATGGTGATGCTGGCCGAACTCGAAGGCGCCCCACATCCACGACGGGTTGCCGACGTCCTTGTTGGTCGGCCCGAAGATGGTGCGCACCGCCTGCTGCAGGATCAGCGACAGGCCCCAGGTGGCGAGCAGCGTCTCCAGCGGCCGGCCGTAGAGGAAGCGGATGATGCTGCGCTCGATGGCGACGCCGACCGCGCCGGAGACGAGGAAGGCGAGCGGCAGGGCGATGGCCAGCGACCAGTCGAACAGCGACGGATTGTGCGTGCGGATGATCTCCTGCACGACGAAGGTGGTGTAGGCGCCGAGCATCACCATTTCGCCGTGCGCCATGTTGATGACGCCCATGACGCCGAAGGTGATGGCGAGGCCGATGGCCGCGAGCAGCAGCACCGAGCCGAGCGACAGCCCGTACCAGAGGTTCTGCACCGCGTCCCAGATGGCGAGCGAGCCCTTGATCTTGCCGCGCGCGGCGACGGCGGCGGCGTGCACGTCGGCCGACGGTCGGGCGGCAGGCCGTCGAGCAGGCCGAGCGCATCCTGGTCGCCGCGGTCGCGGATGACGGCGACGGCCGCGATCTTGTCGGCGTCGCTGGTCTTGGCGTCCGTGAGGATGACGGCGGCGCGCGCCTCGTTCATCGCCTGCTTGACGCGCGGGTCGGTCTCGGCGGCCAGCGCCTTTTCCAGCGCGGGCAGAGCGCCGCGTCGCGCGATTTGAACACGGCCTGCGCCGCGTCATAGCGGCTGGCCGGGATCGGCTGCCATCAGCGTCAGGCTGCCGAGCGCGGCGTCGATGACGCCGCGCAGCCGGTTGTTGACGATGACGGTGTCGATATCGTCCGGCGCCTTGCCGGTGAACGGCTTGCCGGTCGCGGCGTCGAGCAGCTTGTCGTCCTTGGTCTTGATGTAGACCGTCTTCCCGTCGGCGCGAAACATCAGCCGCGCGTCCTTCAGCGCCTGAACAGCGGCGCGGCCAGCGGATTGCCGCTGGCGGCGACCTTGTCGATGGCGTCGGCGGTGTCGCTCAGCGAGCCTTCGGTGAAGCCGGGCAGCGCGTCGGTGTAGGCGTCGGCATGCGCCAGGCCCGTCGGCGGCCGCGAGCACAGCCGAAGGCGAATACGAGCGCGACGATGCGATCGTAAAAGTTGCGCATTGACAGTCTTCCCCGGCACCGTTTTTGTTGGTTCGGAAGCGGCGGCATTGCGCCGCCGCCTCCGTTGTCGTCGTAAGTCAGCCTGTGACGGCCGGCAGTCGCAAGATCAGGAAGCGCCGCCGCACTGTCTTGGTGACCTTGTTGTAGTTGCCGCACTTCAGCTTCACCCAATCGGAGATGAGGTCCTTCGAGCCGGGCAGGTAGTCGGACCAGGCGTCGCCGGGCACGAGGCCCTTGGTCTTCCACACCACGTCGAACTGGCCGTCGCCGCGGATTTCGCCGATGTAGACGGGCTTGGTGATGTGGTGGTTCGGCAGCATCGTCGACATGCCGCCGGTCAGGTTCGGAGCCTGGATGCCGGGCAGCGCGCGATGACCTTGTCGGCATCGGTCGTGCTTCGACCTTCTCGACCGCCTTCACCCACATGTTGAAGCCGATGTAGTGGGCTTCCATCGGGTCGTTGGTGGTGCGCTTGTCGCTTCTTGGTGAACGCGTGCCATTCCTTGATGAAGGCCGCGTTCGCCGGAGTATCGATCGACTCGAAGTAGTTCCAGGCGGCGAGATGGCCGACCAGCGGCTTGGTGTCGAGACCGGCGAGCTCTTCCTCACCGACCGAGAACGCCACGACCGGGATGTCGGTCGCCTTGATGCCCTGGTTGCCGAGTTCCTTGTAGAACGGAACGTTGGCGTCGCCGTTGACGGTCGAGACCACCGCGGTCTTCTTGCCGGCCGAACCGAAGGCCTTGATCTTGGAGACTTCGGTCTGCCAGTCGGAGAAGCCGAACGGCGTGTAGTTGATCATGATGTCTTCGGTCCGCGACGCCCTTGGCCTTGAGGTAGGCCTCGAGGATCTTGTTGGTGGTGCGCGGATAGACGTAGTCGGTGCCTTCCAGCACCCAGCGCTTCACCGAGCCGCCGTCCTCGCTCATCAGATAGTCGACGGCAGGGATCGCCTGCTGGTTCGGAGCGGCGCCGGTATAGAACACGTTGCGCTCGCTCTCCTCGCCCTCGTACTGCACCGGATAGAAGAGGATCGAGTTGAGCTCCTTGAACACCGGCAGCACCGACTTGCGCGACACCGAGGTCCAGCAGCCGAACACGACGGCAACCTTGTCCTTGGAGATCAGCTCGCGCGCCTTTTCGGCGAACAGCGGCCAGTTCGAGGCCGGGTCGACGACGACGGCTTCGAGCTTCTTGCCGAGCAGACCGCCCTTCTTGTTCTGCTCGTCGATGAGCATGAGCATGACGTCTTTCAGCGTCGTTTCGCTGATCGCCATGGTGCCGGAGAGTGAATGCAGAATGCCGACTTTGATGGTGTCTTCGGCCTTGGCGGGCGAAGTGGCCGCCGCGGCTGCAATTGCCAATCCCGCGGCGGCGGACAACCACCGGCGGGCATTCGGTCGCGACGCGACCGCCTGGATCGTTTTGAGCATGAGCGAAATCCCCTGCGTTTGACGCGCGCGCTGTCCCGGCGACTTTTCGCGCACCGGGCATTTCGCGCATCGGGTATTTCGCAAAGCCTGTGCCAAAGCCCGTTTCGGGTTGTCACAAAAGGGCTAAGCGCTTGTTTTTTCGGACGGTATAAGCCGGCCCGACCAGGCTGCTCAGATTTTGGTCAGAGGCCTGTGCCTAGTCATTGGGCAAAGTTGGCTGTTTATGCGCCACGCGGTTTTCGGCAACGCGAAAAGCCAAGCGGCAGCGCCCAAGTGCCCCATCGGTCGTCGCGAGCCGCATTGTCCTGTGCCATAGCTCTGCGCGATGCCGAGGACAAAATAAGGGGAGTTGTTCATGCCGGAGCAGAAAACCGGGCTCGTCGTCACCGCCCATCCCGGCGATTTCGTCTGGCGCGCGGGCGGCGCCATCGCGCTGCACGCCAAGCGCGGCTACAAGGTGAAGATCGTCTGCCTGTCCTATGGCGAGCGCGGCGAAAGCCAGTTCGCCTGGAAAGAGGCCGGCGCGACGCTCGCCAGCGTCAAGGCGGGGCGCAAGGACGAGGCCGAGCGCGCCGCCAGCCTGCTCGGCGCCGAGATCGAGTTCTTCGACGCCGGCGACTATCCGCTGCGGCTCGACGGATGCGCATTTCGACCGCATGGTCGACATCTACCGCGAGCTCAACCCGGCTTTCGTGCTCACCCACGCGCTCGAAGACCCGTACAATTTCGACCACCCCAATGCCGCGCATTTCGCCCAGGAGACGCGGGTGGTGGCGCAGGCCATGGGCCACAAGCCGGGCGCCAAATACAAATACTCGGCGCCGCCGGTGTTCCTGTTCGAGCCGCACCAGACCGAACAATGCAATTTCAAGCCGCAGGTGATCCTCAAGATCGACGAAGTCTGGGAGGTGAAATACAAGGCATTCCAGATTCTGGCGGCGCAGAAGCACCTGTGGGGCTATTACGAGCGCGTCGCGCTCAACCGCGGCATCCAGGGCTCGCGCAACACCGGCGTGCCCATGACCTACGGCGAGGCCTATCAGCGGCTGTTTCCGACGGTGGAGCTGGAATTGGGTTAAATTCTTTTCTTACCTCCCCCTGAAAGGGGGAGGTCGGATCGCGTAGCGATCCGGGTGGGGGTCTTTTGAGGGCACGAGTGACCCCCCTCCCCAACCCTCCCCCTTTCAGGGGGAGGGAGATCGAAACGCCCGTCGTGTGAGGAAAGAAAAAATGAAAACCGTCGTCGTCCGTAACATCAAACGCGCCGATCCGAATGCGACCGGCACCCTGGCCGCGCTCGGCGTCTCGACCGTGCACGAGGCGATGGGCCGCGTCGGGCTGATGAAGCCCTATATGCGGCCGATCTATCCGGGCGCCTCGATCGGCGGCCCGGCGGTCACGGTGCTGGCGCAGCCCGGCGACAACTGGATGATCCACGTCGCGGTCGAGCAATGCCAAAAGGGCGACGTGCTGGTGGTCGGCTGCACCGCCGACAATACCGACGGCATGTTCGGCGAATTGCTGGCGACCGCGCTGCGTGCGCGCGGCGTCGCCGGCCTCGTCATCGACGCCGGCTGCCGCGACGTCAAGCCGCTGACCGAGATGGATTTCCCGGTGTGGTCGAAGGCGATTTCGGCCAAGGGCACGGTGAAGGCCACCCTCGGCGCGGTCAACGTTCCGGTGGTCTGCGCCGGCGTCAACGTCGAGCCGGGCGACGTGGTGGTGGCGGACGACGACGGCGTCGTGGTGGTGCCGAAGAAGCTCGCGGTCGAAACCGCGCAGAAGGGCCAGAAGCGTCACGACGACGAGGACGGCAAGCGCAAGAAGCTCGCCGCCGGCATCCTCGGCCTCGACATGTACAATATGCGCGAGCCGCTGGCGAAAGCGGGGCTCGTCTATGTCGACAATCCGGAGGACGTTTAAAACGTTGAACCGACGCTGCGGCGCCACTAGACTTGGCGCTTAACGAGGTCGGGGGCCATCATGAATGCTCTTGTCCGCCGCGCATTGCTGCTCACGGTTATTCTCGTTATCTCAACGTCAGCATCGCTTGCCGGCACGATCCAGATCGTCGCGCTCGGCGGCAGCAATACCCGTGGCTATGGTGTGAGTGCGGGGAAAGCCTATCCGGAACAGCTCGAAGCGATGCTCAAGGCCAAGGGTTACGATGTCCGCGTCATCAACAAGGGCGTCGACAAGCAACTCACCATGCACATCCTGGCAAACCTCAACGTTCAAGTCCCGGACGGCACCAGCATCGTCATCCTCGACCACCCCGAGGACCGCGTGCCGCCGAACCTCAAGGCCGCGCATGCCGCCAACGTCAAGGCGATCGTCGATCGTCTGAAAGCGCGGCACATCGTCACCATTGTTACCGGCACGCGCGCGGTCGACGGCGAGCGCTTCCAATTGCAGAGCGACCACCTTCATCTGACCGCACGCGGTCACGCCGCGCTTGCGGCTAAGTTGCTGCCCAAAGTCATCGTTGCAATCGCCGCGCAAAAGGCGAACTGACGCGAAGTCCGATCGATCCAGGTCGTCGTGGCCCTTCAGCTCAAATGCGGCCCCGGGCCGCCGCCGGCGGCTTCGAGCACGGCGGCGCGCCATTCGCGCTTGATCGGCAAAATCGGCGGTATCGGCGCGACGTTGGGCTCCGCCGTAGTTGACCCGTCAGATGTCATCTCCGCTCGAGAACTTCGACAGCCAGAATCGTCGGCAAGTGACGCGCGATCTCCTGCCAATTCTCACCTTCATCGAGGCTCGCGAAGACCGAGCCGCTGTTTGTGCCGAAATAAAGTCCCGCCGGATCGCGTTCGTCACCGGCCATCGCTTGGCGGAGCACGGTGAAAAAACATCCCTCTTGCGGCAAACCTTGGCGCATCGCCTGCCAGCTTTGGCCGCCGTCGCGTGATCGCCACACCGCCGCGGCCGCGTCGGGTGGAAAACGTCCGGCCATGTCGCCGTTGAGCGGCAGCGTCCAGATGGTATTCGGATCGCGCGGATGGACGCGGATCGGAAAGCCGAAGGTCGACGGCAAGCCTTTGGTCAGGTCGTTCCAGCTTCGGCCGCCGTCGGCCGAGCGCCATACACCATGGTGGTTCTGCTGATAAAGCACGTCGCTCGTGCCCGGCGCGCGGACCATGTTGTGGACGCAGTGCCCGACGTCGCCGTCGCGCGGCGCGGCAGGGTGCTCGTGGTGAGCATGGGCTTCGGCGTTCGAAAGGCGGTTGCGGCGCTCCCAGGTCGCTCCGCCGTCCTCGGTCGCGAAAACGCCGGCCGCCGAGATTCCAACCCAGAGTTTTTTCGGATTGCCTGGATCGGAGACGATGGTGTGCAACACCAGCCCGGCGCCACCGGGGTTCCAACTGCTGGCCGAGGGGTGCTCCGTCAGGGCCTGTATCCGCCTCCAATTTTTGCCGCCGTCGTCGCTTGCCAGGAGGCTCGCCGGCTTGGTGCCGGCGTAGAGTGTGCCGTGCGCGTAGCCGAGCGACCAGATTTGAGCGAAGCGTATCGGCGAAAGGCAGCGGTTCGTCGGTCCAGCCGATCATTTTCGCGAAATTGGGATCATTGGCGGCGAAATCATCAATCTTTCCCTTTGTCAGTCGGGTAACTTTCCAATTCGCACCGCCGTCTTCGCTGCGCCACACGCCTGCCCCGTGCCATTCGCCGCCGCCTCCCGCCCAGATGACACCGGTCTCAGGATCTCCGATCACGTGATTGATCGGCCAGCCGTCGCAGTACAGGCCCCTGCACGACCCAACCGCACGGTCATTGTCTTCAGAAATCAAAAACGCGCCCTTGGTTGTCCCGACCAGAAGCGGTCACGCCGAGCAGAAGACATCTGTATTCTCACTCCAATCCGGGACATCGACGGGCAATATACAATCGGGGCCGCATGGAGCAATGCGCGAGAGCGCGATGGAGCCCTCAGCTCATATGCGGGCCCGGGCCGCCGCCGGCCGCTTCGAGCACGGCGGCGCGCCATTCGCGCTTGATCGGCAGGATCGGCGGCATCGGCGCGACGTTCGGCTCCGGCGTCGGCGCGGCAATCGTGTCGATCTTCTCGGTCTTGGCGCCGCGGCGCATGAACAGATTGTAGATCAGCCATTGCGCGCGGTTGCGGGCCCCTCGCACGGGGAAACGGCCGGCGATCGAGCCGCCCGAATAGAAATTCATGTAGGCGCGGTTCTGTCCGAGCCGCAGGGTGTCACCCGACATTTGCGCCGGGCGATAGACCACATGGCCCTGGTCGTACATGGTCCAGTCGAACGAGACGATGCGGTTTGCCTTCTTCATCTCGTACCAGGTGAGCGTGCCGGGATAAGGCGTCAGCGTCGAATAGGCGCAGGCGTCGTATTGCGCATCGACGTTGAATTCGACGGTTTCGTCGAACACCGTGTCGTCGTCGCCGTCGAAGCCGAACATGAACAGGCCGAACACCATGATGCCGTAAGAGTGCACCTTTTCGACCAGCGCGGCGAAGTTTTCCGGACGGTTGACGTGCTTGTGCACGCTCTTGAGCGTGTCGCGCGAGATCGATTCAAAGCCGATGCTGAGCAGCGTGCAGCCGCTGTCCGCGGCAAGCTCGAGCATGCGGTCGTCCTGCGCCAGCTTCGAGGTGACGCCGGCCTGCCACTTGATGCCGCGGCCCTTGAGCGCGCGCATCACCTCCTTCGGCCGGTCCGGCGTGCCGAAGAAATCCGCGTCGTTGATTGAGATGACGCGGGAGCCGCAATTCTCCATCTCGTGGATGACTTCGTCGACCGGCCGGTAGCGGAACTTGAGGCCGTTCATCAGCGGCTCGGCGCAGAACGTGCAGCCCTGGTGGCAGCCGCGCGAGGTTTGCACGAAGGTCTTGTTGACGTAGCGATGCTTCTTCAGCAGGTCGTAGCGCGGCATGGCGACGCCGACCATCGGATGCAGCTTGTCCGATTTGTAGGTGCCGCGCATGCCGCCGTCCTCGAGGTCATCGAGCAGCTTGTCGATGACGAGTTCGACCTCGCCGATGACGACGGCGTCGGCATGCTGCAGCGCCTCCTGCGGCATGAAGCTCGGGTGCACGCCGCCCATCACCACCGGAATGCCGCGGGCGCGGAAGGCGTCGGCAATCTCGTAGCCGCGGTTGACGTAGCTCGTCATCGCCGAGATGCCGACCAGATCGGCCTTCAAATCGAAATCGATGCTTTCGATGTTCTCGTCGGTCAGCACCACCTCGTAGCGGTCGCGCGGGACGGCCGCGGCAACCGCGAGCAGGCCGGCCAGCGGCGAATAAAGCGCGCGGTTGAAATACAGCGGCCGGGTGGTCAGTGAATCGGTCTTGGGATTGATCAGATGAATGACGCGCGAACGCACAGCATTGCCCCCTTCGGTGAGCCTTGCCCTCAGAACCAACAAGCTTGGCGGGCCGAGGTTCCCGGGCCGTCCTCAAATAGTTGCCGCCGGCCACGGGCCTCGCCGCGGCATGACAAAACCGCTAGGGTTGCGAGGTTACCACGAAGGGGGACGAGATGCGGCGTGAGTTCATGGGTCTTGTTGCAGTCCTGGCGCTGACGGCGGCGCCGCTCGCCGCTTCGGCAGCGCCGCTGGAGAAGCCGAAGACGGTCGGCGCGCAGGTCTTCCTTGGGCCGACGGTGATCGGGCCCAACTACAAGGTGAAGCCGCAGGCGCGCAGTGACGGCATGATGCGCATCTTCGACGTCGAGACGTCGTACGGCGAGTTCCAATTCGCCGGCGTCGAATTCACCAAGATGCGGCTGCGCGAGCTCGATGCCTGCGACGCGATCGACCGGATGTCGCAGTCGGACCGCTTCATGAGCTCGCTCGGCAATGCCGCGATCGCGCCGCTGAAGTTCGGCGCCAACCTCATCACCAACCCGATCGACACCATCAACCGCTCGATGAGCGGTGTCGCCAACATGTTCGACCGCGGCGCCTCCGGGCTCGCCAACACCCGCGCCGACCGCGACACGCTGCTCGACAGCCTGCTCGGCGTCAGCGACACGCAGCGCGAGCTGGCGATCGAGCTCGGCGTCGACCCCTACACCGACTTTCCGCCGCTCGCCGAGCGGCTCAAGCAGATGGCAGGCGCCATGGCCGCCGGCGGCCTGCCGGTCAAGGTCGGCATTTCCTTGATCCCCGGTGGCGTCGGCATTGCCATCTCCTCGGTGTCGAGCGTGGACAGCGCCAAGGATACGCTGCGCTCGAAGACGGCGGCGCAGCTTCTGGTCGAGACCCGCGGCAATCTGCTGGCACTCGACGTGCCGCCGGACTTGATCGACACCCTGGTCAATAACCGCAATTTCACGCCGGCCGACCTGCTGATCATGTCGCGGGCGCTGAAGCAGCTCGGCGCGCAGAACACCGAGGTGTTCATCGACGACGCCGCCAAGGCGAACACGCGCGACCTCGCCTTCTACCAGCGGCGGCTCGCCGAGCTGATGGCGGCGCGCAGCGGCGCGCTCGGCGGCCTGACGACGTTCACCGTCATTGCCGGGCATCCGGTCAATCTGCGCCGCAGCGGCGCCGTGGTCGCGATCTATCCGCTCGACGATCTTGCCTGGACCGAAGTGCCGGCACGCGCCTTCACCAATGCGACCGCCGCGCTGCGCCGCGAACGGCCGGCCGCCCACCCGGTGTTTGCCACCACCGGCGCGGTGACGCCGATGGCGACGCACGCAATCGAAAAGCTCGGCTGGCAGATCGTGAAGATTAAGCCGCTGCCGTGAGGCGCTTCGTCACGAGCTGAACATGATGCCGGGGCGGAACCGGCGCAGCGCCAGCAGGCCGAGCACGAGCAGGATCACCATCGCCACGCCCTGCGCGACGACGAACTCGGTGTTCTGCGGCTGCGGGAACGGCGGACCGACCTGCGGGGCGTGCGGGTTGAGCGACGTGAGCTTCTCGAACGACTGCACGATCAGCACGAAGACATTGAACCACAGCGCGAGCACGGCCGTGATGATGTAGATCGGCCGCCAACCGCCGTCGAGCCGTCGGCCGTAGAGCGCGACGAGCGCGATCGCCAGCGCGACGAGGGAGATGGCGCCGACCGCCAGTGCCGGCGTGAAGCCGTGAATCGGAAACAGAAAGCCGGTAACGCTGGTCAGAATCGTGGTCGCCAGAAACAGCGCCGTGAGGCCCGGCATGCGCTGCGAGCCGACCATGCCGACGACGACGACGACGCCGCTGACGATGGCGACAAGGCTGATGATGACGTGCAGCGTCGTAAAGGCGCCAAGCGACATTCCAAGAATCATGACGGCCCCCGCAGGACGATTGAATGCGCGGCCGCGATGGTACCCCGCCTACGGGAATACCGCCACGCTCCGGCGATCACTTTTTTGCCAGCGTCATATGCGCGGTCTTGCCTCTGTCACAGAGGCGGCGCGGCGACGACCAGCCGCTGCGCACCGCGCATGTCGAGCACCAGCCCGGCGCCGGTATGCGTGAGCCGCAGCATCGCGGTGTCGCAATGCGCACAGCGGAAGATGGCGCCCATGCCCACACCGTAGACGCTCACCGCGCCGACCGCGGCGACGGTGCCGCAGCCGGCGCAGGTGATTTCCGCCGCGGTCATTTCGGGCGCGAACATCTCCTGCAGCAGGCCGCCCATGGCGTTGCCGTCGAGCGGCATAGCGTCGTCTTGCGTCATGGCTTTCAGCTCCCCGTTGGTCCGAAGCGCTCGGTCTTGATCAGGCCCGGCTCGTGGCCAAGGTCGCGCAACAGGCGCGCCGCGTTTTCGACCAGCGGCGTCGGCCCGCAGATGAAAATGCGCGGCCGCGCCGAGACGGCAAAGCCGGTCTGCTCCAGCATGGCGCGGTCGACGCGCCGGGCAAAGCCGCTCCAGCCGGGCGGCTGCACCCGTGTGAGGGTGTGCGCGACCTTGACGCCGCCCTGCCCGGCGAGCCGCTCGAGTTCGGCGCGATAGATGATGTCGTCATCGCTGCGCGAAGAATAGAGCAACGTTGCCGGCTCGGTGCCCTTGGCCAGCGCCCGGTGGCGCAACATCGCCATCAGCGGCACCACGCCGGAGCCGCCGGCGACCAGAAACAGCGGGCCTTGCAGCGCCGTGGTCCAGACGAAATAGCCGCCGATCGGGCCACGCAATTCGAACTGGTCGCCTGCGCGCGCCTCGCCGGCGAGATAAGGCGAGACTTCGCCCTCGGCGATGCGCTCGATGGTGAGAACGAGGCCTTTCGGCTTCCGGCGCCGAGGCGATCGAATAGCTGCGCTGCGCCTGATAGCCGTCCTCGCCAGTCAGGCGCACGTCGACATGTTGCCCCGCGCGGTGGCCGCCCCAGCCCGGCACGTCGAGCACAAGACTCCTGACGCGCGGCGTCTCCTCGATCGCCTCGCGCACCGTCGCCGTCAGCCATTGCAAGCGCCGCGGCGAGGCAACGGATGTGGGAGCGAGCTGCATCATTTTTTCTTTTCGCGCATGATTTTGTCCGAAAACCGGTTCCCACCCCCGATCGGGGTCGAGGGCATGCTTTTCGGGATCATGCGCGGTCAATCTCCATCATAGCGCTGCTCGCGCCACGGATCGCCGTAGCTGTGATAGCCGAGCTCTTCCCAGAAGCCGCGCTGGTCGTGGTCGAGGAATTGCAGCTTGCGCACCCATTTCGCGCTCTTCCAGAAATAGAGATGCGGCACCAGCAGCCGCGCCGGCCCGCCATGCTCGGGATCGAGCGGCTCGCCGTCGTAGTGCGTGGCGACCATCGCTTTGCCGTCGAGCAGATCCTCGGACGGCAGATTGGTGGTGTAGCCGCCATCGCAATGGGCGAGCACGAATGGGCCCGGCGGCTCGGAGAGGCCGGCGGCCTCGAGCAGCGTGTCGATCAGGACGCCGCGCCACATCGTGTCGAGCTTCGACCAGGTGGTGACGCAGTGGATGTCGACGGTGAGCTCGGTCTGCGGCAGCGCCTCGAATTCGTGCCAGCTCCAGGACGCGATCGGCGACTGGCCGTCCTCCAGCGTGAAATTCCATGTCGTGAGGTCGGCTTCCGGCGTCGGTCCGGCCGACAGCACGGGGAAGTCGGTGACAAGATGCTGGCCGGGCGGGATGCGCGAGCTTGGCCCGCTCGGTCCACGTCCGCGAAAGCCGCGCGAGATCGGAGGATTGCTCATGACACTTGCTCGTCGCCCCCCGACGCCAAGTGTTGCCCGGGCCTGCCGCAATGACAATACGGCAAAGGATGCGTCACTATTGCGAACGCATCACAATTTTGTGGCGCGGCCCGCCACACCCGATATGACAACGGCAGCAAAGGCGGCGCCAAAAGGCGCCGCCAACCGGCAGTTAGGCGTCATGGCAGAATTTGTCGTCGAATTTGGCAAGAGCGGAACCGCGCCGGCGGCGCCGGACGGCCGGCTCGACGCGCCCGCCTTCCATCGCAATCACGAGGCGATCTGGTCGGCGATCGGGCCGTTCCTGCAAGGGCTCAGCGGCGGCAACGTGCTTGAAATCGGCAGCGGCACCGGCCAGCACGCGGCCGTCTATGCAGGCCGCACGCCCGCGCTGGTGTGGTGGCCGAGCGACATCTACGACGGGCACCTCGCCAGCATCGATGCGTGGCGGCGCCACAGCGGCCTGGCAAACTTGCGCGCACCGCAGCGCATCGACCTCACCAACGCGGATTGGACCTGGGCTCCCGGCGGCGAGCTCGCCGCCATGCTCTGCTTCAACGTGCTGCATATTTCGCCGTGGGCCGTGGCGGAGAACCTGTTCGCCGGCGCCGGGCGCTTTCTTATGACCGGAGGGCACCTTTTCATCTACGGCCCCTTCATGCGCGACGGCGCCCACACCGCGCCGAACAACGCGGCATTCGATGCCAGCCTGCGTGCAGAAAACCCCGCATGGGGCGTGCGCGATATCCGCGACCTGCAGCGGCTTGCCGAAAGTGCGGGCCTTGCCGCGCCGATATCCAGCCGATGCCGGCCAACAATCTGGTGTTGTCATTCGCGCGAAGCGCGGCGAAAGTCTGATAAACGCACAAGGACAACGAAAAAAGGCAAGACATGCAGCCGGAACCGAATATGGATATCGCCCATCTCGGGCACGTCGAAATCCTCACGCCCACCTTCGACAAGAGCGCGCGCTTTTTCATCGACGTCATGGGCATGACCCAGAGCGGCGAAAAAGGCGACAGCATCTTTCTGCGCGGCTACGACGACTACGAGCGCTATTCGCTCAAGCTCACCGCGGCCAAGACCAACGGCATGGGCCATGTCGCCTACCGCACGCGCTCGGCGCAGGCGCTGGAGCGCCGCGCCATGGCGCTGAAAGGCTCGGGCTTCGACGTCGGCTGGAGCGACGGCGACCTCGGCCACGGCAAGACCTTCGTCTGCAAGGACCCGGACGGCCACGTCATCGAGCTCTATTACGACACCGAATGGTACGAGCCGCCGCCGGAGCTCAAACCGGCGCTGAAGAACCAGGCGCAGCGCTTTCCGGCGCGCGGCTGCAATGTGCGCCGCATCGACCACTGGAACGGGCTTGGCCGCCGACATTTCCGGCATGCCGCAAGTTCTTCGAGGACTATCTCGGCTTCCGCCTCACCGAGCGCATCGTCATGAACGACGGCAGCGAGGCCGGCATCTGGATGACGGCGACCAACAAGTCCTACGACTTCGCCTATACCCGCGACCACACCGGCACCAAGGGCCGCTTCCATCACGTCACCTACGCGCTCAACTCGCGCGAAGAGGTGCTGCTCGCCGCCGACGTTTTTCTCGAGAACGGCGTGTTTATCGAAACCGGCCCGCACAAGCACGCGATCCAGCAGACCTTCTTCCTCTACGTCTATGAGCCGGGCGGCAACCGCGTCGAGGTGGCGAACGCCAGCGCGCGGCTGATCCTGGCGCCGGACTGGAAGCCGATCACCTGGACCGAGGCCGAACGCAAAAAGGGCCAGGCCTGGGGCTTGAAGACCATCGAGTTGTTCCACACCCACGGCACGCCGGTGGTCGAGGCGGCGCACAAATGACTGCGCGGCGGACGATCTGCTGCACGGCGGACCGCGCGCTCGTCGCAGCCCTTGCCGCGGGCGACGCGGTCGGCGGCGTCGGCGCTTATCGACGCCGAGTTCACCGCGATCGACGCGCACGGCCGCGAGAGCCGCGAGGTCGGCACGCCGCTGCTGGGCAATGAGGCCGGCCTCAACCCGATCGTACACCGCTACGACGAGGCGGCCAGCATCGTCGCCGAACACGGCAAGCGTTTCGCGCTGCGGCTCTGGATCAAGCGCCCGGCCGCGTGGCGCTGCATCGTCTATCACGAGGTCTGGCAGGAACTGCCGGTCGGGCCGCACGGCCCCACCCGCCACGATCACGACAATCCGGCGCGCTCGATCCCTTACGTGCCGCGCGATGAGCGGGAGCGCGACGCGCTCGCCTCCTGGCAGCGGCTCGAACAGGCGGTGATTGCGCACGACGCCGACACCTGGGCCGACCACGTCGCCGACGAGTTTCTGGTGCTCGGGCCGACGCGGCGTCACACCAAAGCCGATCGCAAGGCGGTGCTCGAAGAGCAGAAGCGCAAGGACACGCCGTCGGCGCCCGCGCCGCTGGTCTGGGCGAAGCTCCATGGCGTCAAGGATGCAATCGTCATGCGATGCCAGCATCAGCCGTTCCACGGCAAGGCGGCGCAGGTCAGCCGGTTGTTCATCAAGCGCGGCGGGCGCTGGCTGATGGCAGTCAGCTTCCAGACCACCGAGCAGGACGCAGCCGTGAAAACGCTTTAGGATAGCGACCATGAACCGACGCAATACCCCGCGCATCTCCTTCATCGGCTTCGGCGAAGCGGGCCAGGCCATCGCCTCGGGCCTGCGCGAGAGCGGCATCGAACGCATCGCCGCCTGGGACATCCTGTTTCCGAAAGCCGAAGGCGAACGGCTGAAGACGGCCGGGCAGCGGATGGGTGTGCGGCTTGCGGACTTGGCGGCGGACGCGGTGCGCGAGACCGACATGGTCATCGCCGCGGTGACCGCGGCCTCGAGCCTCGAAGCGGCGCGCTCGGTCGAGCCGCATCTGTCCGGCAATCCCTATTACCTCGACATCAACTCCGTGTCGCCCGGCCGCAAGCAGGCGACCGAGAAGCTGCTCGGCGGCAAGGCGCGCTATGTCGACGTCGCCGTGATCGCGCCGATTTATCCGGCGCGGCACAAGACGCCGATGCTGACCGCCGGCCCCTACGCCGAGACCATCGCGCCGCTGCTCGACGAACTCGAAATGCGCGGCACGCTGGTCGGCCCGCAGACCGGCGCCGCCGCCGCGATCAAGATGATCCGTAGCGTGCTGATCAAGGGCATCGAGGCCTTGAGCTTCGAGTGCTTCGTCGCCGCCCAGCGTGCCGGCGTGCTCGACGAGGTGACCGCGTCGCTCAAGAACAACTACCCCGGCGTCGATTGGACCAAGATGAGCGAATACAACCTCGAACGCATGGCAAGCCACGGCGAGCGCCGCGCCGCGGAAATGGAGGAATTGGCGGCGACCTTGCGCGACCTCGGCATCGCGCCGCTGATGACGGAAGCAACCGTTGCGCGCCAGCGCGAGATGGGCGCCATTGGCAAGAACGAGGCGGTACGCGCCTCGCTGACCCAAGGCCGGGCCGCGATGCTCGACGCCATCAGCGCCGCAGCCAAGGACCGGCATTAGCCTGCCCGCGCAGATGAACGCGCGTTCATAAAACTGCGCTGCGGCGCGGCAGCGAATTTCTTTTCAATGCAATAATTTCGCGCCTAGGATGCCGCGTCATCAATCCAAGGGAGGAAACGATGAAGCTGGGATACCTCGCTTACACCGGACTGATTGCCGCCGCGGTCGCGTTATCGGTCGGCACGGCGCTGCCGAGCTATGCCGCGAAAAAGAAAATGGCGGCTGCCGAGCCGCTGCCGCCGTCCTGCTGGTTCCTGCCGGAAAAGAACGTCTGCGGCGACTACCATGGCGTCAAGATGACGTATTTCAACTCCTGCTACGCCGGCAAGGATGGCGCCAAGGTGACCTCGCAAGGCGCCTGCAAGCCGGCCAAGATGGCCAGCAAGAAGATGTCGAAGACGAAGAAGAAGATGTAATCGCCGCCTCTCGCGGTTGAAAAGCAAACGGGCCGCTCATCACGAGCGGCCCGTTCGTTCTTGGCGTTTCGTTCGCCGTCACTTGCGCGGTGGAATTTGCATCATCTCCGCGATCTGGTCCTTGGTCAGCGGCTTGTCGAGGAATTTCAGCTTCACCGCGTCGCGGATCGCGCCATCGAGATCCTTGAATTCGTCGGTCTGCAGCGCTTCCTTAGGCTGGAATTTTTCCATCGACTCCTTCAGCAGCTCGACCGGCTTGTGCATCTTCTGCGAATACATCTCGACCGCCTTCGGGTCAGAATACATCCAGTCCACCGCCTCGCGATAGCCTTGCATGAAGCGCATGATGGCGTCGTGCTTGGTCTTCAGCGCGTTGGCATTGACGATCAACAAGCGCACGGTCTGCCCGCGCAGCGAGGGTACGTCGCTGCCATGGGCGATGATGCGGATCTTGCCTTCCTTGATCTCCTGCAGGCCGAACGGCGGCGCCGCCCAGCCGATGTCGACCTGACCGGACATGGTCGCGGTCAGCGTGGCGGCGGGGCCACCGGTGGCGGTGGGCTTCGCCTTGGCGCCGAGCTCCTGCACAAAGGCAACGACGATGTTGTTCGACGACGAGCCGTTGGTCGAATAGGCGATGGTGTTCTCAGGCGTCGCGTCCTTCAGGCTTTTGATCTTGGAATCGGCCTTGACGTACCAGTAGAGGTCGCCGGTGCCGGTGAAAGCCGGTGCCAGGATGCGGATCGGCGCGCCTTTGGAGAAAGCACGCATACGCCGGCAGCGCCGACGCCGGCGCCGATGTCGGCGGCGCCCGAGATCACCGCCTGGATGGTTTCACCCGCGCCTTGCGTGCCGATGTTCTCCAGCACCAGGCCGTGCTTCTTGAAGATGCCGGCATCCTGGCCGAGCGTCGGCGCCTGGTTTTCCCAGTTGTTGATCTGGCCGATCACCAGCTTGAGCGTATCCTCGGCCGAAGCCTGACCGGCGCCGAACGCGAGCGGCGCGATCAAGGCGAGCGCTGCGGCAAGCGTCTTCCACGTTTTCATTTATGTTCCTCCCTTGAGCGTTTTTATCTTGAGTGGGCGGCATTCAACACCGAGAGCCGCCCACAGGAAAGATCAATTTGTCAGCGGCGCCGGCGCTTGGCCGCGCGGCGCGGCTTCGCTTTGCCGGCGGCTGCCGCCTTGCGGGCGGGCTTCGCCGCCGAGAGCGGAGTTCCGCCGGCATTGGCGACCCGCATCGACCAGTATTCCCACGAGCGCATCAGGCCGGTGGTCTTGCCGGTGATCTGGCCGGCCAATTCGGTTTCGCCAGGCGAAAGGACCGACGTTCTTGCCGATCGTCAGCGCACGCACCTGATATTCGGCGTTGCGCGCGGAAAAGACGCAGCGGAACACGCAATCCTTGACGCTGGTGCCGGCGACGGTGGCGCCATGCCGCTTCATCAGCACCAGGAAGCCTTGGCCCAGCGCGCGGGCGAGCGAAGCGCCCTCCTCCGGCTTGACCACCAGCATGTTGGTGTCGCCGAACTCGTCGTGCTGGTCCCAGAACGGCGGCCGGATGCCGCCGACGGCGCCGAGGTGGAAGATCGGCACGTAATCGATGCCGTTGGCGAGCAGCGGCATGAAGGCCGGGCAATGGTGGTGGCACACCGACATCACGTCCGGCCGCGCCTTGTAGATCTCGCCGTGGATCACCCGCTCGGAGTATTGCGGCATGCCCGGCTCGCGGACCGGCCGCGAATTCGAGGTCGTATTCGATGAAATCCTCGGCGGTCACCAGTTCGGGCGCGCGCGAGCGCGACAGGAAATAGCGGTTGGGATTGTCCGGATGGCGCACGCTGACATGGCCGAAAGCGTCGATGATGCCTTCGTGGGCGACGATGCGGTTGGCGAGCGCGAGCTCGGCGCGGACTTCGGCTAGATTGGTGGGCACTGGCGTTTCCTCTCGTGGCTTTATTGCGGTCTGAAAACATGACCGTCGGTCATGACGGCGCTTGACTTAACTTAAGCATTGGGGAGGCTTCAAGCCGGATGCCGGATCAAGCGCAAATCGTCGTCGACGCCGTCAGTCACGTCTACCGCCCGCCGCGCGGGCGCGAGGTGCTGGCGCTCGATCAGATTTCGCTGGAGGTCGGCAACCGCGAATTCGTGGCGCTGCTCGGGCCCTCCGGCTGCGGCAAATCGACGCTGCTCTATCTGATCGGCGGCTTCCTGCCGGTAGAGAAAGGCGCGATCCGCGTCGACGGCAAGCCGGTCGTCGGGCCGGCGCCCGACCGCGGCATCGTGTTCCAGCATTTCGCGCTGTTTCCGTGGAAGACCGTGCGCGGCAACATACTCTATGGGCTCGAGCGGGACGGCATGGAGAAGGCCGAACGCGAGAAACGCGCGCAGGATTTCATCGAGCTTGTCGGTCTGCACGGCTTCGAGGACAGCTACCCCTCGCAGCTCTCCGGCGGCATGAAGCAGCGCACGGCGATCGCGCGCACGCTCGCCTTCGATCCGAAGATCCTGCTGATGGATGAACCGTTCGGCGCGCTCGACGCGCAGACGCGCGGGCTGATGCAGTACGAATTGCAGCGCATCTGGCAGCGCACGCCGAAGACCGTGATCTTCGTCACCCACGACGTGCAGGAGGCGGTCTTTCTCGCCGACCGCGTCGCGGTGATGTCGGCGCGGCCCGGCCGCATCAAGACCATCGTCGACACCAAGTTCGACAAGAACGACCCCGATATCTTCAAGAACAAGTCCTTCATCGAGAAGGTCGACGAGGCCTGGAACCTGGTGCGCGAGGAAGCGATCAAGGCGCAAGGGAAGCGCGGATAAACGCATGATGGCAAAGCGTGTGGCACGGAGCGCTCCCCCGCTTGCGGGAGATTGGGGTGAGGGGCAGATGCATTGCTCAGAATCGCGGCAACGCCCCCTCACCCGGCTCGCTTCGCTCGCCACCCTCTCCCCGCCCGCGGGGAGAGGGAAGAGAGTCGCGCGCCATGAAAACTCTGATCCGCTATTCGCCGCTGTTGCTGCTGGCCATCGCCTGGGAGCTCGCAGCGCGCTGCATCTCGTGTCGACCTCGGCGCTGCCGCCCTTGTCCGACGTCATCGCCGCCTGGATCGACCTCATCAAGGACGGCGATCTCGTCAGCAACGGCGCCTCCTCGCTCTACCGCGCCGCGGCCGGGCTGGCGCTGTCGGTCGCGGTCGGCAGCGTGCTCGGCATCGCCATGGCTTGGTGGAAGCCGGCCAACGTGCTGCTCAGCCCGCTGGTCGAAATCTTCTATCCGCTGCCGAAGTCGGCGCTGATCCCGGTCACCGTGATCTGGCTCGGCTTCGGCGACGGCTCCAAGATCCTGCTCATTTTCCTCGGCTGCATGCTGCCGGTGACCATCGGCGCCTTCAACGGCGCGCGCGGCAGCGAACAGGTGCTGGTGTGGTCGGCGCGCAGCATGGGCGCGAGCCGCCTGCGCATGCTGTGGGACGTGGTGGTGCCGAGCGCGCTGCCGGAACTGCTCAACGGCGTACGCACGGCGCTGGCGCTGTCCTTCATCCTGCTGGTGTCGTCCGAACTGATCGTGGCACAGACGGGTTTCGGCTACCTGATCGGCTATCTCGGCGCCAACGGCTCCTACGACGCGATGTACGCGGTGGTGCTCACCGTCGCCTTCCTCGGCTTCGCCGCCGACCGCGCCTATCTCATGATCACCGAGCGAGCGCTGCAATGGCGGGACTAGACGCAACGCGCCCTCGCCACGCCCACCGCCGTGCGCCTTGTCAGCGCGCGCCGGCCTGGGGCTTTGCCCGGGTGCTCTCGATCCTGTTGTCCTCGCCGCCTGGGAAGCGCTGGCGCGCAGCGGCACGTTCACGCCGTTCCAGTTGCCGGCCTTCAGTGCCGTCGTCGTCCGCATCTGGAACGACGCCCTGTGCGGCGACCTCGCCATCAACACCGCGCTCACGCTTTACCGGGCGCTCGCGGCCTTCGCCATCTGCACGGTGTGCGGCATCGCTCATCGGCATGGCGATGTCGCGCAACGCCATCGCCGACTGGTTCTTCGATCCGATCATTTCGGTCGGCTTCCCGATGCCCAAGATCGCCTTCCTGCCGGTGGTGATCCTGTGGCTCGGCGTCTACGACGTCTCCAAGATCACCATGGCCGTGATCGACGCGATCTTCCCGGTGATCGCCGCGACCGTGATCGCCATTCGCGGCGTCGAGCGCGAGCTGATCTGGTCGGCGCGCAACATGGGCGCCAACAATCGCGAGCTGCTGACGCAGATCGTTCTGCCGGCGGCGCTGCCGCAGATCCTCACCGGCCTGCAGGTCGCGCTGCCGCTGTCGCTGATCGTGATCGTGATTGCCGAAATGCTGATGGGCGGTTACGGCCTCGGCGGCGCCATGATGACGGCCTCACGCTTTGCCAATTCGACCAGCGTCTTCGCCGGCATCGTCGAGATCGCGGTGGTCGGCTACGCCCTCGTCAAGATCATGGCGCTGGTCCGCCACCGGCTGCTGATCTGGCACCCGGAAGCCTCCGAGCCGACCACGGTCTGAGTTGCGGCAAAAATATTGCGCAGAGCAACGCGCGACGACGGGCATTAACCGCCTCTATCACTTATGTGTGGGGCCCTCCAGGGTGCGGAAAAACCCACGTACTTAGCGAAATCGTGCGCTCGATGTTTGAGGCCGGTAAGCGAATTTTAGTCTGCTCAAACACGAACAAAGCCGTTGACCAAGTTCTCTTTCCGATATGTGAAAGCCTGACCAAAAAGCATCAAGCGATGGAGGATGGGCGTATTGTCCGGCTCGGAAAGATTGCCGATGAGAAATTAAAAGCCACTTATAATGCGTTCGTCACCATCGACGGCATTGTTGAGCGCCGTTCCGTGGACCTCAAGAGCCGCCTCAATCAGGTCCAGGCGGATATTGCGAAAATCGATCAACAATCCGCAAACGCGCGAGCGATCCTCGATCAATTTGTTCAACTCGACAATGCTCAAAGAAATCTCGACGTTCAACTAAGCGCCACCAATGCCCTCGCCCGCGAGGGACGCGACTTCAACACCGAGCTCCAATCTACAGCTACAAGAACTTCAAGAACTAAACGATGAGCTTGAAAAGCGACGGAGTGCTGTATTTGGACTTTTCAAGCGTAGCGAACACACAATTCAAAGAGACATTTCTACCACTCAAGAACGCCGTACTAGATTGCTGACTGAAATCGACAATACGAAAGCTCGATATTCCGAAGCAAAAGCAAAATTTGAAACCGCGAAAGCAGAGCGTGACCGCTTACACACACAATTGAGTGGGCTGGATCGGTCATTGGCTGACCGCATCATCGCTGCCGTTGATAAAAGTCGCGCCCCACTCGTCGCTGAGCTTCGAGAAATTGAGATAAAGATTAGTGAGCTTCGAACTTCCGTTGTGAAAGAGGCCAAAGTTCTCGGCACGACGTGCACGAAGGCCTATTTGGCAGTGAAAGAGATCGGCCATGTAGGCACAGTAATCATCGATGAGGCATCAATGGTGCTTCCACCGATGGCATGGTTTGTCGCAGGGCTGGCGAAAGAACGCGTCATTGTGTCTGGCGATTTTCGTCAAATACCACCAATCGTACAGACCGTCCCAACAAGCCGTGTACGACGCATTGGGGCACGACGTTTTCACGCTATCGGGATTAGACAACCTGCGACGTCGGTGATCCCCGCATGGTGCACGCTCGACACTCAATATCGGATGGATAAAGCGATCTGTGAATTAATTTCCGAGCCCAATGTATGGACGGCACTTCTTAAAACCGCTCTTGAAGCAGAAAGTTACGTCTATCAACGCAAAAGCCTCCACCACCATATGACGGAACCCTCACAATCATTGACACATCCGACCTCTGGCCCTTTCGAAAGCGTCAATGCGTTTTATTCGCGCTTCAATCTTATGCACGCCTTGCTCGCTCGAAATCTCGCATGGCATTTACATCGGCAAGGGATACATTCAATCCGAGCGCCGATTTTGCAATTTGTACGCCCTATGCTGCCCAAGCAAGACTCATCAAGTAAGCTTATTGATGGTGAAAAGCTCGACAACGCTTGTTCAAGTCGGAACCGTCCATAGTTTTCAAGGTGATGAACGAAACGCTATCGCTACTTGAACTACCAGAAAGCTATGGCGGCGCCAGAATGCTTGGTCAGTTTCTTCAAGGTATCCCTCCGAAACAGACCGGGGCGCGTCTCATCAATGTCGCCGTAAGCCGCGCGAAAATCACCTGATCGTTCTTAGCAAATCTTAACATACCTTGATCGATTACTCCCGAGTTCGTCCCTTCTTCGTGGTATTCTGTATGACATGCAGGAAAATGGCTACGTCGTTCCAGGCGCGGACCTTCTCAAATTACGCCCAATCGAAAGCGACCTCCGAGGACTTATTTGAGCGCATTCCATTGGACATGGACGCGAAGACAATGGGCATTTTCAATCAGTCGACTTTCGATGCTGCTATTGAAAGCAGACCTCTCTAACGCCAAAGAATCGATTGTAATATTTTCTGGCTTCGTGACGCCAAGCCGCGTAGCGAAGCTTGGCGACCTCCTACGAATGAAGACGGCAGACGGCGTAAAAATTCAGATGCGTCACTCGCCCTCCGAAGTTCAATGGAACAATGGACCCCGTGCGCAGTAAAGAACGCGCTCGATGCTTTAGAGCGAACTTAAATGTGTGGTCGATTGCCGCGCGCGTATCCATGAGAAAATTGTTCTCATTGACAAAGAAATTGTGTGGCATGGTTCTCTAAATGTCTTAAGCCATACTCACCGCACTGATGAAAGTATGACGCGAGTTGTCAAATGCAGGCCTCGCCAAAGCAGTTGGCCGCTAACATGTCGAAGCGCCGCGTATCCTCTGAAAAGGCGTTGCAGACAATTGGCGATGCTGAAAATCCCCGGTGCGAAGCATGTGGCGCACGCAGCGTCTACAATGAAGGGAAGTTCGGGCCATTCTTCTACTGTGAGGACGAATGCGGTTGGAGCATCAATCTAAAAAGGATCGGAAGACGGGGCAATTCACGAGCGAAATCCACCTCCGACAGCAATTTTCCGAAGGAAGGCCCGTCATGTCCGATATGCAATGGGAAGACTACGCTTCGGAATGGGAGGAATGGCCCATTTTACGGTTGTGCCAAGTATCCTAAATGCAAGGGAACGATTAACGCCACTCAGTGACCACGAAAAGAGACAAAAAAGCCAAGAAAGGCCAAAGTTAATCCGCCGGTCTAAGGCAGGCTTGCCAAAATCGGTTCTTGCCAAAATCAGTTGGACGCCCGACAATCTTGCCATCGCGGCGAGATGCTTGCCCACAACAACGCAAGCCCGGCGATCCTCGGGGAGGACAACAAGATGCGTCTAACGAAATTCGCGCTGGCCGGCGTTTGCGCGCTCGGCCTTTTTGCTGCCGGCGCCGTCAAGGCGGAGCCGGTGAAGATCCGCATGTCGTGGGTAGCGCCGGTGTCGAACTGGGCCTCGATCGTGCTCGAGAAGAAGGACCTGATGCAGCACCTCGGCAAGTCTTACACTTTCGAGCCGGTGCGCTATCCGGGCACGCCGCAGACGATCACGGCGCTCGCCAATAACGAACTCGAGATCGCCGACATCGCCTATTCGACCTTCGCCATCGCCATCGATAACGCCGGGCTGAGCGACCTGCGCGTCATCGCCGACGAATTCCAGGACCGCGAACCGAGCTTCATCGACCCCTATTATGTGCGCAAGGACAGCGGCATCAACAAGGTCGAGGATCTCAAGGGCAAGATCATCGGCACCAATGGCGGCGGCAGCGCCGTCGACGTCGCGGTGCGCGCGATGCTGCACAAGCACGGGCTCGAAGAGAAGCGCGACTACACCATGCTCGAGGGGCCGCTGCCGGCGATGCCGCAGATGCTGCTGGAGAAGAAAGTCGATCTCATTCCCGCCGTGCTGCCCTTCGCCTTCAATCCGAAGCTGCACGAAGACGGCAAGGTCCTGTTCAACCAGACCGACGCGCTCGGCCAGACGCAGATGATCCTGTGGGCGGCGCGCCAGTCGTTCATCGACAAGAACCGCGCCGCCATGGTCGACTTCATGGAAGACATGCTGCGGGTGACGCACTGGTTCGAGGATCCGAAGAACCACGACGAGGTCGCCAAGATCGCATCCAAGCTGACCAAGGTGCCGCCGGAGCGCTTCGGCTGGCTGTTCACCAAGAACGACTACTATCGCGACCCGAACCTGATGCCGAACCTCGACGCGCTTCAGCGCAACGTCGACACCACCCAGGAGCTCGGCTTCGTCAAGAGCAAGGTCGACGTCAAGAAACACGCCGATCTCAGCCTGGTGCAGGACGCGATCAAGCGCATGAAATAAAATTCGACCTGTCCCATTTTGCGACTCCGAGCCCCGAAGCGCCGTCTTCGGGGCTTTTTTTCGCGCACCGCGGCAATGAAACTTCGATGCACGCGGAAATTATGCTTTACAAGCATGGTTAAAGACGAAAAAATGAATGCAGTGGCACCACTTATACAGTTAATGGGGCGTTAACCCATGCGAAGCGTATACAAAGCAATCTACGGTGCCTTGCTTGTCCTCGGGCTGGCGGGCGTCGCTCCGGCTCCGGTTCTCGCAGACGGCTATCACTGGGACACGGTCTGCAATTGCCGGCGTCCGGATTCCGAATACAACTCCCACCGTTACGTGCGCGAGGCGCCGCGCGTGGTCACGCATGAGCGCGTCGTCAACCAGACGCGCGTCGTGCGCGGCAACACCCGCCTCATCCAGGAGAACCTCCTGGTGACGCACGTGCGGCCGGTGATCAACCGCGAGGTGGTCGTGCATCGCACCAACACGGTCGTGCGCGACGTGGTGCTGCATCGCGTGAACACCACCAACAAGTATCGCGAAGAGGTCCACAACGAGGTGGTGAACCGTTCCGGCGGCGGCTCCGTGCGGCACGTGGTCGAGTATCACAACGTCCGCGGCGTGAACTGCAACTGCGGCTACGGCGGCCGTTACGAAGGCGGCGGGGACGAGGTTTCCTACCGCGACTGACGCCCGCTTCACCTTGGGCTTTGCCTCAACTGCCTCGCCGGGCGACCGGCGGGGCGGTTTTATTTTTGCGGTCTTTCCGCCATTTTGCTTTTCCCCAGCCAAAGCAACGGCATGGCGGTCGGCCCTCGACTCGCTTCAGGACAGGTGAAGCAGACCGGAATGCCGCTATAGTGGCTGCTCGATGCCGCAAGACCCGAATATTCCCGACACGCCCGCCGACCCATTGACCGCGACCGGCGTGCGCCTTCCGCCCGCGGCGCCGGTGGCGACGCCGCGTGCGCGCTGGACGGTCTGCCTTGCGGCCGCGGCCTGTTTCCATGCCGGCGCCGCGGCGGCGCTGCTTGGGCCATGGAGCGGCGCGCTGCCGCAGGTCGCGGACGCGCCGGTGATCACCGTCGAGCTCGCGACCTTACCGGCCGCGCCCGACGTCAAGCCAAACGAATTGCCGCCCGGCCCGCAGCAAAGCGAGGCGCAGCCCAAGTCCGACCCACAGCCTGCCAGGCCCGTCGAGCGCACCGAGCAGCCGCCGCGGTCATCGGACGAACCTTTGGTCACGGCAGCGCTGCCGCCTGAGCCGCCGGGCGAACCGATAGTCGTCGCGACAACGCCGCCACCGAAGGTGGAGGAAAAGCCGGCGGAGAAGACGCCAGCGAAGCCGTCGCGTGCGAGCCTCGCCAGCGCGCCGGCGCATGCCGAGCGCAAGGCGCAGCGCGCCGGAGCACCCTCACCGGGCGCGTCCGCGCACGACGCCAATGCGGTGCCCGGCTGGACGTCGCTGCTGATGGCAAGCCTCGAGCGCCACAAGCGCTATCCGTCGGAAGCCGAAGCGCGCGGCGAGCACGGCGTGACCGAGCTTGCCTTCAGCGTCGACCGCCGCGGCGGCGTGCATCATGCGCGCATCGCGCACAGCTCGGGCTCCAGCCTGCTCGACCGCGCAACGCTTGCCATGCTGGAGCGCGCCGCCCCGCTGCCGCCGCCACCGGTGGAAGTGGCAGGCGCCGAAATCCCGATTCGTGTGCCAATCCGCTACGATAGCCGCTGACACGCGACCCGAGTTCCCGCCGCCGGTTAACCTTAAAGCCAACGAGCAGGCGTTACCGCACATCCTTAACTTGCGGCGCGGCCCGCAACTTCGCAAAGTTACATCTAAAGACACACATGCCGCGGTGTGTGGCCGCCCGGCGCGTGTCAACAAGATCAAGGAACGCCGGCGAATAGCGCCGGCCGATCGGGGACGATGAGGCGGCCGTTTGCAACATTGATCGCGTGCGTCGTGACGCTCGGCGTCGCCGCGCCGGCGTTTGCGACCGGCGAGAAGGCGGCCGACCGCTTCGCCAATGTCGAGCCGCTGGAAAGCATGCCGCGCAGCCGCAGCGATGCCGCCGAGGCCGCGGCGCAAGTGCCGGGCGCCGCCAGCGTGCTGCTTGAGGCGCTGCGCTGGCGCGGCCGCACCGCCTCGCAGATCGGCCTGCCGACCAAGCTGTGGTGCGCCGATTTCATGAATTTCGTGCTCAGGCGCGCCGGCGGCAAAGGCACGCAGTCGCGCGCGGCGCGCTCGTTCCTGGAATACGGCAAGAAGCTCGACGGCCCGCGCGTCGGCGCCATCGCCATCCTCTACCGCAAGGGCGCCAACAACGGCCATGTCGGCGTCGTGCGCGGCACCGACGGCCAAGGCAATCCGATCATCGTGTCCGGCAATCACGGCCGTGCGGTGCGCGAGTCGACCTATCCCAAGGCCAAGGTGCTGGCCTATGTGATGCCGCCCGACTACGTGCTCGAGGACATGGCGGTCGCGGCGCGCAACAGCCGGTCGATCGAAATCGAAAAGCCTTAACGCCGCGCGCCGGCGCACAGCCCCACGCTCGCTTCGTTAACGCCGCGAGCGCCGGCGGCAAACGCGGCCGGCCGGTTAATGTTAACTCGGGCAATCGCTCGCGGCACTGCCGCCGCACACTAAAATTAGCGCCAAATCAGCAGGCTAACCCGGTCCGGCGCATCCAGCGCCGTGCGGGCGCGGCGAGGCGGCATCAGCGTGAGCGTGCGTCGTTTCATCACGTGCGTGACGGTCGCGGCAGTTTTGCTGCCGGGCGCGGCCTATGCGGTCACGCGCGAGCAGATCAAGACCTGCGAGGGCAAGGACGGCTCCTCGCCCGACGCACGCATCGCGAGCTGCTCGGCGATCATCGACGCGACGCACGTCAAGAAGCAGAAGGCCGAAGCCTACGACAACCGCGGCCAGGCCTATCGCGCCAAGGGCGACAACGAGAGCGCCATCCGCGACTTCGACGAGGCGATCAAGACCGATGCGAAGTTCGGCGACGCGTTCTACAACCGCGGACTTGCCTGGCGCGACAGCGGCGATGCCGACCGCGCGGTGCAGGATCTCGAACAGGCGGTCAAGCTCGACAAGCGCAACGCCGTCGCCCTCAACACGCTGAGCCACATCTATTACGACAAGCGCGACTACGACCACGCGATCGACAACCTCAATCAGGCGATCAAGCTCAATTCGAGCTACGCGCTCGCCTATTTCAACCGCGGCATGTCCTATCGCGCCAAGGGCGAGCCCGACCGCGCCATCCCCGACTTCGACCGCGCCATCAAGCTCAACCCGAGCGACGCCGTGGCGATGGAGAGCCGCGGCCTCGCCTACCGCGACATCCACGACTACGAGCGCGCCATCCAGGATTTCGACGCCGCGCTCAAGATCAAGCCCGACTACATCCTCGCGCTCAACGACCGCGGCATCGCCTACGTCGCCCGCGGCAACATCGACCGCGCTATCCAGGATTTCGACCAGGCCATCCTGCTCGATCCGCGTGACGGCTTCGCCTACAACAACCGCGGTCTCGCCTACCGCAACCAGGGCGATCTCGACCGCGCCATCAAGGATTACGACCAGGCCATCCTGCTCAATCCCAACTACGTGCTCGCCTATTACAACCGCGGCAACGCCTATTTCGACAAGCACGCCTACGACCGCGCCATCCAGAATTACAACCAGGCGATCAAGCTCGATAACGGCTATGCGCTCGCCTATTACGCGCGCGGCGTCTCCTTTTTCCACAAGCACGATTACGACCGGGCGCTGAGCGACCTCAACCAGGCGGTCAAGATCGATCCCAAGGACGCGCTGTCGCTCTACAATCGCGGCGTCACTTACGCGGCGCGCGGCGACGCCAACCGCGCCATCGCCGATTTCGACGCGTCGATCAAGCTCGATCCGAAGAATACGCTGGCCTATTACAACCGCGGACTTGCTCTGCGCAGCAAGGGCGACGACGACCGCGCCATCGCCGATTTCTCCCAGGCGATCCGCTTCGATCCGAAGAACGCCATTGCCTTCTTCAACCGCGGCCTCGCCTACGCCAACCACGGCGACGGCGACCATGCCCTCGCCGACTACAACCAGGCGATCCAGCTCGATCCGAAGAACGCCGAGGCCTATTACCAGCGCGGCAACGCGCTCTACGCCAAGCGCGACTACGACCACGCCATCGCCGACCTCAACCAGGCGCTCAATATCCAGCCCGACCTGACCGCCGCCTTCAACGTGCGCGGGCTTGCCTATGCCGCCAAGGGCGACAGCGACCGCGCCATCGCCGACTTCGACCAGGCGGTGCGCATCAATCCGACATTCGCCGCCGCCTTCTCCAACCGCGGCAACGCCTACCAGAAGAAGCACGACTTCGACCGCGCCATCGCCGACTTCGCTAAGGCGATCAAGGTCGACCCGAATTATCCGGGCGCCTATTTCAACCGCGGCCTCGCCGAGAAGGACAAGCGCGACTTCAAGGCGGCGCTCGAAGATTTCGGCCGCGCTATTACGCTCGACCCGAAGAACGCCGTCGCCTTCAACAGCCGCGCCGCCGCCTACCGCGCCCTCGGCGACGACGATCACGCCTTTGCCGACTTCGACCAGGCGATCAAGCTCAACCCGAACTACAGCGAAGCCTATTACGACCGCGGCACCGCCAATTACGACCGCCGCGCCTTCGGCCGCGCCGTCGCCGACCTCTCCCAAGCGATCCGCCTCGATCCGCGCAATCCGCTCGCCGCCGAGGCGCGCGGCCTCGCCTATCGCGAGAACCGCGATTACGACCATGCCGTCGCCGATTTCGACCAGGCGCTGCGGCTCGATCCGAAATTCACCGTGGCTTACGTCGAGCGCGGCGACGCCTATCAGAGCAAGGGCGACTACGACCACGCGGTGCAGAACTACGACCAGGCGATCAAGCTCGACCCCAAGAACGCCGCCGCCTTCACCGAGCGCGGCAACACCTACGCCGCGCGCGGCAAGACCGACCGGGCGCTGCAGGACTTCGAGCAGGCGATCAAGTTCAACCCGAGCTATGCCGGCGTGTTCAACAGCCGCGCCATGCTGTACGAGCGCAAGGGCGACCTCGCCCACGCGCTCGCCGACCTCGATCAGGCGATCAAGCTCGACGGCGGCTTTGCCGCCGCGCTCAACAACCGCGGCGCCATCTATCAGCGCAAGGGCGACCTCGACCACGCCGTCGCCGACTTCGACGCGGCGATCAAGGCCAATCCGCATTTCGACCAGGCGCTCAACAACCGCGGCGTCGCCTTCAAGGCCAAGGGCGAGCTCGAGCGGGCGGTCAAGGACTTCGACCAGGCGATCGCAGTCAACTCGGGCTTCGCATTGGCGCTCTACAACCGCGGCGAGACGCTGGAGACCATGGGTTATCACGACCGCGCCATCCGCGATCTCGACCAGGTGATCAAGCTCAACGCCGGCAACGCACAGGCCTACAACGTGCGCGGCCTCGCCGAGAGCAACAAGCGCGAATTCGACCGCGCCATCGCCGACTTCGCGCAGGCGATCAAGATCAATCCCAAGCTCGCCGCCGCCTACAACAACCGCGGTCTCGCCTACCGCAGCAAGGGCAACAACGACCGCGCCATCGCCGATTTCAGCACGGCGGCCAAGATCGACCCCGGCTACGCGCTCGCTTTCTCGAACCGCGGCAACGCCTATTTCGACAAGCAGGAATATGACCGCGCCATCGCCGACCTCAATCAGGCGATCAAGCTCAACCCGAACTACGTGCGCGCCTATTACGACCGCGGCATCGCCTACGGCACCAAGGGCGACAACGACCAGGCCATTCAGGATTTCGGCCTCGCCCTGAAGCTCGACCCGCGCAACGCGGTCGCCTTCAACAACCGCGGCCTCGCCTATCGCAACAAAGGCGATAGTGACCGTGCGCTCGCCGATTTCGACGAGGCGGTCAAGCTCAATCCGGATTATGCGGCCGCCTATTACAACCGCGGCAACGCCTACTTCGACAAGCGCGATCTCGACCATGCCATCGCCGACTTCAACCAAGCGATCAAGCTCGACCCCAAGGACTCCTTCGCCCTGCACGATCGCGCACTCGCCTACTTCGACAAGCACGACGCCAACCGCGCCATTGCCGACTACGAGGAGGCAATCAAGCTCAACCCGAACTACACCGTGGCGGGCGACGCCCGCGCCGCCGGTCTGCGCAACCAGCGCGGCTACGACCGCGGCGCCCTGGAGCTGACGCAGCCGATCCGTGTCAGCCCCGTCTTCGCGCTCGCCTATAACGACCGCGGCATTGCCTCCGCCGCCAAAAACGACCTCGACCGCGCCATCGCCGATTTCGACCGGGCCATCGCGCTCAACGCCAATTTCATCGCGGCGTACGACAACCGCGGCAACGCCTATTTCCAGAAGCGCGACTACGAGCGTGCCATCGCCAGCTACGACGCCGCGATCCGGCTGAGCCCGCACGACACGCTCGCCTATTACGGGCGGGGCGTCGCGCGCTACGAGCGCCGCGACTACGACCGCGCCATCCAGGACTTCGATCAGGCGGCCCGGCTCGACCCCAACAACGCCTACGCCTTCTACAACCGCGGCATCGCCTACCGGCAGAAGCACGACGACAACGGCGCGCATGCCGATTTCGACCGCGCCATCAAGCTCGACCCGAAAATGGCTTTGGCTTACGGCGCCCGCGGCAATTCCGAGGCGAGCGAAGGCGACTATGACAAGGCGGTCGCGGACTTGACCCAGGCGATTAAGCTCGATCCGGCGCAGGCGCTCAACTTCAACGACCGCGGCATCGCCTACAACCTCAAGGGCGACACCGACCGCGCCGTCTCCGACTTCGACCAGGCGGTCGCGCTCAACGGCCAATACGCGCCGGCCTTCAACAACCGCGCCGTCGCCTACGCGGCGCGCAAGCAATTCGACCGCGCCATCGCCGACTACGACCAGGCGATCAAGCTCGACAACTCCTACGCCACCGCCTTCTTCAACCGCGGCAACGCCAAATACGACAAAGGCGATTTCGCCGGCGCCGCCGCCGATTACGACGCCGCCATCAAGCTCGATCCGACCGACGCTGCCGCCTACAACAACCGAGGCAACGCCTATGCCGGCAAGCGCGACTTCGACCGCGCCATCGGCGACCTTGCCCAGGCGATCAAGATCAAGCCGAACGACGCGCAGGCCTACAACGACCGCGGCGTGGTCTATGCCGCCAAGGGCAATATCGACCGCGCGCTGGCCGATCTCGAGCAGGCGGTGAAACTCGACCCGCAGAGCGCTCTTGCCGCCTTCAACCGCGGCCTCGCCTACCGCGAGAAGCGCGACGCCGACCGCGCCATCGCCAGTTTCGACCGCGCCATCAAGCTCAACCCCGGTTATGGCCCGGCCTATTACAGCCGCGGCACCGCCTACGCGCTCAAGCGCGACTACGACCGCGCCATCGCGGATTTCGACGCGACTATCAAGATCTCGGCCGCCAACGCGCCGGCGCTCTATGACCGCGCACTGGCCTACGGCGCCAAGGGCGACTTCGACCGCGCCATCCATGATTTCAACGACAGCATCAAGCTCGACGGAAGCAATGCCTACGCCTTCTACAATCGCGGCATCGCTTACCGAAACAAAGGCGACCTCGATCGCGCCGTCGCCGATTTCGGCGAGGCGATCAAACGCGACGGCAAGTTCTCGCTCGCCTTCTATCAGCGCGGCGACGCCTTCTTCGCCAAGGGCGACCTCGCCAAGGCGATCGCCGATTTCGATCAGGCGATCCGCATCAACGGCAACTTCGACCTCGCGCTGTACCGGCGGGCGCTGGCGTTCCGCGACAAGCACGACTACGACCGCGCGATCAACGACCTCACGCAGGCGATCAGGCTCGACGGCAAGAACGCCGAGGCTTTCGACAATCGCGGGCTTGCCTACCGCATGAAGGGCGACCTCGACCGCGCCATCGCCGATTTCGACCAGGCGGTGAAGCTCGATCCCAGGTCGGCCGCGGCGTTCAAGGATCGCGGCACCACCTACGGCATGCGCGGCGATGCCGACCGCGCCATCCAGGATCTCGACGCCGCCATCAGGCTCGACGGCAAGGACGCGGCTGCCTTCAACAACCGCGGCTTCGCCCACCGCAACAAGGGCGAGGCAGAGCCGGCCATCGCCGACTTCAGCGCGGCGATCAAGCTCAACCCGGACTATGCGGCGGCGCTGTTCAACCGCGCCACCGCCTATTACGACGGCCGCGACTACGACCGCGCCATCAAGGATTTCGACGCGGTGATCAAGCTCAATCCCAAGGACGCGGCCGCCTATAACGCGCGCGGCCTTGCCCACGACAACAAAAATGAGCTCGACCAGGCGATCGACGACTTCAACCAGGCGATCAAGCTCGACGCCAGGAACGCGCTCGCCTTCAACAACCGCGGCTTCGCCTATCGCAACCGCGGCGACGTCGATCGCGCCATCGCCGACTACAACCAGGCGCTGGCGCTCAAGCCCGACTACGCGCTGGCGCTCTACAACCGCGGCATCGCCTTTTACGACAAGCGCGACACCCAGAAGGCGACGCGCGACATGAACCAGGCGATCAAGCTCAATCCGAATTTCTCCAACGCCGTGCTCGACCGCGGCATCGCCAATTACGACAAGCGCGACTACGACCGCAGCTCTGAGCCGGCGCCGGCGTCCCCTGCGGCGAAGGCGGAGTTTGCCGTGAGTTTTGCCGGCCGCGGCGGCAGCTTCGAGAACCGCCGCGAGGGCGACCGCATCATCCAGGACGTGGTCCGGCCGATCCCGGACAAGCACCTGCTCACCTATATCGCCTCGGCCGATATGCCGATCGCGCAAGGCGAAGCCGCGCCGGTGGTCGCGCCGCTCAATGCGGCCAGGGCACCGCAAGCGGCCCCGGCGCGCACCGCCAAGGCCGACCTCGGCCCGGCGAAGCCGGTGGCGGTGCCGCTGCCGCAGGCTGAGCCCAAGGCCGAGCCGGCGCCCAAGGCCGCTGCCAAGTCGGAGGCAAAGCCAAAGCGCGAGGCAAAGCACGACGCCAAGCCGGAGGTTGCCGCCAAATCTGCGGACAAGTCCGCGGACAAGCCTGCGGCGGAAAAGCCGGAAAAGACCGCCAAGGCCGATATCAAGACCGACACCGAGGCTGAAACCAAAGCCGAGACCAAGCCCGACGCCAAGCCGAAGGCCAAGTCGCACGTCAGGCATACGCAGCGCCACAAAGAAGTGCGGCGCGCGGAGAGCGGGCCGCATTCGGTCCGCGCCGGCGCGGGTGGCGGCGGCATCTTCGACCTGCTGCGCTAGGCCTCGAGTTTTCCACGACCCCGCTCAACGCGGCGCGCAACTTTGCGTAAGGTCGCGGCGCATGCCCGACCTCCGTGCCTATACCCGCGCCTTGCGCGCGCCGCTCACACCCGCCGAGCGGCGCGTTTTGCCCGGCTCGACAGCCCGCAGGCGATCCAGACCTGGCTCGACAAGCTGCCGGCCAATTTCGAGCTCGACGGCGACACCACGATGTCGCCGCGCCGTGTCATCAAGACGCGCATTGCGCATTGCTCGGAGGCGGCACTGCTTGCCGCGGCGGCGCTTGCCTATCACGGCCAGCCGGCCTGGCTCATGGACCTGCGCGCGCTGCCGAGCGACCAGGACCACATCGTCACGCTGTTCCGCCAGCGCGGCCTGTGGGGCGCGATCAGCAAAACCAACCACGCCATTTTGCGCTGGCGCGATCCGATCTACCGGTCGTGGCGGGAGCTTGCGATGTCCTACGCCCACGAATACTGCCTGCCGGGCGGCAAGAAATCGCTCACCGCCTTTTCACGGCCGTTCAGCCTGACGCGGTACAGACCTGAGCGCTGGGTCACCGCGGAGGAGGACCTCCATTGGCTGATGGACGCGCTTGACGATTCCCCACACGTGCCGGTCGCGCCGGCCTGGGCGATGAAAACCCGCCGCCGCTCGCCGCGCGTCGAATTGCGGGCGCAGGAGATCGTCGAGTGGGAGAAGCCGCGCCAAGGCCGCAAGCCACGCAGAGCGAAATAGCCGGGAGTACCGCCCATGTTCGAAGGCTTCACCATCGAGACCATCGACGCCGACGGCACAGCGATCCGCTGCGCCCGCAGCGGCTCCGGCCCGCCGGTGCTGCTGCTGCACGGCTTTCCGCAAACGATGGCGATGTGGGCGCGCATCGCGCCGGCGCTTGCCGAGCGCTACACCGTCGTCTGCGGCGACCTGCGCGGCTACGGCGACAGCGCCAAACCGAAATGCGCGGCCGACAATTCGAACTACGCGTTCCGCGCCATGGCCGCCGACCAGGTCGCGGTGATGCGCAAGCTCGGCTTCGAGCGCTTCCACGTCATCGGCCACGACCGCGGCGGCCGCACCGCGCACCGCATGGCGCTCGATCATCCGGCGCGCGTGCAGAGCCTCACGGTGATGGACATCGTGCCGACCTACGCGATGTTCATGGACACCAACCGCGCAGGTCGCCGGCGGCTACTGGCACTGGTATTTCCTGTCGCAGCCGGAGCCGTTTCCCGAGCACATGATCGGGCTCGACCCCGACTACTTCTACCAGACCTGCCTGCTCGGCTGGGGCGCGACGTCGATTGCCGATTTCGATCAGGAACAGCTCGCCGAGTATCGGCGCTGCTGGCGCGATCCCGGCATGATCCACGGCTCGTGCTCGGACTATCGCGCCGCGGCCACCGATCGACCTCGAGCACGACGCCGCGGATCTTGGCGTGAAAGTCGCCTGCCCGACGCTGGTGTTCTGGGGCGAGAACGGGCTGATGCACCGGCTGTTCGACATGGAGGCGCAGTGGCGCAAGCGCATCGCCAACCTGGTGACGGCGCGCTCGCCGGGCGGGCATTTTTTCCCGGACCAGTATCCGCGCGAGACGGCGGCGCGGCTTATGCGCTTCCTCGACAGCGGCACATGACAGGCGTTGACATCGGCGGCGCGGCACGTTTGGTGTGAGCAACCGGCGCCGCCCCATGACCAGCTTTACCTTCAAACGCACGTTCCAGATCGAGTGGGGCCATTGCGACCCCGCCGGCATCGTGTTCAACCCGCGCTTCTTCGAGATGTTCGACGCCAGCTCCTGGCTGCTGTTCGAGGCGGCGCTCGGCGTGAAGGCGCATGATCTGGCGCGCCACTACGGCATCATCGGCATCGCCCTGGTCGACGCCAAGGCCAATTTCATGAAGCCGGCGAAGTTCGGCGACATGGCCGAGATCGTGTCGCGCGTCGCCGAATTCCGCCGTTCGAGCTTCGACGTCGAACACAGGCTCAGCGTCGGCGGCACGCTCTGCGTCGAGGGCGGCGAGACGCGGGTGTGGGCGGTGCGCGATGCGGCCGACGCCGGCAAAATAGCGACCGCGCCGATCCCCAAAGAGGTGATCGCGAAGTTCGGCTAGGCGATCTTCACGTATTCAAATTCGCCGGGCTTGTTGTCGATGCCGACCTTGGGCGGCGCGATCCATGAGGCGAACTTGCCCGGCTCCCACTGCGGCTGCATCAGGCTTTCGATGAAATCCTTGTCGGACGACGACGGCAGCATGTCGGTGCGGCGATGGGTCCAGTCGGCGGGCGCCAGCACATTGCCGTCGACGTCGACATTGGTGCGCGAAAATTCGCCGATGTGGCGGTGGAAGGCGACGTGCGGCAATTTCATCTCGAACGGGATGCCGATGTCGGCGATCACCTTGTTCCAGCGGCCGACGCCGTTGTTGCAATCGCCGACATAGTCGTCGCGCAGCCGCATGTTGAGCGCAGACAGCGCCGGCGTGTCCTCTTGTCTGATCTGGCCGTCGATGAAACGCAGCACCGGATAGCTGCCGCCTTCGAGCATGTGGTCGTCCTTGAGGCGGTCCTCGCGGTAGCGGCCCTTGAGGCCGGCATGGAAAGCGTTGGCGGCGTTGGTCGAAATCTCGTTACCGAACAGGTCGAGCGTCAGCGAGAAATGCAGGTTGGCCTTTTTCTGGATGGTCGGCAGGTCGATGACGCCGAGCTTGCGCACCTTGTCGATGTCGTAGGGGTCGGTGATGCCGGCCTGCCTTCATCGCCTCGCAGGTGCGCTGGATGACGCGGGTGACGCCGGTTTCGCCGACGAACATGTGGTGCGCTTCTTCGGTCAGCATGAAGCGGCAGGTGCGCGACAACGGATCGAAGCCGGACTGCGCCAGCGCTTCGAGCTGCATCTTGCCGTCGCGGTCGGTGAAGAAGGTGAACATGAAGAACGACAGCCAATCCGGCGTCGTCTCGTTGAAGGCCCCGAGCATGCGCGGCGTGTCGGGGTCACCGGAGCGGCGCTGCAGCAGGGCTTCGGCCTCCTCGCGGCCGTCGGTGCCGAAATATTTCTGCAGCAGGTAGACCATGGCCCAGAGGTGCCGGCCCTCCTCGACGTTGACCTGGAACAAGTTGCGCATGTCGTAGAGCGAGGGCGCGGTCTTGCCGAGATGGCGCTGCTGCTCGACGGAGGCCGGCTCGGTGTCGCCCTGGATGACGACGAGGCGGCGCAGCATGGCGCGGTATTCGCCCGGCACCTCCTGCCAGGCCGGCTCGCCCTTGTGCGCGCCGAAATTGACCTTGCGGCCCTCGACCTGCGGCGCCAGCAGCACGCCCCAGCGGTAGTCCGGCATCTTGACGTAGTCGAACTTGGCCCAGCCCTTCGGGTCGACGCTGACCGCGGTGCGCAGATAGACCAGCGACTTCTGGAAGCCCTCCGGCCCCATGTCGTTCCACCAGTCGATGTAGCCGGGGTGCCATTTCTCCAGCGCGCGCTTGACGCGCACGTCGTCGCCGAGCGCGACGTTGTTGGGGATCAGCCCGTCGTAGTCGACCTGCGCGATGTTCATGGCTCTACACCCTTTCCTTATTGAACGTCGGCTTGACGCCCGAGCCGTAGAGCTTGAGCGCACCCTGCTCGCCGATGGCGTTCGGCCGCTGGAAGATCCAGTTCTGCCAGGCGGTCAGGCGGCCGAAAATCTTGGTTTCCATGGTCTCCGGGCCGGCGAAGCGGAGGTTCGCTTCCATGCCGGTCATGGCGTCGGGCGAGAAGCTGGCGCGCTCTTCGAGCATAATGCGCAGCTCGTCGTCCCAGTCGAAATCCTCGTAGCCTTGCGTGATGAGGCCCATTTCCGCGGCCTCTTCCGCCTCAACCGGCACGCCGATTTTCCGTTCCGCGGCTTTGACCGTCTCGGGCTCGCCGAGGAAGCGCGTCTCGAGCCGCGTCAGACCATTGCCCATCGGATACCAGCCGAAATTGGCCGGCCCGAGCGTGATCGCGGCGGGAGCTCGGTTGTCGCCGTCGCGGGTGCCGATCAGCATCAGCGAGCGGTCGGCGGCGAAGGCAAGCTCGGCGAGCGTGCCGGCAAAGCAGGAGCCGGGCTCGATCAGCGCAATGAAGCTCTTGGGCGTCACGTCGACGCGCTTGAGCACGCGCTTCAAATAATGCCTGATCTCGCGCATCAGCCAGTCGCCGTTGGCTTTGCCCAGAAAGTCGTCGTGCGCCAGCACGGCTTGCGCATTGCCGTCGGTGCGGACGAGCACGACGCCGATCGCCGCCTCGTTGGCGCGCAGATGCAGGATGGCGTCCTCGAGTTCGCGCGCGACGGTGAGCGGCCAGAACTTGTCGCCCAGCGCATGCGCGGCCTCGATCGAGGCCGGCACGGTTTCGGACGGCCCGCGCACGGTCAGGTTGGCGAGGCCCGCGCGCGCGGTCGATCTCGACGTCGACGTGGCTATAGGACACGCGGTCGCCATCGATCTTGCGCGCCAGCGGCGTCAACGTAATGCCCTTGGCGTGCTTCGGCCGGTCCGAGCGCGCCGCGATCTCGTGGGCGCGCGCAGCGACCGCATCCTTCCATTTCGAGTTCGGCACCACCTCGTCGACCAGCCGCCAGTCGACCGCCTTCGACCCGCGGATGCCCTCCTCGATCGAGCAGAACACGTCGGCGCGGTCGCGACGCACCTTGCGCTTGTCGGTGACGCGGGTGAGCCCGCCGGTGCCGGGCAGTACCGCGAGCAGCGGCGTCTCCGGCAGCGCCACCGCCGAGCGGCGGTCGTCGACCAGCATGATGTGGTCGGTGGCGAGCGCAAGCTCGTAGCCGCCGCCGGCGGCATTGCCGTTGATGGCGCAGATGTAGGTCTGCCCGGAGTTTGCGCTGGCGTCCTCGATGGCGAGCCGCGTCTCGTTGGTGAACTTGCAGAAGTTCACCTTGTCGCCGTGGCTCGCCTTGCCGAGATAGCGGATGTTGGCGCCGGCGCAGAACACATTGTCCTTGCCCGACTTGATGACGACGCAACGCACCTCCGGATGCTCGAAGCGCAGGCGCTGCACGGCGTCGTTCAACTCGATGTCGACGCCGAGATCGTAGGAGTTGAGCTTGAGCTCGTAGTCGCCGAGCCCGCCGGCCTGATCGACATCCATGATGAGGTAGGCGACATCGCCGTCATACTCGATGCGCCAATGGCGGTAGCGCGAGGGATCGGTCGCAAAATCGAATGCCGGCATCGGCGCGCCTCGCGGCTCCCCCGGGCGCTTCAAGGCGCCGTCCCTATCTGCATTATTTTGCATAATAATAACATAGCGGCGGAGCCTCTACAACACGCTATTTCCAGGGGCTCACGGTAGCGTCTATTGCCTTGGCATTATAATGCATGTTAGCCAAGGTTGCGATGAAACCGCTCCGCAAACCGCTGCCCGTCCGCGACAGCGACACTTATCTGCGCCGTCTTGGCGAGCGCGTGCGCAACCTTCGCAACCAGCGCGGCATGTCGCGCAAGGCGCTCGCCGCCCACGCCCGGGTGTCCGAGCGGTATCTCGCGCAAATGGAGGCCGGCAAGGGCAACTGCTCGATCGTGCTGCTGAGGCGCATTGCGCGCGCCATCGGCCTGCCGGTGACGCAGCTGGTGCAGGACGCCACCGACCCGCCGCTCGACATGGTGCTGCTGACGCAGTTCCTCGAGCGCCTGCCCGCCCCGGCGCTGAGCGAAGCGCGCGCGCTGCTGCTCAAGCGCTTTGGCGAGGCATCCGACGGCCAGCGGCGGCGCATCGCGCTGATCGGCCTGCGCGGCGGCGGCAAATCGACGCTCGGCAGCCTGCTTGCAGCCGGGCTTGGCGTGCCCTTCATCGAACTGGACCGCGAGGTGGAGAAGCGCAGCGGCGCCTCGCTCAACGAGATCTTCGACATGTTCGGCCAGGAGACCTTCCGCCGCGCCGAGCGCGAGGCGCTCGAAGCGGTGCTGGCGCAGCAGCAGGAGTTCGTCATGGCGACCTCCGGCTCGATCGTCACCGAGCCGGGGACGCTTGAACTCTTGCTCGCCACGTGCTTCACGGTTTGGGTCCGCGCCGAGCCCGAGGAGCACATGAGCCGCGTGATGGCGCAAGGCGACATGCGCCCGATGGCGAAGAGCGGACGCGCCATGGACGACCTCGTCTCCATCCTCAGGAGCCGCGAGCCGCTTTACGCCAAGGCGGAAGCCACACTGGTGACCAGCGGCAAGACGCCGGACCAAGCCGTGAGCGAACTCATGCGCCTGATCGGCGGCATCCGCCGATTAAGCGCGCCGCAGCGCGCAGGAAGAGCAGAATGAGCGAAACGATCAAGACCGACGTGCTGATTATTGGAGCGGGCCCGGTCGGCCTGTTCGCGGTCTTCGAGCTCGGCCTGCTCGACATCAAGGCGCATCTCGTCGACATTCTCGACAAGGTCGGCGGCCAGTGCGCCGAGCTCTATCCGGAAAAGCCGATCTACGACATTCCCGGCATTCCGATCGTCACCGGCAAGGGCCTGAGCGACGCGCTGATGGAGCAGATCCACCCGTTCAAGTCCGACGTTTCATCTCGGCGAGATGGTGACGACGCTGGAGAAACTCGGCGACGCGCAGTTTCGCGTCGCCACCGACCGCGGCAAGATTTTCGAGGCGAAATGCGTCGTCGATTGCCGCCGGCGGCGGCTCGTTCCAGCCGAAGCGGCCGCCGATCGCCGGCATCGAGCCTACGAGCAGAAATCCGTGCACTATGCGGTGCGCAAGATCGATGCCTTCCGCGACAAGCGGCTCCTGATCGTCGGCGGCGGCGACAGCGCGCTCGACTGGACGCTCAATCTGCAGCCGGTCGCCAAGCGCCTGACGCTGTTGCACCGGCGCGACGAATTCCGCGGTGCGCCCGATAGCGTCAACAAGATGCGGGCGCTGGTCGCCGAGGGCAAAATGGACCTCAAGATCGGCCAGGTGTCGGCGCTGGAAGGCAATGACGGCCGCTGAACGCGGTCACCGTCAAAGGCAATGACGGCTCGGCCTCGCGCATCGAGCTCGACGCCATGCTGCCGTTCTTCGGCCTGACCATGAAGCTCGGCCCGGTGGCGGACTGGGGCGTCACGTTGCGAGGACGATCTGATCCCGGTCGATACCGCGGCATTCGAGACCAACGTGCCCGGCATTTTCGCCATCGGCGACATCAATACCTATCCCGGCAAGCTCAAGCTCATCCTGTCCGGCTTCCACGAGGCGGCGCTGATGGCGCAGAAGGCCTACCGCTACGTCTATCCGGAGAAGCGGCTGGTGTTCCAGTACACCACCTCCTCCACCAGCCTGCAGAAGAAGCTGGGCGTCGCCTGATCCCCCAAGACCATGCCCAAGATCACCTTCATCGAGCACGACGGCACGGAGCACACGGTCGAGGCCGAGATCGGCGCGACGGTGATGGAGACGGCGCTGCGCAACGACATTTCCAGCATCGTCGCCGAATGCGGCGGCGGCTGCTCCTGCGCGACCTGCATGGTGCATGTCGAGGAGGCCTGGACCGGCATCGTCGGGCCGCCCTCGGCCGAGGAAGAAGACATGCTCGACGGCGCCTTCGAGGTGAAGCCGACGTCGCGGCTGTCCTGCCAGATCAAGGTGACCGAAGCGCTCGACGGCCTGATCGTGCGCACGCCGAGCTATCAGGGCCGCTAAACCGGCGCTTGTCGTGGCTAACGGCCGGTAAATTTGCGTACGGGATTTTCCGCATCTTTTGCAACGAGATTGTACGAAATTTCTGCAAAACTCTGCGCGGTCAACGGGATTGCCGTGGAGCATCGCCATGTCGTCGCAACGCAAGCTCACGCTTATCGCCGGCGCCGCCGCCGGCATATTCGCCATGATCTACGCCGCGCCGCTGTTCGGTGCCGCCTTGCAGGTCGAGCCGGCGCCGGTGATGCAGATCGCTCCCGTCGACGAGGCGCTGATGGCGCCGTTGCGGCTCGAGGCGCAGACCGCGCTTGCCGACCTGCAGGCCCGCGCCCGCCACGACTAATTTCCGATCAGCCGCCGTCGCCGATGATCGTATAGGGCGCCCAGAACAGCGGGTGCGCGTACGAGAACAGCATCTTGCCATTCGCGTCCGTATAGCCCTTGCCGTCGAGCAGGCCGACCATGGCGAGCCGCAAGGCTTCGGCGCGCGACAAGGTCGGATCGGCCGCCTGGCGGCGGAACAGGTCGCTGACCAGCTCGCGCGCGGAGGCCGAATGCACCGACCAGTTTGTGACCAGGATGGCGCGCGTGCCAGCGTAGAAGAACGCCTGCCCGAGCCCGGAAGCCGCCTCGGCGCCGGCGCCCGCGCCCGCCGCGGTGTTGCAGGCCGACAGCACGACCCAGTCGGCGTCGAGCTTGAGCGCGAGGATTTCTCCATCGTCAAAAGCCCGTCGCCGGGCACGCCGGCAACCGACGGCGCCGTCAGCGCCAGCGCCGGCTGCGTCAGGCCGTTGAGCTCGCCCGGCACCAGGCCGTGGGTGGCGAAGTCGATGATCCGGTAGTGCGAGAGGTCCGTGGTCTCGACCGTCTTCTCGTTGGCGTCCTTGCCGAGATGCAGCACCTGAGCCGGGTCGAGGTTGAGCGCCTTGGCGATGGCGACGTAGCTCGGCGCGGGTGTCGGGCAGCCGCGGCAATTGCGCGAGCTCGGCGCTGCTCGACGCCATCGATGTGCGGGCTCGAGCGCCGCTGCAGCGGCGCGCCGCGCGTCGTCGTCGCCGCGTCATTGGACGGCGACCTGAACGGCCTGGGCTTTTTCGTCGGCAGCGGCGTCCGCCGCCTGCTCCGGGCTGAAATAGGGATCGCCGAAACCGATGAACGGTCGCGCGACAACAGGCCCGCCGGCAGTTGGCGCAGCGTACGCAGCGCCGATATCGAGGGCACCATGCTGACCGCGTGCGTGCGCGCAAGCCAGGGCACGCCGCGGTAGCCCGCGAACAACACGCCCTTGTCGTCCGGCGCCGCGACCGGCGCGGTCGGCAACAGCGACAGCGGCAAGAGGCCGAGCGCGCCGTTGGTGACCACGATCAGGCTTTTCGCCTGCTTCCAGCCCGGCTCGACCGGCTTGAGCAGCAGTTTGTAGAGGTCGTAGGCGGCGGCGAGATCGAACGGCGGAATGTCGCTGACGGTCGCTGCATCCGGCTCCAGCGCCTTGCGCAGCTTGTGGATCCTGGTCGCGAGCTCGCCGGCGGTCACCGGAATGACGGCAAAAGCGACCTTGCCGTTCTTGGGCAGCGCCCAGACGAAGCTCTTTTCCCGGCCGAAGTAGAACGACAGCAGCGCCTCGTCGGGCTTGAGCGCCGCCTTGATGTCGTCGACCGAGGGCGGCTTCGGCGCGATCAGGTTGGCGTAGCTCGGGAAGCTCTTGGCGATATCGGCGCGCAGCTTGTCGCGCTGCTGGCGCAGGTTCGCGATAGCGACATTGAGCGCCTTGACGCCGGTCTCGTCGCGCTGGCCGGACGGCAGCGCCAGCGCGTTGTTGAGGGTGCCGAGCTGCGCGTCGACCTGCTTGCTCAGGTCCTGCTCCTGGCGCACCAGCTCGGCAAGCGCAGGATCCTTGATCTGGGCGCGCGCGCTCGATTCGGCGAGCGCCTTCTGCACCGATTGGCCGCGGATCGCGTCGGCCAACCCAAACGAGCGCACCGCGGCGCTGTCGTCGCCGCTCGCCGCCGGCATGAGATTGAGCAGCGTAATGTAGTTCTCGACGAAGCTTTGCAGCCGGTCGCGGCGCAGCGCGAGCGAGGCCGCGCTGTCGCCGTCGGTGCCTTCCTGCGCGGCGGCCATCAGGATCGGCAGCGCCGTCTCGAATTCGCGCGCGGCGTCGGCGTCGCGACCGAGCCGCATGTAGCCGACCGCGAGGTTGGCGCGCGTGTTGGCGACGTCCGGACTTTTCTCGCCGACCTGCGCGATCTGGCGCTTGAGCAGCTTTTCTGCCGCGGCGACGCCGCGGTCGTAGTCGCCGGCGGCATAGAGCGAATTGATGCGCGAGCCGTTGAGGTCGAACGCCTCGCGCAGTCGCGGGTCCCAGTTTGCCGTCGCTTTGTCGATCTCAGCGTAGGTGGCGATCGCGTCCTTGCGCTTGTGCTGCAGATTGTAAATGGTCGCGAGCCGCGACAGCTCGCCCACGATCGTCTGCGAATCGTCGGCAACGCCGACGGCGCGATTGATCTCAAGCGCAACGAGCGTAAGTTTCTCCGCTTCGGCGTAGCGGCCCTGTTCGATCAGGATATTGGAGAGGCCGCCGATGAAGATCGGCGTCACCGGATTGTACTTGCCCTGGTCCTTGAGCCGCGCCAGAAGCGCGCGCCGCGCGTCGGCTTCCGCTTCGGCAAGGCGACCCTGCTTGGCCTCCATGCGCGCGGCGTCGAGCAGCAGCGTATCGGCGGTTTGCAGGAGCTGCGACATCGGCGGCGGGTTAACCGCGGTCTTGAGCAGACTCTCCACCGACGCGCGGCGCCGCTGTTCGGCGAGCCGATAGGCTTTTTCGGCCTGCGGGAACTGGCCACGCGCCTCGAAGATGACGGCACGGTGACGTTCGACGTCGGACTCCCAGGACTGACCGCGCCCGGCATAGCTCTTGCGCCAGCCTGGCATGCCGCTGGTCCGCGCTTCCTGGATGAGCTTGAGATTGCGCTGCAGATAGGCTTCCGCCTGCGCCAGATCGCCCATCTTGATCAGGATCTGCGAAATCTGCCGGTAGGCGCCGAACAGGAAGCCCCTGGCGCCCTTGGTATTGGTGTCATGGAGCTGGCGCTGGAAAATCTCCATCGCGTGCTTGGGATCGCCGGCGAGCAGATATTCAATGGCGGCAAACTGCTCGACCCGGCCGAGCAGGTTCGGATCGACCCCGCCTCTGCCGGTCTCGACGGCCTTGTCGGCGTCGGCCAGCGCTTCGCGAAGCTGGCCGAGATGCGAGCGGGCCTGTCCGCGGCCGTAGTAGAACCTGACCAGCTGCTCGCGCGAGGCCTTGGCGGGAACCGGCGCGGCGGCGTCCTCACGCAACTTGGCGATCTTGGCCGGGTCGGGCTTCTCGCTGTCGAGGATGGCGGTGATGTCGGTGATGGTGCGCGGCGGCGCCACAAACTGCGTCGGCAGCGCGGCCGCCTCCTTGGCGACTTCGGCGCTCGGTCCCTGCTCCTTGGGCACCGCGACCGGAACGTCGGCGCGGCCGTTGGCCGCGGTCATCGCGGCCTGGACGCAGGCCCGCACCTTCGCCTTCGCCGTTTCGCGGCATTTTTCGACATCGCCACCGCCGTGCTTGCAGGCCTGGACCAAGGGGTGGCCGACGGTCGCCCGGCAGTTCTCGCGGGCCTGGTCCTGCGTCAGCGCAAGCGCCGGCGCCGCGGCGGCGCAGGCAAACAGCAGCGCCAATGCGGTAAGGCCTGGTTTCATAAGGCGATTCATCGAGAAACCCCAGCGAAGTTGCACATCATAGCAAAGGCGCCGTTGCGCCGAAATGAGTACGCCTTGCCCGGCCCAGCGCAGGCGACTTAACCCGCCGTTGAACCACAAAACGCCCGACAAAACCGCAGCTTTGCCGCAGTGAATAACGGTTATTACTTTAAATTTTCGTAGACACCCTTTGTCCCTCGTCCCTAGCTTTTTACCGTCGCGTATTGGTCGTGGGCGGGGACATTTGATGCGTCGGGGGAGTGCGGCCCGCGGGGTCGGCGCTGCGTTGCTGGTGCTGAGCCTGTTCGGCTGCACCTTTCCATCCGACTATTTCGGCAGCCGGGCGATCGAGTACAACCGCGAGGCCGAAGACGCGTCGCTGTCGGCGATGCTGCTCAATATCGTCCGCGCCAGCCAGCGCCGGCCCATGCAGTTCACCGGCCTGCAGTCGGTGACCGGCACGTCGAGCACCAGCGCGAGCGTCAATGGCAGCGATACCAATCAGCACACGACGCCCTACATCAATCCTCCGACGGCCACGGTCATCAAAAGAGTGGTCACCGGTCTGGGCGGCGGCACCGCGAGCATCAGCGGCGGCCCGACCTTCACCGTGCCGGTGCTCGATACCCAGGAATTCTACGAAGGCATCCTGCAGCCGGTATCCCTGCCGGTCATCGACTTTTACATCAAACAGGGCTTTCCCGCCGAGATGCTGGCGGACCTGTTCATATTGAGCATCGAGGTGACCCGCATCGACAGCGGCGGCGATTGCCAGCGATTCATGTTCAAGAACAACGTCGCCGACGACCTGCAGTTCGGCCAATTCCAGGCCATGGTCGACTACCTCATCACATCGGGTTTCGTCGCAGAGCGCATCAACCGGTCAACGCCTTACGGCCCGGCGCTTCCCTTGCCGCGCGCCGCCGACGCAGCCCGCGCCGTCGACGCTTACGCGCACGCCGCCCAAGCGGGCCTCGACGTCAAGAGAGATGCGAAGACCGGCCGGTATACTTTGGAGAAAAAATCGAACGAGCTGCGCACCTGCTTTGCCTATAAGGGCGGTGCCTTCCCGGAATGGCTCAAGGCCAGCGATCCGTCGATCTTTTGCGGGCTGTTTGCGGACAAGGCCGGCGGCGCCAAGGGTGGAGAAAAGGCTGGCGGACCGGAATGCGTTCCGCACAATAGACGCGTCGCCGCCCCTGTCCGTCCGAAACCGGCAGGCCCTGCATCATCCGTCAACGCGCCGTCGAAGACGCCGGAAGGCCCATCACAAACTCCCGCGCCGGGCAAAGCGGCAACGACACCCGTGTCGACCGGCGGCCCGCAAGGCCTCGCGAGTAACGGCCACGCCGAGCTTCACGGCATCGCTATAGCGCAGCCCGTCCTCGATCGAATGCAGCGCCTGCAACAAGCGGAAATACAGAAAAGAATAGAAAGACACGAACAACTTCCCGCCGACGACGACATCTTCCCGGTCAAGGAATTCACCGGCGCGCACATCAGCATGAAACTGACGACCCGCTCGGCCGAAGGCATTCTTTATTATCTCGGCGAGATCGTGCGGCGCGAAACTACACCCGAATTTAATCAGGACAAGCGCACGACAATGGTGAAAGTCGGCCTCAACTACGGGGCCTATCCGACGCGCGGCTGTGACGGCGAGGACACGATCTACGACATTGCGGCGCTGGGCAAAGAGCAGCGATATATCCGCGACGCTCATTTGCCCATCTATTGCAACAAGCTGTTCGTCGTCAACGAAGGGCCATCGGTCGGCGACAGCGTCATTTCGGTTACCTACAACGGAGTGCTCTACTCGATTCCGCACAGCCTCGAGACCGGCGGCCGCAGCTCGCAGGTCACCGAACTGGTCAAGCAGGTTCTCAACCTCAACACTTCGGCGAAGCAGTTGCCGTCGACGACGGTGATCTCGGTCGTCGGCGCGCAATGATCGCGGGCGGCGGCGTGGCTTTCCCGCGCGCGTCGATCTGCTAGACTTGCAGCGTCGAACACCAGCACGGCAAAGACAATCATGAAGTGCCCTTATTGCGCCGAGGAGATCAAGGACGACGCGGTCGTTTGCAAGCATTGCCAGCGCGATTTCTTCATCATCCTGCCGCTGTTGAAGACGCTTAACGACATGGGCAAGCGCATCGAGGCGCTCGAAAGCGAGGTCGCGCATCCGCCGCTGATCTCCGCGCCTGCATCGGCTCCCATCGATCCGGCGCCGGCCGAGGCGCCGCAATCCGCCGTGGCGGCGCCGCCGATCCCGGGGCTGTCGCCGCTTGCGGCGGTGACGCTTTGCATCATCACGCTGGTGGTCGCGCATTTCCTGATCGTCGTGCAGTTCGATCTGGCACTGCGCTGGCTGCGTCTCGCGCTGTTCCTGCTGCCGGTCGGGTTCGGCCTGATGTTTCACACCAGCGGCCGGCACGAACTGATCTGGGACGTCATTGCCGGAATTGCGGTCGCCGCGCTGTCGACACTCGCCATGCTGGTGATCGTGTCGAAGATCGACCACGGCCCGATCATGCCGGACGACGCGCAGGAATGGCAGGAGCTCAGCTACTACGTCCTCAGCATCGCCTTCGGCTTTTTCGCCGGCGCGCTGGTGCGCCAGGTGGTCGAGGCGATGCGGTCGCCGGTCGCAACCCACAGCAAAATCGTATCGCGCACCTCGCGCTACATCGTCACCAAGGTGGTAAGCAGCGACGAAAGCAAGCTCGAGAAAAACCTCAAACGGGTGCAGGCGGCGATGTCGTCGCTGGTCGCGCTCGGCTCGGCCATCGTCTCGGTGGTGAGCGGCCTCGGCATCACCGGCGGCGGCCATTGATGCGTGTTAATGTTGAATTTACGTCCGCGGCTCATTAAAATTTATAAAGGGGTGCGGTTCGGGAACGTTGTCATGCGCAATTCTTCGGTGCTGGCCGTGATCGTGGCGCTGGGCTTGCCGCTCGTTTCGGCGCCTGCGGCGTCCGCCGCGGAGATGCTGATCACCCAGGCCGAGGCCGCGCTCCCGTCCCCGCCCGACATCGGCGCGTTTGCCACGCGCGGTTTGACCCGCGGGCCGCGCATCGAGCAGGTGTCCCCCGACCCGCGCGGCAAGGGCGCCAAGTCTCCCTTCCCGCTGGATATCAAGTTCATCACCCATAACGACACCACGGTGGTGCCGGACAGCGTCAAGGTGACCTATCTGCGCTCGCCGTCGGTCGACCTCACGCCGCGCCTCAAGGGCCACATCACCGCGACCGGCATCGACATGGGCGACGCCGAGGTGCCACCGGGCACGCACATGATCCGCATCGACGTCGTCGACAGCGACGGCCGCAAAGGCACCAGCATCATCAAGCTGTCGGTGCTGCCGTAAGCGGCGGGCGATTTTTCCCCGCCGCCCAAGAAACCATCCGCCGCCGCAGCGGTTGTCACGTCGGGTGCTCTTGCGCCGGCCGCGCCGTTCGGCGCATGCTGAGCGCAACACAAAAAACGCTTTGAGGGAGCACATCGATGGCGAAATCGGCGACGCCTCCAGCACAACCGCGCCGCTTGCGCTCGCAGCTTTGGTTCGACAATCCCGACAATCCGAGCATGACCGCGCTCTATCTCGAGCGCTATCTCAACTTCGGGCTGACGCGGAAGGAATTGCAGTCCGGCAAGCCGATCATCGGCATCGCGCAGACCGGCTCCGACCTGTCACCGTGCAACCGCCACCATCTCGAGCTGGCCGCGCGCGTGCGCGAGGGCATCCGCACCGCCGGCGGCGTCGCCTTCGAATTTCCGGTGCATCCGATCCAGGAGACGGGCAAGCGCCCGACCGCGGCGCTCGACCGCAACCTCGCTTATCTCGGCCTGGTCGAGGTGCTTTACGGCTATCCGCTCGACGGCGTGGTGCTGATGACCGGCTGCGACAAGACCACGCCGGCCTGCCTGATGGCGGCGGCGACCGTGAACACGCCGGCGATTGTGCTGTGCGGCGGGCCGATGCTCAACGGCTGGTGGAACGGCGAGCGCTGCGGCTCCGGCATGGCGATCTGGAAGGCGCGCGAGGATCTGGCCGCCGGCCGCATCGACAACGAGGCCTTCATGAACATCGCCGCGGCGAGCGCGCCGTCGGCCGGGCATTGCAACACCATGGGCACCGCCTCGACCATGAACGCGCTTGCCGAGGCGCTCGGCATGACGCTGCCCGGCTGCGCCGCGATCCCGGCGCCCTACCGCGAGCGCGCGCAGATGGCCTATGATACGGGCGTGCGTGCTGTCGAGATCGTGCGCGAGAATCTGAAACCGTCCGACATCCTCACCCGCGAGGCGTTCGAGAACGCCATCGTCGCCTGCTCGGCGATCGGCGGCTCGACCAATGCGCCGATCCACATCAACGCCATCGCCCGGCACATCGGCGTCAAGCTCTCGATCGAGGACTGGGAAAAGATCGGCTATGACGTGCCGCTGCTCGTCAACATGCAGCCGGCCGGCAAATATCTCGGCGAGGAATATTTCCGCGCCGGCGGCCTGCCGGCGGTGATGGCGGAGCTGCTGAAGGCGCGGCGCATCCACGGCGATGCGAAGACCGTCAACGGCAAGACCTTCGCCGAAAACGTCAAGGGCCGCGAAGTTCAGGATTACGACGTGATCACGAGCTACAAGCGGCCGCTGAGAAGCGCGCCGGCTTCAAGGTGCTCAAGGGCAACCTGTTCGATTCCGCGATCATGAAGACCAGCGTCATCTCCGACGACTTCCGCCAGCGCTACCTCTCCAACAGACAGGATCCCAATGCCTTTGAGGGCCGCGCCGTGGTGTTCGACGGGCCGGAGGACTACCACCACCGCATCGACGATCCGAAGCTGAAGATCGACGAGAACACGCTTCTGTTCATCCGCGGCGTCGGGCCGATCGGCTATCCCGGCTCCTGCGAGGTGGTGAACATGCAGCCGCCGGCGGAGATGATCAAACGCGGCATCACCGCGCTGCCCTGCATTGGCGACGGCCGGCAATCCGGCACCTCGGGCTCGCCGTCGATCCTCAACGCCTCGCCGGAGGCAGCGGTCGGCGGCGGGCTGGCGCTCTTGAAGACCGACGACCGCGTGCGCATCGACCTCAACAAGGGCACCGCCAACATCCTGGTTTCCAAGGCCGAGATGGCGCGGCGCCGCGCCGCCTTGCAGCGCCGCGGCGGTTACAAATATCCGGCGAGCCAGACGCCGTGGCAGGAGATCCAGCGCGGCATGGTCGATCAACTCGCCGACGGCATGGTGCTCAAGCCGGCGGTCAAGTTCCAGCGCGTGGCGCAAGAATTCCCAGTGCCGCGCGACAACCACTAGAAGGGTGCAATCATGGCCGGACGCTTGCAGGGCAAAGTCGCGCTGGTGACCGCCGCGGGGCAAGGCATCGGCCGCGCCATCGCCGAGGCCTTTATGACCGAAGGCGCGATCGTGATCGCGACCGACGTAGACACCGGCAAGCTTGACGGCCTCGGCGCCAAGAAGGCGCTCAAGCTCGATGTGTTGTCGACCGCCGCGGTCGACGAGCTCGCCAAGGCGGCCGAGGCTGAGTTCGGCGGGCTCGACGTGCTCGCCAATGTCGCCGGCTACGTGCACCAAGGCACGGTGTTCGACTGCAGCGACAAGGACTGGGACTTCTCCTTCGACCTCAACGTCAAGTCCATGCATCGCACCATCAAGGCTTTTCTGCCGGCAATGCTGAAGAAGGGCCGAGGCTCGATTATCAACATGTCGTCGGGCGTCTCCTCGGTGAAGGGCCTGCCCAATCGGTATGTTTATGGCGCCACCAAAGCGGCGGTGATCGGCCTCACCAAAGCGATCGCAGTCGATTTCATCACCAAGGGCATCCGTTGCAACGCCATCTGCCCCGGCACCATCGAGTCGCCGTCGCTTGAAGACCGCGTTGCCACGCTGTCGAAACAGACCGGCAAGTCGCCGGATGAAGTCTGGAAGGCATTCATCGATCGCCAGCCGATGAAGCGGCTCGGCACCGCCGCGGAAGTCGCGGCGCTCGCCGTATTTCTGGCCAGCGATGAATTGAGCTACATCACCGGCCAGCCGCATCTGGTCGACGGCGGCCTGGCGATCTGATCACAGCACGACGTTGGTCGCCGGGTCGATCAGGTGCATGTGATCGAGGTTGGCGCGGAGCTGCATGGTTTCGCCCGAAGCTTTGGCGGCGGTCGGCTCGACGCGGCCGCAGACCTCGGCGCCATCGATGCGGAAAAAAACCATGGTCTCCATGCCCATCGGCTCGACCACGTCGAGGGTGGTGCCAAATTCCTGGCCGACGCCGTTCTCAGCTCCGCGCGTCTCGGTGATATGCTCCGGACGCAGGCCGAACAGCAGATCCTTGCCGGTATGGCCGCGATAACGCGCAGCGCGGCTTTCCGGCACCCGGAACGACAATTTGTCGGACAACCTGATTTTCAGCCCATCGCCATTGGTTTCGAGCTTGGCGGGGATGAAATTCATCGCCGGCGAGCCGATGAAACCGGCGACGAACCGCGTCTTCGGATGGTGGTAGAGGTCGTTGGGCGAGCCGATCTGCTCGATCTTGCCGCCGTTCATGACCACGACGCGGTCGGCGAGCGTCATGGCCTCGACCTGATCGTGGGTGACGTAGACGGTCGTGGTCTTCACCTTCTGGTGCACGCGCTTGATCTCGGTGCGCATCTGCACGCGCAACTTGGCATCCAAGTTGGACAAGGGCTCGTCGAACAGGAACACTTTGGGATTGCGCACGATGGCGCGGCCCATGGCGACGCGCTGGCGCTGACCGCCGGAGAGCTGCTTGGGACGGCGGGCGAGGAGTTCGGTGATGTCGAGAATGCGCGCCGCGTTGTCGACGCGCGCTCTTGATCTCCTCTTTGGGAAATTTGCGCAGCTTGAGGCCGAACGACATGTTCTCGGCGACGGTCATGTGCGGATAAAGCGCGTAGTTCTGGAACACCATGGCGATGTCGCGGTCCTTCGGCGGCAGGTCGTTGACGACCTCGCCGCCGATCGATATTTCGCCACCGGTGATTTCCTCAAGCCCCGCGATCATCCGCAGCGTCGTGCTTTTGCCGCAGCCGGAGGGGCCGACGAGGACCACGAATTCCTGGTTCGGGATGTCGAGGTTGACATTGCTCACCGCGACGACGTCGTCGTAGCGCTTCACTACATTCCGTAACGCGACTTCCGCCATTGGTTCCCGTCCTTGTTGCGCCCCACGCGCCTTTTTTATCGTGCTCTCGTCGTTATCGCTTAGCCCTTTGTTGCGCCGGCGGTGAGGCCGGCGATGTAGTAGTCCATCAGGAAGGCATAGATGACGAGCGGCGGCGCGGCGGCGAGCAGCGCACCGGCCATCAGCATGCCCCACTTATAAACGTCCGCCTTGATCAGGCTGGTCACGGTGCCGACGGTCAGCACCTGCTGGTCGGCGCTGTAGAGGAACGCCATCGGATAGACGAAGGCCGCCCACGACACCGTGAAGGCGAAAATCATCGCCGCGATGATCCCCGGCAGCGCCACTGGGATGAAAATCTTCAGCAGCATCTGCATATAGCCGGCGCCGTCGATCAGCGCCGCTTCGTCGAGCTCTTTCGGAATCGACTGGAAATAGCCGATCATGATCCAGGTGCAGAACGGCACCGTCAGCGTCGGATAGACCAGCACCATGCCCCAATAGGAGTTGAGCAGCCCGATCGATTTGACGATCTGGAACATGGGGATGAACAGCAGCGTGTCCGGGATCAGGTAGGTGAGAAAGATCCCGGTGGCGAGCACCGTCGACCCCCAGAAGCGCATGCGCGACAGCGAGAACGCCGCGAGCACGCTCACGACCATCGTGATGCAGACGACGCAGACAGTGACGATGACCGTGTTCTTGAAGAAGATCGGAAAGTCGGTGGTGGTCAGCAGCAGCTTGAATTGATCCAGCGTCACGCCGTCGAAGATGAACCACGGATTGGTGGACAGGTGCGCCATCTCGGCGTCGGTCTTCAGCGACGTGATGATCATGTAATAAGGCGGCGTCAGGAAGAAGATCGCGAACAGCACGAGAAAGAAATACGACGCGTAAAGCGCCCAGCGGCGCCCGCGCTTGAGACTGGCGCGCTTCGCGACCGGCCGCGCCGGCGCCGAGGTGACGGTGACCGCGGTCATCCGATCTCCTTTCCGCGCTTGTTGACGCCGCGCAGGATGAAGACCGCCGCGATCGCCAGGATCGGGAACATGAACAGCGAGGTCGAGGCGCCGAACGGAATGTCGCCGGACTTGATGCCGACCAGGAAGGCGAACGTGGCGAAAACGTGGGTCATGTTGCGCGGGCCTCCCGCGGTCATGATCTGCACGATGTCGAAATTGGCGAAGGTGACGATGAGCGAGAACAGCACGGTGATGGAAATGATGTTGCGCATCATCGGCAGCGTTATGTGGACTAATTTCTGCCAGGCATTGGCGCCGTCAATCGCGGCCGCTTCGTAGAGCTGTTCGGGCACCGATTTGAGCGCGGCGAGATACATGATCAGGAAGAATGGTGCGCCGTACCAGACGTTGACCAGGATCACCGAAAACCGCGCCCACATCGGGTCGCTCAGCCAGGGGACCCCGGCGAAGCCGAAACTTCGCAAGGTATAGTTGAACGCCGAATTGGTCGGATCGAACAGCCACCACCAGCCGAGGGTGGAGAGCGCCAGCGGGATCACCCACGGCACCAGCAGCATGCCGCGCCATTTGCGCTGGCCTTTGGCGGGAAGATTGTTGACGAGGTGTGCGGTGATCAGGCCGATGGTCGCCTTGAAGAACACCGCGCTGAGTGCGAAAATCACGGTTTGCTCGATGACCATCTGGAAGGTGTCGCGGCCGAGCAGGTAGGTGAAATTGCCGAGCCCGAGGAATTTCGTCTGTGTCCGGTTCAGCGTCGACAGATAGAGCGCATAGACAGCCGGGTAGAGAATAAGGCAGGCAACAATCGCAATCAGCGGCAGGCACATGATAAAGGCGATGGTGCTGCGCCTGCGCATCAGCCGGTGCAACCCGCTGCGCGGCGCTACCGCCCGTTGCACCGTGGCGGAACCTGGATATTGCTGGACGAGATCGACCATGTGCCTTGCCCGACGGTTGAGTTAAAGGCGGCCATTCACGGCGTAAGGTTCGTGCGGGGTGGCAACCCGGCCACCCCGCACGTCTAATTTAAGCGTCGTTGGGAAGACCCGAGCGGGTGTTCATCACGCGCGCAGGTAGCCTTCCACTTCCTTTTCCGCCCACTTGATGACGTCGTCGATCTTTTCCTTGGCCTGCGCCACCTTCGCAACCATGACAGTGTGCAGCGACTGGTTGTAGATCTGCGCGCCGATGGCGGGCCGTGCGGGGAATCCGGTTACGCTCGGCTCCTCGTCGCCGCGCGGCGGATAGTTGTAGGTCGTGCCAAGCGGCGGCTCGACTGTCTTCCAGGTGTCGAAGTCGTAGAAGCTCTTGAACGACGGCAGGTCGTAGCCCGAAGAAGCCGCCACGTACTGGCGCGCCGAGTCCTTCTGCGAAATGAAGCTGAGCAGATCCTTGCCCGCCGCCTTGTTCTTGGAGAACGACCACAAGCCGTAGAAGAACGGCAGCTGACCGGCGAAGCGCCCGGCCGGGCCCTTCGGCATGTCGTGATGCCACACCTGCTCGGCGATCTTCGGATTGTCGCGCTTGGCGACGGCCCAGGCGCTCGGCGGATTTATGATGCCGGAGCCCTTGCCGGAGATGAGCCAGCGATTGTTGCCGGCGTCGTCCCAGGCGTAGACCTCGGGCGGCATGGCTTCCATCAGCTTGGCGAAATACTCGAGCGCGTGACGGGTGGCGTCCGAGTTGACCTTGATGTTGTCTTTTTCGTCGACGACGACCGAGCCGAAGCCGCGGAACATGGCGCCGACGGCGTCGATCGCGTCGCTGGTCTGACCCATCGGGATGCCGATCGGATAGCCGGCCTTGAACAGCTGCTGCGCGTATTTCAGATAGTTGTCGTAGTTCCAGGCCTCGACCAAAGCCGGGTCACGCTTGTCGTTGGCCGGGAAGATCTTGGTGAGGTCGATGCCGCAGTGCTGCTTATAGAGATCGATGCGCGAAGCAGGCGGCTTGACCTGGCTGCCCACCGTGGTTGGGATGCCGTACCACTTGCCGTCATGCGTCGCCAGATAGTGCGCGACAGGGCTGATCGGGCCGTACTGCTTGATAAGCCCGTTGACGACCTCGTCGATCGGCTCGAGCACGTTACGATGCACCTGAATCTGCCAGGCGCGGTGCGACATGATGTCGTGACCGGTGCCGGCTTGCGCTTCGGCGCTCGCGGTCAACAGGTCCTTGTCGCCGATCGAGGTGATGTAGTCGATCTTGACCTCGACCTTGTTCTTGTCGCCCCATTCCTTGCACAACTTGTCCATCGCCTTATTGGCGCCGGGCACCCAATGGTCCCACACGCCGAGGCTCAGCGTGCCGGCGGCGTAAGCGCCATGGACATAGGGGGCGGTAATCGCCGCCGCGGAAGCAAGCGCAGCGGTCTTCAGTACGGTTCTGCGAGTCGTTCCTGAACGCATAGACATTCCTCCCTGTTACAATTTGAAGCCTTGTTATTTTGCAGACAGGCTATACCGGAAATGTATGGGTGCCTAGCACAGCGTGAAAATATCGCGCTGCACTACCGGCCATTGGTTGCCAAAGGCCCAGCCCCGGGTAACGGCGGGTGGCGGCGCATACAGCCTTGGATTGCCGGGATTTTGGCCTTACCCGCACGGCGCGCAGCACGGGCGGCGGCGTTCCCATCGCCGGAACTTGCCGCCGCAACGGGCGGTCTGCGGGCCGAAGCGCCCACACGACTTTTGTAGCACCATTGTCGCGGAGATGGTGGGCGCGCCGGCGCCGCGACGCGCTTCAGGGGGCTTTCGCCGCCGCTTGTTCGGCCAGCCGCTGCGGCGCCCGCGACGCGTCGTTGTTGAGCTCGACGAGCTGGGCAAGCAGTCGCATCAACTTGTCCTGGTCCGCCGGCTTGAGCGGCGCGAGGATGAGCTTCTGCGCCCGCAACATGGCGCCTTCCGCGCGCTTCATTAGCGACTGCCCCGCCGCGGTCACTTCGAGGAGCTTGATGCGCTTGTCCTCAGCTGAGGCAACGCGGCTGATGAGCTTACGCGCTTCGAGTCGCTCCAGCACGTTGCCGAGCGTGGAGCGGTCGAGCGCGATCAGATTGGACAGGCGGGTGGCGTCGATCCCCGGGTATTCGCGGATTGCGACCAGCGAGGCATATTGTACGGGCGTGAGATCGAAGGCGGCGCACTCGTCGATGACGATCGCCACCGCGATCTGTTGTGCCCGTCGAATCAAGTGGCCCGGTTGCCGATAGAGATCTTTGACGTTCATTGGGCGGCGCGCTCAGCCTTATCGTCGAACACTTCGAAAAAGCCAAGCTTGCGCTGCATCGGCGCGTCATCAACCTGAAACAGGAAGGCGGGCGTCCGCGGCGACCTGTTGGCGAGCGGCTTGCCGCGCGGCAAAGCCTTGCGCAGGCTCGGCCATAGCGGAACGAGATTATGCGCGGTGAGGCCACTGAAATAGCCGGACGGCAGTTCGCTGAGCGTTCCAAGTGCGGTCATTTTTGTTTCCTCGCTTCGCTACTCACTGATGTTGGTTGCTTGCTGATGGCTCAGGCCGCGGCCCGGCGGCTGCCGGCGCCGACAAGACCGTTGCCGCCATAGAGCCATTCCAGGCTCGAATTGAATTGCTCCGGCGTCTTGGCCTTGAGCCAGGCGTTGCGCACCAGGCGCTCGACGCCGTCGACGTGGAAGATGCGGCCGAGCTCGCGCGAGGACAGCACGACACGATAGGCGCGCGGAATCCGCTCGGTTTGATAGGCGGCGAAGGCGGCATCGAAGTTACCGCCGCTCTTTTCGTATTTGTCGGCGAGGCAGACAGCGTCTTCCATCGCCATACAGGCGCCCTGCGCGAAATATTGGTAGGTCGGATGCGCGGCATCGCCGAGCAGTGCAATGCGGCCGTCGACCCAACGGTCGATCGGGTCGCGGTCGCCGAGCACCCAGCGCCGCCACTCGCGCGGAATCTCCAGCAGCTTGCCGATGCGCGGCACGACATGCGTAAAGCGGCTCAAGACTTCCTCGCGCCGGCCTGGCTCGTTGCTGCCGACGTTCTCCAGATCGGTGACGAAGGTCGCCACCAGATTGAAGCTCCGCCAACCTTGCAGCGGGTAATGCACAATGTGGCACTTCGGCGCGCCCCACAGCGTCGCCGCATTCCAGCGCAGGTCCTCCGGCATCTGCTCGATCGGCAGCACGGCACGATAGGCGACATGGCCGGACAGGCGCATCGGATCCTTCGCCGGATCGACCAGTTGCGCGCGCACCTTCGACTTGATGCCGTCGGCGCCGATGACGGCGTCGCCTTCGTAGACCCTGCCCGCTTCGGTCGTGACCTTGACGCCATCTGCCGTGTTTTCGCATGACACGACGCGCTCCTTGTTCACGAGCGTAATACTCTTGTGGGCGCGGCAGGCATCGAGAAAGGCGCCGTGCAAGTCGGCGCGGTGGATCACCGCGTAGGGGTTGCCGAAGAACTTGCGAAACTTGTCGTCGAGCGGGGCGCGGAAAATCTCCTCGCCGCTCATGCCGTCCATCATGACGATGGCGTCGATATAGACCGCGCGGGCGCGGCAGACGTCGCCGACGCCGAGATAGTCCATGGCGTGAAAGGCATTGGGGCCGATCTGGATGCCGGCGCCGATTTCGCCGAACTGTTCGGCCTGTTCGAGCACGGTGACGCGGGCCCCCTTCGCCGCCAGCCCCAGTGCGGCGGCAAGACCGCCGATGCCGCCGCCGGCGACGATGGCCAGGCCCTTCCCGTCCTTTGCCATGATGTTCTCCCTAGCAGTTAGTATACTGTCTTTCAGTATACTGTCTTTCGTGGCGCTGTCGACAGGATCGTTGTCCGCCTATGTGGAGCGGGAAATCGCGCGCTGGGCCAAAGTGATCAAGACGGCGAACATCAAGATCAAGTGGTGGCGGCGGCGCTTGGCGGCGGCGTCATGCCTGCCACTTGATCGCGGCCTCGATCATGCGCGGCGCCGCAAAACGGCCGGCCGCGCTTCCGGCCTTGGCCACGATATATTTGTCGACATTGGCGGCGATCTCCCGATCGCGGTCGGCATTCACGCGCGGCGTCCCGAGCTTTTTCGACCAGGCAAACAGCATCGCCTGCTCGATGCGTTCGGCCTCGAGCTCGTCGCGTTTCACGTTTGTGCGATAAGGCTCCAGCTCGCCGCGCGACAGCGTCTTGACGTACTGGCGCGCGCCGCGCAAAGGACGCACGACCTGATCGTGCCAGGCCGCGACGACACTCATCGCCGCGGCGATCTGCGCCTCGTCCATGGCGTAGGCACGCGTGCCCATCCAGGCGCAGAACAGCAACAGATTGACGTCGGCGCCGAACCCCTGCTGCAGCGCCAGACACTCCTCGGCAACCGCCGGCGCGGCATAGACCGCGAGCGAAAAGCGCCAGAACGGGTTGTCGAGTTCGAGATCGCCTGGATATTCCGCGGCCAAGTTCGAACCCTCGCCGGCTCAGATGTCGGCTTTTTCGCCCTTCGGCCGCTCGCGCTCGCCGGTCCAGCGCTTGGCCTTGCCGATGTCGATCTCGAACAGGTCGAGCACGCGCGCCAGCGTGTGATCGACCATCTCGGCGAGCGAGTTCGGCCGCGCGTAAAAGGCCGGAACCGGCGGGTAGACGATGGCGCCGGCCTCGGTCACCGCCGCCATGGTGCGAATGTGGCCGAGATGCAGCGGCGTTTCGCGCAACACCAGAACGACGCGTCGCCGTTCCTTCAGAGCAACGTCGGCCGCGCGCGACAACAGATGCGCGGTGGCGCCGGTTGCGATCTCGGCCATGGTCTTGATCGAACACGGCGCGATGATCATGCCCATAGTGCGGAACGAGCCGCTCGAGCAGGCGGCGCCGATATCGCTGTTCGAATGGACGACGGTGGCGAGCTTTTCCACGTCGGCAACCTTGAGATCGGTCTCATGGGCGAGCGTAACTTGCGCCGCGCGCGACATGATGAGATGGGTTTCGATGCCGGTGTCCCGCAGCAGCTCCAGCAGCCGTACCCCGTAGATGGCGCCGGACGCGCCGCTGATGCCGACGACGAGGCGCCGCTTGGGCGGGAATTGCGGGTCATGCTTCATGACTGGGGCTCCAACAGGCCACGTCTCGGCGCTTGAAGCAAGCCGAGCGACAACTAGAGCCGGCAGAGGCGCCTCAAGACGAGGGCCCCTGCCAGCCGCGCACTCATGGTCGAGTTTGGCATTAGCATTCTTTATGGACTATGCACCCCGCGCTATTTCCGTGCCAGATCGGTCCTAAAAGGCCCGTGGGCACGGTCACCGCGACGTTACCGAGGAGAAGTAAGAAATAGGCCTCTGGCCAGCGGCGTAAGCCTAGGCCTTGAATCCGAGCAACGCCCAGCGCGCGAGCAGGCCGAACAAAAACAGTGCAATCGGCGGGCCGACCAGCAGCACGGGTATCGCGAAAAGGTCGTACGAATTGCTGAAGCCGCTTCGTATGCCATAGAGGGCCAGGTACACGATCCACGCCATGATCCATGCGGCAGAGACCAGTACCCATAAGCGCAGTAATCCGCGCCGCCAATTCAGCGGCGCGGTCTGATTGGAGTTGAGATCTTGCCGTGGCAAACCAAAGCGGCGCATCGCAACCACTCCCGAACGGCATTGTCGCCACCGTTTGTGACAACATGTCGATCCAGCGCAGCCCCTCTTATCGTGGTGACGAATTGATTGTCGTGCAAACGAAATATTTGTCGATTGGACCTTAATCGCAACAATATTTTGCGGAACCGTTTGGCCACGAGCGAAATCGGTGCCGGGCTCTTTTCTAACGGGAGCCGCCCCCACCGCGGCGCGCCGCGCACTTTCATGACCTGACAACCTTTCGGTCAGGCGCCGCCGCTCTCAAGATAATTCGATCGTCTGCCTGACGCACCTCGTACAAGCTCGCTCGATCCAGAGCCGTCCCGACTTTACGATCCGCACGCGTTGACCCGCAGCAATGTGAGACATAGCCTCGCGCGGCTCGCGTTGGGCCCGTCAAATGGAGGTTTATCCGGTGTCGACAAACAAATTGAACGGAGCCCAGGTCATCGTCGACTATCTGATCCAGGAGAAGGTCCCTTACGCATTCGGCCTGTGCGGGCACGGCAACATCCAGTTCATCGACGCGCTCTACGAGCGCCAGAGCGACATCAAGACAATCTCGGTGCATCACGAAAGCGTCGCCGGCTTCATGGCCGACGTCTATTATCGCGTCTCGGGCAAGCCGATTGCGACGTTCACCTCATGTGGTCCCGGCTCGGCCAATCTGCCGATCTCGCTCACCACCGCCTATCTCGACTCGGTGCCGTTTCTTGCCGTGACCGGCAACGTGCCGACCAGCCAATTCAATCGCGGCGCGTTCCAGGAAATGTATCGTCAGTATCAGGCGGATTTTCCGTCGATGGTGCGCTCCTGCTGCAAGAAAGTTTATCAGCCGACCCGCGGCGAGATGGTGCCGCTCGCCGTTCGCCAGGCCTGGAAAACGATGATTACCGGCCGCCCCGGTCCGGTGGTGCTGGACGTGCCATTCGACGTGTTCCTGGAAGCGGCTGCCGAGGAAGCGCCCAAGCCAGAAGAATGGAGCGCCAATATTTCCAGCCGCTGCGGCGCCGAGCCGGAAGGCGTGGTGAAGGCCGTCGACATGCTGCTTGCCGCCGAGCGCCCGTGCATCATTGTCGGCCAAGGCGTGCGTTACGGCGGCGCCAGCGAGGAACTGCTGAAGCTCGCCGAACGCCTGCAGATTCCTGTGGCCGCGTCGATGAGCGGGCTTGGCGCGATCGACACCCATCATCCGCTCGCGCTCGGCATGGTCGCGCGCGGCGGCCATTACCAGGCCAACCATGCGACGCGCCAGGCCGACGTCTTGCTGGCGCTCGGTGTCCGCTTTGACGACCGCACCTCGAGTTCGTGGATTCCGGGCTACTCGTTCACCATTCCGCCGACCAAACTCATTCACGTCGACATCGATCCGGAGGAGATCGGCCGCAATTATCCGGTTGCGCTCGGCCTGATGGCCGACGTGCGCACCTTCCTGCGCCAGGTGCTCGCCGAGCTCGACCGGCGCAAGGATGTCGACAAGAAGCTCGATGCCCGCAAGACATGGCTTGGCATGATCGACGGCTATCGCAAGGAATGGGACAAGCTGGTCGCGCCCGGATTTTCCGACGATAGCCAGCCGATCAATCCGCAGCGCGCCGCCGCCGAAATCGACAAGGGCCTGCCGGCCGACGCCATCCTGGTCAGCGACATCGGCGTGCATCACAACTGGCTGCTTGGCTATTGCAAGCCGCGGCGCCCGGATTCGCTGATCGGTTGCATGGGTTTCGGCGCCATGGGCTTCGGCGTTGCCGGCGTCCTCGGCGCCAAATTCGCAGCCCCCGACCGCCCTTGCGTGTCGGTGTGCGGCGACGGCGCTTTCTTCATGCACGCCAACGTGCTCGGCACTGCGGTCGAATACGATCTGCCTGTCGTCTGGGTGGTGTGGAACAACTACGCCTATGCCTCGATTCGCGGCCTGCAGCGCGGCTATCTCAATGGCCGAGAGTTGGCGACCGACTTCCACGATCCCAAGACCGGCGCGCGCTACAACCCGGACTTTGCGGCGATGGCGCGGTCGGCCGGCGTCGAGGGCGTGCGCATCGATCGCGCCGGCGATCTTGCCGAGGCTGTGCGCAAGGGCATCGCCGCCAACAAACCGTACCTGATCGACGTCGATATCGGCGCAGACATCAATCCGGCCGGCGCCGGCATCTGGGAATTGCCCGGGCTCGGACAGAGCAAACCATCGATCGGGACGCGCTATCAGCCGGCCTGAGCTTGTCGCGTCGGCGCGCCTTGCGACGGGGGCGTGCGCATAATGCCGCCGACGCGCGCTATATCGCGGACGAAATCGAAACCGAACCCGCGGCACTATGCGCGCTCCGAAGCTCCGCCGTGTCCAGACCCTCAGTGAACCATGCGAATACTGGCTCCAACAGTGCACGGGCAGCCGGTAGGCTGCTAGATTGATTGCCTGAGGGGGGCAAAAACGACATAGGATAGCAACGCAGCAAGGAGAGGATCGGTAATGGGTAGTGGACCAACGAAACTCGGTATTGTCGGGCTCGGCCGGTGGGCCAAAGTGCTGACGCGGGCGGTGGCGAAATCGGACAAACTCAAGATCGTCGCCGGCTATAGCCGCACGGAGGAAAAACGCCGCGCTTTCGAGCAGGAATTCGGGGTCGCCGGCGTGCCGGACATGAAGACCATGCTGTCCGACCCGGAGATCCGGGGCGTCATCATTACCGTTCCGAACGAGCAGCATCTGCCGGTCGCGGCCGAAATCGCCCGCGCCGGCAAGCACGTCTATACCGAGAAGCCGATCGCGGCCACGCTCGAGGACGGCATCGAGATCGCGGCGCTGGAGAAGAAATACGGCGTCACCATCACCGTCGGTCACAGCGCTCGGCTGCTCGGCAGCGTTCGAAAGATTCGCGCGGCGATCGATGCCGGCGAGCTTGGCCGCGTCGCCTTCATGGAGGGGAATTTCTCCAACGAGCGCGCGCTCGAACTCACTCCCAGCACTTGGCGCTGGTACAAGGCCAAGGCGCCGGGCGGGCCCTTGTCACAACTCGCGATTCATTCGTTCGATATCCTGCATTATCTTGGCGGCGACATCGTCGAGGCGAGCTCGATGGCCTCGAAGCTCTCGCCGGTCGGCGCCGAGGTCGACGACCAGTCGATGACGCTTCTGCGCTTCGCCGACGGCAAGATCGGCTATGTCGGCTCGAGCTGGACGTCGCCGGGCATCTTCTCCGTGCGTGTGTTCGGCTCCAAGGGCCTGATGCACAGCGAGACGGATTTCTCGACCTGGGACGCGCCAAACAAGCTGCACCTAACGTCCGCGCTTTATATTCAGCGCGGTAAGGACGGTTACGGCAAGCGCGAAGACCTCAAGGTGCCGGAAAGCGACATGTTTGTCGCGGAGCTAGAAATGTTCGCCGAGAGCTGCCGCACCGGCAAGCCGAACGAATTGACCGCGTACAATGGCAATGTCGCAGTCGCAGTCGTCAATGCCGCGCTGCGCTCGATCGACAATCGCGGGCAATATGTGCGCATCGGCGATATCCTGGACGAAGCGCGGGCCCGCGCCGAGGCGAGAAAAGTCCATGTTGCCTAGCCGCTATTTCATCGAGCTGACTCAGCCGGAGATCGCCGCGCAGCTTAAAGGCAATCCGCTGGTGATCCTGCCGGCGGGCAGCGTCGAGCAGCATGGGCCGCATCTGCCGACTGGCACCGACACTTTCGCTGCCAATGCCATCTCGGCCGCCGTTGCCGAGCGCATGGACGGATTGGTGCTGCCGGCAACGCCGTTCGGCGTCACGCCCATGCATATGCCATTCGAGGGCACCATCACCTTCACGCCCGACACCTATATCCGGGTGGTGACCGAAACCTGTGTGTCCACCGCCAAGCACGGCGCGCGACGACTGCTGATATTGAACTGGCACGAAGGCAATATCCCGTCGTTGGCCATCGCGGCTGAATCCCTGCACCGCGAGCACGGCATGAGCGTGCTGACCGTGCAGGCCTGCTACGTCGCCGAGGAATTGTACGGGAAAACCTGCAACGGCCTCACCCATGGGGGCGAAATCGAGGCGCTGGCGGTGCTCGCCTTCCGGCCCGAGCTGGTGCATCTCGACCGCATCGACTATTCCTCCGACCACGGCCACGGCCACAAGATGGACAAGCTGCGGCGCACCCGCAGCTATCAGCCAGTGCTCACCGACATCCGCTCAATCGCGGCAACCGGATGGTTTGGCAGCCCGCAGCACGCCACAGCTGAGAAGGGCACCCGCATGCTGACCGACATTGCCGACGCCATCGCCCGCGAAGCGGCAGACATCTTCCGCCAGCTCGATGCCGTGCAGGGCGGCACGGCCGAGATCAAGCAGCTGCGGAAGGCGATCTAATGGCCCGGCTGTTCAGGCAGGGGCACGGCAAACGGCTCGGCCTGCCGGGGCGCTCTTCGCTCGAAATGGTATCGGGTGAGATCAATTCGCGTGTCACTTTCCGCGTTGTCGAGATCCCGGTGACGAAGCCCGGCGACAGCCTGCGCGGCCCGCATCTGCACCATGGCTACGAGGAATGCATATACGTGCTCAAGGGTGAAGGCCGCACCTTTTCCGACAGCGGCGAGCTTGCGCTGAAAGCCGGCGATGTCGTGTTAGTGCCGCCGGAGGAGAAGCACTTCACCCGTAACACAGGCGACGAGCCGCTCGTCCTGCTCTGTTTTTTCCCGACCGCCGACGTTGCCGGCACGACCGAGAACTTCCCCGGCTTCTGACCCCCTTCATCGGACGCACACACCCATGAGCAACGATGTTCTCTGCTTGCGGCCCGAAGCCGATTTTACACGCGTCGACGCGCCGGCGCCGGCAAGCCTGCGCGTTGCCTATCGCAAGCCGGACGATGCCGCGCTCGCCGACCTCATGCGCGCTGCCGACGCACTCATCATTCCGGCGGTGGGGCCGAAGCTCGCGCCCGCGCTGTTCGAGAGCGGCCGTCTCAAGCTGGTGCAGGTTACCGGCGCAGGCGTCGACCGTCTCGACCGCGAGGCGCTGACGCAACTCGGCATTCCGGTCGCCAATGTGGCGGGCGGCAGCAATGGCGCGGTCGCCGAATATGCCGTAACGGCGGCCTCGGTCCTGCTGCGGCGCTTCGCCTGGGCCGACGCGGAAATCAAGAAAAGCAACTACGCCGCCTTCCGCGCCCGCATGGTCGCCGACAACTTGGCCGGGCTCGACGGCTTGCTGGTCGGCATTGTCGGATTTGGCGCGATCGGACAGGCGGTCGCGCAGGCGTTCCACCGCGCCGGCTGCCGCATCTGTTTTCACGATCCCGCGCCGCGTGACCCGGCCGCGGCGCAGGCGCTCGGCGCCGTCGCCATGCCGCTCGACGCGCTGCTCGCCGCCGCCGACGTGATGAGCTTGCACGTGCCGCTGCTGCCGGAGACGGGGGGCCTTATCGGCGAGCGGGAACTTCAAGTTGATGAAGCCCAGCGCGGTGCTGATCCAGGCTTCGCGTGGCGGCGTGGTCGACGAAGCGGCGCTGGCCGCGCACCTGCAATCCGGTCGCCTCGGCGGCGCCGCGGTCGACGTCTACTCGGTCGAGCCGCCGGATGCGAGCAATCCGCTGCTCAAGCTCGACGGCGAGGCCGCCGGCCGGCTGCTGCTGACGCCGCACATCGCCGGCGTCACGCGCCAGTCATGGGGCATCCTGTTCCGCGCGGCCTGGGACAACGTCGAACGCGTCCTGCTGCGCGGGCAAGCGCCGCTCAACCGGGTCTATTGAGGACACGCATGGCACGCCGCAAGCGCAAACCCGCCGCGCGCCGCGTCCGCGCCGATGGCTTCGAGAAGAAGCACTACAACTACGGCCGCTGGACCAAGGGCCGCTTCTCAGAAGCCGTGACGGTGACCGGTCCCGGCAAGATGATCTTCCTTGCCGGCATCGGCGCCGAGCACGAGCAGAGCGGCAAGATCCTCTATCCGGGCGATTTCATCGCGCAGTGCCGCTACGCCTACAAGAAACTGAAGAAGGTTCTCGCCCGCAACGGCGCCGCCATGGCCGACGTGGTCAAGCAGGTGACCTATGTCACCGACGTGCGCCACCAGCGCGAAGCCGGCGCATGCCGGCGCGAGGCCTATGGCGACGCGCCGTTGCCGGCGCACACCTTCCTCTGCGTCAGCCAGCTCGCCTGGCCGGACATGATGGTCGAGATCGACGTCATCGCGATGGTGCCGCTCAAATAGGCGGCTCACGCCGCCGTCGTGCCGATCGCCTGCTCCAACCGCCGCTCGTAGTCCTGGAATTTGTCGTCGTGGCGGTTACGCGGGCGCGCCAGGTCGATTTCCAGCTCGAGTGATATGCCCGCCGGGCGGCCGCTCATCACCAGCACACGGTCGGACAGGTAGACCGCCTCGCGGATGTCGTGCGTGATGAACAGCACGGTTTTCTTGGTCGCCTGCCAGATGTCGCCCAGCGCCTTCTGCATGCTCTCGCGCGTCTGCGCGTCGAGCGCACCGAACGGCTCGTCCATCAGCAGCACGGAAGGATCGATCGCCAGCGCACGCGCAATGCCGACGCGCTGCCGCATGCCGCCGGAGAGCCGGTAGGGGTGGAAGTTTTCGAAGCCGGCGAGCCCAACCAGCTTGATATAGCGCTGCGCGATGTTGCGCCGCTCGGCGGCGGGCACGCCTTTGGAGCGCAGACCGAATTCGATGTTGCCCTTGACGGTCAGCCACGGAAACAGCGCGAATTCCTGAAAGACCACGCCGCGGTCGAGGCCCGGCCCACGCACCTGGCGGTCGTCGACATAGACCGCGCCGGCGGTTGCCGGATCAAGCCCGGCGCTGAGGTTGAGCAAAGTCGACTTGCCGCAGCCGGACGGGCCGATGATGCTGACGAACTCGCCCTCGCGCACCGCGAAGGAGACGTTGTCGAACACCCGCAGGGTGCGGGTCGTGTTCCAGCCTTCCTTGCGCTGGTAGCTCTTGCGCAATTTTTCGACGCGCAACTCGCCCATGGGTCAGCTCAATTCCCGCATTACGCCCCAACGCTCGACCGTCATCAGTTCGAGCGTGCGCAGGAACACACGCTCGATCATCAGCCCGACAATGCCGACCACGAACAGCGAGCCAAAAACGACGTCGGTGTTGAAGTATTCCTGCGCCCAATAGATGCGATAGCCGAGGCCGGCGGAAACCGAGACCAGCATTTCCGCCACCACCAGAATGCGCCAGGCGCGCGAGAATGCCTGGCGATAGCCGGTGATGATGGAGGGCAGCGCGGCCGGAATGAGCACGCGCGAAAACAGCGCGAAACCCGAGACACCGAAAGCCCGGCCGGCCCGCACCAGCGCAAGATCGACGGTTTTGACGCCGGTCCAGGTGTTGAGCATGACGGTGAGCGTCACCTCGTAGATCAGGATCGAGATGATCGCGAGATCGGTCAAGCCGAACCAGATCATCGACAGCGGAAACAGCGCGGTGCCGGGGATTGCCAACAGAAAGTTCATCGGCGCGACGAGCGCGCGCTCCCACAGCTTGAAATAACCCATGAGCACGCCGAGCATGGTGCCGATGATCATGCCGGCCACCGCGCTCTTGATCAGGCGGCCGAGCGTGGCGCCGATGTCGCCCCACAGCGTGCCGGCATAGGCCATCTTCCACACCGCGAGGAAGATGTTGCTCAACGGCGGCAGGATCGCCGGCGGGACGTGACTGAGGCGGACGACCACCTCCCACAGCAGCGCGATCCCGAGCAGCGGCAGGATCGTCGACAGGAGGCCGCTTGCAGCGGCCGCCCACGCGCCGCCGGAACGCCTCTCCTCAGGCGATTCCGAGGCCGCGAGCCGCTCGTCGGTGGCTGCGCTCATGCGGTTCTGTCCGCTCTCGATCCTGTGCGCCGGCAGCCCTTACTTTGCCGCCGTGATCTTGGCACCAAAGCTCGTATCGATGATCTGGTTGAGGTCGAGCTTGGTCTTGATCTGGCCGATCTTGACCAGATAGTCGAGCGTCGCCGGCAGATCCTTCATGTCGCCGGGCGTGAACGCGGCACCGTCGTAGCGGTCGACGTCGAACAGCATCGCGCGCACGTCGTCCTCGCTCAATTTGCCGCCGCGGCGCTCGACGTCGGTGAGGTAGATTTTCACCGCTTCTTCGTGATGGGCACCGATGTATTTGTCGGCCTTGTCATAGGCGTTGAGCACCTTCTGGATGACGTCCGCGTGGTCCTTGCGATATTGCTGCGAGGTCGTGAGCAGGAAGGGGTAAGTGATGCCGGCCATTTCCTCGAACTGCTTGGCGGTGATCACGATCTTGCCCTTGCCGGCATTGACGATGCGGCGCATTCCCGGCTCCCAGCCAAGCACGGCGTCGAGGTTGGTCGAGTTGGTCTCCATGGCGGCCGGCATGTCGACGACGCGCAGATTGGTGAAGTTGAAATCGCTCTGCTTCAATCCCTGCTTTTCCAGCAGCATCAGCACGATGGTGAACATGCCGGTGCCCATCTGGGTGCCGATGTGCTTGCCCTTGAAGTCGGCGAAGGTTTTCAGGTTGGCGTTAGAGTTGTTGGCGACCAGCTTGCCGTAAAAGCCGCGCGCGGCGACGCCGACCGCGATCAGCGGTACGCCGCGGTCGACCGCGGCCATGAACGGCACGTGGGCGGACTCGGAGAATTGCAGCGAGCCCGCCGCCACGGCCTTGATCGCGTCGCCGCCGCGGGCGAGCGGGCGCAGTTCTACGTCCAGGCCTTGTTCTTTGAAATAGCCCTCGTGTTCCGCGACCAGGCTCGGCACCATGTTGATGCCGGCGCTCATGCCGATGGCGATCTTGTCGGCGGCGCAAGCCGGCGCGGCGGCCAGCGCGGCAAAACCGACGGCGGCCGAAATTCGCAGCAATCCTTTGATCATTGTTGTTGGCTCCTCCCTTTGGCCGACGATAACCGGCTTGGTTTGCAAAGCAAACTTGTCTCGCCCGGCCGCCGCACTCACCTATTGCACCCGGCTCGTCCGCCGGCTGTCCCGTCGCGCGCCCATCGTCTTTATTTCGGCGTCAGTCTATCATGCCGGTCGTCAGGAAGGACCAACAAAGATCAGACAACTCGTCGGACTGGCCTTGGTCGCCTTTCTCACGGCGTGGGACGGCGCTTCCCCCGCCGCGGCGGCGATATCAAAGTCGCCGTAGGGATGGCGGGCGGCGTCAACCAGGTTCCCAGGTCGCCGAGTCGATCGCGATGCTGCCGCGCGGCAGCGCGCGCACGTCGACGTCGAATTCCTTCCTTGGACGCCGGGCTTGTTGGCTCAATCGTCGCGAAACAGATATTGCACCAAATCGCTATCGCGGTAGCAGTACTGGTACAGCCGCATGATGGATAGCGGACTGGCCGGCGCCTATGGCGGGCAACGATCGCGAACATAAACCGACGTATTGACGCTTTTTGCTGTTTGCCTAAAGGTTCACGGAGTCATGGGAAGGGTCGCGATGAAAATACACCGTCGGCAAGTTCTGCATCTCGGCGCAGCGTCAGCCGCGCTCTCACTCACCTCGCGCGCCGCCCGGGCCGACGACTATCCGTCTCGGCCAGTGCGTATATTCGTCGGCTTCGGGGCTGGAATGGCGGTCGACATTGTTGCGCGTCTGATAGCGGCATCACTTTCGGATCGGCTTGGCCAACCAGTCGTTGTCGAAAACCACCCCGGGGCGGCCACTAACTTTGCCGCTGGGGAAGTCGTCCGCGCGGCGCCGGACGGCTATACGCTCTTAGCGATGACCGTAAACAATGCGGTAAACGCGACTCTCTATAAAAACCTGAAGTTCAACATCATGACAGACCTCACGCCGATTGCCGCCACATTCCGCTCGCCCAACGTCCTGGTGGTCACCCTGTCGCTTCCGGTGAAAACTCTTCCGGAGTTTATCGCCTACGCCAAGGCCCATCCCGGAAAGATCAACTGTGCCACGGGAGGGCCCGGCAGTGCGCCATACATGGCCGCCGAACTATTCAAGATGATGACCGGCCTGGACCTCGTCAACATTCCCTACACCGGCAATTACGTGCCCGATCTGCTCAGCGGTCAGGTCCAGTGCGCATTTCCAGTAATGGCGGGAGCAATCGCGAACATACGAGCCGGCAAGTTACGCGCTCTCGCAGTAACGAGCGCCGAACGCTCGGACGCGCTACCAGATGTGCCGCCTGTGGCGGAATTTGTCCCGGGATTCGAAGCCTCTATTTGGTACGGTATTGGTGCCCCGAAGAACACGCCGGCGGCGATCATCAACAAGCTTAATAACGAGATCAACTCAGTCCTCGCCGATCCGAAGCTGAAAACGCGGTTTGCCGATATTGGCGGCGTTCCAATGGGTGGCTCACCCGAGGCGTTTCGAACGCTGATCGCAAATGACGTCACCAAGTGGGCGAACGTCATTCGGGTGGCCAAGATCAGCCCGATGTGAATAGTCACGATCATGCCGCTGCCCGCGCATCTCGTCGGGCGATGCTTTTGATGCCGAAAAACCAACTCGGCAAACGGCAGACCCGCGCGGCGGTTGCGGCTCGGTGGCAAAATCTCGCTCGCGTCGAGTCAATGCCCGCCTCAATGCTCGGCCGACCCAGATGAGGCGAATGTCAACCAGCACGCTCTATGCGCTGCTCGCGCGCCGGTGCGAGCAACGCTTTGCCGAGTAGTTCGTAGCCGATCGATGGCAGACAGACGGCGTGGCGGGATCATCTTTGGCTCACGGTGGAAACGGATACAGCACAACGTCATCCCTTGAGGACATGTTTCACTTGCTTCCAAGCCAATTCGCTGCGCGGCGAGATTTGCCGGCGCCGCCGAAAGCCGTTATCGTTCACCTCAACCTTCGAGGTTCATCTGGCGAACGTCGGATAAACTGACTAGCGTGACAAGAAGCTATGGGAGGGCGTTCATGCCGGCTGAAGGGATTTCCGAAGCGCGGGCAGGCAGAACGGTCAAAATCCAGTCCAGCGCTGGCGGCGAGTTCGATTGCTACGTCGCCGCCCCAAAATCCAGCGATATGGTTCCTGCGATCGTTTTGGCCTCCGCGGTCCACGGTGTCGATGCCGACATTCGCGCCATCGCCGACGAGTTTGCGGCGAGCGACTTTTTGGCCGCCGCGCCTGACTTGTTCTGGCGCACGATTCCCGGGCCGTTGCCGCACGACGATGGGCGCGTGGGGCCGCGGTCGCAGCCGCGGCTCGAGCGCATCAAGGAAAACGAGCGCGACATGACGGACACGTTGGCGTATCTGCGCACAGTGTCGCAGTTTAGCGGCGCCGCCGCGGTGATGGGCTTCTGCTATGGCGGCCCTTACGCGATCATCGGCCCAAAACGGCTCGGCTATGCGGCCGGCATTTCCTGCCACGGCACGCAGATGCTTGATTATATCGGCGAACTCGACGGCGTGCGCGCCCCGATCTGCATTGTCTGGGGCGACCGCGACCATCGCGCGCCACCCGAAGTGCTGGACGCCTACCGGGCCGTTCCCGCGCGCATGAGCAATGTTGAGCTGCACGTTTTCACGGGCGTCAAGCACGGCTATATGATGCGCGCGATCCCCGGGGCATTCGACCAGAAAGCCCGCGATTTCTCGATGGCGCGCGCCAAGGCGATGCTCGAAGCACTGCGCAATCCAGTCGCGGCGATGTCGCCAGCGTCGTAACTCGACGGTGAGAGAAGGCTGGCGGTTGCGACCGACGGAATGCGCCCGAACATCAGCTCAACTTTCCGATCGCGCAGGTTGTCGTATTGCTGAATCGCGATTTTTTCATGCAGCACGTGAAGCACCGCGCGCGGGAAGTCTTGCGAAAACCGTTCGATGACCGCTGGAAGCGAACCGTTAGCCGTCACGATTGAAGAGCTGATCCGCAGTTCGCCCTCGCCAGGCACCACTATCCATTGGGGCCGGAGACCATGCCCCAGCGCCGCACCGTCATCTGCTCCAGCGCCTGAAAGACGAAGCGCTCAAACATCATGCCGATCGCGCCGATGCAAACCAGGGTGCCGAGCATGACGCCTGCCTGCAGGTACTCCTTGGCGTTGAAGATGATCTCGCCGAGGCCGAGTTCCGGGCTGGCCAACAATTCGCCGCCGATGACGCCGATCCAGGCGCGGCCGAACGCCAGCCGCAGGCCGGTGATGGTATAGGGCAGCGCGCCCGGCCAGATAACCTTGCGGAACAGCGTCGCCTCGTCGGCACCCATCACTGTCGCCGCGCGCAGCCAGAGCGGGTTGACCGCGCGCACGCCGGTCCACACGGCATAGACCAGCGGAAACATCGAGGCATAGATCACCACCAAGACGGTAGCGAGATTGCCGATGCCGAACCAAAGGATGAACAATGGCACCCAAGCCAGCGAAGGGATCGGCAGAAGCACACTGAGCACCGGCTGGATTATGCGCTCAGCGACCCAATACCGCGCCATCAGCACGCCGAGCGGCAGCGCGATCACGAACGAAATCGCAAGCCCAATCAAGACCCGTAGCAAGGTGGCGCCGGCGTTCACAATCAGGCTGCCGTCGGCCAGCATGCGCCAGACCGTGCGCGCAATCGATTCGAGCGGCGGCGTCATAGAGGTGGAGAACATGCCGCTGCGCGCGAACGTCTCCCACACCGCCAGCACCACCAGCACGCCGACGGCGCCGCGCGCGAAGGCGAGCCATGATGCTTGCGCCTTCATGCCGCCACCATGTCCCAGCGCACCACGGTCCAGCGCTCGATGCGCGCGAACACTTGGCGCTCGAGCAGCAGGCCGATGGCGCCGATCACCGCGATGGTCGCCAGCATTACGTCGGTATTGAGAAACGTCTGTGCGCCGAAAATCAGCCAGCCGAGCCCGCGCTGCACCGACATCAGCATCTCGACCGCAATCAGTAGCCGCCACGCTTGCGCCAAGCCGAGCCGCAGGCCAATCAGGATATAGGGCAGCGCGCCGGGCACTACGACGCGGCGGAACATTTCACGGTCACGCGCGCCCATCACTTCGGCCGCGCGCAACCAAATCGGCTTCACCGCCTTAACGCCCCGCCAGGCATTAATAATGACGGTGAAGCAGGATGAGAGACCGATCAGCAGGATGGTCGGGCCGTCGCCCAGCCCGAACCAGAGCACGAACAGCGGCGCGTAGGCGAGGCCGGGAATCGGATAGAGGAACGTCACGATCGGCAGCAGCGTATCCTCGATCCATTGCCGCCGGCCCATGGCAACGCCGACCAGAACGCCGACGACGGCGGCAATAAGGAAACCGGCGACCAGGCGATAGAGCGTCGCCACGGTCGCCGCCAGCAGAACGCCGTCGCCAGCGAGCCTGACAAATGCCTCGGCAATGGCGCCGAGGCCGGGCACCAGCTTCGGTGGAAACCCGCCATAGACGGCGAGGATTTCCCATGCTGCCGCGATCACCGCGAAAGTTGCAAGCGGCAGACCGATCGATAGTGCCCGTCTCATCGTGCGCTTGTCGTCAGGCCTTGGCGCCGGCGGCCTGCAACAGGCTTGGGTTGAGCAGCTTGTTCCAGTCCGGAGCAGACGAGAGCTTGTTCTGCTGCACCAGCCGGCTCGATTCCGCGTCCAGATAGGTCTTCAGCGCCGGCACGAAGGTCGGATTGACGTCGATCTTGGTCAGCATCAACTTCATCACTTGGTCGCTGACCTTGAAGCCCTTCTTGGTGAAATACTTGAGTACGATCTGGGTGGCTTTGTCGCGGTTGTCGTTGAACTCCTTCACGCCGGCGAGCCAGCCGCGCAGCAGTGCGACCACGGCGTCGCGTTGGCCATCAACCACAGACTTGTTGGCGGCCAGGATGACCGGCTGCAGATCGAACTCGCTGTAATCGACCAGCACCTTGCCAATCTTCTCAACCTCCGCCAGCGAGGGAAACGGCTCTACCCCCGCGAAGGCGTCAACCGATCCAGCCGCCAGCGCCGACAGGTGATTCTGGAAGGTGACGTTGACGATCTGCACGTCGGATTTGGACAAGCCGAATTTCGGCAGGATCTTGTTCTGGAACACCGAGTCGGTCGCCGAGCCGAGCTGGGAGCCGACCTTCTTGCCCTTGAGGTCCTTAACTGAGGTAGCGCCGGACTTCGTGCTGGCAACGATCGAGTTCGTCTTGGCAGCGTACAACGCCACTGCGATTGCTTCCAACTCGCCCTTCGCCGCTCCGATCACGAAGGGCGTCGCGCCGATGACGCCGACATCGACCCTGCCCGCGATCATGGCATCGCGCGTGGTCTTGCCGCTGTCGAACTTGAGAATATTGACATTGGCGCCGGCTTTCTTGAACAGGCCTTCTTCCTCGACGATCATGCCGATCGTCCCCCAGGACGTTTCCTGGTAGCCGAAATTGAGTGGCGCCATTTCGGCGTTGGCGCGCAGGTTCGGCAGCGCCGCAGCGGCGAGCGCACCGCCGGCGATCGTTAAGAAGTCGCGTCGCGGCAGAGTGATCTTAGTCATGTTTTCCTCCCAGTTTGATCAGTTTGCCTTCAGTTACAGCTTTACGCCATTGCCCTCCTCCCACAACCGGGCCACTTCGGTTTGATCGACATTACCGCCGATCTTGGCCTCGGCTTCCCGCCAAATCTCGCTGACCCGATCGGCGAGCGGGGTGATGGCGCCGATCGAATGGCCAAAGCTCGCGGCAATGGATACGTCCTTGGCGATCAGGCCGAGCGCCATACCAGTGCCAAATTTACGCGTGAGCACCTGCGGGATCACCTTCTTTTCCAGCGGATGCTGGCGGCCCAAGCACATCTGTACAAACGCGCTTACCATGACATCGCTGTCGAGCCCGAATTTACGACCGATGGCGAGGGCCTCGATCACGTTCACCAGCGCGCACGCGTTAACGTAGTTGGCGAGCGCCTTGAGCGCATGGCCGCATCCGAGCGCGCCGCAGCGGAACACCTGACGGCCGATGGCGGCGAAGATTGGCGTGCAGCGGGCGACGTCATCGTCGCTACCGCCAGCCATCACGTCGAGCGTGGCGTCCTTGGCAAACACCACGCCGCCCATGACCGGCGCGTCGACGTAACGAATGCCGCGCTCGGCCAACGCCGCGCCGATCTCGATCGTCGCGCGCGGATCGGACGTGCCCATATCGATGATGATCGCGCCCGGCGCCATAGCCGATGCCAGGCCGCCGTCGCCGAGCACGACTTCGCGTACGATTTTGTCGGTCGGCAACATGCATACGGCGGCATCGGCGCCGCGCGCCGCATCGGCAAGCGTCGTGGCGGCGCGCCCGCCATGCGCGGCCGCGAACGCGCTCACTGCCTCGGGCCGGCGGTCGTAGAGCGCCAGCGCAAAGCCCTTTGCGGCCAGGTTCGCCGCCATCGGCACGCCCATATTACCGAGTCCCACGAAGGCGATGGTTTTGATCGGCGTCATGCGATCATGCCTTCCGCACCGCACCCATGATCCAGTTTTCGCATATCAGTCTCCTATCAATGTGAGCGCAAATGGCGCATGATTTCACGCTGGCTTTCGACGAACGGTTCGCTGAGCGGATCGCGCGGGCGCGGCAGGTCGAGCGTGAGCTCGGCCTTGACGGTGCCCGGATGCGCGTCGAGCACGATCACCTTGTCGCCGAGATAAACCGCCTCGGAAACGTTGTGGGTAATGTAGACGATCGTTTTCTTGGTTTTTTGCCAGACGTCGGTCAGCAACTGCTGCATATCGTCGCGCGTCATGGCATCGAGCGCCGCGAACGGCTCGTCCATCAGCAGAACCTGCGGATTGTACGCCAGTGCGCGGGCGATGGCGACGCGCTGCTGCATGCCGCCGGACAGCTGGTGCGGGAACACGTCGGCGAATTTCTCCAGCCCCACCAAGCGGAGGAATTCGAGCGCGGTCTTCTCGCGCGTGGCCTTGTCGACTTTGCGCATTTCCAGCCCAAACTCGACGTTGTGGCGCGCGGTACGCCAGGGAAAGAGTTGCGCGAAGTCTTGGAATACGACGCCGCGGTTCTGCCGGCTGTTGTCGAGCGGGGCGCCACCAATCCGGATTTCTCCGGCGGTCGGCTGCAAGAGGCCGGCGAGAATATTGAGAATCGTGGTCTTGCCGCATCCGCTGGGACCCAACAAGCAGAGGAACTCGGATTGGCGGACGGAGAAATTAATATCCCGGATCGCCATCACGCGGCCCTTGTCGATCGCGTATTCGAAAGTGACGTTCTTGACTTCGATATGATCCGCCACTTTGTCCACCTGCCTGCGGCCGGCCTGGACGCGCCGCTTGTTATGGTCGGCTGGCGGTCCCTGCTTGCGCCGCATTGATGATTTCGCTCAACGCTACGGTGCGGCCGCCTTCCCTCGCCGATTTGATCGCTGCATAGACCGCCGCCACGGCCTGGCAGCCATTGGCGGCCGACAGCTCGCATTGTAGGCCACTAACGACGCTGTCGGCGAACATTTCGAGTTCGTCGCGAAACATGTTGCCGGGCGGCACCGCCAGTGTCTCGCGCTCGGCTGGCCCTTTGCCACGCGCCTGCAAGTACAATGTCGCGTTTTCGTGCAGGCGTTCGGGGGTTGGCCAAAAGGTCTGGTTGATGTCGTAGAACATCAGCGCATCAGCCCCTGTAGCGCGGATGCTGTAAGTGCCGGGGCTGGTCCAAGATGACAACATGACGCCCAGCTTGCCGTCGGCGAAATGCACCGCGACAACCCATTGATCCTCGACTTCGGCGCCGACCGGGGAATGGCGCGCGGCGCTGGCGCTGACCGCAGCGATGTCGCCACCCAGATAACGTAGCGTATCGAACTGGTGCACACCGATCTGGCTCAGCGAGCCACCGGGCGCGCTTTCCTGGTAGAAGCGCCAGTCTTTCGAGGTCAGGCGCAGACCGCGGTCGTTGGAAAAATTGGCCTCGAGTTGACTGACTTTGCCAAGCTTGCCGGCGTCCATTGCCACCTTGATCGCGCGTACGCCCGCAAGCAGGCGCGCACAGTGACCAACCACAATGCGCACGCCATGAGCCTTCTCAAGTGCGGCGATGGCGAGCGAGTCGGCCATGGAGTTGGCGATTGGCTTCTCGATATAGATGTGCTTGCCGGCTTGCGCCGCACGCTTGGCAAATTCGAAATGCAGCTCGTTGGGCAGCGCGAGCACCACGCCGACGATCTCCTTGTCTGCCAGAACCGCGTCGATGTTGCGCGCCGGGATGCCGGTCTCTCCTGCAAATGCCGATATCCGCTCGGGGTTGCGTCCGACGCAGCAGACGAAGTCAATCTTGTCGGACCCGCTCGCGGCCTTGGCCAGTACGCGCGCCCAGGCGCCCACCCCGATCACCGCGGTCTTCAAGGCAGTTTTTTGCATCATTCGCCTCCCGTCCCCGTGACGCTGGTGCCGCCGCACACATAAAGCGACTGCCCGGTGATGAAGCCGCTTTCACGCGCAAGCAGAAAGCTTACCGCGTGAGCGACGTCTTGCGGCGTACCCAAACGCCTGACCAGCACTTTGTCGATTACCTTCTGCCGCTTGAGCGAGCCTTCCGGGTGTCCGCGATTGAAATGCGCGGTCTGCACCGGGCCAGGCATGACTGCATTCACGGTAATGCCGTCGCCGCCGGTCTCGATCGCCACGACCCGCGTCATGCCCTCGAGACCGGCCTTGGCGCTGGCGTAGACGATGCGTTCGGACTTCCCCAAGATCGCGCGCGAGGAGATGTTGACTATGCGACCGAATTTGGCGCGCCGCATGCCCGGCACGAAGCTCTGGATCAGCACCATCGCGGCGCCGAGCGTGATGGTCGTGACGTAATTCAGTTCGGCGACCGTCGCCTTTTCCAGGGGATTGGGCGCGTTTTCGCCGGCATTGTTGACGAGGTAGCGCACCGGAAAATCCGCGGCGACGTCGTTGGCAACCCGGCGCGTCGCTTCGAGGTCGGTGAGGTCGACGGGACGGAAGTGCAGGTTCGCATGCTTGAGCTTCGGCGCCGAGCGCTGCATGGCAACCACCGGGATGCCGCGACCGAGCAGAGAGGCCGCAATGGCCTCCCCAATGCCGGAACTGGCCCCGGTGACCACTGCTGTATCCGCCATCGCCATTCCGATGCATTCAAACCGGGGCTCTAGAGATAGTCGATGATCTTCCAGCTGCCCGGCTGGGCATCGACCACGTTCTTCGACGGCTTGCCTGGACGCCTGTCGGCACAGACCTCGCCTTCCTTCATCACCAACTGGATGTTCTTTTTCTCCTGCAGGCATTTGATGTCGGCGAGCGGGTCACCGTTGACCGCGACAATGTCGGCAAGCTTGCCGGCCTCCAGCGTGCCTAAGTCCTTGTCCATCTTGATCGCCTTGGCGGCGTTGATGGTCGCGGTCTGCAGCGCGTGCATCGGCTTCATGCCGAGTTCGACATAGATTGCCATCTCGACGGCATTGGAGCCCATTTCCGGATCGAGACCCATGTCGGTGCCCATGGCGATGTTGATGCCCATCTTGAGCGCCTTCTGGAAGGTCTCGAAGCAATAGGGCTGCAGTTTCTTCATCTTGTCGGTCACGAATTTCGCGGTGCCGATCTCCTTGCGAATTTCGATAGCATGATCGACACGGTGCGCCAGCGTCGGTGTCATCCAGACGCCAGCCTCCTTGATCATCCCGAGTGTCTCGTCGTCGTGGAACACCATGTGCTCGATGGTGTCGACGCCGGCCTTCAGCGCCATGCGCTGGCCCTGCGGCGTGAAGCAATGAACCGCGCAGGGCTTGTGGAAGGCGTGCGCCTCGTCCACCACTGCGTCGACCTCCTCTTGCGTCATGTTGCGGATATCCGGCTCTTCCTTGTCTGTGCCGCCGCCGCCTGTGACGCAGGTCTTGATCACGTCGCAGCCAGCAAGCAGGTTAGTGCGCGCGAGCTTGCGCAGCTCCCACGGCCCGTCGGCGCATTGGAAGCCGAGGCGCAGCGCCGCGCGCGGCTGGATCAGCGAAAGATGCGAGCCGGTGATGACGGTGAAAGCCGCGACCAGCATGCGTGGACCCACAACGATGCCGGCACCGATGGCGTCGCGGAGCGCGCAGGCTTCCGCCACCAGCAATCCGTGCTGTGAATTCATGCCGAGATCGCGCAGCGTCGTGAAACCCATGTCCAAGCAGAGCTGGGCATGGAATAGGCCGTACATCTGCTGCAGCTCGGGCGTGATCTCCCACATCGCGACACGGTAGTTGTGGAAAGTCAGGCAATTGAACATCAAGGTGTGAATGTGGATGTCCATCATGCCCGGGATCAGCGTGCAGTTGCCGCAATCAATGATCTCGGCGCCTTGCGGGATCTTGATGCTGTCCTTGCTGCCGATTTTTTCGATGCGCTTGCCCTTGAGCATTATCACGGGGTCCTTGCGCGGGGCAGCACCGGTGCAATCGATCATGCTGGCGGCGGTGATGTATTTGACCGCGCCGGATTCAGGGGCGGCTTCGGCTGCTGCTGTCATCGGATCTCCAGCTCGCTGTTTTGATGGGTGGCAGATTTCGGTGCATCGCGGCGCGGCGCGGCGCGGAACAATTCAATCGTGTCGCGAAAGCGCGCATAGGTCTCCGGGCTAATGATCATGTTGCGCGGCGCGCGGCCCGCGTCGAAGCGGAAGGCAACGAAGGTGCGGCGGATATCATCGACGTCGATGCCGCGGGTGATGAACACCAGGCGCGACCGGCGGTCATCGCCCTCGGGCCAGGCCTCAAGCGGCACCGGCTCGCTGATGATGGTCTGCACCGCCTGCACCGCGTGTGGCCGGCCTTCGATATTGACGATGCCCTTGACGCGCAGCAGCCCGGCACCGCGGAAACCCGCCAGCAGGTTCAGCCACAGCACGAACCCCGGCAGCGTGATTTCCTCGTCGTACGTCAGGCTGAAGGTGGAGATGGACCGATCGGCGGAAGCCGGCGCGACAGTCGCCGCGTAAGAGGCATCGTTGAGCCAGCCCCGCGCCACTTCGCTGCGCGCCGCCAGATCGAAGCCGGCATGATCAAGGATTTCGCCCGGATGCATCTCCCCGTGGGCGACGCGCAATTGCCGCGCGCCCGGGTTGATGGCGGAAAGTCGCGCGGCCAGCGCATCGAGGCCGGCACAGTCGGCGACATCGGACTTGCTGATGACGATGGTGTTGGCGATCGCCGCCTGCTTGACCGATTCTTGGTGGTGCGCCAGATGGTCGGCGCCGTGCACGCCATCGGCAAGCGCGATCACCGTTTTCAACTCGTAGAGCGCGGTGACGTGGGGGTTAGTCAGCAGGATCTGGATCACCGGCACGGGGTCGGCGAGCCCGGACATCTCAATCAGCACAAAATCGAAACCGAGGTCGGGGTTGCGGTCGCGCTTGACATGAAGGTCGAGGAGGCTGGAGGCGATTTCCTCGTGCACATGGCCGCATAGGCAGCCGGCGTCGGTCACCCGCATGCGGTAGCGCGGCGCCTCGACCAGCACGTGGTCGATACTGACTTGGCCGAATTCGTTGACGACCACCGCGGCGCGCGCGAAGGCGCGCGTCTTGAGCAGGCGATTGAGCAGCGTGGTCTTACCACTGCCGAGAAAGCCGGTGACCAGGATGACGGGAATGCGTGGCGCAGCAAGCTCAGATGCGGACAAAAGCGTCTCCCCAGACATGCCACTTGTTATTCTTTGGCACTCGACGGCGAGCGGCAGACTAGGCCCCCGTAAAGATAGATCAAGAACATTCTAATTATGTATTGAATAGACGTCATCTATTCGGCCCGGTCGCCATAGGCCTCCTTCATCATGTCGGCCATACGCTGCGCCGCCGCGGAACGATGGCCATTGCGCCTCCAAAGAATCCCGACGCTACGCTTGGGCACGGGGTCCGTTAGCCGCACAATATGCAGGCCGGTGTAATCCGCGACAGCGCCCGCTGAAAGCACGCTGGCGAGGTGCGAATTGCGGATCAAAGCTATGATCGGATCGATTGCGTTCATATCCAGGATCACCTGCGGGGCCAGGCCATGCTCGGCCAGGCAGCGATCGACAAACTGGCGCGCACCGAATTCCGGCGTGAGCAGAGCCAACGGTAACGGCGCAAGCTCTCGCATCGGCATCGATTTGCGCCTGGCATGGGAATGCTTGGATCCCACGACGAGCACGAGTTCCTCGTCGAATAGCCGCTCGACCGCGAGTTGTTCATAATCTTCCGCCGCGTACGAGATCGCAAAATCGAGAGAACCGCTGAGCAGATCGCGCTTCAAATCGACCTGCGGCAATAACTGCACCGTCACGCGCACGCCAGGATAACGCATCGCGAACTCGGCTAGGATCGGCGGTAGCATGGAATGTGAGAAGGAATGGAATACGGCCACGCGCAATGTGCCCCGCATCAAACCTTCCAGCTCAGAGATGGCGAGCGCGCTCGAGGCGATTTCCTTGACGACACGCTCACAATACGGCCTGAGCAGCCGGCCCGCGGCCGTGAGTTCCACATCCTTCGAACCGCGATCGAACAGCACTGTGCCGACCATCAGCTCAAGTTGCTTGATCTGATGCGAGAGCGTGGGTTGCGTTACATGCAGGCGATCGGCGGCGCGGGTAAAGCTGCGCGTATCGGCAACTGCGAGGAAATACCGGATATGGCGCAGCTCCACGGGGGCACCTTTATGCTGTCCGCGTCAGTATAGACTAAATCTATTGGTCGGATAACCAGAATGTCCTTGATCTATCCGGCCACACGTCTAGGCTCGATGGGGCGATAACGCTTGAAGTTAATAAAAGCGGACGTCGGAGGAATGCTCTTGTCGGCCCGTGAACGCGCCACGCGCCGCGGTCATCTGACTAGCCGGATTCTCCGGCGGCGAGACGATCGTGCTGGCGGAATTCGTTAGAGAATACGCGAGTTGCCAATGAGCACCTCGCAAGAAGCGTGCTTGGTCGTCGAGAATGCAAACCTGCGCTACGGCGCGCTCGAAGTCCTCTGTAATCTTAACCTAGAAGTCGGCAGCCGCGAGATCGTCAGCGTCGTCGGTCCCTCCGGCTGCGGCAAAACCACGTTGCTGCGCTGTGTCGGCGGCCTGAACCAACTCAACTCCGGCGAGATTCACATCGATGGGCAACGGGTCGAAAAACCTTTGCCGAGCGTCTCCATGGTGTTCCAGCATTTCGGTTTGTTTCCATGGCGCAATCTCTGGAACAACATCGCTTACGGATTGAAACTCCGAAAGATGCCCAAGAACGAGATCGACCGACGCGTCCGCGAGGCGATCGATCTGGTCGGGCTCAAGGGCTTCGAGAAATCCTATCCACATCAATTGTCCGGCGGGATGCAGCAGCGCGCCGGCCTCGCGCGCGCGCTGGTCATGGAGCCGAAGCTGTTGTTGATGGACGAGCCGTTCAGCGCGATCGACGCACAAACACGCGAGCAACTGCAATTCGAAATGTTGCGAATTTGGGATGCCCGGCCTACCGCGATGATGTTTGTGACGCATTCGATCGATGAAGCGGTGCTGATGGGTGACCGCGTGGTGGTGCTCGCTGGCCGGCCGTCGCATGTACGCGCGCTGCGCCATGTTGACCTGCCGCGTCCACGCAATCGCAGCATCGTGTCGAGTCCGGAATTCATCGCTTTGCGCGACCAGGTCTGGCAGGACCTATTCGGCCAGACGGCAGGCAACGGGGCGCGCGCCCATCGATAAGAACGCTACGAAACTATAACCAGGGAGGGACTAGAGCATGCAAACATGGACTCGAGGGGTGCGCAGTCCGCGGAAATCGCTGTTGCGCGCAATCGTAGCGGCTTCGGCACTGACGTTCTTCGCGCATGGCGGCGCCAAAGCCGATGACATCAAGATAAGCGTCTCGGGCGTCGGGCGGCCGCCGATCTTCTCCAATACCTACGCCGACCTGGCGCAGGACATGGGATTCTTCAAGGCGGTCGGCCTCGATGTCACCTACCGCTGGTTCCAGCGCGGCGCCGACGTGTCCAGGGCCGTGGTCACCGGCGACGTTGCGGTCGGCCTTTCGGCGGCCGGTCCGGCGCTTAATCTGATCGCGGCGGGCGCTCCCGTCGTCGCGATCGGCGGCATGCCAAACACGGACTTTTTCGTCGGCTCGTCGGATCCGAGCGTGCACGGCTGCAAAGACCTGAAAGGCAAGACGATTGCCGCGGATGGCATCAACAACGCACGTTGGTTTTATCTGCGGGCGATTTTGGGCACCTGCGGACTCACCCTCGACGACGTTACGACGATCAATGTCGCAAACGCGGCGCTGGTGAAAGCCGCGATTGCCGGCCAGGTCAATGCCGGCGTGTTCCACATCGACGAACTGGCGCAGGTCGAATTCAAAACCGGCCATGAGTGGCTGCATATCGCAACTCCGGACGCGCTGGAAAAGACGATGCAGTACACGATGCTGCTCGCCAGCAAGAAGGCGATCGCAGAAAACCGAGAGGGCCTCGTACGGTTCCTGGAAGCCTGGATCCTCACCCAGAGCATGATGTCGAGTCCATCTCCGTCCAACCTGGTCGCCGTCGCGACGTCCGCTGCCAAGGGAACCGGAGACGAATTCGGTGTCGCAATGAATGCGATCAAGCACTATCAACAGATCGGCTACTGGGCGAACAATGACGGGCTCCCTGAATCGCAAGTGATGAGCCAGCTCGACAAGATGGCCAAGGGCGGCACCGTCAAGGGCAAGGACAAGCCGACCTACGACCAGATCGTCGACAAGTCGCTCTACGCGGAAGCGCTCAAGCGCGTGGAAGCGAAATTCGGTAAAGTGGGCCATTGATACGGCCGTAGCCGGAAGCGCGCGGGTGCAAGCATGACGTCGGCTGCAAGAACAGAATCGTTCGGGCATCGGGTCGCGCGCTTCCGGATCGCCTATGCCTGGCTGATCCGGCCGCTCTGCTATGCGTCGAGCCTCATCTTGTTGTTCGGCACCTGGCAGGCCTTGGGGCACAGCTTCGGCGTTCTGTTCGTGCCGTTCACGACAACCATGCGCACGTTGTGGCGGATGCTGGACGGCGGGCCGCTGCCGGAAGCGCTCGCGGTGTCCGGCCAGCTTTATATCGTCGCGCTTTCGATCTCGATCCTGCTCGGCGTCGCTATCGGCCTGATTCTGGCACGCATCAAGCTGGCGGCGGCGGCGCTCGAGCCGTACATCTTCATCATCTACGCGAGCCCGTCGATTTCGCTGGTCCCTTTCATCTCGGTGGTATTCGGCTTCGGCTTCTTCCCGAAGGTTCTGGTGGCGGTCCTGATCTCGATTTTTCCGATCCTGATCGGCGTCATGGAAGGCGCCCGCAGCATTCCGCGCCAGCATCTCGATGTCGCCGCGATATTCGGGTCGACCGAATCGCAGCTCTGGCGCGACGTAATCGTGCCGTACGTAATGCCTTACGCGATGACCGGGATCAAACAATCCATCGCGTTAGGAATGGCCGGCACGCTGGTGGCAGAATTCTTTCTCAATCCTGACGGGGTGGCCGCAGTCCTGCTGCAGGGCGCGACTATCCTCGACTCCGCTTCGGTGCTCGCCGTCACGGTGTTTGTGGCGGCGCTCGCCGTGCTGCTCGTCAGCATCGGGGAACTGATCGAAAGGCGTTTGTTGCGATGGCGCTACTCAGCAGTGGGTTAGCGAGCGCCCCGCCGCGGAGCGCATTCCGCTGGACGCGAATGATGACGCGCGAACGGCTTGCGCCATTGGTGGCCGGTTTAGCGATCCTCGCGCTGTGGCAAATTTGCGCCGACGCTTTCCTGCCCTCGTTCGTCGCGCGGCCCACCGGCATAGTCATGGCGTTTCCGTCCACGATCGCCAGCGAACAGTTTTGGTCGGACGTGGCGTCGACCCTCGGCGCCATCCTCGAGGGCCTGGCGATCGGTTCGACGGCAGGGATTCTTATCGGCGTCGCCATGGGCCGAGTGCGCGAAATCAATTGGATCATGTCCATTTATATCCGCGCGCTTTACGCGCTGCCGCTGGTGGCGCTGGTGCCCATCGTGATCATCTGGGTCGGTTACCAGCCAGCCGCGCGCCTGATCATCATCACTATTTCTGCCTTCCTGCCAGTCGCGGTCACGACCGCGGACGGTACGCGCGCGATCTCCAACGATTATCTCGACGTCGGCAAAATGTTCGGCGCGCGGACGTGGGATGTCTGGTTCGGCATCGCGCTGCCCAACGCGCTGCCGCACATCCTGGCCGGCGTCGAGATGGCCGTCGCGCGCGGCATAACCAATGCGATTGCGGTCGAGGTTCTGGCCAGCGTCAACGGCATGGGCATGTCGGTGTTTGCAAAGTCGGCTGAGCTACACGAGAATACCTCGCTGGTTTATGTCGTATGCCTCGCCGCGTTTTCCGTCAGCGTGCGCAAGCTGATGAGCCGCGGCCGCCACTGGCTGGCGCCGTGGTATCATCGCTGATGCACGCGAGGGAAGATTATGGCCTCACGCAAACGTCCTGAAGAACTCCGCAGCCACCGTTGGCTCGGGGTCAACGACTTGCGTGCCTTCGGCCACCGCTCGCGGATGCGCCAGGGGGGCCTCGACGCCACCGACTTTGCCGGCAAGCCGGTGATCGGCATCATCAATACCTGGAGCGACATCAATTTCTGCCACACGCACCTGCGCGCACGCGCCGAGGACGTGAAGCGCGGCGTGCTGCAGGCCGGCGGGCTGCCGATCGAGTTGCCGGCGCTGTCGCTGGGGGAGACTTTCGTCAAGCCGACCACCATGCTCTACCGCAACCTGCTGGCAATGGAGACGGAGGAACTGCTGCGCAGTCATCCGATCGACGGCGCGGTGCTGCTCGGCGGGTGCGACAAGACCACGCCCGGCCTGATCATGGGCGCGATCAGCATGGGCGTGCCGGCGATCTATGTGCCGGCCGGGCCGCAATTGCGCGGCAACTGGCGCGGCCAGCAGCTCGGCTCCGGCTCCGACGCCTGGAAATACTGGGACGAGAAGCGCGCCGGCCGCATCAGTGAAGCCGATTGGGCCGAGCTCGAGGGCGGCATCGCGCGCAGCTTCGGCACCTGCATGGTCATGGGCACGGCGGCCACTATGATGGCGATTGCAGAAGCCTTGGGGCTGACTATGCCCGGAGCGTCCTCAATTCCGGCGCCCGATTCCGGCCATCCGCGCATGTGCGCCGAATCCGGCCGCCGCATCGTCGACATGGTGTGGAAGGATCTGACGCCGAAAAGGATCCTCACGCCCGCCGCCTTCGACAACGCCATCAAGGTGCATATGGCGATGGGCGGCTCGACCAATGCCATCATCCACGTCGTGTCGATGGCGCGCCGCGCCGGCTTGCCCATGGACATGCAGCGCTTCGACGACATTTCGCGCGAAATCCCGGTGCTCGCCAATATTCGCCCGTCCGGCGCTCTGCTGATGGAGGATTTCTTCTATGCCGGCGGTCTGCGCGCATTGATGGCACAGATCAAACACAAGCTCGATCTCTCTTGCCTCACTGTCACCGGCAAGAGCATCGGCGAAAATATCGCCGGCGCCGAAGTTTATATGCCCGACGTCATCCGGCCGTTCAACAATCCGGTCTCCAGCGCAGAGGCGACCGCGGTGCTCACCGGCAATCTGGCACCGCGCGGCTGCGTGATGAAGCCTTCGGCGGCGGAGCCGCGGTTGTTGCGGCATCGTGGCAAGGCCATTGCCTTCGAGGACTACAACCACATGGCGCGCGAAGTGGAGCGGGCCGATCTCGATGTCACGCCCGACCACGTGCTGGTGCTCAAGAACGCAGGGCCGAAGGGCGGTCCCGGCATGCCGGAATGGGGCCAACTGCCGATCCCGACCAAATTGCTGAAAGCCGGCGTCAAGGACATGCTGCGCATTTCCGATGCGCGCATGAGCGGCACCAGCTACGGCGCCTGCATCCTGCACGTGGCGCCGGAAAGCTTTGTCGGCGGGCCGCTCGCTTTGGTGAAAACCGGCGACGAGATCGAGGTCGACGTACCGGGCCGCCGCATCCATCTGCACGTCTCTGACGAAGAGCTTGCCCGCCGCCGCGCGATCTGGATACCGCCGGCGCCGCGCTACCCGCGCGGCTACGGCGCGCTCTATTCGCAGCACATCGGCCAAGCCGACGAAGGCTGCGATTTCGATTTCCTCGCCCCGCTCGGGCCGATCCCCGAGCCCGAGATTCATTAACGCGTGGTCGTCTACCGCCGAAGCATCGCGGCAGGAACGGCGTGCTCTCACTCCCCAGTGGAGAGAGGATTGGGTGAGTGGTTCCCCAAAATATGAAACAAGACGCAGCGCTCAGTTCCGATAACTGCGGTCGACCTTGTCGAGCATGCGCAGATAGGCTGGCCAGTCGTGGCTGCCGCGGCCTCGATCATGCGCCTCGTATTGCTTGGCGGTCTTCTCGCAGATTTCCGGCGGAATCTCGATCAGTTCGCCGCCGGCCGCCTCCATCTTGAGCTGGATTTCGGCAGCGTCGATCAGATAACGCATCAGCACAAAAGCCTCGCGCGCGGTTTTGCCGACCGTCAGCACGCCGTGGTTGTGCATGATAATGGCGCGGTTCTGCCCAAGGTCGCGGTTGATGCGCTGACGCTCGTCAAAGTCCTCGGTGAGCCCTTCATAGGCGTGGTAACCAATGCGGTTGTGGAAGCGGATCGAGGCTTGCGAGAGCATGCGCAAGCCGCGCTTCAGGCCGGAGATGGCGATGCCGGTGTTGGTGTGAATGTGGATCGCGCAATTGACGTCCTCGCGCGCGGCGAGCACACCGCCGTGCAGCGTATAGCCGGGACGGTTGACGCCGGCGCTTTCGTCCAGGTCCTCGTCCATCGACACTTTCACCAAGTTGGAGGCGGTCACCTCGGTATAAAGCAGATCATGTTTCTTCATGAGGAAATTGCGCGGCTCGCCGGGCACACGCATGGACGAGTGGTTATAGATGACATCGTCCCAGCGGTTATGAGCCAGCAGCCGGTAAACGGCGGCGAGATCGACCCGCGCTTCCCATTCCGTGTCGGAGATTTTGCCTTGTGAAACTTTCGCGATCTTGTTCATGGACGTCCTCCTCCTATTGCAGGCAATTTAAACATATTAAGCGGCCTGCCGGTAGCTGGAGAGAGTTCGCGTGCCGCCAAAAAAATTGGGCACCGCTTTTCGGAGCGGCCACAACGGAACGTGGTGACGATGAACCTGCTTGGCGTACTGATCGGCCGTATGCCTCTTCGTGTCGGACTTGGTCTTCGGGAATCTCCACTCGGCATCCGCGATGCTCTCCTGGGCGGACTTGACCAAAGTCGAGCGGAGAAGGTCAAAGAATATACGACGGGCAGTACGACGCGGGCTTTGCCGCGAGCGTCAACCGTCCTTGAGCCGCGCCAGCACGATGCGGTTTAGCGGCCTGACCTTTTACGACCTACGTGGCTCTGCCGTTGTGCAGCTGGCGCTGGCTGACGCCACGGTGCCACAGATTGCGACCTTTACCGGCCACAGCCTGCGTGACGTCGAGGCAATCCTCGACGCGCACTATCTCGGCCGCGATGCCAAGCTTGCCGAGATAGCGATCATGAGGCTCGAAACGCGAACAAAACTGTAAAACGCGCTGTAAAAAGTGCGCGCGCTGTTCGCCACCGTCGCCGGCTAAGGCATTGAGAATAGTGGTGGGCGCACCAGGGCTCGAACCTGGGACCCGCTGATTAAGAGTCAGCTGCTCTACCAACTGAGCTATGCGCCCGGATTGCCGCGGCGGATTGGCCCCCAAGCGGCGGGGCTGCCTTAGCAAATGCGATATGGGCATGTCCAGCCGCGAGCGCCATGGCGGCCAAGAAAAAGCACCAGAAAAAGAAAAGCCGCCGGGACGCTCCCGGCGGCTCTCTAAATGGCGGCGCGCGTGAGGCGTCGTTCCGCGTTGGCCACCATTCGCTTCTCGTACCTTACTGGGGCTGCGGCGCCTGCATGCCGGGACCGGCGGGGCCACGGCGGCCATCGGGGCCGCGGTGGTGCTGCCAGCCATGGTGTGCGTGCCAGCCGCGCTCGCCGCCGACGCGCGCGAGCACGACGAAGCGGTGCTTCTGCGCGTCGTCGAGGCTCTTGTAGAGCGGGCCGGAGGCGTCGGCGAGCTTCTTCAGCGCCGCGCCGCGGTCGGTCATCACCTGGGCGCGCGCGCCCAGTCGCTCGATCGGATCGGTCGGGCGGTTGGCGCTGGCGCGCGCGGTGAACCAGTCGGAGCGCTGCTTGAACACGTCGTGCAGCGCGGCCTCCACCGGCGGCCACAGCTTCTCCTGGTCGGGCGTCAGTTTGAGCCCGGCATGAACGGCGGCGATGCGCGCATCACCGAACGCGGTGATGTCCGCCGCCGTCGGACGCCAGCGCTGCGCGCGGTCGGGAGCGTTCGGCCCCTGCTGCGCGTAGGCGAGCGTCGTGCCGGCGATCGCAAGCGCGGTCGTGCCGGCAAGAACAGTCTTCCACATGGGAATCCTCCATAGCGTTTCAGATGTCCCAAATAGAATGACGCGCGTGCTTTCTCTCAAGTTAAAATTTGGACAGAGATTAAATGCACGCAATGTAGATGTACGCGCGTTCAGCAAATATTTGCGCAGGAATTTACGGACGTTTTCGTTGCTTAACTTTTTGCATCACATCATTCCGAGCAGGCGCGGCAGGAACAGCGTGAGCTCAGGCCAATACGTGACGATCGCCAGAAAGACCAGCATCGTCACCAGCCACGGCCACACCGCCACCGCGAGATCGGTGATGCGCATGCCCGCAATCATCGACGCCACGTATAAATTAAGACCGACAGGGGGGTGGCACAGGCCGACCTCCATGTTGACGTCGATGACGATGCCGAAATGCACGAGATCGATGCCAAGGCGCTTCGCCGCCGGCGCCAGAATCGGCGCCATGATCAGGATGATCGAGTTCGGCTCCATGAAGTTGCCAGCAATAAGCAAAAGGAAGTTGACCAGCAGAAGGAAACCGAACCAGCCGAGATTCTGCGCCGTGATCCAGTCGGCGAGCGCGGACGGAATGTTCTCGTTCGACAGCACGAAGGAAAACAAAACCGCGTTGGTGATGATGTAGAGCAGCATCGCGCTGGTATTCGCGGCGCGCAGCAACACCCGCGGCACGTGCCTGATCTTGATCGCCTTGTAGACAAAGACCGAGATGAAGAACGAATAGACGGCGGCCATTGCGGCTGCTTCGGTTGCGGTAAACAAGCCGCTGTAGATGCCGCCGATGATGATGACGACGAGCATCAGGCCCCAGACGCTCTCTTTGAATGCGCGCCAGCTGTCCAGCCAGCTGGCTTTCGGCATTCGCGGATAGTTTCGCCTTTTGGCCAGAAACCACGTCACGGTGCACAACATGATCGTGAGCAACGTGCCCGGCAGCAGACCGGCGACGAACAGCGCCCCGATCGAGGTATTTGTGGCGACGGCGTAAACGATCTTGGGGATCGACGGCAGCATCAGAATGCCGAGCGAGCCGGCCACGGTGATGATGCCGGCGCCGAACCGCATCGGATAGCCGTGCCGGACCATCTCCGGCAGCACGATGGCGCCAATGGCGGCGACGGTGGCGACGCTCGAACCGCAGACCAGCGCGAACATCGCGCAGGCGACGATGCCGGCGAGGCCAAGCCCGCCGTGCCAATGGCCGATCAGCGACACGGCGAAATCGATCATGCGGCGCGCGACACCGCCGTGACTGAGGAAATTTCCGGCCAGGATGAAGAACGGGATCGCCATGATCTCGAAGCTTTCGAGGCCCGTGAACAGCTTCATCGACACCGCTTCGATCGGCACGTCGCTGAGGACGAAAAGGAATGTCAGCACCGTGAGACCGAGCGCGATGGAAACCGGCATGCCGGTGACCATAAACGCGATCAGCAAGACGAAGATCGTGAGCGCGCGCACCGACTGCGGCAGCACGATCACCCCGGTCTTGTGCGCGACGCAGACCGCCAGGATCAGGATCGGGGTGAATATCAGGATCAGCGCCAGCGGCTCGGACCAGCGGCTCGGCACCTTGCCGTGGGCGTCGGTCGAAGGGTGAAGCGCTTCGGTCGCCTCGATGCCCTCGACAACCGCCTCGCTATGGTGGGGCAGTTGGCCGGTCCAGTAGTACCACCACGACACCTGCAGGAAGCGGAAGCTCATCAACCCGGAGCCCAGCGGAATAGCGGAATAGATCGCCCACATCGGCCATTCGAGGTCGTAGGACTGCTGGCCGGTCTTGAACATCTGCTCGACGAACGACGCGCCGAACGTTGCGATCATCCCGGTGAAAAACGCTCCGCACAGCAGCGCGAACAGGATGACCTGCTTGCGCGAGCGCGGCGGCAGCATGTTGACCAGGACGTCGACGCCGACGTGGATGCCGGTGCGCACGCCGTAGGCGGCGCCGAACTTGGCCATCCAGATGAACATGAAGATGCAGAGCTCCTGCGCCCACGACAGGTCGAGGTGCGCGAGCCAGGAATAGATGGCGAAGAAAATGCCGGGCAGCACCGGAATGCCGTGCGCCGTGCCCCACTTGGCGAAATTGATGGAAAGGCCGGTGCCGTAGCGGTGCACCACGGCGACGAAGATCAACAGCGTCGCCGCCGCAATCAGCGTCGCGATCAGCCACTCTTCCAGATGATCAAGCGCTCGATTGAGCCCCTTGAGCACGCGCGTTCCCCCAACCAGCAAGCCGAAACGGCCGGGAGCGACGCCCCCGGCCGTTCGTTCTTATTTTTATTGCCGCAAGCTCACGTCACATCTGGACTTTCAGTTCCTTCGAGATCAGATCGAGCACTTCCTGCCCGACGCGGCCCTTGGCCCAGGTGTAGGTCGGCTGCATCGCCTTCTGCCAGGCCGCCTTCTGCTCCGGCGTCAGGTAGTGCAGCGTGGTCTTGCCCGATTTCTTGATGACCTCGAGCGCGTCCGCGTTCTCTTTCGCGGCGATCGAGTTGGTGTAGTCGGTCGCCTCGGCCATCGCCTTGGTGAGCTGGCCGCGGACGTCGGCCGGCAGCCCGTTCCAGAACTTCGAGTTCACGATCACCGCGTATTGCAGGTGGGCGTGATAGGACACGGTGATGTCCTTCTGCACTTCATGGAACTTCTGCGTCAGATAGTTCGACGGCGTGTTCTCGCAACCGTCGACCACGCCGGTCTGCAGCGCCTGATAGACTTCCGAGAACGCCATGATCTGCGGGATCGAGCCGACGTTGCGGAAATACTGATCGGCAATCTTCGAGCCGGAGATGCGGATCTTGAGACCCTGGAAGTCCGACGGATTGATCAGCGGCCGGTTGGCCGAGACCATGTGGAAGCCGTTGTCCCAGTAAGCAAGCCCGGTGATGCCCTTGGCTTCGAGCTTCTTGAACAGCCACTGGCCGACCGGGCCTTTCATCGCGGCGTCGTAGGTGGCGTCGTCCTTGAACAGCCACGGCAGGTCGAGCGCCTCGAATTCCTTGACGCCGAGCGGTGCGAACTTCGCCGTCGACGGCGCCAGCATCTGCACCGAGCCGAGCTGCAGGGCTTCGAGCTCTTCCTTGTCCTTGTACAGCGTCGAGTTCGGATAGACTTCGACCTTGACCTTGCCGTTGGTGTACTTCTCGGCAAGCTCCTTGAACTTCAGCGCGCCCTTGCCCTTCGGCGTGTCGTTAGCGACGACGTGGCTGAACTTGATGATGATCGGCGCCTGCGCCAGAGCAATTCCGGGCACGGCAAGAACGGCGGCCGCTGCGGCCGCCAAAATCCACTTACGCATAGACGTCACCCCCTTGGATTTAAGAACAACCGGCAGTTTGCTGTCCGTTCTGCCGATTGCAATGGTATTTCCGGATATCCGGCACGGAGCTGGCGCTATAGCCAGCATCCGCAACACCCAGCGTCAAGCCGAAAAAATGGCGCAATGCAGCAAGGCGACTTGCGCCCTCAGTTCAGCGCGGCGAGAACCGGGCCGAGCCCCATCTGCTGCGCCAGGGTGAGCGCCGTGCGCTTCTGCTCGTCGTCGAGCACGGCGATCAGCGGCCGCGCCGACACCGCCAGGCGCTCGACCGCCGCGCTGTCGAGCACGATCGAGACCACGCGCCGGCTGATGCGGTGCACGAAGCCGGATGGCTCGGCTTCGGTATGGCGTTGCGCCAGCGTGCGCAGCGCAGATTCGACCGGCGGCCAGTAGCGCTCCTGCTCGGCGGTGAGCCGCAGCATGGTCTTGACGTAGGCGATGTCGATCTGCGCCAGGCGATCGGCCGGAACCGTGGAAATGCCGCCAGCGCTGGCCACCGAGTTCAAATTCGGCAAAGACACAAGCGCCGCGAGCGCGAGCGCGCCCGCACAAAGAAGATTCCGCATCCAGAATGTCCCCGTCCTGTTTCGCGTTTATGCGTACGCAGTTATGCGGGGAATCCGACCTCAAGGCGTACGAATTGCGGGCAAAATGTGATTTTTGCGTTCCGTCAGGAACCAAATACCGAGTTGGTGACGCGGGGCTTAATCCCTCCCCGTCTTCGGGGAGGGTGGACGCGAGCGAAGTGAGCGGCCGGGTGGGGACTGATCGCAACGTAACCCCACCCCCGGCGCTTCGCGCCGGACCCTCCCCTTTCAGGGGAGGGATTAACAAGGCGCGCGCCATCGCCCCTATTCTTTGCGGCGCGGGGTACGCCGTCGTCTCAATTTCCCCTCGCCGCAGGGGGCGCGGGGGAGTCGACCCCCGCATAAGAGCGAGGGAGCGGAGCGCCGAAAGGCGCGTCCGTTGCAGTCCGTGCCGCGCACGTTGCCGTGCGCGGGCGCCTCTCGGCGCTCCACCAGCGGCGTCTGTTTCGGCGCCGGGCCGCGCTTCTGGGGGAGGCTCTTGGCGTGCCGCGGGTTTGCACCCACGGCCGGCCGAGCCGTCCGCCATCAGCGAGCTCCTCGCGGGGGGTCGTAGTGCCCCCGAGCGGTGCCCCGGCGCCGCCCGAGTGCAGGAGGAGCGTTCGTCTCCTGCCCGCGGGCGCCGCATCCGGCTCCATCATCAAGACGCCTCATGATGACGCCCTCGGAGATGAGCAGGATGGCGTGGAATATATTCCTAGACCAACTAATGTCAAGCGCCTGTACGTCCCCTTCCGACGAACGAAACTGCTCAAACAGGCATGCGGCCGGCTCGCCATTTCGCCCTTTGCCCCCAATGAGGTCATTGACCGACGCGCAATCTTATGCGTCCTCCCCTTCATTGCATGCAGAGTCGAGATCGAAGTATTCTAATTCCATTGCCGGATACCAACGACTAAAACTCAATCGAACCGCGCGAACCAAGTTCGCAGCCACGATCATGAATAATCGCTTGTCGACGTTTGAAGGCATCATCGTTGGTCGCCTGAGCGACTCTTTGACGTTCTCGCTACAATTATTACTGCAGTTTTTACTGTCGTCTTGACCCAAATCAACCGTTGAACTTCGTTTGTAACAGCCGCCCAAAGGACTTCGATTGGACATTTCGGCGCGAATCAACAGAGCTTGAAGCCATATGAAAGCCTCTATTGCCGAAGTCAGTCCCGATCGGCTGACGATCTATGCGAGACGTTGCTAAGTCCCTTGCCACTGATCGCACGTGGCCGTCGCAAATTCACGAGCTTATCTAACACTTTGGCTTGGAGGCGTTGTCCCTCAAAACAAAAACACCAATTACCGCTATGAAGTTCGCATGACATTGAATAATGTCGTAGACGTCGCCAGCGCCAGTAAGGTCGGCATTAATGCGTACGCCGATGTGTTGCCGGTCCCACTTCCCGCCGATTTCAAATTTCCTGAATTCGATTCACATAAATGCACGTAGGCTCGGTCCGAAGTAGTACGATCGCGTCCGCATCCAATATATGATTATAAATGCGCAATCGCTCCGTTCGAATTTATTCAGACGAGGAAGATTCCACACGGCAGTCTAAAATGCTTCCCCATGTATACGGGACGATAGTCTATGAAGACTAGTATTTGGTGTGAGCCGACATACGAAATTTTGCCAAGTAATCCTCTGGCTCAGCCAAATGGACAATACCCAATGACGCAGGAATTATGGCGCGTTTAACCGAACGTAAACTCATCAGAACTTGAGATTGTCCTCGTAGAAAGCCCTGCACATCGCCGTTTGCGGCCTAGATCCGACTTCGTCCGCTTGGATCATAGCGGACATTGCGGCCTAGCCGTCGCAATGTCCGTTCTTGCCGTAACGAAGACATTGCTCAAAGAAAAACCCCGCCGGATCGCGGCGGGGTTTTGCATTTGATTTGAAGTGAGGCGTGGGTGGCCGGCACAAGGCCGGCCATGACGGCGGATGGCTCTACCCCACGTCGGTCGAGTGGATGCGCTGCTCGACGCCGCCACCGCGGTGCGCCCGGCTGGTCAGCTTGTTGAGCGCGCCGAGATAGGCTTTGGCCGAGGCGACCAGCGTATCGGGATCGGCGCCCTTGGCGGTCACCGCCCGGCCCTCTCGACGACAGCCGCACCGAGACTTCGGCCTGCGCGTCGGTGCCCTCGGTCACCGCATGCACCTGGTAGAGCTCGAGCTTGGCCTCGTGCGGCACCAGCGCGTGGATGGCGTTGAAGATCGCGTCGACCGGGCCGTTGCCGGTCGATTGCGTGGTGACGTGCTTGCCGTCGATGTCGAGCGACAAAGTCGCCGACTGCGGGCCCATGGTGCCGGCGATGACCGTCAAGCGAGATGATCTTGATGCGGTCGTGGGCGGTGGCGATCTCCTCGTCGACCAGCGCCTCGATGTCCTCGTCGTAGATCTGCTTCTTCTTGTCGGCGAGCGCCTTGAAGCGCACGAAGGCGTCCTCGACCTGGTTGTCGCCGAGGTGATAGCCGAGCTCTTCCAGCTTGTGCACGAAGGCATGGCGGCCGGAATGCTTGCCCATGACCAGCGAGGTCTGCTTCACGCCGACCGACTCCGGCGTCATGATCTCGTAGGTCTGGGTGTGCTTGAGCATGCCGTCCTGGTGGATGCCGCTCTCGTGCGCGAAGGCGTTGCGGCCGACGATCGCCTTGTTGTACTGCACCGGGAACGAGGTTACCGCCGAGACGAGCTTCGACGCGCGGGTCAGCATCGTGGCGTCGATGCCGGTCCAGAACGGCAGCACGTCGTTGCGCGTCTTGATCGCCATGACGACTTCTTCCAGCGCAGCGTTGCCGGCGCGCTCGCCGATGCCGTTGATGCAGCATTCGATCTGCCGCGCGCCGCCCTCGACGCCGGCGAGCGAATTGGCGACCGCCATGCCGAGATCGTCATGGCAATGCACCGAGAAGCGCGCCTTGTCGGAGTTCGGCACCGCCGCGCGGACACGCTCGAACAGGCTGCGATATTCCGCCGGCACGGTGTAGCCGACGGTGTCGGGGATGTTGATGGTGGTGGCGCCGGCATTGATCGCCGCCTCGACGCAGCGGCAGAGGAAATCGAACTCGGTGCGGGTGCCGTCCTCGGCCGACCATTCGACGTCGTCGGTGTGGCTGCGCGCGCGCGTCACCTGCGCGATCACCATCTCGTAGACCTCGTGCGGCTCCTTCTGCAGCTTGTATTTCATGTGCACCGGCGAGGTGGAGAGGAAGGTGTGGATGCGCTTGCGCCTGGCCGGCTTGATCGCCTCGGCGCAGCGGTCGATGTCCTTCGGCGCCGCGCGCGACAGGCCGCAGATCACGGCGTTCTTGGAGCGCCTGGCGATTTCCTGCACGGCGGCGAAGTCGCCTTCCGAGGCGATCGGGAAGCCGGCCTCGATGATGTCGACGCCCATGGTGTCGAGCATCTCGGCGACCTCGAGCTTCTCCTCGTGCGTCATGGTGGCGCCGGGGCACTGCTCGCCGTCGCGCAAGGTGGTGTCGAAGATGACGACGCGGTCCTTGTCGGACTGGGTCGGGGTGGTCATGGCACAGATCCTTCTGATCGAATGCGCGCGGGGCGCGCTCTAAGGGGTTTGCTGTTCCGTCGTTCCCCCGAGTGCCCAGGCGACAAAGCCCAGCCGGCCCTCAGGGGCGGGTAAGCAGAAGGAGCGTGCCCAGAATGAGGGAGGCACCGGCCTCGGCTTGCGCCGTCCGGGAGAACGCGTCGATGGTCTGCCGCGTTGTCATATCTTCAGACTTGCCTCTGCAACCTCATCCGTCCGCAGTCAGGCTCGCAAATCGAGGTAAAGTCCGCCTTAACCGCGCGCGATTTCTAGCGGAAACGGGGCGACGGATGCAAGCGCGGGATAGGTCAGCGATGCTGTCCGATCCGTGCCGGGGATCAAGACGATGGACGAAAGAACGGCCGCGCTGTTCCGCCGGACCTGGCCCCGGCAGCTCGCCTTCGTGGCGTTCCTGGCGGCGCTGCTATGCGGCGCGGCCGGCACGCTCGCCTACTGGCAAGGCTGGCTGTTCCTCGCCGTGTTCACCGGTTGCTCCATCGCCATCGGCCTTTATTTCGCGCGGCACGATCCGGCGCTGATCGAGCGCCGCATCAAGGCGGGACCGCAGGCCGAAAAGGAGCCGGCACAAAAGATCATCATCGCCCTGATCATGGCGGGCTTCCTGTTGCTGCTCGTGATCCCCGCGCTCGACCAACGCTGGCATTGGTCGAATGTCCCCGATTGGCTGGTGCTGTTCGCCGACGCCGGCATCGTCGTGAGCTTCATCGGCTTCTTCGTCGTGATGAAGCAGAACAGCTACGCGGCATCGACCATTACCGTGGAGGCAAACCAGCCGGTCATTTCCACGGGGCTCTATGGCGTGGTGCGGCATCCGATGTACGCCGCGGCGCTGCTGCTGACGGTTTGCATGCCGCTCGCCCTCGGCTCGTATTGGAGCGTGCTGCTGGTCATCGTGCTGCTGCCGCTGCTCGCCTGGCGGCTGCTCGACGAAGAGCGTTTTCTCGTCACTCATCTGCTTGGCTACGCGGACTACCGGCGGCGCGTGCGCTACCGGCTCATTCCCGGCGTGTGGTGATCCTACCCTCCCCTGAAGGGGGAGGGTCGGCGAGCAGCGAGCCGGCGCGAGATGCGAGCCGGGGTGGGGTGAATTTTCCGTGCCGCAAGAACTCACCCCACCCCGACCGCTTTCGCTACGCTCAAGCGGTCGACCCTCCCCCTCCAAGGAGGGTAAAGCGTGTACCTACCTCTCCGCCTTGAGCGCCCGGCGCGCTTTCTCGAGTCCCTTGAGCGCGTTGCCGCTGACTTTCGGAAATTCAAGATCGAGCGCCTGCAATTCCTGCGCAATCGCCCCAGCGACCACAAGGCGCGTGAACCATTTGTTGTCGGCGGGCACCACGAACCACGGCGCCTCCGGCGTGCTGGTGTGCCTGATCATGTCGGCAAAGGCGTGCATGTACTGATCCCACAGCTTGCGTTCGGTGACGTCGCCCATGGAGAATTTCCAGCGCTTGGCTGGCTCGTCGATGCGGGCGAGGAAACGCCGGCGCTGTTCGTCCTTCGACACGTTGAGGAAGAACTTGAGCACCAGCGTGCCGTTGCTTGCGAGGTGCCGCTCGAAGGCGCGGATCTCGTGGAAACGTTCCTTCCACAAATGCTTGCCGCTCAAAGACTTCGGCAGCCGCTCGCGCTCCAGCAGCTCCGGATGCACGCGCACCACCAGAACCTCTTCGTAGTACGAGCGGTTGAAAATGCCGATCTGGCCGCGTTGCGGCAGCAGCCTGGCGGCGCGCCAGAGGAAATCGTGTTCGAGCTCTTCCGCGCTCGGTTGCTTGAAGGGATGCACGTCGACGCCTTGCGGATTGAGCCCCGTCATGACGTGCTTGATGACGCTGTCCTTGCCGGCGGCGTCCATCGCCTGCAATACGATCAACACCGACCAGCGGCCATCGGCGTACAGGCGCTCCTGCAAATTCGACAGACGCGCGATGCCTTCGTCGAGCAGCGACTTGGCGTCGTCCTTGTCGACGGCAAGGCCGTAGCATTCGGCGGGATCGTGCTCGGACAGGCGAAACCTGTCCGGCTTGTCGATGCGATAGCGTTTGGCGAGGTGACCGAGTTTCATGGACAGCTACTCCACGCCAGGCGCGGCGGCTTGGCAAGCCTTCACGGCCCGCGCCAGTGGTATTCGATGAAGGCGCGCACAAAGCGCGGCATCGCCGGGCTCAGGTCGGCGGGCCCGCGCACGATGCGGATATCGGCGAGCTCGGGCTCGCGTTCGGCGGCAAGGCTCTCGACGATGCGCGCGCGCAAGGCGTCGGCGCTCGCGTCGGAACGGAACAGCTTGACCTGCGCGATCAACGCGCCGTCGAACACCGCGGTCCAGCCCGGCTGCTCGCGGAATTGCTCGGGGCCGAGGCCGGTTTCCTCCTTCAGCTCGCGGCGGACGCTGAATTCGAGATCGACTTTGTCTCCCGAAATGTCGCTCGGGTCCGGCGTGCCGCAGGGGAAGTAGACCAGGCCGGCGTTGAGGGTGTGCGGCCCCATCAGGCCGAGCAGGAAAGCGCCGTCGGCGGACAGGATCGCCGCTGCGGCGAAGCAGTCGTGGACGCCGGCCGGCGGCCGGCCCCAGCTTTTCCAGGCGGCGAAGCTCGCATAGTCGGTCTCGAGATAGGCGCCGCGGAACACGCCGTTCTCCAGCGTCTGACGGTAGCAGCAGCAGCACGCGGCCGTTCCACAGCGCCGGCTTGTCGCGCTTGAGTTCGGCGAAGCGGGCGTCGATCTCGGCGCGCCGCTCGAGCGCGAACGGCCACGGCTGCGGCTCGAAGGCGAGCTCGAGCCGGTCAACGGGATAGATCGACGGCGCGACGTCCATGCATGCCGCTTTCCAAATATTATGGCCGGGCCTTCGCCCGCCGAAGCGGCTCTTCACGAAAACAGTGGCCGGGCTTCGGCCCGCCTAGGCGGGGCAAGCCCGGCCATAAATCGATTGCGTAAAGTTTGCGTTGCCGGGCGAAGGGCTTACTTCATCCCCATCTTCTTGTTGGCCGCGTCGACGAACTGGTTGGTGTAGGTCTTCGACAGGTCGATATTGGCCTTGGCGATTTCCGGCGAGGACTGGCTGAACACCTTGAGCACGGCTTCGGCGCCCTTGGGGTCCATCAGGCCGTTCTCCGAATACATTGGTATCGTGTTCTTCAAGGCCGCGAGATAGGTGGCCTTGTCCTTGCCGACCATTTCCGGCGGCATCTTGTCCATGATCTCTTGCGGCGTGTGGCTGTGGATCCACTTCAGCGTCGAGACGATCGCGTTGGTCATCGCCTGCGCTTCTTTCTGGTGGCTGTTGATCCATTCGATCCTGGTATAGAGAGCGCCGCCCGGATAGGCGCCGCCGAACACGGCGAGGGTGTCTTTCTCGCTGCGGGTATCGCTGAGGATGCGCAGATCCTTGTACTTGTCGCCGAGGATCGTGACCGCGGGATCGAGCATCACGGCGGCGTCGATCTGCCCCTGCTCCATCGCCGCGACCGCAGAGGCGCCGAGGCCGACGCCGATCACGGCGATCGAATTCGGGTCAACGCCGCTCTTGCTGGCGAGGTACTTGAGATAGAAGTCGGTGGAAGAGCCGGGCGCCGAGACGCCCACCTTCTTGTTGGCGAGGTCCTTGACCGACTTGATCTCGCTCGTGTGCTTGGGCGACACAACCAGCACAAGGCCCGGGAAGCGGTCATAGATCACAAAGGACTGCAACAACTGCTTCTTGGCGGCCAGCTCGACAGTGTGGTCGAAATAGCCGGAGACGACGTCGGCGGAGCCGCCGATCACCGCTTTCAGCGACTCCGAGCCGCCTTTGAAATTGACCATCTCGACGTCGACGCCGGCCTTCTTGAACTCGCCAAGCTGGTTGGCAAGCACGGTCGGCAGGTAGCAGAGGCAGCCGGCGCCGCCGATCGACAGCGTGACCTTGCCCTGCGCCAGCGCCGCGCCCGACGACAGAACGATCGCCGCGAGCGCCGCGCCAAGATGGCGGACGAATGAATTGACCATGGATTCCTCCCGGGTTGCGAACGGCCTTATGCGTTTTCGGCCAGTTTCGGGGGCCGACAATAAGGCAGCACTCCAGCGCTGACCAGAGCGCGCGGCCGACCCATCAGGCGGCGATCGGCGGGGCGGAAACCATGCGATTGCGGCCCTGGCGCTTGGCCTCATAGAGCATGCGGTCCGCCGTCATGATCAGTTGCTGGATGGTGTCGTCGCCCTGCCAGACTGTGGCGGCGACGCCGCCGCTGATGCTGACGAAGGGACCCGCCGCCGAATAGTCATGCGGGATCTTGAGCTGCGCCACCGCCTCGCGCACGGTCTCGGCGACGCGCACCGCGCCCTTGAGGCCGGTTTCCGGAAGGACGATAGCGAACTCCTCGCCGCCGTAGCGGGCGACCACGTCGGCAGTGCGCCGGCAGCAGGACTTGACCGCTTCCGCCACCTGCTTGAGGCAGCGGTCGCCGGCCTGGTGGCCGTAGTTGTCGTTGTAGGCCTTGAACATGTCGACGTCGATCATCACCAGCGACAGGGTACGGTTATGGCGCCGCGCGATGGCGATTTGCGTGTCGATGTATTTGTCGAAATAGCGCCGATTGGCGACGCCGGTGAGGCCGTCATGTTCCGACAGCTCTTCCAGCAGCTTGTTGGCGGCGTTGAGATCCTCCAGCGATTTCGCCAGTTGCTCGGTGCGCTCTTCGATCTGCCGTTCGTGGCGGGCGTTGAGGTCGCGGATGCGCGCCATCGCCTCCTTGCGCACGAGGTCGGTGTGGTGCAGCGCGGTCGCCACCGCCACGACCGCGATCACGCAGATGGTAATGCCGCCGAGCACGGAGACGAGCGTCCCGAAACGCTCGCCGTACAGGCCAACCGCCTCGCCCTTGATCTGCACCCAGCCGAGCACGAACATTGCCGGCGGAAGGATAGTGAGCAGGCGGCGCGTGACGACGCCGCCGGCGGTGTCGCTCACGACGATGCGCACCAAGCCGTGCGACGGGTCGGCGGCCATGATGGCGATGGCGAGAACGAAAAACGCGAGCGCGGCGTGCGGCGCCATCGCCACCGCAATGCCGTAGGCGGTGTCGGCGATGCCGAGACCGGCAAGCGCGAGCGGCACCAACGCCAGCCACTGGCTGCAGATAGCGACGCGCGGATCGGGCGACTTGAGCACGAACAAGGCCGCGCCGGAAAACAGGAAGGCGAACTCCGTCATCGGCACGTGGAGCGCCTGCACCGGGCCGACGGCGACCACGTCCTCGGGGCCGATGAGCTGGCCGATGCCGAGAAACGCCGAGAGATCCTGGGCGAGCGTGGCGCCGCCGAGCATGCCGGCAAGCACGGCGAGCGCGTTGCCGAGCCGGAACGGCGGCGAATCGGGGTGAGAGGTATGTAGCAACCACAGCGCGCCAGCGGCGGCGATGAAGGCGCCGCCGAAATTGAGCCGCGGCGCGCCCATGTCGAGCGCGAGCGCGATGGAACCGTGCTGCAGCAGCCAGAAGACGATCTCGCCGGCGCCGATGACGCCGACCAGCACGGCCGCACCACGGATCGCCCAGTCGCGAACCGGAATGGTTTTCTTGATCAGCACCATTGCGCCTGGCTGCTTTCGGATCCCGCGCGCGCGACCTCAAGCAACCGGCGCGACTGGCTGCACGATCCTCGCGGCTATTCCTTAATTCATCGAAGAAGCTCTCGAACAATTTGAAATTTTTTCGAGCAAAGTTTCCACGCGATGAAGCGCCGGCGGTACCATGATGGGGAAAGATGATAAAAAATGCCGGCGCAAAAATCTTCAGCCGCGCGGCTCCGCTTCGGGGCGCCACACCAAGAGGCGCCGCTCGATCAGCGTGACCACGACGTCGATGACGATGACGAAACCGGCGAGCACGACCATACCGGCAAACACGCCGGCGACGTCGAACACGCCTTCGGCCTGCTGGATCAGATAGCCGAGGCCGGCGGCCGAGCCGAGATATTCGCCGACCACGGCGCCGACCACGGCGAAGCCGACCGAAGTGTGCAGCGAGGAAAACATCCACGACAGCGCCGACGGCCAATAGACGTGGCGCATCAACTGCCGCTCGCTCATGCCGAGCATGCGCGCGTTGGCGAGCACGGTCTGGCTCACCTCCTTGACGCCCTGGTAGACGTTGAAAAACACGATGAAGAACACCAGCGTGACGCCGAGCGCGACCTTCGACCAGATGCCCAAGCCCAGCCACAGCGTGAAGATCGGCGCCAACACCACGCGCGGTAGGGCGTTCGCCATTTTCACGTAAGGGTCGAACACCGCGGCGGTTACCGGCTGGCGGGCGAACCAGAAGCCGACCAGCACGCCGCCGAACGAGCCGATGACAAAGGCGAGGATCGATTCCTCCAGCGTGACCCAGAGGTGCTTCCAGATCACGCCGGTGGCGAACCAGGTCGACGATCTGAGCGCCGACGTCGACCGGATTGGAAAAGAAAAACGGCGGCAGCACGACGTGGCCGAAGATCGGATAGCTGGCGAGCACGTACCAGGCGCCGAGTGCGACGACGGCGACGAGCGCCTGCAACAACGTGAGCTGCACGCGCCCCATCAGCTTGCCTCCGCCTGGGCGTAGCCTTTGAGCACTTCGGCCTTGAGCACGTGCCAGATGTCGCGGTGCAGTTCGTGGAAGGCCTTGTCGAGCTTGACCTCGGAGATGTCGCGCGGCCGGGGAAGCGGCACGCGCCAGTCGCCGATGATGCGCGAGGCCGGCCCCGCCGACATGATGACGACGCGGTCCGACAGCGCGATCGCCTCCTCGAGGTCGTGGGTGACGAACAGCACCGCCTTGCGGTCGGCGCTCCACAGATCGAGCAGCAGATTGCCCATGATCTGCCGCGTCTGCGCGTCGAGCGGGCCGAACGGCTCGTCCATCAGCAGGATCTTCGGATCGCGGATCAGCACCTGCGCAAGACCGACGCGCTTCCTCTGCCCGCCGGACAGCATGTGCGGATAGCGGTCGGCGAAGGCGCCGAGGCCGACGCGGGTGAGCCAGTCCTGCGCCACGACGCGGGCGTCGTGCGCCGCGCGTGCCGGCGGTCTGGAGGCCGATGGCGACGTTCTCCAGCGCCGTCTTCCACGGAAACAGCGCGTCGGCCTGAAACAGGTAGCCGGCCTGGCGGTTGATGGCGGCAAGCGGGTTGCCGAAGATGTCGACGCGTCCCGCCGCGGGCGCGATGAGGCCGGCGGCGATGTTGAGCAGCGTCGATTTGCCGCAGCCGGTCGGGCCGACGATGGCGACGAACTCGCCGTCGGCGACGTCAAGCGAGGCGTCCCTCACCGCGGTGAAGCTGCCGCCGCTGGCGAGACGAAAGGTGACGTCGACGCCGGCCAGAGATACGGCTGAGCCTGTCACGGCAAATCTCGCACAACGTATGCGGCTCCAGCGTTCTCTCCCCCCTTGAGGGGGAGAGACAGAGAGGGGGGTAAGCAGAAAGCGTCTGCGCAAAAAGATACCCCCCTCCCCAACCCTCCCCCGCAAGGGGGGAGGGAGTGGGCCTGAGTCCGCTGCATCTCCCGCAGGCCAAAGCGCAACGCGCGTTTCATGTCTGTCCCCGGTCGGACATAACTAGTAGCTGCTTTTTTCAAACCGGGCCATCATCGCCACATGCGCTTCGACCCCCGCCTCGCCGACGCTTGGGCGCGGCTGCCGGATTACCTCGGCAGCCACGTGCTGGTGAGCATCAGCGCGCTCGCCATCGGCATCGGCATCAGCCTGCCGCTTGCCATCCTCTCGACGCGGCGGCCCTATCTGCGCGCCGGCCTGCTCGGCACCGCGAGCGCGATCCAGACGGTGCCGGGCCTGGCGCTGCTGACGTTGTTCTATCCGCTGCTGCTGGCGTTGTCGGCGCTGTCCGAGCGCATCTTCGGCATCGGCTTTTCCGCGCTCGGTTTTGCGCCGGCGGTCGCCGCGCTGGCGCTTTATTCGATGCTGCCGGTGTTGCGCAACACGGTGACGGGCCTCAACGGCGTCGGCGACGAACTGCGCGACGCGGCGCGCGCATTGGCGCTGACGCCCGCGCAGTCGCTGCGGCTGATCGAGCTGCCGATCGCGATGCCGGTAATCATGGCCGGCATCCGCACCGCCGCGGTCTGGGTGATAGGCACCGCGACATTGTCGACGCCGATCGGGCAGGAAAGCCTCGGCAACTACATCTTCGCCGGCCTGCAGACGCAGAACTGGGTGTTCGTGCTGTTCGGCTGCTTCGCCGCGGCGGCGCTGGCTTTGGCGGTCGATCAACTGCTGGCGCTGATGGAGCGCGGCGTCGCCGTGCACAGCCGCGGCCGCGTCGCCACGGGGGCCTTCGGCCTCGCGCTGATCGTGGCCGCGGCGCTCGCGCCCGGCCTGGCGCGGACGCAGGCGACTTATGCGATCGGCGCCAAGCCGTTCACCGAGCAATATGTGCTGGCGGCGCTGATCGATGAGCGGCTCGCCGCGAGCGGCCTCAAGGCGCAGACGCGCAGCGGGCTCGGCTCGGCCGTGATCTTCAACGCCCTCGCCGCCGGCGATATCGACGCCTATGTCGACTATTCCGGCACGATCTGGGCGAACGAAATGCACCGCACCGACATTGCGCCGCGCGCCGAGGTGCTCGCCGCGGTGTCGCAATGGCTGGTGGGGCGCGGCATCGCCGTGCTCGGCCCGCTCGGCTTCGAGAACGCCTACGCGCTGGCGGTGCCGCGCGCGCTCGCCGCAAAACTCAACATCCATTCGATCGCCGATCTTGCCGCGCAGGCGCCGAATTTGTCGATCGCCGGCGACTACGAGTTCTTCGAGCGGCCGGAATGGAAGGCGCTGGTGGCGGCCTACGGCCTCAATTTCCGCCAGCAGCGCACCATGCAATCGGACTTCATGTACCGCGCCGCGGCGGCCGGCGAGGTCGACGTCATTGCCGCCTATTCGAGCGACGGCCGCATCGCGCAATACGACCTCGCCGCGCTCGACGATCCCAAGCACGCGCTGCCGCCTTACGACGCCATGCTGCTGCTGTCGCCGAAGCGCGCGCACGACGAGAGACTTATCGCCGCGTTGAAGCCGCTCATCGGCGCCATTCCGGTGGCGCTGATGCGCGAGGCGAATTTGCGCGCCTCGGATGGCGGCACGGCGGCGGACGCAGCGCGGTGGCTATGGCAGCGGATCGCCGCCACGGCGCAATGACCGGTCAGTGCTTCTCGGTCTTGCCCTCGAGCTCGAGCGCGCGGGTTTTCGTCAGTTCCTTGGTGCAGTAGCCGGTCTCGATGCGGGCGATGGTGCCCTCGCCCATGTCGTAATAAAGGCAATTGGCGTCACGATACTGCACCCACAGCCGCTGCGCCTTGCGCAGCTGCTCGGCCTGCTGCGGGCTCACCGCGTCCTTCAGCGCCTGCTGATAGGCGGCGTTGAGCCGCTTGTCCCACTGCGCGACTTGCGCCTTCAGGCATTCGACGATCTCGTAGGTGCTGCCGTCGCAATGCGGCTCGGAATCGGCCTGCTCGTCGGCAAATGCGGGCGCGGCCGTGAACAGAAATAAAAGGCATGGGAAGCCAACCGGCCTCATGGTGAGGAGCGCTCGAAGAGCGCGTCTCGAACCATGGGGCCGCCCCATCCTTCGAGACGCGGCCTGCGGCCGCTCCTCAGGATGAGGCGGATTGGATTCGTGCATCCTCAGTTCTTGCTGCGGTCAACCAGCGCGCGCTGCTTGATCCACGGCATCATCTCGCGCAGCTTGGCGCCGACCTGCTCGATGCCGTGCTCGGCGAGCTTGGCGCGGGTCGCCTTGAACGAGGTCTGGTTGACCTTGTTCTCCAGCATCCAGTCGCGGGTGAAGCGGCCGGACTGGATGTCGCCCAGCACCTTCTTCATCTCCGCCTTGGTCTGCGGCGTGACGACGCGCGGGCCGGAGACGTATTCGCCGTACTCGGCCGTGTTGGAGATCGAATAGTTCATGTTGGCGATGCCGCCCTCGTAGATCAGGTCGACGATCAGCTTCACCTCGTGCACGCACTCGAAATAGGCCATCTCCGGCGCGTAGCCGGCTTCGACCAGCGTCTCGTAGCCGGCCTTCATCAGTTCGACCAGGCCGCCGCACAGCACGGTCTGCTCGCCGAACAGGTCGGTCTCGCATTCTTCCTTGAACGTCGTCTCGATGATGCCGGCGCGGCCGCCGCCGATCGCCGAGGCATAAGACAGGCCGAGGTCGTGGGCGTTGCCCGAGGCATCCTGGTGAATGGCGATCAGGCACGGCACGCCGGCGCCGCGCTGATATTCGGAGCGCACGGTGTGGCCGGGACCTTTCGGCGCCACCATCAGCACGTCGATGCCCTTGCCCGGCTCGATGAGGTTGAAGTGCACGTTGAGGCCGTGCGCGAACATGATCGCGGCGCCGTCCTTGATGTTTTTGACGATGTGGTCGCGCCAGATGTCGCCCTGCAGCTCGTCGGGGGTGAGCATCATCATGACGTCGGCCCATTTGGCGGCCTCGGCCACTTCCATGACCTTGAACTTCTCGCCCTCGGCCTTCTTGACGCCGGCCGAGGTCTTGCGCAGCGCCACCGCCACGTCTTTCACGCCGCTATCGCGCAAATTGAGCGCGTGGGCGTGGCCCTGGCTGCCATAGCCGATGATGGCGACCTTCTTGCCCTTGATCAGGTTCAGGTCGGCGTCGCGATCGTAGTAAACACGCATAGACTAACCCCTATTTGGGCCTTCTTGCCCGGTCGTTATTCTCAACGTCATGGCCGGGCTCGTCCCGGCCATCCACGTCTTTCTTACCGCGGCTTCGATAGCAAGGCGTGGATGCCCGGCACAAGGCCGGGCATGACGAATTCTGCTACCGCGCGTGCATGCCCTCGGGCCCGCGCGCAATGGCGGCAATGCCGGTGCGCGCGACCTCAACCAGGCCGAGCGGCACCATCAGCGCGATGAACTGATCGACCTTGTCGTTCTTGCCGGTGATCTCGAAGATAAAGCTTTCGGTGGTGGCGTCGATGACGCGGGCGCGGAAGGCATCGGCCAGGCGCAATGCCTCGACGCGGTGCTCACCCTTGCCGCGCACTTTGACCATCGCCAGCTCGCGCTCGATCGAGGCGCCCATCGTCGTCATGTCGACAACCTGGTGCACGGGAACCAGCCGGTCGAGCTGGTTCTTAATCTGCTCGATCACCATCGGCGTGCCGGTGGTGACCACGGTGATCAGCGACAGGTGCTTGGCGTGCTCGGTCTCCGACACCGTGAGCGACTCGATGTTGTAGCCGCGGCCGGCGAACAGGCCGATGACGCGCGCCAGCACGCCCGGCTCGTTGTCGACCAGCACCGCGAGCGTGTGCGTTTCCTGTTTCTGCGCCTTGGGCGCGGCGGGATAGTGGCTGGTGGTTGGCGCGTTCATGATGTTTGTCCATTTTTCATGCGCATGATCTGGTCCGATAACCGGTTCCCATCCCCGTTCGTGCCGGGGACAGGCTTTTCGGGATCATGCGCTAGTGCCTCAATATGCCGAAGGCCCAGTCGCGGCCCTGCCCGCGCGCGAGCGCCAGGTCGATCCACAGCAGTGCGTGGGCTTCGAGCAGGCGCGCGTTGCGCAAGGGCCCGGCGTCGATCGTTTCGAAGCCGAGCTCGCTCACAAGGCCTATTACCTTCGGCTTGCCGGCAGCATCGTCACCGGCGACAAACATCGCCGGCTTGCCGCCCTTGAAGTCGGTGTTTGCCATGTTGCCGAAGCCGGTGGTGTTCAGCGTCTTGAACACCGAGGCGCCGGCCGCCCAGCCCTGCACCTTCTCGCCGCCCGACGTGGTATGGCCGATTTCCAGGCCGATGCCGTCCGGCCCGCGCGTCAGCGGGTTGGTGGCATCGAGGATGATCTTGCCCTTGATGTTGCCAAGCGAGCGGATGGCGGCTTCGGTCGCCGGCCAAGGCGTGGACAGCACGATAAAGTCCGTTGCGGCCGCCGCTTCGGCCGGGCTGACCGCGCGCGCCTTGGCGCCGATCGACTTGACCAGCGCCTGCGCCTTCTCGGCCTTGGGATCGCGCATGCCGAAATAAATGTCGTGACCGGCCTTCTGCGCCCAGGCCTTGCCAAGCGTGCCGCCGACGTTGCCGGCGCCGATGATCGAAAGTTTCATGACTTCATTTCCCCATGCACAGAGCCGTCATTGCCGGGCTTGACCCGCGCAATCCATGAGGCAGCTCCACGAAGCACAGATGCAGGTCTTTCATTTGCCGCGCCTCATCATGGATGCGCGGGTCAAGCCCGCGCATGACGCCGAGTGTGTTGTTGCTCCGGACCAAACTCACACCATCACCTTGCCTTCCTCGGTGATCGCGTCGTCCAGAGACTCCGCCGCATCACCGAGGATCATCTCGTTATGCGCGCGCCCGGACGGGATCATCGGGAAGCAGTTCTCCTTCGGATCGACCACGCAGTCGAACAGCACCGGCTTGTCGACGGCAATCATCTCCTTGATGGCATGGTCGAGATCGCCCGGCTTGTCGCAGCGGATGCCGACGGCGTGGTAGGCCTCGGCCAGCTTGACGAAATCCGGCAACGCTTCGGAATAGCTCTCCGAATAGCGGCCGCCGTGCAGCAATTCCTGCCACTGCCGCACCATGCCCATGTACTGGTTGTTGAGGATGAAGATCTTGACCGGCAGCCGGTACTGCACGGCGGTCGAGATTTCCTGCATCGTCATTAGCACGCTCGCCTCGCCGGCGATGTCGATCACCAGCGATTTGGGATGCGCGAGCTGTACGCCGACCGAGGCCGGCAGCCCGTAGCCCATGGTGCCGAGGCCGCCGGAGGTCATCCAGCGGTTCGGCTCCTGGAAGCCGTAGAACTGCGCCGCCCACATCTGGTGCTGGCCGACCTCGGTGGTGATGTAGGTGTCCTTGTCCTTGGTCAGCTCAAACAGCCGCTGGATGGCGTATTGCGGCTTGATCACCTCGTTCGAGCCCCGGTAGGCGAGCGACTTGCGCCCGCGCCACTTGTCGATCTGCGTCCACCAGGAGCCGAGGCCTTCTTGTCCGGCTGCCTGGCGCTCGTGCGCCACAGCCGCACCATGTCTTCGAGCACGTGCGCGCAATCGCCGACGATCGGGAATCGACATGCACGTTCTTGTTGATCGAGGACGGGTCGATGTCGACGTGGATTTTTTTCGAGCCGGGCGAGAAGCGCATCGACCCGGCCGGTGATGCGGTCGTCGAAGCGCGCGCCGATGCAGATCATGACGTCGCAATCGTGCATCGCCATGTTGGCTTCGAGCGTGCCGTGCATGCCGAGCATGCCGAGCCATTGCGGATCGGCCGACGGGAAGGCGCCGAGCCCCATCAGCGTCGAGGTGATGGGGAAGCCGGTGAGCTTGACCAGTTCGGCCAACAGTCGCACTGGCGTGCTTGCCGGAATTGACGACGCCGCCGCCGGTGTAGAACAGCGGCCGCTTGGCGTGCGCCATCAAGTCGATCGCGGCTTTGATCTTGTCGAGATCGCCCTTCACCTTGGGCTGATAGCCGGTGTGCGCAAAGCTCTTCGGCTTCTCATAGATGCCCTTGGCGAACTGAATGTCCTTGGGGATGTCGACGACCACCGGCCCGGGCCGTCCGCTTGCGGCGATGTGGAACGCCTCGTGCAGCACGCGCGGCAGGTCCTCGATGCGCTTCACCAGGTAATTGTATTTGGTGCAGGGCCGCGTGATGCCGACGGTGTCGCATTCCTGGAAGGCGTCGTTGCCGATGAGGTGAGTAGGAACTTGTCCGGTGATGCAGACGATCGGGATCGAGTCCATCAGCGCGTCGGTCAGGCCCGTGACCGCGTTGGTGGCGCCGGGTCCGGATGTGACGAGCACGCAGCCAACTTTGCCGGTCGAGCGCGCATAGCCTTCCGCCGCGTGCACCGCGCCCTGCTCGTGACGGACGAGAATGTGCTGCACCTTGTCCTGCGCGAAAATGGCGTCGTAGATCGGCAGCACCGCGCCGCCCGGATAGCCGAACAGATGCTTCACGCCCTGGTCGGCGAGCGCCTCGATCACCATTTCGGCGCCGGTCATTTCGCGTGTCATGGCTCTGGTCCTTTTCGTCTCACTCAGCTCTTTCAGGTCTCTCGGGCAATAAAAAAGGCCCTCAGTGGGGCCATGTCCGGACGCATCCTGCGGGCCTTGTCAAGCCTGCCGGGGCGTCCGAACCACTACGACGAGAGTAATAATATTGCGCATCGCTCTACCTGCCCGCACTTTCGTTGCGCGGTTTATAAGTACGGTTTTCCGTTGGGTCAAGCATCATTTTGCGGCATTTTGCTGCGCGGCAAGCTGTTTTTCGAGAGCCGTTACGGCCTTTTCCGGCGGCGCCGACGGCCAATCCTTCATCTGATTGCGGAACCAGGTGACCTGCCGCTTGGCGTAGCGGCGGGTGTCCATGATCGCGCCGGCGGCGGCTTCGTCCAGCGAAATCTCGCCGTTCAAGTGGCGGATCAGCCAGGGCACGCCGTGCGCCTTCATCGCCGGCAACGAGCGGATCGAGCTTGCGCGCGGCAAGCGCCCGCACCTCGTCCAGCGCGCCGGCTTTCAACATGGCGGCAAAGCGCGTCTCGATGCGCGCCACCAGCTCTGTGCGCTCGACGCTGAGGAACACCTTGGCCGCTTGCGCGGCATCGATCAGTGGCGGCAGGCCTTCTTTGTGCCAGTCGGTGAGCGAGCGGCCGGTCGCCTCGAACACCTCCAGGCGCGCGCGAGATGCGCGAGCGGTCGTTCGGCATCAGCCGGTGCGCGGTCGCCGGATCGCGCGCGAGAGCTCGGCGTAAAGCGGCGCCACGCCCTCGCTGGCAAGCCGGCCGCGCACCCGCTCGCGGATCTCGCCCGGGATCGGCGGCACCGCGGCCAGCCCCGCGGTCAGCGCCTTGAAATAGAGCCCGGTGCCGCCGACGAATACCGGCACCCGGCCCTGCGCCTTGATCTCCTCGAGCACGGCGGCCACGTCGCGCAGCCAGTGCCCGGTCGAATAGTTCACCGCGGCATCGACATGGCCGTAGAGCCGGTGCGGCACGCGCGCCTCGTCTTCCGGCGACGGCCGCGCGGTGATGACGCGCAGATCGCGATAGACCTGCATGGAATTGGCGTTGACGATGGTGCCGCCGATCTTCTCGGCCAGCGCCAGCGCCAGCGCCGACTTGCCGCTCGCGGTCGGGCCTGCAATCAGGATGGCGTCGTGATGGCTCACGCCGTCTGGCTAGCCAGCGCGGGCGGCGAAATCAACCGCCGCCCCAGAGCGGCGTCTCGATCCTGTGAAACGTCGGCAGCCGCGCGTCGGGCTGCAGCGGCCGAAAATTGACGGTCAGCGGCTCATGATGCTCGGCGGCGGCACGGATCGCCGCCACCATGTGCGGATCGATGGCGGTGCCGCCAAAACTGGTGCGCCCGAGCGTCAACGTCCCGAGATCGGGACTGCCGCTTTGCGGGGTGATGGTCGCGTATTTTTCCGCCGCCGCGGGATCGGCGGCGGTGCCACGGCCGATGCGGTAGTCGAGCGAGACATTGAGCGAAGCAACCGGATTGCCGGCCTTGGCCGCGGCGGCATGCAGTTTGAAAGCTTCCTCCGCCCTGCCTTCCCCGGCCACGCCGGAGAGGTAGAGATCGGCAAGGTTGTTCATCGCCGGGGCAAAGCCCTCATCCGCCGACATGCGATAGAGCTTTTCCGCAGCCTCGAAATTGTCGCGGCCGCCGCGCGGGCCGCCCAGATCGATCTCCGAGCCGAACCCATTATTATTGGTATCGCCGGCCTGGCGGATAAAATCCTGCAGTTGCCGGTATCCGCCCTGCTCCACCGCCCAGGCAAGATGAAACAGCGCCGCCGGCAGGTGCTTCTGCGCCGCGCGGGCGTACCAGAGGGTCGCACGGTCGCGATCGCCCTTGAGCGACCAGACGTGGCCCATCGCCAGCATGCGTTCCTGGCAGGTCCGGCTCGGATCGGTCATCGAGCAGGTCAGCCTGATCGCCACTTCGGTAATTTGCGGGAACATCAGCACCGCGCCGGCTGCGGCGACGATGACGGCGATAATGATGCCTGAGATGACGAGGAAGCGGCGCATGTTTATGTCCCTGGTCCTGTGCTAACAGGCCGCGGCTAATCCAAGGTGAATCGGGGCGTAAAAATTGCCTCGTATTGCCTGCAATACGGCCGAGGAGTAATTTGTTGCGATGGGCCAATCCGTCGTATCGCGCAATATCGAGATCATGGGCGGCGCGCCGGTATTCCGCGGCACGCGCGTCCCGGTGCAGACACTGTTTGATTATCTGGAAGCAGGCGATTCGATCGATGAATTTCTAGAGGGGTTTCCTTCTGTTTCGCGACAACAAGTGATCGCTTTTTTGGAAGAGGCGAAAGATCGTTTGATCGAATCTGCTTGATGCGTATTTTTCTCGACGAATGTATCGATTGGCGGCTCGCTCGCGATATTGCCGGACATGAGGTCAAGGCGGCCCGGCAGATGGGCTGGACCACCATCAAGAATGGTGAATTGCTGGCGCTCGCAGCGCGCGAGTTCGACGTTTTTGTCACCGTCGATCGCAACCTGGCCTTTCAGCAAAACGTCACGGAGCTGGCTATCGCAGTTATCGTAATCGAAGCTAGAACCAATCGCCTCGCCGATCTTCAAGTTCTGGTTCCTAAACTATTGCGGTCACTGGCATCGATTTCGACCGGGTGCGGTCGAACGCATCGGCTGACCGATTTGTGCCCAACATGACCTATGTCGCAACCCTGATCGGCCCCTCGCTCGACGACGCGCTCCAGCGCGCGCAAACAATTGTTCGCGGGACGCCGCAACGGCTCGGCCCGGACGCCGCCGACATCGTCTTTGCCCCGGCAGGCGACACGCGCGCCATCGCTGAAGAGCTACGCGGCATCCTCGCGGACGTCGACATCGTGGTGCAGCCGGCCGCGCACCGGCGCAAGAAGCTGTTCCTCGCCGACATGGACTCCACCATGATCCAGCAGGAATGCATCGACGAGCTCGCCGATTACGCCGGCCTGAAAAGCCACGTCGCCGCCATCACCGAGCGCGCCATGCGCGGCGAGATCGCCTTCGCGCCGGCGCTGCGCGAGCGCGTGGCGCTGCTCGAAGGCTTGCCCGTGTCCGTGATCGAGGAGGTCTTGCGCGACCGCATCACGCTCACGCCGGGTGCGCGCACGCTGATCGCGACCATGCGGGCGAACGGCGCGCACACCTGCATGGTGTCGGGCGGCTTCACGCTGTTCACCGACCGCGTCGCGGCCGCGATCGGCTTCGACGCGACGCGCGCCAACACACTCACCATCGTCGACGGCCACAAGCTCGCAGGCCGGGTGGCCGAGCCGATCTTCGGCCGCGACGGCAAGCGCGCGGCTCTCATCGAGTTGCGCCAGGAGCTTGGGCTTAAGCCGGCGGAGACGATGGCGATCGGCGACGGCGCCAACGACATGGACATGATCGCGGAGGCGGGTCTCGGCGTCGCCTACCACGCCAAGCCGAAGGTCGCGGCGGCGGCGGCGGCGCGCATCGATCACGCCGATCTGACGGCACTGCTCTACGTGCAGGGCTATCGGCGCGAGGAGTTCGTGGAGGGGTGAATCCCGGGCGGTTTGGGTGTATAGGATCGTCATGAACTACCAGGACGTCATCACCATCGAGCCCGGCAAGCGCGGCGGCCGTCCCTGCGTACGCGGCATGCGCATTGCCGTTGCCGACGTGCTGGGATGGCTCGCGGCCGGAATGACGCACCAACAAATCCTGGCCGACTATCCTGAATTGACGGAAGGCGATATTCGGGCGTGCCTTGCCTATGCCGCCGACCGTGAGCGCCGCGTGCTGACGGCGAAATGAAGCTCCTGTTCGATCAGAACTTAAGCTTCAAACTTTGCGAACAACTTACCGATGTTTTTCCCGACTCTAGCCACGTCCGCCTGCTCGGATTGGATAAGACGAACGATCGCGAGCTGTGGGACTAGGCGCGGGCCAACGGATACACGCTGGTCTCGTTCGACGCCGATTTTGCCGAACTCGCGGCGCTGCTCGGCGCGCCGCCGAAAATCATCTGGCTACGCTGCGGCAATCAGCCGACAAATGCCATAGCGGCCCTGCTCCGCGGCCACGCCGAGGCAATCGGCGCATTCGGCACCGACCCTGCGGGTTGCCTGGAAATCTATTAGCGGAATTGCAAAGCTGTCTGCGCGAGGAGTTCGTGGGCACGTAGGGGCGTCATCATCCGCGAAAGCGGATGGTCCAGTAACCCCGGCCTTCATGAAATAGAGAAGCCTGCGATTACTGGATGCCCCGCTTTCGCGGGGCATGACAGCATCAAATTTCGCCGCGCGCGATGAAGCCCTATTGCAAACTCAGCGCCACGAAGCTCGGGTCGCCGTCGGCGCTGACGACGAGCAGCACCACCGCCTTCTTGCCGTCCTTGCGCAGCTTTTCGATGCGTTGCTGCAGATCGGCCGCGGTCGTGACCGGCTGCTGCTGCACCTCGGCGATGACCATGCCGGCACGCAGCCGCTTGTCGGCGGCCGGCGAGTTGGGATCGACGCCGGTGATCAGCACGCCGCGCACCTTGTCCTTGATGTGGTTTTTCCTGCGCAGATCGTCGGTCAGATTGGCGAGATCGAGGCCGAGCGCCTTCTTCACCACCGGCTTGTCCGCCGGTGCGTCATCCTTCTTCGTCAGCGAGGCCTGCTGGGTGTCCTCGTTAAGCTTGCCGAGCTTGATGGTCTTGGTCTCTTCCTTGCCCTTGTGGATGACGACGACCTGAACCTCCTTGCCGACCGGCGTGTCGGCAACGATGCGCGGCAGATCGCGCATCTCCTTGACCTCCTGGCCGTCGAACTTGACCACGACGTCGCCCGGATCGAGCTGGCCCTTGGCCGGGCCCTTGTCGTCGATGCCGGCGATCAGCGCGCCGCGCGGCGGCGAAATGCTCAAGCTCTCAGCGATCTCGTCGCTGACCTGCTGAATGCGCACGCCGAGCCAGCCACGCTGCACGACGCCGGTTGCGCGCAACTGGTCGATCACCGGGATCACGGTCTTCGACGGAATGGCGAAACCGATGCCGATCGAGCCGCCGGAGGGCGAGATGATCGCGGTGTTGACGCCGATCACTTCGCCATCGAGGTTGAACAGCGGCCCGCCGGAATTGCCGCGGTTGATGGCGGCGTCGGTCTGAATGTAGTTGTCGTAGGGCCCGGACTGGATGTCGCGATTGCGCGCCGAGACGATGCCGGCGGTCACGGTGCCGCCAAGGCTGAACGGGTTGCCGATGGCGATCACCCATTCGCCGAGCCGCAGCTTGTCCGAGTCGCCGAACTTCACGGCCTTGAGCGGATGCGGCGGCGTGAACTTCAAGAGCGCGAGATCGGTCTTGGTGTCCTTGCCGACCACATTTGCCCTCACCGTAGTGCCGTCGTTGAGGATGACGTCGACCTCGTCGGCGTCGGCAATGACGTGGTTATTGGTCACCACCAGCCCGGACGGGTCGATGATGAAGCCGGAGCCGAGCGAGTTGACCCGGCGCGGATGCGGGCTTTCGCCATTCTGGCCCTTCCGGTTCTTGAAGAACTCCTCGAAGAATTCCTCGAACGGCGAGCCTGGCGGCAATTGCGGCATCTGCCCGCCGCTCATGTCGACGGTCTGCTTGGTCGAAACATTGACCACCGAATCGATCACCGCCTCGGCGACGTCGGCGATGGCTTCCGGCCCGCGCGCCATCACGGGCTGCGCCAGCAACGGCCAAACGATTGCCGCAGCGGCGAAAATCGCAAAACTCGCACGGCTGGATTGCGTCAAACGACTGCGAAAAGCGCCCATGGGCGTCGGATCTCCTGGAAGGGGTTTGCCGCTAAACTGCTCCCGCCTCGACGGGGATTCAAGTGTTTCGCCGCAAGCATGACGGCCTAATTCTGGCGCAAATACGCCCGGCTAGCCGCGCACCAGCCACACCAGGATAACTCCGGCGACAGCCGCGCCCAGACCGATCGCCCGCAATGTGACATCCGGCGTCGCCAGCACGGCGGCCATCGAGCGTTTGGCCTGTCCCGGGAAGGCGGCGAAGATCAGTCCTTCGATCACGAACACAAGCCCGAGCGCCGCCAGAAAATCGGTCATGGCGGCGGGCGGTTAGCGCGATTGGACGGCCGAACCGGTGGGTGCGGCTGAGGCCGAGGGACTGGCCGAGGAACCCGGCGCCGGCGGCGAAGCACCGCCAACCGGCGGCTTGCCGGACGGATTGTTGAAGTAGCGGAAGAAGTTGCTGTCCGGCTTGAGCAGCAGCCGCGTGTCGTTCGCCTTGAGGCCGGCTTCGTAGGCCTGCATCGAGCGGTAGAAGGCGAAGAAGTCGGGATCCTTGTTGAAGGCCGCGGCAAAGATCTCGTTGCGGGTGGCGTCACCCTCGCCGCGCACCTGTTCCGATTTCTGCGTCGCGTCGGCGACCAGTACCGTCACCTCGCGGTCGGCGCGCGAACGGATTTCCTGGGCGCGCTGGGCACCTTGGGCGCGGTACTCGGCCGCCTCGCGCTGACGCTCGGTCTGCATGCGCTGGTAGACCGCCTGGCTGTTCTGCTCGGGCAGATCGGCGCGGCGGATGCGGGCATCGACGACCGTAATGCCGTAATTTGCCGCCTCCTTGTTGATGAGCTCGCGGATGCGCGCCATCAACTCGGCGCGCTGGTCGCGCACCACCTCGATGAAAGTCGCTTCACCGAGCACGCGGCGCAACGCCGAATTGAGCAAAATGGCGAGCTGCGAGTCGGCCGCGGTCTTCGAACCGAGCGTCTGAAAGAAGCGCAGCGGATCGTGGATGCGGTAGCGGGCGAAGGCATCGACCACCAGCCGCTTCTGGTCGGAGGCGATCACCTCCTGCGACGGCGAATCGAGATCGAGGATGCGCTTGTCGATGGTGATGACGGTATCGATGAACGGCAGCTTGAAATTCAGCCCCGGCTCATCGACCACGCGGACGACCTGGCCCAACCGCACCACCAGCGCCTGCTGGGTCTGATAGACCTCGAACAGCGAACTGTAGACGATGACCAGCGCGGCGAAGGCGAGAACGAGCACGACGCCGCCGATGACATTGAGTTTCATCGCTGGCCTCCCGTGGTGGCGGAGGACGATTGCGACTGCGAGCGCGGCTGCGGCGGTTTCCCCGTCAATTCGTTGAGCGGCAGATAGGGCACCACGCCGGTGCCGTCCTTGCCGCCATCGATGATGATCTTGTCGGCGCCGCCGAGCACGCGCTCCATGGTCTCAAGATACATGCGCTCGCGTGTCACATCCGGCGCCTTCTTGTACTGCTCGTAGATCTGGGTGTAGCGCGAGGTCTGGCCCTTGGCCTCGGCGACGGTCTGCTGGCGGTAGGCTTCCGCGGCCTGCGTGATCTGCGCCACCTTGCCGCGCGCCTCGGGAATGACTCTGTTGGCGTAAGTCTGCGCTTCGTTGACGGCGCGGTCCTGGTCGATGCGGGCGGCCTGCACGTCGCGGAAGGCGTCGATCACCTGCTGCGGGGGATCGACTTTCTGCAACTGCACCTGCTGCACCTGGATGCCGGAGCCGTAATGGTCGAGCGTCTTCTGCATCAGGTCCTGCACCGCGGTTTCGATGGTCTGCCGCGCGCCGGTCAGGATCGGCTGGATTTCCGAGCGGCCGACCACTTCGCGCATGGCGCTTTCGGCAACCGCCTTGACCGTGCCTTCCGGGCTCTGGATGTTGAACAGGTAGTCGCCGACGCCGGTCGGCTTCACCTTCCACAGCACCGAGAAGTCGACGTCGACGATGTTTTCGTCGCCGGTGAGCATCAGGCTTTCTTCCGGCACATCGCGCGTCGAGGCGCGGCCGGTGATGTCGGTGATGGTGCGCATGCCGATGTCGATCTTGTTGACGCGCAGCGCCTTCGGCGTCAGCACGGTCTCGATCGGATACGGCAGATGATAATTGAGGCCCGGCTGCACCTCGCGCACGTCCTTGCCGAAGCGCAGCACGACGCCGAGTTCGTCCGGTTCGACGCGGAAGAAGCCGGAGAAGCCCCACAGCGCGATCGCGGCAAGTGCAATGAGCGCGACGCCCTTGCCGCCGAGGCCACCGCCCGGCAGCACGCGGCGCAGCTTATCCTGGCCGCGGCGCAGAATTTCCTCGAGATCCGGCGGCGTCGGGCCCGACGATTGCGGACCGCCGCTCCACGGGCCCTTGCCGCCGCCGCCCCACGGGCCGCCGCCTCCGCCGCCCTGATTGCTCCATGGCATGAAATCGATCTCCCGGCGCCGATATCGGCTGGCCTTTTCGGGTGGGTTATAGGGGTTGCCAGCGCCGGTTACAACGCGCCGGGCAAGCCGTCATTTGCGGCACTTAATGGCAATTTGTGGCGCTTTGTGGCGCATTAGCGCCGGACATAGGTGGCGACGGCGAAGCCCGCATCGTCGCCCGGCCCGGCAGCGCGCACGTCGCGCTTCTCCTCGCGCCAGTGCTTGAGATCGATCGCCGGGAAGTGCACGTCGCCTTCGGGCCTGGCGTGTACATGGGTGATCTCGAGGCGGTCGGCGAGCGGCATAGCTTCGGCGAACACGGCGCTGCCGCCGATCACCATGATCTCGTCGGTGCCGCGGCGCTTGGCGTCCTTCTCGGCGATCTCCAGCGCCGCTTTCAGGTTCGGCGCGACGGTGACGCCTTCGGGCGCGAATGTCTTGTCGCGGGTGATAACGATGTTGGTGCGGCGGTCGAGCGGCGTGCCGATCGACTGAAATGTCTTGCGCCCCATGATCACCGGCTTGTCGAGGGTGAGCGCGCGGAAATGCCGCAGGTCCGAGCGCAGGTGCCAGGGCAGCTTGCCCTCGTGGCCGATGACGTTGTTGTCGCCCACGGCGGCGACCAAGACGATGCGCATCTGTTCAAGCCCCACGCGCAAACGCAGCGAGCGCCGGCCCACCCATGCGGCAGATCAGCCAGTCGCCCATCACCTCGGCGCCGAGCGAGCGGTAGAAGGCAATCGCCGGCTCGTTCCAGTCGAGCACCGCCCATTCAAAGCGCACAAAGCCATGCTCGACGCAGCGCGCGGCGAGCCGCTTGAGCAGCGCACGGCCGATGCCGCGCTTGCGGAATTGCGGCCGCACGAACAAATCCTCGAGAAAGATGCCGTGCCGGCCGCGAAACGACGAGAAATTCAAAAACCAGGTGGTGAAGCCCGCCGGCTCGCCATCCCATTCCGCGATATCGCAGAACACGCGCGGCTCTTTGGCGAACAGCACCGCGGCGATCGCCTGTTCGGTGGCGTCGACTTCGCCTGAAAGTTTTTCGTAGTCGGCGAGCTCGCGCACCAGCGAGAAGATCAGCGCGCTGTCCGCGGGCTCCGCCTTGCGGATGACAAGGCTCACACCGCGACCTCGGCCTTGATGTGCGGATGCGGCTCGTAGCCCGCGACGGTGAAGTCCTCGTAGCGGAAGACGAAGATGTCCTTGACCGCCGGATTGATGCGCATCGTCGGCAACGCCTTCGGCGCCCGCGACAATTGCAGCTTGGCCTGCTCGAGGTGATTCAAATAGAGATGCGCGTCGCCGAAAGTGTGGACGAATTCGCCGGGCTTATAGCCGGTCACCTGCGCCACCATCATGGTCAGCAGCGCGTAGGAGGCGATGTTGAAAGGCACGCCGAGAAACACATCGGCCGAGCGCTGATAGAGCTGGCACGACAGCCTGCCCTCCGCGACGTAGAACTGGAACAGGCAGTGGCACGGCGGCAGCGCCATCTTGTCGACGTCGGCCGGGTTCCATGCGGTGACGATGAGGCGGCGCGAATCCGGGCTGCGCCTGATCATGGCGATGACGTTGCCGATCTGGTCGATGGTCTTGCCGTCCTTGGCCGGCCACGAGCGCCACTGCTGGCCGTAGACCGGGCCGAGGTCGCCGCGCTCGTCGGCCCACTCGTCCCAGATGCGCACGCCGTGATCGTTGAGATACTTGATGTTGGTGTCGCCGGCCAGGAACCAGAGCAGCTCGTAGATAATCGATTTGACGTGCAGCTTCTTGGTGGTGGTGAGCGGAAAGCCCTCCGCCAGATCAAAGCGCATCTGATGGCCGAACACCGACAGCGTGCCGGTGCCGGTGCGGTCGCGCTTCTCCACGCCGTGGTGGAGGATCAGTTCCATCAGATCGAGATATTGGCGCATCCGGGGCCTGGGGGTCCGAATTCGCGGCAAAGATGGGGAAGATTGCCGCGGACGGCAACTCCGTTGGCCCCTTATCAACGGACTTCACCGGTCGAGGCGGCGCCGGCCGCCCGCAACCGCGGGGCGCGCATGCCCGAAAGTCCTACGCGACAGACCGGTCCCCCGGCTGGTATGTTTACCGACAGGGCAAACCAGCGAGGGCCGGGCCGATGATCCGCATCCTTTTTGCGCTCAATCTCATCCTGCTGACATTTGTCGCCGCGCCGCGGGCGCTCGCGCAGATCGGCGGCGACGGCGACCAGCCCGGCTACGTCCCGACCGAGCAGGAAGAACAGCTCGACCCGAAATGGGAGAAGACCGTGGTGTTCTACCGCACCGCCGAGGCGCCGGGCACCGTCATCGTCAACACCAACGAGCGCTTCCTCTATCTGGTGCTCGGCAACGGGCGGGCGCTGCGCTACGGCATCGGCGTCGGCCGCGACGGTTTCCAGTGGCAGGGCCTGTTGCGCATTTCCAACAAGAAGGAATGGCCGGACTGGACGCCGCCGCCGGAGATGATCCAGCGCCAGCCTTATCTGCCGCGCTTCATGGCCGGCGGCCCGGGCAATCCGCTGGGCGCCCGGGCGCTCTATCTCGGCGGCACCGTCTATCGCATCCACGGCACCAACCAGCCGCAGACCATCGGCACCGCGGTTTCGTCCGGCTGCTTCCGGCTGACCAATCCGGACGTCGAGGACCTCTACGATCGCGTTCCGGTCGGCACCAAAGTGGTCGTGTTGCAGCAGCCTAATATCTGACCACCGAGCCGGGGGGACGTCCGTGGCCAAGTTCAAACTTGCTTTCACCAGGAATTTCAGCACCGGCCTGCTGATCGGCTGCGTCATTGCCGCCATCGTTGCGATCGCCGCCGTCAGCTACACGCGCTACGACACCAAGACGCTGAAGCGCACGGTGCGCCGCGACGCCGTCTATTGCGGCGTCAACACCGGCCTGCCCGGCTTCTCGGCCAAGAACGACAAGGGCGAGTGGTCGGGCTTCGACGTCGATTTCTGCCGCGCCATCGCCGCGGCGATCTTCGACGATCCGAACAAGGTCAACTTCGTGCCGCTCGACGCCACCGAGCGCTTCCAGGAGCTGCGCGACCGCAAGGTGGACGTGCTGGCGCGCAATTCGACCTGGACCATGTCGCGCGAGACGCAATACGCGCTGCATTTTGCCGGCGTGTCCTATTACGACGGCCAGGGCTTCATGGTGCCGCGCGCGCGCAACAAGGCCTCCTCGCTCGAGCTCGACGGTAGCACCATCTGCGTGCAGGCGCAGACCACGACCGCGCCCAACCTCGCCGACTATTTCCGCGCCAACAATATGAAGTACACGGAGAAGCGCTTCCGCACGATCGACGAGGTGGTCAAGGCTTACGAGTCCGGCGAGTGCGACACGCTCACCTCCGACGTGTCGCAGCTCTATGCGCTGCGCATGGACATGCCGAAGCCGGGCGAGCAGGTGATCCTGGCCGACGTCATCTCCAAGGAGCCGCTCGGGCCGGTGGTGCGGCAGAAGGACGACGAGTGGCTGCTGATCGTGAAGTGGACGCTGTTCGCCATGATCAACGCCGAGGAACTCGGCATCACGTCGAAGAACATCGACGAGGCGCTGAAGTCGAAGAAGCCGGAGGTGATGCGTTTCGTCGGCAACGACGGCAATTACGGCGCCGACATCGAGATGCCGAAGGACTGGGCGGTGCGCATCATCCGCCGCGTCGGCAATTACGGCGAGGTCTACGAGCGCAATATCGGCAACGGCTCCAAGCTCGGCATCCCGCGCGGGCTGAACGCGCTGTGGACGCAGGGCGGCATCCTCTACGCGCCGCCAATCCGCTGACGGCGGATCGACCGTTGCTCGGGAAGCCCGCGCGACTGCGGCGCGGGATAGACACCCTTCAGGCGCTGGCCAGCGTCTTTTTCTGCCGCTTGCGACGCGCGAGCAGCCCGATCATGCCAAGTCCGCCGGCGAACAGCGGCAGCGCGGCCGGGATCGGGGTTGTGCTCGGAGGCAGCGCGTTGCCAATGCCGTTGCTGATTGAAAATGTGACGTCGGCCGGCAAGTTTGACAGGTCGAAATAGGGATCGGCAAACGCGGCCGCTGTATGGTCATCTGTTGCGCTCGCGTCCACGTCCATGACCACCTTATAGAGGATGTTGGTCCTGAATGTGACCGGCTGATCGAAGGTAAACGTATGGGTCCCCAGGTTGGAGACTAGATCGGAATTCGCTACGCCAAACATCACCTCACCGTAACGCAGGAATGTGTCCTCGATGTAAACGAGGGCGCGCGCACTGTCATATTGGGGACTGTCTGCAAAGGCACCTGCCTCGTTCGCGAATGAACTTGCCTCGCCGTGAGCAAACACGGGTATCGTGACGCTCGCGGTGCCCCCGGTGTTCCCGAATTCTAAGTAGTAAGTCAGGCTCGACTCCGCTTGTGCCTCCACCCGGTCGCTGACTCTCGCCGCCGCATCAATGCTGGGTATGGTGTAATTGTTATCGGTCGTCGCTGTATAGACGGAGTTGTTGTAGGGCGTCGCACCGGTAACGAGGAGTCCGCCTGTCGGCTGTTGTGTCCCCTGCGAAGCATATGGGGTGTCGCCTTGGAACCTGGGATAACCCGGGTCCTCGGCTACCACCACGTTATAATATGAGGGATCAGGGACACCGACCGGCGAGGCATTCGCAAACCCCGGGGCCGTTGCCGCAAGTGCGGTCGTTGCGAGCAGCGTCAACTTCAAGCGTCTTGAAGCGAAAGCGCCTGCGCGCCGATACGTCGTCCCCATGTCGCAACTCCCGCCCAATTCCAGCGCCACTACCCGATTGTGGACAAGCCCATAAGGGTGTCAATCGACCGAACGGTTGAATTCGGCTCACTGCTGCGAGTTCCAACATTATGGTTAACGCCGCCGAGACCGGCCGATCAAAGCCCGGCGACGAGTTTCACCAGTTCGCTTTGCCGCGTGGTTCCGGTCTTGCGGAACAAATTGTGCAAATGCGTCTTCACCGTCGCCTGCGACAGCCCGAGCGTCTTGGCCATCGCCTTGACGCCGCTGGCCCTGAGCATGGCGTCGAGCACCCGCACCTCGCCGGCCGAGAGCTTGTAGAGTTTGGCGATCGCTTCGAGCGGCGGCGGCGCGTTCGGCGCGGTCTTGCGGATGAACACGGCGGCCACCGCTGCATATTCGTCACCGGCCTGCTGCCGCCGCCCCGAGGTCAAAGGCAGCACGTGCGCGAACCACGGCTCCTGCGGGGCGTTGGTCAGCGGCACCGCGATGCCGCGCTCGCCGAGCGAAGCATCACCCTTCTCCACGGAGGCGAAGATATCGCGCAACACGCGGTCGGCGTCCGGCGCAACGGCGTGAAGCGCATTGGCTTCCTCTCTCACAAGCGTGGTTTCCGTGAGCATCTTCCTCGCTGCGCCATTGGCGAAAGCGATCCTCGCATCGGTGCCGACCAGCAGGATCGCGGCTTCGACATGGTCGAGCGTCTGCGTCAGTGCTTGTTCAGTCGCTGCATTCTGATCGAATAACTTGCCGATCGTAACGGCACGCTGCAGATGCGGCACAAGCAGGGCCAACCGGTGCCGCATCTCGTCGTTGACTACCACGTCGGTGCGGACATTGATCATCGCGGTGCGCGTGACGCCCTTTTCCAGGTTCACGGAGAGAGCGCCCGCGGTGCCCTGCGGCGCGACCCACTCCTTGTAGAAGCGGGTCTGAACGAACTCAGCCCTCGGCATGATATCGTCGTCTGCGATCGACGACGCCGACATCGACGAAGGTGGCTGCCGGGAACATCGGATTCATCGGCAAATATTTTTCGAAATAGAGCTTGGTGTAGCGACGGAATTTCGTTGAACAAATGCAGGGCTTCGGAACGTTGCGCTCCCGCGTCGTGCCAAAGCAGAACAGCCGACGCGCCGCCGACATAAGCGCAGATGCTCTTGAGCGCCTGCTGCCACAGCGTCGGGTCGATCGCCGCGTCGTAGAGGTCGCCGATGACGGACGAAAGCTCAATCAGTTCTGAAGCCATTCCCGTCCCGCTTCAGCTCGAGCGCGGTCGGTGCGCATCGCGCTGCTCGGTAGCCTTGTCGCGCTTAGAAAACCGTCGTCTTGTCGCCCCTGCCAAACAGCAACAGGCAAGATGCTTTGTGTCAAGCGGCGCTGGATCGCTCGGCGGCGCGCTTTCCGGCGGGACGTTTTGTACGGCAACATTGACCGGCGCAGGAAAGCGACGTTGAATTGCGAGCGGTTATTCCGCAACCCGGGGGAACGTCATGAGCGCGGTTTATCTCACGCTTCTCGCCCGCGTCCTGCTGACGCTGGTGACGTTCGGCTACGCCTTCGCCACCATCATCGCCGACTTCAACAAGACGCACGCGACCAATCCGAAATGGACGCCGCATGCGCGCTTCCATGTGGTGTGGCAGATCAACAGCTATATCGGCTTCGGCCTGTTGGCGCTGGCGCTGCTGTGGTGGCCGGGGCCGCTTGCCATGGAGCGGCTGATCCTGGTCGCCGTGATGGCGGCGATCGTCTATGCCGCGTTCTTTATCGCCGTCTTCGCCATGCCGCTCTATGGCGGCGGCGCCTATGACGACAACGGCTATCTGCCGTTTGCCGCGCCGGTGCCGATCTTCGCCAAGCGCTGGGACGTCAACATCGCCGCCTTCTCGATCCAGCTGGTGCTGCTCGCGGCCGGCTCGCTGGCCATAGCCGGCGCCGCAAGCGGCTGAAAGTGACCGCGCGGCGTCACAGCAAACCGGACAGCCCGAGCGCTCCCGCCACGAGGAAAATCCACAGCGGATTGAAGCGCGTCCAGTAGGTGATCGCCACGGTCAGCGCGGTGACGAGCCAGGCATAAAGGCTGTGGTCGGCGGCGCGCGCCAGCACGAAGGCGCTCGCGGCGATGAGCCCGAGCGACACCGGCACGAGGCCGGCCTGGATCGCCATGCGCCAGGGCGCATCCTTGAAGCGGTCCCAGAAGCGGGCCACGACGAAAGCCATCGTGCAGGTCGGGCCGACCATGCCGACGGTCGCAACCGCGGCGCCGGCAAGCCCGGCGACGTGATAGCCGATCAGGGTGACGATGATGACGTTGGGGCCCGGCGACAGCATCGAGATGGCATAGGCGTCGGCAAATTGCCGGTCGTTCATCCAGTGCATGACATCGACGGCGATACGATGCATCTCCGGAATGGCGGCGTTGGCGCCGCCGACCGCGAACAGCGACAACAGCGCGAAATAGCCGAACAGTGCGGCGAGCGGATTGGAATTCATCGCGGCCTCTTCACCACGGTAAACCAGGCAAGCGCGACGCTGATCGGCGCCAGCACGAGGAAGACGTATTGCAGCGGCCACCGCACCAGCGCGACGCCGATAAAGCCGGCGACCGCGACAAAGGGGGCGAAGGTCAGGCCCTTGCGGAACATCGGCTCGAGCATCTTGATGACGCTGGCAATCAGCAGGCCGGTGGCGGCGGAAGCGACGCCGCCGAGGATACGGGATAGCGCGGCGATGTCGCCGTAGTGCGCGTAGAGCGCAGCGAGGACGGTGACGATGACGAGCGGCGGGCCGAGCAGCCCGGCAAGCGCCACCGCGGCGCCGAACGCGCCGCCGAAGCGCGAGCCGTAGATCACGCAGAAATTGACGAGGTTCGGCCCCGGCAGGAACTGCGACAGCGAGAAGGCCTCGTTGAATTCCTCGGCCGTCATCCAGCGGCGCTGCTCGACGATCATGCGCCGCGCCCAAGGCAGCGCGCCGCCGAAGGAGACGACCGAGATGCCGGCGAGGCCGCGGAACAACTCCCACAGCGTCGGCGGAACGGGCCGCGGCCCGGCAGGGTCGACGGCAGGCGACGATCGGTCGGGCACGGCAGACTCGGTCATGCGCCAAGCATTAGCCTTCACCCGGCCCTTCGCCTAGGCGGGTGCCGAGATGGCGCGCTTGCGTTCCGCGAATGCCGCGCACATTTTGATGTCTCGCCGGACGGTGCAATGCCGCGGGCCGTGGGGAAAGACGATGCGCCTGCTGCTCAACGTGCTGTGGATCGTGTTCGGCGGCCTGCACATGGCGATCGCCTGGCTGATCGCGGCGCTGATCATGGTCATTACGATCGTCGGCATCCCATGGGCGCGCGCGGCCCTGACCATCGCGATCTATACGTTGCTGCCCTTCGGTTACACCGTGGTCGAGCGGCCCAACAGCATCGGCGCCGGCCCGCTCGGTTTCCTGGGCAATTTGATCTGGCTGGTGCTGGCCGGCTGGTGGCTGGCCTTGGCGCACGTCGTCACCGCGATCCTGCTCGCCGTCACCATCGTCGGCATTCCCTTCGCCTGGGCGCACCTGAAGCTTGCCGGCATTTCGCTGTGGCCGATCGGCCGCGACGTGGTGCCCCGCGGATAGGCGCGGCCGGACGCCCGCCGGGGTGAAATTAAGAATTATTTCCTGCGGAGCGCCTCCGCTCTTTTTCCGGCAACCTTTTGGCCCTATATTCGAGAGGTCGGCGCAAGTCGGCTATGGCAATAAACGGGCGTCGTAATAAACCTTTCGGACCCGGGGGCAGTACCCGGCGGCTCCACCCAAGCCCCCACCCTTACCCTCCCCCCGCATGGGTAAAAGGGAGGGGGGGTTTCGGCGGGGCCGAACTAGGATCGACGAGGGCGTAAAAGGCGTGCTTTTGCCCGGAATGGGCCCAACGTCATGGGCCATAACCATAGTTGCCAACGACAACTATGCTCCGGTTGCTCTGGCTGCGTAAGCAGTCCGAAAGACCGAACTAAAGCCCTGACGGGTTAAGCTCCGTCAGGCGGGGTTCGGAGGCACCTGGCAACAGAAGCCTCCACTGATTTCGGCGCGGCCCGCCTATTTGTGACATAAGGCGGGCCGTTGTCCGTTTTGAGGTATAGCTTTCGGCGGCGGGGACGCTAGATTCGCCGCTTCTCGTGACCGCACCCTGACGAGCATGACCGACCAGATCCGTTACGATCTTCTGACGCAGAAGGCCTTGCGCGGCGTGGTGCGCACGGTGCTGAGCGACGCAGCCCGGAAAGGCCTGCCCGGCGATCACCATTTCTATATCGGCTTCGATACCCACGCTGCCGGCGTCAAGCTGTCGGAGCGGCTGCGCGCGCAATATCCCGAGCAGATGACGATCATCCTGCAGCACCAGTATTGGGATCTCGCGGTCAGCGACTCCGGCTTCGAGGTTGGGCTGTCGTTCGGCGGTGTTCCGGAGAAGCTCGCGGTACCGTTCGACGCCATCAACAGCTTCTTCGATCCATCGGTGCAGTTCGGCCTGCAATTCGAGGACGCGAACGAAGGCGGCCAGGACAATTCGGCGCAGACAACCGCGCAGGACAAGCAGGCAAACGCGCCGGACAAGGCGGCCGAGAAAAAGACCCGCGCGGTTCCCGCCTCGCCTGCGCCGGCCGCGCCGCAGACCGCTTCGGTAGGCGCCGCAGCTGCGCCGCCCGAACCGGACGCGCCCAAGTCCGACGCTCCGAAGTCCGACGCTCCGAAGCCCAACGCCCCCAAGCCGGCTGCCGGCGCCGAAGTCGTGCGCCTCGACCGCTTCCGCAAGAAATAGTCTTTATCGCCAGCGCTCGATCGGCTTAGGCTCGCGGAACCGCCGCGTTCCCTGCCGCATTGGACGGATGGCCATGGCCAAGAGACCGCCGGGCAAGACCCGCACCGAGAGCGACGCCTTCGGGCCGCTCGAAATCCCGGCCGACAGGTTCTGGGGCGCGCAGACCGAACGCTCGCTGCACAACTTCAAGATCGGCACCGAACGCATGCCAATCGCGCTGGTGCACGCGCTCGGCCTGATCAAGCGCGCCGCCGCCGAGGTCAACCGCGATCTCGGTTCGCTCGACCGCAAGCGCGCCGCCGCCATCATTGCGGCTGCGCAAGACATCGCCGACGGCAAGCTCGACGACAATTTCCCGCTGCTGGTCTGGCAGACCGGCTCCGGCACGCAAACCAACATGAACGTCAACGAGGTGATCGCCAATTTGGCGAACGTCGCGCTCGGCGGCGAATTGGGCTCGAAGACGCCGGTGCATCCGAACGATCACGTCAACATGAGCCAGTCGTCGAACGACAGCATTCCCACCGCCATGCATATTGCCGCGGCCATGGAGATCAAGCGGCACCTGCTGCCGGCGCTTGGCGGCTTGCAAGCCGCGCTCAACCAGAAGGCCAAAGAGTTTGCCGACATCATCAAGATCGGCCGCACCCACACGATGGACGCAACGCCGATCACCTTGGGCCAGGAATTTTCCGGCTATGCGGCGCAGGTGAAATCCTCGATCGGGCGCATCAAGCTGGCGATGGCCGAGCTCTATCCGTTGGCGCAAGGCGGCACCGCGGTCGGCACCGGACTGAACTCGAAGCCGCAATTCGCCAAGGCCTTTGCGGCGAAAATCGCGCGGCTTACCAAAATGCCGTTCGTCAGCGCGCCGAACAAATTCGAGCACATGGCCGGTCACGACGCCTATGTGTTCGTGCACGGCGCGCTCAATGCCTGCGCCACCGCGCTGTTCAAGATCGCCAACGACATCCGCCTGCTCGGCTCCGGCCCGCGCTCGGGGCTCGGCGAACTCATCCTGCCATCGAACGAGCTCGGCTCCTCGATCATGCCGGGCAAGACCAACCCGACGCAGAGCGAGGCGGTGACCATGGTTTGCTGCCAGGTGTTCGGCAACGAGACGACGATCACGGTGGCCGGCAGCCAGGGCCATTTCGAGCTCAACGTCTACAAGCCGGTGCTCGCCTACTGCATGACGCAGTCGATCCGTTTGCTCGGCGACGTCGCGCGTTCCTTCACCGACAATTGCGTGGTCGGCATCAAGGCCAACCGGGCGCGAATCGCGGAACTCATGGAGCGCTCGCTAATGCTGGTCACCGCGCTGTCGCCGAAGATCGGTTACGATAAGGCCGCGCAAGTGGCCAAGGCCGCGCACGCCAATGGAACCACATTGCGCGAAGAGGCGGTGAAGCTCGGCTTCGTCAGCGGCGAGGAGTTCGATCGACTCGTGCGTCCGGAAAAAATGACGCGGCCGCGTTGACGATCAAAATCTTTTAAAAGTGGTGGTAATTCGCTGTGGGCAAATGCCCTCGCCCGGCCCACGCCTGCCGCAACGTTCGCGGGAACCGTCGGCAGTATCCAGGCATTGATGCCGTGCAACGCGCGACCAAACCTTTGGGCGCGCGGTGCTATCGTGCCGATGCCTTGTTGAAGCTACAGAGTTAGTTCGAGCTGCCGCAACGTTTTCGCAATGTATTCTGACTAGTTTTGTCAGTGATCTTTCTGTTGTTCATAGAAATACTTGGAGTAGTGCTTCTCTACCGCAGTGTTCAATATTTTTTTTCCAGAGGTATTCATACACGACCGTAAGAATGACTAGCGATATCAACAAACCGTGTGTTGAATACAGGTCGAAAGTTCCGCATTGTTGCCGGTGCGATCTTATGGATCGCCCGCCAAGGCAAGAGCGGCGGCGGGTCGCCGCCACGGTCACGGCACAGTTGGCGTCGATGAAACCGGTCCTTCGGGACCGCACCAAGGCTCCAGGTTCCAGCAAGGTCCGACATGGCTGACGTGGTCAATCTGCGAACGGTGCGAAAACGAACCAAAAGGCGGCAACGAGAGTTGCAGGCTCAAGCCAATCGCATTGCCCACGGCAGCCCGAAAGACGCGCAACAGCTCGATGCGGCACGTCAGGCCAAGGCCAAGCGCGACCTTGAGGGGCACCAAATGGAAAGAGGAGACGGCCGATGAAATCCCCGGTTGTCAAACGCTCGATCGTAATTGCCGGTCACAAGACCAGCGTCAGTCTTGAAGATGCGTTCTGGAAAGGGCTGAAGGAAATCGCGGGCGGGCGGGAGACGACCTTGTCGGAGCTCGTCGCCTCGATCGACACCGACCGCCGCCACGGCAATCTGTCGTCGGCGATCCGTCTGTTCGTGCTCGATCACTATCGCGGGCAGACCGGCGAGCGCCGGCTGCCTGACGGCAAGCACGACGGCGTGCGCGACATGATCGGTTTGCGCGCCGAGCCACCGTCAATGCTGCGCGCCGCCGACTGATGCCGGCGGCGGCGGCAACGGCTTGATATTGAGAGGCGCCGGCAGAGCCGGCGCTTCTTTTATTCTCGGTGGCGCAGGTGGCGCAGCCGTCGCGTGCGGGGCGGATTGCTGCGCCTCGCGCTCCAATTCCAAAGCCTTCAGCCGCTTGGTCTGATTGTCGAGCGCGCGCAGCGTCAGCCAGCCGCTGAGCGCGGACACATCGACGCTGCGCGCCGGCGCAGCGAGCGGCCCATTCAAGGCGACGAAGATGCTCGGCCGGGCGCCGTCGCCTTGGCTCGGCCCCTGCAGGGTCAAGCCGGCGTCGACGCTGCCGTCGGTGAGATCGAAGCTGGCGCCGCCGGTCAATTCGACGTTGTTGTCGGCGAAACGCAAGTCGCTCAGCCGCACCTGCCCGGCGCTGACCGCGATCTTGGCCTGCGCCTGCTTGACCGGAAACTGGCCGCTCTCGAGCGCCGAGGTGGCGGCGCTGACGATATGCGGTCCGTCGGGCGCGAGCCCGTTATCGACGGCGCGGCCGACGGTGTCGAAGACCCGCGGGTTGAGCGCGGCGAGCGCGCCGTCCTTGAGCGTCGCGTTGCCGCTGCCCTGCAGCGAGCCGATCAATGCCGCCGGACTGAAGCCCGCGCCTTCGAAATCGAGGCTGACGTCGACGGTGCCGGCAACCGGCGGCCGCGCCCCGGCGCGCAGCAACGCCGCAGCATCGGCGCCGGTGAGACTTACTTTGCTGTGCACGGCAACACCATTGGCGGTCGAAGTGAAGGCGATGCTGCCGTCATAGCGGCCGCGGGCGAGCTGCCCGGCGATGCCGTCGAAAGCGACGGCGTTCTTGTCGAAGCGCATCGTGGCGCCGAACTCGTGCATGGTCAGTTGCGGCGTCACGGCAAGGCGTTGCGCCTTGAGCGTGACCTTGCCGGTGAGATCGCTCATCAGACCGCCGGCAAACGGCGCGCTCGGCAGCGACCAGCCCTTGGTTTTGCTGTCCTCGGCGCCTGCCGGCAGGCCGATGGCGCTCGCCAGCAGACTTGCGGCGTCGAGGCTGTCGGCATTGAGCGCGCCGTCGATGCGTGGCGCGGCGGTGTCGAGGGCGAGCTCGCCGCGGATCGAGGAGGCACCGAGCCTCGCATCGATGCCGCTCAAGGCGACGCGGCGACCGGTGACGGCAAGATGCGAGTTGAGGTTGAGGCCGCCGCCGGTGACGCGCCAGCTCCCTGCGAGCGTGCCGCCGGCCGGGCCGGCAAGATCGAGCGTCAGCGCGCCACGGCCGCGGCCGTCGGCGGCCAGCCGGTCGAGGCCGGCAAGATGCAACAGCGCCTTGCCCTCCGGCGCGTCGAGCTTGACTACGAGCTTGAGATCGGCCGCCGCGGGCTTCTGCCAGTCGCCGGCGGCGACCGCGCTGGCATCGACATGCGTGGCGTCGAGATCGCCGGCGAGTGAAAGTCGGGCGGTTGCCGCATTGTCCTTATCGCCGGCGACGTCCAGCGCCGCGTGCAACTTGGCGTGGCCGATGCGCTCGAGCGCCGCGGTCAGCGGGCCGGCCGCCTCGGGCGCGATCTTCCCGGCGAGCGCGGCGAGCGCCGCGGTCTGCGGCGCGTCGAGGTCGAACGTCAGCGCGCCGCGCGGCAGGTTGCCTTCGGCGTCGATGCGGCCGCTCGCCGAGATCGAATTGCCGCCGAAGTCGGCGACCGCGAACTTGTCGATGTGCAGGCTCTTGCCGTCGGCCTTGACGCGCACGCTGATGTTGCGCGCCTCGACGCCGGCGAAGGTGGCGTGGCCGATCTCGGCGTCGACGGTCGCCTCCTGCGGCGGCTGCAGGCGAGAGCCGGCAGCGAGCGCCTTGCCGAAGGCGAGCGCGCCGTCGATGTCGAGCTCGGGCGCGTTGAGATCCGCTTCGAGCCGGGCGCCGCGCTTGTCGGAAGCGAAAGCGTAAACCATGTGGCCGGTGACCGACTTGCGCTCGACATCCGCCGCCAGGTGCTCGATGCCGATCCGCTCGCTGGACAGCGTAAGGTCGCCGCGCAGGCGCAGCGGCCGCATCGCGCTCTGCTTGGGCTCGGCGCGGCCCTCGACCCAGGCGGCAAAGGCCCGCGGATCGCCGGCGTCGATCTCCGCCGGCCCCTTGAAGGCCAACCCAATCGTGCCGTCGGCAAGCTCGCCGCTCAACCGCACCTTGGTGAAGCCGGGGGCGCGGAACTCGAAGCGGTCGAGGCTCCAGCCGCCGGCGTTGCTGGAAACGTCGCCGCGCAGGCTTTCGACGGTCTCGCCGCCGAGGGTGACGCGGTCGATGCCGAGGCCGAGCGACACCGGGATCGCCGGACGGAACGTGCCCGCGGCGAGCGCGACCAACGAACGCAGGGCGTCGGCCGGCGGCGACAAGCCGCTGTCGCCGCCGAGCGCGCGGTCGAGATCGATCTGGCGGCTGGACAGCACGCCGGCGAAACGCGGCGTCTTGCCGAACTTGAACTCGGCGGTGCCGGTGAGCTTCATGGCCTGTTCGGCCGAGCCATATTGGAGTTCGACCTGCGGCATCAGCGCCGAGGCGGGACCGGCCTTGACCTTGCCGCTCAGGCGCCAGGGCTGCGTCACCGAAGTTGCACGCGGCGAGACGATGCCGACCGGGCGCGCCAGGCTGAGCGTGCCGTCGAAGGACGGCGCGCCCGCGGCAAAACGAAGCGCGCCGTCGGCCTCGATGGTGAGCGGATGGGTGACCGGATCGATGTTGAGATGCACCTTGATGGCGCCGTCGTCGTTGACGCGGCCGGTCGAGACGCGGAACGGATAGAGCTCGCCGGCGGCGGTGGCGGCGCCCTCGCCGCTGAACGGCCCGGCGAGCGAGCGCGCCTCACCGTTGAACCAGAGCTTGTCGAGCACGATCGCGCCGCCGTTACGCGCGTCGGTCAGCGTCACGCGCGCGTCCTCGATGCTCAGCCGATCGATCGACAGCGCGTCGGGGCTGAAATTGATCGGGATGTCCGGCGCCTGCACGTGGCCCTTGGCGTCGAGGCCCAGACGCAACCTGGCGCCGGCAAGATGCAATTCGGCGGCGTGCCATTCGCCGCGCATCAGCGGCCCAAGTGCGAATTCGATGCCGAGCGAGCGGGCGCCGAGCTTGTCGGCGCCGCGGCCAATCTCGATGTCGTGCAGCGTCAGGCTCGGCGACGGCAGCAGCCGCGCCTCGATCGGGCCGGTCACCCGCATGTCGATGCCGATGAGGTGGCTTGCTTCCGCCTCGAACACCGAGCGGTAGCCGCTCCAGTCGATCAGCAATGGCCCGACCAGCGCCGCCACCAGCGCCAGGATGATCGCGATCGCGAGGCCAAGCAGGGTCGTTTGCAACGCCAACTCCGCGCCGGGCCCGGAGCCGCCGGCGATGGTGTTCAATGCTTTGAAATGTACGCCCTTTTGCCGGCGTTTGGCGGCAAATCTGTGTCGGCCGGTCTAGAGCGCGACGATCTTGCCCGGATTCATGATGTTCTGCGGATCGAGCGCGCGCTTGATCGCGGCCATGGCCGCGAGCGCAACGGGCCCATGCTCCGCCAGCATATATTTCATCTTGCCCTGGCCGATGCCGTGCTCGCCGGTGCAGGTGCCGTCCATGGCGAGCGCGCGCTCGACCAGGCGTTCGTTGAGCGCCTTGGCGCGCTTGACCTCATCGGCATCGCTCATGTCGATCAGCAGCGAGAGGTGGAAATTGCCGTCGCCGACGTGACCGACGATCGGCGCGAGCAGCCGGCTCGCCTCGATGTCGCGCTGCGTCTCGGTGACGCATTCGGCGAGCCGCGAGATCGGCACGCAAACGTCGGTCGAGATCATCGCCGCGCCGGGCCGCAGCGCGAAGTTGGACAGCGCCGCGTGATGGCGCGCGTCCCACAGCCGCGTGCGCTCTTCCTGGCGCGTCGTCCACTGGAACGGCCCGCCGCCGAATTCGGCGGCGATGTCGCCGAACCGCTTCGACTGCTCGGCAACGCCGCTTTCGGTGCCGTGGAATTCGAGGAACAAGAGCGGCACCTCCGGCAATCCCAACTTGGAATGCATATTGATCGCGCGCACCTGCGGCCCGTCGAGCAGCTCGATACGCGCCACCGGAATGCCGGACTGGATGGTGTGGATGGTAGCGTTGCAGCAGGCCTCGACCGACGGAAACGGACAGACGCCGCCGGAGATCGCCTCCGGAATGCCGGAAAGCTTGAGCGTCAATTCGGTGATGACGCCGAGCGTGCCTTCCGAGCCGACCATCAGCCGCGTCAGGTCATAGCCGGCGGAGGTCTTCTTGGCCCGCCGCGCCGTATGCATCACCTCGCCGCTCGCCGTCACCACTTTGAGCGCGATGACGTTGTCGCGCATGGTGCCGTAGCGCACGGCGTTGGTGCCGGAGCAGCGCGTCGCCGCCATGCCGCCGAGCGAAGCGTCGGCGCCGGGATCGATGGGGAAGAACAGGCCGCTGTCGCGCAGCTGCTCGTTGAGCTGCTTGCGGGTGATGCCGGGCTCGACCACGCAATCGAGATCCTCGGCGTGGACGGCAAGCACCTTGTTCATGTCGCGTAAATCAATGGAGACGCCGCCGAACGGCGCGTTGACGTGGCCTTCGAGCGAAGACCCGACGCCGAACGGGATGATCGGGGCGCGATGTTTGGCGCAGATGCGCACGATCTGCTGCACCTCTTCGCTCGACTGCGGGTAGACCACCGCGTCGGGCGGCTGGTTCTCGATCCAGGTGACGGTATTGCCGTGCTGCTCGCGCACGGCCTGCGAGGTGACGACGCGGTTGCCCAACGCTGCGGTCAGCTCGCGGATGGCCGCAGGAATGGCGGACCGGGCGCGTTCGGCGATGGCGGCGTTGGCAGTCACGTTCGGAAACCCGGCTGTTGTCTGCCCGCAACCTGTCGGGCCGCCGCGCCAAGGTCAAGCGCCGCCGGGCGGCTAGCAGTACCACATTTCGACTTGGTCCGGCTGCACGGGCTGCTGCGGCTGCGGCGGACTGGTCGCGGCCGACGCCGCGTAAGCCACGATCATCAGCGCGACTGCAAACAGATATGCGGCCTTGGCCAGCCGAGCGAGCACTTTCCGCCTCCCATGGCGTTTTGCCGCAGAATAGCCAAGGTTCGGCCGCCCGTCCCCGCATCGTTAATGTTTGGTTAATGGCAGAACTCGCCTAGAACAGCCGCCAGATCGAGGCGCTGTCGCGCACCAGGCGGAAACCGAGATTGGCAGGGGGGATACCGGCGGCGCAGCCGCCGGCGCGGGCGTCGCGGACGAAGTCGGTGACGTAAGCACGGTGGCGACCTTCGGCGATGCGCACGCCGCAATTGACGATTGGCCGACCGACCGCCTTGCCCGCGGCATCGAGCACAGTGCGGGTGTAGCAGCTGTCGGTCCATTCCCAGACATTGCCGGCGATGTCGACGAGCCCGTTCTCGTTGGCGCCGAAATGGCCGACGGGTTGCGGCGCGGCGTCGGCCGGTTGCTCTTGCGCTTCGCGATTATAGCGATCGACCCAGCGGACGACCGCGTCGGCATCGCCGAGCCGGGCTTCCTGCGGCGCGCGGTTGCCGGCGGCATAGGTCCATTCCTCGTCGGTCGGCAGCCGGTAGTTCTCGCCGAGTTTGCGCGACAGCCAGCTGGCGTAAGTTTTCGCGTCGCGCCAGCTCACCATCACCACCGGGACATCGCCGGTCGCTTCGCCGCCGGCCGCGGCGCAGGCCTTGTCGTCGACGCAGCGCTTGTATTCGGCAGCAGTGACCTGATGCGTCATGATGGCGAGCGGCTTGCGGATCGTCGCGCTGACTTGCGGCGCGTCGATCGGCTGTCCGTTGCGCGTGAACTCGCCGGCCGACCAGTAGAGCAGCGTGCCGGCTTTCAACTCGGTGACCGCCGGCGCTTCGATCGCCGCCTGCCCCGCGACCGCCGGCGTCGCAATGCTCAGCATCGCGGCAGCGGCTACGGCGGTTGCGAATTTTGCGGCGATCGACATGGGCTTCCCCTTGTCGCTTTAAGGTGCGGCGGCCAGCCTTTATGACCGGCCGCCGGGTCGTCATCCTTGGGCAAGAGCCTTGATCGGCCCCGGCGCGCTGACCTGTTTCATCAGGTCGTCGTTCCATTTGCCGTCGACCTTGAAGTGGGCGGTGGCGCCGAGCTCGGCCGCCTCGATCAGGTTGTGGTTGACGTAGGCGTAGATGCCGGGCTGACGGAAGGTGTAGAGCGCCGCGGCCGCGGAGCCGCCGCGCACGAACCAGGTCTCGAGATCGGTGGCGGGCGCATTGGAGAACTTGCCCAGCTCCCAGACGTAGTCGCCGTGGCCGCCGATCAGGTGCGGACGGGTGTCGCGGTTGGCCTGGCGAGTGGACGATCAGCACCGTCTCGCCGACCTTGGCGGTCATCGCGTTCTTGCCGGTGAGCGAACCGACCTTGCCGTTGAACACGACGTGCGAGGGGATCAGGCCGCGCATGCGTCTGCTCGACGTCGGGATAGGCATCGCCGAGCGATTCGTAGGTCTTGAATTTGCCCTTGTCGTCGCGCGGGAGTAGAAATCGCTCTCGCCGACATAGATAGATGCGGTCGTAGCGCAGCGGCTTGCCGTCGGCGTCCTTGAGGCCGTCGCGCGGCAGCACCATCACGGCGCCGTTCATGCCGGAGACGACGTGCCACGGGATCATCGGGCCGCCGGGCGCGCAGTGATAGACGAACACGCCGGGCCGGGTGGCCTTGAAGCGCAGCATCGCCTGCTCGCCGGGATTGACCAAAGTCAGCGCAGCCGCCGCCGAGCGCCCCGGTCGAAGCGTGGAAGTCGATGTTGTGCGCCATCGTCGTTGGTTGTCGGGATTGACCAGCGTCAGCTCGATGTAGTCGCCCTCGTGCACCACCATCAGCGGCCCGGGGATCCAGCCGTTGTAGGTCATGGCGTGCATCTTGGTGCCTTCCTCGTCGACGACGATCTTCTTCTCATCGACGGTGAGCCTGAACTCCTTGATCACCGGCGGACGGTTCGCGACCTGCTGGTGCGGATGCACGTGCGGCGGCGTGACGAGGTTGACCTTCTCGCGATACTGCGGAAGCGGACCCGGGTTGCTGTCGGTGGGAACCGGACTTGCGACGTTCGACGAATTCGCGCCGCTAGCGACTGCGACCAGACCCGCGGTACCGGCCGCGCCGGCTGCGCCCAACAAGGCGGTGCGTCTGCTGATGTTCATGGCTTTCCCCTGTCTTTTGCATTTCGAATTTGACGCCGGGACTATGCCGGTGCGGGGCCGCCGCTTCTTTGTGCTGCGTCAAACTCGGCGCCGATAAGACGCTGTTTTACCTCCGTAATTATCCGTAAATCGTCAGTTTTTGCCTCCGTATTTGTACGGAGGACAGGCCGTCAGCCCCCGGCCAGCGCGGCGAGCTTTTGCCGGTCGCAGACGACGATGCGCTGGCGGCCGCCATCGATCAGGCCGCGGTCTTCCCAGGCGCTGAGGATGCGGCTCACCGTGTGCAGCGTGGTACCCGTCATCTCGGCGATGTCCTGCCGGCTGATGGGAAAGTCGATCTCGATGCCGGTCGGCACCTCCCGCCCCGCCTGTTCGATCAGACGCAATAGCGCATGCGCGACGCGACGCTCGACTTGCTCGGTCGACATCTCGACGACGCGCACTTGCGAATCCTGCAAACGGCCGCCGAGCATCGCCAGCGTGTTGGCCGCCAAAGCCGGATGCTCCGCGATCAGCCGCGGCCAGGCCGCCGACGGCCAGGCGAGCACGATGCTGTCGTCGACCGCGGTGGCCGTCGCCGGATATTGCGAGAGCCCTATCGCCGGCGCGACGCCAAACATCTCGCCTGGCGAGACGTAGCGCACCACCACCTGCTGCCCAGACGGCGTCGTCTTGGTGGCGCGCACGTGGCCGTGCAGCAGGACATAGAAGGAATGCACCTCGGCGCCCTGCTCGAAGACAGCACTGTTTTTCGGGTGATGAATGGCGTGGGCCTCGCGCAGGACCGCATCGAGGTCGGCCGGCGCCAGGCCGGCGAACAGCGGCAGCGCCGAGACCAACGAGCGATCGATTGCAGCCATGAGCCCCGCGTCTCTTCGATGCCGCGAAAATCGCCGGCGACCTTAGACCGGCCCACCGGCGCGAACAATCGCGCCGGCCATAGACGGACAAAAACCCCTGTCGTAGCTTGCCGCCCTTCGTCTTTCGTCGAACTGGAGTTTGTCCATGGCCGGTCCCGTGATTGCCGTCACCGACAGCGTGTTCCCCTCACTCGATCCGGCCAAGGCGGCTCTGGCCAAGCTCAACCCAACCTATCGCATGGCCAAGAGCGCCAATGCCGACGACATCCTGCAGGTGGCGCGCGACGCCGACGCGATCCTGGTGACCTACGCCAAGCTGACGCGCGACATTTTGATGCAAACCACAAAGTGCAAGGCGATCGGCCGCTTCGGCCTCGGCGTCGACAATATCGATCTGCCGGCGGCCAAGGAGAAAGGCATCCAGGTCAATTACGTACCGGACTACTGCATCCGCGAGGTCTCCGACCACGCCATGGCCCTGCTGCTGTCGCTGATCCGCAAGATTCCGCTGTCGAACAGGCTGGTGCAGTCGGGCCGCTGGGAAATGCCGGCGGTGGTGCCGATCCGCCGCATCGAGGGCACCGTGCTCGGCCTGGTCGGCTTCGGCCATATTCCGCGGCTGGTCGCGCCCAAGGCGATAGCCTTCGGCATCAAGGTGATCGCCTACGATCCTTTCGCCAAGCCGGAGCTGTTCAAGGCGGCGAACGTCGAGAGCGTCGACTTCGACACGCTGCTTGCCCGCTCCGATTACGTCTCGGTGCACGCGCCGCTGACGCCGCAGACGCGCGGCATGATGAACGGCGCCGTCTTCGCCAAGATGAAGAAGGGCGCCTACCTCGTGAACACGGCGCGTGGGCCGCTGATCGACGAGCCGGCGCTCATCGCCGCGCTCGATACCGGGCAGATCGGCGGCGCCGGGCTCGACGTCGTCGCGGCGGAGCCGCTCGCCAAGGATTCGCCCCTGCTCGGCCGCGACAACGTGATCATCTCGCCGCACACCGCGTTCTATTCCATCGAGGCGCTCGAAGAATTGCAGGTGAAGTGCGCGAGCGACGTGGCGCGCGTGCTGTCAGGCGAAAAAGCGGTCTATCCGATCAGCGCATGACGGCCGAGGTCCCCGCGCCGTTCGTGTCCTCGGTGATGACGGTCGAGCCGCAATGGATCGACTACAACGGCCACCTCAACGTCGCCTATTATAATGTGCTGTTCGACCGCGCCGTGGACGAGTTCTACGAGCTGGTCGGGCTCGGGCCCGACTATCTGAAGCAGCACAGGTTCTCGACCATGGTCGCCGAGGCGCATGTGCGTTACCTGCGCGAATTGATGGCAGGCGATCCCGTGCAGGTCAGCGTCCAGCTGCTCGATTACGACGGCAAGCGCATCCACCTCTATGAGGAGTTGCGCCACGCCGCCGAGCACTGGCTGTCGGCAACCTGCGAAACCATGACGCTGAGCGTCGACATGACGGCCAAGAAAGTGGCGCCGTTCCCGGCGAACGTGCTTGGCGCCCTGGAAAAGATGAAAGCCGCGCACGCCGTCCTGCCGCGGGCGGAGGCGCCGGGACGCAGGGTGGAGATGCCGGGGAAAAGCTGACCCTCGGTCATGAACCTCGCAATTGGCCCTTGCGAGTGCCATCTTTGCGGCTGAAGAGAATCACAAACCGCAATGGCCGAACCGAAAAAACTGCCTGTTGAGAATGACTTGCCCGTGTCGCCCGCCCCCGGCGGGATCGCGGCGCGGGCGCTGGGCACGCGCGCCGCGCCCTATCTCGCCGACCTCAACCCCGAGCAGCGCGAGGCGGTGGAGACGCTCGACGGCCCCGTGCTGGTGCTGGCCGGCGCCGGCACCGGCAAGACCCGCGTCCTCACTACCCGCATCGCGCACATTCTCAACCTGGGCCGGGCGCGGCCGAACCAGATCCTCGCCGTCACCTTCACCAACAAGGCGGCGCGCGAGATGAAGGACCGCGTCGCAGTTCATGGTCGGGCAGATCGTCGAGGGCATGCCGTGGATGGGCACCTTCCACTCGATTGGTGTGAAGATTTTGCGGCGTCACGCAGAACTGGTGGGGTTGAAATCCGACTTCACCATCCTCGACGTCGACGACCAGGTGCGGCTGATGAAGCAGCTGATCGCCGCCGACAACATCGACGAGAAGCGCTGGCCGGGCCGCGTGCTCGCCATGCTGATCGACGGCTGGAAGAACCGCGGCCTCACCCCCGACATGGTGCCGGCCGGCGAAGGCGCGGCGTTTGCCAACGGCCGCGGCAAGAAGCTCTACGTCGCCTATCAGGAGCGGCTCAAAACGCTGAACGCCGCCGACTTCGGTGATTTGCTGCTGGAGAACATCCGCCTGTTCCGCGAGAACCCGGACGTGCTGCGGCAGTACCAGGGCCGCTTCAAGCTACATTCTGGTGGACGAGTATCAGGACACCAACGTGGCGCAGTATTTGTGGCTACGGTTGTTGTCGCAGGCGCCGGCGAATTCCACGGCCGTCATTCCGGGACGCCGCGAAGCGGCGGACCCGGAATCCAGCGACACGGCGGAGCCTCTGGATTCCGGGTTGCCGCCTTCGGCGGCCCCCGGAATGACAGAGCGAAAAAACATCTGCTGCGTCGGCGATGACGACCAGTCGATCTACGGCTGGCGCGGCGCAGAGGTCGATAATATTTTGCGATTCGACCATGACTTTCCCGGCGCCAAGATCATCCGACTGGAGAGAAATTACCGCAGCACGGGACACATCCTCGCCGCCGCCTCGCACCTGATCGCGCACAACGAAGGCCGGCTCGGAAAAACGCTGCGCACCGAGGACGTGCCCGGCGAAAAGGTGCAGGTTACCGCCTGCTGGGACAGCGAGGAAGAAGCCCGCGCCATCGGCGAGGAGATCGAAGCGCTGCAGCGCAAGGCGCGCGACGAGGGCCAAGGGGACCAGGACCATCCGCTCGACGAGGTCGCCATCCTGGTGCGCGCCTCGTTCCAGATGCGCGAGTTCGAAGACCGCTTCATCCAGCTCGGCCTGCCCTACCGCGTCATCGGCGGGCCGCGTTTCTACGAGCGCATGGAGATCCGCGACGCGCTGGCCTACCTGCGCGTGATCGCGCAGCCGGCCGACGACCTCGCCTTCGAGCGCATCGTCAATGTGCCGAAGCGCGGGCTCGGCGACGCCACGCTGCAGATGCTGCACGACTTCGCGCGCAAGCGCCGCATCCCGCTCACCGACGCGGCGCGCGAAATCGCCGCCACCGACGAGATGAAGCCGAAACCGCGCGGCGCGCTGCGCGACCTGATGGCCGCCTTCGACCGCTGGCGCGCCATGAAGGACGCAACGCCGCACACCCAACTCGCCGAAATCGTGCTCGATGAGTCCGGCTACACGGAGATGTGGCAGAACGACCGCTCCGCCGACGCCGCCGGCCGCCTGGAAAACCTCAAGGAGCTGGTGCGCTCGATGGAGGAATTCGAGAACCTGCAGGGCTTCCTCGAGCACATTTCGCTGGTGATGGACCGCGAGGGCGCCGAGGGCGAGCAGGCGGTCAACATCATGACGCTGCACTCCGCCAAGGGCCTCGAGTTCGACACCGTGTTCCTGCCCGGCTGGGAGGAAGGCCTGTTCCCGCATCAACGCGCGCTCGACGAGAGCGGCAACGCCGGCCTCGAGGAGGAGCGCCGCCTCGCCCATGTCGGCCTCACGCGCGCGCGCAAATCCGCGCGCATCTATTTCGCCACCAACCGGCGCATCCACGGCATGTGGTCGACCACGGTGCCGTCGCGCTTCCTCGACGAGCTGCCGGAGGCCGACGTCGAGGTGAAGGAGGCGCCGGGCGGCGCCGGCGGCTTCGGCATGTCGGGCTACGGCGCCTCGCGCTTCGACGAGATGAATTCGTTCGGCTCGAACTACACCACGCCCGGCTGGCAGCGCGCGCAAGAGCGCAAGGGGCGTGGCGGATTTTCAGCGAGAACGGCAGCCGCGGTATGTGCCGGACGGCGTGTATGATGATCAGACGCGCGACGCCGGCGATTGACGAGAGCGCGGACACCGCCCCCACTCGCCTCCCTCCCCCCTTGAGGGGGAGGGACAGGGCGAGGGGGGTGCTTCTTCACGCAAGAAGCGCCGCCACCGTCCCCCTCACCATCGAAGGCGAACTGATCGCCAAATCGACCGGCGCGGCCTCCGCCTTCGCGGTCGGCGCCCGCGTGTTTCACCAGAAATTCGGCAACGGCAACGTGGCGGCGGTCGACGGCAACAAGCTCACCATCCGCTTCGACAAGGCCGGCGAAAAGCGCGTGGTGGATAGTTTTGTGGAGCGGGTGTGAGGGGCGGCCGCCTTGACATCCTATGGTGATATCACCATAATCACCCCGCGATGCTCGGAAAAACATCTCCGAAGCCGTGCATTTTCATTGGCGCCAGCCGCCGCGAAATGAAGACGCTGCCTGAAGGCGTTCAGGATGAGTTCGGCTACGCGCTTTACCAAGCGCAATGTGGCGGCGAACCGCTCGCTGCCAAGGCGCTCAAGGGTTTTGGCGGCCGCGGCGTGCTGGAGATCATCGAGGACTTCGACGGCAACACCTATCGCGCGGTCTACACCTTGCGATTCGCGCGGATCGTATACGTGCTGCGGGCGTTTCAAAAGAAGTCGAAAACCGGAATTGCCACACCGAAATCGGAAATCGAGACGATCAAGACGCGTTTGCGGGCGGCCGAAGCGGACTACCGCGCGCGATTGAGAACGGGAGACCACCAGCGATGAAAAAGCGGCGCATAAAAGTGGAAGTCGGGAGCGGCAACATTTTCGCCGACCTGGGGCTGCCCGACGCGGATGAAATGCTGCTGAAGGCGCAAATCGTCGTGGCGCTGCACCGGCTCATCGCGGCGCGAAAGCTGACCCAGACGGCGGCGGCCAAGCGTATCGGCATCGGCCAACCCGATTTGTCGAACGTCCTGCGCGGGCGCTTTCGCGGCTATTCGGCGGAACGGCTGATGCGGATGCTCACGGCCTTCGATCAGGACGTCGACATCACCGTGCGGCCGCGGCGCGGGAAATCGAAGCAAGGCGGGCGCATCCGGTTCAATGCGGCGGCGGCGTGAGGTGGCGGTGGAGAGGCTATACCCACGCTCACCATCCGCTTCGATAAGGCCGGCGAAAAGGGTGTGGTGGATAGTCTTATGGAGAGGGTGTGAAGGGAGAGCGCTCGCGCATTTATGGCGGCACCCAATCAGTCGTAAAATCCAATTCGTCGATTAGTTTAAAGAGCGTGGCGCACTTCACACCCATTGCAGCGCACACATCCGGTACCTTCCTATTTGCTCTCTGCTTGGAAGGAGTCGACGTTTCGAAGGAAATCACACAACGATCGTTTGGCGCGACAAGACCGTACGCGATTAGAAATGGGTCGCGCCCAAGCGTAACTAGTTCGGCGTCGTTTAAATCAGGCGCATATCCGGTCGAAGTTACATGAGCAACTAGTGCCTGATTGGCTTCTTCACCAAATAAAAGAGCATCTTTGTTTTCTTGCTCCTTGAGCCAATCTACGAGGTCACCGGTACCGGCCACGACCTCTTCAAACTGTTCCGACGGAATCTTCACATTTCCCATTTCGCCGTTGTGTCGAAGCCAACTCCAAAAAATAGGAAAGCGACCTAAGGGATAGTATGTGCTATCTGCTCTAATTAACGTGTCCGCGTCGAGGAGATAAATCATGCTGCGCGACTCTCACGCACAACACGGCTTACCGCAGTTGGTTTGACGCCAAGTACCGTGCCCGCCTTCGGAGTGGATAAAGCCCCTGCGTCAACCATACGTCTTACGAGACCTATCAAGCCCTCACCAATCCGATGGCGGCGAACGACGTAATAATTAGGTCCGCCTTCGGTGGGCTCCTGTTCGGCCTTTTGTCTGATGCTATCGGCGTCGAACTCGTCACTAAGTGCGCGATAAATCTGGCCACTGATTTGATTGGAGCTCAGTAAATTATAGGCGACCATCTTCCGGCTAAGATTACGCTCAGCCGCAAACACATTTATGCGCTCTATAAGCGCGCGCAGATCGATACCTGGCGCAGTGATGCCAGTTAGTTCGTTGGGGCGAAGTAAAAATCTTGCAGCAACGGAATCACAAAAACGTTCAACTGCGTCCGTGCCGGCATATCCACTGATACCAGTTTGTCCCAACCATATATGAGCTAGTTCGTGGAGAAGAGTGAATGACCATGCGGCCCGCGAATCATTTTCATTGATGACAATGAAAGGCGCCACGCGATCCGCTAGGGCAAACCCTCTGAAGACTTTTGGATCAATATTGGTGTGATGGGTTCCAAGATTACCCATCAGAAGGACAAAGATCCCTTTTTTTTCAGCGGCAGCCCGCAGGTATGCGAAGGAGTTGGTTGGATTTTCCTTCGCTCTGAAATCGTCAAGAGTGACTTCTAAGGCAAGGCGAATTGTTTCCGCCAAACCTTCAACTCCGACGCCAAGATTTGCCGATCCAACAAAATCGAGGGCTACAGCTTCATCAGTTTCTTCTAGGGCGGCTTTAACTAGTTCCTGCCGCGCGTAAACCGTTCGCAGCAATACATTCAATATTGATTTTGAATCGGGTGGAGGCGGCTCTGGAAGCGAACGGAAATCATGCCCTCGATCCCGCTCCGGTGGCGGAGCAGATAGATAAAATACCAGCAACGGACGCCGGTACTTTTCCGACATATTCAGCAGTTGCTTTCTTGTCGGCTCTACTTCGCCTTCCTCAAATCGGCGCAATCGATCGGAATTACCAATACCAAGCTTTTTCGCCGCCTCGCCTCTTGTCAGGCCGGCAAATTCTCGCGCCCAATCTCAGAATCGCGGGATTTACTTGCGGCATAGGGACTATTTTGCATTGTTCGGGGCCTAACGTCGAGATGGCTCGACACCTGCCAATTAGACCATTTTGGCGCGATATGGCCCCTACTTCTTCTCCAACATCAACTGCCCTTTCTGCCCGATCACCCGCTGCGCCGCAGGCGCGAACTTCGCCAGCAGCCACGGCAGCGTGACCTCGAGCCGCACCGCGCCCTCGTAGACTTCGAGGAAGCCGTGCGCACGCTGCCGAGCGCGGAGACGCGGAAGCTGAGCCGGTCGCCCTCCCAGTGCTGATGCTCGAAATTGACCAGCCGGGCGAACTCGGCCTCGGCGCGGCCAAGCCCCGCCTTGATGCGGCGCGCGCCTCGGCCTTGCCGAGGCGGTGGGGGATGAGGACGACGAGCGGTTCGGACATGGGGGAGGATGTGGGCATCGCAAGCTGATTGGGGAAGACGGCGCCGCAGCGAGCGCTCTTCCCCTCTCCCCTTGAGGGAGAGGGTGGATCGCGCGGAGGGAATCCGAGCGCGATCCGGGAGAGGGGTAGGCCGCGAAATACCCCTCTCCCGGCTCGCCTTCGCTATCGCTCCGGCTCGCCACCCTCTCCCTCAAGGGGAGAGGGGGAAGCGAGCGCGGGGAGAGGTGAAGCGCGCGCACGCGGCCGATGCCGTGCTAGGCTCCCGCCATGATGAAGCGCGAGGCGATCCCGATCGCCGCCATCTACGTGCCGACGGCGCGGCGCAAGACGCTCGAGCAGGGCAAGGTCGCGACAATCGCCGAAAGCATGCTCAAGGACGGCCAGCAGACGCCGATCCTGGTGCGCGAGGACGGCGCGCGCTTCGTGCTAGTCGAGGGCCTGCACCGGCTGGAGGCGGCCCGCGCGCTGGGCGAGACCACCATTTTCGGCTTCCGCGTCGACGCGCGGAAGCACTGAGCGTGGCGGCGGCTTCGGGCCGACGGCGTCACATCAGCCTGAAGCCGCGGAGAATGGCGAACACCAGGTGCTCGGCGGCGGCGCTGTAGCGCCCGTCGAACATGTAGACGTCGATGCTGACCGCAACGGCCAGCGCGGCCACGATGCGAAGCATGGCCGCAAGTGTGACGCCGCCGGTATTAGCGAACCGTCGGCGGTATCGCGCGCATTTTGGCTTGAGTTGGCGAAAATGCCGCGCAGCCGGAACCTGGGCTCAGACCTTGAAGTGGAACAGGTCCTCGTCGCGCAGCTGCGCCTCGACCTCCGGCTCGGCCGCCGGCGCGGTGTCGTTGGCGGCGTTGGCCGGCGGATCGGCCGGCAGCGTGGCCGAGACGCTGGTGCTGACCAGATAGGCGGCGCGGCGCGCGGGCTGCGCGTTGACCGGCAGGCCAGGCTTGACGCTGTCGTGCAGGCTGTTGATCGCCGCCAGCAGCGTCAGCGTGTCGGCGTGGCGGTGACGGCGGGCATATTCGGACAGGAACCAGCGGCCGCGCGCGGTCTCCATGATGGCCGCCTCGATCGCCTCGTAGTCGCTGTCGCCGACCGGGCAGTCCGGATCCGACAATTGTCTGCGTGTAAGAGCCATCGCAACGCCTGACGCCGCCACCCTGGCCAAAAGCTAGGGCAGAAGTCTGAAGGCGGCATTAACCCTTTGCGGGTGCCAAGCCGGCCGCCTCAGATCGTGGCGTTGACCAGGATCGCCACGGCCCAGGCGACGACGCCGAGCCACAGCACGGTGAGCGCCAGGCCGGCGACGACCAGCACGTGGCCGAGGCCGCCGACGATGGGGCTGCGCCGCTCCGCGCGCGCGAGCATGGCCGGGTCGAGGGGTGAGGTCTTGTCCATCATTGTCGCTGTCCCTGTTGTCCGGTAGTCGCGCGGGCGGGCCGGCAGGTTCATCGCGGCGGCCCGACGCGGGGGCTCGCAAAATGGGGCAGCCCCGCTCGTTGTCGGGACGAGCAGGGCTGCCGACGCATGCGCCGGGTTTGTGGCACTGTCCCGGCGCACAGATTGGTCGCCGGGGCCGTGGAACTGGTTCAAAGCGCCTGCGGGATTTCTTGATTTTTTCTTGATTTTTCTTGGCGCTGTTCTTGGCGCCAGACGCCCCTCGACTTGCTGCAAAGTATTGCTACGCCTGTCTACTGTATTATTTTCTATAACTAAGTATAACATGAGAACTTGTGTTATAACGGCAGCTTTAGCGCGGAAAGTAACCAAGTTTAACGCTGATTTTTACCTTACCGGTTAAACAATTCATAAATTCGACTATTGCCCGTCTGCCATTCCAATGGTCTATCGGCCGCAGAACCATGACTCCAGGCCGGGGATGCTTAACCCCGGCCCAGGGAATACGAGGCGTAGACCATGGCGACACGCAGGACCAAGAGCCGCCGCAAGGCCGAAACGACGGCCGAAGCGGCAAGCAAGGCTGGAACCAAGGCGCCGGCGAATTCAGCCAGCCGGCGCAGCCGCTCCGCGCGCGCCAGCCGCTCGAGCCGCACGGCCAGCGGCAGCAAGACCAACCCGATCCGTCTCCCCGCCGTCGTTGCGGCCGCCGCGCCCGCACCGCGCCGCCCCCTGCCGGGCGAACGCGCCGCCTGCGCCTTTGTCAGCAAGCACGGCGCGCGCGCCCGCAAGGCGCGGCGCCAGGCCGACCGCGCCATCGCGCGCCAGCTCAAGGACTTTGCCGCGCTCGCGCGCTCCCTGCGCCGCGCGCTGCGCACCGAATTGCGCAAGGCCAAGGTCGACCTGCGGGCTCTCAATCGCAACACGCGGCAGGACCTGCTGATCGCGCTGGAAAATGCCGCGTTCAGCTTCCGCGTCGGCCGCCGCGCGTTCGTTGCCGCTTTGGGCCGTAAACTGCGGCGTAGCCACGATTGGCTTTCGCGCCGTGCCGACGACAGGCTCGCCGAAGCGCACCTCACCATGCAGCGCACCTTCAAGCCGGTGCTTGTCCGCGTCGCGCCCTATCGCCGCTCGGCGCTCGCCGGCGGCACCGCGGCGCTCGCGGTGACTTTGGTTTCGCTCGGCTGGCTTGCGCTGTTCGATTACGCCGCAACCGCAGTGCCGACCCAGGAGGTCGCGCGGACGGCCGACACGGTCGGCCTCGCCAGTTCCCAGGATGACAGCCGCGCCCAGCCGATGTCGGGCAATATCGACATGCCGCCGGTCGCCTCGCAGTTCAGCGCGCCTGCTGCCACCGCACCCGCAGCCAAAGCGGCCGACGTTGCGCCAATGACCCCGGTGCCGCCGCCGGCGCCAATCAAGCACGCCGCGAAGCCGGTGAAGCATGAACGCGCGACGCGGCATCAGGCGAAGCGCCACCACCGCGGCCATCACTACACCGCGACGCGCGCGGCGCGCGAAAGCCGCGCCGAGGCGACGTCCGACGACATGCTGCCGGCCATTCCGGGCGGCCATTCGCTGATCGCGGAAGCGCGCAGCTATCTCGGCACCAATCCGACCGGGCGCAGCAACCTGTGGTGCGCCGCATTCCTCGACATGGTGCTGCGCAAGACCGGCCATAAAGGCGGCGGCAACCTCGCGCTCGGCTATGAACACTACGGCACGCGCGTGGCCGGCCCCGAAATCGGCGCCATCGCGGTGATGGCGCGGCGCGGCGGCGGCCATGTCGGCGTCGTGTCCGGCGTCGACCCCAACGGCAACCCGATCATCGTCTCCGGCAACCACAATCACACTGTCGCCGAGGCGGTCTATCCGCGCGGCCGCATTCTTACGTACGTGATGCCGAACTGATGGGGCTCGCGCGCCTTGCCCTCGCCGCGGCGGCCGCGGCCGCCACGCTGGCGGCCTCGCCCGCCGCCGCGCTCGATCTCAACGGCTTCCGCGTCCAGCACGGCCGCTACGCGCTGACCTACAGTGCCGTGCTGGCCGGCGCCGCCTATGCCCACGCCCACGATATGGCGAACCGCAACCATCTCGATCACAACGGCTTCCGGCAGCGCATGGGCGACCTGGTGTCGGGCACCGCCGCCGAAAACGTGCTGTGGGGCTGCGATAACGAGGATTGCGCCATCCGCATGTGGGCACGCTCCGCCGGCCATCGCGCCAACATGCTGCGCCGCGACGTGACCATGTACGGCATTGCCCACGCCTCAGCCGACAACGGCCGCGACTACTGGGTGCTCGAGTTGGGCAACTGAGGTGGTGCGCGCCTCACCGATGCCAGTCATGGCCGGGCTTGTCCCGGCCATCTACCTCTTACAGTATCCGCCGCTGCCAAGACGTGGATGCCCGGCACAAGGCTTGTGCTCGGGCCGGCGAAGCCGGACCCGAGTGCCGGGCATGACAAAAGGAGCCGCCATGCCGCTGTCCGACACCATCAAGAAACTCATCCTCAGCGCCTGGGACGACGGCTATCCGTGCCTGCTCGCAACCAGCGGCAAGGAGGGGCCGAACATCACGCCCAAGGGCAGCATGATCGTGTTCGACGATCAGCACCTCGCTTATTGGGAACGCTCCAAGCGCAACGTGTTGGAAAACCTCGGCGCCGACCTGCGCGTCTGCGTGATGTACGCCAACTTCAAGGCGCAGCGCGACGGCATTCTGGAATTGGGCTTTCTGCGTTTCTTCGGCAAGGCCGAGCTGCACGAGAGCGGGCCGATCCACGACGCGATCTTCGCCAAGCTGCTGCCGCGCGAACAGACCCATGTCGGTGCTGACACCGGCATCGGCGTCCTGATCCGCATCGAAAAGGCAATTGACGTCCGCGGCAAGCCGATCACGTAGGCGGCGATGCAAGGCCGATAGCGCCGCCGGCGGGGCACCGACGCTGCCGCCTGATTTGATTTTCCAGCGCCGCCATAATCCTGCCTGCCGCCGTGCTATGCTTCACTACGTGTGGCGTTTCGGGGCTGGAGGAATGCATGCGTCTCAGCCGCCGTCTGGTTGCGTTTGCCGGCGTCCTTGCGGCCGCGGCGTTCGTCCCTGCCGCCCGTGCCGACATTCTCATCACCATCGATAAGTCGACGCAGCAGATGACCGTCGCGGAAGACGGCGCCCTGCTCTACACTTGGCCGGTGTCCACCGGCGCGCCCGGCTACGACACGCCGTCCGGTGAGTTCAAGCCGTTCCGCATGGAGCGCCACCATTTCAGCCGCGAATGGGACGACGCGCCGATGCCGCATTCGATCTTCTTCACGCGCGAGGGCCACGCCATCCACGGCTCCAACCACGTCAAGGCGATCGGCACGCCGGCCTCGCACGGCTGCGTGCGGCTCATGCCGAAGAACGCCGGCATCCTGTTCGAACTGGTCAAGCAGGAGGGCATGAGCCACACCCAAGTCGTGCTCACCGGCGAGACGCCGGAGCGCACCGAAACGGCACGGCGCCAAGACCGGGCGATCGCCAGCGTCGAAGACGACGATGTAACCGGCGCGCCGCCGCCGCGGCATGTGCAGCACGCGCCGCGCCACCGGCACTATCGCCGCTATTATCGCTATTACTATTTCCCGCCGTACTTCCCGTTCCGCTGGTAGAGTGGTCGCCGTTCGGCGTTCGGGAGACGGCAATGATCCGCAAGCTCAAGTCCGGCAAGTACCGGCTCTATTCGCGCAAGAAGAATCCGAAGACCGGCAAGCGCCGCAACCTCGGCACCTTCGACAGCAAGAAGGCCGCGCTGCAGCACGAGCGCGAGATCCAGTATTTCAAGCGGCATTGATGGCCAAACCCCAATCGACCGTGGCCAGCCTGAGCTGCGACGAGCCGACCGCACGGCGGCTCGTCGACCAGCTTGCCGAGCGGCTCAATCCGGACGACTGCGCGGTCGCCGCCTTCGAGGCCGGGGGCGGCAAATGGCGGCTCGAGATCTATTTCCGCAGCGCCCCGGATGAGGCCGCGATGCGGGCGCTGGTGGCAGAAACCGCCGGCGAAGCCACCGCCGCGCAGTTCGACTTCAGCAGCCTCGAGACCGCCGACTGGGTGGCGGCGAGCCTCGCCAATCTGACGCCGGTCGAGGCCGGGCGCTTCATCGTGCACGGCGCGCACGACCGCGCGCACATTCCGGTCAGCCGCATCGGCATCGAGATCGAGGCGGCGCTCGCCTTCGGCACCGGCCACCACGGCACCACGCGCGGCTGTTTGCTGGCGCTGGACGCGCTGGCGAAAGGGCGCAAGCGATCCCCCATCTCTGACCCCCACCCGGCTCGCAGCTTCGCTGCTCGCCACCCTCCCCCTTTCAGGGGGAGGGAAATGAAGTGCGTGCTCGACGTCGGCACCGGCTCCGGCGTGCTGGCGATCGCCGCGGCGCGGCGCTTGCGCCGCCCGGTCACCGCGGTCGACATCGATCCGCAGGCAGTCGTCACCGCGCGGGCCAATGCGCGGCTCAATCGCGCCGGCGCTTTCATTTCATTCGCGCGGGCAAGCCGCTGCAATGCCCGCTTCGTATCCGAGCGCGCGCCTTACGATCTGATCCTCGCCAACATCCTGCTGCCGGTGCTCAAGCGCATGGCGGTGCCGCTGGCGCGGCTCACCGCGCGTGGCGGCCGCATTGTGCTGTCCGGGTTGCTCGTGAGCCACGCCAACGCGGCGCTGGCGATCTACCGCGCGCAGGGGCTCGCGCTGGAGCGCCGCATCACGCTCGAAGGCTGGGTGACGCTGGTGCTGCGCAAAGCCTGAAATGAAAATCGCCCCGGCACCGCGGCCGGGGCGATCCATATCCTCATGTCGCCGGCGTTCAGCGGCCGTTGAACGGCAGATTGAGCCGCTCGCGCAGCTCGCAGTCCGGCGCCAGCAAATCGCGGAAGCGCATGATGTCGCGCTCGGCGCGTTTCATCTGCGACTGGGCAATAGCGTCGAGCACACGCGTGAAGAAGCCCTCGCGAGTTTCCGCGGGCTTCGGTTCGGCGGCGGCGGCAGCGCCGCCGGCAACTCCAAAAGTAACAGCAGCCATCTCAAGATCTCCTTTCCAACGACAGTGCGGTGGACTAACACCGAGTCGTTGCCATCTATGCCGATGCGAGTAGTCGCATTCCCGTTTGCACACCACGCACGGCGGTGCATGGATGCTCCATGTTTCCGACATGATCGATTAACCGATGATTGACGTTGATGATCTCCATTCACGCGCGAATGGGTGCGGCGGAAAAACGCTAATCAAGTCGGTGATTCGCTTTGCTCGGCTGGCGCGAGAAAGGCGCGGGCCGCCCAATCCACGCAATCGCGCATGCCTGCATTGCTCCGCGCGGGGTTCACGCTAAAGTGAGCGCGCATGTTTGAGGCCCGATTCCAGACCTTCGAGGATCAAAGCGAGCGCAACGAAAGCGCGCCCCGCGTCGCCGCCTTGCGCGCCGAGCTTGCGCGCCGCGGGCTCGACGGCTTTATCGTGCCGCGCGCCGACCGCCAGCAAAACGAATATCTCCCCGCCAGTGAAGAACGGCTCGCCTGGCTCACCGGCTTCACCGGCTCGGCCGGCGCCGCGATCGTGCTCGCCGACAAGGCGGCGGTGTTCGTCGACGGCCGCTACACCGTGCAGGCCGGGGCGCAGGTCGATGCGTCGATCTTCGTCATCGCCCATCTGGTCGAGAATCCGCCCGACCAGTGGCTCGAGCAGGCCGCCAAGAGCGGCTTGAAAATCGGCTACGACCCGTGGCTGCACACCGCCGACAGCGTCGAGCGGTTCGCCAAGGCCTGCGCCAATGCCGGCGCAACCTTAGTGCCGGTCGACCGCAACCCGATCGACGCGCTGTGGGCGCAAGCGGCCGGCGCCGCCGGCGAGCCCGGTGGTGCTGCGCGATTTGAAACTCGCCGGCGAGAGCGCGGCGGAGAAGCTCAAGCGCGTGCGCGCCGAGCTTGCCAAGCTGCGCGCCGACGCGCTTGTGGTCTCCGACGCGCAGAACGTCGCCTGGGCCTTCAACATCCGCGGCGCCGATGTCGCGCACACGCCGCTCGCGCTTGCCTTTGCGCTGGTGCCGAAGGAAGGCCGGCCGGCGCTCTATGTCGACAGCAGCAGGCTCGACAACGCCGCGCGCCATGCGCTCGAGGAGGTCGCCGAGGTGCGGCCGCCCGGCGAGCTTGCGGCCGACTTGGCCGCGCTCAAGGGCAAGACCGTGCGGCTCGACCAGGCCAGCGCCGCCGAGGCGCTGACGCGGCTGATCGCGGAAGCCGGCGGCAAGCCGCAGCGCGGCGCCGACCCGATCGCGCTGATGAAGGCGGTGAAGAACCACGCCGAGATCGCCGGCGCGCGCGCCGCGCACTTGCGCGACGGCGCCGCGGTGACGCGCTTTCTTGCCTGGCTCGACCGCGAGGCGCCGACCGGCATCGTCACCGAAATCGACGCGGTCGCGGCGCTGGAAAGCTTCCGCCGCGACACCGGCGCGCTCAAGGACATCTCCTTCCCGACCATCGCCGGCTCGGGCCCGAACGGCGCGATCGTGCATTACCGGGTGACGCGGGCTTCCAACCGCCGCATCGGCATGAACGAGCTGTTCCTGATCGATTCCGGCGCGCAATACGAGGACGGCACCACCGACATCACCCGCACCGTCATTGTCGGTACGCCGACCGACGAGATGCGCGACCGCTTCACCCGCGTGCTCAAGGGTCACATCGCGATCGCCACCGCGATCTTTCCGGAGAACACCTCCGGCGCGCAGCTCGACCCGCTGGCGCGCATCGCGCTGTGGCAGGCCGGCCTCGACTTCGACCACGGCACCGGCCACGGCGTCGGCAGCTATCTCTCGGTGCACGAGGGGCCGGCGCGCATCTCCAAGCTCGGCAACGTCGCCTTGCGGCGCGGCATGATCCTGTCGAACGAGCCCGGCTACTACAAGACCGCGGCCTACGGCATCCGCATCGAGAACCTGGTGCTGGTGATCGCGGCGCCGGAGCCGGCCGGCGCCGAGAAGCCGCTCAATGCGTTCGAGACGCTGACGCTGGCGCCGATCGACCGGCGGCTAATCGATGCGAAGATGCTGACGGCCAAGGAACGCGCCTGGGTCGACGCCTACCACGCGCGCGTGCGCGATACGCTGGCGCCGCTGGTCGATGCGCCGACCAAAGCGTGGCTGGAGGCGGCGACACGGCCGCTTTAGATATACGCCTTTTTTTCTCGCCTGACGGCCTCGAGAAACATTGCAATTTCTTTGCGCGACCTCAGGTGATAGACGCTCGTCGTACGCGCGCGTTCCAGCGCAAGTTGCGTATTGGGGTCAGTTCGGTGGCAGAAAGCGGAATGACCTTGTAGCGCAGCATTGTCAGCGGGCTCGCATTCGGGCCGGACCCGTTGGCACCTTGCAATGACAGCCGTTGCGACGGTAGTGCTAGCAGCAGGAATGACAATTCGGGCGAAGGCGCTCGAATGCCCGCGGTCGGTAGCCGGCATGATCCACTGTCTTTAACGCTGAATGAGAACAAAGCCATGGCATGCGCCGTGAGGAAGCCCGGCCGCGCCGGATCAAATGGAACGGACCGCACCACCATCGACGGCATTAGCGAATCAGCTTCAACCACTCGTCTTCCCTGAGCACCTTGACGCCGAGCTTCTGCGCCTCGGCGAGCTTGGAGCCGGCGCCGGGGCCGGCGACGACATAGTCGGTCTTCTTCGACACCGAGCCCGACGCCTTGGCGCCGAGCCGCTCGGCGGTGGCTTTCGCCTCCTCGCGCGTCATCTTCTCCAGCGTGCCCGTGAACACCACGGTCTTGCCGGCGATGACCGAGTCGGCCTTCGGCTTTTCGGCGTCGAGGATGTCGACCTCTTTGGTCAGCCGCTCGACGATGCCCTTGTTGTGGCTCTCGCCGAAATAGGCCTTGATCGCGGCGATCACGGTGTCGCCGATCTGGTCGAGCGCGTCCATCTCGGCGATCGCCTCCTCGTCGCCCTTAGTGACCTTCAAGGACGCATCGTGGAACGCCTTCCACGAACCGTAGCCGCGCGCCAGCGCCAGCGCCGTGGTCTCGCCAACCTGGCGGATGCCGAGCGCATAGATGAAGCGGTCGAGCGAGATTTCGCGGCGCGCGTTGATCGCAGCGAACAGATTGCGGACCGAGGTTTCGCCGTAGCCCTCCTCCTCCAGCAACTCCGCCTTGTGCTTCTTCTCCAGCGTGAAGATATCGGCGGGCTCCTTGACCCATTCCTTCTCGAAGAACAGCTCGATCTGCTTTTCGCCGAGCCCCTCGATGTCGAAGGCGCGGCGCGAGCAGAACAACTTCAGATGCTCGATTTTCTGGAACGGGCAGGCGAATTCGCCGGTGCAGCGGGCCCGCGCCCCTTCCTCGCCGGTCGCGGTTTCCTCGCGCACGATGTCGGTGTGCAGGTCGCACGGGCATTTCTTCGGGAAGTGATAGGGCTTGGCATTCTTCGGCCGCTTGTCGATCTCGACGTCGACCACCTGCGGGATGACGTCGCCGGCGCGCTGGATGATGACGGTGTCGCCGATGCGGATGTCGCGGCCCTCGCGCAACTGCTCGCCGTCGCCGCCGATGCCCTTGATGTAGTCCTCGTTGTGCAGCGTCACGTTCTGCACGATGACGCCGCCGACGCCGACCGGCTCGAGCTTGCCGACCGGCGTCAGCGCGCCGGTGCGGCCGACCTGGATCTCGATGTCCTTGAGCACGGTGACGGCGCGCTCCGCCGGGAACTTGTGCGCGATGGCCCAGCGGGGGACGCGCGAGACGAAGCCGAGCCGCTCCTGCCAGTCGAGGCGGTCGACCTTATAGACGACGCCGTCGATGTCGTAGTCGAGATGCGAGCGGCGCTGTTCGATGTCGCGGTGGAAGGCGAGCAATTCCTCGACCGAATGGCGGATTTTGGTCAACGGATTGGTCTTGAAGCCGCAGGCCTCGAACCACTTGATCATGCCGGATTGGGTGTCCTCCGGCATTTCGCTCATCTCGCCCCAGGCATAGGCGAAGAAGCCGAGCGGGCGCGAGGCGGTGATCGCTCGGGTCCTTCTGCCGCAGCGAGCCGGCGGCGGAATTGCGCGGATTGGCGAAGATCGGCTCGCCGGCCGCCTTCTGCCGCTCGTTCAATTCGAGGAAGGCCCGCTTGGTCATGTAGACCTCGCCGCGCACCTCGGCGATCTTCGGCACGCGGCGGCCCTTGAGGCGCTGCGGCACGTCCTTGAGCGTGCGGATATTGGCGGTGACGTCCTCGCCTTCGCTGCCATCGCCGCGCGTCGCCGCGGTGACCAGTTCGCCGCCCTCGTAGCGCAGCGACATCGACAGGCCGTCGATCTTCGGCTCGGCGGAAAAGGCGATGCGCTCGTCTTCGCCCAATTTCAGGAAGCGGCGGATGCGGCCGACGAAGTCGACCACGTCTTCATCGGCAAAGGCATTGTCGAGCGACAGCATCGGCACCGCGTGCCGCACTTTTTTGAATTTGCCGGAGGGCGCCGCGCCGATTTTCAGCGACAGGGATTCGAGCGTGCGCAGATCGGGAAAGCGCGCCTCGATGGCGCTGTAGCGTTGGCGCAAGCGATCGTAGGCGGCGTCGGTGATCTTGGGCGCGTCTTCCTGGTAGTAGCGCTTGTCGTTCGCCGCGATCTCCTGCCCGAGCCGCGCGTGCTCGGCGGCCGCCTGCTTGGCGGTCAGGAATTCGACCGGGGTCTGGTCCGTTCGGACTTTCGTTTTGGCCATGTTATTCTTCGTCATTCCGGGGCGCGAGCGCAGCGAGCGAACCCGAAATCCAGAGGCAAGTTCGGGTTCACTTGATGTTTTATGTCTACCTTCTCGCAAGCCGAAAACAAGGAACGCTCTATGTTGGGGTCACAAAAGACCTTGTCCGCAGAGTCTACCAACACAAAAGAGAAAACGCTCCCCGGATTTAGTTCACGGCATGACATCCGTCGTCTGGTGTGGTTCGAGGCGTATGAAGATCCCACAAACGCAATCGCACGAGAAAAGGAAATTAAAAAATGGCGGCGCTCGTGGAAAATCGACCTAATCGAAAAGGAAAACACCGACTGGAAGGATTTATATCCGGACATTGTTCGATAGAAGATGCCTCTGGATTCCGGGTTCCGGCCTTCGGCCGGCCCCGGAATGACGGCTAGCTCGCCTGCTTGATCAGCCTTTCGGCGGCGGCGCGGGCCTCGTTGGTGATCTCGGCGCCGGCGAGCATGCGGGCGATCTCCTCGCGGCGACGCTCCTGTGCCACCTCGGTCACGCGGGTCGCCACCCGTTTTCCCTTCTCCAGCGCGTCCTTGCTGATGAGATAGTGCCGGTCGGC
>CAWGGC010000003.1:0-235092 GCA_963822035.1 uncultured Alphaproteobacteria bacterium | reverse complement strand
TCGGCAATGGCGGCAGCGCCGCAATCGCCAGCCACATGGCGACCGATTACTCAAAAAACGGCGGCGTCCGCTCGCTCGCGCTCAACGACGGCTCGATGCTGACCTGCCTCGGCAACGACCTCGGCTATGACCAGGTCTTCGCCAAGCAGCTCGAGCTGCATGCACGCGCCGGCGACCTCGTCGTCGCCATCAGCAGCTCGGGCCGCTCGGCGAACATCCTCAATGCGGTGAAGGCGGCGCGCGCCGCCGGCTGTTCCGTCATCACCTTGAGCGGCTTCGGCGCTGACAATCCTTTGCGCCGTCTCGGCGACATCAATTTCTATCTCGCCAGCGATCGGTACGGGTTCGTGGAAATCGGGCATTTGACGATCTGCCACGCGATCCTGGATTTCATCTGCGGTCTGCGCGTGCCGGACAGCATGGTGCTGGCGCAGGCGACCTGAAGCCGCAAGCGGCCTTCGATGCGAATTCTGATCACTGGCGGCGCTGGCTTCATCGGCAGCCACCTTTGTGACCGCTTGCTCGCGCGCGGCGACGAAGTCTGCTGCGTCGACAACCTCTGGCTCGGCCGCCGGCGCAACATCGCCCATCTCTCCAACACGCCGCGTTTCCGCTTTGTCGAAGCGGACGTGCTCGACGAGACGGCGCTTGGCGGACTGTTTGCCGAGGGGCATTTCGATGCCGTGTTCCACCTTGCCGCCAATTCCGACATTTCCGCCGGCAGCAAGGACGTCGAGCTTGATCTCAAGCTCAACCAGCTCACCACTATCGCCGTCCTGAAAGCGATGAAGGCACATGGCGTCGGCCGGCTGTTCTTCGCCAGCACCTCGGCGATCTTCGGCGAAACCGACGCGCTCATCGGCGAAGACCACGCGCCGTTGCAGCCGATCTCGTTCTACGGCGCGAGCAAGCTCGGCGCCGAAGCCTATGTTTCGGTTTACGCGCATACCTTCGGCATCCGCTCCGTCGTGCTGCGCTTTCCCAATGTCGTTGGCGAGCGCGCAACCCATGGCGTGATCTTCGATTTCCTGCGCAAGCTGGAGGCCGACCGCAGCCAGCTCGAGGTGCTCGGCGACGGCAACCAGTCGAAGCCTTATCTCTATGTCGGCGACCTGGTCGACGCGATCATGGTCGCCTGGGACAAGGCCGAGGGCCCGCTCGCCGTTTTTCATGCGGCCGGCATCGGCCAGACCTCGGTCCGCGAGATTGCCGAAATCGTCGTCGCAGCCGCCGGCGACAAGAGGACGAAGATCGTGTTCACCGGCGGCGATCGCGGCTGGCCGGGCGACGTGCCGCGTTTTCGCTACGATATTTCGCGCCTGCAGGCGCTGGGCTGGGCGCCGCAGCGCCATTCGACCGACGCGGTTCGCCATGCTGTCGCCCGCATTCTCGCCAACGGATTTTGAATGGGATCGGCGGGCATGCGGGCAGCGATCGTTGCAGGAGGGCTGGGAACGCGGGCGGAGGGAATGACGGGAGGACGCATTCCCAAGGCCCTGCTTCCCGTCGGCGGCGTTCCGATCATCTTCCGTCAGATGCGCGCGCTGCGTCAGGAAGGCGTCACGCGCATCGATGTGCTTGCGGGGCATCTCGGCGACCAGCTTGCGCCGGCCCTCGCGCCGGAAGCGGCGGCGCTCGGCCTGCAGCTTGAGATCATCGTCGAGGATTCGCCCTTGGGCACGGCGGGCTGTCTGAGCGCGCTCGAGGCCAGCGGCGGCGAAACGCTGCTCGTCTATGGCGACATGCTGTTCGATATGGCGCTCGCCCCGCTCTATCGTCTCCACCGCAGCCAGCAGGCGCTGCTGACCATCGTCGCGCATCCCAACGACCATCCGCGCACCTCCGACCTGATCGTTGAAGCCGACGGGCTGGTGAAAGCGATCCTGCCGCGCGCCCAGCCGCGAAGCGAGGACTACCGCAATCTGGTGCCGGCCGGCCTTTATCTCGCGTCTCCGGCGTTCTTTGCCGAAATCGAACGTGGCACCAAGGCCGACATGATCAACGACGTGTTGCCGCGACTGGTCGGTTCGGGCGCACGCATCGCCGCTTACAACACGCCGGAATATTTGCGTGATGTCGGCACGCCGGCCCGCCACGCGCTCGCCGAGCGCGATCTCGCCTCGGGGCGTGTCGAGGCCATGAAGCTCACCAATCCGCGCCCGGCCTTGTTCTTCGACTGCGACGGCGTGCTCAACGACGAGCCGGGTCTGCAAGGCGCCGTCACGCCCGACGACGTGAAACTGCTCGCCGGCGCCGGCGGTGCCGTGCGTCGCGCGCGCGAGGCAGGCCGGCTCACTGTCGCGGTTACCAATCGGCCGCAGGTCGCAAAGGGTTTTGTGACTTTCGAAGGCCTCGACCACATTCTTGGCCGGCTCGAAGCGCTGCTCGCCATGGACGGCGGCGTGCTCGACCGCATCTATTTCTGCCCGCATCATCCGGAGGCCGGGTTTCGCCGGCGAGATTCCCGAGCTGAAGATCCGCTGCGAATGTCGCAAGCCCGGCACGCTGATGCTGCGCTGGGCCTTCGCCGATCTGCCGATCGATCGGCGCCGTTCGGCGCTGATCGGCGACAGCCTGCGCGACATCGGTGCCGCCCGCGCCGCCGGTGTCTGGGCCTATGGTGTTCGCACCGGCCACGGCTGCCGCGACCACGAGCGCTACCAACGGGAGACCGGCACGCCGCCCGACACCTGATCTCATGTTCGAAACCGTGGTCGAGGCCGTGGATTTCGAGCTCAATTATCAGGCCTTGGCCGCGCCGGCGGTCGCCGCAATCGAACGGATGGACAGGCAGAACGACGCGCCGTTGCTGGTGGGATTGTGCGGGCGTTCGCGGGCCGGAAAAACGGTCGCGGCGCACGCCATTGCCCGCGCATTAAACGAGCAGGATATCCGCTGTCTGCATGTACGGCTTGACGATTGGATCATTACCGGCCGGCGAGCGGCGCGCGGAATTCCTCCGCCGAAGACCGCAACCGCGTCGATGCCATTCCCGAGGTCGTGCGCGCGTTGCGCGAGCAAAAGGCGGTGTGCGCTCCGGGATACGACGCCGCGAGCCGCGGCCCTGGCGCGCCCGTCACTTACGATCCGGCGGGCCAATCGGTCATCCTGCTCGAAGGCAATTTCGCCGGACACCCCAACGTCCGCGGCCTGCTCGACCTTATTGTCTTCGTGGACGTGCCGGCGGACGTGCAGCGCACGCGCTTTATTTCGTTCTATCGCTGGAAGGGCTTCGATGAGAATGCGATCGAACAGCTTTGGCGCGAGCGCTGCGCCGACGAATGGCCGGGCGTCGACCGGCAACGCGAAGCCGCTGATCTTATCCTCATGCCCGGAGTGAGCTGAACGATGATCGTATCCTGCGCCCCTTTCCGCGTGAGCTTTGCCGGCGGCGGCTCCGATATCGCCTCGTTCTACCGCAAGAGCCGCGGCGCGGTGTTGTCCTGCGGCATCGCCAAATACAGCTTCATCGTCGTGCATCCGTTCTTCAACGCCAGCAAGTATCACCTCAAATATACCCGCACCGAGCTTGTCGATCGCGTCGACGAGGTGCAGCACCCCATCTTGCGAGAAGCACTGCGGATGCAGGAGATCAAGCCGGGCATCGAGATCGTTTCCGTCGCCGACATTCCTGGCGGCACCGGGCTTGGCTCATCGAGCTCGTTCTCGGTCGCGCTCATCAACGCGCTCTATGCGCACCGCCGCATCTTCGTGCCGAAAGAGCAACTGGCGAACGAAGCCTGCGAACTCGAGATCGAGCGTCTCGGCGAGCCGATCGGCAAGCAGGACCAGTATGCCGCGGCCTTTGGGCGGCATCAATCTGATCGAGTTTGAGCGGCACGGCGGTGTGACCGTGCAGCCGCTGCTGCTACCGACACGCGATCCAAGCGGAGCTCGAAGAGAACCTGATGCTATTTTACACCGGCGACCAGCGCGATGCGCGCGAGGTGCTTGTCGACCCAGGTCGCTGCGCTTGAAAGCGACGACAAGATCACGTCGCGCGGATACAGGATATGGTCGATCTCGCTTACGAAATGCGCGATACTTTGCTCGCTGGCGATCTTGATGGCTTCGGCCACGCACTACACCGAGGCTGGGAAATTAAGCGCAGTCTGTCGGCGAAAATCAGCAATGCCCAGATCGACAGCCACTATGAACGGGCGTGGAGGCGGGTGCGCTCGGTGGTAAGCTCGCGGGCGCCGGCGGAGGTGGTTTCCTGCTGCTTTATTGTCCCAAACCAGCGCAGGCTCGTGTCCGGCAAACGCTCAGTCACCTGCAAAATCTCGAATTCCGATTCGATTGGGGTGGGGCCCGTATCGCTTTTGCGCAGTGACATGGATTTGTCACGCCGGCAAAAGCCTCACCCCCGCATCCAAGTAACTTGCGACGACCTCGCATGTTGGGAGCCGTCTTTTCGAACACGCGACCGTAGGGTGCGATTGCGATCACCCCAATGTCCCGTTGATCAGTGCGATCGGCTCGTAGCTGAGCTACCGACGAGTAGCCCTCGACGTGGAGTTTGACGCTTTTTCAGTTGGATCGCCTCCTAGAGTAATCAAGGATCTGTGCCGAGCCTAAAAAAGCTCTGTTTCCCATCGAGCTCGGACTTAGATTGTTCGGCGGGGACCGCTTCGTGAAAGGTGCTCCACCCTCAGTTGACTTTTTTTAATGGTTCTTGCGTGGCTGCTTGCGGATGGCTTCTTTCCCATAGCTCCCGAGCAATCATAAGTGGTTCGATTTTCAGTTTCTCCCACCATGCGATTTCGTTTCCGACTTGATGCAATTCACGGTGGTGACCGCGGCAAAGCGGGACGGTGAACTCATCACTCACTTTAAGACCGATTGCTCTTGGTTGCGCAAAGCGCAAGTGGTGCGGGTCACAAGGTTGTCGTCCGCAGACCAGACATGATTGCGAGGCGACGAACCTAAGATGATTCTTGTCCCGCAAGCGCTTCGGCTCGGCAATGGTAAGGAGGCTTTTGTCGATTGGTCCAGGCGCCAGGTCTGGCGCCGCCGACGTGAATGGTGGAGCCGCGGCTGGCGTGACAGACTGTTGCTTCTGCTGGTCTTGCTGCATGAGTTCGGCGAAAGGCGGACCACGGCGCCGGCCATAATAGGAAGAGGGACGCGGAATTGGTGTTGTGTCATCAGGATGAAATCCAAGGCGAGGCTCGCCCGCGGGCTGCACTGGCTTTGGCAAGCCAGGCAATGCAGAGGTCTTTGCCTGTTTGGCCGGATGGTAGAGCGCGAGCCCAAATGGGCGGCCAAAGGTTGCTAGTGCTCGCTTTGTGCCATCTGTTTCAGCCGCCTTTAGTGCGGTGTCGTGGGCATTGCCGGCAGAATCGCCGCGGCCCTCACCCGTGCCATGGCCTTCCCGGATGATGGTTACACCTGCGGCGTGAACGGTAATGCGCACCTTGGCCAGATAAACCGCAGTAAAGCTCCCGCGATTCTCCCGGCTTAGGACGCAACGGGTTTCAATGGTCTCGCGGCTCCAGCTGTCAAAGCCAAAGATACGATTGGCTTCCGATATCGCATACCACCCTTCAATGTAGGACAGCTCCCGTCCATTGACCTCTCGATGGCGGACATGGCGGCAATCGACATTCCGTTTGAGGGCCTGCACCTGTTTTGCTGAGAAGCCCATTAGCGTACCCTCACACTCAAGATTGGTTCTGGATTGGATAGCGTCACACCTGGAACCTCGGCACCGTTTTTCAGCTCAGAGGCCAGCCCCTGCCGATTAAGTCGCGGTGCGCTCGGCTCCCAATAGATTGAAGGGACGGCACCTTCGTCCAGTACGACCAGTGCCGGGTTGCCCTCGCGGATGGACGCTGTGAAATCGGGCGCGTTGAGCTTTTTCAGATCCAGCTCGACCATGATATCGCGGGCGATCTGCCTACGTTTGCTAGCTCGATCCCGCAAGCGGTCTAAACGGTCCTGCATGTCAGCGATCCGCCCCTTGAGGCCTCCGGCCAGGGCTTCATCGGCAAGGGCCGAGCGAATAACGGCCTCGAGTATTTCGTGCAGATCGGTGATGCCCTCAACCGTATCGGCGAGGGTCTGCTCATCAATCTGCGGATCTTCTGCCTTGATGCGGTCGCGGACCGCACGATAGTGGATGGCGCTAAATTCGAGATCCATGATGCACTCCGATGATGGTAAAGCACTCGTCGATCGTCTAGTTGCGTGCGAATAAGTGTTGCAAGGTAGCTCTTACGCTGTTCAACATATTATGTTGGTAAAGAATGTCAACAGTAAATGTTGATTTGTTGAGCGCGGGTCAATGTCGCGGCGCTCGCGCTTTATTGGATATGACTTAGCCGGAGCTTGCGGCGCGGGCTAAGCTGGGGCTCTCTACAATTGGGATTTTGAACGAGCACGCAGGACTGTTTCCTACGAGGCAATTGAGGCAATTCGTGTCGCCCTCGAGCAGGCCGGTATCGAATTCATCGCGGAAAATGGCGGCGGCCCGGGCGTGCGCCTGCGCAAGCGACAACGGTCGAAACCGTCAAAATAATTGCCATACGGTTTGGCAGATGACGTCCATTAATTGATTATGCAGGGGCGAAAGCTGCACGGCCCGCAGCTTGCCGGTCCGACGGCAGATCGGCGTCGCTTTTGCTTCGCTCCCCCCGTACCCGGGCGGCGCGCAGGGGATAGTCATGAACATGGCGCGCGAAGTGATGTTTCCTGACAACGCCCAATGCAAAGCACAAGGCCGAAGCTATTCCAGCGGATTTGGCAATTCCACGTGGAAGGCAAGCCGAAAGAAAACTCGGACAATGCCATATAAGATAAATCCGGCGACCCCCAACCAAGCGATACCGCCAACAATCCAAAAGAAGGCCGACGCCACAACTCCGAGGCTAATCAAGTTGTCCGTTTTCTGATCAGTTTCCATGCGCTGGCGGCTTTGTCTTGGCGGTCTTCCGTAGCTTCGCCTCAAACCATCGGATTCTACGGCGACGAGCGTGCAGAGCGGGGCTTTGTAACGCAGCCCAACTACATTTATGAGTTCATGCCCTAGATTTTAGGGCGAATTTCCTGATAGCAACATCAACTTCATTTTCTTTTCCCTCACTCTGCAGAGCCTCGCCACGCCCTAGATTAAGTGTAAACCAAAGATCGTTGCGGATCCGATTCAAGACATTGGTATAAGCCTTTCGCAGGTCGTGTGCGGTGAAATCACCCCAACGTTCCCGGTATCTCTTGTCCTTTGGCAAGCGCGAGCAGATCCTGCTCACGCTCATTTGAGTTTTTCGTCTCAGAAATTCGACATTGGCATAAACTTCGGCGTACTTCTCGTCTGTCCACTTTTTGCGGCGACCCGTGTGATTTTCCTTTTTGATTGAAAATCCGGAAAGGACTTTAGCCGCCGCTTGCAGAAAAGCCATTTCGGATATCCCAGATGTGGTGTCTACGGCACCTGGTTTGATTTTATTGATGGCTTCTCCGCGCAAATTCCAAATAGCAGGAGGGAAAAGTCCAGTTTGAAATGTCGATCAAGCTCCTCGTACCTTCGCTCGAGCTCTTGGCGGACATATTTAGCCATGGATTCCAAGTCTGGATTTTGGAGCCCAAACGCTACGCGAAGCCACCCTGGCGGGGCGTCGGACAAATAAATGCGTTGGCGCAACAGCTTTGGCAGCGACATGATGTCCATAGTGGTATCCCGCTATCGCGTAAGTTGATGTTCCCACTATCTAAATTGCGCATAGTGACAAATAAGTTAAATTGCCGATGATCGTAAAAGAGCAGTGCCACAATCTATGATTGTCCTATCGCAAAACGAACCCAACGCTGATTATTGGTCTGGGGTTGCCACACACAGGTCCGCTCGCGTAATCGCGTGGGCATGACCAAGGCCGGCGCAAACGATCCACAGACGGGCAAATCTGAGAGCCGCGACAGGCGCTTGGCGGAGGCCCTGCGCGAGAATCTGCGCCGGCGCAAGGCGCAGGCGCGCGGGCGCAATTCGCCCCCGCAAGGGCCTGCCGTCAAGGGCGGCAAGAGCGGCCAGGCCTGAGGGGCCGACTTTCGCCGTATTCGACGGGCGAGGGTGGGGACTGTTGCCTATATTGGCATCGGCCGGTGGCCGTCAGGCGGCGCCTGGATCGGCGGTTGAGGAAAAAGAGGCGGCAATGGATCGGATACGCATCATTGGCGGCGAGCGCCTCAACGGCACGATCCCGATCTCCGGCGCCAAGAACGCGACGCTGCCCTTGATGATCGCGAGTCTGCTCACCGCGGACACGCTGATCCTCGACAACGTGCCGCGGCTTGCCGACGTCATCCAGTTGCAGCGCATCCTCGGCAATCACGGCGTCGACATCACCATCGCCGGCAAGCGGGCCGGCGACGATCCGAACAGCGGCCGCACCATCCATATCTCGGCAAAAAACATCGTCGACACCACCGCGCCTTACGAGCTCGTCTCCAAGATGCGCGCAAGCTTCTGGGTGATCGCGCCGCTCGTTGCGCGCATGGGCGAGGCGAAGGTCTCGATGCCCGGCGGCTGCGCCATCGGCACGCGACCGGTCGATCTCCTCATCATGGCGCTCGACGCGCTCGGCGCCGAGATCGAGATCGAAGGCGGCTACGTCATCGCCCGCACGCGCAAGGGTTTGCGCGGCGGCGAGATCAAGTTCCCGAAAGTCACGGTCGGCGGCACCCATACCGCGCTGATGGCGGCGGCGCTCGCCAACGGCACCACGGTGATCGAGAACGCCGCGCGCGAGCCCGAGATCGGCGACGTTGCCGACTGCCTCAACAAGATGGGTGCCAGGATCACCGGCGCCGGCACCTCGCGCATCATCGTCGAAGGCGTGCCGCGCCTTTCCGGCGCGCGTCATTCGGTGTTGCCCGACCGCATCGAGACCGGCACTTATGCCATGGCGGTGGCGATGACGGGCGGCGACGTGCTGTTGCAGAATGCGCGACCCGAACTGCTGCAAGCCGCGCTCGACGTGCTGACGCGCGCCGGCGTCACCATCGCGCCGACCAACGAGGGCATCCGCGTCGCTCGCAACGGCGCCGGCCTCGGGCCGGTCGATGTCACGACCGCGCCTTTCCCTGGCTTTCCCACCGACCTGCAGGCGCAGCTAATGGCGCTGATGTCATGCGCCGACGGCACCTCGCATATCACCGAAACGATTTTCGAGAACCGCTTCATGCACGTGCAGGAGCTGGTGCGCCTTGGCGCCCACATCCAGCTCAACGGCCAGACCGCCACCATCGAGGGCGTCGAGCGCCTCAAGGGCGCGCCGGTGATGGCGACCGACCTGCGCGCCTCGGTGTCGCTGGTGATCGCCGCGCTCGCCGCCGAGGGCGAGACCATGGTCAACCGCGTCTATCATCTCGACCGTGGCTTCGAGCGGCTCGAGGAAAAGCTCGCCCGCTGCGGCGCCGCAATCGAGCGCATCAGCGCCTGATGCTTTGCTCTCTTCGGCGATGACAGGATAATGTGTCGCACGGAGAAGGTCGGGGGAGAATTTGTCTTGGCGAAGATCAAGGTTCTGACGTCGGGCGCGGTCGAGGCGATGGTGAAGGCGCTGAGCGCCGAATTCGAACGGGCCAGCGGGCACAGCGTCGATATCGTGTCCGGCACCGCCGGTAGTTTGCGCGACCGCGTCGCTGGCGGCGAGCAGGCCGACCTCGTCATCCTGCCGCCTGCGGGCATCGACGCGCTCGACAAACCCGGGATGTTCGTGGCCGGTAGCCGCATGGATGTCGGCCGCACCGTCACCGGCGTGGCGATCAAGGAGGGCGCGCCGGTTCCGGATATTTCCACGCCGCAGGCGTTCAAGCAGACGCTGCTCAACGCCCGTGCCGTCGCCTACACCGATCCGAAAGCCGGCGGCTCCTCCGGCAATGCCTTTGCCAAGCTGCTGGAGAAACTCGGCATCGCCGAAGAGGTGGCAAAAAAGACCGTCTATGGCGGACGCGGCTACGAAGTCGCGCAAGCGGTGGTCGATGGCCGCGCCGAGATCGCCACCACTTTCATCAGCGAAATCCTCACCGTGAAGGGCGCCAAGGTCGTCGGCCCGCTGCCCGGGGAGCTGCACAACGTCAACACTTATACTGCGGCGATCCCGGCGAGCAGCCAACATCGCGACGTGGCGTTTGCGCTGTTGCGGGCGTTGACCGATCCGGCGACGGCGCCGCGATGGGTTGCCGCCGGGCTTGAGCCGGCCTTTCTAAAGTAACCGCCAATGGAGCCCGGCCGCGGGCACTGCACCGGATTGCGTGTGCAGTCAACCGGGAGTTTTTGCGTCGGAAAGCGTGACTTAGGTTCCAGAGATTTTGGCTAAGTCCAACAAATTGCGGGCGTATTTGAGCATGCCCAATCCCGCCCGTTGACACTGTGGGCTCGGTAAGTTCTCATTAACTATGTGTGGCGATTGTACTGGGGGAGTTCCGGACGTGTTTAACGACGGCATCCTTGCCGCAACGCGTCCCATAATCAGCAGCAGCTTTGACCGATTGAGGCGAGGCGAGGGCGCCCACCGCGCCGGTGTGTCCCGCGCCGAGCTGTTGCGCAATCGCGCGAGCAAGATCGGGCGACTCGATTTCAATTTTCGCGGCCCGACATTCGACCACGGAATGGACCGTTATCGAGTCGTCAAGTTGGAAGCGTAGCGAGAGACGTTGCGACAAGACCCCGTGACGGCTGGAGTGTGAGCAAACCGTCAGCGCTTACAAGGCAAGGAATTTCCGGCGGCTACAGCAAGGGAATAGGTGATGGCGACTTATATTTGGACCGGGCTGGGCGACGGCGTCAGCTACTCTGATCCCAACAACTGGGATGCAGATGGCAATCCTGCCGTTACGCCTCCTTCGTCGACCGACGACGTCTCCGTTACCGACGGCAGCGCAGTCACCATCGACGCCACCGGCGACGGCGTGAGCCATGCCCAGAGCCTCACCATCGACAACGGCTCGGTCGACGATGGTACGACGCAAGTTCTCACCGTCGATGGCGCGATCAAGGTCGGCGGCACCGACGCGCTGCCTTCCTCTTTGACCATCGAAAGCCCCGGCGTCGTCAACGGCGACTCGCTCGCAATCGACAACGGCACGGTCGACGTCAACAGCGGCGCTCTTAACGTCACCGCCGGCGACCTCGTTGTATCCGACGCCAACGGCAGCGCGCCGGCGGATTCGCATTTGATTGTCGAGAACGGCGGCTCGGTCGACGTGCAGGCCGGCTCTCTGGTCGTCAGCGATGGCCAAGTCGACGTCAACGGGGGCGCGGCGAACAGCTCGGTGACGGTGTCCGGCCCACTTATTGTTGGCAAGGCCACTAACCTGATCACGAACGGCGACTTCGGCGCTGGCGATACCGGGTTCACCAGCGACTATGTCGACTATACGGGCATCCTGCCGATGCCAGGGCCGCTGACGCCCGGACCGTACCAGATCATCAACGCATCGAATATTCCTAACGCCACCGGGTCCGGCGACTGGACCACGGTAGTGACCGACCCTTTCGGTGGCGATGGCAATGTTCTGGTTGCGGACGGCGATGAGACCGGGACCAATCGTGTTTGGGACCAAATGGTCAACGTAACGCCGAATGCGAGTTATGCGTTCAGTTTTTACAGCGTGGACTTAAACACTGAGCGTTTCAACGACGCTGTACTCGCGGTAATCGCGAATGGCACTCAGATTGGAACCGTCGATACAGTCGGCCACTGGCAGTTCGCCAGCTTCCAGTGGACCGCCGGGGCGGCGGATACCTCCGTTGACTTGAGCTTGGTCGATCTGAATTCCAATACGGATTGGAATGACTTTGCCATCGACTGATCTCTCGTTAACGCAGGCGTTGACGAACCCCGACTCGCTCGTCTCGATCGGCAGCGGCGGCTCGATCAGCTCCAGTTACGTGGATATCGGCCAGGACGTCGGATCGAACGGCTCCGTCACGGTCGACGGCACCTCCGGGCCGGATCGCTCAGCACGAGCGATTCCATCATCGTCGGCGACAACGGCACCGGCGCCCTGTTTGGCTACAACGGCGGCTCGATTTCCAGCACAACGTTTCTCGCGGTCGGGCGGTATGGCGGCGGCGTCGGCACGGTGAACCTGCAATCGGGCAGCACCTTCACCGTCGGAACGGATGCGTTTGTCGGCCCGGGGTCGACGGCGATGTCGAAATCTCCGGCTTCTCGACGCTGACCATCAACGGCTTCTTGATCGTGGGCCAGGACGGGTTCGGCACGCTCAACGTATCAGGTGGCAGCGAGCTCGATGTCGGCACGACTGAATGCCGACGGCGATCTCATTATCGGCGCCGGCAATAACCAGGGCGGCTGGGGCAGCGTCTCGGTCGACGGCACGACCGACGGTGCGACCCTCGACGTCGCGCGGCAAATCATCGTCGGCGGCCCGACCAGTAACTCCGGCAATTCGCTCACGATCCTGGGCGGTGCCGTGGTCAGCGGCGACCTGTCGGGCGAGGCCCAGGCGCTCAACATCGATGCCCTGGCCGTCGGCTTCGAGCCGACCGGCAACCAAAACGCTCCTGGCGACTTCGTCACCATCGACGGCGCCGGTTCCCAACTCAATGCCAACGGTACGATCGTCGTCGGCGTCAATAGCTACGGCGAAATCGACGTCACCAACGGCGGCAATCTGACCGGACAAAGCTATCCGACCGGGGTTTCCGGCCTCGGCCAATACGCCGGCTCCACCGGCACGATCAACCTGGACGCTTCGACCTATAACGACGGCGATCTCAAGGTCGGCGACGGCGGCAGTGGCTTTCTGTATGCCGCTGACGGCAGCGCGGTCACGCTCGGCGACGATCTCGTCATTGCGGCGCAAGGCGGCAGCTTCGGCGAGTTTCCAGCTCGGCGACATAAATAATGAAATTACTTGGTATCCCGACGCCAGCACGCTGACCGTCGGCGCCATCAATGTCGGCGGCGATTGGGCCAACGCCGGCGATCCCGGCGCCGTGCCGGTCGGCCACGTCCCAACATCGACTATGGCGTGCCCGGCGGCGACGGCTTCTTCTATGTCGAGTCGGAGGCCGTAGCGACGACCTGGTACCTCGGCGTCTGGGGCAGCGTCGACGGCATCGGCACGGTCGACCTCTATAATCTGACCAACGGTGCTCTCGTCGTCGGCGACTTCATCGACGGCTTCAGTGCCGCCGATTATCCGGGCGAGCTGCTTCTCAATCCGGGCGGCACGCTCGACCTCGACAACGGCGTCATCCAGGGCGGCATCCTCAATCTCAACGGCGGCACCTACAACATCACGCCGTTCTTCGAGCGGATCGACGATTTGCACAGCGTCCTCCGGGACGTGACCATCGTCACCGCGGATCTGACGATCTCCAACGACGTCATCACGCTGGCAGGACAGCACGAACGGCCACGTCGTCGATGAAGGCGGCCCGATCACGTTCTCATCAACGCCTATGACCACAGCCTGGTCGACCTCTTCAATCAGTACGCGATCGACCTACGAGCTGGGCTGGATGGCGAACGAGCCGGCGCCGCAATACGTCATCCTTGAGGACTCGTTATCTGACGGTCGATGCCGGCGGCAACATCGCCGCCGCCGGCGCATTGCCGGACGGCGCGCTCGGCGCTGGTGCGGGGGTGTCGACCGCCTACTTCGTGATCGATCAGGGCAGCCTGGTCGACGGCACCGGCGCGATCATCTCCGATTACGATCCTCAGTTTAATCCGTATCCGAATCCGATCCTTGGCGACGCCCCCGGCCACTTCAGTTGGGACGTCGACCTGTTCAACGACGGCCTGATCGACGCCATCTACAACGACAATATTGAGGGCGGCGACAATAACGGCACGCTCGCCATCCTCACCAACTCCATCACCAACAATCCCGACGGCATTTTCCGCGCCGACGATCTTGCTACGCTGAATATCGGCGATGACAACCAGCCGCTCGATCCCAATCACATCTTTACCAACCTGCAGCCTTGGCCCGATGGCAACACGCAGCTGATCGACGGCGCCTATGTCGCGGTGGGCGGCAGCATCGATATCAACGGCACGGATACGTCCTACAACGATCTGGCCCCGATCTCGGTGCTGTCGGCTGTCCTCTACCTGACCGATATTGGCCCCGACCACGGCGACCTGTTCGTCAATGGCACGTCGATCGAAGACTCGCTCACCTTGATCACGCCTTCCTCGGAAGGCGAGGGCGATCTCGTTCTGCTCAACAGCTACACCTACAGCTATTGGAGCAACCCGGTCGAGATCCAGGGACTGGCCCCGGGCGAACTGCCGACCTTCACGCTGGAGGACGGGACAACCGGCAGTGGCGGCGGTCTCTACATCGATAACGGCGCGTATCAACGGCCAGGGTCTGACCATCGATGCAGCGGCTGGCGGCGGCCAAGCGGCGTTCATTTCCGGCAACGGCATCATCACCGCGCCGGTCGAGATGGACGGCACGGTCTACACCGTCGCCAAGTACCACGCCGACGATGACAGTGTTTACGGCATCCTCGACTTCAATGGCCCGGTTACCGGCACTGCTGGGCAATATTACATCGATGCCAGCTTCCGATCCCAGGAATCCGGGTGATGCCCTCAGTTCAACTCTCGAGTTCGACCGCGGCCTGACCGGCTCGGGCAACCTCGTCACTTTCCACGGTCCGAACGACGTGGGCGGCGCCGGCACGTCGTTGTGGCTGACGATGCCCTTCATCAATGTCGCGGGCAATCCGAACAGCTACGACTTCGACGCCACGATCCAGAACTTCGGCGACGGCGACGATATCGAGCTGTTCAATATCCACGCGACTTCGCTCAGCTACGACAGCGGCACCGACGTCCTCAGCCTGTTCGACGCCAAGGGCAACGATGTCGCCAACCTGCAATTCGACAGCACGACCGACATCACGCCCACCGACACATTCGGACTGAGTTTTTTCCAAGGTGGCGGCGGCACCAGCATCCGGCTCGGCGACCCCAATCTTTACGATCCGCACATCGGCGTGCAGGTTGGCTCCAGTCTCGACGCAATGGATAATGTCGTTACCGAGAGCAACGTCGTGCCGCAAGGCGTCGAGACGACCAGCGTCGGCCTGACCTACAGCGACGCGGACCCGGGCAACACCTACTATTATGTCCTGCATCTCGAGGGCGATCCGCCGCTGGGCTCGATCAGCCTCGATCCGAGCTCCTCGTTGTCGCTGACCAACACCACGACCGCGCGACGGCAACGGCGGCAATTTCCAGCTCGACTACACGGTGTCCGACAGCGCGCTGGATTTCCTCGGGGCGGACGACACCAAGGTCGACACGTTTACGGTCGAGCTGTCAGACGGCCACAAGGACACCTCAGCAACTTACCAGGTCACCGTGCAGGGCGTGAACGATGCGCCGGTCATCGGCAATATCGATCGCGACCCGACGGCGTTCACGCCGGCCGGCGATGCCAGCGTCGCGACCGGCGCCGCGCATCCCGACAACTTCAGCGGCGACAACGTCTACGACTTGCTGCCGCCGATCTCCGCGGTGGCGGGCTCGCCGGCAGGAGCGCTCGGTCAGGCCGGAGCGGTCTGGCAAGAGGTCAATCTCAGCCAGGACTTCTCCATCCACGCGCGGCTGTTCTTCGGCAACGGCCTGTTTGGAGAAGGCTCGGGCGCTTCGGACGGCATCACCTTCACGCTGCAGGACCAGGGCGCCGACGCGGTCGGCGATTCGGGCAACTCCTTGGGCGTCGGTGCTCCCGGCCAACCGTCGATTGCCGATGCGGTCGGCGTCAAATTCGACACCTACGATAACAGCTTCCAGCAATACCCGGCGGACTCTCCGTACTACCCGGCAAGTTTCCCCGAGCAGCCCTACGACTTCTCGCAGTTTTTTGCCCACGGCGACAACGAGACGCTGCTGAGCGAAAACTCGAACCAGAACGAACTGGGCTACAACGCGGACGGCAACGTTGACGACGGCAGCTGGCACGATCTCGTCGTCACCTGGAACGCCGCGACCCAAACGCTGGCATATACGTTCGACGACACTGTTTCCGATTCGCTCGACTTTACCGGAACCGACTTCGCCTTCAGCGGCGCCAACCCGATCTATGCCGGCTTCACCGGTTCGAGCGGCTCGGCCTACAGCCCCGAGCAGGTCGAGGTCGTCTCGTTCACCAACGGCACGCAGCTCCAGGCCGACCCGGGCGCCTACACGGTCGACGACGTCAATGATGTGGCCGGGCTGACCCAGACGCAGGTCGACGCTTACGGCAACATCAATAGCGCTGGCGGCACGCTGACGTTCAGCGATCCCGACCAGCTTGATACGCACACGTGGTCGATCAGGAACGCCCAGATTGATCTCGCTGACTCGGCGAGCTACGTCGGCGACTACCTCACCAATGGAGCAGTCGGCCAGTTGGTCGAGGATAATTTCAACGACACCGTCAATGGTCTTAATGGATCGATTACCGGCCACTTCGAGGTGAACGACAAAGACATCGCCTTCCTCAATGCTGGCGACCATCTGGTCGAAACGTTCGACGTCGTTATTAGCGACAACCATGGCGGCTCGACGACGCAAACGGTCACCGTCACGATTACCGGTGCACAAAATCAGCCGGTCGCGGCCGACGACGATTACAGCATCCTCCACGGTCACCAGCTGACCGTAAACGCCTTGTCCGGCGTGCTCGCCAACGACACCGAGCCGGACCAAAACGGCTTGACCGCGGCGGTTGCGACCGGGCCGTCGCACGGATCATTGTCGCTGAACAGCGACGGCTCGTTCATCTATACGCCGGACGCGCACTATTACGGCGACGATACCTTCACCTACACCGCGACTGACCAGACGCTGTCGGCGACAGGGATGGTGACCATCCACGTCACCGACCAGGCGCCGGTCGCTCATGACGAAACATTCTCGGACCTGCACGGACAGACGATCCAGCCCACCAGCGGCACCGGCGGCACCGGTCTGCTGGCCGGTGACAGCGACCCGGACGGCGATACGCTGACGACGGCGCTGGTGAACGGCAGCGGGCCTTCGCACGGCACTTTGTCGTTTGGCGTGGTGAACCCCGACGGCTCTTTCACCTACACCGCCAACAACGGTTATGTCGGCGACGACAGCTTCCAATATACGGTGACCGACGGCGCTATCACGACGACGCAGACGGCGACCATCCACGTCACCGACCAGGCGCCGGTCGCTCATGACGAAACATTCTCGGACCTGCACGGACAGACGATCCAGCCCACCAGCGGCACCGGCGGCACCGGTCTGCTGGCCGGCGACAGCGACCCGGACGGCGATACGCTGACGACGGCGCTGGTGAACGGCAGCGGGCCTTCGCACGGCACTTTGTCGTTTGGCGTGGTGAACCCCGACGGCTCTTTCACCTACACCGCCAACAACGGTTATGTCGGCGACGACAGCTTCCAATATACGGTGACCGACGGCGCTATCACGACGACGCAGACGGCGACCATCCACGTCACCGACCAGGCGCCGGTCGCTCATGACGAAACATTCTCGGACCTGCACGGACAGACGATCCAGCCCACCAGCGGCACCGGCGGCACCGGTCTGCTGGCCGGTGACAGCGACCCGGACGGCGATACGCTGACGACGGCGCTGGTGAACGGCAGCGGGCCTTCGCACGGCACTTTGTCGTTTGGCGTGGTGAACCCCGACGGCTCTTTCACCTACACCGCCAACAACGGTTATGTCGGCGACGACAGCTTCCAATATACGGTGACCGACGGCGCTATCACGACGACGCAGACGGCGACCATCCACGTCACCGACCAGGCGCCGGTCGCTCATGACGAAACATTCTCGGACCTGCACGGACAGACGATCCAGCCCACCAGCGGCACCGGCGGCACCGGTCTGCTGGCCGGTGACAGCGACCCGGACGGCGATACGCTGACGACGGCGCTGGTGAACGGCAGCGGGCCTTCGCACGGCACTTTGTCGTTTGGCGTGGTGAACCCCGACGGCTCTTTCACCTACACCGCCAACAACGGTTATGTCGGCGACGACAGCTTCCAATATACGGTGACCGACGGCGCTATCACGACGACGCAGACGGCGACCATCCACGTCACCGACCAGGCGCCGGTCGCGGTCGACGATTTCTACAGCACGGATGAAAACACGCAGCTGTCGACCACGGACGGCATCGGCGGCACCGGCGTCCTGCATAACGACTCCGATCCTGATGCAGCCGATACACTCACCGTGTCGCTGTTGAAGGGGCCGCAGCACGGCACGCTATTCCTGAACACGCTCAACCCGCTTGGCTCGTTCAGCTACAACCCCAATACCAACTATGTTGGTGATGACACCTTCACCTACACGCTGACCGACGGGGCGCTCACCAATACGGCGACCGTGCACATCACGGTCGGCAGTAACGACCAGCCGCCGGTCGCGAACCCGGACTCCTACAGCGTCGACGAGGACAACGCGCTGTCGGTCGACGCCAGCAGTGGCGTGCTTTTCAACGACACCGATCCCGACACGGCGCATAATCTGCTGACGGCGATCGAGGTCACCGGTCCGGCGCACGCCGCGAGCTTCACGCTCAACGCCGACGGTTCGTTCGACTACACGCCGGACTCCAATTACAACGGTGCTGACAGCTTCACCTACAAAGTCAATGACGGCACCGCCGACGGCAACATCGCGACCGTCAGCCTGACCATCGACGCGGTCGACGACGCGCCGGTGATCGATGCGCCGGGCCCGCAGACCACCGCCGAAGACACCTCGGTCGTCATCAACGGCCTGTCGGTGTCCGACGTCGATGCCGGCCCCGGCGCCGAGCAGGTCGACCTGTCGGTCGCCAATGGCGTGCTGACGCTGGGCTCGACCAGCGGCCTGTCGTTCCTCACCGGCGCCAATGGCGACGCGGCGATGAGCTTCACCGGCACGCTCGCCGACATCAATACGGCGCTGAGCGGCCTGAGCTATCAGGGCGATGCCAACTTCAACGGCAGCGACGCGCTCGCCGTCCACATCGACGACCTCGGCAACACCGGCTCCGGCGGCCCGCTGACGGCGGACGCCTCGGTCGATATCAACGTCACCGCGGTCGACGACGCGCCGGTGATCAATGCGCCGGGCCCGCAGACCACCGCCGAAGACACCTCGGTCGTCATCAACGGCCTCTCGGTGTCCGACGTCGATGCCAATGGCGGCGCCGAGCAGGTCGACCTGTCGGTCGCCAATGGCGTGCTGACGCTGGGCTCGACCGTCGGGCTGTCGTTCCTCACCGGCGCCGAATGGCAGACGCGGCGATGAGCTTCACCGGCACGCTCGCCGACATCAATACGGCGCTGAGCGGCCTGACCTATCAGGGCGATGCCAACTTCAACGGCAGCGACGCGCTCGCCGTCCACATCGACGACCTCGGCAACACCGGCTCCGGCGGCCCGCTGACGGCGGACGCCTCGGTCGATATCAACGTCACCGCGGTCGACGACGCGCCGGTGATCAATGCGCCGGGCCCGCAGACCACCGCCGAAGACACCTCGGTCGTCATCAACGGCCTCTCGGTGTCCGACGTCGACGCCGGCCCCGGCGCCGAGCAGGTCGACCTGTCGGTCGCCAATGGCGTGCTGACGCTGGGTTCGACCAGCGGGCTGCGTTCCTCACCGGCGCCGACGGCAGCGCGGCGATGACCTTCACCGGCACGCTCGCCGACATCGATACGGCGCTGAGCGGCCTGACCTATCAGGGCAACGCCAACTACAACGGCAGCGACGCGCTCGCCGTCCACATCGACGACCACGGCAACACCGGGTCCGGCGGCCCGCTGACGGCCGACGCCTCGGTCGATATCAACGTCACCGCGGTCGACGACGCGCCGGTGATCAATGCGCCGGGCCCGCAGACCACCGCCGAAGACACCTCGGTCGTCATCAACGGCCTCTCGGTGTCCGACGTCGACGCCAGGCGGCGCCGAGCAGGTCGCCCTGACGGTCGGCCCAGGCACGCTGACGCTCGGCTTCGACGTCGGGGCTCACCATCGTCACCGGCGCCGACGGCAGCGCCGCGATGACTTCACCGGCACGCTCGCCGACATCAATACGGCGCTGAGCGGCCTGACCTATCAGGGCAACGCCAACTACAACGGCAGCGACGCGCTCGCCGTCCACATCGACGACCTGGGCAACACCGGGGCCGGCGGCCCGCTGACGGCGGACGCCTCGGTCGACATCAACGTCACCGCGGTCAACGACGCGCCGGTGATCAATGCGCCGGGCACGCAGACCACCGCCGAAGACACCTCGGTCGTCATCAACGGCATCTCGGTGTCCGACGTCGACGCCGGCCCCGGCACCGAGCAGGTCATCGCTGACGGTCGGCCATGGCACGCTGACGCTCGGTTCGACGTCGGGGCTCTCTTCGTCACCGGCGCCGACGGCAGCGCGGCGATGAGCTTCACCGGCACGCTCGCCGACATCGATACGGCGCTGAGCGGCCTGACCTATCAGGGCGATGCCAACTACAACGGCAGCGACGCGCTCGCCGTCCACATCGACGACCTCGGCAACACCGGGGCCGGCGGCCCGCTGACGGCGGACGCCTCGGTCGATATCAACGTCACCGCGGTCGACGACGCGCCGGTGATCAATGCGCCGGGCCCGCAGACCACCGCCGAAGACACCTCGGTCGTCATCAACGGCATCTCGGTGTCCGACGTCGACGCCGGCCCCGGCACCGAGCAGGTCGACCTGTCGGTCGCCAATGGCGTGCTGACGCTGGGCTCGACCAGCGGCCTGTCGTTCCTCACCGGCGCCGATGGCGACGCGGCGATGAGCTTCACCGGCACGCTCGCCGACATCAATACGGCGCTGAGCGGCGTGACCTATCAGGGCAACGCCAACTACAACGGCGGCGACGCGCTCGCCGTCCACATCGACGACCTCGGCAACACCGGCTCCGGCGGCCCGCTGACGGCCGACGCCTCGGTCGATATCAACGTCACCGCGGTCAACGACGCGCCGGTGATCAATGCGCCGGGCACGCAGACCACCGCCGAAGACACCTCGGTCGTCATCAACGGCCTGTCGGTGTCCGACGTCGATGCCAATGGCGGCGCCGAGCAGGTGTCGCTGACCGTCGGCCATGGCACGCTCGACGCTCGGCTCGACCTCGGGGTCACCATCGACAGCGGCGCCGACGGCAGCGCGGCGATGACCTTCACCGGCACGATCGCCGACATCGACGCGGCGCTGCAGCGGCCTGACCTACCAGGGCGATGCCAACTACAACGGCGGCGACACGCTCGCCGTCCATGTCGACGACCTCGGCAACACCGGCTCCGGCGGCCCGCTGACGGCCGACGCCTCGGTCGACATCAACGTCACCGCGGTCAACGACGCGCCGGTCGCCCAGGACGACGGACCGTTCTCGACCACCATGAACCACGCCCTGCATCTCGATGTGCTGGGCAACGATAGCGACATCGACAGCGCCACGCTCGCGCCGCTGGTACAGAGCGGGCCGTCGCACGGTTCGGTCCAGGTCAATGCGGACGGCTCGATCGACTACACGCCTGAGCTCGGCTTCGTGGGCGACGACAGTTTCGTCTACAAGGCGAGCGACGGTCAGCTGACCAGCAATGACGCCACCGTGACCATCGGCGTCACACCCACGTCCGACACCTTCGACTTCTCGTCGGATCCGCACCAGAATCTGAGCACGTCATTCAACCTGAATACCGGTGCCGCTTCCAACTCCAGCGGAACGCAAAGCATTGCCGGCAACAACTCCGTCATCACCGGCGACGGCAACAACACCGTCATCGGCAACAACAACGGCGACACGATCGTGACCGGCAGCGGCAACGACACGATCCGCGGCGGCAGCGGCGATGACGTCATTTCCGCGGGCGGCGGCCATAACACCATGTTCGGCGGGGCCGGCCACGACACCTTCGTGTTCCAGCCCGGCGGCTTCACCGACACCATTGCGGACTTCAGCCCAAGCCAAGATAAGCTGGATTTCCAAGGGTTTAGCGGCCTGACCGCCGTTAACCTTACGAGTCAAATCCTGTCGGATGTCATTTCATCGCATTCTGCGGCAAGTACAATCATTGCGTTGGATGCGAACGATCACATCACGCTGATTGGCGTGACCTATAGCCAGCTTGCGGCTTTGCATCCTTTCGAGTTAAATGTATAGGTCGGCTGGCTTTGTGGCGGGATGTGTGGCGCTTAGTGGCGTTGGGGAGTTTTCGCTATGAGGCTTTTTCGGAATTCGGCTGCCAAGGGCGCCGTGTGGGCTGCCGTCGTGGCCACTGCGCTCTTCGTTGGTAGCGGCCGCAGTGACGCGACCACGGTGCCCTTCTCGGCTGGTCCGGGTAGCGGCGACAACAGCCTGAATACGGTCATCAATCTTCCGGGTGATCCGGCCGGCGGCACGCTGACGTTCACGCTCACCATCGGCGCTGATTTTTCGAACGGGGATCCCGATCCCGGCGCAACCGGCAGCTTCAACATGACCGTGGCCGTGCCCAGCGATGCGGCTTGGAGCTTGACGTCGCTGTCGACGCTCACGCGGTCGACCACCGGCACGACCAATCTCGGCGATGGCACGGGCCCGGCCGGTCTTGTTTTTAATGCCTCCGAGTTGACCGATGTCTCGACCTGGACGGTCGGCGTTCCTGCCGGGGCGCTGTCGCTGACGATCGACAGCACCTTCAGCGGTTTTTGCGGCGGCGACTTTTGCTTCCCGCCGCGATCCACATTGTCCTATGATTTCGTCGCCAATCCCCCGTCGTTCCCGCTCCCGCCAGCTCTTCCGCTCTTCGCCGGCGGCCTGGGCACGCTCGGCGTGCTCGGCTGGCGCCGCAAGCGTAAGGAGTAACGCGCCGCCGCCTGATCGCTTCGCCCCGTCATCTGAAAACAAAGCCCCGGGTGGTTCGCCCGGGGCTTTTGCTTTTCGGAACAATGGTGCTGCCGGAGTGGATTGAACACTCGACCTCCCCCTTACCAAGGGGGTGCTCTACCACTGAGCTACGGCAGCATTGACGGCGCGGGCGGCAAGGCCGGCGCGGGACGCGGCGGAAACTGCCACAAGCCGAGCCGCCGGCGCAAGGCAAAGCGGGGGAGGGCCCGCCGGGGCCCCCGCCTGGCGCCGGCCGGCCTTCAAAGGCGTCGCGCCCCGCAATTACCGTCTTGCGGGGCCGCGGGCGCCTGCCTAACTAGGCGGCAAAGGGACAGCGCGAATGACGGCGGATCTGATCAAATTCATCGTTCTTGACGCCGAGGACCTCGAGGTCGTTTCCACCCATCTCCAGGACGCGGTGGTGCGCGCCTCCGACGTGCTCTGGCGCCCTGCGGAAAAGCGCCTGGTCGTCGGCCTCAACCGCTTCGATTGGGAAGGCGCGCAGTCGGCCAAGCCCGAATACCGCAGGCGGCGGGCGGCGCTGCGCTTCGAGCGCGTCCTGTCCTGCAAGTGCCGGGCGCTCGATCCCGCCGGCACGGATGCCGTACTCAACCTGCTGGCCGTCGAATACGCCGAGACGCAGGCCCCCTCCGGCGTGGTGACCCTGACGTTTTCCGGCGGCGGAGCTCTGAGGCTCGAGGTCGAATGTCTGGAGGCGGAGCTCGCCGATCTCGGCCCGGAGTGGACCGCCACGGCCTGCCCGGTGCATGCGATCGACGAGCCGGCGCCGCCGATGGCGTAAGGCCTCCGGCCCTGCCCGCTTTGCGGGGCAAAACAGGGAACCCCCCGCTTGATCTTTGCCCGGTTCGGTGGCGTACTTTCGCGCCTCTCTCCAACCGGGGTGCTTTCCATGCGCAAACTTGTTCTTGTGGCGGGGTTGCTGTCCGGTGCCGCGTTGTTTGCGGGCGCGCCGGCGAAGGCCGATGTTGGCTGCGAATGCGTCAAGCTCGGCGCCAACCCGATGTGCACGGCAACGGTCGAGGAGTGCAACGTGAAGGTCGGGGGTCTCTGTCTGGCGGCCTGCGACTACCAGCCGCCGAAAATGGTCAAGCATCATAAGAAGAAGAAAATGTAGGCTGCTGCCGAATTGTGGCTCCAGTTTGTGGCAAAGGCTCCGTCGCGCGGCGGAGCCTTCTTTTTTCTTGCCGAATGCCGGCATTGCGGAAGGGTTGACGGCGCCCGGCGCATCACCCATTGACCTGTCAGCGGTTGTGCGCCGTCTGCAGGATTCCGACGATGCCGTTGCGCCTCGATAGCCAAAGCGCCGATTTTGCCGGGCGTTTCGCAGCCTTTTTGGGCATGAAGCGCGAGGCGGCGGCCGACGTCGACGCCGCCGTGCGCGCGATCATCGCCGAGGTGCGCGCGAACGGCGATGCCGCGCTGATCGAACTCTCCGCCAAATTCGACCGCGTCGATCTCGCCAAGCTCGGCCTGCGCGTGACCGCCGCGGAGGTCGACGCCGCGATGGTGGCCAGCAAAGGCGCCGCGCTCGACGCGCTCGCGCTCGCCCGCGACCGCATCGAGGCCTATCACCGCCGGCAGAAGCCCGCCGACGAGCGCTACACCGATTCGCTCGGCGTCGAGCTTGGGTTCCGCTGGACCGCGATCGAGGCGGTCGGGCTTTACGTTCCGGGCGGCGCCGCGGCCTATCCGTCCTCGGTGCTGATGAACGCGGTGCCGGCCAAGGTCGCCGGCGTGCCGCGCTTGGCCATGGTGGTGCCGTCGCCGGAAGGCAAGCTGTCGCCGCTGGTGCTCGCCGCGGCCAGACTTGCCGGCGTCGACGAGATCTACCGCATCGGCGGCGCGCAGGCCGTTGCCGCGCTTGCTTACGGCACGCAAACCGTCGCGCCGGTCGCCAAGATCGTCGGCCCCGGCAACGCTTATGTCGCGGCGGCCAAGCGCATCGTCTTCGGCCAGGTCGGCATCGACATGATCGCCGGCCCCTCCGAGGTGCTGATCCTCGCCGACAACACCGCCAACCCCGACTGGGTCGCCGCCGATCTGTTGGCACAGGCTGAGCACGACGAAAGCGCGCAATCGATCCTGATCACCGACGATGCCGCGCTCGCCAGCGAGGTGGAAAAGGCTGTTGCCGCCCAACTCAAGCTCCTGCCTCGCGCGGGAATCGCCGGCGCCTCGTGGCGCGATTTCGGCGCCATCATCACGGTGCCGAAGCTCGCCGACGCCGTGCCGCTGGTCGATCGGCTGGCGCCCGAGCATCTCGAGATCGAAACCGCCGATGCCGAGGCGCTCGCCGCGCGCGTGCGCAACGCCGGCGCCATCTTCATCGGCGCGCACACGCCGGAGGCGATCGGCGATTACGTCGCCGGCTCCAACCACGTGCTGCCGACCGCGCGCTCGGCGCGCTTTTCCTCCGGCCTCAACGTGCTCGATTTCATGAAGCGTACCTCGCTGCTCAAATGCGGACCCGAGCAATTGCGCGCACTGGGGCCGGCGGCGATCGCGCTCGGCGAAGCGGAGGGCCTGACCGCGCATGCGCGCTCGATCGCCATTCGCATGAACCTGAAATGAGCACGGCAAAAAAAGCCGCCGGCGGCAAGCAGCGTCTTGCCGCCGTCACGCTCGACGAGGCGACCATCGGCCGCGCCAACGAGGACGTCGAGCATGAGCGCGAGGTCGCGATCTACGATTTGCTCGAGCAGAACTCGTTCGCGCCGGTCGGCCACGACGGCGGCCCTTACGCGCTGCACCTCAGCATCAACGGCAGTCGCCTGGTGTTCGACATCCGCCTGATCGACGGCACGCCGGTGGTCGCGCATTTGTTGTCGCTCACGCCGCTGCGCCGCATCGTCAAGGACTACTACCTGATCTGCGACAGCTATTATCAGGCGATCCGCACCGCCACGCCCGACAAGATCGAGGCCATCGACATGGGCCGCCGCGCCGTCCACAACGAAGGCTCGCACATCCTGATGGAGCGGCTCAGGGACAAGGTCACGGTCGACATCGACACCGCGCGCCGCCTGTTCACGCTGCTCTGCGTGTTGCACTGGAAGGGCTGACGTGTCCGATGCCCGAGCGGCGGCCGCAAGCGGTGCTGTTTGCCTGCGGCATGAACGCCGTGCGCTCGCCGATGGCGGCGGCGCTGATGAGCCAGCTGTTCGGCAAGACCGTCTATGTCGGCTCGGCCGGCGTGCAGAAGGGAGAGCTCGATCCCTTTGCCGTCGCCGTCATGGAGGAGATCGGCATCGACGTCGCCCGGCACAAGCCGATCACTTTCGAGGAGCTGGAAGACCTCGAAGGCCTCAATTTCGATCTCATTGTCACCCTGTCGCCGCCGGCGCACCACAAGGCACTGGAACTCACCCGCACCGCCGCCGTCGAGGTCGAATACTGGCCGACCGCCGATCCGACCGGCACCGAGGGCAGCCGCGAGCAGCGGCTCAACGCCTATCGCGAGGTGCGCGACCAGCTTATGGCGCGCATCCGCGAGCGTTTCGGCAGCGCCGGCGGCGGCAATGAGTAGTTAGGGCGCCTTGGCGATCGCATTGGCGACCGCCTGCAACAACACGTCCGGGCGAAACGGCTTGTACAATGTGAAGCCTGCGCCCGCTTCCGCCGCCATGCTCTCGAAATTCGGCATCGTCGGGCATTCACCGCCGAACATGAAGCCGGAAGCCGCGATCATCGGCAGGGCAGGGTTGGCAGCCCGGATTGCGCCCATGACCTTAAGTCCGTCGATATCCGGCATGAACAGGTCGACGATGGCAACGTCGAACGCGCCTGAACGGGCCGCGGCGACGCCGGATTCCCCGTCGGCCGCGGCTGTGACGTGGTGGCCCTTCGCGCGTAGCACGGTTTCCGTCGCTTCGCGCACCAGACGATCATCGTCGATGACCAGGATGCTTGCCATCACGCCGCCATGGCGAGGACTTTGTCCACGGCCTTGGTCAACTCGGCCCAGCGGAACGGTTTTCTGAGGCAGAAGACCCCGGCGAGGTCCGGAGCATTAGGAAATATGTCGAGGGCCGTACGCCCGGAGTTCGCCGAGCATCACGCCTGACACCGCAATGATCGGCAGCTTAGGCGCGCGCTCGCGCAACTCCCTGATCACCTTCACGCCGTCCATGCCCGGCAGATAGACATCGACGATCGCCATATCGAAATGACCGTTGTCGAACTCCTGCAAACCGGCCGCGCCGTCGTTGACGCCGACGACGTCGAAGTCCTTGGCGCGCAGGATGGAAAGAATAGCCGCTCGCACGTGCGCCTGGTCGTCGATGACGAGGATACGAATCATGGCCCTTGCCGATCATAATATTGATGGCCGCCTGGTACCGATTTTGGCGAGGATTGGTGAAAGATTGTTTACCGAGAACCCTGGGAGAGGGCGCTCGTGAGTGGGAACTCTCTCCCGGCGTCCGCGTGCCCCAGGGCTTGGCGGACCATGCGCGCGAGATCGGCCTGCCGATAGGGCTTCGCCAGCAGCAAAACGCCGGGGTCGAGCCGGCCGTGATGAATAACCGAGCTTTCCGTGTAACCCGAGGTGAACAGCACCCGCAGCGAGGAACGGCGCTTGGCCACTTCCTTGGCAAGTTGATTGCCGTTCATCGCGCCGGGCATGATGAGATCGGTGAATAGAAGGTCGAAGACTGCGCCATCGTCGACGATCGCAAGTGCCTCTGCCGCGTTGGCTGCGATAATGACTTTGTAACCAAGAAATTCTTGAGTTGCGAGGTGACCGAACCGCGCACGATCGGATCGTCTTCGACGACGAGAATCGTTTCCTGGCCTTGCGGGCGCTGCGATGCGGCAACGGGCGCTACGGCCGCTTCTTCGTGCTGGGCGACGCGCGGCAGATAGATCTTGAACGTCGTGCCTTGCCCTTCTTCGCTGTAAAGCTTGATGTGTCCGCCGGATTGCTTGACGAAGCCGTAGACCATGCTGAGACCGAGACCGGTGCCCTTGCCGACGCCTTTGGTGGTGAAGAAAGGCTCGAACACCTTTTCCCGGATATCGGGCGGGATACCGGGGCCGGTATCGCTCACCCCGATCATCACGTAAGAACCCGCCGTCACTTCGTTGTGCGCCTTGGCATAGACTTCGTCGAGAACCGCATTGGCGGTCTCCAAAGTGAGCTTGCCGCCGTCAGGCATGGCGTCGCGCGCGTTCACCGCCAGATTGAGCAGCGCGGTCACCAACTGGCCACGGTCGGCTAGCGCCGGCCAGGCGTCCCGCTCGAGTCTTCCATTCGATGTCGATGTGCTCGCCCAAGGTCGGGCGCAGCAGTTTGCCGACTTCCGTCACCGCGTCGTTGGCGCTGATGCTCTCCGGCTGCAAAGATTGCTTGCGCGCAAAGGAGAGCAGTCGGGCAGTGAGCTCGGCGCCTCGGTCGGCGGCTTCGCTGATCAGCCTGGCGATGGCGAACAGCTCCGGCTTGTCGGCCACGGCGTCGGCGAGAATGTCGATCGTGCTGGTGATCACCGTCAGCATGTTGTTGAAGTCGTGCGCCACGCCGCCGGTGAGCTGGCCGATGGCGTCCATTTTTTGCGCCTGGCGCAATTGCTGCTCGAGCTTGTTGCGCTCGGTGATGTCGACCAGGGCGTAGGCGATCCCTTTCACGCCGTCGGGCCCCCGCATCAACGCGGCATCGAAACTGATATCGACGGCCGATCCGTCCTTGCGGCTGCGCGAGACGCGAATGTCGCGCAAGGTTTCGCCCGCCACCGCGCGCTTGAACAGCGCGTCGAACTCCTCCTCGCCGCCGGGCGGCACCAGCATATAGGGCTGGCCCATCACTTCTTCGGCCTTGAAGCCGAAAATCTGCTCCGCGGCGCGGCTCCAGACCATGACCTTGCGTTCGGGCGAAAGGCAGATGATGGCGATGGGCGAAGCATCGATGACGGCGGCGAGCATGTCCTTCGCTGCGCGCTCGGCGGCCTCGAGTTGCATGTGCAAGGTGGCATCGCGGCCGATGAAGAAATGCCGCTGCTCCGGTTCCGACCATACGCCGGTCCACTCCAGCATCACCGGATGGCCGTCCTTGTGCACGTAGCGGCACTCGAAGTTGCGGGTCTCGCGGCCCCGCCGCGCCAGGCGCATTTCGTTCCGCGTCGAATTCGAGATCGTCGGGATGGATGAAGTCGATGCCGATATGCCCGACCATTTCGTCCGGATCGTAGCCGAGGATTTTCTTGCTGCTGGGGCTGATCTTGACCAGCATGCCCTTCCGGTCGGTGACCAGAATCAGATCGAGCGAAGTGTCGAAAATCCTCCGATAGAGGTCGACCTCATGCGCCAGCCGGTAGTGATTGGCTGCGGCACGGCGGCTGGCGAGCTCCCGGACGATAAAAATGCCGGCGAGCAACAGCACCGTAATCCAGCCGGCGATGGCGAGACTATGCTCCGGCATCTTTCCCTTGCGGCGTGAGCGGCTCCGGTCGTGCCTTGGCGTCCCCCGACCGCTACGACGCGAATCGCTAGCGGGGCGTTGTTCGATTTGATCGACTTGTCGCCGTTTTTTGCAAGTCCGGGGGACGGACGAGTGCACCGGTTAAGGGCAAGCGCGGCGGCATCCCCGCTCGGCGCCTGCGCGTTCCGGCAAAAAACCGGCGCCGAAAGCCGGTCAGTTGTGAAAACCGCCGCGTTCCGGTACTGACACGCGGTGTCCAGCGCGGTTCCGCACCTAAGTCTTATGCACACTTTTTCTCGTTTGCCCGCGATGCAGCAACCATGATCGGCCGGCCAAAATTCGTCCTCGCCTCCGGTTCGCCGCGGCGGCTGGCGCTTATCAATCAGGCCGGCATCGAGCCGGACGCACTCAAGCCCGCCGACATCGACGAGACGCCCAAGCGCGGCGAGATTCCGCGCGCCTATGCGACGCGGCTGGCGCACGCCAAGGCGGCGGTGGCGCTGGAGAACGTCAAGCTCGACGACGAACTGCGCGGCGCCTTCATCCTGGCCGCCGATACCGTGGTCGCGGTCGGCCGCCGCATTTTGCCCAAGGCGCAGCTGCTGGACGAGGCGGCGCAGTGCCTGCGCCTCTTGTCCGGCCGCAACCACCGTGTCTACACCTCGATCTGCCTGGTGACGCCGAAGGAGGCCTTCCGGCAGCGCCTGGTCGAGACGCGCGTGCGTTTCAAGCGGCTGTCGGCCGAGGACATCGAGGCCTATCTCGCCTCCGGCGAATGGCGCGGCAAGGCCGGCGGCTACGCGGCGCAGGGCATCGCCGGCTCCTTCATCGTCAAGCTGGTCGGCTCCTACAGCAACGTCGTCGGCCTGCCGCTCTACGAGACCATGGCGCTGCTCGGCGGTGAGGGCTACCCGATCCGCTTCGGCTGGCTCAACGCCGGCGCGTAACCGGAGCTGCTGCGGGGAGGCGTATGAACCTCGCTCTGTCGCTTGAAGCCGCGGGCCTCGAACACGGCGCGCTGCCGGCGGTCGCGGCCGGCTCGCGAGTCGTGGCGAGCTTTGCGCAACTCGCCGAGCGGGCGAGCCGGCTCGCCGCCAGCCTGCGCGACAAGCTCGGTCTTGCGCCCGGCGACCGCGTCGCCATCGCCGCCAGGAACTCGCCTCATTATCTCGAATTGCTCTACGGCATCTGGCACGCCGGGCTGGCCGCGGTGCCGGCCAACGCCAAGCTGCACGGCGCCGAGCTCGGCTACATTCTCGAGCATTGCGGCGCCCGCGTCTGCTTTGCGTCGTCTGGCACTCGATGCGACGATCGCGCCGTATGCGCCACGCTCGCTCGAGCGGCTGATCGTCATCGGCGGCGGCGAATACGAGGCGCTGTTTGCTGTCGATCCGATCGCCGTCGTGCCGCGCGGGGCGGACGATCTCGCCTGGCTGTTCTACACCTCCGGCACCACCGGCCGCCCCAAGGGCGCCATGCTGACGCATCGCAATATCGCCGCGGCAAGCCAGAGCTACCTCAACGAGGTCGATCCGGCGGCGGGGGGTGGCGCCATCCTGCACGCCGCGCCGATGAGCCACGGCTCCGGCCTCTACATCATGGGCAACGTGGCGCGCCGCGCCGTGCAGGTGATCCCGGAGAGCGGCGGCTTCGAGCCCGAGGAAGTATTCGCGCTGATCGAGGCCTGGCCGCAGACCTCGATGTTCGCCGCGCCGACCATGATCAAGCGCCTGGTCGACTGCGCCGCCGACTGCCGGCCTGACAACGTCCGCACGCTCGTGTGGGGCGGCGCGCCGATGTACGTCGAGGATACGGTGAAGGCGCTCGATCGCTTCGGGCCTCGCCTCGCGCAAATCTACGGCCAGGGCGAGGCGCCGATGACCATCACCGTGCTGCCCAAGCATGAGGTCGGCGACCGCAACCATCCGCGCTGGCGCGAGCGGCTTGCCTCCGCCGGGCGGCCCTTCGCCGGCGTCGAGGTGAAAATTGCCGACAGCAACGATAAGCCGCTCGCCGCCGGCGAGCCGGGCGAAATCCTGGCGCGCGGCGAGGTGGTCATGGCCGGCTACTGGCGCAACGAGGAGGCAACGGCCGCAACCTTGCGCGGCGGCTTCCTGCACACCGGCGACGTCGGCATGCTCGACGGCGACGGCTACCTCCACCTCAAGGACCGCTCCAAGGACCTCATCATCTCCGGCGGCTCCAACATCTATCCGCGCGAGGTCGAAGAGGTGCTGCTGACCCATGCCGGCATACGCGAGGTCTCCGTCATCGGCCGCCCCGACCGCGAATGGGGCGAGGTGGTGGTGGCCTATGTCGTCGGGGAGGCGACGCCCGCGGAACTCGACTCGCTCTGCCTTGCCCATATTGCGCGCTTCAAGCGGCCGAAGGATTATGTCTTTCTCGACGCGCTGCCGAAGAACAACTACGGCAAGATCCTGAAGACCGAGCTGCGCGCGATGGACGCAAAGAGAAACGGCGCCGCATGAACGAAATCGTCAAGCCCACCCCGGCGCGTTGCCCGCTCTGCGGCAAGCCGGCGGACGCCGCCTTCAAGCCGTTCTGCTCCAAGCGCTGTGCCGACATCGACCTCAATCGTTGGCTCGGCGGCGTCTATGCCGTGCCTGCTAAGGAAGAAGACGAGGACGGAGAGCGCCCGCGCGACGCCGGGGCCGACGAAGAATGAACACCGCTGCCGACTGGCCCGACAAGCTCTACGCCACGCTCAAGCGCGCCGGCATCCGCCAGGTCGGCTACGTGCCGGACGCCGGCCACGCCCGGCTCATCGAGCGCGTCCGCCGCGACGCCGACATCCACGATGTTGCGCTCACCACCGAGGAGGAGGGCGTGGCGCTGGCCGCCGGTGCCTGGCTCGGCGGCGAGCGCTGCGCGCTCTTGATGCAGTCGAGCGGGCTCGGCAACTGCGTCAATATGCTGTCGCTGGCGCGCAGCTGCCGCTTCCCGATGCTGATGCTCATCACCATGCGCGGCGAGTGGGAGGAGTTCAATCCCTGGCAGGTGCCGATGGGCGGAATCGTCGAACCGGTGCTGAAATTATGCGAAGCCGAGGTGTACCGCGCCGAGAAGCCCGGCGAGGTCGAGGGGCTTACCGAGCGCGCCGTGCAATGCGCCTTCGGTGACGAGCGCATCGCCGCGGTGATCCTGTCGCAGCAGCTCATCGGCCGCAAGGTGTGGGTGAAATGAGCGCAGCGCTGGACCGCCGCGCCGCCATGGCGGCGCTGGTCGCGAACCGCGGCGACCTGCTGGTGGTGCCGGGGCTCGGCTCGACCACCTGGGACCTTGCCGCCGCGGGCGACGACCCGCGCAACTTCTATCTCTGGGGCGCCATGGGCGGCGCCGCCATGATCGGCTTAGGGCTAGCACTGGCGCAAGCCAACCGACGCGTCGCCGTGATCACTGGCGATGGCGAGATGCTGATGGGTTTGGGCAGCCTCGCCACCATTGGCGCCAAGCAGCCTACCAATCTCGCCGTCATCGTTTTCGACAACGGCGTCTACGGCGAGACCGGCATGCAGCCGAGCCATACCCGCAGCGGCGTCGATCTGGTCGCCGTTGCCGCGGCTTGCGGTTTTGCCGACTGCCATGACGTCGCCGACGAGGCCGGCCTTGGCCGCCTTGCCGGCCGGCTTAAGACCTTCACCGCGCCGCTCTTTGCCCGCGTGCAGATCGCCGACAACGAGCCGCCGCGCGTGCTGCCGGAGCGCGACGGCGTTGCCCTGAAAAACCGTTTCCGCGCCGCGCTGGGGCTTAAAATCGAGGCTCGGCCGCGTTCTGGACAGGGCAAAACCGAGCCTCTATAACGCCCGCGCTTTCCGTGTCCGCCGTTTTGCGGGCCCGAAACGCCCAGGTAGCTCAGTTGGTAGAGCATGCGATTGAAAATCGCAGTGTCGGTGGTTCGATTCCGCCCCTGGGCACCACTCACCTCAGCCGCGCGCGCCGCGATCAGCCAACCGCGTTCAGCCCAACCACGTCGCCGGCGATATTGTTGAGCGCACACAGCCCCGGCAGCTCGCCGGCAAAATGCAGCGTCTCGCCCGCGAACTGCATTGGCGCCTCGCCCGCGAACAGGCCCGGCGGCGCATGCTCTACGTTGAGCGCCTGTTCGATGGTGCGCGCCGGCACCGCCAGCACCTTCTCGGTGCCGTCGCCCTTGAGCGTCGCGATCTGGATGCCGGCGATCTCGGTTTCGTTGTCGGCGCTGCGCACCAGGATCGGCGCGCCGGAATAGCCGGCGATGCCGCGGCAGGTGTGCAGGAACAGCTTGCCGTCGTCGATCTGCTCGCGCACTTCGCAGTCGGCGTCCGCGGTCAGGGCGAAGGCGCGGTCCTCCGGATAGCCGGCGATCACCGCCTTAGTGCCGCTCGGCTTGAGCTCACCGCTCAGCTTCAGCGGCACGATCTCCGCCGGCAGCGGCGCGGCGAGCGTCAGGATCGCCCAGTCGTCGCTGCTGGTCGCGTTGTAGCGCATCGGGTCAAAGCCGGCGCCGACCTGGTAATCGGCGACGCGCGCGTGCGCAGTGTACTTGCCGACGTGGTAGCCGGCGAGGAAGTGCAGCGCATCGGCCGTTATGAAGTGGTGCGTGCGGTAATTATAGATGCAGTGCGCCGCGGTCAGCACCTTGTCGCTGGCGATGATCGCCGCGGTGCAGGCCGCGCCCGTCTCGTTGTAGAGCTTGCCGATCGCCGACCACGGATATTGCGAGACGTCCACCGGCTCGCGGTGAACGTCGACCGGCTCGTGAAGCGCAGCCGACGGCGCAATGGTCTGCGCCTGCGCAACACCAAGCATGAATAGTCCGCCCATCGCGAGCATGAGCCCGCGACGCCAAAGTCTGCCGCACATCCCTGTATCCCCCGCGCTGATTTTTGTTTTTCAGTCGCGTTTTCTTTCGTGCGACTATGACGGGGAGGGATTGAAATCCGGTTCATAAGCACGCTTGCGGATCGGTTGAGAAACAGGCTTGCCGCCGCGTTAACGCGCAGGTTTTTCGCTGCCGCTCGGGGCTTTTATCCACGCCATCCGCAAAAGGCCTATGGCTCAGGAAAGCGACGTGCTCTAACATCGATCCCGGGTTGGACGATCGAGACGCGGGAGGACGGCGTTGCGCAGGATTCTGGGCCGGATGGCGGGAATTGCCGCTTTGCTGATGCTGGCGAACTGCGGCGTCTACGGCGCCAAAGGCAACGACACCGGCGGTATCATTCCCTGGTCGCCGGAAGCCGAGCAGCAGGCGCTCGACGTCGCCCAGGCCGATTGCGGCGCCTACGGCAAATACGCGGTGATCACCAGCGTGCACCGCAAGTACGGCGACTACATCGGCTATGCCTGCAGCTGGAAGCCGGTGCGCTCCCGCGCCTACCGCTAGACCTGCTCGGCGTTGAGATAGGCTAGCCGCGCGCCGCAGAAGGCGCAGATCAGCCCAAGCCCGAGTGCGCCGACGCCGGCGATCACGTCAACCGTGCCGCCGAGATTGCCGCTCTTGCTCATGAGTCCGCCAACGGTTGCGACCACGAACACCAGCACGACGAGAAAGCGCTGCGCCAGGCGGTAGACGAACTCGCGCTCGCGCGACGCCGCGATGAGATATGCGCCGGCCGCCCAGCCGCCGAGAAAGCCGGCACCGCCGGTCGCCCACCAGGCGAGCGCCGAGGCGACCTGCCGCTTGCTGCCGGCGGCGGCGTCGCGCAGCACCGCGTCGAGGCCGACGCCGAGCACGGTGAGCAGGATGTGCACCGCGAGCGCGGCAAACACCCCGCAGGCGACCGCGGCGGCATAATTGAGGCGGCGGAGAACGTCGGTGTCCATCGCTTCCGTGGCGGCTTCGACTGTGGCGGCTCTGAAATAAAGACGGCGGCGGTTGTGGCCGCCGCATAACAAGTCTAGCCGATGGCGGAGGGGACGCGAAGCCGCCTAGAGCGGCGGCTGCGCGTTCAACAGATCGCGGAATTCGCGTTCCAGCGCCTCGAGCGCTGCGCGCCGCGCCGGCGTCAGCAGGCTTTGCTGGTTGTCGCTCGGCTCTGCCCGAGACTCGTCCGACTGGGATGATTGCGTATCGACTGTATCCAGGCGCATCTTGCCCCCCAATTCAGCGTCGAATCGGGCAAGACCTATCTGAGTCGCCTGCACTCGCGAATCTGGGGAAAAGCCGCCGGCCGTAATTGACTTCCGGCTGTGGCATTTGGGCGACAGCCGATCCGAACGGAATCGCGGCGGCGCGCGTTCTGACCAACGGGAGGACCGGGGCCGATGGCGGCCGACAGCGGCATCGTCGTAACCGACATTCCGGCGCGGCTCGACCGCCTCGCCTGGGGCCGCTTCCATACCTTGGTGGTCGCCGCGCTCGGTATCACTTGGGTGCTCGACGGGCTCGAGGTCACGCTCGCCGGCAGCCTCGCCGGCGCGCTCAAGGCAAGCCCGGTCTTGCGCTTCACCAACACCGACGTGGGCTTGACCAGCAGCGCCTATCTCGCCGGCGCGGTGATCGGCGCCATCCTGTTCGGCTGGCTGACCGACCGGCTCGGCCGCAAGAAGTTGTTTTTCGTGACCCTGTCGGTCTATCTGGTCGCCACCGCCGCGACCGCGCTGTCGTGGAATTTCCTGAGCTTCGCGTTGTTCCGCTTCGTCACCGGCGCCGGCATCGGCGGCGAATATGCCGCGATCAATTCCACCATCCAGGAGCTGATCCCGGCGCGGGTGCGCGGCTGGAGCGACCTCGTTATCAACGGCAGCTTCTGGGTCGGCGCCGCCGCCGGCGCGCTCGGCTCGCTGGTGCTGCTCGACCCCAACGTGATCGCCCCCGAGCGCGGCTGGCGGCTTGCCTTCTTCATCGGCGCCGGCTTGGCCTGCGTCATCTTTCTGATGCGCTTCTGGATCCCGGAGAGCCCGCGCTGGCTGATGACCCACGGTCATGAAGAGCAGGCGCGCCGCATCGTCGAAGGCATCGAAGCGCGGCTCGGCGCGGCCCCCGCCGGCGACCTGCCGCGGGTGCGGCTCAAGTCACGCGCGGCAACGCCGCTCACGGAAGTTGCGCGCACGCTGTTCGTCGCGCACCGCCAACGCACGATGGTCGGCTTGAGCCTGATGGCGGCGCAGGCCTTTTTCTACAACGCCATCTTCTTCACTTACGCGCTGGTGCTGACCGATTTCTATGCGGTTCCGGCCGACAGCGTCGGCAAGTACCTCTTGCCCTTTGCCGCCGGCAATTTCCTCGGCCCGGTGCTGATCGGCCGCTTCTTCGACAGCTGGGGCCGCCGGCCGATGATCGCGCTCACCTACATCGCCTCCGGTCTGCTGCTCGCCCTGACCGGCTTCCTGTTCATGCGCGGCGTGCTGTCGGCGCAGACGCAGACCTTATGCTGGACGGTCATCTTCTTCTTCGCCTCGGCGGCGGCGAGTTCCGCCTACCTGACCGTCAGCGAGACCTTTCCGCTCGAGATCCGGGCGCTGGCGATTGCCTTTTTCTACGCGGTCGGCACCGGGATTGGCGGGGTCGCCGCGCCCTGGCTGTTCGGTTTGCTGATCGACACCGGCTCGCGCGTCAGTGTCTTCGGCGGCTACTGCCTGGGCTCGGTCCTGATGGCTGCTGGCGGGCTGATCGCTTGGGCTTGGGGCGTCAATGCCGAGCGCAAGCCCCTGGAGGCCGTGGCGCGCCCGCTGACCTTCCTCGACTAGCTGCTGCACGGAAATAAGGCACAACCTTGGGTCTATGGGCGACCCTTGGATCACACAAGCTATTGATTGGACTTGGGTCCGGATTTATTGCTCGTAGCGAAAAAACGAGGGCGCCGGGGCTGCCAAGGCCGATTTTACAGGCTATGGTCAGGTCCAATAAAAGAGAACGCTTCGGAGGGAACCCCTGCCTACGCAACATGCCAAACGCCGCGGCCGCTTTTTAGGCCATGCGCTGCTGCGCAAGCGCGACTTCTACGCCGGCGCCTTGATGATCATTTTCGGTCTGGTGATGGCCCTGAAAGGGCCGGGCTACAACACCGGCACCTTGATGCACATGGGCCCCGGCTTCATGCCGACCGCGCTCGGCGTGCTCCTTGTCGGTCTCGGCATCGCCATCGCCATCCCTGCGGCGAGCCTGCCGGACGGCGAGGACGAGGACATCCTGCCCGCGGATCCGCAATGGGTGGGTTGGGTCTGCATTCTGGCCTCGCCGGTCGCCTTCATCTTCGCCGGCGCGTATGGCGGGCTTGCGCCGGCGACCTTTGCCAGCGTCTTTGTCGCGGCGATGGGCGACCGCACCATGACCTATAAGGCAGCGGCGATTCTCTCCTTGGTCATCACCGTCTTCGGCGTTGCGCTGTTCCATTATCTGCTGCAGGTGCCGATGCCCGTTCTGGAGTGGAGAGGGCTGTGATCGAAACCGCACTGACTGATCTCTGGTACGGCTTCGGCGTCGCGCTGGAGCCGCACAACCTCATGTGGTGCTTCCTCGGCGTGCTCGTCGGCAACATGGTCGGCGTGCTGCCGGGCATGGGGCCGCTCGCCACCATTTCGATCCTGCTGCCGCTCACCTTCGGCATCAAGCCGGTCGGCGCCATCCTGATGCTCGCCGGCGTCATGTACGGCGCGCAGTATGGCGGCGCCATCTGCTCGATCCTGCTCAATCTGCCGTGTCATCCACCGCACGCGGTGACATGTCTCGACGGCTTCCCCATGACCAAGCAGGGCAAGGGCGGCGTCGCGCTCGGCCTCACGGTGTTTGCCTCCTTCGTCGGTGCCTCCTGGGGCATCACCGAAATGATCTTCCTCGCGCCGGTGCTGGTGGAGGTGGCACTGCAATTCGGCCCGGCGGAAATATGCTCTCTGATGTTGCTCGGCCTGCTGGCCGGTTCGACCCTGGCGCGCGGCTCGCCGGTCAAGGGCGTCGCCATGACCGTGCTCGGCCTGATGCTCGGCATCGTCGGCACCGACCTCGAAACCGGCGCCGAACGCTTCACCTTCGGCATGACGCACCTCGACGACGGCATCGAACTCATCGCCCTCGCGCTCGGTCTGTTCGGCATCGCCGAGTTCATGGGCAGCGTCAATCAGGTTTCACTCGTCAACGCAAAATACGCCAAGGTCCGCATTCGCGACATGTGGCCGACCAAGAAGGAATTCAAGCGTTCGATCGCGCCGATGTTCCGCGGCACGCTGGTCGGCAGCCTGTGCTCGCTGATCCCGGGCACCGGGCCGACCATCGCCTCTTTCGTCGCCTACGCCACGGAAAAGAAGATATCGAAGACGCCGGAGAAGTTCGGCACCGGCATGATCGAAGGCGTGGTCTGCCCCGAAGCTTCCACGCACTCCTCGGTGCAGGGCGACTTCATCCCCACCATGAGCCTCGGCATCCCCGGCGACGCGGTGATGGCGCTGCTTGCTCGGCGCGCTGATGATCCAGGGCATCGTGCCCGGCCCGCAGCTCATCAAGGAGCATCCGGATATCTTCTGGGGCCTGGTCGCCTCGTTCTGGATCGGCAACATCCTGCTGGTGCTGCTCAACGTGCCGCTGATCGGCGTCTGGGTGAAGCTGCTGACGATCCCGTACAAGTACCTCTACCCGAGCGCGATGTTCTTCGTCTGCATCGGCGTCTACGCCGCCAACAACGACATGTTCCAGGTCGGCGAGACGGTGGTCATCGGCATCCTCGGCTACATGCTGCTGCGGCTCGGCTTCCACCCGGCGCCGATCCTGCTTGGCTTCGTGCTCGGGCCTCGCTTCGAGGAAAACTTCCGCCGCGCCATGCTGATCTCGCGCGGCGACATCTGGGTCTTCGTCGAACGGCCGATCAGCGCGGTGTTCATCGCGCTCTGCGTCATCCTGCTCGGCGCGCAGGTCTACGTGCGCTTGCGCAAGGGCAAAACGCCGATCCCGGTCGACGTGTTCGAGACGATGGAAAGCGCCGAATAGCCCGGAGGCGCGGCAATAAAAACGGCGCGGCCTTGTGCCGCGCCGCTTTGTTTTGTGCCGGCCGCTACTGGATCTGCGGGATCTTCGCTTCCGCGATCACCTTCTTCCACTTTTCGACCTCGGCCTTGATGTAGGCGGCGAACTCGGCCGGCGAGCCGCCGTCCGGCTCGAAGCCGAGCGGCGCCATCTTCGCCTTCATCTCCGGATCGGCGACGATTGCCGCGATCTTCTTGTGCAGCAGATCGACGATGTCTTTCGGCGTGCCCTTCGGCACGAACACGCCCTGCATGGTTTCCGATTCCTGGCCGGTGATGCCGGCTTCGGCGAGCGTCGGCACGTCGGGCAGCGCCGTCGAGCGCTTCTTGGTGGTCACCGCCAGCGCGCGCAGCTTGCCGCTCTTCACGAAGCCGGTGGTCGGCGTCATGGCGACGAACGACATCGGCACTTCGTTGGACAGCACCGCCTGCGCCGCCGGGCCGCCGCCTTTGTAGGGCGCGATGGCGAAATCGAGCTTGTAGGTCGCCTTGAACAGATCGGCGGCGAGATCCGGCGTGGTGCCGAGGCCCGGCGAGGCGTCGGTGAACTTGTTCGGGTTGGCTTTGATCAGGTCGATCAACTCCTTCACCGTGTTCGCCTTGACCGACGGGTTGACGATCAGAATGTTCGGCGTCACCGCGGCAAGGATCACCGGCTCGAAGTCCTTGTACGGATCGTAGGGGCAATTCTTGTAGAGGCTCGGATTGACCACGTAGCTCGATGACGCGAGCAGGATGGTGTAGCCGTCGGGCGCCGCGCGCGCGACGTTGACGGTGCCGATATTGCCGCCGGCGCCGGCCAGGTCCTCGACGATAGAATTGCTTGCCGAGCTTGTCCGAGAGCTTCTGCGCCAGCAGCCGCGCCATCACGTCGGTCGGGCCGCCGGCCGCGAACGGCACCACGATCTTGACCGGATGCTCGGGATAGCCGGCGGCGCTGGCCGGTTTTGCCAGAATAAACGCCGCGAATGCGCGGCGCAGACGATCAGACTGCGTACAACGTTACGCATCAGCGTCCTCCCCTGGCGTTTTCTTGATCGTAGCATCGCGCCGCTTGCGCGCCAGTGGGGCTTGCTTTCGTCCGCGCGGCAGGCTGTATTTCGCTCGACCTGCCGTTACGCTTTTCAGCAGAGGAAATTCGAATGCCGCGCAGAAAAATTACCCGCCAGGACATGCGCGAGGCCGCGGAGAAATACAAGAACTGGGGCAAGTGGGGCCCGAACGACGAGATCGGCACGCTCAACTACACCAGCGCCGAGGACATCGTCGCCGCGACGCGCCTGGTGAAGAAGGGCAAGGTGATCTCGCTCGCGCTCAACTTCGATCACACCGGCCCGCAAGGCGCCAAGAGCAAATATCCCTCGATGGGCCGCACCAATCCGATCCACACCATGCTGCGCACCGGCACCGACGCCTATTCCGGCGTGCTCGACAAGCGCGGCATCCGCGCCGCCGACGACATGGTGACGATGCCGCTGCAATGCGGCACGCAATGGGACGGGCTCGGCCACGTCTTCTATGAGAACTATATGTGGAACGGCTACGACTGCCGCGAAGTGACCTGCGCCGGCGCGCAGAAGTGCGGCATCGAGAAGACCAAGAACAAGATGGTCGGCCGCGGCGTGCTGCTCGACGTCGCGCGCTCCAAGGGCGTCGAGTCGCTGGACGACGGCTACGGCATCACCAACGACGACCTCTACGGCACCGCAAAGAAGCAGAACGTCGACCGTCAAGCGCGGCGACTACGTCATCGTGCGCACCGGCATGATGGAGCGCTGCCAGAAAGCCGGAAGCTGGGACGGCTATCCGGGCGGCGACGCGCCGGGCTTCGCCTTCGAGACGCTCGATTTCATCAAGCGCACCGAGCTTGCCGCGCTCGCCTCCGACACCTGGGGCTGCGAGGTGCGGCCGAACGAGAGCGAGGAGGGCATCAACCAGCCCTGGCACTGGATCACCATCCCGATCATGGGCATGACCATGGGCGAGATTTTCGAGCTGAAGGAACTCGCCGACGACTGCGCCGCCGACAAGGTCTACGAGTTCCTGTTCGTCGCCCCGGCGATCCCGATCACCGGCGCGGTCGGCTCGCCGGTCAACCCGCTGGCGATCAAGTAGAGCAGAGACGGGCGCGGCGCTTACCCTCCCCTGGAGGGGGAGGGTCGCGAGCGAAGCGAGCGGGGTGGGGTGAACTGCGTCGGCCGGCTCACCCCACCCCGACCGCTTTCGCCGCGCTCAAGCGGTCGACCCTCCCCCTCCAGGGGAGGGTGGCTCTGAACGGGTGGCGGCGTTGAGCGAGATCTACGCCGCGCTCTTCCGCCACAGGCGCTCGCTGGCGATCGCCGCGCCTTCGCTGAGCGCCCGCAATTTCGCCCAGACGATGCTGTCGGCGCACCATCGGGTCGGCGCGCACCGCGGTGCCGAAGCCGCAATCGACGCCGGCGATCACCCGCTCGCGCCCGACGATGTCGGCGTAATGGCCGATGCGCTGCGCCACCAGCCGCGGATGCTCGACGAAATTGGTGGTGGAATCGATCACGCCGGGAATCAGGATCTTGTCGTCGGGGATCCTGATGGTCTTCGAGTCCTCCCATTCGTGCTCGTGGCGCGGATTGGCGGCCTCGATGCTGATCGCCTGCACGCTCGGCCTTGAACGCGATGTCGATGATCTTGAGCAGCGGCAGGTCGTGGGTGTGCGGGCCCTCGTAATTGCCCCAGCAGATGTGCAGCCGGATGCGGTCGGCCGGCAGGCCCTGCCAGCGCGGCATTGAGCGCGGCGATGTTGCGCTCGGCGATCTTGCTGCGGAACTCGTCGTCGCTCAGCTGCGCGGTACTGATTGTGCCGGCAGGAGCCGAGATCGGGGCAGTCGATCTGCAGCACGAATCCCGCCTCGACGATGGCGCGATATTCGGTCCTCATCACCTCGGCCAGCGCCGCCACGTAGTCGTCTTCGTTCTGGTAATGCAGGTTGACGACGAAGCGCGTCAGGATGCCGGGCGAGGGCGCGGTCATGAACGCTTCGGCCGGCTGCTTTGGCCGCCGCCGCCTTCAGATGCGCGATGTCTCGTTCGAGCGGCGCCGTGGCCCTTGTATTTCAGCGGGCCGACGCAGCCGGGAAACGCCGTGGCGCTGAAATTGTTGCGCTTCGCGGCGAAATCGGGATGCTCCAGCAGATCCAGGCCGATCATGACGTCGCGGCCCATTTCCGCGGCTTCTCGCATCGGCTCGATGCCGCTCACGCGGTGGCGGATATAGGTGGCATAGGACGGCTTGCTCATTTCGCCGTCGCTGACGATATCGACGCCGGCGGCGACCTGCTGGCGACGATGTCGTCGACCGCCTTGGCGCTCATGCCTCGTAGGCCGCCTTGTCGATCGGTCGCCCCGCTCGCGGGCAAGGATCAGGTCGGCAGCGGCTGCGGCCGCGGCAGGCTGCCGGTGTGGGTGGTGAGAATGCGGTCGGTCGACATTTTCATGGGCAGTTCTCCCCGCAGGCTTGCGGACTTGGTCTTTTGCAATTCTAGCGCAATTCATATGCGGCAATAGCGGGCTGGGCGCGAGAGCTGATATGTCCGTGAGGCGTTCCACGCGTGCCCACCCGTTGAAATGTCTAAAGCATTTTGGCTGCGCTGAGGCCGTCACTATATAAGAGGCTGCCGCGCTGCCACCGGCAAACGTCGAGAGGTCGATGATGGCCAAGCAATATCCGGTCACCCACAGCGAAGCCGAGTGGCGCAAGCTGCTCACCCCCGAGCAATATTACATCATGCGCGGCACGGCACCGAGATGCCGGGCAGTTGCGCGCTCTGCTCGAGAAGCGGCCCGGCACTTTTCTCTGCGCCGCCTGCGATCAGCCGCTGTTCGTGTCGAAGGTGAAATTCGAGAGCGGCACCGGCTGGCCGAGCTTCAATGAGCCGGTGCCGGGCGCGGTCGAAGGCGAAACCGACACCAGCCACGGCATGATGCGCGACGAAGTGCATTGCTCGCGCTGCGGCAGCCATCTCGGCCACGTGTTCGACGACGGGCCGCCGCCGACCGGCCTGCGCTACTGCATCAATGGCGTGGCGCTGAAATTCTTGAGCCGCTCTAGGCCAGCTGCGCGCGCAAGTCGGCGAGCAACGCCGGCAGCTCGCTCAGCGCCGGGCAGGCGCCGAAGATGCAATAGTCCGGACGCTTGACGATGACGTCGCAACCATATTCGTCCATCAGCCGCCCATATTGGCCACCGCTGTCGACGATGATGTCGGCGTCGTGTCCTCCTTGCCGAACCGGAAGAAGCGGCCGCCGAGCGCAGCCCAATAGTCGCGGTCCTGCGCGGACAGCGCCGCCGCCGGATCGCCGCCGCGGCGAATGATCATGAAGCCGTAACCGGCGACATCGTCGAAGCGGCCCTGTTTGCCGTTGCGCCGCACCTTGCCTTGCACCAGCGCGTCGCCGGCACCGGGTGCGCCGTTCCTGGCGATGAAACCAGCTTGAAAGCCGGGGACACGGAACGCGATGAGTTGCTTCTTGCCGCGCGCTTTGTCCTGCGCCGCTTGCAGCGCCATGAGTTGTTCGTCCCGCTGCCGCACCTTCTCCGGGTCGCGTTCGTTGACGTGCTGTCCGACGCGCATGCTCTCGACGATGGTCGCCCGCGCATTTGGGCCGCGCTCCGCCTCGTAGGCGTCGAGGAGCGAGTCCGGCGCCAAGCCCTTGAGCACGAGATCGAGTTTCCAGGCGAGATTGTGGGCGTCGCGGAATCCCGAGCACAGGCCCTGCGCCAAAAATGGCGGCATCTGGTGCGCGGCGTCGCCGGCAAGAAAGACACGGCCGACGCGCCAGCGCTCGGCATAAAGCGACTGGAACTTGTAGGAAGCGACACGGATCAGCTCGTATTCGTCCGGCGTCGCGCCCTCCGGGCGATTGAGCCTGCGCCAGACGCTGTCCGGCTTGAGCGCGTCCTCCGGCTTTTCGTCCGGGAAGATCATGAACGACCAGCGCCGGTGCTGCGGCCCCATCTGCAGGGTCACGCCCGGCTGTTCCGGCTCGCAGAACTGCCGCATCGCCGGCAGGCCGGGACGGGGCTTCTTCGCCTTGCCGTCGATCACCAGCCAGTTCTGGTCAAAACCCAGGTCCTCGTAGGGGATGCCGAGCGCCTCGCGCACGAAACTGTTGCCGCCGTCCGCGCCGATCAGATAGCGGCCCTGCACGCGGCGTGTGCCGCCGTCGCCTTCGACCGTGACTTCGACGCCATCGGCATTCTGGGCCACGGCGATCACCCGCTCGCCCTGAAACACGCTGACGCTTGGCTGCGCCTTGACGATTGCGTCGAGCTCGCCCTCGAACGCCGGCTGATAGATCGAGATATATTCCGGCCAGCCGTGCGTGGCGTTTGCGGCGACCGCGCTCGACAGCAGCACGCGGCCATTTTTCGCCATCTCGTAAACCGGCAGGAAATAGGTCGACGGCCAGACGCGGTCGATGCAGCCGATCTCCTGAAACATGCGCAGCACGTCGTCGTGCACGATGCCGACGCGCGGCAGGTTGTAGAGCGTCTTGTGGCGCTCGAACACCGCGACGCGGTGACCGGCGCGGCCGAGCAGGGCGGCGGCCAGCATTCCCGTCGGCCCATAGCCGACGATCAGCACGTCATACATGGCTTGTGAACCCGGCAGTTCAGTGCGCAATCATAGCGCCGGGGTCGCCGCCGTCTGATGGCCGCGCGGCCATGGGCAACATTCGATGCTGACATCGGCGCGGGCACCCGCTATCTGTGAGGCATGCTGGGGCACAATCAGAAACGCATGGGCGCCGAGGTGCTGGCCGACATGCTGTCGGCCTACGGCGTCACCCATGTTTTCATGGTGCCGGCGGTGCTACGGCGCACTTTCGCCGAGATGGAGCGGCGCACCAAGATCGCGCGGGTGCACTGCCACGGCGAGAAGTCCGCCGCCTACATGGCCGACGGCTATGCGCGCGCGAGCGGAAAGCCGGGCATCTGCATGGCGCAGGTGATCGGCGCGCTCAATCTCGCCGCCGGCCTGCGCGACGCCTAGCTCGCGCACGCGCCGGTGATCGCCATGACCGGCGGCCGCGACCCCAAGACCAAGTTCCGCAAGGTCTACCAGGAAATCGACGACATGCCGGCCTTCGAGCCGGTCACCAAGTTCAACGTCACCATCGACGACGTCGCCCGCTTTCCCGACATGATCCGCCAGGCCTTCCGCGTCGCGACCTCCGGCGACGCCCGGCCCGGTGCATCTGCAGTTCCGCGGCAACGAGGGCCAGATCGATCTCGAGGAGGCGGAGATGGAGCCGCTGATCGAGCCACAATTCGCCCAAGTGCCGCCCTTTCGCCCGGAGCCGGAAGCCGCCCACGTCAAGGCCGCGCTCGATCTCCTGCAGAAAGCCGAACGGCCGATCATCGTCGCCGGCGGCGGCGTGCGCGCCTCCGGCGCTGGCCGCGAGCTCACCGCGCTGGCCGAGGCGTTGCAAATCCCGGTTGCCACCTCGCTCAACGGCAAGGACACCATTCCCGGCACGCATCCGCTCTCGGTCGGCGTCGTCGGCACCTATTCGCGCGAGAGCGCCAACCGCGCCGTCAACCGCGCCGATCTCGTCTGCTTCATCGGCACCGAGACCGGCGGCATGACCACGCATTTCTGGGCGGTGCCGGCGATCGGAACTCCGGCGATCCAGATCGACATCGAGCCGCAGGCCCTCGGCCGCAATTATCCGCTGGTCGCAAGCGTGCTCGGCGACGCCAGAAGTGTGCTGGTGAAAATGCTCGGCCAGATCGACAAATCGAGCGCACAAAAACGCGAGCCCTGGATCAAGGAGATCGCCGCGCTTCGCGCCGAGTGGTCCGCCAAATACAAGCCGGCGCTCGAATCCGATGCCGTGCCGATCCATCCGGCGCGTATCTGCGGCGAGCTCAGCAAACACGTGCCGGACGACGCCATCGTCGTGGTCGACACCGGCCACGCCGGCATGTGGATGGGCGGCATGTACGACGTGCGCAAGGCCTCGCAGAGCTACATGCGCAGCGCCGGTCATCTCGGCTGGGCCTTTCCCGCCGGGCTCGGCGCCAAGGCCGCGTGCCCGCAGCGGCCCGTGGTCACGTTCACCGGCGACGCCGGCTTCTGGTATCACATCGCGGAAGTGGAAACGGCCGTGCGCTGGAAGCTCAACGCCGTCACCATCGTCAACAACAATGGCGGCGGCAACCAGTCGAAACGCGGCTTCGACCGCGCCTATGGCGGCACGCAGACCGGGCAGGCGCGCGAATTGTGGACCTACAACCCGATGAATTTCGCCAAGCTTGCCGAGGACATGGGCGCGCTCGGCATTCGCGTCGAAAAGCCGGCCGAGATCGCTCCCGCATTGCAGCGCGCGCTCGCCGCCGGCCGTCCCGCGGTCATCGATATCGCCACCGATATCGAGGCGCTGGCGCCAACTGCGGTTACTTGAGCGAAGAAGGACCCGACAACGCGCGAGCCGGGCCAAGGTTCCACGCTATTTCAAATTTCTGCAAAATCATCGGCGCGCCGGAATTTAGTCGAAATTCAGCCTGCGGCTTTAAAGACCTTCCTCCGCTTCGGCAAATTGTGTGAGAATGCCGCATCCACTTCGCGGGGGTGACGCAAGGCCAATGCTGACCGCGCGGCACGCAGCGATACGCCTGCTCAAGCTGATGATGGTGGCATCGCTGGTGCTGCCCGCGATCCTGTTTGTGTTCGCCGCCTGGGTCAGCTACCGCAACACCGAGCAGGTCAGCGATGAGCGCATCGACCGCTCGCTCGACATCCTGCACGAGCACGCGCTCAAGGTATTCCAGACCATCGACCGCACCTTCGCCGAAATCGACGAGATCACCCGCGGCATGAGCGACGCCGACCTGCGGGCCAACGAGGCGTCGCTGCACGCGCGCCTGCGCGAGATCGTCAAGGCGATGCCGCAGTTGCAGGGCATCATGATGATCGACCGCGACGGGCATCCGCTGGTCTCGTCGGGGATTGCTCCGGTGCCGAGGGATCTCGACTTCTCCGGCCGCGACTATTTCTTGGCCGAGCGCGACCGCGACGTTGGCACCTACGTCAGCACCGTGCACCAGCCGCTGATGAAGACCTTCCAAAGCCATTTCTTTTCGCTGTCGCAGCGCCGCCCGGCCGACGACGGAGGCTTCAATGGCATCGTCTCGGTCGCCGTGCTGCCGAGCTACTTCGAGGCGTTCTACCAGCGCATGGGCCGCAGCGAAGGCAGCTATTTCGGCATGGCGCGGGTTGACGGCACCTTCCTGGCGCGGCTGCCGGTGCCGAAGAGCTATCCGCTCAAGCTCGATGACCGCAGCAAATTGCGCGAAGGTGTCTCGCTCGGGCTCGACCGCTACATCTATTCGGTCGACTCCCAGCTCGATGGCATCGACCGCCGCATCGGCTACCGCAAGCTCACCGGTTATCCGGTCTATGTGCTCGCCGGCGTCGAGCGCTCGGCCATCGTCGGCGAATGGGCGCGCTTCATGAGCAGCCACCTCGTCTTCGGCGTGCCGGCGACCGCCTTCCTGTTCGCCGGCCTCGGTCTTGCCCTGCGCCGCACCAAGCGCCTCTACGACGAGGCCGACCGCCGCGAGGCCGCCGAGGGTGCGCTGCGCCAGGGGCAGCGTCTCGAGGCCATCGGCAAGATGACCGGCGGCATCGCTCACGACTTCAACAACCTGTTGATGATCGTCAGCGGTAGCGCGCAGCGGCTGCGTGCCGAACTCACCGACAAGAAGCACCTGCGCCTGCTCGACATGATCGCGACCGCGACGCAACGCGGCGAGAGCTTGACGCGGCAGCTCCTGACCTATTCGCGCCAGCAGCGGCTGATGCCTGAGGTCATCGATCTCGCGCAGCGCCTGCCGTTGCTGCGCGAATTGCTCACCCGCTCGCTGCGCTCCGACATCGAGATCAAGGTCGAAGTGCCGGCCGAGATCTGCGCCGTGCGCGTCGACCCTTCAGAGCTCGAGATCGCCATCATCAACCTCGCCATCAACGCCCAGGATGCCATGCCGAAGGGCGGGTTTCTGTCGATCCGCGCCAAGCCCGTCACCCTCAAGGGCGAGGCGAGCGCCGAGGCCCTGAGCGGCGAATTCGTCGCCGTGCGCGTCGCCGACACAGGCACCGGCATTCCGGCAGATATCCTGCCGCGCGTGTTCGAGCCGTTTTTTACCACCAAGGAAATCGGCAAGGGCACCGGGCTCGGCCTCAGCCAGGTCTACGGCTTCGCCAAACAGTCCGGCGGCACCGCCACGGTGACGAGCGGCGAGGGCAGCGGCACCGCCATCACGCTCTATCTGCCGCGCAGCCATGAGGTGCCGGACAAGGTCGCGACGCCGGCGCGGGCCAGGGAGGTGCCGGGCTCGGCCGGCACGGTGCTGCTGGTGGAGGACAACGCGGATGTCGCCGAGGTCGCTTCCGGCTATCTGCACGAGCTCGGCTACCGCGTACGCAGCGTTGCCGACGCGCGGGCCGCGCTCGCCGCGCTGCGCGCCGATCCGGCGGTCGATCTCGTGTTCTCCGACATTCTGATGCCGGGCGGCATGAATGGGCTCGAACTCGCCCACGCCGTCGGCGAGCGCTTCCCCGGCGTGCCGGTACTGCTCGCCACCGGCTACAGCGCCAGCGTCCAGGACGCCGTCCGCGCCGGCATCGTCGTGCTGCAAAAGCCCTACGATCTCGAGGCGCTGCGCCGTCACCTGCGCGAGGCGATGAACGGGCCGCAGGTCGAGCCGCGGCAGACCGAGCCTGCGGGCTAGGCGGGCGTTGATCTGCGGCGTGCGCGATCGAAAAACGCCGTGATGATGCGGACGTCATCGCCGCTTTGCGTGTAGACGACGCGCAAGACGCGATTTCCGCGCTCCGCAATGGCCCTGAAGGCGCGATAGGTGCCGGCTCCGGAAAGATCACGCTCGATCGTTTCAGGTTCGTTGAGCGTGCGCTCTATCCAGGCCCGCTCGATGCCGCGCTCGGCCAGGACGGTATCGGCGCGGCGGGTGAAGGATATTCGATACTCGCTCATCCGCGGTCGGGCCGAACGGCTATCATTCCGCGGCGGTCGGCAACTTTGCTCCGGCGGCGAGGTGCTTGCTGGCATCGAGCAGCTCGAGCGCGACGATCTTGCCCTCGGCATCGAAATCGAGCACGACGCCGTCGGCGACCTCTTCGCTCTCTGCCACAGGCGCGTCCGCGAAGCGGACATAAAGCGCGTCGGCTTTGGGGTCGTAAATCGTTTTCATACCAAAACGATAGCATGCCTGAGGGCCGGGGGCGAATGGGGCACCGGGCCCTTTGACGCAGGTCAAGGCGGCGAGGCCTTCGGGCCTGCGATAAGCGTTGCCAGTCTGATGCCGCCAGAGAGGGAAACGCAGCCATGAAATATCTTCGTTTGCACGCCGACAAGCAGGGCAAGAGCCGTTTCGAGCAGGCGACGCTGGCGCTCGATGAAGCCGATTACCGTCCACCGTCGCCGAACACTTTCGTATCGCAGTCCTTCACGACCGAAGGTCTGCAATTCATCCGCCTGCCGTCGGGCTGGGCCGCCGATGCGGTCAATCCGCCGAGCAAGCAGTTCCTCATCGGCCTCAAGGGCCACATCGAGGTGACCGCTGGCGACGGGCAGAAGCACACCATCGGCCCTGGCGACAGCGTGCTGATGGAAGACGTCGACGGCGCCGGCCACGGCGCGCGTGTCAAGGGCGGCGACGAGTTCGTCGGCGCGGTCATTCCGGTGCGTTGAGGGCTCAGCCCTCGCCGATCTCGCGCAAGATATCGGCGGTATGTTCGCCGAGGAGCGGCGCCGGCCGCTCCGACGCAGCTTTCCAGCCATCCATCACGATCGGCGTGCGCACGCCGGGGATGCTGCCGGCTTTGGCCGCGGGGCTCGGCAGCTCGAGCTGCATGCCGCGGTGCTTGACCTGCGGGTCCGCGAATACCTGCTCGAGATCGTTGATCGGCCCGGCGGGCACCTGCATTTCCTCGAGCTTGTCCAGCAGATCGTCGCGCTTCATACCCGAGGTCAGCGCCGCGATCTTGCCGATCAGTTCCTCGCGGTGCTTGAGCCGGCCGACATTGTCCTTGTACTCGGGATTGCTGGCGAGCTCGGGCGCGCCGAGCACCTTGCACAGCTTCACGTATTGCGCGTCGTTGCCGGTGGCGATGATGACGTGGCCGTCGGCGACCGGGAACACCTGATAGGGCACGATGTTGGCGTGCGCGTTGCCGATGCGCTTCGGCACCTTGCCGGAGACGAGATAATTCATCGCCTGGTTCGACAAGACGCCGACCGTCGAATCGACCAGCGCGGTGTCGACGTAGCAGCCCTTGCCGGTCTTCTCGCGCTGGGCGAGCGCGGCGAGGATGCCGATCGTCGAATAGCAGCCGGTGAAAATGTCGGACATCGGAATGCCGATGCGGGTCGGCTCGCCGTCGGCGCGGCCGGTCAGGTCCATGATGCCGCCCATGCCTTGCGCCATCAGGTCGTAACCGGCGCGGCGCGAGTAGGGGCCATCCTGCCCGAAGCCGGTGACCGAACAGTAGATCAGCCGTGGGTTCTCGACTTTGAGGCTCTCGTAGTCGAGCCCGAACTTGGCGAGACCGCCGACCTTGAAATTCTCAATCAGCACGTCGGAGCGCCTGGCGAGCTTGCGAACGATGCGCTGGCCCTCCGGCGTCTCGAAGTCCGCCTCGATCGAGCGCTTGCCGCGGTTGGCAGCGTGGAAGTAGGCCGAGCCGATCGGCTTGCCGTCCTTGCCCTCGACGAAGGGCGGGCCCCACATGCGCGTGTCGTCGCCGGCGCCCTTGCGCTCGACCTTGACGACGTCGGCGCCGAGGTCGGCGAGCAGCTGCCCCGCCCAGGGACCGGCGAGGATGCGGGCAAGCTCAAGGACGCGGAGACCCGCCAACGGCTTCGGCATGAATTGGAACCCCCGGCTCTAATTTTCGCCCGCGCGTTATAAAACGGTCATTCCCGGCTGGCCAGAGCGGCAAAATCGCAATTGGTGCGCCGCATCAGGCGGAATTTCGCGAGCCGGCTATGGTCTTGATGGGTGGCGCTCGTTATTGTGCCCGTTGGGCGCGACGAGCCTTTTGGCTATTGTTCCGGCCATCAAAAATACGCGGCGGACTTAACCGCTGCCGGAAAATCTAGGGAGAAGCGCGATGAAAAAACTATCCATTATTCTTGCTGGCGCCGCGGCGGCGATGCTGCTCACGACCTCGGCGCAGGCGCAGGTCACCCTGCGCGCCTCGCACCAGTTCCCGGGCGGCAAGGGCGACGTCCGCGACGACATGGTGCAGATGATCGCCAAGGAAGCGGGCGCCGCCAATGTCGGCCTCACCGTGCAGGTCTATCCGGGTGCCTCGCTGTTCAAGCCGAACGACCAGTGGAATGCCATGGTCAATGGCCAGCTCGACATCGCGCTGTTTCCGCTCGATTACGCCAGCGGCAAGGTGCCGACCTTCTCGGCCACGCTGATGCCGGGCCTGATCCGCAGCCAGGACCGCGCCAAGCGCGTCAACCAGTCGCCGTTCATGAAGGACATCCGCGCCGAGATCGAGAAGCACGGTGTCATCGTGTTGTCGGACGCCTGGTTTGCCGGCGGCATGGCCTCGAAGAACGGCTGCATCCTGCATCCGTCCGACCTCAAGGGCGCCAAGTTCCGCGCCGCCGGGCCGACCTTCGCGGCGATGTGGGAAGCGGCCGGCGCCTCGATCGTGTCGCCGCCGTCGAACGAAATCTATAACGCGTTCCAGACCGGCATCGTCGGTGCGACCGACACCAGCCTCGGCACCTTCGCCTCGATGCGCCTCTACGAGGTGACGCAATGCCTCACCGCGCCGGGCAATAACGCGCTGTGGTTCATGTATGAGCCGGTGTTGATGTCGAAGAAGAGCTTCGAGAAGCTCAGCAAGCCGCAACAGGACGCCGTCATCAAGGCCGGCAAGGACGCCCAAACCTATTACGAAGGCAAGGCGGACAGCGTCAACAAGGACGCCATCAAGGCCTTTGAAGACCACAAGGTGAAAGTGGTGACGCTGAGCGACGCCGAGTTCAACGAATGGATCGACGTCGCCAAGAAGAGCTCCTACGCCAAATTCGCCAAGGATGTGCCCAACGGTCAGAAGCTGATCGACGAGGCGATGGCGGTGAAGTAACCAATAACCGGCCGGCGGGCACGGTAGCTCGCCGGCCGCGTCCGTTTCCGCCCGCTCAAGGGATGCGGGCCAAGCCCTGACAATCAACCGGTTCATCGAGGCCATGGACACCTACATCCGGGTGGTCATCTTCCTGTCGCGGCTCGCTGGAGTGGCGGCAGCGTTTCTGATCGGCCTTGCAGTGCTCGTCATCTGCGACATGGTGGTCGAGCGCTATATCCTCGGCCTCACCACCATCTGGCAGATCGACGTCGTCACCTATTGCATCGTCGGTGCCACCTTCGTCGGCAGCGCCTACGTGTTGATGACGCGCGGCCACGTCAACGTCGAGATCCTGCCGCTCTATCTCGGCCCGCGCCCGCGCTACTGGCTGGCGCTTGGCACCATCCTGCTGTCGATGGCGTTCTGCGTCGTGCTCTTGGTGCTGTGCACGCTGTACTGGTGGCAGGCCTACGCCGAGGGTTGGAAATCGGACACGGTGTGGCGGGCGCGGCTGTGGGTTCCCTATTTGTCGATGCCGGTTGGCCTCGGCCTCCTGGTGCTGCAATACGTCGCCGAGCTCTTGTGTCTGGTGACGGGTAGGGAGCAGCCGTTCGGCCTCAAGCCCAGAGAGGATATCGAGGAATTCGGCCGCGAGCAGGCCAAGCAGGTGCTCGGAGACACGCCATGAGCCCGACCCAGGAAGGCTCGATCGTCCTCGTCGCCACGTTATTGATGCTCATGTCCGGCATCCCTGTCGCCTTCGGCCTCGGCGCCATCTCGATCATTTTTCTGATCGTGTTCCAGGGCTTCGACAGCATGCACGTCGTTGCCGAGACTTTCTGGTCCGGGCTCGACGAGTTCACGCTCGTCGCCATCCCGATGTTTGTGATGATGGGCGCGGCGATCGGCTCCTCGCCAGCCGGCAAAGACCTCTACGAGGCGCTCGACCGCTGGCTCTACCGGCTGCCCGGCGGACTCGTCATATCCAATCTCGGCGCCTGCGCCATCTTCGCCGCGCTGACCGGCTCCTCGCCCGCCTGCTGCGCCGCCATCGGCAAGATGGGCATCCCGGAGATGCGCCGCCGCGGCTATCCCGACGACGTCGCCACCGGCTCGATCTGCGCCGGCGGCACACTCGGCATTCTCATTCCGCCGTCGATCACCTTCATCCTCTACGGCATCGCCACCGAAACCTCGATCGGCCGGCTGTTCATCGCCGGCGTCATGCCCGGGCTAATGCTCACTGGCCTGTTCATGCTGTGGACGATCTTCGCTATCTGGCGCAAAGGCTTTCACGCGCACGCTGCCGGCTTCCGCTATAGCTGGACAGAGAAATTCTCAGCTATTCCAAAGATCGCGCCGTTCATCGCCATCGTGTTCGGCGTGATGTATGTGCTCTACGGCGGCGTGGCGACGCCGTCGGAAGCCGCAGGCGTCGGCGCGGCGTTCTGCCTGGTTCTCGCCATCCTGATCTACCGGCTGTGGAAGCCGGAGCAGATATGGCACATCCTGCGCGACACCATGCGCGAGTCGGTGATGATCCTCACCATCATCGCCGCTGCGGTGCTGTTCGGCTACATGCTGACGTCGCTTTACCTCACCCAGACGCTGGCGCAGGCGATCGCCGACGCCCACCTCAATCGCTGGGTGCTGATGGGGACGATCAACCTGTTCCTGTTGGTGTGCGGCTTTTTTATTCCGCCGGCGGCGATCATCCTGATGACCTCGCCGATTCTGCTGCCGATTATTACCGCCGCCGGTTTCGACCCGGTCTGGTTCGGCGTGATCTTAACCATCAACATGGAAATCGGCCTGATCCACCCGCCGGTCGGCCTGAACATTTATATAGTCAGCGCCATTGCGCCGGACGTTCCGCTGGTAAAAATCATGTGGGGGACGCTCCCCTACGTCATTTGTATGATGTTGGCGATTGTGATCTTGTGCTTTTTTCCTGAAATCGCCACGTGGCTGCCGGATCATCTGATGGGCCCCGGCCACTAGCGTCCGGAACGCCGGCCGTGCTTGGGAAGCCGTTCTTGGGAACCTGAATGAATACCTCGTTTTTCGGGGAGCTGCTGCAGACCATTTCCGAGCGCGGGCGCGCGCTGCTCGAGCGCGGGCGCGGCGGCCGCATTGCCGCTTCGGCGCGCTCCGAAAGCCTGGTCGAATTGTGCGAGCACCTCCTGACCGGCCGCGGCGAAGCCTCCGGCGTCGCGCTCGCCCGCGACATCCTCGCCCGCTACGGCGAACTCACCATCGGCCCGCGCATCGCCTTTTTCGAGGCGCTGGCGAGCCGCTTCGGCACCGATCCCGCACGTATGCAGGCCGCCATCGAGGCCTGGCGCGCCAAGCCCACCGATGAAACCGCGGCCGAAGTGCACGCCGTCTCCGAGCCGCGCCGGCAGGAGTTGTTCCGCCGCCTGAACCTCGCGCCTGGCGGCACCGCCGCGCTGGTGCGCATGCGCGAGCAGCTCATGGACGCGCTCGACCACCGCGAGGATCTCGCCGCGGTCGACGCCGATTTCGTCCACCTGTTCACATCCTGGTTCAACCGCGGCTTCCTGGTGCTGCGCCACATCGACTGGTCGACGCCGGCCATCGTGCTGGAGAAGATCATCCGCTACGAGGCGGTGCACGCGATCCGCGACTGGGAAGACCTGCGCCGCCGCATCGATCCGCCGGACCGGCGCTGCTACGCCTTCTTCCATCCGGCGCTGATCGACGAGCCGCTGATCTTCGTCGAGGTGGCGCTCGCCCGCGACATCCCGCCGGCGATCGCGCCGATCCTGGCGACGGGCCGCGAGATCATCGAGGCCGACAAGATCCGCACTGCGGTGTTCTATTCGATCTCCAACTGCCAGCGCGGCCTGACCGGCGTCTCGTTCGGCAACTTCCTGATCAAGCAGGTGGCCGAGGAGATCAAGCGCGAGATTCCGAAGCTCACCGCCTTCGTCACGCTGTCGCCGGTCGTTGCCTTCGCCGCGTGGCTCACGCGCGAGCGCGCGGCCGAGAGCAGTAGCGCCATTAGCACTGCAGACAAGGAGCTGCTTGGTCTCCTCGACGATCCTGCCTGGTGGCACGAGCCCGACAAGGCGGAGCGGCTACAGGAGCCGCTGACGCGCGCGGCCGCCGCCTATTTCCTGCGCGCGCGTTCACCGCGCGGGCTGCCGCTCGATGCGGTGGCGCGCTTCCATCTCGGCAACGGCGCGCGGCTCGAGCGCATCAACTGGCTCGCCGACACCTCCGACAAGGCGATCGCGCAAGGCTTGGGCTTCATGGTCAACTATCTCTACGACCTCGACGAGGTGGAGAAGAACCACGAGGCCTATGCCGAGGGCCGCGTTGTGGTCGCCTCGCCCGCAGTGCAGCGCCTGTTGCGCCCCTCGCTCGAGCTCGTCCCCAGCGTGCAGTAAGCAGTGCCTTGATCCGTCATCCTGAGGTGCGAGGCGGCGTAGCCGCCGAGCCTCGAAGGGTGACGGCCAAGTTACTCGCGAATTTGTCCGGTCATCCTTCGAGGCGCGCCTTCGGCGCGCACCTCAGGATGACGGCCCTCAAGACTTCCCGTACACCGGCACGATGGCGCCGCGGGTGACGCGGTTGTCTGCTGAAGCAAGAAACACGATCGTCGCCGCGACCTCCTCCACCTTCGGCCACAGATCGAAATTGGCCTTCGGCATCGCCTTGCGGTTCGCGCCAGTGTCCATGATCGAGGGTGCCACCGCATTGACCAGAATGCCGTCTTTCGCCACCTCTTCGGCGAGCGCGATGGTGAGCGTGGCAACGCCGGACTTGGCGATCGTATAGGCGGTCATGCCGGCACCGGAGCGCGGCTCGAGCGCCGGCCGCGCCGCGACGTTGACGATGCGGCCGCCCTTGGCCCTGCATGGCGTTGACCGCCGCGCGGCAGCACAGGAAACACGACACCAGATTGCCGTCGAGCTGCGCCATCAGCGCCGCCTTGTTGGTGTCCGCCACCTTGCCCGCGGCAAAGCCGCCGGCGATGTGGATCGAGGCCCAGGGGTTCACATCCTCGAACACCTCGGCGACGTCGGCCTCGTCGGCGAGATCGGCGACCTCGACCAGCTTCACCTTGGCGCGATGCTCGAAGCGCTCGGCCTCGTGCTCGAGCACGTAAGGCACGATGCAGCTGGCGCCGCCCTGAAGCAGCATGCCGACCACCGCCGTGCCCAGGGCGCCGGTGCCGCCGGTCACCACCACCTGCTTGCCCGAAAAATCCATGAAACACCTCCGCGCCCGGCCGGCAAAGCTAGGCATAGCGCGCCGGGCGGCGCAATCCGGCCGAATATTCTGGCTCCAATGTTGTGGCTTTAGCCGGCAATTAACGCGCCACGCCCTAGATTGTGCCGCACAAGCCGCCCATCCTGCGTCGAGCAAGCCCCGAATCAGCACTTAAAGCCCATGGCCGACTTCGACCTCGCCATCATCGGCGGCGGCATCAACGGAACGGGCATTGCCCGCGACGCTGCCGGCCGGGGCTTGAAAGTGCTGCTGGTCGAGCAGCACGACCTCGCCTCCGGCACCTCTTCCGCGTCCAGCAAGCTGATCCACGGCGGCCTGCGCTATCTCGAGCACGGCGCCTTCCGCCTGGTGCACGAGGCGCTGGCCGAGCGCGAGGTGCTGATGCGCATGGCGCCGCACGCCATTCGCCCGATGCGCTTCGTGCTGCCGCCGCTGCCGGGCGCACGCTCGCCGCTCGTGCTGCGGCTTGGCCTGTTCATTTACGACCATCTCGGCGGCCGCAAGCTATTGCCGGCGACGCGCACCATCGACCTGACCCATCACCGTGTCGGCCAGCCGCTCAAGCGCATCTTCCGCTACGGCTTCGAGTATTCCGATTGCTGGGTCGACGATGCGCGCCTGGTCGTGCTCAACGCGCTCGATGCCGCCGAGCGCGGTGCCGACATCCGCACCCGCAGCCGGCTGATCCGCGCCGACCGCCGCGACGAATGGGAGCTGGTGCTCAATTCGAGCGGCAAGCGCGAGACCGCGACCGCCCGCGTCGTGGTCAATGCCGCGGGACCCTGGATCAACCTCGTGTCGGAAACCGTGCTGCGCGAGCCGCTCAAGAGGCCGGCGCGCCTCATCAAGGGCAGCCACATCGTGGTGCGCCGCCGCTTCGAGCACGACTGCGGCTATGTCTTTCAGGCCGCCGACAAGCGCGTCGTGTTCGCGCTGCCTTTCGGCGACGAGTTCACGCTGATCGGCACCACCGACGAGATTTTCGTCGGCGATCTTGCGTCGCCGACGCCGGCGCCGAGCGAGGTGATCTATCTCTGCGAAGCGGTGAACCAGTATTTCCGCGACCGCGTCACCCCCGACGAGCTGGTGTGGTCCTATTCCGGCGTGCGCTCGCTCTACGACGACGGCGCCGACAAGCCGGAGGACGTCACCCGCGACTACATGCTCGAGCTCGACGCGCCGCTCAGCAAGGCGCCTCTGCTCACGGTCTACGGCGGCAAGATCACCACGCATCGTCGCCTCGCCGAGGCCGCGCTCGAGAAGCTGTCCTATTTCGCCGCACGGCCGCCGTGGACGGCACAATCGAGCCTGCCCGGCGGCGATTTCCCGGTCGACGGCTTCTACGCGCAGGTGGCCGAGGTGCTCGGCCGTTGGCCGTTCCTCGCCGAGCCGCACGCGCGGCGCCTGGTGCGTGCCTACGGCACTCGCGTCGAGCGCATCCTTGGGGAAGCCCAGAGCATGCACGACCTGCGGCCGGTCTTCTGCGGCGATCTGACCGGCGCCGAGGTCAACTACCTGATCGAGAACGAATGGGCGCGCACTGCCGAGGATGTGTTGTGGCGGCGCAGCAAGCTCGGCCTCATCGCCACGGATGAAGAGCGCGCGGCGCTGGAGAAATATGTCACCGACCTGATCGGCCCGTCGCCCTGAGCGACAAGCGGCCCTGTTATGGTTGCCAAACGGTAAAGATCGTCGCTGCAATTGTCGGCGTCCGCTTCAACCTACCGAAGTACCATTGTGGTGTAATTCACGCGGCCTGTTTCAAGACAGGTCTGCTTGGGGCTGCCGATGTCGATCGACAAGAATTTCAGCGCAAGGCTCGCCGTCACCAAAGTGTTGGTGATCGACGATGAGTATTACATGCGCAAAGTGGTGCGCACGCTGCTCGTCAGCATCGGCGTGCGCAACATCTTCGAGGCGCAGGACGGCCCGTCCGGCCTCGAAGCGATCCGCACCAACGTGCCGGACGTCGTCATCGTCGACTGGGAGATGCCCGGGCTCGACGGCGCCGGCTTCGTGCGCATGGTGCGCTCGCCGACGACCTTCCCCTATCCCGACATTCCCATCATCATGCTCACCGGTCACGGCGAGCGCTCGCGCGTAGTCGAGGCGGTGTCGGTCGGTATCAACGAGTTCCTGCTCAAGCCGGTGTCGTCCAAGTCGCTGCAGGATCGCCTCGCCGCGGTGTTGACCAAGCCGCGGCCGATCGTGCAGACCGACGACTATTACGGTCCGGCGCCGCGCAAGTCGGTCGTCGCCACCGCCGCCGCCGTCCACACCGATGGCGACGAATCAATCGTCAAGCTGGTGATGGTGAACTAGTCTCCGATTGACGTCGCCATCGACGCTGCCCGGGGATTCATCCTTGCCGACCGCGCTCATCGCCATCGATCAGGGCACGACCTCGACCCGCGCCATCGCCTTCGACGCTGGCTTGCGGCCGCTCGCCACCGCGCAGCAGGAACTACGGCAGATCTATCCGGCGCCGGGCCTGGTCGAGCACGACCCCGAGGAGATCTGGGCCGCGGTCGTTGCGACCGTGCGCGAGCGTCATGGCGCAAGGCCGGCCTTGCGGCAAAGGACGTCGCCGGCATCGGCATCACCAACCAGCGCGAGACGACCGTCATCTGGGAGCGCGCAAGCGGCAAGCCGATCCACAACGCCATCGTCTGGCAGGATCGCCGCACCGCCGATCTGTGCGAGCGCTTGCGCGGCGGCGGCCATGAGCCGGCGGTCGCCGCCGTAGACCGGGCTGCTGATCGATCCTTATTTCTCCGCCAGCAAGATCGCCTGGCTGCTCGACAACGTCGAAGGCGCGCGCGCGGCGGCCGGGAGCCGGCAAGCTCGCCTTCGGCACCATCGACTGCTTCCTGCTGTGGCGGCTGACCGGCGGCGCCGTGCATGCCACCGACGCCACCAACGCCGCGCGCACGCTGCTGTTCGATATCGGCAGCGGCCGCTGGGACGCCGGCATGTGCGCGCCTGTTCGGCGTGCCCGATGCGCTGTTGCCGCAGGTGCGTGACTGCGCCGGCGATTTCGGCGCAACCGATGAGGCGCTGTTCGGCGGCGCGATCCGCATCCTCGGCATCGCCGGCGACCAGCAGGCGGCGACCATTGGGCAGGGCTGCTTCACCCCCGGCATGATGAAATCGACCTACGGCACCGGCTGTTTCGCGCTGCTCAACACCGGCGCGCAGCGCGTCGCCTCGCACAACCGCCTGCTCACCACCATCGCCTACCAGCTCGACGGCAAGCGCACCTATGCGCTGGAAGGCGCGATCTTCATTGCCGGTGCCGCGGTGCAATGGCTGCGCGACGCGCTCAAGATCATCGCCAAGGCCTCCGATGTCGGCGTCGCTCGCCGCGCACGTCCGATCCGGCCGAGCAGGTCTATCTGGTGCCCGCCTTCGTCGGCCTCGGCGCGCCCTATTGGGATGCGCAGGCGCGCGGCGCCATCTTCGGGCTCACCCGCAATTCGGGCGCCGCCGAGATCTGCCCGCGCCGCGCTCGAGGCGGTCGGCTATCAGACCCGCGACCTGCTCGAAGCCATGCAGCGCCGACTGGCCGCAGGCGGCCGGCGCCGACGACCGTGCTGCGCGTCGATGGCGGCATGACCGCCAGCGATCTCGGCCATGCAGTTCCTCGCCGACATTCTGGCGAGCCCCGGTCGACCGCCCGGTGGTGATGGAGACGACCGCGCTCGGCGCCGCCTATCTCGCCGGCCGCGCCGCCGGCATTTGCCCGGACCTCGACGGTTTTGCCGCGCAATGGCAACGCGAGCGCCGCTTCACCCCGCGCATGGACGCGGCAACCCGCGAGCGCAAATATGCCGGCTGGAAAGACGCGGTGTCGCGCACGTTAACGCACCGGTGAGGATTGCGGACAGAAAATCGGAAACCGTATGTCATGATCAACGCCAAACAGTTCGAAGTCCTGATCCAGCAACTCGGCGTGCTGGTGGTCGACGACAATCAGTTCATGCGCACAGTGGTGCGCAACCTGCTCAACAACATCGGCGTCAAGAAGGTGTTCGAGGCCAGCGACGGCATCGCGGCACTGGAGATGATCCGCAACGCCGCGCCCGATATCGTGGTGCTCGATTGGGAAATGCCGCTGCTCAACGGCGCCGAGCTGGTGCGCATCGTGCGCTCGCCCGGCGTGTTTCCGATGCCCGACGTCCCCATCATCATGCTGACCGCGCACGGCGAGCGCTGGCGCATCGTCGAGGCGGTCAAGCTCGGCGTCAACGAGTTCCTGTGCAAGCCGGTGTCGGCCAAGGCGCTGCTCGACCGCATCATCTCGATCCTGCTCAAGCCGCGCGAAACCGTCCAGGTTCGGCAATTATTACGGGCCGGCGCCGCGCCGCACTGGCTTGAGCGAGCTCGATCTCGGGCCGGACGTGCCGCCGGCGGCTTAAGGCTTCTGCGCGGGCGGCGCTGCCGCCGAGGCCGCGCTCGCCGGCGCCGCCGTCTGATCGGCCGTCGGAATGGCGGCAGCCGGCTGCGCCGCGGTCTGTCCGGTCAGCCGCTGGATCACCGAACGCACGGCATCGCGGGCGCTGCGCTCGCGCACCGCGTTGAGCAGCGGCGCCGCAGCGCCGGAATGGCGGATCAGCGCCTCGGCGTCGGGCAGCATCACCGGATCGTCCCACGAACCCTGCACCACGAACGGCAATTGGAATGGCGGCGCGCCGGCGCGGTCGGAGGTCGTGAGTGCCGCGGTGCCCTTGAGATCGAGCTCGCGCTCGGGGATGGAGGCGGAGCCCGCCATCGCCAGGTGCACCGCCGCCCCCTCGATCTCGACTTTCTCGACCTTGATCGTACCCTGCTCGACCTTCATCGCCAGCGCGATCTTGTCATAAGGCGTGCGGCCGCTGCGAATTTCATCGCCTGCGGACAAGGGCCGCCGTTCGAGCCGCTGCAGCAACTGCTCGATATTGATGCCGGCGAGCGCGCCGTTCTCGCCCGTGAGGTTGGCCGTGCCGTTCAAGGTGCGGGTGACGTCGAGCACGCTCTTGCCCGAGCCCTCGACGGTGAAGGCGATGTTGCCCTTGCCCTCGAGCCGGTGCAGGCCGAACAACTGGCCGAGGCAGCTTTCAAGGTCGACGTCGGCGAACTGCAATTGCGACTTCAGGTCGACGCCGGAATTGAAATTGGCAAGCGTCAGCGCGCCCTTGATGATGCCGCCGAAGGCCTGCGCCTCGCCGACCGTCACGGTGAGCTCGCCGTGCCGCAGGTTGGTGGCGATCGCGGTGCGGCCGATCTTGGCGTTGCCGAGCACCACGTTGGCCGCCGACAGGCGCAGGTCGAGGTCCATGCCGGAGAGGCCGTCGAGGCTGATGCGGCCGCTGTTCCACTGATGCCGGTTGGCGGTGAGCAGCTTGACGGTGGAGACATAGGGCGCAAGGTCGAGCGTGTCGGCGGCAAGCGTGCCTTGCAGCGTCTTGCGTCCGTCGGTGGCGAAATTGAGCACGCCCTCGGCGCTGTTGCCGTCGAGCTCGACATTGACGTTGGTCATGCCGATGTTGCCGCCGACCACGTCGGTCGTCGCCTTGAGCGCGAAGCGGCCGAAGCCGCCGCCCGGCAGCGGCTGCTGCCCGGTCCACGCCAGCGCGTCCCGCAGCGAGGCCGAGTTGGCGGCGAGCGTGCCTTCGATCCTCAGCGTCGGCTGCAATCCCATGGCGCCGTCGAAGGCGATCTTGATCGGCGCCGAGGCGAGCCGCAGCTTGAGGCCGGAGCGCGTGCCGGTGAGCGCCGCGGCGAAATCGCCGAGCGTGAGGTTGGCGTCGATCGGCTCGCCGTGCCAGACGAAGCGGCCGGTGGCGCCGAAGGTTCGGGAGATCGACGGCCAGGCGAGCGACACCCGGACGTCGCTCACCGTCTCGGCAATCTTGCGCGCCGGCTCGCGCACCGTGATGGTGCCGTCGTCGATCCTGATCTCGGTGAAGGCGGCGGGGTGCGGCGGGTTAGGCGTCTGGCTGCGGGCCAGCGCCCCAATCAGCCCGGACCAGTTGGACCGGCCGTCCGGCTCGACGCTGACGTCGATCACCGGCCGCTCCAGCGACACATCGGCGATCTCGACGCGGCCGAGCAGCAGCGGGATGAGCCGCAGCCGCGCGGTCAGCCGCTCGGCGGTGAGCGCCGGCTGCTTGGCGTCGCCCAGCACCACGTCGGCGAAGCTGACGCTGCCGCGCGGGAACAGCGACACCGTGGTCTCGCCGCGCAGCAGCGGAGTAAGGCCGGTGACGGCGCGGATCTCGGCGATCGCCTGCACGCGCACGGCATCGCGCGACACGAACGCGGTCGCCACCGCATAAGCGGCAGCACCGAGCACGATCACGGCGGCCAAGCCAAATCCCAGTCGTCTGAACGCGACAGCGATGGTCAAAGGGCTGATTTTCCAGCGGTTCCCCGAACGCCGAAGGACTATACCACCGGCCTTACCGGGGCCAACCAATGGGCGGCCTCTGTGACGCTTTCAAGGCCGCATTTAATACGTGGATTACGTGCGTATCCGGGCGCGGTGGGTGTGCTCGGACCGCCGCGGGGCGGTCTTTCTTTTTGCGTTGCCTCTACTGCGCCAGCACCCGGGTCGCCGGGAAGGCGATCTCGACCAGGGTGCCGTGGGCGATCTCGCTGACGATGCGGAACCGCGCGTGGTTGGCTTCCGCCAGCGCCTTGGTGATCGGCAGGCCGAGCCCGGTGCCGCTCGCGCCATAGCGGTTGGCGGTCGCGAGCTGGCGGAACGGTTCGAGCGCCGTCTGCAAGTCCTGCTCGCTCATGCCGGGGCCGGTGTCGCGCACCCGCAGCACCACCTCGGCCTGGTCGTTGAGCGCGGTCGAAATGATCACCTGCCCGCCGGCGCCGGCGAATTTGATCGAATTCGACAACAGGTTGAGCGCGATCTGCCGCACCGAGCGCGCATCGGCCACGATCGCCGGCAGATTGCCGCCGAGCGAGGAGCGGATGATGACGCGCTCGCGGTTCGCCTGCTCCTGCATCACGGCGACGCATTGTTGCACGATGTCGTTGAGATCGACGCTGACGAAGGTGAGATCGAGCTTGCCGGCTTCGATCTTGGAGAGGTCGAGCAAGTCGTTGAGCAGCGCGATGAGGTGGCCGCCGGAGGCGTGGATGTCCTTGAGGTACTGCTTGTAGCGTTCGTTGCCGACCGCGCCGAAGCGCTCCTCCATCATCACCTCGGAGAAGCCGATGATGGCATTCAAGGGCGTGCGGATCTCGTGGCTGATCTTGGCGAGGAACTCCGACTTCGCCGAGGATGCTTTTTCCGCCTCAAGGCGCGCGTTGATCAGTTCTTCTTCGGTGCGCTTCCACGCGGTGATGTCGCGCAGCACCGCGCAGAGCTTTTCGCCGTGCTCGATGCGCCCCATGGTCACGTAGAGCGGCGTCAGGCCGCCCTGGCGCACGCGGCCGATCAGCTCGTGGCCCTCGTTGAGCAGCACCGGCGTGTCCGCGCGCGACAGCCGGTCCATATAATCGAGCGCGGCGCGGCGGCTCTCGGGCGCGAACAGGTCGCCGAAGGTGAGCGCCGCGAAGTCGGCCCCGGCATAGCCGAACAGCGCCTGCGCGCTGCGGTTGGCGGACAGGATGCGCCCGGCGCGGTCGATCACCAGCACGCCGTCGGTAGCGGTGTCGAGGATGGCCTTGAGCTCGTCGTTCTCGTCCTCGGCGCGGCGCAGCGCGGCCTCGGCGGTCTTGGTGGTGACGGCTGCGGCAACCGGCGCGGTGTTGAGCATCAGTACCAGAGCGTTGTCGCCGTTCCAGGCGATGCTGAACAGGCGGCCTTCGACCGCCATCTGCTGGCCGTTGGGCGTCGAGATGGTCAGCGTCTTGCCGCCGTTCTTGGCCGCCGAGCCGGCCGGCTCGGCCTTGGTCTCGATGAACAGGCTGTCGAGGCCACCGGCCTCGGTCAGCGCCTCCAGCGTCGGATAGCCGGTCCAGTCGAGGAAGGCGCGGTTGGCGTAGATCAGGTGGTTGAGCCGGTAGATCAGAATGCCGGTCGGCAGCCGGTCGAGGATCGGCCGGCCTTCGCTGACATCGCGCGCGGCATCGCCTGTGCGCGCGGCCGGCCGCGGCGGGGGCGGTACGGAAGGCGTCGGCGGCGGCTCGGGGGCGGCGATCATCTCCGGCCCGAAGTCGTCGGCCATTTGCGACGACACGTCCTTGCCGGCGGCTATTTTGAGCCGGTCGCTCAGCTCACGGCCGAGCTCGTGAAACGCGGTCTGCTCGCCCGGGCTCAAGGTCTGCTCCGGCGGCGCTGGCGCGGTCTCCGGCGGCTTTGGCGTTGCTTCCACCGGCTTCGGCGCCGGAAACGGCAGCACGGTCGCGCCCGTCATCTGCGCGGTGATCGCCTCGGCCACGGGCCTCGAGGTGTGCGCGGCAAGCCGTTCGAAGTCGCGGCAGACGCCGAAGCCGCGATAGCCGGCGAAGGCGCGGTCGCGGTCGAACACCGGCAGCCCGGACATCTCGACCGGCACGCGGTCGGCGGCGCCGTCAATCGGCCACGGCACGACAATGCCGCTCCAGGTGTTGCGCGAGGCGAGCGCCTTGGCGACCTCGCCCTTGGGATCGAGCCTGAGCGCGGCGGCGATCATCGGTCCATGGCCGGCCGAACAGCGACGCGGTCTTCGGGCCGATCAGTTTGGCGAATTGCTCGGAATCGACGGTGAAGCGCCCGGCCTCGTCGATCTGCCAGACGAAGCGCAAGATCGAGCGCCGCGCCGAGCTGGGCGGAGCGGGCGGCTTCGGCGTTTGCGGCGGCGGCGCGGCGGCCGCCGGTGGCCCCTCCTTCGGCGGCGCCATGCCGGCATGATGCCGGATCGGCCGCAGATCGCCGATCGCGACCGTCGGCATGCGCACCGGCGCGATGAAGGTCAGCATCAGCGCCACCGTCGCGCCGGCGCCGAGCCGGCGCAGCTTGACGCGGCCGAGGGCGATGTCGCCTTCGGCGTCGCCATTGGTGCTCGCTTCGCGCGCGAGCTTTTCGGCGCCGAGCGCGCCAAGGTCGGCGGCCGCGGGAAGGCGCTGACGCGCGGTGGCGCCGGCCTCGATCAGCTCGCCGTCGGCGGAGAAGATCGCACTTTCAGAATCGTCAACCAGCAGCCGGCGCGCGCGGTCGGGCAGCGTGATGTCGGGGCCGGCGCGCTCGGTCGAGATCACCAGCACGGCCGCGCTGTTGTCGCGCGGGATGAAGCGCGAGCACAGGCAGGTGAGCGTGCCGCCGACACTGGCGCCGAAGCCGCGCAGCCGCTCGAGGCGCGCCGCGGCGCCCGGCGGCAGCGTGCCGGCGAGCCGGGCGATCTGCACGGCCGCCGGATGATTCGGTTCGAAGCGCAAAGTCGAAACCGCGGCGGGGGATGCGGCGTTGAAGATCGAGGCCGCGGTCGGATTGGCCCACAGGATGCGGGTGGCATCCGCGCTCCAAAGCCAAACCGGCATCGGGCTCAGTGCATGGGCCGCGAGTCGCGGATCGCTCAGATCGGCGCTGGGGAACTCTGTTCCACTCATCCCGTGTCACACAAAATACGGCTAATGAAGCTTTAATACGGCTCGCCGCCGGTCAGGTCCACGACGCGGCCGTAAGGCGGCGCTGCGAAGCGGAGATAACGTTAATGTGCCGGCCCACGCCGATTCGTGGCAGTGGGAATGCCGCCCCGATTATGGTTAAATCGGCCGGCGCCGGGGGATAACAAAAACCAGGAGGCCTGCAATGGCTAACGAGAGCGGTGCAAATTTTGAAATCCCGGCCCCGATGCGAGAGATCGCGGAGAAGAGCGTCGAACAGGCCAAGCACGCCTTCGACAGCTTCATCGCCGCCGCCCAGCACGCGGTAAAGACCGCTGAAAACCAGGTCGAAACCACGCGCAGCGGCGTCAAGGACGCGAGCGAACTCGCCATGCGCTTTGCCGAGCGCAACATCAACTCGTCCTTCGAGTTCGCGCAGAAGCTGATGCGCGCCAAGGACAGCAAGGAAATCATGAGCCTGCACAGCGAATACGTCAGCGGCCAGATCGCCGTGCTGACCGAGCAGGCCAAGGAATTGGGCAAGCAGGCGGCTAAAATGACCGGGCACGGCGCCCACTAGCCGCCGCCCGAGCCTTTCTTTCAGCCATTGGTCCGGTCCGCCTCGCGGCCGGCAACGTCCTTTTGTGCGGTAATTGTGCACTGCAAAATAATTATTGCGATGCACCAAAAACCGTGCTATGAAGCCTCATAAACTATCCGCTGCTTCCGGCGCCTGCTTGGGGCGTTCCGCGTATTTGCCAACAGACCGCGTGGCGGCGGGTCTGACTAGGCGCAGGGCTGCTTTGCCGAGGGCAGCGGCTCGATCGGCGCCACGGTAACGCCCTCTAAGACGAAGGAATAACGCCATGCCAGAAATCGCCACGGCTCCGACGCCGAAGGCCAAGCCGAAGCCGGTTGCCGCAAGCGTCCCGAGCTTTGAGATGCCCAAGTTCGAGATGCCGAAGTTCGAAATCCCCAAGATGGAAGTGCCGGCGGCCTTCCGCGAATTCGCCGAGAAGGGCCTCGCCCAGGCCAAAGAGAACTACGAGAAAATGAAGGGCATGGCCGAGGAGGCCACCGACACGCTCGAGGACACCTACAACACCGCCACCAAGGGCTGCGGCGGCTACGGCCTCAAGCTGATCGAGAGCGCGCGCGCCAATAGCAACGCCGCCTTCGACCTGATGACGCAGCTGATGTCGGCCAAGTCCTATTCCGAGGTGGTCGAGCTCTCGACCGCTTATGTGCGCTCGCAGTTCGACACCGTCACGGCGCAGGCCAAGGATCTGGCCGAGTGCGCGCAGAAGGTGGCGACCGACACCGCCGCGCCGATCAAGGAGAGCTTCTCCAACGTCATGAGCAAGGCGGCCTGACAGCCTCTTGAGCGATCCGCCGCGGGACGATAAGCCCCGCGGCAAGGGCAAAGCCCGGCCACAAGCCGGGCTTTTTGCTGGCCGCCGATAAGCTTGCTAAAAGCCGGCGCGGCACCTAGTTTCCGCCCGCATATCGCGCGGGCTTCCCGTGCAGGCGTAGCTCAGTTGGTTAGAGCGCTGGTCTGTGGAACCAGAGGTCGGTGGTTCAAGTCCACCCGCCTGTACCATCGTTGCTTCATCCGATCCCTGAAAAGCGAAAACGCCGGCGATGGTCTCGCCGGCGCTTGAAATCGTCTCGTTTTGTCCTCGGTTCAGCGCATCGGATAGTAGCGGCCGTTGTTGCTGTTGGCCGCGCGCGGTCCGTAGACGCGCCGCTCCGGCGGCGGCGGCGCCGCCTGTGCCCGGCTGCCGCCGAACAGGAAGTCGAAGAAGCCAGGTCCGCTGTAGTAGCGTGAGCCGTTGGGGCCGCCGGAGCCGGCGTACATGCCGGCCGGCATCTTCACCGGCTTCGACGAGGCATCCTTCGGCCGCTCGATCGCGATGTCGGCGACGCGGCGCTCCGGCCCCTTGAGGATGGCGATCATCTTGGCGTCGCGGCCGTAGACGTCGTCGCGGAATTGCAGCTTGCCGTCCTCGTCGACGAAAGCGGTCTGGTAGGTCAGGTGCACCCAGATCGGCTTGGGGAAGTTGATGTTGATCTCATTGTCGCCGAGCATCTTCTGCAGCTTCGCCTCGGTGTAATGCCCGTCCGGATCGACCAGGCTCAGGAGCTTCTCGCCATAGACGAACGGGTCCTGCACGCGCATGCAGCCGTGGCTGTAGGCGCGCTTGACGCGGGCGAACAGGTATTTGTCCGGGGTGTCGTGCTGGTACACCAGGAACTTGTTGGGGAAGTTGAAGCGGATGCGGCCGAGCGCATTGGCGGCGCCCGGCGGCTGCCAGATGTGCACGGTGCCGTCCGGATCCTGGCTGATCTTGAGGCCGATGCGGTCGAGCGCCTGCGGATCCTCCTGCAGCGCCGGCAGATACTCGTTCTCGATGATCGAGGGCGGCACGTTCCAGGTCGGGTTGACGGTGATGAACTTCATCTGCGCCGAAACCATCGGCGTCGCCTTGGCCGGCTGGCCGGCGACGATCTTGGTCTTCCAGTACGGCTTGCCGTCGTTGTACAGCGTCAGCGTGTAGTCCGGCACGTTGACGATGACGTGCGGATTGCCGAGATCGCGCGGGAACCAGCGCCAGCGCTCCATATTGACGATGACGGTGTCGATCGGGTCGGCGGCGGCGTGCTTGACCTGCTTCTCGCCGTTGAGCGCGCGCAGCGTGTTGGGGCCGAGATTGCCGTCGGCGTCGAGATCGGCGCCGGTCTGGAACGCCTTGACCGCGTCGCTCACCGCGTCGTCGTAAAGCGGGCTGTTCTTGTCGCCGGCAATGTCGAGCCGCTTGCGCAGCATCACCACGCGCGGATCCTTCATCCCGACGTGCAGCGTCTTGCCGTCGGGCACGCGCACCATCGGCTTCGGCGCCTCGTCATCCTTCTTCGGCGACAGCGCCCCGGCGCGCAGTTCGGCGAGTTTCTCCTTCAGCGCCTTGAACTCGGGCTGCGGCGGATTGTAGCTGTCGAGCGTCGCGCCGACGTCGGATGCGGTGGCGAGATTCTCCAGCACCTTGTTCGGCTCCGGCGCGACGAGATCGAACTGGATGTCGGCGCCGACCCGCGTGAAGTGGATGCGGCCGATCTGCGCCTCGCGCGCGTAAGTGAGCACCGAATTGGTGAACTTGATTTCGGCCGCGGCGAGCGCGTCCGCCGTCGTCGCCGATTGGAAATCCGGCGCCGGATAGTCGGTCGGGTCGAGGCCGTCGGTGTCGACCTGCTTGAGGTAAGCGATCGCCGCCTTGGCGCGGTCGTCGGGCGCGCCGTTGGCGGTCCACAGCGGCTTGTAGTCGCGCGCCTTGTAGAACTGCTCGACGCCTTCGCGGTCGGCCTTGCGCGGCACCATGCGGTCGAACGACTTGCCGGTGATCGCGTCGTGGATGCGGCTCGCGACGTCGCTGTCGGCGACGATCGCCGCGGTGGTGATCGGGTCGACTGCCGCGGCCTTCGCCGGCTGCGCGGCCGGCGCGGCTTCGGGCTTCGCGGCAGCGGTGTCCTTTGCGGCGGGCGCCGCGATGTCTTTTGCGACGTCCTTGCCAATATCTTGGGCGGTCGGCGGCGGGATCGGGCTGGTGTCCGGCATCGGCACCGCGGCCTGGACCTGTGCCGGGGTCATGTCCTCGGCGTAACCGGGCTGATTGGAGAGGAAAAGGGCCAAACCGAGAGCGCTTGAAGCCAGAAGGCGTTCAACTATGCGACTTTTCACCGGGGTTCTCCCAAAGGGCCTGACCGCGTAGGGCGAGCCCTTCTCTATAACGCAGTCTAACCGATAGTCCTGCCCTGGTTACCGATTTCACAACGATCTGATCGGATCAACCACCATCTGTGGCTAATTTGCACGGAATCCCCAAGGCCTGCCACCGCCTCGGCTTTCGGGCGCGCTTTTCGAGGCAACGGCGCTGGCCGGCGGCGGTTCCGGCCAACTATTGCGGCGATTCGGTAACCGCATGCCGACGAAAAAAACCGGGCCCCGCGAGGGGCCCGGTTTCAGTGTGCCGGCGTGGGGAGCCGGCAACTACTCCAGAGGGGAACATGCTGCGCACCGGCAACTCTGGGAGGATATCTGCCCGGCGCGTCAGCTGGCGCAACTATGCGAGGCGAGCGGTGGCCGAGCAACACGGATAGCCGCATGTCAGCCATGCCGTCACAAATGCCGCATGTCAGCTATGCCGATTCACGCGCATGCGTGGGCCGAAAAATAATTCGCCGCGGCAACCGCAGTTAGAAATTCCAGCGCTGCGCATTGGCGACCAGGAAATCGCGGAACACCTGGATGCGCGCCACCGATTTCAATTCTTCCGGGTAGACGAAGTAGGCATCGAGTGCGAGCGTCTCGGCTTCGCCGAACAGTTGCACGAGGCCGCCGTTCTCCTCGACCAGATAGTCCGGCAGCATGGCAATGCCGAGCCCCCGCTGGCAGGCACGCAGCAGGCCGAGCACGTTGTTGATGGTCAGCGTCGGCGTGCGCGCGCCTTTGCCGTCGCGATCGACTTCGAGCAGCCAGCGCCGGTTGGCGAAGTGCGCGGGCACCGGCCCACTGAGCACGACGATGCGATGCTTGTCGAGCTCGCCGTGCTCGCGCGGCGTGCCGAAGCGCTTGAGATAATCCGGCGAGGCGTAGGCGTGGAAGTGCACCGAGAACAGCTTGCGCTGGATGAGATCGGGCTGCGTCGGCTGCCGCAGGCGGATGGCGACGTCGGCCTCGCGCATGGCGAGGTCGAGCTCCTCGTCGGTGGTGATGAGCGTGATGTGAATGTCGGGATAGAGATCGAGGAATTCGCCGAGCCGCGGCGTCAGCCAGTGCACGCCGATGCCTTGCGTGGTCGACACTTTGAGTTCGCCGTTCGGCCGCTCGCGGCTGTCGGTCAACTTGGTGCGCGCCGCCTCGAGCTTCATGAACACTTCATGCGCGGTGCGATAGAGCAGTTCGCCCTGCTCGGTGAGGATCAATCCGCGCGCGTGGCGGTGGAACAGCGATACGGAAAGCTCGCGATTCCAGCGCCGAAACCTGCCGCGATACGGCCGATTGCGACAGCCCGAGCCGTTCGCCGGCATGCGTGAACGAGCCAGCCTCCGCCGCGGCGTGGAATACCTTCAGCTTGTCCCAATCCATCGAGGTGTTGGTGCCGGCCACGTTCATTCCGCTGCCGCCCTTTCATGCTCACGCGCCGCCAGGAACTTCTCCGCCTCGAGAGCCGCCATGCAGCCTTGCCCGGCGGCGGTCACCGCCTGCCGGTAGATGTCGTCGGTGACGTCGCCGGCGGCGAACACGCCGGGCACCGAGGTCGCGGTCGATTGGCCGGCGGTGACGATGTAGCCCGAGGACTTCATCTGCAATTGCCCGACGAACAGTTCGGAGGAGGGCTGGTGGCCGATGGCGATGAACACGCCGTCGACGGCGCGCTCGGTGACCGCCCCGGTCTTCACGTTCTTCAGCCGCACGCGGCGGACCTTGAGCGGGTTGTCGTCGCCCGACACGTCGTCGAGCACGCTGTCCCAGACCACCTCGATCTTCGGGTGCTTGAACAGCCGCTCCTGCAAGATCTTCTCGGCGCGGAAGCTGTCGCGGCGGTGCACCACCGTCACCTTGGAGGCGAAATTGGTGAGGAACAGCGCCTCCTCGACCGCGGTATTGCCGCCGCCGATCACCACGACTTCCTTGTTCTTGTAGAAGAAGCCGTCGCAGGTGGCGCAGGCCGAGACGCCGTAGCCCTTGAACTTCTGCTCCGAGGGCAGATCGAGCCAGCGCGCCTGCGCGCCGGTCGCGATGATGAGCGCGTCGGCGAGATAGACCTCGCCGCTGTCGCATTGCAGCCGGAACGGGCGCTGCGACAGGTCCGCCGTGTTGACGGTGTCGAACATGATCCGGGTGCCGACATGCTCGGCCTGCTTCTGCATCTGCTCCATCAGCCAGGGGCCCTGGATGACGTCGGCGAAGCCCGGATAGTTCTCGACGTCGGTGGTAATGGTGAGCTGGCCGCCGGGCTGGATGCCCTGGATCAGGATCGGCTCCAGCATGGCGCGCGCGGCATAAATCGCGGCGGTATAGCCTGCCGGCCCGGAGCCGATGATCACGACCTTGGCGTGCGTTGTCTTGGCCATTTTGGCTAGCGCCCCCCTTCAGCAGGGCGTCGCTGGCTCCCTTTGGGCGCGCGCAGGCCGGATCAGGCCGGCTCTTATGCGCGGCGCAATCTATGCCTTTCCCCGAGCTATGCAAGATACGCAACCCGCCGCGACTCACAGCTGAGACGAGCTTCAAAATGACCGTGTCACGCAATAATCTTTCGCGAAACATTATTTCGCGGTATGGATGTTCCAGCCGGATTAACCAGCGTCCGAAGGAGGCCGCGTGCCCGCCCGTCTCGACGCCATCGACCGCAAGATCCTGAAGGAACTGCAGGACGACGGCCGCATCACCAATGTCGAGCTCGCCCGCCGCGTCGGCATCTCGGCGCCGCCCTGTCTGCGCCGGGTGCGGGCGCTGGAGGAGGCCGGCTACATCAAGGGCTACCGCGCGCTGCTCGACGAGAAGAAGCTCGGCTACGAGGTCACCGTCTTCGCCATGGTGCACCTGTCGAGCCAGGCCGAGGCCGATCTCGTCGCCTTCGAGAAGTTCGTGCGCGCGCAGCCGCTGGTGCGCGAATGCTGGATGCTGTCCGGCGAAATCGACTTCGTGCTCAAGTGCGTGGCGCCGGACCTGAAGACCTTCCAGGCCTTCGTCGAGAAGCTCACCGCCGCGCCGCATGTGCGCAACGTCAAGACGTCGCTGACGCTGCGCAATTCCAAGGACGCGGCGATGGTGCCGATGGAAGGCTGATCAGGCCGCCCGCTGCTTGCGGACGAAGGCCTCGGCGCGCTTCTGCAGTTCCTGCGCGCCGACATCTTCCTTGTGCGTGGCAATGAACCAGGAATTGCCGGATGGATCCTTCACGCCGCCGCTGCGGTCGCCATAGAACATGTCGCTCGGTTCCATGATGGTCTGGCCGCCGGCCTTGACCGCCTGCCGATAGACGTTGTCGACATCCGGAACATAGAGATAGAGCGTCGACGCGGTCGCTTTTGCCATTTCGCTTTCCTCGGCGATCATGACGCGCGAGTCGCCGATCAGCACTTGTGCATGCATGATCGAGCCATCGGGCCGCTTGATTGCGTCGTGCGACAGCTTGGCGCCGAACGCACTCTTGAGAAAATCGATGACTTTGTTGGCGCTGCGTACGGTGAGATAGGGCGTGACCGAATGATAACCGTCGGGAATGGGCTTTGCCGTCATGGTCGTCTCCTCGCGGTTGCCCCGAACCGCAAGAGCATCAGCCGGAACTTGGCTTTTTGTTTGCCGCGACCGTGAAGTTGTTATGACGTTGCCGCCGCCTTAGCTCAGCACGGTGATGGTGCCCGCTTCGGGGTCGATGTCCACTTCGGCGCCGTTGGCAATGGCTTTGGTGATGTCCTCGTCGAAGCCGGCGAGCATCGGCAGATGCGCCAGCGCCGCGCCCTGCGCCAGAATCGGGTTCACGCTGTTGAACACGAAGGCCAGCGGCGCCATGCCGCGCGAATTCATCTCGTGCAGCATCCAGGCGCTGGCGACGCCGCCTTTCGCCGTCTCCACCACCAGTATTTTCCCGACATAGGATTGCCCGGCCAGCTTGTGGCTCGGGCGCGAGAAGATGCCTTTGATGCGGTCGAGATCGTAGCGCGCCGAAAAGCCGTCGCTCGCCACCAGCGCCGTGCCGCGAACGCGATTGCCCATCGCGTGACGCGCGCGAAAAACCTTGCCCTTGCCGCTCATGCCAGTCTCCCGGTGACGGCCGCGTCGACGCAGGCCTCCATCGAGCCCAGCATCGGCTGATAGCCGTAGCCGCCCAGGATGTTGACCAGTTTGGCGCTGTTGGTGGCGAGGCGCTTCCAGCCTTTGGCCTCGGCAATCTCGCGCGCATAGGATTGGTAGAAGCACATGCCGGACAAAACGGTGCCGCCGGCATTCTCGATGCGCGCGGTATAGCCCATGCGGTCGGCATCGGGCTTCACCTGCGGGCTGGTCACCGCCAGCAGCGGCACGGTGAAGCTTCGGTCGTCGCACAGGCCGGCGAGATCGCGCAGTTCGTAAAGGCTGAGCTGCGGCGCCGAGAAAACGACGACGTCCACCTTGCCGTCCTGGTGGTAGGACTTCTGCAGCGCATCGATATCGGCGCGGCTGACGCGATGGCTCGGCAGTCCCGGCCGGCGCGACGTCGGCAAGCCGGTCGGCTTCCGGCGTCACGCCGATCATGTGGAACAAGGCGATGGAGCCGAAGCTCGCCATCGCCGCGCCGAAATGCTTGAGCTGATCCGAGCGCGGCGCGCTCTTCGATGCCTTCGATCGACCGGCACCGCCCAATAATTGCCGGCGAGACGGCCGATGACGCCGCCCAGCGCGCCCCAGTCGTTGAGCGTCTCGGGCGTGAACTCGACGCGAATATGGATGGTCGCGCGGCGCTGCTCCGGCAAGTGAAAGCCGTAGCGCGGCGTGCGGCCGGTCAGGCCCGGCCGACAGCGCCGACGGTCCGCCCTCGAAGTTGGAATAGGCGCCGCACACCGAGTTCGAATAGATGACCACGCCGGTATCGCCGAAGGCCACGTGCTCGTTGCGGATCGGCGCCTGGATGGTCTGATAGTTGATGCAGGTGTCGGTCATGGTGACGCCGAGCTTGACGAAAGCGTCGATCGCGCGCCGCTCGAGATCGAGCATGCCGCTGGTCTGTCCGAGAAACGCGGCCTTGGCAAAATCGGTGCCGCGCGGATCGGTGATGGTGGGAATGCGCACGCCCGTGCTGGCCTCGGCGTGGCCGCGAGCCCCTCCAGCCATTGCACGCCGGCTACGCCAAGGCTTTCGGTGTCGGCCATGATGTGCGCCTGCGTCACCGGCACGAAGTCTTCGGCGCCGAAAAACTCTCCCACCATGATCTGATGCTGCAGGGCCTGTTGCGGGACCGGGCCGAATTTGCCGGCCAGCATGTCCCGCTCTTCGTCGTTAAGCTTCATTGCCGTCATTCAATCGTTCACTCCGGAATCGCGCACCGCCTTGCCCCATTTGGCGATCTCGCGACGCTGGAATTCGCCGAAGGCGGCAAGCGTGAGCGGTGTCGGCACCACGCCAAGCGGCGCCAGCGTGTCATGGAAGCTTGGCGCCGCGCGCGACCCGCTCGACATTCTCGGCGAGCATCTTGGCCTCCGCGGCGGGAAGACCGGCCGGCGCGAACACGCCCCACCAGGCGGTGGTCTCAAAGCCCGCGTAGCCCGACTCGGCGATGGTCGGCACTTCGGGCGCGACCGGCGAGCGCGCCGCGCTGCTGACGGCGAGCGCGCGCAGCTTGCCGGCGCGGACGTGCGATATCACCGATTGCAGCGGGTCGAACATCATCTGGATCTGGCCGCCGAGCAGATCGATCACCGCCGGCGCGCTGCCTTTGTAAGGCACGTGCTTGACGTCGATCCCCGCCGCGGCCTTGAACATCTCGCCGGTCAAATGGCCCGGCGTGCCGTTGCCGGCCGAGCCGTAATTCAATTTGCCGGGCTCCTTCTTCGCCAGCGCCACCAGCTCGGCGAGATTCTTGACCGGCAGCGTCGGATTGACGACGACGGCCACCGGCGCCGAGGCGACCAGCGCGATCGGCGTGAAGTCTTTGACCGCGTCGTACGGCAGCGATTTGTAGAGCGAGGTGTTGATGGCATTGGTGCCAACCGTCGCCATCAACAGCGTGTAGCCGTCAGGCTCGGCCTTCGCCACCACGTTGGCGCCGACCGAGCCGCCGGCACCGCCGCGATTGTCGATGATGACGGATTGTCTTGAGCTCTTCGCCCAGCAGTTGCGCGAGAGGCCTCGCGACGATGTCGGTCGGACCACCCGGCGGAAACGGCACGATCAGATGGATCGGCCGGGACGGGAACGCCTCGGCGCGTGCGATACTGGAAAGAACCGGCAGCGCGGCGGCGCTGGCCGCCAACTGCAGAAACTGACGGCGTGGAAATCTCATTGTTGCGTCCTCCCCCTTTTGCTTTTGGCTTTTTGTTCTGTCGCCCGGCCGTCACTTTAGTCGACCGGCCGAGCGTCAGGAAGAGCTTGCACGTGTTCGGCACGCCGCACCGATGCCGATGGAGGCGATGGGCTCGAGCAGGGATGGGCGGGATGGGAGCTTCGCAGCCCCGGAGCTTCAGGACAAATGCCAGCGCCACAGGAACACGGCCGATACGCCGACGATCAGCACGACCAGCCACCATAGAAACGGGTCACGCTGCTGCATCTTGTCCGACGGCGGCGGCTCTTCCATCACATCCCCCAAACCTGAACGCGACCTCGACAATTTTTCGCAAAAGCTTCTAAGCCGGCGGGCACCGGCCGCATTGCGTTAGATCAAGCGGTAGCCGCACCGCGAAAGCCGCCGGAACGATGTGGCAGGCCCGCGGGTTAGCTCTGCGACATTCGTGAAAGGAGTGCCGACCATGCGCACATTTGCGGTGCTTGCGATCGCCGCGAGCATGCTCCCGGCCGCCGCCTTCGCCTATACGCAGGACGACGCCGATGCCTGCACGCCGGACGCCTTTCGCCTGTGCCAGATGGCCATGCCGGATGCCGGCCGGGTGACGCAGTGCCTCGAAGCGAACAAGCCGAATTCAGCCCAGCCTGTGCCGGCGTGTTCAGCCGGCCGGTCAGCGCGACAGAACGGCGGAGCCCGGAAACCGACGGCTTCAACCGGTCGCGGTACTGAATGAAAAGGCCGGGCGATGAGCCCGGCCTTGATGCAAGCGACCGATCGCGATGGGCCGCCGGGTCAGCGAAACTCCACCTTCTTGATCTCGTAGGCCTTGGCGCCGCCGGGCGTCACGACCTCGACGGTCGCGCCCTTGTTCTTGCCGATCAGCGCGCGGGCAAGCGGCGAGGTGATCGAGATCTTGCCGGCCTTGGCGTTGGCCTCCGGCTCGCCGACGATCTGCCACACCCTCTTCTCGTCGGTGTCCTCGTCGATCAGGGTGACGGTGGCGCCGAAGGTGATGTTTTCGCCGGACAGTTTCGACACGTCGATCACGTCGGCGCGCGCAAGCTTGTCCTCGAGCTCGGCGATGCGGCCCTCGTTATGCGACTGCGCCTCTTTGGCGGCGTGATATTCGGCATTCTCCGACAGGTCGCCGTGCGTGCGCGCATCGGAAATCTGCTGAATGATGCGGGGCCGCTCGACCTGCTGGCAATGCTTGAGCTCGGCTTCGAGCGCGGCATAGCCTTCGGCCGTCATCGGAATCTTATCCATCTCTCATCTCCTCCTGGCGGGCGCCGGAACCGTCGCGTTGCCTGCGCCGCCAAGCCTTTCAAACGACCTCAACCTCAAACTCGTAATACGATCGCCACCCGCGGTTGCCCGCGGGCATAAGCGACCATTACGACGGCCGGACAAAAAAGCTGCGATTGCGGCCGGTATTGAATTCGCCGCAACCTGACCAGTTCCCGGCCTTAACGCGCCGTCTCGGGGCCTTCCCGGCACGAACCTCGTGGGAAAACCCCCGCTAGGCCCGGCCGCCGAAGTAACTTTGCAGCGCCCGGACTTCGAGATCGCCCGCCAGATAGGCTTTTATGCCTTGCGCTGCGGCGACGGCACCCGAAAGAGTGGTGTAGTACGGCACTTTATGCAAGAGGGCGGCGTTCCTGAGCGAACGGCTGTCGGCCAGCGCCGCCGCACCTTCGGTGGTGTTGAAAACAAGCTGAACGCCGCCGTTTTTGATGGCATCGACGATGTGGGGCCGGCCTTCCAGCACCTTGTTGATCTTGGCGGCCGGCACCCCCTGCTCGGCGAGGTAGCGCTGCGTCCCCGAGGTGGCGATGGTCTTGAAGCCGAGCGAGGCAAGCAGCCTGACCGCCGGCAGGATGCGCGGCTTGTCCTCGTCCTTGACCGAGACGAACACGGTGCCGCCGCGCGGCAGGGTGGTGCCGCCGCCGATCTGGCTCTTGGCGAAGGCGATTTCGAAGGAAGAGTCGAGCCCCATCACCTCGCCGGTCGATTTCATTTCCGGGCCGAGCACGGTGTCGACGCCGGGGAAGCGGGCGAAGGGGAACACCGCCTCCTTCACGGCGCGGTGCTTGGGATGCGCCGGCTTGAGGCCGAAGTCTTTCAGCTTTTCGCCGGCCATGATGCGCGCGGCGATCTTGGCGACCGGCAGCCCGATCACCTTGGCGACGAAGGGCACCGTGCGCGAGGCGCGCGGGTTCACCTCCAGCACGTAGATCTCGCCGTCCTTGATGGCGTACTGCACGTTCATCAGCCCGCCGACATTGAGCGCCAGCGCCAGCTCGCGCGTTTGCCGCTCGAGCTCGGCCAGCGTCTCGGGCGACAGCGAAAACGGGGGCAGCGCGCAGGCCGAGTTGCCCGAGTGGATGCCGGCTTCCTCGATGTGCTCCATGATGCCGGCGATGAAAGTGTCCTTGCCGTCGGCCAGGCAATCGACGTCGACTTCGGTCGCATCGGAGAGATAGCGGTCGATCAGCAGCGGGCTCTTCTTGGAGACGATCAACTCGCTCGGCCGATCGAGGTCGCTCGCCAGCCGCGCCACGTAGCGGTCGAGCTGCGCGCCGTCGCGCACGATCTCCATGGCGCGGCCGCCGAGCACGTAAGACGGGCGGATCACGATCGGATAGCCGATCTCGTCGGCGATGGCGCGCGCCGCGCCGGGCGAGGTGGCGATGCCGTTCTTCGGCTGCCGCAGCTTCAGTTTCTGCAGCAGCTTCTGGAAGCGCTCGCGGTCCTCGGCCAAGTCAATCATGTCGGGCGAGGTGCCCAAGATCGGCACCTTGGCCTTCTCCAGCGGTTCCGCAAGCTTGAGCGGCGTCTGCCCGCCGAACTGCACGATGACGCCGTGCAGCGTGCCGTTTAAGCGCTCGGTGTCGATGATTTCCATCACGTCTTCCGGCGTCAGCGGCTCGAAATAGAGCCGGTCCGAGGTGTCGTAATCCGTCGAAACCGTCTCCGGATTGCAGTTGACCATGATGGTCTCGTAGCCGGCGTCCTTGAGCGCGAAGCAGGCGTGGCAGCAGCAATAGTCGAACTCGATGCCCTGGCCGATGCGGTTCGGCCCTCCGCCGAGGATGATGACCTTCTTCTTGTCCGAGGGCCGCGCCTCGTCGGCGACCTTGCCGGCAAAGGGCGCGGCGTAGGTCGAATACATGTAGGCGGTCGGCGAGGCGAACTCGGCGGCGCAGGTGTCGATGCGCTTGAACACCGGCCGCACCTTGAGCGCGCGGCGCTTCCTGGCGACGGCGTCGGCCGCGCTGCCGGTGAGCTTGCCAAGCCGCGCGTCCGAGAAACCTTGCGCCTTGAGGCGGCGGAACGGGCCGGCGGTTGTCGGCAGGCCCTTCGCCCTGATTTCGGCTTCGCAATCGACCAGCCCGCGGATCTCGGCGAGAAACCAGGGATCGACGCGGCAGGCATTGTGGATCAGCTCGTCGGAGGCGCCGAGCCGCATCGCTTGCGCGATTTTCAAGAGCCGGTCCGGCGTCGGCGTGCCGAGCGCGGCGCGGATCGCCGCCTTGTTGTCGGGATCGTCGATGCCCTTGGCGCCGTCGAAGCCGTCGACAGTGACCTCATCGAGGCCGGTGAGGCCGGTCTCCAGCGAGCGCAGCGCCTTCTGCAAACTCTCCTGGAAGGTGCGGCCGATGGCCATGGCTTCGCCGACCGACTTCATCGAGGTGGTCAGCGTGGTCGAAGCGCCGGGGAATTTCTCGAAGGCAAAGCGCGGAATCTTGGTGACGACGTAATCGATGGTCGGCTCGAACGAGGCGGGCGTCGCGCCGCCGGTGATGTCGTTGGCGATTTCGTCGAGCGTGTAGCCGACCGCGAGCTTGGCCGCGACCTTGGCGATCGGGAAGCCGGTCGCCTTCGACGCCAGAGCCGAAGAGCGCGACACCCGCGGATTCATTTCGATGACCACCAGCCGTCCGTCGGCCGGATTGACCGCGAACTGCACGTTGGAGCCGCCGGTCTCGACGCCGATCTCGCGCAGCACCGCGATCGAGGCGTCGCGCATGATCTGGTATTCCTTGTCGGTCAGCGTCAGCGCCGGCGCGATGGTGATCGAGTTGCCGGTGTGCACGCCCATCGGGTCGACATTTTCAATCGAGCAGATGATGATGCAGTTGTCTTTCTTGTCGCGCACCACCTCCATCTCGTATTCCTTCCAGCCCAGCACCGACTCTTCGATCAGCACTTCGCTGGTGGGGGAGGCGTCGATGCCGCGCTCGACGATCTCGATGAACTCGGCCTTGTTGTAGGCGATGCCGCCGCCGGTGCCGCCGAGCGTGAAGCTCGGCCGGATGATCGCCGGCAGGCCGATGTCTTCGAGGGCGGTCAGCGCCTGCGCCAGGTTCTTGATCTGGTGCGAGCGCGGCGTTTCGAGCCCGATCTTCTTCATCGCCTCGCGGAACAGCTCGCGGTCTTCCGCCTTGTCGATGGCGTCGGCGGTGGCGCCGATCATCTTGACGTTGAATTTTTCCAGCGTGCCCATCTTGCGCAGGCTCAAGGCGCAGTTGAGCGCGGTCTGCCCGCCCATGGTGGGGAGCAGCGCGTCGGGCCGTTCCTTCTCGATGATCTTGGCGACGATCTCCGGCGTGATCGGCTCGACATAGGTGGCGTCGGCGAGATCCGGATCGGTCATGATGGTCGCCGGATTGGAGTTGACCAGCACGATCCGGTAGCCCTCGGCCTTCAGCGCCTTGCAGGCCTGGGTGCCGGAATAGTCGAACTCGCAGGCCTGGCCGATGACGATCGGGCCGGCGCCGATGATCAGGATCGATTTGATGTCGGTTCGTTTCGGCATTTCACCTGCAGTTCGCCGGGCACAAAAAAAGGGCGCGCTTATGCGCGCTCCCCGGGCCGCGCTGGAGGCGAAGCCCCGCGCGCGGGCGCGTCTCTAGACCAGAATCGCAGGCGAGGGAAGGGCTGCGGCCGACATTAGCGGTGGACGCGCACCGCCCGGTAAACGTATGGTCCGGCCCCGGCCCGCCATGACCCCCAGCCTCTCATTTTCCAACGAATCCGGCAGTATTCCCGTCATCGGCTTCGGCACCGGAGCGATGACCGGCGGCATGTCGGCTGAAGCCGTCGCGCTGGCGCTGAAGGCGGGATACCGCCACATCGACGCCGCGCGCAAATACGGCACCGAAGGCTATGTCGGCGAGGGGATGCGGGCCTCCGGTGTGCCGCGTGGCGACATCTTCCTCACCACCAAGGTCAGCCACGAGAACTTGCGCGCCGCCGATTTCGCGCGCTCGGTCGATGAGAGCCTCGCAGCGCTGAAAGTCGACTACGTCGATCTCTTGCTGGTGCACTGGCCGAACCCGGAGATCGCGCTCGAGGAGACCATGCCGGCGCTGGCCAAGGCCAAGCGCCAGGGGCTCGCGCGCCACATCGGCGTCGCCAATTTCAACATCGCGCTGCTCGACAAAGCGAGCGCGCTCTGCCCGGAGCCGCTGGTCGCGCTGCAGGCCGAGTATCATCCTTATCTCGACCAGACCAAGTTGCTCGCCGCGGTGCGCCGGCACAAGCTCGTGTTCATCGCCTATTGTCCGCTGGCGCGCGGCCGCATGTTCGAGGACGCCGTGCTCGCCGACATCGGCAAGGCGCACGGCCGCGGCATCGCGCAGATCGCGCTGCGCTGGCTCATCCAGCAGAACGTCGCGCCGATTCCGTTCTCGTCGAAGCCGCAGCGCATCGCCGACAACTTCAACGTATTCGATTTCACCCTGAGCGACGCCGAGATGGCGCGCATCGCCGCGCTCAAGCGCGCCGACGGCCGCATCGCCAATCCGGCCGGGCGCGTGTCGGGAGGATGGGATTGAAGCTGCATTTTAGCGGAGAGGGGATTGGAGGCCCGGCCTGGAATTGAACCAGGCTGGAAAACCTTGCAGGGTTCTCTGCGTAAACACTCCGCCACCGGGCCAATAACACGATACCGTGGGCCACCTTGACGCAAAGTTACAAGCGCCGTGGTGGTGAAAAATCGCGGTTAACGCGAGGTTAGGCGCGCCGGCACAGGAACGTCATGCGCCACTGATTGTGGCCGATATTGCGCGGCGCGCGCTCGGCGGCGAACCCTGCGGCTTTGAGCTTCGCCAGCATCTCCGGTTCCGTGTAGTGCGACAGCCCGACCGTCTTGCGCAGTTTCAGATAGTCGGAAACGAAAATCCGCATCAGCCCGAACAACGCCGCCCAGAAGAAGCCGTTGGCGGCGCCGAAGCGCAGCAGCGTGAATGCCGCCGCCGGCGCCGCCAGCTGCGGCGGCACGATGTCGCCGACGATGACGAGCCCGCCCGGCGCCATGAGCCGGCGGAACATCGCCAGCAGCTTGTCGAGCTCGGCGGCGGAGAGATACTGCGCCACCGAATGCATGACGATGAGATCGAAACTCGCATCCGGCAGCGCCGCCGCCTGATCCGGCGTGATCACCGTGATCTTGGCGTCGCCGGCGTGGCGCGCCGAGAGCGCCGCGCGCACGTTCGGCGCCGCTTCGACCATGGTGAGGTGGGCGCTGGCCTCGGCGATGAGTTTCGCCGAGGTCGCCTCGCCGCAGCCGTAGTCCATCACCCGCGCGGCCGATGACGGCACATAGCCGCGGATATCCTCCGCGATGGTGCGGTAATGCACGTCGCGATGACGCGCATTCACGTAGATCACGGAATGCTTGAAGTCGTAGAACGAAACCCAGTCCATCCCGGGCCTATAGTCCAAAGTTCAAAGCCGACACAGCGCTCGTTCTCGCGACAGCTCTTAGGCGGCAGAACGTACCGATCCCGGCGTTTTGCGGCGCTTTTTGGCCAAACGCTTTATGACGATCTTGGAGGCATTTCGCTCAATCTGCGCCAGATCGTATTGCAATTGAAGGCGCATCCAGAACTCGGGGCTGCCGTTGAAGGCCTTCGACAGCCTAACCGCCATCTCCGGAGAGATCCCGCTTTTCTTGTTGACAAGGTTGTTCAGCGCCTGTCGCGAGACCTTGAGGGCCTTGGCAGCCTCGGTGATCGATAGGCCCAACGGCTCCAGGCAATCGAAGCGCACCAACTCGCCAGGGTGCACGGGATTTTTCATTTTCATGCCGTACTTCCTCAATGGTAGTCGATAAAATCGACATCGAAGGCGTCGCCGTTTTCGAATCGGAAAACGATCCGCCAGTTGCGGCTGACCGTAACGCTCCAGAATCCCTTCAAGTTCGCCGCTGAGTCGATGAAGTCCGAAGCCCTGCACGTTCATGTCGTCGATCGACCTGGCAGCGCTGAGACGGGTCAATATCCGCGCGACTTTGTCAACGAGATCGGGCCGCAACTTGCTTCGGTCGTCGAATTCGAACAGCCGTTTGAGGCCACGATGCCGAATGCTCCGGATCATCGATCCATTTGTAAAGTGACAAGTGTCACTTGTCAACGAGGCGGACGACTAGGCGATCTTGCGCTTCGCCGCGTCCTTGGCCTGCCGCATCATGTCGACGAAGCGGCGGAACAGATAATGCGAGTCGCGCGGGCCGGGCGAGGCCTCCGGGTGGTACTGCACCGAGAACACCGGTCTGTCCTTGAGCGCGATGCCGCAGTTCGAACCGTCGAACAGCGACACGTGCGTCTCCACCGCATTCGCCGGCAGCGTCTTGCCGTCGACCGCGAAGCCGTGGTTCATCGAGGTGATCTCGACCTTGCCGGTGGTCAGGTCCTTGACCGGATGATTGGCGCCGTGGTGGCCCTGATGCATCTTCATGGTGCGGCCGCCGACCGCGATGCCGAGCATCTGATGGCCGAGACAGATGCCGAAGGTCGGCACGCCGGTGTCGATCAGCGTCTTGATCACCGGCACGGCGTATTCGCCGGTCGCCGCCGGATCGCCGGGGCCGTTCGACAGGAACACGCCGTCCGGCTTCAGCGCCATGATGTCCTCGGCCGACGTCTTGGCCGGCACCACGGTGACCTTGCAGCCGGTCCCGGCCAGCAGCCGCAGGATGTTGCGCTTGATGCCGTAGTCGACGGCGACCACGTGAAACTCAGGAGCCGTCTGGCGGCCGAAGCCTTCGCCCCAGACCCACTCGGTCTCGTCCCAGGTGAAGCGCTGGCCGCTCGTCACCATCGGCACCAGGTCCATGCCGACGAGGCCGGGCCAGTCCTTGGCCTGCTTCTTCAGCGCGGCGAGATCGAACTTGCCGTCGGGCGCGTGCGCGATCACCGCGTTCGGCATGCCCTTCTCGCGGATCAGCGCGGTCAGCGCGCGCGTGTCGATGCCGGCCAGGCCGACGATGCCGCGCGCCTTGAGCCAGTCGTTGAGGTTGCGCGTCGCCCGGTAGTTCGACGGCGCCGTGATGTCGGTCGCCAGGATGACGCCGCGCGCGCCCGGGCGTCGCCGCCATGTTGACGGTCTCGATGTCGTCCTCGTTGGTGCCGACATTGCCGATGTGCGGGAAGGTGAAGGTGATGATCTGCCCGGCGTAGGAGGGGTCGGTGAGGATCTCCTCATAGCCGGTCATGGCGGTATTGAAGCAGACCTCGCCGACCGCTGTGCCGGTGGCGCCGAGCCCATGGCCCTCCAGCACGGTTCCGTCGGCCAGCACCAAAAGCGCCGTGGGCTTGGGCTCAGCCCAAGCCTCGCCGGAAGACCCGGCGGCAGGGTCGGCTTTCGTCTGGGTCATGGCCTCTTAGTTGCGTATTATATTGTGAGAAGCAAGGGGCCGGAGGGCTGCGCCCCCAGGCGAACAAAACGGCCCGAAAAGAGGCGTTTCGTGCCTCGCGATCGCCACCTGTTTTCGGATACCGCTCTAATTCGACTGACCTGGAACGTATGCGATGGCTGGATTGAGAAGCGCGCGGCATAGAAGCTCTAATGTTGCGGCTCCATTCTTCCTACCATTTTCTGCCATATCTTCGCGCATTTGTTCTAGCCCAGCTTGTATCGCGTTCCGATTCCCGCCCATCTCGATGATAGCTAGGCCAAGTACACGCACTGCTTCATAAAGGGCGCTCTCATATTCGGACATGGGTCTATCAGTTCGCATTGCTTACCCTCAGGGGATTAGAGCCCAAGCTTTTTCAGAAATTGCTCAGCTTCATGTTTGATTGCGGGCGCTGCTTGCTTGCGCAGTACATCTATAGAAATCCATCCGCTTTCGCCCGGTCGCTGCACATCCCATAGGTCCCATCCGTTCAAACGAGTTTTCTTGCCTTTACCTGTTATGGCGACGCCGCTCGCTGCACCCGAAGGAGAATCGAAGGTCTGACCGTCGATGATCCAATCACCATTCACAATTGCTCCGAGGTACGTTTTCTTAGGCCGCCCATAGATCATCCTAACTTTCGTCCCGTGAGGCAGAACTACACCTTCTGCTCGCCATGGCAGCGCGGAAGCTGTTGCCCGACTACCTGAAGGCGCCGGGCGGTTCTTTTCTTCCGGCAACTTCAATAAGCGGCGGAGAGCGTCGTTAGGTGGCTCATCAAAATTTCGACGCTCAACTTCGATCAGCTTGTGAATTTCAAAATCGATTTCGATTGAACGCATCTCACCCTCTCCATTACGTGATGACCAAACACTCATCGCTCTGAAAAGGAGTGTTACTGAGGGTTGAGGGATTGTCAATGGATATTTTGCTGACCGGGTGTCCGTTGCTCTTGCCGGGGCCGCGGATTACATCCCCAGAGGAACAAAACGGCCAGAAGAGGTTCTCCCCGTGCTGCGCGATGACATCAACAAAGCCTTGACCGAGGCGATGAAGGCCAGGAACGAGCGCGCCGTCTCGACGCTGCGCATGGTCAATTCCTCGCTCAAGAACGCCGACATCGAGGCGCGCGGGGCGGGCAAGCCTGCGCTCGACCGACGCCGACGTGCTGCCGCTGCTGCAAAAGATGATCAAGCAGCGCCAGGAATTGGTCGAGCTCTACAAGAAGGGCAACCGCGCCGACCTGGTGAAGCAGGAGGAAGAAGAGATCGCCATCATCTCCGCCTACCTGCCGAAGCAGATGTCGGAGGCCGACATGGCCGCGGCCATCGAGCAGGCGATCAAGGAGACCGGCGCCGCCGGCATGAAGGACATGGGCAAGGTGATCGGCGCGTTGCGCGGCAAATACGCCGGCCAGATGGATTTCGGCAAGGCGAGCGCGCTGGTAAAAACGAAGCTGAGCTGAATTTGTCATGGCCGGGCTTGTCCCGGCCATCCACGCCTTGCTTCATATCGACAAGGCGTGGATGCCCGGCATAAAGCCGGGCATGACGCAAAAAAACAAAAGTCGTGGGGAGAAAACAATGAAACGTCTGCTGCTCGCCATCGCGGCCATCGGGGCCATCGCGCTCTGTGCATCGCCAGCCCTCGCCGCCTGGCCCGATCATCCGATCCGCGTCTACACCACCTCGAGTGCCGGCGGCGTCAGCGACATCTTCATGCGCGTGCTCAATGACGCGCTCAAGGACAAGCTCGGCCAGCCGCTGATCATCGAGAACAAGCCCGGCGGCACCGGCAACAACGGCGCGCGCGCCTGCGCGGAAGCCGCGCCCGACGGCTACACCATCTGCATGATCAATGCCGATCCGCTGATCTACAACCAGTTCCTCTACAAGTCGCTGCCGTTCGATCCGGAAAAGGGCCTCGTCCCGATCGTCAAACTGTTCCATTTGATTCAGGTGCTGGTCGTCAACTCCGACCTGCACGCCAAGACCGTGGACGATCTCATTGCCGCCTCCAAGGCCAAGCCCGGCACGCTGTCTTATCTCACCGCGTCGCTGCCGTGCGTCGTCTACATGGACGGTCTCAAGCGCGACAAAGGCGCCGATTGGGTGCGGGTGCCGTTCCGCGGCGGCGGCGAAGCGGTCACCGGCATCCTCGGCGGTTCGACGCCGATCGGCCTCATCGCCCTCGGCAACGTCACGTCGTACATCAAGGCCGGCAAGATGGACGCGCTGGTGCTGGTCAACAACAAGCGCACGCCGTTGTTGCCCAACGTGCCGACGCTCGAGGACATCGGCTACAAGGGCGCGCCGTCGCAGACCTGGTACGGCCTGTTCGCGCCGGCCGGCACGCCGAAAGAGGTGATCGACCGCATCAACGCCGAAGTACGCAGTGTCTTCGCCGACAAGGCCTTCGTCGACAAGTATGTGATCAACCGCGGCCAGGTGCCGGCGATCAATTCGCCGGCGGAATTTGCCGCCGAGATCGCCGCCGACCGCGCCGGCGCCAAGGACGTGGTCAAGGCGAGCGGCATGCAGCCGCAGTAGGCGTTGTCATTCCGGGTTCGCCGCTCCGCGGCGCCCCGGAATGACCGGGGAGTGGGTAACTCACGCCTCGAGCAGGATCTTCGCCAGCCACTCCGGCGCGTCGACCATGACGTCATGACCGCAGGGCGCCATTTCAGCACGCCACGCCGGATCGGCCTTGGCCCGCGCCAGCGCCTTGTCGAAGCCGGGGTTCACGTAGCTTGCGGCGCGGATATAGATCTTCTTCGGGACGCTCTGCACCGCGCCGGTCACCTTGATCGTCTCGGTGAAGGTCGCGATCGGCTGCGGCGTGCATTTGCCGTCGACCCAGGCGCGGTCGGCGGCGTTGACGCCGAACGCCTCCGCCGGCCGCGGCGGCAGCATGAAATCGTTGCGCTTGCGCGCCGCTTCGATCGCATCGTGCACCGCGGCGCTGGTGAGGTCGACCACCGCCTCGCCGTTCTGCGGCAGGAAAGCGTCGAGGAACACGATCGCGCCGAGCGCGCTGCGCATCTGCTCGGCGACGCCCGCAATCACCATGCCGCCATAGGAGTGGCCGCACAGCACCACGTCCGACAAGCCGCTCCCATTTGAGCACGTTGACGACGTCGGTGACGTGCGTCGACAGGTTGATGTGCGGTGCGGCGAGATGCGAGCGCTCGCCAAGCCCGCTCAGCGTCGGCGCGAACACCTTGTTTCCCTCCGCTTCCAACAGGTCGGCGACGCGCCGCCAGCACCAGCCGCCATGCCAGGCGCCGTGCACGAGTACGAAAGTCTTGGCCATTGGATGAATTCCCCCGGACTGTCCTGCCGCGCCCGTTTGTCTATTTGTCGGCCGGCGCCGCGAAATCGTCGATCACGGCGGTCAGCGCTTCAGGCCCGACGTGGACCGTGCCCGCGAACGGGTGGTCGATGGCAACGATGGTCAAGAGCCCGCCGAAGATCAAGATCGACAGCGCGCCGGACATCAGGATCTGCGCCCTCAGGTTGGCGGCGCCGAAGAAGAACGTGAAGCCCAGCGTGACGAAGGCGCCGACGAACAGCACCATCCAGATGATGCCGGGCACGATGCCGCTCGCCACCACCAGCCGTTCGCGCCGCGCATCGCCGATCTGATCAACGTTGCGCAGGATTTCCGCGACTACCAGCGCCTCGCCGGGGTCGAAGGCGTGAAATTTGAGCACGGCACCGTAGATCTTGGTCAGCGTTTCGGTGACGGCGTGGCTGGCGCGGCCCTGCTCCATGGCCGGCCAGTCGCGGCTGATGGTGGCCCTGAGATAGTCGATCGTCGCCGCGCGGATCGCGGCGCCGTGCTGGGCGTCGAGCCCTTGCGTCAGGCGCAAGACGGTCGCCGCCGCGCCCGCCTCCTTGGCGACGTCGTTGTCGGCCTGGTTGAAGCGCTCCCACACCACGACGATGGCGAAGGCCAGCAGCACCGCGTAGATCACGCCGACGGTTGCGAACTTGAAGCCGGCGACCTCGTTGTTGGTGCGCAGCTTCTCGAGCGGCACATAGCGGCGGACCAGCGCCGGGCCCATCATGGCGATGATGGTGGTCGGCACCAGCAATATGACGGCGGCAACCCAGATCGGCTGTGCGGTCAGGAAGAGCATGGATGGGCCGGTGATGATGCGGTGTACGACCGCGGCATTATCGCCGTGGATCGCCGCTTTCCGCATAACCGCCTGTGGAAAACTAGGAAAACGGCGCCAAGTTGAGTGAAGCGGGCTGCCAAAGGCCGATGCCGCACAACGCGCCGGTTCGCCAGCCTATGATGGTGTAACCGATTCGGCCCCCAAGAACCCCCAACGCCGCGCGTGAGCGCGGCGGAGAACCTATGCGCTTCACACCGGAGTTCCTCGACGAGCTGCGCACCCGCCTCCCGGTCTCGGAGGTGGTCGGCAAGCGCATCAAGCTCGTCAAAGCCGGGCGCGAATGGAAGGGGCTGTCGCCGTTCAACAAGGAGAAGACGCCGTCCTTCTTCGTCAATGACCAGAAGCAGGCCTGGTTCGACTTCTCCTCCGGCAAGAACGGCAGCATCTTCGATTTCATCATGCTGACCGAAGGCGTGACGTTCCCGGAAGCGGTCGAGCGTCTGGCGCAGATGGCCGGCATGCCGCTGCCGAAAGTCTCGGCGCAGGATGAGCAGCGCGCCGCGCACCGCAGGACGCTGCACGACGTCATGGAGCTGGCGGCCAAATTCTTCCAGGACACGTTGGCCTCGCGCACCGGCGCCAAGGCGCGCGGCTATCTCGCCGACCGCGGCATCGATCCGGCGACGCAACTGAAATTCCGCCTCGGCTACGCGAGCGGCGAACGTTTCGCGCTGAAAGAGCATCTCGGCGGGCAGGGCATTCCGGTCGAGGACATGGTCGAAGCCGGTCTGCTCGTGTCCGGCGACGACATCCCGGTGCCGTTCGACCGCTTCCGCGACCGCGTCATGTTCCCGATCACCGATGTGCGCGGCCGGGTCATCGCTTTCGGCGGCCGTGCGCTGGAGAAGGACGTGCCGGCGAAGTATCTCAACTCGCCGGAGACGCCGCTCTTCCACAAAGGTTCGACGCTCTACAATATCGCCACGGCGCGCCAGGCCGCGCACGCAGCCAAGTCTACGCAGGCTGCGCAAGAAAACGCCGGCGCGCAAGTGATCGCGGTCGAAGGTTATGTCGACGTCATCGCCATGGTCTCGGCCGGCTTCAACGCGACCGTCGCGCCGCTCGGCACGGCTTTGACCGAGGACCAACTCGCGATGCTGTGGAAGATGGCGGACGAGCCGGTGCTCTGCTTCGACGGCGACTCTGCGGGTTTGCGCGCCGCGTTTCGCGCCGTCGACCTGGCGCTGCCCAAGCTTAGCCCCGGCAAGAGCCTGAAATTCGCGACGCTGCCGCAGGGCCAGGACCCCGACGATCTCGTCCGCTCCGGCGGCCGCGACGCGGTCGCCGACGTCATCGGTTCTGCGCGGCCACTCGCCGCCATGCTGTGGGCGCGCGAGACGGAAGGCCATCAGTTCGACACGCCGGAGCGCCGCGCCGCGCTCGAGGCACAGCTTTCCCGCATCACGGCGCAGATCGCCGACGAGTCCGTGCGCAAATACTACCGGCAGGATTTTGCCGCCCGGATCGCCGGGCTGTTCGCGCCGGCGCAAAACGCGCGCGGCAATTTTCAGCAGCGCGGCAACAGACAGGAAGCTTGGCGCGACCGGCCGAAGGGCGAGTGGCGCGGACGTGGCGGCCCACAGCGTCCCGAGCCCGGCTCGCGCAACACGCCTTACGTCGTCGTCAGCCAGCAAATGGCGACCAGCCCGCTGCATCGCGGCCGCACCACCGTGCCGCGCCGCGAGGCGCTCATCCTGCAGGCCGCGCTCAACCATCCCTGGCTGCTGCACGACCATCTGGAGGAACTCAGCCACCTCGAGTTCCGCAACGCGGATGCCGAGAAGCTCAAAGGCGCGCTGATCGACATCGCCGCCCACGCCGCAACGCTCGATCCGGAGGCGCTGCAGGCGGAACTTGCGGCCCGTAACCTGAGCGAGCCAATGGCGCGCATCGCCGCCGCGATCACGACCTCTGCGGTCTGGGGGGCCGCAATAGAGGCTGCGCCGGACGATGTTTTGGTGACCTGGCAGCAGCTTGTCGCCTTGCAACGCAAGCGAAATTCATTAGTTAGGGAAGTAATGGAGGCCGAGCAGGCCTTCAATCAGGACTATACCGACCGGAATTATTTGCGCCTCAAGGACGCAAATGAGCGCCTGTCGAGCCTGGACGGCACCGAAGCCATGATCGAAGGCTTCGGCGCCTCTTCCGGCCGTGGTGTCCGTAGCTTATGAGTTCGCCACGACTCTTCGGCCGGCCAGGACCGGCGCGGGAAATTTAGGTCGATTTCCGCGTCTTTTCAGGGTTAATCGGGACTTAAGCCGGTTCCGACAACACTGGTGACCTGATTCGGGGCGCGCGGCGGCATGGCCGGCGCCCTTTTGGCCATGTTGGCGATTGGGACCGACTCAGTCCCCTTATTATAGGGGGGTGTTTTTTCGCACCCCCGTCAGTGCCGGTCGAGGGAGAGGGAAAGTAGCGATGGCGACGAAGACAAAGGCGCAGGTCAAGGACGAGGCCCCGGAAAAAGAGGCCGAAACCGCCACCGATACCCAGCCGCTGCTCGATCTCAACGACGCCGGCGTCAAGAAGATGATCAAGGCCGCCAAGAAGCGCGGCTACGTCACCCACGAGCAGATCAACGCCGTTTTGCCCTCCGAAGAGGTCACCTCCGACCAGATCGAGGACGTCTTCGCCATGATCTCGGAGATGGGCATCAACGTCGTCGAGAGCGACGAGGCCGAAGCCGAAGAGGACAAGGCCGCCGACGACAGCGATGACGAAGAGGAGGGCGGCGAGCTGGTCGAGGTCAGCCCCAAGCCGCTCGCCACCACCGAAAAGAAGGAGCCGTCCGAGCGCACCGACGATCCGGTGCGCATGTACCTGCGCGAGATGGGCTCGGTCGAGCTCTTGTCCCGCGAGGGCGAAATCGCCATTGCCAAACGCATCGAGGCCGGCCGCGAGGCCATGATCGCAGGGCTCTGCGAGAGCCCGCTCACCTTCCAGGCCATCATCATCTGGCGCGACGAGCTCAACGAGGGCAAGGTTTTCCTCCGCGACATCATCGATCTCGAGGCGACCTACGCCGGCCCCGACGCGCAGAAGATGCAGACGCCGGTGATCATCGGCCCCGACGGCAAGCCGGTCGTGGGCGCGACCGCGACGCCGGTGCCCGGCGCGCCGCACTTGCAGGTGGTGCAGACGCAGGCCGCGCCGCCGGCGGCGCCGCCCGCCGCGACGCCCTTCAAGGCCGACGGCGACGCCCAGGACGGCGAGGAGCCGAAGGATCCGGGCGAGGCCGCCGCCGAATCGGACTACGACGAAGACGACATGGAGAATTCGCTGTCGCTCGCCGCCATCGAGGCCGAGCTCAAGCCCAAGGTGGTCGAGACCTTCGACAACATCGCCGACGCCTTCAAGAAGCTGCGCCGCCTGCAGGAGCAGGACATCGAGTTCGCGGCTCAAAAGCGCCTCGGCCGCGCTGTCGCCGAACCAGGAGCGCAAGTACCGCAAGCTCAAGGACGAGATCATCACCGAGGTGAAGTCGCTGCGGCTGAACCAGGCGCGCATCGATAGCCTCGTCGAGCAGCTCTACGACATCAACAAGCGCCTCGTCTCCAACGAGGGCCGGCTGATGCGGCTCGCCGAATCCTTCGGCGTCGTGCGCGACGACTTCCTGCGCGCCTACATGGGCAACGAGCTCGACCCGCGCTGGCTCAACCGCATCTCGAAGCTCAGTCGGCCAAGGGCTGGAAGAATTTCGTCGCCCGCGAGAAGGACCGCATCAAGGAGATCCGCGGCCTGGTGCACGACCTTGCCGCGCAGACCGGCGTCGAGATCGGCGAGTTCCGCAAGATCGTGCACATGGTGCAGAAGGGCGAGCGCGAGGCGCGCCAGGCCAAGAAGGAGATGGTGGAGGCGAACCTGCGCCTCGTCATCTCCATCGCCAAGAAATACACCAACCGCGGCCTGCAGTTCCTCGACCTGATCCAGGAAGGCAACATCGGCCTGATGAAGGCGGTCGACAAGTTCGAGTACCGCCGCGGCTACAAGTTCTCGACCTACGCCACCTGGTGGATCCGCCAGGCCATCACCCGCTCGATCGCCGACCAGGCGCGCACCATCCGCATCCCGGTGCACATGATCGAGACCATCAACAAGATCGTGCGCACTTCGCGCCAGATGCTCAACGAGATCGGCCGCGAGCCGACGCCGGAGGAGCTCGCCGAGAAACTGGGAATGCCGCTGGAGAAGGTGCGCAAGGTCCTCAAGATCGCCAAGGAGCCGCTGTCGCTGGAGACGCCGATCGGCGACGAGGAGGATAGCCACCTCGGCGATTTCATCGAGGACAAGAACGCCATCCTGCCGATCGACGCCGCCATCCAGTCGAACCTGCGCGAGACCACGACGCGCGTGCTCGCCTCGCTCACCCCGCGCGAGGAGCGCGTGCTGCGCATGCGCTTCGGCATCGGCATGAACACCGACCACACGCTGGAGGAGGTCGGCCAGCAGTTCTCGGTGACGCGCGAGCGCATCCGCCAGATCGAGGCCAAGGCGCTGCGCAAATTGAAGCATCCGAGCAGGAGCCGGAAACTCAGGTCGTTCCTCGACAACTGACCTATCACCGTCACCCTGAGGTGGCCGCGCGGAACGCGCGGCCCTCGAAGGGCGACGGCCCCGGAATCACAAGAGAAGAATCCCGGGCCGTTCATCCTTCGAGGCTCGGCGCTTGCGCGCCTCGCTCCTCAGGATGACGGGTTTGACGCCGGGATCCAGCCTCAAAAAAACAAAACCCCGGCCTCGGCCGGGGTTTTTTGCTGCCGTCCGCGCCGCCTACGGCGAGCGTCACTTCACCTTCATCGCCTTTTCCGGCTTGGCGCCGACGCGGGCGATGCTCTTGATCGCCAGCGGCGCGCGGCCGGATTTTTCCGCGATCTCGTTGTCCTGCGCGACGATGAAGTCGCGCGCCGGCTCGTCCTTGGCGAGGCCGCCGAGGATGTCGGCCGGCACGCGCCGGTTGGAGCGCTGCGAGCCGTCCTCATAGACGACGTCGAAGAACACGAATTCGCCCTTGGGGTTGGTTCCCGGTTTCTTGGCCATGGCGTCCTCTTTGCGCGGCGTCCTAGCAAACGGCGTTGAATCCCGCAAAAACAAAAACGCCGGCGCTGTTCGGCGCCGGCGTCGAAAGTTCAAACCGAAATCAGACGGCTTGCAGATTGGCGGCCGCGGACTTGCCGCTGCGCGGGTCGGCCTGCACGTCGAACGAAAGCTTCTGGCCTTCGTTGAGGTTGCTCATGCCGGCGCGCTCGACCGCCGAGATGTGAACGAACACATCGGGGCCGCCGCCGTCCTGCACGATGAAGCCGAAGCCTTTTTGCGAATTGAAGAACTTAACGGTACCTGTGGCCAAAGTGGCCTCCTTTTGAAAACGCAAGATTTGCGTCTATGCCCCATGCGAAACCATTCCGCATGGGCCTCATATCCGGATTTTTGCGAGTTCTTGGGAGAAGGCCGTTGCGGGCCGAAACGACAAGTCAGGCTGAAATCGCGAACCCGGCTTATATGGGCCTTCGCCGCCACAATTGCAATTGGGGCCGAACCTGCCGCGCGTGGCGTGGCGGGAAGGCCGACGACATGTTCTGCGGCCCGCCGCTGTGGTTAAAAATTCCTTACCGCTACTGTGGCGGAAAAGCGGCGCGCGCACGACGCCGCGGCGACAATGCCCACGCAATCGGCGCTTTGGCGCCCCGTTTCGAATCACTTGCACGCATTTGCGACAACGCAACGAAGGTTGCATGTGGTTCACGCATGGACTCCATGCTGCACTGCACCTACCGCGCGCGGGCGAATGCGCTTAGGTTGGCTTCAACAACAAGAAGAAACGGGAAACGCCAGGGATCGTCTTTTTGAAGGAGATCACCATGGCTTTTGCCCGCGGCGCGATTCACCCGCGCGAATTTTCCGAAACTCCCGCCAGGAGCGGCACCACGAGCGGTGCCAAGAACGGCACCATGAGCGGCCGCGGCTTCTGGCAGCGCTTGTTCGCTTCGATGATCGAGTCGCGCCAGCGCCAGGCCGATCGTCAGATCGCGAATTATCTGCGCACCCACGGCGGCAGGCTCACCGACGAAGCCGAGCGCGACATCGAGCGCCTGCTCGCCCACTCGCAATACTAAAAGGAACGATGATGACGACTCTTCTTGTTGCGCGCAGCGCAAAACGTGACGCTGCCGGACTTCTCCCGCGTCGGCCGCTTCTTCGTGCTGATGTTCGAGGTGTTCGCCGAGGCGCAAGCGCAGGCCCGCGCTGCCGAGAAGCGCTACCCGTTCTGGGCGGAGTGAATTGTTCGTCGCGCCTCGTGCGCGGCGCGCCGAATTTTCAGAATCTCAAAATTTCTACTCCGCCGCGCCCGGCCGCCTGCTCGAATAATGATCGGACCAGGCCAAAGCGGCGGCAAACAGAATGAAAACGGCCGTGATCCCGGCCACGATGATGGCGATGTCGGTCGGCATAGTCGTCGTCCCCCGTGCTAGACGGGTTCCAATTTCGGCTGCGCGGTTCCACGTTGCTTTGATCTGAATCAAGGCGCGTCACAAAGCCGCCGGATTCGGCCGCGACAAGCGATTCTTCCCCACCGCATTTTTCATCACAGCCGGAGCTTTGGCATGACCCGCAAAATCTTTCTTGCCGCGACCTTTGCTGCGCTTGTTTTCGCCGGCGCCGATCAGTCCGCTGATGCGGCCGGCAGCGACCTCGACGCCATGATCGCGCGTCACGCCGCCGCCAACGGCGTGCCCGAGGCGCTCGTCCGCCGCATCATCAAGCGCGAGAGCGGCGGCAACCCCCACGTCGTCTTTCGCGGCAATTACGGGCTGATGCAGATCAAGCTGCCGACCGCGCGCGCCCTCGGCTATTCCGGCGGCGCCGCCGGTCTGCTCGATCCGGAAACCAACATGACCTACGCGGTGAAATATCTCGCCGGCGCCTGGCGCGTTGCCCACGGCAACAGCAATCTTGCCGTGCACTATTACGCCGCCGGCTATTATTACGCCGCCAAGGCGAGGGGCATGACCGGGGCGACGAAGCAGGCGGAGCACGATGCGCCCGCGGCGCGCGCCTATGCGTCCGCCGACACCCCCACCGTGCGGACGTTCGCGCCCTACTGATCGGCGTCGCCGCGCCGCTGCTGCAGCGTCTCGGGGCTGGTCACCGGCGGCAGCTCTGCCGAGTCGGTCAGCGGCAGCTCGGTCGAGGAGGCCTCGCCAATCTCGATCGGGATATTGGCAAAGTCGGGCACGGGTTCTTTGGTCGCCACCGCGAACGGCAGCGCCAGAGCAATGGCGAAGGAGCAGGGGGCGGCAAAGCATCGCCCGTCAGATGCGGCGAGTCGGGTAAACGGCTGGTGAAGAGGCCGCGCGTCCGTGCTAGGAACGGCGGCCAACAAGAACCGCCGGGGGAACGCCGCCTATGATGCAGAAGCCTGCCTGCCCGATCATCGCCATCGAGGAGCACTACTGGGACCGCGAGCTCGCCAAGACCTACACCGGCAGCGAGGCGGGCCGCCCCGGCATCACCGAGGACCAGCTCTACGACTTCGGCAATCTGCGCGTCAAAGCGATGGACGAGGCCGGCATCGACGTGCAGGTGCTGTCGCACGGCGCCCCCTCGACGCAGAAGCTGGGCCCCGACGTCGCGCCAAAAATGACCGCGCGAGGTCAACGACCGCCTCGCCAAGATCTGCGCGGCCAACCCCAAGCGCTTCGCCGGCTTCGCCGCGCTGCCTACCGCCGCCCCCGAGGCCGCCGCCGACGAGCTCGAGCGCGCGGTCAAGGATCTCGGCTTCAAGGGCGCCATGATCCACGGCATGTCGACCGGCGAATTCATCGACCACAAGAAGTACTGGCCGATCTTCGCCCGCGCCGAAAAGCTCGACGTGCCGCTCTATCTGCACCCGTCGCTGCCGAACGCGACGGTGACCGAGATCTACTATCAGGACTACGCCAAGGATTTCCCGCTGGTGGTGCGCCCGGCCTGGGGCTTTACCGTCGAGACCGCGACGCAGGCGATCCGCCTCGTGCTGTCCGGCGTGTTCGAGCAGCACCCGAAGCTGAAGATCATCCTCGGCCATTTCGGCGAGACGCTGCCGTTCCTGTCGTGGCGCATCGACATGGCGCTGAAGCGGCCGGGCCAGAAGCCGCTCAGCTTCCGCGACGTCTTCAGCAACAATTTCTACGTCACCACCTCGGGCTTCTTCTCCGATCCGGCGCTGCTGTGCTGCGTGATGGAGATGGGCGTCGACCACATCCTGTTCGCGGTCGACTGGCCGTTCGTCGCCGACAACAAGCCGGCGATCGAGTGGATGGCGGGCGTGCCGTTGTCCGACGGCGACAAGGAGAAGATATTGAGCGGCAACGCCAAGCGGTTGTTGAAAATGTGAGGCGGTGCCACCGCCGAGAGCATAGGGAATGGGTGGCGCGGCATATAAAATTCATAAACAGAAGTTGGTATTATGATCCGCCAGCGCTGCTTGTCTCAGTCGTGCATTGATGCATGGAATTGCTGCGAAGGGCCCGTAGCTCAACTGGTTAGAGCCGACCGCTCATAACGGTCTGGTTGGAGGTTCAAGTCCTCCCGGGCCCACCACGCAGCTTTGCGCGTCGTGAATCGCGTCAAACCGGGACGCCGTATTAACTTTGTTGGTTATGTCGCGTGCCGTAGATCGTTGACCCTATTCTGTTTCCGCGCGTACGATGAATCTGTGGCGAGGGATTTGGGGGCGTTGCCGTGATTTTCACGGGCAAATTCCGTCCGCCGCATATGCGGTATGGCGGAAGCATCCGCGCGATCCTGTTTCAATCTCTTTCGACGTTCACACCGGCGACATTCGCCGGCCATACGCATGACCCGCCTGCGGTTCGGGGCCGGCGGTCGTGCGCGAATTCGTGTGTGGCTTAGGAATCAAGAGCATCCGTCAAAGCACGGTGCGGGTAAGGGGTAAGACGTCATGTCGCTGCAAGATCAAAATCTCGATTCGGGCTCATCGACGCCGACGGTCGCGACCGATTGGCCCGATTACGCGCCCGGCAGCACCGCGACGATCAGCGCGACCGGCTTCGACGCCGGCAGCGCCGTCATGTTTTCAATTCAGACCATCGGCGCCGGCGCCGACGGCATCATCGGCACGGCTGACGACACGCTGTCCGCGCCGGTCACCTGGCTTGCCACCGACGGCGCGGCGAGCGACGGCGACGGCACTACCAACGGCAATCTGACGACCGGCTTCTACGTCAATCAATCCTATGCCAACACCACGATGCTGCTGACGGCGACCGAAGTGCAGGTCGGCGCGGACGGCTCGGTGGCGGCGGCCGGCCCGACCGCGACCGAGGTATTTACCGACTTGCTCGGCCCGGCCACCTCGATCGTGAAAACGGTCGACGCCGCCAATCCGTACACCGACAACAACCACGATCATCTTCTCAATGCCGGCGACGTTATCCATTACGACATTGTCGTGACCAACACCGGCTCGGTGCCCTTGCCGGTCACCGTCACCGACACGATGCCGGACGGCTCGCTCGTGACCTTGTCCGGAGCGCCCGCGACCTTCGCCGCCGGCTTCAGCTACACCTATCACGTCGATTACACGATCACGCAGGCCGACGTCGACAAGGGCCATGTCGGCGCACCGGACCAGCTCACCAACAGCGCGACCGTCACGACGCCGGCGCCGAACACGACGCACACCTCGACGGTCACGACCGTGATCGACTACACGCCCGGCCTGTCGATCCTGAAGACGATCTCGTCGATCACCGACACCAACAACGACGGCAAGACCGATGCCGGCGACGTCGTCAACTACAATGTCCATGTCGCCAACACCGGCGATGTGACGCTGACAGGCGTCACCGTCAACGACCCGCTGACCGGCGGCGTGATCTCGACCGGCCAGACTATTGCGGTCGGCGGTAGTGAAGACATCGGCGCGAGCTATACGCTGACGCAGGGCGACGTTGACTTGAAGGGCAACCCGGTCAACAGCGGGCTCATCAGCAACACCGCGAGCGCCACCGACGACCAGGGCAACAGCGGTTCCTCGACGGTGACGACGCCGGTCGACTATACGCCCGGGCTCAGCATCATGAAGACCGTGAGCTCGATCACCGACACCAACAACAATGGCCTGTATGACGCCGGCGACGTCGTCAACTACAACGTCCACGTCGCCAACACCGGCGACGTCACGCTGACTGGCGTGACGGTCAACGACCCGCTGACCGGCGGCGTGATCTCCAGCGGGCAGACCGTCGCGGTCGGCGGCAGCGAAGACATCGCGGCGAGCTACACGCTGACCCAGGGCGACGTCGACAATAAGGGCAATCCGCCGAACACCGGCTACATCCAGAACATCGCAAGCGCCACCGACGACCAGGGCGACTCGGGATCCTCGACGGTCACCACGGTTGTTGCTTATCAGCCGTCCCTCGTTCTGGAGAAGTCGGTGGTGTCGGTCATCGACACCAACAGCGACGGCCTGACGGATGCCGGCGACGTCATCAACTACGACGTCAAGCTGACCAACACCGGCGACGTGACGCTGACCGGCATCGCCATCAACGATTTCTTCCCCGATGGCACGTCGCTGACGTTGAGCGGCGCGGACACGCTGGTGCCCAATCCGGCGTCGCCGCCGAGCGCCCACTATTCGGCGAGCTACACGATCAAGCAAGGTGATGTCGACAATTTGGGCTCGAACGGGGTTCTGCTGAACACGGCCAAGGTCACCGACGATCAGAACATCACCGATACCGCCACGGCGACGACGCCCGTCGATTACGCGCCCGGCCTGTCGATCCTGAAGACGATTTCCTCGATCACCGACAGCAACCACGACGGCAAGACCGACGCCGGCGACGTCATCAACTACAACGTCCATGTCGCCAACACCGGCGATGTGACGCTGACCGGCGTGACGGTCAACGACCCGCTGACCGGCGGCGTGATCTCGACCGGCCAGACTATTGCGGTCGGCGGCAGCGAAGACATCGCGGCGAGCTATACGCTCGACGCAGGGCGACGTCGACTTGAAGGGCAACCCGGTCAACAGCGGGCTAATCAGCAACACCGCGAGCGTCACCGACGACCAGGGTGACTTCGGGCTCTTCGACGGTGACGACGCCCGTCGACTACGCGCCCGGCCTGTCGATCCTGAAGACGATCTCCTCGATCACCGACACCAACCACGACGGCAAGACCGATGCTGGCGACGTCGTCAACTACAACGTCCACGTCACCAACACCGGCGACGTGACGCTGACAGGCGTCACCGTCAACGACCCGCTGACCGGCGGCGTGATCTCCAGCGGCCAGACCATCGCGGTCGGCGGCAGCGAGGACATCGGCGCGAGCTATACGCTCAGCCAGGGCGATGTCGACAACAAGGGCAACCCGGTCAACAGCGGCCTCATCAGCAACACCGCGAGCGCCACCGACGACCAGGGCGACAGCGGCTCGTCGACGGTGACGACGCCGGTCGACTATACGCCCGGCCTGTCGATCCTGAAGACGATTTCCTCGATCACCGACAGCAACCACGACGGCAAGACCGACGCCGGCGATGTCATCAACTACAACGTCCATGTCGCCAACACCGGCGATGTGACGCTGACCGGCGTGACGGTCAACGACCCGCTGACCGGCGGCGTGATCTCGACCGGCCAGACCATCGCGGTCGGCGGCAGCGAAGACATCGCGGCGAGCTATACGCTGACACAGGGCGACGTCGACTTGAAGGGCAACCCGGTCAACAGCGGGCTCATCAGCAACACCGCGAGCGCCACCGACGACCAGGGCGACAGCGGTTCGTCGACGGTGACGACGCCGGTCGACTATACGCCCGGCCTGTCGATCCTGAAGACGATCTCCTCGATCACCGACACCAACCACGACGGCAAGACCGACGCCGGCGATGTCATCAACTACAACGTCCACGTCGCCAACACCGGCGATGTGACGCTGACAGGCGTCACGGTCACCGACCCGCTGACCGGCGGCGTGATCTCGACCGGCCAGACCATCGCGGTCGGCGGTAGTGAAGACATCGGCGCGAGCTATACCATCACCGTCGCAGACGGGACCGCCGGCAAGGTCGTCAACATTGCGACCGTGACCGACAACCAGGGCGACAGCGGCTCGTCCTCGGTGACGACGCCAACCGTCAGCCCGCAGCCGGGCCTCAAGATCGTCAAGACGGTCACCTGCATCACCGACAAGAACTGCGACCGGCTGACCGACGCCGGCGACGTCATCACCTATGACATCAAGGTCACCAATACCGGGACGACAACGCTCACCGGCATCGTCGTCACCGATCCGCTTACCGGCGGCACGGTGGCGAGCGGCGTCACGCTCGCGGCAGGCAAGTCGCTCGATTACGTCCGCACTTACACGATCAAGCAGACCGACGTCGATCATGACGGCAATCCGACTGGGTCCGGGCTCATCACCAACACCGCGACGGCGACCGACAAGCAGGGCAATTCGGTCTCTTCGACGGTTTCGACCCCGATCGACTACAAGCCGGGCGTCTCAATCGTGAAGACGGTCTCCTGCATCAACGACAAGAACTGCGACGGCAAGACCGACGCCGGCGACGTCATCACCTACTCGATCAAGGTGACCAACACCGGCGACGTGACGCTCACCGGCGTCAACGTTCAGGATCCGCTCACCGGCGGCACGGTGGCGAGCGGCGTCACGCTCGCGATCGGCGCCAGCAAGACCTACACGAAGACCTACACGCTGACCCAGGCCGACGTCGACAACAAGGGCGTCATCGACGGCAGCGCCGACAAGAAGATCACCAACACGGCGACGGTGACCGACGACCAGGGCGTCGGCGGCTCGTCCTCGGTGACGGTGCCGGTCACCTACGCGCCGGGGCTGAAGATCGTGAAGTCGGTGTCATCGATCATCGACACCAACCACGACGGCAAGAACGACGCCGGCGATGTCATCAATTACGACATCAAGGTCACCAACACCGGCGACGTCACGCTCACCGGCGTGGTGGTCACCGATCCGCTCACCGGCGGCGCGCTGACGCCGTCCGGCGGCGTGAGCATTGCGGTCGGCGGCGTGCTCGACCTCACCAACGCGCACTACACGATCACATCGACCGACGTCGCCAAGAACGGCAACCCGGCCGGCAGCGGCATCATCCTCAACACCGCGACGGTGACCGACAACCAGGGCGACAGCGGGTCCGACACCGCCTCGGTGTCGGTCAAGGGCTTCACCACCGGCTCGTGCCACAACACATCGTGGTGGTGCGACAACCACTACAGCTACAGCTACACCAACTGCGGCTGGGGCTACACCCAGACCCAGACCAACAACTGGTGCGAAGCGAGCTATGGCGGCAAGAAGGGCATCCTCATCGGCGACTACACCGGCACGGCGTGGTGCGGCGGCGGCTCGTCGTCGGCGCCCAAGTCGCTGTCGTGCATCCCGAACGGCATGCTGTTCATCTCCGATGCAGATGCCTGCACGATCCTCAACTCGACCTCGACGGACTGCCGCATCAAGTTCGCGCAGCAGGCCATCACCGGGCAGCTCAACATCGACAACGGCGCCGACGATCCGGGCTACAGCCCGTTTGGCTCATCCCGGGCGGTCAGGACCTGATCGGCCAGGCCGTGTCTTGGCTCACCGGCGGCGGCGGCTTCAACGCCGACCCCAACCGCAACGGCGTGCTCGACCTGAGCGCGTTCAGCGGCTGGTTCAGCGGCTCGTCGCAGAGCAACGTGCTCAGCGCCTTGAACTCTTTCAACTCCAACGGGCTGCAGCTCGTCACATCGATGGCGGGCGACATGGTCGGCTGGCAGAGCAACGGCAGCGTCATCGACATCCACCAGAATACCGCCGACGGTTTCTGGAACGTGCTGAAGGACCAGGGCATCGTCACCGCCGCGCACGCCTGAGTGTCGGCCGAGGGCTCCTGAATGCGTGTGCTTGACGGCCGGGTTTCAAGCCCGGCCGTTAAGGAATAGCGTTATCCATCCGTGGGTTAACTACCGCCGCCGGAAAGACGTGCAGACCGAGCCCGTAACCGGGCATAGTTGCCATTGCCGACCAGCTTTGGGTGGCGGCGCCCCTTCGGGTGCGGTTGGGCGACATGAGATGAGTGCTTCTGACTCAGGTCTGACTTGCTTGGTGATGCTGCTGCGCTTCCAGGGCGTCGGCGCCGATCCCGAGCAGATCCGCCATCGTTTCGCGCCGCGACCACGGTCGGCATCCCCGAGATGCTGCGCTGCGCCAAGGAGCTCGGCCTCAAGGCGCGCGCTCGCCAACGAGCAATTGGGAGCGGCTGCCCAAGACGCCGCTGCCCGGCATCGCCGCGCTGCGCGACGGCGGCTTCCTGTCGCTCGGCAAGGTCGGCGACGACAAGGCGATCGTGCAGACGCCGTCATCGCCGCGCCCCGACATTGATGATCGCGGGAGGAGTTCGAGGCAGTCTGGGACGGCCGCGTCGTGCTGATGACGCGGCGCGCCGCGCTTGTCGACCTGTCGCGCCGGTTCGACATCACCTGGTTCCTGGGCGCGATCCACAAATACCGCCGCCTGCTGGCGGAGGTGCTGGTCGCCTCGTTCTTCCTGCAGCTCTTCGCGCTGGTCTCGCCGCTGTTCTTCCAGGTCGTCATCGACAAGGTGCTGGTGCATCGCAGCCTGAGCACGCTCGACGTGCTGGTCATCGGCGCTCGTCGCGATCTCGCTGTTCGAGGCGATCCTCGGCATCCTGCGCACCTATCTGTTCGCGCACACCACCAACCGCATCGACGTCGAGCTCGGCGCGCGGCTGTTCCGCCATCTGCTGGCGCTGCCGATCGCCTATTTCCAGGCGCGGCGCGTCGGCGATTCGGTCGCGCGCGTGCGCGAGCTGGAGAACATCCGCAATTTCCTCACCAGCTCGGCGCTGACGCTGGTCATCGACCTGTTCTTCACCTTCGTGTTCCTGGCGGTGATGTTCTTCTACTCGCCGCTGCTGACCTGCATCGTGCTCGGCGCCTTTCCCGTTCTACATCGGCATCTCCGCCGGCGCGACGCCGCTGTTCCGCGCGCGGCTCGACGAGAAATTCGCGCGCGGCGCCGAGAACCAGGCCTTCCTGGTCGAGAGCGTCACCGGCGTCGAGACGCTCAAGGCGATGGCGGTCGAGCCGCAGATGCAGCGCCGCTGGGAGGAGCAGCTCGCCGGCTATGTCGCGGCGAGCTTCCGCGTCGCTGCGCCTCGGCAACACCGCGAGCAAGGCGGTGCAGCTCGTCAGCAAGCTGGTCACCGCCGCGACGCTCTATTTCGGCGCCAAGCTGGTGATCGACGGCGACCTGACCGTCGGCGAGCTTGTCGCCTTCAACATGCTCGCCGGCCGCGTCAGCGCGCCGGTGCTGCGCCTCGCGCAGATCTGGCAGGACTTCCACCAGGCGCGGCTGTCGGTCGCGCGGCTGGGCGACATCCTCAACACGCCGGCCGGAGCCGACCTATCAACCCCGGCCGCGCCGCGCTGCCGGCGATCCGCGGCGAGATCGCCTTCGAGCACGTCACCTTCCGCTACCGCATCGACGGCCCGGAGGTCCTGCACGACGTCAGCTTCAACATCCCGCCGGGCCAGGTGGTCGGCATCGTCGGGCCCTCCGGCTCGGGCAAGAGCACGCTCACCAAGCTGGTCCAGCGGCTTTACGTGCCGGAGAGCGGCCGCGTGCTGGTCGACGGCGTCGATCTCGCGATGGTCGACACCGCCTGGCTGCGGCGCCAGATCGGCGTGGTGCTGCAGGAGAACGTTCTGTTCAACCGCTCGGTCCGCGACAACATCGCGCTGGCCGATCCGGCGCATGCCGATGGAGCGCGTCATCGCCGCGGCCAAGCTCGCCGGCGCGCACGATTTCATTCTCGAACTGCCCGAAGGCTACGACACCGATCGTCGGCGAGCGCGGCACCAGCCTGTCGGGCGGCCAGCGCCAGCGCATCGCCATCGCCCGCGCGCTGATCACCGATCCGCGCATCCTGATCTTCGACGAGGCGACCAGCGCGCTCGACTACGAGAGCGAGCGCATCATCCAGGACAACATGCAGCAGATCGTGCCAAGGGCCGCACGGTCTTCATCATCGCCCACCGGCTTTCGACCGTGCGCCGCGCCGACCGCATCATCACGATCGAGCGCGGCCGCCTCGTCGAGGACGGCACGCACGACGAGCTGATCCGGACCGGCGGCCGCTACGCCAAGCTCTATCGGCTGCAGGCGGGCATCCATGAAGTCCAGCTGAGAAAGTCGTCGCCGTTCCCGCGTCCGCGAACGGGCGCCGCGATCGCGACGAGCTCGCGTTCCTGCCGGCGGCGCTCGAGATCGTGGAGACGCCGCCGTCGCCGATCGGGCGCGCGATCGGCGCTACCATCATCGGCGTCTTCTGCGTCGCGCTCGCCTGGGCCTGCTCGGCAAGGTCGACATCGTTGCCTCGGCGCCCGGCAAGATCATCCCGAGCGGACGCACCAAGGTGATTCAGCCGTTCGAGACCGGCGTGGTGCGCGCCATCCATGTCCAGGACGGCCAGAAGGTCAAGGCCGGCGACGTGCTGATCGAGCTCGACCCGACCATCAACGAGGCCGAGCGCGAACATCTACCAGAGCGATCTGGTGGCGGCCCAGCTCGACGTCGCGCGGCTGCGGGCGCTGACCGACGGCGACGATCCGCTCGACGACTTCGCGCCGCCGGCCGACGCGATCCCGGCGCTGGTGGCGCGGCCCAGCGCCAATTCCTGATCGAGCCAGATGGCCGAGCAGCGAGCCAAGCTCGCCGCGCTCGACCGGCAACGCCGCAGAAGCAGGCCGAGCGCGACACCATCGCGGCGACGATCGCCAAGCTGGAAGCGACCGCTGCCGCTGCTGCAGGAGCGGGTGGACATCCGCAAATATCTCTACGAGCAAGGAACCGGCTCGAAGGTCAACTATCTCGAGACCTGCAGGAGCTGGTCGACGCGCAGAAGGATCTCGAGGTGCAGAAGAGCCGCTTCGAGGAGGCCGAGGCCGCGATCGCCGCGTCTGACGATCAGCGCGCCCAGGCCGTCGCCGAATATCCGCCGCGACCGCCTTCGACGATCTCGCCAAGGCCGAGCAGAAGGCCGCGGGTCTCGCGCAGGACGTCATCAAGGCGGAGCAGCGCACCAGCGCTGCAGGCGCTGACCGCGCCGGTCGACGGCACGGTGCAGCAACTGGCCGTGCACACCGTCGGCGGCGTCGTGACGCCGGCGCAGACCCTGCTCGTGCATCGTGCCGCGCGACAGCCAGCTCGAGATCGAGGCGATGGTCCCCAACCGCGACATCGGCTTCGTCCATGCCGGGCAGGAGGCCGAGATCAAGGTCGACACCTTCAACTTCACCCGCTACGGCCTGCTGCACGGCCAGGTCATCAGCGTCTCGCCGGACGCCATCCCGCGCGACAAGCCGCAGGACAGACGCGCGACTAACGGCGGGCCGCCGGAGCGTCGCCAGCGAATCGAAGGGCAGCCAGGAACTGATCTACAGCGCGCGCGCTCTCGCTCGACCGAACGCAGATGCAGATCGACGGCCGGCTGGTCAATCTCATCGCCCGGCATGGCGGTGACCGTCGAGATCAAGACCGGCTCGCGCCGGATCATCAGCTACCTGCTGTCGCCGATCGCCAAATACACCCACGACACGCTGCACGAGCGCTGAGCGTCTCCTCGTAAGGCAGCTCTCACAAGCGCGCCTCAGCCAATGTCCCTCTGCTCCGGAGCGACCAGATTGCTGCGCCGCCGCGCAACGACGCGATGTGCCAATGGGCGACGGCCGACCGCACGATCGGCACAGTGAGACAAGGCCGCCTCTCGGCGGCCACTCAATTCCAAAGTAAATACAGCAGTCAGCCGGTAGCAGCTCAAAATAATCTAGCGATTTAAAAGGCTTAAGACAAAATGTCATTTTGACAGCGACCCGTTAACCATGTTGACAGGCATGACTTTTGGGCCGATGGTCGCGATGTGGCGAAAAAGGGGGTTGTGGCTATGTCGAAGAGGTCCCTGCTCGGAGCTGCTTTGCTCGCGGGCGCGGCGTTCTGGGCAACCGGATCGAATGCAACGACGCTCTATCTCGGCGTTTCAATCGACGGCGGTTCGATTACAACACTGGCGACCGGCGCGACCAGCATCGATTACAACCCAGGGAACCTGAGCGACGCCGCCCACACTTTTACCGGCGGCGGCACCGCCATTACCGTTGGTCATACCACGGCAAACAGTATTACCCCTCAGCCGCATGTGACGTCTGGATCGATAGATGTAACGCCGGCGAGATCTTCGGGCACGGCGAATATTTACATCTCCGAGATCGGCGAATTCGAATACGAGCTTTCTTGAGTTCGTCAGTACATTTGACGTGACCAAATTCAACGAGCCGGCGACCGCATTGCCCGGGAGCGTGACGAGCGCTGTCGAGAGTACATACGCCTCGCCTTGCGCGGTCTCTGTTTGTACCTCGGCGGACGCCTATAAAATCACTTAGCTGTTGTCGACGCAGGCGTTCAGCGGCGATGCCTCGCCGCCAGTTCAAAATGCCGGCGTGAACCCCGATCTTAACGGGGGAGAATATGTGATCACGCTGGTGTACACGGTCAATTGGACCGGCATTCCGAATGCCAATGATCACGGCAACGTCACGGGCGATATTTCACTCGATCATGCCGGCTCGGCCGGGTCGACTACGCCTCTTCCTGCCGCGGTGTGGATGATGGGCAGCGTGCTTGCCGGCGGCGCAGGCTTTGGCGCCTGGCGCAAGCGCCGCAAGGCGGCCTGAAGACAAGCGGTCGAGGTTTTGAACTGGAAAGACCGCCGTATGGCGGTCTTTCGTTTTTTGGCGGTTCCGCGCGTGATCGATTAGAAATTTTAATCGAGACCAATGTCGTTCTGCGACGTCCCCGTTGGGTTACTCGCCACGTAGGCCGTCAAGGACCGAAGTCATCGAATGTCTGCTTGGCCCAAAAAGCGGACCTCGGGGCAATATGCCACCAAGAAGCAATTAGGTAGCCTCGACCGGATGCTGCCGGTAATAGTCGGCGTCGGCCGCCGATTGCGTCCAGCCGTCCTTGCCGCGCCAGGTCCAATGGCAGGCGCGCATGTCGGCACCAAAGCGCACGCGGAACAGCATCGTGCGCGCCGTCCCGTTCTCGTATTCGTGTACTTCGCCCGGCGGATGCACGACGAAGCCGCCCGGCTTGATGGCGACCGTCTCTTTCGGCGTGCGCATGGTGCCGCCGCCGGACACGCAGAAATAGATTTCGGTCGCGTCCGGGTGGCAGTGATAGGGGCTCGTCTGTCCCGGCTCCCAGCAGGCCACCGTGACGTCGCCGTCCGCGACCTTGCCGAGGATCTTCTCGACGTGATGGCGCGGGTCCCATTCTTGTTCGCGCTCGAGGTCGAAAACCAGCATGGCAAGCCTCCCTGAACGCTACTTCGGCGCCTTGGCGGCGAGCCGTTTGTTAAGCCGTTCCATGTCGACCACCATGCGCCCGTGCGTGCCGCGGCCGATCTCTTCGGTCTCGTCGCGGGCGCTGACGTCGAAGTCGATATGGCGGCCATCGACCTTGGTCACCACCGCGTCGGCGATGATGCGGTGGCCGACCGGCGTCGCCGCCAGGTGCTCGATGTTGACCGAAGTGCCGACCGCGCTTTCGCCGGGATCGAGATAGCCGCGCACCGCGTTGAGCGCGGCGTTCTCCATGGCGGTGATCATCATCGGCGTGGCGAAGACCTGCGGCAGCGTCGCGTCCTTGAACTGGTTGGCGAGGTGCGCGGGCATGACGCGCAGCGTGTAGGTGCCTCTTGCTCCGACCGGAATGGGCCGCATGTCCATCAACTCCCAACGGGCCGCACGTGGTTGATCGCCGGCGCCAGCACCATCAGCAATAGCCCGCACGCCGCCATCGGCGCGAAGGCAAGCGCCGGGACGCCGCTCAGGTCCCAGCTCAGGCCGCTGATCACCGGCACGATCACCGCGCAACTATAGCTGATCGTGAACATCGCCGCCGTCACCCGGTGCACGTCGTCCGGCGGCGCCAGCAGCGGCGGCAGCGCCAGGATCAGGATCAGGATCGCCGCCGCGGCAAAGCCTTGCAAGGTCGCCGCGGCGACGATGACCGGGCCATTGCCGAACACGATGCCCGCGGTGGCGATCAGGCACAGCATGCCGCAGACGACGTAAGGCAGCGCCTTGCGCTCAAGCCGGCTCGCCACGGCGAGCAGGATGAACGAGGCCGGCAGTTGCCCGACATTGAGCCCGGTGAGCGCCGCGCTGATCCATTCGCCCTGACCGTTGTCGCGCAGATAGTCGGGCAGGAAGGCGTTGGTGGCGAAATAATTGGCGTTGACGGTGCCGAGCATGATGCCGAGCCGCCAGATCAGCGGGCTCTTCCAGTCCGGCCACCAGCGCCGGGAGGTGGCGGGGTTGCCCGCCTGCTGCCGCGGCGCCGCCGCCAGCACCGCGACGGCGATGACCGCGACCGGCACGCTCCACACCACGAAGCCCCATTGCCAAGTTGCGACCAAGGGCAGCACCAGCGGCAGCATCAGCGCCACGGGCAGGATTTCTCCGATCAGCAGCCCGTTGGTGTAGAGCGCGGTGGCAAAGGCGATGCGTTGCGGCACCCAGGCGCGCACCGCCGGCGGCATTGTGACTTGCATGATGGCGACGCCGCGCGCCCATGACGATGGTCATGGCATCGAGCCAGTAGACGTCGGGCAGGGCGCCGCGCAGCGCGCCGCCGATGGCGTTGAGCGCAAGCCCGATCACCATCGCGGCGCGCACGCCGAGCCGCGCGATCAGCAGCGAGCCCGGCACCGCGGCCGCGGCAAACAACATCGACGGCAGGCCGGTCAGGATGCCGACATCGGTCGCGCTCATCTTGAGTTCATCATGGATGAGCGGAATGACCGGCGGCACCGCCAGAATGGTCAGCCGCAAGGCGCAGCCGGCCAAGCCACAACAGCGCAAGGGCGCCGAACAGGCGGGTCTGCGAGGTCGCCTCGCGGGACGGGACGGAGAGAGCCGGCATTCGATGACGTTACGACAAAACGCTGGTCTTTTCGCGGGCGGGGTCGGTTAGACTGGGCGTCATGAACGCACCGCGGCCGTCATAATGCAAGAGACGCAAATTCTAAACGGCAATCGGCGGCTCTACGTCATCGGCGACATCCATGGGCGCCTCGACCTGCTCGACCGCATGATCGCGGCGATTGCCCTCGACGCCGGCGAGGCCGGGGCGAAGAGCCTCACCGTCACGCTTGGCGACTATGTCGACCGCGGCCCGAAGTCGCGCGGCGTCATCGAGCGGCTCGCGCGCAATCCGTTTCCCGGCGACTACGTCGCGCTCAAGGGCAACCACGAGGCGCTGCTCGAGGCCTTCCTCGCCGATCCGCGGACGGGCGAGCACTGGCAACGTCTCGGCGGCGTGCAGACGCTGCAATCGTTCGGCGTGCGGCTGTCGCCGCTGATCGGTGGCCGCGGCTTCGAGCAGGCGGCGCAGGACTTGCGCGCCGCGCTGACCCCGGAGCACTTGAAGTTCTTGTCGTCGCTGAAGATGTCGCTGACGGTCGGCCGCTATTTCCTCTGCCACGCCGGCGTGCGGCCGGGCGTGCCGCTTGACCGACAGAGTGACGAGGACCTGATGTGGATCCGCGGCGAATTCCTCGACAGCGACGCCGATTTCGGCAAGGTCGTCGTGCACGGCCACACGCCGGCGGTCGAGCCGCAAGTCAGGACCAACCGCATCAATATCGACACCGGCGCCTTTGTCTCCGGCAAGCTGACCTGCGTGGTGCTCGAAGGCGAAAGTTACCGCTTCATCTCGGCCTAGGAGCGCCTGCAAAAAAGCCTATGGAGCAATGGGCTAAGCTTTTATAATGTCGGCCCAATTTCCGCCGCATCGGCGGGAGAGGGCAACGGCACCAGGGGTCATTACGGGGCGCGTTCTTGAGCTATTCACCCACCCGGCTCGACATCGTCATCCCCGTCTACAACGAGGGAAAGAACATCCTGGCGACGCTCGGCGCGCTGCGCCGGCAGGTGCGCACGCCTTCGCGTATCCTCATCTGCTACGACCGCCCGGATGACGACACCTTGCCGGCGATCAGGAACAATCCGGACGTGGTCGAGGGGCTGACAATCGAATATGTGCTCAACCGCGGACGCGGCGCCCACGGCGCCATCATGAGCGGCTTTGCCGCGAGTGGGGCGCCTTTCGTCGTGGTCTATCCCGCCGACGACGATTTCAACGCCGGCATCCTCGACGAGATGGTGCGCAAGGCCGCCGAAGGCGCCGATGTCGTCTGCGCCAGCCGCTTCATGCCGGGCGGCTGCATGGTCGGCTGTCCTTGGCTCAAAGCGATTTTGGTGCGCGGCGCGGCCGTTCACGCTCTATCACCTCGCCCGGTTGCCGACGCACGACGCCAGCAACGGCTTCCGCCTGTTCTCGCGCCGGCTCATCAGCTCGGTCGAAATCGAATCCGACCGTGGCTTCTGCTTCAGCATCGAGCTGCTGGTGAAGTGCCACCGTCTGGGCTGGCCCGTCGCCGAGGTGCCGGCGCAATGGTTCGAGCGCAAGCAGGGCGGCAGCCGCTTCCAGGTCATCCGCTGGCTGCCGGCCTATTTGCGCTGGTACCGCTACGCCTTCGCCACCACCTTTTTGCGCCTGCCGGCGACCAGCGTAAAACTGCGCTCGGCATGATAAAAGCCCGCCTCATGCTCCGCCACTCTCGCCTGACATCGCGCCAGGTTCTCATCGTCGCGCATGACGTCGTCGCCACGGCGGCGGCGATCCTGCTCACCTTCTACATGCGCTTCGAAGGCCCGATGCTGCACGGCAAGCTCCACGGGCTTGGGCTGTTCTTGCCGCCGTTCCTGGTCTACGCGGCGGCCGTCTATTTCATCTTCGGCCTGCACCGCAACAAGTGGCGCTTCACGTCGGTGCCCGACATCTACAACATCTTCCGCGCTTCGAGCGCGCTCGCGGTGTCGCTGCTCGCGCTCGACTACGTGCTGGTCTCACCGAACGTCTACGGCACCTTCTTCTTCGGCAAGATCACCATCCTGCTGTACTGGTTCCTGCAGATGTTCTTCCTCGGCGGCTCGCGCGTCGCCTACCGCTACTATCACTACTCGCGCACGCTGCAGCGGGTGAAGGTCGCCGACGCGCCGCCCGCGCTGGTGCTCGGCCGCGCCGCCGACGCCGAAGTGCTGCTGCGCGGCATCGAAAGCGGCGCGGTGAAGAAGCTGTGGCCGGTCGGCATCCTGTCGCCGTCGTTTGCCGACCGCGGCCAGTCGATCCGCGGCATTTCCGTGCTCGGCGACATCGACGACCTGGAAACCGTGATCACCGATCTCGCCAACCGCGGCACCCACGTCACCCGGCTGGTGCTGACGCCGAGCGCGCTGTCGCCGGAGGCGCGGCCGGAATCGATCCTGATGCGGGCGCGCCGCCTCGGCCTCAACCTGAGCAAGATGCCGTCGCTCGACGACGGCGCCCAGGCGGTGCAGCTTGCCCCGGTCGCGGTCGAGGACCTCCTGCTGCGGCCGAGCGTCAAGATCGACTACGGCCGGCTCGAAGGCCTGGTCAGCGGCCGTGCCGTGGTCGTCACCGGCGGCGGCGGCTCGATCGGCGCGGAAATCTGCGACCGCGTCGTCACCTTCGGCGCCGCGCGGCTGTTGCTGATCGAGAACTCGGAACCGGCCTTGCACGCCGCGCTGGAAGCGCTCGCCACCAAGCAGAGCGAGGCCGAGATCGTCGGCCGCATCGCCGATATCCGCGACCGCGAGCGTATGTTCTCGCTGATCGGCGCGTTCAAGCCGGACATCGTGTTCCACGCCGCCGCGCTCAAGCACGTGCCGATCCTGGAGCGCGACTGGGACGAGGGCATCAAGACCAACGTGTTCGGCTCGATCAACGTGGCGGATGCCTCCGCCGCCGCCGGCGCTTCCGCCATGGTCATGATCTCGACCGACAAGGCGATCGAGCCGGTCTCCGTGCTCGGCGCCACCAAGCGGCTCGCCGAGATGTATTGCGAGGGTCTCGACAACGATTTCGCCCGCCGCGGCGGCGGCATGCGCCTCATCTCGGTGCGCTTCGGCAACGTGCTCGCCTCCAACGGCTCGGTGGTGCCGAAGTTCAAGGCGCAGATCGAGGCCGGCGGTCCGGTCACCGTCACGCACCCCGACATGGTGCGCTACTTCATGACCATCCGCGAGGCCTGCGACCTCGTCATCACCGCGGCAAGCCACGCGCTCGGTCAAAAGCGCAGTGACGTCTCGGTCTACGTGCTGAACATGGGCCAGCCGGTCAAGATCGTCGAGCTTGCCGAGCGCATCATTCGTCTCGAGCGGCCTTGAGCCCGGCCGCGACATCGAGATCAAGTTCACCGGCATCCGTCCCGGCGAGCGCCTGCATGAGATCCTGTTCGCGCGCGAGGAGGAGACGAGCGAGATCGGCATCCCCGGCATCGTCGCGGCCAAGCCGGTGCAGCCGTCGCTCGAGGCGATCCGCGTCTGGCTCGGCATGTTGCAGCAGGCGCTGGCGCGCAACGAGCGCTCCGCGATCTACGAGGTGCTGCGCAACGCCGTGCCGGAATTCCGCGGCGAGGCGGCATGATCCCGAAAAGTGGGAACCGGTTTTCGGATAAGATCATGCGGCAAAGGAAGATGATTTAGATGGACGTCGCGGCGTTCTTCAAGAGCGAGTTCGCCGAGCACGACGCGGTGGCGAAGGCGACGCAAGCCGAGCTTGGCCAGGCCTTCGCCGGTCTGCTCGGGTCTTGCGTCAAATCGCTGCGCTCCGGCGGCAAGCTGATGTTCTTCGGCAATGGCGGCAGCGCCGCCGACGCCCAGCATCTCGCCACCGAGCTCACCATCCGCTACAAAAAGAACCGCGCCGCGATCGCGGCACTGGCGCTGACCACCGACACCTCCGCGCTCACCGCCGCCGGCAACGATCTCGGCTTCGAGCAGATCTTCGCCCGTCAGATCGAGGCGCTCGGCCGCGCCGGCGATGTGGCCATTGCCATCTCCACCTCCGGCAACAGCCCAAACGTGCTCGCCGCGCTGCGCACCGCCAAGACGATGGGCCTCGTCACCGCCGGCTTCGGCGGCAAGAGCGGCGGCGCCATGGCGCCGCTCGTCGACCACCTGCTGGCGGTGCCGTCCGCTATCACGGCGCGCATCCAGGAGATGCACATCGCCCTCGGCCAGATGCTGTGCGGGGCGATCGAGATCGAGCTCGGGCTGGCGCCGGGCCATTAGCCGTTCCCGGCCCGCTATAGCCGCCAAAACCCGTCATCCGCGGGCTAATTGCGTTTATTTCGCTATCTGAAATCAGTATTGGTTATCTTGAAATAACCTTGACTTAGGCGCGCTTGCCCATTTTCCTACCGCCCACAGGGAGAGAAACAACAATGGAAGCCACCATCCTTCCGGGACCGGGAGCCAAGGTCCCGCGGCCGAGCGCGCGCGCAAGCGGCGACCGCCACAGCATCCAGTCGGTCGACCGGGCGCTGTTTTTGCTCGAAACCATCGCCGAAGCCGGCGGTGAGGCGACGCTCACCGATCTCGCCAACCGCACCGGCCTCAACATCTCCACCTGCCACCATTTGCTGGCGACGCTGATCAAGCGCGGCTTCGCCGCCAAGGTTACCGGTCGGCGGCTCTACGCGCTCGGCAGCCGCATCCACGCGCTGGGCCACGCCTGCCTGCAGGTCGACCTGCCGCGCCGGGCGCAGCCTTACATCGAGCGCGTCAACCAGGAGACCGGCGAGACCGTGCATCTTGCAGCGCTGCAGGGCGACGCGGTGGTGACGCTCGCCGTGCGCGAGGCGCGTCACGCCGTGCGCGTCGGTACCGGCAAGGTCGGCAAAATGGAGGGGCCGCACGCCACCGCCGCCGGCAAGGCGATCCTCGCCTGGCTGCCGGAGGACGAAATGCGCCGCATCGTCCGTCACGACATGCAGCGCTTCACCGACAGCACCATCACCGACTTCGCCAAGCTCGTGGAATTGCTGCGCGTGGTGCGCCGCAACGGCTACGCGCTCGATCGCGAGGAGTATCTGCCCGGCGTGATCTGCGTCGGCGCCGCGATCCGCGATCAGGCCGGCACCGTGATCGGCGCGATCAGTGCCTCGACGCCGACCATGCGCGCCAGCGACGACCACATCGCGCTGATGCGCGACGAGATCACCGCGGCGGCGCGCGCGCTGTCCGCCGAGTTCGGCCACACCGGCGCGCAAGCAAACGGCGCGCAGACGGCCGCCGCGAGCTGAGGCCGCGAGACTAAATTTCGATCTGGAGGATTTGATGTACGCACCGCCGGGCGTGAAGACCAACCATAACGAGTATCCCATCCCCGAGACCATGAAGGCCTGGGTGCTCGGCAATCCGGGCGAGCTCAGCATCGGCCGCAAGCCGATGCCGGTGCCGAAGAAGGCGGAGGTGCTGGTGCGCATCGACGCGGTGGCGATCTGCGCCACCGACCTCGATATCATCTACCACGGGCTGCCGGCCTCGATTCAGGGCGGGCTGCCGTTCAACAAGAATTTTACGCCCGGCCATGAGTATATGGGGACTGTCGTGGCGCTCGGGCCCGGCGTCGATGAATACGCGATCGGCACGCGCGTGGCGGTCGAAATCCACGCCGGCTGCGGCCAGTGCAAGCGCTGCCGCGAGGGCATGTACACCTCGTGCCACAACTACGGCCTCAATTACGGCGACGTCGACAAGGGCCACCGCGCCAACGGCTTCACCACCGACGGCGGCTTCTGCGAGTACCAGGTCAACAACATCAATACGCTGGTGACCCATCCCCGACGACATGACCGACGAGGAGGGCACCCTCGTCGTCACCGCCGGCACCGCGATGTATGCGCTGACCGAATTGGGCGGCCTCGTTGCCGGCGAAAGCGTCTGCGTCACCGGACCGGGCCCCATTGGGCTCATGGCGGTCGCCGTGGCCAAAGCCATGGGCGCGCAGCCCGTGATCCTGACCGGCACGCGCGACAACCGCCTCGACATCGGCAAGCAACTCGGCGCCGATGCCGTGGTGAACATCCGCAAGACGCCGGATGTGGTCGCCGAAGTGAAGAAGGCGAACGGCGGCAAGGGCGTCGACTACGTGGTCGAATGTTCGGCGGCGACCTCAGCGGTCAACGACGCCGTGCGCATGGCCAACCGCGGCGGCAAGGTCTGCCTCGCGGCGTTTGCTCACGAGGAGGTGCCGGTCGATGTCGCGCACATCGTGCGCAACAACATCTACCTCTACGGCATTCGCGGCGAGGGCAAGAGCGCGACGCACCGCGCCGAGGCCTTCATGCAGCAGAAGCGCTTCGACGCCACCAAGATTCACACCCACACCTTTCCGCTCGACGATCTGCCGACCGCGATCCGCTACGCCAAGGACCGCGTCGAGGACGCCATCAAGGTGGTGGTGAAGGCGAACATGGGCGCCGCGCACAAGGTCGCGGCGGAGTAGTTGCTCTTCTTCCCCTCTCCCCTTGTGGGAGAGGGTGGCGAGCACCGAAGGTGCGAGCCGGGTGAGGGGTCGGTGCCTCAAACGACTGCCGACCCCTCACCCGCCCTCGCTTCGCTCGGGCACCCTCTCCCACAAGGGGAGAGGGATGAAAGAAAGCAAGCAAGGTGCTGTCGAGCATGCTCATCTGCGACGACTACATCACGCCCGCCTCGCTCGACGAGGCCTTTGCCGCGATGGCGCAGCATCGCCGCCGCTATCGCATCGTCGCCGGCTGCACCGACACCTTCCCCTGGGCGCGCGAGGGCAGCGCCGGCGACGTCGACATCCCGGTGCTGATCGACGTCTCGAAAATCCCCGAACTCAACGAGCGCGCGGTGAGCGGCGGCCACGTGCGCCTCGGCGCGGCGACGCCGGTGCAGCGTTTCCTCGACGATGCGGCGCTGGCGCACGCCATGCCGGAGATGCCGCGCTGCGCGGTGTGGTTTGCCGACGACCAGATCCGCGCCCAGGCGACTGTCGGCGGCAATATCGTCAACGCCTCGCCCGCGGCCGACGTGACACCCTGTCTCATCGCGCATGACGCCGAGGTTGAACTCGCGCGCATGAACGGAGGGCAAATCGCGCGCCGCCGCGTCAAGCTCACCGATTTCGTCACCGGCCCCAACCGCACCACGCTCGAAGACGGCGAATTGCTGATCGCCGTCGAATGCGACGCGCTTGCCGGCTATGGCGGCGCCTTCGAGAAGGTCGGTCACCGCCGCTCGCTCGTCATCTCGCTCGTTTGCCTGGCCGCATTGATCAAGCTCGACGCCCGCGGCCGCCATATCGAGGACGCGCGCCTCGCGATTGCCGGCATCGGCCCGGTGCCGCACCGGCTGCACGACGCCGAAGCCGTGCTGCGCGGCGAGCCGATCACCCCGGCGCTGATCGAAGAAGCCTCGGTGATGCCGGTCGATCTTGTCGCCTCGCGTACCCGCCAGGCCTATCGCCGCGACGTCACCCGCGGCTTCATGGCGCGCGCGCTCATCAACGCCGCGCGCCGTGCCGGCGCCGATCCCGCCACGCTGACGCCCGCGCTCGAGGCCGCCTATGCCTGAGCTCCAGATCAAGGCCACGGTCAACGGCCGCAAGGTGGCGCGCAGCGCGAAGCCGCACCAGCGCCTGCTCGATTTCCTGCGCGACGACTCTGAATCTCACCGGCAATAAGGAAGGCTGCGGCGCCGGCGAATGCGGCACCTGTTCGGTGTTCGTCGACGGCGTGCTGATGAAGTCGTGCCTGCTGCCGGTGGCGAAGGCGCAAGGCGCGCAGATCGAGACCATCGAGTCGCTGGCGAAAACCGGCGAACTCAGCGTGCTGCAAAAGGCCTTCCACCAGGCCGGCGCCAGCCAGTGCGGTTACTGCATCCCCGGCATGGTGATGGCGGCGACCGCGGCGCTGCGCGCCAATCCGTTCGCCGACCGTGAGGAAATCAAGGAGCGGCTCGGCGGCAATATCTGCCGCTGCACCGGCTACCAGAAGATTTTCGATGCCGTGGAAATGGCGCGCGACGTGCAGAACGGCCGCCTGCCGGCGACGGTCTTTGCCGAGGCTGAAGCAGGACAGGGCGATTTCATCGGCAAGGCGGTGCGCCGCATCGATGCGCCGAGCAAGGTGTCGGGCCGGCTCAAATATGCCGGCGACATGACCATGCCCGGCATGCTGCACGTGCAGGTGCTGCGCTCGCCGCATGCGCACGCCCGCATCGTGTCGATCGACATTTCGGCCGCGGAGGCCATGGAGGGCGTCGAAGGCGTCATCACCGTCTGCCGACGTGCCCGGCGAGGACGGCTTCGGCGTCTTCGTCAACGACCAGCCGGTGATGGCGCGCGGCAAGGTGCGTTACGTCGGCGAGGCGGTCGCCGCCGTCGCCGCCGTGGACGAACTCACCGCCAGGCGCGCGCTCGCCGCGATCAAGGTTGTCTATGAGCAGCTAGCGCCGGTATTCGATCCCGACGAGGCGATGCGCGCCGGTGCGCCTGTGCTGCACGACTACGCGCCCGACAATATCACCAAGCACATTCCCGATCCGCGTCGGCGACGTCGAAGCAGGCTTTGCCCAGTCCGATCTCGTCGTCGAGGAGACCTATTCGACGCAGGCGATCGAGCACGCCTATCTCGAGCCCGAAGCGGGCCTGGCTTACGTCGACCACGACGGCGTTGTCACCATCGTCTCTCCCGACCAGAACGTCACGCACCACCGCCACATGCTGGCGCGCATCATCGCCATGCCGATCTCCAAGGTGCGCTTCATCATGAGCCCGGTCGGCGGCGGCTTCGGCGGCAAGGAGGACATGATCTACCAGGGCATGCTGGCGCTCTTGGCGATGAAGACGCGGGCGCCGGTGCGCCTCGTCTTCACCCGCGAGGAATCGATCATCTCCACCGCCAAGCGGCATCCCTCGCGCACCAGGCTGCGCATGGGGCTCACGCGCGACGGGCGCATTCGTCGCCTCGCACATGACCATGATCTGCGACGGCGGCGCTTACGGCCTTTCCACCGAAGGCGTGATGCGCAAGGCGGCGATTCTTGCCGCCGGGCCCTACGCCATCCCTAACGTGCGCGTCGACACCTACGGCATCTACACCAACAACACCCCGTCGGGCGCCTTCCGCTCGTTCGGCGCGCTGCAGACGGCCTTCGCCACCGAGTCGCATCTCGACATCTGCGCCGAGCGGCTCGGGCTTGATCCCTTCGCCATCCGCCGCATCAACGCCATGCGCGACGGCGCCGTGACCCACACCAGACAGAAGCTCGGTTCGGTGAGCCTGTCGCGCGCGCTCGATGCGGTCGAGCAAGCCTCCGGCTGGGAAAAGGGTGCGCCCACCTCGCGCGGCGACGCGCGCCGCGACCTGAACCGTGACGACATCCGCCCGCCCTGCGCGCTGGGCGCGCGCTTTGCCGCGGCGGAAAAACAAGAGGCGGCGGAGTGATGGCCGCGCCACATGCTCTCTTTTCCTCTCCCCGCGTGCGGGGAGAGGTTGCCCGTCGAAGCCCGCAGGGCGAAGGCGGGCGGGTGAGGGGGCATTGCCACAGTCTGAGCCTATCGATCCGCCCCCTCATCCGGCTCGCTCGCTGCGCCGCTCGCCTCCCTCTCCCCGCAAGCGGGGAGAGGGAAGAAGTGACGGGGCGAAGGAGAGGCAGCCTAATGGCCCGGAAACGCGGACGCGGCATGGCCGCCTGCTGGTACGGCATCGCCCGCACCGCGACGGTCGATCGCGCCGCCGCCTGGGCGGAGATCGACGACGGCGGCTCGGCCAAGATCTCCACCGGCGTCACCGAAATCGGCGAGGGTATCCTCACCGTGCTGGCGCAGATCGCCGCGCAGGAGATGGGCGTGAAACCCGAGCACGTCGTCATCGCCGACCATGACACCGCGCGCGTGCCGGAAGCCTCCCACGCCGGCGCCTCGCGCCAGACCTACATGATCGGCAATGTCGTCGCGCTCGCCGCGCGCGAAGCGCGCAAGCGCCTCGCCGAAGTCATGGCGCAAGTCTGGGACGTCGAGGTGGACCTCATCCGCACCGGCAATGGTGAGGTCTGGGCCGAGAACACCAACCACCGCATCAGCATGGGCGAGGCGGTGCACACCGCCAAAAGCCGCGGCGTGGTGCCGGTCGGCTCCGCAAGCTTCGGCACCGACACCACCGGCCTCGATCCGGTCGATGGCTCGGGGCGCCCATGGCAGGCTTACGTGTTCGGCGCCCAGGTCGCCGAGGTCGAGGTCGACACCGTGACCGGCGAAGTACAGGTGCTCGGCGTCTGGGCCGCGCACGACGTCGGCCGCGCCGTCAATCCGCAGGGCGTCGAGGGCCAGATCGAGGGCGGCATCGTGCAGGCGCTCGGCCAGGCGCTGATGGAGGACTACCAGCTCAAGGACGGCCGTACCTCCACGTCGGGCTTCGCCAAATACATCCTGCCGACCTCGCTCGACGTGCCGCGCATCAATTCGATCATCATCGAGGACCCGGACCCGCTCGGCCCGCTCGGCGTCAAGGGCGTCGGCGAGCCGGCCATGGTGCCGACCATCCCTGCGATCATGAACGCGATCTACGACGCGGTCGGCGTGCGCATCACCGAACTGCCGGCGACGCCGGAAAAAGTGCTGATGGCGATCCGCGACAAGGAGCGAAGCGAAGCCGTGGGGCAGGCGGCCGAATAAGCCGCCGCGAAAAAGAAGACGAACGTAAACAGGGAGGATTCACATGCATAAAAAATTGCTGCTCGGCCTCATCGCTGCGCTGGCGCTGGCTGCCGCCGCGCCGGCGCTCGCGGCCGACGACTATCCGACCCGGCCGATCACCATGATCGTGCCCTATCCGCCGGGCGGCCCGAGCGACGTGGTCGCCCGCATCATGGCGGACGGCATGGGCAAGGCGCTGCACGGCAACATCGTCATTGAAAACGTCGGCGGCGCTGGCGGCACAATCGGCACCGCGCGCGCCGCCGAAGCCGCCCCCGACGGCTACACGCTGCTCGGCGCCAGCATGGGCTCCCATGTCGCCGCGCCCTCGCTCTACAAGGACCTCAAATACGACTCGCGCAAGGACTTCGTGCCGATCGGTCTTGCCTCCAACGCGCCCGCGGTCGTCGTCGCGCGCAAGGATTTCCCCGCCAAGGACTTCAAGGAATTCGTCGCCTATCTCAAAGCCAATGGCGACAAGGTGAAGCAGGCGGAGGGCGGCGTCGGCTCGTCGTCACATCTTGCCTGCCTGCAGTTCACCAATGCGATCGGCGCCAGCCCGACGCTGGTCGGTTATCGCGGCACCGGCCCCGCGCTCAACGATCTGATCGGCGGCCATGTCGATTTCTTCTGCGAGCAGGTCGTCAGCGTGCAAGGCGCGATCAAGGGCGGCACGGTGAAGGCCTATGTCATCTCCGGCGACAGCCGCTCTGAAGCGGTCCCCAACGTGCCCTCGGCCAAGGAGGTGGGCCTGCCCGCCTACAACATCAGCGTCTGGAGCGCGATCTTCGCGCCCAAGGGCACGCCGAAAGCGATCGCCGCCAAGCTCACCGACGCGCTGAACAACACGCTCGAGGATCCTGCGACGGTGAAGCGCTTGCACGATCTCGGCGGCACCGTACCGCCCAAGTCCGAGCGCGGCGAGGGCCCGCTCGCCAAGCGGCTCAATACCGACATCGCCCTCTGGCATCCGCTGCTGACCAAGGCGGCGGCCAGTTTGCAGAAGGGGAAATAGCGGTGCTGACGCGTAGCGTTGAAAGCGAAAGCCGCCGGCAGATGCGCGCCCGGGCTCGGGCCATTGCGGATGCCGGCGGCGTCGCGCCAGCGCTCGCCAAGGGCCTGCCCAAGCTCGTCGAGTGACGCTGTCGGAAGCTCTCGTGCTCGGTCTCGCTCAAGCAGGGTGTGCGCAAATACTTCGCCATTTTCGGCCACGGCTCGACCGACTTGGGCGAAGTCTGCGCATCTACGAGGAGGAGGGCGCCACCCGCACCATCAACTGCCGCAACGAAGTGGAGATGGCGCATGCCGCGACCGCGCTGCGCTGGCAGTACGGCGAGTTGTCTGCGGTCGTCACCTCGATCGGCCCCGGCGCCATGCAGGCCTTCGCCGGCTCGCTTGCCGCCGCCTCGAACGGCGTCGGCGTCTATCACATCTACGGCGACGAGACGACCTACGGCGAAGGCTACAACATGCAGCAGGTGCCGAAGCAGGAGCAGGGTGCCTTCGGCCGCATGACCGCGATCATGGGTCAATCCTACGTGCTGCACACGCCGGAGGCGGTGCGCGACGCGCTGCGCCGCGGCGCGCTGTGCGTCAATCATCCCTACCGCGCCGGGCCGTTCTATCTGCTTCTGCCGCTCAACACCCAGCCGCAGCGCGTCACGCTCAACCTCGCAGCACTGCCGGACAAGCCGGAGCTGCCGAAGCTCGCGCCGGCCGATGACAAAGCGCTCGACGCAAGCGGCGGCGATGATCGGCAAAGCCACGAAAGTCGCGATCAAGGCCGGCGGCGGCACCCGCGGCCATGACGCCGCGATGCGCAAGCTTGCGGAAGCCGCGGGCGCCGCGGTGATCCTGTCGCCGGGCTCGACCGGCGTGCTGCCTGACGCGCATCCGCAGAACATGCATGTCGGCGGCTCCAAGGGCTCGATCAGCGGCAACTTCGCCATGGCCGAGGCCGAGCTGCTCGATCGTCATCGGCTCGCGCGCGGTGTGCCAGGCCGACTGCTCCGGCATCGGCTACAAGAAGGCGCAAGGCCGTCATCAACATCAACGGCGACCTCGCCGACCTGACGCACTACAACAACACGCTGGCGCTGCCCGGCGATATCGGCGTCATCGCCGCGCGGCTTGCCGCTAAAATCGAAAAGCTCGGCGCGCCGGCGAACAAGGCCGCGTGGCTCGAAAGCCTGCGCCGCCAAGAAAGACGAGTGGGCGGCCTACAAGCGCCAGCGCTTCGAATGCCCGCCGCTGCATGACGAGGCTTGGGGCAGACCGGTGCTGACCCAGCCCGCCGCCATCAAGATCGTCGCCGACTTCGCCAAGAAGATCGGACGCCGCCAAGTTCTTCGATGCCGGCGACGTGCAGGCCAACGGCTTCCAGATCGTCGAGGACGACCGCACCGGCGACACCTTCACCGAATCCGGCGCCTCCTATATGGGCTTTGCCGCCAGCGCGCTGCTTGGCGCGGCGCTCGCCGACAAGCCGCGCTACTCGATTGCCTTCTGTGGCGACGGTTCCTTCATGATGAACCCGCAGATCCTGATCGACGCCGTCGAGCACGAAATCCGCGGCATGATCGTCATCTTCGACAACCGCCGCATGGCCGCCATCACCGGCCTGCAGCTCGCGCAATACCAGGCCGAGTTCCGTACCAACGACACCGTCGCCGTCGACTACGTTCAGCTTGCCGCCGCCGTCAAAGGCGTGCACGCGCTCTATGCCGGCGACGATGCCGGCGCTTTGCGCGCCGCGCTTGAGGCGGCGCATGCGCACGACGGCCTCTGCGTGCTGCACGTGCCGGTCTATTGCGGGCCGCACGAGCTGCGGCTCCCTCGGCGCCTGGGGCGAATGGAACGTCGGCAACTGGGTCGACGACGTGCAGCGCGCCTGGATCGCGCAGGATTTGTAAGCCTTAACGCGGGTTCCGATCCGCCACGCGGAAAATACCGCGGAACTGCGGCTGCCCTGTCCCCGTTGATGTGTTGAACGATCGGCGCCGCGACACAGCGCGCCTTTTAGGCAATTTGGAGCGTTCCATGGTGGAAAAATCGAGGCGCTTCGCCGAGCGCCTGGAGCTTGAGCGCGCACGCATCGAGCAGGACGAGGATCACGTCGTCATCAATTCCGACGAGAGCTTTCCGGCGAGCGATCCGCCGAGCTGGACGCCGGTGCACGGCCCCGGCTCGAGCGAAACGAAGAAAAAAAAGAAGAAGCCGGCCGCAGGCTAGGGCGTGGAGTCGGCAGGTAGCGGCGGTCGTGTTCGGCATCGCGAGAAGATCGGTGCCGATACTGCCATTTTGGTAAGCGGTAAAGGCTAGACACATTCGCCTTGGTGCCGCCTTGCAGCGTGACAACAATTTCATCCACTTGGCTGACCCTCCCAGGGCCAGACGCGGCGCCCTCCAAGTGACTGATGGCTCGCCGCCACGCAGAATCACATTATTGCATTGTGAAATCATAGAGCGTGGCGTTTACGGCAGCTTGAAGTCGGAGGTGGAAACCTCCAGCATGAACTCGCGCCGATAACCTTTGACCCGCCATTCCGGCGGAGCCACAGTCGGTGGAGAAACCGTTGAAGCGGCCGAATTTCCTGTTTTTCATCACGGATCAGCATCGCGCCGACTATCTCGGCTGCGCCGGTCATCCCGTGCTGAAGACCCCGTCCATCGACTCGCTGGCGGCCAACGGCGCACGGTTCGACCGGTTCTTCGTCGCTAGCCCGGTCTGCATGCCCAACCGGGCGACGCTATTGACCGGTCGCTACCCATCGGCGCACGGCCTGCGGCACAACGGCAACCACCTGAGCCGCCGCGCGACCACCTTCGTCGAGGTGCTGCGCGAAGGCGGTTACGCGACCGCGCATATCGGCAAAAGTCATGTTCAGCCGATGACGGCCAATCCCGCCGTTCCGCGCGTCGATCCGAAGACGCTGGGAATCCTGGACGAGGCCTGGAAAGACGACGGCGGCGACTACGGCGAGGAGACGCCCGAGCGCTACCGAGGCGAAACGCCTTATGCCTTCAAGCTGCCGTACTACGGCTACGACCACGTCGATATGGTCACCAACCATGGCGATCAGGCGCATGGCCATTACGATCAGTGGCTGCGATCGCAATCGCCCGAGGCGGCCGCTTGGCGCGACCCCGCGAACCAGTTGCCGCATAATTACAGCTGTCCGCAGGCGATCCGCACGCCGATTCCCGAGGAGCTCTATCCGACCGCCTTCGTCCGCGACCGCGCGGTCGACTGGCTCGGCGGCAGGAAGGGCGACGATCAGCCGTTCTTTGCCTTCGTGTCCTTTCCCGATCCGCATCACCCCTTTACGCCGCCCGGCAGGTATTGGGACCTCTACAAGCCCGAACAGTTCGACGTACGGCTTCCCTACGAGGCGCACCGCAATCCCGTGCCGCCTCTGCGGTGGGCGCACGCGCATATGCTCGACAACACGCAGGACACGCGATCCCAAGTCGCCTTCATGGCGACGGAGCGGCAACTGAAGGAAGCGATGGCGCTGACGTGCGGCATGATCGCCATGATCGACGACGCCGTCGGCGCGGTGCTGGCGGCGTTGCGGGCCAGCGGCCATGGCGACGACACCGTGATCATATTCAACTCCGATCACGGCGATTACCTCGGCGATTTCAATCTGCTGCTGAAAGGCGCGCTGCCGCTCAAGAGCATCACCAACGTTCCATTCATCTGGAGCGATCCGGCCGGACCTAAGGCCTGCGTGCGACATGCGCTGGCCTCGACCGCGGACCTTGCCCCGACGATCATCGAACGCGCCGGCCTCAAGCCGTACTGGGGCATCCAGGGCAAGTCGCTGCTGTCGGCGATCCGCGACGATGCGCGCCCACACGACCGGATTCTCATCGAATTTCAGGATGGGGCGCCGCGCCTGGGTTTTGCCGAACCTGCCTTCGTGCGCAGTCTCATTACCGACACCCATCGCATCACGCTCTACAAGGGCGAAGCCTGGGGCGAATTGTACGATCTCGTCAAAGACCCGAACGAAACCTTCAATCTGTGGGACGAACCGTCCGAGGCGGCCACGCGGGCGCGCCTGACCGAACAGCTGGTTCAAGCAATGATGGAAGCCGTCGATCAAAGTCCTCGCGCCCTGCGCCGGGCTTGAATGCGATCGACCAAAATAGGGGAGGGGATGATGCGCGTGAACGGCAAACAAAATACGAGTTGGCAGTTTCAACTCTCGCGCCGTGGCTTTGTGCTGTCGGGCCTTGCGACGGCAGTCCTTGGTGATGCCACGGCGCGGGCGGACGACCTGCTAACCTTCGTGTCACCGTTCGAGGCGGGCAGCGCTCCGGATCTGTACACGCGAATTGTCGCGCCGGAGATGGGCAAGCTCATGGGCCGCGGCACGATCGTCGAGAATAAGCCCGGCGCTGGCGGAAATATCGCGGCCGAATATGTCGCCCGGCGGCCGGCCGACGGCTCGATGATCATGGTCGGAACAGCGGCGCTATGCGAAATCAATCCGCTTGTCTTTAAGGAGCTGCGCTGGTCGATGAAGGACTTCGCGCCGCTGGTGAAAGGCGTCCAATCGCCGCTCGTCCTCGTCACCAATCCGAGCGTGCCCGCCAAGACGCTGGATCAACTCGTCGCCTGGGTGAAAGCCAATCCCGGCAAGCTCAATTACGCCTCGTATAGTCCCGGCGCGCCGGGCGACTTTTTGGGGGTCCAACTCAATCAAAGATTCGGTCTCGACCTCGTCGCCGTGCCCTATCACGGCTCGGCGTCGCAGGTTACCGCGCTGTTGGCAAACCATTCGCCGCTGGGCTTCGCCCAGACGCAGAATTCATTGGCGCATATCAGGAGCGGCGCCCTCAATGCGATTGCCATCACCAGCCCGGATCGCTTTCGGTTGTTGCCGGACACTCCGACCTTCCACGAACTTGGCCATCCGGAGTTCACAACCCTGGTCTGGTTCGGCCTGCTCACGCAATCCGGCAACCCAAAGCCTGTCGTCGATGCCATGATTGCCGCCGGGGTCAAGGCGCAGCAGACGCAAAGCGTGCGCGAACCGCTGTTGGCGCAGGGGTACGATTTGCCCAACGAAAGCGGCGACGCCTTCGCAAAATCCATCGCCGCCGGTCGGGAGCATTGGTCCGCTCTGGTCAAATTGACCGGATTCAAGGCGTCGCGATAGGCATTGGCCAAACGCGCCTACTCGCGCCTTCGCCCGATCAAAGCTTTGCCGCGCCGGCCTCTATCGAGGAGGGCGCGGTTCGGCCCTACTTCGCCTGGAGCACCCGCACCGGCTTGCCGTCGAGGAAGGCGCGGATGTCCTCGACCACGTCGGGGAAATATTTGCGGTAATTCTGCTCGCTGACATAGCCGAGATGCGGCGTGATCACGACGTTGTCGAGTTTGCGGAACGGATGATCGAGCGGCAGCGGCTCGACATCGAACACGTCGAGCCCGGCGCCGGCGATTTGCTTTGAATTGAGCGCGGCGATCAGCGCCTTTTCATCGACGATCGGCCCACGCGAGGTGTTGACGAGATAGGCGGTCTTCTTCATCAGCCCCAATTCGCGCGCGCCGACCAGCCCGCGCGAGCGGTCGCTCAGCACCACATGGATGGTGACGATGTCGGCCTGGGCGAACAGCGCGTCTTTGCTGACGTAGTCGGCGCCGCCGTCCTTTGCCTTCTCGGGCGTCAGGTTCGGGCTCCAGGCGATCGTCTTCATGCCGAAGGCGCGTGCCACCGCGGCCGAGCGCCGGCCGAGCTTGCCGAGGCCGAGGATGCCGAGCGTCAGCCCTTCGAGGTCGCGGCCCAGGGTCACCTGCCAGGCCTGGCCTGCTTTCAGCCGCGCGTTCTCGAAGCCGATGCGGCGGGTCAGTTCCAGGATCAGCCCGAAGGTGATGCCGGTGGTCGGCGAGCCGAAGCCGCCGGTGCCGCACACCGTGATGCCGCGGGCGTTGGCCGCCGCAATATCGAAAGCGTTGTTGTACGCCCCGGTGGTGATCAGCAGTTTCAGGTCCGGCAGCGCCTCGATGGTCTCGCGCGGAAAGCGCGTGCGCTCGCGCATGCCGACGACGATGGCGAAGCCTTGCAGCGCCTTGACCGCGGCCTCGCGGCTGGCGAACGGCTCGTTGAACACCGTGATCTCGACGTCCTTGGCGATCGGCGACCAGTCGGCAAGGCCGAGCGCCACGTTCTGGTAGTCGTCGAGGATGGCTGCCTTGAGCATGCGTCGGGCTCCCGCGTTGGTGGGGGCGCCAGATTAGGGACGGTCAGCCGAAAGGGAAGGGGGTCAGTCCCGCACGCCGTGCTTGGCGCGCCAGGCCGGGCCCGGCCCGCGCATGTAGTGCAGCTCGGGGCGATAAGGACGCACCGTGTCGCGCGTCAGCTCCGTCCAGAAGCCGGAAAACGCCGCCTTGAGGAAAGTCAGCGGCCGGGGCAGCCAGGCGGCGGCCTGCCCGGAAATCGCCAAGATACGAGCCATTACGCAAGTCCCGAATTACACGGGCCGCCGGACACCGGCGCCCGTCTACCCCTTCGTGTCCTTGAACGGACGCGAGGTTCATTGCCTGCGATCATGGCGCGACAGCGGTTAAAACCCGGTAGCAAAATGGAAAGGTTTGCGGAATTTCGCGGCAGCCTTTCCGGAAGGTTGCCGGCTTTCCTTCGTCACCCTCCCCTGGAGGGGGAGGGTCGCCTGACGAGCAAAGCGAAGTCAGGCGGGGTGGGGTGAACTCTCGATGGCGCGGAAAATTCACCCCACCCCGTCTCGTATCTCCCCCGGATCAAGTCCGGGGTCGCTGCTCGCCGACCCTCCCCCTCCAGGGGAGGGTCAGGCGCCTTGCCCTTTGCCCCGCGCACCGTTACATCAGCCGCGAATTTCCCGACATCCGTGTCGCCCGGCGCTTTCAGCGCGGAGGCGCGGATTTGCCCCGTAATCCGCGAGGTTTCATGAACGGCCGCCAATTCATCTATCACATGGAGGGTCTGACCAAGACCTATCCGCCGGCCAAGAAGGTGCTGGAGAACATCCATCTGTCCTTCTACCCGGACGCCAAGATCGGCGTGCTCGGCGTCAACGGCTCCGGCAAGTCGACGCTGCTCAAGATCATGGCCGGCATCGACAAGGACTACACCGGCGAGGGCTGGGTCGCGGAAGGCGCCCGAGTCGGCTACCTCGAGCAGGAGCCGCAGCTCGACGCCTCGAAATCCGTGCGCGGCAATGTCGAGGAGGGCGTCGCGGCAAAACGCGCGCTGCTCGACCGCTACAACGAGCTGGCGATGAACTACTCCGAGGAGAACGCCGACGAAATGGCGAAGCTCCAGGACATCATCGACTCACAGAACCTGTGGGACCTCGATTCCAAGGTGACGCAGGCGATGGACGCGCTCAACTGCCCGGCCGACGACGCCGACATCGCCAAGCTCTCCGGCGGCGAGAAGCGCCGCGTCGCGCTCTGCCGCCTGCTGCTCGACGAGCCGGACCTCTTGCTGCTCGACGAGCCGACCAACCATCTCGATGCCGAGAGCGTCGCCTGGCTCGAAGGCCACCTGCGCAACTATCCCGGCGCCATCCTCATCGTCACCCACGACCGCTACTTCCTCGACAACGTCACCGGCTGGATCCTCGAGCTCGACCACGGCCGCGGCATTCCCTACGAGGGCAACTACACCTCCTGGCTGGCGCAGAAGCAGAAGCGCATGCTGCAGGAATCGCGCGAGGACGAGGCGCGCCAGCGCACCTTGCAGCGCGAGCAGGAATGGGTGCAGTCCTCGCCGAAAGCACGCCAGGCCAAATCCAAGGCGCGCTACCAGCGCTACGAGGACCTGCTCAAGATCGCCAACGCCAAGCAGACCCAGGTGGCGCAGATCACCATTCCGGTGGTCGAGCGGCTGGGCCAGAACGTCATCGACTTCGACCACCTCACCAAAGGCTTCGGCGGCAACCTGCTGATCGACGATCTCACCTTCAAGCTGCCGCCCGGCGGCATCGTCGGCGTCATCGGCCCGAACGGCGCCGGCAAGACCACGCTGTTCCGCATGATCACCGGGCAGGAAAAGCCCGACGCCGGCACCATCAAGGTCGGCGAGTTGGTGCACCTGGGTTACGTCGATCAGTCGCGCGATTCGCTCGACGGCAAGCACAGCGTCTGGGAGGAAATCTCCGGCGGCAACGACATCATCCATCTCGGCAAGCGCGAGATGAACTCACGCGCCTATTGCGCCGCCTTCAACTTCAAGGGCGCCGACCAGCAGAAGAAGGTCGGCACGCTGTCGGGCGGCGAGCGCAACCGCGTGCATCTCGCCAAGATGCTCAAATCCGGCGCCAACGTGCTGCTGCTCGACGAGCCGACCAACGATCTCGACGTCGACACGCTGCGCGCGCTGGAAGAGGCGCTGGAGGATTTCGCCGGCTGCGCCGTCATCATCAGCCACGACCGCTGGTTCCTCGACCGCATCGCCACCCACATGCTCGCCTTCGAGGGCGACAGCCACGTCGAGTGGTTCGAGGGCAACTTCCAGGACTACGAGGCCGACAAGATGCGCCGCCTGGGGCAGGACAGCATCATCCCGCATCGGCTGAAGTACAAGAAGTTCACGCGGTAATTTTGACGCAGTGCGTTGCCGCGCTCTCGCTTCCCTCTCCCCTTGCGGGAGAGGGTGGCTCGCGCGGAGCGATTGCGAGCGCGAGCCGGGTGAGGGGTAACCGAGCCTCGGGTTCGGCCATTCTGCCGCCTACTCCGGCCGCGACGTCGCCTTGAACAGCCCGGTCGCCCAGGCGGCGATCAGCGCGCCGGCGACGAAACTGACCACGGCCGACAGCGTTACCAGCGGATAGGCGCTGCCGCCGATCAGCACATGCAGCAGCGCCGGCACGCCGAGCCAGATGATGAGCCACACGGCGATGAACAGCGCGATCTGCATGACCCGATGAGTGCCCGTGCGCGCGACCGCAAGACCTTGGCTGCGCGAGGTTATCATTGCGCCGCCCGCGCCGTCATCATGCCCGGCGCGCTCAATGCCTGGTGACGTCGTCGATCGAGTTGAGCAGCTCTTTTTCGCTAAACGGCTTGACCAGGTAGTGCCGGATGCCGGCGCTGGAGGCGCGGGCGCGGATTTCATCGTCCGGATAGGCCGTGATCAGAATTGTGGGAATAGGGTTGCGCCCCGCGGTCAGATGGCCGTAAAGCGCGAGCCCGCTCATGCCCGGCATCTGCACGTCGGCGATCACGCAGGATGTGATCTTGAGCCGGTTGGATTTGAGGAACTCGTCGGCCGAGGCAAAACCCTTGGCGATAAAGCCGAGCGAGCGCAGCAGACCGGTGGTCGCTTCCCGGACGGATTTGTCATCGTCGATCACGGCGATTGAGGGCTTGATGGTCATCGGTGCCTCGCTGAGCGATTCGCGGCCGCCATATTACGAAGCCGCTGGCATGTCCGGCAATGTAAAGCAGAACACCGCGCCTTTCGGCGTATTTGCTTCCACCCAGATGCGGCCGCCGTGGCTTTCCACGATCGATCGGGTGATGGTCAGCCCGAGCCCCATGCCGTCGGATTTCGTGCTGTAAAAGGCCGCAAAGATCCGCTCTGCATCCTCGGCATCTTTGAGCCCCGGCCCGGTATCGCGAACCGTGACGGTAATACCGCCGGCGCTTTCATGCGCCGAGCCGATGATCAACGATCGCTTTGCCTCGGGCACCGCGTCCATCGCTTCGACTGCATTCATGACCAGGTTCAGGATCACCTGCTGCAATTGCACGCGGTCGGCCGTGACCTTCGGCAGGTCGCTCTGCAGGTCGGTTCGCAGTGCGACGTGGCGCTTGTCGATCTCGCTCGAGGTCAGCGTCGCAATTTCGAGAATGATCTCATTGATGTCGCAGGGCACCTTTTGCGCCGGTGTCCGCCTGGCAAGGCCGCGAATGCGGCCGACAATCGTGCCGGCGCGGCTCGAATCCTTGACGATGCGCTCGATCGCCGCTTTCGCCTCGTCGAGATTGGGCGGATCGGCCGAAAGCCAGCGCAGGCTGGCGTTTGCGTTGGCGAGCGACGCGGTGATTGGTTGGTTGACTTCGTGCGCGAGCGAGGCGGTCAACTCGCCGAGCGCCGTGAGACGCGCGACATGCGCAAGTTGAGCGCGCGCCTCGTAGACAGACCGCTCGGCGGCCTCGATCTTCAGCACGAGATAGGTTGTTGAAACGATCGCGAGAATGCTGATCGTCGTGTTGATGAGACCGGCCGCGCTCTCGCTGGTTTGCGGCGTGAAAATGTCGCTCAGAAACGTCAGCGCGAGGCATCCGATGCCGACGAGGACGACGCCGCGCCGCGTGCAAAAGCGCACCGAGAGGAGAATGACGGCGGTGTAGAAGACGGGAACGGCGATTTCGAGATTGGTGATGGTGTCGGCGACGAAAATCGCGGCGGCCAGCACGATCGCGGCTGCTGGAAACAGCGGCGAAGGCTTCAGGGCGGGCAATCGGGGCTTGGCTTTCATCGGGCCGTTTCGCACCCATGCTCTGCGAAAGCAGACAGCCGAGAAATCTTACCCCGAGTCGCTTGACATTCCACACGGTAGGCATATATTCCTCTAACCTTCCCCACGAGGGGCGTTCCTGCAGGACGCTGCTGAAACGGGAGAGGGTGTGGCGCCCGCGGGCGAGGCTCGTAACCTCGCGCTCGGGCGGCGCCGGGGCACGCGCAAACAAGTTTACGCAGTTTGCGCAAAAGCAAACTGCTATGCCGCGGGCACTAGGACCCGCCGCGAGGAGCTCGCTGATGGGGCCGGGCTCGGCCGGCCGGGGAAACCCGGCACGCTATAGAGCCCACTCCAGAAGCGCGGCCCGGACGCCGAAAAACGCCACGACGGAGCGCCGAGAGGCGCCCGCGCCGCCGCATAAGCGGCGCGGCAGACGATTACGGACCGCGCCTTTCGGCGCTCCGTTCCCCTCGGTTCATCCGAGGGAGAGTATTGGACTACGGCGCCCCCGCGCCGCAAAGAATAGGGGCGCTAATGCACGCCCGTACCTCCGAACAAATCAAAACGCGGGCAGTCCCGCCGAAGCCCGAAGGGCGAAGGCGGACGCCGCAACGAACAGGGGCGATGAGGCATGCCCGGATGGGGGCAAAAACCACGCGTTGGTTGGAGAAGCGACCGATCGATGCTACACAGCGCGATCACAAACTCGTTCGCGGCATCCGGCCCGTCCTGAAAGCGTGTTGAAGTCTCCCGTCATGCGCCTGTCCCTTCTGTTCTGCAGCGCGGCCATTGCCGGCATCATTGCCTTCGCGCCGCCCGGCTTCGCGGCGGACACCAAGGCGAACGAGCCGGCGAAAAAGCCGCTCGTGGAGCCGCTCGACCTCAACAACGGCTACCGGATCGAGTTCGACACCGACGGGCCCGATCGGCTGGCCGACCACGACACGCCCAGGCTGCCGCAGGTGAGAGAAGATGACAGCGTGCAGCTGCCCTTCGTCGGCCTCAAGCTGAAGAAATCGTTCGAGACGAAGTAGCGCTTAAGCCGCCTGCAACGTAGGCACGCGGATCGGGCCGCGCAGCGCGGCGGTGGCGCCGATCAGGATGCCGGCGACGCCGATCATCGACGGCAGGCCGAGCGTCGAGAGCCCCGTCAGCCCCTGGCCGATGGTGCAGCCATAGGCCATGGCGCCGCCCGCGCCCATCAGCGCCGCGCCGGAGATCGAGCGCAGCATATGCCGCGGCGAGTTGTAACCCTCGAGCGCGAACCGTCCGGTTGCCGTCGCCGTTGCGAAGGAGCCGACCAGCACGCCCGCTACTACGGCGATGCCGAACGATAGCGTCGAGCCGGTCGACAGCATGATGTACTGCACGCTGTCGGCGATCGGGGCGATGAAGGACAGCGAGGTCACCGCCACCGGGTTGAAGTCGTCATTGCCGAGATAGCCGGTCACGAACCAGGCGGCGACAACGAGCGCGCCGATGGTGATACCGGCCGCGATCTGCCCGTAGGCGCGGCGGAACGGCGCGTGGTTGAAGGCGAAGACGAGCAGCGCGCCGCCGAACACCAGCCCGGCAACCAGATGCGCCGGCGTTTCGCCGAGGCCTGAGGCCGTCAGCAGCGCCGGCAGTGAGATCACCGGGGGCGTCGTCGCGGTGGCGTTGAGGAAGGCAAGGCGCGCGGGCGCGATCAGGCCTTTCAGCGTCATCGGCGCGACGATCGCGATGGTGACGACGACGACGAGCGAACGCAGGTTGCCGCGGCCAAGCAGCACCACCGCGCGCGAGGCGCAGGCGTTCGCCAGCACCATGCCGTAGCCGAAGATCAGACCGCCGAACAGAATGAGCGGCGCCGAGAACGAGGCTTGCAGGTAGATCGACTTGGAAAGATCGACGACGCCGGCGGCGGCGAGCAGCTGCGCGCCGATCACCGCGACCGCGGCGGCGAGCGCGAAGCTGCGGAGCAAGGTGCCGTCGCCCTTGAGCGTCCAATTGCGCAGGCCGCTGGTGAGGCAGAAGCCCGAGAGCAGGCCGACGACGCCGAAGGTCAGTCCGATAGCGAAGGCCGAGACAAGGACGAGAGTGGTGAAGTCGAACATGGCACACGCCCCAAAAATCTGCACGAATTCGGCCTCTGAAATGGGGCAATTCCCATGGAGCGGCAATGGCTTGGCAGCCATGCGCTGCAAATAAAAACCTGATGCTGAGGACGCTTCGCGCCATGGAACGCCCATGCTGCCGGCGGCAAGGACGGAAAAATCCTGTTCTAGGCGGAACCGGCGCGCGCGGCCGCAAAGGCCCTCATTCCGCCTCGCCGCGAATCCATGATAAAAGACGTCATGACCGAGACCGAAAGCATCGTGCTTGAGCATCTGCGCCACATTCGCGGCGCGGTCGACGGCCTGCGCGACGATATGCGCGAGGTCAAAGGTCGGCTGGGTATTCTCGAAAGCCAGTACGCTAATCTCTCTAATCGCATGGATCGGCTCGACGGTCGCATCGAGAGAATTGAGCGGCGGCTCGAGTTAACGGAAGCCTGAACCGCAGAATGCGGTTTGTCTTTACGCTCCTCATTGCAATTGCCTTTGTTTCGCCGGCTTGCGCTCAAGACTTCCAGCAATGGCTGCAAGCGACGTGGTCCGACGCGCAGGCACTCGGCGTCTCGCGCAGCGTCTTTGATTCAGCCGCGCGCGGGCTGAGCTCCGGATCTTTCGCTGCCCGATCTCGATATTCCCGGCCGGCCGGAGCAGGCGCCGCAGCAGCCGGAATTCGTGCAGACGCCGGGGCAATACCTGAAAGAGAAGACCTTCGACCGGCTCGCGGCGCGCGGCCAGCAACTCGCCGCGCAGTATCGCGACACTCTGGCACGCATCGAAAGAGAGATCGGCGTGCCGGGCAATGTGGTGCTGGCGATCTGGGGCGCGCGAGACCGACTTCGGCGGCGAACGCCAGCCCTACGACGCGATCCGCGTGCTGGCGACGCAAGCCTATACCGGCAAGCGCAAGGATTTCTTCCGCAACGAATTCCTGCACGCGCTGAAGATGCTCCAGGACGGCGTGCCGCGCGCCAACTTGCGCTCGTCATGGGGCGGCGCCATGGGCCTCACGCAATTCCTGCCGTCGGAATATTACAAATATGCCGTCGATTTCGACGGCGACGGCAAGGCCGACATCTGGCATTCGGTGCCGGACGCGCTCGCCTCGGCGGCCAAGCAGCTCGCCGCCAAGGGCTGGCAGACCGGCAAGCCGTGGGGCATCGAGGTGCGCGTGCCGGCCAACGTCGATTGCACCATCGCCGAACCCGGCCACACCATGCCGGTCGCCGCGTGGCTGAAGCGCGGCTTTGCGCCCGCTTACGGCCGCAAGCTCGGCAGCGCCGCGCTCGCGGCTGATGCCTCATTGTTGCTGCCGGAAGGCACCTACGGCCCCGGCTTCCTCACGCCGAAGAACTACTACGTGCTCAAGGACTACAACTATTCCGACCTTTACGTGCTGTTCGTCGGCCACTTGAGCGACCGCATCGCGGGGGCAAAGCCGTTCGAGCACCCGTGGAGCAAGGGCGCGCAGCTCAAGACCAAGGACGTCGAGGAGATGCAGCGGCGCCTGACGACGCTCGGGCTCTACAAGGACAAGATCGACGGCAAGGCCGGCATGCTGACGCGCGCCGCGCTTGGCGCCTACCAGACGGCGCAGGGGCTCAAAGTCGATTGCTGGCCGACGGCCGCGGTGCTCGACCGCATGCGGCGCTGACTACTCGCAGATTTGGACGGTGCGCGGACGGTACTGGTAGCCGTCCCACACCTGCTGGCGCTCATAGTGGCAGGAAGCGGGCCCGACGTAGTCCGGCGAATCCGGATCGCCTGGCGGCGGCGGCGCGTAGTTGGGCGGCACCTGGTCATAGGCGTCGGCCGGCGCGGCATAGACCGGCGGCTGGCTCGCGATCGCCGAGCCGATCAAAGCGCCGGCAACGGCGCCGGCGGCGGCGCCGGCGGCAACACCACAGCCGCGGCAATGCGCCTCGGCTTGAGACGGCAACGCCGCAGCCAGGAAAGCGGCCGCGGCGAGCGCAATTTTCGTCCGTGTCATGGGCGTCCTCTCGGGCCGAATTCAGTCGGCCCGATCATGCACCCCGATACTTACCTGAGTGTTACTTGAGCCTTACGGGCAGATGAACCGCGGCCGGCTCCAGCCGACGAAGTTGCCCCAGCGGTCATGCATCGGACGCCGCGCCCAGTAGCCGCCCGGGCAGGCGACCGGATAGGGCTCGCCATAGCCCTGATAGACGACGTAGCCCGGCCCCGGCGCGTAATAGTGCGGCTGGCTGTTGGCAATGGCGCCGCCGATAATTGCGCCGCCAATGATGCCGGCGGCAACGCCGGCCCCGACCCCGCAACCATAGCAGCGCGCTTCCGCTGGCGGCGGAGCGGACAACGTACCCACGGCGATCGTCGCCACGGCGGCGAGCGCGAAGATGGTCTTTTTCATCTGCAATCCCTCCTGGTCCTGGTCGGCCGGGGCGAATCGAAGGCGGAAGCACCCTGAGCCTGTCCGGACCTTCTAAGCAGGCAGGCTTAATTTGTCGGAAATTTGGTGGCGCCGGCTGCGCCGCTCCGCTTTGAGGCGAGGGCCCGGCTTTCCGACGCGAAAACCGGGCTCATTTTTAGAGTTGTTACTTGGGCGTCGTCACTCGTGGCTGCTTGTTAGTTGCAGACGCGGACGCGCCGCCAGCCCCAGCCATAGCCGGTCCAGATGCGCTCGTGGGTCCAGTAGCAGGGCGGGCCGTAATAATACGGGCCGGGGCCGTAATAGGCGGGGCCGTAGTACGGGCCGTGTGCGGCGGCAGCGCCAATGAGGGCGCCGGCGGCAAGGCCGCCAATGATGCCAGCAGCGACACCGCCGCCACGGGCTTCGGCCGGTTGCGGCGCGGCAACGGCGGCAATGGCGAGCGCGGCGGCAGCGGTAATGGCGGTCAAGGTTTTGGTCATGGCGTACCTCTCATCCTCGTTCTGGCCGTTTCCAACAAAAACGGCCGAGGGTTCCATTTCCTGCGATTTCTACTCGTAAGAAAACGCGGGTATTGGGGCGAAAGTTCCCATTTTCCCGCTGAATGGGCGGTGAATAGTCCGTTCGGAATGACCAACGCGCCCCGCCACAAAGATTAAATTTCGGAAAGCTTTGCTAGCGCGAACGCTTGATCGCGGACTTCTTGCGCGCCGCCGAGCGCCGCACCCGCGCGGCACCGCGCGCGCTCCGGCGCTGCACCTTGCGCCGGCTGCGCCGCCGCAGCACGCGGCGTCCGACCGTGCGCAGGAACAATTTCTCCAGCGGGAAACTCAGCCGCCGCACCGCGGCGGCGAGCGGCAGCCACTCGACCTCTTCGATGTCGGCGGTCAAGTCGCGGCTCGGCCGCTCCGCCGCCTTCATGCGCCAGAACTGCACCAGCTTGGGCCGGCCGCGCGTCAGGTAGGTGATGGCGCCGAGGAACTCGTGCACCTCGACGCGGTGCCCGGTCTCTTCCAGCGCCTCGCGCTTGGCGCCGGCGATCGGGTTCTCGTCGCGCTTGAGCTTGCCGCGCGGCAGGACCCAGCGATCATCCTTGCTGCGGCGGACAACGGCGATGCGCGGCTTTGCGCCGCCGCGCAACACAATCCCCCCAGCCGCGTTGATCGGCTCTCGCGCCATGTAACCCTCGGAGGTTTCTCTAGCAAAGATTTATACGGCCTTGGAGCAAAATGCCGCGCGCTGTGGGCAACTTTTTAAGCCTGTGAGCGGCGTGGCACGCTGCAATCTGATTGTCATAAATGGCTTGCCCGGCCACCGTCGGCGCCCCCGTTGCGCCGACGCCGCGGCCGTGCCCTAGTCTTCCGCAAACACGTTGGGGGAGAAACGCCATGGCGACCATTACCTGGGATCACATTCACCTGCGCACGCCCGATCCGGAAGCGACCGCGCAATGGTTCGAGCGCATGCTCGGCGCGCGGATCGAGCGCAGCACGCAAGGCGGCCAGCCGCGCATCGACATCAATCTCGGCGGTGCCAAGATCTTCACCGCCAAGGTGACGCCCGGCGACGGCGTCAACGCAGCCCCGGTGACGCCCTATCAGGGGCTCGATCATTTCGGGCTTGCCGTCTCCGGCATCGACGCCATCGCCGCCGACCTGAAGAAGAAGGGCGTCGAGTTCACCAAGGAACCGCACGTGCCGCGGCCGGGCATCAAGATCTGCTTCCTGCGCGGGCCGCAAGGGATATCGATCGAGTTGCTCGACCGCGACCCGAAATATACCTGAAGTGATCTCAGCCGGCGCCGGGCCGTGGCGCCGCGCCGCTGAGTTTGCCGGGCTGACCCGCGCTCAGCGGGCAGCTCGTGAGCCCCGCGCTGATCGCGGCCGGCGCGCCGTCGAGATTGAACTCAGCGGTGGTGCGCGGCTCGTCGAGCGAGCGGATGAAGATGTAAAGCACATTCGACGTCGCCATCTCGTTTACGAAGCGCGTCACTTCGTCTTTGTCTTCGATCACCGCCGACCGGTGATTGTCGACGAAGCGCGCCTTGGCGATATGCCCGGGCTTGTCGTCGAAACGGTAGCCAAATTCTCCGTTGCGGTTGGAGCCGACCACTTTGACCGGGAACAGGAACAGCGCCGTCGGCTGCTGCTTGAAGCACGACAATTGCAATTGCGCCGCGCCGGGATAGATCACCTTGCCGTTGGAGACTTTGCGCGTCACCAGAATTGCGCTGGAGATCGGCGCGCCGGTAATGCGGTCGAGCTGATGCTCGATCTGCCAATTGCCGTTCATGGTCGAGCCGGCGGTGGTGACGATCGGATCGCGTGCGCAAGAGGCAAGCAGGCTCGCGAGCGCCGCAAACGCGGCGCATCGCCCGACCAGGCCGGCACGCGAGACATTAGCCGACACGGAAAGCCCCCCAGTGCGAGCATTCTGCCTTTGCCACCGAGGACAGGCAACGGCTTTTACATCACCTCATCGAGCCGCATTAGCGCGGTCGCCGCGCCAATCAGGACCGGCAGCAGCTTTGCTACTCCGAGTCCTTGACGACGGTCTGCGGCCGGTCGCTGCCCGGGGCGGTCTCGGTGTGCCACTTGCCGCTCTCGTCTTCGTATTCGATGGTCTCGGTGTTGCCAGGCACGCGCTGCTCGAGCGCCGCCGCGCGCGCCGCTGCCAAAGCCAGCGCGTGCGTGGGAAAGGGTTCCGAGAACACGCCGTTGACCTTGTAGGCCCAGCCCTCGTCGTGCCGCACGATCTGATAGGTGATTTCCGCCATGACGCCACCTGTTCTGCTTATAGTGACCACATAATAGAAACCTACAACGAAATGGTCCGATGGGGGAGGCCAAGATGAGAAACGAGGATCTGGTCGGCGTTTGGCGGGAGCGGGGCCGCGAGATCGTGCTTGCCGACGGCACCGTCAAGCCCGACGTGCCGCGCACCTCGCAGATCATGTACTCGCCGGACGGCTACATGGCCGTGGTCAACACGCCAAAAGAACGCAAGCACGTCAACGAAACCGTGCCGCGCATGGATCTCGACGCCACCACGCCGGAGCAACGCGCCGAAGCCACCGCCGGCGTCGTCGCCTATGCCGGACGCTTCGAAGTCTCGGGCGAGGAAGTGCGGCACACCCTGTTCACCGCGATCAATCCCAACCGGGTCGGCGACGTGCAGCGCCGCCACATCACGCTCAACGGCGACGACCTGACGTTGACCGCACCGCCCGACGCGCAAGGCAACCACTTCCGCATCCATTGGCGGCGCGCGGCGAAGATGCCGTAAGCCGGTGGTGTTGCCGCCCTAGATGCCGCGCTCGCGCTTGAGGCTGTCGATATAGTCCTCGACGTCGGGCGGCAATTTGCTCAGGCCCTGGCGGCCGGCCTCCGACAGGATCGGCCGCAGTCGCGATCCGACGAGGAAGCCAGGCTCGTGGCCGGCCGGGATGATGCGGTCGAAGATGACGACGACCAGCACCGCGACGAACAGGATGCGGCCGATGCCGAGCAGCGCGCCGAGCATGCGGTCGATTGCGCTGATCTCGTGGCCTGAAATCTCGGTCACGACGAAGCGCAGCACCGCGCTGATGATCACGCCGGCGACGATGAACACGGCGAGCAGCACGATCCAGTTCTGCGCCGGCGGCAGGTGCCAGCGGTCGTCGGCGAAGGCGACCGCACTCGGCGCCGCGGCGACGGCCACACCCATGCCTGCGAGATAGCCGAGGATCGTGGCCAGGCTGCGCAACAATCCGGAGCTGAAGCCCATGATGAAGGCGAGCACCAGGCAGATATAAACGGCGGCGTCGAACGGGTTGAAAGAAGGCATTGCGCTTTGTCCGCGGCGGATTAGGCTTCGCGCCTTCGAGGCAGAGGAGACGGGTTATGGCGTTCACGGTCAGCAGCAACAGCTTCAAGGACGGCGACTACCTCGCCAAGGATCACGTGCTGTCGCAGAATTTTGGCTTCGGCTGCGCCGGCGGCAACACGTCGCCGCATCTGAAATGGTCGGGCGCCCCGGCGGGCACCAAGAGTTTTGCCGTCACCTGCTACGACCCGGATGCGCCGACCGGCTCCGGCTTCTGGCACTGGGTGGTGGTCGATATCCCGGCGAACGTCACCGAGCTTGCGCTCGACGCCGGCAACATGAAGAACGGCGCAATGCCGGCGGGCGCGCTGATGACGCGCACCGAACTCGGCAACAGCGGCTATCTCGGCCCCTGTCCGCCGGAGGGCGATCATCCGCACCGGTACTTCTTCACCGTCTTTGCCGTGGGCAAGGACAAGCTCGGCGTGACCGCCGATACGTCGCCCGCGGTGGTCGGCTTCAACCTGCATTTCAACACGCTGGGCAAGGCCGTGATCATGGGGCTGTACAAGCGCTGACGGCCATTCGCGCCGGCCTCACATTACCGCCGGCGGCTTGCAATTTGATTAAGCGCAAGGCCGCGGGAACCGTGCGCGGCTATCGGGGGTTATTGCGGCGTTCCGTCCGCAAGGGGGCTTTCAATGCGCGCTCTCATCACCGGTATTCTGATCGCGATGCTGGCCTGCGCCGCCGTGGCGCAGACCATGGACAACAAGCTGCGTCCGCCGGCGCCGCCGACAACCAACGGCGCGGCGGCACTGCCGCAGGCGCCGGTCGGCCACCGTCAGCCGACCGAAAAGAACCTGCCGCCGCGGGTCCGCCAGGAAGAAACCGATGGCCGGGCAACGGTCGATCCGCTCGGGCCGCTGCCGCAGCTTTGCAAGGGCTGCTGAGCGCGCCCTACGGCGCCGCCGAGACCCGCAGGATCTCGATCAGCTTGCGGTCGCGCCAGCGCTGCAAATCGGCGATCGAACGGGAGCCGGCTTCGGCGGCAACGCCGTCGATGACCATTTTCTGCACCGGCTCGGTGAGGCGCGTCGCGCCGAGATCGTCCATCCAGCTCTGCACCGGACCGGCAAGATGCGCCATGAAGTGCGCCATGCCGCCCTCGCCGCCGGCGAGATGGAAGGTGAGACTCGGTCCCATCAGCGCCCAGCGCAGGCCGGGGCCATAGGCGATCGCGGCGTCGGCATCGGCGACAGAGACAACGCCCTCGGCGACGAGATGGATCGCCTCGCGCCACAGCGCCACCTGCAGGCGGTTGGCGACATGGCCGCGCACTTCCTTGTTGATGCGGATCGGATGCTTGGCGCTGTCGCGGTAGAAGGCCATCGCCTTGTCGATCGCGGCGACCGAGGTTTTGTCGCCGCCGACCACTTCGACCAGCGGGATGAGATGCGGCGGGTTGAACGGATGGCCGATGACGCAGCGCTCGGGGTACCTGCACTTGGCGGTTATGCGGCTGATGAGCAGGCCGGACGAGCTCGAGGCGATCACGGTGTCCGCCGGCGCCGCGGCGTCGATCTGCGCGAACAATTCGATCTTCATATCCTCGCGCTCCGGCCCGCTCTCCTGCACGAAATCGGCGCCGGTTGCGGCGGCCGCGACCTCGCGGTGGAAGCTGAAATTCGTTGCGCTCGCGCCTTTCACGACCAGGCCGAGCTTGTCCAGCGTCGGCCAGGCATTGTCGATGAAGCGGCGGGCGAAGCTCTCGCCCTGCGGCGCCGGATCGTAGGCGGCGACCTCGTAGCCGCGGGCAAGGAAAATCGCGGCCCAACTCGCCCCGATGGTGCCGGCGCCGATGACGCTCACGCGTTTGCTCATGGGGAAGCTCGTTGGCTGTGGTGAAAACCCGGCTGGCGGCGCCGATGCTAGGCGGTTTTGCCGAGGCCGTCACTTGGGCCGGTGCTTGTCCTGCCGCTCGGTTTGCCCGAAATCGCGCGCGGTGGCATAAAGCGTGTTCCCATCCGCCGGAGGAAACCCCCATGCGCTTTCCGTCTGCACTTCGCGCCGCGCTTTTTGCCCTTGTCGCACTCATCGGCACCAGCCTCGCCGCCCACGCCGATTCAGGGACCATCAGCTTCAAGGTGATCAAGGGAGGCTGGGTAATCGGCGGCCAGGCCGGCTCCGGCACGCTTACCTTCCACGGCCACCGTTATCCGATCTCGATCGGCGGTCTGAGCTACGGCCTGGTGTTCGGCGCCTCGGAGACTTTCTTCCACGGCACCGTCACCCACATCCGCAGCCCCTATGACGTCGCGGGCGTCTACGGCGCGGCGGGCGCCGGCGGCGCCATCATCCACGGCGCGCAGGCGGTCGTGCTCGCCAACCAGAAGGGCGCGGTGCTGTCACTGACCGGCCGGCAGACGGGGCTGATCCTCAACGTCGACCTGTCCGGCCTCGCCATCACGGTGAAGTAGGCGATGGCGCGGCGGCCTGAGAACGACACGCGCAGCCAAGCCGAGCGCGCCTTCAAGGCGGCGACGACCAAGCCGGCCGATCTGCCGGTGGCCAAGCCCGCCATCCCCGGCGCCAAGGAGACGGTGTCGCTGCGCATCGACCGCGACGTGCTCGATGTCTTCCAGGCCGACGGGCCCGGCTGGCAGGACCGCATCAACGACGCGCTGCGCAAGGCGGCGGGGAAGTGACCGTCTGAGATTTTCTCGAAGCCGTGCACCCCGCTCGCTTCCCTCTCCCCTTGTGGGAGAGGGAAAGAGAGATTGCTGCCGCTCCTAACAAGAGACGCATCCGTCATAGCGTCCGATACCCGCCGTCGGCCATCAGGATGGTGCCGGTAACGTAGGCCGCGAGATCCGAGGCGAGGAAGATCGCCGGGCCGACGATGTCTTCCGGTTTTCCGGCGCGGCCGAGCGGGGTGTGGTCGAGGAACATCTGCACCAGCGCCGGATTGGTGGCGCGCACCTTCTCGTTGAGCGGCGTCTCGATGAAGCCGGGGCCGATGGCGTTGACGCGCACGCCGTCCTTGCCGAGCTCGGCGGCGAGCGCCTTGGTGAAGCCGAGCACGCCGTGCTTGGACGTGGTGTAGGCGGCCGAGGTCGGCGTGCGCAGGTGCACGAAGGCCTGGATCGAGCCGAGATTGACGATGCGGCCCTTGTTGGCGCGCAGCTGCGGCAGAAAGGCGAGCGTGACGTTGAAGCTGCCGTCGAGATTGACGCCCATGATGTCGTCCCAGTCTTTCGCCACCGCGGCGGCATCGGAGGCGAAAGCGTTGCGCCGCGTGATGCCGGCATCGTTGACCAGGATGGAGACGGCGCCGACCTCGCTTTCGACTTTTTTCGCCAGCGCCGCGCAATCGTCGCGTTTGGTGACATCGAGCTGATAGCTCTTCGCCGTGCCGCCGATCTGCCTCGCGGTTTCCGCCGCCGCCTCGCCGTTGACATCGAGCGCCACCACGGTCGCGCCCTCGCGCGCATAACCCGCCGCGATGGCGCGGCCGATGCCGGAGCCCGCGCCGGTGATGGCGGCGATGTGGTTTTGCAGGAGATTGGGCATGGCGCTTCGTCCTCCGTGCGCGGTGCTCAGCACCAGGGCGGCACCGGCTTGGTCTCGCCCGGCGCGATGCCGCCGATGTGGCTCTTGACCTCGTCGTATCTGGCCTCGCCCGGGCGATAGATGAACGTGCCTTCGCCAATCGGCCCCGGCGGCAGCGAGCGGATGCGCAAGGTGATGGCGCCGTCCGCCGCCATGGTGGCGACGCCGATGCTTTTGACGCTTTCGCAGGCCGCATCCCCGGCGCGCGCCGCGCCCGCGAGCAGCGCCAGCGTGACCAGCAGCGTGATGGCCGCGGCGCGCACCGCGCTTATTTCTTCTTCCGCATGGCGTCGCGCTGCGCAATCAGCGCGTCGAGGTCGTCCTGCTGCTCGGCGATGCGGTCGGCGTTGCGCGCTTCGTCGCCGGCGCCGGAGGAGCCGGCCGCCTGCTCGGTCAACTGGCGGATATTGTCGCGCGCGACGGCGATGCGGTCCTCGATGTCGGGCAGCGAGAGCGTCGTGTAATCCTTGGCCATGGGTGTTTCCTCGGGGTTGGCCGGGATCGGAGCAGGATTGCGATTCAAATGTCAAACGCGCGACTCCGGTTGCTTCTTATCCCTCCCCCCGCAGGGGGAGGGTGGCGAGCACCGAGCGGGAGCGAGGTGCGAGACGGGTGGGGTGGCCCTTGGCGCGAGTGAGACCCCACCCCGGCTCGCTTCGCTCGCCGACCCTCCCCTTTCAGGGGAGGGATAAGAAAGCGGGCGCGCGCCGGCGCCCGTATTCTTTGCGGCCCCGGGTAGGCCGTCGTTCTCCCCGCTTTCGCGGGGACAGGCTTTTCCCCCGGGACGCAAACCCGAGGGAGCGGAGCGCCGACAGGCGCAGCCGTCTCTTCCGTGCGCGCGCTCCGGCAAAACCGAAACGCGCGGCGCCTCTCGGCGCTCCCCCGCTATAGCCCAAAGGGCGACGGCGGGTTATTTCGCGGCGTTTTGCAGCGCCGGGCCGCGCTTCTGGGGGAAGGCTGCTTGAGCGTGCCGGTCGGGGTGAACCGATCGGCCGGCCGAGCCGTCCGCCATCAGCGAGCTCCTCGCAGCGGGTCATAGTGCCCGCGGGCGGGGCCCCGGCGCGCCCGGGAGCGCGAGGATGCGTCATCCTCACGCGCGCGGGCGCCGCGCCGCCGGACGGCATCGCCGGGCTTGGGCGCTTGTCGAAAGCGCCGGCCTGGCGGGCCGTTTGGCCCGGCCCCGGCTGGTGGCCCGCGCAGTTGTTGGCGCGGCCCCCGGCCGGACGATCCCGCTTTTCATGACGCCTCATGAAGCGCCCTCGGCGGATCGGGTGAGGGGAATTTAGTCCTGATAGGAATTTTCAAGAAAATGCTACGGTCATTTCGATTTCAGAGCCGCAGCACGAGCGTCCCCATGGGAAACGATCCTCACGCTATTTTTGAGCGCGAAATCAATCAAATTCCCGAGAACATCAAGCGCTTCGTGTCTCAGAAGCAAACCCAGGATGAGTATTCGAAAACCTGGAATTTTTGCAGGGGGTATGGAAGAGCCTTCGATGAGCTTGCGAAACAAGAACTCACTAATTGGACGGGAGCAAAGCCAACTTGCCGAACCACTTTTTTATTTTGCCGGCATTCAATCGAACTAAGCCTGAAAGACGCGATACGCGAGTACTCTCTGCCGGAGAATGCAATTGCTGAAGGCCATAGTCTATTACGTTTGTGGAATGAACTTTTCGCTCTTATGGAAAAGGCCGGGTTCAGAGCGACGATGAATGGTCACAGCACTGTGGGAAATTAATCGCTCACATCCACGGCGCCGATCCAGATGGCGAACGTTTTGATATCCAGTAGCGAAGGATGGGAAGCCTTTCGAATTGACGAAATTTGAACTTGAAGGGTTGGCGGTCGCTCACTGGCATATTGGAATGTATTGCGACGGCGCAATTGGAATGTTGCAAGACCTTGGAGACCATAAGGCTTAATCAACATCGACATCGAATTCTGACCAATCAATCATTCGGATTTCCGAGCGATGAATAGTCCAGTAACTCGGGCGTTGGGAAATCTGGCTTTGAGGATATTGGCAATCGCCCGATATCGAGAGCCGGTCACAAGTAAATCATCGATGATACCGATCCAAGTTGGATTAGGCAACACTTGTCGATTTCATAAACACTTTCCCATTCATGTGGGGGAGGCGTTGCTCACTATCGTGAGCAGCTGGCATGCCTTTCGTTTGCTTTATTAATTCGCGGACGTCGAGAGCAACTCCGCGCGGAGCACTCAGCAATTTCAACATATCCATCATTCTGTCGTCGTATTCTGGATCGCTTTTTATTTTCGATGGAGGAACAATACAAGTGTGAGGTTTCCTAAGTCTGCACCAAGATTGCGGAAAATGCGCAGCGACTTGAGAGATCGCCCTCAGCTTGTAGCGCCAACTTGGCGTATTTTTATATTTCAAAGGCTTTTTGAAATTGAGAATTAGATTGTTTGTTGGGCTATGCGCAAAACCCTTGCGCGCCGTGTAGTTTCCGAAAAAAAGACATTCATCGTCCTCGTGAAGGTACGAATGGTCTCCCCAGAGTTAGCTCGTCAATTTTGGTGAGTTTTTCCGGGAATGAAGTGCCGTCGGATGTCATCATAATCATTAACCCGAATTGCGCCGCGCTCTTCGTAAGTATGCGGCCATTTGACCTCAGGGTTTTTGAAGTTATTTTCGAGATTAAAAAGCTTTCGCCCCTGCTTAATTGCGTGGCGAGCTTGTATTAGTGTCCGAGGTATCTCCAGCTTCGACTATAATTGTAGCATCGGTTAGCGCCGACATTGTTACATTACGTTCGGGAAAGAAGTAGTTGTTAGCTGTTGGATTGGGCTGATTCGAGTACCGTTTAACTGGGACCTGCGTAACGACAAGATGGTTGGTGCTGATTTCTTTTTGCAGGTCAGCATTGGCCGCCGGATATGCCTTCGAAAGCGGGGTACCTAAGACAGCGATCGTGCGCCCCCCTTCACTAATTGCCGCTGAGTGCGCGGCTGTATCGATGCCTGTCGCAAGACCCGAGACAATGGTGAAGTCATCTTTCAAGAGCGCGACAAAGTTTGCTTGTTTTGGATCCTTCTTCGGAAGGACTTCCAGTTCCGACGACGGCCACCACTGGGAGAATTGTCGAGATCCATCATCCTTGAAAATACAAAAGCTCCACTGGGTGGTCGGCATCTCGGAGGCGCTGAGGGTATTCTCCTGCGCCGTGGACGCGAATACCGTAGCTTTTTTTATTCCAGCGTCCTTCAGCCGGGCATGAACTTCGTTTGCGTAACAAATCGCCCTTGGTCTCTCGACAAAGTCGGACGGTAGGGTATCTGTTCGCTTTGCGAAGCGATCAGCCAAGGTTTTGAACGAAGCATTCGGCTCCTCCCATAGAGCCTCGTAGGCACCCAACTCCAAAAACGGAGAAACGGCGCGTTCTGCAAAGGTTTGGAAGTCCAACTGCATTTGGCTTGTCCTTAGAACAAATAGCGAACGCCTGCCAAAATTGCAAGTCTGATCAATTAGATGTCGTTATCGCGCTCAATTCTACAACGCCTTATTACTCTCCTTCACCTTCTCCGCATCGACATAGACCTGCTCGCCCATCGCTTTGAACTTCTCCCACATCTGCGCCATGCCCTGTCTTCGGACGCCTTTGCGCGTCAGCATGACCCGAGCGTCTTCGGGTCGTTCAGCGTCGCCGCATAATCCCGCACGTCCTGCGTGATCTTCATCGAGCAGAATTTCGGCCCGCACATCGAGCAGAAATGCGCCACCTTGTGCGCCTCCTTGGGCAGCGTCTCGTCGTGGAATTCGCGCGCGGTGTCGGGGTCGAGGCCGAGGTTGAACTGGTCCTCCCAGCGGAAGTCGAAGCGCGCGCGCGACAGCGCGTCGTCGCGCAATTGCGCCGCCGGGTGGCCCTTGGCGAGGTCGGCGGCGTGCGCGGCGATCTTGTAGGTGATGACGCCGTCCTTGACGTCGTCGCGGTCGGGCAGGCCGAGATGCTCCTTCGGCGTCACGTAGCAGAGCATGGCGCAGCCGAACCAGCCGATCATGGCGGCGCCGATGCCGGAGGTGATGTGGTCGTAGCCCGGCGCGATGTCGGTGGTGAGCGGCCCGAGCGTGTAGAACGGCGCCTCGCCGCACTCCTTGAGCTGCTTGTCCATGTTGATCTTGATCTTGTGCATCGGCACGTGGCCGGGGCCTTCGATCATCACCTGGCAGCCTTTCTGCCACGCGATCTGCGTCAGCTCGCCGAGGGTTTCCAGTTCGGCGAATTGCGCGCGGTCGTTGGCGTCGGCGATCGAGCCGGGACGCAGGCCGTCGCCGAGCGAGAACGAGACGTCGTAGCGGCGCATGATGTCGCAGATCTCGTCGAAGCGCTCGTAGAGGAAGCTCTCCTTGTGCCGCGACAGGCACCACTTGGCCATGATCGAGCCGCCGCGCGAGACGATGCCGGTGACGCGGTTCGCGGTCAGCGGCACGTAGGCGAGGCGCACGCCGGCGTGGATGGTGAAATAGTCGACGCCCTGCTCGCATTGCTCGATCAGCGTGTCCTTGTAGACCTCCCAGTCGAGCTTGACCGGGTCGCCGTCGACCTTCTCCAGCGCCTGGTAGATCGGCACGGTGCCGATCGGCACCGGCGAGTTGCGCAGGATCCATTCGCGGGTGTTGTGGATGTTGCGGCCGGTGGAGAGGTCCATCACCGTGTCGGCGCCCCAGCGGATCGCCCACACCATTTTCTCCACTTCCTCTTCGACCGAGGAGGTGACGGCGGAGTTGCCGATATTGGCGTTGATCTTCACCAGGAAGTTGCGGCCGATGATCATCGGCTCGAGCTCGGCGTGGTTGATGTTGGAGGGGATGATGGCGCGGCCGCGCGCGATTTCGCGAGCGCACGAACTCGGGCGTGATGAACGCCGGCACGCTAGGCGCCGAAGGATTCGCCGTCTTTGAGCGCGGCTTCCGCGCGCTCGAGTTGTTTCTTGCGGCCGAGATTCTCGCGCGCCGCGACGTAGATCATCTCTTTTGTGATGACGCCGGCGCGGGCCCATTCGAGTTGGGTGAGGGGGTGCAATCCCTCGCCCGAAGCACTCTTTCTTATCCCTCCCCCGCTTGCGGGGGAGGGTAGGGTGGGGGCCTTAGCTTGCGCACTCACCCCACCCGGCTCGCTTCGCTCGCCACCCTCCCCGCTGCGCGGGGAGGGATAAGAAGCCCGCCACGGCCGCGGCGTGTTGGGGAAATTGCGCGCGAGGTGCTTGCCGGTGACGTTGCCGTTGTCGACCGGCTTGATCGGGCGGCCGTCATATTCCTCGACGCCGCCGCGCTCCTTGACCCAGGCGAGGCGCGAGCGCTTCAAGCCCTTCTCGACGTCGATCGCGACGTCGTTGTCGGTATAGGGCCCGGTGGTGTCATAAACCGGCAGCGGCGGCTCGCCCGAGCCTTCCGACAGGATGATCTCGCGCACCGGCACGCGCAGCTCCGGCGCCTCGTCCGGCGCGACATAAACCTTGCGCGAGGCGGGAAGCGGACCCGTCGTGACTTTCGGCGTGACGAGATCAGCGCTTGTGACGGGCTTGTTCATGGTCGGGTCTCCAGTCGTGTTGGCTGCGCGGCTCGGCCACGTAGCCCTTGAAGGTGATGAAGCCGCCGAGCGCCAGCAGCACGATGCCGGCGCCGAGGAAGAAATGCTGGCCGGCGATGATGGGGCTGCCGACGAACGGCACGAAGTTGGGCGCCAAAATACGCCAGACGCCGGCCATGGTGCCGAGCCAGCCGAGCAGGGTGATGACGCTCTGCCAGTCGCGCGTCCACAGCGGGTGGGCGTTGAGGATGGCAAGCCCGGCGGTCAGCAGCAGCACGCCGGTGATGTAGATGAAGGCGGGGTTGGCCAGGAACTGCTGCGCGATGCCGCGATAGGCGTCCTGGTTGACCAGCATCGCGATGCCGACCGTGCACAGCACGGGGCCGATCAAACGCGCGATAAACTGGGAGCGATGCATTGTCCTGTCCCTTCGCCGGCATGACCCGGATCAGGTTCAAAGGGTTTTTCTCAGCCCGGACCCGGGCACCCCTCGGAATGGCAGTAATCTATGCCCGCGCCGGGGCGTGTCAATGTTGCCGGGGACCGCGAGACAGGCCCGCTTTCCCTCTCCCTCAAGGGGAGAGGGAAAGAGAGATCGTGGCCACGCTGCGACTTACATCTTCGGCAGCTCGGTGACCGCGACCTTGGCGGTGCCGTCGGCCTCGGCGATCACCCGCAACGTGTTGGAATTGAAGTCGATGCCGGTGAGCTTGAGCGTATCGATCTGGGCATTGACCGTGACGCCGGGCACGCCGCTCTTTTGGAACTCGGCAAGCGTGGCGGCGATCTTGGCCTTGGCGTCGGCGGCGAAGGGCTTGAGATCGAGCACCGCCTTCTCGGCCAGCGCGCGCTGCAAATAAGGCACGGCGGCGCGCGCGGCGGCGCCGAGCAGGCCGAAGGCGGCTTCGGATTCGACGGCGAGCGACAGGTCGGTGAGGCGCAGGATCTGGTTCTGCGTGTCGAGCACCGGCTTGCCCCAGATCGAGATGGTGGCCTGCGCGCCGAAGCCGAACCAGCTCTTCTTCTCGTGCGCCTTGACCAAGAGCGAGATCAGCAGCCGGTCGCCACCGATCTCGGGTTTACCCGAGATTGGCGATGTTGATTGCCCAAGTCGGCTAGAGCCGACTTGGGCGGCGCCGAGGCTGCCGCCCAGCACCTCGATCGAGACCGGGCCGCTGCCGTCCTCGGGAAAGACCTTGCCCTTGAATTGCGCGTCGAGCAGCTTGTTGAGCTCGGTGAAGGGCATGTCGATCGGCACGCCGACGACCAGGCGGCCGTTGTCCATCGGCGGCACCAGCTCAAGCTGTGCCGGGAACGGGCAGGCGGGCTTGGTGGCGGTCGGCACGATGCGGGTCTCGGCCTGCACGCCGATGGTGAGCGTCACGTCCTTGGCGTCGATCTGCGGCTGGGCGGCGGCCGCGCGCACCGGACGCATCTCCAGCCACAATTGCGGCAAGCCGGTCGCGCCGCCGCCAAGCGGCAGCGAACGGCACATCTTGTTCCACTGCTCGCGTGCGGTGCGCTCGAGGAAGGGATCGTTGCGCAGGCGGCTCTCGAGCGAGGCGATCTGCTGGTTGACGGTCTGGTCGATCAGCGGCTTGGCCTCATTGCCGACGTCGAGCTTGAGGCCGGCGACCTGGATGGCGCTGGTGTTGAGCGAGAGCTGCGAGGTGAGGTTGGGCTTGACTCGCCAGGCCGAGGTGATCTCCGGCTTCGAGCGCACGATCACCTGGCCGCGCAATTCGGCCTTCTGGTCGAGCATCTGGTTGGTGACGTTGCCGAGGCTTTTGCCCAGACCCTGGTTGAGCAATCCGGTGATGCCGCCGACCACGCCGCCGGCGACGCCGGCGATCTGCCCGGTAATCTGCATCGAGCCGGTGAGCGGCGTCGTCACCGTGAGCTCGTTCGGCTTGCCCGACACGCTCATGGTGCCGCGCGAGACGCTGATGCCGATGTTGGCCTGCGACAGCAGCTTGCTCACCGGGTTGGCGTTCTTGCCGGCGAGGTCGCGCGGCGCCGAGGCGTCGAGGCTGCGGCCGATCGCCGACAGCGAGATGGCGACCGGCGCGATCACGTAGGAGGCGCGCGTCAACGGCTTCAGCGGCGGCAGTTGCGTCAATTGCGCTACCGGCGTCACCACATTGCCGCCGCTGGGGAAGAAGCGGTCGAGCGCCCACAAGGTGGCGCCGAAGAACAGCGCCACGATTACGAGGGCGCCGAGCGCCAGGCGAAAGCGCGCCGAACGGCCAAACAGCCGGATCGGCGCCGTCAGGATGTAAACAAGCGACTGCATCGCGTCCCACCGATTCGCCGCGCGTGGGAATCCTATGCCGCGCCGCGCAGACGCGCCAGCGTGCGGGTCAAACCTCGCGCTGGTCGAACAGCAGCATGTCGGCGCCGCCGGTGGCAAAGGTCTGCACGTCGGCCGCCGCGGCCTGGCCTTCCGGGCTGGCGAACGCCTTCTGGATCGCCGCCATGTCGTCGAAATACAAAGTGGCGATCAGATGAAACGGCGCCGGGCCGGCGGGTGTTGCCACCGGGCCGGTGCTGACTTCGTATTTGCGCAGGCCCGGAATTTTCTTCGCGATCGGCACGTGCCTGGCGAAATAATAGCTGTCGAAGGCCGCCTTATCCTTCGGCGGTTTGTACATGACCAGCAGCCGCGCCATGAGCGTCTCTCCCTTGGTTCCTAAAGTTGTCGTCTGCCCGCCGAGCGATGTCCGGTCGGGCTTCGTCGTGGCATCTAGTGGGACCTTCCCATGCGGTGCAGCTTGAGCACGGTCCAGACCGTATCGCTCGCCGGCGTCGGGATGCCGAGCTCGCGACCGAGCGCGCGCACCTTGCCGGACAGCCAGTCGAGCTCGAGCCGGTTGCCGCGCTCGAGATCGACCGCCATCGAGGCGCGCATCGCCGGCGGCATGGTGTTGATGACGTAGTTCATGCGCTGATCGACGATGTCGGGCTCGAGCTTGACGCCCTTGGCGCGGCCGACGGCGGCGGTCTCTTCCATCAGCGCGCGCAAGAAGGCGCGCAGCTCGGGATCCTCGCGGATCGCTCCGATGGACGAGCGCAGCGCGGCGGTCGCGCCGGAGGTCGCGGCGAGCAGAATGAATTTGTACCAGAGTTCGTGCAGGATATCGGGCGAGAGATCGGCGTCGACTTTGGCCGCTTTGGCCGCCGCGACGAAACTTTGCAGCACCGCGTCCGGCTTGTTGTCGGCGCGGCCGAAACGGATGCCGGCGAACTTACTGGTGTTGCGGATGACGCCCGGCGCGGCGATGGTCGAAGAGATGGCGGCGGTGCCGCCGATCACGCAGTCGGGCGGCAGGATCGCGCTCATGCGCTCGACGGCATCGATGCCGTTCTGCAAGGTGATGACGCGGGTGTTGGCGTTGACCAGCGGCTTGGCCGCTTCGGCGGCCTGCTCGGTGTCCCACAGCTTGACCGCGAACAGCACGATATCGACCGGGCCGACGGTCTTCGGATCGTCGGTCGCCTTGGCGTCGGGCAGATGCAGGTCGCCGTTGACGCTCTCGATCTTGAGGCCGTTCTTTTTAATCGCCTCGAGATTGGCGCCGCGGGCAACGAAGAAGACCTCATGCCCCGCCGCCGCCATGCGCGCGGCGAAATAACCGCCGACCGCGCCCGCCGCCATTGCCGCAATACGCATCATGTCCGTGCTCCGATCACATCTTATTAAGGATTGGTTTACCGGTAATTAACCACAAAAAAACGCCGCAGGATTAGGTTGCCGCCTGATACCCCGAGAGACCAAGCCACGAATGCTTTTCTCGTTGACCCTGAAACGCGCCGCATGGCTCGTCAGCTTCGTCGGACTTGCCGTATTTGCAGGCAGTTTCGGCGTGCTGATGTTATTCTATGCCGACTGGGTTGCGGCGGTCATCCCGACTGTTTCCGAAACCGTCCTCGTCGCTATCGTCGCTGCGGCCGTTGCTCAAGTCGCGATGAGCCTGACAGGAGCGCTCTTGACCCGGCATCAGGCCCAGGAAAACGAACAGATGCGTACTTGCATCGACAGCATGGCGCAGGGGCTGTGCATGTTCGACGCCGCCGAGCGGCTCGTCGTCTGCAATACGCAGTATTCGCAGATGTACGAGCTGACGCCGGAGGACGTAAAGCCGGGCGCGACCTTGTCCGAGATATTGCAGTGCCGGGTCGCCAGAGGCACGTTCTCCCGCGATCCGAAGGAATATCGACGAGAATTCCTGGCGGCGGTGGCGCAAGGGCGCACCATCGTCCACGAGGTTAAATCCAAGAACGGGCGTATCCTCCTGGTCACCAATCACCCGAAAGGGAACGGCGGCTGGATCGGCACCCACGAGGACATCACCGAGCGGCGCACTATCGAGTTGCAGCGCGACAGCATGCAGCAGCAGGAAAGTCGCCGCGTGCTCATCGAGAACGCGATCTCCGAGTTCCGCAGCTACGCCGAGCATCTGCTGCAGACGGTCGCGGAAAGCGCAAGCCTGATGCGCTCGACGGCGTCGAACCTGTTCACTGCCTCCGGCCAGACCTCGCAGCGGGCGGAAAGCGCGGCGCAGAAGTCGAGCGAAGCCTCGACCAATGTGAAATCCGCGGCGGTCGCCACCGAGGAACTGTCGACCTCGACGGCGGAGATCGAGCAACGGCTGGTGCAGACCGCCGACGTCGTGCGCATCGCCGTCGGCGAGGCGCAGGCGACGACGCAGGACATCGGTACGCTGGCGCAGGGCGCGCAGAAGATCGGCGACGTCACCAAGCTCATCAACAACATCGCCACCAGGACCAACCTGCTCGCGCTCAACGCTACCATCGAGGCGGCGCGCGCCGGCGAGGCCGGCCGCGGCTTCGCCGTGGTCGCATCGGAAGTGAAATCGCTGGCGGTGCAGACGGCGAAGGCGACCGAGGACATTTCCGGCCAGATCCAGGAAGTGCAGGGCGCGACGAAGAAGGCAGTGGACGCGATCTCGCGAATCGCCGCGCGCATGCAGCAGATCGACAGCCAGACCTCGGCGGTCGCCGCCGCGGTGCAGGAGCAGAGCGTCGCCACCAGCGAGATTTCGCACAACGTCACCAACGCCGCCGGCGGCGCCGAGCTCATAGTCACGGTGCTCAGCGAGGTGGCCGACGCGACCACGCAGACGCGGCAATCGGCACAGACCGTGCTGGCCGCCTCCGAGCAGGTGGAAGAGGCGGCGGCGAACCTGCACAGCCGCGTGGAAAACTTCCTCGCCAAGGTGGCGGTCTAGCAGCACGCAAAAAATTGCCGGGCGCGGGGGCGGCGGTTAGGCTCGCGGCCCAATGTCACGCGCACTGATCATCGGCGGTTCGCTCGGCGGCCTGTTCGCGGCGCTGCTGCTGCGCCGGGCCGGCTGGGACGTCACGGTGTTCGAGCGCAGCGGCGGCGATCTTGCGAGCCGCGGCGTCGGCATCGGCACCCATGTCGAGCTGTTCGATGTGATGCGCCGGCTCGGCATCGCCGTCGACGAGAGCATGGGCGTGCCGGTCGCCTCGCGCATTTGTCTCGATCGCGAGGGCAAAGTGGTGGCGCGGCTGCCGTTCGCCAAAGTCCTCACCTCATGGGCGCTGTTCTACCGGGCGCTGCGGCGGCAGTTGCCGGACACCTGCTACCGGCCGGGCATGCAACTCGAGGACGTCGCGCAGGATGAAAAAAGTGTCAGCGCGATCTTTGCCGGCGGCGCCACGGAGAGCGGCGGTCTGCTGATCGGCGCCGACGGCTTGCATTCGACGGTGCGCGCCCGCGTCTTCGGCGGGCCTTCGCCGCGCTACGCCGGCTATGTGGCCTGGCGCGGCGTGCTCGAGGAAGAGGCGCTGCCGGAGATCGCGCGGGGCGATATGCTCAACGCCTACACGTTCTTTTTGCCGCCGCGCGAGATGGCGCTCGCCTACTGGCAGCCCGGCGCCGACGACGATGCGCGGCCCGGCCACCGGCGGCTCAACTGGATCTGGTATCACCCGGTGCACGCCGACGCGCTCGCAGCGCTGTTGACCGACGCCGGCGGCAAGCATCACGCCGCCGGCATTCCGCCGCCGCTGATCCGGCCCGAGGTGATCGCGGCGTTTCGCGCCGAGGTGCGTGCGATGCTGCCGCCGCAATTCATCGCCGTGACCGAGGCGACACCGGCGCCTTTCGTGCAGCCGATCTTCGATCTTGAATCGTCGCGCGTCGTGGCGGGCCGCGTGGCGCTCACCGGCGATGCCGCGTTCGTGGCGCGGCCGCATGTCGGCGCCGGCGTCACCAAGGCGGCGCTGAATGCGGCCTGGCTGGCGGATGCGCTTGCGGCTCACGCGATGTCGGAGCGGCGCTCATGTCCTATGACGGAAAGGCGCGCGGCTTTCGGCGCTGCGCTGGTGGCGCGCGCCCGTTCGATCGGCGGTTATCTCGAGGACCCGCCGCGCGCCGGCTTGACGCCCGAGCCGGTGGCGATGATGCAGGCGATCGGCGCGCCGCTTGCCGACATTCCGGAGCTCGCCGGCACATTCTGAGCGGGCGCCGAGAAAAAAGTTGCCCGGCACGACGGCCGGGCAAGGCTAGGGAGGCAGCATTCAGTAAAGTCCGGCGGGCCGGTTTTCGTTCCAACTGGTCCGCGCGGCTCGGCTCGCGGCGATCGCGGCTTCCGCCTTCTGCTGCCAGGCCGGCTGTGCGGCGTCCGCTTGCTGCGTCGGGACGCCCGACATCGGCAGCACGATCACCCTGTCGCCGACCTTGACGCGATTGTAGAGGTCGATGGCGTTGTCGTTGGTGAGCCGGATGCAGCCCGACGACATGAATTTGCCGATCGAGGACGGATCGTTGGTGCCGTGAATGCGATACTCGGTGCCGCCGATATACATGGCACGCGCGCCGAGCGGATTGCCGGGGCCGCCGGCCACCATGCGCGGCAGATACGGCTGACGTGCGACCATCTCCGGCGGCGGATACCAGTCCGGCCATTCCTGCTTGCGCACCACGGGATGCACGCCCGACCAGGTGAAGCCCTTGCGGCCGACGCCGATGCCGTAACGCAGCGCCTTGCCGTTGCCGATGACGTAGTAGAGATACGTATGCGGCGTATCGATGATGATGGTGCCGGGCGCTTCGCGGCTCGGATAGTCGACGACCTGCCGCTGCAGGCGCGGGGCAAGGTCGGCATTTTCGTTCGCCTGACCCTGCGCCGGATCGGCGGCTTCCGGGGCAGGAGCCGCATCCGGATCCGCTGCCTCGGGCGCCGCCTGCTGCGGTTGCATTGGAGTGAAGAACGGAAAGTTCTGCGCCCGCGCGGCGCCGCACGACAAAGCGGCGGCCGCCGTCAGCGCCAAGATCACGCGATACCTCAACATGATACCCTCGGCGAATGGCTCTTGTTCGTCGAGGAAAGCACCGAGCAGGTTCGATGGTTCCGCGTCAAAATACCGTAAGGGCTCGGAACCGTCGCGGTCTTGCCGTGTTTGCTGCGCGCTTACCTGTCGTTCCGCTTATGCCAGCCGACGACGGCGTCGGGCACGCTGTCGACCGAGGGGAAGTAAGGCTTGAGGTCGAGAAGCGGCGTGCCGTCGAGGCAGTCGAGACCGACGACCGAGAGCCTGTTGCCGTCGACCTTGACGAGTTTCACGACGCTCATGGCGATTGGATTGGGCCTTGCCGGCGACCTTAAGGCAAACGTGCCGCGCTGCACGCCGTAATGCTTCGGGGATTGCAGCACCAGGTTCCGTAGCGCCTGGTCCATCCAGTACAGCAACACCAGGTGCGTGCAGCCCTCGACGTCTTTCAGCGCTTCGCGCCAGCGCGGGTCGATCTCGACGGTGCAGACGGCGTCGGATTCGCGGGCGTTCTTCGGGCAATCCTTGCGGCTCTTCCACGGCGTGTGGATGCGGCCGATGTAATAGACGCCGGCGTCGAACGCGTCGGGCAGGTCGACGGTGACTTCGCCTTCGCGGATGCGCGGATCCTGAGTGGTCATTGCGGCTCCTTGTAGGACGGGCACCCGGCGTTAGCTATTCCGGCGCTTGGCCCTTGCGGCGCTTTCCTTAAACGTATAAACATATCCTTATATAGTGGGAACTGGCCCAAAAACGCCGGTTTCGTGGCCCAAAGCAGCGCAGATGAGCGATCCACGCCAGCTCGGATTCGACGCCCTCAACGCCGCCCTCAAGGCGGCGGGCGAGGACACGCGGCTGCGGCTCCTGGCGCTGCTCGCCGAGGCCGAGCTTACCGTCTCCGACCTCACCGACATCCTGCGCCAGTCGCAGCCGCGCATCTCGCGGCACCTGAGGCTACTGGCCGAGGCGGGGCTGATCGAACGCTTCCGCGAGGGCACCTGGGCTTTCTTCCGCCTCGCCGAACACGGCGGCGGCGCCGACCTGGCGCGCACGCTGCTTTCGCATCTCAATCCCAACGACCAGACCATCGCGCGCGACCGCGCCCGGCTCGCCTCGGTGCGGCAGGCCCGCGCCGCCGCGGCGCAGGCCTATTTCCGCGCCCATGCCGTGGAGTGGGACCGCATCCGCAAGCTGCACGTCGCCGACGCGGCGGTCGAAGCCGCGATCCGCGGCGCGCTCGCCGACAAGCCGTTCCGGTCGCTGCTCGACCTCGGCACCGGCACCGGCCGCATGCTGGAGATGTTCGGCCCCACGATCGAGCGCGGCCTCGGCCTCGACCTCTCGCTCGACATGCTGCTGCTCGCGCGCGACCGGCTGGAGCGCGCGGGCCTCAAGAACTGCAGCGTGCGGCAGGGTGACATCTACGATCTGCCGCTGCCGAACGATGCCTTCGACGTCGTCATTCTGCACCAGGTGCTGCACTTCCTCGACGACGGCGGCCGCGCCATTCGCGAGGCGGCCCGCGTGCTGCGCCCCGGCGGGCGGCTCCTGGTCATCGACTTCGCGCCGCATGAGCAGGAATTCCTGCGCGAGCAGTTCGCGCATCGCCGTTTGGGCTTTGCCCGCGAGACGGTGACGCAATGGATGACGGCGTCGGCGCTCGAGCCGGTGTCGTTCAAGAGCCTGCCGCCGGAGCCGGGCTCGGACGGCAAGATCGCGGTGTCGCTGTGGCTGGCGCGCGATACCCGCGCGCTGATGGCGACGCCGGTTACCACACGAGAGGTTGCGTAATGAACATGCGCCCGAGCCGCTTCGCACTCAGCGACATGCGCCGCATCCACGTCTCCTTCGAGTTCTTTCCGCCGGCGACGCCGGAGATGGACAAGACGCTGTGGGAGTCGATCGAACGGCTCAAACCGCTGGCGCCGAATTTCGTCTCGGTGACCTACGGCGCCGGCGGCTCGACCCGCGAGCGCACCCACGCGACGGTCAAACGCATCCTCGCCGAAACCATGCTGACGCCGGCGGCGCATCTGACCTGCGTCGCGGCGACGCGCGATGAGATCGACAGCATCGCCCGCGATTATTGGGCGGCCGGCGTGCGCCACGTCGTGGCGCTGCGCGGCGATTCCGTCGGCGGGCCGGGCACCAAATACGTGCCGCACGCGAGCGGCTACGAGAACGCCGCGGCGCTGGCCGCGGGCCTCAAGCGCATCGCCGATTTCGAGCTTTCGGTTTCGGCCTATCCCGAGAAGCATCCGGATTCGCCGACCATCGCGGCCGACATCGACATGCTCAAGGCCAAGGTCGACGCCGGCGCGAGCCGCGCCATCACCCAGTTCTTCTTCGAGAACGATCTCTATTTCCGTTACCTCGACCGCGTGCGCGCGCGCGGCATCGACATTCCGATCGTGCCGGGCATCCTGCCGGTGCAGAACTTCAAGGCGGCGAAGAACTTCGCCCTGCGCACTGGCGCCAGCGTGCCGCGCTGGCTCGCCGAGCGCTTCAACGGCCTCGACAACGATCCGGCCACCCGCAAGCTGATCGCCGCGGCGGTCGCCGCCGAGCAGGTGATGGACCTGGTCGACCGCGGCGTCACCCATTTCCACTTCTACACCATGAACCGCGCCGATCTCGTCTACGCGATCTGCCATCTGCTCGGCCTTCGCCCGGTGCTGCAGGAGGCGATGTGATGAGTGCGCGTACGGCTTTCAGCAACCTGATGCGCGAGCGCATTCTGGTGCTCGACGGCGCCATGGGCACCATGATCCAGGCGCTCAAGCTGGACGAAGAAGGCTATCGCGGCGCGCGCTTCGACGCCTGGAACCGCGAGGTGCGCGGCAATAACGACCTTTTGAATCTGAGCCGGCCGGAGGCCGTGCGCGACATTCATCTCGCCTATTTCCGCGCCGGAGCCGACATCGTCTCGACCAATACGTTCTCCTCGACTGCGATCGCCCAGGCCGATTACGGCATGGAAGGCATTGCCTACGAGCTCAACGTGGCCGGCGCCAAGCTGGCGCGCGAAGCGGCCGACAAGGCGCGCAAGGAAGATGGGCGCCGCCGCTTCGTCGCCGGCGCGCTGGGCCCGACCAACCGCACCGCGTCGATCTCGCCAGACGTGTCGAACCCCGGTTTCCGCGCCATCACCTTCGACCAGTTGCGCGCGGCTTACGGCGAGCAGGTGCGCGGCCTGCTCGACGGCGGCGCCGACTTGCTGCTGATCGAAACCATCTTCGACACGCTCAACGCCAAGGCGGCGATCTACGCCATCGCGGAAATCTGCGCCGAGCGCGGGCTCGACGTGCCTGTGATGGTCTCCGGCACCATCACCGACCGCTCGGGCCGCTTGCTCTCGGGGCAGACGCCGGCTGCGTTCTGGAATTCGGTCAAGCACGCCGATCCGGTGACGGTGGGCTTGAACTGCGCGCTCGGCGCGCGCGAGCTGCGCGCGCACGTTGCCGAGATTGGCCGCGTCGCCGACACCTTCGTCTGCGCCTATCCGAATGCCGGCCTGCCCAACGAGTTCGGCTACTACGACGAGAGCCCGGAGTTCATGGCCGAGCTCCTGGGCGAGTTTGCCGATGCCGGGTTGGTCAACGTGGTCGGCGGCTGTTGCGGCACCACACCGGAGCACATCGCGGCGATCGCCAAGGCGGTGGCCGGCAAAAAGCCGCGCGCGATCCCCGAGGTGCCGCGGCAGTTGCGGCTGTCCGGGCTCGAGTCTTTCGCGCTGACGCCGGAAATCCCCTTCGTCAATGTGGGCGAGCGCACCAACGTCACCGGCTCGGCGAAATTCCGCAAGCTGGTCACCGCCGGCGACTACAGCGCGGCGCTCACTATCGCCCGCGAGCAGGTGGAGAACGGCGCGCAGGTGATCGACGTCAATATGGACGAAGGCCTGCTCAACTCCGAGCAAGCCATGACCACATTCCTCAATCTCATCGCCGCCGAGCCGGATATCGCCCGCGTGCCGGTGATGGTCGATTCCTCGAAATTCTCGGTGATCGAGGCCGGGCTGAAATGCCTGCAAGGCAAGGCGGTGGTCAATTCGATCTCGCTGAAAGAGGGCGAGGAAGCCTTCATCGAACACGCCAAGACCGTGCGCCGCTATGGCGCCGCGGTCGTCGTCATGGCCTTCGACGAAAAAGGCCAGGCCGACACTTTGGAGAGAAAGACCGCGATCTGCCGGCGCGCTTACGACATTCTGGTGAACCAGGTCGGGTTTCCGCCGGAAGACATCATCTTCGACCCGAACATCTTCGCCATCGCCACCGGCATGGAAGAGCACAACAATTACGGCGCCGATTTCATCGCCGCGGCGCGCTGGATCCGCGAGAATTTGCCGCATGCGCATGTCTCGGGCGGCGTCTCCAATCTGTCGTTTGCCTTTCGCGGCAACGAGCGCGTGCGCGAGGCCATGCACTCGGTGTTCCTCTACCACGCCATCAAAGCCGGCATGGACTTAGGCATCGTCAATGCCGGGCAGGTCGCGGTCTACGACACGCTCGATCCGGAACTGCGCACAGCGTGCGAGGACGTGGTGCTCAACCGCGATGCCGGCGCGGCCGAGCGGCTCTTGAAGCTCGCCGACAAATTCCGTGGGGCGGGGCAGGCGGCCAAGGAAGTCGATCTCGCCTGGCGCGACAAGCCGGTGGAAGAGCGGCTGTCCTACGCGCTGGTGCAAGGCATCACCGACTTCATCGCGGCCGACGTCGAGGAAGCGCGCCTGAAAGCCGAGAAGCCGCTCGACGTCATCGAAGGTCCGCTGATGGACGGCATGAATATCGTCGGCGACCTGTTCGGCTCCGGCAAGATGTTCCTGCCGCAGGTGGTGAAATCGGCCCGCGTCATGAAGCAAGCAGTGGCGCATCTCATGCCGTTTATGCAGCGCGACGCCCGCTCGCATTCCAACTCCAACGGCAAGATCGTGATGGCGACGGTCAAGGGCGACGTGCACGACATCGGCAAGAACATCGTCGGCGTCGTGCTCCAGTGCAACAATTACGAGGTGATCGACCTCGGCGTCATGGTGCCGGCGGCGAAAATCCTGGAAACCGCCAAAGCGGAAGGCGCCGACATCGTCGGCCTCTCCGGTCTCATTACGCCGTCGCTCGACGAGATGTGCCATGTCGCCGCGGAGATGGAGCGGCAAGGGCTCGACCTGCCGCTCTTGATCGGCGGCGCGACCACCAGCCGCGTGCATACCGCGGTGAAAATCCATCCAAATTACAAACGTGGCCAGGCGGTTTATGTGACCGATGCCAGCCGCGCCGTTGGCGTGGCGCAGGCCCTGATGTCGCGGCGGACGCGCAGCGCTTACGTCGCGGAGCTGCGCGGCGACTATGCGCGCATCGCCGCCGCGCATGCGCGGGCGCAGGAGGACAAGCAGCGGCTCACGCTTGCCGCGGCGCGCGCCAATGCGCTGAAGCTCGATTGGACGGCTTATGCGCCGCCGAAGCCGTCATTCATCGGCACGCGCGCGCTCGAAAATTACCCGATCCGCGAGCTGGTCGATTTCATCGACTGGACGCCGTTCTTTTCGACCTGGGAGCTTGCCGGCAAGTTTCCCGCGATTCTCGATGACGCCAAGTTCGGCGAGGCGGCGCGCGCGCTCTACGAAGATGCGCGCAACATGCTCGACAAGATCGTCGGCGAAGGCTGGTTCAAGGCCAGCGCCGTGCTCGGCTTCTGGCCGGCCAATGCCACAGGCGACGACATCGAGATCTATGCCGACGAAGCGAGGGCCGCGCCGCTCGCCGTGCTGCACGGCCTGCGCCAGCAGCTCGCCAAGCGCGAGGGCCGCGCCAACACCTGCATTTCCGATTTTGTCGCGCCGTCAGGCGTTGCCGATTACGTCGGCGCCTTCGCCGTCACCGCCGGCATCGGCGAGGACGAGATCGCCGAGCGCTTCAAGCGCGCCAACGACGACTACTCCGCCATCATGGTCAAGGCGCTGGCCGACCGGCTCGCCGAGGCCTTCGCCGAGCGCTTGCACCAGCGCGTGCGCAAGGAGTTCTGGGGCTATGCGCCGGAGGAAAATTTCTCCGGCGAGCAACTGGTCGCCGAGCAGTACCGCGGCATCCGCCCGGCGCCCGGTTATCCGGCGCAGCCCGACCACACCGAGAAGGGCACGCTGTTCGAGCTGCTCGAGGCCGAGCGCATCGGCGTCAAGCTCACCGAGAGCTTTGCCATGTGGCCGGGCGCGGCGGTGAGCGGGCTCTATTTCAGCCATCCGCAGGCGGCCTATTTCGGCGTCGGCAAGATCGAGCGCGACCAGGTCGAGGATTACGCCAGGCGCAAGGGCTGGAGCGCGCAGGAGGCCGAGCGGTGGCTGGCGCCGATCCTCAATTACAATCCGGTCCGGGAACGCATTGCCGCGGCTTGACCGGCGCGTATCCCTTTTCTTTTCGCCGTAGCATCGATGTATGCTCCGCGCCCGGGAGGACGGGGAACGATGATCCGTTGCGCAGCGTGGTGCATCCGGCTCGTGGCTGCGGCCGTTGCCGTGTTCGGCGCGACGCCGGCGCTGGCGCAAGCGCCGATCGCGCCGCCGGCGCTTGCCGCCTGCACGAGCGCCGACCAGCCGGTGCTGCCGCCGCGCTGGCACGCGGTCGCGCTGATGTCGCCGTTCAAGATCGGCCAGCTCGACGTCGGCGAGTTCGTCAGCGACGCCACGGTGCCGGCGATGCGCGCCACGGTCGACGGCCTTGAATTGGGCGCGGTCGATCTGCTCATCACCGACAAGGACACGTATCTGCTCGAAGGGCCGCACGCGGCGCCGACCGGCTGCGTCTCGCTCGGGGCGAAGTTCAAGCCGCCGGCGAAGTGGCTGGCGCCGCAGGCGGTCTGCATCGGCGAAGCGCCGGTCGCCAAGACCGACGTAAGCTGGTGGGCCACGCCCGGCGCTGGCGAGCAAGCGACCTGGTACTGGTATCGCAAGGAGACGGGGCTGCCCTGGCGCAGCGTGTTTCTCTCGCCGTCGCCCAATCCGCCAGTGATCGGCGACTATGCGATGAGCTATTTCCCGACCTTCGAGCCGCTGCAGCAGACGAAGCTCGCGCAGCTCAGCCAATTCTGCGCGGCCAGCGCGCGCAAGGCGGACGCCACTGTTGCGCAGGCGCGCACCGCGCGCGACCTGATGCGGATCGAGAACAAGGCGGCCGAGGCCGAGCGGGCGACGCGCATCAAGGCGCTGATCCCGGGATTCAGCCACGACGCCTGCGCCGGCTTCAAGCCGGTGCCGTGGCCGGACCAATTCAGCATGACGGCGATCCTGACGCCGCAGCGCTTCGGTCAAGCGCCGTTCTCCGCCATCATCTATTATGACTGGCCGCGCAGCGAGGCGCAGGTCGCCGGCATGTATCAGGGCGCGCCGCCGCAGCTCACCGGCGTGGTGATGATGAAGAAGGGCGTCGGCTTTTGGCTCGGGCGCCAGCCGGACAAGGGGCTCGCCTGCACCGCCGACTTTCCGGGCATGGTGCGGCCGACCTGGAAATCGGCGGCGTTCTGCGAATGTCGCGGCGTGCTCGACCACAATCCGGCGATCGACCCGAGCGGCGTCATCCAGATTCTCGCCTGTCCGATCAAATGGCAGGTCAATCACGTGATGTGGAGCTGGTACCGGCCGGACGGCGCGCCGCTCGTCTTCATGGAAGCGGCGGCGAGCGCAGGCGGCGTCATGCTCGCCGATTACGAGCGCTGGCTGCCCGGCGAGGTGCCGCCGGCGACGTTTTTCGACGTGCCGAAGCAATGTGTCGCCGGTCCATCCGGCGGGCGGCTTTCGGACGCAAGCTGCTCGGATTGCCACACCACGCCGCAATGAGCCGGCGCGCCGGAAGGCGCCGGCAGACAAATACCTGACGCGATCAGAATGCTCCGAGCAACACGGCGCCGAGCAGCACAAACACGGTGCACACCGCGACGACGTCCCACTTCAAGGCAAGGGTCATCGCTTGCCTCCTCCCGTATGTTTATTTTGGGCGAGACAATAGCAGAAAACCGGCGGACCGGAGCGGCGCCGGCGGAAAGTTTTTTCGCGCGGCTTTGTGTTCCGCGTGCATAGCGGGAACCGGCTGATCGCGCGTGACAATCTCTCGCGCAGCGCAAATTCGCGGCATCGTGCCGGATCGGCGCGAGGCCGGCTTTATGACCGCGGCGTGACGACGCGATGCGCGCGTCAGGCGCGCGGCGTTGCGAGCGGCAGCGGCCGCGATTGCCCGGCGCTGATCGGCAGCATCATCTCGAGACGTTCGCAATCGGCGGCGCTGAGACTGGCGCCGCAGGCGACGTCGCCGTGCGACCACGGCGACGGTGTACCGATCGCGGCGTCGTGCGCCGCCGCGGCCGGCGTGCGCACAGCGTTGACGATCGTAATCGCCGCCAGCGCGCCGGCAACGACAATCGCGGCAGCGAGAATCTTGATCTTGAAGGACATCATCGTTCGCCCCTTTTGAATCGTTTTCGGATCGGGGCAGGTAGCAAGACTTTGTGGACGAGCAAGGCCGCGCGCGCTCACATTAAGTTGAGATTTCTTAACGCCACGCACGTGGAATAGCGCCCGCATTTTTTGCGGCCGCGATTTATCGCGATCGATCATCGCCGACATGCAGCAGATTGATCGATCGCGCGCGGCAAAAAATTTTTTATTTCGGAATAGCGGACGTGAAGTGGTGTTAACAGCAGGCTCTGAAGGCCGGACGGAACACATGGATGGAAATCATCGACGCCATCGTCCTCGGTGATGCTTTCGCGCGGTGGCGTGGTCTGAAGGTCCCTCGGGGGCGAAGCTTTATTGTCAGCAAGAGGATGAGGAAAATAATGACTTCACATTGGTCAATGTTTCTGCGGCGCGGTCGAGGTTGAAGTTGCCGGCGAGCCGGCGGCGATGGGCTATTGCCATTGCCGCTCGTGCCGGTCGTGGTCGGCCGCGCCGGTCAATGCGTTCACGCTGTGGAAGCCGGAGCAGGTGCGGGTGACGCGCGGCGCCGACAAGGTCGCGACTTACGCCAAGACTGCGGCGAGCGATCGCCGCTATTGCAAGACGTGCGGCGGGCATCTCATGACCAACCATCCGTCGCTCGGCCTCTTCGACGTCTATGCCGCGACCATCCCGACGCTCGCCTTCAAGCCCGGCGTGCACGTCAACTACGCCGAGACGGTGCTGCCGATGCGCGACGGCCTGCCGAAGCTCAAGGATTTTCCCGCCGAGTTCGGCGGCTCCGGCGAGTTGATTCCCGAGGCGGCGGCGGCCTAGATCATCGTTACACGTAAAGCCCCGACACCTTGCGCGACCGGCCGTTACTCCTTCTGCCGGTCGTCGTACATACAGGCGCGGTAGATGTAGAGCTGCCAATCGCCCCAGGTTGTGAGGATGAAGGGGCTGGCCTTGACATTGCACTTTCGCAGCGCTGCCGCGCGTTCGGGGCCGACGGAATTCGGATCGGTGGTGGCGTCGGCCGCCGACGGCGCAAGTGCCGTAAGTGCGACGACCGCGGCCAGCATCAAGCCAACGACGACGGTTCTTTTGGCACGCTTCATAGTTTGCGGTCTCCAAATTGCTCGCGATACGCGGCCGGAAATCGCCCCCTGTAGCGATGTAGGAAGCCACGCATGGCTTTGCCGTATCGTTCGCGTAAAAAAGCGCATCCCGGACCGTTCTGCAACGAATCCTTATCCTTAACGAATTCGCACCAGCGCAGCGTTGAGGCCTCGTTAAAGCAACTGCTCGCATTTTCTCGCCCATGTTGCGGGGAGTGCGGTCTTATCTGCTGGCGTCCGTCGCGCTGCTGCTGGCGCTGGCCGGCTGCGGGCGCATGATGTGGAACACCGGCGAGCGCGCCGCCTGGCGCCACGAGGCCGAGGTCAACTGCCTGAAATCAGGTGAGGTGAAGGTCGGCTCGGGCGTCGTGCAGATCGAGCCGATCGAAGGGCCCGGCATGTGCGGCGCCGATTTCCCACTCAAGGTCTCCGCGCTCGGCGAGCCCGACGCGCCCGCCATGAGCTACAGTGACGACATGCGGCCGCCGGCCTCGATTCCGGGCGCTGCGATGCCGAACTGGCCGGTCAATCAATCACGTTACGCGACCGCGCCGGTCGACAGTGCGCCGATTGCACCGGTGCAGGGTGCAGGCACGCAAATGCGCGCCGCCGCAATAGCCCACAGGCGCTTGGGCGGCCGATCGACGTGCACGTGCGCGGCGAAACCATGCGCTGGACGCCGGGGCCGCAAGGCGTCGAGATCCGCGACACCGGGCCGCAGGCGCGCTACGCGCCGGAGCCGCAGCCGATGCAGGCGCCGGTTGCTCAGCCCATGCCGCTCAGCGCGCCGAACGTTGCGCCGCGGCCCGACGATATTCCCGACGACGCCATTCTGCCGAACGAGCGCATGTCGCCGCCGCGCACGCAGCCGGCCTATAATTCGCCGCGCTACCAACAGCCGCAGCAGCCCGCTTATAACGCCCCGCAGTATCAACCGCCGCCGCAGCGTGCGCCGCCGCCGCTCGGATCGCAGCGCGGTCCGGCAACGCCGGTGATGGCGGGCCTCAATCCGCCGGCAACCTTGTCGTGCCCGATCGTGTCGGCGCTCGACCGCTGGGTCAGCGACGGCGTGCAGCCGGCGGCGATGCGCTGGTTCGGCACGCAGGTCGTCACGATCAAGCAGATCGGCTCTTACTCCTGCCGCGAGATGGTCGGCGCCGGTGGCGATTTCGTTTCCGAGCATGCCTTCGGCGATGCGCTCGACGTCGCCGGCTTCACGCTCGCCGACGGCCGCACCGTCACAGTGAAGGACGGCTGGCACGGCACGCCGGAAGAACAGGGCTTCCTGCACGACGTGCAGTTGTCCGCCTGCCAATTGTTTTCGACGGTGCTGGCGCCCGGCTACAACGTCTATCACTACAACCACATCCACGTGGACCTGATGCGGCGCGACAGCGGCCGGCATCCGTGCCGGCCGGATGCCATCCCCGGCGAGGTTGCCGCGGCGAAAGCGCGCGCGGTCTATGCCGCGCGGCAGCGCGGCCCGGCCTACACCGGCTCGATCGCGACGGCGGCGAGCGACACGGTCACTGCGGGCGAGAAGGCGGCGGAGAGCGAGCAGGTGCCGGCGGACGACAAGCTGCCGGTCGCGGTGCCTGGCGCCGATGGCGAAGCCTCGGACGATCGCTTCACACCGCGCTGACGCAGCATCCGATCAGACCGCGGCATCGACCAGCATCGCCGCGAACAGCACCAGCCCGGCGTCGCGGTTGGATTTGCACAGCTTGAGACAATCAGGCCGCCGCGCCGATCGGCAGCACGGCCAGGGCACAGAAAGCGACGAGCATCAGTCGCGTTTCAGCACCGAACAGCAATGCGGTCGATCTGGCGCCGGTCGACAGATCGTCCTTGCGGTCGCGGTGCGCGAGACTTACGCCGGTCGATCGGTTCGCGGGCTTATCCGCGTTCTGCGTCGTACGAAAAGACCTAACGCACCAAGGCCGGAGGCGAAGAGTGGAAGCGCGGCAGGAAGCGGTGTTGCCGCCGACGGATCGTAATTGTGCCCCGACGAGGACGAAAAATTCGTCAGATAATAATCGAAGGTGTGGCTGTAGTCGGCATACGCGCCAGCGAAAAATGCCTGGTTATCTTGGTATACATCGATATTCAGCATCACCGTAGTCTCTATCGCGTCGCCGATGGTCACATTGAGCGGAGCCCCGGATTCGTTCGCGCCGGGCGATGCGGTGTCCACTACGAATTGTGTCGATGTATTGTTGGTATGATCGCTCACTGTGTAAATCAAATACAAAGTACTGGTCGAGTGCCCGTTGGTTTGGCTGCCGGACTTCGTTCCCGTAAGTGAGTACGAGGGAGTTGCGAACGATGACTGCTTCGCCGAGCCAGTATCGTCGATGAATATGTGGACATATCCTTGGGCATCGCCCGCATCGGAACGGAGCTCGAAGTTCGACATCTGTGACGCATGCACTGAGCCGAATGACACCGTCGCATTCGAGTATGAACTGCCACCCCCAAAAATAGCTGTCGCCGAATAAGACGTTGGCGTCAGTCCTTGCGTCACGTCTTCGGCGTACTGCTGATAATCGTCCGAACTACTCGGATTAAGATCGGGGTCAGCTACGTAGGCGTTCAAGTACGTGCTGATGCTCGAGGCCTGCGCCGTACCGGCGAGGCCTGCGGTTAAAGTCAACGCTGCCGTCAAAACAACGCCCTTAATGACAGATTTCACAGCCCGCCTCCCTGGACGACCGAGCGTCCCAATCCCGCGACGATGTCAGTCAAGCATAACCATCGTCTCCCCCCATCCATCGTTCGATGTAGGTGGATCAAATCCGTTCGATTCCTGAGCCGGATAATGCGATAATTGGTTGTCGCCCGGCGGCCCAAAAACCTGCTCTCGAACCGCATCATGACCGAAGTCGAATTCCTTTCGCTTCTGATCGGCGATATTTACGATGCGGCGCTCGATTTAAGTGCGTGGTCCGCCGTATTGGAGAAATTCTGCGGGTATGTCGGCGCCACTGCCGCGATGATTTTCTGGCAGGATTCGACGTTAAAGATTGCGCAGCGCTACTATTCTTGGGGCGACGAGCCCCACTTTACGAAACTTTATTTTGAAAAATACGTCGGCCTCAGCCCATTCATTACGCTGCCGCATTTTGTCGATGTCGGAGAGGTCAAATCGGTGCGGGAGTTAATCCCATGGAGCGAAATTCAGGACACGAAATTTTACAAAGAATGGATGCTACCGCAGGACTACGTCGACAACGTTTTTGTCACGCTCGATAAGTCAAAGACCAGCTATGCCAGTATTGCGGTGACACGAACGCAACGTCATTCCCCGGCGCACGAAGAGGTCTGCCGGCGCATGCAATTGGTCACCCCGCATGTTCGCCGCGCCGTGCTGATCGGCAAGATGATCGATCTTCACAAGTTCGACGCGGCGTCCCTTTTGGCAGCGATGGATGGGCTGGCCGCCGCGATCTTTCTTGTCGACGCAGCGAGCCGGATCGTGAACGTCAACGCCGCTGGCCGATCGATGCTCGACGAAGGCATGGTCATGACCTCGGAGCACGGCGTCCTCATCGCCGTTGACGCGCAGGCGCAGGCATCTTTGCGCGAGGTCGTTGACGCATCGTTGCGCGGCGACGAGCAGGTCGGGACAAAAGGCGTTGCCGTTGGCCTGACCGCGAAAGACAACGAGCGCTATCTGGCGCATATCCTTCCGCTGACGTCGGGTGCCCGGCAGAAAGCGGATTTCCGTAGGTCGGCTACGGCGGCTATTTTCGTCAGCAAGGCGGCGCTCAATATTCCTTCGCCGCCCGAAGTACTGGCCCGGCTCTACAAACTGACTCCGAGCGAACTGCGCGTTTTGCATGCCGTGGTCGAAGTCGGCGGCGTCCCGTCGATCGCCGAGGCGCTTGGCATTTCGGAGGCGACGGTCAAGGTCCACCTCCACCACGTTTTTCAGAAGACTGGGGCGCGGCGCCAGGCCGACCTTGTCAAGATCGTGGCTGGAGCGAAGAGCCCGCTCGCTGGATAGACGCTGGCGTCTTGGCTAGAACACCGCTTCCAGCAGCATCGCCGCGAACAGTACCAGCCCGGCGTCGCGGTTCGACCGGAACAGTCTCAGGCAGTTCACCGGATCGTCGATGTCGAGCCGCATCACCTGCCAGCCGAGATAACCGGCGAAGCCGGCCATGCCGATCAGGAAAATCACGCGGCCGCCGGCCAGCAGCCCGGCGACCGCCATCAGCGCGATCGCGGCGGCGTAGAAGGCGACGAGCATCGGCTTGGTGCGCTCGCGGAACAGGATCGCGGTCGACTTGATGCCGATGAGCAGATCGTCCTCGCGGTCCTGGTGCGCGTAGATGGTGTCGTAGCCGATCACCCAGGAAATCGAGCCGGCGTAGAGCAACAGCGCCGGCCAATCGAGCCGCGCGAACGTCGCCGGCCAGCCCATCAGCGCGCCCCAGGAAAAGGCAAGGCCGAGAAAAATCTGCGGCCAGTAGGTGACGCGTTTCATGAACGGATAGATCACCACCACGGCAAGCGAGGCGAAGCCCGTCAGCACCGTGAAGCGGTTGAACTGCAACAGCACGGCGAGGCCGGCGAGCGCCTGCGCCGTCATGAAGATTGCGGCCTGCGCCGCCGTCACTTGTCCGGACGGAATCGGCCGCGAGCGCGTGCGCTCGACGCGGCCGTCGAGATCGCGGTCGACGAAATCGTTCCAAGTGCAGCCGGCGCCGCGCATGGCGAAAGCGCCGATGAAGAACAAGACGATGTGCCACAGGCTCGGCAGATGGCGGGCGTGCATGGCGGCCAAGCCGAGCGACCACCAGCACGGAATCAGCAACAGCCAGGAGCCGATCGGCCGGTCGAGGCGGGCAAGGCGCAGGTAAGGCCGCGCGACCGGCGGCGCCAGCGTGTCGACCCAGTTTCCGGTCGCATCGGCGACGCGTCCGGCGCTGCCGCTCATTTTTGCCCGAGCGGCGTGCCGGTCAAAGTGTCGAAGGTGCCCCGTCCGGTCCTGATGTTGTTGCTATCGGGGACCGGCGCGCCAAGCGCGTCGCTCAGTGTCGGCTGGCGCGGCGCGGCTGGCTGGCGGTTGGCGACGTCGCAAATTTTGGTGCGCATCTGCAGCGCCTGGCCGTGGCCTTTCTTCATCTGGTCGACGATCTGCGCCGGGATGCTGCACCAGACCGCATTGTCGGTCGCGTATTTGATCAGCTTGTTCTCCGCAGCGATGAAATTATTGAACAAGCCGCATGCCTCTTTGGCCGGGGCATGACGGTCGCCGGCGGCGCGGATCGCCTTGGCCTTGCCTTCGGTCTCGTTGCGCAAGCGCACGAACTCGGCGGCGCAGGCCTGCATGTTGCTCGGCGCCTGTGCCTGCGGTTGCGTCGGCTGCACCGTGATCTGCGGCGCTTGCCCGGGCGGCGGCGGCGCCGGCCACTGCGTCTGCGGTTGCTGTTGCGCAGCCGGCCACTGCGCGGCGGCCGGCCAAGCCGCAGCGGCAATCAGGACGGCAGGGAGCCATGCCCGGCGCCAGCTCATCAAGCGAATCCCCTCTGATCGGCCGGCATTATACAGGGTTGCGGCCGGCCGCCGCCAACAAGCAGCGCGATTGCGTCGGGAAGGGGCAGGGCAGCCGGATTTTGCCCACGCTGGCCAAAACGCCGCCGACTGGCGTAAATCGCGGGGCCGCCACGCCGGTTTGACCCGATGCCGCGATACGATTTCCGCATGCCCCGGCTGTTCGTCGATGCCCCTCTCGGGCCTGCGCGGGCAGTGCCGCTCGACCGTGACCAGGCCAATTACCTCGTCAATGTGCTGCGGCTCGCGCCGGGCGATGAATTCCTCATCTTCAACGGCCGCGACGGCGAGTGGCGGGCCCGGCTTGCCGGCAGCAAAAAGGCCTTTGCCGCCGAGGCGGGGGCACAGGTCCGCCAGCAGCCGGCGCCGGGCGACCTGCATTTTCTGTTCGCCCCGCTCAAACACGCCCGGCTCGACTATCTGGTGCAGAAGGCGGTCGAAATGGGCGTCTCGCGCATCCAGCCGGTGATCACCCGGTTCACCCAAGCGACGCGGGTCAATGTCGAGCGCATGGGTGCCAACGCCATCGAAGCGGCGCAGCAGTGCGGCGTGCTTAACCTGCCGGAGATCGCGGAGCCGGCCCGTTTTGCCGAGACTATCGCGGCGATGGATGCCGGGCGGCTCGCTGGTGTTCTGCGACGAGGAGGCGGAGGTGAAGGATCCGGTGGCGGCGCTCGACGCCGCACGGCCCGCGCCATCGCTTGCCGTGCTGATCGGGCCGGAAGGCGGCTTCGCCGAGGAGGAGCGGGCGGCCTTGCTCGAGCGGCCCAATGTGCTGCGGCTTGCGCTCGGGCCGCGCATCCTGCGGGCCGATACGGCGGCGGTGGCGGCGCTCGCTCTGGTGCAGGGGGTATTGGGAGATTGGCGGGGGAATTAAGAAAATCGCGGCGCGAGCACCCGGAAGGCCGATAACTGGGGATCCTGCCGTTCCGGGGCTCGCTCCGCCGCGACCGAAAGGCACCCGGCCCGAGGGGCGCGGATGCCCGACAACGAACTCAAAACTACCAATGACACCGCGGGCAATGACGCTACTTTTCCCGTGGACCACAACCGGGCGGGACCATGCGGTGAGTCCGTCGCGAGTCGCGAGTCTCCGGCCAAGCGAATCTGTGTGCAACTTGCTCGCCGCGGCAGATTCCTGTGATAAAGTTAGGTGCTCGGTGCAGGAGGCTCATGATCATGGCGCGGGCTTATCGTCGTTTTTGGCTGCTGGCGGCTCTGGTTGTCCTCGGTTTCGGTGCGGCGCCGCAGGCGCGGGCCGCGAACTGGCTGGAGATGAACTTCTATCTCAGCGGGCCGCGCTATGACGGCGTGTTGCCGCCCTGCGAGGCCGGGCTCGACACCATCGCCTCGCGCTTTGCCGACAAGGAAGGCACGTTCTGGAATTCGGCGCTGTCGATCACCGGCTTCGACCGGGTCAAGGAAATCGCCTTCCGGCCCTGGGCCAACGACACCATCCCGCGCCGCTGGTGCTCGGCGCGCGCCCACGTCAGCGACGGCACCATGCATGCGGTGAGCTACTCGATCGGCGAGGACACCGGCTTCATCGGCGCCACCTGGGGCGTGACCTGGTGCGTGGCTGGCCTCGACCGCAATTGGGCCTACAACCCGGCCTGCAAGATGGCGCGGCCGTAAGCGCTAGGTCTCGATAATCTCAATCTGTCCGCAACTTTCGCACCTGAAATAGTGCGTGCGCGGAACGTCCGAGTTGGTCGGGCGGCCGTGGGGCGGGACCGCAACGAGCAAACCCAGCTTGCCACCGCAGCTGCGGCAAGTCGTCGGCTGCTCGCTAGATCGCCCCGGCTCCATGCCCAAACCCAACTTCCCGCACTGCAAGAAACAAACGCGCCGTAAAGCCGGACCATGCGGGCGAAAATATCTAATTTCCTATTTACTTTTTGTTCTCTTTATGTTCTCAATGTAGCGTACGGTTTTCGTGGAACCGGTCGCCAGGGGTGTTTTCCGTTTCGTTCTGTAGGGGGTTTACCATGTGGCATTCCCGTGTTCGTCGGGCGGCGCTTGCCGCCACCGCAATACTCGGCCTCGTCGCCGTCCTTGCCGCCGCCGCGCCGGCGCAGGCTGCTCCGAGTGAAGCCCAAGGTGGCGCTCAAGTCGGCGCGCAAACCGCCGGGGCTCAGGCCGGCCTTCAGGACAAGCGGCAGAACACGCCCGGGGAGTTCGATTTCTATGTGCTGGCGCTGTCCTGGGCGCCGAGCTACTGCGCCGAGCGCAGCGAGCGCGCAACGAGCCGCCGGCCAGACCCGGAGTGCAACCGTCCGCTCGCCTTCGTGGTGCACGGCCTGTGGCCGCAATACGAGCAGGGCTTTCCCGCCTACTGTCAGGTGCCGGCGCCAAGGCTCGACCGCGCGCAGGTGTCGCGCGCGCTCGATGTGATGCCGAGCCCGTCGCTGATCTTCCGCGAATGGCAGCGTCACGGCACTTGCAGCGGGCTCGCGGCCGGCGCCTATTTCGAGACGGTGCGCGAGGCGCGCGCGGTGGTGAAAATCCCGCAGGCCTATCTCGATCTCGCAACGCCCGTCAGCGTGACGCCGGCGGACGTTGCGGATGCCTTCGTCAAGGCCAATGCCGGCCTCGCGCGCGAGGACATGGCGGTTGCCTGCGACAAGACGCGGTTGACCGAAGTGCGGCTGTGCCTCGGCAAGGATTTTTCGTTCCGTGCCTGTCCGGAGGTCGTGCGCCGATCATGTGCGCGCGACAAGATCGAAGTGCCAGCAATGCACAGTGAGCATGCCGCAGCAATGCCATGATTTCTGCACGCTGACTCTGCGATTGCGTTAAGCGACCAATAACGATGGAGAGCGGCGCACTGGGGATAACCCCGGCGTGTCGAGCATTCACGCAGATTCCCGAAAGGGAATTCCGTAATGCTCGCGCACGAAAGACGCAACGGAAGCGGTCGGCAGGGCGTCGCGAGACGCAACAGGTGGGCGCCGCTTTCCTTGCGCAATTTGCGTGACAGTGAAGTTCCGAAGGCGGAGACGCCTGATGAATTGTTGCAAGGACTATGCGCGTTTTGCGCTTTGTTTCGCGGGCATCGGCTATGTGTGCCTGTGGGCTGTGACTTTGCATCCGACGGTGTCGGGCGCGGCCTTGACGCTGCCGCCCGCCTTCCACGTGCTCGGCGGATTTGCCGCGCTGTTCGTCGTCGTCCAGGTCGGCATGATCGCGATGAGGCGCCGGCGCGCGCAACGCGCCGGCGTCGGCCAGCAGCCGGTTGCGTCCGAACTCGTCGAGGCGCGGCTTGAGCAGCGCTGGAAGGCGCCGCCCGTCAAGCCGCGCTCGCAATTCGGCCTGCGCGGCCAGCCGCGCTGAACGAAATTATGGCATAAGCGGCGCACACGCGCCGCGGAGCCTCGAGCCTCAACGTGAACTATCGCCACGCCTTCCATGCTGGCAGCTTCGCCGACGTGTTCAAGCACGCCGTGCTGTGCCGCCTCCTGGCTTATCTGCGGCAGAAGCCGGCGGCGTTCCGCGTCATCGATACTCATGCCGGCGCCGGCCTTTACGATCTGACGAGCGACGAGGCGACGCGCGGCGGCGAATGGCACGACGGCATCGAGCGGCTGATGGCGGCGCAGTTCGCCAAGCCGGTCGCCGATCTGCTCGCGCCTTACCTCGAGGTGATCGGCGCGCTCAACGTTGTCGGCCGCCTCACGCTCTATCCCGGCTCGCCGGCGGTGGCGCGCGCCTGGCTGCGGCCGCAGGACAAATTGATCGCGTGCGAGCTCGAGCCGAAAGCGGCGCGGGCGCTCGCCGCACACATGCGCGGCGATGCCCGCATCAAGACGCTTGCCGTCGACGGCTGGACCGCGCTCTCGGCTTACGTGCCGCCGCCCGAGCGGCGCGGCCTGGTTCTGGTCGACCCGCCGTTCGAACAGGACAGCGACTTCGTCGCGCTCGCGCGCGGGCTGGAGGTTGCCCACCGCAAATGGGCCTCCGGCCTCTACGCCCTCTGGTACCCGATCAAGGGTCGGCCGGAGCCCGATGCGCTCGCCAAGCGCCTGCGCCGCCTCGCCATCCCCAAGATGCTGCGCGCCGAGCTCACCGTGCAGCCGCTGTCCGACCCCGCCCGGCTCAACGGCTGCGGGCTGATCCTGGTCAACCCGCCCTGGACGCTGGAAAAGGAGCTTTCGACGCTATTGCCGGCCCTGGCCGCCGTGCTCGGGCGGGACGGCAAGGGCGGTTTCCACCTCGACTGGCTTGCGGGCGAGGCCCAATCCGGCGGGGGCTGAGCGGTCAAATGGAACCCGCCTCTTTCCACAGGCTCCGGCTTAGTGTCTATTTTATAGGTTGGCAGTGACGTTCCGCCTCCTGTGGGGGGCCGGCGGAGTGACTGAGGCTAGCTTGTAAGGCCGATGCTTTCCCCGAATGCGAATGTCCAGCCGAGCCGCCGGCGTGGGGCCTGCGGTGGAGCAAGTATTGCGGGAGTAAGGGGAGCATCCCGATGGCGCAAACTGGGGTCGTGAAGTTTTTCAACACCGAGCGAGGCTATGGCTTCATCAAGCCGGATGACGGCGGCCGCGATGTGTTCGTGCACATCACCGCCGTGGAGCAGGCCGGCATGAAGGCGCTGAACGAAGGGCAACGCATCAGCTTCGATGTCGAGCCGGACAAGAAGGGGAAGGGACCGAAAGCGGTGAACCTCGTCGTCACCGGGTAGGTTCGTTATCGCACACCATGATTCTACGTTTCGCGCCGGCCTCGCCGTTCGCGCGCAAGGTCCGTATCGCCGCGGCCTTGCTCGGTCTTGAGTTCAAGATCGAGCTCAAGACCGCGGATCCGAATGACGCCGCCGACCCGCTGCGCCAGCAGAATCCGCTCGGCAAGATTCCGGTGCTGATTACCGACGACGGCACGCGCCATTACGACTCGCGGGTGATCGCCGAATATCTCGATCATCTCGCCGGCGGCGGGCGCATCATCCCGCGCGAGGCCAAGGCGCGCTTTGCCGCGCTGACGCTGCAGGCGCTCGCCGACGGCATCTGCGATGCCTCGCTGCTCGTCGTCTACGAGAGCCGCTATCGTCCGGCCGACAAGGCGGTGCAGACCTGGGTCGATCGCCAGGAGGACAAGGTGGCGCGCAGCCTCAAGATGCTGGAGGCATCGCCGCCTGCGCTCACTTCGCCGCCCGACATCGGGCAGATCGCGCTCGCCTGCGCGCTCGGCTATCGCGACCTGCGCTTTGCCGGCGCCTGGCGCAAGGACTATCCGAAGCTGGTTGCCTGGCTCGACAAGTTCGCGGCACAGGTGCCGTCGTTCGGCGCGACCAAAATGGCGGCGTGACGTCCGACTGTCATTCCGGGGCGCGTGCAGAACGCGCTAACCCGGAATCCAGAAAACATCTGTCAAGGTCGCATCCGGATTCCGGATCGGCGCTTCGCGCCGTCCGGAATGACAAAGTGCTCAGAACCGGTAGTTCACACCGACGCGCACAAGGTTGGTCTTGAAGTCGGCATTTGAACCGGCAACCGTGCCGCCGTGGCCGAGATCGACATAGAGATACTCGGCCTTGATGCTCCACGGCCCGCTGAGCCCGTATTCGAGGCCGCCGCCGAGGGTCCAGCCGGCGCGCGATTGATCGGAGCTGCCGAAGCCGGCGATGGTGTTGTGGATGTTGCCGAAGGCGGCGCCGCCAGTGATGTAGGGCAGGAAACGGTCGAAGGCGTAGCCGAGACGGCCGCGCGCGGTGGCCAGCCAGTCGTTGCGGAACGAGCACGTGGTGGCGGCACAGGGCGCGCTGCCGCGGATGTCGCTCCAGTCGCCGTCGCCTTCGAGACCGAACACGACCTGATTGACCTGCCAGTTGTAGCCGATGGTGCCGCCGACCATGCCGCCGGATGTATCGAAACTGCTGGTGGAGAACGGCGACGAGAAGCTCGATGAGCCCCAGCCGCCACCGCCGTTGATGCCGACGTAGAAGCCGGTCCAGTTGTAGGCTGGCGGTACGTAGATCGGCGCCTTGGCCGGCATGGCCGGCCGGCGCGCGATGTCGGCGGCCGACGCGGTGGCGATGCCGAGCGCGAGCACTGCCGCGGTCGCGAGCAGAATGGTTTTCATGGACGCACCTCACAACGAACGCTGCGGACGGACGCGGATGCGCCGTCCCCCGATTGTCACAACAACGTTTGGGACGGTGTGCCGGTTCCTCGCGCGCGGGTGGGACGCGCAACCATGTGCCCTCGTACACGCATTTCCCGACACGTGCTGACACAAAAAAGCCCCGGAGGAACTCCGGGGCTTTTTAGATTTGAACGGCTGTCTCGGCTTAGAAGCGGTAATTGATGCCGCCGCGGACGATGTTGGTCTTGAAGTCCGCGTTCGATCCCGCGATCGAGCTGCTGTTGCCGAGGTCGGCATAGAGATACTCGACCTTCGCCGTCCACGGGCCGGCGATGGCGAATTCGAGGCCGCCACCGAGCGTCCAGCCGGCCCTGGTCTCATCGGTGCTGCCGACGCCGGAAATGTTCGCCTTCACGTTGCCGAACGCGCCGCCGCCGGTGATGTAAGGCAGGAAGCGATCGAAAGCGTAACCGACGCGACCGCGCGCGGTGGCGAGCCAATCGTTGCGCAGCGAACACGAAATGCCAGCGCAGGTCGAGCTGCCTTTGATGCCGCTCCAGTCGCCGTCGCCTTCAAGGCCAAACACGAGCGGGCCGGTCTGCCAGTTGTAGCCGATCGTGCCACCGGCGAGACCGCCCGAGGTATCGAAGGACGACGAGGCAAACGGCGCCGAGAAGCTCGAGCTGCCACCGAAGCCGCCGCCGCCGTTGATGCCGACGTAGAAGCCGGTCCAGTTGTAGGGCGCGGCATAGAGCGGCGCCTTGGTCGGCATGGTGTGCCGGCGCGCCAAGTCGGCCGCGTTGGCCGCGGTCATCGTGCTCACTGCGGCGAGCGCGGCAAGGCCCGCCATAACAAAACGCTTCATGTCTTCAAACCTCCGTCACGGGGATCGATCCCCAGGGTGCGCGGAACCTAGTCTAATATTCGCAACAGTCTAGTGTGTAAAAGCCACACCAGTCGGCAAGTTGTATAAGTATTCGACGCAATTCAGTCGGTAAAAAGCCACCATCTTGCCGCGATCAATACTTTGATCGCCACGCAAGGTGGTTAGCGAATACTTTACGACCAAAGTCGGTCATCGGGCCCGTATCGGCTTGGCTCAGCGCCAACGAAAAAACCCCGGGCCGCGAGGCCCGGGGCTTAGTGCCGTGTGTGGATAGCTACGGCAGCTCAGATCAGAAGTGATAATTGATACCGAGGCGCAACAGGCTCGACTGCAGGCCGTTGTCGGCGCCGGTGATATTAAAGTGGCGGTCGCCGAGCGCCATGTAGAGATACTCGGCCTTGGCCGACCAGTTCGGCGCGAAGCCCCACTCGACGCCGGCGCCGCCGGTCCAGCCGATCTCGGTCTTGGATTCGCTCACGCCGGCGAGCTCGCCGTCGAGGTCGCCGTAGGCGAGGCCGAAGGTGCCGTAGACCAGGAAGTTGTTGAAGGCGGCACCGGCCCGCGCGCGCAACGTGCCGAACCAGGGGTTGGAGAACTTCCACGCCGCGAAGGTATCGTCGGCTGCGGAGGCCTGGATATCGGTTTCGCCGCCGAGCACGAACTGGCCGCTCTGCCAGTTGTAGCCGGCCTGCAGGCCGCCGGCGATGCCGGACGGATCGGTCGATGTGCTGGTCGCCTTGCCCCACGCGTAACCGACATTGCCGCCGGCATAGAAGCCGCCCCAGTTATAGACCGCGGCCGGCGGCGCATAATAAGGACGGGCCGGAAGGTCGGCGGCGGCAGCGGCGCTTGCCGCAACCGCAAAGCCGGCCACGGTGATTGCCCGGATCGTCGTCTTCATTTTACCCTCCACTCAACGCACGCAACGCGACTTGAAGAAATGCCGCCGTCCCGAAGGACTTGGGCCTTGCATTTTCATGGAGGATTTATCGGGCTTTTTAAGTTAAACGCTTATGAATCGTTGAGCACGAAGGAGTCCTTATCCCTAAGGAACCCTTTCGACTGCGCGTTCGGAAGCGAACGTTTACCATGCCGGCTCAGCAAGCATTTACCATGATCCAATCGTCGAGCCTTTCCTCATGCCGGACGCACCCCAAACGCAACGCGCGGCGCTGATCACCGGGGCCGGGCGCCGCATCGGCCGCGCCATTGCGCTGGCGCTGGCCGAGGCCGGCTACGCCGTGGTGCTGCACGCCAATTCCTCACGCGCGGAAGCGGAAGCCGTCGCCGGCGAGATCGTCGGGCGCGGCGGGCGCGCCGGCGTGGTGCTCGCCGATTTGGTCGAGCATCAGGCGGTGACCGAGATCGTGCCGACCGCGGCGGCGTTCGGGCCGCTGACGCTGCTCGTCAACAACGCCAGCGAGTTCGTCGAGGACGAGATCGGCACGCTCGACCGCGCCCGCTTCGGCCGCACCCTCGCGGTCAATCTCGCCGCGCCGATCTTCCTGGCGCAAGCCTTCGCCGCGCAGACGCCGGCGGGAGCCGATTGCTCGATCGTCAACATCGTCGACCAGCGCGTGCTGAAGCCGACGCCGCGCTTCTTCTCCTATACTCTGAGCAAGAGCGCGCTTGCCACCGCGACGGTGACGTTGGCGCAGGCGCTGGCGCCGCGGATCCGCGTCAACGCCGTGGCGCCGGGGCCGACGCTGCCGAGCCCGCGGCAGTCCGAGGCGCAGTTCGTCGCGCAGGCTAAGGCGTTGCCGCTCGGCCGCGGGCCGGCACCGGAGGACGTTGCCGCCGCGGTCGTTTATCTTGCGGGCGCCAGAAGCGTCACCGGCGCCATCATCGCGGTCGACGGCGGTCAGCACGTGTCGTGGCGCACGGCGGACAGTGATATTGCCGAGTAGGCGGGCAAAAGCACCGCGCGCTATTATCTTAACGACATGAGCGGCAAGAAGGACATCGATCCGGCAAGCGAGCTGCGCGAGGACGACGAGGAAGCCTCGCTCCCCGAGCTCGAAATGGATGAGGCGCTGCCCGGCACGCTGAAAGCGGGGCGCGCCGCGATCTTAAGCTTTGCCAAGCTCGCGCCGCCCGCGCCCGGCGTCTACCGCATGCTCGATGCCAAGGGCGACGTGCTCTATGTCGGCAAGGCCAAGAACATCAGGAAGCGCGTGACCAACTACGCGCGGCCGACGGCGTATGACGCGCGCATCGCGCGCATGATCGCGGCGACGGTGACGATGGAATTCGTCACCACCAAGACCGAAACCGAAGCGCTGTTGCTCGAAGCAAACCTGATCAAGCGCCTGCGCCCGCGCTTCAACGTGCTGCTGCGCGACGACAAGTCGTTTCCCTACATTCTGATTACGTCGGACCATTGGGCGCCGCAGATCCTGAAACATCGTGGCGCGCGCACCAGGCCCGGCCGTTACTACGGGCCGTTTGCCTCGGCCGGCGCCGTCAACCGCACGCTCAACACCTTGCAGCGCGCATTTCTGTTGCGCTCCTGCACCGACGCCTTCTTCGAGTCGCGCACGCGGCCGTGTTTGCTCTATCAGATCAAGCGCTGCTCGGCGCCGTGCACCGGCGACATCGACTTCCCCGGCTACGGCGAGCTGGTCAAGCAGGCCAATGACTTCCTCTCCGGCCGCTCGAGCGCGGTGCAGAAGCGGCTGGCGGGCGAAATGGACAAGGCGTCCGCCGCGCTCGATTTCGAGCACGCCGCGATGTACCGCGACCGGCTCTCGGCGCTGTCGGCGATCCAGGCGCACCAGGGCATCAATCCGCGCACGGTCGAGGAGGCCGACGTCTTCGCCGTGCATCAGCAGGGCGGTTACACCTGCGTCGAGGTGTTCTTCTTCCGCACCGGGCAGAACTGGGGCAACCGCGCTTATTTCCCGCGCGCCGACCGCGCACTGGGGCCGCCCGAAGTGCTGAGCGCTTTCCTCGCGCAGTTCTACGACGACAAGCCGCCGCCGCGGCTCATTCTTGTCTCGCACGATTTCGAGGAACGCGCGCTGCTGGCCGAAGCGCTCGCCAGCAAGGCCGAGCGCAAGGTCGAAATCGCGCAACCGCAGCGCGGCGAGCGCAAGGAACTGGTGCAGCACGCCGCGGCCAACGCGCGTGAGGCGCTGGCACGGCGGCTTGCCGACACCTCGTCGCAGCAGCGGCTGTTGAAGTCGTTGACCGAGACGTTTGGATTGCCGCGCGCGCCGCGGCGCATCGAGGTCTACGACAACAGCCACATCGCCGGCACCAACGCGGTCGGCGCCATGGTGGTCGCCGGATCCGAAGGCTTCCGCAAGAACCAGTACCGCAAGTTCAATATCCGCTCGGAGGAGCTTACGCCGGGCGACGACTACGGCATGATGCGCGAAGTGCTGCAGCGGCGCTTCAAGCGGCTCATCGCTGAGAATCCTCGAGCCACAAGCACTGAGCAACCCTCTCCCCTTGTGGGAGAGGGTGGCGAGCGAAGCGAGCCGGGTGAGGGGTCAGCACTCCAACCGGAGTCCGGACCCCTCACCCGTCCTCGCTCGGCTTCGCCTCCGCTCGGACACCCTCTCCCACAAGGGGAGAGGGAAAGTGCGCTCGCGGCGAGCGAAGAAGACGACAACGATTCCCCGTGGCCCGATCTGGTGCTGATCGACGGCGGGCAGGGCCAGCTCAAAGCCGCGACCGAGACGCTCGCCGAGCTCGGCGTCACCGACGTGCCGCTGGTTGCCATCGCCAAGGGGCCGGATCGCGACGCCGGCCGCGAGACTTTCTTCATGGCGGGCAAGAGCCCATTCAAGCTGCCGCCGCGCGATCCGGTGCTCTATTTCGTCGAGCGGTTGCGCGACGAGGCGCACCGCTTTGCCATCGGCTCGCATCGGGCGCGGCGAAAGAAGGATATCCGCGAGGCCGGCTTGCAGGAGATTCCGGGCATTGGGCCAACGCGCAAGCGCGCGCTGCTGCGGCATTTCGGCACTGTGAAAGCCATCGAACGCGCATCCCTGCCAGACCTGTCACAGGTGCCGGGAATTAATGCGGAGACGGCGCGAAAGATATATGAATTCTTCCACGAACAGGCGGCTTCGTAGCCGCCGCAGGACGGGTAAAGGGCGGAGCGACATTCATGATCATCCAACGCCAGGAAGACGTCACACCCAAGGTGCTCGACGCCTACAAGACCATTGAGGATCCGCGCACGCGCGAAATCGTCGCCGCGCTGATCAAGCACCTGCACGCCTTCATCCGCGAGGTTCGCCTGACCGAGGAGGAATTCGAGAAGGCGGTGCAGTTCATCGCCCGGCTCGGCCAGATGACGAATGACAAGCACAACGAGGTGGTGCTGATGGCGGGCTCGCTCGGCGTCTCCTCGTTGGTCTGCCTGCTCAACAACGGCAACAAGGGCCAGACCGAAACCACCGCGAACCTGCTCGGTCCGTTCTGGCGCATGAACTCGCCCGCTACCCAGAACGGCGACACCATCATCCGCTCGCCGACCCCCGGCCCGGCGATCTTCGTCAACGCCTACGTCAAGGACCCGAACGGCAAGCCGATTGAGGGCGCCGAGATCGACGTCTGGCATTCCTCGCCGGAGGGCTTCTACGAGCAGCAGGACCCCAGGCAGGCGCCCATGAACCTGCGCGGCAAGTTCATGACCGACAAGGACGGGCACTTCTGGTTCCGCAGCGTGAAACCGGCGGGCTACCCGATCCCGATCGACGGTCCGGTCGGCGACCTGGTGCGCGCCGGCAAGCGGCACAATTTCCGTCCCGCGCACCTGCACTTCCTGATCTTCAAGGACGGCTTCAAGACGCTGATCTCGCAAATTTATTCCAACGACGACGACAAGCTCGAGACCGATGTGCAGTTCGGCGTCACCAAGGCGCTGATCGGCGACTACCGCAAGCATGGCGCCGCCGAGAAGGCGCCCGCCGCCGACGTCAAAGGCGAGTGGTATTCGCTCGATCAGACTTTCGTGATGGAGGCCGGCAAGGCCCGGCTGCCGCGGCCGCCGATCCAGTAGCCACGGGGTCGTTCCGGAATAGTCTGCGCGTAATCGCGGGGGACATGCGCGCGTTCGACGGTTGACCTTGTGCCCCGCGGGGTGTTCCTTTGCACGCCATGAACAGCGTCAGTTCCGGGCCTTTGCCGGCGCGCCCGCTCGCGCTGCCGAACATCCTGACCTATGCGCGCATCGCCGCGGTGCCGGTGGTGGTGGGGCTGCTGTTTTGGCAGAGCATCCTTGGCGGCGGCCTGTGGCTGCGCTGGCTGGCGCTCGCCATCTTCGTCGCCGCCGGCGTCACCGATTTCCTCGACGGCTATTTCGCCCGCATCTGGGGGCAGATGTCCTCGCTCGGGCGCATGCTCGACCCGATCGCCGACAAGCTGTTGGTCGCCTCCAGCTTGCTGATGTTGGCGGCGGAGAAAAGCATCCACGGCTGGTCGCTGCTCGCCGCCGTCATCATCCTGTGCCGCGAGATCCTGGTGTCGGGCCTGCGCGAGTACCTCGCCGAGCTGCGCGTCGGCGTGCCGGTGACGCGGCTCGCCAAATGGAAGACGGTCGGGCAGATGGTGGCGGTCGGCTTTTTGATCGCGGGCGAGGCAGGCGACCGCGTCATGCCGGGGGTGACCGAAACCGGCATTTTCCTGCTGTGGGCCTCGGCGCTGCTGACGCTTTACACCGGCTACGACTATATGCGCGCCGGGCTGCGCTACGTGATCGACTGAGCCCCAATCCGTCATCCTGAGGTGCGCGCGAAAGCGCGCCTCGAAGGATGACGGCCGTAGAATGTAGAATCACGGGCCGTCGCCCTTCGAGGCTCGCCGCTAACGCGGCTCGCACCTCAGGGTGACGGAGAAAGGTCGGAGCGTGGCGTCGATTAAAGTTCGTTATTTCGCCTGGGTGCGCGAGCGCGTCGGCAAGCCCGAGGAAGACATCGAAATTCCGGCGGCCGTGACGACGGTCGGCGAGCTGATGGTGTGGCTGTCAAAGCGCGGCGAGGAATACGCCTATGCCTTCGAGAACCCCAAGGTGATCCGCGCGGCCATCGACAAGACGCATGTCAATGCTCAGGCGCCGATCGGAACGCCTTCGGAAATCGCCTTTTTCCCGCCGATGACCGGCGGATAGCGTCGGCGCGAGTGCTGCGCTACATTTAGGCCATGTCCGCCAAAGCCATCGTGCGCCTGCAGCACGAGCCGTTCGACGCCGCCAAGGAAGCGGCGGCGTTGACGCGCGCGCGCACCGATGTCGGCGCCGTCGTCACCTTCACCGGCATTTGCCGCGGCGACGAGGCTGGCCAACCGATCGCTTCGCTCACGCTCGAGCATTATCCCGGCATGGCGGAAGCCGAGATCGAGCGCCACGTCGCCGAGGCGATGCAGCGCTGGCCACTCCTCGGCGCGACCGTCATCCACCGCTACGGCCGCATCGAACCGGGCGAGGACATCGTGCTGGTCGTCACCGCGTCGTCGCACCGGCAGGCGGCGTTCGCAGCGGCCGAGTTCCTGATGGATTACCTGAAGACGCGCGCGCCGTTCTGGAAGCAGGTCGAGGCCGCCGGTGGCAAGGCCTGGGTCGAGGCCAAAGCGCACGACGATAACGCGGCCGCGCGCTGGCAGACGCCCGGCAAACAGGCGGCGGAATAATGCGCGCCTTCGCCACCGTGCTGGTGGTGGTGGCAGCGGCGTCGCGCTCTCCGTCGCCAACGAGCGCGCCCGCGCTGCGCAGGTGATCTATTTCGAGGTGCCGCGCGGCGCGCATCCGCACGATGTCGCACCGGCGCCCGACGGTACCGTCTGGTACACCGCGCAATCGCAAGGCGCGATCGGTGTGCTCGATCCGAGGACCGGCCGGACGAGGCAGTTTTCGCTTGGCCCCGACTCGGCGCCGCACGGCGTCATTGTCGGCCCCGACCGCGCCGCCTGGGTGACCGACGGCGGGCTCAATGCGATCGTGCGCGTCGACGAGAAGACCAAGGCGGTGAAGCTCTATCCGCTGCCCAAGGACTTCGCCGACGCCAACCTCAACACCGCGACCTTCGATCGCAAGGGCATCCTCTGGTTCACCGGACAGAACGGCGTCTATGGCCGCGTCGATCCGGCGACCGGCAAGGTCGACGTCTGGAAGGCGCCGAAGGGCGTCGGCCCCTACGGCATCACCACGACGCCGGGCGGCGAGGTCTGGTACGCCTCGCTCGCCGGCGACCATATCGCCAAGATCGATACCGTGAGCGGCGATGCGCTGATGATCGCGCCGCCGAAGCCCGGCGTCGGCCCGCGCCGCATCTGGTCGGACTCCAAGGGGCTGTTGTGGGTGAGCTTCTGGAACACCGGCGAGGTCGGCCGCTTCGATCCGGCGAACAAGGCCTGGACGGTGTGGCCGCTGCCGAAGAGCAAGGAAGGCTGCTACGCCGTGTTCGTCGACGACAAGGACAAGGTGTGGCTGAGCGATTGGCCCGGCAACGCCATCGTGCGCTTCGATCCGGAGACCGAGACCTTCACGAGCTTTGCGAGCAACCGGCCGCGCGCCGACGTGCGGCAGATCCTCGGCCGGCCGGGCGAGGTGTGGGCGGCCGAATCTGGTACCGATCGGCTGGTGGTGATCAGGGAATGACAGACTTGTCCCGGGCGCGGCGCAGCGCGACAGCGGTGCGCCGCAGACCCGGGACCGTTGCGAATACCGAGTGTGAAACGGCCCCGGATCAGCGGTGCAGCGCTTCGCGCCGCACCGCATCCGGGGCAAGAAGGGCGAGATGCTTCGCTTAAGCCGTCGAAAGGCGCTGCAATGTCTCGCCGGCGCCGCGGCTTTCGCGGCGCGGCCGGCCAATGCCGGCGAGGCGCGCATCGACAAACTGATCGCGGAAGCCGCGGCCAAAGGCGACATTTCGCAGCGTATCGCCTTCATTTCGCGGGCGCTGATCGGCACCGAATATCGCGGTTACACGCTGGTCGGCGGGCCGAAATCGCCGGAGAAATTCGTGGTGAGGGACGACGCCTTCGATTGCGTCACCTTCTGCGAGACGGTGCTCGCCGCGGCAATTGCGCGCGCGCCGGGTGCGTTCGACGCGGCGCTGAAAGTCATCCGCTATCACGACGGTGTCGTCGCCTGGCATGAGCGCAATCATTATTATTTCGAGTGGAGCCAGCACAACATCGAGAACAAGGTTTGCCGCCCGATCGTCGCGGACGGCGCGGTGCAGATCGAAAAGACCGTCGACTCGGAGAAGGGGCTCGGCCGCCGGCATTTCGTCATGCAGGTTATTCCGCGCGCGGTGTTCCTGGACAGCACGGCATTGCTGAAGGACGGCGACATCGTCGGCTTCGTCACGCAGCGGCCGAATCTCGATTATTTCCACATCGGTTTCGTCATGTTCGACGATGGCGGCCACTTCCTGCTGCGCCATGCCGCCAAGAGCCGCGGCCGCGTGCTCGACGAGCGCATGGACCGCTTCGTCGCAATCAACCGCGTGAAGTATGTGACGCTGCTGCGGCCGCAGGAGCGCGCGGTGGTGTGATGCAAAACCGTTCGTCCCCGCGAAAGCGGGGACCCAGCCGTTCAGAAAAGAATCTCTCTGGGTTCCCGCTTGCGCGGGGACGAACGGAGTTTGTCGCCAGCGCTCTTACGCCGCCGCCGCCTTGCCGCCGACGGTGACCGCGGCGGTATAGTCGTCCATCAGCGTCTTGGTGATGCCGCCGGGATTGAAATTCCACTGGCCGCCGATCTCGGACACGGCAGTCACTTCCGCCGCGCTGCCGGTGATGAAGCACTCGGAGAACGAGGACAATTCCTCCGGCATGATACGGCGCTCGATCACCTCGAAGCCGCGCTTCTTCGCCAGCGCGATCACCGTCTGCCGCGTGATGCCGTCGAGGAAACAATCGGCGATCGGCGTGTGGATCTTGCCGTCCTTGACGAAGAAGATGTTGGCGCCGGTGCATTCGGCGACGCGGCCCTGCCAGTCGAGCATCATGGCGTCGGCATAGCCGCGGCGCTCGGCGCGGTGCTTGGAGATGGTGCAGATCATGTAGAGGCCGGCGGCCTTGGCAAGGCAGGGCGCGGTCTTCGGATCGGGCCGGCGGTACTCGGCGAGATCGAGCTTGATGCCTTTCAGCCGCTGCTCGGGGTCGAAATAGCTCGGCCATTCCCACGAGGCGATGGCAAGGTGGATGGTGTTGGCCTGCGCCGACACGCCCATCATCTCCGAACCGCGCCAGGCGACCGGGCGCACATAGGCGTCCTTCCTGCCGTTCTTGCCGACCACCAGATCCTTGGCGGCGATGATCTCTTCCACCGAGTAAGGGATTTCGAAGTCGAGCGTCTGCGCCGACTTCTTCAGCCGCTCGGCGTGCTCGCGGGTCTTGAAGATCTTGCCGCCGTAGGCGCGCTCGCCTTCGAACACGCAGCTTGCGTAATGCAGGCCGTGGGACAGGACGTGCAGGTTGGCCTCGTTCCACGGCACCAGCTTGCCGTCGTACCAGATGACGCCCTCGAGGCGGTCGTAGGATTGCGCAGCCATAATCGTCTCCTTACTCGTCCCCTCGCGCGCGGGCGCCGGCTTTTATTTGCCGCCTTGATGGCGCATTTTCCGCGTCCATTCCAACACTTTGCGTCCCCGGGCAACACCCGCTATGGATAGGTCCGATCCGGACCTAAATGGCCAAAGCGACCCTTTCGTGTACGATCGTTTCGTCCATCAGTCTGTTTTTGTAACATAAGATCAAAATATGTCAACATGGCTGACGTAATTATGGCCGCAAGCACCGCCGGTGTCGCCGAGCGCTCCCAAGCCAATTCGCCGGGAGCGGAGCCGGTGTGGGACATCATCGAGCTTCTGTTCTTCGCGTACCGCGACTTCGTCGGCGATCCCGATGAGGTGCTGAGCAAGCTCGGCTTCGGCCGCGCCCATCACCGGGTGCTGCATTTCGTCAACCGCAATCCGGGCATGACGGTCGCCGACCTGCTCGACATTCTCAATATCACCAAGCAGTCGCTCGGCCGCGTGCTCAAGCAGTTGGTCGACCAGGGCCACGTGGTGCAGAAGGAGGGCGCGATCGACCGCCGCCAGCGCCTGCTCTACGTGACGCCGAAGGGCGAGACGCTGGCGCTCAAGCTCGCCGGCCTGCAGACCCAGCGCATCAACCGCGCCTTCGCCGAACTCGGGCCCGACGCGCACGAAGCGGCGCGGCGCTTCCTCACCGCCATGATCGATCCCGACAACCGCGACGGCGTGCTGCGGCTGGTCGAACGCCGCGGCAAGGCGAGGGGGTGATGGTGGTGCTACGTTCAACCGTTCGTCCCGGCGAAAGCGGGGACCCAGGGGCAACAAGCTTTGTGCTTGCGGCTCTGGATTCCCGCTTGCGCGGGAATGAACGGAGCGTGGAGCGATGGCGATGAATCTCCCCGCCATGATCGCCGATGACGCGCCGCATCTGCTGGTGGTCGACGACGACCGCCGCATCCGCGATCTTTTGTCGCGCTTCCTCAGCGAAGAAGGCTACCGCGTCTCGACCGCCGAAACCGCCGGGGACGCGCGCGCCAAGCTCAACGGCCTCGCCTTCGATCTCTTGATCCTCGACGTGATGATGCCGGGCGAGTCCGGCTTCGATCTCGCCAAGGCGATCCGCGGCACCTCCGACGTGCCGATCCTGATGCTGACCGCGCGCGACGCCGCAGAGAGCCGCATCAAGGGCCTGGAGATGGGCGCCGACGATTATCTGGCCAAGCCGTTCGAGCCGCGCGAATTGTCGCTGCGCATCGCCAACATCCTCAAGCGCGCGCAGCCGCCGGCGCCGCCGGCGCCCGAGCAGGTGGGCTTCGGGCCGTTCGTGTTCCACATCGGCCGCGGCGAATTGCGCCGTGGCGAGGACGTCATCCGCCTCACCGACCGCGAGCGCGACATGCTGCGCGCGCTCGCCGGCACGCCCGGCGAAACCGTGTCGCGCATGGCGCTCGCCGGCAATGGCGGCTCGGTCAGCGAGCGCGCGGTCGACGTGCAGATCAACCGCCTGCGCCGCAAGATCGAGCGCAATCCCGCCAATCCGCTGTTCGTGCAGACCGTGCGCGGCATCGGCTATCGGCTGGTGATCTCGTCATGACCAGCCTCGACGCCGGCATCGCCTCGATCCGCACCGCGCTGCAGCGGCTCAACGACGTCTGGAACTGGTATTGCGAGATCCCGGCGGTCGCCCGCATCCACGGTTGGCTCAGGCGGCTGCGCGACGGCTCGCGGCGGCTGAACCGTGGCTTCAACACCGTGATGCCGAAGGGCCTCTACGCCCGCGCGCTGCTCATCATCATTCTGCCGATGGTGATCCTGCAGTCGGTGCTCGCCTTCATTTTCGTCGAGCGGCAATGGAACGCGGTGACGCAGCGCCTCTCCGCCGGCGTGGTGCAGGACATCGCCGGCCTGATCGACGTCTATCGCGGCTATCCGCAGGACGCCGACCGTGCCCAGATCCGCCGCATCGCGCAGGAGCGCTTCGGCCTGCAGGTCGATTTCCTGCCCATGGGCGACCTGCCGCCGCCGGGGCCGAAGCCGTTCTTCTCGCTGCTCGATTCCTCGCTGTCCGACCAGCTGCGCAAGCAGATCGGCCGCCCGTTCTGGATCGATACCGTCGGCAAGTCGGCGCTGGTCGAGATCCGCATCCAGCTCGACAACACGGTGATGCGCATCTTCGCGCAGCGCCGCGCGGCCTACGCCTCCAATGCCGGCATCTTCCTGTTCTGGATGGTCGGCACCTCGACGGTGCTGCTGATCGTCGCCATTATCTTCCTGCGCAACCAGATCAAGCCGATCCTGCGAGCTCGCCGACGCCGCCGAGAGTTTCGGCAAGGGCCGCGAGGTGCCGAACTTCCGCCCGCGCGGCGCGCGCGAGGTGCGCCGCGCCGCCGCCGCCTTCATCGAGATGAAGACGCGCGTCGAGCGCGCCATGGAGCAGCGCACCGCGATGCTCGCCGGCGTCTCTCACGATCTGCGCACGGTGCTCACCCGCTTCAAGCTCGAGCTTGCCTTGATCAAGAAGAAGTCGCCGGAAGTCGAGGCGATGAAAAAAGACGTCGACGAGATGGCGCGCATGCTGGAGGCCTATCTCGCCTTCGCCCGCGGCGATCTCGGCGAGAGCGCGGCGCCGACCGACATGGCGGCCTTCCTCGAGGAGATGCGGGTCGATGCCGAGCGGCACGGCCATCGCGCCAGCGTCATCTTCCACGGCCCGCCGGTGGTCACGGTGCGGCCGGCGGCGTTCAAGCGCTGTCTCGCCAACCTCGTCTCCAACGCGGCGCGCCACGCGCCGTCACTCTCGATCACCGGCCACCGCGATCATCGCTGGCTCACCGTCACGGTCGACGACGACGGGCCGGGCATTCCGGCCAACATGCGCGAGGAGGTGTTCAAGCCGTTCCTGCGGCTCGACGATGCGCGCAATCAGGACGAGGGCGGCACCGGGCTCGGCCTGGCCATTGCCCGCGACATCGCCCGCTCGCACGGCGGCGACATCATTCTCGGCGACAGCCCGATGGGCGGCCTGCGCGCGACGGTCAGGGTGCCGGTGTAGTTTTTCTTCTTACCTTCCCCTGAAAGGGGGAGGTCGCCCGCCGCGGGCGGGCGGGTGGGGGTCCGCTGAGCGCCGCTATGACCCCCTCCCTGACCCTCCCCCTTTTAGGGGGAGGGAACGCAAGCGTCACGCCGCGTCGGCCTCCGCCGCGCCTTCGTCGATCGGCATGCGCCGGCGGCGGCGCGGGCCGCGGCAGATTGCGGCCGGGATGCACATCAGGTCGTCGAGGAAGCCGGACCAGCGCTCGGCGCTGGCCAAGCCACGGTCGAGCGCCGCCATGGTGCGGTCGAGGCCTTCCTCGTCGTCGTTGAGCCAGACGCCGACCACGCGGGCAAAGAGCAGCGCCGCGCCCTGCGCGCGCAGCGCGCCTTTCGGCCCATGGGCGCCGATGCCGGCGGCTTCCAGCATCCAGTGCTGCGAGCGCACGGCCATGGCGTTGAGCGCAAAGGCGAGCCCAGGGTTGCGCCGCGCCGAACGCAGCAGCGAGCGGGTCGCCTCCTTGTAGGGCGCGAGCGCCTCGAGCCGGCGCATCAGCACGTCGAATAGGCGGTCGCGCGGGTCTTCCTCCGCCATGTCGGCGGTGTCGGCGGCGAGCACGATGCGGTCGATGTCCTTGATATGGGCGGCAAGGATGGCAAACGTCGAGCCGAACTCAGCGCGCAGCTGCGACAATTTCAGGCCGGCGCGGCCGGCGACTTCAGCGAGACCGATCTGTTCGAAGGTATGTTCGGTGAGCAGCGCCATCAGCGCGTCGACCGCCTTGTCGCGATCGGAAGTGCCGCGCGGCGGCGCGGGCGGGGGCGCAGGGCGCGCCGCTTTGCGTTGGCGTTTGGGTCTGCGGGCCATGGGCGTCCTCCCTTGGCGAAATTGGATGTCCTCAATGTAGGCCGGCAAAGGCGCCGGTTCTAGGGCGGGTACACACGAATAGACCGCATGTCCGGCTATCCCCGAAAGCGCTGCGGCAAGCGAATGGTCCGCTAAGTGCCAGAAGGGGATATCCCAACATTTAGACGACAGCCACGATTACGTGCGCCTGAATTTTGGCAGCAACCTCGCCGCGGCCATGTTTGTTCGCAATCGCGGATGCGACGTAGTCGGTTGCAGCTTCCAGTTTTCCCGCTTCTCTGGCCTCGATTTCGTTGCGAAGAAGAGTTCCTTGACAATAGGCAACGGCAGGAAGGCGCGGTGAGGATGCGCGGCTTTGTTCGGCTCTCGTCTCGATAATCACACGGGAAAAACCTGCCTCCTCCAGCTCGCTACGGATCAGGGTCGTATTGTGGTAACCGTGCGGCGTGCGTGCCAAAAAGCGCGGCGGATCGTTCGGAAAAATCTTTGCGAGAGCATTCGTCGCATCATCCGCAAAAACGTTCTCCTCGATGCGATCCCAGACGCTGAATAAAAAATGTCCTCCGGGCTTCAGGACTCGCCTTGCTTCTCGGTAGCCAGATGTGCGGTCGGGAAAAAACATCGCGCCGAACTGGCAACAAACGAGATCGAACGCCGCATTTTCAAACGGCAGCGCCAGAGCATCCGCTTGGCGCCATTTGATCCGAGTGTCGGGAGGTTGTCGCGATGCGGCGTAGTCGACCATCGGCTGGTTGAGGTCGGTTACGACATAGCTTGCGCCGGGGGACAGTTTTGGCGCCAAGGCGCGGGTGACAACCCCGCTGCCCGCGGCGGTTTCCAAAACGGCGCTTGGCGACAGGCGCGCTACGCGTCGTGCAATATCCGCGGCGTACGGCTCGAAAATCAACGGCACCATATAGCGGTCGTAGTTTTCCGGAATCGAGCCGGCGAACACCTTGTCAGTTTCCAACATGGCTTATCACCCGTGACCCGTTTAATGGCTCGCATGATTACCATAGGATTGTCCGCTGCGGTCATTAGCGGACGAGCCATCGCGGGCCAAAGTCAACCGATGTCCGCTAGCTGGCTCCCGAAAGCGGATATTGAACGGCGCCTGCAAAACAGTATTTAGCCCGCCGTTTATGAGTCCACGCCCCGAGGCGGGTTAGCCGGCCAATTCTCGCCCGCGTCGTGTCGCGGCGGCAATCGCTTTGGTCAAAAGCGCATCGAAGCCGCCGAGGCCCATCAGTACCTCAAGCGCCGCGGCGGTGGTGCCGCCAGGCGAGGTGACATTCTGCCGCAGCGTCGCCGCATCGAGCGGCGAGCGGCGCAGCAATTCGCCGGCGCCGGCGACGGTCTCGCGCGCAAGCCGCGCGGCCAAATCGGCCGGCAGCCCGGCGGCGATGGCGCCTTGCGTCATCGCTTCGGCGAGCAGGAACACGTAAGCCGGGCCGGAACCGGAGGTCGCGGTGACGGCGTCCATCAGGGCTTCGTCGTTGACCCATTCGACGCTGCCGATGGCGGCGAGCAGGTCGCTTGCCTGTTTGCGCTGGCGCGCCGACACCTTGGCGTTGGCCACGGCAACGGTGACGCCGCGGCCGATCGCCGCCGGCGTGTTTGGCATGGCGCGCACGATCGCGGCGCCGGGAAAATGCTGGCCCAGAAAGCCGATGGTGCGCCCGGCCATGATCGACAGCACCAGCGTCGCCTTGCCGACATAAGCGGCAAGCGGCGGCAGCGCCTGCGGCGCGCTCTGCGGCTTGACCGCGACGACAACGACAGCGGCGGGCGCGGGCTTCTTCGGGTTGAGCTTGAGGCCGCGCCGCGCCAGCGCCTTGATCGCCATGACCGGCTGCGGCTCGATCACGGTGATCTTTCGCGGATTGAGCCCGCGCGCGAGCCAGCCCTCGAGCATGGCTTGGCCCATCTTGCCGGCGCCGACCAGCGCGAGCGAGGGGAGCGATTTCAACGGCTGCGGTTTGCGGGCCATGACTGCGTCGATCCGTCACCCTGAGGTGCTCGGCGCGTCAGCGCCGAGCCTCGAAGGGCGACGGCCACATCGCACAAGGTCTTGGCCGATCATCCTTCGAGGCGCGCCTTTCGGCGCGCACCTCAGGATGACGGAGAAATGCCGAGTGATGCAAGGCTCACGCCTCGCCGGAGGTCTCGAACATGGCGGCGTCGAGCGCTTCGCGCGCGCCCTTGCCGGCCCAGACCACGAACTGGAACGCGGCGAAATTGCGCTCGCAGGCGTCGAGCGCGGTGCCGAGCAGCGTCTCGCACTGCTTGCCGGAGGCCTCGACCCCGCCGGCGAGCACCAGGGCGTGGCGGAACATCACCATGCCTTCCTTGCTCCACAGGTCGAAATGGCCGATCCACATCTGCTCGTTGATCAGCGAGATCAGCGCCTGCACCTCGCCGCGCCGCCGTTCCGGCACGCGCAGGTCGAAGGCGCAGGCCAGATGCAGCGCCTCGAGGTCGTGCATCCAGGTGTAGGAGAGCTGGTAGTCGGTCCACTTGCCCGAGACCATGATGGTGATCTCGTCGTCGCTGGCGCGCTCGAACGACCAGTCATTGCCGGTGGCGAGCTGCTCCACGATATCGAGCGGGTTGGCGCGCGAGCCTTCTGCGAAATCGATGAGCGACATGCCGCCTCCGCTGTCGTGCGTTCTTGCAGAATCGAAAGCCACCGCACGCTACCGGCACGGGATGCGGCCTTGCCGCGGGCCGCGTCGCTATTCGAACGCTTCAGGTACGGGGATGCCTTGACCGCTCAACGAATCACTGAGGCACATTCACTATACCCCGGCCGATTCGCGCCACCAAAGGCAGTCTCGATGGCCAATCAGCGGTGATTTGCGCCCCTTAGGCAACGCGGCGCGACTCAGTTTCCACAGTCATACGAGTCTTATGTGACTCTTTTTCGTGGATAAGTCCCGGGCCCGGACCCTGCTTTGAGTCTCAGTCGAACAGGCTCGACACCGACTCTTCGGCGGCCGGTGCGGAGGCGCGCCGCGCATCAGTCCTGTTTACGCCCTTTGATCGCGTTGACGAATGCCTCGCAGGTCACGCTTCCATCGGCGTTCGTCGCCAATTGTTCGCGCAACCGGGAGCGTAGCTGCTCTCTCAAGGCGGGCGCCATCCCGTGGACCGTTTTGCCCAGCGGGCCGACCGGCAAGGTGTTCGAATTCCAGTAATCGTCGAAATCGGCGTAGGGCGTTTGGATTCGGATGACACAGGTATCGATCGATTTGAGTCCCGCTTTCTGCCAAAGGGCGCGCAGCGCATCGCTCCGCGAGACGTCGGAGCTGGCCGGCGTCGGAAGCGCTATTCCCAGAGATTTCATCGCGACATGGATCCGGGCTGTCGGCAATCCGCCACCCGGGATATCCCACATGTAGGCGGCAACCCAGCCGCCCGGCCGCACGACACGTGTCAACTCCGCAACCGCCTCGGCCGGGTCGGGGAGGAAGGCGATGACCAATGCCATGACGGCAGCGTCGAAACTGCCATCGGCAGAGGCAAGTTTTTGCGCATCGCCAAGCTGGAATTTCGCCAGCTTCGCCGCAGGCCGCGCACGGGCATACGCGAGTTGCTCTCGCGATGGATCGATTGCAACGACCTGCGCAGGCGCGCAGTGATTGATAAGCTGTTCGGTAAATGCCCCGTTGCCGCAACCGACGTCGAGCCATCGAAGGCTCTTGGGGGCGTCCAGCCAGTCAATGAACTTGTCGCCGACGAGCCGGCTCCAACGGCCCATTAACATTTCATAGGCTTCGCCGTCCGTGAAAAACTTGCTGGCTTCAATCATGTGCCCCCACGACGGCATTGGCGAAACGCACTTGCGAACCTGCCGAGCGGACACGGGTTGATGACCCAACGGGTCATGCACGACGTTTGTCGCCAGCGTAAGCGCACCAATTGCCGATATTTATAGCACGAGTCTGATCAAAGAAGCGATCCAGGCCGATGTGATCCGGATTGGACGACGAGCCGGCAGCCGCCTCAATCGAACAGGCTCGACACCGACTCTTCCGACGCCGTGCGCGCGATCGCCTCGGCGATCAGCGGCGCAATCGGCAGCACGCGGATATTGCCGGCGGCGACCTGCAGCATTTGCGCGAGATGACGCTTCGCTCAGCCTAAGCTGTCAGCCGTCGTGGATCGCATAATCGACCGGTTGGCACACCCTCGATCTCGATCTGGAAGATTTCGGACAAACCCGCCCTTCCAGACGAAGTTAGCTGGAGTGCACGGCTGCCGGGCACACATTTGAGCCATCCGAGTTCCAATAGACGATCCAGTATCCGAGCTCCGACGAGTCCCTTGAGATGATAACGACGCTCGCTCCAGTCGAGACAAGGCTGGCAGAAAATCCGCCGAGTGCGCGGCGTCAGATCAGCGCCGAACGCGGAAAGGAAACGCTCGCCCGAAGACGTGACCTCACCGCCTTCATCGGTGAGTACGATGTGCCCCATGGCCACAAGTGCATCGGTAACAGCGACTCCTACCTGGCCAGCCAGGTGATCGTAGCAACTTCGAGCAAAACGGAGTGCATCGTCTTTTGCTGACCGCGGCTGACGGCGGGGTGGCACCTCTATGGCGGCGACGACCTTGATGCTCTCCAGCATTGTCGCAACCAGAGGGGACGCGATCCGATAATAGCTGAAGCGGCGCTTGTGAGTGACAGTCAAAAGCCGCGCGGCAACCAGCTTGCTTAGGTGGCCGCTCGCCGTCGAGCGAGAGACATTGGCGCAGTAAGCAAGCTCAGTGGCTGTCAACGATTGGCCGCCCATAAGGGCGTTAAGCATCGTCGCTCGCGCGGTGTCACCGACGAGAGCGGCTACTTCCACCAGATTTGCCGCCGCGACCATGCTTTACCCTATTGCTGATACCGGAAGCATATCAATCGAAAACAGTTCGGCGTGGGCCGAACTGTTTGCGCGAGACAATTGGTTGGCGAAGCCGTTTAGTTATCGAGATTGCCTCAGTTCGATCTGGGGAAGCGATCCTCCAGGAGTTAAACATCATGTTGATCGGCACCCTCTATTTCGAGCGTGCAAGCATCATTGCTGCCGTGGTTTGCAGCATGATCGTCGCCGGCCTCCTGAAGGGGATAATCGGGGTCGGCATGCCAGTCGTCGCGCTGCCGCTGCTGTCGCTGTTCATCGATATCAAATCAGCGGCCATGCTGCTGAGCATGCCTTTGATCTTCAGCTGCCGCGGGCGCCAATTTGCTGCGACATGGTTTCGTCCGTTGACCGGTGCCGCCGCGGTTGGTTCGTCAGGTGCCGCTTGAACAAGGGAGGATGCAAATGCCCAAAGGCTACTGGGTGACCACCTATCGCTCCATCAAAGATCCGGACAAGCTTGCAGCTTATGCCAAGCTCGCACCGGTCGCGCTTGCGCCTTTCGGCGTAAAATATATCGTCCGTGGCGCCGCCGCCGCTGCGTCCGAAGCCGGGATTAAGCAGCGTGTGGTGATCAGCGTGTTCGACAGCGTGGCAAAGGCCATCGCCGCGCATGACAGCCCAGCCTATCAGGCCGCGGTCAAAGTCCTGGGCGACGGCGCCGAACGCGATGTGCGGATTGTCGAAGGGCTGGAGTAGAGTTTTAGGTAACTACACTCGGCATCAGCTGCACTGCACCGAAGTCTCGTAGCAAAGCGACGATAAGGGTCACAAGCGGACATTGCAACGTACCCGCTCGATGTTCCGTTTGCCCCCAATAGTGGACATCTGCTGGCGCATTCACCCCGACATTTGACTGTCGTTATGAGTCCACCCCGTTTAGTCGAACAGGCTCGACACCGACTCTTCCGACGCCGTGCGCGCGATCGCCTCGGCGATCAGCGGCGCAATCGGCAGCACGCGGATATTGCCGGCGGCCTTCACTTCCTCGGTCGCCTGGATCGAATCCGTGATCACCAGTTCCTTCAGCTTCGACTTCGCCACGCGCGCCACCGCGCCCGAGGAGAGCACGCCGTGGCTGATATAGGCGTAGACCGCCTTCGCCTTCTGCTTGAGCAGTGCCTCGGCCGCATTGACCAGCGTGCCGCCGGAATCGACGATGTCGTCGATCAGCACGCAGGTGTAGCCCTCGACCTCGCCGATCACGTTCATCACTTCGGATTCGTTCGGCCGCTCGCGGCGCTTGTCGACGATGGCGAGCGGCGCGTTGATGCGCTTGGCCAGGCCGCGCGCGCGCGCGACGCCGCCGACGTCGGGCGACACCACCATCACGTTGTCGAGCGGCAACTTCTCTTTGATGTCGCGCACCATCAGCGGCGAGGCGTAGAGGTTGTCGGTCGGGATGTCGAAGAAGCCCTGGATCTGCCCGGCGTGCAGGTCGAGCGTCATGACGCGGTCGGCGCCGGCGCGGGTGATGAGGTTGGCGACCAGCTTGGCCGAGATCGGCGCGCGCGGCCCCGGTTTGCGGTCCTGCCGGGCGTAGCCGAAATAGGGGATCACCGCGGTGATGCGGCGCGAGGAGGCGCGGCGCAGCGCGTCGATGATGATCAGCAATTCCATCAGGTGGTCGTTGGCCGGGAACGAGGTCGACTGGATGACGAAGACGTCGGCGCCGCGCACGTTCTCCTGGATCTCGACGAAAATCTCCATGTCGGCGAAGCGCCGCACCACGGCCTGCGTCAACGGGGTTTCCAGATAATCGCCGATCGCCTTGGCGAGCGCGGGGTTAGAATTGCCGGCGACGAGCTTGATCGCTCCGTTCCTGGCCGCCATCCCTCAAGACCTCACGTGATCGCACGCCACCTGACGTGTGCGCGCCTGCGCCACAGGCGGCGTCCTCATAACAAGGCGGGGAACAGGCGGCAATACGCGGCGAAAGCCTTATCCCGCCGTGATTTGAGGCGCTAATGCGCGACCGCCACGGCCACGGTTTCACGCAGGCGGTTGGCCGCCGAGATGGTCGGCCGCCGCCGCGGCAGCGGCACATCTTCGAGCAGCGGTGCCTGCTCCGTGGGCGTCTCGGCGGCGGTCCCCGGCGCGGGGTCGGCATCGGCGTGGAAGATGCGGAAGATGCCGGCGGCCTCGGGCGAATAATCCTGGTCGATAAAGGCGACTGTGCTCGGCGCCGGCTGAGCCGGCGCGACGCCGGGCTGGGTCAGGAAGGCGCCGATCTGATCCATGCTGGCGCTGGCGATGTGGCGCAGGATGGCGTCGTCGGCGGCGTCCCAGGCATCGTGATGGCGGCCGGCGGCGGGCTCGGCGCCGGTGATGCGCAGCGCGCGGCGGCCGTCGCCGTCGAACACGTCCCACACCCAGGAGATCGAGGTCTTGCCCTTCGCGGTCTCGGCGGCGAGGTAGCCGCGCACCCGGTAAGCCGCCTGCCGCTCGCGCGACACCACGGCGAGCCGGCGCGTCTGCGCCTCGTCGTTGAGGTCCTGCACCAGCCTGTAGAACTGGTTCTGCGGCGGGCCGTCGATCAATTCGAAGGCGACGCTGGCGCCGCGCGGGGCGACGCTCATCGCGGCCTGTTGGGCATCGGTGTTGCAGGCGGCAAGCGCAAAGCAGGCGGCTGCGGCGAGACACCCACGCAACCGCCAAACACTCGACCACGCAGCGCTCGACTGGCGCCGCCACGAACGACCCTGCATTGCCACCCCTGCAGCGCTTTTTTCTTCTTATATCCCCAGCGGCTGGCGCAAAGCCTAGCGGCAAGCCCGCTGCCAAGTCCACCGAAATGATGCGCGGCGCGAGCCGCTGTTAATCGGCGAGCGCGATGGCGTTGACATGCCGGCCGTAGTCGGGCTCGCCGCGGTGCGTGGTGCGGCGGAAGCTGTAGAAGCGCTCGGGCTCGGCGTAATTGCACAATGCGAGGTCCTCGAAGCGGCCGATGCCGGCGCGCTCCATGCGCGCGGCGATGTAGCCGGGCAGATCGAACAGGGCGTGGCCCGGCTTTTCAGAAGGCGCAAAGAAGCGGGCATTGCCGGCGTCGGCCGCGGTAAAGCGGGCGACGAATTCCGGCCCAACCTCGTAATTCGGCTGGCGGATGGTCGGTCCGAGCGCAGCGCTGATGCGCGCGCGGCTTGCGCCGAGCGCTTCCATTGCGTCGATTGTCGCCTCGATCACGCCGGTGAGCGCGCCACGCCAGCCGGCATGCGCCGCGCCGATGACGCGCGCCTCCGCGTCGGCAAACAGCAGCGGGCCACAGTCGGCGGTCGAGACGCCGATGGCGAGCGCGGGCCATGCGCGTCACGATGGCGTCGGCGCGTGGGCGGGCCTCGTGTGTCCACGGCTCGTCCGCGACCACGACGGTCGGCGAATGGGTCTGGTAGGCGGTGAGCAGGCGATCCGGCGCAACGCCGAGCGCCGCCGCCATGCGGGCGCGGTTCTGCGCGACCTTGTCCGGCGCGTCATCGGAGCCGACGCCGCCGTTCAGGCTCGCATAGAGGCCGTCCGACACGCCGCCCTGCCGGGTGAAGAAGCCGTGGCGGATGCCGGAAAGCGCGGCGAGAGTGTCTGCCTGCAACATGATGCGATCCATGAATTCAAATCGCGGCGCTGGCAAGGCCGCCTAGCCCTCGAACCCCGCCGGCACCGCCTGCCGCGGCGGCGTCAGCGCCAGCGCCTTGAACAGCGTGCCCATGCTGGCGCGGTCGACGCCGGTCAGGCGCTCGAGCGCGGTGTCGACGTCGGCGGCGCCGGCGCGCGAGGCATTGGCCTTGAGTGTATGCGCGCGCGCCTCGATGCCGAGGCGGCGCAAAAGCGTGCCTTGCGTCACCGGCCCGTGCGCCTTGGCGCCCATCGCTTCGGCGGCGTGCGCAAGCGCGGCGAAGTCGACATGCGCGGTAAGGTCGAGCGTGCCCGGCGCGGTGAGCGGATCGGCGTATTCATGGTGGCCGACCGCCTGCAGTGTGTCGCCGACATCGCTTTGCGAATGGCCGTAGTCGATGATCAGCGCGGCGCCGCCCTCGCGCGCGATGCGGCGGCCGAGGTCCATCGCCGCTTTGTCGTCGCGCCACTCGTAGATGGCGCCGGCTTGCGCGTGCGCGAAGCGCTGTGGCAACAGCCGCGTCAAGCCGGCAAGCGGCGCCGCGGCCGAGCCGAAGGCGAGCGCGCCGGAGGCATCGATGCTGACGCAGCGCTCGTGCCAGCCGTCGTCTTCCTTGACCGCCTGGTGCACCGGCAGCGCATCGAAGAACTCGTTGGCGACGATAAGCGCCGGCCCCTTCGGCACCTCGGCGAGCGCCGCGTGCCAGTACACCGGCATCGACAGGTGCGCCAGCGTCTCCTCCTGGCGCGCTTTCAGCCGCGGGTTGATCTCGACGAGATGCAGCACCACGGCGTCGATGAAGCCGGGCACGATCTGCGCGGCGCGCAACGCGTCCTTCATCAGCGTACCGCGGCCGGGGCCGAGCTCGACGACGCGCACGTTCTCCGGCGCGCCCATCTGCTGCCACGTGCTTGCCATCCACAAGCCGATCAGCTCGCCGAACATCTGGCTCACCTCCGGCGCGGTGATGAAGTCGCCGCGCGCGCCGAGCGGATCGGCGGTGACGTAATAGCCGAAGCGCGGATGGGAAAGGCACAGCGCCATGTATTCGGCGACCGGCATCGGCCCGGCGGCTTCGATGCGCCGGCGGATTTCCGCCTCCAGCGTCGCCGCCTCGATCATGGCGCGGCCTGCTCCCCTCCCCACCCGGGTCGCGCGTACGCGCGCCCGGGCGCAGGCCCTTGTGGGGAGGGGTCGGGGGTGGGGGTCCACAATGTGAGAAGTCCCGCCGCTACCCCCCTCCCTAACGCTCCCCCACAAGGGGGGAGGGAATAAGCCGAGTGTGCGGGGTCGGTCGCGCGTCACTTTGAATCCCCGCGCGTCGGATGCTTCAGCGCATAGGCGATGAAGCCCGCGCCGGCGATGAACAGCGGGATCGACAGCAACTGCCCCATGGTGGCGCCGCCCCACAGGAAGCCGAGCTGCGCGTCCGGCTCGCGGAAGAACTCGGCGAACGAGCGCGCGCAGGCATAGACGCAGGCAAACGTGCCGATGATGAGGCCCGGCCGCTTCAGCGCCCCCATCCGCACCATGATGGCGAGCACCGCGAACAGCATGAGCCCCTCGAGCCCGGCCTCGTAGAGCTGGCTCGGGTGGCGCGGGATTGGCCCGCCGCTCGGAAAGATCATCGCCCACGGCACGTCCGCCGGCCGGCCCCACAATTCGCCGTTGACGAAATTGGCGAGCCGCCCGAGGAACAGCCCGATCGGCCCGACCGCGCAGGTCACGTCGCCGAGCGACAAAATCGAAATGCCGCGGCTCCGCGCGAACAGCACCACCGCGACCACGCAGCCGGTGAAGCCGCCGTGGAACGACATGCCGCCGTTCCACAGTTCGAAGATCTGCAGCGGGTGCGCGGCGAACACCGGCAGGTTGTAGAACAGCACATAGCCGGTGCGGCCGCCGAGGATGATGCCGAGCGTCACCCACAGGATGAAGTCGTCGAACGCGACCACGGTAAACGGCGCTGTGCCGCCCCACAGCGCGGCGTTGCGGATGATGGCGCGGGCATAGACCCAGCCGATCAGGATGCCGGCGATATAGGCGAGCGCGTACCAGCGGATGGCGAACGGCCCGAGGTGCACCAGCACCGGGTCGAACTGCGGGTAGGGGATGACGAGCGGCGGCATGATGGCGGCGTCTATAGCACGCGCGCGCGCGCCGGCGGGAAGATGAAGGCGGCGTTGCTCTCTTCACCCTCCCCTGGAGGGGGAGGGTCGGCGAGCGTCGAAGACGCGAGCCGGGGTGGGGTGAATCTTCGACGCCGCAACAATCACCCCACCCCGACCGCTTTCGTTGCACTCAAGCGGTCGACCCTCCCCCTCCAGAGCCTGCGCCCGGGCGCGCGCAAGCGCGGCCCGGGTGGGAGGGTGCGGCGCCCCTTGCACCCCCCGCCCCGCGCCGCCATTCTAGAGGCCACGCAGTCCAAAAAAGGTGTGGCGCCATGACCCAGACCAACAACCGCTTCTTCGACGAAATGGCGCGGCTGATGAACGACGCCGCCGGCGTCGCCACCGGCGTGCGCCGCGAGTTCGACACGCTGTTCCGCGCCCAGGCCGAGCGCATCCTGCGCGACCTCGACGTGGTGCAGCGCGACGAGTTCGAGGCGGTCAAGGAGATGGCGCGCCTCGCCCGCGAGGAGAACGAGGCGCTCAAGGCGCGCCTCGACGCGCTGGAGGGCAAGGCGGGGGAGCAGGTAGAGGCCAAGCCGGCGAAGGCGAAGAAGGCCGGGCCGGCCGGCGGCTCCGCGTCAGGTTCCGCGACCGAGCAGTAATTCTGTCATTCCGGGGCGCGGCCCTAAGGCCGCGAACCCGGAATTATCGACCAACACAAGGAAAAGACGCCGAGGGGCCCGACCATTTGTGAGAAATTCAACACCTATCGTTTCGCGGACCACAAGGAGAAGATGATCGACCTCCTCAAGCGCGTCACGCGCGTCAGCGTCGAAACGGTGAAGATCGTTGAGGCGATGAAAGCGGAGAAGCGCTAAGCCCGCTTCCTCTTCGCCTCCACATAGCTCCGCAGCACCGCGCCCATGCGCGACTGGTAGCCCTTGCCGCCGCGCTTGAAGAAGCGGATCACCTCGGCATCGAGCCGCAGCGTGATCTGCTGCTTGGCTTCGGGCAGCACCAGCTTGGCGTTGTCCCAGAAGCCGGGCGGAATCACACCGGCGCCCGGATCGGTGGCGGCGCGGCGCTCGACCTCCGCGTCGCTCATGTCGCGGAACGTCCTGCTCAGCGGCTTTGGCGGCGGCATGTCGTCCAGGCTCTTATAGCGGACGATCTTGCTGCGCTTTCTTGTAGACTTCGCGGTCATTTCGATTGGCCTTCCATGCCGAGATGATGCGGACGGCGTTGCTTCGTTCGGTGAAAACCACCCGGATGACTTCGCCGTCATATTCGCCCAGGGCAATCAACCGGCGTTCGCCATAATCGCGGCGCGTGTCCTCCGCCACGACGAGCGGTCCGCGAAATATCTCCGCAGCCTGCCGGAAGCCGATGCCGTGCTTGCGCCGGTTGGCCGCGTCCTTGGCGTCGTCCCACGCGAATTCCACGGTGATGTAACTACAAAATGAAGTTGGATCAAGCCGGCTGCAGCCGGCCGGCGGTTGATATCGATCCTGAATGATGTTCTCGTTTTGTTCCAATTGCAACTGGAGGTGACCAGCCACGCCAAATCGGGCCTTTCTTGCCCTTCCGCTTCCCCCGCGCTATATCCGCCCCGCAAACGCGGCCCCCGGCACCCCTGGAGGCTTGCCGCGTTTGAAGGGGCGGCAAAAGCCGCCTTTTTACATAGACTTAGCGCAGGACTTGCCGACAGCGGATTGCGCATTCGGCACATCGGGCGCGAGCAAACAGAGGTTACCATGGCCACCGTGCAAGCATTGAAAGCGACGGTGCGCCCGAAAGGCGGCAAGGGGGCCGCGCGGGCAGCACGTTATTCCGGCAAAGTGCCGGGCGTCATTTACGGCGAGAACAAACCCCCGGTGCTCGTGCTGCTCGAGCACGACGAGCTGAAACAGCGCATTTACGCCGGGCGCTTCCTCACCACGCTCTATGAGCTCGACGTCGACGGCCAGAAGCACCGCGTCATCCCGCGCGACTTCCAGCTCGACGTCATCAAGGACCTGCCGATGCACGTCGATTTCATGCGCGTGTCGGAAGGCGCCACCATCCGCGTCAAGGTCGCCGTCAAGGTGCTCAACGCCGACACCTCGCCCGGCGTCAAGCGCGGCGGCGCCGTCAACATCGTCACCCATACCGTCGACGTGATCTGCCCGGCGGAGTCGATCCCCGAGGCGATCGAGGTCGATATCGGCAATCTCGACATCAACCACTCCAGGCACTTGAGCGACGTCAAGCTGCCGCCGAACGTCAAGGTGGTCGCGCGCGACAACATGACGCTGGTCACCGTGGTGCCGCCGTCCGGCTACGCCGAAGAGCTCAAGGCCGCCGCCGAAGCTGCCGCCGCTGCCGCTGCCGCCGCTGCTGCCGCCGCTGCCGCTCCGACCGAGGGTGCCGCTCCGGCCGAGGGCGCCGCTCCGGCCGCTGCTGCCGCGCCTGCTGCCGGTGCCGCCGCCGCGCCTAAGCCTGAGAAGAAGTGAGGCGGGATTTCCGCCTCACATTTCCTCCGTCTCTCATCGTGCAATGGCGGTGACGCCGTGCTGCTGTTCGTCGGCCTCGGCAATCCCGGCGCGGACTATGTTCGCACCCGGCACAACATCGGCTTCATGGCGGTGGAGGCGATCGCGCGCCGCCACGACATCGCGCCGTGGCGCCGCCGCTTCCAGGGCGTCGCGGTCGAAGGCGCCATCGGCGGCGAGAAGCTGCTGCTGCTGCTGCCGGGCACCTATATGAACGAGTCCGGCCGCGCCGTGTCCGAAGCCGCGAAGTTCTACAAGATCGAGACGGGCAGCGTCGTCGTTTTCCACGACGAGGCCGAGCTCGCGCCGGGCAAGGTACGGGTCAAAAAAGGCGGCGGCAATGCCGGCCACAACGGCCTGCGCTCGATCAGCGAGCACATCGGCAACGACTATATCCGCGTGCGTCTCGGCGTCGGCCACCCCGGCGACAAGGCGCTGATGGAGCGCTACGTGCTGCAGAATTTCGCCAAGGACGAGTGGCCCTGGGTCGAGGCTCTGTGCGACGTCGTCGCCGACAACGCCGCGCTGCTCGTCGAGGGCAAGGATTCGAGCTTCCAGAACAAGGTGCATCTCGCCATGGCTGCCAAGGGCTTCGGCGGCGCGGCTGACGACAAAGACGAAGACTAATCATGGGATTCAAGTGCGGCATTGTCGGACTGCCGAATGTCGGCAAGTCCACGCTCTTTAACGCGCTGACGCAGACCGCGGCGGCGCAGGCGGCGAACTATCCGTTCTGCACCATCGAGCCGAATGTCGGCGAGATCGCGGTGCCCGATCCGCGGCTGGAGACAGCTGGCCGCTCTGGCCAAGTCGGCCGAGATCATCCCGACCCGCATCACCTTCGTCGATATCGCCGGCCTGGTGCGCGGCGCGTCGAAAGGCGAGGGGCTCGGCAACCAGTTCCTCGCCACCATCCGCGAGGTCGACGCCATCGTGCACGTGGTGCGTTGCTTCGAGGATCCGGACGTCACCCATGTCGAGGGCAAGATCGATCCGATCGCCGACATCGATACCATCGAGACCGAGCTGATGCTGGCCGATCTCGACAGCCTCGAGAAGCGCACCGACGCGCTGGAGAAGAAGGCCAAGGGCTCGGGCGAGGACGCCAAGGTTGCCAAGGAGACCCTCGATCTCATCAACCGCGCGCTGGTCCTGCTGCGCGAGGGCAAGCCGGCGCGCATGGTCGAGCGCAAGCCGGAAGAAGAGAAGCTATTCCATTCGCTCGGGCTGTTGACCTCGGCGCCGGTGCTCTACGCCTGCAATGTCGAGGAGGCGAGTGCCGCAACCGGCAACGAATTCTCTAAGCGGGTTGAGGCGCGGGCCAAGGAAGAGGGCGCCGTCGCCGTGGCGATCTCGGCCAAGATCGAGTCGGAGATCGCAACGCTCCCCGCCGCCGAGCGCGCGGAGTTCCTCGAGGCGGTGGGCCTGAAGGAGACCGGGCTCGACCGGCTGATCGTCGCCGGCTACGCGCTGTTGCACCTCGTCACGTATTTTACGGTCGGACCCAAGGAAACCCGCGCTTGGACGATTCCCCTGGGCACCAGGGCGCCGCAGGCGGCCGGCGTCATCCATTCCGACTTCGAGCGCGGCTTCATCCGCGCCGAGTGCATCGGCTACGTCGATTACGTCGATTGCGGCGGCGAAGCCGGGGCCCGTGATGCCGGCAAGTTGCGTCTGGAAGGCAAGGACTATGTGGTGCCAGGACGGCGACGTGCTGCATTTTAGATTTGCGACGTAGCGTCATTCCGGGACGGCGCAAAGCGCCGGACCCGGAATCCAGATGCAAGCGATGTCGGCTGGTTCTGGATTCCGGGTTCACGCGCTTTGCGCGTGCCCCGGAATGACAGTAAAACGCCGCCATGCCGAAGCACTATTGGGAAGACTTTCAGCCCGGCGACATCGCCATCTACGGCCCGCGCCACGTCAGCCGCGAGGAGATCGTCGCCTTCGCCGCCGAGTTCGATCCGCAGCCGATGCATCTCGACGAGGCGGCGGCGAGTGCGACGTTGCTTGGCGGCCTTGCCGCGTCCGGCTGGCACGTCTCCAGCCTGATCATGCGCATGATGGCCGACGGCTTCATTCTCGATTCAAGCTCGATGGGCGGACCCGGCGTCGAAGAGATGCAGTGGCTGTCGCCGCTCAGGCCCGGCACCAACATCCGCCTGCGCGCAACCGTGCTCGAAAGCCGCGCGTCGAAAAGCCGGCCGGAGATGGGCCTCACCAAGATCCGCTACGAGATGCTCGATGATGCCGAGACCTTGATCGCCACCATGGTGGCGACGGCGATGTTCGGCCGCCGCGAGGCCGGCTCATGAAGTTTTTCGAGGACATCTGCGTCGGCGACCGTTACGCGCTCGGCAGCCACACGTTTACCGCTGCCGACATCAAGGCCTTCGCCGTGCGCTTCGATCCGCAGCTGTTCCACGTCGATGAAGCGGCGGCGGAGCGCTCGCATTTCGGCGGCTTGATCGCGTCGGGCTGGCACACCGCCTCGGTGTGGATGCGGCTGATGGTCGCCTATCGCCGCCGCGAGCTCGAGGCGGCGCGCGCCCGCGGCGAGCCGGTCGCGCAGACCGGGCCGGGGCTCGGCTTCCGCGATCTCAAGTGGCAGAAGCCGGTCTATACCGGCGATACCATCGATTATACGAGTGAAGTGGTTGAGCTACGCGTCTCGGAGAGCCGGCCCGAACGCGGCCTGCTCAGCGTGCTGTCGACCGGCGTCAACCAGAACGGCGAGACTGTGATCTCCTTCGTCAGCACCGTCTTCGTCGAGCGGCGGCCGGTGACATGAGTGCACCGGCAGAGAGCGTCGCGGCGCCGCATACGCCCGCCGAGGAGAAACGCGCCATGGCGGTGGCCGGCGGCGCGCACGCGCTGCACGACGGCTACACCGATCTGATCTACGTGATGCTGCCGATCTGGCAGAGCGAGTTCGGCCTGAGCTACGCTGCGCTCGGCCTCATGAAGACGGTGTTTTCCGGCACGCTCGCCGGTTTCCAGATTCCGTCCGGCTTTCTCGCCGAGCGTTTCGGCGCGCCGTTAGTCTTGGCGCTCGGCACGGCACTTGCCGGCGCCGGTTATTGTTTTGCCGGCTTGAGCCAGGGCCTGGTCATGCTGATCGCCGCCCTGTTCATCGGCGGACTCGGCGCCAGCACGCAGCATCCGCTCGCATCCTCGCTGGTGGCGCGCGCCTTCGCGGGCCCTCGCTCGCTGAAGGCGCTCGGCACCTACAATTTCACCGGCGACATCGGCAAGATGACGGTGCCGGCCGCGGCTTCGCTGCTCTTGGTGGTGCTGCCGTGGCGCGAAGCGCTCGGCATTCTCGGCGGCTGCGGCCTGCTGGCGGCGATCGTGATTTTCATCGCCATGCCGCGCTTCGGCCGCGAGGCGGCGCCGGCCAAAAGCGAGACGAGCAGCGGCGTGCCGGCGCGGCTCCTGCGTTTTGCCTTTCCGCTGCTGCTCACGGTCGGCGTCATCGACAGTGCGACGCGCATGGGCTTTCTCATGTTCCTGCCATTCCTGCTCAAGGCCAAGGGCGCGGGCGTGCCGACCATCGGTCTCGCGCTGACTTTGGTGTTTGCCGGCGGCGCGGCGGGTAAGCTGGTGTGCGCCTTCATCGGCGCGCGCATCGGCGCGGTGGCAACGGTGTGGCTCACCGAGGCGATGACCGCCGTGACCATCGTCGTGCTGCTGCCGCTGCCGCTCGAGGCCGCGCTGGTGCTGCTGCCGCTCGTCGGCATCGCGCTCAACGGCACTTCGTCGGTGCTTTACGGCTCGGTGCCCGATCTGGTCGAACCGGCGTGGCGGGCGCGTGCCTTCGGCATTTTTTATACCGGCACGATCGGCGCCGGCGCGATCTCGCCGGGCTTCTATGGATTGCTCGGCGATGCGGTCGGCGTGCCGGCCGCGGTGACGACGGTTGCCGCGGTGGTGCTATTGACGCTGCCGATCACGCTTGCCTTGCGACCGGCGCTTGCGGCGCGCGCCACGACCTGATCTGTGTCGCGGGAACAATTCGCGCGTGCCGCGCTTGTCGCCGTGCGAGGTGTTGCCAATGCCGCAGAGCCAAGAGCCAAACGCCGACGGTCGCATGACGCCGGAGCAAGCCGCGCTGCTGAAGCAGCTCGCCGAAGATGCGCTCGAGCCGGACGCCTACAAGCCGCAAGTTACGCGTGGCGAAGCCGAGCGACGCATTGCCATGCTACGCGCCAAAATCAAATTGATGGGCGAGCCGCCGCACGTTCAGTGATGATGGAACTTGCGCCGGAACGCATCCTGCGGCGCGGGCGTTGCCTCCCGTCGCTAAACGACAGAGGAGGAACACATGACACATTTCAGCCAAGCTGCGCTGGCGCTTGCCTTGCTCGCAGGCGCGGCGAATGCGCAGACCACTGTGATCACGCGCGAGCCGGTGGGGACGCAGACCGTCGTCACCGCACCGCCGACCGTGGTGTTGACGCCCGAGCAGCGGCGGGTCGTCTATCGCGATATCGTGCGCGAGCGCATCGCGCCAGCACCGGGCGTGGTGACTTACTCGGTCGGCACGCGCGTTCCGCCGAGCGTGCGCCTCTACAGCGTTCCGCAATCGGCCGCTGTCGCGGTGCCGGCCGTGAAGCAATACCGTTACATGAGAGTCAACGGCCGCGTCGTGCTCGTCGATCCGGCGACCAGTGAAGTCGTTGCCGAGCTTTCCGACTGACGCATCGGAGCCATGAACAAAGCGTGGGCGGCCCGGCGCGAAAACGCCGGGCCGTTGCGCGTTCGCGCGTACGGCATTTACCTTGGTGCGGCGTGCGGCGCGCGTCGATGGCGCCACAAGCGCTGGATTTTCCGCTCCCGGCGCGGCATAGTAGGCGGCCAAGGAGCTACGTTATGTCTGTAATCAATTATCGCGCCCCTTCCGAACTCTTTCCTAGCCGCAGCCGCAAGTCCCGCCGCCCGATCGGCTATAAGCGCTTTCCGACCGCTGCCGAGGCGATCCGTTTTGCCATCGAGGAATTGCCGCCCGAGCTGCTGCTCGGCGCCTATCTCGAAGTGGGCGAGAAGCGTTTCGACGGTAACGGCATCCGGCAGCTCTACGACAGCGCCGACTATCCGCTGCCGCGCAAAGCATCCAACTGAATTCGGCCTTCGGGCCTTTCACGACTTGCAAAAAAGGCCCCGCCAAGGCGGGGCTTTGAGTTTGTGGGAGGATGCTCGAAGAAGAGGCCGCTTCTGCCGCGTCGTTGCCACGGTCTCCACTATCGACGGCCGGCTGGCGAGACTTCGACCGCCGCTCGAACGCGGACACCTTAGAGCGCGTTCACAACCTGCGGAGGTGTCCAATTCCGCTGTCCCGGCAATCCACAGGATTGCCGGGCGGATAGCCCCCATTTACGCACGCAATTCATGCAGCCAGGTCATGCAACCCGGGGGCCGGTCCAGCCGTTGTGGAACATCGCCCTCAAAGGAGACTTCCGATGCGAACCCTTCGACATGCCTGGCTTGCCGCGGCAATCGTCGCCGCGCTGCCGGCAACGGCCGCTTTGGCCAATGACCAGCCGAGCACAAGCGACCCGGGCTTTGTTCCCGACACCGGCCAGATCAACCTCGGCTACGACCCGAAGGTGCCGAGCTCAAGCATGCCCCTCGCAATACCGACGCCGGCTCAGACGCTGGCTGCGTTCGAAACGCCGGAGTCGGCCGTGCCGGCGCTCGGCACATTCGGTAATTCGCCGCCGACACCGCAGACAGCCACGACAGGTGTGGCGAGCGCTGCCGCGGCGGCCGCGCCGTCCGGACCGATCGGCGCCATCGGCGTGACCGAGCCGGCCAAATTCTCGCAGTCGAATGACGTCCTCGATCGCACGCCAATCATGGCGTTGCCGCTGCCGCTGACCGGAGAGCAGCGCAAGTCGATCTACCAAGCGGTGATGGCCGACAAGACGCCGGCGGCAAACGGCGCCGACGAGCTCGCGCCGGCGAGCGAACTTTCCAGCGCGCAGTATTTCAACGACCTGCATCCGTTGCCGGCAAGCGTCAAAGACATCGGCGTGGTGAAGTCGCTCGCCTATGTGAAGGCGACCGAACAAGGTGCTGCTGGTCGAACCGGCAACACGCATCGTAGTCGACCAGATCACTTCGTGATCGGCGGCTCACGCCATCGCCGCGGGGCGATGGCGTTTTGCTGCGCGCTCGTCAGGCTGAGCTTGCGCGGAAAGTTGGTCGGCCCGCTGCGCCATTGCGTCAGGCTGTCGGCGATCACCTTCATCGAGGTGGTCGCGGCATGGCTCAGGCTCGCATAGCCAGAGATTTCACGGGTGACGCGCTCGCCCTCGCTGCGCAGCAGATCGCGCACCGCCTGCAATTCGAGGATGACGCGGTCGATCTCCTCCATGGAGGCGACCGAGACGCGGCGGATCAGCACGTTGAGGTTGTCCGATGCCGGGTCGCTGGCCGGCTGCGACAGCGTCTCCGCGTCCGGCCGCGGCTTGCGCAGATAAGCGACGTCGCGACGGATGAATTCGCGGATCTCGCCTTCGAACGTGGCCACCGCCTGTTCGGACTTGTCGGCATTGTCGGTCCGCTCTGCGGCCGGCCGCTGCGGCGCGTATTTCTCCGGGCCGGATTTGTCGGGAGCCGCGTTCTCGGCGTTGAGCCGCTCGGATTTGATCGCCGTCATGATCTACTCCTACTGACGCGCACCACGCTGCGCTGGCGTCCCCGAACGGAGGCATTGCCGCATGCAACTTGGGCGGCCGTGGGGCAGGCCGGGGGCGGGGAGTTGCGCCTTTCGCGGGCGCTACCAGTTGAGCTTGAGGCTCGCCTTGACGCTCTTGCTGGTGGTCGGCTGGCCGATGTCGTTGAGCGCCGTGGTGACGTGCAGCGGCCCGAAGATCTTCTGGTCGGCGCTCAGGCTGTCATGGCTCACCGGGTCGGTACTGCTGGTGAGGACGCCCGCGGCGAGGCTGGTGCCGGTCGGCAGGATGTCGAACTTGAACTTCTTTTCGTTGTCCCAGCCCGGCGACTGGTCCGCAAGCGGCGCCGCCGCCAGCGCCCTGCTGCTGTCGCTGACCGAGAAGGTGTCCTGCAATGTCACCGACAGGTCCGAGCCGATCGGCACGGCGTGCTGCAGCGTGGTGCCGACCTTGCCTTGATCGTTGCCCGGATCGAGGCGGGCGTTCAGCGAGGCGACATCGGGCACGCCGACCGAGCCCCAGGCGGCGCCGGAGTCGGCGTTGACGGTGCCGGGCAGCGGCGCGCCGGGCTGATAAAAGGAGGGCCCGGATGGTGCGGTGTCGGCGCCGAGCTTGGCGGTGACGTCGATGGACAGCGGCTTCGGCAGCCGCAGCGGTTTCACCGGCTTGTCGGCATAGGCGGCGGGATCGAAACGCAGGCTGTCGGCGAGCTTGGCCTCATCGAGCGAGCTGCCGGCGGCGGGCGCCGCGGATGCCTCCGCGGCCTGCTCGCTGCTTTGCGCGGCGGCGGGCGCAGCGCAAAGCGCGCAGGCAAGCGGGAGGATCGTCGCGAAGGCGGCGCGCGCTCGCATTTGCCGGAATTCTCCCCCTTTTTTTGCGTGACCCGCCGAAAGCATGGCTCGCGGCGGGTTAAGCAAGTGTTGTCAGCGGTCGCATGGAACTTGGGCAAAGATGTGGAGCGGGCGATCCTCACAAAGTTGAGGACAGCGGGCGCGCCTTGTTTTGCCCCGCGGTTCCATCGTTGCTAAGGTCCGACTCCGCGCCGCGTTCGCGTGAAGGAGGAGCCCTTGCCCGCGCTACTGCCCGTTCTGCTGCTCGGCACGCAGGTCGTCCTTGTCGCCGCCGACCAGGTGCCCAAGCTCGACGTCAGCGTGAGCTGCCGCTCGGCCGGCGCCAGTTCGGTCACGGCGCCGGTGTCGGGCACGCGCAACGCCGCGGCCTGCGAGAAGGACGAGAACGACGCGCGCGACAAGCTCAAGCAGGAATGGACGACGTTCAGCGAAGCCGAGCGCGCGCGCTGCACCCGCATCGCCACCCTCGGCGGCAGCCCGAGCTATGTCGAGCTGCTGACCTGCCTGGAAATGGCCAAGGCCGCCAAGCAACTGCCGCCGTCCGACCGGCTCGGCGACGACATTCCCAAGGTCGGCCGCTGCGCGCCTTACTTCTTGCCGGCCGGCGTGCTCTGCATCTGCGAGAGCTTGTAGGCGGACAGCTGCTTCGGCTTGTCCTTGTCGGCCTTCGGTTTCTTCTTTTCCTTGGCGGCGCGCATCTGACCTTTTGCCATGGCGATCTCCTGAATTGCGGCAATGTCCTATGGTGATACGGCGCAAAACCGCAGGCAAGAGGCGCGGTGCGCAGGTCTCAGGGCTTGGCGTCCGGGGCGGGCTTGGCCGCGGCCTGCGGCTTGCTATCCGGCTTGGCGATGCCGGCTTGCTGACCGGCTTGGCGCCTCGGGCTTGGCCTCGGCCAGCATCGGCGCCGCCTCGCCCTTCATCTTGTCGTCGATGCATTTGTCGACGAGGTCGGCGCGCTTGTCGAGACTCATGGTGCGGGCGAACTTCTCGGTGCCCATCCAGCAATCGAGCGCGGCTTCCTGATGCGTCATCGGCTTGGGCGCGGCGGCGGCCTGCGGCCCCGGACTGCCGGTGGTTTCGCAGCCGGCGAGGGCAAGGCCGGCCAGCGCGACAAGGCCTGCGAGGATGGAAGGGTTGCGCATGGGTAAAGCCGCCGGTTGAGCCGCCCCCGACGATTCGCCGATGGCCGCGATGTTGGTTTTTTCAGGTGGGCGGGGCCGCGGGCACCATTGCCAAGAGCATGTCGGCCTACGACATGACAGTAAGCGACGCGATCTACGGCGAGGCCCACCGCTACGTCAGCCGGCAGCGGCTCGAGGGGATGCTCGACCACGAATACTCGCTCAATTTGCAACGCCTCGGCCGGTGCGGCGATACCAGTGCCTTCTTCGCGTTCGCTGATACGGTTTCGGCTCGTAACTTCCTCGGCACCAACGACGGGCATGGCTGGATGGGAGTGAGGTTTCAGGTCTACCCCCGCGACCAGGAATCGCAGATCATCATCCACTTCCGCCTCATGGATACCTCGAACGTCCTGCAGCAGGAAGCCATCGGAATCATCGGCGTGAACCTCCTCTATGGGGCGTTCTTTCTGCATCACGAACCCGAGCTTCTCATCGCCTCCTTGATGGACGAATTGAACCCGAACCGGATCGAGATCGATCTGATCGAGTTCTCGGGCATCGGCTTCCGAGCGGTGGACAACCGTTTGATGAGTTTGAGCCTCGTTCGCCACAAGCTTTCCAAGGCCGCGATGTTCGGGCCGGATAGCAAGGTGCTCCTGCCCAGCGAATTGTTTCACAAGAAATCGGTGCTCGTCGAACGCGGGAGTTTTCGACCCGTCACTCATCTGAATCTCGACATCCTGACTGCCGCCGCCGCCAAGTTCGCCGAGGTTCTTCCGGATGCGAACGACAATCCCGACGGTCCGGGTGGCCGAAATTACCATGCGGAATCTGATGGGTGGCCAAGACACCGGCACTCCGGACATTCGCGACTTCCTGAGCCGGGCGGAGGTGCTCTCGGCTTCGGGGTTGAATGTCCTGGTTTCGGACTATTCGGAGTTCTACCGGCTGGCCGGTTACCTGCGCCGACAGACTGTCAAGCCAATCGCACTGGCGATGGGGAGCGTCTCCCTGCCGGATATCTTCGATCCGAACTTCTACAAGGACCTGGATGGAGGGCTACTCGAATCGCTGGGCCGACTCTTCCGTGGGGACCTCACGCTCTTCGTCTATCCGTATCTCAATCGCAAGACGGGAGAACTGATCTCGGTTGAGAACCTGGAACTGCCTCCCGACCGCAAGCCTCTCTACGACTTCCTGGTACGGGCCGGGCGAATCGTCGTGCCTACAAACCACAATCCTGAGTTCCTGTCGATCGACAGTCGTGCTGTTTTGAAAATGATCGCGGCGGGAGAAAACGCCTGGGAGAAGATGGTGCCCGAGCCAGTTGTGCAACTGATCCGGGAACGCCGACTCTTCAATTGCAAGTGGTGACTCGAACCGGGCATTGGTTTTTTCGTGCTCGCGAATCGCTGCTTGACCACGAAGTTGCCACGGTTTATGCTCGCGTTCGACTCAAGTGAGTACGAATGTTTTCATTCTCCCGAGCAATGCTTCGCACGGTCGGAGTTGTGCTTGGCGATTGCCGCTCTCTTGTCATTTTCACCCAGTCAGGCATTCGGGCAGTGCGGCAATTACGTTCATGTTCTTGCGGATCAATCCCCGGTGCAGGACCATCGTGGGGTGCCACTGGTCCCCAGCAAGCCTTGCGACGGTCCCAACTGTTCGAACCAACCCGGCAGCCCCACAGTACCTCTCACGGTGCCGATCGAGCCGCCATCCGATTCCAAGAGCAGTTCCAAGTGCCGGCGTGGGAGTGGATGGCGAGCATCGAGTCCGAACCACATGATGCTCGACTGATTCGCGTTTTCGACCTCCAACTCCCCAGGCCCATCTTTCACCCTCCTCGCATCTGATCGCGAACAAGTCGCTAGCGGACTCCGCGGCTGGGAAGCAACGACCGAACGGGGATCATTCCTCGTCCGGCCGCGAGTTTCCTGCTTGCGTCTGATTCACCTCGTGTCCATCCAACAGAAGAACCAGTTTTAGCTCGAATGCGAGGACAACATGGCGAAGCGTAGTGAGGTGCCGGGATTGGCGGAGAGGTTGGTATCGGCTCGAAAAGCGGCGGGACTTTCGCGGCACGAAGCGGCCGACCGATCCGGCGTCCATCACGTGAGTATTGCACGTTTCGAGAAAGGAACGCGGATGCCGACGATCTTGACCTTGTATCGACTGGCAGGCGCCTACGGCGTCCCGGTCGGGGATTTATTGCCCCTTCCCGAGTCAGCAGTTGCCGCCGATCCGCCCAACGAACCTGACAAAGATTGAGGCGGGCTTGTCGATCACTCCTACAGCCCGCTTTCGACTCCGATTGCTGCTTCGAAACCGCTGCAGTACCATGGCGGGCGTTGTGATTGTCGCGATGCGAGGTTCAAGATGCCGTTGCGATTCTCCTCGCTCCTGTTCGTGTTGGTGATCGTCTCGACGAGCCACGCTGCGGAGCCGCCTCCCGTCAGGTCCGGGTGCTCGCGCGTGACGGTCGATGACTTCTCGGACGAAGTCTGGGCCAAGGTCGGCGCGAAGACGTGCCTGACCTGCCACAAGGTGGGCGGCGACGCCGAGGAGAGCAAGTTCATCCTCCTGGACCCGCGGAAGAGCGAGGAGCGGCCCGCGACGAGGCCATGCGCCAGAACCGCGACGCCTTCACCCGGATGGCCCGATCAAGGACAAGGATCAATCCCGCTTGCTCCTGAAGGTAGTCGGCGAACTCGAACATGGCGGCAAGGACGTGCTGAAGCCCGACTCCGCGGGTTACCGCGTCCTGGCCGACTTCGTCCGGCGCGTGAACATCCCGAGCCTGGATCCGCCCCCGCGCGACACCATGGACCCGAAGGCGCCGCCCTTCTTCGACGGCGTCGTGATGCTCGACGACCGCCGGCTGCTTCGCCGCGTCACGCTTTCGCTGGCCGGCCGGCTACCCACCGACGCCGAATTCGCCGCCATCGCGAAAGACGGGCTCAAGGCGCTGCCCGCGATCCTCGACGCCGTGATGAAGGAAGACGCCTTCTACGATCGGCTCCGCGAAGGGTTCAACGACATCTTTCTCACGCTCGGCGTCGACGGCAACGCGGACCAGAACGTCCTCTCCTACGAGCACTTCAGAAGACGCGCCACTGGTATCAGAAGTTCGACCTGAGCCACATCAAGGACGAGAACGAGCGCCGCAAGGCTGGCTACAAGCTCGCGGACGACTATCGCAAGGCCCTGCTCGGCGAGCCGATGAAGCTCGTCGAACACATCGTCCGCAACGACCGGCCCTTCACCGAGATCGTGACCGCCGACTACATCATGGTCTCGCCCTACTCGGCCCGCGGCTACGGCATCTTCGACGAGGTGAAGGCCAAGTTCAAGAACCCCGACGATCCGTTCGAGTACATCCCGGTGAAGCTGAAGGCCCTCGTCGGCCGGAGCAAGGAGGAGAACCAGGAATCGGCCACCGGCTTCTATCCGCACGCGGGGCTGCTCAGCACGTTCCAGTACCTGACGCCGCTATCCCGACGACCGAGACCAACCGCAACCGGCTGCCGGCCCGGATGTACTATCAGCACTTCCTCGGCGTGGATGTGCTGGAACTGGCCGCCCGCGTCTCCGATGCCGCCGCGGTCACGGCGAAGTACAAGATCCCGACGATGCAGGCCGTCGGAATGCGTCGTCTGCCACAAGACGCTCGACCCGGTCGCCGGCTTGTTTCAGGATTACTGGCGCTTCGAAGGGCGTCTACGGCAAGCGGAAGGGCGGCTGGTTCAAGGACATGTTCGCGGCCGGGTTCGAAGGCGAAGAGCTGCCGCCGACCGAGCGCTGGCGGTCGCTCCAATGGCTCGGCGAACGCACCGCGAAGGACCCGCGCTTCGCCGTCGCGATGGTCGAGCACGTCTACTACATCCTCACCGGCCGCAAGGTGCTGCTGCCGCCCAAGGACTTCGACGACCCGCTCTATCGCCGCCAAGCGCCGGCCTACCTGGAACAACGTCGCGAGATCGAGGCGATCGCCGCACGATTCGCCAAGTCCGGCTTCAATCTGAAGGCCGTCTTCAAGGACTGGATCGCCTCCGATTTCTACCGGGCCGATGGCCTGGCAACTGCGTCGACGATCCGTACGCGGGCGGAACTCGACGACGTCGGGCTGGTCCGGATTGCTCGCCCCGGAGCAGATCGAGCGCAAGGTCGGCGCGGTCTTCGGGGAGCGGTGGGGCAAACTCAACGACCAGCTGGCGATGCTCTACGGCGGCATCGATTCCAAGGAAGTGACCGAGCGCGCCGCCGACCCGAGCGGCGCGATGGGCGCGATCCAGCGCATCCTTCGAACGACGTGGCGTGCAAGCAGTCGCCCGCGACTTCGCACGACCGCCCGCCGAGAGCGAAGCTTTTTCCCGGAATCGAGCCGAAGGTGTCCCGGGATCGGCCGAAGGCGACAAGGCCATCCGCCAGGCCATCGTGCATCTGCACGAGCAGATCCTCGGCCGCTTCGACGCCGCCGATTCAGCCGAGGTCGACCGGACCTTCAAGCTCTTCGCCGGCATCGTCGACGACGCCGAAGAGCAGAAGGGACATCGACAAGCGGGAGATCTATTCCTGCCGGCAGGGACATGCCGAATCCGACCCGAAGACCCGCACTACACGATCCGCGCCTGGCGCGGCGTGGTCACCTACCTGCTGCGACGGCCCGAATTCCTCTACGAGTGATGCCATGCATGCGACGCGACTTCCTCAAACTGTGCGGTCTGGCCGGCCTCGGCCTCGCCGTCCCATTCCGACCGCCGCGCGCTTGCACGCGACAAGCCGAAGGACGAGCCGTACGCCGGCCCGTACTACGTCGTCTTCAACGCCTCCGGCGGCTGGGACACCACGTACCTCATGGACCCCAAGGGCGTCAACGGGATCAACCGCCTCTACAAGCAAGGCGACATCCTGACCGCAGGGCCAGCACAAGTTCGCACCGATCAAGAAGCATGCTCAGGGCGGGATGTGCAACGAGGACTTCTACGCCGAGTTCGGCAACGAGCTGCTGACGTTCAACGGGCTCGATTACTCGGTCAACAATCATTCGCCCGGTGCCCGCTACATGGCGACCGGCAAGCTCGACAGCCTGGCCTACCCGACGTTCGCCGCCCTGGTCGCCGCGTGCCGGGGCCCGATTGCCCGCTGGCGTTCCTGACCTTCGGCAACTACTCGGCGACCGGCAACCTCGTGGCGATGTCCCGCGTTCCGTATCTGCCGTCGCTGCAGAAGATCGCCAACGCCGACGCGGTCGAGGGAAACGAGCGTTCTCCCTACCACGACCAGTTCGCGCTCGACCGCATCGAGCAAGCGCTGGCGACGGGAGCACGAGGCGCGTGCAACGCAGCCGCGGCTGCCGCGCGCGGAACGCGGCGAGAACATGCTTTACGCGGCCCAGGTCAACTCGAAGGCGCTGCAGCGCGTCACGCAGTTCATCCCCGCAGCAACGCCCAAAGGAGCGGCTTGTCGCAGCAGGCCGAAATCGCCCTGGCCTCGTTCAAGGCGGGCGTCTGCGTCTCCGCGAACCTGACCATCGGCCAATTCGACAGCCACGCCAACAACGATCGCCGACCAGATGAAGCTGATCCCCGAGTTCCTCGCCGGCATCGCCTACCTGCTCCGCCGGGCGGGCGAACTGAAGATCCGCGACCAGCTCGTCGTCGTCGATCCAGAGCGAGATGGGCCGGACGCCGAACTACAACAACGGCAACGGCAAGGACCACTGGTCGATCGGCTCGATCAGTTCCTCGGCCGCGGCATCAAGGGCAACCGCGTGATCGGCGCCACCGACGAGAAGCAGTTCGCCGTACCCGTTGATCCGGCGTCGCTGAAGCTGGACAAGGAGAAGGGCATCCGCGTGCGCCCCGAACACATCCATGCCGCCCTACGCGAGTTGGCGGGCATCGCGGATCATCCTCTGAGCAAGAAATTCCCACTCGGTGTCGCACGGAAGGAACTACTCACGAGTCTATTGGGCTAGCAGAGCGTAAGGATGGATTCGAAACGCACGCAACTAGCGCTTTTCAGGAGTCCGACTCGTTGGCGGCGGTCGGACCGATCCGGACTCGGAACGTAGCTTCTTATTCATGTTCTTCAACTCGACGATCAGCCGGCGAATCATTTCCGTCTGCTCCTCTGCCTGGGTGATGTCGGCTGCAGCCGAGGTGTTCTTTTTCAGCAGTTCAAGATGCTCCTTGAACAGATGATTGCATTCCTCGAGCAATTCCTGGTTCCGTGCAATCGAATCCTGGAGTGCGGCTTTCTCTTCGGGCGTCTCGGCGGGGATCCGGGCCAGAAGCTTCTGAATGTCCGGGCTCACGATCCCGTCGTCCATCCCGATTAGGATGCGTAGAGCCTTCGAGTCGATGTCTCGTTTGAGGGCAAAAGCAGCACCATCCATCATTGAAACATGGAATGCGTTGGCGAAGGGCCCTTCGAGCTTCGGGAGTGGCTTCTTTGGGTCGTATGCAAAATCGGCAGGCTTGGTCCAGGGGACTGGAGGACCGGCCTCGACAACGCCAAACGTGTTCGACGTTCCATCGATGATCTGCACCATCTTGATTCGGCGATTCCCTTTGACCTGGTCGGGAGGGATTTCACCGGCCGAGGAACTCCCCTCAGCCCCTGCCGAACTTCCACCACTGGATGAGCCCGCACTGCTACCGCCCAGACCCTCCGCTGGAAGTCGATTCGGTCCAAAGGGCGTGCCGGGTCCTGCAAATACTTGGTAATACGTATGCGAGGCGTCCTTCGCCTCGAACCCCACTCGGTAAACTCCTGGCATCTTTGTGAGCAATTTCAGGTTGTGTTCGCTATCCCATGGTTGATCCAGCTTGAATTGCAGGTAGAGATTATTCTGCTCGATAAACGGGAGAATGGCGACCCGCCAACTCAATAGGGGTTTCCCGTTTTTGTCGCAAATGTCGCCGGGTAGATGCCCGTAAACATCATGATAGGCGTGGATTGCCTGGAGGATTTGCTTCAGGTTCTTGAGGCTCCTTTGCCGCTGCGTAGCGGACGCGTTCCGTTGGAGAGTCTCGTTCTTCTCAGGCAGAGGTTGTTCACCTGCGGCGAGTCCTGGAGTCGGCGAATCGATTGGTACGGCTCCCAGATCGATGCTCGTTGCCCAAGAACTCCCGACAATCAGCGCTCCACATGCTGCGAGGATCGCGGCCTTCCAACCGAGTTTTGATAGGGTCATGGCTCGAATCGCTCCTTTTGCTTGATCGAGAATGTTCTTTGAGACACCGACCAGGGACGGATTCCCGACGGCGAATGCCGTCGCAGCTCGGACCGTTTCCATCACGAATGCGGGGGCTGGATCCGCGACCACCAGCGCACCGATTCCAGCGATGGGTAGCTTCACCCCCCGTCCGACGAGGCGCCGATGAAGCAACTCTTTCCCCCGCGCGACACGAGTAGCAAATGTTCCGATCGGCCAATCGAGCCTGCGCCTGCATCGACATGCGTGAGACCCTCGAAGAAACAAAGGAGCAACGGCACCCGGTACTTCTCCGGCAATCGTGCCAGTTCTTCATCGACTACCTCGATGAGAATCGGATCGTGCGACGAATCGGTTTCTCGCATGGGAAGCAGATCGAGATCGGGATCCGCTCTGTGTGCCCGTCTGTGTGCCCGTCGCCTCGCGACCCTCATCGCGACTCGCCAGGCGACCCGATAGAGCCAGCCGGCCACAGTTCCGTTTCGCCCCAGTAGACTCGATGCTTGTCGGGCCAGGGCCAGGAACACCGCCTGCGTGCTATCCTCCGCCGCGTGATAATCACGCAGGATCGATCGACACACGCGCATCACCATCCCGGCGTGCCGCCAGACCAAAAGCTCGAATGCTTCCTGATCCTGAGCCTTGGCGAAGCGCGCAAGCAAGTCAGTATCGGTCGGTCCCTCGATCGCTGAACCGAGGGAGGCCCGTAAACAACGAATCATGGTCGCGGCAGGCGGTGTCATGCTAGGTCACGCACAAACGGTCCTACCCCTGTAGTGACTCGAGGTGCGATTCTACATTCGTTTTTTGAAGTACGAAATGAGAACGCAGCCATTCCGGCCGCGTTGAAAACAAACGAAGTGTAACAAAAACCTCAACCCGGGCGGCTCTTCGCCGCATATGCACTATTTCTTTTCGAGCATCTTGATGAACTTCTCGGGGTTCTCGTTGAAGGCGTCACGGCATCCCGAGCAGCAAACGAAGTACTGCTTGCCCTGGAATGAGACCGCTATCGACGCGGCTCCTCCGGTAACGATGCATTCCGGCTTCTTGCTTCCACCAGCCAATGATTCTCCTTCCTTGTTGCCCGTCATTTGAAATGCATTAGCGAACAGCCCTTTGCCGCCCTCTTGTTTCTCGACTTTGAGGGAGAAGCGAATTCCGTCGGCGAGAGTGTTCATCGTGATGCGTGTGACGTCGCCCGTTTTGGCGTTTTTGCTTTCCATCTTGAGTCCGCCGCTTCGGAGCAAATCGCCCTCGAAAACGTGCTCGGACTTATCCGCAGCTACCAGTGTGAGGATGTATTTTTTCTTCCCCGTGGCGTACTTCAATTCGCCCTTGGAGAAATACTTACCCTTTCCTTCCGCGAACGCCACTTTGATCGTGGGCTCATCGGTCTTGAACTTCCAGGACCAATCGATCTTTTCCTTCCAGGCCTCGGTCTTGACGCCGGTTTTCTGCGTACCTTCGAGGTTCCAGGCTCCCATGAAATCCTGGACCTCTTGAAGCGCCTTCTTCGCCTTGGCAACCTCAGCGGCACTGGGTTTGGGTGGGTCGGCGGCGCCGGATAATCCGATGGCCAAGGCCAGTGCGAACGCAAGTCCCATGTATCGTCGCAGCATTACGATCCCCTGATGTGGAAACCTGGTATTCAACTATGGCAAGTAAAGGTTGGACGCGTGAACCAGCCCGAGGGTTCCCCGGTGCCCATAATTGTAACCTAGCTTTATGTGGCGTGCCGGGTCAAGAGTCTGGTCGAATACTCGCCGTTCACGAATTCACCCTGATTTGAACCTCTTCCGCACATCCCGTATCCTCACTTCATGGGCAAAAAACTCTACATCGAAACGGTCGGCTGCCAGATGAACGTGCTCGATAGCGAGCTCGTCGTCGGCGCCCTGCGCCGGCGACGGCTACGAACTCACGGATCAAGCCGCCGACGCCGACTGTCTGCTCTTCAACACCTGCACCGTCCGCGAGCATGCCGAAGAGAAGATCTACTCTGCGCTGGGCCGCGTGCTGGCATCTAAGAAATCGCGATCCCGACAACGGTCATCGGCGTGCTCGGCTGCATGGCCCAGAAGGACCAGGAACTGATCCGCAAGCGGGCGCCGCATGTCGATCATCGTCTGCGGCACCGGGCAACTGGCGCGCGTGCCGGAACTCGTCGAGAAGGTGAAGGAGACGCGCAAGCCGCAGTTTGCCCTGAGCCTCGGCCGCTCCGAAGCGGGCCGCCACGAAGTGGAAGCCAGCTTCGAGAGCTACGATCCCGTTCGCGACGCCTCGATGCGGCCGACGCCGTTCCAGGCATTCGTTCGCATGCAGATCGGCTGCGACAAGTTCTGCACGTACTGCGTCGTGCCCAGCACGCGAGGCCCGGAGCAGAGCCGGCCCGCCGGAGCACATCGTCGCCGAGGTGCGGCAACTTGTCGACGAGGGCTGCAAGGAAGTCACGCTGCTCGGCCAGACGGTCAACAGCTACGAGTTCGAACATGGCGACGGCCGCCGCACGCGGCTGAGCGATCTGCTCGTCCAGATGCACGACATGCCCGGGATCGAACGCATCAAGTTCGTCACCAACTTCCCCAAGGACATGACCGACGACCTGCTCGACGCGGTCCGTCGAGTTGCCGAAGGTCTGCAAGTATCTGCACGTACCGGCGCAATCGGGCTGCGACGACATGCTGAAACGCATGAAGCGGCTCTACACAGTCGAGTAATACCGCGAAATGCTTGGCCGCTGCCGCGAACGCGTGCCCGGCGTCGCGGTCAGTTCAGCGACTTCATCGTCGGCTTCTGCGGCGAGACCGGAGGCGAGTCTTCGAGAAGACGATGCGATCTGGTTCGCGAAGCCAACTTCAAGAACAGCTTCATCTTCAAGTACAGCGACCGCGCCCGGCACCAAGGCCGACGAGACTTTATCCGGACGACGTCCCCGAAGAAGTGAAGAAACGCCGCAACAACGATCTGCTGCGTTGTGCAGAACGCGAACAGTCTTGCGGACCACCGCGCTCAAATCGGCAAGACCGTCGACGTGCTGGTCGAGGGCCCGAGCAAGTTCGGCCTAAGGCGAGCCGCATACCGTCCGGTACCGGACGCAACTCACCGGCCGCAGCATGACGGATCACATCGTTGTCTTCGACGGGGCTGAACGCCTCGTCGGCCAGTCCATCCGCGTTCACATCGACGATGCTAGTTCATTCACGCTCTACGGCCGCGTTGTCACGACTGGGTTCGCCTCCGCTCCGATCTCCGCCCCAATTCTTGATGTCGAGGAATCGCCCAGTTACCCCGCTCCCCTCGACTACACCCCGCCCAACGAGGAGCCGAAACGGATTGGACTGCCAGTGGTTTGAGCCTGATATCATGACCGCATGGCAGTGCCACCGGAAGAACCCATTTTGAAGGCCGTTCGCGATGCCGATCGCGCCCGGCGAAATCTTGCGGCGCTGCAAACGCATCTCGGCCCAATCTCTGAACTCATCACTGTGCTTGGTCGGTTGCTGCCGCGGACAGCCGATCCGGACATGGCCCTGAACAATCTGGAGCGATTGTTCGCTCAGCCTGCGGCACGATCGCAACTCGCATCACTGCTCGAAACCCGAGGCCGGGGACTTGAGGCCGCGCTTCATTTGCTGGCCACCTCGCAGTTCTTCGCGGATACGCTGGCCCTCTACCCCGAGTTTCTCGAAGCCGTGCGGCTGCCTCCGAGGCGTACCCCGACCACCGCGGAGCTCGTCGCCGACTTGCGATCCGAGGCGGACGCGGCACCGGACGATCCCGGCGTGCTCCGCGTCTTTCGCCGCTTCCGTGCCCGGCATCACCTTCGCATCGGCATCAACGATATCGTTCGCGATCGCCCTCTCGAAGAGATTACCCGCGAACTCGCTCGGCTCGCCGATGCTTCGCTTGAAGTCGCGCTTGCCTATTCGCTCCGCACGGTCGCGAATCGGACGGGCAGGGCCATGGGCCCGAACGGGAAGCCCGCCGTGATCACGGCACTCGCTTTCGGCAAACATGGCGGCGAAGAACTCAACTACTCCAGCGACATCGATCTGATGTTCGTCTACGACCACGATGGCGAGGCCGCGGGTCGGCGGGCGGGGATTTCGAATGCCGAGTGCTTCACCGAAGTGGTGCGGCATGTGGTTCGGTTGCTGTCGCAAGACACCGATCGCGGTATCGCCTATCGCGTCGATCTGCGGCTGCGGCCCGAAGGGCAGCGTGGTCCGCTCGCCCGCTCGCTGGCCAACACGCTCAGTTACTACGACACGCGCGGCCGCACCTGGGAACGCCAGGCTCTGATCAAACTTCGTCCCGTCGCCGGCGATCTCGACCTCGGGCGCGAGTTCCTCTCCGCAATCGAGCCGTTTGTTTATCGAAAGTATTTCAGCTTCTCCGAGATCAACGAGGTGAAGGCGCTGAAGCGGCAAATGGAGCAACGGGCCGGGAGGCCGCGGGGTGGAGAAGGTGGCGAACCGTCTGCCGCCGCTCGCTGGGTCACGCCCGCGGATGTGAAGACCGGCCGGGGAGGCATCCGCGACATCGAGTACACCGTGCAGTTCCTCCAACTGCTCAACGGCGGCGATCTTCCCGCCGTGCGACAGCGCAACACGCTGGTCGCCCTCGAAGCGCTCGAAATCGCCGGCTGCCTCACACCTCACGAAACCTACACGCTTGCCGAGGCCTACCGCTTCCTCCGCAAGACCGAACACCGTTTGCAACTCCTCTTCGATTTGCAAACGCACAAGCTGCCGAAATCGACCGAAGAAATGCGGAAGCTCGCTCTGCGGATGGGCTACTCGATTGGGAACGGAGCACGCCGAGCGGGAAGAGAAACCCCCGTTGGTGGAAGCGGATGGAGCCGAGCGAACGCTTGCACCGCAGCGCCGCTCGCCACTCGATGAAGCCCCTACGCCAACACTCGAGACCCGCGACCTGCTCATCGATCCACTCGATCGGTTTCTCAAGGATCTTCACGATAAGACCGCGATCGACCGGGCCGTTCTCAATCACTTGTTGCACCAGACATTTCCCGATGCCGATGCCGCCGCCGAGCCCGAATCGGATTTGATCCTCGATCCCGAACCCGAAGAAGGCACGACCAAGGCCGTGCTTTGGCGCTATGGATTCCGCGATGTTGGAAAGGCGTATCAGAACCTGATTCAACTGGCCCGCGAGTCCGTGCCGTTTCTTTCGGACCGGCGATGCCGGCATTTTCTGGCGTCGATCGCACCGGCTTTGCTTCGGGCCGTCGCCGAGACGCCGGACCCCGATGAAGCACTCACGAATCTCGAACGCGTCTCCGCATCGCTCGGCGCCAAGGCCGTGCTCTGGGAACTGTTCAGCACGAATCCCGCGAGTCTGAAACTCTACGTCGATCTCTGTGCCGGCAGCCCTTTCCTCTCGGGCATCCTCACGAACAACCCCGGCATGGCGGACGAACTGCTCGATTCGCTGGTCTTGAACCGCCCGCGCCCGCGGACGAGTTACGAGCCGAACTCGCTGAACTCTGCCGCGGCGCCCACGACCTCGAACCAATCCTCCATTCTTTTCAGGACAAGGAGGTGCTGCGTGTCGGCGTCGCCGACCTGCTGGGCATGGCCGATATTCGCGAAACTACGCTCGGCCTCTCGGATGTCGCCGACACGATTCTCAATCAGGTCATCGATCTTGTGGAGCCCGGTGTGCAAGCGCGATGGGGTGTGCCCACCAGGCCAACGGGTGAGCCCTCACGTTTCGTGCTTCTGGGTTTGGGCAAACTCGGCGGCCGTGAGATCAGTTATCACAGCGATCTCGATCTGCTTCTCATCTACGAAGCGGATGGTTCCACGCTTGCTCAAGGCACGTCCGAACGGACCACGAACGCCTATTACTACACCGATTTGGCCCAGCGCGTGATCAAGACGCTCGGCACCATGGGCCCAATGGGGCGACTCTATGCGGTGGACATGCGCTTGAGGCCGACCGGAAAATCCGGTTCGCTGGTGCTGCCGCTGTGCGAGTTCGATCGCTACTTCGCCGGGGGAGGAGCGCAACTGTGGGAACGGCAATCGCTGGCCCGGGCGCGAATCGTCCGCGGTGAACCGGAGTTCGCCGAAGTCGTGATGGAGCGTGTTCGCTCCGCGCTGGTGGGCGATTCCCAGTCGCCGAGCCTCGTGTCCGAGATTCGCAAAATGCGCGAGAAACTCGAAGCCACCGCCAGTCCGCGCAATCTGAAGCGCGGCCGCGGCGGCCTCGCCGATGTTGAGTTTCTCGTACAACTCTTCCAGATTCGGCATGGCCGCAAACAGCCCGAGCTTCTTCATTCGAATGTCTGGGATTCGCTCGAAGCACTGGGTGCCGCCACGCTTCTAGCTCCTGCCGATCTCGACATCCTTCGCAGCGGATACTCATTCCTGCGATCGGTGGAAGCCCGGCTGCGAATCGTCACGGACCGCCCGTTGACCGAGGTGCCCGAGAACTCGGACGACCTCGCGAAACTGGCACGCCGCCTCGGGTTCGACTCGTCCGAGCGATTTCTCGAAGAAGTACATGAAGCGACCACAGGAATCCGGTCGGTATACGACGCGATTACCTTTCCGAGCGGTGTGGAGTAGCCAACTTCCACAGGACATCTCTACCGCTCTCCTGGTTGGACTTGCGATTGCTTGCGCCGCTGTGGTACCTCTTTCGGGCCGTGTAGACCGGGCCGGTGCTCCTCGAAGCCGGCGGAAAGGTCAGCACTTTCGAAAGAGGTGAACATGCTGGTCGGGCTCGATTTCGACAATACGATCGTGTGCTACGATCGGCTCTTCCATCGGCTTGCTAGCGAGCGGGGTTTCATCACCGAGGCCGTGCCAGCCACCAAGGGCGCTGTGTCCGCGATTACCTCCGCTCCATTGGTCGTGAGAGCGACTGGGTTGAGATGCAGGGCGAGGGCTATGGCCCCCGGATCGCGGATGCCGAGCCTTTCCCTGGAGTGAAGGAATTTCTACTTGCCTGTAAGGCGGCCGACATTCGGGTTGCCATCATCAGCCACAAGACGAAGCACCCTTATAGTGGCGAGCAATACGACCTCCACGAGGCCGCTCATACCTTCCTGACGAGACACGGTTTTTACAAAACCAGTGACACAGGGTTGTCACCCCTTTCCGTTTGGCTCGAACTCACCAAGCAGTCCAAGGTCGACCGCATCGGGTCGCTCGGCTGCGACATCTTCGTCGACGACCTACCGGAATTCCTCGGCGAGTCGTCGTTTCCCGCTCAATCGCGAAAGGTATTGTTCGATCCGTCGAACGTCTGCCCGGATCGGAGTGATTACACGCGCGTGCAGTCGTGGGAAGAGATCGGGGCACTCGTGGGACGCGCGAGGGAGGGGCGATGGGCAGCCTAGATGCGCAGGTGGTCCAGTGGCTGGCTGCTCAAGCCGGTGCCGGGCGGATTGGGCAACTCACTCCGTTGGACGGTGGTGCCAACAATCGTGTCTTCAGAATGGAGACCGAAAGTGGATGCTATCTTCTCAAGTCCTATTTTCGACATCCCGAGGATCCGCGAGATCGCCTCGCGACCGAGTTCGCGTTCGCGAAGTTTGCCTGGAATCGCGGCGTCCGAAGCATACCGCAACCGTTGAACTGTATCGCCGAGGCGGGGCTCGGGCTCTTCGAATTCATCTTGGGAAGCTCCCTGAGGGGGAGTGTGGCGGGCGAGGCCGAAGTCGATCAGGCGATTGACTTCTACCATGCACTCAATCAAGCCCGCACTCATCCTGCTGCCGTGAAACTGCCAGATGCATCGGAATCGTGCCTCAGTCTTGAGGATCACTTTGCGACGGTCAGCCGCCGAGTGGCACGATTGCAGTCGCTGCCGGTGCAAGAAGACATTGACGCATCGGCTGCCGAGTTCGTGGTTCAGGAGCTAATGCCCGCGTGGCAGGAAGTGCTCGCAACGGCTCGTACCGCCGCAGCGGCTCATGGGCTCCCACTCGATGTACCGCTGGGGGCGAGCGATCGGTGCCTGTCGCCATCCGATTTCGGTTTCCACAATGCAATACGGGCAAACGATGGTCGGCTTCGCTTTATCGATTTCGAGTATGCCGGGTGGGATGATCCGTCGCGTTTGATTTGCGATTTCTTCTGCCAGCCCGCAGCGCCAGCGCCTTTGCATGCCTGGGATCGCTTTTCGCACGCCATTACTGCGGAACTCGCGAGCCCCGCCGTCCACCTCGCCCGATCGGCGCTCCTGTTTCCGGTCTATCGTGTGAAGTGGATTTGCATCATGCTGAACGATTTTTTGCCAGTAGGCGGCAGTCGCCGCTCGTTCTCGGTGCCGAAGACGGAACGCAATGCTCGTAAGGAGCAACAATTATCAAAGGCTCGTGCCGCATCGGCAATTCTGCACTCGACTTCGGGCATGCGTAGGGTTGCATAGTTCCAGAGAGTGCTCCGAGCTCGGTTGCTCTTGCTCATGTTTGTACGTCCGTGGTAGGTTCTCGCACCATGAAGACCACAGCCGCAGTACTGGTCGAACTCGGAAAGCCACTCGAATTGGCCGATCTGGAAATACCGGTTCTCAAACCCGGACAAGTTCTGGTCGAAATCGCGTACAGCGGAGTCTGCCACACGCAGGTCGGCGAGGCACGTGGTCACCGTGGCGAGGATAAGTTCCTACCGCATTGTCTCGGTCATGGAGGCAGCGGGATCGTTCGAGACATTGGTCCCGGCGTGACAAAGGTGAAGCCAGACGACCAGGCAATTCTCTGTGGATCAAAGGGAGCGGCGGCGATGTGCCCGGTTCGGTTTATGAATGGAATGGCCGGAAGGTGAATGCTGGTGCGATCACGACCTTTGCCACCTACTCCGTGATCAGCGAGAACCGGTTGACCCTCGTTCCGCATGGTCTTTCGATGCGGCTGGCGGCACTCGTCGGATGTGCAGTGCCCACCGGTGCTGGCGTCATTTTCAACACAGCCCAGCCGAAGCCCGGGCAGAGCGTCGCGGTATTCGGTGTGGGCGGAATTGGTTCCTGCTGCCGTTGCTGCTGCCGCCATCGCCGGATGTACGCCCGTGATTGCAGTCGACGTGCTGCCCGAGAAATTGGGGCTTGGCGCAAGTCGTTGCTTCGCATCTCATCAACTCATCCGAGACCGATGCCGTTTCGGAGATTCTCAGGATCTGTCGTGGCGGCGTTGATTTTTCTGTCGAGGCGACGGGCCTGCCGGCCGTCATGCGCCAGGCATTCACCTGCGTTCGCAGTCAGGGCGGAGCGGCCGTGGTGATCGGTAATGCACGCTTTGGCTCGCGGCTCGAAATCGACCCTCGAGAGCTGAATATGGGCAAGCGCTTGCTCGGTACCTGGGGTGGTGACAATGTCCCGGACCGCGATTACCCCCGCTATTGCAAATTGCTCGCTTCCGGACGTCTTGACCTGGAGCCCTTGCTTTCGAAGAGCTACGGGCTGAGGGATGTGAACACCGCTCTCGATGACCTGGAGCGTGGTCGGGCCGATCGCCGGCTGCTTGAGATCGCTCGCCAGGTGCAGTCGGTGGCAGCCTGAAGGCGCTCGCGGAACTGGTGCCGGGATGTACCGGTGCCCTCATGGAAGAGGATGCGATGACTTGCTGTCACATCTGCGATGGCGCGGCGATGGGCGAGTGGCTCGACTTTGGTCCCCAAGCCCTCACGAATCGATTCTTGCAGTCGCGCGAGGAGGTGAACTACGTTCATCCTTGCAGGCTGGGCGTATGCAGGGCCTGCGGCACATTGCAACTGGAATCTCCTGTGCCTGTCGCCGAGATGAGGCCGCGATTTGATTGGATTACGTACAACGAACCGGAGAGGCACCTGGACGAAGTCGCGGGCATCGTCGCGAACCTGCCCGGAATCACTCGGGATTCCGCGGTCGGCGGCATTACTTACAAAGACGAGTCGACGCTCAAACGCCTGAATGCACTCGGCATTTCCAAAACGTGGCTCGCTCACATCCACGAAGATCTTGGCGTCAAACATCCTTTGGGTGGAATCGAATCGGTTCAAGAGCAATTAACGGTTGCTCCGCGGACCGACTTGTGGCTAAGTACGGCCGACCGGCAGTGTTGCTCGTTCGGCACGTCCTCGAACATGCTTACGATATCCATTCTGTACTCGCGGCGACGCGACGGCTCATCCAGCCCGACGGCTACGTTGTCTTCGAACTACCGGATGTACGCAAGGCGCTCGACCGGCACGACTACACCACGGTGTGGGAAGAACATCTGACCTACTTCACACCGGCCACGCTCAGGAATTGCCTGGCACGCGAGGGCTTCGAAGTCCATTACCTCAATCGTTTCTACTATTCGCAAGAGGACGTGCTTGTTGCGATCGCGAGGCCGGGACAAGGCGATCGGTCGCAATCCTCGATGTCCAGCGCGAACTCTCATTCGAGATCGAGCGCAGCGAACGATTGATCCGCTCCTTCCCCCGTCATCGCAATCGCTTTCAGGAGCGAATTGGTGGGTTTGCTCGCTCGCGCAGGAAGGTTGCCATGCTCGGCGGGGCACCTCAGTGGTGCTTTCATCAACCTGTACGGACTCGAACCGTTCGTCGAGTTCGTTGCGGATGACAATCCGCACAAGCATGGGCTCTTCATGCCCGGTTCGAAGGCCCCCATCCTTCCATCGAGTGAACTCGTGAAGCAGAACATCGGGCTCTGCCTCATGACCGTTCGCGCGGAAATCGAAGACGCCGTGGCTGCGAAGAATGCGGCGTTCATGGCTCGCGGCGGGATTCTGGCGTCCGTCTTTCCCGAGAGCAAATACTCGCTGGCCGCGATCGACCGAGTTGCCGGGAAGGTGGCGTGAAATGACGATTCTTGAGAAAAGCGATGAGGTCTTTCAGGCTGAGGGCGGCATCGTACGCGTCTCGGCCGCGGATGTGGCCCCCATCGTGGCAAAGGGGACGGCGAACCTCCGCAAACGAGCCCGGCTGTGCGCTCATCCGGGGCCCGAGGATCGACTCACGAGATGCTCATCGTACTGAACCGCGCCACGTACATTCGCCCATCGCCACGGCAACAAGATCGAATCCTTTCACATCATCGAAGGCGAACTGGATGTGGTTGTCTTCAACGACGGCGGCACTGTTCGGGATGTGATCCACATGGGGCCCTACGGCTCTGGGAAAGCATTCTACTATCGCATCATGGAACCGTGTTACCACAGCGTACTGGTGAATACGCCTTTCGTCTTTTTTCACGAAACAACGAACGGCCCGTTCGATCGGTCCGAGACGGAATTCGCCGGGTGGTCACCCGAGGAGAGCGATGCCGGTGTCTCCGAATATGTGGCAAAGCTTCGAGGCGTGATTCCAGCGCAGCAGCGAGCGGCATAAGGTGAAAGAGCGGCGGAAATGCCGATCAAGGAGGACTCATGACGCCGGAAACACTCGATAATTGTCGGCGGAACGAAGGGCGTGGGTCGCGAACTCGCCTCGATCTTCGCTGCCGAAGGACAACTCGTCACGGCTGTCGGCCGCTCGACCGGTGCGTCCTTCCGACCCGAGCATCCTCGCCTTCGCAGGCGACGTCGAGGCCCCCGACGCACTCCTGGCATCACTTGAACGCATATCGCAACGCATGGCAAACTCTCCAGCCTCGCCTTCCTGCAGCGCTATCGCGGCCAGGGCGACTCCTGGAATGGTGAACTGGCCGTTGCCATGACTGCCACCAAGACGTTGATTGAGGGACTTGCCCAGGAATTCGATCCAGCGGGTGACCGTTCCATATGCATAGTCACTTCGAGCGCCAGTACACTCGTGGCACGCAACCAAACGCTCGCCTACCACACGTCGAAGGCGGCATTGAAGCAGATGGCGCGATTCTACGCAGTCAAGTTGGGTCAGCAGGGAATCCGCGTGAACGTCGTTTCACCCTGCACGTTTGTGAAGCAGGAATCCGCATCGTACTACGCGGGCCAGCCTGCGGTGCAATCGCTCTATGCGAAGATCACGCCCCTGGGTCGCATGGGCCTGGCGAAGGAAGTCGCGGAAGGCGCAGCGTTCCTCTGCGGCCCCAAGGCTTCTTTTATCACCGGCCAAGAGCTTGTAGTTGATGGTGGGCTTTCGCTCATGCTGCAAGACGCGATGGCCCGGGAAGTGGCCGGAATCGCAGGATGACCCAATGGAAGGAACGGCAGTTCATTTGCCAGCGCCAGGTAACAGAAATGGAGTCCGATGATGACGCTGTTGAAAACGCGCGAACAGACGATGGCCAACGGCACAGGTACTCATTACAAGGCCCGGCACTGCCTCCTCTGCCGGTCAGCCAACCTGACAATGGCATTGCCGCTGGCACATTCGGCCATCGGCAACGACTACCTTCCGAGCATTCAACCGCAACAGGAATTCGCCCAGAGCCTGCACCTCTGCCGCGACTGCGGGAACGTCCAGATCGAGGATGTCGTCAATCCCGGACATCCTCTTCCGGCTCGTACACCTATGCCACCACGTCGTCGTTGGGGCTGGTGAAGCACTTTCAAACGTACGCCAGGGAAGTCGCGAGCTACAGCGGAGCGGAAATCCGGCTCACTGGTCATCGACATTGGCAGCAACGACGGCTCCCTGCTCAAGGCATTCAAGGAAATCGGTTTCCGCATGATCGGAGTCGATCCCGCTGTGGAGATCGCTCGCCGAGCCACGACCGAGGGCGTCGAAACTCTTGCCGAATACTTCACACTCAAACTCGCACGCAAGATCAAGAGCACGGCACGGCCCCGCTGCATGATCACCGCGAATAACGTCTTCGCCCATTCCGACAAGCTGCCCGAAATGGCCGACGGCATCCGCGAACTACTTCGCCGCCGACGGCATTTTCACTTTTGAAGTCTCTTATCTGCTCGACATCGTTCACAAGATGCTGTTCGACACCATCTACCACGAGCATCTTTGCTACCATTCCGTGAAATCGCTGGAAGCCTTCTTCCGCCGGCATGGCCTCGAACTGATCGAAGTACAACGAATCCCAACCAAGGCGGGTTCGCTTCGAGGGACGGTCCAGCCTGCGGGCGGACCGCGTGCGATCTCACCGGTGATCGCCCAGATGATCGAGTGGGAATCGATCGTCCAACTGCACGAACTCGCCACGTGTGCGCGAGTACGCACAAAGGATCGACCTCGCTCGCGATCGGTTCGCGATCCTGCTGGATCGCGTCCAGTCGGCTGGCAAGCGTATTGCCGGTTACGGCGCCTCCCCGACCGTGACGACGCTGATCAATCAGTTCGGCCTCGCCGGCAAACTCGAGTTCCTTGTCGACGATAATCCGGTCAAGCAGAACACTTTTAGCCCCGGGCACCACATTCCTGTCTACCCGTCGGACGCACTCTATACGAAGGGCGCGGATGCCGTGGTGGTCCTGGCCTGGAACTATGCGTCTCCGATCATGGTGAAGCATCAGAAGTTCTCAATGGACGGCGGGCGGTTCCTCATCCCCCTCCCGCTTCTTCAGGTGGCCTGAGCAAGTTCGGAATGACTTGCCAAAGGAATCCCTGCTACA
>CAWGGC010000002.1:342500-696586 GCA_963822035.1 uncultured Alphaproteobacteria bacterium | reverse complement strand
TGGAACGCAATTTCATGCGCTCAAGGGCTTCAAGCCGACACGCTACACGGTCCACGTGAACGGACCATGGTGCATCACCTTCGAGTTTGCGGACGGACACGCCTACGAGGTCGATCTGGAGCAGTACCACTAGTGGAGAATGACATGGCTTATGCTGCCAAGCGCAATCCCAACCGCTGTCCGACGCATCCGGGCGCTTTGCTGCGTGAGGACATTATCCCGGCCGTTGGCCGTTCGGTGCGCGAGATTGCCGACTTGCTCGGCATTTCTCGCCAGCACCTTCATGCGATCATGGCCGAGAAGAAGCCCGTCACGCCCGAGGTTGCCGTGCTGCTGGGTCGGTTGTTCGGGGACGATCCGGGGATTTGGGTCAGGATGCAGGCGGCCTACGATACTTGGCAGGCGCAACGCAAAGTTGACGTGAGTCACATCCGGCCGCTGAAAAAGGTTGCCTGACGCAGGTCCCGTAGCTTCCTGCCACTTACCGCGTCGCGTTCTCCCCGCCGCGATAGAACGCCGCGGCGTCGGCGCTGAAGGCTTTGCGCGAGGCAGCGATCAGATAAATCATGTGCCCGCCGCGATAGAGCTTGAGCGCGACGCGGCCGGGCGGCTTGAACGCCGGCAGATGCTGGATCAGGTAGCGCGTCTCCGCATAAGGCGTGACCATGTCGGAATAGCCTTGCGCGATCAGCACGCGGAACGACGGATCGAACGCGAGCAGCGTGCGCAGTTCATCGTCGCTGCTCGCCGGCCGAGCGGCCGCCCTGCCAGTCCCATTGTCCGGGAGGCGTCCGGCCGAGCAGCGTGTAGGTCATCTCGGTCTTGAAGCCGAGCTCGTTGCGCGCGTAGTCGGCCATGGCGCCGCCGTAGCCGCGCGAAACGCCATCGAGGATCGGATCGGGCGCCGCGCGCCACGCGCAACTCGGGGAACGGATCGTCGACCGCGAAAGCCGCGTCATATTGGCTGACGATCTTGCCGCCGCTGAACGCAGCTTCTTGACGTAGGCGTCGCGCGACAAAGCCGCGCACTTGCGTCACCACGTCGAGCGGCATGCCGGTCAGCTTGGCCACGCGCTCGTAGAAGGCCTTGGCGGCTTCGCCTTGCGGCGGCGGGCCGGCGAGCGTGGTGAGATATTCGGTCATGGCGAATTTCTCCGCCGCGGCGAGCGCCTCGGGGCTGAACGCTGCCTTGCGCTCGAGCGTGGCGGCGACCAGCGACGGCAATTGCAGCGCCGCGTGCAGCGCCGAGCCGCTCGTCGCCGAAGGTGAGCCAGCCCTCGAGGAACGGCGACAGCATCACGATGCCGGAGACACGATGCCCTGGTCGCGCTGCAGCGCGCGCGCCGTCTTGACGGCGCGGAAGCCGCCGTAGCTTTCGCCGAACAGATATTTCGGCGAGGCGGCGCGGTTGTTCTGGTCGACATAGAGCGCGATCGCCTTGGCCATGGCGCTCGGCGTCGCTGCGCACGCCCCAGAAATGCTTGGCGTCGTCCGCCTTGGCGGTGCGGCTCCAGCCGGTGCCGATCGGATCGATGAAGACGAGGTCGGTGAAGTTGAGCCAGGTGTCGGGATTGTCGCGCAGCTGGCATGGGCGGAGTTGCGCCCGTCGGGGCCGAGATCGAGAATGCGCGGACCGGCAAGGCCGAGATGCAGGAAGGCGGAGGCCGCGCCCGGCCCGCCGTTGAACACGAAGGTGAGCGGCCGCTTGGCGTCGCCGTCCTTCTTCACATAGGCGGTGTAGAAGATCGCCGCGCTTTTCTCGCCGGACTGATCATAGAACGGCGAGCGTGCCGGCGGTCGCGGTGTAAGCGAGCTTGCCGTTGGCGGTGTCGATCGAATGCTCGGTCACCGAGTCGGGCGGCAACAGCCGCAGGATGCCGCCACCGCCGCCGCCGGTTTCGTGATGCTCGGCGGCCGGCGGCGCCTCGCGATGCTCGCGGGAGGGACGCTCTTGCGCGCTCGCAGCGCCCATGGCGAGGGCAAGCGAAAGGTCGAGCGCCAAACGCAGGATCGAGACCGTCTTCATGTATGGGCCCGTTATCGGTTGTCCCGCCACAGCATGCGGGCACTCTACCACGCCGGTCGCCGGCGACGCGGACCTTGCTTTCGTCGCCGTTAATGTAGGGTTTTCTGGGGCAAATACGGACGCGCGCCCGCAACCGCAGGCCGGCTATGCGCGCTTGGCCGTGGAGCGCCGCTCGACCAGGTTGACCGGCACGAATTGCGGCGTATCCGGCATCGTCTCGCCCTTGGCGGTGCGCGCCAGCATCTCCACCGTCTGGTCGACCATCAGCGCGACCGGCCGGTGCACCGTGGTCAGGTCGTAGGCGAGCCAGCCCGCCATCGGCACGTCGTCGAAGCCGACCACGGAGATATCTTCGGGAACGCGCAACTTCAGTTCGTAGCGCAGCGCGTCCATGCCGCCCATCGCCATCAGATCGTTGGCAAAGAAAATGGCGTCGGGCTTCTGCGCGGCGAGCGCCTTGGCCGCGGCGCGGCCCGCTTCATAAGTATAAACGTCGCCGCCGACGCGGGCATGCAGCACCGCGCCGCGTTCGCGCAGGCGGCCGATGAAGCCGCGCTCGCGGTCGTCATTGGTCGGGCTGCCGGTGCGGCCGGCGGCATAGGCGATACGGCGGTGGCCGCGGTCGATCAGATAATCCGCGACCATGCCGCCGCCGGCGACATTGTCGCAGCAGATCGCCGCGATGTCGGAGCCCGCGACATAGAGGTTGAACAGCACCAGTGGCCGGTTGTGCGCAGCGCACAGCGCCGCCGTGCTCGGTGACACCACCGAAGAAATGATCACCAGCGCGTCGACTTGGTATTGCAGCAGCCGCGGCAACTCGTCGTCGACCTTCTTCGACGGCGGAATGTTGAACAGCAGCGACTGCATGCCGACTTCCTGCAGCCGCAGGCTGAAGCGTTCCAGCATCTCCGGATAGAACGGGTTGGTCAGGTTGGCGATCACGATGCCGACGATGTTGCTGCGCCGGGTGATCAGGCTGCGGGCGATGGCGTTGGGCTGGTAGCCGAGCTTGGCGGCGGCTTCGAGGATGCGCAGGCGGGTGTCGGGCGCCACGTTGGCGTTAGCGCTGAGTGCCCGCGACACCGTCGATTGCGACAGGCCGAGTTCGCGCGCCACCTCGCGCGCCGTCCGCGCCCCAAGGCGTTCGCCTTTCCGATCATGACCGTTGGTCGACATTTTCGCCTTTCCGCGCATAAGCTTTAGCCTAAAAGTAGCTGAATTCTAGCTATTGCATACGTATGCAAAATGATTTATGCACCGTTGCATACGATTGCAACGCTTAACGTACCGGTTCGCGGCTTTTGACCGCACCGGTAGGCAACGGCCGCAAGGAGGAAACATGGCCAAAGGACCGAATTTCAGAGGTGCCGACCTGCGCGGCGTGTTCGGGCTGATGCACACGCCGCTCAAGGACACGGCGCTCGACAACAACTCGACCGATGTCGTCAACGTCGATGAGGCCGCCCGCGCCGCCGACGCGCTGGTGCGCGACGGCGTCTGCGCGCTGCTCATCAACAGCACCTTCGGCGAGGTGCCGAGCCTGCTGTGGGACGAGGCGAAGACGTTCACCGCGGCGGTGGTCGATTCGGTACGGCATCGCGTGCCGGTCTTTGCCGGCGTCACCACGCTCAATACGCGTGAATCGATCATGCGCGCCCGGGCCTACCGCGACCTCGGTGCCGAGGGCATCCTCGCCGGCCGGCCGATGATGGCGCCGCTGTCGGACCCCAACGTCATCCAGCATTACACCGACCTCGCCAACGCGGTGCCGGAAATGGCGCTCTGCCTCTACGAGACGCCGGAAGTGTTCCGCCGTCCGATCACCACTGCGGCCTTCGAGCAACTTGTGAAGGTGCCCAACATCGTCGCCTGCAAATACAGGTCCAAGTTGATCATGGGTGTGCTGTCCAAGAACACGTTCGAAGCCGACATCGAGGCCTGCGGCGACCAGATCAAGCTATTGCCGATGGAGGCCGACTGGCTGTTCACCTACCGCATGTTCGGCTCGGACGCCTGCTGGTCGAGCTTCGCCATGTGCGGCCCGGCGCCGATCATCGCGCTGCGCGACGCGCTCTACGCGCAGGACTTCAAGCTCGCGCGCGACATCAGCAAGGACCTCGCCTGGGGCCTCGAAGGCATGATCCCGAACAACGACTTCCAGCTCTGGTTCGAGGACAAGGTGCCGTTCATGAAGGCGCGCTTCAACGCCGCCGGCTACATCAAGGGCGGCCCGACGCTGCCGCCTTATCAGTACATCTCGCCGAAGCGCCTCGAACTCGCCAAGGAGCTCGGCCGCCGCGGCCGCGTGCTGCACGAGAAATACTCGAAAGTGAAGGCTGAGGCGGCCTGACACGGGCCGCCCGCGTTCTGCGCCGCTTAAAAACAACGGAGTGGTCGAGATATTGAGACAATGACGCCAAGCGCGCCGGCCCGGCCGCCGCCTCACCGCGGCAGCCGGGTCGCCAAGAGCCGGCAAACGGCCAGTCGCGCAGCGGACAAAGAGAATAAGAAAGGAAACGGGAGGAGACACAAACCATGATCATGCCATCGTTGCCTCGCGTCGGCCGGCTGATCGCCTGCGCCACGCTCGCTCTTGCCACCGTCCTGCCCGCGCATGCCGCCGACAAACTCAAGGTCGGCATGCTGCGCATCCCGCAAGCCATCTATGTCGGCGTCGATCAGGGCTTCTTCGCCGCCGAAGGCATCGACGTCGAGATCGTCAATTTCCGCTCCGGCGCCGAGATCGTGCCGGCGTTGTCGACCGGACAGGTCGATGCCGCGATCACCGCGCCGGGCGCTGCGCTGTTCAACGCGTTTGCCGCCGGTGTCAATGCCGTTATCGTCTGCAACACCGCAACCGTGGTGCCGCACGGTCCCGGCGGCGATAGCGGCGCCATCGTCGTACGCAAGGATCTCGTCGACAAAATCAAGAGCGCGGCCGACGTCAAAGGCATGACCGCGGCGATCACCGCGCGCGGCCAGTTGAGCCAGATTTCGATGGCGACGTTCCTCAAGAGCGGCGGCCTGACCGAGAAGGACGTGCGCATCGTCAACCTGCCTTATCCCGACATGATGGCGGCGATGCAGGGCAAGGCGATCGACATCGCGTTTCTCTCCGATCCTTTCGTCACCATCGCCGAGCAGAACGGCTTCGCCCAGCGGTTGGTGGTCGCCTCGAAACTCACCCCCGGCATCAGCAACGTCGTGCTGATGTACGGCGAGCGTCTCTCCAAGAAGGACCGCGAGCTCGGCACCCGCTTCATGCACGCCTACAACAAGGCAAACCTGAAGCTGCGCGAGTGGCTGACCGCCCCCGGCGGCCGCGCCGAGATCGCGCGCGTCTATCAGAAATTCGCGCCGATCAAGAACGCCGCGCTGTACGAGAAGATCGGGCTCCTGGTCGGCGACACCGACATGACCGTCAAAATCGGCGGCGATTACGGCCTCGCCTGGCAGTTGAAGCAGTACCAGGATCGTGGTCTCATTCCGTCGACGCCCGATCTCGACAAATATGTCGACAACTCCTTCTTCGCCGCGGTGAAGGGGAAGTGACGCCGGCGGCATCCCGCCCGCCAGCACGGCACCAGGGCGAGGCGGCGCGCCGGCCAAGCATCGACACAGGGGTTTGATGGCAGCGAAAATCTCGATGCAGGGCGTGAGCCGGAGCTTTCCGGTTCGGGGCGGCACGTTCCACGCGCTGCGCGACATCAACCTCGACGTCGCCGACGGCGAGTTTCTCTGCGTGGTCGGCCCGAGCGGCTGCGGCAAGTCGACGCTGTTGCGCATGCTCGGCGATCTCGATTTGCCGAGCCGCGGCCGCGTTGCCATCGATCATGCCGATCCGGCGCGACCGCTGACGGCGATGATCTTCCAGCAGGAGTCGGTGTTTCCCTGGCTCACCGTCGAGCAGAACGCCGCCTACGGCCTGAAGGTCACCGACACCTGGTCGGCCGGCAGCCCGGCGCGGATCGACTACTTCCTCGAGACGCACCGGCCTCACGCGCGTTCCGCCGCTTCTATCCGCACCAGCTTTCCGGCGGCATGAAGCAGCGCCTGTCGGTTGCCCGCGCCTTCGCCACCAATCCGGAAATCCTGCTGATGGACGAGCCGTTCGCCGCGCTCGACGAGCAGAACAAGATGCTGCTGCAGGACGAGCTCGGCAAGCTGTGGGAGGACTACCGCAGCACCGTGGTGTTCATCACCCACAGCCTCGACGAGGCGGTGCTGCTCGGCGACCGCGTCGTGGTGATGAGCTCGGCGCCCGGCCACATCAAGCAGACCTTCCGCATCCCGTTCGAGCGGCCGCGCAACATCATCGAATTGCGCCGCACGCCCGAGTTCAACGACCTGACCCGCGAAATCTGGCAGCTCTTGCGCGACGAGGTGCTGCGGGCGCGCAGCCAGGAGGCCGGCCGGATCGAGGCCGCCGCGGGCTCGCCGGCCGAGGAGAAGCGCCGTGCCTGAGCAGCTCGTCTCGTCGTCGGTCGATGCGCGTGAGGAGGCGGCGCGGCCCGCCTGGCACACGCAAATTCCGGTGCCGTTCGCCATCCTGTCGCCGCTGACGCTGATCGCCGTGTGGGAGATTTGCGCGCGACTCGGCTATATCGAAGTTAAATTCTTCCCGGCGCCGTCGACCATCGCCGAGACCTTCATCGAGATGGCGCAGACGCGCCAGTTCTGGGCCGACATCGCCGTCAGCCTCGGCCGCATGGCGGTCGGCTTTATGATGGGCGCGGTGCCCGGCCTGCTGGTCGGCCTCGCCATGGGCTTGTTCGTGCCGATCCGCAAGATCGTGCAGCCGCTGATCGCGATGATCTATCCGCTGCCGAAGATCGCGCTGTTGCCGCTGATGCTGTTGATCTTCGGCCTCGGCGAGATGTCGAAATACGTCATCATCGCCGTCGGCGTGTTCTTCCTGATGACGATCAACACCTTCGCCGGCGTGATGAGCGTGCCGCAGATCTATTTCGACGTCGCCAACAACCTGAAGGCGTCGCGCTGGAAGATCTACTTCACCGTCGCACTTCCCGGCGCGCTGCCCGGCATCTTCACCGGCTTGCGCATCTGCGTCGGCACCGCGCTGCTCCTGTTGGTCGCCGCCGAGTTCGTCGGCGCCAACGAGGGCATCGGCTATCGCATCTGGTGGTCGTGGTCGGTGTTCTGGGTCAAGAACATGTATGTCGGCTTCGCCGTCATCGCGCTGTTCGGCTTCGTCCTGACCTACCTCGTTGATTATATCGGCCGCTGGCTGTTGCCCTGGCAGCGGCACTAGCCGTCCTAGCGGCGGCGGAAGTTCGGCCGCCGCTGCTGCGGCGCCGCGCTCGGAGCCTCGCCCTTGTGGCGGAAACTGATGCGGCCGCGGTTCAGGTCGTAGGGCGACATTTCGACGATCACCCGGTCACCGACGCCGGTGCGGATGCGGAACTTGCGCATCTTGCCGGCGGTGTAGGCAAGCACCTCGTGCTCGTTATCGAGCTTCACGCGGAAATTGCCGTCCGGCAGCACCTCCGTGACCGTCCCGTCGAACTCCAGCAGTTCTTCCTTCGCCATCCAGTCGCCTCCGGCTTCAATTCGGTGTGCGGGCGCCGCCGTGGCGGCGCGGCTCATGCGAACGTTGCATAAATCTAACAGTTCCGATGGCGTTTGGCTCCTCCCTCCCACGCTCTTGATGAGAAGCCTGTGGGCGCGGAGCGTGCTGGGCTTGGCCGCCGTTGTTATGCCGGCGCGGCTTGTGGTTTCCGCGCTGAGCCGGCCGCCCGTTATGGCGCTGCGCGGCATGCTGCGGCGCAGGGTGGTGGGCCGGACGTTTGCCGGTGCGCCGGTCGGTTGCCGGGATCGACATGCGGATCAGGCGTTCGATGTCGCGCAGAAAGGCTGCCTCTTCGTGATCGCAGAACGAGATGGCAATGCCGGCGGCGCCGGCGCGCGCGGTGCGGCCAATGCGGTGCACGTAGGATTCCGGGATATTCGGCAGGTCGTAGTTGACCACGTGGCTGATGCCGTCGACGTCGATGCCGCGGGCGGCAATGTCGGTGGCGATCAAGGTGCGCACGCTGCCGTCGCGGAAGGCGGCGAGCGCCCGTTCGCGCTGGCCTTGGCTCTTGTTGCCGTGGATGGCATCGGCGGCAAGCCCGGCTTTCTGCAATGAGCGCACGACCTTGTCGGCGCCGTGCTTGGTGCGGGTGAAGACGAGCACGCGGTCGACCGGCTCGGCTTTCAGCAACTCCGCGAGCAGCGCCGGCTTCGAGGCTTTCTCGGTGAGGATCACGCGCTGATCGACGCGTTCGGCGGTGGTCGCCTGCGGCGTCACCGACACGCGGGCCGGATCGCGCAACATCTGCGCCGCCAGCTTGGTGATCTCGCCCGACATCGTGGCGGAGAAGAACAGCGTTTGCCGCTCTTTCGGCAGCATGCCGACGATGCGGCGGATATCGTGAATGAAGCCCATGTCGAGCATGCGGTCGGCTTCGTCGAGCACCAGCACCTCGACCTGATCGAGGCGCAGCGCGCGCTGGTTGACCAGATCCATCAGCCGGCCGGGCGTCGCCACCAGAATTTCGACGCCGCGCGAGAGCGAACGCTTCTGCGGCACGATCGAGACGCCGCCGATCGCCAGCGCGATATCGAGCGGGCGGATGTGGCGGCCATAGGCGCGGAAGCTGTCGGCGATCTGGCCGGACAGTTCGCGCGTCGGCGACAGCACCAGCACGCGGCAGGCTTTCTGCGCCGGGCGCTGCCGCTTGGCGTTGAGCTGATTGAGGATCGGCAGCGCGAAGGCCGCGGTCTTGCCGGTGCCGGTCTGCGCGATGCCCACGACATCGCGCGCCTGCATGGCGAGGGGGATGGTCTGGGCCTGGATCGGAGTGGGGGTTTCGTATTTCTCTTCCGCGAGGGCGCGGAGGATCGGCTCTGCGAGGCCGAAGTCGTTAAATGAAGTCAAAAAATCTCTTTCTTATGCGGCGACACGGCCGCTTCGCTGATGCGAACGGCATTATCGCGGGGTTTTCAAGACATCCCGCGTGGCCAGGGTTGTCGGCTTTTTGGAAACGGAAGAGGCGGGGCGAAAATCGTTTGAGTGAAATTCGTGCACGCAGCCCGTGAACCCGAGACCGGGTCATTCATCCGTGCCGCTGATATGCCCGCTCGCTGTGTTCATTTCAAGGCGGCAGTTGCCGGTATCGGGCCAAATGATGAATAAAGTGCTCGCCTGCGGCGCAAATGGCGCAATGGACAAGCCGCGTTAGATCGGGGAATGTGCGGCCGAAAAAGCCGTTAAAAACCTGCCAGAAACGCCAAAGGGAGCCACGAAATGCCGTTTCCAAGGGCATCCGAAGCGCTGACCCGCTTCACCGTCCTTGACCTGACCCGCGTGCGCGCCGGTCCGACCTGCGTGCGCGAGCTCGCCGACTGGGGGGCCAATGTCATCAAGATCGAAACGCCGGCGCATCTGGAAAAGGGTGAGGCGGCCGGCGGCCCGCGCCACAATGCCGACTTCCAGAACCTGCACCGCAACAAGCGCAGCGTCACCCTCGACCTCAAATCGAAGGAGGGCCGCGACGCCTTCCTGCGCCTGGTCGCGAAGGCCGACGTCGTGGTCGAGAACTACCGCCCCGACGTGAAGGACCGCCTCGGCATCAATTACGAGGACCTGCGCAAGGTCAACAAGCGCATCGTCTATGCCAGCATCTCCGGCTTCGGCCAGGACGGGCCCTATCGCGAGCGGCCGGGCTTCGACCAGATCGCGCAAGGCATGGGCGGGCTGATGTCGATCACCGGTCTGCCGGGGCAGGGGCCGGTGCGCGTCGGCATTCCGGTCGCCGATTTGTGCGCCGGCCTGTTCGCCTCGATCGGCATCATGGTGGCGCTGCTCGAGCGCGAAAAATCCGGCGAGGGCCAGTGGATCACCACCTCGCTGCTGCAGGCGCAGATCTTCATGCTCGACTTCCAGGCGGCGCGCTGGCTGCAGATGCATGAAGTGGCCAAGCAGGCCGGCAACAATCATCCGACCTCGATCCCGACCGGCGTGTTCAAGACCAAGGACGGCTACATCAACATCGCCGCCGCCGGGCAGGTGATGTGGGAGCGCGTCTGCCAGGCGATCGGCGCGCCGGAATTGATCGATCATCCGGACTTCAAGACCAGCGCGCTGCGCTCGAAGAACCGCGACGCCGTCAACGCCGAGATCGAGAAGCGCACGGCCGGAAAGACCGGCGCCGAATGGATCGACATCTTCAACAAGATCGGCGTGCCGTGCGGGCCGATCTATTCGATCGACCAGGTATTCGCCGATCCGCAGGTCAAGCATCTCGGCATCGCGCAAGACGGCATCCGCCCGGACGGCTCCAGGCAGAGCTTCGTCGGCCAGCCGGTGACGCTGTCGCGCACGCCAAGCAAGATCGCGGCAACGCCGCCGGAGCAGGGCCAGCACACCGACGAGGTGTTGAAGGAGTTCGGTTTCGCCGCCGACGAGATCGCCGAGCTGCACCGGGCCAAAGTGGTTTGATGGGCGCGATCCGTCATCCTGAGGTGGCCGCGAAGCGGCCCTCGAAGGATGACGGGCACGAATCACGGGCCGGCACCCTTCGAGGCTCGCGCTGACGCGCTCGCGCCTCAGGGTGACGGGGTTAGTCAGAGAAGGAATGGAACGATGAACGTGATGACGCAGACCGACAAGGTGCTGGCGCGCAAGGACGGCAAGGTCGGTTACGTGACCTTCAACAATCCGGAACGGCACAACGCCGTGTCGCTGGAAATGTGGGAGACGGCCTCCAGCATCCTCGACGACTTCAAGAGCGACAACGGCGTGCGCGTCGTCGTCGTCACCGGCGCCGGCGGCAAGGCCTTCATCTCCGGCGCCGACATCTCCAAGTTCGAGAAGGAGCGCTCGACGCAGGAAGCGGTCGATCGCTACAACGAGACGGTCGATCGTGCCAACAACGCCTTCTACACTTTCCCCAAGCCGACCATCGCCATGATCCGCGGCTATTGCATCGGCGGCGGCGTCGGGCTGGCGCTATGCTGCGACCTGCGCATCTGCTCGGACAACTCGAAGTTCGCGGTGCCGGCGGCCAAGCTTGGCCTCGGCTACCGCTACGAGGGCCTGAAGAAGCTGGTCGACGTCGTCGGGCCGTCCTACGCCAAGGAGATCTTCTACACCGCGCGGCAATTCACCGCCGCGGAAGCGCAGATGATGGGCCTCGTCAACCGCGTGCTGCCGGAGGCGGAGCTCGAGGCTTACGTCAAGAATTATGCCGACACCATCGCCGCCAACGCGCCGCTCACCATCGAGTCGGTCAAGTACATCGTCGGCCAGGCGGTGACCGACGAGGCCAAGCGCGATCTCAAGAAGGCGGATGCCATGGTGCAGGCCTGCTTCGCCAGCAGCGACTACACCGAGGGCCGCAAGGCCTTCATGGAGAAGCGCAAGCCGAACTTCACCGGCACCTGAACGCCGGTGGCCGCACTGGCGCGAAAGTGCTAAGCCACGAGCGAAGTCTCATCCGGGTAACAGCGAGGCAGTCATGTACACCGATCTGGCGCTCTATATCGACGGGCAATGGCTCAATGGCGCAGGCCGCAAGGGCGAGGACGTCATCAATCCGGCGACCGGCAAGGCGCTCGGCCATCTGCCGCACGCCAGCAAAGCCGATCTCGACGCCGCGCTCGCCGCCGCCGGGAAGGGCTTCAAGGTGTGGCGCGAAACCTCCGCCTATGACCGCTCCAAGATCATGCGCAAGGCTGCCGATCTGTTGCGCGAGCGCTTCGACCACGTCTCGAAGGTGCAGACGCAGGAGCAGGGCAAGGTCTATGTCGAGTCGCGCGCCGAGGTGCTGACGAGCGCCGACATCATCGACTGGTACGCCGAGGAAGGCCGCCGCACTTACGGCCGCATCATCCCGGGCCGGCAGAAGGGCGTGCGGCAGATGGTGGTGCAGGAGCCGGTCGGCATCGTCGCCGCCTTCACGCCGTGGAATTTCCCGACGCTCACCCCGGTACGCAAAATTGCCGGGGCGCTCGCCGCCGGCTGCTCGATCATCATCAAGGCCTCGGAAGAAACGCCCGGCGGCTGCATTGAGCTCGTTAAATGCTTCGCCGATGCCGGGCTGCCCGCCGGCGTGCTCAATCTTGTGTTCGGCGTGCCGGCGGAAGTGTCCGAGCACCTTATTCCGCAGAAGTCGGTGAAGAAGATTTCCTTCACCGGCTCGATTCCCGTGGGCAAGCATCTCGCCCAGCTCGCCGCCAAAGGCATGAAGAAGGCGACCATGGAGCTCGGCGGCCATTCGCCGGTCGTGGTGTTCGACGACTTCGATCCGGAAAAGGCGGCCGACACCATCGCCGCCTTCAAGTATCGCAACGCCGGCCAGGTCTGCATCTCGCCGACGCGCTTCTATGTGCAGGAGAAGAGCTACAACAAGTTCCTCGCCCGCTTCACCGAATACGCCAAGGGCCTCAAGATGGGCGACGGCATGGAGAAGGGCATCACCTTGGGCCCGCTGGCCAATGCCCGGCGGCTCGACGCCATGGATAGTTTCGTCAAGGACGCCAAGGACCGCGGCGGCAAGGTCGTCACCGGCGGCGAGCGCCAGGGCAACCAGGGCTATTTCTTCCAGCCCACCATCGTCACCGACGTGCCGGACGATTCCAAGATCATGACCGAGGAGCCGTTCGGGCCGGTGGCGCCGATCGTCACCTTCAAGACTTTCGATGAAGTGGTCGAGCGCGCCAACTCGCTGCAGTTCGGCCTCGCCGCCTACGCCTTCACGTCGTCGGACAAGACGGCGGCGGCGATCGGCGACGCCATCCAGTCCGGCATGGTCGGCGTCAACAGCGTCGCCATCTCGACGCCGGAAACGCCGTTCGGCGGCGTCAAGGAGAGCGGCTACGGCTCCGAAGGCGGCATCGAGGGCCTGCAGGCCTACATGAACGTGAAGTTCATCTCGCAGGCGTGAGGCACTGACTCGTGTCCCGGGCGCAGCGCAGCACGAAGTGATGCGCTGCAGACCCGGGACCGTTACAAGTTCGGAGTTTGCTAAGGTCCCGGATCTGCGGTGCACCGCTCCGCGCTGCACCGCGTCCGGGACACGAGTCTCTACTTCGCCATCGCCTTCCGGCACGCCTCCCAGATCTTCAGCGGCGTCGCCGGCATGTCCATGTGGTCGGCGGCCCCGTTGGGGATGGCGTGGGCGACGGCGTTCATGATCGCGGCGATCGCCGCGGTGGTGCCGGCCTCGCCGGTGCCTTTGACGCCGAGCGGATTCGAGGTCGCCGGCACGCGTGATTGGCCTCGCGCCATTCGATCGGCATGTGGTGGGCGCGCGGCATGGCGTAGTCCATGAACGAGCCGGTGACGAGCTGGCCGCCGGCGTCGTAGACCGTGTTCTCCAAGAGCGCCTGGCCGAGCCCTTGAGCGAAGCTGCCCTGCATCTGGCCCTCGACCACCATCGGATTGAGCATGTTGCCGCAGTCGTCGACCGCGGTGTAGCTGACGATATCGAGGGCGCCGGTGTCGGGATCGATCTCGACCTCGGCGATGTGCACGCCGTTGGGGAAGGTGAGCGGCGTGTCGGTCTTCTCCTTGGTGTCGAGCGTCTCCGACATTTCCTTCGCCCGCCGCGCCGTCTCGAACAGCGAGATGCGCGCGGTCGGTGCCGACCACGCTGAAATTGCCGTTGCCGTATTGAATGTCGGCCTCCGCCGCTTCCAGCAACACCGGCGGCGACCTTCTTGCCCTTCTCCAGCATCACCTCGGCATTGCGCATGACGGCGTTGCCCGCCGTCATGGCCGAGCGTGAGCCGACCGAGGCAAAGCCCGGAATTTCGAAGGCCGAAGTCGCCGTGGCGGTGCACGATGTGCCTGCGGTCGATGCCGAGCTTGTCGGCCAGCAGGCGGCCGAACACGGTGGCATGCGCCTGCCCGGTCGACTGCACGTTGAGGCTCATCAGCAGCGTCTCGCCGCCGGGGAAGGTGAGCATGGCGCCTTCGGTCGGCTGCGCGCCGGCATGTTCCAGCATGCAGGAGATGCCGATGCCGCGCAGCTTCTTGCGCCGCGCCGCCTCGCGCTTGCGCTTGCTGAAGTTCTTGTAGTCGGACAATTCCATTGCCTTGTCGTAGGCGCCTGGGAAATCGCCGCTGTCGTAGGTCGTCGTCACTGCGGTCTTGTACGGCATCGCCGATTTCGGGATCAGGTTCTTCTTGCGCAGCCGCGCGGTGTCGATGCCGGTGATGCGGGCGGCTTCCTCGACCACGCGGTCGAGCGCGTAATTTGCCTCGGGCCGGCCGGCGCCGCGATAGGGCCCGATCGGCGCGGTGTTCGAAAACACGCAGGTCGTGGTGAACACGATCTTCGGAATGCGGTACATGCCGGGCAGGCAGCGCGCCACGTTGTTGGTGTTGATGCCGACGCCGGCCGGCGTGATGTAGGCGCCCTGGCTGCAGAAGTGGTGCATGCGCAGCGCCAGGAACTTGCCGGTATCGTCGAGCGCGAGCTCGGCGTCGGTCACCGTGTCGCGACCCTGAGTGTCGGTCATGAAGGCCTCGGCGCGGGTCGACTGCCAGGCGACCGGACGGCCGATTTTCTTCGCCGCAACAAGACAGCCGAGATATTCCGGATAGACCGGCGTCTTCATGCCGAAGGCGCCGCCGACATCTTCAGTGGTCACCTGCAGCTTGTCGTTGCGCGACGCCGAGGATCGGCGCCGTCTGGTTGCGCACGGTGCCGGCGCTCTGCGAGCAGGCGCGCAGGTGATAGCGTCCCGGTCTTGGCGTCGTACCAGGCATTCGAGCCGCGCGTCTCCATCGACACCACGACCAGGCGCTGGTTGACCACCGAGACGCGCGCCACATGCGCGCGCCTTTTTGATGATGTCGTCGATCTCGCGCTCGTTGTCGGCGCTGTCGATCATGCCCGGCCAGTCGAGCGCGAGATTGCCCGGCGCCTCGGCATGAAGCTGCGGCGCGCCCGGCTTCATGGCGTCCTTGAGGTCGGTCACCGCCGGCAGTTCGTCATATTCGACGGCGACCAGATCGGCGGCGTCCTGCGCCTGCGCCGCGCGTCTCGGCAACGACCATCGCCACCGCCTCGCCGACGTAACAGCACGCGTTCGTCCGCGAGCGTCGGCCGGAACGGCTGCACCAGGTCCTTGTCGCCGCGGCCCTTGCAGCGGCGGATGCCGGCCAGCGGTCTTCAGCCCCGCCTCCTTCATGTCCGCTGCCGGTCAGGATCGCCGAGCACGCCCTTCGACCTTTAGCGCCTCGCCGGTGTCGACCGAGACGATGCGGGCGCAGGCGTGCGGCGAGCGCACGAAGGCGGCAAAGGCCTGCTTCGGCAGCCGCGCGTCGTCGACGAAACTTCCGGCACCGCGCACCAGCGCGTCGTCCTCGAGCCGCACCTCGCGTGTGCCCATTGTGGGCGGAACTCGTTGCTGTCCATGACCGTCCTGGTTTTTCGTTGTGACTGCCTGCGCTTATAGCGCAAAGAGCGCGCCGGGCGACAGGGGCCTTGCGCCGCGGTTTCAGGCTGCGGCACCGAAGTAGTGCGAGCTTGCCGCAAAATCAACTTTCACGGGACGAAATGCGCACCATCGATACCCACACCCACGTCTTGACGCCGGAAACGGCGGCGCTATCTGCAAGGCGTCGCCGAAGACGCCGGTCACCATCACGCCAATCGATAAGGATTTCGCCGCGCTCGACGTCGGCGGCGTGGTCTACCGGCCGTTCCCGACCGGCGGCTTCGACATCGCGCGCCGCTTTGCCGATATGGACGCTACCGGCGTCGATGTGCATGTGCTGTCGGCAACGCCGCAGACCTATCTCTACGGACTGGGCGAGGAGCTGAGCGCGACGGTCGCCGCGATCCAGAACGACCAGATCGCCAGGCACATCACGGACTACCCGACGCGCTTCTTAGGAATAGGCACGCTGCCGATTGCCTCGCCCCAGCGCGCCGCCGATGAGCTCAAGCGCATCGTCACCAAGCTCGGCCTGAGCGGCGCCATGTTCGCCTCCAACGTCACCGGCAAGAACCTCGACGATCCGAGCTTTGAGCCGCTGTGGGCGACGGCGGAGGAGCTCGGCGCCTTCATGTTCGTGCATCCGAACAATGTCGCCGGCGCCGACCGGCTCAAGTCCTATTATCTCGGCAACCTGATCGGCAATCCGCTCGACACGACCATTGCCGCGGCCAGCCTCTATTTCGGCGGCGTGCTCGACCGCCATCCGAAAATGAACGTCATGCTGGCGCACGGCGGCGGCTTCACGCCGTACCAGGCGGCGCGCTGGGAGCACGGCTGGACGGTGCGGCCGGAGCCCAAGGTCAACATCAAGCAGCAGCCGCGCGGCATCGCCAAGCGGTTCTACTATGACACCATCCTGCATTCGGCGCCGGTGCTCGAGGCCATGATCGACCTGGTCGGTGCCGACCGCGTCATGCTCGGCAGCGATTACCCCTACGACATGGCGATGATGGATTGCGTCGCCCACGTGAAGGGCCTCAACATCTCCGACGCCGACAAGACTTCGATTTTCGTCGGCCGCGCCGAGCAAGCTGCTGAAGGTGAGGGTGCCGGCATGAACGTGCGAGCCGCGCCAAGGCAGCGCGCATTCCGGTCGGCGCCGTCACCGGGCTCATCACCGATGCGATGGTCAAATGCGGCGTGCCCGCGGCCGACGCCGCCAAGATCGCCGAGCTGATGCTGGAGGCGGACCTGTCCGGCGCCGACGCCCACGGCGTGTTCCGCCTGCCGCAATATGTCGACCGCCTGAAGCGCGGCTCGACCAACGCGCGGCCGAACATCACCGTCAACCGCACCGCGCCGGCAACCGCGCTGGTCGACGGCGACAACGGCATGGGTCATCTGTCGTCGCACGCGCGATGGAAACCGCAATCGAGCTTGCCGCGCGAAGCGGGCGTTGCCTGGGTCGGCATGCACCGCTCGAACCACGCCGGCGCCGCCGGCGTCTATGCCGCACTGCCGCTGAAGGCCGACATGATCGGCATCTATGCCGCGGTCGCCAACGCCAACCACATGCCGCTGGCCGGCGGCGCCGAGCCGCTGCTCGGCACCAATCCGATCGCCATCGCCATTCCGGCCGGAGCGAGGAAGCCGCCGCTGGTGCTCGATATCGCGACCTCGATCGTCTCCTACGGCACCATCAAGAACCACCGCCTGCTGAACAAGCCGCTCGCAGCCGACTGGATGGTCGATCCAAAGACCGGCGAGGCGGTCACTCGATCCGCAGAAGACGCTGGAAGCGCTGCTGCTGCCGATGGCTGGCTACAAGGGCGCCGGGCTCGCGCTGATGATCGGGCTCTTGGCCGGCACGCTCAACGGCGCGCTGTTCGGCCGCGACTGCGTCGATTTCAACGCCGAGCCGGGCAAGGTCACCAATACCGGGCAGTTCGTGGTGGCGCTCGATCCGGCGCGCTTCCAGACGATCGAGCATTTCAAGGCCGAGGTCGACCGCCACAGTCGCGAGCTTCGCACCTCGAAGACGCTGCCGGGCCAGACCGTGCGCCTGCCCGGCGAGGAGCGCGCCAGGCGCCGCGCCGACCGGCTCAAGAACGGCCTGCATTCTGCCGCCGGAATTGCTCGATGCAGCTCGACAAGCTCGCGGCCGAGCTTGCGATCAAGCCGCTCGCGCAGCGCTAGCTCGCGCGGCGCCGGCGCGGCAAACAACGCGTCGGATTTGTAATTAACGAAGCCTTGCCAAATTCGTTCTGCTCGCGCGGCCCCGCTTAAGCGGCCGCGCTATATCCGGGCGGTACTGTCGTGCCGCAATGAACGTCCAAGCCCTGATCAAAGAGCTCGACAGCGCCGTCGGCCACGGCACCGCCGAGCGCCGCGCGGAAATCCTCGCGCGGCTCACCGACGTGTTCGTCACCGGCTCGACAAGCTATACCGACGACCAGATCGAATTCTTCGACGACGTCTTCGTCCGCATCGCCGCGGCGATCGAAAGCTCGGCGCGGGCCGCGCTCGCCAACCGGCTGGCGGCGCGAAGAAGGCGCCGCTCGGATCAGCCGGGTGCTGGCAACCGACGACGATATCGACGTTGCCGGCCCGGTGCTGACGCGCTCGCAGCGGCTCGACGACGACCTTCTCGTCGCCACCGCGCGGACCAAGAGCCAGCAGCACCTGCTCGCCATTTCGCGGCGCATTCGCTGGCCGAACCGGTCACCGACGTCCTCATCGAACGCGGCGAAAAGCCGGTGATCCTCAGCGCCGCGTCCAATCGCGCGGCGCGGTTTTCCATCGCGGGCTACCGCACGCTGGTCACGCGCTCGACCGGCGACGACGAACTCACGACCTGTCTTGCGTTGCGTCCCGATATTCCGCGCCAGCATCTGTTGCGGCTCCTGGTCCGCGCCTCGCACGACGTGCAGCGCAAGCTCGCCGCCATGCATCCGGAGCTTGCCGAGACCATCCGCCACGCGGTCGCCGCCGCAGCCAACCGCATTCTCGACACGCAGACGCGCAACTACGACGCCGCCCGCGCGAGGCCGAATCGCTGCTCGCGGCTGGCAAGCTCGGCGAAAACGAGATCAACGGTTTCGCTGCGGCGAAGAAATTCGAGGAGACGACGGCGGCGCTTGCGGCGCTGAGCGGCCTGCCGCTCGGCGTGGTCGAGCGCGCCATGGTGCAGGTGCGGCCGGAGGCGGTGCTGGTGATGGCCAAGGCGATCGGCATGTCATGGCAGACGGCCAAGGCGATCCTGCGTCTGCGCGCCGGCGGCCGCGGCATATCCCCCGGCGAGCTCGATCAGTGCGCAGAGACTTATGCGCGGCTCAACACCACGACGGTGCGGCAGATCGTCGAGTTCCAGAAGAAGCGCGCCGGGACGAAGCGCTTCGGCCGCAGCGCGGCCTGACCGTCGCCGCATACGGCGCTAGTTGAGCGACGGCGCCGGCGGCAACGGCGGCGTGCTGTCGAGCACCAGGCGGATGCGCCGCGCCAGCACCGCTTCGGTCAGCGGCTTGGGAATGAGCTCGGTGCCGCGGTCGAGCCGGCCGTGATGCACGATGGCGTTGCGCGAATAGCCGGTCATGAAGATGACCTTGATGCCGGGCCGGCGCTTTGCCACTTCATGCGCCAGTTCGCGGCCGTTCTTGCCCGGCAGCACCACGTCGGTGAGCAACAGGTCGAAATTCTTCTCGGCGTCGATCAGCTTCAACGCCGAGGCCGAGTCGCGCGCCTCCAGCACCTGGTAGTTGAGGTCGCGCAGGATCTCCGCGGCGTACTCGCGCACGCCGTCGTCGTCCTCGACGATGAGAATAGTTTCGCCGCGGCCGCGCTCGCTGGCGGCCGGCGGCTCGCTCGGCACGGCCGCGTTGTCGCCGTCGAAGCGCGGCAGATAGAGCTTGATCGTCGTGCCTTCGCCGAGCTCGCTGTAGATTCTTGACGTGGCCGCCCGATTGCTTGATGAAGCCGTAGACCTGGCTCAGGCCGAGACCGGTGCCCTTGCCGGCTTCCTTGGTGGTGAAGAACGGCTCGAAGGCCTTTTCGATCGTCTCCGGCGACATGCCGGTGCCGTTGTCGGTGACGGCAATGACGACGTATTGCCCGGGCGTGAGGCCTTCGTAATGACGGCAATATTCGTCGTCGAGATAGGCGTTGCTCGATTCGATCGTCAGCTTGCCGCCGTTCGGCATGGCGTCGCGCGCGTTGAGCGCCAGGTTGAGCAGCGCCGACTCGAGCTCGGGCATGTCGGCCTCGACACTCCACAGGCCGGCGCCGCTGATCGTTTCGAGCTCTATGGTCTCGCCGAGCGAACGGTTCAGGATGTCGGAGACATTGACGATGAGGCGGTTGATGTCGATGACGCGCGGGTTGAGCGGCTGACGCCGCGAGAAGGCGAGCAGGCGCTGCGTCAGTTGCGCGGCGCGTTCGGCGCCGGTCAGCGCGTTGTTGAGCGCCCGCTCGGCGCGCGCCTCGACGACGCCGCGCTTGGCGATGTTGAGATTGCCGATGATGATGGTGAGCAGGTTGTTGAAGTCGTGCGCGACGCCGCCGGTGAGCTGGCCGACCGCCTCCATCTTCTGCGACTGCCGCAGCGCCTGCTCGGCGAGCTCGCGCCGCTCCGCCTCGGCGTAGAAGGCCTGCGTGCGCCGCATCGTCAGCAGCACCAGCGTGAACAGGAACACGGTTGCCGGCACGCCGAAAATGAGATGGACCGACAGCGCCGATAGCCAGTTGGCATAGATTCTCCGCAGCTCGATCCCGGAGGAGGCGTAGAGGCCGACAATGTCCAGCTTGCGCACGCCGACGCGCCGGTCGATGCCGTCGATGGTGTGCAGCGACGTCGCGGTGCCGCCTTCGGGGTGGGCGGCGATGATCTGCATGAACGCGCCCTGCGGCGATACCCGGTCGACTCCGTTGGGCGGTTCGGGGTAGCGGGCGAGGATGGTGCCGTCGCTCTTGAGCAGAACGAAGTTGCCACCGTTGTCGCTGGCGAGCCGCGAATAGAATTTGGTGAAGGTATCGGGCGCGATCGACAGCACGACGACGCCGTTAAATTGTCCGTTCTGCAGCGGGCGGCGCCGGCTGACCCCGATATAGGGGCCTTCGGATACGCGCGGTCGCAGCACCGAGCCGATGAAGGTGCCGGCGTCCTTGGCGACCTGCGACCGGAAATAATCGCGGTCGGCGAAGTTCTGGCCCGCGGGGACCGGCGACATCTGCGTGTTGATAAGGGTGTTGCCGTTACGGTCGAGGATGCGGATGCCACTGATCGCGTCGGATGCCTTTTCCAGCTCCCGCAACTTGCCGTGCAGCGCCGGCTCGGACGCCTTGATCTGATCGTCCGGCATCGCGTCGACGATCGCATCGACGCTGGTGAACGTGATGGCGACCGAGTCGAAGACCGTGTTGGCCTGCTCGGACAGCACGTCCATCGCCGCGTTGATCTGCTCGTCGGCGTGGGCGAAGGCGTCGTTGTAGGTGACCCAGGCGCCCCAGCAGAAAATGGCGGCGGGAATGGCGATCGACGCGACCATTGCGGTCCGTAACAGCCGGACGGCAGCGTCCTTACGCGCTTGCATTCAAAGCCCTAAATTGCCCCCGGCGGGACTGTATTATGATAGGGCGTTGGTGAAAAGCCGGCTTTGGCGGCCTCTGGCGCTAGTGTGCCGGCTTGGCCGCCGCCTTGCTCGCGTCCACCACGCCCTTCCATTTCGACGCCTCGCCGGCGAGGAAGTCCTTGAAGCTCTGTGGCGACGGGCTGGTGGTCAACAGGATGCCGGACTCGCTCATGTGCTTGCGCGTGTCGGGATCGGCCATCGCCTTGAGCACGGCGGCGTGCAGCTTGGTGACGATTCCCTGCGGCGTGCCGGTGATGGCAAACAGGCCCTGCCACGACGAACTCACCGCTTCCGGGTAGCCTTGTTCGGCCATGGTGCCGACCTCGGGGAACAGGCTGTTGCGCTCGCGCGTGGTGACGGCGAGCGCTTTGATCTGCCCGCTCTTCACGTGCGAGGACGCCGCCGACAGCGTCACCAGCATGATGTCGACATTGCCGGCGATGAGATCGATCAGTGCAGGTCCGGCGCCGCCCTTGTACGGCACCTGCGTCATCTGCAGGCCGGCGATGCGCTGCAACTGCTCCATCGCCAGCGTGTTGAGCGTGCTGATGCCGGCGGCGGCGTAGTTGATCTTGCCGGGATGCGCCTTGGCGTAGGCGACCATCTCCTTCAGGTTGTTGGGCGCGAATTTGGTGCTGGCGACCAGGATGCCGGGCGTCTCGCCGCACAGCGAAATCGGGATGAAGTCGCGGGCCGGATCGGTCTGGAGCTTGGGAAAGAAATTCGGGTCGATCGATACGGTGCCGACATTGGCGAAGAACAGTGTATAGCCGTCCGGAATGGCATGCGCGGCAAGCTCCATGCCGACGGTGCCGGAGGCGCCGCCGCGGTTGTCGATGACGAGCGTCTGCCCGATCGCCTGCGACAGGCTCGATTGCAGGAGCCGCATCGCGACGTCAGTCGCCCCGCCCGGGGCGAACGGCACGATGATGTGGATCGGCTTGTTCGGGTAATCGCTCGCGTCGTCGGCCTTGGCGCCGCCGGCCATAATGGAGCAGGCGAGGGTGATGAGAACGCTGCGTCGATCGAGCCGGCTCGCCATTTTTTCCTCCCGTTATGCCGCCGCTTTGACCTCGTCCGGGTCGAGCGGCAATTTCACCGGCGCTTTGCGTTTTGCCGAAAGATCGAGCGCCTTGGTCAGCATCAGATTGCGGTGCGCTTCCTCCACCGTCGCCGCCGCGGTCGGCAGGCCGAGCGCGACGCGGTTGAGCCAGCTGTCGGTTTCCAGCGCCATCGGCCCGCGCAGCTCGCCGAGCGCCATGTCGCCCGGCGGATAGCTGCCCATGAAATCGACGAGCCGCGTCGGGTCGGGGTTGTAGCCTTCCGATTGTCCCTTCGACACCGCCAGCACGATGTCGCTGTGGGTGTCGTCGATGGTGAGCGCGCCGGTGGTGCCGATAATGCCGACCGCGAGCGAATAGACCGCCGGCGGCCAGGTGATCGGCAGCGCCCACGACATGTTGAGATGGTAGAGCGTGCCGTCCTCGAAGCTGATCATGCCGGCGGTGGCGTCGATGCCCTGGTAGAGCGGGCCCAGCACCTTGTCGATCGAGCGGGCATAGACCTCGACCGGCTTCTTCGGCTCCAGGCACCACATGCAGATGTCGAGCGCGTGCGTGCCGGAGATCACCATCGGCGAGATGGTCGAGGGGTCATCGGTGCGCTTGTAGTTGTCGATCGCGACCAGGCGATTCATGAAGGCGCGCGAGGTGACGAGCGTCACGTCGCCGAGCGCCCCGGTGCGGCACTTCTCCTTCGCCGCCAGCCAGCGGCGGCGGAAGCGCTGCGTGTAGCCGACCACGGCGTCGACCTTGGCCTCCTTGATCGCCTTCAGGACCCGCTCGGATTCGTCGAGCCGGGTGGCGAGCGGCTTCTCGATCAGCAGCGGAATGCCGCGCTCGAGCGCCACCATGATCGGATCGACGTGCAGGTGCTCGTCGGTGGCGATGATCGCGGCGGTGACTTCCGGACGTCTGAGCAGTTCGACATGGTTCTGGGTGACGAAATCGGCGCCGATCTTGGGCGCCACCTCGCCGGCGCGGTTCGGGTTCTTCTCGGCGAGGCCGATCCACTCGACCGCGGGATGCCGCGCCGCCACTTCGCCGCGGAACAGTCCGACCCGCCCGCCGCCGATGATGGCCAGGCCGACGCCTTTGGCGGACTTCTTCATGCGGACCTCACTTTTGTCATTCCGGGGCGGCGCGAAGCGCCGAACCCGGAATCCAGATGCAGGCGTAGATTTTGTGTCTGGATTCCGGGTTCGCTCGCTGCGCTCGCGCCCCGGAATGACGGGAGGGGATTCATGCGTTCACCCCGGCGCGGATCTTCTGCTTGAACTCGGCGATCGCCGAGATGGTCTCGTTGGTCAGCGGCAGGTCGACCGGCTCGCCGCGGTCGGCGGACAGATCGGCCGCGCTGTAGGTCTCCATCACGCGCCGCGCGCTTTCCGGCGTCACCATGACCGGCGTGTCGCGGATGCAAGCCTCCAGGAAGTGGATGGTCTCCGGCCCCATGCCGCCGGCGAAGACGTTGTCCACCCATTCGCCCGGCATGGTCGACATCGGGAATTCTTGCCCGCGTGCCACGGTATTGAGCCAGTTGTCGCGCTGGGTGTCGTCGAGGAACAGCGAGCCCTCGGTGCCGGTGATCTCGATCCAGGTCGCGCAATAATTCGGGTAGCTCGGCGGCAGGTTCCAGCCGCCGCCGATCATCACCACCACGCCGTTGTCCATGGTGACGGTGGTGAACATGATGTCGTGTGAGCCGTTGACCGGCTTCATGTAGCCGTAGGCGCCCTGCGAATAGACCTTGACGGGCTTGGCCGGCTCCAGCAGCCACATCACGAAATCGAGGTCGTGGGTCGATTCCATGACGACGGGAGAGAGCCGCACGCGGCTCGCGATCTTCTTGCCGAGCGAGCGCGACAGGTGCCGGCTGACCAGAACCGAAACGACATTGCCGAGCGTGCCGTCCACGATCTTCTTCTTGGCGTAGGCGATCTTCGGATTGAAGCGCTGCGAATAGCCGATGGTGAATTTGAGCCCGTTGCGCTTGGCGAGCAGGATGAGTTCGTCGGCCTCCCAAAGTTCGAGCGCGATCGGCTTCTCCAGCATCACGTTCTTGCCGTTCTTCAGGCAATCGCGGCAGATCGGATAATGGTTCGATTCCGGCGTGGTCGAGATGTAGACCACCGAGATGTTCGGGTTGTTGATGATGTCGTTGTAGTCGAGTGTCGCGGTCGCCGGCTTGTAGAGCTTCTTCACCTCGGCGAGCCGGTCCGGCCGGATTTCGCACAGGTGCAGTTTGTCGACCAGCGCGGTGCGCGCCAGCGTCTCCGCCCGCGTGCCGCCGACCCAGCCGACCCCGATGACCGCCGCTTCAACTGTCTTCACGTGCGCATTTCCTCGTTATGGATTTTTCGCGCTGGACACTACCCTCTCTTTACCTCCCCCTGAAAGGGGGTCGGTCGGGCGCAGCGAACTCACTTCCCTCTCCCCTTGTGGGAGAGGGTGCCCGAGCGGAGGCGAAGCCGAGCGAGGGCGGGTGAGGGGTCTGTGCGTGCGTCAAACTCTGACCCCTCACCCGGCTCGCCTTCGCTATCGCTCCGGCTTGCCACCCTCTCCCACAAGGGGAGAGGGGAAGAGAGATCGCTTCACGTCTCAATTGAAATTTCAGCCTGTCAAAGCAGCATGGCCGACGCCGAACACCTGCGCCGCGAACTGCGGATAGACCTCGGCAAGCTGCGGCGCCACCACCTCGCGCATCAGCTTGAGCGTGGCAGGCGAAGGCGCCGGCGTCTCCGGCACATGTTCCGGCCGCGCGAAGTCGAAGCCGGTGTTTTCGATCACCTCTTCGACCGTGTGGCCGGGGTGGACGCTCGCCAGCGTGAAGTGGCCGTCGGCGAAGCTGAACAGGCAGCGGTTGGTGACCAGCGCAATCGGTCCTCCGGTGCGAAACACGTTGGGCTCGCTGGCGCCCGGCGCGCTGATGAAACTGACCTTCGGCACTAACGTACGGCGCGAATGCTCGGTGCGGAACAGGATCACTTTGGGCACGACATAATAGAGATAGGCCGAGCCGAACGAGCCGGGGAAGCGCACCTTGGGATGATCGTGGTCGCCGATCGACACCAGATTGACGTTGCCGTGGCCGTCGATTTCGCCACCGGAGAGAAAGAATACGTCGATGCGGCCTTGCCCGGCGCAATCGAACAATTCGCGCGCGCCGTCGGTGAAGAAATTGTGCTTGCGGCTCTGCAGCAGCGACACGTAAGGCCGGCCGTTGCCATTCTGCTCGCGCGCCAAGAGCGCTGCGGTCGCCGGGATCGGCGAGGCGTTGCCGACCGCGACGTGGCGCACGTCGCCGATCAGCCGCGCGATGACGTCGGCGAGCAATTCCTCGGGGCGGAAGTCTGGCACGGCTCACCTCCCCCCTTGAGGGGGAGGTCGGCGAGCCATAAGCGCGTTTACGCGCGTCTTCGACGCGCTATGGCTCGCCGGGAGGGGGGTAAGCTGCAAGCACGGTGCTTGTTGCTTACCCCCCTCCCTGTCCCTCCCCCTCAAGGGGGGAGGGGACGACAACAACTCATGCCGCTTTCTTCTCATACACATACTTGTCCAGATAATCGGCGAAGCCTTCCGCCGTCGCCGCCATCCTGGCGTACATCGCCAGATGCTCGGCATCCGCTCCGTAATAGTCCGGCAGCGGCAGCGGCCAAGAGCCGCGCGTCGCAACCGCGATCGCCTCGACATAGAATCCGGGCAGCGTGCCGGCGGCGAGGATCGGATCGTCGAGCAGATTGTTGTCGACGATCTTCTCCACGGTGACGACGGTCTTCTCCGCCGCGTGCGCCATGGTCGCCAATTCGCGTTGCCGGCCGATCCAGACATTGCCGGCGCGGTCGGCCATCGGCGCATGGATCAGCGCGACATCCGGTTTGATCGCGGGCAGCAGCACGATCGGATCGGAATTGCCATAAGGGTTGTCGATCACCCGCCAGTCGTCGCGATAGGCGAGCACGTCGGAGCCGATCAGCCCGCGCAACGGCATGAACGGCACGCCTTTCTCCGCCGCCTGCAAGGCGGCGTGCAGCGCCGGGCAGGTTGCGTCTTTCATTTTGATCGCGCCGGAGGTTATCGCCGCGGTGAAACGTGGTGCGAGGCCGAATTCGCCGAGGCTCACCGCGCTCGTCTCCAGCGTCTCGACGCAGCCGGCGCCGATCAGCAGGTCGGCCTGCAGGCTCGATGTTGGCAGCGCCACCAGATGCAAATCTTTCACATGGCGGCAAATGAGCGCGCGCGTCGCCGCCATCGGCACGCCGGACACCTCGCGCGGCACCACCAGCAGGCAGCCGTCGCGGATGACGCTAAGCGCCTCGTCCAGCGATTTCGTCAGTAACGCCATTGCCGATCGTTCTCCGGCCGCCGTTGCGGGACCGCGCCCACGGCATGTCTTCGTGACGATGAATCGTTATGCTTGCAACGTCCACTGGATTCTGGTGGGTGGAAGGCATGAACCTGCAGGACAAGCTCAAATCGAAACGTTTTGTCATCACCGCCGAGGTGACGCCCCGGTTTCGGCCGACCGTAACGAACTCGTGGCCAAGGCGCGGCCGCTCAAGGGGCTGGCCGATGCCGTCAATCTCACAGACGGCGCCGGCGCCCGCGCGCATCTCGCGACGCTCGCCTCCGCCTCGATCCTGGTCCAGGAGGGCATCGAGCCGATCATGCAGATCACTTGCCGCGACCGCAACCGCATCGCGCTGCAGAGCGACCTGTTGGGCGCCGCGGCGCTCGGCATCCGCAACTTCCTGATGCTGCGCGGCGACGATCCGAGCGCCGGCGACCAGCCCGACGCCAAGCCGGTGTTCGATGTCGACCCGCGCGTGCTCTTGGAAACCGCGCGCCGTCTGCGCGACCAAGGCGAACTGCCGACCGGCCGCAAGATCACAGGCTCGGCGCCGTTCTTCCTCGGCGCCGCCGACAGCCCGATCGATCCGCAGCCCGGCTGGGAGCCGAAGGGCTTGGCCTCCAAGATCGCCGCCGGCGCGCAATTCGCGCAAACCCAGTTCTGCATGGATACCGGCGTGGTGCGCCGCTACATCGCGCGGCTTTCCGAGCACGGCCTCACCGACAAGCTTTTCATCCTCATCGGGGTCGTGCCGTTGCGCTCGGCGAAATCGGCGAATTGGATCCGCGAAAAGCTGTTCGGCGCCATCATCCCGCAGGCCTTTGTCGACCGCATGGAGAACGCCTCCGATCCGATCGTCGAAGGCCGCCGCATCTGCGTCGAGGTCATCGAAGAGCTCTCCGCCATCCCGGGGGTGGCCGGCTGCCACATCATGGCGCCGAACAACGACGCCGCGGTTCCCGACGTCATCGTCGCCGCCCGCGAGAGCATCTCCCGCCTCGCCCCGCGCCTGACGGATCGCTTCCCTCTCTGGCAGGAAGCCCGGCGGAGATCGCGCCAGGTATGCGTCGCCGAACATGCGGCGCGCTCAAGACGGCGCGCTCAAGCGACCGGAGGGAGGATTTTCGATCATGCGACCAATCGTCAAGCAAATTGCGCTTGCTGCGCTCGTTGCCGCCGCCGTATCGGCGCCGGCCTCGGCGCAAGACAAGGTCTGGAAGCACGCGCTGCTCAATGCCAAGGCGGATGCCGGCTTCTTCATGATGGCGGCCAAGCACGGCTTCGACAAAAAGCAGGGTCTCGACGTGCAGCTCTTGCAGGTCAAGGACGACCAGGTCGGGCTCAAGGCGCTGATCGCCGGCGAGGTCGACAGCTACGAGGGCGGCCCGCAGGGCGTGTTCTCCGCGGTCGCGCGCGGCGCCGACGTCAAGATCATCGGCTGCCACTGGGTGGTGCTGCCGCACGGCATCTACGTCGCCGACGACATCCACAAGATGTCGGACCTCAAGGGCAAGGCGATCGCGGTGTCGGCGCCGAATTCGATGCCCGACATGCTGGCGCGCTTCGCGCTGGAAAAAGAGGGCGTCGATCCGAGCCAGGTCAAGCTCGCCGCGGTCGGCGGCGACCGCGAGCGCTATCAGGCGCTGGTCGGCGGCGTGGTGCAGGGCGCGGTAGTGTCGAACGAGTATCAGCCGGAAATGCCGAAGACCATTCACCGGCTGGTCGCCGGGCGTGACGCGCTGCCGAACTTCCTGCGCGTTTGCATGGTCACCAGCGGCAAGGTGCTCAAGGAGCGGCCCGACGACGTGGTGCGTTTCCTCGCTGCCGAGATGCAGGCGGTGCGCTTTGCGCTGTCGCACAAGGACGAGACCGTGGCGCTGACGCGCGAGATCATCCACGCCAAGCCGGACGACCCGCGCCCGGCCTTCGTCTATGACGACGCCGTCGCGCATCACGCGCTCGATCCGGAGCTGCCGCTGCCGATGGACAAGCTGAAATGGATGGACGATCAGCTGGTCAAGGCCGGCAAGCTCAAGGCGCCGGTCGATCTTGCCGCCGTCACCGATCCGGGCCCGCGCGAAAAGGCGCTGAAGCTGGTGGCTGCCAGTCACTAGCGACGGGTAGTGAATCGGCCCCGTCACCCTGAGGTGGCCGCGCGCAGCGCGGCCCTCGAAGGGCGACGGCCAAGGTTTATAATAATGTGGCCGTTCATCCTTCGAGGCTCGGCGCTGCCGCGCCGAGCGCCTCAGGATGACGGATCGAAGACATACATGGAGTAGGAATGGGTGAAGTAACCTTTCACGACGTCTCTAAGCGCTTTGCGCTGCGCGTCGACGGCGAGACCCACAACGTGCAGGCGCTCGACGGCGTCAGCTTCACCGTGCGCGACGGTGAGGTCGTGGCGCTGATCGGCCCCTCCGGCTGCGGCAAGACCACGGCGCTGCGCGTCGCTATGGGCCTCGATGCCGCTTCGAGCGGCCGCGTTACCGTCGATGGCCGCGCCGTTGCCGGCTGCGGCCACGACCGCGGCATGGTGTTCCAGCACGCCGAGCTGTTGCCCTGGCTGTCGGCGCTGCAGAACGTGATGTTCGGCCTGGAAATGAAGGGCATGCGCGGCGAGGCACTGCGCGCGACCGCGGAGAAATATCTCGACCTGGTCGGCTTGAAAAATTCGCAGAACCGCCGCCCGCACCAGCTTTCCGGCGGCATGAAGCAGCGCGTCGGCATTGCCCGCGCGCTCGCCATCGATCCCAAGGTGCTGCTGATGGACGAGCCGTTCGGCGCGCTCGACGCGCAGACCCGCGAGAGCATGCAGGGCGAATTGCTCGACATCCACGAGCGCACGCGCAAGACCATCCTGTTCGTCACCCACGATCTGGATGAAGCGGTGCTGATCGCCGACCGCATCGTGGTGATGAAGCACGGTCGCGTGTGCGACGTCATGACGGTGCCGCTCGGCCGCCCGCGCCCCGATCTCGGTATCGTACGCGGCATGCCGGAATTCGCCGACACCCGCTACAAGGTGTGGCGCGCGCTGCACGACATGCCCACGGTGCACTGAGCGATGGCCGATATCGCGAACACCAGCAAGCAAGCGGCGCCCGCCGAAGCCCCCGAGCGGCGGCCGTTGCCGCGTTGGGTCATCACCACCATCTCGGTCGTCTGCGCGCTGCTGCTGTGGGAAATTTTCGGCCGCCGCATCAATCCGATTTTCGGCTCCTATCCGAGCGCCATCGCGGTGGCGTTCTGGGAGCTCGCGCGCAGCGGCCAGCTTACCGACGCGCTCTACCAGAGCCTGCGCCCGTTCGCCGCCGGCTACGCCCTTGCCATCGTCATCGGCGTGCCGCTCGGCCTGTTCGTCGGCGGCTTCCGCACGGCGGAAGCGGCGCTCGGCATCTACATCACCGCCGGCTACGCCATGCCGCTGGTGGCGCTGGTGCCGCTGCTGATCCTGTGGCTGGGGCTCGGCTTTGACGTCAAGGTCGCCGTGGTGTTCCTGATGGCGCTGTTTCCGATCTGCATCAACACTTGGCTCGGCGTTACCGCGGTGCCGAAGACGCTGGTCGAGGTCGGCAAGTCGTTCGTTGCGCCGCAAACCGTGATCCTGCGCCGCATCGTGCTGCCGGCGACGCTGCCTTACATCATGGCCGGCATCCGGCTCGCCGTCGGCCGCGCCGTGGTGGCGATGGTGATTGCCGAATTTTTCACCACCATTTCCGGCCTCGGCGCCGTGATCATCAATTCCGCCAATAACTTCGACACCGCCACCATGTTCGTGCCCATCGTCATCCTGATGGTCATGGCGATCGGCCTGAACTGGCTGATCGGCGCCGTCGAGCGCTACGTCGCGCCCTGGCAGGCCGAGATCAGCGGCCGGGACCGCGAATAGGCGTGTATGCACGGCTTTTTTCGGGGGCCCTGTTGTCATGATACCGGCACACGCGACATGCTAGGCGGGCGGGCGTCTTAACGTTCCGTGCAGGAACTCGGCGCTATCGAGAGGGTTATCAGTCGGCGCGAGCCCATTGGGGGTGGCCCGCGCGGCAGCACCAGCGGATCAACGGCAATGGCTGAGCATTCTCGACCGGTCGGCAGGTTTATGCGCGGCGCCGCCGCGGCCGCAGCTTTGTGGTTGGCCGCCGCCAGTTGTCTGGCGGCGGAAGGCGCAGCGCCCTTCGGCCGGCTTGCCGGCGCCTGGTCGGGCTCCGGCACCATCGAGCTTTCCGACGGCACCCGCGAGCCGATCAAGTGCCGCGCCTCATATGACGTGTTGGAAGATCAGCGGAAGTTGCAGATCAGTCTGCGCTGCGCCAGCGCGAGCTACAATTTCGACTTGCTCGCCAGCGCCGCCTATTCTCGTGGCGCGGTCACCGGCTCCTGGACCGAGAGCACGCGCAATATCGCCGGCGTCATATCCGGCAAGGCCGATGACAGCCGCCTGCAGGTGCTTGCCAAGAGCGACGCGTTTTCTGCAACTCTGACCTTGGTCACGCATGGCAACCGGCAAACGGTCGCGATCAGGTCGCAGGAGAAGGACTCCTCGATTAAAGGCGCCTCAATTACGATGCAGCGCAGAGGCTAGCGCTTCGCCGATTTGGCCGAGGGCCGCAGCAGCGAACCGCGCGGCAGCCGTTGCGCGACGCGGCTCAAGAACATCGCGATCGGCCGCAGCATCAGCAAATCCGCCGCCAGCGCCGCCACCATGGCGAAGGCGCTGAGCCAGCCGAACAGCCGCAGCGACGGCAGGCTCGACAGCACCGTCATGGCGAGCCCGCAGGCCAGCACCGCCGAGGTGAGGATCAGGGGCGGGCCGACCAGAATGGTCGCGCGCTCGACGCCGATCGCCGGATTGGGGTCGGTGTCCTCGATCTGCAGGCGGTTGAGGAAATGGATGGTCGCGCTCAGGCCCAACCCGAACGACACCGTCAGCGCGATGACGCTCGCAAATTGCAGGCCCTGGCCCATAAGCCAGAGCATGCTGCCGGCGAGCACGATGGGGAACAGCCCGGGCAGGATGCTGATCAGCATCACGAGCGGCGAGCGGAAGGCGATGCCGATGAAGGCGGCGACAAAGACGATCTCGATGGTCAGGCCGCGGCTCAGCTTGTCGATCATCAGCGCGCTGTTGCGCGCCGCGATCACCGAGAGGCCGGTCACCGCGATCTTGTAGCCCGGATATTTGGCGCGGATCGCTTTGAGCTCCTCGTCGACGTGATCGACGATGGGCAGAAGCTGGCTCGCGTCGGAATCCGGCACGCGCCCGCTGACGATCACCGCGTTCTGTTCGGCCGAGATGAAGCGGCGCGTCAGGTAGTTCGGCAGCACGTCGACGTAGGACCGCAGCGTCGCGACCGAGGAATTCGTGGGCCTTCTCGGCGAGCCACTCGCGCAAGGTTTCCAGCGACCAGACGTTGCCGACGCCTTTCTCCCGCTCGAGCAGGTGGTGCACGTCGGCGATCACGCCGAGCGTCTCGGGAGCGTAGAGCGAGGCGCCTTCGGGGAACTGGATATAGACGTCGAACGGGTTGGCGCCGGTGAGCTTGATGTCGAGGCGGTGGCTCGCCTGCACCGCCTGCTCGCGGTCCGGCACCTGGTCGGCGAGCCGGTAGCGCGGCGAAAGCTGGGCGTAGCCGAACGACAGCACGATCACCACGATCAGGCTGATGAGTGAGTAGAGCCCGGGCCGCGCCACCATGCGCAGCGCGATCCAGCTGCAGAAGCGCCGCAGCACGTCGAGCGCGCGGTCGACGCCGCGCACCTTTTCGGCGAAGCTTGCCTCGTTGCGGATCAGCAGCACGCCGAGCAGCGGCACGCCGAGCAGCACCACGAACAGCGCGATCACGGTGACGATGAGGCCGGCCTCGCCGAAGGTGCGGATCAGGTCCGATGAGGAGAACTGCAGCGCGATGAACGACACGCCGGCGGTCCCGTGGGTCAGCACGCAGGCCGGTCCCGACGATATAGAGCGCGTTGCGGAAGGCCTGCGCCTTGCTGTCGCCGGCGATCAGCCGGTCGCGCGCGGCAAACGTCAGCTGCATGCTGTCGGAGAAGCTGATCACCATGATCAGCGGTGTCATCACGTTGAGGAAGATGTTGAGTTGGAAGCCGAACCAGCCGAGCGCGCCGAGCGCGAGTAGGATGGCGGCGAGCGGCGGGCCGGCGGCGATCACCATGAAGGAGACGCGGCGGAAGAAGATCACCGCGATCAGGCAGCCGATGACGAAACCGAGCGAGTTGTAGGTGAGGCGGTCGCGCTCGATCGCCTGGCGGATCTCGAGCTGCATCACCGGCACGCCGGACAGATCGGCTCTCATGCCGGTGCCGGCGACGGCCTGGTTCACCGTCTTGCGGACACTGGCGATGACGCCGTCAAGCTGGCCCGGCGCCATCACCGCGGGATCGAGCGCCAGCACCATCAGCGTCAGCTTGCCGTCGTTCGACAGCAGCTTGTCCTTGATGATCTCGTTGGCCTGCACCTTCTGCACCAGCGCCTGGAATTCGGCGCCCTGCGGCAGCGGCGTCGGGAACAGAGGCGGCGGAATGTGGCCGCCGTTCGGCGGCTCGCGCGCCGAAAACATGGAGATCAGGCCGCGCGTGCCGTCGAGCAGTTGCAGGTCGATGGCGAGGTCGCGCAGATGCTGCAGCGAGGCGCGCTGCAGGACGGTGTCGCCCTCGATGACGATAAGCACGTCGAACTCGTTGGAGGGAAAGCGCCGCGTCACTTCCGTATAGGTGCGGTAGTCCGGCGTGTCGGAGCGGAACAACTGGCTCAGCGAATCGTCGACCTTGAGCCGCGAGTAGCCGATGGCCGCCGCGAAGCACATCGCCACCAGCGCGATCGCGCACAGCACCCGGTGCGTCAGCGAGAAGAAGCCGATGCGTTCGATGCCGAGCGCGAGGTTGCGCGGCACCACGGTGTGGGGCGTCTCGGACGGCTCGGGCGCCGATGGCGGCAGGCTTGTCACAATTCCGATCCTGTGCGCGTGGGCCGAGGTCTCTTTTAGACGAGTGAACCGGCTGCGGCCACGTCTGGCAAGCTCAGCCGAGCGCCTTCACCGCTGTAAACAGGCCGCGCACCTGGGGCTCGCTCACCCCGCGGGTAATGAACACCAGCCGGCTCTGCCGGTTGCCGTCCGGCCAGGCGGCAAGCTCGACCGGCGCGTGCGTCAGGTGCTGGACGAATTGCACCAGCACCGGCCCGGCGCAGCCTGCCACGTTGAGGAAGCCTTTCATCCGCAGCAGGTCGGCGCCGCGCAAGCTGGTCAGCGTTTCCATGGTGCGGGCGAAGGTTTCCCAGGCGACGGGCTCGTCCATCGTGAGCACGAAACTGACGATGCCGTCACTATGGCTGGCCTCGGCGACGAATGTATTACGCTCGATCGAAACCGGCTCGGTGAGCAGCCGCGGCTCGAGCGCGCCACTGGCGGCGGTGGCAATGTCTGCGCGCGGATTGAGCGCGGCAAGCTGCGCCGCGAGCGCATTGGCTGCCTCCGCGCCGGCGAGGTCGGTCTTGGTGACGACCAGGAGGTCGGCGAGGATCGCCTGCTTGCGCGCCTCCGCCGACCAGTCGAGCGTCTTGGCCCCGGTGACGGCGTCGACCACCGTCACCACCCGCTCGACATGAAATTCGCCGGCCAGCGCGCGGTCGGTCGAGAAGGTCTGCAGGATCGGGCTTGGATCGGCGAGCCCCGAAGTCTCGATGACGACGCGGCGGAAATCCGGCACCTCGCCGCGCTCGCGCTCGATCACCAGCTTGCGCAGCGCGTTCTGCAGGTCGCTGCGCGTCACGCAGCACAGGCAGCCGTTGCCGATCAGCACCGTCTCGTCGGCGCTGCCGCGCAGCAGCGCGTCGTCGATTGCCGTGGCGCCGAATTCGTTGACCACCACCGCGGTGCCGGCGCCTTCCGGCGTTTCCAGAAACCGCTTGAGCAGCGTGGTCTTGCCGGCGCCGAGAAAGCCGGTGACGATCGTCACCGGGATCTTGTGGCCGCGCTCGCGCTTGAGCCGGCGCCCGAAGCGCCCCAGAGCCGGGGAGGGGAAAACCTGGTTCATGGCGTCATCTTAACCTCTCCCCGCGCGCGGGGAGAGGTCGATTTTCCGAGCCTTAAGCGCGTTTACGCGCGTCTTCGACGCGCTATGGCGAAGGAAATCAGGTGAGGGGGCGTTGCCTCGATTCTGAGCAAAAGCCCCTCACCCGGCTCGCATTTCGCTCACCGCTCAATGCTCGCTACCCTCTCCCCGCTTCGCGGGGCGAGGGAAGATCAAAAATCCATCTCCAGGATATACAGCCCGCCCGAGAAGCGATCGACGGTGTAGACGATCTGCCGCTCGTCGACGAACACGTCGTTGAGCTGCACCGCGCCGACCGGCGTGCGCGCCGGCGGCGGCGGCAGGAAGCAGGCGATCTCGTGCGGCGCATACGGATTGGAGATGTCGTAGGCGCGCAAGCCGCCGTTGAAGAAGGTGCCGAGGATGATCTCCTCGGACCGCCACGCCGTCGGCAATGGCACGTTCTCATGCACGTTGTGGGCGCCGAAGCGGCCGCCGCGGTCGGCGAAGGCGTCGACCGGCGGCATCGGACAGGTGGCGATGGAAACCGGATGCGTCTCGTCGCGGTTGTCGAGGATCCAGATCAGCTTCGGCCAATCCTTGGCGTTGTTCTCGGTCGAACTCGTCGGTGACGATGAGCAGGTTGCGCTCGAACAGCGGCACCGCCGTGTGCATGAAGCCGGTATAGGGCGGCGAATTGGTCCAGTGCGCGATCGGCGTCGGCTTCGACTTGTCGGAAATGTCCATGATGAACATGCCGCCGTCGATATAGGCGAGATAGAGCCGGTCGGGCCGCTGCGGATAGACGTTGGTGTTGTGAGCGCGATAGCCCTTGTCGAGCTTGTGCCGCGGCGGCGGCGCGACATTGTCGCCGGCGCGCGTGCCCGGGTACCACCAGCGCCCGACCTCGACCGGCTTCGACGGGTTGCGCACGTCGATGCAGCGGTAGAACTGGTCGTCCTGCGGATTGTTGGCTTTGAAGTCCGCCGCGCCCGAGGCCATGTGCACGAATTCGCCGTCGCAGAACCAGAGCTGGTGCACGCCGCGCGAATGCTCGCCCGAGGTGTCGAAGAAGGCGATCGAGCGCGGCTTCTCCGGCACCGAAATGTCGAACAGCTCCATGCCGGCCGGCTTCTGCCCGACCATCTGCGTCTGATAGGCGACCGCCATGATGTCGCCCGCCGTTTCCAGCGAGTTCGAGCGCATGTGGCTTGTCGGCAGATCGGTCTGCACCACCACCTTCGGATTGCGCGGATCGGAGACGTCGACGCCGGTGAAGTTCTTCGGCGCGCTCTCGTGCGCCAGCCAGATGATGCGCCGGCCGTCCTTGGCGATCTGCACGGACATGCCTTCGCCCATGCCGCCGAAGCCGCCGAGGTCGTGCTGGGCGAGCAGCTTGAAATTCCAGGTGACCGGTTCGCCGGTCTGCGTCAGCGGGTGGTGTGGCATTCGCGCCTCCGATTGCAAGCGTCAAAAAGGGCCGGCGCCACGTGCGCCGGCCCCGATGGTTTCATTGTTAAATGTTACGCCATCGCCTTCTTCAGGAAATCCTTGCGGAAGGCCTTATTCCAGTCCGGCACCGCCTTGAGCTTCTTGGCCTTGACCAGCACTTCGCATTGCGCGGTCATGTAGCTTTCGAGGTCGTCCGGCCAGCCGACGCCGACCTCGACGCGGCTGAGCGCCTTGTTGAAGGTGTCCTTCGCCAATTTGTAGCCCTTCGAGGTGTAGAAGCTGTAAATCGAGTCCGACACCTTGTCCGGGCTGTTCTTGAAGTCCTTCTCGGCTTCGAGCCAGCCCTTCAGGTAATTCACCACGGTGTCCGGATTCTTGTCGACGAAGTCCGGCGTCGCCGCCATAAATACCGGCAGCTTGTCGAAGTCGTAGAACTCGGCGAGCGTGTTGCCGATGCCGTCGGCTTCGGCGATGGCGTTGTAGGGCTCGACGTTGACCATGGCGTCCACGGTCTTGGCCACCAGCGCCGCCACCATGTCGTTGACGTTCATGCGGATCTCTTCGTAATCGCCCTTCTTCAGCCCGGCTTTGGCGGCGATCTGGTCGACGAAAATGTTGCCGATCGAGGAGCCGGTCTGGTTGGCGATCTTCTTGCCGCGCAGGTCGGCGACCGTCTTCATGTTGAGGTCCTTGCGGCCGATCACGCGCGCGGTCTTGCCGACATATTCGATCTTGGCGATGGCGACGAGGCCGCCTTTCTCGTGGCCGATGGCGAAGGACGGTCCGGCATAGGTGCCCATGTCGACCTGGCGCGCCACCATCTGCTGCATGGTGAGGTTGCCCGACGGCACCGCGTATTCTTCGAACTTGACGCCGTGCTTGCCGAGCACGCCGGAGTGCAGCACGTAATAGGTCGGCATGCCCCACATGTTGGTCTGGTAGCCTTGCCGCACCGGCGCGTCGGCGAACGCCGGCGTGATGCCGAGGCCGGCCGCCATGACGCCGGCGCCGGTGGTCAGCAGCGCGTCGCGGCGGGTAATGCCTTTGCCAAAACCTTCCATGTCTCCATTCCTCCCATTGTCGTTGTCGTCTTTATGGCTATTGCGTCTTGCCGTTGCCTGCCGCCGGCGCGCCACTGTCGTGGCCGAGGTGGCGCAGCAATTCCTTCTGCATGTCGAGAAATTCCACGCTCAGCGGATCGCGCGGCCGCGGCAAATCGATTTTGATCTCGGCTTTTACCGTGCCGGGATGCGCCGTCATCACCACGACGCGGTCGGCGAGATACACGGCTTCGGCGACATTGTGCGTCACGTAGATTACCGTCTTGCGCGTTGCCCGCCACACGTCGGCGAGCAGCCGTTGCATGTCGTCGCGCGTCAGCGCGTCGAGCGCCGCGAACGGCTCGTCCATCAGCAGCACCGCCGGATTGTAGGCCAGCGCCCGGGCGATCGCCACCCGCTGCTGCATGCCGCCGGACAGATGATGCGGATATGAGCCGGTGAACTTCTCCAATTTCACCAGGCGCAATTGTTCGCGCGCGATCTCTTCGCGCTCGCCCTTGGGCACGCCCTTCATCTCCAGGCCGAAGGTGACGTTGCCGAGTGCGGTGCGCCACGGGAACAACTGGGCGAAGTCCTGGAACACCACGCCGCGGTCCATGCCGTGGCCTTCGATTTTCTTGCCGCCGATGCGGATTTCGCCTTCGGCGGGGGCCAGGAAGCCGGCGATCATGTTGAGCAGCGTCGATTTGCCGCAACCGGAGGGCCCGACAATGCAGAGAAATTCGGATTCGCCGATGTCGAAATTGACCTCCTTGACGCCGGGCACCTTGCCGCCCGGCGTATCGTAAACGAGGCTGACGTCGCGAATTTCGATATGAGCCATTGCTTGTCCCCGGAGCCCCCGGACACGATACTACACCTTCCGCAATCCTTCGGCAGAGTCTTGACATCATGCGCTTGCTGGTCCTTCCCGGCGACGGCATCGGGCCGGAAATTACCGCCGCCGCCATCCCGGCGCTGCAGGCGGTGGCGCAACGTTTCCGCCTCAACGTGCAGATCGAGGAAGACGTGGTCGGCCACGCCTCCTTGAAACGATATGGCACCAGCGTGCGCGACGGCCTGCTCGAAGCCGCGCGCCGCGCCGACGGCCTGGTGCTCGGGCCGACCGCCGCCTTCGAGTATCGCGCCGAGATCAACCCGTCGATGTACTTCCGCAAGAACCTCGACCTGTTCGCCAATATCCGCCCGGCGCGCACCTATCCGGGGCTGAAGCTGCGCGCCGGCGAATTCGATCTGGTCGTGGTGCGCGAAAACACCGAAGGCTTCTACGCCGACCGCAACGTCGAATCCGGCGGCAGCGAGATGCTGATCACCAAGGACATGGTGATCTCGCTCCGCCGCATCACGCGCTTCTGCTGCGAGCGCATCGCCCGCTCGGCTTTCGAGCTTGCCGCGCGGCGCAACAAGCGCGTCACCGCCGTGCACAAGGCCAACGTGCTGAAGATGGGCGACGGGCTTTTCCTTGACGAGTGCCGCAAGGTGGCGAAGGAGTTTCCTGGCGTCGCCATGGACGAGATCATCGTCGACGCCATGATGGCGCATGCGGTGCGCAATCCGCAGCGCTTCGACGTCATCGTCACCACCAACATGTTCGGCGACATCCTGTCCGACCTGACCTCGGAATTGTCCGGCAGCCTCGGCCTCGGCGGCTCGCTCAATGCCGGAGCCGAGCACGCCATGGCGCAGACCGCGCACGGCACCGCACCGGACATCGCCGGCAAGAACCTCGCCAATCCGTTTTCGCTGGTGCTTTCGATTGCGCTATTGCTCGCCTGGCACGGGCGCCGCACCGGCGAGCCGAGGTACGAAGCGGCAGCCGATGCGATCGAAAAGGGCGTCGAGGCCGCCGTCGCCGCGCATGAGGCGACCGCCGACGTCGGCGGCAGGCTCGGCACCCGCGAGACCGGCGCCGCGCTCGCTAGACGCCTGGGAGCATGAAACTATGCGCTGCGATGCCCACATTCACATCGTCGGCCCGCTCGCCAAATATCCGCAGCATCCTGCGCGCAACTATCTCGCCGGCATCGCCGAGCTCTCGACGCTGCGCAAGCTCGGCAAGGCGCGCGACATCTCGCGCTTCGTCATCGTGCAGCCGAGCTTCTACGGCACCGACAATTCGATGCTGCTCGGTGGCCTCGGCGAATTGGGCGAGCCTCGGTCGCGGCGTCGTCGTGGTCGACGGTGACCACCCCGCCGACGAACTCGCCGACTGGGAGCGGCGCGGGGTGCGCGGCCTGCGCGTCAATCTCTACAGCGCGGTAGGCACGCCGAAGCCGTTCGATCGCGAATTCACGGCGCTGGCGAAGCTTGCCCAGCCGCTCGGCTGGCATGTCGAGGTGATCGCGCCGATCCGCCTCATCGTAAGCCAGGCCGGCCTGTTGGCGCAGTCGCGGGCCGCCGTGGTCATCGACCATTACGGCGTCTATGGCGAGGCGACGCCCGGCAGCGACGAGGGCCGGCAGTTGCTGGCGCTGCTCGAATTGCCGCACGTCTGGATGAAACTGTCGGCGCCGTACCGCGTGTCGAACGATCCGCTGCAGACGCATCCCGACAAGGGCTGGCTCAAGGCCATCCTCGCCCGCGCCAGGGACCGCTGCGTCTGGGGCAGCGACTGGCCGCACACCCCGCCGCATGACGCGCAGAAGGGCGGCGACATCGAGCCGCCCTACCGCAAGATCTCCTACAACAGACTGGTCGACGATTTCCTCGCCGCGCTCGGCGACAAGAAACTGGAAACGGCGATCATGGAGACAAATCCGGCGCGGCTTTACCGTTACGGCTAGGCCTTCGTCGCGCGCACCATGCCCCAGCGCAGGACGGTCGCGCGCTCGATCGAGCCGAACACCAGCCGCTCGAACACGAAGCCGATGGCGCCGATGACGACCAGCGAAGCCAGCATCACGTCGGCGTTGAGGAATTCCTTGGCGTCGAAGATCACCCAGCCCAGCCCCCAGTCGGAGGCGGCAATCATCTCGGCGCCGACCACCGCGATCCAGCAGCGCAGGAACGCCTGCCGCATGCCGGTGATGATGAACGGAAACGAGGCCGGGATGATGACCTTCCAGAACAGTTTGCGCTCGTCGGCGCCCATCGAGCCCGCCGCGCGCAGCCACAGCGGATTGACCGAGCGCACGCCCGACCAGGTGTTGAACAGCACCGGAAAGCTCGCCGCATAGAACACGATCAGGATGGTGCACAGGTTGCCGATGCCGAACCACAGCATGAACAGCGGCACCAGCGCGAAACTCGGGATCGGCATCAGCGCGCTCACCAGCGGCAGGAAGAAATTTTCCACCGGTTTGAAGCGCGCCATGGCGATGCCGAGCGGCAGCGCGAAGGTCACCGCCAGCACGAAGCCGGCCATCACCCGGTAGAGCGTATAGGCGGCGTGCATCGGCATGGTGCCGTCGGCCATCATGCCGTAGAGCGTGGTGAGGATGGTCGGGATGGTCGGCAACAGGGCGCTGGCGAAGATGCCGCTGCGCGCCAGCGCTTCGTAGAGCGCGGCCGCGGCGATCAGCGTCAGGCCGCCGCGGATCAGCGAACGCCGGCGTTGCCCTGCGTCGGTCATGTGCGCCCCATCATGCCCCAGCGCACTACGGTGTAGCGCTCGAGCTTCTGGAATACGAATTTCTCGAGCGCGAGGCCGATCAACGCAATGACGATGACGCCGGCCATCATGGCATCGGTGTTGAGGAATTCGCGCGCGCCGAAGATCAGCCAGCCGAGCCCCCAGGGAACGGCGGCGAGCATTTCCACCGCAACGAGAATGCGCCAGGCTTGACCCAAGCCGAGCCGCAAGCCGGTGAGAATATAAGGCAGCGCGCCGGGCAGGATGACGTTGCGGAACATGCGCCGGTTGTTCGCGCCCATCGACTGCGCCGAGCGCAGCCAGATTTCCTTCACCGCTTTCACCCCGGTCCAGGTGTTGTAGATCACCGGGAACGTCGAAACGAAGCCGACCAGCAGCACGGCCGAGACTTCGCCCGGCCCGAACCAGAGCAGGAACAGCGGCGTATAGGCGAGGCCGGGGATCGGCGCGAGGATGCTGACCAGGGGCAGCAGGCAATCTTCCGCGCGCCGCGAGCGGCCCATCGCCATGCCGATGCCGACGCCGATTACGGCCGCCATGCCGAAGCCGGCGAGCAGCCGCAGCATGGTCTCGACGGTGTGGTGCAGCAGGATGCCGTTGAGGCTGAGCTCGACGAAGGCGCGCGCGATGTCCTCGAGCGTCGGGAACAATTGTCGTGGGAACAACCCGGCGCGGGCGACGATCTCCCACAGCACCGCCACCACCAGGAACGGGAAGGCGGTGCGACCGATGAGCCGCAGCCGTTCTTGCCCCGGCTGCGTTTCGCGCGGGGCTGTAATGTCGATTGTTGTGGCCGCGTGTTCGGTCACCTGGCGTCCTCTCCAAGGTCCTGGATTCTTTGGCGGTCCACCGAACTCGGGTTTACCCGAGTTCGGATTTGTTGCGGTCGAGGATACCGCTTTGCGCGCCGCCGACAAGCAAGCGTTCAGCCGCCTCTGGCGATTTGGCGTCAGAACGGCTAAAGGCGCGGTCAACGAGTGCGTTTATTCAATGGGAGTGGTTTCGTGATGCCGAAGAACACACCGAAAATCGGCTGGATCGGGGCGGGCCGCATGGGCACGCCGATGATCGAGCGCCTGCTCAAGGCCGGCCATGACGTGTCGATCTGGAACCGGACCCGCGCCAAGGCCGAGCCGCTGGCGGCCAAGGGCGGCAAGCTGGTCGACAAGCCGGCCGAACTCGCCGGCTGCGAGGTGGTGTTCGCCATCGTTTCCACCGGCAAGGACGTCGAGGAAGTGCTGTTCGGCAAAGGCGGTCTGCTCACCGGCAGCGCCAAGCCGAAGATGGTGGTCGATTGCTCCTCGATTTCGGTCGAGGAATCGGCTGCGATCCGCAAGCGCCTCACCGAGAAAGGCGTGAGCTTCATCGCCGCGCCGGTGTCCGGCAATGCCAAGGTCATCAAGGCCGGCAAGCTGTCCTCGGTCGTCTCCGGCCCCGAAGCCGACGCCAAGGTGGCGATGCCTTTGATCGAGGTGTTCGCGCCGCAGGGCGTCTCCTACGTCGGCGACGGCGAGCTCGCGCGCATCTGCAAGATCGCGCACAACGTCATGCTCGGCGTTGTCATCGAGAACCTGATCGAGATCACGCTGCTCGCCAACAAGATGGGCGTGCCACGCCACGCCTTCCTCGCCTTCATGAACAACGGCGTCATGGGCTCGATGTTCACCAAGTACAAGACGCCGGCGCTGGTCAATCTCGACTGGACCACGACCTTCACGCCGGAGCTGCTGCGCAAGGACCTCGACCTCGGCCTCGAGCTTGCCCGCGAATGGGACGTGCCGATGCCGGTGACGGCGGCGACGCGCGAGGTGCTGCAGACGCATTTCGGCGCCGCCACCTTGCAGAAGGATCCGGAAGCCTATCTGCAGAAGGATTTCGCCGCGCTCGCCGAAACCATGGCGCTCGCCGCCGGCATGAAGCTCGAGCCGGAGAACAAGAACGTCGGCACCGGGCTGGAATAGTTCGGAATCGTGCCCCGGACGCGGTGCGGCGCTCTTGTGCCGCACCGCAGATCCGGGGCCTTCTCACACTCAGTATTTGTAACGGTACTTGTAACGGTCTCCGGGTCTGCAGCGCATCGCTAACGCGCTGCGCTGCGCCCGGGAAAAGCAGCAACTACGGCTTCGCGATGTGCCAGGCGCCGTTGAGGAAGCCGTCGCCGGTGACGTCGCCCGGCTTCTTGTCGTTCTTCCAAGTGTAGAGCGGCTTGCCTTTGTAGGCCCACTGCATCGCGGCGTCGCGCTTGACCAGCGAATAGTCGCCTTCGGCCTTGTCGCCGGCCGAAGCCAGAAGCGGCGGCCAGTTGCCGAGGCAGGCGCCGGCGCAGGCCAATTTATCGGGCGCATCCTTGTCGAAGGTGTAGAGCGTCATGCCCTTGGCGTCGGTCAGCACCTTGCCCTTGGCGCTGTCGCCGGTCATGGCCGGAGCGGCCTGCGCCGCGCCCGAGAGCAGCGCGACGGCGAGCAGCGCAAGCGAAATTTTCTTCATGAATCATCCTCCTTTGCTGTGGGGCGAAGCCCTGGAGGGTGAATCCCGCGTGCGGCGGTGAATTCCCGCGCGGCCGGCCGATATAAATTTTCCGCTGCGCGGAATAGCTCGCGAAATCGCGATGGCGCATCGCGAAAAAAAGGGCCTCCGGAGAGGCCCTGTGTGCAAAGGTGGAGGATTCACGCCGCCGTTCCGGCCAAGTAGGGAGGAGAACAGCGGCTGCGCACGAGGTGAGTCAAACGGTGGGCAGTGCATTGCACAAGTAAAATGGACGTAAATTGCCGCTCGTTGAAGTTCCGGAAATTCGCGTATAAGCGGCGGCAAAACGGGGGAAGCGATGGCTTTCACGCTCTACAACGCGCCGCAATCGACCTGCAGCCAGCGCGTCCGCTTCGTGCTCAACGCCAAGGGCCTGCCGTTCGACGAGGTGAAGCTCAATTTGCTCGCCGGCGACCAGCTCAAGCCCGACTATCTCAAGCTCAATCCCAACGGCGTGGTGCCGACGCTCGACCACGATGGGCAGATCGTCATCGATTCCAACGTCATCACCGAATATATCGACGAGGTCGAGCCGGATGTGAGCTTCACTCCGGAAGACCCGGTCAAGCGCGCGCGCATGCGATCGCTGATGCATTTCATCGACGAGATGCCGGCCGCCGCGGTGCGCTTGCCGACCTTCAACCTCGCCTTCCTGCCGAGCTTCCAGAAGATGAGCCGCGAGGAATTCGAGGCCATGGCGGAATCGAAGCCGATCCGACGCGAGTTCATGAAGACCATGGGGCAGGGCGGCTTTTCCAAGGCCGAGATGGACGCCGCGCTCGGTCGCCTGCGCCGCACCTACGAGCGCATGGACGCCGAGATCGAAAAGAGCGGCGGTCCGTGGCTGCTCGGCAAGGACCTTTCGCTCGCCGATATCGCGGTGATGCCGTCGCTGGTGCGCATGCACGACCTGCGCCTGGCCGACTGGCAGGATCTGCCGCGGATCGTCACCTGGTTCGACAACATCCGCGCCCAGCCAGCCTTCCAGCCGACCTACTATTTCGGCTCGCTATTGAGCGAGCGCTTCCCGCACCTCAGGGAAACGCTGCCGGCCTGAAAACGGAACCTTTGGCTGGATTGAACCGTTCCGCTGCTGCGGCGACTAAGGAAAGGTGGCATTCTTTGCCATAGTCTGTCGTCTCTGCGAGGGGGCGTTCCATGCATCGCAGCGCTGCGCTGCTCACGATTGCCATCGGCCTCGGCGTCATCTCTTTTGCCACCGCCGGCAAAGCCCAGACCGGCGCCAATGCCGAGCTGTGCGCCGGCGGCTCCGGCGCTCCGGTCACGGCCGATCAGCGCATCGCCGCCTGCGGTGCCGTGATCGCGGACGCCAAGGACGGCGACCAAACCCTGGTCACCGCGTTGGTGCACCGCGCCGGCGCCTATCGCGACAGCGGCCGTCCGGCCAAGGCCATCGACGATCTCGATCGCGCCATCGGCCTCGACGCCAAAAACGCCGCGGCGATGCGGTTGCGCGCCGAATGCTACCGGGAGACCGGCCACCTCGACCCCGCCATCAGCGACGCCAACGCGGCGGTTGCGCTCGATCCGAACAATGCCGAGGGCTTCGATATTCGCGGCAACGTCTTCAACGATGGCGGCCAATACGCCCGCGCCATCGAAGACTACAATCAGGCCATCAAGCTCGACGCGGCCTACGCCCAAGCCTTCATGGATCGCGGCGCCGCCTACTATTTCATGGGCGACTATCAGCCGGCGCTGGAGAACTTCGATTCCGCGATCAAGCTCGATCCGAAAAAAGCGAAGGCCTATACCAACCGCGGCGCGGTTCACAAGAAGCTGGGCAAAACGACCTGGCTCTCGCCGACGAGAGCGAGGCCATCAGGCTCGATCCGACCGTGCCGGAATTCTTCGACAATCGCGGCCTCTCGTACGAGACCAACGGCGACTTCGACCGCGCGATCGCCGACTTCAGCGAGGCGATCCGTTTGCGGCCGCAAGCCAACTTCTTCACCAACCGCGGCAATTCCTACAACAACAAGGGCGACTACGATCGCGCCATCGACGACTACAACAGCGCGCTCAAGCTCAATCCTGGCTTTTATCTTGCCTACAACAACCGCTCCGTCGCCTGGCACCGCAAGGGCGATCTCGATCACGCCATCGCCGATCTGGAAGAACTGCTGCGCATCAACCCGCGCATAAGCTCGGCTGCCAAGGGCCTTGCCGATTTGCGCGAAGAGCGCGCGCGGCGTGGCACGGTGTCCGGTCCGCAGTTGCCGACGTTCGACTGCGGCACGGCCAGGCTCGCGGTGGAAAAGGCGATCTGCTCCGATCCGGATCTCGTCCGTCTCGATCAGCAGATGGGCGAAGCCTACCGAACCGCGCTCGACAAGCTCGACCGCGCCGGCGCCGCCCGCTTGCGGCGCGAGCAGCGCGAATTTATCGCCAGGCGCGACAAGCTGTTCGGCCGTCCCGACTATCAGCTCAAGCGCGAGATGGAACGGCGCCTCGCGACCTTGCTCGGCGCCGCCGGCGGCAACTGAAGCTTCGGACCTGCAAGCCTAGGCCGCGGCGACGGCGGTGGTGGACGCGCCGCCGATCATGTCGAGCCTGCGCTGCATGCTCAGGAGATCGAGCGAGCGCAGCGGCAAATTGACGAAGATGCCGATGCGGTTCGACAGCATGCGGAAGGCGTCGGCATAGGCAAGCCGCACCTCGGCCTCGTTGCCGGCGGTGCGCGACCGGGTCGCTGCAGGAAGAGGCGCAGCAGTTCGTCACCCGCGTCCGCGCGGCCTGAGGCGCCCGCTTGCAGTCCGGCATTTCCGGCGTATCTGCATACTGACGGCGCGCGCCGCCGGCCGCGTCGCAGCAATTTTCGCCCCGGGAGGCTTCGCCATAAATCCCATCACTTTGCTCGTTGTCGTTGTTCTCGCCTTGTATCGCCGCCCTGGCCTTTCTGGCGCATTTTACGCTGGTCGCCGTCGGCTTCGGCGTCCTCGCGGTGCTCGCCGCGCTGGCGCTGAAAATGGCCAACAACTGGGAACGCTTCGTCATCCTGCGTGCCGGCAAGCTGCAGAGCGTCAAGGGCCCGGGGCTGTTTCTGATCATCCCCATCATCGATGCCGTCACCGCCGTCATCGATGAACGCATCCAGACCACGCAGTTCAACGCCGAGCAGGCGCTGACCCGCGACACCGTCCCGGTCAACGTCGATGCTGTCATCTTCTGGCACGTGCACGACGCCCAGCGCGCCGCGCTCAATATTACGGATTATCGCTCGGCCATCGATCGCGTGGCGCAGACGAGCTTGCGCGAGATGATCGGCGCATCGCATCTCTCGGCGCTGTTGTCCGAGCGCAAGCAGGCCGATGAGGTGCTGCGCAGTGAAATCGCGCGCAAGACCGCCGACTGGGGCATTTCGGTCAACGCCGTCGAGATCCGCGACGTCGCTATTCCGGTCGCGCTGCAGGACGCGATGTCGCGGCAGGCGCAGGCCGAACGCGAGAAGGAAGCACGCGTGATCCTTGGCTCGGCCGAGGCCGCGATTGCGCAACAGTTCGTCGACGCGGCCAACACCTACGGCAGCAATGCCGCCGCGCTGCATTTGCGGGCGATGAACATCATCTACGAGACCACCAAGGAGCGCGGCGCCACCATCCTCATCCCGACCTCGATGGTCGATTCCATGAGCGTGGCGCTGCCGGCGGCGATGAATGCGGCGCAGGGTGGCGGTGGGCCGGCCGGCAAAAGCGGCGGCTAAACTCTCGCCGCTGGCGTGGCGACGTCGGGCCGCGCCGGCGCGAGGGCGAGCGTCCGCGCTTGCTTCGCCGCCTCGAAGCCGTGCATGCCGCCGAACCATTGGATCGCGACCACGGCGCCCTTGACCGGCTGCAGCAGGCCGAGCGTCATGGCGAGCGCGAGCGACGGCCACAGCGTCATGCTGATCCAGATCGCGGGCGCAAATTCCGTCTCCACCGCGAGCACGATCGGTATCAGAATGTGGCCGACGATGACGATCACCAGATAGGCGGGAAAATCGTCGGCGCGGTGATGGTGCAGCTCCTCGCCGCAACTCGGGCAGGCGTCGGCGACCTTGAGGAAGGCGCGAAACATGCCGCGTTCGCCACAGGCCGGGCAGCAGCCGCGAAAGCCGCGCCACAATGCTTCTCCGCAGTCGACGGCAATCCCGCGGCAGGCGCAGCGCCACGAGAAATTTCAGCAGGCATGCTCACAACCTCGTTGCGGGCGACGGGACACTGACTTCAAGTAGCCCAGCAGCCACATTGCGCCACAACCGCTTTTGCACGGCTGCCTTGCGCGGCAGTTCGTCGCCTGTGCGCAGTCTCCCCGCTGTCATGCCCGGGCTTGACCCGGGCATCCATGATGAGCTGGCCAAACAAGAGGCCGCGGTTGGCACGCGGCCTCATGGATTGCCGGGTCAAGCCCGGCAATGACCGGGTGGTAAGGCCGCCCTATCAATACTTCGCGCTGATCGGCAATTCCTCGGCCGGGAACAGCGAGATCAGCCGGCAGCCTTTGTCGGTGACCACGACCTCTTCCTCGATGCGCGCGGCGGAGAAGCCGTCGGTCGCCGGGCAATAGGTCTCGATCGCGAACACCATGCCTTCCATGATCTCGGTCGGGTGATCCATCGACACCACGCGCGAGATGATCGGCCGCTCGTGCAGGTTCAGCCCGAGGCCGTGGGCGAATTGCAGGCCGAAGGCCGCCATTTCGTCGGGGAAGCCGAATTCCTGCGCCTTCGGGAACACCTCGCAGATGTGCGCCGTGCTCGCGCCGGGCTTGATGCGCTCGATGGCGTTGTCGAGCCACTCGCGCGCCATCCGGTAGGCGTCGTGCTGCGCCGGCGTCGCCCGGCAGACGTTGAAGGTGCGGTAGTAGCAGGTGCGATAGCCCATGAAGGCCTGCAGGATGTCGAAGAAGGCCTGGTCGCCGGGGCGAATCATGCGGTCGGTGAAGTTGTGCGGGTGCGGCGAGCAGCGCTCGCCGGAAATGGCGTTGACCGCTTCGACGTCGTCGGAGCCGTGCGTGTAGAGGAACTTGTTGACCTCGGCGACGATGTCGTTCTCGCGAATGCCGGGCCGCAGCATCTCGTTGACGACGTCATAGGCGCCGTCGACCATGGCCGCGGCGCGGTTCAACAGCGCGATCTCGTCGGACGATTTCACCTCGCGCGCGCTCAGCATGATCTGCTGGCCGTCCTTGATCTTGAGCCCGGCCTTTTCCAGCTCGAACATCATCGGCGGCTCGATGATGTCGACACCGACCGGCATCTTGGCGACGCCGGCGGCTTTGAGGATCGAGGCCATTTCCTCGGCGTGGCGCTTCATCAGGCCGAAGGCCGGATCGACGGTGCCGCGCAGGCCGACCAGGCCGGCCCGGCAGTTTTCCGGCGGCAGCCACGGCGAATACAGCTTGTGGTGCATGGCGGCCGAGCCGAAGTCCCACAGGATTGGATCCTGGCCGCGGATCAGCAGCGCAAAGCGCGACAACTTGTCGCGCGCCCATTCGCCGATCTTGGTCGAGGTGACGTAGCGGACATTGTTGTCATCGAACAGCAGCAGCGCGCCGCATTCGGATTTCTCCAGCGCCGCCTGCGCGCGGGCGAGCCGGTAGCGGTGCATGCGCCGGTAATCGACGCGCTCCTCGAAGTCGACGCCCATGGTGCCGAGCGCCGGCAGATGGCGGCCCCAATTGTAGCGCGGGTTGATATCCTCGGCGGTGATCTTGCGCGGCTCGCGCGTTCTCTCGTCCATGGTGTCCTCCTTTTTTAATCCGTCATCCTGAGGTGCCCGGCGAAGCCGGGCCTCGAAGGATGACCGGCCCGTGTCGGGGCAACGGGTTCACTGTATAATAGCCGAATGGGGGCCTTCGTTTATATGCTCCGATGCCGCGACGGCTCATACTACGTCGGTAGTGCAACGGGCGACGATCTAGCACCTCGCATGACCAGCACCATTCCGGGACTTTGGGGGATATACGGCATTGCGGCGGCCGGTTGAACTGGTCTGGTCCGAACATTTCGATCGGATCACCGACGCCATTGCGCGGAACGGCAGATCAAAGGCTGGAGTAGGGCGAAAAAGGAAGCGCTGATTGCGGGAATTGGGAGGCTTTGCAGAATACCCAAACGGCCAAATGCCCGCAAATTATCGCCGCGATCCTGACTGATGCAATCGGCCCGGCGACCCGCTCTAACCGTCACCCAGAGGTGCGCGGCGACGAAGTCGCCGCGCCTCGAAGGACGAGCTGCCAACGACGCTGCGATGCACTCGGCCGTCGCCCTTCGAGGCTCGCCGCATCTTCGCCTCGCACCTCAGGATGACGGTTCACCGGTTGCGTCGGGGCATGGTGTCGAGGAAGCGCAGCATTTATTCAGATGCCTGCACCACCCGCGCCAGCGACGCCCGCAGCGCGGCGGCTTCGGCCGCGCCATAGGCACGCTCGAATTCCTTCTGCGCCTCGTTCCAGCGCAGCGCGGCGGCTTTGAGCTTGGCCTCGCCGGCGGCGGTCAGCGCCACGCTCGAGGTGCGCTTGTCCGGCCCGGCGCCGACCTTCACCAGTCTGTCGCGCGCGAGCGGGCCGATGGCGCGCGACAGCGCCGTGCGCTCCATCACCATGCTGTCGGCGAGCCTGCCGATCGGCATGGCCCCAAGCCGGCCGAGTTTCGACAGGATCGAATATTGCGTGCCGCGCAGGCCGCTGTCCGCGAGGTGCCGGTCGTAAACTTGCGACAAATGCCGCGCCGCCTGCCGCAAGGCGAGGCAGTTGCACGGGGTCTCGGTCAGCTCGGCGTCGGCGCGTTTCGGCATGGCTCCCATTCCTCAAATTCTGCTTGCCAATATGTGCATACGCACGTATTAAAGTCAATAGACACGTGCATATACACGTTTCTGCGACGTTTGGAGGCGGCCATGGATCGACGCACGCGGATGCTGCTGGAGGCCCCGATTGGCAGCACGATTCTCCGCCTCGCCATGCCCAACGTCGCGGTCATGGTGATCCAGTCGATGATCGGCCTGATCGAGACCTGGTTCGTCGCCAAGCTCGGCGTCGACGCGCTCACCGCCATGGCGCTGGTGTTTCCGCCCTTCATGCTCTTGATCATGGTGTCGGCCGGCGCCATGGGCGGCGGCATTCTGTCCGCGATCGCGCGCGCGCTCGGCGCCAACGAAAACCGCCTCGCCAACGATTACGTTTGGCACGCGCTCGCCATCACCGTTGTGCTCGGCGCCGTCGTCACCGTGTCGGCCTTGCTATGGGGGCCGGATCTCTACGCGTTGATGGGCGGTCGCGGGGAGTTGCTGGCGCTCGCCTCGACCTACTCGGCCATTGTCTTCTCCGGCGCCATCCCGCTCTGGCTGTTCAACTCCATGGCGGCGATGATCCGCGCCACCGGCAACATGGTCCTGCCGGCGAGCGTCATCAGCCTCGGCGCGCTGTTTCTTATTCCGGTGTCGCCGCTGCTGATTTTCGGCATCGGCCCGTTTCCGCATCTCGGCATCGCCGGCGGCGCGGTCGCCGTGCTGATCTATTACGTCGTCGGCTGTTTCGTGTTCGGCTTCTATCTGTGGTCCGGCCGCGGCGTGCTCAAGCCGAGCGTCAAGCCGCCGCGGCTGCGCTGGGCGCCGATGCAGGAGATTCTGCGCGTCGGCGTTGCGTCGTCCGTCATCAGCCTCTCCACCAACGTCACAGCCATCGTCGCCACCGCGCTTGCCGGCAAGCTCGGCCCCGCTGCGGTCGCCGGCTACGGCACCGGCGTGCGGCTCGAATACATGCTGGTGCCGCTGGTGTTCGGCTTGGGCCAGCCGATCGGCGCCATGGTCGGCACCGCAATCGGCGCCGGCAACCGGGCGCGCGCGCTGCGCACCGCCTGGACCGGCGCGGCCATCGCCGGCGGCTTGACCGAGCTTATCGGCCTCGCTGCCGCCGCGTGGCCGCACGGCTGGCTGTCGCTGTTCGGCGGCGAGCCGCAGATGCTTGCCTATGGCGCGCTCTACCTGCGCCTGGTCGGACCGTTCTACGGCTTCTTCGGCGCCGGGCTCGCGCTCTATTTCGCCAGCCAGGGCGCCGGCAAGCTTGCCTGGCCGATGGTTGCGGCGGTGACGCGCGTCGCCATCGCCGCGCTTGGCGGCTGGGCGATGCTCATCGTGTTCGGCAGCAGCTTCGGCCTGTTCGCGGCGGTCGCCTTTGCGCTCGTCGTGTTCGGCGCCATCAACGCCGGCGCAATTGCCGCGGGCGGCTGGTTTCCGCGCCGCCGGACCAGGCTACGCGCCCAGGCCGCTTGACATTTCTCCTTGCGGCGTCTCGAAGGATGGCGGCAAAATCGAGGGGCCTCATGGTTCGAGACGCGCCGCTTCGCGGCGCTCCTCACCATGAGGATCAGGCGACCTTCTTCCCCCACAGCCGCTGCGAAGCAATGTCGGCGCCCTGACGCAGCGCCTCGAGCTTCTTCCACACCACCGGCGCGATCACCCATTCGCGTCCGGCAAAGGTGCCGAAGCCGCAGTCGGTCGAGGCGATGACGCGCTCGCGGTCGCCGATCGTCGCAACCGCTTCCTCGATGCGGCGCGCCACCAGCTCCGGATGCTCGACGAAATTGCTGGTGGTCTCGATCACGCCGGGAATGAGCACCATGTCCTTGGGGAAACCGACCGCCTTGAGCGTCGGATATTCGTGCGCATGGCGCGGATTGGCGAACTCGATCGACAGCGCGCCGACATTCGCTTTCAGGAAAATCGCCAGCACCTGCTTCAGCGCAATGTCGAAAATATGCGGGCCTTCCCAGTTGCCCCAGCACACGTGCAGCCGCACGCGGTCGCGCGGAATGCCGGCGATGCCCTGGTTGATGGCGTCGACCTGCGACTCGCAGATCTTCTGGAATTCGGCGTCCGACTTCTCCTTGAAGTTGATGACGCGCGCCATGGCGAGGTCGGGCGCGTCGATCTGCAGCAGCAGGCCGCTGTCGGCGATCGCCTTGTACTCGTTCGCCATCTCGCGCGCGATCGCCTTCAGATACGACTCGTAGGAATCGTAAAAGGCGTTCAGCATCGTGGTGGCGATGATGCCGGGCGAGGGCGCGGTCATGAACGTCTCGGCGAACTTGCCTTGCGCCGCCTTCTTGAAGCGCGCGATCTCCTCCTTGATTGCGTCGGTGCTGAGATATTTCAGTTCGCCGCGCGCCTCCGGCGCGTTCTGGCCCTTGCCGCGGCGCGGGAAGCGGCGCTTCTGCATTTCGATCAGCTCGGGAAACTCGACCACGTCGCGGCCCATCGGCCGGTTGGATTTGCCGGCAAAGCCGGACATGCGCCGCGGCACATAGGTCTGGAAGCCGACGCGCTGCTGCTCGCCGTCATTGCCGATGTCGATGCCGGCGGCGGCCTGCCTGGCGACGACCTCGGCGACCGCCTTGTCCTTCTCCGCGGCCATCTGCTTCGGGTCGATCTTTTCGCCGGCTTCCTCGCGGATCAGCAATTCGGTCAGCACCTCGTTGCGCGGCAGGCTGCCGACATGGGTGGTGAGGATGCGGTCGCGGCTTGAGATCATGGCGGTTACTCCCTAATCGGCCTTACGGAACGGCGAATTATGCTTCGCTTTGCAGGCTCTGGCGTTGCGGGGCATAATACGCCCGCTCTCGGGAGGAAAAACAATGGCTATCGCGGAAGCGCGGAGCGAGGCGCCGGGCGCGCATGGCTCCGTGGGCAACGCCCCACAAGTGCCGCGCGACTATAACTTCGCCGCCGACGTGTTGCGCTTCAATCTCGACGCCGGGCGCGCCAACAAGCCGGCCTATATCGACGCCCGCGGCACGCTCACTTACGGCGCGCTCGCCAACCGCGTCGCCCGCTTCTCCGCGGCGCTGCGCGGCCTCGGCATCCATCGCGAAGAGCGCGTCTTGCTCGCGCTCACCGACACCATCGACTGGCCGACCGCGTTCCTCGGCTGCCTGAAGGCCGGCATCATCGCCGTGCCCGTCAACACGCTGCTCACCGAGGACGACTACCGCTTCATGCTCGCCGACAGCCGCGCCAAGGCGCTGGTGGTGTCGGAGGTGCTGTTCCCGAAATTCGCCGGCCTGATCAAGGATAGCCCCGATCTCGATCACGTCATCGTCTCCGGCGACAATCCGCAAAATCTTGACGCCAAAGGCTACCGCCTGTTCGAGGACGTGATTGGCGCCGACGATCCCGACGACTACACCACGCCGACCACCGCCGACGACATGGCGTTCTGGCTCTACACCTCGGGCTCGACCGGCAAGCCGAAAGGCGCGGTGCACGTCCACGCCAGCCTGAAGCTCACGGCCGATCTCTACGGCACGCCGGTCGCGGGGCTGAAAGAAAGCGACGTCTGCTATTCGGTGGCGAAATTGTTTTTCGCCTATGGTCTCGGCAACGCCATGACATTCCCGTTGAGTGTCGGCGCCACCACGGTGCTGCTCGGCGAGCGGCCGACGCCGGACTCGGTCGGCGCGCTGTTGCGCAAACATCCGGTGACGGTATTCTTCGCGGTGCCGACCTTCTACGCCGCGTTCCTGGCAAGCCCGGCGGCGCCGCAGAAAAGCGACGTGAAAATCCGCCGCTGCATCTCCGCCGGCGAAGCCTTGCCGGAAGAGATCGCGCGCAAGTGGAAGGAGCGCTACGGCGTCGAGATTTCGGACGGCCTCGGCACCACCGAGATGCTGCATATTTATCTGACCAACGCGCCGGGCGCGACCAAATACGGCACCACGGGCAAGCCGGTGCCGGGCTACGAGATCAAGCTGATCGGCGAGGACGGTGAGCCGGTCAAGCGCGGCGACATGGGCGAGATGTATGCGCGCGGCCCGACCAGCGCCATCATGTACTGGAACAACCGCGACAAGTCGCGCTCCACCTTCCAGGGCGAGTGGACCCGCTCCGGCGACAAGTACATCGAAGACGAGGACGGCTACTACGTCTGCTGCGGCCGCGCCGACGACATGCTGAAGGTCTCGGGCATGTACGTGTCGCCGTTCGAGGTCGAGGCCGCGCTGTCGTCGCATCCCGACGTGCTCGAGGCGGCGGTGGTCGGCTGGAACGATGAGCAGAAGCTGATCAAGCCGCGCGCCTTCGTCGTGCTCAAGGCGGCGGAGAAAGCCAGCGATGCGCTCGCCCGCGCGTTGCAGGAGCACTGCAAGGCCAAGCTCGCGCCCTACAAATATCCGCGCTGGATCGAATTCCGCAAAGAGCTGCCGAAGACGGCGACCGGCAAGATCCAGCGCTTCAAGCTGCGGGCGGAGCAGCATTGATCAGGGCGAGGCCGCGCAACTTGTTTCCCTCTCCCCTTGTGGGAGAGGGTGGCTCGCGCGGGAGCGATAGCGGAGCGCGAGCCGGGTGAGGGGTCAGCGCGAAATGAAATTCCGACCCCTCATCCGCCTTCGCTCGGCTTCGCCTCCGCTCAGGCACCTTCTCCCACAAGGGGAGAAGGAAGAGAGATTGCCGCGCCTCCTCGGTGAATACGCAATGGCCCTCGCGGACTCCGGCTTTCTCACCATCGGCACGCAGCGTCTCGAATATTGCATGATCGGGCCGCGGCCGGACGCGGCGCCGACGCTGGTGCTGCTGCACGAGGGCCTCGGCTGCGTCGGCCTGTGGGGCGACTTTCCCGACAAGCTGCAAAAGGCCAGCGGCTGCGGCGTTTTCGTCTATTCGCGCGCCGGCTACGGGCAGTCGTCGCCGGTCGAGTTGCCGCGGCCGCTCAGCTACATGCACGACGAGGCGCGCGACACGCTGCCGAAACTGCTCGACGAAATCGGTTTTCGCCGCGGCCTGCTGATCGGCCACAGCGACGGCGCTTCCATCGCCGCGATCTATGCCGGCACGTATCAGGACCACCGCGTCGGCGGCCTGGTGCTGATCGCGCCGCATTTCTTCACCGAGGACGAAGGCCTCGCCTCGATCGTCGAGGCCCGCAAGGCCTACGAAATCGGCGATCTGCGGCCGCGCCTGGCGAAATGGCACGCCGACGCCGACAACGCCTTCCGCGGCTGGAACGGCGCCTGGCTCGATCCCGATTTCCGCAAGTGGGACATCACGGAGTTCCTCGCCTATATCCGCGTGCCGCTGCTGATCGTGCAGGGCGAGGACGACCAATACGGCACAATCGCGCAGGTCGAGGCTGCCGAGCGCGAATGCTACTGCCCGGTCGAGGTCGCGCTGATGCCGGGCGTCAAACATTCGCCGCAGCGCGAGGCGCCGGAAGCAACGCTCAAGGTGATCGCCGATTTCGTCGCCCGCGATCTGCAGGCAACCGCCGCGGCGCCTCATCCGTCACCCTGAGGTGGCCGCGCGGAACGCGCGGCCCTCGAAGGGCGACGGCCAGTGCTTCGAAGACCTTGGCCGTTCATCCTTCGAGGCTCGCGCTTGCGCGCTCGCACCTCAGGATGACGGATCGGGCTCTTGCGATTGTCTCTATCTTACTCCGCCGCCTGCTTGGCCGCTGCGCCGTGCGCGGTGACGAGATAATCCATCGCCGCTTGCACGCCGCCCTTCTTGATCGGAACGCCGGCCAATTGCAGCGCCATTTCGGTCGCCGCCAGTCCCGCGATCAATGCCGCGTCGTTGATGTCGCCGAGATGGCCGATGCGGAAATACTTTCCGGCATAGGCACCGAAGCTCGCGCCATAAGAAATGTTGAACTGCTCGAGCGCCAGCGCGCGGAACTTGTCCGCGTCATGGCCCTCGGGCAACAGCAGCGCGGTGATGGTGGGCGAATACTGGCTGGCGTTCTTGTTGAGGTTATCGAGGCCCCAGGTCTTGGCCGCGCGGCGGGTCGCTTCCGCCAGCCGTTCGTGGCGCGCGAAGACGTTGTCGAGGCCTTCTTCGTGCAGCATTTCAATGCCGACGATCAGCCCCTGCAGCATCTGCGTCGCCGGCGTGTAGGGGAAGAAGCCGACTTTGTTCATCGTCAGCATCTCGTCCCAGGCCCAGAACGACTTGGTGAGTTTGGAGGTCTTGTTGGCGGCAAGCGCCTTGTCGCTCACCGCGTTGAACGACATGCCCGGCGGCAGCATCAGGCCCTTCTGCGCGCCGCCGACGGACACGTCGACGCCCCATTCGTCGTGCCGGTAATCGGCCGAGGCGAGCGAGGAAATGGTGTCGACGAAGAACAGCGCCGGGTGGTTGGCGGCATCGATCGCCTTGCGGATGTCCGCGATCGGCGTCAGCGCGCCGGTCGAGGTCTCATTGTGCAGGACGCAGACCGCCTTGATCTCTTTGTTTTTGTCCTCGCGCAGCCTGGTTTCGATCGCCTTCGGGTCGATGCCGGAGCGCCAGTCGGTCGTGATGAATTCCGGCTTGAGGCCGAGCTTCTCGGCCATCTTCTTCCACAGCGTGGCGAACTGGCCGGTCTCGACCATCAGCACTTTGTCGCCGGGCGACAGCGTGTTGACGAGGGCTGCTTCCCAGGCGCCGGTGCCGGTCGCCGTGTAGATGATCACCGGATTGGTGGTCTTGAAGATGGTCTTGATGCCTTCGAGGCACCGCTTGGCGAGCTTGGCGAATTCCGGGCCGCGGTGATCGATGATCGGCGTATCCATCGCCCGCAGCACGCGGTCGGGTACGGGCGTCGGTCCCGGAATATGCAACAGATGGCGCCCAACCGGACGCGAGGAATTCTGAGCCATTGTCATTCGCTCCTGAAGCGCAGCATGTAATGATTGACGCGGACATTGCCACGGTCCGTCCCCGGCAAAGGGAGCGGCGCTTGGTGGCGATGAACTATAAATGTAACATTGCGGTCAAGCGGTTTTGCGCACGTCAAACAGGCTCTGCCTGCATAGGCTTAAATTGGCACAAAAAGGAACAACGCCTTGGCCGTCGTAATGCCCGGCCTGGAACGGCGGCTGAAGGCCGATTTGTCGGGCGAAGTCTGGTTCGACCGCTTTACCCGCGGCCGCTACGCGACCGACGCCTCGCACTACCAGATTACGCCGGTCGGCGTGGTAGCGCCGCGCACGATAGAAGAAGCTGAACGGGCGATAGGCATCGCGAGGGCAGAGGGCGCGACGGTGCTCGCCCGCGGCGGCGGCACCTCGCAGGCCGGGCAGACCGTCGGCCAGTCGCTGGTTGTCGACTGCTCCAAGTACCTCACCCGCATCCTCGACCTCGACGTCAAACGGCAGCGCTGCACGGTCGAGCCGGGCATCGTGCTCGACGATCTGAATCGCCAGCTGAAACCTCATGGCCTGTGGTTTCCGGTCGACATCTCGACCTCCTCGCGCGCCACCATCGGCGGTATGACCGGCAACAACTCGTGCGGCGGGCGCTCGCTGCGCTACGGCACCACGCGCGACAACGTCGTTTCAGTCGAAGTGATTCTGGCAGATGGCACGCTCGGCCACTTCGGCCCGATCGGCGGCAATATCGACGACGTGCCGCCGATCCTGCGGCCGCTCGCCAGGGACCTGCTGGCGATCGGCCAGCGCGAGAAGGACGAGATTGAGGCGCGCTTCCCCAAGGTGCAGCGCCGCGTCGGCGGTTACAATCTCGACGCCCTGGTGCAAGGTCAGTATCTTGGTAAGAACGACGTCAACCTCGCCCACATCCTGGTCGGCTCCGAGGGCACGCTCGGTTTCTCCACCCGCATCGAACTGAAGCTCGCGCCGCTGCTCGGCCGCCGTGCCGTCGGCGCCGTGCATTTCGGCTCGTTCCGCGCCGCCATGGAGACGGCGCGCAACATCGTGCATCTGTTGCCGATCGGCGTCGAGCTCATCGACCGCACGCTGATCGAACTGGCCCGCGAGATCCCGATCTTCAGGCCGACGCTCGACAAGTTCGTGCGCGAGACGCCGGAGGCGATCCTGCTGGTCGAGTTCGGCGAGCCGGACCACGAGGAGAACCTGCGCCGCCTGCAGATGCTCAAGGCGATGATCGGCGACCTCGGCTTTTCGTGGGACAAGCACGGCGACAAGTGGGGCGGTGTCGCCGAGGTGCTGAGCCCGGATTTGCAGGCCGCTATCACCGACGTGCGCACCTCCGGCCTCAACATCATGATGTCGATGAAGGAGGAGGGAAAGCCCGTCTCCTTCGTCGAGGATTGCGCGGTGCCGCTCGAGCATTTGGCCGATTACACCTCCCGGCTGACGCAGGTGTTCGAGAAGCACGGCACCCGCGGCACCTGGTACGCGCATGCCGGCTCCGGCTGCCTGCACGTGCGCCCGATTCTCAACCTGCGGCAGGACAAAGACGTCCACGCCATGCGCGAGATCGCTGAGGAGGCTTTCGCCATGGTGCGCGAATACAAGGGCTCGCATTCCGGCGAGCACGGCGACGGCTTGGTGCGCTCGGAATTCAACGAGCCGATGTTCGGGCATCGCCTCGCGCGCGTCTTCGAAGAGGTCAAGGACCGCTTCGATCCGAACGGCCTCTACAACCCGGGCAAGGTGGTGCGGCCGCCGAAGTTCGACGACCGCTCGCTGTTCCGCTATCCGCCCGGCTATCACGGCGAGGATTTTTCGACGCACTTCGACTGGTCGGCTTATCCGGGCGCCGGACAAGGTTTCCAGGGCGCCGTCGAGATGTGCAACAACAACGGCGCCTGCCGCAAACTGGCCGGCGGCGTGATGTGCCCGAGCTACCGCGTCACCCGCGACGAGCGCGACGTCACCCGCGGCCGCGCCAATACGCTCAGGCTCGCCATCACCGGCCAGCTCGGCAAGGAGGCGCTCGCCTCCAAAGAGATGCAGGAGACGCTGAAGCTGTGCGTGTCCTGCAAGGCCTGCCGCCGCGAATGCCCGACCGGCGTCGACATGGCGCGCATGAAGATCGAGGCGCAGGCGGCGCGCGCGGCGCGGCGCGGCTTTTCGCTGCACGATCGGCTGATCGGCTTTCTGCCGCGCTATGCGCCGAAGGCGGTCAGGCATGTCCGGCTCGCCAATGCGCGCAATGGCTCGCCGGCACTCCGCAAATTGTCGCGCCGCCTCGGCTTTGCGAGTGAACGCTCGCTGCCGCAATGGCGCGAGGACGTCTACCGCGACCGCTCCGATTGGTCCTATGCCGCCAACACCAAAGGCGGCACCTCACGCGACGTGGTGCTGTTCGCCGACACCTTCAATCGCTATTTCGAGCGCGAGAATCTCGATGCTGCTGTCGCCGTGCTCGCCGCCGGCGGCTACCGCGTGCATGCGGCGATGCCGGCCGGCGAAGAGGAGCGGCCGCTGTGCTGCGGCCGCACCTTCCTCTCGATCGGCAACGTGCATGAGGCAAAGCGCGAAATGGAGCGCACGCTTGCTGCGCTCGCGCCCTATCTCGATCGCGGCATGCCGGTGATCGGGCTCGAGCCGAGCTGCCTCTTGGGCTTTCGCGACGAGATGCCGGCGCTGCTGCGGACCGACGAAGCCAAGGCGCTCGCGCGCCAGGCCGTGCTGTTCGAGGAGTTCCTGGCGCGCGAAGCCAAAGCGGGCCGGCTCGATCTGCCGCTTGGGGAAATGCCGAAGAAGGCGTTGCTGCACGGCCACTGCCACCAGAAGGCCTTCGACGTCATGGGTGACGTCGAGCGCACGCTGCGGCTGGTTCCGGGGCTCATCGTGGAGACCATCGAGTTCGAGCTGCTGCGGCATGGCCGGCAGCTTCGGCTACGACGCCGATACCATCGAGGTATCGCTGAAGATGGGCGAACTGTCGCTGTTGCCGGCCGTGCGCAAGGCGGCGGAGGACGCGCTCATCGTCGCCGACGGCACCTCGTGCCGCCACCAGATCGGCGACGGCACCGGCCGCGAGGCGCTGCATGTCGCCCGCGTGCTGGCGATGAGCGTGGCCGCGGCGCCGCCGCGTAGGGACGCGGCGGCCGTTTAGGCCGCAAACTCACAAAAACGGACAAGTGCCGCGCGGGTTTTGAATGCTCGCTTTGTGCGACTACCGAGACACCTTGGAACTCGACAGAAGCTGACGCCCGTTGACCTAAATCAACACGCGTCCGAGCAATACAATCAAACTGTGACGCATCCAGATAGAGGATTGCATGCGTCCAAAACAATGGTTCGCGGCGTTCGCTTTTGTCATTGCGCTTGGGGCAACGGAAGCGCGGGCAGCACGCACGACCTGCCCGAATATCGTTGGCGTCTGGAATAGCTGGGCATCCGGCCTCTTCGGCAAGGGCGACACTACGTTCAGGAGCGACGGCACCGCCATTCACGGCAGCGGCATCCGCGGCGTCTGGAAATGCGAGGGCGGCAAAATTCAGATGTCCTGGGGTGGTGAGACACCCAAGCTTTTTACGCTTCAGGGCGGCAAGCTCGTTGATCCCGGCGGTATAGTCGGGTTCAGCCGCGAAGGCGGAGCGCAAGCTTCGCGCAGCGAGACTGGCGCCAAGGAAGAGCGCGAAACTCCGAGCGGCAAACAGCGGGTTGCGGAAGCGCCGAAGAAAAATTCCTCCCCGCGGTGCCGAGAAGAACGAGCCGGCGCCTCGCGTTGTCACGGCAGAGACCAAGCCGTCGCCGCCAGGCGCGTCTGTCAATGCAAGACTGCCTGAATTGGCAGGAACCGGCAGCTTTTACGACCGCGTCGCGTTGTATGGCGTGCCTAAAATCGAGTTGTCAGCCGATGTCCCCGACACCGACGATATGCTCGTTTGCTCAAACGGTGACGGCGAGGCCGCGCTCGCGGCTTGCGCGCGAGAAATCGAGTTGTATCGGAAATCCGGAAAAGGCGGGACCCGCTCGCTGCTCGTCTCGCTGCTGGATCGGGGCACGATCTATGGGGCCCAAGGTCATTATGACCTCGCGCTTCGGGATTTCAGCGAGGCGATTTGTCTCGGATCGGACATTGAAACTTCGTACAACATGCGGGGGCAGACCTACGGCATGATGGGCGACTACGACCGTGCTATCGCGGACTTCACGCGCGCGATCCGACTTGAGCCCAAATTCGCAGCTGCTATGTTCAACCGCGGCCAAACTTATCGCGCCAAAGGCGAATACGACCTTGCAATCAACGATTTCAGCGATGCGATCCGGATCAACCCGGATTACGCCGCGGCATACCGGATGCGCGGCAGCGCCAATTATTCGCTGAAAAAATACTACACGGCCATCGACGATTTCTCCAAGGCGATCGAGCTTGTTCCTGATTATCCGGCCGCCCTGAATGGGCGGGCGTTATCCTATATGGCCAAGCAAGATTACGCCCACGCCGTCGATGATTTCGACCAGGCGATTTGGATCAGCCCCGCTTATTTCGAGGCGCTGCACAATCGAGACGTCGCCGTCAAAACGCAGATATGCGCGGGCCTTCGCGGTTCTCCGGGCGACCGCGCCAAAGCATGCCTGGCCGTGATTGCAGAGCGTTCTCTGCCCGCTGAAATACTCCGCACTCTCCCGGCGGCATCGCTTTCCGAAGCATATATCGCGCGCGCGGTCGCCGGTTCGGCCGGCGCGTCCAAACAACAGGACCTTGATCGCGTTCTCAACGATCTTTCGGAAGCCGTTCGGCTCACGCCGCAGAACGCAGCAACGGCCTATCGGATGCGCAGCGCGATTTACGTCCGCCTCGGCGACGCCGATCGCGCTTTAAGCGATATCACCAGAGCCATCGAGCTTAATCGTTCACCGGCAAATTATGTCATTCGAAGCTTGATCTATACCGGTAATGGCGACAGCGACCGGGCAATTGCCGATATCGACGCCGCGATCCAACTCAATCCGCGTCCTGCCTATCTTTATGTGTTGCGTGGAGATGGTTGGATTATGAAATCCGAGAGCAGCCGCGCTTTGGCCGATCTTGAGAATGCGATCAAGCTCGATCCGCAAAATAGCCAGGGCGTTGGCGCGCTCGCCTGGAGCAGAAAAGGTGATGTGCAATATTCAGCGGAGAATTTCGACGCCGCTATCGTCTCCTACGGCGAAGCGATAAAGCTTGCGCCCCGGCAGGCCGCGTTTTTCATCGCGCGGGCTAACGCGATGAGGGCAAAGGGCGAGAGCGCAGGGGCAGCGCAGGATTACGACAAAGCGCTCGCAAATAATCCGGGCGCTTTGTCTGCCTACGGCGGTCGCGGCATAGTCCGATTTATGCAGGGTGACTTTGGCAACGCAGCGGACGACTTTGACCGGATCAACAAGCAATCGCCGAGCCCATATTCCGCACTCTGGCTTTTTCTCGCGCGGTCGGGCGTCGGTCAGCGCGACAGCGGTGATGAGCTGGCGCGCGCTCTCGCGGGCCTCAAGCCGCAGGTATGGCCGGCACCTGTCGTTGAACTCTTCCTTGGCAAACGCGCGGCCGAGTTCGTCATAGGCGCGGCGATCGGCGCACAACAGCGCTGCGAAGCGCAGTTCTATGTCGGGCACTGGCAGCTGCTGAAAGGCGACCGCGCGGAGGCGACAAAGGCTTTTGAGACGGCGACAAAAGAATGCCCGCGCGGCGCCGCGGAGCGAAGCGTTGCCCAGGCAAACCTCAAAGAACTGATGCACTAGTTTGTGCTCGCCGCCGGCTCCGAATTCCGAGCCGGTGCGCCTTCGAGTGCCTCAAGGAAGCTTGGGTACCGAGCCTTCCCCAATGGGCGCGCCTCGTGCAAGCGGGATAGTCGGCAAGGTTGGCCGCCAATCCTGCCAGCCCGGCTCGTGCGTATTGATCTCGGGCTTGATACGCCTGAAGGCGTTGGCCACCGTCGACGGGATCGCGGGGCTTGCTGCGCCGGGCCTTGTGCCTGCGGCACGTCCCCTAGGGTCTCCTTCGACAACTCATCAAGAACCGATTTTGCAACATCATCGTCATTCGCCAACCACGACAAATCGTTGGGCTGGCCATCGGTCGACGGCTGTGTTCCTTCTTGCTGGCCGGACCCCTGCTGCGTTCGCTGAGGCGGCACGCGCTGTTGCTGCAATTTGGCCGCCTCGTCCATGGCCGCGAGATGCCGTTCCAGCGCCTCCGGGGTATGTTTCGCATCCTCGTCGAGCGCGCGCTGGAAAGCCTGCTGGAGATTTTTCTCCTGCGCTGCGGGTGCGCACCTCGATCCGCCATAGAATGTTTCGCCGAACCGGACCGGTGCTACCTGCGGACATGGGAGCGGCCGGATCTGATACGTTCGGGCCGGGTTATATGCGTTCGAATCGCTTGGAGCGGTATCTATTTGCGGACGCGTCGTCGTACTGCGACTTGGGGGCGGCGCTGCACGGCGCGACCGCAGTTGGCACTGCGGGAACGCCGCCGTGGCCGGTTCATGGCTATGGAAACCCATTAAACTGCAATTCATCCAGCCCGGCTCAGCACATGTGCAAAGTTGAGCCAGCGCGTCATTGCTCGTGCCCGGAAGAAGGCCCGAGGCCATCACACCGGCGAATGCGCAGCTGAGGAGAAGTCGTTTCGCACGCATTGGATAATATGCGCACATTCGCGGCCCCTCTCGTTTGCGTTAAATCAAAAGCCTGCCGGCCGCTCGACGGTAAATGGAAATAGCTCGGAAACGCGAAGCCAATGCGTTTGATTCCATTTAGCCTATTATTTTTGCTGGCTTCGATCGGTTGCGGTTCCACGCAGCCGTCGACCGTCGCCTCGTGCATCGAATTGAAGCAAGCCCGGTCATTCCGGTTCGAAGGCGTCCTGACGCGCAGAATTTTCCCAGGACCGCCCAACTACGAGAACGTCCGTAAAGGCGACAGGCCGGAACCGGCTTACATTCTTCGACTCCAGAAGCCTGTTTGCCTGGCGGGAGACGATTTCATAAATCCGAACCGGCAAGTCGATCGCGTTCAGATTTTTCCAGACGACTCGGGAGAAGCGAAGCCGTTATGGGAAGCGCTTCGCAAGTTGATCGGCAAGTCGGTCGTCGTCGAAGGAACCAAACCGTTCGGCGCCCACACCGGACACCATCACGCTCCGCTTTTGTTGCCGATCACGAAGATAGCGATCGCGAGCCGCCCTTAAGTCCGCTTATGGGCCGCACGCAAACATTCCGATAAGTTCGCCCTCATCGTCGCCTCCGCGCTGGCGATGAATGTTGCGGCGGCGCCCGTCAAGGCCGATAGTCTGTCGTTCGAATAGAAGCGCGTTGACCAAGGCGCGCCGTTCGGGGAGGAACCCATGCCCTTGCCGCTGTTGCCGACGTCGCTGGTCGGCTCCTACGCGCAGCCGGACTGGCTGATCGACCGCAAAAAGCTCGCCGGCCGTTTTCCGCCGCGCGTGCGCGCGAGCGAGCTGTGGCGCGTCGCCCCCGAATATCTCGCGCAGGCGCAGGACGATGCGACGCTCATCGCCATCCGCGCCCAGGAGCGCGCCGGCCTCGACATCGTCACCGACGGCGAGATGCGGCGGGAAAGCTATTCCAACCGCTTCGCCACCGCGCTCGACGGCGTCGATATCGACAATCCGGGCACCGCGCTCGACCGTTCCGGTCATCCCAATCCGGTGCCGCGGGTCGTCGGCAAGGTGCGGCGCAAGCGCCCGGTCGAAGTGCGGGACGTCGAGTTTCTCCGTGCCAATACCGACCGCACCGATCAAGATCACCGTGCCCGGCCCGTTCACGATGTCGCAGCAGGCGCAGAACGACTTCTACAAGGACGAGCAGGAGATGGCGCTCGACTACGCCGCGGCGGTGAATGCCGAGATCAAGGACCTGTTCGCCGCCGGCGCCGATATCGTGCAGATCGACGAGCCCTACATGCAGGCGCGGCCGGAAAAGGCGCGCAAGTATCGGCCTGCGCGGTGCTTCAAGCGCGCGCTCGACGGCGTCAAAGGCACGACCGCGATCCACATCTGCTTCGGCTATGCCGCCATCATCCATCAGCGGCCGAGCGGCTATTCATTCCTGCCTGAATTGGCCGGCTCAGTCGTGCAGCAGGTGTCGGTCGAAACCGCACAATCGAATCTCGATTGCAGCGTGCTCGAAACGCTGCCCGGCAAGACCATCATCCTCGGCACGCTCGATTTGTCCGACATGGCGGTCGAAACGCCGGAGGTCGTCGCGGCGCGCATCCGCCGCGCGCTGCCGCACGTGGCGGCGGAGCGCATCGTCGTCGCGCCGGATTGCGGGCTGAAATACCTGCCGCGCGAGGTCGCCGACGGCAAAATGCGCGCGATGGTCGAAGGCGCCAAAATCGTGCGCGCCGAGCTTGGCCGCTAGGGCAAAAGAAACCCGCCCGGCGGGACGAACCGGGCGGGTCGGGATCGGCGCTTGAACTGTCGGGGACGGGCGCCGATCGCGAAGGCGTGAGCGGCGGATCAGTACGGATCGACGTCGCAGACCCTGACCGTGCGCAAATTGCCCCAGCGGTCGTAGCGCTCGACATAGCGGCAATCGGTGTATTCGTAGGGCTGCGCATAAGCATTGGAGGCGGCGGCGGCGCCGATCAGCGCGCCGGCGGCAAGGCCGATGCCGAGGCCGGCGCCCCAATGCGCGTGATGGGCCTGGGCCTGGGTGCTGGCGGCGGTGAGGCTGACGGCGAGGGTGAGCGCGGCAAGCGCGGTGGCGATTTTCGACTTGGTCATGGCGACCTCCATCCGTTGAAAATTCGTGCGGCGATATCGTGCCGCTTGAGGATGGGTCGCGGGCGCGAGCGAAAAGGTTCAAAGTGCCGGGAACGCCCGCTTGCCGGCCCGCCGCCGGCAATGACAGAGTGTGAAAATGCTCGAATTCGCAGCGATTTTACTGGCTTTGGCCGCGGGGCTCGGCGCCGCGCAGGCCGCCGACAAGGTCCGCTTCGGCACCAACTGGGTGGCGGAAGCCGAGCACGGCGGCTTCTACCAGGCGCTCGCCGACGGCACCTACGCCAAATACGGGCTCGACGTGACCATCGTGCCGGGCGGGCCGAACGTGAACAACCGCATCCTGCTGCCCGTCGGCAAACTCGACTTCTTCATGAGCGCCAACACCCTGCAGTCGTTCGATGCCGTCGCGCACGACATTCCGACGGTGGTGGTGGCGGCGAGCTTCCAGAAGGACCCGCAGGTGCTGATCGCGCATCCGGACGTGACGGCGTTCGACCGACCTCAAGAAGCTAGACGTTGTTCGTCTCCAAGGAGGGCATGGCGAGCTACTTCCAGTGGCTGCAAGGCGGATTACGGCTTCAGCGAAGCCAAGGTGAAGCCCTACACCTTCAACGCCGCAGCCGTTCCTCGCCGACAAGAATTCGGCGATGCAGGGCTACGTGACCTCGGAGCCTTACGCGGTTGAGAACGCAAGGGCACTTCAAGCCGCAACGTGTTCCTGCTCGCGGACCACGGCTTCAGCAGCTATTCGACGCTGATCGAGACGCGGCGCGATCTGGTCGCGAAGAAGCCCGGATCTGGTGCAGCGCTTCGTCGATGCCTCCGCCATCGGCTGGTATCACTACCTCTACGGCGAACAGCAGCCTCGGCAATGCTCTGATCAAGAAGCAGAACCCGGAAATGACCGACGCGCTGCTCGCCTACTCGATCGCCAAGATGAAGCAGTATGGCATCGTCGATTCCGGCGACACGCTCAAGCTCGGCATCGGCGCCATGACCGACGCGCGCATGAAGAGCTTCTTCGACAAGATGGTGCACGCCGGCGTGGTCAAGCCCGGCGTCGACTACAAGCGCGCCTATACGCTCGAATTCGTCAACAAGGGCGTCGGCGTGGACCTGCGGCCAAGGAACTGATTTGGCTGTCATCGCCCGGCTTCCTTGCTGTCATGGCCGGGCTTGTCCCGGCCATCCACGTCTTTACTGTGCCGTAAGCAAAGACGTGGATGCCCGGCACAGGGCCGGGCATGACGGAGCGGATGCCGCAGCCTCACCTGAACCAACACGATCGTCTCGCTGCGCGACGTCGGCAAGACGTTCGAACGCGGCACCGTCGCGCTCGGCGGCTTCGATCTCGACGTCCGTGACGGCGAATTCGTCTCGCTGCTCGGCCCCTCGGGCTGCGGCAAGTCGACGGCGCTGCGCATCATCGCCGGCCTGAGCGCGCCGTCCGCCGGCTCGGTTGCCTGGCGCGCAGGGCGCGCGCAACATCGGCTTCGTGTTCCAGGAGCCGACTCTGATGCCGTGGGCCGACGTCGCCGCCAATGTGCGGCTGCCGCTCGATCTCGCGGACGCCGACGACGAGCGCGCCGCCAAGCGCGTCGCGCAATGCGCTGGCCCGCGTCGGCCTTGCGCGACTTCGCGCGCGCTATCCGCGCGAACTGTCCGGCGGCATGAAGATGCGCGTCTCGATCGCCCGCGCGCTGGTCACCGAGCCGCAGCTGCTGCTGATGGACGAGCCCTTCGCCGCGCTCGACGAGATCACCCGCTTCAAGCTCAACAACGACCTGCTGCATGCTGTGGCAGGAACTGCGCCGCACCGTGATCTTCGTCACCCATTCGGTGTTCGAGTCGGTCTACCTGTCGCAGCGCATCGTGGTGATGACGCCCGCGGCCCGGCCGCGTCTTCACCGAAGTCGCGATCCAGGCGCCCTATCCGCGCGACGAGCGCTTCCGCACCTCGGCGGACTATGCCGGCTATTGCCGGCAGGTGGCCGAGGCGCTCGGCGCGGCGCATGGGGGAGGCGCACGCATGAGCGAACGGCGCCTTGCGCGTCGTGCTGCCGCTCGCGCGGTGCTGATCGCTCGTCGCTCGTGGCCTGGGATGTCGGTGGTGACGGTCTTTGCCATTCCGCCCTATGTGCTGCCGGGGCCGGGGCTGGTGCTGACGACGCTGATCGCCGACGGCGGCCTGCTTTGGAATTCGCTGCTGGTGACGCTTGCCACGACCTTCGAGGGCTTCGTGCTCGCGGCCGTCGGCGGCATCGTGCTCGCGGTCCTGTTCAGCCAATCGCGGCTGATCGAATACTCGCTCTATCCTTACGCGGTGATCCTGCAGGTGACGCCGGTAGTCGCCATTGCGCCGCTGCTGCTCATCTACCTGCCGCAGCCGCTCGCGGTGCTCGCCTGCGCCTGGATCGTCGCCTTCTTCCCGGTGCTCGCCAACACGACGCTGGGCCTTCATCGGTCGACCACAATCTCATCGCGCTGTTCGAGCTCTACAAGGCCTCGCGCTGGCAGATGCTGTGGCGGCTGAAGCTGCCGGCGGCGCTGCCGCAGATGCTCGCCGGCCTGCGCATCGCCGGCGGGCTGTCGCTGATCGGCGCGGTGGTCGCCGAGATCGCCGCGGGTTCGGCCGGCGCCGGCTCCGGGCTTGCCTACCGCATCGCCGAGTCGGGCTATCGCCTCAATATCCCGCGCATGTTCGCCGCGCTTTTGCTGTTGTCGGCGGCGGGCGTCGCCATCTTCTTCGCGCTGTCGCTCGTCAATCATCTCGCCTTGCGCCGCTGGCACGAGAGCGCGGTTGCCCGCGAACGCTAGCCGTCTCAGTGGAACGGTATGATCAGCGCGGCGCCGGACAACAGCAGCAGCACGAGAATCACCCTGCGAAACATGTTCTCGTCGAGCCGCCCGTACAGATGGACGCCGAGCCAGACGCCGGCGGCCATCGGCAGCAAGCCGTACAGGTAGAGCTTGATCGTTTCGCCTGTGATCTCGCCGGCGACGGCGAGCGCGATGCCGGTCAGCGTGAAGGAACAGACAATGACCGGCTGGTAGATCGCGCGCTGCGTATCCTTCGGAAATCCACGCAGGTTGCACCACATGGTGATGATCGGGCCGGAAAGCCCGGTCGAGCCGCCGAGTATGCCATTGGCGAAACCGACGGCGGTCTCGGCGGCAAAGCCGGCATGCCGCGGTTTCAGGTGCGGCCGGATCAGAAAATACGCGCTGTAGCCGATCAGCAGCACGCCGACGCCGGTACGTACGTCGGCGGGATTGAGCCTGGTCAGCAGCAGCGCGCCAAGCGGCACGCCGAATACGGTGCCGACGATGAAAGGAGCAATCCGCTTCCATTCCAGGGCGTGCCGGACCTTCCAGATGCCGTAGCCCTGCGTCACCGCTCCGTAACCGACGAACAATGTCGCCGTTTGCACCGGCGTCATAATGTGCAGCCAGATGCCCGACACGACCAGACCCATGGCGAAGCCGGCAAGGCCCGAGACGATGCCGCCGAAGAAGGCGGTTACCAGGAAAAGTGCGAGAACCCAGCCATCCATCGTTCGATGCCCAACGAGAAATGAACCAATTCCGGGATGGATGGCTGCTATCTTGGCCGGGAAATTGCCAATCGCCGCGCAAAGCCAATATACCATCCGCCGCGGCTGAACAACGTTTCGGGGGGCAACAGTGAGCAACGCGATCGATCTTTCCGGCCGCAACGCCGTCGTCACCGGCGGCGCGCAGGGCATCGGCCGCGCCATCGTCGAGCGCTTCCTCGCCTCGGGCGCCGCGGTCGCGATCTGGGACCGCGATTCCGCGCTGGCGCAGAAGACCGCCGGCGGAGCTCGGCGCTCGCGGCAAGGCTCTCGCCGTCGCGGTCGACGTCACCGATTACGCGCCAGGTCGAGCGCGCGCGCGATGAGACGCTGAAAGCGCTTCGGCCGCATCGACATCCTGGTCAACAATGCCGGCATCGCCGGCCTCGAACGCCACCACCTGGGACTATCCGGTCGAGGAATGGCGCAAGGTCATGTCGATCAACCTCGACGGCCAGTTCCATTGCTGCAAGGCCATCGTGCCGGGCATGATCGCGCAGAACTACGGCCGCATCGTCAACATCGCCTCCATCGCCGGCAAGGAGGGCAACCCGAACGCGCCGGCCTATTCCGCCTCCAAGGCGGCCGTGATCGCGCTGACCAAGTCGCTCGCCAAGGAAACCGCCGGCAAGGACATCTCGGTCAATGCCATCACGCCGGCGGCGGCGAAGACCGCGATCTTCGACCAGATGACGCAACAACATATCGACTTCATGCTGTCGAAAATCCCGCGCGGCCGCTTCGTCAAGGTCGAGGAGATCGCGGCGCTTGCCGCCTTCTGCGCTTCGAGCGACTGCTCGTTCACCACCGGCGCGGTGTTCGATATTTCCGGCGGGCGGGCGACCTATTGACCGACCTCTACGCTCAACGCCGGCAGCGCTTGACCGGCATCGCGCTGATGTGCTGCGCGGTGGCGTCGTTCTCCTGCCTCGACGCGACCGGCAAATATCTCAACCATCACATGACGACGACGGAAGTGGTGTGGGCGCGTTACTTCTTCGCCTTCGCGCTGACATTGGTCTTCGTCAACCCGGTCAACCGGCCCGGCCTGATGCGCACGACGCGGCCCTGGCTCCAAGTCGGCCGCTCGGCGCTGCTGCTGTTCTCGACCGGCCTCAATTTGTTCGCGCTGCGCTGGCTGCAGCTCGACGAGGCACTGTCGCTGATCTTTGCGACGCCTTTTCTGGTGGCACTGCTGTGCGTGCCGTTGCTCGGCGAGCGCGTCGGCTGGCGGCGCTGGACCGCGATCATCGTCGGCTTCGTCGGCGTGCTGGTGGTGGCGCGGCCCGGCCTCGGCGGCCTCCACCCCGCGGCCGCGCTGTCGTTCGGCGGCGCGGTCTGCTATGCCTTCTATGTCATCTCGACGCGGTTGCTGTCGCGCACCGACAGCAGCGACACCACGCAGTTCTACACAAACCTGGTGGGCGCGTTGGCGATGACCGTCGGCCATGCCCGTTCGTCTGGACCGCGGCCGGACGGTACGCTGACCGCCGTGACTGATGGTGCTGATCGGCGCGCTCGGCGGCGGCGGACATTACCTCCTGATCCGCGCCCACCGGCTGGCGCCGGCCTCGGCGTTGGCGCCCTTCATCTACACGCAGATGGTGTGGACGACGACGCTCGGCTTCGTGGTGTTCGGCGACGTGCCGCACCGCTGGACCGTTGTCGGCGGCACCATCGTCATCGCCTCCGGCCTTTATCTGCTTCACCGCGAGACCGTGGTGGGCAAACCGGCGCCTTCCACGCCCGTTGCGTAAGGATCGGGCGCGGGGCTAAGTTCACCGCTCAAATCCGCCTCTTAAGGAAACCCATGGCCAAATTGGATGAGCGTCTCGCCCGCGACCGGCGCCGGCTTGAACGACGATATCGGCGAGGAAAAGCGCCTGGAACTGTACCGGACCCAGGTGGTGATCCGCGAGGCGGAGCAACGCGCCTTCGACCTGTTCCTGCAGAACCTGGTCAAGGGCACGAGCCACCTCTCGCTCGGCCAGGAGGCGGTCGCTGCCGGCTTTGCCGGTCGCCATGAAGAAGGGCGACTTGAGCTTCTGCACCTATCGCGGTCACGCCCATACGCTCGCGCGCGGCGTGCCGCGTCGAGAAGGTGCTGGGCGAGCTGATGCAGCGCGACAACGGCCTGATGCGCGGCAAGGGCGGCTCGATGCATCTGACCTCCGAGGACCACGGCGTCATGGGCTCCTACGCCATCATCGGCGCGCATCTGCCGATCGCCTGCGGCGCCGCCTGGCGCGCGCAGTACAAGGGCGCCAAGGACGTCTCGGTCTGCTTCTTCGGCGACGGCACCACCAATATCGGCGCCTTCCACGAGGCGCTCAATTTCGCCGCGGTGTGGAAGCTGCCGGTGATCTTCGTCTGCGAGAACAACCTCTACATGGAATACACGCCGATCGGCGACGTCACCGCGGTCGAGCATCCGGCCGCCGACCGCGCCGCGTCCTACGGGCTCGAGCGCATCGTCATCGACGGCAACGACGCCGATGCGGTCTATCGCGACGGCGCAGAAGGCCTACGACAAGGCGCGCGCCGGCGGCGGGCCCGTCGCTGATCGAGTGCATGACCTACCGCTACAGCGGCCATTCGCGCGCCGACCCGGCCAAGTATCGCCCCGAAGGCGAGCTCGACCGCTGGAAGCAGCGCGACCCGATCAAGATCTACAAGGAGCGGCTGAAGCAGTTCGGCATTGCCGACGCGACCATCGACAACATCGACGCCGAGGTGCGCAAGGTCGTCGACGACGCGACCGAGGCCTGCAAGGCCGCGCCGCCGCCGCCGCACCGATATCCTGTTCACCGACGTCTACGCCGATGGAGGCTGGGCATGGCGGAACTGACCTATCGCGACGCGGTGATCCGCGGCATCGCGCAGGAGATGAGCCGCGATCCCGACGTCGTCTTCCTCGGCGAGGACGTCGCCAAAGCCGGCGGCGTGTTCAAGGCGACCGTCGGCCTGTTCGAGCAGTTCGGCCCGTTGCGCGTGCGCGACACGCCGATCTCCGAGCAGGCGATCCTCGGCGCCGCCATGGGCGCGGCAATGACCGGCTTGAAGCCGATCGCCGAGATCATGTTCTCGGACTTCTTCGCCGTCTGCTTCGACTACATCGCCAACGAGTTCCCCAAGAGCCGCTACATGTCCGACGGGCAGACCAAGTGCCCGCTGGTCGTGCGCACCGGCAACGGCGCCGGCTCGCGCTTCGGCGCGCAGCACTCACAAAGCGTCGAGAACTGGTGCATGATGATCCCGGGCTTGAAGGTGGTGGCGCCGTCGAACCCGACCGACGTCATCGGCCTGTTGGCCGCCGCGGTGCGCGATCCCGATCCGGTCATCTTCTTCGAGCACAAGTCGCTCTACGCCGACCAAGGGCGAGGTTCCGGACGGCGAGATCGTCGACAAGCTCGGCACCGCCAAGATCGTGCGGCCCGGCAAGGACGCCACCATCCTGGCGCTGGCGCTGATGGTGCCGCGCGCGCTCGAAGCGGCGGAAAAGCTGAAGGCGGAACACGGCATCGATGCCGAAGTTGTCGATGTGCGCTCGCTGGTGCCGCTCGATACGCAGACCATCCTCGGCTCGGTCGGGCGCACGCACCGGCTGTTCACCGTGGAGGAAAATCCGCGGCTGTGCGGCTGGGGCGCAGAAATCGTGTCGATCGCGGCCGACGAGGCCTTCTACGATCTCGACGGCCCGCCGGTGCGCATCACCACGCCGCACATCCCGCTGCCGGCCGCCGACAATCTGGAAGACATCGTGCTGCCGACGCCGGCGCGGATCGTGGAGACGGTGAGCAAGGCGCTGAACAGTTGAGTCTTGTCCCGGACGCGATGCAGCGCGAAGCGATGCATCGCTGATCCGGGACCGTAACGGATTGGAAAGGTCCCGGTTCTGCAGCGCACCGCTTCGCGCTGCGCTGCGCCCGGGACACCGAAATACGGAGTTAGTCATGTACGAAAATCTTCTCGCCAACGTCCCGACCGACCTGTGGATCGGCGGCAAATGGCGCAAAGCCTCCGACGGCGGCCGCTTCGACGTCATCGACCCGGCGACCGAGCGCAAGATCGCCTCGGTCGCGAGCGCGACCGAAGCCGACGCCATTGCCGCGGTCGATGCCGCGCAGGAGGCCTTCGAGGGCTGGGCCAAGCGCAAGCCGCGCGAGCGCGCCGAAATTTTGCGCAAGGCCTACGAGCTGATCATGCGCGACGCCGAGCGCTTCGCCAAACTGATCACGCTGGAGAACGGCAAGGCGCTGCCGGATTCGCGCGGCGAGGTCGCTTATTCGGCGGAGTTCTTCCGCTGGTACGCCGAGGAGGCGGTGCGCAACATCGGCCAGATTTCGACGGCGCCGGCCTCCGGCGCGCGCATCGTCGCCCAGCACAAGCCGGCGGGCATCGCCGTGCTGGTGACGCCGTGGAATTTCCCGGCCGCCATGGCGACGCGCAAGATCGGGCCGGCGCTTGCCGCCGGTTGCCCGGTGGTGCTGAAGCCGGCCTCGGATACGCCGCTCACCATGCTGGCGCTGATGCCGGCGCTGGAAGAGGCGGGCGTGCCGGCGGGCGTCGTCAACGTCATCCCGTCGCGTTCCTCGGGCAAGGTCGTGTCGGCCATGCTGCACGATAAGCGCGTGCGCGTCGTCTCCTTCACCGGCTCGACCGAAGTCGGCCGCAAGCTGTTGCACGAGGCGGCTGACCAGATCCTGAAGCCGGCGATGGAATTGGGCGGCAACGCGCCCTTCATCGTGTTCGAGGACGCCGATATCGACGCGGCGATCGACGGCGCCATGATTGCGAAAATGAGGAACATGGGCGAAGCCTGCACCGCGGCCAATCGCTTTTACGTGCACGAGAAGGTGCACGACGAGTTTGCCAAGAAGCTCACCGCCAAGATGGCTGGCCTCAAGATGGGCAACGGTCTCGACGAGGGCGTGGCCCTCGGTCCGCTGGTCAACAAGGACGGCCGCGACAAGGTGATCGAGCTGGTCGACGACGCGGTCAAGAAGGGCGCCAAGGTGCTGACCGGCGGCAAGATGCCGGACGGCCCCGGCTTCTTCTATCCGGCGACCGTGCTCACCAACGTCGCCGACGGTTCGAAGATGCTGAACGAAGAAATCTTCGGGCCTGTCGCCTCGATCCAGAGCTTCAAGACCGAGGATGAGGTTGTCAAACGCGCCAACGACACCGAATACGGCCTCGTTGCCTATCTCTACACCAAGGATCTCACGCGCGGCATGCGCGTCTCCGAGAAACTCGACTTCGGCATGATCGGCCTCAACCGCGGCCTCGTCTCCGATCCGGCGGCGCCATTCGGCGGCGTCAAGCAGTCCGGCCTCGGCCGCGAAGGCGCGGCGGAAGGCATGAAGGAGTTCCTCGAGACCCAATACGTGTCGGTGACGTGGTAGGGGCGGGGAAGTCGGGCATGAGCGCGGCCGACGGTGAGATCCGCAAAAAGCTTCAGGGCGCGTGGCGCTATGTCGGCACGCGGATCAATGGCGAGAAATGGGATCGCGGCGCGGATCCGAAAGGCATGATCTATTACGGCCCGCATGGCGAGATGTCGGTGCAGATCGCGCCGGACGTCGCGCGCCCGCGCGCCGGCAAGGTCATGACGCCGGACGAGGCCTTCGTCGCGCTCAAGGATTACATTGCTTACTTCGGCACCTATTCGATCGACGAAGCGGCCGCGACGGTGACGCATCACCGTGACGCCACCATTCAGCCGGGCGATTCCGGCGACTTCGTCCGCCGCATTGAATTCAGCGGCGACCGCCTGGTGCTGCGGCCACCCAATTCGACACTGGAAGTCACTTGGGAACGCATCAAGTGACGCGAGGGAAGTGAATGGACGTCCTGATGCCGCAGCTCGGCGAGACCGTCGCCGAAGGCAAGATCGTGAAATGGTTCAAGGCGGCCGGCGACGCGGTGAAGCCGGGCGACAACCTGTTCGAGATCGAGACCGACAAGACCTCGATGGAGGTGCCGGCGACCTCCGCCGGCACGCTCTCCGACATCCGCTTCGGCGTCGGCGAGGTGGCCAAGGTCGGCGCCGTGGTGGCGGTGATTGCGGGGGCGGGGGAGAGCGCGCAGCCGAAGGCTGCGGCTCCTTCAAATGTGCGGCAACAACCCCCGTTCGTCCCCGCGCAAGCGGGGACCCAGGGGCAAAAGATCGAAGCGCCGAAGGAACAACTGGGTTCCCGCTTGCGCGGGAACGAACGGAGTATGGACGGCGGCGCGCGAACAACCATCCCCTTTGCCCAGCGTGACCCGTTTCGCGTGGTGATGACGCCGGAGCGCAATTATGGGCCCGCCAAGCTGCCGGGCGGCGCGGTGGCAACGCCCTTGGCGCGGCGGCTGGCCGGCGAGCGCGGCATCGATCTGTCTCGCGTTTCCGGCTCCGGCCCGCACGGCCGCATCGTTGCCCGCGACATCGAGACTGCGGCGCCCGCCGTGCCGGCGCTCGCCACCGGCGCCAGTGCTGCCCAGGTCAAGGCACTCTACGCCGGCACGCCTTACGAGGAAGTGCCGCTCGATGCCATGCGCGCGACCATCGCCAAGCGTCTGGTCGAGGCCAAGCAGACCATCCCGCATTTCTACCTCACCGCCGACATGGACGTCGGCCGCCTCATCGCCATGCGCGAGGAGGCGAATGCCGCCGCGCCAAAGGGCAAGGACGGCGAGCCCGCCTTCAAGCTGTCGCTCAACGACTTCATCATCAAGTTCTGGGCGGCCGCGCTCACGCGCATCCCGGCCGCGAACGCAGTATGGGCCGGCGACCGCATCCTGCGTTTTGCGCAAGCCGACATCGGCGTTGCCGTGGCGCTCGACGGCGGCCTGATCACGCCGGTCATCCGCAATGCCGGCGCCAAATCCGTGAGCGTCATCTCCGCCGAGATGCGTGACCTTGCCGCGCGCGCCCGCGACAAGAAGCTCAAGCCCACCGAATACCAGGGCGGCGCTTCCGCGATCTCCAATCTCGGCATGTACGGGGTGCGCGAATTCGCGGCAATCATCAACCCGCCGCATTCAACCATCATCGCCATCGGCGCCACACGCCGCGCTGCCGTAGAAGCCGCGGACGGCTCGGTCAAATTCATCAGCCAGATGACCGCCACATTGTCCTGCGATCACCGCGTGGTCGACGGCGCGCTCGGCGCCGAATTGCTTGCGGCCTTCAAGAGCTTCATCGAAAAGCCGGTCACCGCCCTCGTGTAAGGAGAAACGCAATGGCTGGCGAAAAGCCGGATGTTCTGCTGGTCGGTCAGAAAAAGCCGGTCCTGATGAACGGGCTCGGCCCGCACGTCACGTTGCATTGCCTGTTCGACGCCAAGGACCAGGACGCCTTCATCAAGGAGATCGGCGGCAAGGTGCGCGCCATCGCCATCGCCTATACCGCGAACAAGCTCGATGCCGCCTTCATGCAGAAATTCCCCAAGCTCGAGATGATCGGGAGCTTCGGCGTCGGCTACGACCACATCGACGCCAAATGGGCGGGCGCGCACGGCATCGTCGTCACCAACACGCCCGAGGTGCTCAACGAGGAGGTCGCCGACACCGCGCTCGGCCTCCTGCTGTGCACGGCGCGCGAGTTTCCGCAGGCCGAGCGCTATCTGCGCGCCGGCAAATGGCTGGAAAAAGCCTATCCGCTGAGCAAGGCGACCTTGCGCGACCGCACCGTCGGCATCGTCGGCATGGGCCGTATCGGTAAGGCGATCGCGCGCCGGCTGGACGCCTTCGGCGTGCCGGTCGTCTATCACAGCCGCAATCCGCAGTCGGGCGTCAGCTACAAGTATTATCCGAAGCTCCTCGACATGGCGCGCGACGTCGACACGCTGATGGTGATCGTGCCGGGCGGCGCCTCGACGCAAAACATGATCAACGCCGAGGTGCTCAAGGCGCTCGGGCCCCGCGGCATCCTCATCAACATGGCGCGCGGCTCGGTGGTCGACGAGCCGGCGCTGATCGAGGCGCTGAAAACCAAGACCATCTTCGCCGCCGGCCTCGACGTCTTCGCCAAGGAGCCGCAGGTGCCGAAGGAGCTGATCGCGATGGACAACGTGGTGCTGCTGCCGCATCTCGGCTCGGCCAGCGAGGCGACCCGCGCGGCCATGGACCAGCTCGTGGTCGACAACATCCTGGCCTGGGCGGCCGGCAAGCCGCCGCTCACGCCCGTTCCGGAAACGCCGTACCCGCCGAAACGCGCATGATGCTCCGCCTCGGCCTCATCGGCTTTGCGGTGGTCGCGGCCGGTGCGGCCGCCGCGCAATCGCCGCCGCCGGCGCTCGGCGATTCCGCCAAGGCAATCATCGGCACCTGGGAATTCTCCAACGCCGACCGCGACAAGATCTGCACCGTGACCTTCAAGAGCGATCCGACGCCGGTCGGCTTCAAGGTCGAGTTCGACAAGAATTGCGCCACGCTGTTCCCGCTCGTCGCCGAGGTGGCGGGCTGGGCCTTCCCCGAGAACGATCTCCTGCGCCTGCTCGACGCGCACAAGAAATCGCTGATCGAGTTCAGCGAGGTCGAGGACAACATCTACGAGGCGCCGACGCCGGGTCTCGGCGTGCTGTTTCTGCAGAATGCCGCTTCCGCCACGCCGGCGGGCAAGCCGGCCGCGCAGGTCGCCGGCAACTGGGCGATCAAGCGCGCCGACGGACCCGTGCTGTGCCGGCTCACGCTCACCATGACGCCGGCCGATGACAACCTCGCGCTCTCGGTGCAGCCGGGCTGCGATCCGGTGCTGGCGCGGCTCGCGTTCGGCCAGTGGCGCATGGACCGCGACGAGCTGATGCTCTATCCGGCGCGCGGCAATCCGTGGCGCTTCGAGGCCGACGACGATGCAACCTGGCACCGCGTGCCGGACAGCGTCAGTGTCTATCAGCTGGTGAAGCAGTAAACGGATCGGCCGCGCGCATGAAAAAAATCGGTTTCCTGTCATTCGGCCACTGGACGCCTTCGCCGCAGTCGCAGACGCGGTCGGCGTCCGACGCCCTGTTGCAATCGATCGACCTCGCCGTTGCCGCCGAGGAGCTGGGCGCCGACGGGGCCTACTTCCGTGTGCATCACTTCGCCCGCCAGCTCGCCTCGCCTTTCCCGCTGCTCGCCGCGGTCGGCGCCAGAACCAAGCGGATCGAGATCGGCACCGCGGTCATCGATATGCGCTACGAAAACCCGCTCTACATGGCGGAGGACGCAGGCGCGGCCGACATCATCGCCGGCGGCCGCCTGCAACTGGGCATCAGCCGCGGCTCGCCCGAGCAGGTGATCGACGGCTGGCGCTATTTCGGTTACGCCCCGGCCGAGGGCATGAGCGATGCCGACATGGCCCGGCGCCACACCGAGGTCTTGCTCGAGGTGCTGCGCGGCGAGGGCTTCGCGCGCCCGAGCCCGCAGCCGATGTTCCCGAACCCTCCCGGCCTGCTGCGCCTCGAGCCTTTCTCGGAAGGCTTGCGCGATCGCATCTGGTGGGGCGCCGGCTCGAATGACACCGCGGCCTGGGCGGCCAAGTTGGGCATGAATCTGCAGAGCTCGACGCTCAAATTCGACGAGGGCGGGCAGCCCTTCCACATCCAGCAGGCCGACCAGATCCGGATCTACCGTGAGGCCTGGAAGGCGGCCGGCCATACGCGCGAGCCGCGGGTGTCGGTCAGCCGCAGCATCTTCGCGCTGGTCGACGACCGCGACCGCACGTATTTCGGCCGCGGCGACGAGGGCGATGACCAGATCGGCTTCCTTGGCGACAACACCCGCGCCATTTTCGGCCGCAGCTACGCCGCCGAGCCGGATGTCCTCGTCGCGCAACTCGCGAAAGACGAAGCCATCGCCGAGGCCGACACGCTGCTCTTGACCGTCCCCAATCAGCTCGGCGTCGACTACAACGCCCACGTCATCGAGGCGATCCTCAAACATGTCGCCCCTGGCCTTGGCTGGCGCTGAGCGACGCCGTCAACAACCATGAAGCAACCGACAACCCGCATGAAGAAGGCTAAGGGCGGCTCAAAGGACGGAAAAGCGGGCGCCTCTCCCTCGCGGCTGATCGATGCGAGAATCAAGAAGCTCGGTGACTGGCGCGGCAAGACGCTCGCCCGCGTCCGCGCTCTCATCACGCAGGCCGACCCCGATGTGGTCGAAGAGGTGAAATGGCGAAAGCCGTCGAACCCGCTGGGCGTTCCGGTGTGGGAGCGCGACGGCATTATCTGCACCGGAGAGACTTACAAGGATAAAGTGAAACTGACCTTCGCCAAGGGCGCCTCGCTTAAGGACCCTTCAGGCCTCTTCAACTCCAGCCTCGACGGCAACGTGAGGCGCGCCATCGATTTCCATGAGGGCGACAAGATCGACGACAAGGCGTTGAAGGCGCTGATTTGCGCCGCGGTGGCGCTGAACACGTCGTCGCGCGCGGCCAAAGCGACGGGCCTCAGATCAGCCGCAGCCCCTTGAAGCTGGCATGCCCTTCCTTGCCGACGATGATGTGGTCGTGCACGGCAATGCCGAGCGGTCGCGCCACCTCGATGATCGCCTGCGTCATCTGGATGTCGGCGCGCGACGGCGTCGGATCGCCCGACGGATGGTTGTGCACCAGGATCAGCGCGGTCGCCGATAATTCGAGCGCGCGTTTGACCACCTCGCGCGGATAGACCGGCGTGTGGTCGACCGTGCCGGTCTGCTGCAATTCGTCGGCGATGAGCTGGTTGCGCTTGTCGAGGAACAGCAGGCGAAACTGCTCCTTGTCCTCGTAGGCCATGGCGGTGCGGCAATAGTCGATGACGCTTGACCATGACGACAGCACCGGCCGCTTCTGCACCTGGCCGCGGGCCAGCCGGCTTGCCGCCGCGTGCACGATTCTCAGTTCCGTGATGGCCGCGTCGCCGAGCCCCTTGATCTCCTTGAGCCGCGAAGGCGGCGCTGCCACCACTTCGGCGAAGGAGCCGAACTTGGCGATCAGCTCTTTTGCCAAAGGCTTGACGTCGCGCTGCGGGATGGCGCGAAACAACACCAGTTCCAGGAGCTCGTAATCGCTGACCGCGTCGCTGCCGGCCTCGCGGAAGCGCCCGCGCAGCCGCTCGCGGTGGCCGTGATAATGCGGCAGGGCCTCCGAAAGCCCGGCCTTTTGCCCGCCGCCGTTACGCTTGACCGCCATGAAACGCCCGCCCGCGCCAGCCCAAGGCGCAAGCTTAGTGCAGCTTTCGGTAATCTACGAGGGCGTCAGCGCCGATAAGGCGGCTTGTCCATTCCCGCGGGCGACAGCGTAAAAATCTCGACTCCCTTGTCGGTGACGCCGACCGAGTGCTCGAACTGCGCCGACAGCGAGCGGTCGCGGGTCACCGCGGTCCAGCCGTCCGACAGCACCTTCACGTGCGGGCGGCCGAGATTGATCATCGGCTCGACGGTGAAGAACATGCCGGGCTTGAGCACGATGCCTTCGCCGGCCCGGCCGATATGAACGATGTTGGGTTCGTCGTGGAACAGGCGGCCCAACCCGTGCCCACAGAAGTCGCGCACCACGCTCATGTGCTGGGCCTCGACGAAGCTCTGGATGGCGGCGCCGATGTCGCCGGTGGTCGAGCCGGGGCGGATGGTGGCGATGCCGCGCATCATGGCTTCGTGCGTCACCTCGATCAGCCGCTCGGCGCGGCGCGGGATCTGCCCGACCGGATACATGCGGCTCGAATCGCCATGCCAGCCGTCGAGGATCAGCGTCACGTCGATATTGACGATGTCGCCTTCCTTCATCGGCTTGTCGCCGGGGATGCCGTGGCAGACCACGTGGTTGAGCGAGGTGCAGGTCGATTTCTTGTAGCCGCGGTACATCAGCGTTGCCGGCATGGCGCCGTTGTCGAGCGCGAAGTCCAGCACCAGTCTGTCGATGGTGTCGGTCGGCACGCCGGGCTTGATGGAGTCGGTCAGCATGTCGAGGCAGTGCGCCACCAGCTGCCCGGCCTTGCGCATGCCTTCAAAGGCGGCAGGGCCGTGAATCTTGATCTGGCCGGTCTTGCGGAGTGGGGCGACGGCGGCGTCGACGTAGGTCATGGCTGCAATTTAAGGGTTTGCCGGTAACGCGCAAGTTAACCCGCGCGGGGCAGGGTTGCGCCGCTCAATTGGCGATTTTACCGCCCAATTCGTCCTCGATATGCGCGCGGATGATGTCGTCGAACGAGGCTTCGGCCTTGAAACCGAGGTCGCGCGCGCGCTTGGCGTCGAGGCGCTCCGACCAGCCGGAGACGATGCGCATGACGAGTTCGTCCGGCTCGCGGCGGATGCGCGCGGCAACCTTCGGCCCGGCGATGCGGGAGAGCGCCTCGATCTGCTCGGCGACGGTGCAGCAGACGCCGGGCATGGCGAGGTTGATGCGCGGCCCGAGCTGGTCGCGCGTCAGCCCCGCGGCGTGGATCAAAAAGCCGACCGCCGAGCGCGGGCTCGCATGGGTGTGGCGCACGGTGTCGGCGACCGGTAGCACCGCTTCTTGCCCCGCGAGCGGCTCGCGGATGATGCCGGAGAAAAAGCCGGAGGCCGCCTTGTTCGGCTTGCCCGGACGCACGCAGATGGTCGGCAGACGAATGCCGACACCGTCGAGAATGCCGCGGCGGTTGTAGTCGGCCAGCAGCAATTCGCTGATCGCCTTCTGCGTGCCGTAGGAGGTGAGCGGGGTGAGGTGGAAATCATCGGGAATGGCGTGCGGGAATGGCGCGCCGTAGACCGCAATCGACGATGTGAACACGACCTTGGGCTTGTATCCGGCGGCGCGGATCGCTTCGAGCAGCGCCCGGGTGCCGTCGAGATTGACGTGATAGCCCTTCTCAAAATTGGTTTCGGCCTCGCCGGACACGACGCCGGCGAGATGAAAGATGACGTCCGGCTTGCCGGCGATGAGTTTCTCCGCGGCGGCCGCCGCGGCGAGGTCGCCGGTCGAGATATCGACCTTGCCCTTGAAGCCGGCGGGCCTCTCCGGCGCCACCACGTCGGCGAGCGTCAGATGATCGATCGGCGCGCCGTTGAGCGTGCCGTCCTTGATCAGACGCTGGGTCAGCTTGCGGCCGATCATGCCCGCGGCGCCGGTGATCAGGATATGCATGGAGCTCCTCCCTCGCGCGCCGCTCACACGCCGATTTACACGTCCGTGTCCGCCGCCCGGTAGCGGTCGATGTGGCGCAGCGACGGGAATAGCACCATCCACAGCCCGGCGACCAGCACCGAGCCGAGCCCGCCGATCAGCGCCGAGACGACCGCGCCGAACTCGGCGGCGTTGACGCCGGCGCGGAAGTCGCCGAGCGTATTTGACGAGCCGACGAACAGATAGTTGATGGCGCTGACCCGTCCGCGCATCGCGTCCGGCGTCTCGATCTGCACCAGCGAGAAGCGCAGCACGACGCTGACCGAGTCGGACGCGCCGAGGATGGCAAGGGCGACGAGCGACAGCGGAAAATAGGTCGATACCGCAAAGATCATGGTGGCGATGCCGAAGATCGCGACCACAAAGAACATTGCCCAGCCGACATGGCGCTCGATCGGACGGCGCGACAGGATGACCGCCGTAAGTAGCGCGCCGACCGCGGGCGCCGAGCGCAGCAGGCCGAGCCCGCTCGGCCCCACCGCCAAAATGTCGCGCGCATAGATCGGCAGCAGCGCGGTGACGCCGCCAAGCATGACCACGAACAGATCGAGCGTGATGACGCCGAGCAGGCGGTTCCGGGTGCGGATGAACTCAAAACCGGCGAGCACGGACGCAAAGGTCGGCGGATCGCGCGCCGGCGGTGGGCCCTTGGCCTCGACCAGGGTGACCAGCGTGATCGAACCGACGAACAGCGCGAGCACGATGATGGCGACCAGAAGCGGGCTCACCGCGAAAATGAAACCGCCGGCCGCGGGCCCGCTGATGATGGCGATCTGCGTCGCCGAGGTCCAGGCCGCGACCGCCCGCGGCAAGAGCCGCGGCGGCACCAGCGCCGGCATCAGCGAATGCGCGGTCGGCACCTCGAAGGCGCGGCCGCAGGCGATCATGAATACCGCGCCGAACAGCAGGTTGCGGCTCAAGGTGTGGGTGACGAGGCCGGCAAGAATGAGTGTCCCGGCGATGACGTAGACGCTCTGCGCGATGCGCACGATCAGCCGCCGGTCGTAGCGGTCGGCGGCGTGGCCGATCAGCAGCGTCAGCACCACCGCCGGCACGAACTGGATGAGGCCGACGAGGCCGAGGTCGAGCGCGCTGCCGGTGATGGCGTAGATCAGCCAGCCGATCATCAGCGCCAGCATCTGGTAGCCCATCGTCGAGGCGATGCGAGCGCACCAGAACAACACGAAGGATCGTTGTTGCGTCAGGCCCTGTCCGGACTCGCTTGCCGCAGTCATGGAGGCGTCATGAGCGCCGCTTGCGGTCTTCGGCAAAGAATTTGTTGAGCTCGGCATTTGTGATGACGCCGGCAAAACTGTTGAAGGCGCCGTCCTGCGCGATCTCGCGCGCCGCCTTGATGAAGGCGTGCATGGCGACGCGCGACAGCGAGCCGCCGACGCTGATGCGGCGCACGCCCATTTGCGCGAGATCGGTGACGGTGAAGCCGAAAGCGCCGGAATTGAGGAAGTTGACCGGCTTCGGCGCCACCGCCTTGACCACGGCCTCGATCTGCTCGCGCGTCTTCAGGCCGGGCGCGTAGAGGCAATCGGCGCCGGCGGCGGCATAGGCCTTGAGGCGGCGGATGGTGTCGTCGAGGTCGGCTTTGCCGTGCAGGAAATTCTCGCAGCGCGCGGTGAATACCACCTCGCCGCCGGCCTTGTCGACGGCCGCGCGCGTCGCCTTTACCCGCGCCACCGCCTGCTCGAAGCCGTAGATCGGCGCGCTCGGATTGCCGCTGGCGTCCTCGATCGACAGCCCGGCGACGCCGGTGTCGATGCAGCGAGCAACGTTCTGCGCCACCTGCTCCGGCGTGTCGGCAAAGCCGTTCTCGAAGTCGGCGTTGAGCGGCACGTCGAGCGCGGCGGCGAGTTCGCGGTAATGGGCAAGCACCGCTTCGAGCGACAGCCCGCCGTCGGGAACGCCCTGCGCATGGGCCTCGCCGGCGCTGGTGCTCGCCAGCGCCTTGAAGCCGAGCCCCTGCAAATAGCGGGCGGTGCCGACATTCCAAGGATTGGGAATGACGAAGCAGCCGCTCTTGTGCAGCTCACGGAAGACTTTTCGTTTATCGGCGACGGGGGGCTTTGTCATGGTGAAATCCGGCGGTGGAACAGGGGCGCGAAACTGCCACGATTGCAAGCATTGGGACAGTGCCCTGCGCTCATGGCTGGCGGTCGCGCAGCGTCTGGGTCAGTATCCGCGCCTTTATGACCGAAGGGCAGGAGTTCGCCGTGGACAGTGTCGATTTCGACGCGCTGGAGCGCCTCGCGCGGGACAAAATGCGGCCGGAGTCGTTCGCCTTTTGCGCCACCGGCGCCGACGACGAGATCAGTGCGGTCGAAAACATTACGGCATGGCGGAACCTGCGGCTGCGCCCGCATGTGCTGCGCGACGTCACGGCGATCGACACCGGCGTCACGCTGCTCGGCAACAAGCATCCGCATCCGATCCTGATCGCGCCGACCGGGCGGCACAAATTGTTCCACGCCGAGGGCGAGCGCGCGACCGCACGCGGCGCGGCCGCCGCCCATTCGCCTTACGTGATGGCGAGCAACTCCAATGTGCTGATCGAGGAGGTCGCCGCCGAGCGCAAAAATGCGCCGCAATGGTTCCAGCTCTATTATTGGCCGAACCAGAAGGAGGTCGAGGCGCTGATCGACCGGCTCGCCGCCGCCGGTTTCTCGGCCCTGGTGCTCACCGTCGATGCGCCAACCGGCGGCTGGAGCCCGCGCGCCTCGCGCGCCCAGCACCAGCCGTCGCCGGACATCCGCAACATCAACATGCCGGGCTCGCCGATGGCGCGCACGTTCTACCACCCGGATTTCGCCGGCAAGGTGCTCTATCCGGCGACCTGGAAAGAGCTCGAATGGCTGGTGAAGCGCTCAGCAATGCCGGTGCTGGTCAAGGGCGTGCTGCGCGTCGATGACGCCATGCGCTGCGCCGAGGCGGGCGCCCAGGCGATCATCGTCTCCAATCACGGCGGCCGCCATCTCGACACCACGGTGACGACCGCGGCGGCGGTCGGCGAGATCGCCGCGGCGCTTGCCGGCAAGGCGGAGGTCTACGTCGACGGTGGCATCCGCCGCGGCAGCGACATCATCAAGGCGCTGGCGCTCGGCGCCCGCGCCGTGCTGGTCGGCCGCCCGGTGATCTGGGGCCTCACCGTGACTGGCGCCGAAGGCGTCGCGCAGGTGATCGAGCATCTGCGCGTCGAACTTGTGCGGGCAATGCAACTCTGCGGCGTTGCTAAGCTTTCCGACGCGACCCCGGACCTCGTGGCACCGCATTGATTTTCTTGGGTTTATCGGGTGAACTGCGCGGCAATCACGCGACAGTTTCCGGGAGCGAACACATGCTGAAGACCATCGCGGCCTTCGACCGCATCGGCGAGGAGAACGCTTTCGCCGTGCTCGCCCGCGCCAATGCGCTTGCCGCGCAGGGCCGCGACATCATCAATCTCGGCATCGGCCAGCCCGACTTCCGTACCCCGGATTTCATCGTCGAGGCGGCGATCAAGGCGCTGCGCGACGGCCACCACGGCTACACGCCGGCAACCGGCATCCCGCCGCTGCGCGAGGCGGTCGCCGCCGACCTGCACAAGCGTTTCGAGGTCGAGGTGTCGCCCGACTCGGTCATGATCATGCCCGGCGGCAAGCCGACCATGTTCATGTCGATCCTGATGTTCGGCGAGCCCGGCGCCGAGATTATGTATCCCGATCCCGGCTTCCCGATCTATCGCTCGATGATCGAGTTCACCGGGGCAACACCGGTGCCGGTGCCGATCCGCGAAGAGAACGGCTTTGCCTTTTCGGCGGAGGAAACGCTGAAGCTGATCACGCCGAAGACGCGGCTCTTGATCCTCAACTCGCCAGCCAATCCGACTGGCGGCGTCACGCCGAAAACGGAAGTCGACAAGCTCGTCGCCGGCCTCGCCAAGTGGCCGGACGTCGCCATCATGTCGGACGAAATCTACGACCACATGACCTATGACGGCGAAGTGCACGTCTGCCTGCTCACCTATCCGTCGATCCGCGACCGCCTGATCCTGCTCAACGGCTGGTCGAAGACCTACGCGATGACGGGCTGGCGGCTCGGCTACGCGGTGTGGCCGGGCAAGCTCTACGACTATGCGCGCAAGCTCGCGGTCAACCTGCACTCCTGTGTCAACGCTTCGGCGCAATATGCCGGCCTTGCCGCGCTCAAAGGGCCGCAGGACGAAGTGCACAAGATGGTCGCCGAGTTCGACAAGCGCCGCAAAGTCGTGGTCGCCGGCCTCAACAAATTGCCGGGCGTATCCTGCGCGACGCCGAAGGGCGCCTTCTACGCCTTCCCCAATGTCAAACGCACGGGCTGGAAGGCGAAGCCGCTTGCCACCTCGCTGCTGGAAGACTCCGGCGTCGCCATCATCGGCGGGCCCGACTTCGGCATCCTCGGCGAGGGTTACGTCCGCATCTCCTACGCCAATTCGACCGAGAACATCCTCATGGCGCTCGACCGCATGGGCGAGTTCCTGGCGAGCCGCAAGGCGGCATAACGAATCCGTGAATTCAGGGAAGGAAATGGAAAATGCTTGAGCGCGTAATGTCGAGCGACCGCGGCCTGTCGGAAGAGCTGCGCATGATGCGGCAAAGCTGCCGCGATTTCGTCGATTCGGTCGTGCTGCCCTTCATCAAGCAGAATTGGAAGCAAGAGTGGTCGATGGTGCCCGAGGGCCGGCTGCCGCCACATATCCTCGAGGAGGCGGAGAAGATCGGCATCCGCACGCTCGGCGTGCCCGAGGAATACGGCGGCGTCGAGCTCGAGAAGGGCACCGAGAACAAGACCTTCGCCGTCATCGCCGAAGAGATCGCGCGCGGCGATTCCGGCCTTGCCGACAAGCTGGTGCAGAACTGGAAAGTGTCGGTGCTGCTGCGGCAGTTCGCGCCCAAGCATCTGCAGGAAAAATGGTTCCCCGAGCTGGTCAAGAATCCGCAATTCCTGATGGCGCACTGCCTGACCGAGCCGCGCGGCGCCTCCGACCGCTGGCTGCCTTACAACGTGCCGGAGGCGGCGATGCAGACCAAGGCGGTCAAGACCAACGGCGGCTGGATCATCAACGGCCGCAAGCAGTTCATCTCCAACGGCTACGACGCCTCGCTCTACGTCGTCTACGCCAACACCAATCCCAAGGTCGGCATGCTGCAGGGCACCTCGTCGTTCCTGGTGCCGCGCGGCACCAAGGGCTTCACCGTCGCGCGCTGCAACGAGACGCTCGGCTGCCGTTTCATGAACAACGGCGAGATGGTGTTCGAGGACATGTTCGTGCCCGACGACCATCTCTTGGTGCAGGACAGCGCCATGGGTTCGGCCGGCATCTATTTTCGCCCCGGCAAGATCATCCAGGCGGCGAAGAACCTCGGCGTCGGCGTGCGCGCCTTCGAGGCCACCGCCGAATATGTGCAGAATTACGTGCAGGGCGGCCGCATTCTGATCAAGCATCAGGCGGTGGCCATACGCCTCGCCGACATGGCGACCAAGATCGAGGCGACCCGCGCCCTGCTCGAGCGCGCCGCCGAGGCGGTCGATGCCAACGCGCCGGAAGCCGACACCCTGGTCAACATGGCCAAGATGTTCGCCTCCGAAGAGATCATGAAAGTGGCCCAGCACGCCGTCGAATTGCACGGCGGCAACGGCATCATGCTCGATTTCGGCATCGAAAAGGTGCTGCGCGATGCCGTCGTGTTCCTGCACATGGACGCGACCGTCGATATCTCCAAGTTCAAGATCGTGAAGAACATGTTTCCCGACACCGCCGGAAAGTACGCGGGTCCTGAATGAGTGCTACTTCATCGTCAGGCGGAAGCCGAGTACGACGATGACGAAGCCGACGAACTGCGGAATGCTGGGCACGACGCCCAACGCCAGATAGCCGACCAGGAGCCCGAAGCCCGGCACCAGCGCCGGGAAGGTCGCCGCGCGCCCGGCGCCGAGCAGGATGACGGCGCGCGCGAACAGATAGATCGGCAGCATGCCGGCGAGCAGGCCCTGCACAACGACCTGCAACAGGTTTTCGGCGAGGCTCTGCCGCAGCATGCCGCCGAAGCCGAAGAAGATCGCGTAGAGCGGCGCGTAGAACACGACCGCCAGGATGCCGACCACTGCCACCGCGCGATTGGCGGAAATCCGCCATTGCCGCAGCAGCGTGCCGAACATTGCCCAGAAGAAGCCGGCGGTGACGAACAGCAGGTCGCCGCCGACGCCCTTGCCGCCGATAGTGGTGAGCGACTCCGCGCCGAACACCAAAAGGCCGGCAATGATGGTGACGCCACCCAGGATGCGCAGCACCGAGGCGTATTCGCGCAGCATTACAACCGAGAGAATGAGGCCGAACAGCGCCGCGCAGGCGGGCTGGATCGTGGTGCCGTGGCCGAGCGGCACCAGCAGGAAGCCGCTATAGGCGGTGACCGCCTGCAGCGGCCCACCCAGCGCGCTCATCAGCAAGGCGCGGCCCCAGCCGATGCCGCCGAGGTCGCGGATGCCCTCGCGGTAGGCGATGGGAAGCAGCGCGAGGCCGGACCAGAAGAAACGGTGGAAGGCGAGATCTTCAGGCGTAAAGCCGACGCTGACGCCGTGCTTGGCGACCACGAAGCCCACCGCCCAGCCGAGTGCCGCGCCCACGCCGCACAGGACGCCGATCACCAGGCTCGACCGCTGCGCCGCCGTAGGCTGGTTCTTTGCTTCCACGGCGAAACGGCTCCCGCCCACAGGTGACTTCGGCCCGGCTGATACACTTTACGGGCGCATGATCCAATCCGACCTCCCTTCGCCCGCCGAAGCGGGCTTCGCGGAGGCGGGAAACCGGTTCCCACTTTTCGGGATCATGCGGTAGGATCGCCGCCCAAGTCCAATCGCGAAAACAAAAGCCTCACTTCACCGGGATGAAATGCTCATGGCCAAGTCACGTAAAGTCATCATTACCTGCGCCGTTACCGGCTCGATCCACACGCCCTCGATGTCGCCGCATCTGCCACAGACTGCGGAGCAGATCGCAGATGCGGCAATCGGCGCAGCCGAAGCGGGCGCCGCAATCGTGCACCTGCACGCGCGCAACCCGCAGGACGGCCGCCCGACCAGACGCCGGAGGCCTTCGCGCCGTTCCTCAAGGTGATCAAGCAGCGCTCGAACGTCGTGGTGAATATCACCACCGGCGGCGCGCCGACCATGACCGCGGAAGAGCGCGTGCGGCCGGCGGCCACCTTCAAGCCGGAGGTGGCCTCGCTCAACATGGGCACCATGAACTTCGGACTCTATCCGATGATCCCGCGCTACAAGGGCAAGTTCAAATACGATTGGGAGGAGCCCTATCTCGAGCGCTCCAAGGGCGGCATGTTCAAGAACACCTTCGCCGACATCGAGTACATCCTGACCACCTGCGCCGGCAACAACACGCGCTTCGAGATCGAGTGCTACGACATCGGCCATCTCTACACGCTGCGGCATTTCCTCGACCGCGGCCTGGTGAAGCCGCCGCTGTTCGTGCAGTCGGTGTTCGGCATCCTCGGCGGCATCGGCCCGCACCCCGAAGACATCATCATGATGAAGCGCACCGCCGACCGGCTGCTCGGCGACAATTACCACTGGTCGGTGCTCGGCGCCGGCGCCAACCAGATGCGGGTCGCCGCCATGGCTGCCTCGATGGGCGGCAACGTGCGCGTCGGCATGGAGGATTCGCTGTGGATCGGCGCCGGCAAACTCGCCGAGTCGAACGCCCAGCAGGTGACGCAGGTGCGCAAGATCCTCGAGGGCCTCGGCCTCGACATCGCCGGGCCTGACGAAGCGCGCGAGATCCTCTCGCTCAAGGGCGGCGACAAGGTCGGATTCTAAGAGCCTATCGAATTGCCGTGTCATGGCCGGGCTTGTCCCGGCCATCCACGCCTCCTTTCGATTAATATGCCGCAAGGCGTAGATGCCCGGCACAAGGCCGGGCATGACGTCGTCCATTTGGCTCGACCTTTGCGAGCAAATCAGTCAGTAGCTAGGGCTCCTGACAACGAGGAACCATGGCTTCCCTCGACACCGTCAGCATCGCCATCCTGCTCGGCAGCCTGCTGGTGCTGGCCGGCATCCTGTCGAGCCTGATCGCGCTGCGCTTCGGCGCGCCGCTGCTGTTGTTGTTCCTCGTCCTCGGCATGCTGGCGGGTGAGGGCGGCCCCGGCGGGCTCAAGTTCGACAACGTCACCGTCGCCTATACCGTCGGTTCCATCGCGCTCGCGCTCATCCTGTTCGACGGCGGCCTGCGCACGCGTTTTGCCACCTTCCGCAGCGTGCTTGGCCCGGCGTTGACGTTGGCGACCGCCGGCGTGCTGCTCACCTGCCTGATCACGGCGCCGATCGCCAAGTTCGTGCTCGATATCGGCTGGACCCAGGCGCTGTTGATGGGCGCGGTGGTTGCCTCGACCGACGCCGCGGCGGTGTTTTTCCTGAGCAGCGCGCGAGGCCTGCGGCTGCGGCCGCGCGTGCGCGCGATCCTCGAGGTCGAATCCGGCACCAACGATCCGTTTGCCGTGGCGCTGAGCCTGGTGCTGGTCGGGATGCTGCAGGATGGCAACTCCGGCTGGACCGACGCCTTTGTCACGCTGCTGCGGCAGGCCGCGCTCGGCGCCCTGATCGGCTACCTCGGCGGCCGCGCCATCATTCTGGTGCTCAACCGCGTGGGGTTGCCGCAAGGCCTGCACGCCGTGTTCGTCATGGTGAGCGCGCTGGTCGTCTTTGCGCTGACCAACACGGCGCAAGGCTCCGGCTATCTCGCGGTCTATCTCGCTGGCCTCGTCGTCGGAAACCGCCACACCCGCGCACACAGCTCGGTCGTCACCTTCCTCGACGCCGCGACCTGGCTGGCGCAGATCGTGATGTTCGTGCTGCTCGGGCTTCTGGTCTGGCCGCAGCGGCTGACCGAAGGTTTGTTGGCGGCGGTCATTGTTGCGGTCGCCTTGATGGTGATCGCGCGGCCGGTGGCGGTATTCATTTGCCTTGCGCCGTTCGGCTTTCAGTTCAACGAAAAGCTGTTCGTGTCCTGGGTCGGCTTGCGCGGCGCGGTTGCGATCTTTCTCGCCTCGGTGCCGTTGCTGGTCGGCCTGCCGACCGCCTATCTCTTCTTCGACGTCGCCTTCGTCGTGGTGCTGTCGTCGCTGCTGGTCCAGGGCTGGACCGTGGCCTGGGCTGCGAAGAAGCTCGATGTGTCCTTCGCCCGCAACGACCCGCTGCCGCGCCGCGTCGAGCTCGATTTGCCGGGGCAGTTGGAGCGCGAGATCGTCGGCTATCCGGTTGCCGCCAACAGCCCGTTCCTGCGCCGCGGACTGATCCCGAACTGGGCACGGCCGACGCTTGTTGTGCGCGAGGAGAAGATCCTGACGCCGGCCGAGGCGCGGCCGGTGCGCGAGGGTGATTACGTTTACCTCTTGGCGCCGCCGGAGAAGGCGCAGGCGCTCGACCGCTTCTTCGTCAACATGCCGCCGCCGGCCGCGCCCGATCCGCGTCTGCTCGGCGACTTCTTCGTGCCGGCCGATTCGACGCTTGGCGCGCTCGCCGAAATCTACGGCCTGCAGACCGCCAGCAAGCACAGCGACGTCAAGCTTGCCGACTACATTGCCGATGAGCTCGGCCGTGCGCCGCGCAAGGACGACGTCGTCACCATTGGTCCGATCGCGCTGCTGGCGTCAAAGGTCGAGAACGGCCGCGTGGTCACCGTCGGCCTGCGGCTTGCCGAGCCGGAGATGGATGAGACGCTGACCGGGCGCCTGAAAGCCCTGTGGCAGCGGCTGCAGAAGTATTTGGGCTAGCGCGAGCGCGACAGCGCCGGCAGGCCTTGCACCAGGAAGGCGCCGCCGAACAGCGCCGCGGTCCAGAACATGTCGCCGGCGACCGTGTTCTGCAGGAACGGCAGCCCGGCGATGAAGCACTGCGTCAGGCCGGCCCAAGTCAACGCATACATGCCGCTGAACGCCCACACCGCGAGGTTGGACACGGCAAAGAAGAACAGCGAGCAGGGCAACATCACCGCGAACGGCACGGCAGCGCCACGCCAGCGCTGCGACACCGTGCCGGCCAAGGCCGGCAGCGTCAGCGCCGCGTAGACAATCAGGGTCACGCGCCAGTCGTCCGGACCCATGAAGGTTCCGGACAACGCCATGGCCGCGATCGGCACGATCGGCGACAGGCTCGGCATGCGCAGCATGCGGCCGGCAAACAGCGCGCTCGCCGCCACCGGCATGAAGCCCGGCGCGTGCGGCAACAGCCGCGCCAGCACGTCGAAGCCGATCAGGAAAGCGACCAAAGCGAGATCGGTCCAGAGCACGGAGGGGCTGCGTTCGGGCTGCGGTGTCTTGGCGAGCATGGCGGTTTCCTTGGCGGGTCAACGGCCTTGTAGCACATGGGGCGGCGCGCTTTCCACCCATTCGGCGACGATCCCCACGAGCGCATCGAGCCCGTCGGTCAGCGCCGCTGGGCCCGGCTGCAAAATGAGGGCCGATTTGACCTCTCGCAGGAAGCCGTTGGCGACGGCGGGAACCTGCGGCAAAGCCGGGACGGGCGGCGACCCTGGCGGGCACGAATTTCTTGCCGCACCAGGAGCCGATGATGATGTCCGGCTGCGCGGCGATCACGGCCTCGCCGGAGACGATGCGGTCCTTGGCGTTCTTCTTGACGGCGAGCTCCGGGAACACCTCGACGCCGCCGGCGGCCCCGACCAATTCCGACACCCAGCCGAGGCCGGAGATCATCGGTTCGTCCCATTCCTCGAAATAAACGCGCGGGCGCAGCGGCAAAGTCGCGCTGCGCTTCCGTGCAGTCTCGACATTGGCGGCAAGCTGGCTTGCCAGCGCCGCCGCCTTGTCCGGCACGCCGACCAAAGCGCCGAGGGTGCGGATCATGTCGAGGATGCCGGCGACGTCGCGCTGGTTGAATGCGTGCACCGCGACATTGGCGCGGATCAATTCGGCGACGATGTCGGCCTGCAGGTCGGAGAAAGTCAGCACCAGATCGGGCTCGAGGGCGAGGATCTTCGGCACGTCGGCGGAGATGAAGGCGGAGACGCGCGGCTTCTCCTTGCGCACGCGGGGCGGGCGCACCGCGTAGCCGGAAACGCCGACGATGCGTGCGTCTTCGCCGAGGAGGTAGAGCGTCTCCACGGTTTCTTCCGTGAGGCAGACGATGCGCTGTGGCGGGAACATCTTTGCTCGTCATGCCCGGCCTTGTGCCGGGCATCCACGCCTTTCTATGTGCAAGAATGCAAGGCGTGGATGGCCGGGACAAGCCCGGCCATGACGGCTAATTGAGCAATTCCACCCCACCCGTCGCCTGCACCCGCCCGTCCTCCAGCTGCACCACGCGGGTGGCGATCTGCCGCACCTCCGCCGCGTCGTGACTGACATAGACCATCGGCACCTTGGCGTCGTCGCGCAGGCGCTTCAGGTAAGGCAAAATGTCCTGCTTGCGCCGCGCATCGAGCGAAGCGAGCGGCTCGTCGAGCAGCAGCAGGCGCGGCTGGATCAGCAGCGCGCGGCCGAAGGCGACGCGCTGGCGCTCGCCGCCGGAGAGCTTGGCCGTCCGCCGGTCGAGCAGCGCGCCGATGTCGAGCAATGCGACGACATGGGCGAAGGCCGCCGCATCGGCCGCAACCCCGCTCATCCAGCGGCCGTAAGTCAGATTGTGCCGGACCGACAGATGCGGAAACAGCCGGCCGTCCTGGAACACGTAGCCGATGCGCCGCCGCCAGGCCGGCACGTCGATGCGCGCCTTGTCGTCGAACAGCACCTCGTCGTCGAGCGCGATGCGGCCGCGGTCGGGCCGCACCAGCCCGGCGATCATGTTGACGATGGTGGTCTTACCGCTGCCGGAGGGCCCGAACAGCACGGTGCAGCCGCCTTCCGCGGCGAAGGCGGCGTCGAGCGAGAACTCGCCGAAGCGCTTGGCGGCGTCGACCGTCAGCATGTCAGACTCCGTGCAGCCGCGCGGTGGCGCGGCGCGCAAGCCATTCCGAGGCGATGAGCGCGATCAGCGAAATGAAGACCGCGACGACAACGAGCCTGAGCGCCTGGACGTCGCCGCCGGGCACCTGCGTCAGCGTGTAGATCGCGGCCGAGATTGTCTGCGTCTCGCCGGGGATATTGGAGACGAAGGTGATGGTGGCGCCGAATTCGCCGAGCGCGCGGGCAAAGGCGAGCACCGCGCCGGCGATGATGCCGGGCAGCGCCAGCGGCAGCGTCACGGTCAGGAAGGTCCAGGCCTTGCTGGCGCCGAGGGTGGCGGCGGCATCTTCATATTTGCGGTCGACCGCCTCGATCGACAGCCGGATGGCGCCGACCAGCAGCGGAAAGGCCATGACGCCGCAGGCGAGCGCCGCGCCGGTCCAGCGAAAGGAAAACACGATGCCGATATGGGCGAGCGCCTCGCCGAACAGGCCGCGCCGCCCGAAGGCGATCAGCAGCAGATAGCCGGTGACGACCGGCGGCAGCACCAGCGGCAGGTAGATCAGCGCGTTGAGAAAAGTCTTGCCGTAGAAGTCCTTGCGCGCCAGCAGCCAGGCGACCGCGATACCTATCGGCAGCGACACCGCGGTCGCGACCGTCGCCACGCGGAGCGACAGCGCAACCGCGGTCCATTCCTGGGGAGAGAGGTTAAACATGCTGAGCATCGTGTCCCGGACGCGGCGCAGCACGGAGCGCAGCGGAGTGGTGCGCCGCTGATCCGGGACCGTTACGGCGTCCGGAGTCGCAAAGGTCCCGGGTCTGCAGCGCACCGCTACGCGCTGCACTGCGCCCGGGACACGAACAGCGCCGCATCACGACGCCTTCGGCGGCACCAGGAAGCTGAAGCCGTATTTCTCGAAGATCGCCTTGGCGCCCTGCGTGCGCAGGAACTGAATGTATTTCGCGGCATCGGGCTTGGCGGTCGCGGTGGCGGCGATCGGGATAGGTCACCGGCGGATAGGAACCGTCCGGAAAGGTACCGATGATCTTCACCTTCGGCTCGATCTTGGCGTCGGTCTCGTAGACGATGCCGATCGGCGTTTCGCCGCGGGCGACGAAGGCGAGCGTGGCGCGCACGTTCTCCGCCTGCGCTAGCTTCGGTTCGGCCGCCGCCCATGAACCGAGCTTCTCCAGCGCCGCCTTGGCGTAAAGCCCCGCGGGCACGGCCTTGGTGTCGGCGACCGCGATGCGGCCGTCGCCGGCGAGCTTGGCGATGTCGAAGCCCTTGCCGATCGACACATTGGCGAGCTTGGAGTCCTTCGGCGCAATCAGCACCAGTTTGTTGCCGAGCAGGTTGACGCGGGTCTCAGGCTTGATCAGCTTCTTGCCGGCGACGTAGTCCATCCAGCGCAGGTCGGCGGAGATGAAGATGTCGGCCGGCGCGCCGGCCTCGATCTGCTTGGCCAGCGCCGAGCTTGCCTCGTAGCTCGCAGTGATTTTGACGCCGTTCGCCTTGGTGAAGGCGGCGTCGACGTCGTCGAGCGCGTTCTTGAGGGAAGCGGCGGCGTAGACGGTGATGGTATCTTGCGCCGTCGCCACTTGCGGCGCGGCGACCGAGAAAAGTGCGAGAATGGCAAAAAGCCGTTTCAACATGGCGGTTCTCCTCGGGCGCCACGGGGCACCCGGCTGGTGTCACTTCGATATTTGGATTGACGAGAACCGCCGTTCCGTCGGCGCGGCACACGTCACGGTGGGCCGCGAGGTCGAGGCGGAGCCTAGCAAGTCTCAAGCGGCAAGGTAAAGTCCGCCTTTGGGGAGACCAAGGATGGCCGAGGCAACGCCCATCGAAGGCGAGTTCGATTACATCATTGTCGGCGCGGGCAGCGCGGGCTGCGTACTCGCCAACCGCTTGTCGGCGGACCCGCGCAACCGCGTGCTCATTCTCGAGGCAGGCGGGCGCGACAACTGGATCTGGTTCCATATTCCGGTCGGCTATCTGTTCGCCATCGGCAATCCGCGCTCGGACTGGATGTTCAAGACCGAGCCGCAGCCGGGCCTGAACGGCCGCGCGCTCAACTATCCGCGCGGCAAGGTGATCGGCGGCTCCTCGGCCATCAACGCCATGGTCTATATGCGCGGCCAGGCCGGCGATTACGACCACTGGCGGCAATTGGGCTTGCCCGGCTGGTCATGGGACGACGTCAAGCCGTATTTCCGGCGCATGACCGACCACTTCCTCGGCGACAGCGAGCATCACGCCAGAGGCGGCGAGTGGCGCGTCGAGTTTCCGCGGCTGTCCTGGGACATCATCGACGCCTGGCGCGACGCCGCCGAGCAATACGGCATCCCCAAGGTCGGCGACTTCAATACCGGCGACAACGAGGGCTCCTGCTACTTCCACGTCAACCAGAAGCGCGGCCGGCGCTGGTCGGCGGCGCGCGGCTTTCTGAAACCCGTGCTCAACCGGCCGAACCTGAAGCTGGAGACGGGCTGTCTGGTCGAAGGTCTCATCTTCGACGGCAAGCGCGCCGGCGGCGTACGCTGGCGGCAGGCGGGCGAGATGCGTTCGGCGAAGTGCCGCGGCGAGGTGATCATGGCCGCCGGCTCGCTCGGCTCGCCGCAGATCATGATGTTGTCCGGCATCGGGCCGGCGAGCGATTTGTCGGCGCTCGGCATCGAGGTGCTGCTCGACAAGCCCGGCGTCGGCGCCAACCTGCACGATCACCTGCAACTGCGGATGATCTACAAGGTCAGCGGCATCAGGACGCTGAACGAAATGTACCGGTCGCCGTTCCAGCGCGCCTGGATGGGTGTCGAATACGCGCTGTTCCGCCGCGGGCCGCTGACCATGGCGCCCTCGCAACTCGGCGCCTTCACCAAATCCGACCCGTCGAAGGATCGTGCCGATCTGCAGTATCACATCCAGCCGCTGTCGCTCGACAAGTTCGGCGATCCGCTGCACCCGTTCCCGGCCTTCACCGCGAGCGTCGCCAATGTGCGGCCGACGAGCCGCGGGCGGCTGACGCTGAAGTCGAAGGACCCCACGGCGGCGCCGTCGATTAATCCGAATTACCTGGCAACGCCCGAGGACCGGCGCGCCGCCGTGCAGTCGATCCGCATTACGAGGCAAATTTCGGCGCAGGCGGCATTGGCGCCTTACAGGCCGGAAGAATATCTGCCGGGCCCGCAGGCGCGCGACGACGACGAAGCCGGTCTCATCAAGGCCGCCGGCGACATCGGCACCACCATCTTCCATCCCGTCGGCACCGCGCGCATGGGCCGCGCCGACGATCCCAACGCCGTGGTCGACGCCCGGCTGCGCGTCGTCGGCATCGAGGGCCTGCGCGTGGTCGATGCCTCGGTGATGCCGTCGATCACATCGGGCAACACCAACTCGCCGACCATGATGATCGCGGAAAAGGGCGCCGAGATGATTTTGCAGGACGCGAAGCATTAGCGCGCGCCAACCATTACTCCGTTCGTCCCCGCGGAAGCGGGGACCCAGCTAAGCCAAACATTGCTGCCAAAGAACTGGGTTCCCGCTTCCGCGGGAACGAACGGAATTTGTGACTGCCCTCTAGAGTCTCAAGGCAATGCTTTGAGATGCCTTATCGGCCTTCCCGGCGCGATTGATTGCGCCGCCGCTACGATGGCGTTGGCGTCGATGCCGTAGTGCCGGTAGAGATCGGCGAGCGAGCCGGTCTGGCCGAAATGCTCGACACCCAATGAGCGCGTGCGGTGGCCGTTGACGGCGCCAAGCCAGGCGAGCGTCGCCGGGTGCCCGTCGAGCACAGTGACGATGCCGCAATGCGGCGGCACGTCGGCCAACAGCCGCTCGATGTGCGAGCGTGCGTGCACCAGCCCGCGTTCGCGCGCGCGCTGCGCCGCGGTCCAGCCGGCGTTGAGCCGGTCGGCGGACGTCACCGCCATCAGGCCGACATCGCGGCGGTCCTCCGCCATGAGGCCGATCGCCTCGATCGCTTCCGGCGCGATCGCGCCGGTATAGGCGACCACCACCTGGCAGTTCGGCCCCGGCTCACGCAGCCAATAGGCGCCGTCGACGATTGACTGGCGCAGCTCATCGCTCATCGGCGCGCTGGATCTGCTCGATCGGCCGCGTCGACAGCCGCAGATAGACCGAGCCGCCGGTCTCGTCGCGAAGCCAATTCTTCTCCGAAATCTCGCCGCCTGACTTCTGCATGTAGGCAAAGGCGAAGGCCATGATGACGGCGAGCTCGTCGACATAAGCCGGCTCGAAGCTGGCGAGCCCGTCCTGCGCCAAGCCGATCAGCGGCTCGGCGATCGACTGGTGCGCGCCGCCTTCGGGAGCCAGCGTGATGCCGGACGGCGTCGCCACGACCATGAAGCGGGCGTCCTGGTAGCAGGCGTAGTTGAGCTGATCGAGGCCGCGGGCGATGAACGGATCGTACAGCGTTCCGACGGGCAGAAGCCGCACGCCGTTGATCGAGTGCGACAGCCCGAGCGCCGCCAGCAGAATGAACAGATTGGCCTCGGCGATGCCGAGCTCGATGTGCTGGCCCTTGGGCGAGAATTCCCAGTTGAAGGTCGAGGGGATCTGCTCGCTCTTGAAAGTGTCGGCCATGTGCTCGCGTGCGAACAGGCCGCGGCGGTTGACCCAGGGCCCGAGATTGGTTGAGACGGTGACGTCGGGCGAGGCGGTAACGATGCGGGCGGCGAATTCGTCGCTGGCGCGGCCGATTTCGTTGAGGATGGCGCCGAAGCCGGTCTGCGTCGACATCGTCGGCTGGATGGTGACGGCGAGTTCCTCCGGCACGGCGATGCGTGGCGCCTGCAGGCGGCGCTCGCCGCCTTGCGCGAACGGCACGCGCGCAAGAAATGCTTCAAGCTGTTGCGGCGGCGTCGAGAGCCCTTCGAACTTGTCCCATTCATGACCGGGGCGCACGTTGTTGGCGGCGCGGAACGTGTCCATCTGCGCCGGCGTCATCAGCCCGGAATGATTGTCCTTGTGGCCGGCGAACGGCATGCCGAAGCCCTTGATGGTGTAGGCGATGAAACAGACCGGCTTGTCGTGCTTGATCGCATGGAAGGCCTCGATGATCGCCGGCAGGTCGTGACCGCCGAGATTGTTCATCAGCGCGGCAAGCTCGGCATCCGATCGCGTCTCGATCAGACGCGACACGTCGCCCTGGTCGCCGATGTCGTTGAGCAGATGCTTGCGCCACGCTTTGCCGCCGGCGAACACCAGCGCCGAGTAAAGCGGGTTCGGGCAGTTGTCGATCCACGCCTTGAGCTTGTCGCCGCCGGGCTCCTTGAATGCCGCCTGCTGCAGCGAGCCGTACTTCAGGATCACCACGTCCCAGCCGAAATTCTTGAACAGCTGCTCGTAGCGCTCCCACAGCCCCTCGCGCACCACGGCGTCGAGGCTCTGCCGGTTATAGTCGACGATCCACCAGCAATTGCGCAGGCCCTGCTTCCAGCCTTCGAGGATCGCCTCGAAGATGTTGCCCTCGTCGAGTTCGGCGTCGCCGACCAGCGAGATCATGCGGCCTTCGGGCCGCTCGTTGCCCCAGCCGTGCATGCGCACGTAGTCCTGCGTCAGTGAGGAGAATAATGTCTGCGCGACGCCCAGGCCGACCGAGCCGGTGGAGAAATCGACGTCGTCGGCGTCCTTGGTGCGTGAGGGATAGCTTTGCGCGCCCTTGTAGCCGCGGAAGGCCTCGAGCCGGTCGCGCGTCTGCTTGCCGAGCAGGTACTGGATGGCGTGGAAGATCGGCGAGGCGTGCGGCTTGACCGCGACGCGATCCTGCGGCCGCAGCACGTCGAAATAGAGCGCGGTCATGATCGAGGCGAGCGAGGCGGACGAGGCCTGATGCCCGCCGACTTTCAGCCCGTCGGTATTCTCGCGCAGGTGATTGGCGTTGTGGATGGTCCAGCTCGCCAGCCAGAGCACCTTCTTTTCCAGCGCGCGCAGGATGTGCAGGTCGTCGGCCATGGGGCGGGCCCTTGAAAGCTGCCGGCATTATGGATGCACCGGGCAGATGGTTGCTGCTAATATCAGCCTCAAGGGAACATGGCATTGGCAGATATTGCCAATCTTATGGCTACTCGGAGCAGGATATGCCAACGACGCTCGACGCCACCGACCGCAAGATTCTTGGCGCTTTGCAGCAGAACGGCCGCATCAGTCTGGCCGATCTGGCCGCCAAGGTGGGCTTGTCAGCCTCGCCTTGCTTGCGCCGCGTGCGTATCCTGGAGAAGGCCGGTGTGATCTCGCGCTATGTCGCGGTGCTCGACCAGCAGGCGGTCGGGCTGCCGGTCAGCGTCTTCATCTCCATCAAGCTCGAAAAGCAGAAGCAGGACGCGCTCGACCGCTTCGCCAACACCATCGCGCGTTGGCCTGAGGTGCTCGAGTGCTATCTGATGACCGGCCCACGCGACTATTGGCTGCGCGTGGTGGTGCCGGATCTCGCCGCCTATGAGCGCTTCCTCAAAACGAAATTGACGCGGCTCGAAGGCGTTGCCTCGATCGAATCGAGCTTCGCGCTGGAGCAGGTGAAATACACCAACGTGCTGCCGCTGGCATGAGCCGTCGAGTTCGTCATGCCCGCGCTCGTCGCGGGCATCCACGCCTTGCTGAATTGGCTTCAAGGGAGGCGTGGATGGCCGGAACAAGTCCGGCCATGACGGCAAACATGCTCCGTGACTTGGCTGCTGGTTCGCATTAGCGCTGCGCGGCTTTCTGGTTGGCCGGCGCGTCGAGCACGTTTTTGCAGGCCGGCGGCATATCGGCGAGCGTCAATGCATGTGGCGGATGTTTCGGCGCCGTGATGTGCGGGTGCAGCACCCGTTCGGAGAACCAGTAGTCGAGCTCCTTGGCGGCGCAGCCGTCGCCGCCCGGCACCGGCGGCTGCTTGCGGCAGTTCGGCGAATCCGCCGGGCATTTCAGCCGCACATGGATATGGTCGTTGTGGCCGTACCAGGGCCGCACCTTGTCCATCCAGCTCCAGTGTTGCTTGCCCTCCATCTCGCACAACTTCTTCTTGATCGCGGCATTGACCAGCACGCGCTCGACTTCGGGCTGCTCCGCGGCGGTGTGGATGAAGGCTTCGTCGGCGCCCGACCAGTTGCCGTTGACGTGCTTCCAGTCGTCGGCAACGAGGTTGCTCGCCGAGACGGTGTTGCGTTCCTCGGTGGTGAGGCGGTGACCCGGCATCGGCATGAACCAGATGTCGACGTCGAGGCCGATCTGGTGGCTCAAGTGCCCGAACGGTAGCGGGCCGCCGCGCGGCTGCGCCATGTCGCCGATCAGCACGCCTTTCCAGCCGGTCGCCTTGGACGCAAGCGGCGCGAATTTTTCCAGGAAATGAACGAGCTCGGGGTGGCCCCAGTTGCGGTTGCGTTCGACGCGCATGACCTGCCAGTTCGGCCCGTTGATCGGCAATTCGACGCCGCCTTGCAGGCAGCCGCGCGGGTAGTAGCCGATGGCCATGGCCTTGCCGAGCGTCGGCAACTGTACGCCGGAGAACAACCGCTTGGCCGGCTGCTTGTCCTCGGCCATCTCCGGCTTGGCCGGCGGCATCGGGATCGGCAGCGCGAGCGGCCGCGGCGTCTCTTGCGCCGGCGGGTTGATGGCGACGGTCGGCGCCGCGTTCGGCGGCAGCGCGGCGTCAGCCGGTTGAGCGGGCGGTACGGCGGCAAGCGGTTGGGCGGCAGGAGCCTGTGCTTGCGGCTTTGCGGCTGGCGCCTGCGATGCCGGGATCGGCGCAACGGCCGAAGGCTGATTGGCCGGCACAGCCGGGGTCTGCGCAAGCGCGCCGCCGCCGGCGACCAACACGAAAGTCAGAGCGAAAACCGCCTTCATCCGCGCCCTCATGGCCTGCCGATGTAGCGATTCCGCCCGGTTCTGTCAGGTTAAATTCGCGGCATGGTTTAGGCTGTGGAGATTCCGCTGCCCACCCGGCTGCCCGCAATGAGTGCAAAAAAACCGAGTTTCGCCAAAGGCTTTTATGGTTAATAAATCCTTTACAAAGTTCCCTCACTCGGGCCATCTTTGCGCCCGTGGCGGCGGTTGGGGGCTTTGTCATGCGTCGGCTCGGCATGGCCGCTTTGGGTGCCTTGGTCGTTGTGGCGGCTCCGGCCAAGGCTGACATCCTCGTCAACATCAGCAAATCGCAGCAGAAGCTCGAAGTCGTCGTCGACGGCACCGAGTTCTATCGCTGGCCGGTGTCGACCGGGCGTCGCGGTCACGCGACGCCGAACGGCACCTTCCACCCGATCAGGCTTGAGCGGCACTGGTATTCGCACGAGTACCAGCTAACGCCGATGCCGTGGGCGATGTTCTTCTTCCGCGGCTACGCCATGCACGGCACCATGGAGGCCTACAATCTCGGCCATCCCGCCTCGCACGGCTGTGTGCGGCTGCGTCCCGACCACGCCGAGGCGCTGTTTGCGCTGGTGCACAAGCGCAAGCTCGCCGCTACCAAAATCGTCGTCATGAATGGTCCGCTACCGCCGGCGCCGGCCGCGCCGCAAGCGGTGCCGATGGCGGATGCCGGCAAGCCGAAGGTCGAGGCGGCTGCCAGCGAACGGTTCGCAAAGGCACTGGCTAATGATGACGACTCGGCCGCCGCCGCCAAGACGCCTAGCGGACTTGGCGCGCGCCGTGTGGCGCTGCGCAGCGAGGATGTGGCCCTCGCTGCGCATGCGCGCGCCGCAATGCCGGCCTCGCACGTCGTGGCGCGCGGCGACGAGGCGGCCGTAATGCGGACGCGGCAGGCTTGGCTCACGTCGCTCGCGCACAAATACGGCTTCAGCCACTGGTAGGCGGCGCGCGCTCGCCGAGCGCGCTGTGCCAAATTAGAACACCCGCGCCGCCGCGCGTTAACGATCTTGCCTTCCGGCGCGAAACTATCGAAACTCGCGTTTGTGGCATCTGGGGACTTTTGGCGATGCCACGTCTTTTCGCCATCGTCGTTGTGATCGCCTTGCTCGGCGCGTTTGCACCCGCGCAGGCCGGCGTCGTCATCACCGTCGATAAATCCGAGCAGCGTCTCGACGTCGCCGTCGACGGCGTGCATCGCTACGAGTGGCCGGTATCGACCGCGCGCATGGGCTACAACACGCCGAACGGCACCTACCGGCCGGAGCGGCTGGCGCGCAAGTGGTTCTCCAGCAAATACGACTGGTCGCCGATGCCGTATTCGATCTTCTTCCACGGCGGCTACGCCATCCACGGCTCCTACGAGATATCGCATATCGGCCGCCCGGCCTCGCACGGCTGTATCCGCCTGCATCCGGCCAATGCCGCGGTGCTGTTCGCGCTGGTCGAGCAGCACCGGAACGACACGCGCATCGTCGTCACCGGCGAGGGCGCTGCGGCGATGGCGCATTGGCGCGAGGCGCCGCACGTCCGCGAGGCGACGCATCCCCGCCGCCAACACGTCAGGCACCGCAGTTTCGACGACGTCTTCTATTCCGGCGATTACGAGCGCACACGCTTCCGCTAGTGTCCGCGGCGCTTGCGGGTGCGCGCCGCCTTGCGCGCCGAGCGTGAGCGTGCTGCCGCCGATCGCCGCGCCGAAGCGCGGCCGCCGAGCCGGCCGCCTTTGCGCGAGCTTGCGCGACTTGTTCTGTGGCCGCGCCCGGAGCCGCTCTTCTTGCCGCCGCCGGATTCCCGGTTCACGGTCGCCCAGGCTCGGCGCTCGGATTCGCGGCGCGAGACGCCGCGCCGCTCGTAGCCACGTTCGATGTGACGAGCCTTGCGCTTCTGCTTGCCGGTGTACTTCGCCTTGCTGCCTCGCGGCATGTGTTCCTCCTCGTGTCTGTTTCGACACGATGGTGAACGCGCTACAATGCGGCGAAGTTCCCCCTCAGCGCTTGGCGAAGGCAGCAACCGCGGCGACCACCTCGCCGTCGATGCCGTTGAAGCCGTGATGAGCGCGCGCCTCGCACGGATTGCCGACGCTCGTGCCGCCGTCGAGCCAGATCACATGGGCGCGGCCGCCGGCCCATTTCAGGAACGGCGCGACGCCGTTCGGCGACGTGAACTTGCAGCCATCCTGGCGGTGATGGATCACCAACGTGCGCGGCAGCCGCGACGGCGAGCCGAGCAGGGCGATGACCGAGCGATGGACGCCTTCGCCCGATTGCGGCGAGAGAAATCCGGACGTGAGCACCAGCGCGTCGGGACGCGCGCCCTGCGCGAGGCCTTCGGCGGCGCGCTGCGTGCCGCGGCTGGTGCCGACCAAAGTCACCGGCCGCTTGATCGCCGCCATGTACCTGACCGCGGCGGCGACATCGATGCCGGCATCCGGCACCAGCACGGCAAAGCCGCGCGCGGCGTAGGCGGCGCGGGTGCGCACGAGTTGGTTGCCGCCGCGGGCGACGCTGCCGTTGGCGCCGACGCCGATATAGCCGTCGCCGCCGGCGAGCAGCACCAGGCTGCCGGCGGCTGCGCCTTGCGGCTTGATCAGCACGGCATTGACGCCGCCGATCGTCACGGTTTCATCGGCGTGGACGGCTGCCGACAGCAAGCTGACCGCGGCAACGGCAAGCATCAGGGTGAGCAAACGCATCAGACCTCTCTTCGGGACGCGCGCCTCCGCCCCTGCTTTTTGACGGCGCGGGGGCGCCGGCTTTCCCTTTTTCCGTCTTTCCCCGGCCGGTCAGAAGCGCCTCGATCCCACGTGGCGACCCGGGCGCTTCGCCCTCAGCCCGCGATGCCTAGCAGATCATAGGAATAAAATCAAGACAACAACTTGTGCAGGGCTTGAACAGGCCAAGGCGGCCTGCCAAACGTGGCGCGAAACAGCCCGGGGCCACCATGCGCACCATCACGCTTGAAGAGCATTTCGTCACGCCCGCCTTCGCCGAGGGCGCCGGCCGCGCCTTCCGCGACCTCCTGCTCAGCGGCCGCGGCGACCGCGCCGTCAAGCTGTACGAGCGGCTGCTCGATCTCGGCGACAAGCGGATCGCCGCGATGGACGCCGCCGGCATCGACATGCAGGTGTTGTCGCTCAACTATCCCGGCGCCGAGCTGTCCGAAGCCGACGAGGCGATCGCCGTCGCGCGCGACGCCAACGATGCGCTCGCCGCCGCGGTGAAAAAGCATCCGACGCGCTTTGCCGGCTTTGCCACGCTGCCGACCGCGGCGCCCGATAAGGCCGCGGCGGAGCTCGAGCGCCGCGTGCGCCAGGACGGCTTCAAGGGCGCGCTGATCAACGGCCACAATCGCGGCCGCTATCTCGACGACGAATTCTATTGGCCGATTCTAGAATGCGCCGAAGCGCTCGAGGTGCCGATCTATCTGCATCCGGCGCTGCCGCCGAAGGCGGTGATGGACGCCGCCTATGGCGGCTTCTCGCCGGCGGAGACCTTCGTGCTCGCCGGCCCGGGCTGGGGCTGGCACATCGAAGTCGGCTTCCACGTCGTGCGCATGATGATGCGCGGCGTGTTCGACCGTTTTCCAAAGTTGCAGCTCATCGTCGGCCACATGGGCGAGGCGCTGCCGTTCATGCTGCCGCGGCTTGCCGCCACCGGCGCCGGACTGTCGCCGGCCCAGTTCAAGCGCTCGCTTGCCGATTATCTGCGGCAGAACGTGCACTACACCTTTTCCGGCTTCAATTTCACGACGACCTTCCAGAATCTGCTGGCGGAGGTCGGCGTCGAGCGCATCATGTTCTCGGCCGACTACCCTTACGGCTCGATGGAAGAGGCGCGGAAGTTTCTGGAGCAGTTGCCGGTGAGCGCGAGCGACCGCGAACGCATCGCGCACGGCAATGCCGAGGCGTTGCTCGGGGTGTAGGCGTCTCGCTTGATCCCTCCCCGCTTGCGGGGAGGGTGGACGCGAGCGAAGCGAGCGGCCGGGTGGGGTCCGATCCGATTGAGAGGCGACCCCACCCGGCGCGCTTCGCTCGCCACCCTCCCCTTTCAGGGGAGGGATAAAGCGCTACACATCCACCTTCAGCGCCGCGATAAACGCTTCCTGCGGAATATCGACCTTGCCGTATTGCCGCATCTTCTTTTTGCCTTCCTTCTGCTTGTCGAGCAGCTTGCGTTTGCGCGTGGCGTCGCCGCCGTAGCACTTGGCGGTGACGTCCTTGCGGAAGGCGCGCACGGTCTCGCGGGCGATCACCTTGCCGCCGATCGCGGCCTGGATCGGCACCTGGAACATGTGCGGCGGGATCAGCTCTTTCAGCTTCTCCGCCATGGCGCGGCCTCGACTCTCGGCGCGCGTCCTGTGCACCAGCATGGCCAGCGCATCGACCGGGTCGCCGTTGACCAGCATCTGCAACTTGACGAGATCGGCCGGCTTGTAGTCGGTGAGGTGATAGTCGAACGAGGCGTAGCCGCGCGACACCGACTTGAGGCGGTCGTAGAAGTCGAACACCACTTCGTTGAGCGGCAGGTCGTATTTCACCAGCGCGCGCGAGCCGACGTAAGTCAGCTCCTTCTGCGCGCCGCGGCGGTCCTGGCACAGCTTGAGCACGGCGCCGAGATATTCGTCGGGCGTCAGGATCGTCGCCTCGATCCACGGCTCTTGCATCTCCTCGATGTGGTTGGGGTCCGGCATGTCGACCGGATTGTGGATCTCCAGCTCTTTGCCGTTGGTGAGCTTGATCTTGTAGATGACCGACGGCGCGGTGGCGATGAGGTCGAGATTGAACTCGCGCTCGAGCCGCTCCTGGATGATCTCGAGATGCAGCAGGCCGAGGAAGCCGCAGCGGAAGCCGAAGCCGAGCGCAGCGCTCGTTTCCATCTCGTAGGAGAAGCTCGCGTCGTTGAGGCGCAGCTTGCCCATGGCCGCGCGCAAGTCTTCGAACTGGGCCGCGTCGACCGGGAACAGGCCGCAGAACACCACCGGGATCGCCGGACGGAAGCCGGGCAATGGCTCCGCGGTCGGCTTCCTGTCGTCGGTGATGGTGTCGCCGACGCGCGTATCGGCGACTTCCTTGATCGAGGCGGTGAGCATGCCGATTTCGCCGGGGCCGAGCTCGTCGACCGGCGTCAGCTTGGGCGTGAACACGCCGGTGCGATCGACGTCATAGGCGGAATTGGTGCGCATCATGCGGATGCGCATGTCTTTCTTGAGCACGCCGTCGACGATGCGCACCAGCACGACGACGCCGAGATAGACGTCATACCAGGAATCCACCAACAAAGCCTTGAGCGGCGCGTCGCGGTCGCCCTTGGGCGGCGGCAAGCGCGTGACGATCGCTTCCAGCACGGAATCGATGTTGAGCCCGGTCTTGGCGGAAATCTCGACGGCATTCGAAGCATCGATGCCGATGACTTCCTCGATCTGCTGCTTGACCTTGGCGGGCTCGGCGGCCGGCAGGTCGATCTTGTTGAGGACCGGCACGATCTCGTGGTTGTTGTCGATCGCCTGGTAGACGTTGGCGAGCGTCTGCGCCTCGACGCCCTGCGAGGCGTCGACCACCAAGAGCGAACCCTCGCAGGCGGCGAGCGAGCGGTTGACCTCATAGGCGAAGTCGACGTGGCCGGGGGTGTCGATCAGGTTGAGGATGTAGTCCTTGCCGTCCTTGGCGCGGTATTTCAGGCGCACGGTCTGCGCCTTGATGGTGATGCCGCGCTCGCGCTCGATGTCCATGGAATCGAGCACCTGCTCCTTCATTTCGCGCAGTTCGAGGCCGCCGGTGAGCTGAATCAGCCGGTCGGCCAGCGTCGACTTGCCGTGGTCGATATGCGCGACGATGGAGAAATTGCGGATATTCTGGATCGGAACCGCCGTCATGGCCGCGAGATAACACTCGCGATGCGGTGCGGCAAGGCGCGGTCCTTACCTCTTCCCCGCAATGCGGGGAGAGGTCGGTTCGCGAAAGCGAACCGGGTGAGGGGCCGTGCACAGCCCCTCACCCGGCGCGCGCTTCGCTGACGGCTAACCCTTTGCCGCGCTCGCCACCCTCTCCCCGTGAAGAACGGGGAGAGGGAAGCAAGGCTCAATACCGGTAATGGTCGGCCTTGTAGGGGCCTTCCTTCTTGACGCCGATATAGGAGGCCTGGTCGTCGCGCAGCTCGGTGAGCTTGACGCCGATCTTGGCGAGGTGCAGGCGCGCGACCTTCTCGTCGAGCGACTTCGGCAGCACATAGACTTCCTTCTTGTACTTGCCGTCCTTGTTGTTGGCGAACAGCTCGATCTGCGCCAGCGTCTGGTTGGTGAACGAGGCCGACATCACGAAGCTCGGATGACCCATGGCGTTGCCGAGGTTCACCAGGCGGCCTTCCGACAGCATGATGATGCGATGGCCGTCGGGGAATTCGATTTCGTCGACCTGCGGCTTGATGTTGTTCCACTTCAGGTTCTTCAGCGACGCGATCTGAATCTCGTTGTCGAAGTGGCCGATGTTGCAGACCACCGCGCGGTCTTTCATCTTGCGCATGTGCTCGATGGTGATGATGTCCTTGTTGCCGGTCGCGGTGACGAAGATGTCGGCCAGCGGCGCGGCGTCTTCCATGGTCACGACCTGGTAGCCTTCCATCGCCGCCTGCAGCGCGCAGATCGGATCGATTTCGGACACCATGACGCGGCAGCCGGCCTGGCGCAGCGAGGCGGCCGAGCCCTTGCCGACGTCGCCGAAGCCCGCGACCATTGCGACCTTGCCCGACATCATCACGTCGGTGCCGCGGCGGATGCCGTCGACCAGCAACTCACGGCAGCCATAGAGGTTGTCGAACTTCGACTTGGTGACCGAGTCGTTGACGTTGATGGCGGGCCACAGCAGCGTGCCGGCCTTCTGCATGTCGTAGAGCCGATGCACGCCGGTGGTGGTCTCTTCCGAGACGCCTTTGATGTTCGCGGCCAAGCTGGCGAAGTAGCCCTTCGGCTTTTCCTTCAGCGTCTTCTTGATCAGCGCGAAGAAGATTTCCTCTTCCTCCGAATTGTGCTGGTCGAGGAACATGGGATCGTGGTGTTCGGCGCGGAAGCCCTGATGCACGAACATGGTGGCGTCGCCGCCGTCGTCGAGGATCATGTTGGGCGTGCCGCCGCCGTGCCATTCGAACAGCTTGGCGGTGTAGTCCCAGTAGTCCTTCAGGCTCTCGCCCTTGACCGCGAACACCGGAACGCCGGCGGCGGCGATGGCCGCGGCGGCGTGATCCTGCGTCGAATAGATGTTGCACGACACCCAGCGCACGTCGGCGCCGAGCGCGGTGAGCGTCTCGATCAGCACCGCGGTCTGGATGGTCATGTGCAGTGAGCCGGCGATGCGGGCGCCCTTGAGCGGCTGCTTGGGGCCGTATTCCTCGCGGGTCGCCATCAGGCCGGGCATTTCGGTTTCGGCGAGCGAGATTTCCTTGCGGCCGAACTCGGCCAGCGAAATGTCCTTGACGATGTAGTCGACAGCGGCGGCGGCCTTGGGCTTGGACGAAACGGTCATGGCGATCCTGACTGAATGCGGGGTTGATGGCTGGGCGTGCCTATAACAGGCCAGCAATTAGGCCGCAACGCATATATAAAGAATTCTTTATGTCTTCTTATCCCTCCCCCGCTTGCGGGGGAGGGTGGCGAGCGAAAGCGAGCCGGGTGGGGGCTTTGCCAACGCTGACCCCACCCCGATCGCGCATGCGCGCGATCGACCCTCCCTTTCAGGGGAGGGATGGGAGTTCCGTTTGCGCTATTCTTCTTCGCCGAACCGGGACGATACCAGCGCGCACAGCGCGCTGACCGCGGCTTCCGCATCGTTGCCGGTGGCCTGGATGGTGACGGTGGAGCCGGGCCCTGCAGCCAACATCATGAGCCCCATGATGGAGGTGCCGCCGACGCTTTCATGACCGCGGGTCACGGTAATGGCGGCATCGAATTGCTCGGCCATCTGCACGAATTTGGCGGAGGCGCGGGCGTGCAGGCCCTTTTTGTTGACGATCGCCACCTCGCGGACCACGGCGCCGTCGGGCACGGACGTTGGGGCATTCCCGTCCGCCTGTGGCTCGGTCATTTCCCGTTAAGGACGCGGCTGGCGATGGTGCAGTATTTGCGGCCGGCTTCCTGGGCGGCGGCCACCGCCTGCTCGAGCGGGCAGGTTTCTCGCACTTTGGCGAGCTTGATCAGCATTGGAAGGTTAATACCGGCCAGCACTTCGACCTTGGGCTGGCTCATCACGGAAATAGCGAGATTGGAGGGCGTGCCGCCGAACATGTCGGTCAGGATGGCGACACCTTCGCCGGAATCGACGCGCTTGACCGCGTCGACGATGTTCTTGCGACACTGCTCGACGTCGTCGTCGGGCCCTATGGTTACCGCTTCGATTTGCCGCTGTGGCCCCACCACGTGCTCCAGCGCCGAGCGAAACTCGACGGCGAGCCGCCCGTGGGTCACCAGTACTAGGCCGATCATTACGAACTCCTCGCGGGCGCGTTTACGCTGCGCCGCACGAAAGGGGGCACATTCAGGCCCAAGTTGAGGCCCATTGCAAGGGCCTGCTGGGCTATATATGGGCTCTGTTGCAGTGCGAAAAGACATGAAAATCGGGGGTCTTTTCCGTCGAATTCGGCGGTGCCGATTTTAGGTCCATTATCGTTAATTTTTCCGAACATGGAGAAGGGGCGCGCCTTAGCCCGTCCGCCGGCCTCACGTCAATTGGCCGTCCGGCACGGTCCCAAGAAAAGCCTGCACCATAGATAGGGCGTCGGCGCCGTTTTCGATGGCCAGTCGCGGCAATTTGACCGCTTCCAGCGTGACGTATCCGGCCGCCGCCGGCGGCAGCCGTTCGGCGTCGGCGGCGGCAAGATCGACGATGAGGCCGACGACGGCGAAGGGTTCGTGCTGAAGCCGGCGGATGCCGAGGCCGCGCACTTCGATCAGGCCGGCGAGCTCGGCGGCCGGCCGCACCAGCAGGCGGCCGTTGCGCGCCTCGATATGCAAACGGTCATCGCCGACGAGGCGCGTAAAGGGCAGGGCGCTCTGCAGCAGCTGCCAGGCAAGCCGCGATTTGCCGGAACCGGACGGCCCGCGGATCAGCACGGCCTTCGGCCCGACAAGCACGGCGGACGCGTGAATGGTTGACGCTGGCGCAGCCCCTACTGCGCCGGCAGGCGCACGATGAAACGGGCGCCGAGCACCTTGGCCGGCAGGCCCGGCGCGGCAAAGCCGGCGCGGTTTTCCGCCCAGATGCGGCCGCCGTGCGCTTCCACAATCTGCTTGGAGATCGAGAGCCCAAGGCCTGAATTCTGGCCGAAGCCCTGATCGGGACGGTCGGTGTAGAAACGCTCGAAGATCTTCTCCAGCGCGTCGGGGCCGATGCCGGGCCCGTCGTCATCGACGGTGATCTCGATGTCGTTCTTCACCCGTTTGGCGGTGACGCGCACGCTGCCGTCCGGCAGCGAGAACGAGCGCGCGTTGTCGATCAGATTGCTCACCACCTGGCCGAGCCGCGAATCGTGGCCAGGAATCTGGAAGGCCGTCGGCGGCCCACCCTCGAAGGCGAGCTTGATCTTCACGGTCGAGTTCGACTTCGTTCGCCGCGGTTACCAGCGCTTTGAGCAGATTGGTGAGATCGACGGCGCCGACCTCCTGGCGCTGCAATTCGGCATCGAGCCGACTGGCATCGGAGATATCGGAGATCAACCGGTCGAGCCGCTTGACGTCGTGGCCGATGACGTCGAGCAGGCGGCGGCGGCTGTCGTCGGTCTTGGCGAGCGGCAGCGTTTCCACCGCCGAGCGCAGCGAGGTGAGCGGATTGCGCAGCTCATGCGCGACGTCGGCGGCGAAGCTCTCGATTGCCTCGATGCGCGAATAGAGCGCGTTTGTCATGTCGCGCAGCGCGCCGGACAAATGGCCGATTTCGTCGCCGCGGCGGGTGAAGTCGGGGATCTCGACGCGTGAGCGGATACGCCGGCGGACGCGCTCGGCAGCGTCGGCGAGCCGCCGCACCGGGCCGGCGATAGTGCCGGCGAGCAGCATCGACAGCACCACCATGACGCTCGCCAGCACCAGGAACACCTTGACGATGGCGAGCCGCTCGGCCGCCACCATGTCGTCGATGTCGGCGCCTTGCGTCGACAGCATCAGCGCGCCGCGCACGGCGCGGAAGCGCTGCACCGGCACGGCGACCGAGACGATGACTTCGCCGCGGTCGTTGACGCGCACCATGCGTGTCGGCACGCCGTCGAGCGCGGCTCCGACCTCCGGGTAGCCCTTGCCGTTCTCCGGGCCGAGTTCCTTGTAGAGCGGCAAATCGCCGCGGCTGAACCAGCGGCGCATCGCGATCACAATGCGCTCCATGACGCCGGGCTTTTCCGCGGTTGGCGGCGGCAGGTCGAAGCGCAGCACGTCGCCGCGGCCGTAGAGGTTGCGGCTGTCGAGGATGAGCACGCCGTCGCGGTCGTAGATGCGCGCGCGCGTCTTGGTCGGCGACACGAGCCGCCGCAGCACCGGCGCGACGCGCTCGGGATTGATGGGGAATTCGATGCCGGACAGCGCCTCGTCCGAGGGGCCGTAGCTTTCGCCGTTCTGCAATTCGAGCAGGCGCTCGGGATCGATGGTGATGGAATTGGTCTCGACCGTCGCCGAGGCTGCGATCGCCGCGGCGATGATCTCGCCCTGCACTTGGAGGCTTTGCGCGCGCGCGTCGATCAGGCCGGCGCGGAATTGCGTCAGATAAAGAACACCGATGGCGAGCGCCACGAGGCCGGTGAGGTTGAGGAAAACGATGCGCCGGGTGAGACTGGAGAAGCTCTGCGTGATGAAGAACTGCCAGCCCGAGCGCGCGACGCGGCGCAGCGCGGCGAAACGGCTGCGCTTGACGCGCGGGGTCTCCTCGCCGGAGGTGGCGGCGGTGTCCGCAACGGTTTCCGCGGTTCGATCGAGCACGTGAGCCAGCCGGTTCCCAGTGTCCTAGAGGTCCCGGCGATTTTACCGCAAGCCGGGACCAGGGTTCGAGGTCCGCCGCTCGGGCCGCAGCATTAAATTTGCGTCACGCTTCCTTGAAACGGTAGCCGACGCCGTACAGCGTCTCGATCATGTCAAAGTCGTCGTCGACGACCTTGAACTTCTTGCGCAGCCGCTTGATGTGGCTGTCGATGGTGCGGTCATCGACATAGACCTGGTCGTCATAGGCCGCATCCATCAGCGCGTTGCGGCTCTTGACCACGCCGGGGCGGGTGGCGAGCGCCTGCAAAATGAGGAATTCGGTGACGGTCAGCGTCACCGGCTCGCCCTTCCAGGTGCAGGTGTGGCGCTCGGGATCCATGCGCAACTGCCCGCGCTCGAGCGCCTTGGCGTCGGTTTCTTTCGGCGCGGCGCCGTCCTTGGGCGTGGCGCGGCGCAACACCGCCTTGACGCGCTCGACCAGGAGCCGCTGCGAGAACGGTTTGCGGATGAAATCGTCGGCGCCCATCTTGAGGCCGAACATCTCGTCGATCTCCTCGTCCTTGGAGGTGAGGAAGATCACGGGCACGTCGCTCTTCTGCCGCAGCCGGCGCAAGGTCTCCATGCCGTCCATGCGCGGCATCTTGATGTCGAGGATGGCGAGATCGGGCGGCGACGTCTTGAAGCCGTCGAGCGCGGACGCACCGTCGGTATAGGTCATGATCCGGTAGCCTTCAGCTTCGAGGGCCATCGAGACCGAAGTCAGGATATTGCGGTCGTCGTCGACGAGAGCGATGGTCGGCATGAGCCCCTTCTTTCGCTTTTGGCGTACGTCCCGCCTTTTTGAAGCCCACAAACGGGGGCCGAAATGTGACCTCTTTGCAACAACTATGTGATTCGGTTGCAATTACAAGGGCGTCGGGTCAAATCCGTGCTTGTCCCAAGCGCCGTTAACCAATTCACGTCCATGAAGCTGCGCCTATGAAGCCCGAGCCCGCGTTCGATCCACGTCTGGCGGCGAAAAAGCTCATGCGCGAGGCGCGTTCGGGGGCTCTGGCGAGCCTGATACCTCCACGGGGCGATCCCTATTGCTCGCTGGTCAATGTGGCAACGGCGGCGGACGGCGCGCCGCTCCTGCTGTTGTCGAAGCTCGCCATGCACACCAAGAATATTCTTGCCGACGCGCGGGCGTCGCTGATGGTCGACGAGCGCAAGGAGGGTGATCCGCTCGAAGGTGCCCGCGTGATGCTGATGGGCGTTTGCGCGGAAGACAAGGACGCCGCGGCGCGAGCCGCTTATCTGCGGCGTCATCCCGGAGGCCGAGATGTTTGCCGGCTTTGCCGACTTTGACTTCTACCGGATGGCGATAACGAAGGCGCATTTGGTCGCCGGTTTCGGCCGCATCGTCGATCTGCCGGCGCGTGATGTGCTGACCGACATTGGCGATGCGAGTGCGCTGATCGACGCCGAAGCCGACGCCATCGCGCACATGAATGCCGATCACAAGGAGGCGCTTCAGGCTCTACGCGACCAAGCTGCTCGGCGCCCCCGACGGCGACTGGCGTTGCGTCGGCGTCGATCCCGAAGGCCTCGAGCTGCAATCGGGCCGCACCGCGTTGCGGCTTGTCTTCCCGCAGCGGGTGACCGGCCCCGGCCCGTTGCGCGCGGTGCTCAAAGAGCTCGCCGAGCAGGCGCGCGGCAAATGACGGCGCGCGAACCGATCGTGCTGCGCGACATGGGGTCGTTCCATATCGGCGGCCGCGTCGTGGAGATTTCCGGCAAGCCGGTCGAAACCGCGGTGCTCAGTCCAGGCGGCGCGCCGGCGACTTTCGATCCGAACGGCGCCTATCAAGTTGAGCAGATGTACGTGCAGTACTTTCTGCCGCAGGACCGCAAGGGCAAATTTCCGCTGCTGCTCTGGCACGGCGGCGGCCTGACCGGCGTCACCTACGAGACGACGCCCGACGGCCGCGACGGCTGGCTCAATATGTTCATCCGCAAAGGTTTTGACGTCTACATCTCGGACGCGGTCGAGCGCGGCCGCGCCGGCTTTGCGCCGCCCGACGTGTGGCAGGGCCGGCCGCAGTTTGTGACCAAGGCCAATCCGTTCTGGCGTCATCGCCTTGGCGATGAGTGGCACGCCGACCCGGCGAAGATGAAGCGGCTGCCCGGCAATCAGTTTCCGGTCGAGGCCTATGACAATTTCACGCGGCAGATGGTGCCGCGCTGGACCGGCACCGACGATGCCATCATCGCCGCCTATACCGCGCTGGTCGACAGGATCGGGCCGTGCATTGTGCTGTGTCACAGCCAGGGCTGCGGCTTCGGCTTTCGCGTCGCGCAGGCACGGCCGCATCTGTTCAAGGCGCTGATCGCGGTCGAGCCGGCGGTTGCTGGCGATGTTGCGTTGGCGGCGAGGCTCGAGGACGTGCCGACATTGGTGCTCTACGGCGATTTCATTGCGCAACATCCGCGCTGGTCGGAGATGCGCAGCCGAGCCGCCGGTTATTTCGACGCCATGCGCGCGGCCGGAGGAATTGTGGATGTGGTTAATCTGCCGGAGGCCGGCATCCGCGGTAACTCGCACATGATGATGATGGACAAAAACAACGGCGAGATCGCCGATCTGATCGAGAAATGGCTGATCGATAAAGGTCTGGCCGGCTGAAACCGTGCATGGATTGATGCGTTAAACATCAACGCTTCGCGAGCCCAGTATTGACGCAGCGCAATACAGAACCGCGCCGCTGCATGATATCCAGCCTTGGCTTTAAGGCTTTTCGTGACTATGGTCGCGCGCTTTTCCGGGCAGGGCTATACTTGATTTAAGCCGGCCGTGAGACGCAGGCCGAGGGCGGCCTGTTTTGGAGGGGAGGAAGTCGCGTGCAGGAAATCGGATTGCGTAACGCCGCCTATGGCGCGGACAAATTCGGCTTCAAGGGCCTCGCCGAGGTCCGCTGGAACCTGACCGAGCCCTCTCTCTACGAATTCGCCATTGCCGCGGGCGAGGCGTCGCTGGTCGCCGGCGGCGCGCTGTGCGCCGAGACCGGCCACCACACCGGCCGCTCGCCCAAGGACAAGCACACCGTCGTCGACGATCTCACCCGCGATTCCGTGTGGTGGGATGGCAACCGCAAAATGTCGAAGGAGAATTTCGACAATTTGCTCGCCGACTTCCAGGCGCACGTGAAGGGCAAGAGCTTGTTCGCGCAGGATCTCTATGGCGGCGCCGATCCGAAATACCGGATCAAGACGCGCGTCTTCACCGAATACGCCTGGCATTCGCTGTTCATCCGGCAATTGCTGCTCCGCCCGGAGCGCGCCGAACTCGCCAAGTTCGTCCCGGAATTGACCATCGTCGATCTGCCCTCGTTCAAGCCGGACGCCAAGCGTCACGGCGGCCGCGACGGCTCCGACACCATGGTGGCGATCGATTTCACCCGAAAGATCGTGCTGATCTGCGGCTCGTCCTACGCCGGCGAGATGAAGAAGTCGGTGTTCACGACGCTCAACTTCTACCTTCCGGCCGAGAACGTGGTGCCGATGCACTGCTCGGCCAACGTCAGCCACGAAGGCGAGAGCGCGCTGTTCTTCGGCCTGTCCGGCACCGGCAAGACCACGCTGTCGGCCGATCCGCACCGCATCCTGATCGGCGACGACGAGCACGGCTGGGGCCCGGACGGCATCTTTAATTTCGAGGGCGGCTGCTACGCCAAGTGCATCAAGCTCTCCAAAGAAGCCGAGCCGATGATCTGGGACGCCACCAACCGCTTCGGCGCCGTGCTGGAGAACGTGGTGTTCGATCCGGAGACGCGCATTCCGGACTACGACGACGGCTCGAAGACCGAGAACACCCGCTCGGCCTATCCGATGGAATTCATCCCCAACGCCTCGCCCACCGGCCGCGCCGGTCATCCGAAGAACATCATCTTCCTGACCGCCGATGCCTATGGCGTGATGCCGCCGATCGCCAAGCTCTCCGCCACGCAGGCGATGTATCACTTCCTCTCCGGCTATACCGCCAAGGTCGCCGGCACCGAGAAGGGCCTGGTTGGTGTCGAGCCGGAATTTTCCACCTGCTTCGGCGCGCCGTTCCTGCCGCGCCACCCGTCGGTCTATGCCGACCTGCTGCGCGACTACATCAACAAGTACAAGGTCGACTGCTGGCTGGTGAACTCCGGCTGGACCGGCGGCAAATACGGCGAAGGCCGCCGCATGCCGATCAAGGCGACCCGCACGCTGCTCACCGCCGCCCTTAACGGCTCGCTCAAGAATGCCGACTTCCGCACCGATCCTTATTTCGGCTTCTCGGTGCCGACCTCGGTCAAGGGTGTCGAGCCGCATCTCCTGAACCCGATCAAGACCTGGAAGAACAAGGCCGAGTTCGACAAGACCGCGCGCGATCTCGTCGGCATGTTCCAGAAGAACTTCGCCAAGTTCGAAAGCCACGTCACCCCCGATATCAAGGCGGCGGCGCCTGAAGTGACGCATCGCGGCGGAATAACAAGGCCGCCGCGCCAGCCATAGGCTTTGCGTTTTCGCCCGCGCATGACGCGGGCATGCGAGCATGTCGATGAGTGACCCGGAACAGCTTGCAGCCGGTCAGCCACCCGCGCACAAGGCGCGGCACATGAGCTTCTGGCTCCGTGAACTGCCGTTCAGCCTCGTGCTCATCGCCACCATGGCGGGCGTTGCCTATACGAGCTTTTCGCGCCAGCCGCTCGTCACCTACTGGGAAATCCTGGCGCCGGTCATCGGCCTCGTCTGCATCGCGGCCGGCTGGCGCGAGGCCTACGGCACTGGCGCGCACTGGCGGCTCATCGGCACGCAGGTGCTGCACTGGTTCGCCTTCCTGCTGGTGATGAACATGATGTTGTTGCCGAGCGTGCAGGTCACGTTCAGCGCCAGCGCCACCGGCCTTGCTGTGTTCACGCTGCTCGCGCTCGGCACCTTCACCGCCGGAGTCAACGTGCTGTCATGGCACGTTTGCCTGCTCGGCCTGATCATGGCGCTCTGCATCCCGGCCATCGCCTGGATCCAGAACTCGGCCTTGCTCGTCGTGCTGGTGGTCGGAACCGCCGTGGTGATCGCCGCCGTGTTCTGGTGGTATTGGCGCGGGCGGCGCACGCCGCCGTCTTTGCCAGGCGCTTGATCGCGCGTGGCGTTAACGCCATCGGCCGACCGCGGTTTAGTCTGACGTCGGCGCCGTGCTAAAAGGCGCGCATGACGAAGATTTGCTTCTCCGCATTGTGCCTCATGCTGGCGCTCGGCGCCGGCAGCGGCGTTGCGCAGCGCCGCAAGCTGCGGCGCGCTTTACGCCATGGCGCTCGAACACGCCCGCGACATGGCGCGGCGCGAGAGCCTCGATCACGCCGGCTTCTTCAGCTATCGCGGCCCGCACGGCGCCATGGCCGAGAACGTCGCGGTCGGCTGCAAGACCGAAGCCTGCGCGCGCGACGTCTGGATGAAGTCGCCGCCGCATCGCGCCAACATGATGCTCGGCGGCTGCCAGGCGGTCGCCTCGGCGGTGTCGAAAAGTCGGGCCGGCGCTATTGGGCGATGGAGATCGGCGGCAGCGGCGACTTCGTTCCGCTCCGCATTGCCGCACACGGGCATCGGCGCGGCCATGCCGACACGGTGTTCGGCATCGGCGGCTATCGTGATTTTTCCATCGATGGCGACAAGGCGCCGTAACGCTTGTGCGTGTCGCGCGGCGTGCGGACTTCAGAGCATAAACGTCGTGTATAAACCACGAAGTTTTTACCATTCAGCGCGATGGCGCGCGGAAAGGCGCCGATACCGGCGAAGTGTACCGGCGCATTTAGCGCTCCGGTAACGGAGTCCATGGAAGATGCGCGCGATTTTTCCTGACCGGAGCCGTCGCCATGCGCCGTTTTTACGTCATCACTGCCGCCGCCGTTCTCACGTTTGGTTCGGTCATGGTGGTGCACTTGCTTGCGAATGCCGCCGTGCCGGCACAGCAGGAGCAGAACGCGAAGCCGGCGCAGCCTTGCGCCAAGGGCGCGGCCAAGCTGTGCGATAACATCGGCGGCTTGCCGGAATAATTCGGGCTCGAACAACAGAAACGGCCGCCCGCGAGGGGCGGCCGTTTTGCTTCAAAGCAGGCACGCTCAGCCGCACACGCGAACGCGCCGGTGCACCCAGTATCGGCCGTTCCAGTAGCGGTGCACCGTCCAGTAACAATCCGGCGCCGCCGCGTAGTAAGGCGGAGCGACATAAACGCCAAAGCCACCGAAACCGTGATGGTGGTGGTGATGATGATGATGATACTGCGCGAGCTGCAAGGTGGCTTGCGGCTGCTGCGCGAGCCTTGCATCGTCGGCGATCAAGGCTTCGCGTGCATCCGGCACCGGCTCGAGCAGCTCGGCATAGGAATTGGCTGCCAAGGAATCCTGCGTTTCGTGTCCTGAAGGCGCGGCCGCCTGCGCGGCATTGAACGCCAGCAGAGCGGCGGTGCCGCTTAAAAATAGCGCGAGATTTTTCCTCATCGGGTTCTCCTCCGTCGGTTCGGTTGACGTGGGCCCCGCTTTTCGCGCAGCCCCATCTTCCCCGGAGGCATAACTCGGTCGTCGCCGGAGCGGTTCCGCCGCGCCGAATGGAACTTTGCGACGGATGCCGGGTTCCAGACCTGCGCCTGTGCAAGATTCAGCGCGAACAGCCGCGGTCGAGTCTAAGATGTGTGGGTACTGCGCCGAACAAGCGCGCAATCGCGGTGAGGTGGCCCGATGCAGGTCAAGTACCGGATGTTCGAGCCGCGGCTAAGTCCGCGGCGCACCAAAACGGAAATGCCGGGGTGGGCGGGCACGCCGCAGCCGCGCAAGGACGGCTCGCACGAACAGGTCTGGCACTGCATGCCGTTCACCGAAGGCGCGCAATACGGCATCGAAGTGTTCTACCCCTTCGACAACGAGCTCAAGGTGACCAAGCGCAACGGCAAGGTGGTGCTCGACGGCGATTTCGGTCCCGACCCACAGACCGGGCTGCAATGGCCGCCGTTCCGCGCCTTTGGCGAGAACTACTACACCTATCAATTGCTGCTCGACCTTCAGGTCGGGACGACATGGCGGTCCGCACCGAGCCGCACCCGCGCTATTACACCGACCCCGACGACAGCGTGCCGCTCGCGGTGCCGGCGCTGCTGCGCACCAGCTGGTGGCCGATGATCTCGTTCGTGGTGTTCAAGGCGCCGCCGGAAGGCCGCACTCACGTGTTCCGGCCGGACGAGCCGTTCATGCAGATGATCTTTGTGCCGGCCGAGCCGCAGTTCGAGCTCGTTGCCATGACCGAGGACGAGGCCGCCGAGCGCGAGATGCGAGGCCGGCGCATTCACGCCAGCCGCGAAACCTTGTCGAAGGAGACGATGTGGACGTCGTCGACCAATACCGTGTTCGACGGCACCTACCGCCACATCCTGCGCGCCGCCAAGGCGAAACAGCGCGACGCCGGCTAGCCGTTGTTGTTGGCGAGCTCCCGGCCGATCCGGTTGAAGCGCGCCTTCTGCTCGTTGGAGAGCGACGAATAGAAGTCGACCAGCGCCGGCTTCACTTCATTGGCGGCGTCGATCATCGCCTTGAGGCGCTTCTGCATGACGTCGAGCCGGCCGGTCGGCGTCAGCGGCGTCTCGTCGGGGCAGGCCGCCTGCATGATGCCGACCGCCTTGTCGGTCGCCGTTTGCAGCGCGTCGAGCTTGTCTTCCTGCGCGTCGTTCGGCTTGACCACGTCCTCGATCGTGTCGATCGGCAGGTTGGCAAGGCCGGGCTTCGGCTGCTTGCAACTGTCCGCGCTGCCGTCGGTCGCGCCGGTGGTTTCCGCGCCGGCCGAAGTGCCTGATTTGGCGACTTGCGTCGCGGGGCCGAGTTCGTTGAAACGCTCCTTCTGCTCGTCGGACAGCGAATTGTAGAAGGCTTCGAGCGCCGGTTGCACCGTATCGACCGCCTGCAGCGTCGCATCGAGCCGTGCCGTCATCGCCGAGAGCCGGCCCGGCGGCGTCAGCGGGAAGGCGTTCTCGGACGGGCAGGAGGCTCTGAAGACGGCGGCGGATTTTTTCGCGGCGCCGCGCATGTCGTCGAGCAACGACTTCTGCTCGGCGTTCAAGCCAACCTTGCGTTCGATGTCGGCGAAGGGCCAGGCGGTGACGCCGGTGCCGGGATCGCCACACAGTTCCTGCACGGCGGCGTAAGTCACGTGCGGCGGACCAGCGGCGCCCGGTTCGGTATAGGCGTAGTCCGCCGGCGGGCCGACCTCGCCCCAGAACAGGCCGTCGAAGAAATCGTCAAAGGCATAGGCCCAGTAGCCGTCGTCATAGCCATCGGGCCAGAAAGCGTAATCGAAGATGTCGGAATAGGCGTAGGGCCAGAACACCGGGCCGTACCAGGCGACAAAAGCCGCACGGCTATGATGTTGATGCCAGGCGCGCCACGCCGGCGCGGCAACACCGGCAGTGCGGGCGCTGCCTCCTCGCGCCCGCTGCGCGGAAAAGCGCGCGGCGAAGCGGCCTTGCCGTGCCGCCTGCGCGGTCAGCGCGGTGCCGCCGTTGCGGCGGGCGTTGCGCCGCTGTGCCAGCGTGCTGGCGGCCGTCGGTGTGGCGGCGTTCGGCTGTGTCGCGGTTTGCGCATTCAGGCGCTGCTCGCGCTCGCGGCGGAATTCCTCGCTTTTGGCGGCGCGCTCCTTGGGCGGCAGCGAGCGCAAGACGCGCTCTTCACGAAGGCGCTCGGCGCGGTCGGCGCGGCGTTGCGCCGGGCTCGCCGCCGGTGCCGCAGTCGTGTTGGCTTGAGTGTTGGCTTGGGTATTGGCGGGCTTGGTTTGCGCGTTTTCGCGCTGCTTGCGGAATTCCTCGCGCTTGGCGGCGCGTTCCTTGGGCGGCAGCGAGCGCAGGACGCGCTCTTGCGTGGCGGACGGCTGCGCCTGCGACGCCGCGTTCGACGGCGAGACCGTGTTGCCCGGCGCCGCGTGCGAGACGGCATTGCGCTGGATACGGTGCTCGACCTCGCAATTCGGCGTGACATGCGGCACGGCGGCGCGCTGCGGCGCCGACACATGCGGCACCGCGGCACGCTGCGGCGCAGAAACATGCGGCACCGCGGCGCGCTGCGGCGCCGAAACGTGCGGCGCTGCCTGCGGCGCGCTGACATGCGGCGGTGGCGCCGCGTGCGGTGGTGGCGCCGCGTGCGGCGGCGCGGCGGGCGCGGCTTTCGGCGCCGCGGCCGGGGCGGCCTGATCCTTCTTGTCCTGGGCGTTCGCAGTCACCGGCAAAATGAAAGCCGTGGCGAGCGCAGCCGCCGCCAGCCATGCGGAATGTTTCGCCATAGACATCCTCCACCCGTGCCAGGCGCAACACCGTCAATCGCCGGGGCGCCAGAACGTTCATTGCAATCGCCGCGAAACTCACGCGCGCGCGCGACCAAAGATGAACATTCGGTCATCGTCGCGCGGCTCGCGGTCCTTGATGGAGTCAACGGCGCGGGCGCGCCTATCCTGCGGCTCATCGAGATTTCGTGAGCGCGGAATGCGCTGCAGCATCACCGCAGCGCGCCGGAATTGTCGAGGGAAACTACTGCCGGGCGCTCGGCCGGCCGCTCAGGCGCTCGATCAACTCGACGGTGGGGTAGGAATCCGCCGGTAGCCCGACCTTGAGCTGCGCTTTCCTCACCGCAGCGCGGGTGCCGGCGCCGACCTTGCCGTCGACGTCGCCGACGCCCTCGTAGCCGGCCTTGATCAGGAGCCGCTGCAAATCCATCACCTGCGCCGTGGTCAGCGCTGCGACACGGGCGATGCCGGAGTGGTCGAAGGCCGGCGCGCCGTTAAGCCGGGTGGCAAAATAGGCAACCGTGGTCGAATAGACGTAGGCCGAATTCCAACCGAGGAAGGCCTGGAAATTCGGATAGGCGAGGAAGGCCGGCCCGAAGCGGCCCATCGGCAGGATCAGCGAGGCGGGCAGATCGCCGGACGGCAGTGCGCCGTGCGCGGCGCGCACGCCCCAGGCGGCCCATTGCGACTGCGGATGGGTGATGGTGAGGTCGGCTTCTTCCCAGTGCAGCGTCTGCGGTACGCGCACCTCGACGAGCCACGGCTCGCCGCGCTTCCAGCCGAGGCCGACGAGGAAGTTGGCGGCGGAGGCGACGGTATCCGGCACGCTGCGGATCAGGTCGCGGCGGCCGTCGCCGTCGAAGTCGACGGCGTTCTTGAGATAATCGGAGGCGGTGAACTGCATGCCGCCGAACTCGCCCGCCCAGTCGCCGATCATGCTGTCGACGGTCTGGTCGCCGCGCTCGATGATGCGCAAGGCATCGAACAACTGTTTGCGGAAGAAGTCGGGACGGCGGCAGTCATAGGCGAGCGTCGCCAGAGCGCTGAGGATCTTGTAGTTGCCGAAGTTGCCGCCGAAGTCGCTCTCGAGGCCCCAGAAGGCGGTGAGCACCGGCGCCGGCACGCCGTATTTCTTCTCCACCTCGGCGAACAGTTTGGCGTGCTGCTTGATCTTGGCGAGGCCGTTGGGGATGCGCGCGCCGCCGACCATGCGGTCGGCAAATTGGGCGAAGGTCTGGTTGAACACGGCCTGGCCATGGTCGCGGCGGATGATCGCCGCATCGAACGTCAGCGACGGCGAGGCCTCGGCGACGACGCGGGCCGAGATGCCTTGCGCGATCGCCTCCTTCTTGAAGTCCTCGAGCCAGCGTTCATACGAACCGGTGTTGTGGCAGGTCGCTGCGAGCGCCGGGGCCGCCACCATGGTGCCGAATGCTACGACTGCCGCTTTCAGTGCCGTCATCCGCATCGTCTGGTCCGCCTGTGTTCGATTTGCCCGCAAATCTGCCCAATGCTGCCTTCGCGTCAAGGTCGAAGTGGCGGACAGCGTTAAGGATGATTCTACGGCGAAAATTTGAGCTCCGGGACCGGTTCACTTCGCCGCACTGCGATTTTCCCGGGATTGCGCTTCAATCGACGAGACGAGCGCGGGGGAGGCGGCAATTCGCGGCGGCGCGATCTTCATAGCCGACAGTTCGGCGCGATACCGCGCGCTGAAGCCGGGGTAGCTTGCAGCAGGAGTGAAATTGACTGTCTTGTCAGCCTTGCCGCTCACCGCCATCAGCCCGTTGTTGGTAACGACCACGTCACCGGGCTTGAGCGTCGGGTCGCTCGCGGCGTCGATCGGCGCGAGGCCGAAGACATTGCGGCCATTGCAGGTGCAGCCCGGCTTGAGTGCCCTGCGGTAGGCGTAGGCGGTGTCGAGCGCGGCATAGCGGCTGCCGTCGCTCGCGGTCGCGGTGTCGATATCGCTGCCGGAATAGAGCCTGGTCTCGGCGCCCGGGCAAAACGCGTGGCACATCTGCGCCGCGCTCGCATTGGCGTTGGCGCGCACCCTGAAGGGAAAGCCGTCGCAGGTACGCACGCAATAAGCGGTCGATGGTCCGCGCGGTTCGCGCTGCGGCTGCGGGCCTATAGCGCGGGCAAAGGCGGTGAACGGGTCGGCGTAAGAGCGCGCGGCATGAGGGTGAAAGCCCTCGAACAGCCATTGAAAGATATCGCGCGCCGCCGCCGGCTGCGCTGTCGCAGCACTCAGCGTTGCCACCGCGGCGATGATGAAGCTGACACTATACCGCGCACGCATTGAACCCAACCCGCCAACAACCGGCGATAACCGCTCCGCTTCAGACGCGGGCAGCCGCGGGTCAACGCCGCGCCGGACGGAAAGTTGCGGTCAGAAATACCTCAGCCAGACATAGACGTTACAGATCGCGACCGACACGATCATCATCGGCGCGCCGTAGAGCGTGTAGGTGAGGAAGCGGAACGGCACATCATTGCGGTCGCCGATGCCGGCGACCGTTAGATTGGCGGAGGCGCCGATCAAGGTGCCGTTGCCGCCGAGGCAGGCGCCGAGCGACAGGCACCACCACAGCGGCTGGATGTGCGCTTCGCCGCCGAACGACGGCGCCATGTTCTTGATCAGCGGGATCATGGTGGCGACGAACGGTATGTTGTCGACGATCGCCGACAGGAAAGCGGAAGCCCAGAGGATGGCGTAGCCGGTGTGCCCGATGTTGCCGCCGGTCGCCGTCACCAGCTCGTTGGCGAGGAGCTTCAACAGTCCGCCGACGTCGACGCCGTGCACGACGATGAACAGGCCGATGAAGAAGAAGATGGTGATCCACTCGACGTCGCCGAAGGTCTGGTGGATGTTGTGCGCGGCCTTCTCCGAATGGTGCGCCCAGTTGTCGAGCAGCATCAGCACGGCGGCGCCGAACATGGCGATGGTGGCGGGCTCGAGATGCAACGGCTGCGCCAGGATGAAGGCGACCATCACGGCGCCGAGGATGACGAGCGACTGCTTGAGCAGCAGCCAGTCTTCAATCGATTCCGCCGGGTTCATCGCCATGACGCGGGCCTCGGCGTCATGCGAGGCGCGCAGCTCCTTGCCCCAAAGGACGTGAATGATAACGGCCTGCACGATCATCACCACGATGATCACCGGCGTGAGATGGACGACGAAATCGTTGAAGGTGAGGCCGGCCTGCGAGCCGATCAGGATGTTGGGCGGGTCGCCGATCAGCGTCGCGGTGCCGCCGATGTTGGACGCGAAGATCTCGGCGAACAGATAGGGATAGGCCGGCACCTTCAGCGTCTTGCAGATGGCGAGTGTCACCGGGACGATGAGCAGCACCGTGGTGACGTTGTCGAGGAAGGCGGACAGCACCGCGGTGGTGATCTGCAGGATGAAGAGAATGCCCGCGGGATGGGCCTTGGCCGCCTTCGCCGACCAGATGGCGAGATACTGAAACATGCCGGAGCGGCGCGAGATCGACACCAGGATCATCATGCCGGTCAGCAGGCCAAGCGTGTTCCAATCGATGCCGTGGATCGCCTCTTCCTGATCGAGTACGCCGACGATGATCATCACGCCGGCGCCGACCAGCGCGACGATCGCGCGGTTGACCTTCTCCGACATGATGACGGCGTAGGTGATGGCCAGGACGCAGGTCGACACCCACATCGCGCTGAGGCCGAAATAGACGTGCGAGGCCGCGTGCGCGGTCATAGCCGGATGTTCCCCCACTGGCGGGCGTCTTCCGGTCTCGACACAGCGCCGGTTTAGTGCCCTTGCCTGCCAAACTCGGGCAAGGCGCGGGGGCAAGTCAAGTAAGATTGAGGAGCGGCGAGATCGGCAGCAGCGTCAGCAGCAGGAACAGCGGCACCAGCACGATAGCCGCCCAGAGCAGATAGCCGAAGAAGCTCGGCATCTTCACGCCCTGCTCGTTGGCGATGGCGTAGACCATCAAGTTGGGCGCGTTGCCGATGTAGGTGAGCGCGCCCATGAAGACCGCGCCCATGGAGATCGCGGCCAGCGTGCCGGCGAGCGGCCCCATCAGGTGCGCCGGATCGCCGGAGGCGAGCTCGAAGAAGGCGAGATAAGTCGGCGCGTTGTCGAGGAAGGCGGACAATATGCCGGTGAGCCAGAAATAGGCGGCCTCGTGCGGCGTGCCGTCATGGGCGGTGACGGCTTCGAGCAGCCAGGCGAAGGCGCCGTCGCGGCCGGCTTCCAGCATCGCCAGCACCGGTATGATGCACACGAAGATGCCGGCGAACAGGATGGCGACCTCGCGGATCGGCTCCCAGGTGAAGTTGTTGGCCTTGCGGTGCTGGTTCGGCGTCAGCCACAGCGAGGCGAGCGCGATGACGATGAGGACGCCGTCGCGCACGAGGTTCTGCAAGGCGAGGTGGGTGCCGTAGACGTCGAACTCGATGTGCGGCCGCCACGCCGCGGAGCCGAGAATGGCGCCGATGATGCAGGCGATCAGCGGCAAGTTGATGAGGCCGTAGAGCCGCAGCGCCGCGCTCTCGGTCGCCGCCGGCGGCGTCGCGGCGCGCGAACCACAGATCGAGCGCGGCAAAGATGGCGAGCACCAGCGCGCCGGTGATCAGCGTCTGCAGCCAGAGGTGTTGCAGCGGCCAGAAGAACTCGACGCCGCGCAGGAAGCCGACGAACAGCGGCGGGTCGCCGAGCGGCGAGAGCGCGCCGCCGATGTTGGCGACCAGCAGGATGAAGAAAATGACGACATGGACGTTATGGGCGCGCTGCGCATTGGCGCGGATCAGCGGCCGGATCAGGATCATGGCGGCGCCGGTGGTGCCGACCAGGCTGGCGAGCGCGGCGCCGAAGGCAAGCACGCCGGCGTTGCTCACCGGCTTGCCGCCGAGATTGCCGGTGATCAGCAGTCCGCCGGCAACGGTGTAGAGCGCGAACAGCAGCACGATGAAGCTCATGTACTCGCCGAGCATGGCGTGCACGAAGCCGGCGAGCGCGGCGGACAAGCCGTAGCGCAACGCGATGGCGGCGAGCGTCACCGCGGCCCACAGCGCGGCGACCTTGCCGTAATGCGCGTGCCAGAAATGCGCGGCGAGCAGCGGCAACAGCGCGATCGACAGCAGGATGCCGGCAAAAGGCAGCGCCCAGGGCCAGGCCATCGAGGCGCCGTCGAGATCGGCGGCAGCGGCCGGCTGCGCCGTCGCGAGGCAGACGACCGGCACCAGAACGGCAAGATTCGCTGCTGTTTTCCGAACAGTGCGCATGCCGCTCGGTATCAGGCGCCTCGGCGCGCCGCAATCGTTTGCCTCGCGCCGCCGCGCCATGGTGATATCCGCCCGTCACAAGAACGCCGGGGAGGGCAGCAATGGCCGGACAATTGCGTTTCCACAATCCGAAGACGCTGGCGCCGCCGCCGGGCTACACGTCCGTGGTCGAGGCGGCGGGGCCGGTGCGCATCGTCTATTTCGCCGGGCAGCTCGGCATCGATACCGGTAACAAATTTGTCGGTGCGGCCGGCGATTTCCGCGCGCAGTGCGTGCAGGCCTTCGACAACATGGGACTGGCGCTGAAAGCGGCCGGCGCCGGCTGGGCCGACGTGGTCAAGATCAACAACTACATCGTCGACATCGGGGCCAACATGGCGGCCTTCCGCGACATCCGCGACCGCTACCTCAACGCCAAGGCGCCGCCGGCCTCGACCACCATCGGCGTGCCGGCGCTGGCGCGGCCGGGCGGGCTGTTCGAGATCGAGGCGATCGCGATTGTGCCGATGCAGGCGGCGGCCAAGGCCGCGCGCGGCAAGGCCCGCCCGAAGCGGCGCCGAGGGCCTTGAAGAAAACAAGTGTTGGCGAGAGAATGTGTTGGGTGGCGTACGACCCTTTGAGGGGATCATGGAACGAAGAGCTTCCCCTGCCTTGTCGGCAAACAAGCTTGGCAAGACGATAGCAGCAACTGCTGTCATCCTCGGTTGCTTATCGACGCCGGCATTCGCGGCGCCAATAACCTATGTTCTCACCGGGGCAACCCTTAACGGGGACCCGCTAACGGGCAGCTTCACCGCTGACGAATTGACTTTCACTCTGTCCGCAGTGAACGTTTTCAGCTCGTACCTCAATATTACTTTCAACCTGCCGGTCGGGCTTGGTGCGTCAGCCATCCTGGTTGGAAATGCGTCCGGCCAAGACCTGGTGCTCAGCTTCTACGATCCCCTCGCGGGCGCTCCGGACGCCATCTATGAATACAATGCCAACTACTACCCGAGCGGGCTTGGTGGAACGTATTACAATTATCCTGCATCGGGCGAGGTAGACCCCACCCCGCTGCCCTCCGCTTTGCCACTGTTTATAACCGGCCTCGGCGGATTGGGCTTGTTTGGCTGGCTCATGACACGGAAGGCGACAGCAATCGTTGCCTGAGCAAAGCATAAGAAGGGACGCGCAAAGGCCGCCGAGCGCGGCCTTTATTTTGCGTTTTCGCCAGTCGGATTGCGGCCCACGGCGGACCTTCAATTCGCGTCAGCCGATGCCCGTCTTCGGCAGCACCGCGACATTCAATGCGCCTCGTCCCAGTTGGCGGCGGCGCGGGCGTCGACCTGCAGCGGCACGCGCATCGCGATCGCCGGATGCGGCGCGTCCTGCATCACGCTCTTGACGATCGGGATGGTGGCGGCGACGTCCTTGTCCGGTACCTCGAAGATCAGCTCGTCGTGCACCTGGAGCAGCATCTTGGCGCCGAGCTTGGCTTCGGCCAGCTCCGGCTCGATGCGGATCATGGCGCGGCGGATGATGTCCGCGGCCGAGCCCTGCAGCCGCGCGTTGATGGCGGCGCGCTCGTTGAACGAACGCAGCGACGGGTTCGAGCTCTTGATGTCCGGGTAGTGGCACTTGCGGCCGAACAACGTGAGCACATAGCCGTGCTCCCGGCAATATTCGCGCGTCGCGTCCATGTAGTCGCGGATGCCGGGGAAGCGCTCGAAATATTTCTTGATGTAGGCGCCGGCCTCGTTGCGGTCGATGCCGAGCTGGGCGGCGAGGCCGAAGGCGGAGATGCCGTAGATGATGCCGAAGTTGATGGCCTTGGCGCGGCGGCGCACCTCGGCCGGCATGTCCTTGACCGGCACGCCGAACATTTCCGACGCCGTCATGGCGTGGATGTCGACGCCGTCCTGGAACGCCTTGCGCAAGGTCGGCACCTCGGCGACCTCGGAGAGCAGGCGCAATTCGATCTGCGAATAATCGGCGGAGATGAGCTTCATCCCCGGCGCCGCGACGAAGGCTTTGCGGATCTTGCGGCCGTCCTCGGTGCGGATCGGGATGTTCTGCAAATTCGGCTCGTAGGAGGCAAGCCGCCCGGTCGAGGTCGCGGCGAGCGCGTAAGAGGTGTGCACGCGGTGCGTCTGCGGATTGACGTAATTGGGCAGCGCCTCGGTGTAGGTCGAGCGCAGCTTCGACACCGCGCGCCAGTCGAGGATCTTGCGCGGCAGTTCGTGGCCCAGCTCGGCGAGCTCTTCCAATTCGCGCGCGCCGGTCGACCATTGCCCGGTGCGGGTCTTGGTGCCGCCCGGAAGCTGCATCTTGCCGAACAGGATATCGCCAAGCTGCTTGGGCGAGCCGACGTTCACCTCCATGCCGGCGATCCGGTTGATCTCCTTTTCCAGCGCGACCTGTTCCTTGCCGAACTCGTTGGAAAGCTGCGCCAGCACCGCCGGATCGATCGAGATGCCGCGCTCTTCCATGCGCGCCAGCACATGCGGCATCGGCCGCTCCAATGTCTCGTAGACGGCGACGACCTTCTCCGCCGCCATGCGCGGCTTGAGCGCCTGATAGAGCCGCAGCGTCACGTCCGCTTCCTCGGCGGCGAAGCCGGCGGTGCGGGCGATCGGCGTCGCCTCCGGCGTCAGCAGCGCCTTGTCCTTGCTCTTGACGTCGTTGAAGCGCGACGGCCCACGGCCGAAATAGCGCGTCATCGCCGCGTCCATGTCGTGGCCGCCTTTGCCGGCGTCGAGCGCGTAGGACATCAGCATGGTGTCGTCGATGGTGCCGACGCGGATGCCGCGCCGGGCAAGCACCAGCCAGTCGCGCTTGATGTCGTGACCGATCTTGATGACGCCGGCGTCCTCGAGGATGGGCTTGAGCACGTCGAACGCCTGCTTTTCCGGGATTTGCCCGTCGCAGAGCTTGGCGGCAAACAGGCCGTCGGCTTCGCCTTCGTTGGCCTCGCGGTGGCCGAGCGGCACGTAAGCGGCTTCGTTCGGCGCGACGGCAATACCGATGCCGCAAAGCGGCGTCTGCATCGGATCAAGGCTTGCGGTCTCCGTCTTCAGCGCCAGAAGCCCGGTGTCGTAGGCGCGCGCCATCCATTTTTGCAGCTTGTCGAGCGTGTCGATGGTTTCGTATTTCGCCGCATCGAGCTTGGCCGTGCGCAGCGCCTCGACGCGCTTGACCGCGAGCGACACCGGCGTCATCGGCGCGTCGCCGCCGACGATGTCGGCCTTGCTGCGCTTCGGTGCCGGCAGGCCGAGCGCAAGCTCGCCTTGGCCCGAGGTGCGGCTGGGCGCAATGGTCTTCGCTTCCGCGACGGCTTCCGCCTCGGCCGTGCTTTCCGCGGCGATCGCGTTGACGTCGGTGCCGCCGGCTTCGCCGACGCGGCGGGCGAGCGTGTTGAAACCCATCGCCTTGAGGAAGGCGATCAAGTGCTTGTAGTCGGGCTCGTGCACGCCGAGTTCATCGACCGGCACGTCGAGCTTGACCTTGTCGTCGAGCGTCACCAGCCGCTTCGAGACGCGCGCAGCCTCGGCGTTGTCGATCAGCGACTGGCGGCGCTTGTCCTGCTTGATCTCGTTGACGTGACTGAGCACCGTTTCGAGATCGCCGTATTGGATGATCAGCTCGGCGGCCGTCTTCGGCCCGATGCCGGGCACGCCGGGCACGTTGTCGGTCGAAGTCGCCGATCAGCGATTGCACCTCGATCACTTTTTCCGGGCCGACGCCGAATTTCTCGATGACCTCCTCGCGGCCGATGCGCTTATCCTTCATGGTGTCGTACATGGTGACGCCATTGCCGACGAGCTGCATCAGGTCCTTGTCGGACGAGACGATGGTGGTGGTGGCGCCGGCCTCGCAGGCGATGCGGGCGTAGGTCGCGATCAGGTCGTCGGCCTCGAAGCCGGCCTGCTCGAGGCTCGGAATGAGGAACGCCTTCACCGCCTCGCGGATCAGGGGAAACTGCGGGATGAGATCGTCGGGCGCGGGCGGCCGGTGCGCCTTGTAGTCGGGGTAGAACTCGGTGCGGAAGGTCTTTTCCGACTTGTCGAACACGACGGCGAGATGGGTCGGCTTGTCGTCCGGCTTCATCTCCTTCGAGCAGCTTCCACAGCATGGCGCAAAAGCCGTAGACGGCGTTGACGTGCAGGCCTTCCGGCGTGCGCGGCTGGAAGCGGATGGCGTGATAGGCGCGGAAGATGTAGCCGGAGCCGTCGACCAGAAAGAGGTGGTCGCCTTTTTTCAGCGGGCGCGATCCCGCGCTGGCGAGCGCGGTCGCGGAGAGGCGGCTTTGGCGGCGGGCTTGGCAGCGGCTTTGGATTTGGCCGCGGTCTTCGACTTGGCGGTGGCTGGCATGGCCGGAATGTGGGCCGCAAGCCGTGGCGAATCAATGTCCGTGAAGCCGGCTGTGGACGCACTTCCCTCGCCCCGCTCGCGGGGAGAGGGTGGCGAGCGAAAGCGAGCCGGGTGAGGGGGCGTATCGATGCGCTCAGAATAGCGGCCGCGCCCCCTCACCCGATTTCCTTCGCTCCGCTCGGAAATCGACCTCTCCCCGCACGCGGGGAGAGGTGAAGAGGGGTCGGCGCGGCTGTGGACTTATTCCGCCGGTTGCAACACGACCTGCGGCTTGGGCGCCGGCTTCGGCGTCAGCCAGAACATAGCCGGGCGCTCGAACAGGAACTTCGCCCAGGTGCCGCGCACCAGCCAGAACAGGGCGAGCGAACCGAGCACGCCGGCGGCAGTGATGACGACCGACATGGTGCCGACGTCGGCGATCAGGTGCGTCTTCAACAGCACCGTTCGCGTGAAGGCCATGGGCAGGAAGAACGCGAGGTAGACCACGATCGAGTTGCGGCCGCAGAAGCGCAGCGGCTTGAAGACGTCGTGCAGCGTCATCAGCGCCGAGACGGTGACCACGGCGCAAGCGCCGACCAGGCCGAGCGCCAGCGAAATGAACGGCATCTGCTCGTAGTGGAAATAGACCAGCGTGCCGTTGACGAGGCCCCAGGCGAGCAAGCCGGCGAGGCCGAGCGAGGGATGATCCTGCGCGTAGGACGCCATGGCAAAGACGTACCGCGCGGCGATGTAGCCGGTGTAGCAATAGACGAAGCGCGCGGCGAATTCGTCGGGCACCATCCAGCCGGTGTTGAGGTGCGAGATTTCGAGCGCGGCGCCGAACAGCCACATGATCGGCCACGGTACGCGCCGCGTCAGCCGGATGACGACGAAGAACACCGGCAGGAGATAGATGAACCACAGGGTGCCGAACGGATCGATGAAGGACAGCAGATAAAGCCGCAGCACCTCCGCGTAGCCGCCGTCGGCCGCCATGCCCGGCGCCTTCACCGCGAACTGCACCGTCATCCATATGACGTAGAAATAGGCGAAGTGCACGACCTTGCGGTCGAGATAGGTGCGCCACGGCCGGTCGATCACGTTGGCGAGGAACAGGCCCGAGATCATGAAGAAGTCGGGCATGCGGAACGGCAGCGCGAAGGCGACGACCGGATGCATCCAGCCGTCTGCGCCGACTGCGGCCTCGACGCCGAGTGTCGAATGCATCATCACCACGAAGATGATGCAGAAGCCCTTGGCATAGTCGACCCAGTCGACCCGCCCGTCATGCATTTTCATCTTGCTCATGATGCCCGTATGGCAGAACTCGGTTTCATTAGCCTTTACGCGATCGTAGAAAGTCGCTTCTCTCGCCTCGCCGGACGGCCTCTGCTATGAGACCCGCGACCCGGTCAGACATCGTTAACCATCGGCGTTAAGGACAATCATGCGCGTCGCTATGATCGGCACCGGCTATGTCGGCCTCGTTTCCGGGGCCTGCTTTGCCGATTTCGGCCACGAGGTCGTTTGTGTCGACAAGGACAAGGGCAAGATCGACGCGCTCAACAAGGGCGAGATCCCGATCTACGAGCCGGGGCTCGAGGACCTCGTCGCCAACAACGCTCGCGCCGGTAGGCTGAAATTCACCACGTCGCTGCCGGAGGCGGTGAAGACGGCGGAGGCGGTGTTCATCGCCGTCGGCACGCCGTCGCGGCGCGGCGACGGCCACGCCGATCTCACCTTCGTCTATGATGCCGCGCGCGAGATCGCCGCGGCGCTCGCGCATTTCACCGTGGTCATCACGAAGTCGACGGTTCCGGTCGGCACCGGCGATGAAGTCGAGCGCGTCATCCGCGAGACGGCGCCGAAGGCGGAATTCGCCGTGGTTTCCAACCCGGAGTTCCTGCGCGAGGGCGCCGCGATCCAGGATTTCAAGCATCCCGACCGCATCGTGGTCGGCAGCGACGACGCCAAGGCGCGCGAGGTGATGACCGAGCTCTACCGGCCACTCTATCTCAACCGCGCGCCGATCTTGTTCACCGGACGGCGCACCGCCGAGCTCATCAAATACGCGGCCAACGCCTTCCTCGCCACCAAGATCACCTTCATCAATGAGATCGCCGATCTCGGCGGAAAAAGTCGGCGCCGACGTGCAGGAGATCGCGCGCGGCATCGGCCTCGATAACCGCATCGGCGCGAAGTTTCTGCATGCCGGCCCCGGCTACGGCGGCTCGTGCTTCCCCAAGGACACCGTTGCGCTGCTCAAGACCGGGCTCGATCACGGTGTGCCGCTGCGCATCGTCGAGGCGGTGACGAGCGTCAACGACGCGCGCAAGCGGGCGATGGCGCGCAAGGTCTCGGCCGCGCTCGGCGGCGACATCCGCGGCAAGACCGTTGCGGTGCTCGGCCTCACCTTCAAACCGAAGACCGACGACATGCGCGAGGCGCCGTCGATCCCGCTGATCGCGGCGCTACAGGACATGGGCGCCAAGGTGCGTGCCTACGATCCGGTTGGCATCGAACAGGCCAGGCCGCTCTTTAGCAACGTCACCTTCTGCGACAGCGCCTATTCCTGCGCCGAAGCAGCTTCGGCGCTGGTGATCGTTACCGAGTGGGAGGAATTCCGCGCCCTCGATTTCGCCCGGCTGAAGGCGGTGATGACCAAGCCGCTGCTGGTCGATCTGCGCAACGTCTACCGCCCCGAGGAGGTCGAGCGCCACGGCTTTGCCTATGAGGGCGTCGGCCGGGCCTCGAAAGAGTAGGCATGGCGGCGGGCCGCTCTTTCTTTCCCTCTCCCCTTGTGGGAGAGGGTGCCCGAGCCAACGGGTCCGCGCGAAGCGCGGCCCGATGACAGGCTCCGGCGAAGCCGAGCGAGGGCGGGTGAGGGGTGAGCGTCCGCAACTAGCGTTGACCCCTCACCCGGCTCGGATTTCGCTCCGCTCAATCCTCGCCACCCTCTCCCGCAAGGGGAGAGGGTAAAGTGCGCCCCACGATGCGCCAGTTCTCCGAACCGCTGCCGATCGACGACGCGCTGCCGCGGCTCACCGCGGCGCTGGCTCGGCGCAACGCCGCCGTGCTGGTGGCGCCGCCCGGCGCCGGCAAGACCACGCGCGTGCCGCTGGTGCTCCTCGACGAGTCCTGGGCCGCCGGTAAGAAGATTCTGGTGCTGGAGCCGCGGCGCCTTGCCGCGCGCGCCGCTGCTTCGCGCATGGCGTCGACGCTTCGCGAGCAGGTCGGCGACACGGTCGGCTTGCGCGTGCGCTTCGGCTCCAAGGTGTCGAAAAAGACGCGCATCGAGGTGGTGACCGAAGGCATTTTCACGCGTCTCATCCTCGACGACCCCTCGCTCGACGGCATTGCCGCGGTGCTGTTCGACGAATTCCACGAACGCTCGCTGGATGCCGATCTCGGGCTGGCATTGGCGCGCGACGCGCAAGCCGGCTTGCGCGAGGACCTGAAGATCCTGGTGATGTCGGCGACGCTCGACGGCGCGCGTGTCGCCGCGCTGCTCGGCGATGCGCAGGTCGTCGAGAGCGAAGGCCGCGCCTTTCCGGTCGAGACGCGCTATCTCGGCCGCGATGCGCGTGCGCGCATCGAAAACCAGGTGGCGGATGGCGTCCTCCGCGCCTTGCGCGCCGACAGCGGCTCGGCTCTGGTTTTCCTGCCCGGCGCCGGCGAAATCCGCCGCACCGAGACGCTGCTGAAGGAGCGCGTCACCGATCCGAATACCGACATCGTCGCGCTTTACGGCGCGCTCGATGCACGGGAGCAGGACCGCGCCATTTCTCCGGCGCCGGCCGGACGCCGCAAGGTGGTGCTGGCGACCTCCATTGCGGAAACTTCGCTCACCATCGAAGGCGTGCGCGTGGTCATCGACAGCGGTCTGTCGCGGGTGCCGCGTTACGAGCCTGACGTCGGCTTGACACGGCTCGAGACCGTGCGTGTCTCCCGCGCCGCCGCCGATCAGCGCCGCGGCCGCGCCGGCCGCACCGTGCCGGGCGTTTGCTACCGATTATGGGACGAGCCGCAGACAGGTTCTTTGGAGCCCTATACGCGCCCGGAAATCTTGTCCGCGGATCTGTCGTCTTTCGTACTCGATCTGGCGCAATGGGGCGTCAGCGACCTCGCGACGCTCTCCTTCCTCGATCCGCCGCCCGCCGCCGCTTTGAGCGAAGCACGCGCGCTGCTCGCCGAGCTCACCGCGCTCGACGCAGCCGGCCGCATCACCGATGAAGGCCGCAAGCTGCGCGCCCTGCCGCTGCCGCCGCGATTGGCGCGCATGGTGGTGGACGCCGCCGGGGAGGGCGCCGGCGAAGCCGCCGCGGCGATCGCCGCGATCCTGAGCGAGCGCGGCCTCGGCGGTGACGATGTCGATCTCACCCACCGGCTCGATCAGTTCCGCCGCGACCGCTCGCGCCGCGCCGAAGACGCGCGGGCGATGGTCAGACGCTGGGCGGAGACCGCGGGTGCCAAGCGTGGCGCGGGCGACGTGTCGACCGGCTCGCTTCTCGCGCTCGCCTATCCCGACCGTATCGCCAGGAGCCGCGGCGCGGGCGGCGCCTTCCTGCTGGCGAACGGCCGCGGTGGCATTGTCGATGCGACATCGCCGCTTGCACGCGAACCGTTCCTCGTCGTCGCCGAATTGACCGGCAGCGCGGCCGCCAGCCGCATCGTGCTGGCGGCGCCGATCATGCTTGCCGAGATCGAACAGCGCTTTGCCGGCAGCATCGAGGATCGCGACGAGATCGCTTTCGATGCGGCGTCGGCGTCGCTGCGGGCGCGGAAGAGCCGCCGTCTCGGCGCCATCACCTTGACCGAGCAGACGCGGCCGGTGACGCCCGACGCCGCGACCGCGCATACGCTGGCGCAGGGCATCGCCCGGCTCGGCCTTGGCAAATTGCCGTGGAGCAAGGCGGCGCTGCAATTCCGCAACCGCGTCAGCTTTTTGCGCCGGCAATTAAATGGGCCCAAATCGGCAACAGCCGACTTGGGCGGCGAGGAGTGGCCCGACCTCACCGACGAGGGCCTCGCGCGCAGCGCCGCCGAATGGCTCGAGCCGCTGCTCGCCGACAAGACCTCGCGCGGCCAGATCGGCGCCGACGAACTGTCCGACGCGGTGACGAACCTGCTGCCGTGGAATCTGCGCCGCCGGCTCGACGCCGAGGCGCCGACGCATTTTGCCGCGCCGTCCGGCTCCTCGGTGCCGATCGATTACGAGGCGGAGGGCGGTCCGAAGCTGTCGATCCGCGTGCAGGAATTGTTCGGCCTCGCCCGGCATCCTTCGATAGCCGGCGGCCGCGTGCCGCTGCTGATCGAACTGCTGTCGCCGGCGCATCGGCCGGTGCAGGTGACACGCGATCTGCCCGGCTTCTGGCGCGGCAGCTATGCCGCGGTCAAAGCCGAGATGCGCGGCCGCTATCCCAAGCATCCCTGGCCCGACGATCCGCTCTCGGCGCCGGCCACCCGCCGTGCCAAGCGCCGCGGCGAATGATGCGAGGCCCATTCCTGTGTTAATAGGGTTGCCATGATCCGGCAGACGCAATCCATCGCGACACGAGCAAGAATTCTGGTCAGTGATTTTTTTCGGCGGTACCCCTGGCTGGGCTGGGCGGCGTGGATCGTGTTCTGCTTGATTGCCTTGGCGCGGACCCATCCTCGGCGCTTTGCGTCGACTTACACTTATTACCTCGAGGCGGCCGAGCGCCTTCTGGCTCATCAACAAGTCTATGATCCGCATACGCTTGGCGCGTTTTTGTATCTTCCGGTTTCGCTCCTCATTCTCGCGCCGCTGACCAAAGTCAGTCCCGTCCTCGGTGCCGCGCTTTCGACCCTTCTTTATGCCGTCGTGTTCTCTCTGGGCTGTTACGCGTTGGCTTCGGTCTTGTTTGAAAAGACCGCGCGTAAGCCGAGCGCTCCTCAGATCGCCGGCTTGGTGCTGCTCATCAATATCCCCGCGGCATGGTTCAACTTCAAAGGCGTCCAGTCGCAATCCATCATGACCGGTGGAATGATGATGGCGGCCGCCGCGATTGCCCGCGAGCAGTGGTTGCGGGCCTCGGTGTGGCTGATCGTCGCCACCGCGTTCAAGCCGCTGGCCTTGGTCATGGCGTTTCTCTGCTTCCTGTTCTGCCCGCGCATGCGCATTCCGCTCGTTGTCGGCGTTGCGGCTCTGCTCTTGCTGCCTTTCCTGTTTTTCGACGTGCATTACGTCGTCGAGCTCTACACCGATTTCTTTCTCAAGCTCATGTCGATTTCGACGGCGCCGGTCGAGGACTGGCCGTATCGCGCCGACATCGCGACCTTGCTCAGTGCGATCGGCATCGAGGTGTCCGGCGCAGCGTCGATTGTCGTCCGCGCTCTCGCGGTGTTGCCGCTCGTTTATGTGGTCTGGCAGGCACGCAAAGCGAAAGACCTGAAAGCCTTCGCCTTCGCCCTGGTATTTTTCTCGGCTTGCTATGTGAATCTGTTTTCGCCGCGAAACGAGTTCCTTTCGTTCATCCTCGTCACACCGTCGCTCGCCCTCATCGCCTTCCTTTTTCTGCAGCGCGACGAAGCCGACTGGCGTGGCTGGCTGCTGATTGCTTTGGCGCTGATCCTCGGCATGTGGTGGAATCTTTCAGTTCGACGCCATCGTGAAGCCTTTCATCATGGTTTGTCTGTGCGGCTGGCTTGGATCGATGGCTCTGAGGCCCGAACGCTGGCGGGCGCTGTTTGCGGTTTCAGGCCCGCCGCCTCACTAAAGTCTTCCGGACAGCATTAGGAAACCGGTTACCCTACCGAGAGGCGGGCGACACGAAATCTTTGCGGTTAAGCCGCCGTTTGGGCCCGCGATGGCAGAATGATCGAGGCTGTCCCCGGGCTTCCTTGTCATGCGCCACGTCCTCATTTTCGCCGTTGCCGTGCTGGTGCTCGGCGCCTATGCCGCGCGTTATGCCGACCGCAATGTGGTCGACAAGCCGCGCGCCGATGCCGTGCAGCGGCACGCCGAGCCGACGCAGTCCTCCGGCGGCCAGCACACCATGGTGCTGTCGGGTGACCGCGCCGGCCATTTCGAGGTCGAGGCGCGCATCGACGGCCGGCCGATCGGCTTCATGATCGACACCGGGGCTTCGCTGGTGGTGTTGCGCGAGTCGGCCGCCGCGCAGATCCAGATCTTCCCAAGGGCGTCCGACTATACCGCCCGCGTCTCCACGGCCAACGGCGTGGTCAAGGCGGCGCCGACCACGCTCGAGCCGCGTCGAGATCGGCGACATCACCGTGTTCGACGTGCGCGCCCTGGTGCTGCCGGACGAGGTGCTGGGGCAGAACCTGCTCGGTGTTTCCTTCCTGTCGCGGCTCAAGCGCTACGAATACACCGACGGGCGCATGGTGCTGGAGCAGTAGCGTACTCCCGGAATGACCGACTTTTTCGCGGATCGCTTTGCCGGTCCGCCGCGTTGAGGTATGCACATGAACATTGCGACGCCCCGCCTCGAGGCCTTGATGTTTCCCAAGCCGAAATCCGCGCTGACCCCCAATACCTACGCCTATGAGTCCTCGCCGCTGGTGAAGCCGACCGGCTTCCGCGAATACGACGCCCGCTGGCTCCTGGAAAAGGAGATCAACCTGATGGGCGTGCAGGCGCTCGGCATGGGGCTGGGCACGCTGATCCGCGAGCTCGGCGTCAAGCAGGAGATCGTCACCGGCCACGACTTCCGCGGCTATTCCGCCTCGGTGAAGATGGCGCTGATCTCCGGGCTGATGGCGTCGGGCTGCAAGGTGCACGATATCGGCCTGGCGATCACGCCGATGGCCTATTTCGCCCAGTTCGATCTCAACGTGCCCTGCGTCGCCATGGTCACCGCCTCGCACAACGACAACGGCTGGACCGGCGTGAAGATGGGCGCCAATCGCCCGCTCACCTTCGGCCCGAACGAGATGAAGCGGCTGAAGGACATCGTGCTCGAGGGCAAGTTCGACCTGAAGGGTGGCGGCTCCTACGTGTTCGTGGAGAATTTCCCTGAGCGCTACATCGCCGATGTCACCAAGCGGCCGAAGCTCAAGCGCAGGCTGAAAGTGGTGGCGGCTTGCGGCAACGGTACTGCCGGCGCATTTGCGCCGCGCATCCTCTCGGCGGTCGGCTGCGAGGTGGTGCCGCTCGACTGCGAGCTCGACCACACCTTCCCGCGCTACAATCCCAACACCGAAGACATGAAGATGCTGCACGCCATGCGCGACGCGGTGCTGGTCAACCGCGCCGACGTCGCGCTTGGGCTTCGACGGCGATGGCGACCGCTGCGGCGTGGTCGACAACGAGGGCGAGGAGATCTTCGCCGACAAGGTCGGCGTCATGCTGGCGCGCGACATGTCGAGCCTGCACAAGAACGCGACCTTCGTGGTCGACGTCAAATCGACCGGGCTGTTCCTTACCGACCCGGTGCTCAAGGCGAACGGCGTCAAGGCCGACTACTGGAAGACCGGCCACTCCTACATCAAGCGCCGCGTCAACGAGCTCGGCGCGCTCGCCGGCTTCGAGAAGTCCGGCCACTTCTTCTTCAACTCGCCGTTATGGCCGCGGCTATGACGACGGCATGATTTTCGCGCTGGCGGTCTGCGACATGCTCGACCGCAATCCGGGAAAGAGCATGGCCGACCTGCGCCGCGACCTGCCCAAGACCTGGGGCTCGCCGACCATGTCGCCGCATTGCGACGACGAGAAGAAATACGGCGTGGTCGACGCGGTGGTGAAGCACTTCGAGGCCATGAAGGCCGACGGCCGGCAGTTCATCGGCCAGCGCATCCGCGATCTCGTCACCGTCAACGGCGTGCGCGTCACCGTCGACGACGGCACCTGGGGCCTGGTGCGCGCCTCATCGAACAAGCCGGAGCTGGTCGTGGTGGTGGAAAGCCCGGTGTCGGAGGCGCGCATGCGCGAGATGTTCAAGGGCATCGACGGCGTGCTGCGCACCTTCCCGGCGGTCGGCGAATACAACCAGACGATTTGAACTTTCTTACCTCTCCCCGCGTGCGGGGAGAGGTCGACACGCCGGAGCGTTAGCGCCGGCGTGTCGGGTGAGGGGGCTTATCCGCAATTCTGGGCAAAACGATACGCCCCTCACCCGCTCGCTGCGCTCGCCACCCTCTCCCCGCAAGCGGGGAGAGGGAAGAAGCTAAAACCCCCAGAACCGGCCGGTGCCGCCGATCGCCACCACGATCAGGCCGAGCGGCAGGTTGATCATGATGATCTGGCGGATGCGGTTGAGCTGCGGCGCGGCCGCCGGCCAGTCCTTGGCGTCGACTGCGCGCTTGAATTTCAGCCACGGCCCGTGGAACAGCCAAACGTAGAGGGCGATCATCACCCAGCCGATCGCCTGCATCAGGTTGACGTAGAGCGGCGCGCCGGCAAAGCCGCCGAAGCCGGTGAGCAGCATGCAGTAGCCGCTCAGCAGCAGCAGGATCACCGAGGCCCACACCCAGGGAAAGAATTTGGCGAAGAAATTGCGCCACAAAGTGAGCCGCTGCGGCGCCTCCAGCGGGCCGGCCGCCGGGCGCAGGCAGACATAGGCGGCGAACATGCCGCCGACCCAGATGACGGCGGCGAGGACGTGGAACAGCAGGGCGAGGGTGGTTTCCAGCATACGGATGCTCCCCGGTAAGTGTCGTTGTACTGGCTGAAGTTAGCGTATCTGTCATGGCCGGGCTTGTCCCGGCCATCCACGCCTTGCTTCCTGTGGCCTTTAAAAATAGGCGTGGATGCCCGGCATAAAGCCGGGCATGACGGTGAATGCCGCGTTCACTAACAATACACCCAATGCGCATCGTCATCCTCGGCGCCGGCCCGGCCGGGCTCTATCTCGCCTACCTGATCAGGCGGCGGCAGCCCGACACGGACGTCACCGTGGTCGAGCAGAACGCCGTCGACGCCACCTTTGGTTTCGGCGTGGTGTTCTCCGACCGCGCGCTCGAATTCCTGCGCGAGGACGACGCCGAGACCTATGCGGCGATCGCGCCGCAGATGGAATCCTGGAGCGACATGACGCTGGTGCACCGCAACGAGCGCGTCGTCATCGACGGTATCGGCTTTGCCGCCGTCGGCCGCCTCAAGCTGCTGCAGTTGTTGCAGGCGAGGGCCCGCGCGGTCGGCGTCGTGCCGCAGTTCGGCCGTGCCGTCACCGCGCTCGACGAGCTCGGCGATGCCGATCTTGTGGTCGGCGCCGACGGCGTCAACTCGCTGGTGCGGCGCACGTTTGCGGAAGAGTTCGGCGCCACCGTCACCCATCTCACCAACCGCTTCGCCTGGTTCGGCACCAGCAAGGTGTTCGACACGCTGACGCAGACCTTCCGCCATACGCCGATCGGCGACTTCAACGCGCATCATTACCGCTACGCGCCGGGTCGCAGCACCTTCATCGTCGAGACCAACGCCGAGACCTTCGTCCGCGCCGGCTTTGAGCGCATGGCGGATGCGGAGGCAAGGGCGCTTTGCCAGAAGATCTTCGCCGATACGCTCGGCGGTCATCCGTTGATTTCCAACAATTCGATCTGGCGGCAGTTTCCTATCGTGCGCAATGCGCGCTGGTCGCACGGCAAGTACGTGCTGCTTGGCGATGCGCTGCACACCGCGCATTTTTCGATCGGCTCCGGGACCCGGCTCGCCATGGAAGACGCCATCGCGCTCGACAAGGCGCTTGCCGCGCAGCCGGGCGACGTGCCGGCGGCGCTCGCATCTTACGAAACGGCGCGGCGGCCGGTGCTGGAGAAACTGGTCGCCGGCGCCAACGGCAGCGCGCAATGGTACGAGCATTTCGCCGAGCACATGGCGCTTGCTCCGCTCGACTTCGCCATGAGCTACATCACGCGCTCCGGCCGCGTCGACCTCGAAAGGCTGCGCAAATCCTCGCCCAAATTCGCCGCGCGCTACGAGCGCGAAGGCACTATATGAGCTAAATCAATGATCCGTGCGCGCGGTTGCGCCATTCTTCGCGCTTCAAGAAAGGCCTCAAGTCCATGAACCATCATCACTTCCATGCCGTCGTCTGGATCGACCACCGCGAGGCGCGCGTGTTCCATTTCAGCCCAACCGACGTCGACAAGCTCGTGCTGCATCCGGATCATCCGACCAAACACATCCACCACAAGGCAAACGAGATCGGCAGCGGCCATGTTGCCGCGGACCATGAATTCCTGCACGCCGTCGCGCAGTCGGTCGCCGACGCCGGTGCAATTCTCATCACCGGGCCCGCCAACACCAAGGCGCAACTGGTCAAGCACATCGAGGAGCACGATCCGAAGCTGAAGGGGCTCATTGCCGGCGTGGAAACGGTCGACCATCCGAGCGACGGTGAGCTCGTTGCCTTTGCCCGGCGCTATCTCAAGGTCTCCGACCGCATGCAGCCGCAGCGCTAGCTGTTGCGCTTTTCCGCGCGCAGCGTCGGCAGGCCGATGCCGGTCGAATCGAAGCCGCCGTCGACCGCGATCACCTGACCGGTGACGTAGCTCGCGCGCTCGCTGCACAGGAAGAAGATCACCTCGGCAAGCTCCTCCTCGAGGCCGTAGCGGTTGAGCGGCATGTGGTCGTGATAGTCCTTGCGGATCTCAGGCGTGTGCACGGCTTTGGCCATCGCGGTGTCGACCGGGCCCGGCGCCACCGCGTTGACGCGGATGCCGAGGGAAGCCAGCTCGGCGGCCTGCTGCTTGGTCAAATGCGCAAGGCCGGCCTTGCTGGTGCCGTAGGCGGTGCGCAGCGTGGAAGCGCGCAGGCCCGAAATCGAGGTGATGTTGACGATTGCGCCGCCGCCCGTATCGCGCATCAGCGGCACCGCGGCCTGGCTCACCAGGAACGGCCCGGTGAGATTGACCGCCAACACGCGCGACCAGTCCTCATAGGTGACGTCGAGGATCGGCTTGAAGATGGCGATGCCGGCATTGTTGACCAGCGCGTCGAGCCTTCCGAAGCGCTCTTTCACGGCGGCAACCGCCTTCTCGACGCCGGCCGGATCGGCCACGTCGCAGGTGAGCGCCAGCGTCACGTCCGGCTTGCCGATCGCGGCCATGGTCTTTTTGAGGTTGTCGCCATCGATGTCGAGCAGCGCAACGCGATAGCCTTCGGCGAGGAAGCGCTTGGCGGTGGCGAGCCCGATGCCGCGCGCCGCGCCGGTGACGAGAGCGACCTTGGCTGTTTCGGCCATCGGTCTAGCCCTTGGTCAGCGTGTCGCGGAAGCGGTGGCCCGGATAGACGCCGAGGATGCGCAGCGTCTTCGGCTGGCAGACGAAGTCGAGCTCCTCCAGCGCCAGCTTCAGCCCGCGCTGTTCCGGGTGGCCCTCGACGTCGGCATAGAACTGCGTGGCGGCGAAACTGCCACCGACCATGTAGCTTTCGAGCTTGGTCATGTTGATGCCGTTGGTGGCGAAGCCGCCGAGCGCCTTGTAGAGCGCGGCCGGAATGTTGCGCACCTGAAACACAAAAGTCGTGACCACGCGCTTGTCCTGCGGCCGCGCCCATTTCTTCTGGCGCGACAGGACGACGAAGCGCGTGGTGTTGTGCTTCTCGTCCTCGATGTCGCGCTTGAGGATTTTCAGCCCGTAGATCTTGGCGGCAAGCGTGGTGGCAATCGACGCGCGTGTCGGATCGTTGGCTTCGGCCACCTCGCGGGCGGAGCCGGCGGTGTCGGCGGCGACGATCGCCTTGAGCTTATGCGCGCGGATCACTTTGCGGCATTGGCCCAGCGCGTGGACGTGGCTTTCCACCGTCTTCAGCGTCTTCAAGGATGCGCCTTTCACCGCCAGAAGCTGGTGATGCACCGGCATGAAGTGCTCGGCGACGATGTTGAGCTTCGCGGTCGGCATCAGGTGATGGATGTCGGCGACGCGGCCGGCGACCGAGTTCTCGATCGGGATCATGCCGAGATCGGCCTTGCCGCTGCTGAGCGCGGAAAAGCAATCTTCGAAGGTCGGGCAAGGCACCGGCTCGTAAGCGGGATAGGCCTCGCGGCAGGCGAGATGCGAATTCGCCCCCGGCTCGCCCTGGAATACGATTGTTTTCTTCGCCATAGCCCCAGCCTCTCGCCCGCGAGTGGGTCGCAAACCGCGCGGCCTTAGTCAACCGGACAGCATCGCCCGCGCCTTGTCCAAATCCTCCGGCGTGTCGACGCCGAGCGGCACGCTTTTGACTACGGCGACGTCGATGCGCATGCCGGCGTCGAGCGCGCGCAATTGCTCGAGCTTCTCGCGCAGTTCGTTGGCGCTAGGCGCGAGCTTGACGAAGCGCTCGAGCGCTTGGCGGCGGTAGGCGTAGAGGCCGATGTGATGATAGTGCGGCCCCGGCCCGGTCGCATCGGCGCGGGTGAAGGTCTTGGCGCGGAAATGGTGATGCCGGACCGGCTCGCCGATGGCTTTCACCACGTGCGGGTTGGTGAGTTCGGCTGGATCGGCGATCTCGGCGGCCAGGGTGGCGATGTCGACCGCCGGGTCGTCGAGCACTTTGAGCGCCGCGCGGATGTCGGCCGGGTCGATGGTCGGCAGGTCGCCCTGCACGTTGATGACGATGCCGTAGCGCCGCTCCGGATCGATGTCCTCCAGCGCCTCGAAAATGCGGTCGGAGCCGGAGACGTGGCCGGCGGCGGTCATCACCGCGCGGCCGCCGGCTTTTTCCACCGCCGCGGCGACCGCCTCGGAATCGGTCGCCACGACCGCTTCGCCGACGCCGGCCGATTGCGCCCGTTTCAGCACGCGCACGATCATCGGCTCGCCGTGGATGTCGGCCAGCGGCTTGCCGGGCAGCCGCGTCGAGGCCAGCCGGGCCGGTATCAGGATGATCGCTTCAGCCATATTTTGGGGGATTAGACGGGTTGCCAGAGCCATGGCAAGCCGGTATCTCTCGCCCCGCCGCCGCAAAATCCATGGGGGCGGTTTCAGCCGGCACCTTCCAGTCCCGCTCCGGGAGCTCGTCTTCGATGAACTCGTTTGAACTCAATAAAGTCCTGGGCGCCATCCTCGGCACCTGCCTGATCACGCTTGCGCTCAATATCGCCGCCGGCTCGATCTTCTCGGCCGAGAAGCCGGCCAAGCCGGGCTACGCCATCGCGGTCAAGACCGAGGGTGCGCCGAAGGAAGCCGCGCCCAAGGAAGTGCCGATCGCCGTTCGGCTGGCAAAAGCCTCGGTGGAAAAGGGTCAGGCGGTCGCCAAGCAGTGCCAGGCCTGCCACACCTTCGAGAAGGGCGGCCCCAACCGGGTTGGTCCGAACCTCTACAACATCGTCGACGAGCCGCGCGGCGAGGGCCGTGGCTTCAACTTCTCGGCGGCGATGAAGGCCAAGGGCGGCAAGTGGACCTATGACGAGCTCGACAAGTTCCTGACCAATCCGCGCGGCTACATCGCGGGTACGGCGATGACCTTTGCCGGCATTACGAACGACCAGCAGCGCGCCGATGTCATCGACTACCTGCACACGCTGTCGGACAACCCCGAGCCGCTGCCCAAGGCGGAGGCGGAAACCGCTCCGGCGCCCGCTGGCGCGCCAGCCGCTCCGGCCGGCGGTGCTCCGCCTGCCGCGCCGAAAAAGTAAGCGGCACCACGAATTCGCGACAAACGGCCGGGTAAAACCCGGCCGTTTTGCTTGCGGGGGGTTCCGTTGCGCATCGAAAAACCGACATAATCCGCGCCGATTGCATTCAGTGGTTCAATCATGAAGCTTTCGCGCCGCTCCGTCCTGCGCAGCACCGCCGCCATCATCTCCGCGCCGGCCTGGGTGAAGTTCGCCATGCCGCCGGCCGCGGCGCAGAGCGAGCCCCCATGGCGGCACGGCCTGTCGCTGTTCGGCGAGCCGCACTATCCAGTGAACTTCAAGCATTTCGATTACGTCAACCCGCAGGCGCCGCAGGGCGGCACGGTGCGGCTGATCGCGACCGGCACCTTCGACAATTTCAACCTCGTGGTTGCCGACGTGAAGGGCAACCTCGCCGGCGGCATTGGCCTGGTGTTCGAGGCCCTGACCGTGCAGGCGATGGACGAAATCTCCACCCAATACGGCCTGCTCGCCGAGGCGATGAGCTACCCGGCCGATTACTCCTCGGTCACCTACCGCCTGCGGGCCTCGGCGCGCTGGCAGGACGGCCGGGCGGTGACGGCGGACGACGTCGTCTATTCCTTCGACGTGTTCAAGAAGAACAGCCCGCAGCTTGCCGCCTATTACCGGCACGTCACCAAGGCGGAAAAGACCGGTGAGCGCGACGTCACCTTCACTTTCGACGGCCCCGGCAACCGCGAGCTGCCGCAGATCGTCGGCCAGCTCACGGTGCTGCCCAAGCATTGGTGGGAAGGCGCCGACAAATCCGGCAAGAAACGCGACATCACGCAGACCACGCTCGAGCCGCCGCTCGGCTCGGGGCCTTACCGCGTCAAGGAATTCGCGCCCGGCCGCAATGTCTATTACGAGAAGGCCGCCGACTATTGGGGCCGGGACCTCAACGTCAACATCGGCGCCAACAACTTCCAGGAAATGCATTACGAATATTTCCGCGACGGCACCGTGGCGCTCGAAGCCTTCAAGGCCGACGCCGTCGACTGGCGCGTCGAGAACACCGCCAAGGACTGGGCGACGTCCTATGATTTCCCCGCGGTGCGCGACAAGCGCGTGGTGCTCGAGGAGTTTCCGGTCCGCGATCTCGGCATGATGCAGGCTTTCGCCTTCAATATCCGCCGCGACAAGTTCAAGGACCCGAAGCTGCGCCGCGCCTTCAACTTCGCCTTCGATTTCGAGGAGATGAACAAGCAGATATTCTTCGGCCAGTACACGCGCATCGCCAGCTACTTCCAGGGCACCGAGCTGGCGTCGTCCGGCATTCCCGAGGGCCGCGAGCTCGAGATCCTGCAGACCGTGAAGGACGAGGTGCCGCCGGAATTGTTCACGCAAGCGTACACCAATCCGGTCAGCGGCGACGCGCAGGCGGTGCGCAACAATTTGCGCGAGGCGCTTAAGCTGCTGCGCGAGGCGGGCTTCGAGGTGAAGAACACCAAGCTGGTCGACAGCAAGACCAACGAGCCGCTCACCGTCGAGTTGCTGAGCCAGCAGCCGGCCTTCGAGAAGGTCTTGCTGTTCTATAAGCCGTCGCTCGAGCGGCTCGGCATCACCGTGTCGGTGCGCACCATCGACGCCTCGCAATACGAGAACCGCCTGCGGCAGTGGGATTACGATATCATCATCGCGTCGTGGCCGGAGTCGCTGTCGCCGGGCAACGAGCAGCGCGCCTATTGGGGCTCGCAGTCAGCCGACCAGTCCGGCTCGCAGAACTATGTCGGGATCAAGAATCCGGCGGTCGACAAGCTGATCCAGCGCGTCATCTACACCAAGGACCGCGACGATCTGGTCGCCGCCACCAAGGCGCTCGACCGCGTGCTGTTGTGGAATTTCTACGTCGTGCCGCAATGGACCTACGGCAAGGTGCGCACGGCGCGCTGGGACCGCTTCAGCCGCCCGCAAACCATGCCGAAATACGGGCGTTCGGCGTTCCCGACCATCTGGTGGTGGGACGCGGACAAGGCGGCCAAGGTGCCGCAGAAATCTTGATCAGCCGCCGCCGCGCGCTGCTGCTGTCCGCGGGCGCGCTCGCCGCCGTCAGGCTGTCGCCGGTCAAGGCGCAAGGCGCCGAGCGCCACGGCATGTCGGCCTTCGGCGATCTCGCCTATCCGCCGGACTTCACGCATTTCTCTTACGTCAATCCGGACGCGCCCAAGGGCGGCGTGTTCTCGCAAATCGGTCCAGGTGTCCAGTTCAACCAGAACCAACTCACCTTCAATTCGCTCAACAGCTACATTCTCAGGGGCGACGCGGCGCAGGGCATGGAGCTGACCTTCGCCACGCTGATGGTGCGCTCGGGCGACGAGCCGGACGCGATGTATGGGTTCGTGGCGCGCTCGGTTGCGATCTCCGACGACGGGCTGACTTACCGCTTCAAGCTGCGGCCCGAGGCGAAATTCCACGACGGCAGCGCGCTCACAGCACAGGACGTGGTTTGGTCGCTGACGACGCTCAAGCAAAAAGGCCACCCGATCATCACGCAGCTGCTGCGCGATTTCACCGGCGCCGCGGCCGACGACGACCACACCGTCACCGTGCATTTTGCGCCGAAGCGCGGCCGCGACGTGCCGCTGTTCGTCGCCGGGTTGCCGATCTTCTCGGGCGCCTATTATGCCAAGCAGAACTTCGACAAATCGACGCTCAACATTCCGCTCGGCAGCGCCGCCTATCAAGTCGGGCCGTTCGAGGTCGGCCGCTACATCGAGTACCATCGCGTCAAGGACTGGTGGGGCGCGGACCTCGCCGTGGCCAAAGGCCAGAACAATTTCGACCGCGTGCGCTTCGAGTACTACCGCGACCGCGATGTCGGCTTCGAGGGCTTCACCGCCAGGAGCTACCTGTTCCGCGAGGAGTTCACCTCGCGGACCTGGGCGACGCGCTACAATTTTCCCGCCTTCAAGGAGGGCAAGGTCAAGCGCGCGGTGCTGCCGGACGATACACCGTCCGGCGCGCAAGGCTGGTTCATCAATACTCGGCGCAAGCAGTTCAAGGACCCGCGCCTGCGCGAGGCGCTGATCGACGCCTTCGATTTCGAATACACCAACAAGAACATCATGTACGGCGCCTACGACCGCACCGTCTCGGTATTCCAGAATTCGCCGTTGATGGCGCAGGGCAAGCCCGATGCCGCAGAGCTGGCGCTGCTCGAGCCGTTCCGCGGCCAGGTGCCCGACGAAGTGTTCGGCGAGCCTTACGTGCCGCCGGTGACCGACGGCTCAGGCCAGGACCGCCGCTGGCTGCGGGCCGGCGCGCAACTGCTCGATGAGGCCGGCATCAAGCTCGTCAACCGCAAGCGCGTGCTGCCGGACGGCACCAAAGTCACCATCGAGTTTCTGATCGATGAACCGTCGTTCGAGCCGCATCATCTGCCTTACATCCGCAATCTCGGTGTCCTCGGCATCGACGCCACCTTGCGCGTGGTCGATCCGGTGCAGTACCGCGCCCGGCTCGACAATTTTGATTTCGACATCACGGTCGAGCGCTTCAGCTTCTCCTCGACGCCGGGCGATTCGCTGCGCACTTTCTTCACCTCGCAGGCGGCTGCGACCAAGGGCTCGCACAACCTCGCCGGCATCGCCGAGCCCGCGGTCGACCGCCTGGTCGACGTCATCGTCGCGGCCAAGAGCCGCGCCGAGCTTACCACCGCCTGCCGCGCGCTCGACCGTGTCATCCGCGCCGGCCGCTACTGGGTCCCGCACTGGTACAAGGCCACGTACTGGATCGCCTACTGGGATGTGTTCGGTTTTCCACCGAAAGGGCCGCGCTATTTCCGCGGCATTCCGGAAACCTGGTGGTACGATCAGGCCAAGGCGGCCAAACTGCAAGAAAAAGGCTAGATTTTCCGCGATGACACACATTCGTCATTTCGATTTCGTCCACTGCACAATCGCGAAAGTTGAACTTTGCGGGCGGCGGCATTCTGCGCAAGCGCAGCGTGACGGATCAGGGATAACGCGCTAACAAACCGCCATGACCGCCTACATCGTCCGCCGCCTCATTTTCATGGTGCCAACGCTGCTCGGCATCATGCTGGTGGCCTTCGTGGTGATCCAGTTCGCGCCCGGCGGCCCGGTCGAGCAGGTGATCGCCAAGCTGACCGGCAGCGACACCGGCGCGACCTCGCGCATTTCCGGCTCGCCCGGCGGCGATTTCGGGCCGCGCGGCGTGCAGGGCGGCTCGCAGATCGATTCCGTGAACTCGAAATACCGCGGCGCCCAGGGGCTCGATCCCGCCTTCATCAAGAGCCTGGAGAAGCAGTTCGGCTTCGACAAGCCGGCCTATGAGCGCTTCGGCATCATGCTGTGGAATTACGCGCGCTTCGATTTCGGCAAGAGCTATTTCCGCGACGTCAGCGTCATTCAGCTCATCAAGGAGAAGCTGCCGGTATCGATGTCGCTCGGCATCTGGATGACGCTGCTCACCTACCTCATCTCGATCCCGCTCGGCATCAAAAAGGCGATCGACGACGGCTCGCATTTCGACGTCTGGACCTCGGGCGTCATCATCGTCGGCTACGCCATCCCGGGCTTCCTGTTCGCCATCCTGCTTATCATCCTGTTCGCCGGCGGCTCGTTCTTCGACTGGTTCCCGTTGCGCGGCTTGTTCTCCGACAACTGGTCGCAGTTGCCCCTTTGGCACAAGATTTTCGACTATTTCTGGCATCTGACCTTGCCGATCATCTCGATGGCGCTGTCGGCCTTCGCCACCATGACGCTGCTGACCAAGAATTCCTTCCTCGACGAAATCCGCAAACAATATGTGCTCACCGCCCGCGCCAAAGGCTGCTCGCGCAACCAGGTGCTGTACGGCCACGTGTTCCGCAACGCGATGCTGATCGTCATTGCCGGCTTCCCCGGCGCCTTCGTGCACGCCTTCTTCACCGGCTCGCTGTTGATCGAAACCATCTTCTCGCTCGACGGCCTTGGCCTGCTCGGCTTCGAAAGCGTGCTCAACCGCGATTATCCGGTGGTGTTCGCGACGCTCTATATCTTCTCGCTCATCGGCCTGGTGGTGAACCTGATCTCGGATTTGACCTACACCTGGATCGATCCGCGCATCGATTTCGAGACGCGGGAGGTCTGAACGGTGGACGTGCGCGCGCCCGACACCACCGCCATTGGCGTCTCCGGCCTCGACGTGCCGCCGAGCCGGCACCGCATCACGATCTCGCCGCTCAACAAGCGGCGCTGGCAGAATTTCAAGGCCAACCGCCGCGGCTACTGGTCGCTCTGGCTGTTCCTGGCGCTGTTCATCATCTCGCTGTTCGCCGAGTTTATCGCCAACGACAAGCCGATCTTCATCTGGGTCAACGGCCGGCCCTATTTCCCGGCGGTCATCACCTATCCGGACACGGCCTTCGCCAAGACCAACGATCCGAACCTGTTCGGCACCGCGGCCGATTACCGCGACGACTATCTGATGGGCCTGATCAAGAAGGAGAGCGGCATCGTGTTCTGGCCGCCGATTCACTTCTCCTACAATACGCAGGTCAGCCATCCGCCGTCGCCGTTCCCGTCGAAACCGACCTGGATGTTGACCGCGAAGGATTGCGAATTCGCCGCCACGCATAATTTCACGCACTGCGGCAACCTCGAATACAACTGGCTCGGTACCGACGACGGCGGCCGCGACGTGCTGGCGCGGCTGATCTACGGTTTCCGCATTTCCGTGCTGTTCGGGCTGACGCTCACCATCGTTTCCTCGATCATCGGCGTCGCCGCCGGCGCGGTGCAGGGCTATTTCGGCGGCTGGACCGACTTGCTGTTCCAACGTTTCATCGAGATCTGGACCTCGATCCCGTCGCTGTATCTCCTGCTCATCATTTCCTCGGTGCTGGTGCCGGGCTTCTTCGTGCTGCTCGGCATTCTGCTCTTGTTCTCCTGGGTGTCGCTGGTCGGCCTGGTGCGCGCCGAGTTCCTGCGCGGGCGCAACTTCGAATACATCCAGGCGGCGCGCGCGCTCGGCGTGTCGAACGCCGTCATCATTTTCCGCCACTTGCTGCCCAACGCCATGGTGGCGACCATGACCTTCCTGCCCTTCATCCTGTCGTCGTCGGTGATGACGCTGACCGCGCTCGACTTCCTTGGCTTCGGCCTGCCGCCGGGCTCGCCCTCGCTCGGCGAATTGCTGAGCCAAGGCAAGGCCAACGTGCAGGCGCCCTGGCTCGGCCTCACCGGCTTCTTCTCGGTGGCGGTCATGCTGTCGCTGCTGATCTTCATCGGCGAAGCGGTGCGCGACGCCTTCGACCCGCGAAAGACCTTCCGATGAGCGACCGCGAGACCCTGTTGTCGGTGAAAGACCTCTCCGTCGCATTCGGCCACGGCGGGCGCGAATCGCTCGCGGTCGACCGCGTCTCGTTCGATATCGGCAAGGGCGAGACGGTGGCGCTGGTCGGCGAATCCGGTTCCGGCAAGTCGGCGACGGCGCTGTCGGTGATGAAGCTGTTGCCCTATCCCGCGGCGCGCCACCCCTCCGGCTCGATCCGCTTTGGCGGGCGCGAACTGCTCACCATGTCGGAAAACGAGATCCGGCAGATCCGCGGCAACGACATCACCATCATCTTCCAGGAGCCGATGACGTCGCTCAATCCGCTGCACACTATCGAGAAGCAGATCGGCGAAATCCTGATGCTGCACCAGGGCATCGTCGGCGCCGAGTCGCGCGAGCGCATCATCAAGCTGCTCGGCTCGGTCGGCATTCCCGACCCGGCCGGCCGCCTCAAGAGCTATCCGCATCAGCTGTCCGGCGGCCAGCGTCAGCGCGTCATGATCGCCATGGCCTTGGCCAACGAGCCGGATCTCTTGATCGCCGACGAGCCGACCACCGCGCTCGACGTCACCGTGCAGGCGCAAATCCTGAAACTGCTCAAGGACACGCAGACCGGGCTCGGCATGTCGATGCTGTTCATCACCCACGACCTCGGCATCGTGCGCAAGCTCGCCGACCGCGTCTGCGTCATGAACCGAGGCAAGATCGTCGAGCACGGCCCGGTCGAGCGCGTGTTCAAGGCGCCCGAGCATCCCTATACGCGCGAATTGCTCGCCGCCGAGCCGAAGCCGGATCCGGCGCCACCGTGCCCGAACGCGCCTGTCGTCATCAAGACCGACAACCTCAAGGTCTGGTTTCCGATCAAGCGCGGCTTGATGCGCAAGGTCACCGGCTTCATCAAGGCGGTCGACGGCGTCAGCATCGAGCTGCGCAAGGGCGAGACGCTCGGCGTGGTCGGCGAGTCCGGTTCCGGCAAGACCACGCTTGGCCTCGCCATCCTGCGGCTCATCTCCTCGGATGGGCCGGTGGTGTTCATGGGCAACGAGCTTCAGGGCCTCAAATTCAAGGAAATGCGGCCCCATCGCCGCAACATGCAGATCGTGTTCCAGGACCCTTACGGTTCGCTGTCGCCCCGCATGTCGGTTGCCGACATCATCGCCGAGGGTCTGCGCGTGCATCGGCCGCATCTGTCGAGCGCCGAATGCGACCGCCGCGTCGTCGAGGCGCTGCAGGATTTCGGGCTCGACCCGGAGACCCGGCACCGCTACCCGCACGAATTCTCCGGCGGCCAGCGCCAGCGCATTGCGCTCGCCCGCGCGCTGGTGCTGGAGCCGACCTTCATCGTGCTCGACGAGCCGACCAGCGCGCTCGACATGGTGATCCAGGCGCAGATGGTCGATCTGCTGCGCGACCTGCAGAAGCGGCACGAGCTGACCTACATGTTCATCTCGCACGATTTGCGCGTGGTCGCGGCGCTGGCGAGCCGGCTCCTGGTCATGCGCAACGGCAAGGTGGTGGAAGAGGGCGCCGCCGCCGACCTGTTCAAGAACCCGAAGAGCGATTACACCCGCGCGCTGCTTGCCGCCGCCTTCAAGCTCGAAACCGCGCCCGAGGGCGTGGTGGCGCAATAAATGACGGAGCGCGAGCTCGCCGATCGCGCCGCCGCCGCCACGCTGTCGCAGCCTGAGCGGCCGGCCAAGGGCTTCTTCGAATACCAGCGTTTCCAGGTCACTCTGCCGTCCGGCACGCAGACCCGCGACGTGGTGCGCGCCGGCAAGGTGATCGCGGTGCTGCCGCTCGATCTTGAGCGCGGCGAGATCGTGATGATCCACCAGTTTCGCCCCGCCGCGCACCTTGCAACCGGAAAAGGCGAGATGGTCGAGATCGTCGCCGGGCGCGTCGAGGCGGGCGAGACGCTTGCCGAGACCGCGAAACGCGAATGCGAGGAGGAGATCGGCGTTGCGCCCACGGCGCTGGTCGAACTGTTCAGCTATCTGCCGACGCCGGGCCTCACCGATGAGGACGTCACCTTGTTCGTCGCCTCAGTCGATGCCTCGCGGGTGCCCGAGCGCACGCACCCGACCGAGGGCGAGTATATCAGCGTCATGCGCGTGCCGATCGACGACGCGCTCGCCTCCCTGAGCAAAGGCGCCATGCACAATGGGCCGCTGGTGCTGGGACTGCACTGGCTGGCGCTCAACCGCGGCCGTGTCGCCGATTTGCTGCGCGGTTAACGCGCTTCACATATTCGTGATTCGATATATAAAGTCCGGGCATGGCATGACGTCGGTGACGCCTCCATCGACCCCGTAATCATAACTCATCTCAAATCTCTGATCGTCATCGCCAGCCTTTTGCTCGCGGCGCCACTTGCCGCTCGCGCCGATCAAGGCGCGTTCCCGATCAAGGCAGATGACGGCGAGATCGTTGCCAACCATGCGGTCGCGCCGGAGCTCGAGCGCCAGATCGAGAAGCTTCCGGGCGTCATCGTGGTCGGCAATCCGCACGGCACGGTGACGCTGAACGAATTCTATGACGTCAATTGTCCGTACTGCCGGCAGGCCTCGGGCGACATCGATGCAATGTTGCGCAACAATCGGCAGCTACGCCTGGTACTGGTGCCGTTCGCGGTGCTCGGCATACCGTCAATCCAGGCCACGCGCGTGGAACTTGCGGTGGCGCACCTCGCGCCGCCCGCGAAGTTCTACAAATTCCACCGCATCCTCGACACCGGCCGCGGTGTTGTCGACGGCAATCGCGCGCTGGCGGCTGCCAAGAGTGTCGGTCTCGACCCGGCCACGGTGCTGAAGCTGTCCAACGAGGATGCGCAGACCGAAGCCATGATCGCGCATGTGCGTCTCGGCAACGCTCTGCAAATCCAGGCGACGCCGGGTTTTGTCATCAAGGGTGTAGCGATCCTCGGCTACCCCGGCCCGAAGTCGCTTGCTGGAATCATTGATGCAGCGGAGCGCTGCGGCGCCGTCTTGTGCCAGTAGACTCTAAAGCCGCTTCACGCTCAAAACCTCGCTGCCCGCCGCCTTGATGCGGGCGACCGCCTCATCTGCCGGCTCGATCGCCACCGCCATGTGATGCGCGTTGGCATGGATGAGGCTCGCTGAGTTGCGCGCGATAGCGGCATGCCCCTTCCAGAACACCAAATCGCCGCGGCGAAGCGCGTCGAGCGTCGATGGCGTGCCCAGCGCCTGCTCCTGCATGTCGCTGTCGCGCGGGCAGACGATGCCGGCGGCCTGCAGCGCGACCTGCACCAGTCCCGAGCAGTCGATACCGAACGAGGTCTTGCCGCCCCACTGATAGGGCGTGCCGAGGAACAATTCGGCGACGGCGACGAAATCGGGCTTGGTCTCCGTGAGCGGCGCAAGATGCATCGCCGGGATGTGCAGGCCGGCTGGCGTCACGGCGAAGCGGCCGTCCTCGTGGGCGATCGCAATCAGCGCGCCCATCGGCAAGCCGGTGACCGGCGGCAACTTGATGTCGGGGCTGGGGAAGCCAAGCGTGCGCAGCGCCGCGACCTTGTGCGTCGGCGCCGGGCCGCTATTGGCGATGGCGCTGGCGGACAGCCAGCCGACATAGCCGTCGCTTTCCAGCTGCCCCCAGGCCCAGCCTTCCTCGGTGGTCTCGTAGACGATGACACGCTCGCCCATCAGCGCTTCGGTCATCTGCCGCGCCTCGTGCGAGGGCGCGTGGCGCATAGCGGTGGTTGAGCGGATGACCTCGCGGCGCTCGCCCGCGACGAAGCGTGTCGCTTCGACCTTGCCGACCAGATACTGCGCCGCGAGATCGTGGCGGTAGGGGTTGATGCGCGGGTCGAGCGTGGTCATCGATCAAGAGTAGCGCGCGCACAGCATGGCGTAGAGCGCGCGCGCGGTCTGGCAGTCGGCGCCTTCCGGGCGGCCGGGCTTGGCGGAGGAAGACCAGGCGAAGATGTCGAGATGCAGCCAGGATTTGGCGCTGACGAAGCGGCGCAGGAACAGCGCCGCGGTGATGGCGCCGCCCTGGCCGCCGGAGCCGACATTGTTGAGATCGGCCACTTTCGAATCGAGCATCGCCTCGTAGGGCCGCCACAGCGGCAGCCGCCACAGCGGATCGTTTTCGCTTGCGCCAAACCGCGCAATCTCGGCGGCGAGCGCGTCGTCGTCGGTGAAAGCCGCCGGCATGTCGGGGCCGAGCGCGACGCGGGCGGCGCCGGTTAGCGTGGCGAAATCGACGATCAACTCAGGCTGCTCCTCGTCGGCGAGAGCCAGGCCGTCGGCGAGAATGAGACGGCCTTCGGCGTCGGTGTTGCCGATCTCGACCGAGATGCCTTTGCGCGACACGTAAACGTCGCGCGGGCGAAAGCTCGTGCCGGAGATCGAATTCTCGACCGCCGGGATCAGCACGCGCAGCCGCACCTTCAGGCCGCGCGACATGATCATGGAGGCAAGCGCCAGCGCCGTTGCCGCGCCACCCATGTCCTTCTTCATGTTGAGCATGCCGGTGTCGGGCTTGATGTCGAGGCCGCCGGTGTCAAAGCAGACACCCTTGCCGACCAACGTGATCTTGGGATCGGACGGCTTGCCCCAGATGAAGTCGATGAGGCGCGGCGGCCGCGTCGAGCCGCCGCCGACCGCCTGAATCAGCGGGAATTCCTTGGCCAGCGCATTGCCGCGGGTGACGTCCAAGTTGGCGCCATGTTGGTCCGCCAACTTGCGCGCGGCGGCTTCGAGTTCGTCCGGCCCCATGTCGTTCGACGGCGTGTTGATGAGATCGCGGCAGAGCGCGACGGCTTCCGCGATGCGCGACAGGTCCTCGCCGTCGACGCCTGCCGGCACCACGAGCTTGACGTTGCGCGCTTCCGCCTTGCGGTAGCGCGCGAACTGGTAGCTGCCGAGGGCGAAGGCAAGCGCGGCCAGCCGCGGCATCGTGCGGGCTGTTGGCGAAGCGATAGCTGCCAGGCGGCAGCGCATTGACGAGCTGGCCCGGCCGGAACAGGTCCTTGACCGGCTCGTCGGCCGCCTCGATGCCGAACAATACGCCGGCGAGCTTGCCGTCCGCCGCCGGCACCACGAGCGATCGCCCCGGCTTCGGCTCGTAGCCCGAGGCGCGGACGAAGGCATGCTCGCGCGCATCCAGCACCTTGGTCGCCTCGGCGAAATTGCCGGCATTGACGAACAAAATCGGCACGGCGTCGCCGCCGCTGACAAAGACAGGATGCATGATTACTCCGCGGCGTCGCGCATGGACGGTTTCGGCGCATAGCCGTCGCGGGTCTGCGGCAGCTTCCAGCCGAGCATTTTCGAGGCAACCAGCGTGCGCAAGACCTGCGCGGTGCCGCCGCCGATGGTGAACATGCGCACGTCGCGCGCCATTCGCTCGAGCGGCAGCTCGCGCGAATAGCCGCGGGCGCCGAAGAACTGCAGCGCGTCGTTGACGATTTTGATCGCGGTCTCGGAGGCGAAGATCTTGGCCTGCGCCGCCAGCATCGAATCGGGAAAGCCGCCGGCGCCTTGCGAGCGGGCGGCGGCGTAGAGCATCAGCCGCGAGGCGGTAAGCTGCGTCTGCATGTCGGCGAGCATCCATTGCAGGCCCTGGAATTCGCCGATCGGGCGACCGAACTGCTCGCGCGATTTCGCCCAGTCGAGCGCGTGCTCGAGCGCGCCGGCGGCAATGCCCATCGCCACCGTGCCGGCGCCGACGCGCTGGCTGTTATAGGCGGTCATCAGGTCGGCGAAACCGCGAGCAAAGCCGGATGGCGGGACCACCGCCATCGACGCCGGCACTTCGAGGTTCTCGAAGGTGAGTTCGCCTTCCGGCATGCCGCGCAGGCCCATGGTCTGCTCACGCCGCGTGACCCTGAGGCCCTTGGCCGCTTTTTCGCCTTCCTGGCGCACGGCGAGGAAACCACCGATGCCTTGTGGCTCGCCGCGCTCGTCGAACACGCGGGCGAAGATCAGGTGCAATTTCGAGACCCCGGCGCCGGTGATCCAGTGCTTCTTGCCGTTGATGACGTAGGTGTCGCCGCGCTTGTCGGCGCGCGTGGTCATGGCCAGAGCATCGCTGCCGGCATCGGGCTCGGTGATGCAGATCGCCGGCTTGTCGCCGGCGAGCACCAATGCGGCGGCGAGCTTCTTCTGCTCCTCGTTGCCGTAAGCCATCACCGTCGAGATCGCGCCCATGTTGGTCTCGACCACGATGCGCGCGGTCACCGTGCACGACTTCGCCATCTCCTCGATCGTCAGCACGGCGTCGAGGAAGGAGCGGCCTTGGCCGCCGTAGGCCTTGGGCAGCGTCATGCCGAGGAAGCCGGCCTGCCCAAGCGCTGTGACGATATCCCAGGGGTAGGCCTCGTCGCGGTCGACCGCCGCCGCCCGCGGCCGCGCCACGTTGAGCGAGAAGTCGCGGGCGCGGCTCTGCAGCGCGAGTTCGTCTTTGGAGAGGCCCAGATCCATGCCTAATCCTAAACTGGAGGGCGCATAATGCACCGTCATGCCCGCGCTTGTCGCGGGCATCCACGCTTTAAAACCGCTCTATGCCATCAACGACGTGGATGGCCGGGCCTTCGGCCCGCGGACGGGCCGAGCCCGGCCAGCCTGCGGCCGGTTAACCACTCCTTAGGGTTAACGTTTTATTGCTGCGGGCGTATGCCGTCGCAAAGTCAGCCCCGTACCCGTTTGACAAGTCTCTTCGGCTCGGTCGCTGTGGCGGCCCTGCTGGGGCTGTCGCTCGCCGGCTGCCAGACGACCGGCGACGACATCACCGGTTCGATCGGCGCCGCCGCCCCGGCCGCGCCGCGTAACGACGCCGATTGGCGGCGCTCGCAGGAGATCTGGGGCGAGCGCTACCGGGCCGACCCCGGCAATGTCGAGGCCGCCATCAATTTCGCCAAGGCGCTGCGCGCGACCGGCGAGCGCGCCCAGGCGGTCGCCGTGCTCGAGCAGGCGAGCCTGCGCCACCCCAAGGACATGGCGCTGCTTGGCGCCTACGGCCGTGCGCTCGCCGACGCCGGCGACTATCAGCAGGCGCTGCACGTGCTCGAACGCGCCCACACCCCCGACAATCCCGACTGGCGCATCCTCAACGCCCAAGGCGCGGTGCTCGACCAGCTCGGCCGTCACGACGACGCGCAGCGCCATTACGCGGCCGCGCTCAAGATCGTGCCGAACGAGCCGTCCGTGCTGTCCAATCTCGGCCTATCCTACCTGCTCCAGCACAACCTCAAGCGCGCCGAGCAGACGTTGCGGCAGGCCGTGGCGCAGCCCAACGCGGCGCCGAAGGTGACGCAGAACCTTGCGCTGGTGATCGGCCTCGAAGGCCGCTTCGCCGAGGCCGAGAAGATTGCCGCTTCCGATCTGCCGGCCGACCAAGCCTCGGCAAATATCGAATATCTGCGCTCGATGCTGGCACAGGGCAACGACTGGAAGAAGAAACCCGGCCGCAAGGGCTTCCCCGGTTCGCCTGACGCGGGGACGTGACGACGCTCATTTATCGCTGATTGGTCTTACCTCCCCTTGGAAAGGGGAGGTCGCCCGCCGAAGGCGGGCGGGTAGGGATCAATCTGCTTCTGAAATGACCCCCTCCCTGACCCTTCCCCTTTCAGGGGGAGGGAACCGAAAGCGCGGCGCGGGAGCTTACTGAATCCCCATCACCTTGATCGCCGCCGGGCCAAGAATGACCACGAACAGCACCGGCAGGAAGAACAGGATCATCGGCACGGTGAGCTTGGGCGGCAGCCCGGCCGCCTTCTTCTCGGCTTCCGACATGCGCATGTCGCGGTTTTCCTGCGCCATCACGCGCAGCGCGTTAGCGAGCGGCGTGCCGTAGCGCTCGGCCTGCTGCAGCGCCATGCAGACCGATTTGACGCCTTCGAGGTCGGTGCGCTTGGCAAGGTTCTCGTAGGCGGCGCGGCGGTCGGGCAAATAGGACAATTCGGCGGTGGTCAGCGTCAGCTCCTCGGCGAGCGCCACCGATTGCGTGCCGATCTCCTCGCTCACTCTCTTGAACGCCGCCTCGACCGACATGCCGGATTCGACGCAGATCAGCAGCAGGTCGAGCGTGTCGGGGAAGGCGCGTTTGATCGAGAGCTGGCGCCGCGCGATGCGGTTCTTCAGGAAAACCAGCGGCAACTGCATGCCGATGAAAGCGGCGGCGATTGCCATGCCGAGCTTGACGGTGAACGGCTGGTTGAAGTCGAGCATCACGAACAGGTAGAACATCGCGACGATAAACATCGCGATCGGCGTCACCATGCGGAAGAACAGGTAGGTGACGTAAGGCGCCTGGCCGCGATAGCCGGCCTGAATGAGCTTCAGCCGCGCCTCTTCCTGGCCGACCCATTTGCTCAAATTGAACTTGTCGACGATCGCCTGCACGGACTGCTTCGGCGACTGGCGCAAGCTTACCTTCTGCTGCTGCTGCGCCATGCGCTCGCGCTCGCGCTGGCGGATCTTTTCGCGCTCGACCGCCACCGCCTTCATGCGCGCGCCGAGCGTATCGCCGGCGACAAGCGGCATGGCGAGCGTCAACACCGTCGCCACCGCGGCGATGGCGGCAAAGACCGCGGTCAGCGTCTTGGTATTGATGGCGTCGATCAGCAGGTCCAGCATGGCTCGCTCAGAAATCGAAGTTGATCATCTTCTTCATTACCATCACGCCCATGAACATCCACACCGCGGAGGCGGCAAGCATCAGCCGGCCGAGCGGCTCGGTCCACAACAACGAGATGTATTGCGGGCTGGTAATCCAGACGAGCGTCATCACGGCGAGCGGCAGCGCGCCGATGATGCCGGCCGAGGCCTTGGCTTCCTGCGACATCGCCTGGATCTTGGCCTTCATCTTCTTGCGGTCGCGCAGCACCCGCGACAGGTTGCCGAGCGTCTCCGACAGGTTGCCGCCGGCCTTCTGCTGGATCAACACCACGATGCCGAAGAAGTTCGCCTCCGGCACAGGCATGTGCTCGTAGAGCTTGCCGCAGGCCTCGCCGAGCGGCATGCCGATCGCCTGGGTGTCGACGATGGCCTTGAACTCGGACTTGATCGGCTCGGGCGCCTCGACCGTGATCATGGTGAGGCAGTCGAGCAGCGGCAGGCCGGCCTTCACGCCGCGCACGATGATGTCGACGGCATCGGGGAAAGCGTCGAGGAATTTCGCCTCGCGGCGCTTCTTCAGGAACGACAATAGCCAGCGCGGCAGGCCGAAAGCGCCGGCAAAGCCGAGCGCGAAGGCGGCGATCGGGCCGGCGCCGGTCAGGAACGTCACGGCGAAAAGGATCGCGCCGAGACCGAATGAAATCAGGACGAACTGGCGCTTCGACCAGGACAGACCGGCCTGCGCGATGCGCGTGTGAAGCGGCACGCGCTTCTGCTTCTTGTTGCGCTCGTCGATCTCCTTGAGCGTGTTTTCGAGCGTATCGCGCCGCGATCTCTGGGTGTTGCGCGCGGCGCGCACCACCGGCTCCGCTTTGGCGACGCTCGCCATGCGCTGCTCGGCTTTGCGCTCGCCGGACAGGATCGGATAGAGGAACACCCAGACGACGCCGCCCATTGCGACGGCGCCGAGGAAGAAAACGGCGAGTAGCTGCATGGCCCCCCGCTAGGTCCGCGCGTTGTTGACCGCGTCCGCGGCGTCGAGCGCCGCGGCGAGGCGTTCGGTTTCGCCGTAGTAGCGGGCGCGGTCCCAGAAGCGCGGCCGGCCGATGCCGGTCGAGCGGTGGCGGCCGAGAATGTTGCCCTGCGCGTCTTCGCCGGTCATGTCGAAGACGAACAGGTCCTGGGTGATGATGACGTCGCCTTCCATGCCCATCACCTCGGTGATGTGCGTGATCTTGCGCGAGCCGTCGCGCAGGCGGGCGGCCTGGATCACCACGTCGACCGACGCCGTGATCATCTCGCGGATGGTGCGCGACGGCAGCTGGAAACCGCCCATGGTGATCATCGATTCAAGCCGCGACAGGGCCTCGCGCGGGTTGTTGGCGTGCAGCGTGCCCATCGAGCCGTCGTGGCCGGTGTTCATGGCCTGCAGCAGGTCGAACGCCTCGGGTCCGCGGACTTCGCCGACGATGATGCGCTCAGGCCGCATGCGCAGGCAGTTCCTGACCAGATCGCGCATGGTCACCTGGCCTTCGCCCTCGAGGTTGGGCGGGCGCGTTTCCAGGCGCACCACGTGGGGCTGCTGCAATTGCAATTCGGCGGCGTCTTCGCAGGTGATGATGCGTTCGTCGTCTTCGATGAACTGGGTGAGACAGTTGAGCAGCGTGGTCTTGCCCGAGCCGGTACCGCCGGAGACCAGCGTGTTGACACGGCTGCGGCCGACGATGCGCAGGATTTCGGCGCCCTGTGGGCTGATGGTGCCGAACTTGACCAGCTGATCGAGCGTCAGCTTGTCCTTCTTGAACTTACGGATGGTGAGGGCCGGCCCGTCGATGGCCAGCGGCGGCACGATGGCATTGACGCGCGAGCCATCCGGCAAGCGCGCGTCGCAGATCGGCGAGGATTCGTCGACGCGCCGGCCGATCTGGCTGACGATGCGCTGGCAGATATTGAGCAGCTGCTGGTTGTCGCGGAAGCGGATGCCGGTCTTCTGGATCTTGCCTTTGACTTCGATGTAGACCGTGCCAGAGCCGTTGACCATGATGTCGGAGATGTCGTCGCGCGACAGCAAGGGTTCCAGCGGGCCGAAGCCGAGAACGTCGTTGCAGATGTCGTCGAGCAGCTCTTCCTGCTCGGAGATCGACATCACGATGTTCTTGATGGCGATGATTTCGTTGACGATATCGCGGATTTCCTCGCGCGCGGAATCCGCGTCGAGCCGCGCCAGCTGCGCAAGGTCGATCGCCTCGATCAGCGCGCCGAAGATGGTGCCCTTGGTCTCGTAGTAGCTTTCCGAGCGGCGGGTATCGATCGCCGGCATGTTGACGGCGGCGGGCGCGCGCGTCGGCGGCGGCGCCGAGACGAGCGGCGCGCCGAGGCCTTCGGAAGGGAACGGCGTGCGCCCGGTCTCCTCCGCCTTGGGCGGCGGGGCGACGACGGGCTGCGGCGCGGCCGCAGGCGCTGCGGGCGCCGGGGCGCGGGCTTCGGCGGTTGAACGCTTACCGAACACGGCTACTCAACTCCAAAAATTCCTACCCCTGCCGCTTCATCAACTTGGCGAGCAGCGGCGTCAGCAGGCCGCCCTTGGCGCGTTTGACCTCCGAGCGGCCGGTGAGGACCTTGGCGAGCTCGCGGAACGTCTCCGCGGTCTTATGGCTCGCGGCGACCTCGGCGATCATCTGGCCGTTATTGGCGGCGGTGCCGAACATCTGCGGATCGAACGGAATGACGGCGAGCGGCTGGTCTTCCAGCGCCTTGGCGAAATCCGCCGGCGTGATCTCCGGCCGCTTCGGCACGCCGACCTGGTTGAGGCAATAGAACGGATGGTGGTCGTTCGGCCGCGACGCGCGCAACAGATCGACCATGTTCTTGGCGTTGCGCAGATTGGCGAGGTCGGGTCCGGCGACGACCAGAATGTCGTCGGCGCTGACCAGCAGGCGCTTGGTCCAGCCCGCCCACTGGTGCGGCACGTCGAGGATGATGCAGGGGATCGAGTGGCGCAGCGAATCGAGGATCGAATCGAACGCGTCGGAGCCGAAATCGTAAACGCGATCGAGCGTCGCCGGCGCGGCGAGCAGGCTCAAGTGCTCGGTGCATTTCGACAGCAGGCGGTCGACGAAGGCGGTGTCGACGCGGTCCGGCGAGAACACCGCGTCGGCGATGCCCTGCGGCGGATCCTGGTTGTAGTCGAGGCCGGCGGTGCCGAAGGCGAGGTCGAGATCGGCCACCACCAAGTCGAGTGCAAGATCGCGCGCGATCGCCCAGGCGATGTTGTGCGCGATGGTGGAGGCGCCGACGCCGCCTTTGGCGCCGACCACGGCGACGATGCGACCGACCGGCTTGGAATCGGGCTGCGAGTAAAGTCCGCACACCGCGCGGACGATGTCGATGGTGCCGACCGGCGCGATCAGATATTCGGAGACGCCGCGGCGGGTGAGCTCGCGGTAGAGCGTGACGTCGTTGATGCGGCCGACGACGATGACGCGGGTGCCGGCGTCGCACACCTCGGCGAGGCGGTCGAGGCCGGCGATGATATCCTCGGGCCGGTTGTCCAATTCGAGGATGATGATGTTGGGCGTCGGCGAGTTGCGATAAGCCTCGGCCGCGGCGGTGACGCCGCCCATCTGGATTTTGACGTGGGCCTTGGCCATGCGGCGGTCCTCGCCCGCCGCCTGCACGGCGGCGGCGGTTTCCACCGTCTCGCAGAACGCCTGGATCGAGACGCGGGGCGCCGGCGCGATGTGCTCCTCGGCCGCGGTCGGCGCCGGCGCAGCCGGCGCCGGTTCATGCTCTGCGACTGCCACTTGTTGCGCGTTCCTGATCATTTGCCAACGTCGCTGATTTTGCCGCCGTCGTAACCGTTGCTGCCGTCGTTCGGATAGCTGCCACCGGGGACATCGCCCTTGCGGTATTTGTCGAGCGCGACCGAGCGCCGAGCCATGTAGGCCGGCGTCTCGCCGCGCGGTTGCACGAGGTCGGCCGGATTGTCGACCATGTGGGCGAGATTGCGCTGACTGGAGCAGCCGAGATTCCAGAACGGGCGGTTCTCGTTGTAGGTGGGGTCGTAGCTCGGGCCGAGATCGTTCGGCCAAAGTCCGCAGGGCCCCGCGGTCGCGACGAGCTTGGAATAATTGATCTTGATGCTGACGAGCGCGCCGGGCGCCGGCCGATAGCCGCGCACGAACACGGCGTTCGCCGGGACGCCGGAGGCGGCGAAGATCGCGTGCACCTCGCGCAGCGAGTCGGAGGCGGCGCGGTCGGTCGAGCCGCCATGTGGCACGTCGATGACGATGCCGCCGGTCGCCTCGCGTTGCCAGTTTTGCGCGAATGCAAGCACGTCGGCGCGCTGGCTCGGCGACAGACCGCCGCGATTGCGGCCGACGAAGATTTCGACGGTGTGCGCGCCTTCCCTCAGCGTGATCGGGTGGCGCTGACGGTAGTCGTTCGGGTACGGCGCGTCCTGCGCTTCGGTGTAACAGCCGGCGAGCGAGGCGGCGAGGCTCAAAGCCGCCAGCGCCCTGAGTGCCAGGGCGCCGCGACGCTTGCTGCTCGCCGTTAGGAAGCTTCTCATCGATCGTCTCCGGTCCCGCTCAATCGAGGATGAATCCGTATTTGCCGTGGTATTCGGTCGGCGGCTCGGCCTTGCCGGTCGGGCTGTAGATGCGGTTGAGGCGGCCGAGCAGCACAGTCGAAGGATCGTTCGGATCGGCGAAGCCGTCGTCCGGCCTCGACAATTGCTTCTCCGCCACGGCGTGGACGATGTACGGGGTCACCAGCACCACGAGCTCGGTCTGGTTGTTGACGTAATCGCGGCTCTTGAACAGCGGCCCGAGGATCGGCAACTGCATCAGCCCCGGAATGCCGCTAATCGCCTGTTTGGTCTGCTGCTGGATCATGCCGGCGAGCGCCAGCGATCCGCCCGACGGAATCTCCACCGTGGTTTCGGCGCGGCGGGTCGAGATCGAAGGGATGGTCAGAGGTGCGCTGGAGCCGGGGACCGACAAGATCATCTCGTTCTGCGTCGAAAGATCGGACACCTCGGTCAGCACCTTGAGGCTGATGCGGCCGGCCGAGAGCACGATCGGCGTGAACACCAGACTGACGCCGAACTTCTTGAAGTCGACTTGCGCCTGGCAGACCGGCGGCGATTTGGTGGTATCGCAGGACAGGCCGGCCGGGATCGGAAATTCGCCGCCGGCGACGAAAGTCGCCGTTTCGCCGGAAATTGCGGTCAGGTTCGGCTCGGCCAGCGTGCGGATAACGCCAGCCTGATCGAGCGCGTTCAATTTCGCGGTGAGGCTGTTCCCGGTTATCGGATTGGTGTAGCCGGCGCTGTAGTTGTTGAGCGGCGTCTGACCGGTCGCGTTGAACGGATTGTTTGTATTGAATACCGCGCTGCCGTAGCCGAGGCTGCCGTTGATATTGATGCCGAGCTGCTTGATGACGTCGCGGCGCACCTCGGCGACGGTCACCTTGAGCATGACCTGGTCGCGCTGGCGCACGGTAATGCCGTTGACGACTTTGGCGGCGTCGCCGACGAGGCGTGTGGCAAGATCGTAGGCCTGCTGCGCTTCGGCGGGGCTCGAGACAGTGCCGCTCAGCATGACGCCGTCGTTGACGCCTTCGATGCGGATGTCGGCGTCCGGCATGGTCTGCTTCAGCGCGGCGCGCACGCCGTTCAGATCGCGTGTCACCGCGATGTCGAAGCCGGCAATCTGCTTGCCGCCGGCGTCGAAGAAAAAGATGCTGGTCTGCCCGATCTTGACGCCGATCAGGTAGACGCGGCGCGAGGTGCGGATCACCGCGTTGGCCACGGTCGGATCGGCGACCAGAACGTCCTTGATATCGTCCGGCAAGTCGATGGCGACCGATTTGCCGATGCCAAGCGGAATGAAGCGCGAGGTGGCTTCGCTGGCCGCCACCTTGACGACCGGCACGCGGGCGTCGGCGCCGACGGCGGGCAGCGGCGGAACGACGCAAACGCTGGCGAGCAAGCCCGCAAGCGCCGCAACGCGGATCATCGTCCTTCTCGGCATGTCCCCGGTCCCCTTCCAGTCGCTCATTTCGGCGTCACCGTCGTGCCGACACCGAAGCGGATCACGTTGACGCTGGTGCGCTCGGTGTCGACGTCGTCTTTCGGCTTGTCGTGCGCGGCATCGGTGATGCTGCGCAAGGCGAGCGACAGCGAGCCGAGCTTCTGCGCCAGCGCCAACGTTTCCGCCTGGCGCTCGGTCAATTCCAGCGTCGCGGTCTTGCCGATCACGTTTTTCTGCGCGTTCTTCTCATCGAGGGCCTGGTCGATGGCGAGGACGCGGATATTGCTGAGGATGGTTTCGCTGACCTGCGTTTCGACGCCGGTCGCCTTTTCCGCTTCGCGGTCGCGGCGGGTGAGAATCACGTCGACACGGTCGTTCGGCAGGATGAAGCCGCCGGCGCCGGTATCCGCCGAGATCTGCGTCGCCACCGCGCGCATGCCCGAAGGCAGGATCGCCGCCATGAAACCGGAGCCCTTGGCGTTGACGAGCTTGGCCTCGCGGATAGGCTCGCCGGCGACGAAGGGAACGCGCGCGATATTGCCGGCCAGGCGCTCGATGGCGTTGGGTTGGTCGGGCTTGCGGATGAAATTGCCGGTGGTGGTGCCGGCGGGCCAGGCTTGCCATTCGAGGTCGCCCGGCGACAGCGACTGGCCCATGCCGATGTCGCTCTTGGCGACGAGGACGTCGACGGTCGCGACTTTCGACGCCTCGGGCTTCTTCGCCTCGGGCGGCTTTTCCGAACGGCCGGCCAGCAAGGCGGCAATTCCACCAGCGGCCAGGGCGACGGTCAGCACTACGACGCGCGCGGCTTTCATACTCTTCGACTCTCTACGTCACCCAAGCGGCCGGCCCGGCCGCGTAAACCACATGGCGGCCTCGCCGACCGCTTGCACCGGATTTCACCAGCTAAAGGTCAAGGTATGGTTAAGGAGCCGTATCTAAATCGAGTTAATATTGGGTTGCGCGGCAAAACGCCGAGCGCGCTCAATCAGATTCCGAACGACGCCATCCAGCCGGTGTGCGGATAGACGACCAGCGCCGCGGCGGCGAGCGCGATGCCGTAGGGGACGCCCGCGCCTTTCTCGTGCAGGCGCAAGATCCATTGCTGCCGCGCCAGAGCCGCCGGCAGCGGCAGCAGGCGGAACTGGATCAGCAGCAGCGTCAGCGCGCCGCCGAACAGCGAGGCGTAGAGCAGATAATCGAGCAGATAATCGAAGCCGAACCACAGCGCCGTCGCCGCCGCTAGCTTGGCGTCGCCGCCGCCGATCCAGCCGAAGGCGAAGCAGGTGAAGGCAATCGTCAGCACCAGCGCCGCCGCGGCAAAATGCATGCCGAGCGCAGGCAGGCTCATGCCGGTGACCAAGGCGAGCAGCAGAAAGCCGCCCGCCAAGGCCAGCGAAATGCGGTTGGAGATGGTCATGGTCAGGAGGTCGCTGGACGCGGCAAAAGCCATCAGCGCCGGGAACAACAGCAGCTTGATCGCGTCGGTCAGCAACTCTCGAATCCTCTCCAAAGACAGGCGGCAAATTACGGCGCGCATGCTTGCAGATCGGTGAACGCGAGACTGCGCATAGTAACAACGGCTCCGGCGCTGCCGGAGCCGTCTTGTTGCCTGAAACGAGAGCCCAAGGACCTACTTGAGCTGCGACGAAATGCTCGAGAACGTGGTGTTGAGCTGCGTGCCGAGGCCGTTGACGACGGCGATGATGGCGATCGAAATGCCGGCCGCGATCAAGCCGTATTCAATCGCCGTTGCGCCGTTGTCGTCGCGAAGGAAGCCGAGGAACTTGATCATTGCACTCTCCCGAATTTTCCCGCCCTGACGCCGGTATCATGGTGCTCAGGTGTCTAGGAAAAGTTCCGAGCGAGCCTCATTTTTTAACAAAATATTACTGCGCCGCTCTCCGCATTTACGAAAAGGGCCCCGGCGGCGCCGGAGCCCTCGATTTCGACCAAACGCTCTCGTCGCGAAAGAAGGCGACGATCTCGTCAAAGCTCTACGCCGCGTGTGGCTCAGTTCAGACAGCAACGCGACAGATATCGGAAAAAATGAAAAATGCGGTTTGGCGGTCGTTTCGAGTTTTAGGCAAATGCCGCAAAGAAAAAAGGCCCCGGCAGTCGGCCGGAGCCTTTGTGATAAGCGGTATCGGCGCGCTCGATTACTTGAGCTGGCTCGAAATGCTGGAGAAGGTGGTGTTGAGCTTGGTGCCGAGGCCGTTCACGACCGCGATGATCGCGACCGAGATGCCGGCGGCGATGAGGCCGTACTCGATGGCGGTCGCGCCTGAGTCGTCCTTCGCAAAACGCACGAGGAGGTTCTTCATTTGGGTAACTCCATGATCCACACGAGGCTGTCTGAGCTGATCCAGACGACCGGATTGACGCTCCGGCTCGCCCTGGACCATGGCGTAAACCTAACAGTGAGGTCTTGAGTGCTAGTTAACTCAATCGGAGAAACACAGGCTATTCGTGGGTATCTGCATCGTAGTTAACAAGTCATATCGGGTCGAAAAACACGGTTAATAATTGGTTTAACGGAACTATACAGTTGTAACTCTTGTTCTTCCGCCGACTATACAGAAAAGCTTTGGAACTATTTTGGATTCGGCCCGCCGCCACCCCGGCGCACGGCGATCCATGCCAGCCCGATGCCGGGCTTTCGCGTCGCCTGCCAAGCGAAATTTGCAAGGTTGCTCAGCGGCTTTGCGCGAGCGAGTTCACGCCATTTTAACTGCGCCGGCCGATACCGAGTTAACAGGCTACCGGCGAGGGCGAGCGCCTGGGGCCGCAGGACTGGTCCATGTTGGTCGAATTCCTCTCGGTGCTGGCGGTTGCCGGCGAGACCCTGCTCAAGATCGTGCCGGTCACGATCGCGCTCGGCGTCGTGTTCGCCGTGCTCACCCACTGGTCGGCCTGCAATCCCGGCCGGCCGTGGTGGCAGAGGCGCGAGATCGTCACCGACGTCTGCTACTGGTTTCTGATCCCGCTCGCCGCGCGCTTCGTGCGCATCGGCCTGTTGGTGATGGGCGCGGCGCTGATCTTCAACATCCACGGCACCGACGCGCTGATCAAGTTCTACGACAACGGCTTCGGCCCGCTCGCCGAAATGCCGCTGTGGGCGCAGGCGATCACTTTCGTCACGGTGTCGGATTTCCTGCTGTACTGGTTCCACCGCTGGTATCACGGCGCGCATCTCTGGAAATATCACGCCGTGCATCATTCCTCGGAGGAGCTCGACTGGATCTCGGCGGCCCGCTTTCATCCGGTCAACATCCTGTTCGGCACGGTGCTGGTCGACGTCGCGTTGCTGCTCGCGGGCATTTCGCCGAACGTGATGCTGTGGGTCGGGCCTTTCACCACGGCGTCGTCGGCCTTTGTGCACGCCAACCTCAACTGGACGCTGGGACCGTTCAAATACGTGATGGCCGGCCCGGTGTTTCACCGCTGGCACCACACCGCGGCTGACCGCGGCGGCAACAAGAATTTCGCCGGTACCTTCCCGATCTGGGATCTCTTGTTCGGTACTTTCTACATGCCGGCGAACGAGCTGCCGGATGCCTACGGCGTCGCCGACGAGCATTTTCCGCAAGGCTTCGGCGGGCAGCTGATCTATCCGTTCCTGCAGTAGAACGGCGCATTTGCGGTTCATTCACTTATTTGAGGTGAATTAGCGTTAGGAAATGCCTGGCCGCCGCAGACGGCGTGTCGTGTTGCGTAGTGTGGAGCGTTCGATGTCAGGCGTGTTCGGGCCTCGCAGGCGTTCGGGCTTATTTGCCGGCATCCTTTGCGCCGCCGCTGTCATGGCCGGCGCCGCGCGAGCCGATACCTTCGAGGTCAAGGTCGACCAGGCGCGGGTGATGAAGCTGCCCGACCGCGTCGCCACCATCATTATTGGCAATCCGCTGATCGCCGACGCCGCGCTGCAGGCGGGCGGCATCCTGGTGATCACCGGCAAGGGCTACGGCTCCACCAACATGCTGGCGCTCGACCGCGGCGGCAAGGTGATCATGGACCGCACCGTGCAGGTGCGCGCGCCCGGCGATGCCGGTCTGGTCACCGTCTATAAGGGCGTCGCGCGCGAATCCTACAGCTGCGCGCCGGAATGCGCCGCGCGCATCACGCTTGGCGATTCCAAGGACTTCTTCAACGACGCCCTGGCGCAGGGTAACGCCCGCACCGGTGGCGCGCAGGCAAACGCCCGAGCGGCGGCGCGCCCGCAGCCCCGCACTAAGGCTTCGAAGCGGGCGCCGCGCATGGTTAGCGGCGGCTTAACGCGGTTTCGTTCCAGCCGGCAGTGCCGGCAAGAATTCAACAACGCGGATTTGCTATGCGTCCTAATGCCTAGGCAGCCATAGCCGGTAAAGCTTCGCCATGCACAGGACCGTCAAAACAAAGCTCGCCCGCCGTCTGCTGCGCCTGTTGCCGCGCCGCGCCGCGCGCCGTTTCGCGCACGCGCAGGATGGCGCGGCGGCGATCGAATTCGGTCTGGTCGCCGTTCCGTTTCTCGCGCTCACCTTCGCCATCATGGAAACGGCGCTGGTGTTCTTCTCCGGACAGACGCTGGAAGCCGCCGCCGCCGCCTCGGCGCGGCTGATCATGACCGGCCAGGCGCAGAGCGCCGGCTATACCGCGGCGCAGTTCAAGCAGCAGGTCTGCAACCAGATCTTCGGCCTGTTCGATTGCGCCAACGGCGTCTATGTCGACGTCAAGAGCTACGCCGATTTCGCCTCGGTCAACACCACGCCGCCCGTCACCAACGGCCAGCTCAACACGCAGAACCTGCAATATCAGCCGGGCGGGCCTGGCAGCATCGTCGTGGTGACGCTCTATTATCAGTGGCCGATCTACGTGAACCTGCTCGGCGACAACCTGCAGAACCTGACCGGTAATAATCGCCTGCTGGTCGCGACCAACGTCTTCCGCAACGAGCCCTATCAATGAGCCGGCTGACCACACTCGTCACCTCGCGCTGGGCGCGGCTGCTCGGCGGCTTCGCCGCGGACCGGCGCGGCGTTTCCGCGGTCGAGTTCGCGCTGCTGTTGCCGTTGATGATCGCGCTCTATCTCGGCGGCGTCGAGATTTCATCGGGCGTGTCAATTCAGCGCAAAGTGTCGCTGACCGCCGGTACCGTCGCCAACCTGACCGCGCAGGCGACCACGCTCGCGACCGCGGACGTGACCAACATCCTCAACGCCTCGTCCGCGATTCTGTCGCCTTACGCGACCGCCAACGCCACGGTGACGGTGTCGTGCATCGGCATTGACGCCAACGGCAATGCCAAGGTTGACTGGAGCGCGACCAAAGGCGGCGCCGCGCGCGCAGCCGGCTCGGTCGTCGCCATCCCGGCGGCGCTCGCGGTGCCGAACTCGCAGCTCATCTTCAGCGAGGTGAGCTATCCCTACAAGCCGACGGTCGGCTACACCATTTCCGGCACGCTGACGCTGTCCGACAAAATGTACATGAGCCCGCGCATCCAGGCGCCGACCTATAACGGCGTCGCCTGCAGCTAGGCCGCGGCGCCCTTTCCACTTTTCGGGATTACGCGCCGATCGGCAGCGCCGTGGTGGACTTGATTCGCTCCATGGCGAAGCGCGAGGTGACGTTTTTCAGCGGCACCGTGGCGATCAGCTTCTTGTAGAAGGTGTCGTAGCTCTGCATGTCGCGGACCACCACGCGCAACATGTAATCGACGTCGCCGGCCATGCGGTAGAACTCCATCACCTCCGGCATGGCGCTGACGAATTCGGCGAAGCGCTTGAGCCATTCCTGCGAGTGGTCGCCGGTTTCCACCGACACGAACACGGTGATGCCGAGGCCGATCTTTTCCGGATCGATCAGCGCCACGCGCTTGGTGATGACGCCGTCGGCCTCGAGCCGCTGCAGGCGCTTCCAGCACGGCGTCGATGACAGCCCCACGCGCTGGCCGATCTCGGCGACGGCGAGCGAGGCGTCTTCCTGCACGACGGCGAGGATTTTGCGGTCGATGGCGTCCATGTCTCGTCCTTTGCCGCTCCGGTGGTACGAATATTCTAATTGTGCGGCTATCGAACGCTTTATATAGAATAAAATTCTATTTTCAAGGGCAGCCGTCAGGTCGCCTGCTGCTCGAGAAACTTCTCGACCTCGGCGCGCTTGGGCGTGCCGGAGGCGCCGCCGAAGCGGGTGCATTTGATGGCGGCAGTAGCGCTGGCAAAACGCAAGGCTTCCGGCAGCGTGCGGTTCTCGGCGAGCGCTACGGTGAAGGCGCCGTGAAAGGCATCGCCGGCGCCCAGCGTGTCGATCGCTTCCACGGTAAAGGCCGGCATGTGCTGCACCGCGCCGCCCTCAAGCCAGAACACGCCGTAGGGCCCGTCGGTGACGGCGACGAAGCCGGAGAGCTGCTTGCCGAGCGCCTGCAGGCCGGCGGCGAGGTCTTCGCGCCCGGTGGTGCCGCGCAGCGCTTCCGCCGACGCGATGACGTGGGTGCCGAGCGCGAGCAACGGGTCCTTCACCTTGGTCGGCTGGTCGAGATCCATGACGATGGGGACGCGGCGCTTGACCGCGGCGCGCGCCACCGCGGTGACGAATTCGGGGAAGCGGTTGTCGATCAGCACCGCATCGGCCGCCGCCACGAGCTTTGCCGGCTCGGCCGGCGCCACGGTGCCGAGCCTGGCGCCGCGGCGCGTGGCAATGGTCTTCTCGCCGAGCGCGTCGAGCAGGATCAACGACACCGAGGCGGTGCCGCCGGCAGCGCGCGTGACGCCGCTGCAATCGATGCCCTCGCGCACGAGATCGGCGATGACGCGCTCACTCACCGCATCGTTGGCGCCGCCGAGCGGGCCGGCGAAGGCAACGCGCGCGCCGAGGCGGGCGCAGGTGACCGCGGCATTGGCGGCGCAGCCGCCGCCGGTGACGATGAAATCGGAAGCGTGAACCTTGGTGCCGGGCGCCGGGAAATTTTTCACCCGCATCACGATGTCCTGCACCGCGATGCCGGAGCATAGAATTGCGGGGCCTTTTCCCGTCGCGCGCTCAGCCAAAGCGCACCTCGCCGTCGATCCAGGCGCGGATGATGTGATGGGCGATGGCAACCGGCGGCGGCGTGGTCAGGCCTTGCGGATGCTTGCGCATCAGCATCGCCGCAATTTCGTCCTTGTCGAACCAGCGCGCGCCCTCGAGCTCGGTCTTGTCGACAGTGATGGCAGTGGTGACAGCCTCGGCATGACAGCCAATCATCAGCGACGTCGGAAACGGCCAGGGCTGCGACCGGAAATAAGAGACGCGGCCACAGGTGATGCCGGCTTCCTCGCGGGTTTCGCGGTGCACGGCATCCTCGATCGATTCGCCCGGCTCGACAAAGCCGGCAAGGCACGACCACATGGTCGGTGCAAAACGTGGGCTAGCGGCCGAGCAGGCAACGCTCGCCGTCGATTGCCAGCATGATCACGACGGGATCGGTGCGCGGGAAGTGCTCGGTCTTGCAGGCCGGGCAATCGCGTTTCCAGCCGCCAGAGACGAGATTGGTCGGCGCGCCGCAATTCGGACAGAAGCGGTGGCGCGCGTGCCAGTGCAGCACCGCCTTGGCCTCGGCGATCGGCGGCAGGTGCTCGGCGTCGACGAGGCCCTGCACCGCGATCGAGCGCAAATCCGTGACCAGGAGATCGCCGCGCGCCTTGAGCGCTTCCGCCGCGGCGGGCGCGATGCCATGGCCGAAGCGCGGCGCGCCGTCGATCGTCCCCAGAAACACCGTTTCGGTCGCCGGTGCGACGGCGCGCGCCTCGGACATCGTGAACAACGGGTCGCTGACCGGTGCGGCTTTCTTGGCCACGATCATCTCGCCGCCCATGACATAGGCGCGGGCGCGGGGGTCGGCGGCAAGCTTCGCCAGTGCCGCGGCGTCGGTGCGCAGCTCGGCGGCACGCTCGATGCGGCTGCCGGCATAGCCAAGGCGCGGTTTCGGACCGAGATCGGGGCGAGGGGGCATGTCGGCGCAAAATCGCACGGTGAATCGGCAAGTGCAATGTGCCGCCGCCGCGCGTGGAGAAAGAAGGATTACAGCAATTTAAGGCCGCGGCGGACGGCTCCAATCAGCGCGGCGCGCTTTGCCGGCTCATAGGTGATCGGTGCTATCGCGCCCCAGACCGGCCTCGGCCAGGCGGGATCGCTGCGGAAGCGGGCGATGACGTGGACGTGCAGTTGCGGCACGCTGTTGCCGAGCGCCGCGATGTTGAGCTTGTCGCAGTTCGTCGCGGACTTGAGCGTGCGGGCCGCGACGTCGATCTCCGCGAGCAGTAGTGCCTGCTCTTTCTGCTCGAGGTCGATGAGTTCGACCAAGCCGTGCTTTCGCGGCACCAGGATCAGCCATGGATAATTGGCGTCGTTTGCGAGCAGCACGCGCGCGAGCGCAAGTTCGCCGACCGGAACCGTGTCGGCGGCAAGCTGCGGGTGGAGCGACCAGGGTGATTCCATGAGATGGTCATGGCCGGGCTTGACCCGGCCATCCATGATGGTTGTCCACTGGCAGAAGCGCCTCATGGATGCGCGGGTCAAGCCCGCGCATGGCGCCGTGGCGAGGGCTGCTTGCTTTCCGCCCCTATTGGCCCGATATAGAACCTCGGGAGGTTGGCGGTGGACGAGCCACTCGCCAACCGGGTCAGGTCCGGAAGGAAGCAGCCCTAACGAGCACGGATCGGGTCGCTCGTCAGCCTCCCACCCATTTCACGGAAACGATGGCGCACGCGCGATTTGGCGTCGCGAATCGGATGACACGATGAGCGACGCCGCACAATCCGCGCATCCTGAAGTCCGACCGGCTACCGCGTGCTGGCGCGCAAGTACCGCCCGGCGAGCTTTGCCGACCTGATCGGCCAGGACGCCATGGTGCGCACCATCTCCAATGCCTTCGAGTTGGGCCGCATCCCGCAGGCCTGGATCCTCACCGGCGTGCGCGGCGTCGGCAAGACCACGACCGCGCGCATCCTCGCCCGCGCGCTCAATTACGAATTGCCGGACGGCTCGGTCAAAGGGCCGACCATCACTATGCCGGCGATGGGCGTGCACGACGCCGCGATCATGGAGAGCCGCCATCCCGACGTGCTGGAGATGGATGCAGCCTCCCACAACAGCGTCGAGGACGTGCGCCAGATCAACGACGCCATCCGCTACGCGCCGATGTCGGCGCGCTACAAGGTCTATATCCTCGATGAAGTGCACATGCTGTCCGGCGCCGCCTTCAACGCGCTGTTGAAGACGCTGGAAGAGCCGCCGCCGCATGCCAAGTTCATCTTCGCCACCACCGAGATCGGCAAGGTGCCGGTGACGGTGCTGTCGCGCTGCCAGCGCTTCGACCTGCGCCGCGTCGATGCCGCGCTGCTGGTCAAGCATCTCGAAGGCATCGCGGCCAAGGAAAAGATCGAGGCCGAGCCCGAGGCGCTGGCGCTGATCGCGCGCGCCGCAGAAGGCTCGGTGCGCGATGCGCTGTCGCTGTTCGATCAGGCCATTGCGCATGCCGGCGCCGGCACCGAAACAGGCGCCGGCCAAACATCAAAAAACTCCGTGCGCGCCGAAGACGTGCGGCAGATGCTCGGCCTGGCCGACCGCGTCCGCGTCGTCGACCTGTTCGAGGCGCTGATGCAGGGCGACGCCGCGGCGGCGCTCAAGGAGCTGCGCGCGCAATACGATATCGGCGCCGATCCTGCGGTGGTGCTCTCCGACTTGGCCGAATTCACCCATTTCGTCACCCGCGTGAAGGTGGTGCCGTCGGTTGCCGACGACGTGTCGCTGTCGGAGGCCGAGCGCGTGCGCGGCCGCGCTTTCGCCACGCAGCTTTCGATGCGGGTTCTGTCGCGCGCCTGGCAGATGCTGCTCAAGGGCATCTCCGAAGTGAAAGAAGCCGGCCGGCCGCTTGCCGCCGCCGAGATGGTGCTGGTGCGGATTGCCTACGCCGCCGACCTGCCGACGCCGGACGAGGTCGTGCGCTCGCTCGGCGAGGGCGGCGGTGATGCCGTGGCGAAGCCGCAGGGCAACGGCAACGGTCCGTCGGCGCCGAATTACACGCCACGCTACGAGGCGCCGCGCGGCTCGCCCCGGTCGTCCGCCGCGGTGTCGCCGCGCCTTGCCGAGGAGCCGGCTGGCGATCCGGTGGCGCAAGGCCGCGCCGACGCTGTCGATCAATTCGTTCGAGCAGTTGATCGCGCTCGCGGCCGAAAAACGCGACGTGCAGGCCAAGCTCGCGTTGCAGAACGACGTGCGGCTGGTGCGCTGCGAGGACGGCCAGCTCGAGATCGCGCTCGAGGCCAATGCGCCGAAGGGCCTGGTGCACGAGCTGCAACGCAAGATTTCCGGCTGGACCGGCAAGCGCTGGATCGTGGTGGTGTCCAAGGAAGAGGGCGCGCCGACCATGCGCGCGCAGATGGATGCCAAGCAGGCCGAGGTCGAGCGCGGCGTGCAGAGCGACCCGCTGGTGCAGGCGGTGTTGAACCGCTTTCCCGGCGCCAAGGTCGTCGGCGTGACGCAGGCGACGCCGGAGGTCGAGGAAGCGGCGCCGGATGGTCCACCCGAAAGCGAGGCCGATTAATGGTCGATTTCATGGGCATGATGAAACAGGCGGCGCAGCTGCAGTCGAAAATGCAGGAGCTGCAGGCCGAACTCGACACCATCGAGGTCGAAGGCACCGCCGGCGGCGGCATCGTCACCGTCAAACTCAACGCCAAAGGTGAGATGAGAAGCGTCAAGATCGACGACGCGCTGATCAAGCCGGACGAGAAGGAAATTCTGGAGGACCTGCTGGTCGCGGCACATGCCGACGCGCGGCGCAAGGCCGAAGCGGTGATGCAGGACAAGATGAAGAGCCTGACCGGCGGCCTGCCGCTGCCGCCGGGATTGGGCCTGGGGTGAGCTTTCTTCCCTCTCCCGCAGAGCGGGGAGAGGGTGCCGAGCGCGCTCTGGCGCGCGAGGCGGGTGAGGGGCATTTATGCACAAGCCGCTTCGCCCCTCACCCGGCCCTCGCTTTGCTCGGGCCACCCTCTCCCCGTAAACGGGGAGAGGGAAAGAAAGGTCGTTATGCCCACCGCCGTTGCCGGACCCGAAATCGAGCGCCTGATCCAGTTGCTTGCGCGCCTGCCGGGCTTGGGCCCGCGCTCGGCGCGCCGCGCCGCGCTGCATCTCATCAAGAAGCGCGAATTGCTGATGGCGCCGCTCGCCTCCGCGCTGGAAACAGCGATGGACAAGATCGAGATCTGCAAGATCTGCGGCAACATCGACACGCAAAATCCCTGCACGGTGTGCACCGACGACAAGCGCGACCAATCCATCATCGTCGTCGTCGCCGACGTCGCCGATCTGTGGGCGCTGGAGCGCGCGCATGCGGTCAACGGCCGCTACCACGTGCTCGGCGGCACGCTGTCGCCGCTCGACGGCGTCGGCCCGCAGGATCTCACCATCGATGCGCTGATTTCGCGCGCGCACGAGCCGCAGGTGAAAGAGCTGATCCTCGCGCTCAACGCCACCGTCGATGGCCAGACCACGGCGCACTACATCACCGAGCTGTTGGCCGGCGCCAACGTCAAGGTGACGCGGCTTGCCCACGGCGTGCCGGTCGGCGGCGAGCTCGATTATCTCGATGAGGGCACGCTGTCCGCGGCGATCAAGCAGCGGACGTTGTTTTGATCTTCTGGAGAGCACCGCACGGCCTCTCGCTCCCTCCCCCTGAAAGGGGGAGGGTTGGGGTGGGGGTCTGTTCCGAGCATGACCCCCACCCGGATCGCTTCGCGATCCGACCTCCCCCTTTCAGGGGGAGGTTTAAGAAGACGTCGCCTTCTTCGCCTCCAGCCGCTTGAAATGCCCCTTGCTCTGCAGCCAGGCGAGCAGCATCAGGCTCGGAATGCCGGCGAGCGCGCAGATGACGAAGAACCACACCCAGCCGGTCGCCTCGGCAATGAAGCCCGCGCCGGACGAGAGATACGTGCGGCCGACGGCGGCGAGCGCGGTCAGCAGCGCGTATTGCGTCGCCGTGTGCAGCGGGTTCTGGCACAGCGCCGACAGGTAGGCGACGAACATCACCGTGCCGATGGCGCTGGTGAAGTTCTCGACCGTGATGGCGATGGTCATCGCCGGCAGGCTGTGGCCGAGCAGCGGCGCCCAGGAGAAGCCGACATTGGCTGCCGATTGCAGCATGGCGCCGACCCAGAGGCTCGTCGCGAGCGGCAGCGCGCGGGCAACGAAGCCGCCGGCGAAACCGCCGAGCAGCAGCGCGGCAAGCCCGACGCCCTTGACGATCGCGGCATATTCGTTGCGCGTGAAGCCGAGATCGATGACGAAGGGCGCGGTCATGGCGCCGGACAGCGCGTCGGTGAATTTGAACAGCACCACGAAGGCAAGCATGGCGATCGCGAGATCGTGGCCGAGGAAATCCTTGAAGGCGCCGGCCGCGGCGTCGGCGACGCGCGCGAACGGCTTCTGCCCGGCGTGGGTCGCCTCGGCGGCGACCGAACGCTCGGGCTCGGCGGCGATCAGGGCCGTCACCGTGCCGATCAGCACCAGGCTTGCCATGGCGAAATAGCCCCAGTGCCAGGCCGCGGTCTTGGGTAATCCCCGCGCCTGGAAGGCGGAGACCAGGAACAGCGCGCCGGCGGTCGAGACCAGCATGCCGACGCGGTAGGCGGCGACGTAGCCGGCCATGCCGGCGGCCTGCTCGTTCTCCGGCAGGCTCTCGACGCGGAAGGCGTCGACCACGATGTCCTGCGTCGCCGAGGCGGTGGCGACGAGCAGCGCGGCAAATGCGACGACCCCCGGCGCCGCCGGATTGCTGGAGCCGAGGAACACGATCGCTGCGATCAGCAGCACTTGCGTGAACACCAGCCAGCCGCGGCGGCGGCCGAGCCAGCGCGACAACAGAGGAATGTCGAGGGCGTCGGTGAGCGGCGCCCAGAAGAACTTCACCGTGTAGGGCGTGCCGACCAGCGCGAACAGGCCGATGGTGCCGAGATCGACGCCGGATTCGGTCATCCACACCAAAAGCGTCGCGCCCGACAACGCCAGCGGCAGGCCGGAGGAGAAGCCGAGAAACATGACGATGAGCACGCGCGGGCGGAAGTAGACCGCCGCCGCATCGAGGAACGACGGACGCGGCGCCGCGGTGCCGGGCGCTGCGGTCACGCTAGTCACTCGTCCCAAGCTTGCGCGTCATCGGGGCGGGAATGATCTGCGCAGTTGGCTGGTCCTCGCTGAAATCCACGCCCTGAATCTTTTCCCCGCGACTCAGTATTTTTTCCGCCGACGTAACGATTTGCTCGATGTCCTTGTTGACGTTGCCGAAGTGTCTATCGAGATTATCGACGCGCTCTTTGAGCCGCTGCACGTCTTCGATCATGAGCGAGACTTCTTTTAGAATATTATCCGCGGCTTCGCGCATGCGGGCGTCTTTCTGGATTTGCTGGACGACCTGGATTGCCAGCATCAACAGAGACGGCGACACGATGATCACGCCGGCCCGATAGCCTTTCTGCAGGACGTCGTCGAACGCATCGTAGAGTTCGGCAAACATCGACTCCGACGGGATAAACATAAAGGCCACGTCTTGCGTCTCGCCTTTGATCAGGTATTTCGCGGAAATGTCATCGATGTGCTTTCCCAAATTCTGCCGCAACTGGCGCATGGCTTGAACGCGCTCGTCTTCTGTCCTGGCGTTTTCCAGCGCGGTCGTCGCCTCCAGCGGAAATTTGGCATCGATGATGAGTGGGCGCTTGTCCGGCATGAAGATGCAGCAGTCCGGCCGCGAGTTATTCGACAGCGTGAACTGGAATTCGTAGGCGCCCTGCGGCAGTCCGTCGGCAACGATCGCTTCCATCCGGCCTTGGCCGAAGGCGCCGCGGCGCTGTTTGTTATCGAAAACCTTCTGCAGCGATGTGACCGTGGTCGCGAGGTCGGTAATGTTCTTCTGCGCGCTGTCGATCACGGCCAGGCGGGCATGGAGTTGCTGCAAGTGCTCGGCGGTGTGCTTGGTCGTGGTCTTCATCGACTCGCCGAGGTTCTGCGTGACCGCGTCGAGCCGGGTGTTCACGGTGTGCTGGAGCTGGCTGTGCGAGTTCTGCAGCCAGCTTCCCATGGCGTCGAGCCGGGCGTTGAGCTCGACCAGCCGCTGTTCGGCCGCCGCGTCGACGACGGGCGGCTTGGGCCGCAACAGCAGCACGATAATGGCGACGACGCCGGCGGCAATGATTGCCGCGAGGGCAATGAGCACGGTTTCAGTCATGGGCTCGCTTCTAACCCGATTCGGGCGGCCTCGCGAACGAAGGGCGAACGATAGGCCGCAAAAGCCCGTGGCTCAAGGCGAATCCGCGCATTGACCGGACCGTCCCTTGCCCTTACATGGCGCCCCATGGCCGTCCGCGAAATTATCGTCCTCCCCGACAAGCGCCTGCGCGAAAAGTCCGCCGCCGTGAAGGCGGTGGACAAGCCGCTGCGCAAGCTCATCGACGACATGTTCGAGACCATGTATGCCGCGCCCGGCATCGGGCTCGCCGCCATCCAGATCGGCGTGGCGCAGCGCGTCGTCACCATGGACCTCGCCAAGAAGGACGAGCCGAAGGAGCCGCGCGTCTTCATCAATCCGGAGATCGTGTGGGCCTCGCCCGAGCAGGCGGCCAACGAGGAAGGCTGCCTGTCGATCCCCGAGTACTACGAGGAAGTGACGCGGCCGCAGAAGGTGCGCGTCAGGTACATGGACGCCGACGGCAAGCAGCACGAGATCGAGGCCGACGGCCTGCTCGCCACGTGCCTGCAGCACGAGATCGACCACACCAACGGCGTCTTGTTCATCGACTATATCTCCAAGCTCAAGCGCGACATGGTGATGAAGAAATTCAAGAAGGCGGCCAAGCACGGCGTCAGCAAGACGCTGGCCGACGATAAAGAGCCTTCGCATCACATCGGCTAGTATGCCTGTGACTCTGCGGCCGTCATCCTTCGAGGCTCGCGCTTCGCGCTTGCACCTCAGGATGACGGAGTGAGGGCTGAGCAATGCCTCTGCGCCTGATCTTCATGGGCACGCCCGACTTCGCGGTGCCGACGCTGATCGAGCTCGCCGCGCGCGGGCACGACATCGCCGCGGTCTATACGCGCGCGCCCAAGCCGGCCGGACGGCGCGGCCTCGAATTGCAGCCAAGCCCGGTCGAGCGCGAGGCGCGCAAGCTCGGCATTGCGGTGCTGACGCCGAAGACGCTCAAGACTGAGGAAGCGGAGGCAACCTTCCGCGCCCACAACGCCGACGCTGCCGTCGTCGTCGCCTATGGCCTCATCCTGCCGAAGCCAGTTCTGGAAGCGCCAAGGCTCGGCTGCTTCAACGTGCACGCCTCGCTGCTGCCGCGCTGGCGGGGTGCCGCGCCGATCCACCGCGCCATCATGGCCGGCGATGCCGAAAGCGGCGTCACCATCATGAAGATGGACGAGGGCCTCGATACCGGCGCGATGGCGATGGCTGAACGCGTGCCGATTGGCCCCGACACGACCACCGGCGATCTGCATGATGCGCTGGCCCGGCTCGGCGCCGATCTGATGGCGCGGGCGCTTGCCGCGCTCGAGCGCGGCACGCTCACGCTGACGCCGCAGCCTGCAAACGGAGTCACCTACGCCGAGAAAATCTCCAAAGACGAAACGCAAATCGACTGGGCTAAGCCCTGGCGCGAGGTGCACAACCACATCCGCGGCCTTTCGCCGTTTCCCGGCGCGTGGTTCGAGTTCGATGGCGTGCGCGTCAAGGTGCTGCGCTCGACGCGAGGCGAAGGGCAGGGCGTACCCGGCACCGTGCTCGACGATCGCCTCACCATTGCCTGTGGCGATGGCGCCGTGCGCCTCACGCAAGTTCAGCGCGCCGGCAAGCAGCCGATGGCGGCCGAGGAGTTCTTGCGGGGGACGGCGGTTGCACAAGGCACCTCGCTTGACCCGTCATCCTGAGGAGCGACCCTCGCGAAAGCGGGGGGAGCCTCGAAGGATGAACGGCCAAGGTCGCCAGCGATTTGCCCCTCACCCTTCGAGGGCCGCACTTCGTGCGGCCACCTCAGGGTGACGGATCAAGCCGCGTGGAAGCTCGCCCAGTGATGTCGCCGCGCCTCGACGAATTCGGCGAGGTCGGCGTCGCCGACCTTGACCAGGTCGGTGTGGCCGAAGCCCTTGGAGTAGTCGAGGATCGACACGATTTCCGGCGTGATGCGCAACAGCGGCATCGCCTGCGGATCGGGCGGCGGCATGATCTTGTATTCGGGGTAGCGTTTGTAGAACAGCTCGGTCGCATGCTCGCGCTCGCCGGCATCGGTCGTCACCGCCGCGCGGGCGGCGATCGACAGGCCCCTGATCTGCAGCGGCTGCGGATAATCGTTGGCAATCGCCAGCGAGACGCGCGGATCGCGCGCGATATTGGCGAATTTCTGGCCGTCGCGCGCAACCACGCAATAGATGATCAGCCCGTCATTGGCATAACCGACAACGGTTGCCTGCGGCCAGCCATCGGCCCGGTTGGTGGCGAGGCTCATGATGCGGTGCGCGTTGAGCAGGTCGACGATTTGGGCCTTGAACTGTTGCTTCATGATGTGACCTTCTGCTGATCTTTTAGAAGGCTAGGAACCGGCCCCGGAGCCGGCCTTGAGGTGAATCAAAAGTGCCGCGCTACAAGTTGACGGTCGAATATGATGGCGCGCCCTTTGCCGGCTGGCAAATCCAGCCCGCGGCGGTGACCGTGCAGGGCGTGCTGACCGCCGCGGTCGAAGCGCTCACCGGCGAGCAAACGCTGGTGCAGGGCGCCGGGCGCACCGATGCCGGCGTGCACGCGCGCGGCCAGGTCGCGCATGTCGATCTTGGCAAGGACTGGGAACCGGATACCATCCGCGATGCGCTCAACGCTCATCTGCGGCCCCATCCGGTGGCGGTCATCGCCGCCGAGCGCGTTGGCGACGATTTCAACGCCCGCAGCTCGGCGGTGAAGCGGCACTACCTCTACCGCATCATCAACCGCCGCGCCGATCTGACTCTCGATCTCGGCCACGCCTGGCGGGTGCCGCGGCCGCTCGACACGGCGGCGATGCATCAGGCGGCGCAGCGGCTCATCGGCAAGCACGACTTCACCACCTTCCGCTCGACCGAATGTCAGGCCGCCTCGCCGGTGAAGACGCTCGATGTGCTTGACGTTGCGCGCGACGGCGATGCGGTCAACGTCACGACCTCGGCGCGCTCGTTCCTGCATCGCCAGGTCCGCTCGATGGTCGGCTCGCTGGTGCATGTCGGCGAGGGCAAATGGAGCGCCGACGATCTTGGGCTCGCGCTCACCGCGCGCGACCGCACCGCCTGCGGCCAGGTCGCACCGCCGGACGGGCTCTATTTGATGCGGGTGGATTATCCCTAAGCCGTCGTCCCGGCCGAGCGCAGCGAGGGCCGGGACCCATACTCCCGCAGCATCTCGATAGGGCACGGCGTATGGGTCCCCGCCTTCGCGGGGACGACGATTAGCCGAAATAGCGGTCGATGATATTGCGGTAGATCGTCGTCAGCGCGCGCAGGTCGGCGATCGGCACGCGCTCGTCGGTCTGATGCATGGTCTGCCCGACCAGGCCGAACTCCACCACCGGGCAATACTGCGCAATGAAGCGCGCGTCCGAGGTGCCGCCGCTGGTCGACAGTTTCGGCTTGCGCCCGGTGACCTTTTTAATCGCGCCGGCAACGAGATCGGTGAACGGCCCGGGCTTGACCACGAATACGGCAGCGTTCGACGGCTCCCACGCGAAGGCGAACTTGATTTTCCTGCCGGCGGCCTTTTTGGCGCGCTTCTCCAGCAGCGCTTTCAGCGAAGCCAGCGTGTGCTTGTCGTTGAAGCGGATGTTGAAGCGCGCCCGCGCCTCGCCGGGAATGAGGTTGACGGTCTTGTTGCCGACGTCGACCGAAGTGAATTCGAGATGCGAGGGCGAGAACTGCTTGGTGCCCTTGTCGAGCGGCTGCGATTGCAGCGCCTCGACCAGCTTGACGAGGCCGCGGATCGGATTGTCGGCGCGGTCGGGATAGGCGACATGACCCTGTTTGCCGGTGACGATGAGATGGCCGTTGAGCGAGCCACGGCGGCCGATCTTGATGGTGTCGCCGAGCGCGTTGACGTTGCTCGGCTCGCCGAGCACGCAATGGTCGAACTTTTCGCCGTGCTCGGCCGTCCACTTCAACAGCTTCGGCGTGCCGTTGACGGCGACGCTTTCCTCATCGCCGGTGATCAGGAACGAAATCGACCCTTTGCCGTTTTTTTGCGGCAGGCCGCCATTGGCGGCGAGGTGGTCGAGCGTGGCGGCGACCGCGCAGGCGATGCCGCCCTTCATGTCGACGGCGCCGCGGCCGTAAAGTTGCCCGCCGGCCAGCTCGCCGCCGAACGGCGGATGCGACCAGGCCAATTCCTCGCCCGGCGGCACCACGTCGGTGTGGCCGGCGAAGGTGAGATGCGGCGAGACGTCCCCGATGCGGGCATAGAGATTTTCGACGTCCGCGGTGCCCGGCTCGCTGAAGATCATGCGATGCACGGTGAAGCCGGCGGCCTTCAGCGTTTTCTCGAGGTAGGCGAGCGCGCCGCCTTCCGCCGGCGTCACCGAGCGGCAGCGGATAAGTTCGCGGGCAATGGCGACGGGATCGGCGGGCATTAGATCACTTGGTCTTGCTCTTCACTCCGTTCGTCCCCGCGCCCGTCTTCGCCAAGGCTTCGACGGGTTCGGCCGAGGTCCGACGAAGCGCGGAGCGCGAAGGCGGAAAAGCGCGGACCCAGGGGCAAAGAACTGGATTCCCGCTTCCGCGGGAATGAACGGAGTATGTGTGGCGCACCTAATCCCTCAAGAGCTCGTTGATACTCGTCTTCGCCCGCGTGCGTTCGTCGACGCGCTTGACGATCACGGCGCAATATAAACTCGGCCCGCCATCCTTGCCGGGCATCGAGCCGGGCACCACCACGGAGTAGGCCGGCACTTCGCCTTGCGTCACGCGGCCGGTCGCGCGATCGACGATGCGGGTCGAGGCGCCGAGATAGACGCCCATCGACAGCACTGCGCCCTCGCGCACGATCACGCCCTCGGCGACCTCCGAGCGCGCGCCGACGAAGCAGTTGTCCTCGATGATCACGGGGCCCGCCTGCAGCGGCTCGAGCACGCCACCGATGCCGGCGCCGCCGGAGATGTGACAGTTCTTGCCGATCTGCGCGCAGGAGCCGACCGTCGCCCAGGTGTCGATCATGGTGCCCGAGTCGACATAGGCGCCGAGATTGACGAACGACGGCATCAGCACCACGCCCGGCGCGATATAGGCCGAGCGCCGGACCACGCAGCCGGGTACGGCGCGGAAGCCCGCCTTCTTGAACTTCGCCGCGCTCCAGCCCTTGAATTTGGAATCGACCTTGTCCCACCACACCGCCTTGCCGGGGCCGCCGGGGATGATGCTCATGTCGTTGAGGCGGAACGACAGCAGCACCGCTTTCTTCAGCCACTGATTGACCTGCCAGCGGCCGTCCGCGCGCCGCTCGGCGACGCGCGCCGTGCCGGCATCGAGCAGGTCGAGCGCGGCGGTCACCGCCTTGCGCACCGCGCCCTTGGTCTTGGGCGTGATGCGGTCGCGTGCCTCGAAAGCCTCGTCGATCGTCTTGGCAAGCTTGTCGGACATAGTGCCCCCGGGCCGTTTTGCTGCGGTTTGTCGGGGGCGACGCCGGTGATGTCAAGCGAGCCCGGGGCCAAAAAGGCAGGGCCCCCGAAGGGGCCCTGCCGGTGCTTGGAAACCGCGTGGAGTGACTTATTCGGCCGGGGCAAGCTGCGCTTCGCCGGCCGTGGCACGGCTGCGCAGCGGCTTGAGCACGAACAGCGCCAGCGCCACCACGATCAGGTTCATGATGGCGGTGACCACGAACACCATGTGCCAGCTTCCGGTCGAGGCCTTGATCTCGTTGGCAACCGGCACCAGGAAGGCGGACGCGCCTTTCGCGGTGTAAAGCAGGCTCAGGTTCACGGTGGCGAATTTCGGCCCGAAGCTGTCGGTGCAGGTCGACGGGAACAGGCTGAAGATTTCGCCCCAGGTCAGGAAGATCAGCGCGGCGAACAGCACGAAAGCCCACGGTGCCGTGCCGGCCGAGCCGAGCAGCCAGTAGGCGACCGCGCCGAGGCCGAAGGCGATCGCCATGGTGTATTCGCGGCCGATGTTGTCGGAGATCCAGCCGAACAAGGGCCGCGCCGCGCCGTTGGCGAGGTTGTCGATGATGAGAGCGACCGACAGCGCGGTGGCGCCGCCAAGGATCGCGATGTTGGCGACGTGGTAGTCGCTGGCGATCAACGCGATCTGCGCCGTCGCCATCAGGCCGCTGGCCGACACCATGACGAACATGATGTAGAGCAGCCAGAACACCGGCGACATCAGCACTTCCGCCGGCGTAGAGCTGCGGCCGCTCACCATGACCTTCGGCCGCGCCAGATCCTTAAGCTCGTCGCCTTGTGGCGCGCGCAACAGCCACGCCACCAGGAAGACGACGGCCCCCTGCACCAGGCCGAACCAGAAGAAGGCGGTTTCGTAGCCGCTCGAGTCGATCACGGCACGGATCGGCACCACGGTCAGCGCGGCGCCGGCGCCGAAGCCGGCGGCGGTCAGGCCGACGGCAAGGCCGCGGCGGTCGGGGAACCACTTCACCGCTTGGCCGACGGCGGTCGCATAGACCGCGCCGCCGCCTGTGCCGGTGAGCGCGGCGCCGATGTAAAGCATCGTCAGCGTGTCGGAGCGGCCGCACACGATCCAGCCGACCGCGATCAGCACGCCGCCGAAGGCCACCATTAGCTTCGGCCCGAGCTGCGCGCCGAGCTGGTCGACGATCCAGCCTTCGATCGGCGTCAGCCATGTTTCCAGCGCGACGAAGATGCTGAACGCCACCTGAATGGCGGCGATCGACCAATCCTTGTGCGCGGCGTTCATCGGATGCACGAACAGGGTCCAACCATATTGCAGGTTGGCGATCATGATCATGCAGATGATGCCCGCGATCAGTTGTGTCCATCGCTCGCGGTTAAGCGAAGCAGTTGCTCCATTGGCCATTGTTTCCTCCTTGGTCCCTCGTTGTTTGGTTTATGATTTTGCAGGCGCCGGCGCGCGTCAGGCGGGCCCGTCCGAAGCGGCAACGCTGTGCCGTCGGTGCGGGTTCGATCAAATCCCGGTGGGCGATGGGCGCGATGCAATTGACAACGGCCGTCCCACGCCTTTCAGCGTACAAGCTCATGAATAACCGACAACTGGTCGCGCCCCAGCCCACTCTCTCACGGAAGGCCGCCCATCCGTCAAGAAGCAGTGCACAAAAAAGGGCGACGCGGGACAAGCCGCCTAGTCCAAAAGGCGAATAGTTCCGAACAGTTTGTCGAGAAAACCGGCCAGGTCGTCAGTGACGTAATCGACGTGGGCGGCGTCGCGCCCCTCCATTTCCCAGTCCTCGCGGAACACCTCGCGCTGGCCCTCCGGCACCACCAGCACCGTGGTCATGCCCAGCGCATGCGGCGTTTCCAGGTTGCGGGCGAGGTCCTCGAACATCGCCGCCTTGTGCGGATCGACGTGATGGCGGGCGAGGAAGCGCTCGTAGACGCTGCGGCCAGCGGCTTGGGCTCGAGATCGGCGGCGGCGATGTCGAACACGTCCTCGAAGTGGCGGTCGATCTCGAGCCGCTTCATCACCGCCTCGGCGTGCTTGCGCGTGCCGTTGGTGAGGATGAGCTTGCGGCCCGGCAGCTTCTCCAGCGCCTGCCCGAGCGCCGGATCGGGCGTGAGCGGCGAATGGTCGATTTGGTGCACGAAGTCGAGATAGTCGTCCGGCTTCATGCCGTGCTCGGTCATCAGGCCGCGCATGGTGGTGCCGTAGCGCTTGTAATAGTCCTTCTGCACGCGGAAGGCCTCGTCCTTCGACACCTTGAGGAAATCGGCGACGTAGGCGCGGATGCGCTCGTCGACCTGCTGCCAGAGATTGAGGTGATGCGGGTAGAGCGTGTTGTCGAGGTCGAAGACCCAGGTCTCGACGGTGCCGAAGCCGCGCGACTCCTTTTCCCTCTCCCCGCTTGCGGGGAGAGGGTGGCCTGAGCCAACGGGTCGGCGCGAAGCGCCGCCCGATGATAAACTCCGCGAAGGCCGGGTGAGGGGCGGTTTGGTCATATCAAGACTGTCTTTCGATCCGGCGCGGGTTTGCCCCTCACCCGGCTCGCGGCAATGCCGCTCGCCACCCTCTCCCCGTTAAGAACGGGGAGAGGGAAGCTCACTTGTGCATCAGCGTGCCGACGCCGTGGTCGGTCAAGAGTTCGAGCAGCACCGCGTGCGGCACCTTGCCGTCCATGATGACCACGCCCTCGACGCCCTGGTCGAGCGCGTAGATGCAGGTCTCGACCTTGGGGATCATGCCGCCGGAGATGGTGCCGTCGGCGATCAGCCGCCGTGCATCGGCGACCGACAATTCCGTGATCAGGTTCTTGTCCTGGTCGAGCACGCCCGGCACGTCGGTGAGCAGCAACAGGCGCTTGGCCTTGAGCGCGCCGGCGATCGCGCCGGCGAAGGTGTCGGCGTTGACGTTGAAGGTGCCGCCGGTCGCGGAGGTGGCGAGCGGCGCCAGCACCGGGATCATGTCGCGGCCGATCACCTGGTTGAGGATGGTGGTGTCGACCTTGTCCGGCTCGCCGACGAAGCCGAGGTCGACGATCTTCTCGATGTTGGAGTCCGGATCGGTCACGGTGCGCGTCACCTTCTTCGCCTGCACCATGTTGCCGTCCTTGCCGCACAGGCCGATGGCCTTGCCGCCGGCGGCGTTGACGTAGCCGACGATCTGCTTGTTGATCGAGCCGGCCAGCACCATCTCGACGATCTCGACGGTCGACTGGTCGGTGACGCGCAGGCCGTCGACGAATTCCGACTTGATGCCGAGCTTCTTCAGCATGGCCGCGATCTGCGGGCCGCCGCCGTGCACCACCACCGGGTTGATGGCGGTCTGCTCCAGCAGCACGATGTCGCGGGCGAAATCGCGCGCGCTCTGCTCCTCGCCCATGGCGTGGCCGCCGTATTTCACCACGACGATCTCCTCGTCGTACTGCTGCATGTGCGGCAGCGCCTCGACGAGGATGCGCGCAATCGTCTGCGGGTCGATTTTCGGGGCTTTGCTCATTCGTCGGTTTCCGGTTCGGCGTCCTTCTAAAGCATAATCGGCTGATATTGAATTACGTCGCGACAATCTCAGCCTGTTCCCTCCCCCCTTGTGGGGGAGGGTTAGGGAGGGGGGTGATGCGAGAGGCCAAAGCTCTAGCCGAACTTTACCCGCCGGGACAATGCAGCCGCGTGACGGCTCTAGGCCTTGCGTTCCGCCAGCAGCCTTGCCACCGCGGCGCGCAATTCGCCGACGCCGGAGCCTTCGCGCGCCGAGGTGGCGAGCACCGTGGGGAACGCGGCCGGGTGCTTGGCCAGCGCCGCCTCAACCTCACCGATGCGGCGGGCGAGCTCCGCCTCGGTGACCTCGTCGGACTTGGTGAGCACCACCTGGTGGCTCACCGCCACCTGGCCGAGCGCCTCGAACACCTGGTCGTCGGTGTCTTTGAGCCCATGGCGGGCATCGACCAGCACATAGACCCGGGCGAGGTTGGCGCGGCCGCGCAGGTAAGCGTGGATCAGCGCGGTCCAGGCCGCGATCCTGTCCTTGGCCGCGGCGGCATAGCCGTAGCCCGGCATGTCGACCAGGCTTAGGCCCGCGCCGTTCCAGAAGAAGATCAGCTCCTGCGTGCGGCCGGGCGTGCGCGAGGTGCGCGCCAGGCTTTTGCGTCCCGTCAGCGCGTTGATCAGGCTCGACTTGCCGACATTGGAGCGGCCGGCGAAGGCGATCTCGGTGCCGCGCGGCTTCGGCAGCGAGGCTTGCGACCCGGCGGCGGCGACGAATTGCCAGTCGGCTGCGAACAGGCGGCGGCCGGCGTCGATCTCGTCGCGGGTGAAGGCGGATTCAGACATTTACCATGACATCCGTAATTCATCGGCCGGCGCGAAACAAAATTGCGAAAACTCCATCCGCGCCTCCTCACCGGTTCCTCGGGTGTCGGTAGCCTGATAAGCTTCGCCGGTGGTGACATTCTTTTGGGGCGTGCGAGACAGGATTTATCGCGCGAGGGCTCACGATGAAAGCATTGTCTGTCGCCGCGGCATGTGCGCTGCTCCTCGGAGCAACCGCCGCCGCGCAAGCCTATACGATCGATCCCTACGTCGTCACGGTTCACCAGATCGGCAAAAACGTCGTGGCGACCGGCAGCGGCGAATTCGACATCGACGGCCTCGGCTTCATCGGCAATACCGGCGAGTGCGCCTGCCTCTACACCCACGTCCCATACGGCGCGTATTTCTACCTCGGCACGCAGTATGCGGCGAACGAGTATTTCGCCAGCTTCCCGGCGCCGGCCCAGTATTTCGGCTCGACGACCGGCTTCCCCAACGCGACATCGTGGAGCGGCGACCCTGCCGGCCTCGGCATCGGCACCCCCGGGGTGGAGTGGCTGCTGCTCGTCAGCGGCTATCAGTCGGGCGATCTCCTGAACAGCTCCGCGACCTACAAGCACGCGACCATCGCCGGCCTCGGCTTGGCGGTCGGCAGTTACGTCTGGACTTGGGGACCGGCCGCGGATCAGAGCTTCACGCTGAACATCGGCCTGCCGTCGACGCCGCTTCCGGCGGCTCTCCCGCTCTTCGCCACCGGCCTTGGCGCGCTGGGCTTGCTGGGCTGGCGCAGGAAGCGAAAGCCGCAATCGGCCGCGGTCTGAACAAGCAAGCCGTTCGCGCGCGGACAACAAAGGCGTCGATGACCGGGAAGAGCCGGCGGTCCCTGGCGCCGGATCGGCCTGCGCGAGGTGCGCGCCAGGCTTTTGCGGTCCGTCATCGCGTCGGTCAGGCTCAACCTGTCGACATTGGAGCGGCGGGCAAAGGCGATCTACCTGCCACGCGCCTTCGGCAGCGAGGCTTCCGATCCGGCCGCGGCGACGAATTGCCAGTCGGCGGTGAACAGCTTATGGCGCCCGCGCCGCGCTGCGCTTTCTGCGCCGCGCCAGAAGTCCGAGAACGCCGAGGCCGGTGCCGAACAGCGGCAACGCGGCCGGAATCGGCGTAGCGCTCTGGAAGCTGAGCTGATGCCCGTCCTCGGTGATGTTGAAGGTGACGCCGGGGTCGCCGGCCGCGGCGAAGTTGAATTGATAGCCGAAGCCGTCGCCCGGCGGATCTGGCTGCGGGTTGAACGAGCTCCAATTCTCGACGGCGCTCGGTCCGAACAATTCGATGGTTACGCTGAAGACGTGGTCGCCGACGTTGAAATCGAAGCTGGTCCGGCTGGCTTGAAATAATGTGTTGACTTCATCGAGCACGATTTCCGGATCGGGCGGCGGGTTGAGTGTTGGATTGCCGATGCCGGTGAACGACATCACAAAGCCGAAGTTGTCGCCGGCGCTGCAGGACCCAGGCTCGCAGGGGCCGGGCGGGATATAAGTCAGGAGAGGACTGGTCGCGATGTCGAAAGAGATTGTCGTCGGCGGTGTGCCCGGCGGATCGGGCTGTGGATTGAAGCCGACATAGATGCCCGGATTGACCGCTCCTCCCGTCGTGGCCAGCGCGAAATAGGGCGAAGCGGCGGCCGGGGCAGACCATGCGGCCGCCAGGCCTGCAAGCGTTAACAGGCGTGCCAGATAAGCTCGCGACATTCGTCATCTCCACCGATTGGCGCGCCCACCCCCGAGAGAACCGCGCTCGACACCCAAAGTAGCGCTTGAATTACATTGAGAAAAAGAATGAAATACCGATTGTCTTTATCGAGTTATTGAATGGACTTTCGCGTCACCATCCATCAGTTGATGTGCTTCGACGCCGTGGTCAGCGAGGGCAGCTTTCAGGCGGCCGCTGACAAGTTGATGCGTTCGCAACCCAGCGTTTCGACCTCGGTCAAGAATCTCGAAGCCCAATTGCGGCTCGAACTTCTGGATCGCAGCGGCTACCGCGTTGTTCTCACCGATGCCGGGCGCTCGTTTCGCGAGCGCGCCCGCATAGTCCTGCAAGAGCTGCAAATGCTCGGCAATCACGCCCGACAATTGGCGGTGGGCGAGGAAAGCGAGCTCCGCGTGGTCGTCGGAGACGTGTCGCCGCTGCCGGAAACGCTGCGGCTGCTGCGCAGCTTTTTCGAAGGCTGTCCCGGCACCAAGCTGCATCTGTATTTCGAAGCCGTGTCCGGTCCTTGGGAGCGCTTATTCGATGAAGAGGCGGACCTTATCCTGCATCACATTGACAAGGCGGACACGCGCCTGGAATTCATCGATCTCTTTGCCGTCGACGTGGTGCCCGTCGTGGCGCCGAATTTTTTGCGCTTCGTCGTGAACGACAAGATCACGCCGGAGCAGATGCGCGACTACGTGCAGTGCGTGATTCGCGACACGGCGCGGCACACGCTGACGCGGGATTATTACCTGGTCGAGGGCGCGAGAAGCTGGACGGTCAGCAATCAGCTCATGAAGCGCGAGCTGATACTTCAGGGCATGGGTTGGGGCCACGTTCCCCACCATCTCATCGAGCAAGACGTTCGCGAGGGGCGGTTGCTTCCGATCACCGGCCGCCATTTCAAGGGCGCGCAAGTCGAACTCGTCGCGGCCCGGCGGCGCAACAGTCCGCACGGCCCGATTGCCAATCGACTATGGGAGTTCATCGCCCAACAGGCGGCGCAATTCATCCCATCGGCCAACTGACCGCGCGCTCGCTCGCGTCGTTGCAGGCGCGGCCCCGCTCGGCGCTGTTATTCCCTGAGGTGCGAGCCCCGCGAAAGCGGGGGAGCCTCGAAGGATGAGGCCAAGGATAGAGCTTGCGGCGATGGCCCAACGCGACAACTACTGCGTCTTCTTCTTCTTCCCAAACATCGCCCTGATGTCGAACAACTCGATCTTCGCCCCGTGCTTGCGCATGATGATCGACTGCTGCGCCACCGACAGCGTGTTGTTCCACGCCCAGTAGAAGGCCCGGCCGGGAAGTTCGCCAGCATGAAGGTGAAGACGTACGCTCTTGGCGTGCGCACAGCGCCGCTTGCCGCCTTCCTTTGCCGCGGCTCATTCCGAACAGCTATCTTTGGCTCCTCAGCCAAGGCATGCCCGATGAGCGATGAAGCCAAAATTTTGAGCCGGAAAGCGCAGGCGCTCAGCCCGAACGATCGGGTGGCGCTGATCGAAGAAATTCTCGATAGCCTCGACCGCGCCGATCCGGCAATCGAGCGGCTTTGGGCAAAGGAAGCCGTCCGATCGCCTTGCCGCCTATCATCGCGGTGAATTGTCGGCGAGGGATCTGAGCGATATCGCGGCCAAATATCGGCCGTGACCGTCCGGTTTCTCGATATTGCCGAGACCGAACTCGACGACGCCATTCGCTGGTATCAGGCGCAAGCTCCGGGCCTTGGCGAAGCGTTCCTGCTCGAAGTTTTGACCGCCGCCAATCGTATCGCGCGATACCCCGAAGCGTGGCACTTACTAGGGCAGGGCATACGCCGCTGCCGGCTTGCCCGGTTTCCATACGGCCTGATCTACGCTGTTGACGCCGACGATGTTGTCGTCCTCGCCGTCGCTCATTTACACCGGAAGCCTGATTACTGGCGCGACCGCTTGCAGAAATGAGCCGTATCGTAAGCCGCCCTGAGGCGCCCGCCTACTGCGTCTTCGCCTTCTTCTTCCCGCCAAACACCGCCCTGATGTTGTCCAGCAACTCGATCTTCGCCCCGTGCTTGCGCATGATGATCGACTGCTGCGCCACCGACAGCGTGTTGTTTCACGCCCAGTAGATCACCAGCCCCGCCGGGAAGTTCGCCAGCATGAAGGTGAAGACCCGCCTACGCTAAAGGCTTCGGCGGGCGCGCCGAGCGGCATCTGCCGTAGCCTTGGCGAAGGCAGATCGGTGGCATCCAGTTGAAGATCATCGCCTGCGTCGGATCGGGCGGCGCGGGATTAAGCTTTATCTGCACCCGCATGGCCCCGCCCGGCACGGGCGGGTCCCGTCGCGCCTCCATCCCCCTTAACGGTCCAGGCTTGCCCCGAAGCGAACCCGTCCTGGCTGAACCACGACGAAGCGGTCGCGAAGTTTTTCGCCGTGGTTGTTCACGAGGTTTACGACCGCGGCCGGCAGACCGGCGCGGGCGGACGAAGGAAAACGCAGCAGGATGACGCCACATGCAGGCGTCGCGGCCGCGTAGACAAGCTGTCCGAAATCGCGGTCTTCGGTCACGAAAACTCGTTGCTCGTGTGCGGCGATCTCGATAACCGAAGAATCCTCTGCGCCGGAAGCGACGTCGATTACGGCGGCTACGTCATGGCCGGCGTCGCGCAACGCGCGAACCACGCGGAAGTCGCAGCTCTCGTCGGCGAGAAAGCGCATCTAGCCGTGCGGCTCGACCACGATGGTTTCCTCATGGGCAATCGCGTCGGCTGCGTACGAAATTGCCGCCTGGATATCGCCGTCGGTGAGATGCGGATAAGCCTCGAGCAGGTCGCGGTGCGTGGCACCCTCGCTTAGCTTTCGCAGGATCAACTCCACGGTGATTCGGGTGCCTCGAATGACCGGCTTTCCAAGCATCACCTTGGGATTGATCTCTATACGGGCGTGTGCCGACATTCGTCGCTCCATCGTCCTAACTAAGTCTACGCCTTCTTCTTCTTCCCAAACACCGCCCTGATATTATCGAACAACTCGATCTTGGCCCCGTGCTTGCGCATGATGATCGACTGCTGCGCCACCGACAGCGTGTTGTTCCACGCCCAGTAGATCACCAGCCCCGCCGGGAAGTTCGCCAGCATGAAGGTGAAGATCAGCGGCATCCAGTTGAAGATCATCGCCTGCGTCGGATCGGGCGGCGCCGGGTTGAGCTTCATCTGCAGCCACATGGAAATGCCCATGATCACCGCCCAGGCGCCGAGATGCAGGAAATGGCCGAACACCGGCAGCGTGGTCGGGTCGACCGGGATCAGGCCGAACAGCGTGAACAGGTTGGTCGGGTCCGGCGCCGAGAGGTCGTGGATCCAGCCGAAGAACGGCGCGTGCCGCATCTCGATGGTGACGAACAGCACCTTGTAGAGCGAGAAGAACACCGGGATCTGGATCACCATCGGCAGGCAGCCGGCGACCGGATTGATCTTCTCCTTCTTGTACAGCGCCATCAATTCTTGCTGCTGCTTGGCCTTGTCGTCCGGATAGCGCTCGCGCAGCGCCGTCATCTGCGGCTGCACCGCCTTCATCTTCGCCATCGAGGCGTAGGACTTGTTGGCGAGCGGGAAGAACAGCGTCTTGATCAGCACCGTGACCAGCAGGATGGCGATGCCGAAATTGCCGATCAGGTGGTAGAAGAAGTCGAGCGCCAGGAACATCGGCTTGGTGATGATGTAGAACCAGCCCCAGTCGATCAGCAGATCGAAATGGTTGAGGTGCAGCGCCTCGTTGTAGCCGCCGACGCTGCCGATCGGGAAGTTCAGGCCCACCACCGAGACTTCCTTGGCGCCGGCGAACAGCCGCCCGCTGGCCGTTCCGGTCGCGCCCGGCGCGATGGTCTGGCCGTCGAGCAGATAGTCGGTCTGATAGGTCGGCACGGTGCCGACCATGCCGGTCGAGAAGTGCGCCTTCAGGTGCGCGCTGGTGTCCGGCACCAGCGCCGTCGCCCAATATTTATCGGTGAAGCCGAGCCAGGCATTGGTGGCGTCGAAGTCGACCGACTTTTCGCCGGCGGCGTTCGGCTTGAGATCCAGCATTTTCTTGTAGGTGTATTCCTGCTCGCCGTCGCCGCCGAGCACGCCGATCAGGCCTTCGTGCAGGATGTAATAGCCGAGCGTCGGCGGCGTGCCGTGGCGCGAGATCAGCGCGTAGGGAAACAGCGTGACCGGCTTGTCGGTCTTGTTCACCACGTCCTGCTTGACGGTGAACATGTATTTGTCGTCGATCGAGATGGTGCGGCGGAAGTCGAGGCCTTCGCCGTTGTCGTAAGTCAGCGTCACCGGGTGGCCGACGCCGAGCGCGCCCGCGCCGTCCTGCTTCCAGATCGTGTCGGCGGTCGGCAGCTTGATCTTGGCGCCGGCAGCGCCCGTCCAGCCGAACTCGGCGTAGAACGGCTCCGGGCTGCCGGACGGCGACAGCAGGATCACCGGCGGCGATTTCGGATCGACGGTCTCGCGGAACTTGGCCAGCGCGATGTCGTCGATGCGCGCCCCTTTCAGATCGATCGAGCCCTGCACCAGGCCGGTGTCGATCGGCACGCGCGGGTTGGCCTTGATCGCGGCTTCGCGGGTGGTCGCCTGTTCGGCGGCGGACGCCGGCACCGGCGCGCCCGGCGGCGCTGCTGGCGCGGCGACCGGCGGCTGCGCCGGCTGACCGGGCTGGCCGGTCGCCGTCTTCGCCGCCTGCTGCTGCGCCTGTTCCTGCTGCTGCTTTTCCAGCTGCGGCTTGGCGAAGAAGTACTGCCAGCCGAGCAGCACCAGCGCCGACAGCGCAATGGCGATGATGGTGTTCTTGTTGTCGCTCATGTCCGGTCCGCTTTGCCGTTTGCCGCCGCCGCCGCCGCCGCGCCCCGCGTGCACTTTCCGCAACGCCCCCTCGAAGTCCAGCGCCATCCGGGCAAACGGCAATCGAAGCGCCGCGCGCCGGCCGACCAAGACATAATCATGCCCCGGCCGCATCCAAGCTGCGTCGGAGAGCCGCACGATCTCGCGCAGGCGCCGGCGCACCCGGTTGCGTTCGACCGCCTTGCCGACCTTGCGCGACACCGTGAAACCGACGCGCGCCGGGCCCGGATCGCCGCGTTTGACCGCCTGCAGCACGAAACCCGGCGCCGGAGCCTTGTTTCCGGTGGCGGCCGCCAGGAAGTCCGCTCGTTGTTTTAATCGCTGCGGTTGCATCGCTCGCGCCGCCGGCGCCGTATGCGTCGATCGCGTCAGGCGCTCAGCCTCTTCCGCCCGCGCCCCCGCCGGCCCGACAGCACCTTGCGGCCGCCTTTGGTCGCCATGCGCGTGCGAAAACCGTGGCGCCGCTTGCGCACCAGCTTGCTCGGTTGATAGGTCCGCTTCACGTTTCAATTCTCCGCTGGCCGCGCGTGGCGATTAAGGCGGGCAATCTGCCCCCGAATCCGCCATGAACCGTTAAAAACGCCGGATCGGCACGCGATTTTGCGCGGCTTATACGGGAGGGGGAAAGGGGCGTCAATGTTGAGAAACAGCGGTTTATCGCGGCGAGGCGGGGCTTTGCGGCGTGTCGCGCTAGGCGGGGCTTTGCGGGCGCGGCATGATGGCGCGGGCGCGTGAACCCTATGCCTGAGACGATCACAACTGACATCTGTGTTGTCGGTGGCGGCCCTGGCGCCGCCGCCGCCGCCGTTGCCGCCGCCGCCTGCGGCGCTCCGGTCGCGCTCGTTGGCCCGCGGCAGTCCGCAGGCAAACTGGAGAGCGGCCTGCCTGCGCTCGTCGCGGCCGCGCGGCGAGCCGCTGCGATGCGCGGCGGCGGCGCTGTCGGCATGAGCGCGACCATCATCGGCGCCGATTTCGCCAAGGTGCGCGAGCACGTCGCGCGCGTCGCCGAGGCGCTCGCGCCGAACGAGGCGCCGGCGCGCCTTGCCGGGTTCGGCGTGCGTCTCGTCGACGGCGAGGCAAGGTTCAAGGACAAGCGCACGGTGGTGGCCGGCGATGTGACGATCCGTGCTCGCCGCTTCATTATCGCCGTTGCGGCGCTGCCGGTGCCGCCGGCCGTTCCCGGGCTCGAGCAAGGCCCGTACCTCACCGGCGACAGCATCTTCGATCTCGCCGAGCTGCCCGGGCATCTCATTGTCATCGGCGGCAACGACGAGGCGCTCGAGCTCGCGCAGGCGTTCCGCCGCCTCGGCAGCGCGGTGACGTGCTCGATGCCGGACAGCCGCTTGCCGACGCGGATGAAGAATGTGCGGCGATCGTGCTCGATGCGCTTGCGCGCGAAGGCGTCGCCATCCGCACCGGCATCGAGTTTGCTCGCATCGAGCGCGCCAACGGTCGCGTGCAGGTCATCTTCAAAAGCGGCGAGGGCGAGCAGACGATCGACGGCACGCATCTGCTCGTCGCCACGGAGCGCAAAGCACCGCTCGACGGACTCGACCTTGCCGCCGGCGGCATCGCCGCCAATGACACCGGCATCGTGGTCAACGCGATGCTGAAGACCTCGAACAAGCGCGTCTACGCGATCGGCGCCACAATCGGTCAGCCGCGCGCCGCGAACCATCACGCCGGTCTCGTCATCCGCAACGCCGTGTTCCGCGCCAGGTTCGCTGTCGGCCCGCACACGGCGGCGCGCCTCGTGCTTACCGAGCCGGAGCTTGCGCGGGCGGGCTTGACCGAGTCGGACGCGCGCGCACAAAAGCTCAAGTTCTGCGTCGCGCGCTGGCCCTACTACGACAATGCGCGCGCGCAAGCCGAGCGCGAGACGCACGGACACGTCAAAGTGATCGTCACGCCCAAGGGTAAGATTCTGGGAACCACGATTGTCGGCGCGCAGGCAGGCGAAGTGATCGGCGCCTGGGCGCTCGCCGCCGCGAGCGAACTCAATATCAGTGCCTTTACCGATCTGCCGCTGCCATCGCCGACGCGCGCGGAAATCGGCAAAAATGCGGCGCTCGACTTTTTTGTGCCGCGTTTGACGAGCGGCTGGACGCGGCGCATCATCCGCTGGTTGCGACTCCTCGGCTGAGAGCGGATGACTTCGACCAGCGACTTGAACGGTTCCGGCGCGCCCGTGACGGTGCGTCCGCGCGGCTTGCATCTTGGCCTGTCCGGCAAGCTGCTCGCGTTTACCGTTCTGTTCGTGACACTCGCGGAAATTCTGATCTACGTGCCGTGGATCGCCGACTTCCGCCTCAACTGGCTCAACGATCGTCTTGCCGCCGCGCATACCGCGGCGCTGATGTTTGAATCGGTGCCGCGTGACAATCCGGTGCCTGAGAAAGTCACCAAGGAAATCCTGAGCAGCATCGGCGCGCATACGCTCGCCATCAAAATGGGCGACCAGCGCCGCCTGCTCGCCGCCGCCGACATGCCGACGCGTATCGACCAGGACGTCGATATGCGCGACCTGATGTGGTGGGACTCCGTGATGGCTGCGTTCGACACGCTGTTCTTCTCCAGGCCCGGCGACGTGGTGCGCGTCGTCGGACCGGCGCCGATGGGCGGCGACTTCCTCGAGATCGTAATCGACGAGGCGCCGTTGCAGAAGGCGATGGTCAGCGTGTCGGTCAACATCCTGCTGGTGTCGCTGCTGATCACCGGCGTCACCGGCGCGCTGGTCTATTTCTCGCTGCATTATCTGCTGGTGCGGCCGATGCGGCGCATCACCGAGAACATGATCGCGTTCCGCGCCGATCCGGAAAATCCGGCGCGCGTCATCGTCGATTCCGGCCGCGGCGACGAGGTCGGCACCACCGAGCGGGAGCTCGCGGCCATGCAGCGCGATATCGCCTCGATGCTGCAGCAGAAGAACCGCCTCGCCGCGCTCGGCCTCGCCGTGTCCAAGATCAACCACGACCTGCGCAACCTGCTTGCTTCGGCGCAGCTCTTCTCCGACCAACTGTCCGGTCTGCCCGACCCCAAGGTGCAGCGCTTCGCGCCCAAGCTGATGCGAGCGCTCGAGCGCGCCATCGCCTTCTGTCAGGCGACCTTGTCCTACGGCGCCGCGCAGGAGGCGCCGCCCGTGCGCAAGGTGATCGAGGTCGAGCCGCTGATCGACGAGGTCCATGAGACGCTCGGCCTCGGCCTCGACGTGCCGATCCGCTGGATCGTCGCGGTCGAGCGCGGGCTCACGGTCGATGCCGATCACGATCAGTTGTTCCGGGTGCTGGTCAACATCACGCGCAACGCCGTGCAGGCGTTGGAGGCGCGCGGCGCCCGCGATCCGGCGCGCGATCAAATTCGTATTACCGGCCGGCGCGAAGGCAGCGTCACCGTGCTCGAAGTGTCCGACACCGGCCCCGGCATTTCCGAAAAGGCGCGCGCGCATCTGTTCGAGGCATTTCAAGGTTCGACACGCGCCGGCGGCAGCGGCCTTGGCCTCGCGATCGCTGCCGAACTGGTGCGTGCCCATGGCGGCGAGATGCGGCTCGTCGACGGCACCATCGGCGCCACCTTCCGCATCAGCATCCCCGACCGCGCGGTCGAACTCAGTTCACGTCGCGGTGAGCGCGCCAGCGCCTGACGGAACGATCAGACGCTCAAGCACTTGAAGGGAACGGGCGCGCCAGCGCCTGAAGGATGAAAGCGCCCGCGTGCGGTGTTGGTCTGCACAAGGGCGCAAGGTTTTACCTAAAGGAATGGGATCATGCCGACGGCGCCGGTATCGGTGCTGGGACTTGCAACTGCGGTTCCGGATCACGTGCTCGAGCAATCCGCTGTCGCGGACATGGCGCGCCGCATTTACGCCAAGACGTTTGCCCGCTACCCGAAGCTTGCCGACGTCTTTCTCAACGCCGGCATCGAACGCCGCTATTCGACACGCCCGATCGACTGGTTCGAAGCGCCGCGCGACTGGAGCGAACGCACGCAAGCCTATCTCGACGGCGCCGAGACGCTGTTCATGCAGGCGGCGAACGAGGCGCTGGCGCGCGCCGGCGTCGCCGCGAGCGAGGTTGATGTCATCGTCACGGTATCGTCGACCGGCATCGCTACGCCATCGCTCGAAGCACGCGTCGCGCGCGACATGGGCTTTCGCGCGTCAGCCGCGCGCGTGCCGGTGTTCGGTCTCGGCTGCGCCGGCGGCGTTTCGGGGCTCGCGCTCGGCGCGCGGCTTGCCCGCGCCGAGCCGGGCGAAGTGGTGCTGGTCGTCGTCGTCGAATTGTGCACGCTCGCTTTCCGCGGCGACCGTCAGGGCAAAGCCGACGTGATCTCCACGGCGCTGTTCGGCGATGGCGCCGCCGCCGTCGTGCTGCGCGCCGAGCGCGAGGAAGCGCCGCTGTCGATCATCGCCGCCGCACAGCACACCTGGCCGGACACGCTCGACATCATGGGCTGGTCGGTCGATCCGGTCGGCTTCGGCGTCATCTTGTCGCGCTCGCTGCCGCGCTTCATCGAGCAGCGCCTCGCCGCGCCGGTCAAGCGCTTCGTCCGGAACGCCGCGCTCGAGGCGCCGCAGCTGATCTGCCATCCCGGCGGCGCCAAGGTGCTCGACGCGATCGAGGCCGCGCTCGAATTGCAGAAAGGCACGCTGCGCGACGAGCGCGACGTGCTGCGCGGCCACGGCAACATGTCGGCGCCGAGCGTGCTGTTCGTGCTCGAGCGCGCGCTCAAGCGCGGCTTGCGCGGACCGAGCGTCGTGTCCGCGCTCGGCCCCGGCTTCACCGCGAGCCTGTTGTCGCTTCATGCCGCTTAGAGGCCATCATGGGTGAGGGCGCTTGGCTCATCGCCTTCGTCACCGTGCAGCGGCTCGCCGAGCTTGTGCTGGCGCAGCGCAACACCATGCGCCTGCGCCGCGCCGGCGCGGTCGAATTCGGCGCCGCGCACTATCCGCTCATGGTGGCGCTGCACGTCTCCTGGCTTCTCGGGCTGTGGCTGCTCGGGCATCAACGCCCGGTCGATCCGGTGTGGCTGGTCATCTTCGCCACGCTGCAGGTCGGTCGCGTCTGGGTCATTGCGAGCCTCGGGGGCCGCTGGACCACCCGTATTCTGGTGCTACCCGGGGCGGCGCCGGTCGCGCGCGGCCCCTATCGCCTGATCCGGCATCCGAACTATTTGATCGTCATTTTAGAGATCGCGGTGGTGCCGATGGCGCTGGGCCTGCCGCTCTTTGCGCTCGGCTTTTCGCTTGCCAATGCGGCGGTGCTTGCGCTGCGCATCCATGTGGAAAACGAGGCGCTGGCCTGGGCTTCGGGGCGGCCGCGCCTGCCGCCCCCAACCCTTGCCAATGAAACAGTGAGACGATAGCTATCGGGCTCCTGCCGCTTCGATATCCCAAAAGCGGCGGTATTAGCGCCCGTAGCTCAGCTGGATAGAGCACCAGACTACGAATCTGGGGGTCAGGAGTTCGAATCTCTTCGGGCGCGCCATCATTCGCATTTGACCCGTGAATCGTCCCACTTTCCGTATGGGCCACGCTGCACCGCCGCGACGGCCGAAGCTCCGCCACTCTTCCGCCGCACCCGTTGTCTCGTCTATGGTCGGCCGGAGGAACTGACACGGCGCTATGTCCGGGTCAGTGAGAATTTGGGCGAGGCCGGGGTCGGGCGATGTTCGGGGGCGATGATTTCTTGCAGTTTGCCGGCGATGCTTTTTTGTTCGCTGCCGCCGGCGGCTGCCTCTATTTGCTGCTCGCCGGCGCGCTCGCGCTGACTTTCCGCGCCCGCTCCACGCCCGCGCCGGCCGAACCGTTGCCGGTCAGCATCCTCGTTCCACTCTGCGGCGACGAGCCCGGGTTGGCCGACCGGTTGCGAGCGCTCAGCCTGCAGGATTATGCGGCGCCGGTGCAGATCATCTGCGGCGTGCGCTCCGAAAGCGACAGCGCGATCGACGTGGTCAAAGGCGTGATGGCCGAAGGCCATCCGATCGAATTGGATCTGCAGATCGATCCGCGCACCTACGGCCGCAACCTCAAGATCTCCAACCTCATCAACATGACGCGCGCCGCGCGTCATGACACGCTTGTGCTGGTCGACAGCGACATCGAGGTGGCGCCCGAATTCCTCACCGGCGTCGTCGGCGCGTTGCATGAGCCAGGCGTCGGCGCCGTCAGCAGCTTCTACCGCGCCGTCCCCGGCGGCAGCGGCTGGCAAGAGCTCGCGGCCCTCGCCACCAATACGCACTTTCTGCCCGACGCCATCGTCGCGCTCAGGCTCAAGCTCGGGCGTCCCACTTTCGGCGCCAGCATCGCGATGACGCGCAAGACCTTGCAGCTCATCGGCGGTTTCCCGGCCTTTGCCGACCTGATCTGGGATGACCACGCGATCGGCGAGGCGGTGCGCGCGATCGGGCTGAAAGTGGCGATCGCGCCGGCAACAGTCAGTCATATTTCGAATGCCGGCGCGCTGCGCGAATTGTTCGGCAACGAGCTGCGCGCGGCGCAGACGGCGCGAGCCATCGCGCCGCTTGGTCATGCCGGCCGCTTCATCGTTTATCCCTTGCCGCTGGCGTTGATTGCGGCGCTGCTCGGCGCCGGTGAACCGGCCGTGGCGCTGGTCGGCGCGGCGCTTGCCGGCCGCGCAACCCTAAGCCTCTGCTTCATGCGTCGCTTCGGCGGCACGCTGCCGTCGTTGCTCTATCTGCCGGCCGGCGAGCTCATCGTCTTCGCCGCCTACGTTTCGAGCTGGTTCCGCTCGGCCTCGGTGTGGCGCGGCCAGCAACTCAGCTTCGCCAAGACGCCACCTGCCAATTCGCCGGCCGCGAATTCGCAGTAGATGGTGCGCCTCGTCATCACCGCCGACGACTTCGGTCTGGCCGCCGAAGTCAACGACGCGGTCGAGTTCGCGCACCGGCAGGGCGTGCTCAGCGCCGCGAGCCTGATGGTCGCCGGGCCCGCCGCGGCGCAGGCGGTGGCGCTGGCGCGCAGGCTGCCGACCTTGCGCGTCGGCCTGCACATCGTGCTCACCGAGGGCGCGCCGGCGCTGCCGGCGCGGGAGATCGCCGGCCTGGTCGATCGAGCCGGGCAATTGCGCAGTGACATGGTGGCGCTTGCTTTCGACATTGCGCTACGCCCCGCCGTGCGGCGGCAGATGCGGCGCGAGATCGCCGCGCAGTTCGAGACCTTCCGCAACACCGGCCTGCCGCTCGATCACGTCAACGCGCACAAGCATTTTCATCTGCATCCGCTCGATCGCCGCGGAGATCGTCGCCGCCGCGCGCGCTTACGGTTGCCCGGCGCTGCGGGTGCCGCGGGAGCCGGGCGCCGGCTTCTCGCTCGGCGGCGCGGCGCTGACGCCATGGCTTGCGCTGTTGCGCGCGCGCGCGGCCCGCGTCGGCCTGCGCACGCCGGACGCCGTGTTCGGTCTCACCGCCACCGGCGCCATGACCACGGAGCGGCTCGCCGACGCGATCACGCGTCTGCCGCGCGGCTTGAGCGAAATCTACACGCATCCGGCGACGGCCGATGTGTTTCCCGGCTGCGCGCCGGGCTACCGATATAGGGATGAGCTTGCCGCGCTGACCGACCCGGGCATCAAGGAATTGCTGCGGGAGAAGGGCCTGACCCCGTGCGGCTATCGCGACGTCGCCGCAAGCGATGGCGCCGTTACGGCAAAAGGCCTGCCTGCCTGAACCAGGCGATGGCGTCGCGAATGCCTTCCGAATAAGGCCGCGCCGTGTAGCCGAGCTCGCGCTCGGCCTTGGTCGAGACGAAAAACATACGGTTCTTCGACATGCGCAGGCCGTCGACGGTGACGAAGGGCTCGCGCCCGGTGCGCCGCGCGATCGCCTCGGCGGCCAGCGCCAGCGGCATCACCGCGCCGCGCGGAATCTTCACCCGCGGCGGCCGGCGGCCGACGCTTCGCGCGATGACGGCGAGGATCTCGGCAAAGGGCGCGTTTTGCCCGCCGAGGATGTAGCGCTCGCCGACGCGGCCGCGCTCGAAGGCGAGCAGGTGGCCCTCGGCGACGTCGTCGACATGCACCATGTTGAGCCCGGTATCGACGAAGGCCGGCATGCGCCCGGCGGCGGCCTCGATGATGATGCGTCCCGTCGGCGTCGGCTTGAGGTCGCCGGGCCCGACCGGCGTCGACGGGTTGACGATCACCGCCGGCAGACCGCCCGCGATCAGCCCTTCGACCACCCGCTCGGCGGCAACCTTGCTGCGCTTGTAGGCGCCGATAGCGTCCGCCTCGCGCAGCGGCATGGTCTCATCGCCGATGTCGCCGCGCGGCGAGGTCTTCAGCGTGGCGACGCTGCTGGTATAGACGACGCGCTCGACGCCGGCGTCCATCGCCGCCTGCATCAGCGTTCGCGTGCCCTCGACATTGCTGCGCACGATGTCGTCCGGATCGGGCGCCCACAGCCGGTAATCCGCCGCCACATGGAACAGAAAGCGCGCGCCGGCGAGCGCGCGGCGCACAGCCTCGGCGTCGCGCAGGTCGCCGACCGCGAGCTCGATACCTTTAAGGTGCTCGACCTTGCTGGTCGGCCGCACCAGCGCGCGCACGGCAAAGCCGCGCTCGGCCAGCTTGCGCGCTACCGCCGAGCCGACAAAGCCGCTTGCCCCTGTGAGGAGAACCGTATCCGCCATCCGTTTCGAACCCCGCGCGCCGGATTGCGAGGTTAGTGCACCAAATTTATGGCTTGCATAGCGAAATTTTGGCCCAAGCCAGCCGGGCCTTGCGGTCAGGGCGTTTTTTAAAGAGTTAACGACTTAGGAAGGCGAGCGACTGCTCGCCTCTTAAAACACCGTCACCGGCCAGACCGCCGGCGTCACCTTGGTCTCCTCGGCGGCGGCATCGCGGCAGTCTTTCGCCATTGCCGCAAACTTTTGCGCCGTCACTTCATCCGCGCACATCGCCGCTATCCGCTCGCAAAGCTGCGCCTGCGACAGCAGCGTGTCGGCCATATGCTTCCGGTCGAAATCGGATGGTTCGGCCTTTTTCATGCAACATATTTGTTACATGAGCGGCCTGTATGAAATTCAGATTTGCTCCTTAGGGAAAGTTCCTGAGCCAGCTTTTCGGCGCAACACGGTCCGCCCAAAGCGGTATTTCGTTCTGCCAAGAATGGTTTCTATTGAGCGGGGTCAATGTCGCAGGCGGGCGTGCAAGGCTAAAAAGCAAACTATGTCCATTCGCAATCTCGACCGCATGTTTGCCCCGCGCTCGGTCGCGGTGATCGGCGCAACCGACAAGCCGCACTCGGTCGGCGCCGCGCTGATGGCCAACCTGACGCGCGCCGGCTTTGCCGGGCCGGTCGTGCCGGTCAATCCGCACGCACACAGCGGTGCACGGCATCATGGCCTATGCCGACGTCGCCAGCCTGCCGATGACGCCCGATCTTGCCGTCATCGCCACGCCGCCCGACGCCATCCCGGCCTGATCGACGAGCTCGGCGCGCGCGGCACCCGCGCCGCCGTCGTGCTTACCGCCGGCTTTGCCGAGGGCGATGTCGCCAAGGGCCGCGAGCGCGCCAACGAATTGCTCGCGGCGGCGCGGCCGCATCTGTTGCGCATCGTCGGGCCGAATTGCCTCGGCATCGCCGTGCCGGGCATCGGCCTCAACGCCACCTTCGCGCCGGCCGCGCTGCTGCCCGGCAACATCGCCTTCCTCACCCAGTCCGGCGCCATGGCGACCACCGTGCTCGACTGGGCGCTGCCGCGCCGCATCGGCTTCTCCGCCATCGTCTCCATGGGCGACATGGCCGACGTCGATTTCGGCGACCTGCTCGATTATTTCGCGCTCGACGAGGCGACCAACGCCATCCTGATCTACGCCGAGGCGGTGACCGCAGCGCGCAAGTTCATGTCGGCGGCGCGCCGCGCCGCGCGCGTCAAGCCGGTGATCGTGGTCAAGGGCGGCCGCGCCGCGGAAGGCGCGCGGGCCGCGACCTCGCACACCGGCGCGCTCGCCGGCGCCGACGTGGTCTACGAGGCGGCTTTCCGCCGCGCCGGCATGCTGCGCGTCAACGAGGTCGAGGAGCTGTTCGATGCCGCCGCGACGCTCGCGCGCACGCGCGCCGCAGCGCGGCAACCGGCTCGCCATCGTCACCAATGGCGGCGGCGCCGGCGTGCTGGCGACCGACCGGCTGATCGAGGAGGGCGGGCACCTGTCGACGCTGTCGCCGGACACCATCGCCAGGCTCGACAAGGTGCTGCCGCGCGACCTGGAGCCATGCCAATCCGGTCGACATCATCGGCGATGCCGATGCCAGCCGCTATGCCAATGCCGTCGACGTCCTGATGCAGGACCCTGACATCGACGCGCTGCTGGTCGCCTATTGTCCGACCGCGATCGTCTCCGCCGCCGAGGCGGCCAAGGGTCTCGACCAGCGCGCTGTCGCAGCCGTCGGCGCCGAAGAAGAACGTGTTCGCCTGCTGGATGGGCGACGCCAGCGTCGCGCGACGGCCGCGCCCAGCTGGTCGCCGCCGAGGTGCCGGATTACGAGACGCCGGAGCGCGCGGTGCGCGCCTTCATGTATCTGGTGCGCTACCGGCAGAGCCAGGACCTGCTGCTGGAGACGCCGACCGCGCTCGCCGCCGCGCCCGAAGCCGATGCGGAGCGCGCGCACGCGATCTCATCGCGCCGGCGCTCGCCGACAAACGCGAATGGCTCGATCCGGCGGAGGTCGCCGCGCTTCTTCACCTGCTACGGCATTCCCTTCGTGCGCACCGAGGCCGTGGCCGATGCCAAGGCCGCGGCCGCCGTTGCCGCCGCGATCAAGAGCGCCGGTGGCGCTGAAGATCCGCTCGCGCGACATCATCCACAAGTCCGACGTCGGCGGCGTCGCGCTCGATCTGGCCGGCGCGCGCCGAGGTCGAGGCCGCGGCCAAGGCGATGAACGAGCAAGATCGCGCGCAATCTGCCCAAGGCGCGGCGCGAAGGCTTCATCGTGCAGGAGATGATCAGCCGGCCCGGCGCCTATGAGCTGATCGCCGGCGTCACCAGCGATGCGACCTTTGGTCCGGTCATCCTGTTCGGCCACGGCGGCACCGCGGTCGAAGTCATCCGCGACAAGTCGCTGGAGCTGCCGCCGCTCAACACCGCGCTTGCGCGCGCGCAGATCGAGCGCACCCGCATCGCCGCGCTGCTCAAGGGCTACCGCGACCGGCCGGCCGCCGATATCGACGGCATCGTCAATGTGCTCATGCAGTTGAGCCGCATCGTCGCCGACCATGCCGAAGTCATCGAGCTCGACATCAACCCGCTGCTCTGCGACGCCAACGGCGTCATCGCCGTCGACGGCCGCATCCGCGTGCGCGCGAGCGCTCAGCCGGCGCAGGCGCGGCTTGCCATCCGGCCCTATCCGCAGCGCTTCGAGAGTTCGGTCACGCTGCGCGAGGGCGAAACCTACGCCGTGCGTCCAATCCGTCCCGAGGACGAGCCGGCGCTGCGCCGCTTTGCCGACGAGATCGACGACCGCGATCTCTGGCATCCGTTCTTTGCGCCGTTGCGCGCGCGCACGCACGAGACCGCGGCGCGGCTGAGCCAGATCGACTACGACCGCGAGATGACGCTGGTTGCCTGGGACGGCAACCGCATCGCCGGCCTGGCGCGCTCGGCGGCCGATCCCGATTTCGAGGCGGCTGAATGCGCCGTCATTATCCGCGCCGACCTGCGCGAGAAGGGGTTGGCGAGGCGGCTGCTCGAGCGGCTGCTTTCGGTTATCGCCGCGCAGGGCATCCGCCACGCGGTGATGGTCTATCCGGCGAGCCTCGACATCATCTCGGTCATCGGTGGCGAACTGGGCTTTGCGCCGGCGCCGCAGCCTGGCGATAAGTCATTGATTCGCGCGGTGAAAAATCTGGCGGCGGCGTGAGGCGGGCCCGGCGTCGGATATGACAGCCGGATGAATGATTTGGCTCAATATCGGCGTCATGCCGCTGTGGCCTTATGTGCCGCGGAGGGTACGCGGTCATGAAATCGCAGATCATCGAGCGGCTCGGACAAACCGAAGTGCTGTTGCCGGCGCTGATCGGCGAGGGCCTTGCCGCCAACGACAAGGTCAAGGCGCGGCTCAGCATTTTGCAGGCCGCGGGCCGCCATGCGCGCGATGCGCAGGCGCGCTTCGACCTCGAAGACGAATGCAATGCCGCCGGGCTCGATGCCGACGCCATGGCGACGCTGGTCAACGGCGCGGCCGCGGCCGGCGAGCGGCTCGCGGCGCCGGGACTCGATGCGCTGATCGCCGCGATCTGGGACGACGTCGCCACCATGGCGCGCGCGGTCAAGGCCGGCGACGGCGACACCGGCGACGCTGCGCTCGCCCGTCTTGACGCGCTCAAGCGCGCCGTGGGCGCGGACGCGCCCGATACGTTGAAGCTTGCACAGATCGCGCAGGCTGACCGCGATCTCCGATGGCGCGGACGACAGCCTGCACCGGCTCATCATGGATCTGCACAAGGCGCTGAACCGGCTGTCCGCCGCCCACGCCGAAGAGGTGATCGCCGGCGCCCATGTCTACGGCCTCACCAAGGAGGACCGTCCGGCGATCGAAGCCTTCATGCGCGGCGTCGAATCGACGCGCCGGCTCAAGTTCGATCACCCCGGCCTTGCCACCACCGCTTCGCGCACGCGGCGCGCGGCTCACCATCCAGAACGACATCGGCGAGACCGACGCGCATGTCGTTGTCATCGCCGTCGAGGCCGATGCGGTGATCGTCACCTATACCGACGTGCATCTGCCGCGCGCCAAGTTCTTCACCAACCTGTTCCGCAATTTCCCGGTGCAATGGAGCGGCCTCGAGCGCAAGACCGCCAAGGGGCTGGGCGACGACGGCGTGTTCTATCTGGTCACCGGGCGTTGCCCGGCCAAGGACGCAAGAGCCGCGACGATTTCCTCGCGGCGATCGGCGCCATCCTCGTCTTCCTCATCGACTGGAACAAGGCGCGCAAGGTCTTGCGCAACTGGGTATCGAAAGGCGACGCCGTCAATATCCTCGACTGGGCGGCGCGCAACCGTTTCGGCCATCGCGGCTTCCTCGAACTGGGCGGCGCCGAGCTCGTAGCCTCCGCCGTGCATCATGCGACGCCCGCCCGCATCGGCTTCGGCGACCGGCTCGACACGTGCTCGGCCGCAACGCCGCGGTCGATTTCCTTAAGACGGTGCTGCGCTGTTCGGCGGAAGCGCTGCTCGAAGGCGGCTCGGTCAGGCTCGCGCGTGACCGCATCGAAGCCGAGCTGATGCGCCATTTGCAGCGCGCCGACGGCACTGCTGCTCGCCATCGTCGTGCGCCAGGCCGGCCTTGCGCCGCGAGATCGCCGTCGACATCGCGCAGTTCATCGCCGACCAGCGGGCCAGCGGCCTCCGACCGCGGCGCGCTGGCCGAGCGCGCCAGCCCATCGAGGAAAAGGCCGACCGCATCGCGGTCGAAGCGCGCGGCGAAATCGCCCGCTTCGGCGCCGATGCCGACGATCGAGCGCCTGGTCAACCAGGTCGAGGAGGCGATCGACGAACTGGAGCAGGCGGCGTTCATCACTTCGCTTGCGCCGCCGGCGCTGCCGCACGAGGTGCTCGCGCTGCTTGCCGATTTGAGCGCCGCCGTGATCGCGGGCACCGAAGCCGTCGCCTCGGGCGCCGCCGCGGCGGCCGACGTGCCGGACGGCCAGCGCGCCGATTCGGAAGATGCGCTCGCCGCGGTCGGCAAGCTGATCGAGGCCGAGCACAAAGGCGACGCCGCCGAACGCGCGCTGACCGGCATCGTGCTGCGCGACAGTTTCGAGCTCAAGACGGCGCTCACGGTGCTGGAACTTGCCCGCGCGCTCGAGCGCGCGACCGACCGCCTCGCCGGCTTCGGTCACCAGCTGCGGCGCCACGTGCTCGCCGAGCTCGCGGCCTGAAGGGGAAGCGCAATGCGTATCGCAATCATCGGCAACGGTTCGACCGAGCTTTATCCCGCCGAGACCGTCGGCGGCAAAGCGGCCAACCTCGCGCGCATGGCGGCGCTCGGCCTGCCGGTGCCGCCGGCTTTCGTGCTGCCGGTCGAGCTCTGCGCCGCGGTGGTCAACGGCGACCACGACGCGCAAAAGCAGCTGACCAAGGGCCTCGAAGACGGCATCGGCTTTCTCGAAGAGGCGACCGGCCGCTCGTTCAACGACCGCCGCGCGCCGCTTCTGGTGTCGGTGCGCTCGGGCGCGGCGCGCTCGATGCCCGGCATGCTCGACACCGTGCTCGATGTCGGCTGCACCGCCACCGCGGTGCATGGGCTGGTGCGCTTGAGCGGCAATCCGCGCTTTGCCTGGGATTGCCGCCGCCGTTTCCTCGAAAGCTACGGCGAGGTCGTGCTCGGCATGGAGGCCTCGCAATTTGCGGCGCGGCGCAGCGTGCTCGGCGCCGAGGGCGCCGCCGATAGCGAGACCGTCGAGCGGCTCGCCTGCGCGTTCCAGCAGCTGATCGAGGACGAAGAGGAGAAGCTGCCCGACGACCCGGTGGAGCAGCTCGAAAGCGCGGCGCAGGCCGTCTATCGCTCGTGGATGAGCACGCGCGCCGCGACCTATCGCCGCCTGCAGCATCTCGACGATCTCGCCGGCACGGCAGTCACCGTGCAGGCCATGGTGTTCGGCAATCGCAGCCGCGCCTCGGGCGCCGGTGTTGCTTTCTCGCGCGATCCCTCGACCGGCGCGGCTGCGCCACAAATCGACGTGCTGTTCGAAGCTCAAGGCGAGGACATCGTGTCGGGCAACCGCACGCCGGAAGGCGAGGCGGCGATCGAGCGCTCGGCGCCGCGCGCTGCCGTGCAGTTGCGCGAGACGCTGGCGCGGCTCGAGCGCGAATTCGCCGACGTGCAGGACGTCGAGTTCACCATCGAGGACGGCAAACTGTGGATCCTGCAGACGCGCTCGGCCAAGCGTACGCCGCTGGCGGCGCTGAAATTCGCCGCCGATTTCGTGCGCGAGGGCCTGATCACGCCGGCGGAGGCCTTGCAGCGGATCGAAGGCCTCGATCTGTCCTCGCTCGCCCGCCGCCATTTCGTCGGCGAGGCTGAGCCTTCGGCGAGCGGTATCGGCGCGTCGACCGGCGTTGCCGTCGGCCGCGCCGCCTTCGATGCCGAGAGCGCGCAGCGTCTTGCCGCGCGCGGCGAGCCGGCGATCCTGTTGCGGCCCGACACCAGCACTTCCGACGTCGCCGGCTTTGCCGCCGCGGACGGCATCGTCACCGCCGCCGGCGGCCGCACCGCGCATGCGGCGTTGGTCGCGCGGCAGATGGGTAAGCCCTGCGTCGTCGGCTGCGCCGCGCTCGCCATCGATGCCGCGCAACACCTCGCCCATCTCAACGGCAGCGACATCAAGCAAGGCGACTGGCTATCGGTCGACGGCGAGATGGGGACGATCTATCGTGGCCGCCGCGACATCGTGACCGAGCGCCCGCAGGCGGAGCTCGCCGAAGTCGAACGCTGGCGGGCGAGCGCAGCGCCGAACAACTGAATTCCAATGCGGGGTTTCCCCATGTCGTCCGCGCACCGGCCCGCCGCGCACATGCCGGATCATGCGGCGCCCGAGGCCTATTGGCGGCAGCCGCTTGAGACGCTGTTCACGCGCCTGCACGCCGACGCCCGCGGCCTTTCCGCGCGCGAGGCTGCCGCGCGGCTGAAAAGTTACGGGCCGAACACCGTTGCCGCCGATACGCGCCGCCATGTCGTCGTGAAGATCGCCAAACGCTTCGCCGAGCCGCTGATCGCGATCCTGCTGGTCGCCGCCGCCATCTCCGGCTTCACCGGCGATATGGCGAGTTTCGCCATCATCGTCGCCGTGATCGGCCTCTCCATCGTGCTCGACGTCGTGCAGGAGACGCGCGCCGAAGCGCGTGTCGAGGCGCTGCGCCACTCGGTCGCCGTGCATTGCGACGTGCGCCGCGGCGGCGCCGTGCATTCGGTGCCGGTGGCCCGCGTCGTGCCCGGCGACATCGTCGAGTTGCGCGCCGGCGATCTCGTCCCCGCCGACGGCGTGCTGATCGAGGGCCACGGCACCCACGTCAACGAGGCGCTGCTGACCGGCGAGCCCTATCCGGTCGAGAAGCGCGCCGGCGACTGCGAGGCGAGCGGGCCGGCGGACGCCTTCAACGCGCTGTTTGCCGGCACTTCGGTGGTCAACGGCGAGGCCGTGATGCTGGTGGTGGCGACCGGCGCGGCAACGCGCTTCGGCGACATCGCCGCGGCGCTCGCCGGCGCCGAGACGCCGTCCGCCTTCGAGCGCGGCCTGCGCCGCCTTGGCGTGCTGATCCTGCGGCTCACCGTGTTCCTGGTGCTGTTCGTGCTGCTGGTGCATATCGCCTACGGGCGGCCGGCGCTCGACGCCTTCTTGTTTGCGGTCGCGCTCGCGGTCGGCCTCACCCCCGAACTGTTGCCGATGGTCACCACGGTGACGCTGTCGCGCGGCGCCATCCGCATGGCGCAGAAGCGCGTGGTGGTGAAGCGGCTTGCCGCCATCCACGATCTCGGCGCCATGGACGTGCTGTGCACCGACAAGACCGGCACGCTGACCGAGGCCAAGATCGCGCTTGCCGGTCATCCCGGCATCGGCGGCGGAGACAGCGAGCGCGTCTTGACGCTTGCCGCGGTCGCGGCCGGTTTCAGCGGCGGCATCCGCAGTCCGCTCGACCACGCCATCATCCAGCACGCCAAGGGTCATGACCTCACCGGCTGGAGCAAGATCGACGAGATGCCGTTCGATTTCGAGCGGCGCTGCGTCTCGGTGCTGGCCGAGCACGAGGGCAAGCGGCTGCTCATCATCAAGGGCGCGCCGGAGGCGGTGCTCGCGCGCTGCAGCGAGGTCGAGCGCGGCGACGGCGGCAGCGCGCCGCTCGATGAGTCGACGCGCGCCGCGCTCGAGCGCGACGAGAACGAACGGTCCGCGCAAGGTTTCCGGCTGCTCGCTGTTGCCTGGAAGGAGATGCCCGCCGCCACGCAGGAGCTCACCGCGGCAGACGAGCGCGAGCTCACCATCGCCGGCTTCTGCGTCTTCGTCGATCCGCCGAAGAAGAGTGCGCCTGCCGCGGTTGCCCGTCTCGCCGCCGCCGGCGTGCGCGTCAAGGTCATCTCCGGCGACCACGAGGCGGTGGTGCGACATATCGTCGACGTGCTGAAGATCCCGGTGCGCGACATGCTGACCGGCGCCGAGATCGACGCGCTCAGCGATCCGGCGCTGGTCGCGCGCGTCGAGACTGCCGATCTGTTCGCCCGCGTCTCGCCGGATCAGAAGACGCGCATCATCCGCTCGCTGCAGACGCGTGGCCACACCGTCGGCTTCATCGGCGACGGCGTTAACGACGCGCCGGCGATTCACGCCGCCGAGGTCGGTCTTTCGGTCGACGGCGCAACCGACATCGCTCGCGCCGCCGCCGACATGATCATGCTGTCGCACGATCTCGGCGTGCTGGCCGACGGCGTCGAGGAGGGCCGGCGCACTTTCGCCAACATCCTCAAATACGTGCGCATGGGCACGAGCTCTAACTTCGGCAATATGCTGTCGATGGCGCTGGCCTCGCTGGTGCTGCCGTTCCTGCCGCTGCTGCCGGTGCAGATCCTGCTCAACAACCTGATCTACGACGTCTCCGAGATCGGCATCCCGTTCGACGAGGTCGACGCCGGCGATCTCGCGCGCCCGCGCGCCTGGGACATGCACGCCATCCTGCGCTTTACCTTGATCATGGGTGCGCTGTCGTCGCTGTTCGACTTCGCGACGTTTGCCGTGCTGCTCGCCGTGTTCAAGGCTGGTGCGGCCGAATTCCGCACCGCCTGGTTCATCGAATTGACCGCGACGCAGATCCTGGTGATCTTCGTCATCCGCACCTATCGCCCGGCGTGGCTGAGCCGCGCCCATCCGGCGCTGGTGGCAAGTTCGCTCGGCGCTCTGCTCGCCGCTTTTGCGGTGGTGGCGACTCCGGTCGGTGCCGCCTTCGGCTTCACGGCGCTGCCTTTCGGGATCGTCGGCGCGATCGCCGGGCTGGTCGTTGCCTATCTGGTCAGCGCCGAAGTCGTGAAGCGTTTCGCGCACACTGCCGATTAGCGCGACGAGCTATCGAGGATACCGGCGGTCATCGCCATGCGCACCAGCTCCGACAGGCTGTTCGCCGTCATCTTGGTCATCACGTTGGCGCGGTAGATCTCGACGGTGCGCGGGCTGATGCCGAGGTCGAAGGCGATCACCTTGTTGGCCTTGCCGGCGACCAGGCCTTCGAGCACCTGCCGTTCGCGGTTCGACAGCGCGGCAAGCTTGTCGTGGATGTCCGCGGTCTGCGCCTTGCGCTTGGCGGTGTCGGCCTCCGCACTCAGCGCCGAGTGCACCGCGGCGAGCAGGAGATCGTCATCGAACGGCTTCTCCAGGAAATCGAGCGCGCCCATCTTCATCGCCTCGACCGCCAGCGAAATGTCGCCGTGGCCGGTGATGACGATGACCGGCACTTCGAGCTTGAGCTCCTTGACGCGGCGCAAGAGGTCGATGCCGGTGATGTCCGGCATGCGCACGTCGGTGATGATGCAGCCGGAATGAATCTCGGGCAGCGTCTCGAGGAAGGCCTTGGCCGATTCGATAGCTGCGCACCGTGATCCCGGCGGTCTTGAGCAGGAATTCAAGCGACTGGCGCACCGCGTCGTCGTCGTCGATCACGTAGATGATCGCGTCAGGCTGCATCGTCGACATCCCCTTCAGTAACGGCCAACAAAGTAAAATTGAAAATCGTTCCGCCGGACGGATTTGGCTCCACCCAGATGCGTCCGCCATGCGCCTCCACGATGGTGCGCGAGATCGACAGGCCGACGCCCATGCCCTGCCGCTTGGTGGTGACGAAGGGCTGGAACAGTTGCTGGGCGATTTCCGGCGCGATGCCGGAGCCGGTATCGGCGACGCTGATGCGGATGTGGTTGGCCTCGACCGGCGTCACCCCGATGACGAGATCGCGGGTCTGCGCGTCCTCCATGGCTTCGATCGCATTGCGAATGAGGTTGAGCAGCACCTGCTGAATCTGCACACGGTCGGCGAGCACCAGCGTCGACCGCCGGATCGAACTTGAACTGCACGCGCACGCCGCGGTCCTTGACGCCGACCAGCGCCAGCGCGCTCGCCTCTTCGACCAGTTTGGTGACGTTCTCCACGCGCCGTTCGCTCTCGCCGCGCGCGACGAAATCGCGCAGGCGGCGGATGATCTGGCCGGCGCGCATGGCCTGGTCGGCCGCCTTGTCGAGCGCGTCGCGCATCGTCGCCGAGCGTTCATCGCCGGCGCCTTCGAGCAGCCGCTTCGAGCCCTTGAGGTAGTTGTTGATCGCCGACAGAGGCTGGTTGAGCTCGTGCGCCAGCGTCGAGGCCATCTCGCCCATGGCGGTCAGGCGGGAAATATGCACCAGTTCGGACTGCAATTCCTGCAGCCGCGCTTCGGTCTTCTGCCGCTCGGTCAAATCGCGGATGAAGCCGGTGAAGTAACGCTGGTTGCCGGAGCGCATCTCGCCGACGGCGAGCTCCATGGGGAAGGTCGAGCCGTCCTTGCGCAGGCCGACGACGACGCGGCCGACGCCGATGATGCGCCGCTCGCCGGTATTGCGATAGCGATGCAGGTAGCCGTCGTGGCTTTCGCGATAAGGCGCCGGCATCAGGATCTTCACGTTTTTCCCGATGGCCTCGGAGGAGTTCAAAGCAAACAGCCGTTCGGCGGCAATGCTGAAATATTGCATGATGCCGTGCTCGTCGATGACGATCATCGCCTCCGGCACCGTGTCGAGAATCGATTGCAGATGCGCCTGCCGCGCCAGCGCGTCCTGCGCCATCGTGCTGACGTGGTGGCGACTGCGGTGCAACGATTCCCCGCCCCAGGAGACACCGACGCCGATGACCGCAAAGACAAAGGTGTTGACCAGCGTCGTCTTGAGTAGAAACGCCTCGGCGCCGACGACGAAAAACGCGGCCGAAATGCTGAGTCCGGTCGCCAGCAGCCCGGGGCCGAGGCCGCCGATAGCGGCGCAAATCAGCACCGGGGCGACGAAAAACAGAAACAGCGTGTCGTGCGGGACGAAGGGCGTGAGCAATTCGCGCAGCGCCAGCGCCAGCACCACGGTCGTCGGGGCGGCGCCATAGCGCAGTATCGCGCCCCGTGACGCCCCATAAGGCGTTGATTTCACTATAACTTCAGACATGCGCCGGCCCGGCAAGGTTCTCCCCGGCGGCCCTCAAGGACCTCAGGGATACTCCCTATGGAGATTATCTGAATTTCGATGCGCAGGCTGCAACGGTATCCGTGAGCATCCGATCAAGAAAGGGTCCAGCCCATGCTCACTCAGACGATCAACCGCAGCACTTCGGTCCAGCTCGCCGCCCGCGCCACCCGCATCGTCCCGCCTGTGAGCCCGCGTCCCACCGCCGGCGCGATCGAGTTGATGGGCGCGCCGATGCCGTTCGGCCGCGACGCCGAAATCTACGGCGAGAACGAGCCAGCCGAGTACCTCTACAAAGTCATCAGCGGCACCGTGCGCACCTACAAGGTGCTCAACGACGGCCGCCGCCAGATCGGTGCCTTCTATCTGCCGGGTGACATGTTCGGCCTCGAGATTGGCGACGTGCATACCTTCTCCGCCGAGGCGATCGTCGAGACCAAGGTGCTGGTGATCAAGCGCTCCAGCGTCATCGGCCTTGCCGCCCGTGACCACGGCGTTGCCCGCGAGCTGTGGACAATGACCGCGAGCGAGTTGCAGCGCGTGCAGGACCACATCCTGCTGCTGATCAAGACGGCGCAGGAGCGCGTCGCGGGCTTCCTTCTGGAAATGGCCGGCCGTTCGCCGAAGAGCGACGAGATCAGCCTGCCGATGTCGCGCCAGGATATCGCCGATTATCTGGGCCTCACTATCGAGACAGTTTCCCGCACGCTGACGCAGCTCGAAAACGCCGCCGCGATCGCCGTGCCGACCTCCCGCCGCATCGTGCTGCGCAACCGTGGTGCGCTGAACCGCATGAACGGCTGACGAGTTCTACGCCAAACATCGTCCTCCCCGATTGAGTTTGGTGTGACTTCGGCCCCGGCTTCTGCGCCGGGGCTTTTTTTTGGTGCGACACGATTGATTTGCGTCAACGTCGCCAGCGGCGGACGTGGTTACCTGATCTACCAATTGTGGAGAGAGTGCCATGAAAGCCAAGGACGTGATGACCGCCAACGTCATTTCCGTGACGCCCGATGCGACCGTGCTGCAAGCGGCGCGGCTGATGCTCCAGCACCACATCAGCGGCCTGCCGGTGATCGACAAATCCGGCGCGTTGGTCGGCATCCTGTCGGAAGGCGACTTCCTGCGCCGCCGGGAAATGCGCACCGAGAAGCGGCGCTCGCGCTGGCTCGAATTCCTCATGGGGCCGGGGCGGGTGGCCGGCGAATACACGCATTCGCATGGCAGCAAGGTTGCCGAGGTGATGACCGACGAGGTGCGCACCGTCGAAGAGAACGCGTCGCTCGAGGACGTCGTGCAGATGATGGAACGCTATCGCATCAAGCGCCTGCCGGTGGTACGCGGCGGCAAGGTTGTCGGCATCGTCACGCGCTCCAATATCATGCACGGCATGGTGAGCCTTGCGCGCAAGGCGCCGGCGGTGGCCAAAGACGATGCGGCGATTCGCGAGCGGCTGCTCGATGAGATGAAGAAGCGGGAATGGGCGCCGTTGGCGACCACCAACGTCGTGGTCCACGACGGCGTCGTCGAGCTATGGGGCGTCATCGTCGACGAACGCCAGCGCACGGCGCTGAAGGTCGCGGCCGAAAACATCCCTGGCGTCAAAGCGGTCAAAGATCACATGGTCTGGATCGAGCCAACCTCGGGCGTGACGCTCGAGCCGCAGGAAGCGGCGCAATGATCGAGGGCGGTGGCGTTCGGTATCTGAATCCCCCTGAAAACACTGGTTTTTGACCTGAATCAAGGATGCGGCGCGCCGCGCGCCCCACAATCGCGCCCGCAAAGGGCCCTTCCTATCCAGCCCAGCTAAAAAAACGGGATTGACCAATGGCGAACGCGCTCGCTCCTCGGAAAACCATGACGCTTGGCGAAGGGGGCTTGGCGATCGCCCTCACAGGCTTGGCCTTCGCGTCGCTGATCGTGGCGGCAAAAGCCTACACGCCTGGCTACGCGTTCCACGCCTACGTGTTCTGCGCGGCAAGCATTGCGGCGGTGTTCGCCATCATCAACCGCTACTTCGATCGTCCGGCCGAACCGGCGCCGCTGATGATCGATGGCAAGCCGAACTACAACATGGGGCCGGTCAAGTTCTCGACCATCGCCGCCATGTTCTGGGGCATCGCCGGCTTCACCGTCGGTCTCTACATCGCCAGCGAGCTGGCGTTTCCGTCTCTCAATCTGGCCCAGTGGATCAACTTCGGCCGCCTGCGCCCGCTGCACACCTCGGCGGTGATCTTCGCCTTCGGCGGCAACGTGCTGATCGCGACCTCGTTCTACGTCGTGCAGCGCACCTCCCGCGCGCGGCTCGCCGGCGATCTCGCGCCCTGGTTCGTCGTGCTCGGCTACAATCTTTTCATCGTCATTGCCGGCACCGGCTATCTGCTCGGCATCACGCAGTCGAAGGAGTATGCCGAGCCCGAATGGTACGCCGATCTGTGGCTGACCATCGTCTGGGTGACCTACTTCCTCGTCTTCCTTGGCACCATCATGCGGCGCACCGAGCCGCACATCTATGTCGCCAACTGGTTCTATCTCGCCTTCATCATCACCATCGCGGTGCTGCATCTCGGCAACAACCCGGCGATTCCGGTCTCCATCTTCTCGCCGAAGTCCTACATCGTCTGGTCGGGCGTGCAGGATGCCATGGTGCAGTGGTGGTACGGCCACAACGCGGTCGGCTTCTTCCTCACCGCCGGCTTCCTCGCCATCATGTACTACTTCATCCCCAAGCGCGCGGACCGGCCGGTCTATTCCTACCGGCTGTCGATCATCCACTTCTGGGCGCTGATTTTCCTCTACATCTGGGCCGGTCCGCACCATCTGCACTACACGGCGCTGCCCGATTGGGCGCAGACGCTGGGCATGACCTTCTCGATCATGCTGTGGATGCCGTCATGGGGCGGCATGATCAACGGCATCATGACGTTGTCCGGCGCCTGGGACAAACTGCGCACCGATCCGGTGCTGCGCATGATGGTGGTGTCGGTCGCCTTCTACGGCATGTCGACCTTCGAAGGTCCGATGATGTCGGTGAAGATCGTCAATTCATTGAGCCACTACACCGACTGGACCATCGGCCACGTCCACTCCGGCGCGCTCGGCTGGGTCGCCTACATCTCCTTCGGCGCCATCTATTGCCTGGTGCCCTGGCTGTGGAACAAGCGGCTCTACTCGCTCAAGCTCGTCAACTGGCACTTCTGGATCTCGACCATCGGCATCGTGCTCTACATCACCTCGATGTGGGTGTCGGGCATCCTGCAGGGCCTGATGTGGCGCGCCTACACGTCGCTCGGCTTCCTCGAATACTCGTTCGTCGAGACGGTCGAGGCGATGCATCCCTTCTACATCATCCGTGCGCTCGGCGGCGCGCTGTTCCTCGCCGGCGCGTTGATCATGGCCTTCAATCTCTGGAAAACCGTGACCTCGTCGGAAGCCGCCGAACCGGCCGGCTTTGCGCTGGCGCCGGCGGAATAAGCGGGGGCAATCATGTCACTCTGGTCAAAACACGCGATCCTCGAGAAGAACTCGATCATCCTCGTCATCGGCATCCTGATCGTCGTGGCGATCGGCGGTCTGGTCGAGATCGTGCCGCTGTTCTACTTGAAGAACACGATCGAGAAGGTCGACGGCATGCGGCCCTATACGCCGCTCGAACTTGCCGGCCGCGACATCTACGTGCGCGAGGGCTGCTATCTCTGCCATTCGCAGATGATCCGGCCGCTGCGCGACGAGGTCGAGCGCTACGGCCATTACTCGCTCGCCGCCGAGAGCATGTACGACCACCCGTTCCAGTGGGGCTCGAAGCGCAACGGTCCCGATCTCGCCCGCGTCGGCGGCAAATACTCCGACGACTGGCATCGCGATCATCTGCGCGATCCGCGATCGGTGGTGCCGGGTTCGATCATGCCCGACTACGGCTTCCTCGCCGACACCGATCTCGATTACTCGCACATCGATCAGAACATGACAGTGCTGGCCGATGAAGGCGTGCCCTACACCGCCGACATGATCGCGCATGCCCAGCAGGACGTCGTGACGCAGGATACCAACGACAGTGCCGACACCCCCGATCTCGCCAAGCGCTATCCGAAGGTGAACGCGCGCGATTTCGCCGGCGTTAACGGCCACGTCACCGAAGCCGATGCGTTGATCGCCTATCTGCAACTGCTGGGTACCCAAGTCGACTTCAAGCTTTACGACGACAAAGCCAACATCCGGTGAGCGCCATGGACCCGACCTATCAAGCCGTTGCCGAATTCGCCCAGCGCTGGGGGCTCATCTACTTCGTCGTGCTGTTCGCGCTGGTGCTCGCCTACGCGCTGTGGCCTTCGAAGCAGAAGGAGTTCGACGAAGACGCGCGCATTCCGCTGAGGGAGGATTGACCGGTGGCTGAAGAACACAAAGAAATCGATGCCTTCACCGGCACGCCGACCACGGGACACGAGTGGGACGGCATTCACGAGCTCAACACCCCGCTGCCGCGCTGGTGGCTGTGGTTGTTCTACGCCTGCATCGTCTGGGCCTTCGGCTACTGGATCGTCTATCCGGCCTGGCCGCTGCTGACAAACTCGACGCAAGGCGTGTGGGGCTGGCATTCGCGCGCCGCCATCATCACCGACATTGCCGGGCTGCAGGCGCAGCGCGGGCCGATGATGGTGAAGCTTGCGGATGCGTCCGTTACCCAGATCGCCGCCGATCCGCAGCTCTCCGACTTCGCCCGCGCGCTCGGCCGCACGGCGTTCGCCGACAATTGCGCGCCCTGCCACGGCGCCGGCGGCGGCGGCGGCAAGGGTTACCCCAATCTCAACGACGACGACTGGCTGTGGGGCGGCAAGCTCACCGACATCGAGAACACCATCCGCCACGGCGCCCGGTCCGGCGACGACAAGGGCCACCAGGGCAACATGCCGCCGTTCACCGGCAGCCTGAAGCCGGAGCAGATTTCGACCGTGGCCGATTACGTGCGCTCGCTGTCAGGTCTGTCGACCGACTCCGGCTTCGACGCCGCGGCGGGCAAGAAGCTCTTCGCCGACAACTGCGCCGTCTGCCACGGCCCGGACGGCAAGGGTAATCAGGAGCTCGGCTCGGCCAATTTGACCGACAAGATCTGGCTCTACGGCTCGGACAAGGAAACGATCATGAAGGGCATCGAGGGCGGCCATGGCGGCGTCATGCCGGCCTGGCAGGGCCGGCTACCTGAGCCGACCATCAAGGCGCTCGCGGTCTACGTCTACAGCTTCGGCGGCGGCGTGAAATAGGCTCGCCGACTGCCCGAAAGGACAGTGCCGCAAAATGAGGCAAGCCCGGCGCGAGTGCCGGGCTTGCCGTTCTTGAGACAGATCAAGGCGGATTGGCCCGAAAACCTTAGATTTTAAAAATTATGACCCAACTCGAAGAGCTCGTCCGGGATTCCGAGGTCAAGCCAGCCGCCGCCGCGGCACCGGCGCTCGCGCCCGACTCCGACGACGAGATTCCGCTCTATGCGCCGCGGCGCAAGATCTATCCGCAGAGCGTGCACGGCACCTTCCGCCGTATCAAATGGGCGGTGCTCGTCGTCACCCTCGGCATCTATTACGTCACGCCCTTCCTCCGCTGGGACCGCGGCCCCAACGCGCCGAGCCAGGCGGTGCTGGTCGATTTCGCCAACCGCCGTTTCTATTTCTTCCCGATCGAGATCTGGCCGCAGGAGATCTATTACCTCACCGGCCTGCTGATCCTTGCGGCCATGGCGCTGTTCCTGATGAACGCCATCGCCGGGCGCATCTGGTGCGGCTATCTCTGCCCGCAGACGGTATGGACCGACCTGTTCTTCGCCATCGAGCGCTTCTTCGAAGGCGACCGCCGCGAGCACATGCAGCGTGACGCCCGCAAGTGGTCGCTTCCGACCTGGGCGCGCAAGGGCGGCAAGCATTTCGTCTGGCTGATGATCGCGTGGTGGACCGGCGGCGCCTGGGTACTCTACTTCGCCGACGCGCCGACTTTGGTGCACGACCTTGCCACCGGCCAGGCGCCGCTCGTCGCTTACGCCTTCATCGGCATTTTGACCTTCACCACCTACACGCTCGCCGGCCACATGCGCGAGCAGGTCTGTCTCTATATGTGCCCGTGGCCGCGCATCCAGGCCGCGCTGACCGACGAATACGCGCTCAACGTCACCTATCGCTACGACCGCGGCGAGCCGCGCTGCTCGGTGAAGAAGGCCGAACAGCTACGCGAGCACGGCCAGCCCGCCGGCGATTGCGTCGATTGCCTGCAGTGCGTGCACGTTTGTCCGACCGGCGTCGACATCCGCGGCGGCGCCAATCTCGGCTGCATCCAGTGCGGCCTGTGCATCGATGCCTGCGACACCATCATGAGCAAGCTCGGCCGTCCGACCGGGCTCATTGCTTACGACACCGACATGAACATCAAGCAGCGCATCGAGGGCAAAAAGGCTTTCTTCAAGCCATTCCGCATGCGCACCGCGCTCTACGCCGGCGTAATCGCGATCGCGGGCGGCATCATGGTCTATACGCTGGCGACCCGCGACAGCGAGGGCATCAGCGTCATCCACGACCGCAACCCGATGTTCGTGCGGCTGTCCGACGGTGCGCTGCGCAACGGCTACACCATCCGCATCGTCAACAAGCAACTGCACTCGCGCGATTTCATCGTCGGCGTCGACGGCCTGCCATCATCGCTGGTCGATTATGTCGGCCTGCCGCCGCGCGCCGACGGCCGCCAGCTTGTCACCGTCGGCCCCGACCAGACCCGCGAAGTGCGCGTCATGGTCACCGACTACAGCACGACGCCGCCGGCACCGTCGACCTCGGTGCTGTTCAAGCTGATCGACATCGATTCCGGCGAGGCGGCCGAGATGCGCGACCACTTCTTCGGACCGGAACAGTAGGAGACGCGCGATGCACGACGCCTCGATGCCAAAGGTCAAACGGCGCGGCGAGCTGACCGGCTTCAAGGTGCTGATGTGGTTGCTCATCTTCTTCGGCGTCGTCTTCGCCATCAACGGCGTCATGGTGCGCGAGGCGATTTCGACCTTCGGCGGCGTCGAGACCAACAGTTCGTACCAGGCCGGCCTGATGTTCGAGAAGAACGTCGCCGACGCGCAGCGCCAGGAAGCGCTGCACTGGCAGGTCGACGGCAAGCTGGCGCGCGACGGCGCCGGCCGCGCCGTGCTCAACATCACCGCGCGCGACGCCAAAGGTGCGCCGCTCGCCGGTCTCACCGCCGACGCGCGCCTCGCGCATCCGGCCAACGAACGGCTCGATCACGTCATTGCGCTGCAGGCCGCCGGCGCCGGCGTCTTCCGCGGCAGCGCCGAAGCGCAGGCCGGGCAGTGGGACCTGATCATCGATCTTTACCGCGGCGACAAGCGGCTGTTCCGCTCGATGAGCCGCGTGTCGCTGAGGTAAGAGCGCGGGGGCGCTGCAATACGTTGGACATGAAATGTCGGAGACCCTCGACCTTTCGCTCTTCGCCAAGCCCGAAGCCGACGGCATCACCGGCATCGACGTCGCGGTCGAGGGCGTCACCTGCGGCGCCTGCATCGCCAAGATCGAAGGCGCGGTAAAGCGCCTGCCCGGCGTCACCGAAGCGCGGCTCAATTATACCAATCGCCGCCTCCACGTTGCCTGGCAGGACGACGCGGTGAAGCCGGCCGAGATCCTCAAGGCGCTCGAGACCGTCGGCTATCACGGCTATCCCTTCGTGCCGCTGCGCGCCGAACAGGAAGAGGCCGCCGAAGCGCGCCGCCTGTTGCGTTGCCTCGCCGTCGCCGGCTTTGCCGCCACGAACGTGATGCTGCTGTCGGTCGCGGTGTGGTCGGGCACCGACATGACGCCGGAGACGCGCGACTTCTTCCATTGGGCCTCGGCGCTGATCGCGCTGCCGGCGGCGGCCTATGCCGGGCAGCCGTTCTTCGTCAGCGCGTTGCGCGCGCTGCGCGCCCGCTCGCTCAACATGAACGTGCCGATCTCGCTCGGCGTCATCCTCGCGCTCGGCATGTCGGTTGTGGAGACGGCCAACCACGCCCCGGATGCCTATTACGACTCGGCGCTGATGTTGTTGTTCTTCCTGCTGGTCGGCCGCACGCTCGAGCACGCCATGCGGCGCAAGACCCGAGCCGTCGCCGGCAACCTCGCGGCGCTCAAGGGCGAGACCGCGCACCGCTTCGCCGGCGACGAGCTCGTCAGCGTGCCGGTTGCGGCGCTCAAGGCGGGTGACCGTGTGCTGGTCAAGCCCGGCGAGTGCGTGCCGGCGGACGGCGCCGTGCTTTCGGGCCGTTCCGAGATCGACGAGAGCATCGTCACCGGCGAGACCGCGCGGCGCGGCGTTGCCGCCGGCTCAACCGTCTATGCCGGCTCGATGAACTATTCCGGCACCCTGACGCTGAATGTCACCGCCGCCGGCGGCACCGCGCTGATCGACGAGATTGAAAAGCTGTTGGAAAAGGCGGCCGGCGCCAAATCGCGCGCCATGCGCCTTGCCGACCGCGTTTCGCGCATCTACGCGCCGGTCGTTCACACCGCGGCGGCGCTCACCGCCGCCGGCTGGCTCCTTGCCGGCGCCTCTGTGCACGATGCCATCGTCGTCGCCATCACCGTGCTCATCATTACCTGTCCGTGCGCGCTGGCACTCGCCATTCCGGCGGTGCAGGTGGTCGCCTCCGGCGCGCTGTTCCGCCGCGGCGTTATTCTCAATGCCGGCGACGCCGTCGAGCGTCTTGCCGAAGCCGACACGATCGTCTTCGACAAGACCGGCACGCTGACGCTGCCGGAGCCGCGCGTCGTCAATGCCGCCGACATCGATGCGGCGACCTTGCAGATGGCGGCGCGGCTGGCGCTGTCGAGCCGGCACCCGCTGGCGGTGGCGCTGGCGCGCGAAGCCTCCCCGCGCGCGCCGTTTGACGGCGCTGTCGAAGAACCGGGGCAGGGCGTGCGCACCATGATCGACGGCATCGAGGCGCGCCTCGGCAGCGCCGAGTTTTGCGGACTGGCGGATGTTCCGGCTCCTGCGGCCGGTGTTTCGAGCATCTGCTTCGCTCATCGCGGCCGCTCTGCCGTCATCGCCATCAGCCAGAGCCTGCGGTCGGACGCGGTGGCGACCGTCGAAGCGCTGCGCGCGCTCGGCCTCGAGCTGCACATCCTGTCCGGCGACCGCAACGACGCGGTGCGCCCAATTGCCAGGGTGCTCGGCATCGCCAAATGGATGGGCGAACTTAGTCCCGCGGAAAAGATCGCCTTCATCGAGCAGATGAAGGCCGACGGCCGCCGCGTGCTCATGGTCGGCGACGGGCTCAACGACGCGCCGTCGCTGGCCGCCGCGCATGTGTCGCTGTCGCCGATTGCCGCTGCGGACCTCACGCAAGCGCAGGCCGATGCCGTGTTTCTCGGCGAGCGGCTGGCGCCGGTCGCCGATGCCGTGACGATTGCCCGCCGCGCCCGGCGGCTGATGACCGAGAACCTCGCCTTTGCCGCCGTGTATAATGCCATCGCCGTGCCGGTCGCCATGGCCGGCCTGGCGACGCCGCTGATCGCCGCTTTGGCGATGTCCGGCTCGTCGATTCTTGTTACGCTCAACGCGCTGCGGGCGAACCAAGGAGCAAAAGCATGAACGTGCTGGTTTACTTGGTGCCGATGGCGGTCGGCCTCGGCCTCATCGGCCTGATCGGCTTCCTCTGGGCGCTGCGCAGCGGCCAATACAGCGACGTCGAGGGCGCCGCGCTGCGTGTGCTGTCCGACGACGACATTGAGTTGTAAGCCTGCTTGCCAGTCCGGGGCGAAGCCCTTAAGCACGAGACCGGTCTTCACCGGCGCCGGTAGCTCAGCTGGATAGAGCACCAGACTTCGAATTTGGGGGTCAGGGGTTCGAATCCCTTCCGGCGCGCCACGGTTTGGCACTGACATGACAATGCGCTTCGTCCTTGCACTTACGGCTTTCCTGGTTTCCGCCGCTTCGGCGCAGGAGCCGGTCAAGCACGGCCGCGCGCTGCTCGGCGAATTCTGCTCGCGCTGCCATGCGGTCGCCCGCTGGGGCAAAAGCCCGCATCTTGGCGCGCCGCCGTTCCGTTACCTCGGCCGCAGCTTCGATCTCGACCAGTTCCCGCGCATGCTGGAGAGCGGCATATCCTCGGGCCACCCCGACATGCCGGAATTCAAGTTCAGCGAGGACGACGCCGAAGCCGCCGCCGCTTATCTGCGCACGATCCAGCGGTAACGGTCCAACTGCATAGGGCGTGGATGAACGGCGAGCCAAATATTGCCTTCGATGCGCCTTGCAATGGTCTGCTCTTGGGGAACAGCGGACAAAGCGCTAATTTGGTCTTTGTTAGCTCGGTCGCGAATGACCCGACGCAGACATTGATCGCATGTGTTCGAGGTTCACGGATCGTTCCGATAGAGCGGCGGGGCGCGGCTTGCCTCAGACGCGATGCAATAGCTAAAATGTTCCGGCGCCCGCAAATTCAAACCCAGCCCACAATGGACCATCCAGTAATCATCGCCGGTGGCGGCATTGGCGGGCTGGCGACAGCGCTGACGCTGCATCAGATTGGCGTGCCCTCAATTATCTTCGAAGCGGTCCGGGATATGCGTCCGCTCGGGGTCGGTATCAACCTGCAGCCCAATGCGGTGCGCGAACTCTTCGATCTCGGATTTACGGAGTCGGATCTCGACCGCGTGGGCCTGCCCGCAAAGGAATGGGCGCTGGTCGGGCTTAACGGTAATGACATCTATTCGGAGCCGCGAGGGCTGCTCGCTGGCTACAACTGGCCGCAATTTGCGGTTCACCGGGGCCATTTCCACATGCTGCTGCATGAGAAGCTGGTGGAACGAGCCGGACCGAAGGTGGTGAGGCTCGGCAGCCGTGTGACCGGCTACCGAAAACATTCCGACGGGAGCGTCAGCGCGCTCATCGAAAGCGCCGACGGTTCAACGGCCGAGTCGAGGGGCGCATTGCTAATTGGCGCCGACGGCATTCACTCAGCGGTCCGGGCGCAGATGCATCCCACGCAGCCGCCAATTCATTGGGGCGGCGCAGTGATGTGGCGCGGCACGACCCTAGCGAAGCCGATCAGGACCGGCGCGTCATTCGTCGGTCTTGGCACGCATCGTCAGCGGATGGTCTTCTATCCCATCTCGCGTCCTGATCCGCAAACGGGTCTGGCGATCATCAACTGGATCGCCGAGGTCACGATGGACAACACCGAGGGCTGGAAGCAGAGCGGCTGGTTCCGCCAGGTTAACGCCGCCGACTTCGCTCACCATTTCGCGAATTGGACTTGGGACTGGCTCGATGTGCCGGCTCTGATTAGCCAAGCCGACAGCATCTTTGAAAACCCGATGATCGACCGCGATCCGGTGCCCACGTGGCAGGACGGTCCGGTGGCGCTATTGGGCGATGCCGCGCATGCGATGTATCCGACCGGATCCAATGGCGGAAGCCAGGCTATTGTCGACGCCCGCGTTCTGGGCCGTGCTATGGTTGAGCACGGAGTTACGCATGAGGCGCTTGCCGCTTACAACGGAAAGCTGTGCGGGCCGATCTCGCAGCTTATCCTCCGCAATCGCGGCGCCGGGCCGTTTGGATTGCTCAACATGGTCGATGAGCGTTGCGGAGGTACATTCGACAATATCGACGACGTTATCCAGCCCGAGGAGCGCGCGGCGTTCATGGCAAGCTATCGGGCTGCCGCCGGTTTTGCGATTGAGCAACTCAATAAGGCGCCGTCGACAATTCCAAATGGCGCTCGTGCCCGCACCGCACGGGTCGCGCTTACGTAATAGAGGTCTGGCGAACCGCTACTGGCAGATTGTGTTGAAAAAGTCTCCAGTTGCGACGCACGAAGATGAGTGATTCAGTCGTGTTGATCTGCAGGACTGAAGCTCATGATGGGACATCGGCAAGTCGAGCAGGCTGCGTTGTTCTATGAGTTCTCGCTGGAGAAGCACGTTCCACCCGATCATCTGCTGCGCTCGATCGACAGGTTTGTCGATCTGGACGAGGTCAGGCGTGATCTGGCCGGCTTCTATAGCCCTCTTGGGCGGCCTTCGATCGATCCCGAGCTGATGATCCGGATGCTGATCGTTGGCTACTGCTTCGGCATCCGTTCGGAGCGGCGACTCTGCGAGGAGGCCCACCTCAACCTCGCATACAGATGGTTCTGCCGCCTCGGGCTCGACGGGCAAGTGCCGGACCACTCGACCTTCTCCAAGAACAGGCATGGCCGCTTCCGCGAGAGCGATCTCTTCCGCCGGGTGTTCGAGACGGTTCTGCGCCGCTGTATCCGGGAGCGGCTGGTCGGCGGCGAGGGCTTTGCGGTCGATGCCAGCCTGATCAAGGCAGACGCCAACCGGCAGAAGGGCGTCGAGGGCGACAAGGGCCTGCCGCCGGAAGCCAGTGGACGAGCGGTCGAAGAGTATCTGGCGGTGCTGGACGATGCGGCGTTCGGGGCGGCGACCGAGGTCACGCCCAAGTTCGTCTCGCCGGCCGACCCGGCGGCGCGTTGGACCGGCGCCCATGGTGGGCAAGCCTTCTTCGCCTACTCGACCAACTACCTGATCGATGTCGAGCACGCGGTCATTGTCGATGTGGAGGCGACGACCGCGATCCGGCAGGCGGAGGTTCTGGCCGCCAGGCGCATGATCGAGCGCTCGATGGACCGCTTCGGCCTCTATCCCGCCCGGCTCATGGGCGACAGCGCCTATGGTTCTGCCGAGATGCTCGGCTGGTTGGTCCACGAGCATGGCATCGAGCCTCATGTGACCGTGTTCGACAAATCGGCTCGCACAGACGGCACCTTCTCACGCGCCGACTTCACCTATGACCACCAGCACGATGTCTACCGCTGTCCCGGTGGCACAACGCTGCGGACAAGCGGAACGCTGGTCAATGATGGGACAACGATGCTTTACCGCACGCTTCAACACGAATGCGCGGGATGTGCCCTCAAGCCCCGATGCTGTCCGAACACTCCGACGCGCAAAGTGCCGCGCTCGATCCACGAAGGTGCGCGCGACATGGCCCGGCAGATCGCCAGGTCATGGGAGGGCGCCACCTCGCGAAGGCTGCGCAAGAAGGTCGAGATGCTCTTCGCTCACCTCAAACGCATCCTCAAGATCGATCGACTGCGACTGAGGGGACCGACCGGCGCTCACGACGAGTTCCTGCTCGCAGCCACCGCCCAGAACCTCAGGAAACTGGCGAAGCTGGTCCCGATGCCGATCCTCAATCCAGCTTGAGATCAAGGCGGAGCGATTGCGCCAACGGCGCGGCGCGACCTGCGCCCGATCTACTGCGCTTTATTGACGGACTTATTCAACAGAATCGGCACTTAGCGGACATCGCAGTGCGATCGCCGGATATCTGCTTTTAGGATAAGAGCGGAAACGTGCCCTATTGTATGAACACTTAGATCTGGCGGATCGAGTCGAAATCGAACGCCACGCTCGGCGGATTTTCGCCGACGCGGATGGTGTGGTCGTCGACGAAGCGATAGGGCGGCACCGGCAGATTGTAGGGTGCCGGCACGCCGCTGAAGACGCGGCCCGCGAGATCGTATTTCGAGCCGTGGCAGGGGCAGAAGTAGCCGCCCGGCCAGTTCGCCGCGGGCTGGCTCGCGCTCGGCTGCGGAAAGAAATTCGGAATGCAGCCGAGGTGCGTGCAGATGCCGACCAGCACGCCCCATTGCGGCTTTACCGAGCGGTGCCAGTTCTGCGCATAGGGCGGCTGCTGCTGTTGCTGTGACTGCGCATCGGCGAGCAGGGCGGTCAGGGCCGGCGACTGCAGCTCCTTGAGCAGCGCATCGGTGCGGTTGGTGACGAAGATCGGCCGGCTGCGCCAGCGCACCACCACCTGCTGACCGGGTGCAACTCTGCTGAGGTCGAGGTCGACCGGCCCGCCGGCGGCGAGTGTGGCGGCATCGGGATTCATCTGGCCGATCAGCGGCACCAGCGCGGCAGCGGCGCCGACGGCGGCAACGGCCGCTGTCGCGACATAGAGAAAATCGCGGCGGGTCGGTTGAGGTTGTTCGGAGGAAGGGGCAGTGGTCATTCGAGCGATCGGCGGTGGCGTCGTCCCGCGAGTGTCTCCAGTCGTAGGTGTAACGCGCAAGCCCGCCCAATGTTCGCGCCGCGCCTGACCTATTGCGCTGACTTTTCCGTGTTCAGCGCGCGGGGCTCGTGGCTGGCGCCGCCGCCATCGCGCCATCCTCGCCGACAAGCGCCCCATAGGCGTCGGCAAGTCCGGCGCCGAACAACGGATCGCGGCCTTTCGGCCCGATATCCTTTGCGCTCGCTATCAAAATATTGCGCACCTGGTCCGGCTTGAGATCCGGCCCGTGCTGCAGCATCAGCGCGACGATGCCGCTCACCTCGGCCGCCGAATAGGAGGTGCCGGAGGAGACGTCATAACTGCCGCCGGGGCTCGCAACCAGGATTTGCGCGCCTGGCGCTGCGATTGCGACATAGCTGCCGCGGTTCGATTGCGCCAGCAGCCGGTCCTCGGCGTCGGTGGCGCTCACCGCGATCACGTTGGCGTCGGCGGCGGGATAAAGCGGCGGCGATTTCGGCCCGGCATTGCCGGCCGCGGCGACCAGCACGATGCCGTCCTTGTGCGCGCCGGCGAGGCTGCGGCGCAGCGCTTTGTCGTCCGGTCCGGCGAAGCTCATATTGATGACGCGTGCGCCGTTGGCCGCCGCCCAATCGAGGCCCTTGAGGATAGCGAAGGTGGTGCCGGCGGCGCTTTCGCCTTTGCCGTCGAAGGCGCGCACCGCGAGGATGCGCGCGTCGGGCGCAGCCCCCATCAGTTTGCCGTGCGCCGCGATCAGCCCGGCAATCGCCGTGCCGTGCGGGTGCGGCACCATGGCGCCGCCGATGGCGTCGAAGCTTAACGCGACCGCGTGGGCAAGCTCGGGGTTTTTGAGATCGACTGCCGAGTCGATGATCGCCACCGGCACGTTGTCGCCTTTGGCGATGGTGTGCGCTCGCGGCAGGTTGAGCTTGCCGAGCTCGTATTGCGCCGGATCGCCTTCCGGCTTGCTCTCGGTTTGCTGCAGCGTGAAGCGGTAGTTCGGCTGCGCCGCGGCGACGACCCGGTCGCGCTGCAATTCGCGCACCACGGTCGTGACCGAGCGGCGGTCGGGGATGCGCCAGCGATAGAGCGTCGTGCCGGCGAGCTGGAAGGTCTGCTGCTCGAGCGTGGCCAAGCGATGCCGGCGTTGTAGCGCGTCGACCGCCTGGGGGCTCACCGAGGTGTCGACCTCGACCAGCACCTCGTCGGGCACTTCGTTGGCCGGCGGCGTGCGCGATGCCGTGCGCCGGGGCGACGTCGTGCCGCGCGCGGTCGGCGGCGGCGGGCTGTCGGGACCGCCGTCGTCGATATAATGCGGTTGGCCGGGAACGATCAGCGTGAACCCGGGCACGTTGGCGTGCAGGCCGCCGCCGTAACCGCCGCGATAGCCGCCGTGTAAACCGGCGCCGTTATAGCCGCCGCGCATCGCCGGCGGCGCCGTGCCGATGTTCGAGCCGCGGCTATAAACGTGCTGCGCGAACGCAGCCCCGCTCGAAGCGGCCAGCAGTGCCGCGATCGCCGTGACGAGCATGGCTTTGCGCATCGGCCGCTCCGCTTATTCGGTCGCGGCGATGAAGCCCACGACCCTGTCGCCTTGCAGCTTTTTGATCAGGCCGGCGAGCGCATCCTTGGGCAGCGCCGCCGGCGCAATCCGCACCGTATATAGCCCGCCGGCGCTCGGTCCGCCCACGACACTGAATGTGTTGGTTTCCAGAAAGTTGGCGATGTCGCTGGCGTTCGCCTGCGGCTGGAACCGGATCAGCGCATAGGCGCCCGGGCCTTTGACCGAACCCGGCACCGAGGCGGTTTCGTAGCCGCCGCCGGCGTTTTCCTTGATGACCGAATTGGCGATGTAGCCCGCCTGCAGCACGATTGCGAGCGCCGCCACCGCAGCCGACCAGGCCAGCGTGCGCGGCGTCAGCGAGGCGAAGAATTCGCCGATGCGCGTGCCCAAGCTAAGACCGAACGGAGCCGAGGCCGGGCGTTCCGGCTCGGCGTCGATCTTCTCGAACAGCGCGCTCGAGCACCCGCGCCGAAGGCGCGCCGAGCGTCTCGTTGAGCGCGATGGTGTGGCCGAGCTCCTCGCGCACCAGCGCAAAGCGGCGGGCAAGCTCGGGATCGCGCGCCAGCGCCGCCTCGACGCGCTGCGCGTCGCGGCGGTTGAGCGTGCCGGCGGCGTGCCAGGGCAGAAGCTCCTCGATTTCCTGGCGTTCTTTTTCGTTCACTGTCGTCATGGCCAACCTCGATCGATGCCACGTTGCTTCAAGAGCTCCGACAATTTCTTGCGCGCGTAGAACATGCGCGTCTTCACCGTCGCTTCTGGGATACCGACGATCCCCGCCACTTCCTCCACCGACTTCTCGTGATAGTAGACGAGGTCGACGATCTCCCGGTGCTCGGCCGACAGCGCCGACAGGCAGTCGCGCAGCACCGCGCCCTTGTCCTTCTTCGCCAGCGCCGTCTCCGGATCGTCGGACGTATCCTCGATTGCCGCGGCGGTCTCCTCGTCGAGCTCTTCTTCCGGCTTGCGCCTGAGCGCCGACAGCGCCTTGAAGCGGGCGATGCTCAGCATCCAGGTCGAGACCGCCGAACGGCCTTCGAACTTGCCGGCCTGCCGCCACACGTCGAGAAAGACGTCGCTCACAATATCCTCCGCTGTCGCCTCGCTGCGGACCAGCCGCAGCAAGAACCGGTAAACCCGTACATGGTGCCGTGCGAACAGCACCTGCATGGCGAGCCGGTCGCCATTGGCGATACGTCCGATCAGAACCTCGTCCGAACTCGCTTGCATCGGTCTGCCACAAGAACCGGCTCGAGAATGGGTCGCGGGTGAGGGCCGCTAGGTTCAAGCAGAATCAAAGAAATTTGCGGCCGCCGGTGTCTCAGCTTGGGACCGGCCCGCCTAGAAAAGCCTTTAACGATGTCTTGAGCAAGTAAACGCGGCTTTGAACCTTTCCCTGCGCGGGCGCGACCCATGGCCAAGGATGTGAGCCCCGCATCCGAGACCCAAGAGGAGGTTCCCATGTTGCGCAAGATCATTCTCGCCGCCGCCGCGTCCGCCACCCTTGGCGCCGCCGCTCTCGCCCCCACCGCCGCGTCCGCCCACTGGCACGGCCATGGCCACTGGTTTGGCCACGGTTTCGGCTTCTACGGCCCGGTCTATGCCGCCGCCCCCGACTGCTACTACGCCAAGCGCCTGGTCCAGACCGCCTACGGCCTGCGCTGGCGCACCGTCGAGGTCTGCGACTGATCGCTGCCGACGCAACCGACGAACAGCCCCCGGCTTCGCAGCCAAAGCGAAGCGGGGGCTTTCCGCGTCTTGACGCTCTGTAGCTTATGGGCTACAGAGCAGGTCCATGATCGAGGCGCGGCAGACGGCGGAATTTTCTGGCTGGCTGCATCGTCTCAAGGACGCCAATGCAGTCGCGCGCATCGTCGCCCGCGTCAGGCGGATGGAACTTGGCAATCCGGGGGACACCAAGAGCGTTGGCCGGGGCGTTATGGAAATGCGGATCGACTATGGCCCGGGCTATCGCATTTATTACGCCCGTCGTGGCGCAGAGGTTGTGATCCTGCTGTGCGGCGGCGACAAGCGCGGGCAGCGACGCGATATCAAGCGCGCGCAAGAATTGGCGGAGCAGCTATGACCAAGGCGACACGATTTGATGCGGCCGATTATCTCGATAGTGAGGAACGCCAGGTCGCCTACATTACTGCGGCGCTTGAAAGCGGCGACGCAGACTTCGTGCGCGATGCGCTTGGCCTGGTCGCGCGGGCGCGCGGCATGAGCGAAATCGCAAAAAGCGCCGGGCTGAACCGCGAGAGCCTGTACAAGGCGCTTGGCGAAGCCGGCAATCCCGAATTCGCCACGGTCATGCGCATCGTGCGCGCATTGGGCCTAACATTGTCCGCTCGCCCGGCGTCGGCGGTACGCACATCGAAAAAGCGTCGGGTGGCATAGCCAATGTTCGAAGGCTTCACCCGCAGCGAGATCAAGACTTCCGGCGCGCGCATCGTCGCGGTCAAGGGTGGCAGCGGCCCGCCGCTATTGCTGCTGCACGGCAATCCGTTCACCCATCTCAACTGGCACAAGGTGGCGCCGACGCTCGCGCGTGAATTCACCGTGATCGCGACCGACCTGCGCGGCTACGGCGATTCGGAAAAGCCGCCCGGCGGCGCGGATCATTCCGGCTATTCGTTCCGCGCCATGGCGCAGGACCAGGTCGAGGTGATGGCCGCCTTCGGCTTCGACCGCTTCATGGCGGGCGGTCATGACCGAGGGGCACGTGTTCTGCACCGCATGTGCCTCGACCATCCGCAAAAAGTCGCCCGCGCCGCGATCCTCGACATCATCCCGCAGCATTACCTTTACAGCCACATCAACAAGCAGTGGGCGACCTTTTCCTGGCACTGGTTCTTCAACATCCAGCCCGAGCCGCTGCCGGAGAAAATGATGGGCTTCGACCCCGACTGGTTCATCGAGAAGAAACTCGCCAAGACCAAGCAGGGCCTGTCGTTCTTCGATCCCGAGGCGCTCGCCGAATACAAGCGCTGCTTCCGCAATCCGGCGACCATCCACGCCATCTGCGAGGACTACCGCGCCGGCGCCGGCATCGATCTCGAGCATGACGAGACGGACTTCAAGGCCGGGCGCAAGATCGAGTGCCCCGTGCTGCTGTTGTGGGGTGCGACCGGCGGCGTCGGCCGTAACCACAATCCGGACCCGCCCGAAATCTGGCAGGCTTACGCCGCCAATATCGTCGATGCGCAAGCCATGCCCTCGGGGCACTACCTCATGGACGAAGCGCCGGCGGAGACGACCGCGGCGCTGCGCAAGTTCTTCACCGCGGGATAAAACTTGCGACGGCACTGACTCACGGCGTCATGGCCGGGCTTGTCCCGGCCATCCACGCCTTTTCTGCCGAACCGTAGTTGAGGCGTGGATGCCCGGCACAGGGCCGGGCATGACAGCAAGGCTTGGCTAAGCCGCCGCGACCGGCGGCTCGGCCAGGAAGTTGTGCAGGGCGTAGATCAGGAGATGCCGGTTCTTGCCGTAGATCGCATTGTGCGCGGTCTGTGGCAGGATGGCGAACTGACGGTCGCCGTTCGGCAGTTGGCCGAAAAAGTCGAGCAGGTCGGCGTTGGTCGAATTGCCGTCGAACTCGCCGCGCGTCATCAGCACCGGCGCTTTGATTTTCGCCGGATCGACGATCGGCATGTTCGCCGCCATGTCGAGATAGGTGCCGCTCGGCACCTCATTGCCGAACTTCATCTCGTCGGCGGTCAACGCCTCGACCATGGCCGGATCGTAGAGTTCGGGATGGCCGTCGCGGGTGAAGATCGAGCGGATCATCTTTTCGTCGCGCTTGCGCCGCGGGCTGGCGCGCAACGCCGCGATCTTCTTGCGCCGCCGCTCGATCTCGGCCGCGCCATTGCCCTTGTAGGTGAAGGCGGCAAGCGCCAGCCGTCCGACATGCTCGGGCTCGGCCTGCGCATAGGCCGCAGCGCGGATGCCGCCGGACGACGTGCCGAAGAAATGCACCTTGCCGGCCCCGGTCTCTTTCAACACCACCGCCATCGCGGCCTTGAGGTCCTCGACGCTGCTGGCGATGTCGGAGTTATTGCCAGAGCTGCCGGAATAGCCGTAGCCGTCGTGGTCCATGGTCCAGACGTCGTAGCCGAAGCGGGCGAAGATATTCATCAGCGAGTATTCGCCCTTGCCCGGCACGGTCAGGTCGTAGGAGGAGCGCGATGAGTTCGACGAGCCGTGCACCATGAACACGACCGGCTTTGCCGCTGCGCCTGCGGCCGGTGCGCCGCCGCGCTTGCGCCATAGGTTGAGCTTCACCGCGCCCTTCATCGCCCAGTATTCGGCGCTCCAGATGTCGCCGCCTGCCGGCGCAGCCTCCGCCGGGCCGATCAGGCCCGACAGCAGCCCTGCGCCGACGCCCAATCCGGCACCCAAACCAACGCCTTTGAGGACCGTGCGGCGATCGTGAGTTCATGGGCATTCCCTCCTAAAACACTGGTTTTTCCTGCACGCTAGCAGATGAAAGACCCATACGGCAGTCCCTCGCGCCGCTGCCGCAGTTCTGCTAGTGGGGTCTTGAAAGCGCCGCACACGGGCGCTCGGTGTCGACGCGCTCTTGGCCGGGGAGCCGCCCCACGCCAGTCCGGAGGAATAATGCTCAATACCCTGCGCGCGGTGGCGCGGTTCTTTCAGGACAAGATCGGCTGGAATCGCATCGGCGTGTTGGTCAGCCTCACCATCATCGGCTTCGCCGCGGTGGTGCTGTTCCACATGCTGCGCCACATCGACATCGATCAGGTTTATGCCGCGGTAAAGGCGACCAAGCCGCACCAGATCGCCGCCGCCGCCCTGTTCGTCGCCGGCGGCTACCTGACGCTCACCTTCTACGACTGGTTCGCGCTGCGCACCATCGGCCGCAGCGAAATCCCCTACCGCATCGCCGCGTTGTCCGGCTTCACCAGCTATTCGATCGGCCACAATATCGGCGCCACCGTCTTCACCGGCGGCGCCGTACGCTACCGCATCTATTCGGGCTACGGGCTCGACGCCGTCGAGGTGGCGAAGATCTGCTTCATCGCCGGACTGACCTTCTGGCTCGGCAACGCCACCGTGCTCGGCCTCGGTGTGCTGCATTCCCCGCAAGCCGCAACCCCGATCGATCGCCTGCCGGCCTGGGTCAACCGCGACATCGCCGTCGTCATGCTGCTGGTGCTGGCGAGCTATATCGGCTGGGTGTGGAGCGCGCCGCGCGTCATCGGCCAGCGCGAATGGCAGGTGCGGTTGCCGGATGGGCCCTCGACGCTCGTCCAGATCGTCATCGGCATTTTCGATCTCGGCTGCTGCGCGCTTGCCATGTACATGCTGTTGCCGGCCGAGCCGAATATCGGCTTTGTCGAGCTCGTCGTCGTCTTCGTCTCGGCGACTTTGCTCGGCTTTGCCAGCCACGCCCCCGGCGGGCTTGGCGTGTTCGATGCCGCGATGCTGGTGGCGCTATGGCAATATGATAAGGAAGACGTGCTTGCCGGCTTGCTGCTGTTCCGCATGCTCTACTATCTTTCGCCATTCGTGATTGCGCTCGTTATCCTGGGCACGCGCGAAATCTGGCTGAGCACGCGAAGGGCGCGGCCTTCGCCGCCGCTGAAGGCGCCGGCCGCGACCGCTCCGATCCGCAGCGAGATCGAAATTGAGAAGACCGACGTGGGATGACCCATGGCGATCGACGAGGACAGCGCGAATTTACCTGGCGCCGATTGGGGTAGCCGGCTGCGCGGCGCCTGGGAGGCGCTGACCGGGCGGCCGGATGCAGCCTCGCCGTCCGCCCGCGTCAGCTATGCCGGCGGCCGCGCCGTCGACCATCCGCAGGCGCTGCTCATCGAGTCGGTGATCGGCGGATTGCCGCAGCCGGCGATCGTGCTCGACGGTGAGGGCCGGGTCATCGCCTTCAACACCGCGGCTTCGATCATCGCGCCATCATTGCGCCGCGGCGAGCCGGCGCTGATCACTTTGCGCATGCCGGAGCTGGTCGAGGCAATCCGCCGCGCCGCCGCCACCAAGAGCGCGCAGCGCGTCGAATTCTTCGAGCGCGTGCCGCTCGACCGCTGGTTCGAGGCCTTCGTCACGCCGGTGAGGCTCGCGAGCCCCGGCGACGGCGCTGACGTTCTGCTGATGACCTTCAATGATCTGACGCCGCTGCGCCGGGTCGAGGAGATGCGCGCCGACTTCATCGCCAATGCCAGCCACGAATTGCGCACGCCGCTGGCCGCGCTGCTCGGCTTCATCGAAACCTTGCAGGGCAGCGCCAGGGACGATACCGCCGCGCGCACCAAGTTCCTTGCCATCATGCAGGGCCAGGCCACCCGCATGGCGCGGCTGATCGACGACCTGTTGTCACTGTCGCGCATCGAGCTTAACGCGCACCTGAAGCCGAATACGCCGCTCGACCTCGCGCCCATCGTGCGCCAGGTCGCCGACGGCCTGCAGATGCTGGCGCGCGATCGCGGCGTCGACATCAAGGTGGCGGCGCCGGCCGAGCCGCTGGTGGTGCTCGGCGAGCGCGACGAGTTGATCCGGGCGCTGGAAAACCTGGTCGAGAACGCGCTCAAATACGGTGCCGCCGGCAAGCGCGTCGACGTTACGTTGAGCCGCGGCGTGACCCGCGAGGACGCGCCCGAGGCGCTGATCGCGGTACGCGATTACGGTCCCGGCATCGCGCCGGAACATCTGCCGCGGCTCACCGAGCGGTTCTACCGGGTCGACGTCGCCGACAGCCGCGCCCAGGGCGGCACCGGCCTTGGCCTCGCGCTGGTCAAGCATGTGCTCAATCGCCATGGCGGCCGGGTCAGCATCGAGAGCACGCGCGGCGAGGGCGCCACCTTCACCATGCACCTGCCCCTGCCGACCGGCGAAAAGCCGCTAAACGGCGAATTGTCATAAAAATCATACGGTTGCCTTGTCATGTGATTGTCACCAAACCTTTATAGAACGGTGACAAGCGGCGGCTAAGCGTGCCTCCGGGCTTCGGTTGTTCTGCGTACCCACCAACAAAAACCCGCGTCCGAAGCTCGAACTTGTCGTGCGTAGCAACCTTGAACGCGGATGCCCGAACAGGGGCGCGACGGCATAGGTCTTCGTGGGTTCTTGAAACCCGCGTCCAGCCTTGTCCGCAAACATGGAGAGAACCCGTGAAACACTGGACCACATTGGCGGCTGCTGGCTTTATTGCCACCGCCACGCTTGTTCCGGCACAGGCTGCCGATATTTCCGGCGCCGGCGCCACCTTCCCCTACCCGATCTACGCCAAATGGGCCGATTCCTATAAGAAGGAAACCGGCAATGGCCTGAACTATCAGTCGATCGGTTCCGGCGGCGGCATCAAGCAGATCACCGCCCGCACCGTGACCTTCGGCGCTTCCGACATGCCGCTGCAACCCGCCGAGCTCGACAAGATCGGCGTCATCCAGTTCCCGACCGTGATGGGCGGCATTGTCCCGGTCGTGAATCTCGAAGGCATCAAGCCGAACGAATTGACCATCGACGGGCCGACGCTCGCCAAGATGTATCTCGGCGAGATCAAGAAGTGGAACGACCCGGCGCTGAAGAAGCTCAATCCGAACGCGAAGCTTCCTGATCAGGCAATCGCGCTGGTGCATCGCTCCGACGGTTCGGGCACGACCTTCATTTTCACCAACTACCTGTCGAAGGTCAGCGCGGATTGGAAGTCGAAGGTCGGCAGCAACACCTCGGTTGAGTGGCCGGCCGGCATCGGCGCCAAGGGCAACGAAGGCGTCGCCAACAACGTCGGCAACACCAAGGGCGCGCTCGGCTATGTCGAGACCGCCTACGCCAAGCAGAACCATCTGACCACGACCCAGATGATCAACAAGGACGGCAAGACAGTGACTGCCGTTCCCGATGCGATCATGGCGGCCGCGGCCGGCGCCGATTGGGCGCATGCCCCCGGCTTCTACATGATCATCACCGACTCGCCGGGCGCCAAGTCATGGCCGATCGCCGGCGCGACCTTCATCCTCGTGCCCAAGCAGCCGAAGGATGCGGCCGCCACCAAGGAAGCCCTCCAGTTCTTCTCCTGGGCCTACGACAAGGGCGATGCCATGGCGTCGAGCCTCGACTATATCCCCATGCCGGACAGCGTCGTAAAGCTGATCCATGCGCACTGGGCTGACGTCAAGGACGGCAGCGGCAAGCCGATCTTCTAGGATCGCTACAAGAAGGGAAAAGGCGCCGGCCTTCGGCGCCTTTTCCTCGCCCACCTGCTTCTCGGGCGGTTTGTCCTTGCGCAGATGGGGGCGCTTGAGTGGCTCTCCGGTCCGGCCTATCAGTCCGCTAGGAGAGCCGAATGCAGCCCGCCGGGAGCAAACCCGTGGTTGACGTCGCGTTGCAAGCCCAACCTGCCATGGTCTCGCAGCAGGCGGACCGTAGCAAGGTTCTCCGCCGTCTCCGCTTTGGTGACATTGGCTTTCGCCATCTTACGCGCGCCGCCGCCGTCGCCGTTCTCGTCATCCTTGGCGGCATCATCATTTCGCTGGTCTATGGATCGTTGCCGGCGTTGCGAGCGTTCGGCTTTGGCTTCCTGTTCAACGAAAGCTGGAACCCGGTTACCGAGAAATTCGGCGCCATTGCGCCCATTTACGGCACCGTCCTCACTTCGTTCATCGCCATGATCATCGCCGTGCCGGTCGGTTTGTTCATTGCGCTGTTCCTCACCGAACTATGCCCGATGTGGCTGCGCCGGCCGATCGGCATCGCCATCGAGCTGTTGGCCGGCATCCCCAGCATCATCTACGGCATCTGGGGCCTGTTCGTATTCGCGCCGTTCCTGCAGCAATATGTGCAGCCGGCGATCATCAATACGCTGGGCAATGTGCCGGGCATCGGCGACCTATTCGCCGGCCCGCCCTACGGTATCGGCATTTTCACCGCGGGCTTGATCCTGGCGATCATGGTTTTGCCATTCATCACCTCGATTTCGCGCGACGTGTTCGAGGCGGTGCCGCCGGTGCTCAAGGAGGCGGCCTACGGCCTCGGCTGCACCACCTGGGAGGTGGCGCGCTTCGTGGTGCTGCCGTTTACCCGCGTCGGCGTCATTGGCGGCGTGATGCTGGCGCTTGGGCGCGCGCTCGGCGAAACCATGGCGGTGACCTTCGTCATCGGCAACGCCCACCGCATCTCCGGCTCGATCCTTGCGCCCGGCACCACGATCTCGGCGACCATCGCCAACGAATTCACCGAAGCGGTCGGCGATCTCTACACCTCGTCGCTGATCGCCCTCGGCCTCATCCTGTTCGTCATTACCTTCATCGTGCTCGCCATCGCTCGCATCATGCTGATGCGCCTTAACGCGCGGGTCGGAGCATGACCATGGCAAACTTCGTTCGCGACCCCGCTCTATGCCAAGCGCCGCCGCCGCAACACCTACACGATGGGGCTTGCTCTTGCCGCGACGGCATTCGGCCTGAGCTGGCTGGTGCTGATCTTGGCCGTGCTGTTGTGGAAAGGCTTCAGCGGGCTGTCGATCGCGGTCTTCACGCAGATGACGCCGCCGCCCGGGTCGGCCGGCGGACTGCTCAACCCGATCGTCGGTAGCCTTATCCTCACCATCCTCGGGGTGGTGATCGGCACGCCGATCGGCATGCTGGCCGGCACCTACATGGCCGAATATGGCCGTTACGACAAACTCACCTTTGTCGTCCGCTTCATCAACGACATCCTGCTCAGCGCCCCGTCGATCGTGGTCGGTCTTTTCGTCTACGAAATCATGGTGGCGCAGATGGGCCATTTCTCCGGCTGGGCCGGCGCCGTCGCGCTGGCGGTGATCGTGATCCCGGTTGTGGTGCGCACCACCGAGGACATGCTCACTCTGGTGCCCGACACGTTACGCGAAGCGGCGGCCTCGATCGGTCTTCCCCGCGCCTTGATGATCCAACGCATCGCCTACCGGGCGGCCCGCGCCGGCATGGTCACCGGCGTGCTGCTCGCGGTCGCGCGCATTTCCGGCGAGACCGCGCCGCTGCTGTTCACGGCGCTCAATAACCAGTTCTGGAGTCTGAATTTCAACCAGCCGGTGTCGAGCCTGCCGGTCGTCATCTTCCAGTTCGCGCTCAGCCCCTATAACGATTGGCAGAAGCTTGCCTGGACCGGCGCGCTGATCATTACATTAGCGGTGCTGGCGCTCAGCATCATCGCCCGTCTCCTCACGGCACAGAGAAAACAATCATGAGCATGGCAGCCTATACCGTTCCGACCGTGTCCAACGCGCCGATCAACGTGGATGGGCTGACGGACAAGATCTCGATCCGCAATCTCGATTTCTTCTACGGCGAGAACAAAGCGCTCAAGAACGTCAACATCTCGCTCTACCACGGCAAGGTGACGGCCTTCATCGGCCCGTCGGGCTGCGGCAAGTCGACGCTGCTGCGCGTCTTGAACCGCATGTACGACCTCTATCCCAACCAGCGCGCGACCGGCGAGGTGGTGCTCGACAAGGACAACATCCTGTCGGCGCACCAGGACCTCAACCTGCTGCGCGCCAAGGTCGGCATGGTGTTCCAGAAACCGACGCCGTTCCCGATGACCATCTTCGAGAACATCGCCTTCGGCATCCGCCTCTACGAAAAGCTGGCGAAGTCCGAGCTCGAAGGCCGCGTGCAGCACGCGCTGCAGCGCGCCGCGCTGTGGGACGAGGTCAAGGACAAGCTCGGCGCCAACGGCCAGTCGCTGTCCGGCGGCCAGCAGCAGCGCCTGTGCATCGCCCGCACCGTCGCCGTGCGCCCCGAAGTGATCCTGTTCGACGAGCCGTGCTCGGCGCTCGACCCGATCTCCACCGCCAAGATCGAGGAGCTGATCGACGAGCTGAAGGACGACTACACCATCGCCATCGTCACCCACAACATGCAGCAGGCGGCGCGCGTTTCCGACTTCACCGCGTTCATGTACCTCGGCGAACTTGTGGAATTCGGTGAGACCACCAAGATATTCACCACGCCGAACGATCGCCGCACCCAGGACTACATCACCGGCCGCTTTGGCTAGCACGCGTGATCCCGAAAAGCGGGAACCGGTTTTCGGATGAGCTCACGCGCAAACAAGAAAGCCGCCGCGAAGGACAAACAGCTATGACCGACTATCACACCACCAAGGCCTTCGACACCGACCTGCAGGACCTTGCCCGCATGGTCGCGGAGATGGGTGGCCTCGCCGAGAAGCTGGTCGCCGATTCGATCGACGCGCTCGCCAAGCGCGACACCGCGCTGGCCCAGCGCATCACCGTCGCCGACGCCACCATCGACTCGCTGCAGCGCGAGATCGAGGAAAAGGCGGTCAACACCATCGCCCGCCGCCAGCCCATGGCGGTCGACCTGCGCGAGATCATCGGCGCCTTGCGCCTCGCCAACGATCTCGAGCGCATCGGCGACCTCGCCAAGAACATCGCCAAGCGCGTGATCGCGCTCAACGGCGAATTCCCGCCGCCCAAGCTCATCCGCGGCGTCGAGCACATGACCGACCTGGTGCTCGGCCAACTCAAGGCCGTGCTCGATGCCTACGCCCGGCGCGACCTGTCCAAGGCCATGGCGGTGTGGCGCGGCGACGAGGAGATCGACGCGGTCTGCACCTCGGTGTTCCGCGAATTGCTCACCTACATGCTGGAAGACCCGCGCAACATCACCTTCTGCATCCACCTGATGTTCTGCGCCAAGAACGTCGAGCGCATGGGCGACCACGCCACCAACATCGCGGAAACCGTGCATTACGTGATCGACGGCCGGCCGATCGCCGAGACCAGACCGAAGGGCGATACCACCACCATCGCCGCCTTGCGGGTCGGAGAAAATCGGTGACGTGCTGGCGCGTGACGGGCTGACACCATGAGCGCGCGCATTCTCATCGTCGAGGACGAGGAGCCGCTCACCATGCTGCTCCGCTATAACCTCGAGGCGGAGGGCTACGAGGTCGAGACCGCCGCGCGCGGCGACGAAGCCGATACGCGGCTGAAAGAGCACACGCCCGATCTCGTCGTGCTCGACTGGATGCTGCCGGGCCTGTCGGGCATCGAGCTGTGCCGCCGCCTGCGCGCGCGGCCCGAGACGCGGCAACTGCCGATCATCATGCTCACCGCCCGCGGCGAGGAGAGCGAGAAGGTGCGGGGCCTCGCCACCGGCGCCGACGACTACATCGTCAAGCCGTTCTCGGTGCCCGAGTTGCTGGCGCGGGTGCGCGCGCTGCTGCGCCGCGCCAATCCGGAGCGCGTCGCCTCGGTGCTCAACATCGGCGACATCGAGCTCGACCGCGACAAGAAGCGCGTCTCCCGCAACGGCAGGCCGGTCGATCTTGGCCCCACCGAATACCGCCTGCTCGAATTCCTCATGGAGCGGCCCGGGCCGCGTGTTCTCGCGCGAGCAGCTGCTCGACGGCGTCTGGGGCAGCGAGATCTATATCGACGAGCGCACCGTCGATGTTCATGTCGGCCGCCTGCGCAAGGCCATCAACCGCGGCCAGATGACCGACCCGATCCGCACCGTGCGCGGCGCCGGCTACGCCCTCGACGACCGCTTCGGCCGGGCGAACTGAGACCGCTCGCAGGCCACGAGCGGTCGACGCACCGCTATACTTCGCAGCGCTTTGCAACTGCAGCGATACCGAACCTCATCGAGGGCCGCGCATCGGCCTTCGCGCTTGCTCGCCGAAGGGCGGTCCGTGCCGGGCTTTTGACTTTATTCCTAAGGCATGTTTTCCTATAGCCTTCCTGCTCATTGGAGGGCGTCATCTAGAGGCGTCGTGATGATGAGGCAGGGCGCGGTGCCCGCGGGGAGGGAGATTGAACGCGCCTCCCGCCACTCGGGCGGCGCCGGGGCTCCGCCCGCGGGCACTACGACCCGCCGCGAGGAGCTCGCTGATGGGGAGAGGCCCGGCCGGCCGTTGCGCAATCGGCCGGCACGCTGATAGAGCCTCACTTCAGAAGCGCGGCCCGGCTGCCGAAAAACGCCGCCGCGGAGCGCCGAGAGGCGCCCGCGCATCGCACGATGCCGCGGCACGAACTGCACGGACGCGCCTTTCGGCGACTCCGCACGCCTCGATGGTTCGCGGGCGTCGAGGACCGCGGCGTACCCGGCGCCGAAGCATCCCGGGCGATTCACGCACGTCGGCGTTTACCAGATATGCGGCAAACAAAAAGCTGAGCGGACGGCTCTTGGACATGCGGCTTACCCGGCGCCGATCATGAGAATACGGGCGCGGGCGCGCGCCTTCTTACCTCGAGAAGGATGGCCGACCGAGCGTGCTGGGTTGCCGGTCAAGCCCGGCCGATGACACGGCCGCAGCTATGCCTCGCCGCTCCGAAGCGGGAGATTAGGAAAGAGACGCTCAGCTCCGGAACGGCCGCTTGTCGCGCCGGCGCTCGTTGGCCGGCTGATAGGCGACGCGCGAGTGGTGCGTGCAGTAGGGCAGGTCGTTCGCCGTTTCGCCGCCGCAGAAGTAGAAATCGCTGCTGCCCGGATCGCCGACCGGCCACCGGCAGGTCTTCTCGTTGAGCTGCAGCAAGGTCTTGCGCTGCTCGAGCGGGATCTCGATCAGCTCCGGCTCCGGCTCGGGCTCATAGTCGTAGGCGAGCGCGGTGTTGCCGCGCATCGAGGGCCGCGATACCCGCAGCATGCCGGAGGAGCGCGGCTTGCGCGCCCGCGGCACGCTCGAGGAGGGGCTCTTCGCCCGCCCCGACAGCCCCAGCCGGTGCACCTTGCCGATCACCGCGTTGCGGGTGATGCCGCCGAGCTCGGCGGCGATCTGGCTGGCCGATAGCCCGTCGGCCCAGAGCTTTTTCAGCTGTTCGACGCGCTCGTCGGTCCAGCTCATCAGGCTTTTTTCCATCATCGATCAAGCCCTTAGGTAGAATCCACCCCTGTTGCCGGACCCGCTTTTTCGGGTCCCGCTCCTCACGCCGCAGCAATGCACTAGAAAACGCCAGCGATACGATATGTCGTACTAGCTGGGAAAAAAACTACAATATGGAGTGACTTGCAGGCAAGCCTTGCCATCGGCTTCTTCCCCAGCTTCCGTCAGTTTTCCCGTTAGAATCGCTACTTGCGGCGAATTTGAGTCGGACGCGCCGAGCCGAAACGCGCGAGTTGACAGGCCGGGTTGTGGCAATAGAATCCCAAAACGTGCCGCCCGGCGAGGCGGCACATTTGTTTTCGGCATGCGCATGATCGCCAAAACTCATCGTTGTTGTTCGCAAAAAGTCATGCGCGAGCATTATGTTTCGACAGATGAATTGGCCCGTGACCTCGCATCTTTTGCCGACCTATGCCCGCGTCGAGCTTGCCTTCGCGCGCGGCGAGGGCGCTTGGCTGTTCACCGAGACGGGTGAGAAGTACCTCGATTTCACCTCGGGTGTCGCCGTCAACGCGCTCGGCCACGCGCATCCCAAGCTGGTGAAGGCGCTCGAGGAGCAGGCGCACAAGGTCTGGCACGTCTCCAACCTGTTCCGCATTCCGGAAGGCGAGCGGCTGGCCGATCGGCTGTGCGAGGCGACTTTCGCCGACTTCGTCTTTTTCCAGAATTCCGGCGCCGAGGCGATCGAGTGCGCGATCAAGATGGCGCGCAAATATCAATCGACCAACGGCAAGCCGGAGCGCTTCCGCATCGTCACCTTCGAGGGCGCCTTCCACGGCCGCACGCTCGCCGCGCTCGCCGCCACCGGCAACAAGAAATATCTCGAGGGCTTCGGGCCGCCGGTCGAGGGCTTCGACCAGGTGCCGTTCGGCGACCTCGAGGCGGTCAAGCGCGCCATCGGCCCCGCGACCGGCGCCATTTTGGTCGAGCCGATCCAGGGCGAGGGCGGCATCCGCGTGCCGGAGCCAAGTTTCCTGCGCGGCTTGCGCGAGCTTTGCGACAAGCACGGCCTGCTGCTGATGTTCGACGAGATCCAGACCGGCTTTGCCCGCACCGGCGAGCTGTTCGTCTATCAGCGCGCCGGCGTCACGCCCGACGTCATGACGGTGGCCAAGGCGCTCGGCGGCGGCTTCCCGGTCGGCGCCTGCCTTGCCACCGCCGAGGCGGCCAAGGGCATGACGCCCGGCACCCACGGCTCGACCTTCGGCGGCAACCCGCTCGCCATGGCGGTCGGCAACGCCGTGCTGGACGAGATGCTCAAGCCGGAATTCATCGAGCACGTGCGCGATATTTCGTTGCTGCTCAAGCAGCGGCTCGCCGAGATCAAGGACCGCCACGCGGGCGTCGTCGCCGAGGTGCGCGGTGAGGGGCTGCTGATGGGCCTGCGCATGGTGCCGCCGGCTTCCGAGATGGTCGACGAGCTGCGCGCCGAGCACATGCTTGTCGTCGCCGCCGGCGACAACGTCGTGCGTCTGCTCCCGCCGCTGATCATCGGCGAGGCCGAAGTGTCCGAGGCGGTTGCTCGTATCGACCGCGCCTGCACGCGGCTTGCCAAGGCGCATCCGCGCCCCGCCAAGCAGGGAGCGGCCTGATGAGCGGCAACGGCGTGCGGCATTTCCTCGATCTGATCGATATCCCGAAGCCGGTGCTGGCCGGGATGATCGACAAGAGCCGCGTCATGAAGGCCGACCAGAAGGCGGGCGTGCGCTCGGCGCCGCTCGCCGGCAAGACGCTGGCAATGATCTTCGAGAAGCCGTCGACGCGCACCCGCGTCTCCTTCGACGTCGCGATGCGCCAGCTCGGCGGTGAGGCGATCATGCTGACCTCGCAGGAAATGCAGCTCGGCCGCGGCGAGACGCTGGCCGATACCGCGCGCGTGTTGTCGCGCTTTGTCGACGCCATCATGATCCGCATCCTCGATCACGAGGCGGTGGCCGAGCTTGCGCGCCACGCCACGGTGCCGGTGATCAACGGGCTGACCCGCCGCTCGCATCCCTGCCAGGTGCTCGCCGACGTGATGACCTTCGAGGAGCATCGCGGCCCGATCCGCGGCCGCACCGTGGCCTGGACCGGCGATGCCAACAACGTGCTGGCCTCCTGGATGCACGCCGCCGAGCGTTTCGATTTCAATCTGCGGGTCGCCACCCCGTCCGAGCTTCGCCCAAAGAAGTGGCTGATGGACTGGGTCAAATCCTCCGGCGCCGCCATCAAGATCGGCGAGGACCCGGAAGCGGCGGTGAAAGATGCCGACTGCGTCGTCACCGATACCTGGGTGTCGATGGGCGACAAGGACGGCAAGCTGCGCCACAACGTGCTCAAGCGCTACCAGGTCAATGCCGCCCTGATGGCTCATGCCAGGCCGGACGCGCTGTTCATGCACTGCCTGCCGGCGCATCGCGGCGAGGAGGTCACCGACGACGTGATCGACGGGCCGCAGTCGGTGGTGTTCGACGAGGCCGAGAACCGCCTGCACGCGCAGAAGGGCCTGCTCGCCTGGTGCCTGCACGCGGATGGGCGCCTGAAAGTTCTGTCATTCCGGGTTCGCGCCTGCGGCGCGCCCCGAATGACGGCGATGCCGGGGCTCGAATTCGCGATAACGAGCGCTACATAACCGCAATGACCGAACCCATGAGCAGCCCCCGCATCGAAATCCCCAGCCGCGCGCCGTCGGCAACCGCCGCCGACGATACGGTGATGCCGTTCGAGGTGGCGCCGCTCGATCTGCGCGGCCGCGTCGTGCGGCTTGGCCCCGTGGTCGATGATATTCTCGAGCGCCATGCCTATCCGGCGCCGGTCGCCAAGCTCCTGGGCGAGGCGGTGGTGCTCACTGTCATGCTCGGCACCGCGCTCAAGATCGACGGCCGTTTTATTTTGCAGACGCAGAGCGATGGGCCCGTGCGCATGCTGGTCGTCGACTTCATTGCGCCCGACAAGGTGCGCGCCTGCGCCCGCTTCGACAAGAACCGCGTTGCCGCGGCAATCGCCGACGGCAAGGCGGACGCCGGCGCACTGCTCGGCAAGGGCCACCTCGCCATGACCATCGACCAGGGGCCGGACATGAGCCGCTATCAGGGGTTGGTCGCGCTCGAGGGCGGCACGTTGGAAGATGCCGCGCATGAATATTTCCTGCGCTCGGAGCAAATCCCGACGCGGGTGCGGCTCGCCGTCGCCGAGGAATTCAGCGCCGGCAAAGGCGGCGCTACGCACCGCTGGCGTGCCGGCGGCATCCTGCTGCAATTCCTGCCCAAGTCGCCGGCACGCGCCCGTGTCGCCGACCTGCATCCGGGCGATGCGCCGGAAGGCACCGCCGTGCACACGCTGCCGGAGGACGAGGCATGGGTCGAGGGCCGCGCGCTGGTCGAGACGGTGACCGACGTTGAGCTCGTCGATCCGGCGCTGTCGAGCGAGCGGCTGGTCTACCGCCTGTTCCACGAACGCGGTGTGCGCGTGTTCCGCGCGAGCGAGGTGCGCGGCGAATGCTCCTGCTCGCGCGACAACGTCGAGGCGATGCTGAAGAGCTTCTCGCAGGACGACCGCGACCACATGGTCGAAAACGGCCGCATCTCGGTGACCTGCGAATTCTGCAGCGCCAGCTACGAATTCGCCCCGCAAGAGATCGGCGCCAAGGCGGGTTAGGCTGTGCTTGTCGGCTGCGCGGGCGCTGGCAGTATCATGCATCCATCACTGGGCGATGCGCAACTTGGTCAGGTTGGTGCCGATCGTGTTGAAGGTGGTGATGATCTGGTTCGCCGAGGTGAGCAGGAAAAACTTGGTGGAGTTGGTGGCGCAGTTCTGCAGCAGCGTCGAGGTCGGATCGCCTCCGGTGTTCACCTGGATCGTATAGATCATAATTCCGGCAGCCTTGATGTTGGCGCAAGTGCCGTTGCCGCTCGAGTTGTACATTCGGGCATCGACCTGCGTGCTGGTGGACGAGCCGTTGCCGTACCAGCGGTCCTGCGTGTTGAGACCGTCCGAAAGCAGGATGATGACGCTGGTGTAGGTGTATCCGGAAACTTGTGCCGGAGCGGTGAGTGGCCCGCCGCCGACCAGCGACTGCCACCCCCAGACCAGGCCGATCGGCTGATTAGTAGCGCCAAGCGGATACAGGCTGTCGACCTTGCTGGGCATTGACGTCCAATTGTAACTGAGCCCGCTGACGACCGGCGAACAATAGGAGTTTTGTTCCGCGGGAAACAGCGAGGCCGTAATGCTGGTGCTCGGCGCCGTCACCAGGCGGTCGTAATCCGAATTGGGACTACCGGACGTGCCGCGGTCGGCGACGCAGCCGTTCCAGGTGCTGTGATCGTTCTTGACCCACGTGTGCGTATAGGGCGCGCCGGTCGTCGTCGTGGTCTGCTTGCAGACCTTGCTGTAGCCGCTGCCGGTGCAGGAGCAGTTGCTGTAGCCGTAGCAGCTTGCGTAATAGCCGGTACTTACCGTGGTGGTGGTGGTCGTCGTCGTCGGTACGCTGTTGTAGCAGCCGTTGTAGTAAAGGCCTATCTTGAGCGAATTCTTGTTGCCGCCGTCGACATCGGGGCAGATGTAGCCGCTATAGCTGCCGCCCGATGGAATTGTCGACGTATTCGGGCTGTTATTGACCGGCCCGGTCGTGCAGCCGAATCCGTAGCCGGAAGTGCTGAACGGGCACGCCGAGCCCGGCCCGATCTGGTCCCAGTTGTTCGGCTTCGACGTTTTCAAAATGGCCGGCTCCGATTCCCAGTCGGTCCAGTCGATCCAGTTGGCGTTGTAATTGCTGGGATTGAGGTTCACGTTTTTGCTGAACGGAATGATCGACACGTAGACATCGCCATCGACCGTGGCGGCGTTCTGCAACTGCGTGAGCAGGTTTTTGGTCGCGGTCTTGAGCGCGTCGATCTTGCCGTCGGAGGCCATCGATCCGGTGGTGTCGAGCACCAGCGCTACCCGCAGGCGTGCAGAGCCCCATTTTGCGGTCGAGGTGGCGGTGACGGTGATTTTCTTAAAGCCGACAATCGCCATGAAGTCGGTCGCCATATCGGCCGAACCCGAGACCAGGACGCTGGAGCCGCTGCCGCCTGAATAGCTCGCCGTGAATTTAACGTTGCTGACGTCCTTGCGTGTGAACATCGCGTTGAAATAGCTCTGCGCGCTCGACTGGACTTGGGCGCTTGTCAGCGTTGCGGCGTTTTTTGACGCCATCAGAGCGGTGGAATCCAGTGCCGCCTGCAGGCTGGTCTTGACCGCATTGGCGCGGCCTAAATCGATGGCCGCGCCGGTCAAGGCGAGCATGGGGATCAGCGTAAGTGCGAATATGATAGCGACGTCGCCGCGGCGCTTGGCGGGGAAGCCACGCGCCGCGCGGCCAAGGCAAGTAATGACAACGTGAAAGGCAAGCACGCGTGGCTCCACTGTCGGTTGAATGCAATCGACAGGTACGCTCGCGCGTTTGAATGCGATTGATGCCTATCAACGACTCCGATTTTCCTGGCCGCATTTCTGCGGCGAAGTTAACGATTGGTTCGCACGATCGATAGGATTGGCGCCATTGACCAACCGTGGCGACCGTCTCATTTTATGAAAACACGCCCATGAGTTTGCTTCGCAGTCCTGCTGGGCCCTATTGAAGGCCTGACGAGAGCCGGTGTCGCACATTATGCGGACATTGCTATTGGTCCTCCTTGCGGTGCTGGCGCCGCGCATTGCGCTGGCGCAGAGCTGTCCGCAGCCGCTGGCGTCGGCAACCAAACTTGTTCTGGTCACCGCCGACAGGATGAGCAGCAGGACGGCGAACCTGCGACGCTTCGAGCGCGCGGCGCCGGGCGCGCCATGGCGGACGGTCGGTGGACCGGAATTGGCGCTGATCGGCTACGGCGGCGTTGCCTGGGCGCATGCGTTCCGCGCCTTTGCCCGCGCGCACGAGCCGGTCAAGGTCGAGGGCGACAACCGGCTGCCGGCCGGCTTCTTCGCGATCGGCCGCAGTTTCGGCTTTGCCGCCTCGCCGCGGCCGGAGTACCTGCACATCGCCGCAGGCACCGTCTGCGTCGACGATCCGGCTTCGCCCGCCTACAACACCATCGCCTCGCGCGCGCAGGTCGGCTGGCGCGTGCGTGGCGAGAACATGTGGCGCATTCCGCAATACCGGCGTGGCCTCCTGGTCGAATACCCGACCGACGCCAGAGCGCGCGCCGGCTCATGCATCTTCATTCACCTGCGCCCGCCAACGTCGCAAGGCACCCACGGCTGCGTGGCGCTGCCCGAGCCGCAGCTCGCGAGCTTGCAGGATTTCGCCGCAGGCGGCGCCGTGCTCGCGGTGCTGCCGCGTCAGGCGCTTTCGCGCTTCAAGGGCTGCTTGCCCGAGTAGTCAATTGATCGTACGCGCGGCTTCGGGGGAATCCAGCGAAAACGCCGGGATGTCGATGTCGAACGGCTCGCCCTCGGCCGTCACCATGCCGTAGCTGCCGGCCATGAAGCCGGACGGCGTCGGTAACGGCACACCGCTGGTGTATTCGAACGATTCCCCGGCCTTGAGGGTCGGCTCCTCGCCGACCACGCCCGGTCCTTTCACCTCCTGCAAGCGCCCGAACGCGTCGGTGATGCGCCAGTGCCGGGTTTTGAGCTGCACCGTCTCGCTGCCGAGATTGGCGATATTGATGGTGTAGGCCCAGAAGTAATAGCCGTTGCCCGGCGACGAGCGCTCGGGAACGAAGCGCGGCGTCACGCTGACCTCGATCTTGCGGGTTACGGCCCGGTACATCTAAATGCCGTATAATTATACTTCGATCGAACCTTGCCATTCGGCCGTGCCGCCGGATTATGGCCGAAAGACCGCGCGAAAGAAAAGCCGATGATGGCTAAGGTTCCGACCGAGCGCGATCTCAGGCTTGATCTGTTCCGCGGTCTCGCGCTGTGGCTGATCTTCCTCGACCATATCCCGTCGAACGCCGTCAGCTGGATCACCATCCGCAACTACGGCTTTTCCGACGCCACCGAGATCTTCGTCTTCATCTCCGGCTATACCGCGGCCTTCGTTTACGGCCGCGCCATGCAGCAGCATGGCTTCATCGTCGCCAGCGCCCGCATGCTCAAACGCACCTGGCAGATCTACGTCGCGCACGTTTTCCTGTTCGCCATCTACCTGGCGGAGATTTCCTACGTCGCGCACACCTTCGACAACCCGCTCTACAGCGAAGAGATGGGCGTGCTGGATTTTCTGAAGAACCCGGACATCACCATCGTCCAGGCGCTGCTGCTCAAGTTCAAGCCGGCCAACATGGACGTGCTGCCGCTCTACATCGTGCTGCTGCTCTGCTTCTCGCCGATGCTGTGGCTCTTGCTGCGCGCGCCGTCGACGGCGCTGATCGCCTCGGCGCTGCTCTATACGCTGATGTGGTGGTACGACTGGAACATCCCGGCCTATCCGCACGGCGTCTGGGTGTTCAATCCGTTCGCCTGGCAACTGCTGTTCGTGTTCGGCGCCTGGTGCGCGCTCGGCGGCGCGGAGCGCCTGTCGCGATGGCTCAACTCGCGGCTGCTATTCGGCCTCGCGGTTGCGTATCTCCTGTTCGCCTTCTTCATTGCCATGACCTGGTACTTCCCGCGGCTCGGCATGTTGGTGCCGAAGTTCGTCAGCGACGCCATCTATCCGATCGATAAGACCAACCTCGACATCCTGCGCATCCTGCATTTCCTGTCGCTGGCGGTCGTCGTCTTATGGTTCGTGCCGCGCGACTGGCCGCTGCTGAAGTCGAACCTGTTCTGGCCGGTGATCGTGTGCGGTCAGCATTCGCTGGATATCTTCTGTCTCGGCGTCTTTCTCTCCTTCGCCGGCCATTTCGTGTTCACCGAAGTGTCCGACCGCCTGCCGATGCAGATTTTTGTCAGCGTCGCGGGCATCGTCGTCATGGTTGGATTTGCTGCGCTGATTTCATGGTATAGGCAGGTCGAGCGGCGGGGATCGGGACCGCGCCCGCCTGCCGTCAAGCCGGGATTCGCGGGGGGCGACGCATGACGGGGCGTGTTGGAGTTCTGCTGGCGCTGTTGCTGCTGGCCGGGCCGGCCATGGCCGAGGATCCGGCCGAATGCCGGGTGGCGGCGCAACTCGTCGTGGCCGACTTTGCGCTGCCGCAGGTCGCCGGGGCGCTCGAAACCAAGAAGCTCGGTATCCTGGTGCTTGGCGCGGGTTCCTCGACCCTGCCGGGCCCGAACGGCGCCAAGAACGCTTATCCGGCGCGGCTGCAGCGCGCGCTCACCGAAAAGGTGCCGGAGCTCGTCGTAAAATTAACGACCGATGTGGAGGCGCGGCGCACCGCTGCCGACATGGTGGCGGCGATGCCGGCGGCACTCGCCGCGGCCAAGCCTAAACTTCTCGTCTGGCAAACCGGCACGGTCGACGCCATGCAGGCGGTCGATCCCGATCAGTTCAGCGCGGCGCTTGGGCGCGGCATCGACCTTGCCCATTCCGCAGGCGCTGACGTTGTTTTAGTCAACGCACAGTTTAGTCCGCGCATGAAGTCAATCATCGCGCTCGGCACCTACGCCGAAGACATGCGTTGGGTTGCAGTGCAGCAAGAAGTCCCTTTGTTTGATCGCTTCAGCATCATGAAGTTGTGGAGCGATCTTGGGACTTTCGACTTGTATACACCGACCAAAAAACTAGATATTGCTGAGCATGTACATGACTGTATTGGCCGGCTGCTTGCCGATCTGGTGATCGAAGCGACACGGCCGGGAGAGCCGCCGGTACAAGACAGCGGCCGCCGCTAGGGGCGGGGGACTTTCGTTGCGACACATCGTCGGCTCGTATCGGGCGGTGACAGCGTTTGCCGCCGCTGCACTCGTCATCGCGTTGCCGCTTGCCGCGCGCGCGGCGTCGAGCTGCGACGCACCGCTGGAGATGACCCGCTTCGCCAGGCCGCTGACGCATGTCGCCGAAAAGCTGATCAGCGGCGAGCCGGTCACCATCGTCGCCATGGGTTCGTCGTCGACCGCAAGGAGCAGGCGCCAGCTCCCCGGCCGCGACCTATCCGAGCCGCCTCGCCGTCGAGCTCAAGCGGCTCTTCCCCGGCCACGACATCACCGTGCTCAACCGCGGCGTCGGCGGCGAGGAAGTGCCGGACATGCTCAAGCGCTTCGACGCCGCAGGTTGTCGCCGCCAAGCCCGACCTCGTGCTCTGGCAGCTCGGCACCAATTCGGTGCTGCGCGATCATCAAATCGGCGGCCATGGCGCCTAGATCCGCGCCGGCCTTGCCAAGATCCGCTCGACCGGCGCCGACGTCGTGCTGATCGATCCGCAATTCGCGCCGAAGGTGATCGCCAAGCCGGAGGCTGCGCAGATGGTCGAGCTGATCGCCTCGACCGCGAAGCTGGAGAACGTCGACCTGTTCCCGCGCTACCAGGTGATGAGGCGCTGGCACGACACCGACCGCATGGGCTTCGACACCTTCGTCGCGCCCGACGGGCTGCACATGAACGACTGGAGCTATGCCTGCCTTGCCCGTGCGCTCGGCCAGGCAATCGCCGAAGCCGTGCAGCGGCCGGTGATGTCGGCGACCGTCGCGCCGCATCTGATGCACGCGGACTAAGCGCCTAGGCTTTATCGAGCGCCGTCAGCACATCCTCGATCAGGTCGTCCTGGTGCTCGAGCCCGGCCGAAAAACGGACGAGGCCGTCGCCGATGCCGAGCTCGGCCCGCTGTGCGGGCGTGAGCCGCTGATGCGTCGTCGTGGTCGGATGCGTCACCAGGCTCTTGGCGTCGCCGAGATTGTTGGTGATGCCGATCAGCGTCAGCGCATTGAGGAAGCGGAATGCCGCCTCCTTGCCGCCCTTGATCTCGAACGCAACAAGCGTCGAGCCAGCCTTCATCTGCTTGGCGATGATGTCGGCCTGCGGGTGATCCTTGCGGCCGGGATAGACGACGCGTGACAGCTTCTTGTGGCCGGCGAGCGCGTCGGCAATGGCGGCCGCATTGGCGGTCTGCTGCGTGACGCGGACGGACAGCGTCTCCAGCCCCTTGAGCAACACCCAGGCGTTGAACGGCGACAGCGACGGCCCGGTCTGCCGCAGCAGCTGATGATAATTGTCGAGGATCAGCTTTTCGCGCCCAAGGATGACGCCGCCGAGCACGCGGCCCTGGCCGTCGATATGCTTGGTCGCGGAATAGACGACGACGTCGGCGCCGAGCGTCAGCGGGCTCTGATAGAGCGGGGTGGCAAAGACGTTGTCGACCACCAGCTTGGCGCCGACACCGTGCGCGATCTCGGCGACCGCGGCGATGTCGATCACCTCCAGCGTCGGATTGGTCGGCGATTCCAGGAAACAGGCCTTGGTTTCCTTGCGCATGGCGTTCTTCCATTGCGCCAGATCGGCGCCGTCGACCAGCGTGGAAGAGACGCCGAAGCGCGGCAGCCACTCTTCGATCACCCAGCGGCAGGAGCCGAACAGCGCCTTGGCCGCCACCACGTGATCGCCGGCGCGCACCAGTCCCATGATCGCGGTGGTCACCGCCGCCATGCCGGTCGCGGTCGAGCGCGCGGCCTCGGCGCCTTCGAGCGCGGCCATGCGCTGCTCGAACATGTTCATGGTCGGGTTCGAGTAGCGCGAATAGACGTAGCCGGGGATCTTGCCGGAGAAGCGCGCCTCGCATTCCTCGGCGGTCGGATAGATGTAGCCTTGGGTGAGGAACAGTGCTTCCGAGGTCTCGCCGAACTGCGAGCGCAGCGTGCCGGCATGCACCAGGCGGGTTTCGGGGCGGTAGGTCTTGGTCTTTGACGCAGGCATGAAGGCCTCCTTTGGGCCAACAAAAAACCGGCCGGAGAATAAGTCTCGGCCGGGCACACGCGTCCCCGGCCTTTTAGCGATTTGTTTTACGTGGCTGCAAGCCGGCCGGCTCAAATGACCACGGGATAAGATGCTTGTAGCGGGCCCGCGCCGCTTCCCGTCAAGACAGCCATCGGGTTAGATCGCTCGAGATCAGGAGCGTCACGAGGCGAAAGCGTGCCCGCCGCCGCCAAAAGAAACGAACATGTTGCCGTCCCGTCCTTCGCGGTGGGCGAGAAGGGGATACTGCCCGACCGCATGATCGCGCAGCTTGCCGCAGACGGCGCCATCATTTCGGCGCGCGATTTCGCGCCCGACCAGATCCAGCCGGCGAGCCTCGACCTGCGCCTCGGCAACGTCGCCTACCGCGTGCGCGCAAGCTTCCTGCCCGGGCCGCACGGCACGGTCGGCCGCGCGCATCGCCGATTTGAAACTGCACGAAATTGTGCTCACCAACGGCGCCGTGCTGGAAACCGGCTGCGTCTACATCGTGCCGCTCGCGGAAAGCCTGGCGCTGCCGCCCGGCATCTCCGCCTCTGCCAATCCGAAAAGCTCGACCGGACGGCTCGACATCTTCACCCGCGTCATCGCCGACTCGATGCGCGGCTTCGACCGCATCCATGACGGCTATCGCGGTCCGCTCTATGCCGAGATCAGCCCGCGCACCTTTCCCATTCTGGTGCGCGAGGGCTCGCGGCTGTCGCAGATCAGATTCCACCGCGGCAACGCGCTGCTCGACTCCGAGGCGCTCAACGCGCTGCACGCCAAGGAGCGTCTCGTCGACAATCCCGACGCCGATGTCAGCGAGGGCGTCGCCGTCGGCGTCGATCTCGCCGGCCTTGGCCCCGACAAGCTGGTCGGCTATCGCGCCAAGCGCCACACCGGCTTGATCGACGTCGAGCGCCGCGGCGGCTACGCGGTCGACGATTTCTGGGAGCCGATTTCGGCGCGCCCCGACAAGAGCCTGATCCTCGATCCGGACGAATTCTACATTCTCGCTTCCAAGGAAGCAGTGCAGGTGCCGCCGGATTATGCCGCCGAGATGGTGCCGTTCGACCCGCTGGTCGGCGAATTCCGCGTACATTATGCCGGCTTCTTCGATCCCGGCTTCGGCTATGCCGGCGCCGGCGGCACGGGATCGCGCGCCGTGCTCGAAGTGCGCTCGCGCGAGGTCCCGTTCATCCTCGAGCACGGGCAGATCGTCGGCCGCCTGGTCTACGAAAAGATGCTGGCCAAGCCCGACAAGCTCTATGGCACCGGCATCGGCTCCAACTACCAGGCGCAGAGCCTGAAGCTGTCGAAGCATTTCAAGGGTTGACGACGCGATCCGCGTCGACGCCGGATATGACGACGTCAGGAAAGTCGCATGACGAGGCCGCGCGGCTGCCATGCCGGGCCGTCGTCATCTGAGACAGAAACCGGCAAAAATCAGCAGCATCCTGATATCGGCCTGGACCCCAATTTGCTTCGTATAGCAAAGGCAGTGCGTGCCCGATTTCGGAGAAAGACGATGACGATGACCGCGACGGCGAAACCGACATTGCCGGATGCGTCCTTGCTCATGCGCGAGATGACGCACCGCGTCAGCAACGAGTTTGCTCGCCACCGACGAGTCCCTCCGCAATACAGCGACCCACCACCGTCTCGAACACATGCCGGAACGCATCGCTGTCACGAAAGCGCCCATGGCAATTCTTCGAGAACGTCGAGTGATCCGGCACCGTGCCGTCCAAACCGAGCCTACAAAACCACCGATAGGCCAGATTGAGATGCGCCTCTTCACATAGCCGCCGCTCCGAACGGATGCCGAAGCAGTAGCCGACCAGCAGCATCCGGATTATCGGTTCGGGATCGATCGAGGGCGGGCCCGTCGTGCTGTAGAACGGCGCCAGATGCCGCCTCAACCCATCGAGATCGACGAAGCGGTCGATGGCACGCAATATGCGATCGGCCGCAATGTGGTCGTCCAACCGAAACTGATAGAACAAGCTCTCCTGCGTGACCAGCCGATCGCCCATCATCGACGGAGCCTCTCAATTCATTCTCCGTCAAATGAATCAGGACCAACTAACCACCACAACAAATGAGTTTTTCAACGATATCGGCCAATAGCCGACAACTTGCTTAAAAATGGCGCTCAGGAATCATCGTCAAAAGTGGAAGCGACTTCCATGTCTATGCAGCGTCCGACCCAAGGTACGGATAAACGGGACCAGCCAGGGGCTGCGGCTTGGGCCCGTTGAGACCGCTAGGGTCCGTACTCAATAAGGATTCCGGCGCAGGCTGAGTTGTGATTCAAGGCTTCCGAATCGAGGAGGCCTTGATGAGGAAGCAACTTTATTGGCTCAGCGACAGCGAATGGAAGCGGCTTGAACCCTTGCTGCCGCGTGGGCGTCGCGGTGCGCATCGGGTCGATGACCGGCGCGTGATCAGCGGGATCGTCCACATGCTGCGCTCCGGAGCGCGCTGGCGAGATTGTCCGCCGGAATACGGCCCTTACACGACGATCTATAACCGCTTCAATCGCTGGAGCCGGCAGGGTCTCTGGTTCGAGATATTTGAGGCTTTGACAGGCTCGACCGGCATCATCGCCAGCGTGGCCATCGACAGCTCCCATATCAAGGCGCACCGCTCGGCAGCGGGCGGAAAAGGGGGGTCTTCAGGGAAGCCATTGGCCGCTCGCGTGGCGGGCGCACGACGAAAATCCACGCGCTGACCGATGCTGAGGGCAAGCCACGCGTCCTCTTGCTCTCGCCCGGCAACATCAACGACATCGCAATGGCTCCAGCCTTGGTCGCCGCCGCAGGTCCGATCAAGCGCCTCATCGCCGACAAGGCTTACGATGCCAACAGCCTGCGCCAACTTCTGGCCGATCAAGGTGCCAAGGCCGTCATCCCCTCGACGCTGAGCCGTCGCCTCCCGATCCCCTATAGCAAAGCACTCTATCGGCAACGTAATCTGATCGAGCGGATGTTCGCACGGCTCAAGGACTTCCGCCGCATCGCCACGCGCTACGACAAGCTCGCCAGAAACTTCCTGGCTGGCGCCCTCATCGCCGCAACCGTAACCTGGTGGCTCAATTGAGTCCGGACCCTAGGCCAAACGCCACCCAACTGCAGTATCTGCTAGCCGAGGCCGAGCCATTCCGCGCGCAAACATCACGAAAGCTGCTCACGTGAAATGGTATAGTTAGAGACGAATAACTATCTTTCCGAAATGCGCACCCGAGGCCATGTGTCGGTAGGCTGCTCTCGCGTCACCAAAGCCGAACACTTTATCGATCACCGGTCTTATCTTGGTTGCGTCGATTGCTCAATTCATTGCCTCAAACATCTGCGTGGAGCCGACCGAGATACCCTGAACATTTGCTCGCTTGGCCAGTATCAGGCCCGGGTTGAGTTCCGTTGGTGGCCCGCTAAGGTTCCCGATCAGGCCAACCCTGCCACCGACACGAATTGACGCAAACGACCGCGCAATCGTGCCGGCGCCGCCTACCTCGACTACGCAATCGACGCCCCGGCTGCCGGAAATCTCCAACACCGCTTTGTCCCAATCCGGCGTCGCTTTGTAGTTGATGCCGTCGTCGGCGCCCAGTTTCTTTGCGCGGGCCAGTTTGTCATCGCTCGAAGAGATAATTATAACCTTTATGCCCATGGCTTTCGCGAGTTGCAGCCCGAAGATCGATACGCCTCCGGTACCCTGCAGCAGCACGGTGTTGCCCGCGACGAGACGCGCGTGCTCGACCATCGCATGCCATGCGGTCAGGCCCGCGCAAGGAAGCGTCGCGCCCTCTTCGAACGATAGGTGTTCGGGAATTTTCACAACACCTTCTTCTTCGAGGACAGCGTATTCGGCCAGCATTCCGTCGATGCTGCCCCCCAGCGCGCTCTGATGCGTATCGGCTGTGGGTGCGCCCGCAGTCCAACGTTGGAAGAAATTGGCGGCGACCTTGTCGCCGACCTTCACTCTTCGAACGCCCGCGCCGATTTCGACGACCTCACCGGCGCCATCCGACAGAGGTGTAACGTTCTCGCGCACCGGCATACGGTACGCGCCGCGTGCAATGGAGAGGTCACGGTAGTTGAGTGAACAGGCCGCGACCTTGACCAGGACTTGGCGGTAGGCTGGCCTAGGATCCGGCCGGTCGACTTCAACCAGCGCCTCTATACCGGCTCCGCCTTTCGGCAACTGATAGGCACGCATAATTTGTCTCTCTTAAAAAAGTGTGGCTGAGTTGAGAGCCTCCGGATTAAATCAGACTAGCGGCCGCTTATGTCAATAAAATCTATTCCAGCTAATCTTCTATTGGCCAAGCCCCAAATCGCGACCGGCTCCCGCCCAGTCTTCCGCTCGGTGACGTTGGGTCCGGCGAGCTTCTCGCCTTCCGCGCGCAAACAAGGCCGTCGATGGCGATGACCAGTCTCACAAAGTGAGACGATTCGAATTTTCGTCTATTTCTTCGAAGTAATACTGGAGGTAGATTGCAGATTGGCAGATTGTAGGAACAAGCTCGCCGTTAGTCGTGCTAAGCGACGACGCGACTACCCGAAAGGCGCAGATTCCGAATGCGCCAAGAGCACGAAAAATGACCGGCACAGCTGGAGACAGAGATTTCTTCGACATCTTCGAATGCGTACTAGACATTCGAAGACTTAACTCGCCGTGCGAATTGCTTAGCCACTTACCGATTTTCCGCGCCGTCAAGCGCCGTCATCCCGCCTAACTCGCGAAATTTGCCGCACCTGCGGGTGCACCAAAGGATCGCATTGATGCAGGGCGGTGACAAAGCCGGATTTGATGAGGGACAAAGCTATGAGTGCAAATGCCATTAGCCGCGGTCAAGAACCGCAGGCGCCCGACGACCGCGTCGTGTTCACAAAACGCAATTGGATTGGACGGTTCCTACGTGCCGAGGTGAGCTACGGCGATTATCAGCGCGTCATGTCCAAGATCCAGACTTGGGATCAATGGTTGCCGGCTTGGGCGGAAAAAGCGCAAGAATATGAAAACCATGCGCGAGAAGCGGAGAAGCGCGGCGCCCGCCAGTCGGCGGCCGAAGCCTGGCGCCGGGCGGCCATGTGCTGGCATTACGGCAAGTTCAATTGGTTCGTAGACATACCAAAAGCAAAACACGCGCAGGCGCGGTTAAACGAGTGCTACACGAACGCACTCTGGTCTCTCACGCCGCCGGGCGAGAAAGTCTTTATCCCTTACGGTCAGAGCAAGATGGCCGGAATTCTCCGACGCCCCGCCGGTGTGGAGCGATCGCCGGTTATGTTGCTGATTGGCGGGTTGGACTCGGTGAAGGAGGAGCTGCAGATCGTCGCCGACTATTTTTTAAAGCGGAAAATAGCGTGTCTTGCGCTGGACGGACCGGGTCAAGGAGAGACGGCCTCGCAGATCAACATTGAAGCCAGTTCGGAAAAGCCGGTGGGTGCTGCCATCGATTTCTTGGAGCGATGTGATGGTATTGATGTGGGCCGTCTCGGCATCTATGGCCAGAGTCTCGGCGGCCATTACGCGATCCGTGCCGCCGCATTCGAGCCGCGCATCAAGGCGGCGATCGACAGCGCCGGACCCTACACCGTAGCCGGTCACTGGGACGAACTCCCGCCGATGACCCGCGAGGGTTACCAGCAGCGGCTTGGCGCAAGAAATCCGCAGGAAGCTTTCGAGCGAGTCAGCAAACTGGACCTAACGGGCGTTGTCCAAAAGGTGTCCTGTCCATTGCTGGTAATGCACGGCACGGCCGACGAAGTCGTGCCAGTCGGGGATGCTGACCAGATCGCGAGAGAAGCGAAGGCGGCCACATATTGGCGATTTGAAGGAGGCAATCACAGTCTGTCCAATCGTCATTGGGAAGCTCGTAATGGAATGGCCGACTGGATCGTGGGACACATAGGCGGCGAACTCTAACGTTTGCGGGATATTGCGATGACAATGGATAAGGAATCTTCCGAAACTCTCGCCGATCGCCGACGGGTCGAAGATGCTTATGCTTTGGTGAATGCCATTTGGAAGACGCAGGGGGCTGGGGCGGCACTTAGGTACTGTCACCATTTGCCACATGGGCGGGCACTGCCGCTGGGTCTTGACCTTGCCGAAATCGACCGGGTTCTTGCAAGCATCGGAAGCTTTTATCGGGCCGGATTTCGGGACTGGCCGACACAATGGTTCAAGGCCGGTGACGAGTATCTGGACCGCGGGCGAACCGCGCTAGCGAACGGCTACAAAGAGACGGCCGCCCAGATGCTTTTCGGGGCATCGTGTTGCTATCACCTGGCCGGCTACATGCACCACGATATCGGTCGTTTGCTGCCCGAAACCGAGAAATCGTTGTTGCGCGCCGCGGAAATCTACTGGGAAGCGGCACCCTATTTTTGCCCGCCGTCACATCGCGTCGAGATTCTCATTTGGCGAGGTGACCCTGCCTGCTTTTCTGCGTCTTCCACCTGGTATCGAAAGCCCCCCGTGTGTGGTCATGGTCGGCGGGGCGAACTCCAACAAAATCAACATGCATGCCGTGTCGGACTACTATCTTGCCCGCGGCATTGCTGCGCTCGGCATGGATGGGCCTGGGCAGGGCGAATACCGGGTACGCACCGGCCGGCCCTTGCGCATCGCGGATTTCGATCGCGCATGCAGTGCGGCGGCGGATTGGCTGCAACGCGACGAGCGAGTTCGACGGCAAGCGCATCGGTATCTACGGGCGTGCCACTGGCGGGCTGCTCGCGATCCATGCGGTCGCTCAAGAAAAAAGATTCAAGGCGGTAGTGGCGCACCCCGCCTCATTTAATTGGAAGAATTTTTTCGAACGCAACTTCGTGCCGACCCTAGTCACGCATCGCCTTGAACTATGCAACTTCTTTGGTGCGAAAACGCTCGAAGAAGGAACTCGTCTTGTGCATGGTGAGCTGACGCTGGAGGACGTCGTCGATCGAATTGATTTCCCCATTCTCTCGGTGGTTTCGGCCGACGACGAGACGATGCCTGCCTCGGAGTCTCGAAATTCTGCGTCAGCGCGTGAAGGGTCCCGTTGACGTCGTAACGTTTCCGGGTAAAGGGCATGGCGGCCCGTCTCGGCTGTCGCTTCCTCTGGAAGCGGATTGGCTGCACGGCAAGCTTTCCGGCTGAGGAACCATCAACATGAGCTTTCGACCGTCTATCCGATTTTACGTTAAGCCCTCGGGCATGGTGCCTTTGGGCGGACATGCTCTAACCGTCTCCTCGCAATAAGGAAATTTAACAATGGCCCAGAACGTGCAGGAAAAAGTCATCGGCTCTTGGTTTCGTTACTTCCCCGAACATTACCTATGGTCACAGCTTTTTTGCAGCGCCATCAGCCTGGAGCCGATGGGCGGCACGAATTTTCAGGAACTGAATTCTGATTGGACAGCGCCTTCAAAGTAAGGTCGGGGACGGCGAAGCATGGCACGAAGCATGGACTTGGATGGCAGACAAGGTGCTCGCGGCTGCGGAAAGTGAATGGTCTAAGGGTCATCGTCAGACTGCTGCCGGCAATTATCTGCGGAGCGCTTTCTACCGTTATGAAAGTGAGCGCTTTGTGGCCCCGGCTGATCGGCGAAAAGCCGACTCCTATGCCAAATTGCTTCCGCATTTCCAGAAAGCGATGACCTATCGCATGCCCGGCTTCGAGCGGCTCGAGGTTCCATATGAGAATACCGGTCTGCCTTGCTATTGGGTGCCGCCTCTCAACCCGACGGGCAATGATCCTGTCGTCGTCTTCTTTGATGGCCTAGACGCTTGCAAAGAGATAACCACGCTCTGGAGCGCGCCTTTCATGCGCGAGCGCGGGATCGGCGTCCTTTGCGTCGACGGCCCGGGTCAAGGAGAGTTGTTGCGATTGCGTAAGATTCCCAGCCGATCGGACTACGAAGTTGCCGGCACGGCGGCGTTTGACTTCATCAGCCGCCGTCCGGGCATCGATCCCAAGCGCATTGGCATCATGGCCATGAGCATGGGGGTACTACGCTCCCCGCATCGCCGCCTTTGAACATCGCTATGCGGCCTGCTTCGCCTGGGGCGCTCATTTCGACTATCACGAAGTCTGGGTTCATCGTCGCAAGGTTCTGGAAAGCGGCGGCACAATCTCGTCTTCGGCCATTTGGCAGTTGCCGTGGGTTATGGGCCGACCGGATATGGATAGCGCCATGGAAAAATGTTTCGAGTATCGCCTGCAAGGTGTGGCGGAAAAGATTTGCATGCCGATCATGATAACGCACGGTCAGGACGACAACATTGTTCCTGTTGTGCAGGCACATCGGCTTTTTGACGCGTGCGGGTCGCCCAATAAGCAACTCAAGCTATTTACGGACGAGGACGGCGGCAGCCAACATTGTGCGTTTGAGAATGTCCATATGATGGGCAACTGGACCGCAGATTGGTGGATGGACCAGTTCGGACTGAATCCGAATAGGAAGTAAAAATGTTTACACGTCGGAGACAATACGCACTTTTCCGATAATCAACGGCTTGAGTAGAATGACTCTGTCAAATAGTGCGCGCTTGCCGGCAAAAATCATGAAATTCAGAACACTGTTTTTTATTTTCGATGATACGGCCGAGAGCGCGTGCGGCAAGGCGAAGGGGCTCTACGCCTTGTTGATCGCCGGCAATCTGGCGGTATTAGACTGGGCATTGATCGAATTCCGCCACCAGCCAACGCTGCTGGGTTTGGCATTTCTCGCCTACAGTCTCGGGCTGCGCCATGCCTTCGATGCCGACCACATTGCGGCGATCGACAACGTCACCCGTCACCTCATGCAGCGGGGGCGGCAACCGATTGCGGCTGGTTTCTTCTTTTCGCTCGGCCATTCCACCATCGTGTTCGGACTTACTGTCGCGATTGCGTTGGCGACGACGACGTTGCAAGGCGATTTTGCGAGCTTGAAAGCCATCGGCGCCACAGTAGGGGCGTCGATTTCCTCTTTGGTTCTGTTCGCAACCGCGATGGCCAACATCGTGACGCTGATCCAAACCTACCGGGCATTCCGGGCGGCGAAAGGTGTCACTTTTCGTGGGCAGGACGGCGACGTTGATTTTCTTCAGGGCGGTTTGCTGGGACGCGCCTTTCGGTCCACGTTTCGGCTAGTCGCGCGCAGTTGGCACATGTATCCTCTCGGCCTGCTGTTCGGACTTGGATTTGACACCGCGACCGAGGTCGGCCTACTCGGCATTTCAGCGGGAGAGGCCTCGCAGGGCTTCTCGTTCGGGTCGATCCTGGTTTTTCCGGCGCTGTTTGCCGCCGGCATGTCGTTGCTGGACACGACCGACAGCACCATCATGGTAGGCGCTTATGGCTGGGCCTTCATGAACCCCGTCCGCAAGCTCTGCTACAACATGACGGTGACGCTTGTGTCGGTGGTCGCCGCGGTGGTCATCGGTGGCATCGAAGTCTTGGGCCTGCTCCAGGCCAAGCTCGGCTTGCAGGGGCCGTTCTGGCACTTCGTCGGCTTGTTCAGCGACAATCTTGACCTGTTCGGCTACGGCATTGTCGCCATCTTTGTGGCGAGTTGGATCGCGTTCGTCCTCGTCCATAAAGCAAGCCGCCCTGCAGCTTCTGCATGATCCGCGGCCGAATGTTTGCCGCGGCGAATAGGGGCGAAATGAAGCAGGCGCTCGTAAAGGAAGGGCGCGGCCCAAGTCGGCCGCGCCCTCGACAATAAGTTTTGCCTATTTAGTGTTTCTCGACATGGGCCGCGTCGATAACCTTGGCCCATTTTTCGACTTGGTTCTTCAAGTAAGTACCGAACTCCTCGGGCGTTTGCTTATGGATTACAGCCATGCCCTGATCGGCCAGCTTTGCTTGAAAGGCTGGGTCGTTGACGACTTTTGAAAAGGCCTCATTAAGCTTTTCAACGATCACCTTCGGAGTGCCCTTGGGCGCAACCAGGCCAATGAAAGCGTCACCGTCGTAGTCCGGAACACCGGCCTCCGCCATTGTCGGGGTGTCCGGCAAACCGGAAAAACGCGTCGTACTGGTGACGGCAAGCACGCGAAGTTGTCCTGCAGTGACAATCGGAGCGACCACGCCCCAGGCGTCAAACATGCCCGATGTCTTTCCTGCCATCACGGATGTGCGCCCTTCCGACTCCTTGCGGTACGGCACGTGGAGGATGTTGATATTCGCCAAGTTTTTGAAGAGCTCGAGATCGAGATGGTAGACCCCGCCCGCACCGGATGACGCAAACTGGATTTTGCCGGGGTTCGTCTTCGCCATCGCGATAATGTCCTTGACCGACCTGGCTTCAAATTTTGGATCCACCATCAGGACGTTCACAATGCTGGTTAGCACACGAATCGGCTCCAGATCCGTCAGGAGATTATAGGGCAGGCCGGTGTAGAGCGTCTGACCGATTGCATTGCCGGCGCCGATGAATCCGATGGTGTATCCATCGGGCTTTGCGGTCACAACGTAGCGAGGCCCAAGGCTCCCGCCTTGACCAGGCCGATTTACAACAATCACCGATTGCCCGAGAATTGGCTCGAGCTTATTGGCCACCTGCCGCGCGAGGATGTCCGTTATGCCGCCGGCGCCGAAAGGAACAATAATCGTGATTGTCTTCGATGGATAATCGTCTGCGCGAGCCGGCACGGCGACGCAAACCATTAGTGAGGCAAACAGAAGCGTGAGGCCTCTCAGCAGTCGCCTGATCATCTCGAATTCTCCTCCCATGAGACAAATCTTCTTATATTCTGAGATTGTCGTTTTTCTTCAATTCGAATTTCACGGTGCAATAATATAATTATAGCAACATAATTAGGAGTTCAACTTAATTGTGAAACGAGCTGCCTGATGACTTTAGAAAATCTGGTCATTGAGGCGCAAGTCGCTAGGCGAACGCCATCGCTGACGAACGCTCTATGCTCGACCCACACTTGCCGACGTATTGACCTGCCACTGAGTTTTTCCTCCACGCGGAGTTAGAGTCCGGCCTCAATCAGGGGACGGACGATGAAGCGGATCAGGTTCACGGAAGAGCAGATTATCGCGGTTCTGCGCGAGCACGAGGCCGGAGCGAAGACAGCCGATTTGGCGCGCAAGCACGGCATCTCGGAAGCCACGCTGTACAACTGGAAGGCCAAGTACGGCGGCATGGACGTGTCGGACGCCAAGCGTCTGCGGTCTCTGGAAGACGAGAACCGCAAGCTGAAGAAGCTGCTGGCGGAATTGATGCTCGACCAGGCGGCGCTGAAGGAGCTTCTGACAAAAAAATGGTAGGGCCCGCCGCCAAGCGCGAGGCTGTCGCTCATTTACGTAACGTGTGTGAGATGAGCGAGCGCCGGGCCTGCATCCTCGTTGCCGCCGATCGCAAGATGATCCGCTATCGCTCACGTCGGCCGCCCGATGTCGAACTGCGCGCCCGTCTCCGTGATCTCGCCAACGAGCGTCGTCGGTTCGGCTATCGGCGGCTGTTCATCCTGCTGCGGGAACAGGGCGAGCCGTCAAGCATCAACCGCATCTATCGCCTCTACCGGGAGGAAGGGCTCACAGTCCGCAAGCGCAGGGCTCGGCGGAGAGCCGTCGGAACACCTACGCCGATCCTGGTCGAAGCCAAGGTCAATGCGCGCTGGTCGCTCGACTTCGTCCATGACCAGTTCGCCCTGGGCCGGCGCTTTCGTATCCTCAACATCGTGGATGACGTGACGCGCGAGTGCCTGGCGGCGATCCCTGACACCTCGATTTCAGGCAAACGTGTTGCACGCGAGCTGTCTGCCCTGATTGACAGACGGGGCAAGCCGAAGATGATCGTTTCCGACAACGGCACCGAGTTCACCTCGAATGCGATCCTGAGCTGGGCAAAGGAGCACGGGTCGAATGGCATTACATCGCACCGGGGAGACCGATGCAGAACGGCTACATCGAGTTTTTCAACGGCCGGATGCGCGACGAGCTTCTCAATGAGAGCCTGTTCGTCGATCTCGACCAGGCCCGCCAACTCATCAGCGCCTGGGTCACCGACTACAACACTGCGAGGCCGCATTCCTCGCTCGGATACAAAACGCCGGCGGCTTATGCCGGTACACTCACCGCGCCGAAGGGCGTAACGTTGGCCGAGGCTCTAACCGCCGCTGGATGAAAGTTCAGTGGCAGGTCAGTATGACAAAAAGGCTGGCGCCATCCACGCCGACTTTATTGCACACTCATCAGTGCAGGCCCGCTTAAAGCAGATCAGGCGGCTCGGGCCGCCTTTTGCATTTGCTTGGCCAGAAAGTCGGCCACGGGCTGGTGCGACACTTCGGTATTGCGCTTGGCGTTATCGAAATAAACGATCTCAATATCGCCCCCCGCCTTGCGATAGTTGTTGATGAAGCGCTCCGGCTCGGTGCCGGGGAAGGTCGAATCTTCATCGTGGTAAATGTGGTTCCCGTCAGGTTGACCTTGCAAATAGAGGACAGGCGGCATCATGACTTTCTCGCCGCGCTCGAGGATCAGCGTCGGGCTGCCCTCGGCCATCGCCATTTCGCTCTTCCAAAACCGATCGTGCTTTTCGGTCGCGCCTTGCGCCCACTCCGGCGGATTGGGACCCGACTTTAATCGATGCGCGTAACGATAGCGCGAGAGCGGATTGATGACTGGCCATTGCAGGGCGGCGGCACATACTGTGGCATCGACCTCGGGCGAGCCTGCCGGAAGCTTAATTGCAGCGTAGCGAGGATCGTGCGGCCGCATCGCCGAAAGCATCGCCAGGTGTCCCCGCTCGAGGCGCCGCCAACGGCCACCTTATCAGGGTCGATTCCGAACTCATCAGAATGCGCTTTGACCCAGCGGATCGCGTAACTAATGTCCTGAAGCGAAGTCGGATAGCCGTCGGGACCCATACGAAAATTGAGTGTTGCGACCATGATGCCTCGCGCCGCGAGGTACTCGCCGAGTGTTACGCGATCGGCGATATCTCCCTCGTTCCATGCGCCGCCGTGCATATCGACGTAGGCAAGCGAACGATTTTTACTTTTCGGTATAAAAAACTGCGCCATCATCGCGCGATCGCCGTGCTGCAGATAAGCCGCGCTCTCGACGCGGAATTCGTATCGCTCCTCTTTCGTCGCTGCCATTGGAATGCGCTCCTGCTCTTCGGTTTCAAAAAATCATTTTAACGGCACTCCGCGTTGCGATCTATAGGAAAAGGTCGCGCGTTCCGTTTGAATTGCTAACCGCGCCCTGTTCAGCGCAATAACGAGATTGATCGCTCGGCTGCAATTTTTCGCGTGAATTCAAGCCTGCGCGAGTTCATCGGACGATGCGAACTGAAGCGTGCGGCAAGCCCTTTACGCAACTTCTCTGCAAGCTCTCTTAATCTCATGAGATGAGACGTTTCAAGTCTCAGGAATTGAGATAATTCAGAACGTCCTTGGCTCCATGTGCAATTTTAATTGCTTGCTCATTCTGCCAACCCCATCATACATTCAAACTCGTCTTAGGGGACCAGTAATGGCGAAAAACGCAATGACGATCTCGTTGCTGCGATGGCTCGCATTGCCAGCGATCTTGGCCGAGAAATCGCAACGGTCGAAGATGCGAAAGAAATGTTCGGAGTCAATTAAATTCCGGAGATGATGAGCATAAGGGCAAATCGATGTCAGATGTAGCTGCGGGCGGTCCAATCCTTAAACATAGTTATCTCAAGCCGAGAAAATATCCGAGTTGTTCCGCATTGCGGCCGCAGCCGCTGAGCGAATTGCATCCCTCCGTTCAGAGTGAACTGCAACACATCCTGGATGTCGACCTGGCCGCCTTCGCGGAGCCATTCAAGGGCGTCACCGCCGACGGTGTCATTAGGCCCGGCCTCTTTTCGATAAAAAAGACCGGCGTCACATTGCAGCCCATGCTCGACAAGGCGGTGGCCTTTCTGAAGACGCTCGCTCCCGAGCAGCGAAAAGCCGTGACGTTTCCGGTCGACGCGGTCGAGTGGCGCATGTGGCACAATGCGCACCCTTTTCTATTTCGCCACGGCGTGTGCCTGCATGACATGACCGAAATGCAGCGGCAGGCAGCCCTCGCGTTGGTGCGCGAAGGTCTGAGCGCGAGCGCCTACCAGACCGCACGCGATATCATGCGGCTTAACTACTATTGTTACGAACTCACGGGCCGCGTGGAAGAATACGGCGAGTACTATTACTTCATGAGCATTTTCGGCGAGCCGTCCGCGAGCGAGCCGTGGGGATGGCAGCTCGACGGTCATCACATGGCCTTCAACTGTTTTGTGCTCGGCGACGAGATGATCCTCACGCCCAATTTCATGGGATCGGAGCCGACTTACGCGGAATCCGGCAAATACGCTGGCACGCGTGTGTTTGAATCCGAGGAAAGCCAGGGCTACGACCTGATGCATGCGCTCTCGCCGGATCAGCAGGCTAAGGCACTCATCAGCAGGCAGATTCCACGCCAACTCATAACTGTCGTGCCGTGGGACAACAAGATTCTGAGTTCCGCGGCATCTACTATGATGAGCTTGAGCCCGCGCAAAAGAAATTGATGCGTTCTCTGCTGCATCTCTATGTCAGCCGGATGCGACCCGACCATGCCGAGATCAAAATGGAAGAGGTGGAGCGATATTTGAACGAAACGCGGTTCGCCTGGTGCGGAGAATGCGACGAGGCAAATCCATTCTATTATCGACTTCATAGCCCCGTGATCGTGTGCGAATTTGACCACCAAAAAGGAATTATCTTCGACCACGAAATACCGACGCGGGACCACATCCACACGCTGGTGAGAACTCCTAACGGCGCTGACTACGGGCGCGATCTGCTGCGCCAGCACCTATTGCAGTTCGATCATTCAAACCCCGGTTCGCGTCATATGGGAGGCAAGGCGCATTCACACACGCACGGGCATGATCACTCACATACGCAGGGGCACGAACATTCGCACGAGCATGGTCACTCACATACACATGACCATTCCCAGTCACGTGATGTTCCCGGCAAACCCGATGCGTAGGTGGTGCAGGTGGTCAATGTCCTCCCTTATCGTCCGCGTGATTTGAACTCTTATCAATAGGACAAGAGAGGAAACGCGATGGCTATAATGGACGAAGCGCAGCAGCCTCAAAGTGTTACGACCAGGCTTTTCAGGAACCGAGAATTCTATGCCGGGAGCCTGATGGTTTTGATCGGCGCGTTTGCGTTTGTCGTCTCGCCCTATTACGGAATGGGCACGCTGATGAGGATGGGTTCGGGATTTTTCCCGCTATTGCTTGGTGCCGCCCTTGTAATCAACGGTTTGCTGATCATTGCCGTCGGCTTATGGCCGAAATCAAAAAGCGAGGAAAAAGAGGAAGACATCCTTAGCTCGCTTCCAGAACGGATGGAGTGGCGAGGTTGGATTTTTGTTCTTGGGGGGCCCGTGACTTTCGTTATCCTCGGCGACCATTTTGGTTTAATACCCGCCGCGTTCGGTTGCGTTTTTGTATCGGCACTCGGTGATCGTGCATCGACATTGAAGCAGGCGATTGTCCTGGGGATCTGCGTCAGCTTGGTCGGCGGTTTTGTGTTTTCCTACTTGATACAGTTGCCATTTCCAATGTTGGCTTGGTAGCAACCGGGCCGCATTATGATCTTAACCTCTCTCCATGATCTGTGGTTCGGCTTCACCGTCGCGTTGCAGCCAAATCATCTAATGTGGTGCCTGATAGGCGCGATGCTCGGAAACTTGGTCGGGGTGTTGCCTGGATTGGGCGTCGTCTCGACGGTCTCAATGTTGCTGCCGCTGACGTTCGCAATGCAGCCGATCCCCGCCCTGCTGATGATCGGTGGCGTGTTTTACGGCGCCAATTATGGCGGAATCATCGCGTCAATTCTGTTGAACTTACCGGTGCATCCGCCGCACGCGGTCTCCGTCCTCGATGGATATCCCCTTACGCTCAAGGGAAAAAGCGGAACTGCAATCAGTATTGCCTACCTGTCGGGACTTATCGGAGCGTCATGGGGCATCACCGAGATGGTATTCCTGTCTCCGGTGCTGGTGAATATCGCGCTGAAATTCGGTTCGGCGGATGTGTCTATGCTCATGCTTCTGGGAACTCTTGGCTGGATCAACCCTCGCGCGCGGTTCGCCACTGAAGGGCGTGGCAATGGTGCTTTTCGGGCTGCTCTTGGCGATGGTCGGGACCGACGTCGAATTCGGCACTCTGCGTTTCACTTTCGGTGATATGAACCTCATTGACGGCTTCGAGATACCTGCCATTGCGTTGGGGATTTTCGGCATTGCTGGATTCATGAAGAGCGTCAATCGGGTCACTACGATGTCAGGCAAGCTTGACAAGGTCCGGATGAGGGACATGTTTTTCTCACGGACGGACCTCAAGCACGCTCTCCCAGCTATGTTTCGTGGCACCGTCACCGGCACTTTATGCTCGCTCATTCCCGGCATCGGACCAGTTATCGCCTCTTTCGGGGGCTACGCGATGGAAAAACGATTCGGCAAGCGTCGTGACCAATTGGGCACCGGGATTGTCGAAGGTGTCGCAGCGCCGGAGGCGGCTACCCATGCGGCAATCCAAGGAGATTTCATTCCAACCATGACGCTAGGAATTCCTGGCGATGCAGTGATGGCGCTCATGCTCGGCGCAATCACGATTTAAAACATCGTGCCTGGGCCGCTCCTTATCAAGCAGCATCCCGATGTCTTCTGGGGATTGGTGGCGAGCTTCTGGATCGGGAACTTCGCTATCGTCCTGATGAATATTCCGCTGATTGGGCTGTGGGTGAAGGTATTGAGCATCCCGTTCCGGTATCTCTATCCCACGGCGTTATTCTTTATATGTATCGGCGTATGGAGCGCTAAGAACGATATGTTTCAGGTTGAGATGACGATCCTGTTCGGAATATTCGGCTATATCATTTGGCTGCTCAGATTCAGTCCGGCGCCGATCTTGCTCGGGTTCGTACTGGGCGAGCGTTTCGAGGATAATTTCCGGCGCGCCATGCTGAAATCGAACGGAGATATTCTCACATTTATCCAGCATCCGTTCAGCGCATTTTTCGTCGCGGCATGCGCATTGTTGATCGGCTTTACGATTTACAGCGCCGCGCGAAGTCGACAAAAGCGAGCTGCGGAACGCATCAAGGCCGCCGCGTGAATAGCCGCGACAGCCATGTCGCGGTTGGGTCATTTTCGACCGGGACGCGGCCACCAGCATATCCCGCCATGTCGGCTGTGCCCCCAAAAGCGGAAGTGAAATCAGGGTATTGGCATCTCAACGGCGATCGCAATCTGCCAAAGCTTGAATCATGATGCGGAGCCAAATCGGAGCCAAAAATCAGAAAACATGCGTTTGCGGGCGTAGTTCAATGGTAGAACGGCAGCTTCCCAAGCTGCATACGAGGGTTCGATTCCCTTCGCCCGCTCCAACACATACGGCGTAGCGTCTGGCTGCGCGATCGTGCGGAAGCGGCTAACCCGGATGCTTCGGCGTTGATCGAGGTGACGTCCGATCTGCCAAGGGGGATTCCGGCTATGCCGGCGGCGTCGGACTTTACTCTGCCGCCGCTGGCCGCAGCAGGCTCTCGCCGGGTCGCACACGAGAGAATTCGACGCGCGCGCCCGTCACTTGCGGGCGTCCGTCCTTGAGCCGCACGCGAGTGAAGGATGAGGTGGCGAGATCGGACATCGCCGGGTAATCCTCGCGGAAATGCGCGCCGCGGCTGTCGCGCCGGAAATCCGCGGCGGCGGCTATGGCGCGGCTCACCAAGGTGAGATTTTCGAGATTGAGCCGGTCCATCCAGGTGAGATTGTAGCGGCGATTGTCGTCGGCGATGCCGGAGGCGGCGATGTCGTGGGCGAGTGCATCGAGGGCGTCCTGGCCGCGTGCCAAACCGTCGGCGCCGCGCAGAATGCCGACGTCGTTCCACATGATCGAGTAAAGCCGCTCGCGCATCTCGGGCAGATTGCCGCTTGCGCGGGCAATCGGCGCGAAGGCACGCGCGCGCGCAGATTCGATCGCGTATCCGTCTGGCTCGGGCAGGGCGCCGACGCGTTTGGTGCGGGCGCCCATAACGTCGCCCGCGATGCCGCCGAACACGGTCGAATTGGCGACGCCGTTGCCGCCCAGCCGGTTGGCGCCGTGCACGCCGCCGGTGTCCTCGCCTGCCGCGTAAAGCCGCGGCAATTCGGTGGTGCAGTCGGCTTTGAATTCGACGCCGCCCATCATGTAATGCGCGGTCGGGATCACCTCGACGCGGCCGGCGGCGAGATCGAAGCCGCAATCGGCGCAGCGCTCGACCATGCCCTTGAACTCGCGCCGCACGCGCTCCGCCCCGAGATGGCCCATCTCGATGTAGACGCCGCCGTGCGGGCTGGCGTGTCCGTTCCGGATGCGGTCCATGATCGAGCGGCTGACGATGTCGCGGGTGGCGCGCTCGCCGCGCTTGTCGTAGTCGAACATAAAGCGCCCGCCAGCCGAGTTGGTAAGATAGCCACCGGAGCCGCGCAAGCCTTCCTCCAGCACGGTGCCGGTCATGCGCGTTCCTTCGCCAGCCAGCAGACCGGTGGGGTGGAATTGCACCATCTCGATGTCGCGCAGCGGCAGCCCCGCGCGCAACGCCATGGCAAGCCCGTCGCAGGACTTGTCGCCGGAGGGCGTGTGATAGCGATACATGGTCGGGCCGCCGCCGGTCGCCAGCAGCGTTGCGCGAGCGCGCACCATCAGCGGCTCGCCTGATCGCATGTCGAGCATCAGCACGCCGGCAAGCTCGGAGCCGTCGGCGCTGCGGATGAGGTCGAGCGCGCGATGGTCTTCCAAGCGCTTCACGTCGCGCCGCCACACTTGCTCGGCAAGGCGGTTGATGATCTCGATGCCGGTCAGGTCGCCCTTGTGCACGGTGCGATCGAAGGTTTGGCCGGCGAAAGCCTTCTGGTGCACGGTGCCATCGGGGTTGCGGTCGAAGAAGCAGCCGAGCTCGGTTTCCAGCTCGCGGATGCGCTTGGGCGCCGTCTCGACCAGCAGCCAGGCGAGATCCTGGTCGTTGAGCCAGCCGCCGCCCTCGATCGTGTCCATGAAATGGCGCTCGACCGAGTTCTTCCGGCGACAGCGCAACGTTGTAGCCGCCCTGAACCATGCGCGTGCAGCCGCATTTACCGAGCAGGCCCTTCACCGCGATGGTGACGTCGAGATCGGGATTGGCCTTCTTGGCGTGCAGCGCCGCGAACAATCCGGCGCCGCCGGCGCCCAGGATCAGAATGTCTGTTTGGATTGTGTTGAGTGTGGGCATTGCGCGTCAGCAACGCACAGCAGACTCCCTCCCCCCTTGTGGGGGAGGGTTGGGGAGGGGGGTGGATGCGATCACGCGCGAGCGAGAACGACCCCCTCCCTGTCCCTCCCCCACAAGGGGGGAGGGGACGATGTGGAGCGGTCACGCACCTAACTCGCTCCGATATTTTGCAGCACCGCCGCGCGGCGAGCCGCGGCTTCCGCGTTCACTTGTGCATGCAGCGAGCCGCCGTGCGAATCCATCGTCACGAGCAGCGGCCCGAAGCCCTTGATGCGGAACTTCCAAAGCGATTCCGGATGCAAGTCGTCCATATCGACGTCCTCGATCGCCTCGATCCAGGTCGTCTCCAGTGCCGCGGCGCCGCCGACCACGGCGAGGTAGGCACCGCCGAACTGCTTGAAGGCCTCGAGCGTCGCCGGCCCCATGCCGCCTTTGCCGATGATCAGCCGCACGCCATACTTTTCCATCAGCGGCTTGGTGAAGCGCTCCATGCGCATCGACGTGGTGGTGCCGATGCACAACGGTTCGTAGCCGCAGGAATTGCCGGGCCGCGGATCGACCTTGCGCACGTTCGGCGCGGTGTGGATGACGGCGTGGCCATTGAGATTGAACCTCGTCTCGCGTCCGCGGTCGAACATCGCGATCAGCGTTGCGTCGCGGATGCCGAACAGCGTCTTCTCCAGCGTCACGGTGTCGCCGATCTTCAGCTTGCGCGCCTGCGCTTCATCGATCGGCATGTCGAGGACGTGATGCGTCATGGCTTACTCGAAGGCGATGCCGCCCGGCGTGATGATGGCGCTCGCGCGCCGCGCCGAATGGCATTGAATGTTGACCGCCACCGGGTTCATGGTGATGTGGGTGGCGCCGACCTCGACATGCACGCGGAATGCCGTCGCCCGCCCGCCCAAGCCTTGCGGGCCGATGCCGAGCTCATTGACGGCCTCGCTCAATTGCGCCTCGATCTTGGCGCCTTCCGGGTCGGCGCAGGTGGTGCCGAGCGGGCGCGTGGCCGCGACCTTGGCGAGATGCATGCACAGGTCGGACGTGCCGCCGATGCCGACGCCGACGATGGTCGGCGGGCAGACGCGGCCGCCGCATTCGATCACTTTGTCGATGACGAAGCGCTTCACCGCCGCGACCCCGTCGGCCGGGATCAGCATCTGCAGGAACGAGCCATTCTCCGAGCCGGAGCCTTTGGGGATCATCTCGATCTCGACGGTCTCGTCGCGGTTGTCGAAGTCGATATTGATGATCGGCACGCCCGGTCCGCACGACGTCTGCTCGTTCTTGCGCGTGATCGGGTGCACGACCGAGGAGCGCAGCGGGTGTTCCGTGGTGGCGCGCGCGCAGCCGCGGCGGATCGCCTCTTTCATCGCGAAGCCGTCGAGCTCGACATTGCGGCCGATGGTGACGTTGTAGATCGGGATGCCGGTGTCCTGGCAGAGGATGTTGTTGGTGCGTTCCGCCACCGCGATGTTCTCCACCATGGTGCCGAGGATGGCGCGGCCGGTGGCGTCGGTTTCCTCGCGCAACAGCCGCTCGAAGCCTTGCTTGACGTCGCGCGGCAGCAGCTTGAGCGCGCGGATATAGAGCGTCTTGGCGAGTTCTTCGACTTCCTTGATATCGAGTTGCATGGCCTCTTATCCTTTGCGCATGATCTTATCCGAAAATCGGTTCCCACTTTTTGGGATCATGCGCTCCTAAAACACCAGCGTCGCGCCGGACGCGATCAACAAGATGGAGAGCGCTTGGCGGAAACGTAGGTCGTTCATTCGTCCGTAAAGATGCCAGCCAATCCAGGTTCCAAGCGCCAGCGGCGGCAGCACGAGAAGAACCAGCATCAGAGCGCTTCCATCATATGCGGCCACCATGATGCTCGCTACCGTCACCGACTGGATGACGATAATATAGGGTTGGTAGACCGCGCGCGCCTTGTGTTTCGACCAACCGCGCAATTGCGTCCAGATGGTCGGCAAAACCCCGGTATAGCCGCCCAAGCCGCTGAGAATGCCGCCGATGAAGCCGATGCTGGCGTCGACCGCGCGGCCGCCGGCCCGGATGGTGTGCAGCTTGGGCGCCAGCAGGGCATAGGTGCCGAAGGTGAGGAGGAACACGCCAAGCACCGCCTTGAGGATGCTGGCGTCGAGGATCAGCAGCACCCGCACTCCGATGGGAATGCCGATCAGCCCGCCGGCCACGAACGGCCACACCCGGCCGATTTCGATGTGGCTGCGCTGCGGCCAAATCGTGGCGAGGTGCAGCATCGTGCCGCAGCAATTGATCAGTAACGCCGAATGCAGAGGATCGATCCGGTGCAGCCAGATCGACGATGCGGCCAGCCCGAAGGCGAATCCGGGCCGCCGGCTGCGATCGCCCCGACGAAGGTGCCGAGCCATAGAATTGCGAGCGTGTCGAGAGGATAACCGGCGATCATTGCGTCAGCCCAGATTGAAAATGAAGACAAGGCCGACTGCGAAAGCGGCGGCGAGACAGGCGGAGAGCGCGGCAAGCGTCTTTTCGCGAAAATCGAAGAACTCGACCGCCAGCACGCGCAAGCCGAGCGCCATGTGGGTCGCCAGCGCGACGACGATGCACCACTCGAGGAACGCGACAACCGGCTGGCGCGTGACGGCGAGAAACGAATCGAGGGCGCTGGCGCCGTTGAGCGCGGTGGCAAGCGCGAGAAAATGCAGCGGCAGGAAAACGGCAAGCGCGATGCCGGACAACCGATGCAGCATCGCCGCGATGAAGCCGCGCTGCGTGTGTGACGCGCGCATCATGATGCGTAAACCGCGAAGACCGCACGCAGACCAAGCACGAGCAGCAGCAGCGAAAACGCTACGAGTGCGACATCGAGCGAGCGTCCGCGCCATGCGGTCCATTCGCGCGCCACGTTGCGCAGGCCGATGGGCGCGTGGATCACGACCGCGATCACGAACACGCCATAGAATAGTGCGAACGCGAGATTGCCGTGCGTGCGCGCCAGGATTTCGGCCGCGGTCAACCCGCCGCGCACGGCAAAAAGGATCGTCATGAGATGGACGGCGACGGCGAAGGCCAATACAAAGGCAGTGATCCGTTGCGCGATGAACAAACCCGGCATCAACGCGCGCCCCGACTGAACATCGCCCGTTTGAGCCCGGCAATCGCGTAGGTCGGCTCGATGCCTTTTGGGCAGAACCGCGTGCAGCTCATGTGCGTGTGGCAGGCCTGGCAGCCGTCGCCATCGGAAACGGCCGCGAGTCGCGCTTTTTGGCCGCGATCCCGGATGTCGTTCACCAGCGTCCAGGCGCGATTGAGCGCGGCCGGCCCAAGATAGCCGTCTTCCCAGGCCACGACGTCGCATGCGGAATAGCAGACGCCGCAGCCGATGCATTCGATGCCGGCGTCGGCCGCTTGGCGCTCTCTGGTCTGCGGCGGTACGACCGCAAAGTCCTTTTCCGGTTTCGCGCCCGCCTCGAAAAATCCGTGCGCCGCTTCCCATTTGTCGAAGAACTGCGTCATCTCGACCGCGAGATCCTTGACTATCGCGAAATTGCGCAAGGGCTCGAGCCGCAGGCGGCCGCCGTCGGTCACCACTTCGTTGACGCGCGTGCGGCAGGTCCAGCGCGGCCGCCCGTTCACCACCATGGCGCACGAGCCGCACATGCCGACCCGGCAGGCGAAGCGGTAGGAGAGGGTGGGATCGTGCTCGCGCTGGATTTCCGTCACCACGTCCAGCACGGTCTGGTGCTGGCGGCGCGGAACGGCGAAGGCCTGGAATTGGCCTTGCTCGGTCCCGCGCCAGACGTCGACGCCGAGCACGTCGCTCATCTCTGCATGCCCCAGAGATTGACGGTGCGTGTCTCGATGGCGCGAAAGATCACCGACTCGACCAGAAGGCCGATCAGGATGACGGTGAGCAGGCCGGAGAACACGGTGGGCGTATCGAGATCGTTGCGCGCCTCGAAAATATACCAGCCGATGCCGCCCGAGCGGGCCGAAACGCCGAACACCAGTTCCGCCGCCACCAGCGTGCGCCAGGCGAAGGCCCAGCCGATCTTCAGGCCGGCGAGGATCGAGGGAAACGCCGCCGGAATCAAAATCAAGCCGACATAACGCGCTCCCTTGAGGCCCATATTGCGGCCGCTCATGCGCAGGGTCTCCGGCACGCCGCGAAATCCGATCAGTGTGTTGAGCGCGACCGCCCATAGCACCGAGTGAATAATCACGAACACCAGCGACGGCGTGCCGAGGCCGAACCAGATCAAGGCCAGCGGTAACAACGCGATGGCGGGCAGCGGATTGAACATGGCGGTGAAGGTTGAGAGGATGCGGGTGCCGACATTGCTGGCGACCGCCAAGGTAGTGAATGCCGCCGCCATCACGAGCCCGCAGGTATAGCCGATTGCGAGCGTGCGCAGCGACGTAATGGTGCGGTTGATCAACACGCCGGAGCGCAAGTCGTGAATGAAAGTCTGCACCGTCTCGGTGAAGCTCGGAAACAGCAGCGAATTGTTGAGCCAGCGCGCATAGATCTCCCAGATCACGATCAGCACGACCAGGATCATGAAACGCTGGAATGCGTCGTTGTTCAGCACGCGCTCGACGAAGCCAAGCGGCCGTTCGACGTCGCCGATCACGCCGGAGTCGACGAGCTCGTGCTCGAATTCCGGTCGCCGGTCGCCTCGGTCCTGGCGTGCGCTGTTCATGCGCTAATCCGCTCGTCGCCGAACAGTAGCCCGTGGATGCGCTTCGACATCGCGCCGAATTCACGCTGATCGATATTGCCGAAATTGAAGCCGTCGGCATCGAGCTCGGCGCGCACGCGGCCGGGGTGCGGCGACAGCACCAGAATGCGCGAGCCGACCAGGATCGCCTCCTCGATCGAGTGCGTGACGAACAGCACGGTGAAACGCAGTTGATCCCACAGCGACAGCAATTCCTGTTGCATCGAGCGGCGGGTCAGCGCATCGAGCGCGGCAAACGGCTCGTCCATCAGCAGGATGTCCGGCTCAAGCGCCATGGCGCGCGCGATCGCGACGCGCATCTTCATGCCGCCCGACAGCATATGCGGGTAGATGTCGCGGAATTCACTGAGCTTGACCTTCTCGATCGCGGCATTCGCCCGCTCGATTGCCTCGGAACGGGCGAACTTCCGCGTCACCTTCATCGGGAAGACCACGTTCTGATAGACGGTCTTCCACGGCATCAATTGCTCGAATTCCTGGAACACCATCATCCGGTCGGGCCCGGGCGCGGTGACCTCGCGCCCGCGGATGCGGATGTCGCCTTCGACCGGCGCCATGAATCCGCCGGCCGCCTTCAGCAGTGTCGATTTGCCGCAACCTGAAGGGCCGAGGATCACGTAGCGGTCGCCCTGGTGAACGGAGAAGTCGACCCGGTACGTCGCCGTCACCAGGTGGCGCGGCGTCTTATATTGGAGTGTTACTCCATTAACCTCGAGCAGTGCGGACATAATCGGCTGATCAGCTGCCCGGCAGGTCGTGGACGGAGTCGATGAACATGTCCTTCCAGCTCTTCGGCGCAACCGGGATCATCTTGGCGCGGCTCATGTAGTCGGCGACCACCATGGTTTTTTCCGGTGTCATGGTCCATTTGTTCTCCGGGTCACGGATGATCTTTTCCGCTTCCGCAGGCGTGAGCTTCGACTTGTCGGCCTTGACCCAGAGTGCGGCCATGCCGGCCGGATCGTCGTTGATCATCTTCATCGATTCTTTCAACGCGGCGAGAAAGGCCTGCACGATCTTCGGCTCGCCCTCGTAGAGCTTGGCGCTCGCCCACACTACGTTGAAGGTGTGCGGGCCGCCGAACACGTCGTAGCTGTTGAGCACGCGATGCACGCGGCTGTCGGCGAGTTCCGTGTACATGAACGGCGCCGAGGTGAAGTGGCCGGTGATCTGCGACTTGAAGCTCATCATCTGCGCCAAGCCGTCCGGATGGCTGAGCGACACCGTCCACTGGTCGAGCTGGTGCTCATGGCCGGCGCCGAAGGTTTTCTCCGCCGCCATTTGCAGGATCACCGCCTGCAACGAGACGCGCACGGCCGGCAGCGCAATGCGGTCCTTGTCGGTGAAGTCCTTGATGGTCTTCACGTTGGGATTGATGGTATTGAGATAAAGCGGCATCGAATTGAGCGCGCAGATGCCCTTGACCTTGAGGTTGTTCTGCGTGCGCGCCCAGATCGTCACCAGCGGGCTGACGCCGCCCGAGGCGAAATCGAGATTGCCGGAGATCAGCGCCTCATTCATCGGCGGGCCGCCGGTGAAGCGCACCCACTCGGTGGAAAGATCGAGCCCGAGCTTCTTGCCTTCCGCCTCGAGCAGATGCTTTTCCTGCATGATTGTCAGCGGCAGATAGGAGATGCCGTATTGCTTGGCGATGCGGACGACGCGCGGCTCGGCGTTGGCGGCAGTTGCGGAAATAGCGAAGGCAACGGCAGCGGCCAGAATTGGCCAGCGCCAGAAGTGTCTGCGATTCAGGCTCATTTTTTGTCCTCCCACGTGGCGTTTTTTGGTTATTGCTTATCGCGCGTCACCTATGGTGGTCGCTTTGCGATAGCGTGGCAACTGCCAATTTGGTCAAGGAGCCGCCGATGCCGACCGCCCCGGAAATCATCCACAATGCGCTGCTCGAGCGCTTCGGGGAGCACATTGCGGTGGATGAGAGCCTCCCGGGTCTCGATGAACTTGCCCGCCTGGCGTCCCGCTCTGTGCGCCGGCGCTTTCTTGAGCGCGATATTCCGGAGGACCTGCTGCGTCTTTTATGTGCATGCGCGCTGAGCGCGCCGTCGAAGAGCGATCTGCAGCAGGGTGACATTCTCATCGTGCGAGAAAACGACAGGCGTGCGCGAATTGCAGACCTGCTCCCCGAGATGCCGTGGGTGCGCGAGGCGCCGGTGTTCCTCGTGTTCCTCGCCAATGGCCGGCGCGTGCCGCAGGTCGCGCAAATGCGGGGCAAACCGTTTCCCAACGATCATCTCGACTTGTTTTTCAATGCCACAGTGGACGCCGCGATCGTGCTCACCACGTTCTTACGCGCCGCCGAGGCGGTCGGGCTCGGCTGCTGTCCGATCAGCGTGATCCGTGACCGCGTCCGCGACGTCAGCAAACTGCTGGAACTGCCGCAGAAAGTCGTGCCGATTGCTGGCATGTGCGTGGGCTGGCCGGCGGAGGCGGGCGCGATCACGCCGCGGCTTTCGCTCTCGACCACGCTGCATCACGAGCGCTTCGCGGAAGGCGACCTGACCGCGCAGGTCGACGCCTACGACCGCCGCCGCGCTGCAACGCGGCCTTACCGGCACCAGCGCGATCCGGCGCGCTTCGGCACTGCGGAATTCTACGGCTGGTCGGAGGACAAGGCGCGGCAATATGCGGTGCCGCTGCGCGCCGACTTCGGCACTTTCGTCCGCGCGCAGGGCTTTCATCTCGACTGAAGCCACTTTATAGATGGCGCCGACAAGAATGGGAGGAGGCCGATGGGCATTCCGCAATTTCTCGTGCACAACAAAAAGGACACCGTCGGCGTCGTTGTCGTCGAAGGGCTCAAGGCCGACACGGCGATGTCCGGTGTGATCACCGCCAACAATTCCTCGCTGCGCCTCAAATCGAAGATGGCGATCCCGATTGGCCACAAGGTGGCGCTCGTCGACATCAAAAAGGGCGACACGGTCTGGAAGTACGGCCAGGACATCGGCAAAGCGGTCGCCGACATCGGCAAAGGCGAGCACGTGCACGTCCACAATCTCAAGACCAAGCGGTGGTGACATGGCAAAGCGCAGCAAGACCAAGCGGAACGGCAGATCGAACATGACCTTCATGGGCTGGCGGCGCGAGAACGGCCGCGTCGGCGTGCGCAATCACGTCCTCATCCTGCCGCTCGACGATATTTCCAACGCGGCCTGCGAGGCGGTCGCAAACAATATCAAGGGCACGCTGGCAATCCCGCACGCCTATGGCCGGCTGCAATTCGGCGCCGACCTCGATCTGTTTTTCCGCACCATCATCGGCACCGGCTCGAACCCGAACGTTGCCGCCGTCGTCGTTATCGGCATCGAGGAGCTCTGGACTCAGCGCGTTGTCGAAGGAATCAAAAAGACCGGCAAGCCGGTCACCGGCTTCGGAATCGAACTGCACGGCGACATCGACACGATCGCGCGCGCGTCGCGCACGGCCAAGGAATACGTGCAATGGGCCTCCGAATTGCGGCGTGAGGAGTTCGATATTTCCGATTTGTGGGTCTCGACCAAATGCGGCGAGAGCGACACCACCACCGGGCTCGGCTCGTGCCCGACCGTCGGCAACATGTACGACAAGCTGATCCCCAAGGGCATTTACGGCGTGTTCGGCGAAACCTCCGAGATCACCGGTGCAGAGCATCTTGCCAAGGCGCGGGCGATCAGCCCGGAAATCGGCGAAAAGTGGATGAAGACCTGGCAGGCTTACGAAGATGACGTCATCCAGGCGCACAAGGTCGACGATTTGTCCGACTCGCAGCCGACCAAAGGCAATATCGCCGGCGGACTGAGCACCATCGAGGAAAAGGCGCTCGGCAATCTCGAGAAAATCGGGCGCAAATGCCAGTACATCGACGTGCTGGAGCCGGCCGAAGCGCCGAAAAAGGGCGCCGGTCTTTATTACATGGACACGTCGTCGGCGGCGGCCGAATGTGTGACGCTGATGGCGGCGGCAGGCTACGTGGTGCACACGTTTCCCACGGGCCAGGGCAACATCATCGGCAATCCGATCGTGCCGGTGATCAAGATTTCCGCCAATCCGCGCACCGTGCGCACCATGTCCGAGCACGTCGATCTCGACGTGTCCGGCATCCTGCGACGGGAGATGACTATCCCCGAAGCGGGCGACGCGCTGATCAAGATGATCGTGCGCACCGCCAACGGCCGGTTGACCGCGGCGGAAGCGCTCGGGCACCGCGAATTCGTGCTCACCAAGCTTTACCGCAGCGCCTAAGTGACTGTGTGGCCGCGATCGTGATCTGCGAGTTCATGGACGAGGATGCCATCAATGGCGTCCTCGCGGGACATGAGCTTATCTACGATCCCGCATTGGTCGAACGCCGCGCCGATTTGCTGGCGATACTGGCCGATGCTCGTGCATTGATCGTGCGTAACCGCACGCAGGTCGACGCCGCCTTGCTGGCGCGGGCGCCTAACCTGCGGGCGGTCGGCCGCCTCAGCGTCGGGCTCGACAATATCGACCTGGCCGCATGCAACGCGCGCGGGGTTGCGGTCTATCCAGCCACAGGCGCCAACGATATTTCGGTGGTGGAATACGTCGTGGCAGCCATGTTGACGCTGCTGCGTGGCGCCTATGGCGCTACACCTGCGGTGCTCGACGGCAAATGGCCGCGCACGGCATTGATCGGCGGACGCGAAGCAAACGGCTTGGCATCGTTGGTTTCGGCGCCATCGGCCGCAAGGTCGGCGGGATTGCCGCCGCGCTCGGCATGACGGTTTGTGCGCACGATCCGCAGATTGCGGCCGGCGATCCGGCGTGGTCGCAGCCGTGGGGCAAGGTGACGCCGCTCGATCTCGAAACGCTGAAGGAAAGCGATGTTGTGTCGCTGCACGTGCCGCTCACCGACGCGACGCGCAACATGCTCGACCGCGCGTCTATCGCGCGCATGAAACGCGACGCCATCCTGATCAACGCCGCGCGCGGCGGCGTGCTCGACGAGGTTGCGCTTGCCGATGCGTTGCGCTCGGGTGCGCTTGGCGGTGCGGCGCTCGATGTGTTCGAGCAGGAGCCGCTGAGCAAAGAACGCGCGCAAGTGTTCGCCGGCTGCCCCAATCTGATTCTGACGCCGCACATCGCCGGGCTGACGGTCGAAGTCGAATACTCGCGTGTCGCGGCTCGTGGCGGAGAAAGTCCGCGATCATCTCGGCGGAGGGCGCTGATGCCGAAGCTGACGCTCGCCCAGGCTGAGACACTGGTGGTGGCGACGCTGACGCGCTGCCGCACCGAGCACTTGAACGCGGAAAGCGTTACGCGTGCGCTGGTCGGAGCCGAGGCGGACGGAAAAAAGGGCCATGGGCTTTCGCGCTTGCCGACTTACGCGGCGCAGGCGAAAGTCGGCAAAGTCGACGGCTTCGCCAAACCGTCGCTCGAATGGCGCCGGCCGGCCGCCGCCGTGGTAGATGCCGGGCATGGCTTTGCCTATCCGGCTATCGATCTCGCGCTCGCTGCTTTACCGGACGCTGCGCGGCAATCCGGCATCGCCGCCGTCGCGATCGCACGCTCGCATCATTGTGGCGTGCTCGGTCATCCGGTTGAGCGTCTGGCAGAGGTCGGCCTCGTGGCGTTGATGTTCGCCAACACGCCGGGCGCGATCGCGCCGTGGGGCGGCGCCAAGGCGACATTCGGTACCAACCCCATTGCGTTCGCCTGCCCGCTGCCGGGCAAGCCGCCGATCGTCGTCGATCTCTCGCTGTCGAAGGTCGCGCGCGGCAACATCCTTGCCGCCAAGCAGAAAGGCGAAAGAATCCCCGACGACTGGGCGCTCGACGCAGCCGGCAATCCGACCACCGATCCCAATGCCGCGCTCGCTGGCACCATGCTGCCGCTCGGCGACGCCAAGGGCACGGCGCTGGCGCTGATGGTCGAGTTGCTGGCGGCGGGCCTGACCGGCGCCAATTTCGCCGCAGATTCCTCCTCGTTCCTCGATGCCAAAGGTCCGCCGCCCGGCACTGGGCAGTTGCTGATCGCCTTCGATCCGGCCGCCTTCGGCGGCGCATCCGATCATTTCGCTTCGCTCGCCGCCCAGATCGAAACGCAGCCGGGCGCACGGCTGCCAGGTGCCGGCCGTCTCATGGCGCGGGAAACAGCCAAACGCGATGGTGTTACAGTCTCGGATACCCTGCTTGCGGAGATCGAAGCCTTATGACGCAGCCTGCCATCATTACCGTCGCCATCACCGGAGCCCTGCCGCGCAAGGCGCAGACGCCGGCGGTGCCAATCACGCCGGCCGAGCAGATCGAATTCGACGCACGAGGCCTATGAGGCCGGCGCCGCGTTGGTACACATCCACGTGCGCAACACGGACGAAAGCCCGTCTTCCGACCCGGAGCTTTTCGCGCAGGTGCAGGAGGGCGTGAGGAAGCACTGCCCCGGCATGATCATCCAGTTCTCCACCGGTGGCCGCGGCCGCAGCCAGAACGAGCGTGGCCGCGCGCTCACCCTCAAGCCGGACATGGCCTCGCTTGCCACCGGCTCGGTGAATTTCCCCAAGCAGATCTACGAGAACCCCCCGGATCTCGTGGAAGACCTCGCGCGCACAATGTTTGAGAATGACATCAAGCCGGAGATCGAGGTGTTCGACCTCGCCATGCTCTACAACGCGCGCGATCTGGCCGAACGTGGCCTGATCAAGAAGCCGCTGCACGTTCAGTTCGTCATGGGCATCCCCAATGCGCTGCCGGTGCGGCGAAAAGTGCTGGAATTCCTGATTTCGGAGTTGAAAGACATCATGCCGGCAGCGACATGGGCCGCGGCCGGCATCGGGCGGCATCAGCTCGATGTCAATGAATGGACGCTCGAACTCGGCGGCCACGCGCGCACCGGGCTCGAGGACAACATCAAGTTCGACAAGGACCGCCTTGCCAAAAGCAATGCCGAGCTGGTCGCCCGCCTGCGCGATCTCTGTGGCCGGTATGACCGCCGTGCCGCGAGCCCCGAGGAAGCGCGCGCGATCCTCGGATTATCAGCAGCATGATTTTGCGTGTGGATGCCGCGCGCTGTCGCTGGCCGATACCGATCTGCCGGACGGCGTAAAGACCTGCCTGCCGCCCTGATCGGCGGCGAAAGCCTTGAGACGCCGCAGCTCTTTGCCGCGCCCGCGCCCGTCCCCTCCGCAGAGCGCGGCCAGATCGGCTTAACCGCTTACGCCCAACCATCGAGACCATCACTGGTCTTTTATCGATAAATATCATTGTCGCTTTGCGACAGAACCAACGAGGATGCCGCTTATGCGGGGCCGCTTGCTTGCGTCCCGTCTTCGCGCTTCTGCGCGTCGCGTGAATCGATCAATTGTAGAAGGTACAACGGATGGCGAAGAACAAGCTAATCATCCTCGTGGCGCCCAATGGCGGCAATGCCGTGGACCATGAAGGTGCAAAGATCCCGATCTCTCCCGAGGAGATCGCCGAGGAAGCGGCGCTTTGTCGCGAGGCCGGCGCGGCCGTCGTCCACATCCACGCGCGCAATGTGCAGACCAAGGAAGCGACCGGCGACCCGAAGGTTTTCGGCGACATCATCACGCGCATCCGCTCGAAGACCGACCTGCTGATCCAGACCACGGGCGGCATCGGCATCAAGCACGACCAAACCCGTCCGACCGACGAAGAGCGGCTCGGCATCCTGACGATCAAGCCGGCGCAGGATCTGGCCACGATTCCGCTCGGCACCTGGGATTTCGGCCGGCCGACGCCTCCCTACAAGGCGCTGACTTTCCCCAACACGCCGGGATTTATCCGCAAGGGTATCGCGGCAATGGTCGCCAAGAAGATACCGTTCGAGATGGAGATCGCCGATATCGGCTTCATCAACAACGCCGTGCGCTATGCGGCCGAGGGGGTGTTCGATCGCAACGCTCGCTATTTCTGGTGCGATTTGGTGATGGGTTTCGGCGCCATGCCGCCGAATGCGCGGCACATGGTGTTTGCGCAGGCCGAGATCCAGCGCAACTTTCCGAACGCGATGCTGCAAGTGGTCGCGACCGAGCGGGATCAGTTTCCGATGTGCATCCTCGCCGCCTCGCTCGGCTTCGACATCGTTCGACCTCGGCTTCGAGGATAATATCTACTTGCCGGACGGCAAGCCGGCGCAACGCAACCACCAGCTTGTCGCTGCCATGGCCAAAATTGCGAAGGAGCTCGGGCGCGAGATCGCAACCGTGGAGGACGCCCGCAACATGTTCGGGGTCAATTAATCTGAGTGCGAACATCGCACCACCACGATAGGAGGAACGAATGAGGACCTGGACTCTGCGTCTATTGATCGCGTGCGCTGTCATTCTTGCTCCGGCATCTCTTGTCCAGGCGCAGACTTATCCCGAGCGGCCGGTGAAAATCGTGGTGCCATTCGGAGCGGGCGGCATCACCGACGTGGTGGCGCGTATCATTGCCGAAAAGATGTCGGTGACTCTGAATCAGACCGTTTACGTCGAGAACAAGCCGGGAATGGGCGGAGCGCTCGGGCCCGGCTATGTCGCTGCAGCGAGCCCGGACGGGTATACGCTGCTGTTCGGCGGCACCGGAAATTCGATCGGGCAGTCGATCTACAAGAGCCTGCCTTACAACCTGGTGCGCGACTTTGTCGCCATTTCACGCGTGGCCGAAGCGATCAACGTGCTGTGCGTCAATCCGAATGTACCGGCGAAATCCGAGCAGGAGCTGATCGCGCTGCTCAAGGCCAAACCCGATCAGTACCTGTACGGTTCTTCGGGCACCGGCAGTCTGTATCAATTGGCGTTCGAGATGTTCAAATTCATGACCGACACCAAGGTCCGGCACATTCCGTACAAGACCGAAAGCGCGATGCGCACCGACGTGATCGCGGGGCGCGTCCACATGATGATCGACGCCTACGGCGTGCTGAAAGGGAACATCGCCGACGGCCAATTGCGCGCGCTGGCCGTCACGAGCCAGAAACGGTTTGCGGCCCTGCCCAATGTCCCAACGCTGAGGGAACTCGGGCTGAAGGATTACGAAGCCGACGCCTGGGTCGGCCTGCAGGCTCCGGCAGGAACGCCGGCGCCGATCGTCGACAAGATCTACCAGGCGGTCACCAAGGCGTTGGCCGAGCCCGATGTGCAGGCCAAGTTCGCCGACCAGGGACTGATTTCCATCGGCGATACGCCCAAGCAAGCGGCCGAATACATCAAAAATGACGTCGCGCGCTGGAAGGAAATTGTCGCGCGCGCCGGCGTGTCGATCCAGTAGGATGCGGCGGTTCAGAAGCGGATCGATGCCGGCAAAATGACGCAGAAGCACAAAGAGGATCCCGCAACCGATAACCCATGCCAGCGGTTCAGCATTGCAGCCGCTGGTGCTGAGCGAACTGAACGAGCTCGGTCCGCGCCGTCTTGGAAAACCGCATCCAGCGCGGACTTGCCGCCTTCGCCGAGGAGTTCAAGGGCGTCACCACGGATGGCGATGTCAGGCAGGGATTGTTCGAGATCGCGCCCACCGGCGTCTCGGCCCGGCCGATGGTCGATGCCGCCAGAGCCTTTCTCGATACGCTCTCTGCCGAGGAGCGCGCGCAGGTTTCCTTCGACATCGACAGCATCGAATGGCGCAAGTGGAGCAACGCGTACCCGTTCATGTTCCGTCACGGCATCTGCCTGCATTTCCTGACGCAGCCCCAGCGCGATGCCGCGCTCGCGCTTTTGCGCGAGAGCTTGAGCGCTTATGCCTACGAAACCGCGCGCAATGTGATGAAGCTCAGCCATCACCTGCTCGAATTGACCGGCCGGCCGGAACAGCACGGCGAATGGCACTACTTCATCAGCATCTTCGGTGAGCCGTCGGCCGACAAGCCCTGGGGCTGGCAGATCGACGGCCATCATCTCAACGTCAATTGCTTCGTACTGGGCGACCAGGTCGTGCTCACACCGCATCTGGTCGGCGCCGAGCCGATGGTGGCGGGATCAGGCATCTATGCCGGCACGCAGGTGCTCAAGGAGGAAGAAGCAGCCGGCCACGCCTTGATGAGCGCGCTGACGCCGGCGCAACGGGCCAAGGCCACGATCGGCGACAAGCTGCCGCGCGAACTGTTCACCACGGCGCCGTGGGACAATTACGTGATGAAATACGAGGGCATCCGCTATGACGAACTGACGAGCGCGCAGCAAGGCCTGCTGCTCGACATCGTCAAGCTTTACGTCGGGCGCATGCGCAGCGGGTTCGCCGATGCGAAGCTCGCCGAGATCGAGCGTCACTTCGCGGAAACCTATTTTGCCTGGATCGGGCCGGTCGACGACGAAAGCCCGTTCTATTACCGCGTGCACAGCCCGGTCACGCTGATCGAATTCGTGCACCAGCGCGGCATTGCTTTCGACAACGAGGAGCCGACGCGCAATCACGCGCATGGCATAATCCGCACTCCGAACGGCAACGACTATGGACGCGTCTTGCTGCGCGCCCACCTGGGCACCGAGGCTCCGAAGCACGAAACGCCGTCAAATCACAAGACTGGAACCGTGCGGTCGGGCGACGTCGACATTTTCTACCGCCGCTTCGGCAAGCCCGGCCTCGCGCCGGTGTTGATCTTTCACGGCGCGCAATATTTCGATTCGGCGGATTGGATCGACGTTGCCGCCGCGCTTGCGACCGACCGCGAGGTCGTCGCTTTCGACGCCCGCGGCTACGGAAAGTCGACCTGGAGCCCGAACAAGGATTATTCGGTCGATGCCGGCGTGCGCGACGCGCTTGCGTTGATCGATCGGTTCGGCTGGAAAAAGACGGTGTTCATGGGTCATTCGCGCGGCGGCGCCTTCGCGCTGCTGATGGCCGCGCGCTTCCCGGAGCGTACCGCCGGTCTCGTCATAGTCGACCGCCCGCTGCACAGCCCGATCGGCCACGCTTCGCCCGGGGGCAAGCCCTCGATCGGGCATAAGCCGCAGTTCTATCCCACGTTCGAGGCCGCGGTTGCGGAGATGAGCCGCGACAAGCGCGTGCCCCCCGGGTCGCCGGCGCGCGCCCGGCTCGACCAGATTCTCAAGCCGGCGGAAGGCGGCTTCATCATCGCGCCGCGCGATCCCGACTACAACAACACCATTCCGATCGGCGCCGAAGGCTACACGCCGAAATTCGTGGTCGGCAGCCTATGGGACGAACTCGCCAAGGTGACGGCGCCGACGCTGATCGTTCGCGGCAGCAAATCCGACCGCTACCCGCCGGAGTTGCTGCGCCGCCTGGATAAGGAGTTTCCTCAGGTGCCGGTAGCTGTCGTCGACTCCGGTCACGACGTGGCCGTCGGCGCACCGGATGAGCTCGTCGCGCACGTCAAGGAATTCCTGTCGCGCCGGCTGGCGCCGGCCGTGCCCGAGCCGGCCTGACGTCAAGACTTCGACAAATTGAGAAAAGGAAAGGTCTTACCCGATGACGGTAATCGCCCAGAAATTCACGATGGAGCGCGACAACTTCGCCGGCTATCTCTGCTACCCCAAGCGCGCGCATCGCGGACCGGCGATCCTGATTATCCACCACAATCACGGGCTGACCGACGAGCTCAAGCACGAAGCCTTCGAATATGCCGAGATGGGCTTCACCGTGTTCATCCCGAACATGTACCAGTTGATCGGCATTCTTGCGCCGATCTTGCCCGGTCAGGGTCAGGACATACAGAAAGTGAGGACCGACCCTGAATTCCTCGCCGCCATCGAGAAGGGCTGGAACTTTCTGTTGGCGCGGCCGGATGTCGATCCCAAACGTATCGGCGTGTTGTCATTCTGCATGGGCGCGCGGCTCGGCGTACATTTCGTCGCCGCGCACCCGCAAGTGCGCGCCTTCGCCGCCTATTACCCGTCGATCAAGGAAGAGCCGGAAACGCCCGTGCGGCCGGTGCACGCGCTCAAGCCGGTGAGCAAGATCAAGAGCCCGACGCTGGTCGTGTTCGGCGGCAAGGATAACGTGTCGCTGATCGATATGCAGTTCAAGATCTGGCAGGCGATGCTGGCGAGCGGCGTGCCGTTCGAATGGCACTTCTATTCGGAAGGCTTGCACGGCTTAGGCGCGCCGGCCTCCGAAGGCCATCAGCCGGATCTGGCGCGCCGCATTCGCCCCATCACCGTCGGCTTCTTTGTACGCGAGCTGGAAGCGGAGACCGGCGCGATCCACGCGGTGGGCTGAGCGGCGCCCGGCTTGATCTGGTCGAGCCGCCGCAGGCTGGTGACCGGCACGCCGCCGGTCTTGATCGTAGCGGCCCGCTGATTGCTCTTCGATGCGCCGCCGGCGGCGCCGACGATGGCGTGACGGACGACGGCGGCGAATAATTTCGCCGCCGGCGTCGGCTCGTGCGTCCGGCTCCACAGGATGCCCGGCATTCGCATGGGCGTCGGGCTTTCGATCGGCACGATCCTGAGATCCTTGGCATCCGGTGCGCCGAGCCGCGACATGATGCAGGGAATGCCGAGGCGGCGGACGTAGCCCGGCATCGGCGCACAGGCGTTCATCTCGACAACGACGATCGGCTCAGCGCGGGCAGACTTGAACCAGCCATCCAGGAATTTCTGCGTGGCGGCGTTCTTGGTGTAGAGGATGAGCTCTTGTCTGTGCAGCTCCGACATACGAACGCGCTTGCGCTTCGCGAAGGGGTGCTGCTCGGGCACCAGGAGCGCCATCTCGTCGTAGCATAGCGGCTCGAACGTGAGCCCGCGATCATCGTCCGGCCGGTAGGTTATGCCGAGATCGAACTCGCCGTCTTCCAGGCCCTTGGCGATAACATCGGCGTGCATCTCTTTGATCGAGATGCACACCGACTTGTGCTTGCGCAAGAACTCCGCGACGCAAATCGGAATGAGGCTGATATTAAAGGTGTGCGTTACGCCGATGTGCAGGTGCCCCGAAAGCTGCTCGGCAGCGCCCCTCATGGTGCGCAGCCCGTCATCGATTTCTTGCAAGGCACGCTTGAACTGCGGCAACAGTCGTTCGCCGGCTTCGGTCATCACCACGCGCTTGCCGACACGGTCGAACAGCTGATACCCCACCTCCAATTCGAGCTGTTTGATCTGATGCGACAGCGTCGATTGCGTGACGTGAACTTGCTGCGCAGCGCGCGTGAAATTGAGATGTTCCGCCAAGGCCGCGAAATAGCGAAGGTGCCGGAGCTCCATGGTCGATGTCCTCCTTGGACAGAAACTCGGCGGGGCCTGGCGTTTCGCAACGCGGACAAGGCGTTTCCCCGAGTTGCGCCCGTTCTTGAAGGCGGCGAGCGTCGACGAAAGCCTAGAGCGCCGTCCAAATAGATCAAGCACATTGTTATTATCGGCCCCGCACGGGGGCTAAGCGCGCATCAGCGCTTGGCGAGGACGATCGCGCACGTCGTGACAATGTCGTCCACGCTGGCGCCGCGCGACAAATCGCTGACCGGCCCGGCAAAGCCCTGCAGGAACGGGCCGATCGCCTGCGCGCCCCCGAGCCATTGCGTCAGCTTGTAGGCGATATTGCCGGAATTGAGATCCGGAAAAATCAGGACATTGGCGGCGCCGGCGACCGCGCTCGGCTCTTTCACTTTCTTCCGCGCCACGGCCGGCACCAGCGCGGCATCGGCCTGAAATTCGCCGTCGATGGCGAGTTGCGGCTCGCGCTGGCGCACCAGGCCGAGCGCCTGACGCACCTTGTCGACGCGCGCGTGCTGCGCACTGCCTTTGGTCGAAAACGACAACATGGCAACGCGCGGCGTCTCGCCCAGAAGCGCTTGCGCGCTGCGCGCCGAGGCAATGGCGATGTCCGCAAGTTCCTCGGCGCTGGGCTCGGCATTGACCGCGCAGTCGGCGAAGATAAATGGCCGCGGCCCGCTTTGCAGAAAATCCGGCACCAGCATGAGAAAGTAGCTCGACGGCAACGAGATGCCTTGCGCAAGGCCGATCGTCATCAGCCCGGCCTCGATCACGCGCCGCGTCGGATTGGCGGCGCCGGCCACCATGGCGGCGGCATCGCCGCTCCGCACCATCATGCCGCCGAAATACAAAGGCTTTGCCGCCAGCCGCGTCGCGATCTCCGGCGTCATGCTGTCGCGGAGCGTCGCCAACGCCTTGCCGTAAGCTTGCAGCCGGGCATCGCTGCGCGGATCGACGATTTCGATCCCATCGAGTGAGACGCCGGCCGCGGCTTTGCCGACGGCGTCGGCGGTTCCGAGCAAAATCGGCCGGGCAATCTTCTCGCGTCTCAATCGCAGCGCGGCTTCGACAATTCGCGCGTCGTCGCCCTCCGGCAAAACGATTTTGCGATCGCCCCGGCGTGCGATATCAAATAATCGATCGAGCAATTCCATGCTTCCCACCCTGTGAGAAAACGCCGGGGCCGAGCAAGACGAGGGCATCAATGACTGAAACTGCCGAATCGATCAAGATTTATCGCGGCCTCAAGGGTGTTTACTTCGATCGTTCGCCCTGCACGTTCATCGACGGCAAAGCCGGCGAGCTGCGCTATCGCGGCTACTCGATTTACGACCTCGCCGAGCATTCGAGCTTCGAGGAGACTGCGTGGCTGCTGCTGCACGGCGATCTGCCGACTGCGCAGCAACTTGCAAGTATCGATACTGAGCTCAAGGCGGCGCGCAAATTGCCGGCGCCGATCTTCGACATCATCCGCTCGATCAAAATGGCGCATCCGATGGACGTGCTGCGCACCGCGGTCTCCGCGCTCGCCGCGTTCGATCCGGAGACTTCGGACAATTCGCACGAGGCCACGATACGCAAAGGCGTGCGCCTGTCGTCGCAGGTCGCCATGATCGTCGCCGCCCACGCGCGCATCCGCGACGGCCTCGAGCCAGTGCCGGCCGACGCAACGCTCAGCCATGCGGCCAATCTTCTATGGATGCTGCGCGGCAAGAAGCCGAGCGCCGACGCCGCGCAGCTGATCGACCGCGATCTCATTTTGCACGCCGAGCATGGATCGAATGCCTCCTCGTTCACCGCGCGCGTCGTCATCGGCACCGAAGCCAATCTGCATGCCGCGATCACGGCGGCGATCGCCGCGCTGTCCGGACCGGCGCATGGCGGCGCCGCCGAAGACGTGATGAAGATGGCGGAAGAGATCGGCGATCCCGCGCGCGCCGCCGACTACGTGCGCGAAAAGCGCAAGGCCGGCGTCGCGGTGACCGGCTTCGGCCATCGCGTCTACCGCGCCGAGGATCCGCGCGCGCGCCACATGCGCGACGGCGTCGAGCGGCTGTCGAAGGAAATGGGCGAGCCGCGCTGGTTTGAAATCCTGCAGGCGGTGGTGGCCGCCATGGCGCCTTACGCGCGCCACGGCGTCAACGTCAACGTCGATTTCTATTCCGGCGTCGTCTACCACCTGCTCGGCCTCAAGCGCGATCTGTTCGTGCCGATCTTCGCCATCGGCCGCGTGCCCGGATGGGTCGTGCAGGTGCTCGAGCAGCTGGACAACAACATCCTGATCCGGCCGCTGACCCTCTACAACGGCCCCGATGCGCGAATTTACAAGCCGATCGCCGAGCGCTGACCGGCGACGCGCCAAAGTCCCAAGACGCGAGACTGTGTTTCTCAATCGCCGTTGCGGCGATCGCTTTGTTGCGCCTATGATCACCCAGTAAGAAGATAAGTCTCAATCAATGAGACTACGAACACCAGGTTTAAAACTGGATCTCGAGGGAGGAAGACCATGAAGATTGCACGTCAACTCGCCGTGCTGGCCGCGGCTGTCTCGATCGCTATCGGTCTCGGCAGCCAAGCCGCGCGCGCGGAATATCCCGACCATCCCATCAACTTCATCGTGCCGTGGGGCCCCGGCGGCGGCGCAGACATTCTTGCCCGCACCGCCGGCAAGATCATGTCGCAGGACTTTGGCGTCTCCGCGCCGGTGCTCAATGTGCCGGGCGCGACCGGCATGACCGGAATGACCAAGCTCCTGACCTCGCCCGCCGACGGCTATTCGCTCGCGGTGCTGATCGGCGATACCTACGCGCTGCTTGCCGGCCCGAAGCCGGCCTTTACGGAAGACCAGGTCATCCCGCTCGCCATCATGATCCAGCAACCCTCCGGCCTCTGGGTAAACACCAACAGCCCCTGGAAGACCTGGGACGACCTGGTGAAGACGGCGAAAGAAAAGACGCTGAAAGTCGCCGAGCTGGGCTTCGGCAGTGCCGACGACATCACCGTCAGCTACCTCAAGACCAAGGGGCTGAAGCTCGAAGGCATCCCCTACGCCAAGCCGGGCCTGCGCTACACCTCGATCCTCGGCAGCAACGCCGACGTGCTCTACGAACAGACCGGCGACGTGCGCAGCTATTTTGACGGCGGCAAGATAAGGCCGTTGATCTTCTTCTATCCGCACCGGCTCGAGTTGCCGCAGTTCAAAGACGTCCCGGTCGGCGGCGAATTCGGCTACAACGTCACGCTGCCGCAGTTCCGCGCCATCGTGGTGAAGGCCGGCACCGATCCGAAGATCGTCAAGATGCTCGCCGACGAATTGGCCAAGGTTTCGCAGAAGCCGGAGTTCAAGGCCTATCTCGAGCAGCAATACGCCGATCCGAACAGCTACGTGTCCATGGATAATTCGCGCAAGTTCATGGATGACTGGCTGAAGCAGGCCAAGAAGTTCCGCGAAGAGACGAAGATGGGGGCGAAGTGACGTCGCATCCAGGCACGATGCCGCTACGCCGGCTGCAAGCAGCGCTGCCCTATATGGTGGTGTTTGCGGCCGGCATCCTGCTTTTCTACGAGGCGGATCATTTTGATTTTGAGCAGGTCTCGGGCCGCATTGGCCCGGGCGCCTGGCCGCAGCTCATCCTCGTGCTGATGCTGACGACCGCGCTGTACGGCATGGTCTCGAGCGCGATCAGGGCGGGCAAGCCCGAGCCGGATCATGACGCGGCGGCTGAGGAAGCCGAGCAGCTGGTGCGGCCGCCGGAGATTTACCCGCATCGGGTCTGGATCGCCGTTGCGGCCACGCTCGGCTATCTGCTGGTGCTGCCACTGCTCGGTTTCTTCCTCGCGACAATCGGCTACAGTTTCGGGCTCATGTATCTCGGGCACTTCCGCCGGCCGGTGCCCATCACCGTGCTGAGCGTGGCAATCGCCTTCTGCTTCATGTTCATGTTCATGCGCGTGGTCTATGTCGCGCTGCCGCTCGGTGTCGCGCCGTTCAATCAGGTCTCCTACGCGCTGATGACGGCGATGGGTGTGCATTGAGGGCGGCGCCGTGATCTTCATCAACCTGTTCCACGGCTTTCTGCAGGTCTTTCAGCCGTTCGAATTGCTGATGCTGTTCATCGGCCTGCTGGTCGGCATGGCGGTGTCGATCATGCCCGGGCTCGGGCTGGTGATGGGCGTCGTGCTTGCTTTGCCCTTCACCTATCAGATGTCGATCCAGCCCTCGGTCATCCTGCTCACCGCGATCTATTTCGCCGGCACCTATGCCGGCTGCTTCACCGCCATTCTCTACCGCATCCCCGGCGAGCCGATGGACGTGCCGATGCTGTGGGACGGCTACACCATGGCCTCGCGTGGCCAGCCGGCCAAAGCGCTCGGCTGGGCGTTGGTGGCCGCGCTGATCGGCGGCCTCGTTTCCTCGGCCGTGATGGTGTTGCTGGCGGAGCCGATGAGCGACCTCGCTCTCAAGTTCGACTCGCCCGATTACTTCGCTGCCGTGTTCTTCGGCCTCACCACGGTCGTGGCGTTGGCCGGCAAATCGATGGTCAATTCGCTGATCAGCCTCTGCGTGGGGCTCTTGGTCGCCACCGTCGGTATCGACAGCATCTACGGCACTGATCGCTTCACCTTCGGAGTGCCGATCCTCAAAGACGGCGTGCAACTCGTCGAAGTGCTCGTCGGCATGTACGGCCTCGGCGAAGTGCTGGCGCGCATCGGACAAGGCAATCGCATCAACAAGCTCGAAGGCGACACCAAGAACGTCGCCACGCATTTCCCGAAGCTGCGCGATCTGCTTGCCATCAAAGCGACGGTGATCCGCAGCACGATCCTGGGAACGGTGCTCGGCATCGTGCCCGGCGCCGGCGCGACCATCACCGCCTTCATCTCTTACGGTATCGAGAAGCAGTACGGGAAACGGCGCCGGCAACTCGGCACCGGTCTGCCGGAGGGCATCGTGGCGCCGCAGATCGGGGCGACAGCCTCGGTCGCCGGCCACATGGTGCCGCTGCTCACGCTCGGCCTGCCGGGCAGCGGCGCAACCGCGGTCATTCTCGCCGCCTTCCTGCTGCACGGCGTGCAGCCCGGACCGATGCTGCTCGAAGATCCGAGCTCGACACTCCTCGTCTACACGATCCTCGCCTCGATGTTCGTCAGCGTCATCGGAATGTGCCTGGTCGGCTTCTTCTGGATCCGCGTCGTCATCAAGGTGCTGACAATCCCGCAAGGGGTGCTCTCGGCGATCGTCGTGATGTTCTGCCTGGTCGGCGCCTATGCCGAGCGTAACAACATGTCGGACGTCTGGATGATCGTGATCTTCGGCGTGCTCGGCTATCTGTTCGAGAAGTTCAGGTTCCCCATCTCGCCGATGGTGCTGGGCGCGATTCTCGGGCCGATCGGGGAAAGCTCTTTCATGCGCAGCATGATCGCGGCCGACAACGACTGGACCGTGTTCTTCCGTGGCCCGATCAGCGGGCCGCTGATGATTGCGTCGCTGCTCGCGCTCAGCTATCCGCTGCTGCGCGAATTCATGGCGGCGCGCCGCCGCGGCCAGGCCGTTGTCGGAGCTTGAGTTGTTAGAGGTGAACCATGACTAGCCAAGGTCTCAACGTAAAGCTGGCCGAAGAGCCCACGGCAGTGTCGCGCCGCAGCGCCAAAAAAACACTGGATTGCGCCAAGGCGCCGCGAGAGCACAAGCTCGGCGCCACCGCGCGTTCCTTCGCCATCCTCGATCACGTCGCCGCCTCGCAGACTCCGGTCGACGTGCTCGACATCATCTCCTCGCTCAAGCTGCCAAAGGCGACCGCTTACCGGCTGGTCGACTGGTTCGTCAGCCGCGGCTATTTTGCGCGAGAGCCCGGACGCAAGCGGCTGATCGTCGGTCCGCGCTTGACCAATCTCGCCTTCGGCGTGCTGTCGTCATCGATGCGCAACGACGCGCCGCACCTGGTGCTGCAGCGGCTCGCGCGCTCGCTCAACGAGACCTGCAACATCGGCACATTGCTCAACGGCGAGGTGATCTATCTCGACCGGGTCGAATCCGAACACTGGCCGCTGCGCCTGCACTATACGAGCGGCTCGCGCGTGCCGTTGCACTGCAGCGCCATCGGCAAGCTGTTTCTGGCGCTGGCGCCGAGCCCGCGCCGGCAGCGGTTGCTGCAAAGCATCGAATTGCAGCGCTATACCAGCAGTACCATCACCGACAAGACGAAGCTCGATGCGGAGCTACGCCAGATCCGCAAGGAGCAGGTCTCCTTCGACCGCGAGGAATATCTGGCTGGCGTCGTCTGCGTGGCGGTGCCGGTGACCGGCAAGAACGGCGAAACGCTCGCCGCCGTCGCCATCCAGGCGCCCACTGCGCGCATGAACGAGCAGGTCGCGCGTCAGCACCTGCCGAAGTTGCGCGAGGCGGCCGCGGACCTTACCTCGATTTTCCAGACCAAAGATTGAAAGATATCGCGCTGAAAAATCAGCGAAGCGAAAGAAGGACAAAACTATGAAGATGACAACGGAAGAAGCTTTTGTGAAAGTGCTGCAGATGCACGGCATCGAGCATGCTTTTGGCATTATCGGGTCGGCCTTCATGCCGATCTCGGATTTGTTCCCGAAAGCCGGCATCACCTTCTGGGACGTCGCGCACGAGTGCAACGGCGGCTACATGTGCGACGGTTACACTCGCGCGACCGGCAAGATCGCGATGTGCATCGCGCAGAACGGCCCCGGCATCACCAATTTCGTCACCGCCATCAAGACTGCGTATTGGAATCACACGCCGATGCTGCTGATCACGCCGCAGGCGGCGAACCGCACGATCGGGCAGGGTGGCTTCCAGGAAGTCGAGCAAATGGCGCTGTTCCGCGACATGGTCTGCTACCAGGAAGAGGTGCGCGACCCCTCACGCATCGCCGAGGTGCTTAACCGCGTCATCACCAAGGCGAAACGCCTGTCGGCCCCGGCGCAGATCAACGTGCCGCGCGACTACTGGACGCAGGTCATCGACATCAGTCTGCCGGCAATTGTCGACTTCGAGCGCCCGTCCGGCGGCGAGCATGCTATCGCGCAGGCGGCAAAGCTGTTGTCGGAGGCGAAGTTCCCGATAATCCTGTCGGGCGCCGGCGTCGTGCTCGGCAACGCCATTCCCGAATGTGCAGCGCTTGCCGAGAAGCTTTCGGCGCCGGTGTGCAACAACTACCAGCATAACGACAGCTTCCCCGGCAGCCATCCGCTCAGCGTCGGCCCGCTCGGCTATAACGGCTCAAAGGCGGCCATGGAGCTCGTCGCCAAGGCGGATGTCGTGCTGGCGCTCGGCACCAGGCTCAATCCGTTCTCGACGCTGCCCGGCTACGGCATCGACTACTGGCCGAAGACGGCCAAGATCATCCAGATCGATATCAATCCCGACCGCATCGGTCTCACCAAGCCGGTGGCGGTGGGCATCTGCGGCGATGCCAAGCTCGTCGCGCAGGCCCTGCTCAAGCAACTTTCGCCGTCGGCCGGCAACGCCGGACGCGAGGAGCGCAAGGCGCTCATCCACCAGACCAAGTCGCGCTGGCTGCAGACGTTGTCGAGCATGGATCACGAGGACGATGATCCGGGCACGACGTGGAATGCGGACGCGCGCAAGCGCGAACCCGACCGTATGTCGGCGCGGCAGGCCTGGCGTGCGATCCAGGCCGGGCTGCCGAAGGACGCCATCATCTCCAGCGACATCGGCAACAATTGCGCCATCGGCAACGCCTATCCGACCTTCGAGCAGGGTCGGAAATATCTTGCGCCGGGCCTATTCGGCCCCTGTGGTTACGGCTTCCCGGCGATCATCGGCGCCAAGATCGGCAATCCGGACATCCCGTGCGTCGGCTTTGCCGGCGACGGCGCCTTCGGCATTTCCATGAGCGAAATGAGCTCGATCGGCCGCACCGAATATCCCGGCATCACCATGGTGGTCTTCCGCAACTACCAGTGGGGCGCCGAAAAGCGCAATTCGATCCTCTGGTTCGACGACAATTTCGTCGGCACAGAGCTCGATCCGCACTTGAGCTATGCCAAGGTCGCGGAAGGCTGCGGCCTGAAAGGGGTGCAGGTGAAGACGCAAGCCGAGTTGACCGAGGCGTTGCGCAAGTCCTGCGAGGACCAGAAGAAGCGCATCACGACCTTCATCGAAGTGGTTCTCAATCAGGAGCTGGGCGAGCCGTTCCGTCGCGACGCCATGAAGAAGCCGACGATCGTCGCCGGCATCAAGCGCGAGGACATGCGTCCGCAACAGGTCGCGTGAGCGGGACAATCATGACAGTCGCAGTAAAGACGCCGGACAGCACCAATGCCGTCATTGATGAATTGGTGCGGCGCGCGCGCAAGGCCATGGCTGAGTTCGTGAACGCCGACCAGGCGCGTGTCGACGAGGCCGTGACCGCGCTTGCCTGGTCGCTGTACAACCCACAGCACGCCAAGGAACTCGCCGAACTGGCGGTCGCCGACACCAAGTTGGGCAACGTGCCGGACAAGATCATCAAGAAGCAGCGCAAGACCTTCGGCACACTGCGCGACCTGATGCGTGTCAAGACCGTTGGCATCATCGAGGAAGACAAGGCGCGCGGCATCACCAAATGGGCAAAGCCGGTCGGCGTCGTCTGCGCCATCACGCCGTCGACCAATCCGGGTGCGACGCCCGTCAACAAGGCGATGATGGCGATCAAGGGCCGCAACGCCATCATCATTGCGGCTTCGCCGGCAGGCCTGAAGACCACGGCGAAAACCGTCGATTACATGCGCGCGGAATTGAAGAAAATCGGCGCGCCGGAAGACCTGGTGCAGATCGTGCCGCCGCCGGCCTCGAAGGACATGACGCAGGCGCTGATGCAAGCGGCCGATCTGGTGGTCGCAACCGGCTCGCAGGACAATGTGCGCCGCGCCTATTCGAGCGGCACGCCGGCGATCGGTGTCGGCACCGGCAACGTGCCGGTCATCATTGACGAGACCGCCGATCTCGACGATGCGGCAAGGAGAATCTGCGCTTCGAAGATTTTCGACAATTCGACCTCGTGCTCCTCGGAGAACTCGGTGGTCATTGTCGATGCGGTCTACGACAAGGCTCTTGCCGCGCTCGAGCGCGCCGGCGGCTACCTGGCCTCCGCGCCGGAGAAGGCGAAGATTCAAGCGGCGCTGTGGCCGGATGGCAAGTTGTCGCGGACGCTGATCGCGCGCGATGCCGATGTGTTCGCGCGCGGCTGCGGCCTGCCTGCCGCCGCAGAAGGCAAGAAGTTCTTCATGGTCGAGGAGACCGGGGTCGGCAAAGCCTTTCCCTTCTCGGCCGAGAAGCTGTCGCTGGTGCTCACCGTTTACCGCGCCAAGGATTTCGACGCTGCTGCTGATAAGGCGCGCGCCATCCTCGAGTATCAGGGCAAGGGCCACTCGCTCGGCCTGCACACCAAGGACTTGAGCCGCGGCCGCAAGCTTGCCGAGGAGACCGACGTGGTGCGCGTGCTGATCAATCAGGCGCACACGTTCGCCAACGGCGGCGGCTTCGACACCGGTCTCAACTTCACGCTCAGCATGGGTTGCGGCACTTGGGGCGGCAACTCGATCACGGACAACCTCAACTACAAGAACTTCATCAACATCACCCACCTCGTCACCACCATCCCGGAAGACAAGCCCAGCGAAGAGCAATTGTTCGGCGCCTACTGGAAGAAATACGGCAAGTAATGAACTTCGAGGAACACGCGGCGAAAGCGCTCGTCCTCGCGCCCGCCGGCATTGCGGTGCCGCGCGGCATCCTCTGCGTGAGCGCCAAGGAAGCGGCCGCAGCAGCGGCCCAGATTGGGCCTTGCGTCGTTAAGGCGCAGGTGCCGACCGGCAAGCGCGGCAAAGCGGGCGGCATCAAGCTCGCCAATACGCCAGCTGAGGCCGGGCAGGTGGCTGGGCAGATCATCGGCATGACGATCGGCGACTACAAGGTCGAGCGCGTGCTGATCGAGGAGCAGGCCAAAATAGCGCGCGAATTCTATGCCGCGGTTCTCAACGACACCCAGGCGCGCAAGCCGCTGATCCTGTTCTCGACCGAAGGGGGCATGGACATCGAAGAGATCGCGGCGGCAAAACCGCAAGCGATCCGCCGGCTGCTGGTGGACATCGACGGCAAGCCTTCGCCGGACGACATCGCGGGCATGCTCAAGGGCCTCGATCTTGGTCCGGCGCAGGCACAGGTTGCCGACATTCTCGTCAAGCTCCACGCCGCCTATCGCGCCCGCGATGCCGAGTTGCTTGAAATCAATCCGCTCGCCGTGCTTGGCGACGGCCGCGTGGTGGCGCTCGATTGCAAGTTCACGCTCGACGACGCCGCGCTTTACCGCCAGCCGGAGCTCGCCGCGCATGGCTCGCTCGGCGCCATGACCGAACTTGAAAGGCGCGGTGCGGCGGCCGGCCTCAAGTTGATCCAGCTCGACGGCAATGTCGGCGTGCTCGCCAACGGCGCCGGCCTCACCATGACCACCATGGACGTGATCCGCCACTTCGGCGGCAGGCCCGCCAATTTCCTCGAGATCGGCGGCGAGGCCTACACCAAGTCCGAGATCGCGCTCGACCTGGTGCTGTCCAATCCCGGCGTGAAAAGCCTGGTGATCAATTTCTGCGGCGCCTTTGCCCGCACCGACGTGATGGCCGATGGCGTCGTGAAAGCATGGCACAAGCTCAAACCGAAGGTGCCGGTGTTCTTCTCGATCCATGGCACCGGCGAGGTCGAGGCGGTCAAGCTCGTGCGTGATCAACTCGGCATCGAGCCCTATGACTTCATGGAAGATGCGATCCGGCAAGCGGTGAAGGCGGCCCAATGATCGTTCGGAAAAAAGACCGCGTCGTCGTGCTCGGCATCACCGGCAAGCAGGGCACGTTCTGGACCGAGAAGATGATCGCCTACGGCACCAATGTAGTCGCCGGCGTCAACCCCAAGCGCGCCGGCGAAACCCATGTCGGCGTGCCGATCTTCACTTCGACCGCCGAAGCGGCCCAGAAGGTCGGCGCCGATGTTGCCGTCGGCTTCATCCCGCCGCCGATGGCCAAGGACGCAGCGGTCGCGGCGGCCGAAGCCGGCGTCAAGCTGCTGGTGGTGTTGACCGAGCACATCCCGGCGCAGGACGTCATGGCGATGCACGCCGCGGCGGCAAAGCATGGGACGCGGATCGTCGGCCCCAACACCGCGGGCCTCGTGACGCCGGGCGAATGTTTCGTCGGCATCATGCCGGCCTTCGTGCCGAGCGTGTTCAGGCCCGGCCGCGTCGGCGTGATCTCGCGCAGCGGCAGCCTCGGCACGCTCGTTTGCCTCAACCTCACGCGCGCCGGTCTCGGCCAATCCGCCTTCATCGGCATTGGCGGCGACCCGATGCTCGGCACCACGACGGGCGACGCGTTGCGCGCGCTCGATGAAGACCGCGGCACAGACGCCATTGTCATCGTCGGCGAGATCGGCGGCGGCATGGAGGAGGCGGCCGCTGAATATGCCCGCAAGGTGCGCAAGCCCATGGTGGCCTTCATCGCGGGCGCTGCGGCGCCCGCCGGCAAGAAGATGGGCCATGCCGGTGCGATCGTGACCGGCGAGACCGGCAGCTATGCCGGCAAGCGCACGGCGCTCGAAGCCGCCGGTGTGGTCGTCGTCGATACCCCCTCGCAAATCGCTCCGGCCGTGGCCGCCGGCCTGAGCTCGCCCGCGCAAGCCTCGGCCGGCCGACAATAGGAACCCGCCCCCGGCCGTGAACAGGGCACATCGATCAAGACCATCATCGGACTCGGCTGGCGGCACAGCATCACCGTGCTCGGCTCGACTGCCGTGATCTTCGTCATTGTGACCGCAGGGCTCGCGCTGGCGCGCGCCTTCTGATCGGCCGGCCGAACGCTACTGACAACGTATTCGCGTTCAGCCGCGCCCTCATTATCTAAGAGCGTCTCGGCAAGCTTGCGCGCCGCGCTCTTGAGCTGTTGAGCGTTGGGTCGGTCTAGCCAAGCTCTCTCAGGACGCCCCACCGTTCGATCGTCATGACCTCGAGCGTGCGCAGAAATACTCGCTCGAGCAGCAGCCCGACGATGCCGACCACGAACAGCGAGCCGAACACGACTTCCGAGTTGAAATATTCCTGTGCCCAATAAATCCGATAGCCGAGGCCGGCCGAAACCGACACCAGCATTTCCGCTACCACCAGGATGCGCCAGGCGCGCGAGAAGCCCTGGCGATACCCGGTGATGATTGAAGGCAATGCAGCCGGAATCAAGACGCGCGAGAACAGGCCAAATCCCGACACGCCGAAAGCGCGACCGGCGCGAATGAGCGCGAGGTCTACGGTCTTCACGCCGGTCCAGGTGTTAAGCATGACCGTGAGCGTCACTTCGTAGATCAGGATCGCGATGATGGCGAAATCGGTGAGACCGAACCAGATCATCGATAGCGGGAACAGCGCCGTGCCGGGAATGGCGAGCAGGAAGTTCATCGGCGCGACCAGCATGCGCTCCCACAGCCGAAAGTAACCCATGAGAACGCCGAGCACCGTGCCGAAAATCATGCCAATGAAAGCACTCTTGATCAGCCTTCCGAGCGTAGCAGCGATGTCGCTCCATAGCGTGCCTTCATAAGCCATCCTCCAGATGGCGTGGAAAATGTTGCTCAGCGGCGGCAGGACCGCAGGGGGCACATGGCTCAAGCGGACGGCGACCTCCCACAGCAACATGATGCCGATGAGCGGGATGATGGTTGAAACAAGATGCCCCGACACGATCATCAGCCCACGGCCGCTACCGGCCTCTTCATACGAAGTCGGACTGGCCGATTGTTCTTCTAGCGAAGCTGTCGTGCTCATGGCGTCCACCCGATTGTTGTTCTTCGAAGCAGCCCCCTGCGAGGTATCTTGGACCTCCGGCCCGGCTACATCGACGATTGCGAGACCTTCTTTTGCTCGATCATGGCGCGATCGCCGGGTCTCGCGAGACTATAGAGTTTTTGCAGATGCGATGCGACAAAGGCGCACGTCGGCTGATCGATCAAGTGGCCCATATCGTCGAATTTCATTTTTCCATTGCCGATCATGACCTCGGCGCCGTTGACCATCTTCGCGTCCAGGTAAACGAAAATCTGCCGCAGGTGGTAGTTGGCGAACGCCGCGCCCAGCGCGCCGTTGCTGACGCCCATGATTGCGATCGGCTTGTCCTTGAACGGCTGGTCCGGCCGGCGCGACGCCCAATCGATGGCGTTTTTCAGCACGGCCGGGACCGAACGGTTGTATTCCGGCGACGCTATCAGGATGGCGTCGGCGTCCCGGATGTCCTCGCGCAGCCGCGCGACTTCCGGCGGAAAGCCGGACGCCTGGCGAATGTCCTCGTTGTACATCGGGATCGCCGACAGGTCGTAGATTTCGATATTCATGCCTGCGGGCGCGAGCTTTTGTGCGGCGCGCAGCAGCGCCGTGTTGTAGGAGTTGCGGCGCAAGCTGCCCGAGAAGCCGAGCACGCGAAGCGGCGGGCTGCCTTCGGCAGCGTCGGCAGAGGCGCGGCGCTCAATCGCGGCTGCATCAGACATTCGAATGCTCCATGAGTCCCGTGAAATGCCTCAAGCCGCGGGCATTTTGCCGTCCTGAGCGAGCGCCGGTTCGGGTGACGGCTGGGGTTCGGGGTGTGGCTCGATCGACGCGGGGATCGTCGGCTTGATCATTTCCCAGGTCTTCGTGTAATGCGCCACGATCAGTTGAACGGCGAGATCGGCTTTGCGCGCCAGCACGGCTTCCCCGATCTGCGCGTGCTCCTGGTTGAGGTCCGGCCGCTCGTAGGCGCTCATGCGCGTTATGTAGCGATAGCGGCTGGCCTCGCTGTAGATCTGATGCCAGAAGCGCAGGAGCATGCTCGAGCCGCAGCCCGCGACCAGGCTCAGGTGAAAGGCCTTGTGGCAGCGCTCATATTCCAGATTGCCGGCCTGACTGACATCGGGCGACACCCGCGGCGTCCGCGACAGCCGATAGCTCGCCACAACGATGCCTTCCTCCCAGTCCTTGCCGCCTTTCTGGATTGCCTGACGCAAGGCCCGCTCCTCCAGCCAGCATCGTATTGCCAGGAGCTCGACGAATTCGGAGCCGATCACCTCCGGCACCCGGAAGCCGCGCTGGTCGAGCCGCTCGACGAGACCGTCGGCGGTCAGCAGGCTCAGCGCCTCCCTGAGCGGCGTCGCCCCGACGTCGTAGTGTTCGCGCAACAGGTCGATCTTGAGCTTGGAGCCGGGCGCGAGCTGGCCATGGATGATGTCGTCGCGGATGCGATCGTAAATATCGCTGGTCCGCGATCGCGTGGTGGCATTGCTGGTCGCTGTGCTCCGCATGTGGATGGACGGTGGCTAACGCATCCGCTCAGGCCGCGTTGAGTTTCGGGGCGGCCGGTTCTGCGACGACCGGGTTGCTCAGGGTGCCGATCCGGTCGATCTCAATCGTGATTTCATCGCCGGGCCGCAGCCATAGCGGCGGCGTCCGCGCGTGACCGACGCCTTCGGGCGTGCCGGTCGCGATCAAGTCGCCCGGCTCAAGCGTCATGATCTCGGACAGAATTGCGATCGTCCTTGGCACATTGAAGATCATGCGGTCGGTATTGGAATTCTGCAGGATCTTTCCATTCAGCAGCGAACGGATGCCGAGGCCGGCCGCGCCCAGCGGCAATTCGTCGCTGGTCACGATCCAGGGGCCAAGCGCTCCGGTGCCGTCGAAATTCTTGCCGGCGGTCCACTGGCCGGTCCGGCGCTGATAGTCGCGGATGCTGCCGTCGTTGAAGGCGCTGTAACCGAAAATTACGTCGTGCGCGGCGCTTTCCGGGACGTGCCGACATTTCTTGCCGATGACGATGACCAGCTCCGCCTCATAGTCCAGTCGCTCCGAGCAGCGCGGCACGATCATCGGCTCGCCGGGTCCGATCAGCGAGCTGTTGGCGCGCAAGAACAGCGCCGGATAGTCGGGCACCTTGTGCCCGCCTTCCTTGGCATGATCCGCGTAGTTGAGGCCGAGGCAGATGACTTTGCCGGCATCCGGCATCGGCGAGAGCAGGCGGCAAGTCGACAGCGGCCGGCGCGCAGCGGACGTGTCGCCGGCAAGGCGCTGTCGGATTTCGGTCTGGAGGGTTTCGCCCGCCTCAATGATCTCCCGCAGAGTGCCCGGGGCGCTGGGTAGTAGCACGTCTAGGTCAACGATCTCGGACCCGATGACAATCCCGACGTGGGCAGCGCCGCCGACCTCAAATGCTACGTAACGCATGCTTCCTCCGGGAGCTGCCCATTGACGACAGCCACTGTCGCTTGAATATCGATATCTTCGATTTCAGTCAATCGAGCTAAAAAAATCGATATTTAAATTGACCGGCCAATTTGCGTCAGCATATAATTTCGCTCGTGTTCAAGCCCGAAAGACAGAATAACGGGCGAGTGTTGGGAGGATGACAAAATGTCGAAGGCGATCTCTGCTTCCTTTGCTTTGATTTTGGGGCTCCTTGCTTTTCTTGTTGGTGCCCCACCGGCGGCCGCACAGCAAAAAATCACCGTCGGAATGGCGTCCGGTGTCAACGAGCTGACATCGCTGGTCGCCGAGCAAAAAGGCTACTTCAAAGAGGAGGGGCTCGACGTCGAGCGAAAGCCGGTGCCGCGCGGCAATCTTGCGGTCGAGGCCATCGCGGCCGGTTCGATGCAGTTCGGCGAAATCACCGACTTCGTATTGTTCGCTACCGCGGCGAAAGGCTTGCCGTTAGTGGCTATCGGCGCCGGGTCGCGCGGTTTCACCGGCAAGATGGTCGCCGCACCGAACCACAAGCCGGTGAAATCGCTCGCCGACCTGAAGGGCGAGCACATCGGCATCCAGGTCGGCACCGGCGTTTACGGCGTGTTTCTGACGCTGATCAAGAAGGAAGGCCTGAAGGAAAGCGACTTCAAGATTTCCAACGTCCGGGTCGTCGATATGCCGGTCGCCATGACGTCTTCGCCGCCCGCTTTCGACGTGGTGTTCGGCTGGGACCCGATGATGCGGCGCATCGTGGAGTCGGGCCACGGCAAGGAAGTGATCAGCGCGGCGCAGTTCCAGCAGATGGCCGGGATCACCTATCCGCTGTTGCTGGTGGCGGACAAGAACTACGTCGCCAAAAACCGGGATACGGTTCAGCACTTCGTCAACGCCTACGCCAAGGCCCAGAAATACATTCGCACCCATCCTGACGACGCGCTTCAGATCTACATGGCGGCAGTGCACAAGGCCGGCGCAAATCTGGACGAGAAGGACATCAAGACCATGTTGTTCGAAGTGCCGAAGTTCAACGGCGTCAACTTCATCCCCAGCGACTACACCGAATTCCCGCGCGATCGCGATTTCCTTTTTGACACCGGCAAGATCAAGGCGAAGCCGGACATGAAGGACATCATCGATGCATCCTTCGGCGACGCCGCGGAAGCCAAGATCAAGTAGCGCCGCGGCAATAATGACGTCGTGGTCGGAATGAACGTAAAGCGAAGGTCGAGGCAGGCATGGGCGAGTTGCGCGTTCAAGGCTTGAGCAAGACCTATGAGCGGCGGGAAAGCTGGAAAAGCACGCGCTCTTTGCGTGTTTTCCAGGACATTTCATTCACCGTCCACGACGGCGAGTTCGTCAGCATTATCGGCTCGTCGGGTTGCGGCAAGTCGACTTTGTTGAGCATAGCAGGGGGCCTGGCCGAGCCGAGCGGCGGCAGCATCTATCTCGACGGCCGTCCGATCCGCGGGCCTGCGCTTGACCGTGGCATTGTGTTCCAGGAATTCGCCTTGTTCCCCTGGTTGACGGTCCTCGGCAACATCACGTTCGGCCTGAAATCGAAGGGCGTGCCGAAAGCCGAGCAAATCAAGCTGGCAAGAAAGTATGTCGAGCTGGTCGGTCTGTCCGGCTTCGAGGACTACCATCCCTACCGGCTGTCCGGCGGCATGCGGCAGCGTGTTGGGCTCGCGCGGGCGCTGGCCATCGAGCCGTCGGCGCTGCTCATGGACGAGCCCTTCGGAGCGCTCGACGCACAGACGCGCGAGGCGATGCAGGGCGTCCTCAACGATATCTGGATGAAAACGAAGGGCACGATCCTCTTCATCACGCACGACATTCGCGAGGCGATTTATTTGTCCGATCGCATCCTGGTCATGAGCGGCAGGCCGGCGCAGGTGACGTTAGAAGTCAAGGTCGATCTCCCGCGGCCGCGACTGCGCCACAATGAGATTTTTCAGAAGCTCGAGATGACGCTGGAAAACGCGCTGGGCAGCAGCACCGGCAACAAAGGCAAGAATGCTGCTTGAACTACTGGTGACATGACATGTCGATACCGCAGACCAATTTCTCCCCGCCCTTCAACATCACGCGCGCCAGCCACATCGCCCTCACGGTCCGCGACCTCGCTGTAAGCCGCTCATTTTATACCGAAGTGATCGGTCTCGTGGTGACGCACGAAAGCAATGACGAACTCTATCTGCGCGGCGTCGAGGAGACCTGTCACCACAGCCTGATCCTGCGCAAGTCGGCGGGCCGGCCGTTGTGCGAGGTCATCGGCTATCGCGTGTTCCAGGATGCCGACCTCGATCGCGCCAAGCAGCATTTCGATAGCGCCGGCGTCGAAAGCAAATGGGTCGAGCGGCCGTTCCAGGGACGCACGCTCAGGCTGCGCGACGCCACCGGCATGCCGATCGAATTTTGCGCCACGATGCCGACGTTGCCGCGCCTGCACGACAAGCCGCATCTTCAGCGCGGCGCGGCCGCGCTGCGCTACGACCATGTGCAGTGTCTGGCGCCGGATGTGGCGGCTGCCGGCCGCTTCTACACCGATCTCGGCTTTCGCATTTCGGACTATTTCGTCGACAAGCCGGAGGACGACGATCCGCTCGGGCTGTTCATGTTCCGCAAGAACAACCCGCACGACATCGTCTTCCTGACGCGGCCGGGGCCGCAGATGCATCACTTCGGCTATGTCGTGGGCGAGGTCGGCCAGCTGTTCCGCGCGCTCGACACCGCGGGGGCGATAGGCTTCGAGCACAATCTCGAGCGCGGCCCGGGACGCCATGGCCAGGGCCATGTCTTCTACGTTTATTTCCGCGATCCTGATGGGCACCGCGTCGAGATCCTGCCACCGCCGATCCAAATTATCGATTTCGACGACAAGCCGACGCGCTGGCACAGTGGCAATCGCTTCACCTGGGATCTGCCGCCGCCGAAAACCTGGCTGCATGAAGCCACGCCGTTCCGCGACACGCCGTTGGCCGAACCGAAGGTGGCGCCGAAGCTGTTTTCGCTCGAGGATTACCTCAGCCGGGCAAAGTGAAGGCGTCGTAAGCAGGCCATGACATCATCAAGTCGGATTCCGCTGCCGGACCTCGATCATCTCACCGAGGCGCAGCAGCGGGTTGCCAAGGAAGTTGCCGCGGGCCCGCGCGGCGAGGTGCGCGGACCGGTGCGCGTCTGGCTGTACAGTCCGGAACTTGCCGACCGCGGCCAGAAGCTTGGCGAGGTTCTGCGCTGGGGCAGCGCGCTCGAGCCGCGCATCTGCGAACTCGTCATCCTGGTGACCTGCCGGCACTACAACAGCCATTACATGTGGTTCAATCACGTCAAACCCGCCCTGAAGGGCGGCCTCTCCGAGCTTGTGATCGAGTGCATCAAGAATCGTCAGAAGCCCTCGTTTGACAAAGCTGATGAATCGACGGCCTACGCTTTCGCCCTGGAAGTTCTGAACGATAACGCGGTGAGCGACGCGACCTTGGGCCAGGCGCGAAAATTGTTCGGCGACCGTGGTGTGGTCGAGATGGGCGCCATCATCGGCCACTACCATTCCGGCGCGATTGCTCTCGGTCTTGCCGACATCAGCCTGCCGGATGGATCGAGAACCTGTTTGCCGCCTTGAATGGCGGGCCGAGCGCCCGATAGCGCGCGGCTCGGCGCTTCGCCAGAGAAGCTACCGCCGCGGCTTGACCCTGATCCCGAACTATCCCTGGAGACGACTATGCCCGACAAGCTCTTTCCAACGACCGTGGTCGGCAGCTATCCGCAGCCCGACTGGCTGGTCGACCGCAAGATGCTGTCAAAGGTGGTGCCGCGCGTCCGCATGAAAGAGATGTGGCGTGTGCCGGAGGAGTTTCTCGAGCAGGCGCAGGACGACGCCACGATCATCGCCATCCGCGACATGGAGCGCGCCGGTATCGACGTCATCACCGACGGTGAAATGCGCCGCGAAAGCTATTCCAACCGCTTTGCCACCGCGCTCGAGGGCATCGAGACCGAAAACCCCGGTTTCGTTAAAGCGCGCTCGGGAACGATGACGCCGGTGCCGCGCGTCGTCGGCAAGATCAAACGCAAGGGACCGGTCGAGGTGCGCGACATGCAATTCCTGCGCAAGAACACCGACAGGACCGCCAAGATCACGCTGCCCGGTCCCTTCACCATGGGCCAGCAGGCGAAGGACGAGTACTACAATGACGCCGAGGCGCTGGCGATGGACATGGCCGCCGCGGTCAACGAGGAGGTGCATGATCTCGTCGCCGCCGGCGCCGATGTGATCCAGCTCGACGAGCCCTGGGTGCGCAACAATCCGGACGCTGCACGCCGCTATGCCGTCAAGGCGATCAACCGCGCGCTGCAAGGCGTCAAAGTGCCGACGGTGGTGCATCTCTGCTTCGGCTATGCCGCCGTGATGCCGAGCGACGCCAAATCGTCGGGCTATGCCTTCCTGCCGGAGCTCGCCGACACCATCGCCGGCACGATCTCGATCGAAAGCGCGCAGCCGAAAATCGATTTCGGCGTGCTCGCCGCGCTCGCGCCCAAGAACATCATGCTCGGCGTGCTCGACCTGTCGGATCTCAACGTCGAGACGCCCGAGACGGTCGCCGAACGTATCCGCCGCGGGCTCAAATACGTGCCCGCGGAGCGGCTGATTCCGGCGCCCGATTGCGGCATGAAGTATCTGCCGCGCGATGTGGCGTTCGGAAAGCTCAAGGCCATGAGCGAAGGCGCTGCAATTGTTCGGAACGAGACGCGCTAGAAGCTTCGGCGCTTTGGCGCCAAGCTGCCGAAGCGGGTCACGTCTTTTCTGTCGCATCACGGCCAAACACGGCTGCGTGACCGCGGGCAACGTTTGGCCCGGCGCAGGCGTTGTTTGAGCGTAGCCACTCGAGGCAGCGATAATGCCAATGCTGTTATATTATCTTCCCTGGATTATCTGGTCGGGTCTATGCGCCGTCGCCCACGAGCCGCAACTGACCCCGGCGAAAGCCAAGGTGCGCGTCAGAAGCCGATAATTCGCGCTTCCGGAAAATTAACGCTCTCCGCTTAACGTCCGCGACATCTGGCGTCGCGGGCGTGGGGAGCAATGAAGTCCGTATTGTGTGCGTTCGCGCTGCTGCTTATGTCCTGCGGCAGCGAGGCGGCGTCGCTTCCGCGCATCGTCGCCGGCCCCGACAATCCCGTTCCGCCTTGCGTCACGCCCACGGCGCTGATGGACTTCGTCGCTGAGCGCAACGCCGCGCAAAAGCCGCCGCGCGTCATCGATCCGCGCTTTGCACATATCGCCACGACGTATCAAAGCATCGGGCGGTGCGTCGCGCGCGCCCCGGAAAAGTGCGTGCCGGTGCGCTGGGACTATGCCTTCTTCCAGATGCTGCTCGAAACCAATTATCTCACCTTCCGCCGGCCGGACGGCGTGCCCGCTTCGGTAACGCCACAAGATAATAACTTTGCCGGCGTCGGCGCCGCCGTTTCCGGCAAGCCGGGCGAGCGCTTCAAGGACGCCGCGACCGGCGTGCTCGCCCATCTGCAGCACGTGCTGATGTACGCGACGATGCGCATCCCAAATCCGGTGGCCAACCGCACGCGGCAGGTGGAGGACGACGTGCAGGCGATCATGCGCAAGCTCGGCCGCCCGGTGACCTTCGCCGACCTTGTGCGCGAATGGACCGGCACCGCCAAGAGCCGTTACGCGAGTGAGTTGCAGCAGATCGCGGCGAAATTTTCGGCAGGCTTCTGTCGCGGGCCGCAGGCGAGCGAGCAGGCATCGCTGCGGTAGATTCCTCGCTGCCAAATTAAACGGCAGCGAGACGGTAATACTCGTTGCCGCTCGCGGCGTTTGCCGGCGGAAAATTGCAAACAGAACGGCAATAACGCAACGCGCGCCTTAAGCATCGCTTTGCGAAGTGGGGCTTAGTTGCCCTCGATCGTCTGCACCACGCTCGATATCGGGCGGGCCTCGGCGAGGCCGCCGCCCATCTCCTTGAGCACGGCGTCCTTGTATTGCGCGATCGGCTCGACCGGGGTCTTGCCGGTGACCCACACCACCTTGTAGCCGCCGTCCTTCAGCTTCTTCAGCAGTTCGGGCAGCGCTTCGGCGGTGCCGCGCTGGAAGTCGTGCATCAGAATGATGCCCTTGTGGTTCTTCTCCAGCTTGCTCATCACCGACTTGATGACTTGCTCCGGCTTGTGGATCTTGAAGTCGAAGGAGTCCATGTCGGTCGAGAAGATGGCGATGTTGCGCTCGCCGAGATACTTGACGATGTCCGGCGGGTTGCGCAGCGCCGGGAAGCGGAAGAACGGCGCCACCGGCTTGTCGCCGAGCGCGATGGAAACCGCGGCGATGCCCTTCTCGATTTCGGCTTTGGCGTCATCGGTCGACAGCTTGGTCAGATCCTTGTGCGACCAGGTGTGCGAGCCGATGGTGTGGCCGGCGGCGGCCACTTCCTTCAGGATCTCAGGATGCCAGCCGGCATGCTCGCCGATCGAAAAGAACAGCGCGCGCGTGCACTGGTCGGCCAGCGCCTTGAGCACATGCTCGGTGTTCCACGGCCACGGGCCGTCGTCGAAGGTCAGCACCACCTCGTGGTCGCGCAGGAAGTCGTAGGCTTTGAATTGCGGAAATCCGAAGCCGGGGCCGCCGGTGGTGTCGATGCGCACCACGCGCGCGACGCCGAGCGCGTTCGGGTTGTCGCACTTGGGCAGTTCGACAGGCGACGGAGTAGGAGCGGGCGCCGGTGCGGACGTCATCGTTGCCGGCGGCACCGCGGCCGAGGCCATCGGTTGCGCGTTTTGCGCGAGCGCGGTGGCGCCCGCCGAAACCGTAATTGCAAGAGCAAGAGCTAAGGTCTGACGCATCACCTTCTCCAGAGCGCTAATCCGCTGTCTTTTTGAGCGTATCCTATTCATCGCGGCTTTAACTGTTTGAGTCAACGAGGGCCGGTAAAAGTCCTTAAAATCGGCGGTATTGGCGTGTCTTATGGTAAATACGCCCGGCGTTCGCAACAGCGCATTCCGCCACGGTACAGTTGCCGCGCGACACCGCCGGGCCTATGTGATGGTTAACAGCGGCTCGCGAGGTTTTCATGACGGTTTCGCTTACCGAACATGCCAGGTCGCGGACGTTGCTGCTGCTTGGGGGCGCCATCATCGCGTTGCTTGCCGGCACGCTTGCGCTTTGGGCCTATTACGGCACTGCCGTTTTCTTCGAAATGGTGCGCGCTGGCTGGTCGGCATGCTTCTGAACGAAGGTAGCCGAGCATGACCGCGCGCGCCTCGCACATTGTCTTGATCGCGTCGGCTTTTCTGGCCGGCCTGGTGTTGTTCGCTGGCGTCATCCTGTTCGTGTCCGGCAATTTCGGCGGCGGCGGCGTAGGCCCCTCCGCCATCGGCGGGCCGTTCAACCTCGTCGACCAGGACAACAAGCCGATCACCGACGCGGCGCTGAAAGGGCGTCCCTCGCTGGTGTTCTTCGGCTACACCCATTGCCCCGACATCTGCCCGACCACGTTGTTCGACATGTCCGAGGTGATGCGCGCGCTCGGCCCCGACGCCGCCAAGACCACGGCGCTGTTCATCAGCGTCGATCCCGACCGCGACACGCCGGCGGTGATGAAGGATTACCTGTCGAGCTTCGACCCGCATCTGCGCGGCGCCACCGGTAGCCAGCAGGCGCTCGACAAGGTCGAGAAGGAATATCGCGTCTATGCCAAGAAGGTGCCGACCGGCAAGGACGGCGACTACAGCATGGACCACACCGCGCTCGTCTATCTGATGGACAAGGACGGACGCTTCGTCGCGCCGTTCAATCTCAAGCGGCGGCCCGAGGAGTCCGCGGCCGAGCTGCGGAAATATATGTAGCTTTTACGCTAATCGCCGTGCTCGCCCCCTTGCGCATCGCGGGGGTCGTTTCCTATTTCGACACATCAGACCAGGAAATTACGTCAGGCGCATAATTTCAAAGACGACCTTCGGCCTCGACGCAGCGGCCCGTTAGAGCGAGCAACAATAGTCATGAGGCTAACCGCGGTTACCCTGAGCGCCGCCGCCATCGTTCTTATTGTCGCGGCATTCGACGACGCCAAGGCGCAAAGCAATGTGGCGGCGCCCTGGTGCGTTATCCCAAGTGGGGAAGACGGCGGATGGAGTTGCCATTACCGCTCATTCGAGGATTGCGCGTCGCACGCAGGCCGTGGCTTCTGCAATCAGAACCCGGCTTACCAGGGTCCGGAGCAATCAAAACAGCCGCGTCGGCAAAAGCGTGGCCAATAGGCGCCGTGCCGCTTGATCTCACCCGGAATCCTGAAGCGTCTGCCGCCGAGCTGCGGAAGTATATGTAGCCTCGCCGAGCGCGGCGAGCTTGCCGGATTGCTTCAAGCCGCGCAGCAGCCCCTCGAGCTCCAGCACCGACAGCAGCAGCCGCTCGGCGCGGCGCGAGGTTTGCGCGAGCCCGTGCTCGGTCTTCTCCCAATGGTAGGGCGAGATCACGAGCTGGATGAGCGCGCGCCATGCGGCGAGCGACAACAAGAGCCAGTGCAGCGGGGTCAGCGCCAGCACCCAGGCGGTCGAGGCGAGGCCGCGGCGGGCAAGCCCGAGCCAGCCGAGAAACGCCGAAGCGGCATAGCCGATGACGACACTGGTGCCGAACAGCGCGGCGAGGATTGCGCCGGCGAGGCCGCTCGTCGTTCCCATCGGCGCGCCGCGGGCAACCCCATAGATCAGCCAGCCGAGAAACAAGGGATGCACCAGCGCGGCGAGCGCATTGCCGCCGACGATGAGCTGGAAGGCGAAGAAGCCGGTGAGGCCAAGGTCGGTCGCGAGGTCACGCGGCTTGCGCATGTGCACCAGCCAGGTCTGCATCCAGCCCTTGAACCAGCGCGTCCGCTGCTTGAGCCAGGGCCCAAGCCGCGTCGGCGCCTCCTCGTAGGTTGTGGAATCGATCATGCCGGCGCGGTAGCCGAAACGCGCAAGGCGGATGCCGAGATCGGCGTCCTCGGTGACATTGTAGGCGTCCCAGCCGCCGACCTCGCGCAGCGTCGCGGTGCGGAAATGATTGGACGAGCCGCCGAGCGGTAGTGGCAGGCGCAAGGCGGCGATGCCGGGCAGAAACACATCGAATTGCGCGGCATATTCCGCGGTAAACAGGCCGGCAAGCCAGCTATCAGCGGTATTGTCGATGGACAGGCTCGCCTGCACGCAGGCGAGTTCGTCGCCCGAGGCCGCGAAGGCGCGCAAGGCGCGCCGCAACTGGTCGGGCTCCGGCCGGTCCTCGGCGTCGTAAACGACGGTGAAGCTGCCGCGCGCGAAGGGCAGCGCGACGTTGAGCGCCTTCGGCTTGGTGCGCGGCCCGGCCGCCGGCGCGACGATGACCTCGACGGGGAGGCGGCGCTTCCGCGCGGCGATCGCGGCTTGCGTTTCGGCATCGTCCGCCTCGACGACGAGCTTGACGTCGAGCTTCTCCGCCGGATAGTCGAGCCGCTCGATGGCGGTGAGCAAGGCGTCGACCGATGCGGCCTCGCGGTAGAGCGCGGAGATGATGGTGTAGACGGGAAGCTCGTCGTCGCCGAGCCGCAGTTGCGGATCGGCCTTCACCCATTTGACGACGATGCCGGCAAATCGCAGGCCGAGCCAGGCGAGGAACACCGCCGTCAGCATCAGCTCCGAGACGAGCGTGGTCTGCGCCGGCGCGACGACCAGCGCGGCGAGCGCCATGACGGCGACGATGGCCATCGGCACGATATTGGCGCGCCAGCGCGGCGGCGCAGCCGACAGCGCCGGCCGCGTCGCCTTGAGCGCGCCGGCGGCGCGCTCCGCAATTGCCGGCGTGCCGTGGCGGAACACGAACGCATTGAGCCGCGCGGTGCTGGTGATGCGAATGTGGCGGGCAAGCTCGGGACGGTGGTCGGCGATCTCTGTGATACGCCTCGCCCAAAATCGATGTGGTGCGACGACCAGATAACGCTCCCCTCCGACGGTGATCGGCAGCATCCGCGCGGCGGCAGCTTCGATCAGGCGCTCGTCGTCGAGCGGGCAAAGCCGGCGCGGCAGGCCGTCGAGACTGTCGAAGGTAAGTCCCAGCGCATCGGCGAAGGCGCGCAGATAGGTTTCCTCGTCAATTACACCGGAGGCGATCAGCACGCGGTCGGCGCCGACGCCTACTTTGGTCGCGCGTTCTTCCGCCGCGGCGATCACGTCGCCGTCGAGCGTGCCACGCAGGCAATCGATTTCGGGACAGCGGGTTTCTGAATCGAGCGCGGGCGCAAGCGAAGCAAACGCCGCAGCCAAGCGGCTGGCCGCCGCTCTCTCACGCAACCCGTACGCCATGCCACTTACCCCACCAGCGGTTGCAACCTTAACCCGGCCGCAAGCGCCGCACGAGGGGGGCTCGGCTTATTGCTGTTCGTCGCCACGCGAGCGCAAGGTCATCACCGCGGTGCCCATTGCGGCGCTGCCGAAGGTGATGAGCAGGCCAAAGAGCAGCAGCGCCAGCGCCGGCACCGCGTCTTCATCGGCGAAGATGAGCTCGCGCAAATGCGCAGGATTGAGCGCCAACAGCCCGCCGAGCATAAGCACGGCGGCGCCGGCGCCGATCGCGAGGTTGCCGGCGAGCAGGCGCAAGAGCGGTTGGCGCATGAGCCTGCGGAGCGGCGTCTGAAGGGTTTGCGGGGCCTTTGGTGTGTTCATGAGATGTTCCAGCCGGGCCGCAAGGGCGCCGCCCACCACGCCGGAGATAAGCGGCCCGCGCCGCGGTCGCTAGGACAGGCCGGCGGCGCGGTGCTAGAAGGCGCCCATGTCGAACTTCATGTCGCACATCGCGGTGCCGATCGCGATCGTCGCGGTCGCTATCGTGCTGATGCTCGGGCTCGTGAACATGATGCGCGGCGGCTCGCCCAACCGCTCGCAGCAATTGATGCGCCTGCGCGTGCTGCTGCAATTCGTCGCCATCATCGTCATTATGACGACGATTTGGGTGATGGGGCGTTAGCCGCCGGCTGGACGCCGCTACTTGGGCTGCGGCGCAGCCGGCACGGCGCGCATATATTCGACCTTCTCCGCCGGCTTCTTTTTCATCGCCATCTTCTTCTTTGGCGCCGGCTTCTTGGCGGCGTCGGTGCTGGTTGCTTGCGCAAACGCAGCCTGGCCGTCGTCCGCTGCCGCCAGAACGTCGGCGGCGGCGTAGCCTTCGCAGGCCTTCGAAACCGTGGTGAGCGGCAGCGTCAGCGCTGCCGCGGCAATCCCGATGGCAAGAATTCGCATGGTGTCCCCCCGTACCTTGTAAGCGAAACCGGGTAAGATAGATCAGAGCAGAATTCGAACCCGGACGAAAGGCCGGTCGCCATGGTGGTTCTCAACCGCATCTATACCCGCACCGGCGATGACGGCACCACCTCGCTCGGCACCGGCGCGCGGCGCAAGAAATACGACCTGCGCGTCGAGGCCTACGGCACCGTCGACGAGGTCAACGCCGTGCTCGGCTTGGTGCGGCTGCATACGGCGGGCGTTGCCGCGCTCGACGCCGCGCTGGCGCGCATCCAGAACGATCTGTTCGACGTCGAGGCCGATCTCTGCCTTGCCGAGAAGGGTCCGGGCGGCGCGCGGCTGACCGTCACCGACGCGCAGGTCGTCTGGCTCGAAGGCGAGATCGACAAGCTCAATGCCGAGCTCGAGCCGCTGAAGTCCTTCATCCTGCCCGGCGGCAGCGCAGCCTCGGCCTACATGCATCTTGCCCGCACCGTCTGCCGGCGCGCCGAGCGCATCATGGTCGAGCTCAACGACAAGCCGGGCGAGGGCGTTTCGGCGGCGGCGCTGAAATACGTCAACCGGCTGTCGGACTATCTGTTCGTCGCCGGCCGCTACGCCAACGACAAGGGCCGCGCCGACATCCTGTGGGCGCCAGGGCAAAACCGGTAAGTTGAACCCAATGGCCCGGTTGCTCGACTGAGGAGATAGTCAATCGCGGGCGAGATCACGATGCGAGCACGGACATTCACGCGCGGATCGGTGGTTTTTTTGGCTGCTCTGCTCGTCTGCGGGCGTGGGCGGCCGGTCCGCTCGATACGCCTCCCGTTCCCTTCAAGGCCCCGCCGGCAAGCCCGTTCGACGATCTGATCGCGCCCAAGCCGGGCAACCGCGCCTGCTTCACCCGCGTCTATGACGCCGACCATCTGCGCCGGAACCCGAAACAGGCGACCACGTCGATCGCAGTGTGGCTGTCCTACAACAAGGCCTCCGGCAATCCGCCGGTCCTTTCTCCTCCGGACTTTGGTATCGGCATCAGCCGGCGCGGCAATGCCGATCCGTTGTTCGCCTATGGCGGGTGTTACTGGGACGAAGGCGTCAACCGCGACACCTTAGGCCGGCGCATGATCCAGGAGTTCAAGAAGGAAGCCGGCATCGGCTGCATGATGCTGGCGCGACCGGATGTGTTTGACGTGTCCAGCGCCGAGGAGGGCGGCTATTTGATCCTCGACCGTGGCAAGGACAAGGACACGCTGATGGTCTACCTCGATGGCGGCCTCACGATGGTGAAGCGGGCCGACCGGGCCAAGCAGATCGACGCGAATTTTGGCGCCGACGACCGTGTCTTCATGCTGCACCGGTCCGCCGCCAAAGATTGCGCCGCGGTCGAGGATGCCGTGACGACGCCCGAGCCGAACGCGCCCCGGCGTTGACCGCGAATAAGACGGTTATTAGGGTGCGCCGCACGGCCGTGGCGACATGACGTGACGCCGCGGCAGAACCGCTAACTCTATTCGCGGTACCGTCATGGTGATGCCGGTTTGGGACGACAACCCGTTCAGCTTTCCGCGCTTTCCTTTCGCCACCTGGGGCCTCGTCATCGCCAACGTCGTGGTCTACGTGCTCGAGGTTGGCACGTCGCCCGCCACACAACACGCGCTGCAAGCGCTGGCCCTGACGCCGTCGGCGCTGACCGGCGGGTCCGCGGCCGCAAGCGGTGTGCCGCCTTATGTGACGCTCGTCAGCTACATGTTTCTGCACGCCAACTTCATGCACATCTTCGGCAACATGATCTTCCTCGCCATCTTCGGCGACGACATCGAAGAGGCGATGGGGCCGCTGCGCTTCATCGTCTTCTATTTCCTGTGCGGCATCGCCGCCGCGCTCGCCTTCACGCTCAGCGCGCCGCACGCCACCGCGCCGCTGGTCGGCGCCTCCGGTGCCATCGCCGGGGTGCTGGCGGCGTACCTCATGTTCCGCCCCTGCCAAAAGGTGGCGGTGTTCATTCCCTGGTTCGTGCTTTGGATCTTCTTCCGCCCCATCGTGCGTATCGACGCGGTCTGGGTGCTCGGCTTCTGGATTGCCACGCAGTTGTGGGCGATTTCCGTGCAATCCCAGGACGGTGTCGCCTACATGGCGCATATTGGCGGGCTCATCGCCGGCGCCGCGCTGTTTCCGCTGTTCCGCTATCGCAGCGTGCGCCTGTTCCAATGCGCCCGCCCCGACCAACTCCTCCGGCCGCTCCGGGCCCTTGGGGCTGATTTTGCGGCTAGCGGCGCTACTTTGCGCCGCAGCATAAGCGTTGACATGCCGACGGCGCCGCCATTAGCTTCCCGGCTTTCCAAAGCCGTGGTGGCGGGGATTGGGGTCGATGAAAATTCTGGTGCCCGTGAAACGGGTTGTCGATTTCAACGTGAAGATCCGCGTCAAGCCCGACGGTTCCGGCGTTGAGCTTGCCAACATCAAGATGTCGATGAACCCGTTCGACGAGATCGCCGTCGAAGAAGCGATCCGCCTGAAGGAAGCGGGCAAGGCGACCGAGATCGTCGCGGTGTCGATCGGCCCGGCGCAGGCCTCGGAGACGATCCGCACCGCGCTCGCCATGGGCGCCGACCGCGGCATCCTGGTGAAGACCGACGCTACGGTCGAGCCGCTCGCGGTCGCAAAAATCTTGAAAGCCATCGTCGAGGCGGAAAAACCGGGCCTCGTCATCCTCGGCAAACAGGCGATCGACGACGACTGCAATCAGACCGGCCAGATGCTCGCCGCGTTGCTCGGCTGGGCGCAGGGAACTTTCGCCTCCAAGATCGGCATCGACGGCGACAGCGTCACGGTGACGCGCGAAGTCGACGGCGGCCTGCAGACGGTGAAACTCAAGGCTCCCGTGATCGTCACCACCGATCTGCGGCTCAATGAGCCGCGCTATGCCAGCTTACCCAACATCATGAAGGCGAAGAAGAAGCCGATCGAGGAGAAGACGCCGGAAGCTTACGGCGTCGACATCAAGCCGCGGCTGCAAATCGTTAAGACTGCGGAGCCGCCCGGCCGCAAGTCCGGCGTCAAGGTTGCCTCGGTCGCCGATCTCGTCGCCAAGCTCAAAGACGAAGCGGGGGTGCTATGACCACGCTTCTCGTCGCCGAACACGACAACAAGACGCTCAAGGACGCGACCACCAAGGCGCTCACCGCGGCCAAGGCACTTGGTGGCGACGTGCATGTGCTGGTCGCCGGCAAGGACGCCAAGGCGGTCGCCGAAGCCGCCGCCAAGCTCGATGGCGTCAAGAAAGTTCTGCTCGCGGATGGCGCGCCCTACGAGCACATGCTGGCCGAGCCGACCGCGGCGCTGATCGTGTCGCTCGCCGGCAATTATGACGCAGTGGTTTCGCCGTCGACCACGAGCGGCAAGAACATCATGCCGCGCGTCGCCGCGTTGCTCGACGTGATGCAAATCTCCGACATTACGAAAGTGATCGCGCCCGATACCTTCGAGCGGCCGATCTACGCCGGCAACGCCATCCAGACGGTGAAATCGAGCGATGCCAAGAAAGTCATTACCGTGCGCACCTCGACTTTCCCGGCAACCGGCGACGGCGGTTCGGCCACCGTCGAGAACATCACGCCGCCGGCGGATCCTGCGCTGTCGTCCTTCGTCGGTGAGGAGCTGTCGAAGTCCGATCGGCCGGAGTTGACCTCGGCCAAGATCATCATCTCCGGCGGCCGCGCCATGCAGAGCCGCGAAAATTTCACGAAGTTCATCGAGCCGGTCGCCGACAAGCTCGGCGCCGCGGTTGGCGCCTCGCGCGCCGCGGTCGACGCCGGCTATGCGCCGAACGACTGGCAGGTCGGACAAACCGGCAAAGTGGTCGCGCCGGAACTCTACATCGCCGTCGGCATTTCCGGTGCTATTCAGCATCTCGCCGGCATGAAAGATTCGAAAGTCATCGTCGCCATCAACAAGGACGAAGAAGCTCCGATCTTCCAGGTCGCCGATTACGGCTTGGTCGCCGACCTCTATCAGGCGCTGCCCGAACTTGCCGCCGAACTCGGCAAGCTCGGGCGTTGACCATCTGTTCCGGCGGGTAGTGGCTTTGCCGCACGGATCGGCGTACATAGATAAAGTCGAGGTCGAAGCTTGAGAATCCGGGGCTGAGCATCGGTCGGACAAAGAACATGACGATCAACGTCAAAAACGTCGCAGTCGATATCAAGAACGTCGGCATCATCGGCGCCGGGCAGATGGGCAACGGCATCGCCCATGTCTGCGCGCTCGCCGGCTACAACGTGCTGCTCAACGATGTGTCGGGCGATCGCATCAAGCAGGCGATGGCGACCATCAACGGCAACATGGCGCGCCAGGTCGGCAAGAAAGCGATCAGCGAGGACGACCGCAAGAGCGCGCTCGCCCGCATCAAGCCGGCGGAGAAATACGACGCGCTCGCCGGCTGCGACCTGGTCATCGAGACCGCGACCGAGAAGGAAGACGTCAAGCGCAAGATATTCGCCGACCTCTGCGCCGCGCTGAAGCCCGAGGCGATCGTCGCCACCAACACCTCGTCGTTGTCGATCACGCGGCTCGCCGCCTCCACCGACCGGCCCGAGCACTTCATCGGCATCCACTTCATGAATCCGGTGCCGCTGATGGAGCTGGTCGAGTTAATCCGCGGTATCGCCACCGACGACGCCACCTTCGAGAGCAGCAAGGCCTTCATCAGCAAGCTCGGCAAGACCATCGCGGTGTCGGAGGATTTTCCCGCCTTCATCGTCAACCGCCTGCTGCTGCCGATGATCAACGAGGCGATCTACACGCTGTACGAGGGCGTCGGCAACGTCGAGGCGATCGACACCGCGATGCGGCTCGGCGCGCATCATCCGATGGGGCCGCTCGAGCTCGCCGACTTCATCGGGCTGGACACCTGCCTCTCGGTCATGCAGGTGCTGCATGAGGGGCTGGCCAACTCCAAATACCGGCCGTGCCCGCTGCTGGTGAAATACGTCGAGGCCGGCTGGCTCGGCCGCAAGACGCAGCGCGGTTTCTACGACTACCGCGGCGAAAAGCCGGTGCCGACGCGCTAGGCGAGCCCGGCGATCCTCGCCAGATTGAGCACGGCGAGCGCGGCGATGCTGAGCCAGGTCAGGCTCTGCCCGCTGATGCGGCCGAAACCGGCGATCGCCGTGTTCCACATGTTCCAGCTTTGCAGCAGGCGCGCGACGATAAGCGCGATGCCGATCGCGTTGAGCGCCCAATGCCAGCCGCCGTTGATCTCGTAGACCGCCATCAGCACGATCGCGAGCGGCAAATACTCCACGGCGTTGCCGTGCAGACGGATCATCCGCAGCATGTCCGGATTGCCGCCGTCGCCGAGCGGCACCTTTAACTTCCCGCGATGGACGGTGACGTTGATCGCCAGCGCGATCATGAACAGCGCGAGAATGCCGGCGTAGATCGCTGTGATTGGCAGCGGCATAGGTTGAGTTCTCCCGTTGGGTAGATCCCGCTTTCTAGCCGCAGCAGCAGCCGGCTTTCGCCACCGGCTGCGGCTGGTATTCGTCGTGACGGCGCACCCAGGCCATGGACCGAGGCAGGGCGTCTTCATCGCGGCCCTTCGGCGCCATGTCGAGGATGTTGTAGGCGCCGACCAGGATGTCGAGGCCGCGCGCATAGGTCGAATAGGTGTGATAGACGGCGCCGCCGTCCTTGATGAAGGCGCTCAAGCCGGGCGCTTCTTCGCTCGGGAAGCCGCCTTTCGCGTAATTGTACTCGACCTTGCCGGAGGCCTTTTCCTCCGGGGTGAACGAGACGCCGAGGTCGAAGTTGAAATCGGTGCCGAACGACGACACCCATTTGAACTTCCAGCCCATGCGCTTCTTGTAGGCTTCGATCTCGGCGAGCGGCGCGCGCGAAACGACGATGAAAGTGACGTCGCGCTGGGCGAGGTGGATCGCGGCGCCGTCGAAATGGTCGGCGAGGAACGAGCAGCTCGGGCAACCGTCCTTCCAGCCGGGACCGAGCATGAAATGATAGACGATGAGCTGGCTGCGTCCGCCGAACAGGTCGGCCAGCGTTTCCTTGCCGTCCGGGCCGTCGAACACGTAGCTCTTCTCGACCTTGACCCAGGGCAGGTCGCGGCGCGCAGCGCTGAGGGCGTCACGCGCGCGGCTGAAATCCTTCTCCTTGGCCAGCAGCGCCTTGCGCGCGGCGAGCCATTCGCCTTGCGATACGATCGGATGTTGCATGACAGCCTCCTGAACTGACGGTTAGCGATTGACCGGCGTGATCCAGCCGATGCCGGCGCCGCCGGGTTCGGTGAGAATGGCGATGCGGCCGACGCCGGGAATGTCGAAGATCGGGCGCATCAATTTGGCGCCGGCTTTCTCGCCTTCTTCACCCGCGCATCGACGTCGTCGACCGCGAGGTAGGACATCCAGGCTTCCGGCACGCCGTCGAATTGCGGGCTGGCGAGCGGAAACAGGCCGCCGACCGGCTTGTCGCCCATCTTGGCGACCCAGTAAGTGCCCATCGGCGACGGCATCGACTCGAAGGTCCAGCCGATGATGCCGCCGTAGAATGTCTTCGTCTTCTCGACGTCGCGCGTCAGCAGCTCGTTCCAGTGAAAGCTTCCGTGTTCGGTCATCGACGCCTCCTGTTACTCCGCGAGATACTTTTCCATCTTGGCGATCGCGCCTTCCCAACCCTGGTTGTGACGGTCGCGCGCGTCTTCATCGAAGAATTGCTCGTGCGTCAGCGTCATGATCGAGCCTTCGCCGTCGGGCTTGATGTCGACGGTCACCAGCGATTCGCGCTCCGGCGTCGATTTCCATGCCCAGGTGAAGACGAGCCTCCGGTCCGGGATCACCTCGCGGTAGACGCCGCTGACGTCGTGCTGCTCGCCGGCCGGCGTCTGCATCACCCAGCGGTAGCGGCCGCCGGTGCGCGCATCGCTTTCAACGCGAGCAGCGCCTTGACCTCGCCCGGGCCCATCCAGCGCTTCACTTTTTCCGGGTCGGTCCAGGCGGCGAAGACTTTCGCCGGCGGCGCGTTGAAGCGGCGCTTGATGGTGAGGCTCGGTTTGACGGCGGCTGCGGTGGCCATTTCTCTTCCTCCAGAAACGCGGCGAGTTGATCGAGACGTTCGGTCCAGAATTTCTGATAACGGTTGAGCCATTCGTTGGCTTCATGCATCGGTTCGGCGCGGAACCGGCAGGAGACGACGCGGCCTTCCTTGTTGCGGGTGACGAGGCCGGCGTCCGAAAGCACGTCGAGATGCTTCATCACCGCCGGCAGCGACATCGGCAGCGGCGCGGCGAGTTCGCTCACCGACAGGCTGGCTTTTTCGCTCAGCCGCGCGAGCAGCGCCCGCCGCGTCGGATCGGCGAGCGCGGCAAAGGTGCGGTCGAGGGCGGCAGGTGAATAGTAAACCATATGGTTAAGTATAGCGGCGTAAGCCGCCGGGTCAAGGGCCTCGGCAAAATTTAAGGTGTCAGCGCCGCCTGGATCAGCGTCACGGCATCCGGGCTCGACCACTCCGCCGGGCCGGCGATGGTGCCGAGTTCGCAGCCGCTATGGTCGACCAGCACCGTGGTCGGCATGCCGAAGGCGCGGCCGACCTCCTTGAGGTCCTGGAACGTCTTGGCGCTGGCGTCGGCGTAATAGGCTGAGCTTCTGCACGCCGATGTCTTTGAGGAACTGCTTCGGCTTGTCCGGGTCGCGGGTGTCGATATTGACCGCCACCACCTGGAAGCCGGGACCGCCGAGCTTGCCTTCCAGCGCATCGAGCGTCGGCATTTCCTTGCGGCAGGGCACGCACCAGGTGGCCCACAGGTTCAAGCAGCACGGTGCGGCCCTTGAAGTCGGCCAGCGTCAGGTCCTTGCCACTGGCGTCCTTGAAGGCAAGGTTGGGCAGCTTCAGCGGCGCCTTGGCGACGTTGACCGCGGCGACTTCGCCGTGCGCCAGCGGCGCCAGCTTCTTGGCCAATTCCACCGCCGGCCGGCAGGCCGGATCGCCGGCCGATTTGCCTGACATGACCGAAAAACCGTATACCCCGGCCAAACCGGCGACGACGCCGGCAAGCGCCCCGCCACGATCAGGGCGAGCCGCTTCCGCGATGCGCCGGTTGCTTGCTGGGTTTCGGTCATTTCAGGCGGCTAAGCTTCGGTTAGGGTCATGAGCAACAAGATGTGGGGCGGGCGGTTTGCCACCGGCCCCGGCGCCATCATGGAGGAGATCAACGCCTCCATCGATTTCGACAAGGCTCTTTACCGCCAGGACATCGCGGCGTCCAAGGCCCATGCCGACATGCTGGCCAAGCAAGGCATCATTACGGCGGACGACGCCCACAAGATCGTGAAGGGCCTCGATACCGTGCTGTCCGAAATCGAGAGCGGCAAGTTCGCCTTCAAGCGGGCGCTCGAAGACATCCATATGAACGTCGAAAGCCGCCTCGGCGAGCTCATCGGCGAGGCCGGCGGCCGCCTGCACACCGCGCGCTCGCGCAACGACCAGGTGGCGACCGATTTCCGGCTGTGGGTGCGCGACACCATCGACACGGTCGACGCGGCTCTGCGTGCCTATCAGCATGCATTGGCGGCGAAGGCGCTGGAGCACGCGGCAACCGTGATGCCGGGCCTGACGCATTTGCAGACCGCGCAGCCGGTGACCTTCGGCCATCATCTGCTCGCCTATGTCGAGATGGCGGCGCGCGACCGCGGCCGCTTCGCCGACGCGCGCAAGAGGCTCAACGAGTTGCCGCTCGGCTCCGGCGCGCTCGCCGGCACCTCGTTCGCGCTCGACCGCGACATGACGGCGAAGGCGCTCGGCTTCGACCGGCCGGCGGCGAATTCGCTCGATGCCGTCTCCGACCGCGACTTCGTCATGGAGACGCTCGCCGCCGCTTCGATCGCGGCGGTGCATCTGTCGCGGCTGGCCGAGGAGATCGTGATCTGGACCTCGCCGCTCACCGGGCTGATGGCGCTGTCGGACAAATTCACCACCGGCTCTTCGATGATGCCGCAGAAGCGCAATCCGGACGCCGCCGAGCTGGTGCGCGCCAAGACCGGCCGCGTCATCGGCGCGTCAACCGCGCTGCTCGTCGTCATGAAGGGCCTGCCGCTCGCCTATGCCAAGGACATGCAGGAGGACAAGGAGGGCGCCATGGACGCGCTCTCGGCGCTGTCGCTTGTCGGTTGCGGCGATGACCGGCATGGTCGCCGACCTCGTGCCCGACGTTGCGCGCATGAAGAAGATGGCGGGCGAGGGCTATGCCACGGCGACCGATCTTGCCGACTGGCTGGTGCGCACGCTGAAGATGCCGTTCCGCGAGGCGCATCATGTCACCGGCCGTATCGTCGCCAAGGCCGCCGAACAGAACCTGCCGCTGCACCGGCTGCCACTTGCCGTCATGCGCGAGATCGAGCCGCGAATCACGGACGGCGTCTTTTCCGTGCTGTCGGTGACGCAATCGGTGAAGAGCCGCGTCGAGCTACGGCGGCACGGCGCCGAAAAACGTGCGGGCGCAGGCGAAGAAATGGCTGCGCAAGCTCGACAAAGAGAAATCCTGACTTCGCCTTCTATTGCCTGTTATGGTCGCAGCAATGAACCGCATTCGTCTTTCCCATATCGTCCCTTGCCGCCGCGCTTGTCGCGGCGCTTGGCCTTGCCGCGTGCGGCAAGAAGGGCCCGCTCGATCCGCCGCCCGGTGCGACGCTCGAGGGTGAGCCGCAGGCCAACCTGCCGAACCTGATGAGCAACAAGGGCGCTCCGCCGCCGGGCGCCGTGCAGCCGTCGAAAAAGACCAGTCCGCTCGACGTTCTGCTTAACTGAGCCGCCACTCATGCACCATTTTGCCTATCGCAACGGTGTGCTCAGCGCCGAGGCGGTCAGTATCGACGCGCTCGCGGCGCAAGTCGGCACGCCGTTCTACTGCTATTCGACCGCGACGCTGACGCGGCACTACCAGGTCTTCGCCGGCGTCTTCGCCGGCGTCGACGCGCTGGTCTGCTACGCCATGAAGGCGAATTCCAACCAGGCGGTGATCGCGACGCTGGCCAGGCTCGGCGCCGGCGCCGACGTCGTTTCCGGCGGCGAGCTCAAGCGCGCGCGGCTTGCCGGCATCCCGGCCGACAAGATCATGTTCTCCGGCATCGGCAAGACGGCGGAGGAACTCGCGCTCGCGGTCGACGAAGGCATCCTCTGCGTCAATGTCGAGTCGGAACCCGAGCTCGAGGTGCTCTCCGCGATCGCCGCGAGCAAGGGCCGCGCCGCGCGCATTTCGGTGCGCGTCAATCCCGACATCGACGCCAAGACCCACCACAAGATCGCGACCGGCAAGGCCGAGAACAAGTTCGGCATCCCGATCAGCCGCGCCCGCGAGGTCTATGCCCGCGCCGCGAAGCTGCCGGGCCTGAAAGTCACCGGCGTCGACATGCACATCGGCAGCCAGATCACCGAGCTCGACCCGTTCGGCAACGCCTTCGCGCTGCTCGCCGAATTCGTGCGCGAGCTTCGCGCCGACGGCCACGCCATCTCGCACATCGATCTCGGCGGCGGTTTGGGCATTCCCTACCGCGACGACAACGAGCCGCCGCCGCATCCCGAGGAATATGCGGCGGTGGTCAAGCGCGCGACGCACGACTTGAACTGCCGTCTGATCTTCGAGCCGGGCCGCCTCATCGTCGGCAATGCCGGCATTCTGGTGACGCGCGTCCTGTTCGTGAAGCACGGCGACGCCAAGAACTTCGTCGTCGTCGACGCCGGGATGAACGATCTGATCCGTCCGACGCTCTACGACGCCTACCATTCCATCTGGCCGGTGAAGGAAGAGAGTACCGCCCGCCGCATCCGCGCCGACGTGGTCGGCCCGGTCTGCGAAAGCGGCGATTTCCTCGGCCTCGACCGCGACATGCCCGAGCCGGCGCCCGGCGACCTCTTGGCGATCATGACAGCCGGCGCCTACGGGGCGGTGCAGGCCGGAACCTACAACACCCGTCCGCTGTTACCGGAAGTGCTTGTAAACGGCGCACAATGGGCTCTGGTCCGGCCCCGCCTTGAAGTTGACCAAATAATTGCGCTCGATCGCATGCCGGCCTGGCTTTAGGCGCCTTATCACGCGCGTGGCCTGGGAATTGCCTGTCGTGATAGGCTCGCGATTCTCCGGTGCTTGAGGAGCGGTTTTTTGGAAGATCAGGGCGACCCTATCCGCGAACCGGTACAGCCCGTCCGGATCATGCTGGCCCGCGCGCTCAAGCGCGCCCGGGGCTCGCTGCTCTGGGAGCGGCTGTGGCCGGCGCTCGCGACCATTGCCACCGCGGTCGGCCTGTTCCTCGCCTTCTCCTGGGCCGGCCTGTGGCTGGTGCTGCCGCCGCTGGCGCGCGCCATCGGCCTTGTCCTTTTTGCGCTGCTGACGGCCATCGCCGCGATCCCGCTCATCCGGCTGCGCTGGCCGAGCATCACTGACGGCCTGCGCCGGCTCGACCGCGGCAGCGGCGAGGCGCATCGGCCGGCGAGCACCATCGCCGACCAGATGGCCGCCAACCAGCACGACCCGGTGGCGCAGGCCTTGTGGGCCGCGCACATCGAACGCGCGCTGATGTCGGCGCGCAAGTTCAAGGCCGGCTGGCCGCAGCCGCGGCTGGCCTTGCGCGATCCAATGGCGCTGCGCGCGCTGGTGCTGATCCTGGTGGTGGCGAGCTTCTTTGCCGCGGGTGGCGAGCGCATCAAGCGCGTCACCGCGGCGTTCGACTGGCACGGCGTGGTGGCGCCGGCCAATTTCCGCGTCGATGCCTGGGTGACGCCGCCGGTCTATACCGGCCGTCCGCCGGTGATGCTGCCGGGCCTGCGTCCGGGCGAGACCGCGCAGGCGCAAGGCTCGGTCGCCGTGCCGGTCGGCAGCCAGCTCGTGGTGCGCGCCACCGGCGACGTGCATTTCGACATCGTCCGCCACGGCGCGCTCGAAGACGCCGCTGCCGACAAGGACAAGCATGACAGCCTGCCGGCAGGCACCGAGGAACGGCGCTTCGTCATCAAGGGCGACGGCGCGGCGACCATGCGCGGCGTGGTCGGCACCGACCTCACCTGGACGTTCGACGCCATTCCCGACCGGCCGCCGACCATCGCGCTGCTCAAGGAGCCGGAGCGGCAGGCGCGCGGCGCGCTGCGCCTCGACTACAAGATGGAGGACGACTACGGCGTCGTCGGCGCGCAGGCGACCTTCGCGCGCAAGCCACGATCCCGAGGCAAGAATCCGCGCGCACCCGCTGTTCGAGCCGCCGAATTTCGCGCTGACGCTGCCGCAGACGCACACCCGCGCGGGCGCCGCGCAGACCACCCATGATCTGACCGACACCCTGGGCCGGCACGAAGTGACCATGACGCTCGTCGCCCGCGACGAGGCCGGCAACGAAGGCCGCAGCGAGCCGGCCGACGTCACGCTGCCGCAGCGCATCTTCGTCAAACCGGTGGCGCGCGCGCTGATCGAGCAGCGCCGCATCCTCGCGCTCGACGCCGACGCAGAAGCCGCTGGTGCTCACCGCGCTCGATGCGCTCACCATCGCGCCCGAGCAGTTCACGCCGGAGGCCGGCATCTATCTCGGCCTGCGCTCGATCTTCTACGACCTGACCCGCGCCAAGAGCGACGACCAGCTGCGCGAGGTCGTGGCGCGGATGTGGGACATGGCGGTCGAGATCGAGGACGGCAACGTCTCCGACGCGGAGAAGGCGCTGCGTCAGGCGCAGGATGCGCTGCGCGACGCGCTGCGAGCGCGACGCCACCGACGAGGAGATCAAGAAGCTCACCGACCAGTTGCGCGCCGCGCTCGACAAGTTCCTGCAGGCGCTGGCCGCGCAGTGCGGCAAGAACCCGCAGATGTCGCGCGCCCGCTCGACCGAAAACACCCGCATGCTCAGCCAGCAGGACCTCAAGAGCATGATCGACCGGCTCGAGGCGATGGCGCGCTCGGGCAACAAGGATGCCGCGCGCGAATTGCTCGATCAGTTGCAGTCGATGCTCGAGAATCTGCAGACCGCGCAGCAGGACGATATCGGCGACATGGGCGACGACGACATGATGTCGGCGCTCGACGAGCTCGGCGACATGATCCGCAAGCAGCAGCAGTTGCGCGACAAGACCTACAAGCAGGGTCAGGACATGCGCCGCGACGGTCAGCGCGGTCAGCAAGGCAAGGGCCAGCAACCAGCTCGGCGGCCTGCAGCAGGACCAGCAGGCCTTGCGCGACCGCCTCAACAAGCTGCTCGAGGAGTTGAAGCAGCACGGCCTCGGCAATCCGCAGCAGGGCCAAGGCCAGAACGGGCAGCAGGGCGAGGGCAGCCAGGGTCAGCTCGGCAGCGCCGGCGAAGCCATGGGCGAGGCCGAAGGCCAGCTCGGCGAGGGCGACGCCGACAGCGCCGTCGACAGCCAGGGCCGTGCGCTCGAGGCCATGCGCAAGGGCGCCCAGGGTCTGGCGCAGCAGATGCAGCAGCAAGGCGTCGGCATGGGCCAAGGTCCCGGCCAGCCTGGCCGCACCGGCAGAGCCCGCGCGCAGAACGACACCGATCCGCTCGGCCGGCCGATGCGCGGCCGCGAATATGGCGACGATGTCACCGTAAAAGTGCCGGGCGAGATCGATGCCCAGCGCGCGCGGCGCATCCTCGAAGAGCTGCGCAAGCGCTACGGCGAGAGCTTCCGCCCGCAGCTCGAGCTCGACTACATCGAGCGGCTGCTCCAGGGCTTCTGATTTTGCGGTCACGGGTGGCCGGCGCGATCAGCGCCTCGCGCACCGCACCCTTGATCTGATCGATCGAGAAGGGCTTGGCCAGCACGTCGTGCACCAGCGCGTCGAGGCCGTGGGCGCGCTCGCGCTGGTCGGCATAGCCGGTCATCAGCATGATCGGCATGTCCGGGCGGTCGCGCCCGGCGGCGAGCGCCAGCGCCACGCCGTCCATCACCGGCATCTTCACGTCGGCGAGCAGCAGGTCGAACTTGCCGTCGTCGCGCTTGAGCGCCTCGAGCGCGGCGGCGCCGTCGGCGGTCGCGGTGAGTTCATGACCATCTTCGCCGAGCGCGCGCATGACGAGCCCGCGGATGGCCTCGTCATCTTCGGCGATCAGGATGCGCGCCATTATTTGATCCCGGGAGCGACGATGTCGTTGGCGGTGAAGAAGCGCACCAGCACGTCGGCGGCGTCCGCCGGCGGCGAAGCCAGTCTGCTGTGGAAGTCGAGCTTCTCGCCCGCCTCGACGATGCTGCGCGGCGCCGCTGCGGTCCAGCTATAGATTTCCTGGCCGCCGGCGTTGCGCAGCGAGAAGCGCAGGCGCGGCACCTCGGTGGCGGAATTGCCGGTCGATACGATGGTGCCGTCGACGATCAGCGTCTCGACGCCGTTTTCGGTCTGCTTGGAGATCTTGACGTTCTCGAATTTCAGGTTGCGCAGGTTGACCGGCAGGCCGATGGCGGCAAACAGCGAGGCGGTCTGCGGCAGGTAGCGCACCACCTCGTTGCGGGCGCCGACCAGCGCCACGTTGAAGGCGACCAGCACCAGGATGATCGCGGTCCAGCGCGAGGAGCGCCGCTTGTGCTCGCGCCGGGCGCGCAGGCGCTCGCGCCGCGCGGCAAAGCTGTCGGCTTCCTCGTCGTCGAGCACCGCCGAAGAGGCGGCCTCGCCGAGCCCGATCGGCGGCACCAGCGGCGGCGCATCGGTAACCGGAACGTCGTCGCCGGGGGTGGCGCCATGGGCGCCTTCGGCCATCGATCGGCGGCCGGCGTCCGCTCGATGGCTTCCTCCGGCTCGCTGCCGAAATCGTCGGCCCGCTTGCGCCTGCGGCGCGTGCACCGCTGGCACGGCTGGCACGGCTGGCAGGCTGGCGCCGCGATTGCGCCTCGGCCTCGGCGATAACGCCGTCGACGAAGGCCTCGACGTCGCTTGCCGGCTTGTTGGCCGCGCCGACGAACCAGGTGGACTTGCAGCGGGCGCAACGCACCGTCCGCCCGGCCGGCGGTACCGCCGCCGGGTCGATCATGTAGGAGGTGGCGCAGCTCGGGCAGACGATCAGCATGGCGCTCGGCGGACTTGAATTTGCCCGGGCAGGCTAGCAGGCGACCGTTAATGGACCGGAAACCATCGGCCCCCCGGCCGGCCGCCTTTGCCCCGGGGACAGCCGGGCGAACCGCAGTGTCGGCGGTGTGATAATCCTGTAAAAGCGCACGAATCGTGGGGACTATGGGCTGCCGGACCGGCCGGAGGCGGCCGGACCACGGCGTTTGGCGCGAAGGTGAGGCGGAGAGGGGTTTGGTCCGATTCGAGAATGTCGGCTTGCGCTACGGGCTCGGCCCGGAGGTCCTGCGCGACCTCACGTTCCGCATCGAGCCGCATTCCTTCCAGTTCCTCACCGGCCCCTCCGGCGCCGGCAAGACCTCGCTGCTGCGCCTGATGTTCCTGTCGCTCAAGCCGACCCGCGGTCTGATCACCCAATTCGGCCATGACGTCGCGACATTGTCGAAGGACGCGCTTTCCACCTTGCGCCGGCGCATCGGCATCGTGTTCCAGGATTTCCGGTCTGCTCGACCACATGACCACCTACGAGAACGTCGCGCTGCCGCTCCGCGTGATCGGCCGCCCGGAGGACAGCTATCGCGACGAGGTGATCGAGCTCCTGAACTGGGTGGGCCTCGGCGAGCGCATGTGGGCGCTGCCGCCAGTCCTGTCCGGCGGCGAGAAGCAGCGCGCCGCAATTGCGCGGGCCGTAATCGCGCGGCCGCAACTTCTGCTCGCCGACGAGCCGACCGGCAACGTCGATCCTTCGCTGGCGCAACGGCTGCTGCGGCTGTTCATCGAGCTCAACAAATCCGGCACCTCGGTGCTGATCGCCACCCACGACATCGCCTTGATGGACCAGTACGATGCACGCCGGCTGGTGCTGCATGATGGGCGGCTCCACATCTATGACTGACACGGTGCTGGAAACCTCGCGCAACGATTTCACCGCGACGCCGCGCATGCCGGGCGGCGCCATGCCGCGTTTCGACACGCCGCTGGTGCCACGCAACTCGATCTCCGGCCGCGCGCTGATCGCCGTGGTGGCGATCATGACGTTCCTGGCTTCGCTCACGACTGGTGCGGTGATGCTGATCGCGGCCTCGGCGAGCGAGTGGCAGGCGGATGTTGCGCGCGAGATCACCATCCAGATCATCCCGGCGCCGGGGCGCAACGTCGATGCCGCAGTCGACAAGGCGGCGGCGGTTGCGCGCGCTTTCCCCGGCATCGGCGAGGTGCGCGCCTTCTCCAAGGATGAGTCCACCAAGTTGCTCGAGCCCTGGCTCGGGCAGGGCCTGTCGCTCGACGAGCTGCCGGTGCCGCGGCTGATCGTGGTCAAGATCGGCGCCGGTTCGGCGCCCGACATTCCGCAACTGCGCCGCATCCTCGCCGAGCAGGTGCCGGGCGCCACCCTCGACGATCACCGCGGCTGGATCGACCGCATGCGCGCCATGGCCGGCACCGCGGTTGCCGCCGGCATCGCCGTTCTGATCCTGATGATCGCCGCCACCATGCTCTCGGTCACCTTCGCCACCCGCGGCGCCATGGCCACCAACAAGCCGGTGATCGAGGTCCTGCATTTCGTCGGCGCCAAGAACGGCTTCATCGCCGGGCATTTCCAGCGCCATTTCCTGCTGCTCGGCCTCGAAGGCGGCGCCATCGGCGGCGGCGCGGCGATCCTTCTGTTCGTGCTCGCCGGCATGCTCAGCCGCTGGTTCGCCGGCTCCGCCGCCGGCGAGCAGAGCGCGGCGCTGTTCGGCTCGTTTTCCATCGGTTTTGCCGGCTATGCCGCGGTGATCGGCCAGGTGCTGCTGATCGCGCTGGTCACGGCGCTGACCTCGCGGCATACCGTCAACCGCACGCTCGAATCTATCGACTGACATGATGGCCGGTTTTGCCCGCTGGATCGGTTTCTTCACCATGGCGGCTGGCGTCGTCGGCGCGCTGCTGCTGTGCGGCGGCTTCTTCTGGTTCGCATTGCAGGTGCCGAACGAAGAAGTCACGCTCGACCACGGCGCCGACGGTATCGTGGTGCTGACCGGCGCCGCGACGCGCATTCCGGACGCCATCGAGCTGCTCGCCGCCGAGCGCGGCAAGCGGCTGCTGATCACCGGCGTGCACCGCGCCACCAGCTCGCGCGAGATCGCGCGCTCACGCCGCTTTATTCGCGCTATTTCGCCTGCTGCATCGACCTCGACCGCTCCGCGCTCAACACCTTCGGCAACGCGCTGGAGATCAGGCGCTGGGCGCGCGAGCACAATTTCAATTCGCTGATCGTCGTCACCTCGAACTGGCACATGCCGCGCGCCATGGCCGAGGTGCGCCACCAGCTTCCCGACGTCACGCTGATCGCCTATCCGGTGATCTCCGAGCGGGCCAAGGCCGACCCGTGGTGGTCGAGCGCCGACACCGCGCGGGTCTATGTCTCGGAATACCTGAAATTCCTGTTCGCCAATTTGCGCATGCGCATCGATCCCGACAGCGGCAATTGAGGGAAAGCCGCCGTGAATATTCTTCTCCGCTCCATCGTCTTTAACGTGCTGTTCTATCTGAACACCGCGCTCTATCTGATCGCGGCACTGCCGACCTTTTTCATGCCGTACCGCGCCATCATCGCGGTGGCGAAATCCTGGGGCCGCACCAACCTCAAGCTCTTGCGCGTCGCCGGCATCGACTACGAGATCCGCGGTCTCGACAAGCTGCCCAAGGGCCCGATCATCGTCGCCGCCAAGCACCAGTCGGCCTGGGAAACCTTCGCGCTGCTGCCGCTGTTCAACAGCCCGACCTTCATCATGAAGCGCGAGCTGCAATGGATCCCGATCTTCGGCTGGCTCACCATCAAGGGCCGCATGGTGCCGGTCAACCGCGGCGCCGGCTCCGCCGCGCTTGCGCAGATGGCCGAGCGCGCGCGCATCGAGCTTGCCGACAACCGCCAGCTCATCATTTTCCCCGAGGGCACGCGCCGCCCGCCCGGCGCCGAGCCGAAATACAAATTCGGCGTCGCCCATCTCTACGCCGCCGAAGGCGTGCCCTGCGTTCCGATCGCGCTCAATTCCGGATTGTTCTGGCCGCGCCGCTCGATCCGCCGGCTGCCGGGGACCGTCATCGTCGAGATTCTCGATCCGATCATGCCGGGACTTGCCAAGGACGAGTTTTTCAAGCGCCTGCAGGACGACGCTCGAAACCGCGACCGCGCGGCTGATCGCAGAAGGCCGCCGCTCACGCGCTGAAAGCGGGCGTCTCGTGCGCGCCCTTGAGCCGCTCGGCGAGCAGGTGCAGATCCGTCGTCGCGGTAGCCCTGCGCTTCGATCTCCTTGACCGCGCGAGCACGTAATCGCGGTTGGCGCCGGAGCGGCCGTGGCCCTGGCGCACGTAATGCAGTTGCTCGGTCGAGCGTCAGCCGCCCGGCATATTGCGCATGGCCGCGGTCGACCACGTAACAAAGCGCCCGCACCGTCTGCTGCGGGTCGTCGTCGAGCCAGACCGCGCGCGCATCCTCGCGATAGACGATGGTCACCTGCTCGCGCGCGCGCAAATAGGCGATGGTGTCGGCGCGTCTGGCGGCGGCGACGCGGTAGGCGATGCCGCGGCAGTTGCCGCCGCGGTCGAGGCCGAGCACCAGGCCGGGCTTCTCCGGCGTGCCGCGGTGCACGAAGGAATAGACGCAGAGCGCGCGGTGGGCGCCGACCAGCCGCGCGCCGCGCCGCTCGAGGAAGTCGAAGCCCGGCCGCCACATCAGCGAGCCATAGGCGAAGACCCAGAGGTCCTCGCCGCCTTGCGAAGGTGCTGTGTTCATCGGATGCGGAAAATGGAACCGCGGCGTTGACAGGACCCGGCGACTCCGCTCGCGTATCAGGGCGGCCGCGGCCGCGCAACTTGGCGCGGGCGGGTCCGGCGGTGCCCGGCGCATAAACGCCGCATTCGGCAGGTGTTAGGAAAGCGATGGCGCGCACCCCCGAAATCTTGCCTCCCGCCGCCGCGGCCGGCGCTACCGCTATGTCGGCACGCTGCTCCTGTTCGTCGCCCTGGTCGCCGGCTGGAGCTGGTTCTGGTTCTATGCCGCCGGCAAGGCCGAAGACGATGGTCGACGGCTGGCGCGCGCGCGAGGCCAAGGCTGGCCGCGTCTATTCCTGCGGCACGCAGTCGATCGGCGGCTATCCGTTCCGCATCGAGGTCGAGTGCGACAAGGCTGCGGCGGTGTTCCGCAACAAGGAGACGCCGTTCGAGCTCAAGACCGCGCACATCCTCGCCGCCGTGCAGGTCTACGACCCGACGCTGATGATCAGCGAATTCACTGGGCCGCTCACCGTCGCCGACGCCCGGCCATGCGCCGGAATTCGTCGCCAACTGGAAGCTGATGCAGTCGAGCGTGCGCGGCACGCCCGAGGCGCCGGAGCGCGTCTCGATCGTGCTCGACTATCCGCGTCTCGATCGCGCTGCCGGCGGCGCGCGGCAGAACGTGCTCATCGCCAAGCGCCTCGAGCTGCACGGCCGCATCGTCGGCGGCACGGTTACGCACAATCCGGTGATCGAGACGGTGCTGCGCCTTGCCGGCGCTTCGGCGCCGGGCCTTGGTTCCGCGGCGGTGCAGCCGATCGACGCCGACATCACCGCCGTGCTGCACGGCCTTAATGACTTTTCGCCGAAGCCGTGGGCCGAGCGTTTCCGCCAGCTCGCGGCGGCCGGCGGCCGCATCGAAATCGAGCGCGCGCGCGTCGCGCAGGGCGAGACGCTCGCCGTCGGCGGCGGCTCGTTGTCGCTCAACGCGAACGGCCACCTCGACGGTCAATTGACGCGTCACCGTCTCGGGCGTCGAAGCCTTCCTCGCCGAGATCGGCGCGCAGCGCGCCGTGCAGCAATCGCAGCCGATGGACAAGCTCGCCGGCGCGCTCGACCGGCTGGCGCCGGGCCTCGGCGACGTTGCGCGGCAGCAGGCCGGCGCCAATCTCTCGTTCGGCCTCAATCTGCTCGGCCAGCAGACCACGCTCGAAGGCCGCCGCGCGGTGACGCTGCCGCTGCGCTTTAACGACGGCATGATCTTCCTCGGGCCGCTCGCCATCGGCAACGCGCCGGCGCTGTTCTAATCCTCGCCTGCGGCGTAAGGCTTTGGCAGCGGTTCGTGCGGCAGCGCCGAGTGCGTGGCGGCCGAAATCCGGCGCGGGCGAATCCTGGCCGATCTCGACGATGCCCTTGCGGATCGCGCGCGTGCGGGTGAAGTGCTCGAACAGCGCTTCGCCGTCGCCGCTGCGGATCGCCTTGGTCAGCAGCGAAATGTCCTCGTTGAAGCGGCCGAGCATCTCCAGCACGGCGTCCTTGTTGGCGAGGAACACGTCGCGCCACATGGTCGGGTCGGAGGCGGCGATGCGGGTGAAATCGCGGAAGCCGCCGGCGGAGAACTTCATCACCTCCGAGCGCGTCACCGTCTCCAATTCGTCGGCGGTGCCGACGATGGTGTAGGCGATCAGATGCGGCAGATGGCTGGTGATGGCGAGCACCAGGTCGTGGTGCTCGGGCGCCATGGTCTCGACATTGGCGCCGAGCGCCGCCAGAATGCGGCGAGCTTGTCGACCGCCTGCGGCTCGGTGCCCTCGGGCGGCGTCAGGATGCACCAGCGGTTGACGAACAGTTCGGCAAAGCCGGCGTCGGGCCCGGAATATTCGGTGCCGGCGACCGGATGCGCCGGCACGAAATGCACGCTCTTCGGCAGGTGCGGGCCCATGTCGCGCACCACCGCGCCCTTGACCGAGCCGACGTCGGAGACGGTCGCGCCGGGCGCAAGATGCGGGCCGATCTCCTTGGCGACCGCGCCGCAGGCGCCGACCGGAATGCAGACGATGACGAGATCGGCGCCTTCGACCGCCGCGGCGTTGGTTTCCACCACCTGGTCGGCGAGGCCGAGCTCGGCGACGCGCTGCGCGTCGCCGCCGAGCGCGCGGTCGCCACGATCGAGCGCACCGCGCCCTGCGCGCGCGCGGCGCGCGCGATCGACGAGCCGATCAGCCCGACGCCGATCAGCGCCAGGCGGTTGAATAGAGCGGCGCGGGCTTGCTCACGCCGCCTTCCCCAGGAACTCGGTGAGCGCCGCACCACCAGGCGGTTGGCTTCCTCGGTGCCGACGGTCAGGCGCAGCGCGTTCGGCAGCCCGTAGCCGGCGACGCGGCGCAGGATCAGGCCGCGCTTGGTCAGGAAGGCATCGGCGTCGGCCGCGGTGCGGCCCTTGGCTCTGCGGGAAATGGATCAGCACGAAGTTCGCCACGCTCGGCGTCACCTCGAGGCCGAGCTTGCCGATCTCCTCGGTCAGCCAGGCGCAGCCAGCGGCTGTTGTGCGCGACCGACGTCTCGACGTGCGCGGCGTCCTCGATCGCGGCGATGCCGGCCTTCATCGCCGGCGCGTTGACGTTGAACGGCCCGCGCACGCGGTTGAGCGCATCGACGATATGCGCCGGCCCGTACATCCAGCCGAGGCGCAGCGCGGCGAGGCCGTGGATCTTGGAGAAGGTGCGGCGTCATCACGACGTTGTCGGAGGTGGCGACCAGCTCGATGCCGGCCTCGTAGTCGTTGCGCCGCACGTATTCGGCATAGGCCGCGTCGAGCACGAGCAGCACGTTGCGGCGGCAGCGCGCGCGTGCAGGCGCTTGATCTCGTCGAACGGCACATAGGTGCCGGTCGGGTTGTTCGGGTTGGCGATGAAGACGATGCGTGTGCGCTCGGGTCACCGCCTTGAGCATGCGCGTCGACGTCGGCGGTGTAGTCCTTCTCCGGCGCGACGATCGGCTTGGCGCCGGTGGCCGAGCGTGGCGATCGGATACATCAGGAAGCCGTGCGTGGTGTAGATCGCCTCGTCGCCGTCGCGCAGGTAGGCGTGCGCCAGCAGGTTGAGCAGCTCGTCGGAGCCGGCGCCGCAGACGATGCGCGCCGGGTCGAGGCCGAAGACGCGGCCGATCGCCTCGCGCAGTTCGGTCGCCGCGCCGTCCGGATAGTCCTCCAGATGCCGCGCCGCCGCTTCCGGTAGGCGGCGATCGCCTTCGGGCTCGGCCCGAGCGGCGCTCTCGTTCGACGACAGCTTGAACACCTTGGCGACGCCCGGCGCTTGCTCTTGCCGGGCACATAGGGGGCGATGTCGAGCACGCCGGGGCGCGGTTGCGGACGCAGGGTAGACATTCCATCAGCTCCGGATGGCGAGCGTTGCTCTCGCCCTCGCGCGAGTGGGAGGGCGATGCGCGGACCCACCCGGCTCGTGCTCGCGCTCGCAGCGGGAGTGAAGATCAGGTCGGCGGCAACCGTATAGCGGGTTGCGTGGCTGCCGACGAGGGCCGTCGAGCGCACCGTGGCGCCGGCCTTAACCAGGGCGTCGCTGATCATGCCTCCACGGTCATGTCCTGCGGCAGCGAGACCAGCAGCGCGGCGCCGTCGAAGGCGCGGTCGGGCACGGCGACGAAATCGGCCAGCGCCGACAGCGCCTGCGCGCGCCTTGGCGCTCCAGCCGGCGACGCGCACGCTCCAGACGCTCGACTTCGGTCGCCATGGCGTCGGCGGCGACCCGCGAGATCACGAACACCGGCAGGCCCGCCGGATGGTCGGCGCGCTCGACGAAGGGCAGGCGGGCGATGATCTTCGGCGCGGCGTCGAATTCGAGCGCGCTCCACCAGGCGCCGGCCGCCGGCCGCGCGAAGGCCGGCACCAGGCCGAGATCGCCCTTGGACGCGGACACCGCGGCGACCACGCCGGCGGCGCCCATATGCGGCACGAACGGCACGGTGAAGCCGAAATGGAAGCGCGCGCGTCGCGCATCGGCGCATCGCCGGCCGACAGATCGGCGTGCACCGAGAACGGCGCCTGCACATAGGTGAAGGTCGAGATGATGACGCGCCAGATGCTTTCGACGGTGTCGAGCGGCAGGATGCCTTTGTGGCGCTTGCACCAGCCGGCGCATCATGTCGGCCTCGCGCGCCGGGCGGAACGCCGAACCGGTCTCCTGGCTGCGCTTGACCGCGATCAGCCGGTCGATGATCTCGCCGCGCTCCATCAGCAGGTGGTGCATCGCCTCGTCGATGCGGTCGATCTCCTTGCGCAGATCGGCCAGCGAGGGTGCGTCGGGGGCTTTGCTCATCGCTTCCTTGTCATGGCCGGGCTTGTCCCGGCCATCCACGACTTGGCTGACGGCATGGTTTTAAAGACGTGGATGCCCGGCACAAGGCCGGGCATGACGAAGCCTGAGTTGCCCTTGAACATCGCGCAAAACATCGACAGTTCAGCCCCATCTACCAGAAACGCCGCGCGATCCGGCATGAACTTGTCGCCAGATGCGAGGCGCCGTGGAGCGCGAACCGAATGGCCGAGGTCAATGTCAGCGCACGTGAGACGACGGCGCCGCGCGAGGCGGATGCGCCGCGCGACTCGCCCGTGGTCGCGCTTTGGCGCCGACAAGCCGCTCAAGCTCGACGCCGGCGTCGAACTGTCGCCGTTCCAGATCGCCTACAAGACCTACGGCACGCTCAACGCCGACGCGCACCAACGCGGTGCTGGTCTGCCACGCGCTGACCGGCGACCAGCATGTCGCCAGCGAGCATCCGGTCACCGGCAAGCCCGGCTGGTGGGAGACCATGATCGGCCCCGGCAAGCCGATCGACACCGAGCGCTATTTCGTCATCTGCCCGAACGTGGTCGGCGGCTGCATGGGCTCGACCGGCCCGGCCTCGACCAATCCGGCGACCGGCAAGCCCTGGGGCCTCGATTTTCCCGTCGTCACCGTCCGCGACATGGTGCGGGCGCAGGCGATGCTGCTCGATCATCTCGGCATCGACACGCTGTTCTCGGTGGCCGGCGGCTCGATGGGCGGCATGCAGGTGCTGCAATGGGCCGCGAGCTTTCCGCAACGCGTGTTCTCGGCGCTGCCGATTGCCTGCGCCACGCGGCATTCGGCGCAGAATATCGCGTTCCATGAGGTCGGCCGTCAGGCGGTAATGGCGGATCCCGAGTGGCGCGGCGGCCGCTATCTGCTCGAAGGCACCAATCCGCGGCGCGGCCTCGCCGTCGCGCGCATGGGCGCGCATATCACGTATCTCTCGGACGCGGCTTTGCACCGCAAGTTCGGCCGCAAGTTCCAGGACCGTGACAACCCGACTTTCTCGTTCGACGCCGATTTCCAGGTCGAGTCCTATCTGCGCCATCAGGGCATCACCTTCGTCGAGCGTTTCGACGCCAATTCGTACCTGTATCTGACGCGGGCGATGGACTATTTCGACCTCGCCGCCGATTCAGGCGGTGTGCTCGCCAACAGCTTTAAGGGCTCGCCGACGCGGTTCTGCGTGGTCTCGTTCACCTCGGACTGGCTGTTCCCGACCTCGGATTCGCGCGCCATCGTGCACGCGCTCAACGCCGCCGGCGCCCGGGTCTCTTTCGCCGAGATCGTCACCGACAAGGGCCACGACGCCTTCCTGCTCGACGAGCCGGAGCTGTTCGCCATCGTGCGCGGCTTCCTCGACGGTGCCAGCCGCGCGCGCGGTCTTGGCAAGTGAGAGGATGAGCATGCTCACGCGCGCCGACCCCAACCTCACTATCACCAGTATCCCGCGCACCCCGGGTGGCGCCCGCGTCGACCTGGTGCTGGTCGCCGAGATGGTCGAGCGCGGCGCCAAGGTGCTCGACGTTGGCTGCGGCGACGGCGAATTGCTGCGGCTGTTGACCGAGAGCCGCGGTGTTGATGGCCGCGGCATCGAGATTTCGCGCGAAGGCGTCAACGAATGCGTCGCCAAGGGCCTCGCGGTGATCCAGGGCGACGCAGATACCGACCTCGGCGACTACCCGGACGACGCTTTCGACTACGTCATCCTGTCGCAGACCCTGCAAGCGACCCGCCACCCCCGCGTGGTGATCGAGCACATGCTGCGCATCGGCCGCCACGCCGTCGTCTCTTTCCCCAATTTCGGCCACTGGCAGGTACGGCTACAGCTGCTGTTCGACGGGCATATGCCGCAGACCGACATCCTGCCCTATAGCTGGTACGACACCCCCAACATCCACCACTGCACCATCAAGGACTTCCGCCAGCTCTGCACCGCAATCGGCGTGAAAATGGAGCGCGCGGTGGCGCTGAACGCCTGGGGCAAGCCGCTGCGGCTCAATGCGCCGTGGTGGTTCTGGAACCTGTTCGGCGAGCAGGCGGTTTTTCTGCTGAGCCGCAAGAACTAAGGCGCCGTCCCTGGCTACCGTTTAACTTCGCTGCGGCGCACGAAAACTTGCGCGCGATGTATTCTATGAATTTTATTCTGTATTCGTAAGTTGTCGTGTTAATAAGCAAAGTAAATTGCATAGTAAATTTCTTCGCCCAAAGTCTTAATTGGTAATACCAGCTATGCAGTCCTCTAAATAACCTTGCACTGAACACGATCTTGCCACATGCGGTCGCTGTTTAGCGCACGTAACTCGAAACTGATTCTATCGGTTTCGAGTTTTTTGTTGTCACGGCAAGGGGACTAATCTGATGCAACTGAAAAAGACATGGGCAGCGTTGACTGTTTGCGCCGTCGCTCTGGCTATCGGCGGTTCCGCCGTCGCCAAGAGCCGCCACCATGCGCGCCACGGCCAAGTGGCCGCGGCCGCGGAGGCCGCGCCAAGCCTGGGGGCATTCGGCGCGAGTGGGCTGGTCGACGAAGCTCGTAGATATCTAGGCACCAACCCGACCGGCCGCAGAAGCCTGTGGTGCGGCGCCTTCATGGACATGGTGCTGCGGAACACCGGCCATAAGGGCGGCGGCAACCTTGCCCTTGGCTACGAGCATTACGGTACCCGGGTCTCCGGTCCGCAGGTCGGCGCCATCGCCGTGATGGGGCGCCGCGGCGGCGGTCATGTCGGCGTCGTGGCCGGGGTCGACCCGTCCGGCAACCCGATCATCATTTCCGGCAATCACAATCACACGGTCGCCGAAGCGGTCTATCCGCGTTCGCGCATCGCAGCTTACGTGGTGCCGAACGGCTGACCGCAAATCGCCGTCCAAAAAAACCGCGCCTTGTCCGGATGGCAAGGCGCGGTTTTTTGTTGGCTTGCCTCGCCCAGGAAATTCCGCGCGGGGCAATTAAGGTTACGCGGCGCGCGTAAACCACTTCATCGTAAATTCAATTGGCGCGATTTGCCGAAAATTGGACGTGCTAATTGAGGCTACGAGCCGGCGTAAAGCCGGCAAAAAGTAGTGGCAGGTGGCCTCCATGCGTCTGCAATATCGTGTCGCGCTCGCCATTGGCTGCGTCAGCCTGCTGGCGTTGTGCCTCCCCGCTTACGGACATCCGGCGCCCGGCGACAAGCAAGGCGCCCCGAGCGGCGTGCATCAGGCCAAGGCGTCACACGCCAAGAACAAGCTCAAGCTCGCCTCGCGCGATCCCGGCCGGCTTTACAGCATGCCGGTCACCGACAAGCTGCAGCGGCCCCGCAACGGCTGGCCGGCGCTGGTTGCCGAGGCGCGGAAATACATGGGCACCAATCCGACCGACCGCAAAAAGCTGTGGTGCGCCACCTTCATGAACCTCGTGCTGCACAAGCTCGGCTACGCCGGCACCAATTCGGATGCGGCGCGCTCGTTCGCCTATTACGGCCATCGCGTCTCCTCGCCGCAGGTCGGCGCCATCGCCGTCTTGTCGCGCGGCCGCAACGGCGGCCATGTCGGCGTCGTCACCGGCGTCGATCCGCACGGCAACCCGATCATCATTTCCGGCAATCACGGCCATCGCGTCGGCGAGGGCGTCTATCCGCGCGCGCGCGTCATCGCCTATGTGATGCCGACCGAGCAGCGCCCGGTCACGCAGGTCGCCGACCGTTCGTCGCCGCGCGCGGCCGGGTCGGCCGCTGCGTCGGGCCCGGATATCGACTCGCCGATCAGCGAGCTCATCGCCGCGATCGAGGCCGAGCAGGACAAGCCCGAGGCCGCCAAGCCGCAGAAGCCGCAAAAGCAGTCGCGCGTGGCGCAGGCTGAGGCGCCGCGCGCCGGCGAATCCTCGACTGTCATGATCGGCCTCGCGCGCATCGTCGACATGGCGGGCGCGGACGACGCCCCGCGCGCCGGCGAAACGCCCCATACGGCAGAAGTGCCGCGCGCCGCCGAGGCGCCAGCCCGCGAGCAGCCTGGGCCGGCACCGCATCGTCTGGTGCAACAGACGCCGGATCAGGGTGCGGTCGATGCAACGGTCGCCGATGCGTTCGGTCTCAAGGACCGCAGCGCCGCGCCGGTCCCGCCGGGCCGGGTGCCGCAACGGAAGCGCTCCGGCCGCGTCGCCGCCAATTAACTTGCACTGATCGCATCGCCGACGGCGACGTCGCCGCCGGCGATCACCTCGGCATAGACGCCGCAATCGGCATGGCCGAAGCTGCGCATCAGCGTCTGCGGAATTTGCAGGTCGCGGATGCCGGTGTCGGGATCGACCTCGGTCGCGGCGCAGCGCACGATACGCTTGACCACCTTGAGCCGCGCCGCGCCGGCGGACAACTCCGCCCCAAGCAGGTCGAACTCGGCCCAGGCCGGCCAGCCGCTGACATAGAGATTGCCGCGGAAACGCAACGGATTGACCGGGGCGCCGGCCGCGTCTTCGACCGCGGCGACCGAGGTGAGATTGATGATGGAGACCACCTTCTTGGCGACGTCCGAAAAGCTGTGGCCCTCGCCGTGCAGTACCTTGGGCGGGCCACTCAATTCCTGCGGCATGTAGCGCCGAAAGAAAGCTTCGATGGCGAGGCGCCCTTCCGCCGTTCGCAGGTCGCCGCGCGCCGCCTCGCGGCCCTCGGACTGGATGACCAGCGTGTGGTTGGCCTCGTCATAGTCGGTATGGAGCGCCGCCAGCCGCTCGTTCCGCATCAGCATCAGGAAGCGGATCTTGGGGAAATAGGCCGGATGTGCCGGGTCGAAGCCGGAGGGGCCGTTTTCGATGGCATAGAGCCGGTCGGCCGGCAGCGTCGCCCCGGGTTCGAGTTCGAGCGCGGGCAAGCGGCTGCGGCGTCAGTCCTTTGACCGGGTAGCGGTAGATGGATTCGATGCGGCCTGTCGCGCCGGTCATTGGTTTTTCAGCGTTTTCAGGGGGGTCGGACTTCCTTAATCCTGAGCTATATCAAGCCGCCGCCCTCTTCAAACTGGCATTAGATCAACCCACATAATCCGGGAACGGGCCGCCTCCGGGGACCCGTAGAGCATGATCCCGAAAAGTGGGAACCGGTTTTCGGAAAGGATCATGCTCCATGAACGAGTCCGGTGCCTTCAAGGGCCGAGGGAGAAGACGATGAATTTCGAGAAATACACCGACCGCGCCCGCGGTTTCGTGCAATCTGCGCAATCTTTGGCCCTGCGCGAGGGCCACCAGCAATTCGCGACCGAACATCTGCTCAAGGTGCTGCTCGACGATCCGGAAGGATTGGCGGCGGGCCTGATCGACCGTTCCGGCGGCAATTCGCGCGCCGCGCTGCAGGCAGTCGAGGCCCTGCTCGCCAAACGGCCGAAAGTGTCGGGCGGCGGCGCCGGCCAAGTCTATCTCGACTCGGCGCTCGCCCGCGTGTTCGACACCGCCGAGAAGGCTGGCGAGAAAGCCGGCGATAGCTTCGTCACCGTCGAGCGGCTGCTGCTCGCGCTGGCGCTGGAAAAGGACAGCGAGGCCGGCAAGATCCTGAAAGCTGCCGGCGTCACCCCGCAGAATTTGAACTCGGCAATCGAGGCGCTGCGCAAGGGCCGCACCGCCAACTCGGCCTCGGCCGAAAACGCCTATGACGCGCTGAAGAAATATGCCCGCGACCTCACCCAGGCCGCCCGCGACGGCAAGCTCGATCCGGTGATCGGCCGCGACGAGGAAATCCGCCGCACCATTCAAGTGCTGTCCCGCCGCACCAAGAACAATCCGGTGCTGATCGGCGAGCCCGGCGTCGGCAAGACCGCGATCGTCGAGGGTCTGGCGCTGCGCATCGTCAACGGTGACGTGCCGGAAAGCCTGCAGGACAAAAAGCTGCTGGCGCTCGATCTCGGCGCCATGATCGCCGGCGCGAAATACCGCGGCGAGTTCGAGGAGCGGCTCAAGGCCGTGCTGCAGGAAGTCACAAGCTCGTCGGGGCAATACATTCTGTTCATCGACGAGATGCATACGCTGGTCGGTGCCGGCAAGGCCGACGGCGCGATGGACGCCTCCAACCTGTTGAAGCCGGCGCTGGCGCGCGGCGAATTGCACTGCATCGGCGCCACCACGCTCGACGAGTACAAGAAGCACGTCGAGAAGGACGCAGCGCTCGCCCGCCGCTTCCAGCCGGTTTTCGTGTCCGAGCCGAGCGTCGAGGACACCATTTCGATCCTGCGCGGCCTCAAGGACAAATACGAGCAGCACCACGGCGTGCGCATCAGCGATTCGGCCATCGTCGCCGCGGCGACGCTGTCCAACCGCTACATCACCGACCGCTTCCTGCCGGACAAGGCGATCGACCTGATCGACGAGGCGGCGGCGCGGCTGAAGATGCAGGTCGATTCCAAGCCCGAGGAGCTCGACAACATCGACCGCGAGATCGTGCGGTTGAAGATCGAGCAGGAGGCGCTGAAGAAGGAAAGCGACCCCGGCTCCAGGGACCGGCTGAAGAAGCTCGAGACCGAGCTCAAGGCGTTGGAAAAGCGGTCGGCCGACATCACCTCGCGCTGGAAATCGGAGAAGGAAAAGCTCTCCGACGCGCAGAAGCTCAAGACGGAGCTCGATCAGTTGCGCGGCGAGCTTGCCAATGCGCAGCGCAAAGGCGAGTTCCAGCGCGCCGGCGAATTAGCCTATGGCCGCATCCCGGAGCTGGAGAAGAAGCTCAAGACGGTCGAGGAATCCGAGAGCAAGGGCGCCATGGTCGAGGAGACCGTGACCGCCGACCACGTCGCAGGCGTGGTGTCGCGCTGGACCGGCGTGCCGGTCGACAAGATGCTCGAGGGCGAGAAGGAAAAGCTGCTGCGCATGGAGGAGGAGATCGGCAAGCGCGTCATCGGCCAGAAGGAAGCGGTGCGCGCGGTCTCGACCGCGGTGCGCCGCGCCCGCGCCGGCTTGCAGGACCCGCACCGGCCGATCGGCTCGTTCATGTTTCTCGGCCCGACCGGCGTCGGCAAAACCGAGCTCACCAAGGCGCTCGCCGCCTATCTGTTCGACGACGAGAATGCGCTGATCCGCATCGACATGTCGGAATACATGGAGAAGCACTCGGTGGCGCGGCTGATCGGCGCGCCTCCGGGCTATGTCGGTTACGACGAAGGCGGCGCGCTCACCGAAGCGGTGCGGCGGCGGCCCTATCAGGTCATCCTGTTCGACGAGATCGAGAAGGCGCATCCGGACGTGTTCAACGTCCTGTTGCAGGTGCTCGACGACGGCCGCTTGACCGACGGGCAGGGCCACACCGTCGACTTCCGCAACACCTTGATCGTCATGACGTCGAACCTCGGCGCCGAATTCCTGGTCAACCAGCCGGAAGGCGAGGACACCGACAAGGTGCGCGACCAGGTGATGGCGGTGGTGCGCTCGGCGTTCCGCCCCGAGTTCCTCAACCGCGTCGATGAGATCATCCTGTTCCATCGCCTGAAGAAGTCGGAGATGGGACGTATCGTCGACATCCAGATGGTGCGCCTGCAGAAGCTGCTCGACGAGCGCAAGATCATCATCACGCTCGAGCCGAGCGCGCGCGAGTGGCTCGCCGACAAGGGCTGGGATCCGGCCTATGGCGCGCGGCCCTTGAAGCGCACCATCCAGCAGGCGGTGCAGGACCCGCTCGCCGAGATGATCCTGTCGGGTCAAGTCAAGGACGGCGAGAAGGTCACGGTATCGGCCGGAAAGAGCGGACTCACCTTCAACGGCAAGCTCGCGCAGGCGGCGTAGCGCTTTTTATCCCTCCCCCGCTTGCGGGGGAGGGAAGCCGCGAGCCATAAGCGCGTTTACGCGCGTCTTTGACGCGCTATGGCGAGCGGCGGGTGGGGGCGTTTCCGCTTGACCCCACCCGGCTCGCTTCGCTCGCTACCCTCCCCTTTCAGGGGAGGGATAAGCGGCCACGAACAGGCTTTGATAGTTACCTCGCTGCCACGCGCGCCGGCCGGCGCGCCAGAATGTCGTCGATGCGCGTCCGCTCCTGCTCGAACGTCGCCAGCATGGTGCCTTCGAGTTCGCGCCCGCGCGGCAGTTTGATGCGCATCGGATCGACGAAGCGGCCGTTGACGCGGATCTCGTAGTGCACGTGCGAGCCGGTCGAGAGGCCGGTCGAGCCGACGAAGCCGATCACCTGGCCTTGCCGCACCCGCGTGCCGTCGTCGATGCCGCGGGCAAAGGCGCTCATGTGGCCGTAGGCGGTCTCGTAGCCGTTGTTGTGGCGGATCAGCACGAACTTGCCGTAGCCCGATTCCCAGCCGGCCTTCTCGATGGTGCCGTTGCCGGCGGCGTAGATCGGCGTGCCGGTCGGCGCAGCCCAGTCGACGCCGGTGTGCATCTTGGTGTAACCGAGGATCGGATGCCGGCGCAGGCCGAACGGCGAGCGCATGATGCCTTCGGCGACCGGCTTGCGCACCAGAAACTTCTTCGCGCTTTTGCCGGTATCGTCATAGTAGTCGATCATGGCGTCGTCCGGCGACTGGAAGCGGTAGAGCTTCTTCACCTCGCCGTCGACGGTCAGAGACGCATAGCGGATTTCGTTACGGCCGTTGGATGCCGCGGAGTCGTCTTCTTCCGGATAGAGCAGCTCGAAGGAGTCGCCCGGCTGCGCCTTGCGCTGGAAGTCGACGTCGTAGGAGTAGATGCGGATCAGGTCGTCGATGATCGGCCGCGGCACGTTGTTGCGCAGCGCCGTCTCGTAGACGCTTTGATAAAGCGTGACGCCGCCCGCGGTGTCTTCGTTGGTATTGTCGTCGCCGGTCTCGGCGATGTCGGTGCCAAAGTTCTTGGGATCGACCGGCACGTATTTGCCGGTGTCGGCGAGCGCCACCACCGCCTGCACCGCGTTGTCGCTGGCGAC
>CAWGGC010000002.1:0-335000 GCA_963822035.1 uncultured Alphaproteobacteria bacterium | reverse complement strand
AGGGGTGCGGATTGAGGCAGATCAAGGGCAGACAGCGCCGGTTGGTGGAACCTTTCACTCGAGGCCGATAATTCACCAAGCACGAGGGCGCTGTCATGACTAACTCATCGATCGAAAAATCTCTCATCCTGTATTTCCGGCTGACCATGGCCTGGACCTTCCTCTACGCCGCGTCGCATCAAGTTTTCGTACCCGACTTCAGCGTGATCGGGTTCCTGAGCCACACCAAGACTTGGCACGACGTCTTCGTCGTGTTCACGACGCCGACCATGGCGCCGATCACCACCTTCATGGTCGAATACGGCCATCTGCTCATCGGCCTGTCGCTGCTCACCGGCCTCATGGTCCGTGTCAGCGCCAGCTTCGGCATCCTGCTGATGATCGTCTACTGGTTCGCGCACATGGACTGGCCGTTCATCGAGAACACCAACAATCTCATCGTCGACTACCACCTCGTCTATGCCGGCGTGCTCGGCTACCTCATCCTCAAGCGGGCGGGCCATGTGTTCGGCCTCGACGCGATCGCGGAGAAGCTCACCTTCGTCAAAGAGCATCCCGCGCTCAAGCCGCTGGTTGCCTGAGGCAACGTACCGGCTGCGTAAAGGGTGTAGAAACCAAGCGGCCGCCATTCCCGGCGGCCGCTTTTCTGTTGCCGTAGAATGAGCCGGACGGGCGGGGCTGATCGGAAGGACAGATGCAAAACAGCGCAGTCGAGAAATTTGCCAAAAGCACCGCTGCCGTCGAAACCGGCTTCCTTGTCGCCGGCGTCACCGTCTCGCTGGTCGCCGCGATCCAGGCCGTGGTGACCGTCGCCGGCTGGATGGGCGTGCTCGTCGCGGGCTAGCTTTTCTTCGCCCGCGCCGACCACAGCGCGGCGATGCGGCGGCGGAATGCCTTCGGCTTCTCCGCGAACAGCCGGCCGGCCAGCCGCGCCGCGGCTTTGAGATGCTGGTTGCGCCGCGCCTCGATCAGCGGCGCGAGTCGCGAGCGCCACGGCGCCAGCGGCTGGTGCGGCCCGGTCATGTTCGACAGCACCCAGAGATCCTGGCAGGCACCGAGCCGGTTGCGCAGCCGCTGCGATTCCTCAGTCCAAACCTGGCCGAGCCGCGGCCATAAGGGTTCCATCAGGTCCATCTGGTGACGATGCTCGACCACGCGCCGGCGCAGGTCGTGCAGATGCTCGGCGTCCGTCCCCGGCCAGTCGTCGGGGATGAGCTGCCGCGCCCGCCGGTAGGTGGCGTTGAGGCCGTCGGCGACCACGTTGAAATCGATCGCCTTCAGCGGCCAGCGCTCGAGCGACAGCGTGGCGTAATCGAGATAACGCGAGATGCGGTCGCGCGTCGCCTTGCTGAAGCCGGTCTGCTCGGCGGCGTCCTTGATCGCCATGATGCGCTCGCGGACCGTCTCCATCGACTTTTCCGGGAACGGCACGTCGGCCTTGCGCAGGTCGTTGAGGGCGTCGAGCGAGGATTGGGCGTCGCGGGCGGTCGACAGCGAGCGCATCAGCTCGCGCGCCTCGATCCGCATCTGGTCGGCGGGTTCCCCGAGCGGGCGGGCAAGCAGCCGCAGCAGCGCGCGCCAGCGCTTGAGCGCCTTGCGCACCTCGTGCACCGCTTCGGCGTCGGTCAATTCGGGGTCGGACAAGGCACGCCGCGCCTCGCCGATAATCGCGCGCGCGGCCGCGGCGAGGCCGTCGCCGAAGCTGTCGCCTTCCCCCCGTGCCGCCATCATAGCCGCTTTCTTGTGCCGCGGTTTCATGACCGGTTCATGAAATACGGCGCTTTCTGCACTTCCCATAACCACTTGCCGTTGCTACATAGCCCCCGACAACGCGCGGGCTCAGCCCCGCGTTTAGCATTTTTGACGCGGGGTGGAGCAGCCCGGTAGCTCGTCAGGCTCATAACCTGAAGGTCGTAGGTTCAAATCCTACCCCCGCAACCATCATGAGCGCACAAGAAAATCCGGCCGTTTCGGCCGGATTTTTTTTGCCCTTCGCGCAAATGGTGTGCCCGCGACGGCGGTGACTCCGACTTGTCGCCTGAATATCGACCGTTTCCTGTCGCTCGCGGAGAGATGTTCTTTCCGAACTGAATTGTGGTGGCCCCGGCCGTAGCCGCGAGCGTCGGCCGATTTTGCGCGACGCCACAAAGCGCACGCTTGCTGCAGTGCAATCGCAAAGCGAGTTAATGCTTGTCTCTGGGCCGGCTGTATATGTTACAAATTCATAACCGACGCAGATCGGTTATAGGACTAAAGGGGAGGATTCTATGGCTATCTCAAGGAAATTGCTGCCTATTGGCGCCGCTTTGTTCGGCGCCGCTGCGGCGCTTTCTCCGGTACCCGCCCAAGCGTGGGAGCCGACCCATCCGATTGAGATCATCGTGCCGGCGGGCACGGGCGGCGGCGCCGACCAGATGGCTCGCGTAATGCAGGGCATCGTCAGCAAGCACAATCTGTCGAAGCAATCGATCGTAGTGATCAACAAATCGGGCGGCGCCGGAGGCGAGGGCTTCCTCGATGTGAAGAACTCGAAGGGCGACGACCACAAGCTGGTCATCACCCTCTCGAACCTGTTCACGACGCCGATGGCGACCGGCATTCCGTTCAACTGGAAGGATCTCACGCCGGTCGCCATGATGGCGCTCGACGAGTTTGTGCTCTGGGTCAACGCCGACACGCCGTACAAGACCGCGAAGGACTATATCGACGCCATCAAGTCGAAGCCCGACAACACCTTCAAGATGGGCGGCACCGGCTCCAAGCAGGAAGACCAGATCATCACGGTGGCGCTGGAAAAGGCGACCGGCAAGAAGTTGACCTACATCCCGTATAAGGGCGGCGGCGCGGTGGCGGTGCAGCTCGTCGGCAATCACATCGACTCCTCGGTCAACAATCCGATCGAGGCGGTAGCGCATTGGCGCGCCGGCAAGCTGCGGCCGCTTTGTGTGTTCGATGCCAAACGGCTCGCCTACCACGACAAGATCGCTGGCGATATGTCGTGGGGCGATATCCCGACCTGCAAGGAAGCGGGCCTCGATGTCGAATACGTGATGCTGCGCGGCTATTTCATGCCGTCGGGCGTCAGCAAGGACGTGGTCGCCTACTATATCGACCTGTTCAAGAAGATCCGCGAGACGCCCGAGTGGAAGAAACTGATGAACGACGGCGCCTTCAATCAGAGCTTCATGACCGGCGACGAATACGTGAAATGGGTCGCCGACGCCGAGAAGCTGCACGAAGGCTTGATGAAGTCGGCTGGCTTCATGGCCAAGACCAACTAGGCCGCGGCCACGAAGCAACGACTTGGGGACTTAATGAGCGACATGGCAGATGAGTCCGGTGGGGCGGGTCCGTCCCACCGGCAGGTGGAAATCGGGGTCGCCGTCTTTATGGCGATCCTCGCGTTGATCGGCATCTACGGAAGCCTGAAGGTCGGCATCGACTGGGCGTCGGATGGCCCGCGCGCCGGCTTCTTTCCCTTTTACGTCAGCCTGATCGTCTTGATCTCTTGCGCGGTCAATATTGCGCAGGCGGTGAGGGCCGACAGCGATGGAAAACTGTTCGCCGCATGGTCTCAGCTCCGTCAGGTGATGTCGGTGCTGATTCCGAGTGCGGTCTACGTCGCGCTGGTGCCGTATGCGGGCATCTACGTGGCCTCGGCCTTGTTGATCGGGTTCTTCATGCGGTGGTTCGGCCATTATCGCTGGGTGGTCGTCGCGCCGGTGGCGATCCTCGTCCCGGTGCTCACCTTCTTCATGTTCGAAGTGTGGTTCCTGGTGCCGCTGCCGAAGGGGCCGCTCGAAGCCATGCTCGGTTACTAAAGTTCGTACTGGGCCGCGCGGTCGAGAGAAAGCGACGGAAATGTTGGAAGACATTGGCAACTTGTTTCACGGTTTCGCGGTCGTTGTGCAGCCGTTCAACCTCGTCCTCATGGTGGTCGGCATCGTGCTCGGCGTCATCGTCGGCGTGCTGCCCGGCCTCGGCGGCGCCAACGGCATTGCCATACTGCTGCCGCTCACCTTCTCGATGTCGCCGACCTCGGCGATCATCATGCTGTCGTGCATCTACTGGGGCGCGCTGTTCGGCGGCGCCATCACCTCGATTTTGTTCAACATACCGGGGGAGCCGTGGTCGGTGGCCACCACCTTCGACGGTTACCCGATGGCGCAGAAGGGGCAGGCCGGCGAGGCGCTGACCGCCGCATTCACTTCGTCCTTTGTCGGCGCGCTATTCGCGGTGGTGGTGATCACGCTGGTTGCTCCCCTGGTCGCCAACTTTGCGCTGGAGTTCGGCCCGCCGGAGATCTTTTCGGTTTACTTCCTCGCCTTCTGCAGCTTCGTCGGTCTCTCCAAGGAGCCGCCGTTCAAGACCGTCGCCTCGATGATGCTGGGCTTTGGCCTCGGCGCAGTTGGGCTCGACCAGATGACCGGCCAGTTGCGTCTCACCTTCGGCGTCGAGCAGATGCTCAACGGATTCGACTTCCTCATCGCGGTGATCGGCCTGTTCGGCATCGGCGAAATCCTGCTCACCATGGAGGAGGGGCTCAGCTTCCGCGGCAAGACCGCGAAGCTGAACATGAAAGTGGTGCTGCAGACTTGGGCCCGATTGCCGCGTTATTGGATGGTGTCGCTGCGCTCTTGCCTGATCGGTTGCTGGATGGGCATCAGCCCGGCCGGTGCGACGCCCGCTTCGTTCATGAGCTACGGCATCGCCAAGCGTATCTCGAAGAACGGCCACCTCTTCGGCACCGGGCAGATCGAGGGCGTCATCGCGCCGGAGACGGCGGCGCACGCCGCCGGTACCTCGGCGCTGTTGCCGATGATCTCGCTCGGCGTGCCTGGTTCGCCCACCGCCGCCGTGCTGCTGGGTGGCTTGTTGATCTGGGGGCTGCAGCCCGGACCGCTGCTGTTCAGCGAGCAGAAGGACTTTGTGTGGGGCCTGATCGCCAGCATGTACATGGGCAATGTCGTCGGCCTGCTGATCGTGCTCACCTGCGTGCCGTTGTTCGCGTCGATCCTGCGCATTCCGTTCAGCGTGATCGCTCCGATAATTCTCGTATTCTGCGCCATCGGCGCCTACACCGTGCACAACAATACCTTCGACGTGGTGATGATGCTGGTGTTCGGCGTCGCCGGCTATTTCATGAAAAAGACCAATTATCCGCTGGCGCCGATGGTGCTGGCGATCGTGCTCGGCGACAAAGCCGAGGAAGGATTCCGTCAGTCGTTGCTTGCCTCGCAGGGCAGTTTCAGCGTGTTCTGGTCGAGCGGGCTCGTCTCGACGATCATGACGCTCGGGCTGATCGCGCTGTTCTGGCCGGTGATCCAGAACGCCTTCGTGCGGGCGCGTTCGCTGACCAAGCTGCGCGCGGCCGAGTAGACCCAGCCGGCGCGCGAAGCCCGCGCGGCCTGCATCCAGAAGGACAGGGGCGCAGAAAACGCCATTGCGCGCGTCCCCGGTACTGGCATATTGTATACCAGCCTTGGGTAGCGTGAGCCATGAGTAGCCGAGACCGTAGCGTTCGTTCCGCCTCGCGTGCCCGCCGTGAGCCGCGCGCCAACTCGCTTGGCGCCGCCGCCGCGCAGCCGACGCTGGCGCCGATCGATGTCACGCCGAGCTTCAAGCACAAGGCCTACGCCGCGCTGAAGAACGCCATCGTGGCGATGGACATCTACCGCAGCCGCGACGACATCCGCCTCGACGAGCGCAAGCTCGCACAAGATTTCGGCATCAGCCGCACGCCGGTGCGCGAGGCGCTGGCGCAGCTCGAGAGCGAGGGCTTCGTGCGCTCGGTGCCGCGCCGCGGCATCTATATCGTGCGCAAGACCAGGGCCGAGGCGATCGAGATGATCACCGCCTGGGCGGCGCTGGAAAGCATGGCGGCGCGGCTCATCACGCAAGCCGCGGGCGACGACGAGATCGCAGGCCTGCGCAAGATGTTCGCCACTTTCGAAGGCGGCACGCTGCGCGCCCATCTCGACGAGTATTCCGAAGTCAACATCGAGTTCCACCAGAGCATCATCCGCATGAGCCGCAACCAGGTGCTCATCGATCTGGCTGAGAATCTGTTCACGCACATGCGCATGATCCGCCGCAAGACAATAGGCGAGAAGGATCGCGCCGACCGTTCGATCCGCGACCATATGCACATCATCGAGGCGCTGGAGGCGCGTGACACCGCCCGCGCCGAGAAACTTGTCCGCGATCACGCGCTCGGCCTCGCCGAGCACGTTGCCGAAATATGCCGATTACCTGGACTGAACGTCCGGAAACAAAAGACGAGGGAGGAGTCCCATGGCTGAAGCTGCGGTGAAGGAAAAGGCTGCGACGGCGCCCGAGGCGGAGCAGGAGCTGACCGACGGCTTCCACCTCATCATCGACGCGCTCAAGCTCAACGGCGTCAAGACCATCTACGGCGTGCCCGGTATCCCGATCACGGATTTCGGCCGCATGGCGCAAGCGTCCGGCATCCGCGTGCTGTCGTTCCGCCACGAGCAGAACGCGGGCTACGCCGCGGCGATCGCCGGCTTCCTCACCAAGCAGCCCGGCATTTGCCTGACCGTTTCGGCGCCTGGCTTCCTCAATGGCCTGACCGCGCTGGCACACGCCACCACCAACTGCTTCCCGATGATCCTGATCTCAGGCTCGTCGGAGCGCGAGGTCGTCGACCTGCAGCAGGGCGACTACGAGGAGATGGATCAGCTCGCCATCGCCAAGCCGCTGTGCAAGGCGGCGTTCCGCGTGCTGCACGCGGCAGACATCGGCATCGGCCTTGCTCGCGCCATCCGCGCTGCGGTGTCTGGCCGCCCCGGCGGCGTCTATCTCGACTTGCCGGCCAAGCTGTTCGGCCAGGTGATGCCGGCCGACGCCGGCAAGAAGTCGCTGGTCAAGGTGATCGACGCGGCGCCGGCGCAGATCCCGGCGCCGGAGGCGATCGCCCGCGCGCTCGACGTGCTGAAAGCCGCCAAGCGCCCGCTCATCATCCTCGGCAAGGGCGCGGCCTACGCGCAGGCCGACGATGCGATCCGCGCGCTGGTGGAGAAGAGCGGCATTCCCTTCCTGCCGATGAGCATGGCCAAAGGCCTGCTGCCCGACACCCATCCGCAATGCGCGGGTGCGGCACGCTCGACGGTGCTGAAGGATAGCGACACCGTCATGCTGATCGGCGCGCGGCTCAACTGGCTCCTGTCGCACGGCAAGGGCAAGACCTGGGGCGAGTCGCCGAAGAAGTTCATCCAGATCGATATCGAGCCCAAGGAAATGGATTCGAACGTCGAGATCGCGGCGCCTGTGGTCGGCGATATCGGCTCCTGCGTCGCCGCGCTCTTGAACGGCATGGGTGCGAATTGGGCCAAGCCGCCAGCCGACTGGACCTCGGCCGTCAGCACCAAGCGCGAGGAGAACGTCGCCAAGATGGCGCCGCGGCTCATGAACAACAACGTGCCGATGGACTATCACGGCGCGCTCGGCGTCTTGCGCACCATCGTCAAGGAGCGGCCCGACGCCATCTTCGTCAACGAAGGCGCCAACACGCTCGATCTTGCCCGCGGCATCGTCGACATGTACCGGCCGCGCAAGCGCCTCGACGTCGGCACCTGGGGCATCATGGGCATCGGCATGGGCTATGCTGTCGGCGCCGCGATCGAGACCGGCAAGCCGGTGCTCGCGGTCGAGGGCGACTCGGCGTTCGGCTTCTCCGGCATGGAGATCGAGACCATCTGCCGCTACAACCTGCCGGTCTGCGTCGTCATCTTCAACAATGACGGCATCTATCGCGGCACCGACGTCAATCAGGCGGGTAACGACCCGGCGACCACCGTGTTCGTCAAGGGCGCCCGCTACGACAAGATGATCGAGGCCTTCGGCGGCGTCGGCGTCAACGCCACCTCGCCGGACGAGCTCAAGCGCGCCGTCAACGCCGCGATGGACAGTGGCAAGCCGACGCTGATCAACGCGGTGATCGATCCGGCGGCCGGCAGCGAGTTGGGCCGCATCGGCAACCTCAATCCGCAGAGCAAACTCAAGAAGAAGTGACGCCCGCGGGCGCAGTCGAATCGACAAAGGGACAGTGGAGGAAACCCAAATGGCAAAACGCAGGACACAAAAGAAGCAAAAGACGCGGGCGGCGTTGAAGAAGTCGCCGCGCAAAGTCATTAAGCTTTCGAGCGCGCGCAAAAGCGCGAAAAAGAACGGCAACGGTCTGCCGAAGCCCAGCACCAAGCCCTACGGCCAGGCCGGGCTCGCGCTGCAGGGCGTGCGCGTGCTCGATTTCACGCACGTGCAGTCGGGCCCGACCTGCACCCAGCTGCTCGCCTACATGGGCGCCGATGTCATCAAGGTCGAGCGCCCCGGCGTCGGCGACATCACCCGCGGCCAACTGCGCGACGTGCCAGGCGCCGACTCGCTCTACTTCACCATGCTCAACGGCAGCAAGCGCTCGATCACCATCGACTCCAAGCATCCCAAGGGCATGGAAATCCTCAACCGGCTCATCAGAACCTGTGACGTGCTGGTGGAGAATTTCGCCCCCGGCGCGCTCGACCGCATGGGGCTGACCTGGGAGCACATCCACAAGACCAACCCGCGCATGATCGTCGCCTCGGTGAAGGGCTTCGGCCCCGGCCCGTACGAGGACTGCAAGGTTTACGAGAACGTTGCGCAATGCGCCGGCGGCTCGGCCTCGACCACAGGCTTCCGCGAGGGACCGCCGCTGGTCACCGGCGCGCAGATCGGCGATTCCGGCACCGGCCTGCATCTCGCGCTCGGCATCGTCTCGGCGCTCTACCAGCGCATCCGCACCGGGCGCGGGCAGAAGGTGCTCTGCGCCATGCAGGACGGCGTGCTCAATCTCGCCCGCGTCAAGCTGCGCGACCAGCAGCGTCTCGCCCACGGCCCTCTCACCGAATACAGCCAATACGGCGAGGGCGTTCCCTTCGGCAAGGCGGTGCCGCGCGCCGGCAACGATTCCGGCGGTGGCCAGCCGGGCTGGATCGTCAAGTGCAAAGGCTGGGAGACCGATCCCGATGCCTATCTCTATTTCATCACCCAGGCGCCGGTCTGGGAGGCGATCTGCGACGTGATCGGCGAGCCAACCTGGAAGACCGATCCCGAATACGCAACGCCGAAGGCGCGGCTGCCAAAGCTCAAGCAGATCTTTGCCCGCATCGAAGCCTTCACCATGACCATGACCAAGTTCGAGGCCATGAACCTGTTCAACAAATACGACATCCCGTGCGGGCCGATCCTGTCGATGAAGGAGATCGCCGAGGAGCAATCGCTGCGCGCGACCGGCACGGTGGTCGAGGTCGATCATCCGACCCGCGGCAAATATCTGACCGTCGGCAATCCGATCAAGCTGTCGGATTCGCCCGCCGACGTGCGGCGCTCGCCGCTGCTCGGCGAGCACACCGATGAGATCCTGAAAGACGTGCTCGGCTACAAGGCGGCGGAGCTCGGCGAGATCAGGAATTCCGGCGCCATCACCGCGCCGGAGAAGAAGGAAAAGGCGGCGTAACACTTTTCTTCACCTCCCCCCTTGAGGGGGAGGTCGACGCGCGAAGCGCGGCGGGAGGGGGGTAAGCGGCAAGCACAGGCTTTGCGGCTTACCCCCCTCCCTAACCCTCCCCCTCAAGGGGGGAGGGAATAGAAACAAGATTGGGGAGAGTTGCTGATGCGTATCGTGGTTCACGGCCAGCAGGCGTTCGGCAAGGCCGTGCTGGAAGCGCTCATCAAGCGCGGCGAGAACGTCGTCGCCGTCTACGTGGCGCCGGAGAAAGAGGGCGCCAAAGCCGACCCGCTCAAAGAGGCGGCGCTCGCCGCCAAGCTGCCGGTCTATCAACCCGCCTCCTACAAGGACCCGAAAGTCTGGGAGGAGTTCAAGGCGCTCAAGCCCGACCTGCAGGTGATGGCCTTCGTCACGCTGTTCGTGCCGGAGGAGTTCCTCAACATCCCGACCCACGGCTCGATCCAGTATCACCCGTCGTTGTTGCCGGCCTATCGTGGCGCTTCCGCCATCAACTGGCCGATCATCAAGGGCGAGAAGGAAACCGGGCTATCGATTTTCTGGCCCGACAACGGGCTCGATACCGGCGACGTCCTGATCCAGAAGAAGACGCCGATCTCGGCGACCGACACGCTCGGCACCGTCTATTTCGACCGCCTGTTCCCGATGGGCGTCGAGGCCATGCTCGAGGGCGTCGACCTGGTCAAGGCCGGCAAGGCGCCGCGCATCAAGCAGGATGAAGCGAAGGCGACCTACGAAGGCCGCTGCGGTCCGGACAACGCCAGGATCGACTGGGGCAAGCCCTGGGAGCAGATCGACCGCCTGATCCGCGGCTGCAATCCGGCGCCCGGCGCCTGGACCACGCTCGACGGCAAGCAACTGAAAATCTTCGACGCCAAGCCCATGCCCGCCAAAGACCCCAAAGGCATCGGTGGCAAGTTGGGTGAGATCGCCGCCGTCGAGGCTGACGGTTTCACCGTCGTCTGCGCCGATGGCCGCTTCAAGGTCACGCGCGTGCAGCCCACCGACGGGAAAGAAGATGGACGCGGGCGAGTGGGCAAAGTCCGCCAACATTGCCGTCAAGGCCAGGTTCACATGATCCGCTGTCATGGCCGGGCTTGTCCCGGCCATCCACGTCTTGTTTGGTAGAGAAAAAGACGTGGATGCCCGGCACAAGGCCGGGCATGACGAATTGAAACGCTCCAATTAAACGCAAACGGAAACGCCAATGCCCGCCTCGCAGCATCAAAATCCGAAGTCCGACATCGAAATTTCCCAGGCCGCCAAGAAGCGGCCGATCATGGATATCGCCAAGGAAAAGCTCGGCATCGGGCCGGAGAACCTCGAACCCTACGGCCACTACAAGGCCAAGGTGTCGATGGATTATGTGAAATCGCTCGCCGGCAAGAAGAACGGCAAGCTGATCCTGGTCACCGCGATCACGCCGACGCCGGCGGGTGAGGGCAAGACCACCACCACCGTCGGCCTCACCGATGCGCTCAACTTCATCGGCAAGAAGGCGATGCTGTGCCTGCGCGAGCCTTCGCTCGGCCCGTCCTTCGGCATGAAGGGTGGCGCCGCCGGCGGCGGCTACGCTCAGGTCGTGCCGATGGAAGACATCAACCTGCACTTCACCGGCGATTTCCACGCCATCACCTCGGCGCACAATCTGCTCTCGGCGCTGATCGACAACCACATCTACTGGGGCAATTCGCTCGGCATCGACAGCCGCCGCGTGGTGTGGCGCCGCGTCATGGACATGAACGACCGCGCGCTGCGCGAGATCGTCTGCTCGCTCGGCGGCGTCGCCAACGGTTATCCGCGCGAGGCCGGCTTCGACATCACCGTCGCTTCCGAAGTCATGGCGATTTTCTGCCTCGCCAAGGATCTCGAGGACCTGAAAGAACGGCTCGGCAACATCATCGTCGCCTACACCCGCGACCGTAAGCCGGTGCGCGCCAAGGACCTCAAGGCGCACGGCGCCATGGCGGCGCTGCTGAAAGAGGCGATCGCGCCCAACCTGGTGCAGACGCTGGAAGGCACACCCGCCTTCATTCACGGCGGTCCCTTCGCCAACATCGCGCACGGCTGCAACTCGGTGGTCGCCACCACCACCGCGCTCAAGCTCGCCGATTACGTCGTGACCGAAGCGGGCTTCGGCGCCGACCTTGGCGCCGAGAAATTCCTCGACATCAAGTGCCGCAAGGCCGGCCTCAACCCGGATTGCGTGGTGCTGGTCGCCACCATCCGCGCGCTGAAGATGCACGGCGGCGTCAAGAAAGAGGACCTCAAGAAGGAAGACTTGAAGGCGCTCGAAGCCGGCATGGCCAACCTGCAGCGCCACGTCGAGAACATCAAGAAATTCGGCCTGCCGGTGGTGATCTCGATCAACCGCTTCTCCGCCGACACCGACGCCGAGATCGCGCTGGTCAAGGACAAGTGCAAGGCGCTCGGCGTCGAGGCGCTGATGGCCGACCACTGGGCGATGGGCGGCGAGGGCGCCGCCGACGTCGCCAAGGCCGTGGTCAAGGCAATCGACGCCGGCACTGGCAAGCTCAAGCTGCTCTACCCGGACGACATGCCGCTGTTTGCCAAGATCGAGACCATCGCCAAGGAAATCTACCGCGCCAAGACCGTCACCGCCGACAAGGCGGTCAAGGACCAGCTCAAGACCTGGGAGGAGATGGGTTACGGCAAGCTGCCGATCTGCATCGCCAAGACGCAGTACTCCTTCTCAACCAACCCGGACGCCAAGGGCGCGCCGGTCGACCACACCATCAACGTGCGCGAGGTCCGGCTCTCGGCCGGCGCCGAGTTCGTGGTGGCGATCTGCGGTGAGATCATGACCATGCCGGGCCTGCCCAAGGTGCCGGCGGCCGATTCGATCGACGTCGGCGCCGACGGCAAGATCGTCGGGCTGTTCTAGGGAGCGATGCGTCGGTTGGATTCACAGACGCGCAGCGGGCTCTCTTACCTCCCCTTGAAAAGGGGAGGTCGGCTCGCGCGGCTTTAGCCGGGGGAGCCGGGTGGGGATCAAATTCTGCATATCAAGCGATCCTCACCCCGACCCTCCCCTTTTCAAGGGGAGGGAGTGCGCTGTGCTCGTTGCAATCGCTTGGGTTCGATGCCCGCGCAAGCCTCACGCCTTTGTGCGAGCCACCCGGCTTGCGCCGATAAGCTCGGGGTGATGCTATGCGCGCCGTTTTCAAGCTAGGGAGTTACGAATGATCAAGTTCTATTACAGCGGCGCGCCGAACCCGATGAAGGTCGCGCTGATGCTGGAAGAGTGCGGCCTGCCTTACGAGCCGGTCCCGGTCGACACCCGCAAGGGCGAGCAGCACACGCCGCAATATCTGGCGATCAATCCCAACGCCAAGGTGCCGGCGATCGTCGACGGCGACGCCACGGTGTTCGATTCGAACGCCATCCTGCTCTACCTCGCCGAGAAGACCGGCAAGTTCCTGCCGCCGCAAGGGCGACAAGAACGCGCGGCGAGCTGCTGTCGTGGCTGATGTTCGTCGCCTCCGGCGTCGGCCCGTTCTCCGGCCAGGCGGTGCACTTCCGCCATTACGCGCCGGAGAAGAATCACTACGCCATCAACCGCTACATGTACGAGGCGCAGCGCCATTACGGCATTTGCAACGAGCGTCTCGGCAAGCACAAATACATGGTCGGCGACAGCTACGGCATCGTCGACATGGCGCTGTGGGGCTGGGCGCGGCTGATCCCGACCGCCCTTGGCGAGGAATACTGGGCCAAGTTCCCGAACGTGAAGCGGCTGGTCGACGAGATCGCGGCACGGCCGGCGGCGCAGCGTGCGCTCACCGTCAAGGACAGGCACAAGCACACGTTCAAGACCGAGAACGACGAGGAAGTCGCGCAAGGCCATGTTCCGCCACATGGACGTGAAGGTGGCGTAATGATCCGCCTCATCCTGAGGAGGGCGCGTCAGCGCCCGTCTCGAAGGATGGGGCGGTCCATGGTTCGAGACGCGCGGGCTTCGCCCGCGCTCCTCACCATGAGGCTCAATCCAGCTCTATCGGCTGCCAGCGGATCGCGGCGTTGAACATCGCGGTGCGCACGCGCGTCACCGCGTGTGGCGCGCCGTAGAGCCGCAGCGTCTCCTTGGCATCGCCCTGACGACCACCACCTCGCTCGCGGTTTCGCCGCGCGCCAGCATCTTGTCGCGCATGCGCTCGGCGATGTTGTCGGCCTCGATCGCGTCGACAAGTTTGCCTTTGACGCGGAGCGACGTAGATCGCGGTCCGCGGCGTCTCCCGCACCGTGCCGTAAACGAAGCTGTGCATCTGCCCCCGAACGAAAACGGGCGCCGCTTCCGTTCCCGGAAAGCGGCGCCCGCGGTTGTCGTGCTGTTACTGGAACAGCTTCATCGCGTTGATGATCGTCTCGATCACGCCCCACGCCAGCGGGATGCCGACGAAGCCCCAGGCGAGCGCGAGCTTCAGACGCCATCGAAGTTTGCTTTTGCCATGTTGTCCTCCTTATGCGCCGGCCGGTTCGCCCGCGGCGGCAACTTCCGCCTGCGCGCGTTCGGCCTCGTGGTCGGGTTTCATGTGGAAGCGATGATGCACGGCCTTGATCATGAAGTTGCAGATAAAGCCGACGATCAACAGTCCCGCCATGATGTACATGGTGGTGTTGTAGGCCTGCGCCTTCGGCACGCCGTGATCGATCTGGTACTGGCGGATGTAGTTCACCAGCACCGGACCGAAAATGCCGGCCATCGACCAGGCGGTGATCAGCCAGCCGTGGATGGCGCCGACGTAGCGGGTGCCGAACATGTCCTTGAGATAGGCGGGCACGGTGGCGAAGCCGCCGCCATACATGGAGATGATCACCAGGAAGCAGAGCACGAACAGCGCCACGCTGCCGATCGAGCCGGTCCATGGCACCGTCGCGTAGAGCACCGTTCCGATCACGAAGAAGCAGAAATAGGTGTTCTTGCGCCCGATGAAGTCCGACGTCGAAGCCCAGAAGAAGCGGCCCACCATGTTGAACAGGCTGAGCAGCCCGACGAAGCCGGCGGCCGCGATCGGCGTGACCTTGCCGGGGAACATCTCCTGCGTCATGGCGGAGGCCTGGCCGAGCACGCCGATGCCGGCGGTCACGTTGAGGCAGAGCACCCACCAGATCAGCCAGAACTGCGGCGTCTTGATCGCGTCATAGACGTAGACGTCGTTCTTGGTGATCAGCTTCTGCGCCACCACCGGCGGCGCATAGCCCTCCGGCTTCCAGCCCGGCGCCGGCACGCGCACGATCCAGGCGCCGACCATCATGAAGATGAAGTAGATGACGCCGAGGCCGATGAAGGCTTCCGCGACGCCGACATGCGTGGGCGTCGAGAACTTCGCCATCAGCCACACCGACAACGGCGAGGCGATGAAGGCGCCGCCGCCGAAGCCCATGATGGCCATGCCGGTCGCCATGCCCGGACGGTCGGGGAACCACTTGATCAGCGTCGACACCGGCGAGATGTAGCCGAGGCCGAGGCCGCAGCCGCCGATCACGCCGTAGCCGAGATAGACGATCCACAGAGCTGTGCGGATAAACGCCGATCGCCGAGACGATGAAGCCGCCGCCGAAGCACAGCCCGCGGTGAACATCGCTCGGCGCGGCCCGCCTTCCTCGACCCAGCGGCCCATCACCGCCGCCGAAGCGCCGAGGAAGAAGATGCGCGATCGAGAAAATCCAGCCGAGATCGGTCAGCTTCCAGTCGTGCCGGCGTCGACTGCGTGATGCCGAGCAGCTTGGTCATCGGCAGGTTGAACACGCTGAACGCGTAAGCCTGGCCGATGCACAAGATGAATACACAGCGCGGCCGGCGGCACCATCCACCGGCTGAATCCTGGTTTTGCAATCGTATGACTGCGATCGAGAAAGCTCATCGCGTCGTCCTCCTTGAGTCCCCTGAGTTCGGTTTATTTTTTTACAGATCGGATGAAAAGTGCCCCCTTCGCCCAAGTCTGCTTATTCCAGAGTGCTGGCGGGGCATTGGTGAATCAATCAAACAATTTCTATCGGCTCGATAGAAATTTCACATTTCGCAATAGCGAATAACTATGAGCATTCGCGCTGGCGTCGAAAATTTTCGATGCGCGGGCAATCTCAACGATGCGACCGCGCGCGTCTACGACTAACGGCGAGTGCAGATCTCAGTCGGTCAGAGCGGCGCACCAGGCGCCGCGCTTCCGCGACCAGCGCCGCCGGTCAGCGGCGTCATCGGTTCGCGCGCCGGCACCACGAGGCCGATGGTCTGCACCGCTTCCGGATCGATGATCGGGATGGCGCGCAGCAGTTCGGTCAGGCCGCAGCGTGTCGGCAAGCCGCGCCGGCATCACGCTCGCCCAGCGCCCGGTGCGCACATGCGAGAACAGCAGGATCATCGAATCCGATTCCAGCGTCGGCCGTTCGCGTCGCCGCCGGCGTCGCGAGCAGCCGGTCGATGATGCGCCGGTTCTGCATGTCCGGCGTCAGCAGGCAGAGCGGCACCTGCGCCACCTCCGCCCAGGTCACGCTGTCGCGGTCGCCGAGCGGCGCATCGGCGGAGGTCAGCAGCCGGTAGCGCTCGCGATAGAGCGGAACGGTGGTGACGCGGCCGAGCGGCTCGTTGTCGACATAGGTGATGCCGGCGTCGATCTCGAGATTTTCCAGGAGCGTCAGGATCTCGATCGAATTGCGCGAATAGACGGTGAACTGCACGTTGGGATGCCGCGCGCGATAGGGCGTCGTCAGCGCCTCGCACCATCGCGAGCGCGGTCGGGATCGCCGCGATGCGCAGCCGCCCGGCAGGCCGTGGCGCAGCGAGTGCATTTCCTCGCGCATCGCGCGGGTGTCGCCGACGATGCGGCGCGCCCACTCGAGCACGCGCTGGCCTTCCGGCGTGAAGCCCTGGAAGCGCGAGCCGCGGTTGACCAGCAGCACGCCCAACTTCTCCTCGAGCTGCTTGACGCCCGCCGACAGCGTCGGCTGGGTCACCCCGCAGGCCTCGGCGGCACGGCCGAAATGCTTCTCCCGGGCCAGTGCCAGCAGAAATTCGAGCTTATCGATCAATGAGATTCGCCGATTCCTTCGCATTTGTCATTGGCGCGTTCTATCTATATCCACGCTAATCCGGTCGCTCACAAGTATAACGGGCATTGAAAACACATACGCATTGATAGAAATTGTCTATCAACCCATGCGGCGACGGGATTGTTTAGATTTTGGAACGGCTTTTCAAATCAGGGTCGGAGACCACAATGAATATCCAGACACCGCCGCGTTCCGGCGGCAACGGCATCGGCACGGGTGGCCGCCGCACGGCCGCCGCGCACGCCGAAAGGCCGCCAGGTCGATCCGCGGCGCTCGAAGAAGTGCGCGCGCTGCTCACCGACCGGCCGCGCCGCCGCGACCTGCTCATCGAGCATCTGCATCTCATCCAGGATCACTACGGCCACCTTTCCGCCGCCGCATCTCGCCGCGCTCGCCGCCGAGATGAAGATGGCGCAAACCGAAGTCTACGAGGTCGCGACCTTCTATTCGCATTTCGACGTGGTGAAGGACGGCGACCGCCGCCGCCGGCGATCACCGTGCGCGTCTGCGATTCGCTGTCCTGCGCCATGGCCGGCGCCGAGGCTCTGCTGAAGAAGCTGCCGGGCATCCTCGGCAAGGATGTGCGCGTCGTGCGCGCGCCCTGCATGGGCGCCTGCGATCGCGCGCCGGTCGTTGCCGTCGGCCATGTGCAGACCTTCAAGGCGACGCCCGACAAGGTTGCCGCCGTCGGTCAAGGCGCAGCCGCATGCCGCATGCCTGGAAGCCCGAGGCCGATTTCGCCGCCTACCAGAAGAGCGGCGGCTATGCGCTGCTCAAGGATTGCCTTGCCGGCAAGCGCACGCGCGACGAGCTCATCAAGATCGTCAGCGACGCCGGTCTGCGCGGCCTCGGCGGCGCCGGCTTTCCCACCGGGCGCAAATGGTCGCTGGTGCGCGCGGAGCCCGCGCCGCGCCTGTTCGCGGTCAATGCCGACGAGGGCGAGCCCGGCACCTTCAAGGACCGCTACTACCTCGAACGCGATCCGCACCGCTTCATCGAAGGCATGCTGATCGCCGCCTGGGTGGTCGAGGCGCCGGACACCTATTTCTACATCCGCGACGAATATCCCGAGTTGCGGCTGATGATGGCCGATGAGTTCGCGAAGGCCGAAGAAGCGGGGCTGTCGCCGCACACCAAAATTCACCTGCGCCGCGGCGCCGGCGCCTATATCTGCGGCGAAGAGTCGGCGATGATCGAGTCGATCGAGGGCAAGCGCGGCCTGCCGCGCCATCGCCCGCCTTATGTCGCGCAGGTCGGCCTGTTCGGCCGCCCGACGCTCGAGCAGAACGTCGAGACGCTTGTTCTGGGTGCGCGACATCGTCGAGAAGGGCGCCGGAATGGGTGACCTCGCAAGGCCGCCACGAGCGCAAAGGTTTCCGTCAGCTTCTCGGTCTCCGGCCGCGTCAAGAAATCCCGGCGTCAAGCTCGCGCCGGCCGGCATCACCGTGCGCGAATTGATCGACGAATATTGCGGCGGCATGGCCGAGGGCCACACCTTCAAGGGCTATCTGCCCGGCGGCGCCTCGGGCGGCATCCTGCCGGCCTCGATGGCCGACCTGCCGCTCGATTTCGGAACCCTGGAAAAATACGGCTGCTTCGTCGGCTCGCACGCGGTTGTCATCCTGTCCGACAAGGACGATATGAAAGCTGTGGCGCTCAACCTGATGAAGTTCTTCGAGGACGAGAGTTGCGGCCAGTGCACGCCATGCCGCGTCGGAGCCGAGAAGGCGGCCAAGCTGATGGCGCAGGGCCCGTGGGACGCGGCTCTGCTGACTGAACTCGCGAACGCCATGCGCGACGCTTCGATCTGCGGCCTCGGTCAGGCGGCGCCGAACCCGCTGGTCAGCGTGCTCAAATATTTCCCCGAGGAACTCAAAAAGCCGTTGGGCACTTGGTGACATGATGGCTGACAGCAAACCCAACACCTTCATCATCGACGACCGCGAGATCGACATCCGCGAGGGCGAGACCATCTTCCGCGCCGCGCGCCGCCTCGACATCAAGCTGCCGCACCTCTGCTACACGCCCAAGCCCGGCTACCGGCCGGACGGCAATTGCCGCGTCTGCATGGTCGAGATCGAGGGCGAGCGCGTGCTGGCGGCAAGCTGCATCCGCAAGCCCGCGCCCGGCATGAAGGTGAAGACGCAGACCGATCGCGCCAAGACCGCGCGCAAGATGGTCGCCGAGCTGCTCGTCACCGACCAGCCGGCGATGGAAGTCGCGCACGACCCGATGTCGGAATTCTGGAAGACCGTCAAGCGCCAGAGCGTCGAGCCGGCCGCTTCCCCAAGCGCGACAACATCATCGTGCCGCAGCCCGACCGCAGCCATCCGGCGATGGCGGTCAATCTCGACGCCTGCATCCAGTGCAATCTCTGCGTCCGCGCCTGCCGCGAAGTGCAGGTCAACGACGTCATCGGCATGGCCGGCCGCGGCCATCATCGAGAAGATCGTGTTCGATTTCGACGACCCGATGGGCGCCTCGACCTGCGTCGCCTGCGGCGAATGCGTGCAGGCCTGCCCGACCGGCGCGCTGATGCCGGCGACCATGGTCGACGAGAACAACGTCTACAAAGGCAAGCCCGACCGCACGGTCGACAGCGTCTGTCCCTATTGCGGCGTCGGCTGCCAGCTCACCTATCAGATCAAGGACGACAAGATCGTCAACGTGGTCGGCCGCAACGGCCCGGCCAACCAGAACCGGCTCTGCGTCAAGGGCCGCTTCGGCTTCGACTACGTCAGCAATCCGCAGCGGCTGTTGAAGCCGATGATCCGCAAGGACGGCGTGCCGAAGGTGCCGCACGAGTTCATCGACCCGTCCAATCCGTGGACGCATTTCCGCGAGGCGACCTGGGACGAGGCGCTCGACCGCGCCGCCGGCGGCCTGAAGAAAATCCGCGACCGCGACGGCCCCAAGGCGCTCGCCGGCTTCGGCTCGGCCAAGGGCTCGAACGAAGAGGCCTACCTGTTCCAGAAGCTGGTGCGCACCGGCTTCGGCACCAACAACGTCGACCACTGCACGCGGCTGTGCCACGCCTCATCGGTCGCGGCGCTGCTCGAAGGCGTCGGCTCCGCCGCCGTCACCGCGACCTTCAACGAGTGCAAGAACTCCGAAGTCATCATCGTCATCGGCGCCAACCCGACCGAGAACCATCCGGTCGCCGCCACCTTCTTCAAGCAGGCGGCCAAGCGCGGCGCCAAGCTGGTCGTCATGGATCCGCGCGGCCAGGCGCTCAAGCGCCACGCCTGGCGCATGATGCAGTTCAAGAACGGCGCCGACGTCGCGATGCTCAACGCCATGCTCAACGTCATCGTCACCGAGAAGCTCTACGACCAGCAATACATCCAGACCTACGTCGAAGGCTTCGACGCCTGGAAGGAGAACATCAAGGACTTCACGCCGGAGGAGATGGCGCCGATCTGCGGCATCCCGGCCGACACGCTGCGCGAGGTTGCGCGCGCCTACGCCCGCGCCGAAAGCTCCATCATCTTCTGGGGCATGGGCGTGTCGCAGCACACCCACGGCACCGACAATGCGCGCTGCCTGATCGCGCTGTCGCTGATCACCGGCCAGATCGGCCGCCCCGGCACCGGCCTGCATCCGCTGCGCGGCCAGAACAACGTGCAGGGCGCCTCCGACGCCGGCCTCATCCCGATGTTCTTCCCCGACTACAAGTCGGTCGAGAACCCGGAAATCCGCGCCCAGTATGAGAAGGCCTGGGGCGTCAAGCTCGATCCGAAGCGGGGCAAGACCGTCGTCGAGATCATGGACGCGGTGCACGCCGACGAGATCAAGGGCATGTACATCGAGGGCGAAAACCCGGCGATGTCGGACCCCGACTCGAACCACGCGCGCGCAGGCGCTCGCGCATCTCGAGCATCTGGTGGTGCAGGACCTCTTCCTCACCGAGACCGCGGTCTATGCCGACGTCATCCTGCCGGCCTCGGGCTGGCCGGAGAAGGACGGCACCGTCACCAACACCAACCGTCAGGTGCAGATGGGCCGCCAGGCGCTGCCGCTGCCCGGCGACACGCGCCACGACATCTGGATCATCACCGAGATCGCCAACCGCATGGGCTGCGGCTGGAATTACAAGAATGTCGGCGAGGTCTTCACCGAGATGGCCGTCGATGATGCCGGCGCTCGCCAACATCACGCTGGGAGCGCGTCGAGCGCGAGGACGCCGTCACCTATCCGACCGACGGCGCCGGACAAGCCGGGCCGCGACGTCGTGTTCGACGACGGCTTCCCGCGCCCGGGCGGCTTCGCCAAGCTGGTCGCCACCAAGCTGCAGCCGCCCGACGAGGTGCCGGACGAGGAATATCCGTTCATCCTCACCACCGGCCGCCAGCTCGAGCATTGGCACACCGGCTCGATGACGCGGCGCGCCACCGTGCTCGACGCCATCGAGCCCTCCGCGATCGCGCGGTGTCGCGCGGCACGCATCGAGAAGCTCGGCATCCAACCCGGCGACATGATCCGCGTCGTCACGCGCCGCGGCACGGTCGAACTCGCCGCGCGCCAGGACGACGCCATCCCGGACGGCGTTGTGTTCATCCCCTTCGCCTATGTGGAAGCGGCGGCGAACCTGCTCACCAACCCGAAGCTCGATCCGTTCGGCAAGATCCCCGAGTTCAAGTTCTGCGCCGCGCAGCGTCGAAGGCGGTGCCGCACGCGGAAGCCGCGGAGTAGCTTCTTATCCCTTCCCCGCTTGCGGGCGAGGGTGGCCGGCGAAGCCGGCCGGGTGGGGGATTGCTTGAAATGGCCGGGCCTTGCCCAGCCATTTTGCTTTTGCGCCGGGCGCGATATGACGCTGCACATGCCCGAGCCGAAACCAGATCCGGACCAGCCGGAAACCGACGCCGAGCGCCGCCGCACCAATTTGGTGCTGCTCGGCGGTGCTGGCGTGCTCATTGTCGGCGGCGTCTGGCTGGTCAACGCGCTGGTCGATGCGCGCAAGGCCGAGGAATGCTTCGAATCCGGCCGCCGCAACTGCAAGTGAGATCGGGCCCGATCGCTAAAATTGTCGCCAGCCGTTTAACGGTTCCGGATCGTTTGGAACTTATGGTCCCCGCACCGGTAATCGAGTAGCGGTGCTGCAATCGTGTTCATCGAACGGCGCTATGCCCCGAGGCGTGTGATCAACCGCCTGGCGCAATACTACAGCGAGGCGGGCCAGATGCCGCGCACCTGCCTGGTGACGGATATCTCCGACAGTGGCGCGCGGCTTTATTCCGAGAACGACATGCCGCCGGTCTTCATACTGGCGGTGTCGGGCGAAGGCTTTGCCGTCCGCCGCGAATGCCGCGTGGTCTGGCGGCTCGGCCACGAAATGGGCGTCGAGTTCGTCCCCGACCAGGGCCGGCTGCGGTAGGGGCGAACTCGCTCACACGAAAAAATGGCCGGGCGCTTGGCCCGGCCATCGTCACTTTGCGCTGAAGCAGGTGCGCGTTACTCCACCGTCACGCCGCTCGCCTTGATCGGCGCCGCCCACTTCTCGATCTCGCTCTTGCACGAACTTGGCGAGATAGTCGGGCGTGGCGCGGTCGTCGGAGACGACCTGGGCGCCGAGCTTTCCAGCCTGTCGTGCACCGCCGGCGTCTTCATCGCCGCGACCATCGCGCGTTGAGCTTCTTCACCACGGCTTCCGGCGCGCCCTTGGGCAGGAAGATCGCGTTCCAGGTATAGGCCTGCACGTCGAGGCCCTGCTCGGCCGTGGTCGGCATGTTCGGCTCGACCGCCGAGCGCGTCTTGGTCATGATCGCGATCGGCTTGACGCTGCCGCCGTCGATCTGCGGCTTCGCCGTCGAGATGATCTCGCACAGATAGTCGATGCGGCCGGCGATCAGGTCCTGCATCGCGGGGCCGGTGCCCTTGTAGGGAATGTGCGTGATGTTGGCGGCCCATCGCCGAGTTGAGCACGACGCAGCCGAGATGCGTCGCCGAGCCCGCGCCCGCCGAGCCGAACTGCATCTTCGCCTGGTTGGCCTTGGCGTAAGCGACGAAGTCCTTGAGGTTGTTCGCCGGCAAGTCCTTGCGCGCGATCAGCACGATCGGCACTTCGGCGATCAGCCCGACCGGGGTGAAGTCGGTCGCTGCATTGTAGAGCGGATGCTTGTAGAGCGTCTGGCCCTGCGCGTGGGTGCCGACGGTGCCGAGCACGAAGGTATAGCCGTCGGGCTTGGCGTCGGCGACGCGCTTGGAGCCGGTCATGCCACCGGCGCCGCCGACGTTCTCGACGATCACGGTCTGGCCGAGGATCTCGCCCATGCGCTGCGCCATGATGCGGCCGAGCAGATCGGTCGGCCCGCCCGCCGCGAACGGCACCACCATGGTTAGCGTCCGCGTCGGAAAGTCCTGCGCCGCCGCCGGCGCAATCACCGCCAGCAACAAACCCAGCGCGCAAATGATACGTTTCATTCCATACTCCCTTTGACCTATTCGAAATTTTGGCAGCCGAAGTCTCGGCGCGGTGGTACTACTGGCGTCAGGCCGCCGTACAAGGGCAGAGACGCCGCAATTTGAGTCAAAGCAGCTATGACAATTCGCGTGGAAGGTATGCAGACACGGCCCGGGCTTGAGCGCCGCCCGGCAAAACGCGTCGCCATCGCCGGCCTCGGCGCGATCGGCCTCAAGGTCATGCAGGCGCTCGATGCCGGCATCGATGGCCTGACGCTCGCGGCGGTGGCGGTGCGCGATCCCGGCAAGCGCCGGCCGGAATTGGAACTGCTGTCGCGCCGTCCGGCCATGCTGCCGGTCGAGGCCTTGGAGGGCGCCGCCGATCTCGTCATCGAATGCGCGCCGGCGGCGCTGTTCCGCGCCATCGTCGAGCCGTTCGTCGCGCGCGGCAAGACCGCCGTGGTGCTCAGCGTCGGGGCGCTGCTGTCACACTGGGACCTGGTCGAGACGGCGCGCAGAAGCGGCGGGCAGATCATCGTGCCGACCGGGGCGCTGATCGGGCTCGACGCCGTCACGGCGGCGGCGCAAGGCGAGATTCGTTCGGTGCGCATGGTGACGCGCAAGCCGGCCCATAGTCTCGCGGACGCGCCTTACGTTCTGGCCAACAAGATCGACCTCTCCAATCTTGACCGAGCCGCGCAAGATTTTCGAAGGCAGCGCGCGCGAGGCGGCCAAGGGTTTTCCCGCCAACCTCAACGTCGCCGCCGCGCTGTCGCTGGCCGGCATCGGACCCGACCGGACCATCGTCGAGATCTGGGCCGACCCCAAGCTCGACCGCAACAAGCATGCAATCGAGGTCGAGGCCGACTCGGCGAGCTTTGCCATGTCGATCGCCAACGTGCCGAGCGAAAATCCGAAGACCGGCCGCATCACCGCGCTGTCGGTCATCGCCGCCTTGCGCAAGATGAACGCGCCGCTGCGCATCGGCACCTGAACAAGCAACCAGCCGGGGGGCGCCAATTTCCAGATCGCCGAAGAAGCCGGTTAAAGTGAGACGCGCCGCCGCGCCGCGCGGCGCCCTCACGCTGAGCGCCGTGCTGCGCCACGACTGGTTCCTGGGCGTCAGCTTTGCGACCTGCGCGATCTTCGCGTTCATGGGCCAAACGCTGTTCGCGCTGCTGCCGAGCCTGGTCGGCTTCATCGTCGTCTTCGGCTGGCTGTTCGGCGTCGTGCTCGGCTCGGCGTTGAAGGTCGCCCGCCACGCCGACCGCGTCGCCGAATTGCTCGGCGAGCCGTTCGGCACGCTGGTGCTCACGCTGGCGGTGACCGCGATCGAAGTCCTGAGCATCTCGGCGGTGATGCTGCATGGCGCCAACAATCCCGAGCTGGTGCGCGACACGCTGTTCTCGGTCATCATGATCATCCTCGGCGGCATGGTCGGCGCCTCGCTGCTCGCCGGCGGCTGGCTGCATCGCGAGCAGCACTACAATCTGCAGGGCGCCAACGCCTATCTTACCGTCATCATCCCGCTCGCCATGCTGACGCTGAGCCTGCCGAACTTCACGGTGACGACGCCGGGGCCGACGCTGTCGACCGCCCAGCAGGTCTTTCTGGTCGTCGTCTCGATCGGCCTTTACGCGGCGTTTCTAACCATCCAGACCGGGCGGCACCGCGGCTATTTCGCCAGCGACGACGATGCCGAAGACCATCACCGAGAAGCGGCCGGCGGTGCCTGGCCGCTCGGCTGGCATGCCGCGCTGCTCATCGCCTATATCCTGCCGGTCGCATTCCTCGCCGAGCAGCTCGCCCACCCGATCGACTATCTGATCGAGACGCTGCATATGCCGGACACCTTGGGCGGGGTCATCATCGCCTCGCTGGTGGCGGCGCCGGAATCGATCGCGGCGACGCGCGCCGCTCTCGACAACCGGGTGCAGCGCGCGATCAACGTTTCGCTCGGCTCGGTGCTGTCGTCGATCGGCCTTACCGTGCCGGTGATGCTGGCGATCAGCTACTTCACCAAGCACGAGGTCTATCTCGGCCTTGTCCCCGCCAACGAACTCCTGCTCGCGGTCACGCTCGCCGTCTGCGTCGTCACCTTCGCCAGCGGCCGTACCAACATCCTGCAGGGTGTGGTGCACATCATGCTGTTTGCCGCCTTCGTCCTGCTGATCTTCCAGGCGTAAGAGCATGATCCCGAAAAGCATGTCCTCGATCCCGATCGGGGATGTGAAGCGGTTTTCGGAATAAGATCATGCTCAAATAAGAGGTTTAATGCAGCGTGCGGTGTTCGCCGACGAGGCGCAGCTGCATCTGCCCGATCTTCTGCGCGCGCAACGCCTCGACCTGCGCAAGCGCGGCCGCGGTCTCCTCCCACGTGGTCTTGTTGGAGCCGAGCGCCACGACGCCGCCGATGATGGCGGCGAGCGCGGCAAGCAACATCGCCGGCGAGAACGTCACGATGCCGGTGAGGATGAGCGCCAGCCACAGCGCGCCGCCGCCGGCCGCGATCTTGCCGGCCAGCGATATTTTGCGGCAGCGCTCGATTGCGGCCGCCAGCGTCTCGATGCGCGCCTCGAGTTCCTCGATGTCGCTGGCAAAGCCGTGGTCCACGACATCAGCCAAAGCAACTCACTCCGGCTTGTCGTTCCGGTAATAGGGCTCGACCGTGCCGGTGAGCTTGATGGTCAGCGGGTTGCCATGGCGGTCCTTGGCTTTGCCGGCGGCGACGCGGATCCAGCCCTCGCTGACGCAGTACTCCTCGACATTGTTCTTCTCGACACCCTTGAAGCGTATGCCGACGTCGCGCGACAGCGCCTCGGCGTTGAAGTAGGGGCTGCCCGGATCGTTGCTCAGACGGTCGGGCGGGGTGTCGGCAGCGGTCATGGCGGGTTTTTCCCACGCATCGGCGGGCCTCGCAAGCTTGCGCCCCGATGCCGCCGCTTTTGTCATTTGAGATTTCAGTCTGCGCGGCTAGGCTCGGCCCGGCCGGGTGAGGGGACGTTCGTCATGACATCGGTATTGCGTTTCGTGGGGCTCGCCGCGCTTGCGCTCGCCGCGGTGCCGGTTTTCGCCAAGCCTGCTTACGTGGCCTCGACGGTCAACCTGCGCGCCGCGCCCGGCACCGGTAGCGAGATCGTCAGCAAGATTCCCGGCGGCAGCCTGATCGACGCCAGCGAATGCAGCGAAGGCTGGTGCGCCGTCACCTGGCAGGGCAAGAGCGGCTACGCCATCCAGACCGCGCTCGACCTGAGCGGTCACGTGCCGCTGCGCGCCGCGCAGCCGGGCTATGCCGGCTATCCGCCGCCGCCCGATGACGACGAGGTGGTGGTCGAAGCCCCGCCCGCCTATTACCCGCCGCCGCCCTACTATTACGGCTATTACGGACCGCGCTATCGTCCCTATTGGGGCTGGCGCCACCACTGGTGAGCGCGGTTACGAAAACGGATTGCGCTCAGGCGCGGTCGGTATTGAACGCAAGCCCAATCGCGACCTTGACCACGGTGTAGGCGACGATCGCCGCCGGCAGCGCGAAGTAGAATTTCACCTCGAGGCCTTGCTGCAGCCCGAACAATACCGCGGCGCCGACGGCGACCGAAACGAGCCTGCCCAGAGCCTGGCGGTTCATCGTCGCGGCTATTTCTTAGGCTTGGCGTCGTCGCTCGGCGCGCGCATGTTCGACCACGGGTCGACCTTGACCGGCGCCGTCGTGCCCGCCGTCTCCTCGACCGCGCGGTGATACTGGCGATCGACCTCTTGCGCCTGCTTCTTCTTCTCGAGTTCTTCCTGCTGCAGCGGCGACAACTCTTTTTTCCGATTCTGCTGCTGCGCGTGGGCGGCACGAACGAGGCCGACGGCGGCGACGATGCCCACCATGAGGGCAACGATAAAGACACGCATGGCGCTGACCCGGAATTGCATCGAATAAACCCTATCATGGCGCCCGTTGGCGCTCAATTCGACAACGTGTCTCTGCCTTGCCGGCGGTTTTTGGCCGGATCGAGGCAGGGCAGATATAATGCCGACGGGTGTAGGGCTTGACCCGCGTGGCCGCCTCGCTTTCACTCGGTTTCGGCCGCAAACGGCCGTCAATGCCGCAGGTTTTTGCCAATGTCGCTTGCCGCTTTCGATCGCGCCGATCAGCCGGATACCGCGGCGCCGCCGCGCCACGACTGGACCCGGGATGAGGTGCGTGCGCTGTTTACGCTGCCGTTTCCGGAGCTGATGTTCCGCGCCGCGGCGGCGCACCGTCAGCATTTCGACCCGGCCGAGGTGCAGATCTCGACGCTGTTGTCGATCAAGACCGGCGGCTGTCCGGAGGACTGCGCTTATTGCCCGCAGGCCGCGCGCTACGACACCGGCGTCAAGGCCGAAAAGCTGATGGCCCTCGATACGGTGCTCGACGAGGCGCGCGCCGCGCGCGAGGGTGGCGCGCAGCGCTTCTGCATGGGCGCTGCCTGGCGCTCGCCGAAGGACCGCGACATCGACGCGGTCTGCGCCATGGTCGAGGGCGTCAAGGCGCTCGGGCTCGAAACCTGCGCCACGCTCGGCATGCTGACCGCCGAGCAGGCGCAACGCCTCAAGGCCTCCGGCCTCGACTACTACAACCACAACCTCGACACCTCGCCCGAGTTCTACGGCGACATCATCACCACGCGCACCTATCGGGACCGCCTCGACACGCTCGAGCATGTGCGTGACGCCGGCATCCACGTCTGCTGCGGCGGCATCGTCGGCATGGGCGAGAGCCTCGACGACCGCGCCGGCATGATCGCGACGCTTGCGGCGCTGCCCGTCCATCCGGAGAGCGTGCCGATCAATATGCTGGTGCAGGTCGCCGGCACGCCGCTTGCCGGGACCGGCAGGCTCGACCCGCTCGACTTCGTGCGCACCATTGCCGTCGCCCGCATCTGCATGCCGGCCTCGGTGGTGCGGCTCTCGGCGGGGCGCGAGGACATGAGCGAGGAGACGCAGGCGCTCTGCTTCCTCGCCGGTGCCAATTCGATCTTCTACGGCCCGAAGCTGCTGACCACGCCCAATCCCGGCCGCGACCGCGACATGGCGCTGCTCGACAAGCTCGGCCTCAGGCCGATGGAATAGCGCCTAGGTCAGACTGCGCACCAAGGTCAGCCCCGCGAACAATCCGCCGATCGACAACGCGAACGACAACAGCACGTAGAGCGCGGCAAGTCCGATCTCGCCGCGTTCGTAGAGCAGGGCGGTATCCAGCGAGAAGGTCGAGAACGTGGTGTAGCCGCCGAGGATGCCGGTGGTGAGGAAGAGCTGCCAGTGCTGCGGGATGCCGCTCTTGAAGGCGAAGAAGGCAACCAGGAGCCCCATGACCAGCGAGCCGGTCACGTTCTCGAACAGCGTCGCGTAGGGAAACGCGGTACCGAGCGTGCGCGCGAACAGCATGTTGAAGCCGTGCCGCATCGCCGCGCCAAGACCGCCGCCGAGAAAGACAATGAGAAAGCGCATGTGTCTGGTGTCCCTTGATTTCTCAGGGCAATAAAAAACCGCCCTGCGGCGGACAGACTCCGACCGCCATGTTACGCGGTAGGAGTCATCAGCCCCTCGCGGGCGGTTATCGGGGGAACCCCATCCCCATCGCCGGCAAAATTATCGGTGCCGCCCGCGAGCGTCAACCTAAGTCAGTGCACCGCGGCGCCGCTGCGCGGCATGATCGCGCCGCGGTGGCGGATCACCTCGCCGGCGAGCTTGTGCGCGGCGGTCGCCGCGTCGGCGGCAGCGGCGCCTGAAAGCCGCGCCGCAAGGTAGCCGGCGTTGAAGCCGTCGCCGGCGGCGGTTGAATCGACCGGCGTCACCACGGCGGGCACCGGCACGGTATCGCGGCCGTCGCCGACCGCGACCAGCGCGCTGTTCGGCCCGTTCTTGACCACGATCTCGGTGACGCCGAAGGCCTGCAGCCGCGCGATGGTCGCCTCCGGCGAGGGATCGCCCCACAGCACCGCCTCGTCGTCGTAGGCCGGCAGCGCGATATCGACGCGCTTGAGCGCCTCGGCGGTGACGGTGCGGGCCCGGCTCAGGTCGCCCTTCCAGCCGCGCGGGCGGAAATTGCCGTCGAAGGCGATCTTGGCGCCTTGGCTGCGTGCCATCTCGACGGCGGCGAGGAAGCGGCCGATGCCGGTGTTGGAATAAAGTGACAGCGTGATGCCGGAGAAATAGACGAGCCGCGCCGCGGTCAGCGCCTCGGCGATGCGGCTCCAGTTCGGCAGTTCGAACAGCTCGCGCGCCGGCGCGCCGTCGCACCAGGCGTCGACGCGGCGGCCGCCCTTGCCGTCGTCCTCGATCAGCGTCAGGCCGGGCAGCCGGTGCGCGGCGCGCAGGATCAGGTCGGTGTCGACGCCTTCGGCGGTGGCGAGCGCGACGACGCGGTCGGAATAGGGGTCGTCGCCCAGCGCGCCGGCAAAGGCGACGCTCTGGCCGGCGCGGGCGAGATAAATCGCGGTGTTGAAGGCATCGCCCGAGCAGCCGAGCGCAAAGCGGCCGTCACCGCCGCGGGCAAGCTCGATCACCGCTTCGCCGACACAGATGCTGCGTGCTGCGTTGCTCATGTCGCCTGCCTATCACAGGCGGGGCAGCGGCGTCAGTGGGCGTGCGCGTGGCGGCGGGGTGCCGCGAGCGCGGCGAAATAAATGGCGCCGCTCAAGGCCGCGATGCAGAAGCTCACCGGCCAGTCGGTATAGAAGGCGGTGGTGAGGCCGAGCCAGGCTTCGCCGAGCGCGAGCGCAGCGGCGAGGGCAAGCCCGTTCCACAGGCCGGTGGCGAGCCGCTGCGCCGCGGCCGGCGGGCCGACCATCAGCGTGAACACCAGCAGCACGCCGACGATCTGCGCGCAGGCGGCGACCGCTATTGCAACGATGGCAAGAAACGCGGTCGAGACGAAGCGCAGCGGCACGCCCTTGGCCTCGGCCAGTTCCGGCTGCAGGCTGATGAAGATCAGCGGCCGCATGATGACGCCGAGCGCGAGAAGCGCGATGGCGCCGAGCGCGCCGAGCGTCACGATCGTCTCGCGGTCGACCGCAAGTACGTTGCCGAACAGGATCGCCGTCGCTTGCGTGGCGAACGCCGTATAGTAGTGCAGAAACAGCAAGCCAAAGCCGAGCGCCAGCGCCAGCACGACGCCGATCGCCACGTCGCGGTTGGACAGCCGGTCGCTCAGCAGGCCCATGGCGATGCCGGCGGCAAGCGTGAAACCGACGAGGCCCCACAGCGGCGCCAAGCCAATCAATCCGGCCCCGGTCGCGCCGGCAAAGCCGATGTGGGAGAGCGCGTGGCCGGCGAAGGTCTGTCCGCGCATCACCAGGAAGAAGCCGACCAGGCCCGACAGCACCGCGACGATGCCGGCGGCCTCGAAGGCATTCTGCATGAATTCATAGTGGAACATGTCAGTGCTGGTGCTCCGTGCCCGTGGCCGTGATTGTGGCCGTCATGATCGTGCAGGTGGTCGGTGTGTTCCATGTCGCGGCCGTGCGACATCACGAAGATGTGGCCGTCGGCGCGCAGCACGTTGATGTCGGTGCCGTAGAGCTTCGACAGCACCGGCGCGGTGACGACCTCATCGACGGTGCCGAGCACGGCGTTGCCGTTGCCGAGATAGAGCACGCGGTCGAGCGTGCCCAGCAGTTGATTGAGTTCGTGCGCGGAAAACAGCACGGTGATGTTGCGCTCACGGCAGGCCTTGCGCACCACATTGATGGCGACCTCCTGGTGCCGCTGGTCGAGGCTGATCAGCGGCTCGTCGAGCAGCAACAGCTTCGGCGCGCCGATCAGCGCCTGCGCCAGCAGCAGCCTCTGCCGCTCGCCGCCGGACATGTCGGACAGCGGACGTCGCGCCAGCTCCCGCGCGCCGATTTTCTCGAGCGTGTGCTCGATCATGTGCCGGTCGTGGACCGTCAGCGACGGCAGGCCCCAGCGCTCGCCATGCACGGAGCTGGCGATGAAATCGAGGCCGCGCACGCGCAGGTCGGGCAGCACCGTGCGCACCTGCGGCAGGTAACCGACGGCGGGGTCGCCGCGCCGCGGCGCCTGGCCGAACACGCGCAATGAGCCCGCGTTCGGCGTGACGAGGCCGAGGATGGCGCGCATCAGCGTCGTCTTACCGGCGCCATTCGGTCCGAGCACGCCGACGAATTCGCCGGCCCGGATCGAGAAGCTCACATCGGAGAGAATGCTGCGCCCGCCGAGGCCGATGGTGGCGTGCTCAAGCTCGACGACGTTCATGATCTCTCATAGTCATCGCGGCCCGCCGCGCTTCACGCCGCCCCCGGACGACGGAAAGGGATGTCACGAGCTTGCGCCCGCGAGCGCCTTCTCTGTATCACCGAGCTCGCCCAGCATCCACTGCTGATAGGTCAGGCCAGCGGGCGCCGTTTCGGTGACGCCGACCACCGGGATGCGCGACTTGCGCGCCAGCTCGACCAGGCGCTCGACCGCCTTGTCGGAGGCCTGCTTGTTGTAGAACATCACCTTGACCTTGTGGTTCTTCAGGTCGTCCTCGAAGGCGGCGACGTCGTGCGCGCTCGGCTCGGTGTCGTTCATGATCGAAAGCTGGAATTTTTCGTTGTGCATCTTCAGGCCGAGCGCGGCTGCCATATAGCCGAACACCGGCTCGCTCGCCGTGACCGGCGTTCCGGAGTATTTGGCGCGCAACGCGGCGATTTTGTTGGTAACCGGCTTGAGCGAGGCGATGAAGGTCGTCAGCCGCGCGTCGTAGTCCGCCTTGTGTGCGGGGTCGGCGGCGCCGAAGGCATCGGCCAGCGCCTTGGCGACGGCCGGCATGGTCGCCTGATCGTACCACAGATGCGGATTGTCGCCGGCCTTGTGGCCCGTGAGCTTGGCGGCGTCGATGACCACGCGGCCGGCATGCGGCGCAGCGGCGATGATCTTGTCCATCCACGGGTCGTAATCGGCCCCGTTCTCGACCACGATCTCCGCTGCGGCAATCTGCCGCACCGTGCCCGGTGTGGTCTCGAACAAATGCGGATCCTGGTCCGGATTGCTCATGATGCTGACGACGGCGACATCGTCGCCGCCGATTTGCTTGGCGACGTCGCCGTAGAAATTCTCAGCGGCGACCACGGCAAGCGGCGTGTCGGCGGCATTTGCGGTCGCTGCGCCGGCGAGTGCGGCGAGGAAGACGGCGGTAAGAGCGGTGACAGGCTTCATGGTGAAAACCTCGATAGGCAATGCGGCATGGGGTTCGATGTGTAACATTATAACATTTCGGAGGCAAGGGTGGGACAACGGAAAGCGCTGGTTCCCGCGAGTTCCTGGAAATTAAATTAATGCAGGGAAATGAAACGGTAGCCCCGCGCGCCGCGTTGCCGTCTGCAGCAACAGAGAAGGAGATGAGCCATGAAACGGATTCTCTTTGCGGCGGCGGCCCTCGCTTTTGCCGCGGCAGTGACGCCGGCGAGTGCGCAGGTCTGGATCGGCGCCACTCCTGATTACGGAGCCGGCGTACAGGTCGGCCCGTTCGGCGTCGGCGTCGCTCCGTACCACCACTATTGGTACAACGACTACGCTTACGCGCCGGCCTGTCGCCGGGTGCGTGAACGCATCGTGACCCCGCGCGGGCACGTGATCTACCGCTGGCACCGCGTCTGCTACTGAGGCAGGCGAGTCGGAAGCTGCCGGGCGCGCAGACTCGCGCCCGGCGGCTCTTATTGCGCCTTGATGCCGCCTTCCTTGACCACGCGACCCCACTTGTCGATTTCGGTCTTGATGAAGGCCGAAAACTGCGCCGGGCTCATCTGCTCGATGGTCGCGCCTTCGCGGTCGAACTCGGCGACGAGGTCGGGCGCCTTCAGCGCTTTCTGAATGGCGCCGTAGAGCCTGTCGACGATCGGCTTCGGCGTGCCGGCCGGAACGACGATGCCCCACCAGTTGTTCGCGGCATAGCCGGGCACGGTCTCGGCGATCGCCGGCACGTCGGGCAGCACCGGGCTGCGCTTGGCGCCGCCGGTGCCGAGCGCGCGCAATTGTCCCGACTTGATGAATGGCGTCGTCTGGATCAGCGAGGAGAACATGATCTTGACGTGGCCGGCGATCACGTCCTGCATCGCCGGCCCGCCGCCTTTGTACGGCACGTGCACGATGTTGACCTTGGCGTCCAGCTTGAACAGCTCGCCGCCGAGGTGCTGGAAGCTGCCGATGCCGGCGGAGGCATAGTTGAGTTCGCCCGGCTTCTGCTTGGCGAGATCGATCAGCTCCTTGACCGAATGCACCGGGAGTTCCGGATTGACCACCAGCACGTTCGGCCCGGTTGCGAGGATGGTGACCGGCTCGAACGATTTGATCGGATCGTATTCAAGCTTCTTGTGCAGCGCCGGGTTCACCGCGTGCGCGATCGAGATCATGCCGATGGTGTAGCCGTCGGGCGGCGACTTCGCGGTCGCTTCGGTGCCGATGGTGCCGCCGGCACCGCCGCGGTTGTCGACAAAGACCTGCTGGCCGAGGACGGTGGTCAGTTCCTTGGCGACCAGGCGGCCGACCACGTCGTTGCTGCCGCCGGGCGGGAACGGCACGATTAACCGTACCGCCTTGCTCGGATAGTCGTCGGCGCAGGCCGCCGTCGCCAGCCCGCAAACAAGAAATGCGGCTGTCGCCAGCCGCACCATGAACCTGTCCATTGTCGCCTCCCCGGATTTTTTTGGCTCAGTGCCAATACGGCGGATAGTCCGTCATCTTCTGTTCGGCCTCGAGCAGACGCAGCATCGCCGGCCATTCCAGCACGCCGTAGGGCCGCCGCGTGCCGGGCTGATAGAGATGCGCGGTGTGGGCGAGGACGTTCTCGCCCGGCATCACCAATTCGGTGCGCGCCGCCATGGCGTCGACCTGCGAGCGGCAGGACAGTTCGAGCTGATACATGGTGTTGAAGGCCTGCTGGATGGTGGCGCCGCAGGTGAGCAGGCCGTGATTGTTCATGATCAGCGCGTCGTGCGGCCCGAGATCGGCGACGATCTGCTCGCGCTCGTCGAGATCGATCGCCGGGCCCTCATAGCCGTGATAGCCGATGTGGCCGACGAAGCGGATCGAGGTCTGCGACAGCGGCAGCAACCCGCACCTCATCGCCGACACGGCGATGCCGGCGCGCGTATGCGTGTGGAGCACGCAATTGACCTCGGGCCGCGCCTTATGGATGGCGCCATGGATGACGTAGCCGGACTTGTTGATGTCGTAGTCGGTGTCCGGCTTCGACAGGATGTCGCCCTCGACCGAGATCTTCACCAGGCTCGAGGCGGTGATTTCCTTGTAGAGCAGGCCGTAGAGGTTGATCAGCAGATGGTCGGCGGTGCCGGGGATGCGCGCGGTGATGTGGTTATAGATGAGGTCGGTCATCCCGTATTTTTCGATGAGCCGGTAGCAGGCGGCGAGGTCGCAGCGCGTTTGCCATTCCTCGGCCGAAACCTTGCCCTTGAGCGACGGGAAGTCGGTCGCGTAGTTCATCGGCGTTCCCCTGAGCCGGCGCTTTGAAATCTCGCGCCTTGCCGGGGAGCATAGCCTTGTCCGCGGAACCGGGCCAAGGCCCAAAGCCAAGGCCCAAAACCAAGACCCATCGCTCCGGGAACGGGCTAGAAGCGGCGGCTGACCTGAACGTTGCGCCGCACGCGGCGGAGCTCGCCGTCGAGGCGCTTAACCTCACGGATGAGGTCGCTGAGCGCCTTGAGCACGCTGTCGTTGATGTCGCGCTGCGCCACTTGATCGTGCGCGTTGCGCAGGATGTTTTCGGTCGTCGTCAGTGACATCGCATTCACTCTGCAAAACCTGACGTGAGACTAGGCCCAATAGTTAAATTTTCCTGCAAAATGACGTATTAAAATCGTTCGACTTTGTTTATGCACCGTCAGTGACGCTTCGCCCGGTCCAGCCAACATGAAACTTTTGCAATTATCGCCGGCTGCCCAGCGCCGCGTCTTATGGATCGTGGCGGTTATCGCGCTCGCCGCCTATTACCCGCGCTACCTGAAAGGCGAGGGGGTTGGCGTGTTCGCCGCCGCCGCCGACTGCATGCTGCGCGGCCAAACGCCGCTGCATTGTCCCGTGGTCATCTTCGCCTATCCGCCTTTCTTTGCCCTGCTCGCGGTGCCGCTCGCGCTGATGCCGGCGTGGCTCGGCCACCTCGTCTGGTATCTCGTGCTCGTCGGCACGCTCTATGCCGCGCTGCGGCTGTGTGAGGCGCTGGCGCTGCGCCTGTTCCCGGGGCAATGGAGCGAACGCGAGCTGGCGTGGCTGCGCGTGCTCGGCGTCGCGCTGACGTTGAAATTCATTTTGGCCGTCCTGGAGAACCAGGCCTACGACAGCATCGCCTTCGTCTTCATCCTGCTCGGGCTCATGGGGCTCAGCGGCGGCCGCACGCTGCTCGGCAGCGCCAGCCTCGCCGCCGCCGCGGCCTTGAAGGTCACGCCGCTGATTTTCCTGCCTTACCTTCTGTTCAAACGCCGCTTTGCCGGCGCCGCGGTCTTTACCGCGGTCGTTGTTGTCCTCACCTTGCTGCCCGACATCGTGCTGCCGCCGCAAACCGGCTCGCATGCTCTCATTTGGGTGCGCGAAGTCATGATCGCGCCGTTCCACCAACTCGGCACGACGCCGCCCGCGTTTCACTTCTGGGTCACCGATTCGCCGATGAACCAGTCCTTTCACGGGGCGGTCGCGCGGCTCATCAGCGAGGAGGGCGAGCCGCAGCTCTACACCATGGTGCTGCGCATCGTCGAAGCCGTCTATATTGCCGGCGCGGCGTTGGTGCTGCTCGATATCGAGCGCGCGACGACCGGCTGATCCCGGCCGACGGCGCGCTGCTCGTCGTCAGCGGCCTGCTGTTGTCGCCGGTCAGCAGCCAGTCGCATTTCGTCGCGCTGCTGCTGCCCTATACGCTGCTGGCCGCAGCCTGCATCCGCGATGCCGCGATGCGCAGCGTCAACATCTGGATGCTGGCGGCGAGCTTTCTGCTCGCCACCGCAACCTCGAACGACACCGTGGGCAGGAGCTTCACCGGCTGGGCGCTGGAGCACAGCCTGCCGGTCTTCGGCACGCTGTTGCTGGCGGTGCAGCTCGGCGTGCTGATCTGGCGGCGCGGCGTCGGGCCAAAGGGGCCCGCCGAGCATCAAGCTTGATCGCCGTATCTGTCTTTGACCGCAGCCGCGACGAAAGCTTTTCGTCCCTGCCGGCCGGTGGTCGCGCCGTGCGCCTTGCACCAAATCGGGAATGTCGCTGGGTCGATGCGCACCCGCATCACCGGATGTCCGTACGCTTTGAGGCCGGTCTCCATCTCTTGCGCCATCTTGCGCCACTCCGCCCATGTGCGCGGCATGGTGTCGGCGTCGTCGAAAATTTTCAGCAGCGCCGGATAGTCGGCCTCCTCGATCCAGAAGACGCCGACTGCGGGCAGGGGCTTTTCGTCCGAATGGGTCATGGCACCGAGACTAACACAGGGCTGTGCGGCGGCGGTGCGCGTCTGCTAGAAAGCGCTGCATGAAGGGCAAACCAGGCGGGGGTGACATGTCGAAGCAGGCGATGCGCGAGGAGACCGAACGTCTCATCAAAGAGGCGCTGGAGCGAAAATCGGTCACCGTGACCCAGGGCGACACGCGCATCGAGACCAAATGCGGCAAGTGCGGCGCGCCGAACCGCGTCTATGCGCCGCCCGGCCAGTCCCGCGTCGAGTTCACCTGCAAGGAATGCGGGGCGAAGCAGAAGACGTTGTGAGACGGCCCTGAGGCCGGTTTTCGGGGCCTTCCGCCTTTTGCGCCGGCGCCCCCGACCCCCTATATCGACCCGTCATAGGAGTAGCCCGCCGCCAATGCCCGACGCCCCCGCGCCCGCCCCCGACAAAATCCCCGTCACCGTGCTCACCGGCTATCTCGGCGCCGGCAAGACCACGCTGCTCAACCGCATCCTGTCCGAGCCGCACGGCAAGAAATACGCCGTCATCGTCAACGAGTTCGGCGAGATCGGCATCGACAACGAGCTCATCGTCAACGCCGACGAGGAAGTGTTCGAGATGAACAACGGCTGCATCTGCTGCACCGTGCGCGGCGACCTGGTGCGCATCATCGACGGGCTCATGAGACGAAAAGGCAAGTTCGACGCCATCATCGTCGAGACCACGGGCCTCGCCGACCCCGCGCCGGTGGCGCAGACCTTCTTCATGGACGAGAACGTCGGCGCCAAGACCAAGCTCGACGCCGTGGTCACGGTCGCCGACGCCAAGTGGCTGAAGGACCGCCTCAAGGACGCGCCGGAAGCCAAGAACCAGATCGCCTTCGCCGACGTGATCCTGATCAACAAGACCGATCTGGTCGAGCCGGCAGGAGCTCGCCGAGATCGAGGCGCGCATCCGCGGCATCAATCCTTACGCCACGCTGCACCGCACCGAGCGCGCCGCAAATCGGCTCGACGAGGTGCTCGGCCGCAACGCCTTCGACCTCGACCGCATCCTCGACATCGAGCCGAAATTCCTGGAGGCACGACGAGCATGACCACGATCATCATCACGACCATGGCCATCATCATGGCGACCACCATCATCATCATGGCGGCGGTCTCAAGCACTATCACGACGAGGACATGCAGAGCCTGTCGCTCCGGAGCGACAAGCCGCTGAACCCGGACAAGTTCTTTCCCTGGGTGCAGGACCTGGTCGCCAAGGAAGGGCCGAACATCCTGCGCTGCAAGGGCATCCTCTCGTTCAAGGACGATCCCGAGCGCTTCGTGTTCCAGGGCGTGCACATGATCCTCGACGGCGATCATCAGCGCGCCTGGGGCGAGGACGAGAAGCGCGAAAGCCGCATCGTCTTCATCGGCCGCAATCTGCCGGAGGACAAAATCCGCCAGGGCTTCGAGGGCTGCGTGGCGTAATGGATTGCGGTGCCGCGCACTCACTCGGCTTCATGTCCGGGCTTGACCCGGGCATCCATGATGCCTTGCAACCGCACGCATAGCCTTACGTAAGTCCGTCCTTCGCGCGCCTCATCATGGATTGCCGGGTCAAGCCCGGCAATGACGGCAAGTCAGAGCATGACCGACATTCCACCGCCGCCATCCCCTCGCTCGCCGACCGCGTCCGCGCCGTCGACGCCGGCGCACCGTCGTCGGCGTGCACTTCCTCGGCGCGACGCCGGTGTTCGTGCTCGGCGAGGAGGCGCTGCTGTTCGCCGGCGAGGACGGCGAACGCCGCGTCGCCGTTCATGCCGGCGGCATCCTCGCCAGCGCCGCCGACGACGAGCGCATCGTCACCGGCGGCGACGACGGCTTTGCTCATCGCCACCGATGCCGCCGGCGAGCACCGCGCGCTCGCCACCGACGACAAAAAGCGCTGGATCGATCACGTCGCGCTCGGCCCGGACGGCGCGGTCGCCTGGTCGGCGGGCAAGACCGCCTTCGTGCGCACCGAAGAAGGGCGAGACTGCGCTCGTTCGAGGCGCCTTCGACCGTCGCCGGCCTCGCCTTCGCGCCCAAGGGCCTGCGCCTCGCCATCGCCCACTACAACGGCGCCACGCTCTGGTTTCCCAACGCCCAGCGCCGCGCCGGAGAAGCTCGAATGGAAGGGCTCGCATCTCGGCGTCGCCTTCAGCCCGGACGGCAAGTTTCTCATCACCACGATGCAGGAGCCGATGCTGCACGGCTGGCGGCTCGCCGACGCCAAGCACATGCGCATGTCCGGCTATTCGGCGCGCGTGCGCTCGCTCGGCTGGACCGCGGACGGCAAGTACCTCGCCACCTCCGGCTCCGAGCAGCTCATCCTCTGGCCGTTCGACGGCAAGGACGGGCCGATGGGCAAGCAGCCGCGGCTGATGGCGCAGTCGGAGGCGCGCGTGGCGGTCGTCGCCTGCCATCCGCGCCAGCCGGTGGTCGCGGTGGGCTATGCCGACGGCGTCGTGCATGCTGGTGCGCATCGACGACGGCGCGCTCATCGTGGCCGCAGCCCGAAGCGGCTCGCCGGTCAGCGCGCTCGGCTGGGAGCGCCACCGGGCAGACGCTCGCCTTCGGCACCGAAGCCGGCGAGGCCGGCGTTCTGAGTTTCTGATTGCGGCGGCATTGCGCCCATTCGGTTCGGCTGCCGTTCAGCTTGCCCGCGTTACTCTTTGCCGTGAAATCGTCCTAGGCTGCCGAAACGCTGATTTGCTCGACCGGGAGCCGTCATCCATGCGCCGCCTCATATTCACGCTGCTGACCGCCGTCGCCATTGGCCTTGCCACTGTCGCGGCGCCCATGATCCCCGGCGCGGCGCGCCGAGCGCGCAGGCGCAGGTCAGCCGTCGAATTCCGCGCCGCGCTCGAGCCCTATGGCGAGTGGCGGACCATCCCGCGCTACGGCGAGGTCTGGGTGCCGCGGGCCGTCCCGCGCGGCTGGCGGCCATACGAATACGGCCACTGGGTCTATACCGACGAGTGGGGCTGGTTCTGGGTCACCGATGAGGACGAAGACGATTGGGGCTGGGTCGGCCTATCACTACGGCCGCTGGGCGCTTCGAGCGCGGCTCGGGCTGGTTCTGGGTGCCCGGCGACGAATGGGCGCCCGCCTGGGTCGACTGGCGCTACGGCGACGACTACATCGGCTGGGCGCCGCTGCCGCCGGAGGATATGGTCGACGTCTACGAGGATCAGCCGACGTATTGGGTGTTCGTCGCGCCGCGCTATTTCATCGCGCCGCAGCCGCGCCGCTACTTCCTGCCGTCGCAACGCCGTGCCGCGGCGTGGCGATCGACGCGCGTCGTCAACCGCACCTTCGCGCCGCAAGGCCACCGCGTCGCGGTCAATCCCGGCATTCCGGCGGGTTTCGTCGCCTCGGTGACGAAGCGGCCGCTGCCGTCCTACCGCGTGCAGCCGCATGTCATCGCTGGCACGCAAGGCGTCGCTGGCGCGGTTGCCGTGCAGCCGGGCGCCAAACCGCGTCAGCGCCGCGCGCCGATGCCGCCAACGTCCAGCGCACGACGGCGGTGATCAATCCGACGAGCGGCCCGGCAGCGGCGCCGCAGCCGTTGGCCAAGGGCCAGCGCGGCCAGCTCGGCAGCCATCCGCCGCGCGCCGCGCAAGGCGCGCCTGCGCCAACTGCGGCGCCGGCCACAGCGCCTCCGACACCGGCAGCGCCGCCCGCGGTCGCAAAGCCGCCGGCGCCGACCGTTGCACCCAGCGCACCGAAACTGCCGCCGCCGTCGACCACTGCGCCGTCGGCGCCCAGGCCGCCTGCGCCATCGACCACGGCGCCGAAGCCGCCGCCCGCTACGACAGCGCCGGCGCCGTCAGCGCCCAAGCCTGCACCGCCACCTCCGCCATCGACCACGGCACCGCCGCCGCATCCGCCGGCGACGACGGCACCGCCACCGCATCCACCGGCGACGACGGCACCGCCGCCGAAGCCCTCACCGCCGCCTCCGGCCGTGACGCGGCCAACGCCGCCGCCCGTGGCGCATCCGGCCCCGCCGCCCGTGGCGCATCCGCCGCCGGCCACCGCCGCCGCCAGCGCGCGCCCCGCCGCCGCCGAAGCCGCCCGGACCACCGCCCGCTGCGACGCATGCGCCGCCGCCGGCTGCCGGGGCGAAGCCGCCGCCGCCGAAGCCCGGCGAGAAGAAGCCGGACGACGAGAAGAAATAGCGCGTCTCAAAGCGCGCCAAAACGAAACGGGCGGCCTTCAAGGGCCGCCCGTTGCACGTCAAGCGATGCCGGCGCGTCAGCGCACCAGCACGTTCCTGAACTGCCAGGGATCGCGCTTGTCGATGTCCTCCGGGAACAGCCCGGGGCGGCCGGTGAGCGGCGTCCAGTCGGTATAGGTGCCGATCACCGGGCCGAGATAGGGCATCTGCACTTCGAGGCAGCGGCGGAAATCCATCTCGTCGGCCTCGACGATGCCGGCGTTGGGGTTTTCCAGCGCCCACACCATGCCGGCGAGCACGGCCGAGGTCACCTGCAAGCCGGTGGCGTTCTGATAGGGCGCGATAGCGCGCGTCTCGTCGATCGAGAGCTGCGAGCCGTACCAGTAGGCGTTCTTCTTGTGGCCGTAGAGCAGCACGCCGAGCTCGTCGATGCCGTCGGCGATCTCGTTCTCGTCGAGAATGTGGATGTCGGTCTGCTTCTTGCCGGCCTGGCCGAACATCTCGTGCAGCGACAGCACCGCGTCGTTGCACGGGTGATAGGCGTAGTGGCAGGTCGGCCGGTAGGTCACCTTGCGGCCGTCGCGCAGCGTGAAGTAGTCGGCGATCGAGATCGACTCGTTGTGGGTGACGAGGAAGCCGTATTGCGCCTGCGCGGTCGGCGTCCACGAGCGCACGCGCGTATTGGCGCCGGGCTGCATCGAGATAGATCGCCGCCTGGCAGCCGGTCTTGTGCTTGTGGCCGTTCGCCGGCATCCATTTCTCGTGCGTGCCCCAGCCGAGCTCGGCCGGCTGCAGGCCTTCCGAGATGAAGCCCTCGACCGACCAGGTGTTGACGAAGACATCCTGGGGCTTGGGCTGCTTGGCGCGCTGGGTGTCGCGCTCGGCGATGTGGATGCCCTTGACGCCGAGCTTCTTGGCGAGCCGGCCCCACGCCTCGCGGCGTCTTCGGCTCCTTGAACTTCACGCCGGTGTCGTTGGCGATATTGATCAGCGCCTGCTTGACGAACCACGACACCATGCCCGGGTTGGCGCCGCAGCACGACACCGCGGTCGGCCCGCCCGGCTTCTTGCGCCGCGCGGCGAGAATGGTTTCGCGCAGCGCGTAGTTCGAGCGCGCCTCGGGGCCGAGCTTGCTGTCGAAATAGAAGCCGGCCCAGGGCTCGACCACGGTGTCGACATAGAGCGCGCCGATCTCGCGGCAGAACTCCATGATGTCGAGCGAGGAGGTGTCGACCGAGAGGTTGACGCAAAAGCCCTGGCCGCCGCCATCGGTGAGCAGCGGCTTGAGCAGGTGCCGGTAATTGTCCTTGGTCACGGCCTGGTGGACGAAGCTTGATGCCGCGCATCGTCGAGCAGCTTGCGGTCCTTGTCCTCGGGGTCGATGACGACAAAGCGCTTCTTGTCATAGTCGAAATGCCGCTCGATCAGAGGCAGCGTGCCTTTGCCGATCGAGCCGAATCCGATCATCACCACCGGCCCGCTGATGCGGGCGTGCACAGGCCATTTGCTCATTATCTATTCCCCGCCTCCACCAATGACATTGGGTGATATCCGCCATAGCGGACAAACGGAAGCCTCGCCGCGCGATTTTCTCGCGCGGCGTCCACGATTATCCGGCGTTTTCAGGCGGCCCGATGCCGGCGCGCGCGCCGCGCGCGGCGGTCCTGCGCCACCAGGGCGGCGATGTCGGGCTTGGGCATCGGCACGCCCGGTCGCGCCGATCATGCCGCGGGCGCCGTCGAGTGCGCCGGGAACGAGCTCGACCGCCAGCAGGCGATGACGCTCGAACGGTCCCGGCATCGACAACGCGCCGGTCTTGGCGGCGGAGAAGCCGAAGCGGCCGTAATAGGGCGCGTCGCCAACCAGGACCACGGCGCCATGGCCGAGCTTGCGCGCCTCGCGCAAGGCACGCCGCACCAATGCTGCGCCAATGCCGCGGCCGCGGCAGTCGCCGGCAACCGCGACCGGGCCGAGCAGCAGCGCGCTCGCGCCGTTGCCGCAGCCGATGTTCCACAGCCGCGCGGTACCGACCACGCGTTTGCCGTCGGCGGCAATGAAGGCAAGGCCGTTTGGCCGGCAGGCGCTCCTCGCGCAGCCGCTCCGATGACTTGCGGTAACGGGCCTCGCCGAAGGCTTCGTCGAGCAGCGCCTCGCGCGCTTCGACGTCGGCTGTCGCGTTCGTGACGAATTGAGATCATGTCTCAGACCTCTTGCCCCGGACGCGGCGCAGCGTGAAACGGTGCGCCGCAGATCCGGGGCCTTAACGGGGTAATGCCATGGGTTTTCGCGATCCCGGGTCTGCAGCGCAGCACTTCGTGCCGCGCTGCGCCCGGGAAACGCCGAAAGGCCGAAGCCTCAGATGTGGTACGTCTTCAGCGGCTCAAAGCCGTTGAAGGCCACCGACGAGTAGGTCGCCGTGTAGGCGCCGGTACCCTCGATCAGCACCTTGTCGCCGATCTCGAGACTGACCGGGAGCAGATACGGCTCCTTTTCGTACAGCACGTCGGCCGAGTCGCAGGTCGGGCCGGCGAGCACGCAAGGCGCGGTTTCCTCGCCGTCGCGCGGGGTCTTGATCGGGTAGCGGATCGACTCGTCCATCGTCTCGGCGAGGCCGCCGAACTTGCCGATGTCGAGGTAGACCCAGCGCACGTCGTCTTCCTCGCTCTTCTTGGAGATGAGCACGACCTCGGCCTCGATCACGCCGGCATTGCCGACCATGCCGCGGCCCGGCTCGATGATGGTCTCCGGGATGCGGTTGCCGAAGTGCTTGCGCAGCGCCTTGAAGATGGCGTTGCCGTAGGTCTTCACCGTCGGCACGTTCTTCAGGTACTTGGTCGGGAAGCCGCCGCCGAGGTTGACCATGGCGAGGTTCATGCCGCGCTCGCCGCACTCCTTGAACACGGCCGCCGCCGAGGCGAGCGCACGGTCCCAGGCATGCTGGTTGCGCTGCTGCGAACCGACATGGAAGGAGACGCCGTGCGGCTCGAGCCCGAGCTTGAGCGCGTGCTCCAGCACGTCGACCGCCATGCCCGGCTCGCAGCCGAACTTGCGCGACAGCGGCCATTCCGCCCCGACGCAGTCGGAGAGGATGCGGCAGAACACCTTGGAGCCGGGCGCCGCGCGGGCGATCTTCTCCACCTCGGGCTTGCAGTCGACCGCGTAGAGGCGAATGCCGAGCGCGTAGGCGCGGGCGACGTCCCGCTCCTTCTTGATCGTATTGCCGTAGGAGATGCGGTCGGGCGTGCAGCCTGCGGCGAGCGCCATCTCGATCTCGGCGACCGAGGCGGTGTCGAAGCAGGAGCCGAGGCTGGCGAGCAGCGACAGCACCTCCGGCGCCGGGTTTGCCTTCACCGCGTAGAACACGCGGGTGTCCGGCAGCGCCTTGGCGAAGGCGGTGTAGTTGTCGCGGACGACGTCGAGGTCGACGACGAGGCAAGGGCCTTCGTCGTTGCGTTTGCGTAGAAACTCACGAATGCGCGTAGTCATTGGCGCTATTCCCCACAGCTACTGGGGCTTCTCGAGCCCCGGTTGTCGCGGCTTCTTGCGCTTGAGCCCGCGCGCGATGGGGACGCGCGAACGCTTACGCTCGTAACCGCTGTGCTGCCTTGGATTGGATGGGGAAACCCCGTCCGCACGGCCGGCAAGGATGAACAAGCCTCTTCGGTGACCCGCGCCGGTGTTGGAAGCCGGCAGAGACCAAGGAAGCCCGATCGTCGTTGCTTTAAGCCGCGTCGCCTGCTGAGAGCAGGCTGTGCTGGTTTCGCCTCCAGCTGCCGGTCAGATTTCTTGGAGAGCTTTGGCTCTTCTCTCCAGGCGGCTGGCGGGCCTCTTGTCCCGCTACCTACCGACCGACACACGGCCACAGGCACGTGCGAAATTGGGCAACAATTGAAATAACAATTTTTGGGCGCGATGCAAGCGAATTAGTTCGCGTGTCGCAAAATCTTCCTTAATTTTTTCGCGAACGCGGCGCGCGTCGTCTCATCAGCTGCGCGCGGTGAACGGCTCGATGCGGTGCGCGTTGCGGATGAACTGCACCATGATGGCGATGCCGCCGAGCACGAACAGACCGTCGAGGATGCGCGCGCCGAGGGTGCCGAGACTGAACAGCGTGGCGATCGCCCAGGAGCCGGCGAAGGCGGCGCCGAACACCTCGGCGCCGATCAGGATGGCGGCGCTGATGACGGTGATGACGTTGAGCCAGACGATGCGGCGGCTTTGAGCCATGGTTACGCTCCCTTTAGCGGGCGCAATCTCCACGAATCCGCGCGCTGAATCAAGCCTCTAGGCTGCCGCGCCGCGCCGGAGGCGCGTTTGATCCTGCTCATGGTGGCGGGGCAAGAAGAGCGTCAGGTGATTGCCATGACTACGCCCATGACCACGCCCGCGCCCGACCTGCTCCGTGCCGCCCGGCCTTACCTTGCGCTGCTCGCGGCGCTCGGCCTTGCCGCCGGCTTGGCCGCGAAGCTCGGCGGCCTTGGCCAGTGGTCTGGCCCGATCTGGGCCGCGGTGACGCTGCCGGTGCTGCTCGCGCTCGTCGCCGAGATCGCCACCAGCCTCCGGCGCGGCGACCTCGGCCTCGACATCGTCGCCGCGCTGTCGATGACGGCGGCGCTTGCCGTCGGCGAGAGCCTCGCCGCCGCCGTGGTGGCGCTGATGTATGCCGGCGGCCAGTATCTCGAGGCCTATGCCGAGCGCCACGCCCGCCGGGAGATGACGGCGCTGCTGTCACGGGTGCCGCGGACCGCCTTGCGGCACCGGGACGGCCAGCTTGAGGAGGTCGCGCTCGACCTCATCCGCCCCGGCGACCGGCTGCTGATCCGCCGCGGCGACGTGGTGCCGGTCGACGGCACCGTGGCTGAGGGGCTTGCGGTACTCGATCAGTCGGCGCTGACCGGCGAGGCCATGCCGGTCAAGGCCAAGCCCGGCGAGGCCGTGCTGTCGGGCGCCAGCAATGTTGGCGAGGCCTTCGACCTTGCCGCGGCCCGGCTCGCCGCCGACAGCACCTATGCCGGTATCGTGCGGCTGGTCGAGGCGGCCCAGCGCTCGCGGGCGCCGATGTCGCGGCTCGCCGACCGCTACTCGGTCGTCTTTCTTGCTGCGACCGTAGCGCTCGCCGCCGCGGCCTGGTGGCTGACCGGCGATCCGATCCGGGCGGTGGCGGTGCTGGTGGTGGCGACGCCCTGTCCGCTGATCCTCGCCGTGCCGGTCGCCATCGTTTCCGGCGTGTCGCGGGCGGCCCGGCTTGGCATCCTGATCAAGGGCGGCAAGGCGATCGAGGCGCTGGCGCAAGTGCGCTCGCTGGTGATCGACAAGACCGGGACGCTCACGCTCGGCAAGGCGCGGCTGGTCGAGGCCAAGGCCGCCGATTCCATCACTCCCGATGAGCTGCTGCGGTTTGCCGCCTCGCTCGACCAGGCCTCCAAGCACATCATCGGCGAAACCGTGGTCGCCGAGGCGCGCGGCCGGGGCCTGGCGTTGGCGGTTCCGGCCGACGTTGCCGAGACGCCGGGCGAGGGCATCTCCGGCAAGGTCGAGGGCCGCGCCGTGCTGGTCGGCGGCCCGCACTACGTCGGCTCGCGCATCGGCGAGGCCGGCATCCGGACGCTGCTCGCCGGCCGGCCGCCCGGCGCAGTCGCCGTGGTGGTGGCGCTCGACGGCAAGCTTGCCGGGGCGCTCATCTTTTCCGACGAGCCGCGCCAGGGCACCGAGCAGATGCTGCAGGCGCTGCGCTCGCTCGGCATCGAACGCATCGTGCTGGCGACCGGCGACCGCCGCGACGTCGCCCGCTTCGTCGCCGCCGGGCTCTCCATCGACCAGGTACGCTCGGAACTCACTCCCGACCAGAAGATCCTGGTGGTGCTGGCCGAGCGCAAGAACGGCCCGGTGATGATGATCGGCGATGGCGTCAATGACGCGCCGGCGCTCGCCGCAGCAGATGTTGGGATAGCCATGGGCGCAAAGGGCGCAGCCGCCGCAGCCGAAGCGGCCGACGTGGTGCTGCTGGTCGACCAGCTCGACCGCGTGCTGCCGGCGATCCGCATTGCCCGCCGCTCGCGGCGCATCGCGCTCGAAAGCGTCGCCGCCGGCATGGGCCTGTCCATGATCGCCATGGTGGCGGCGGCGTTCGGGCTTATCGAGCCGGTCCAGGGCGCGCTGCTGCAGGAGGTGATCGACGTTGCCGTCATCTTCAACGCGCTGCGCGCCCTGCGAGGCTGACCGCTCGCCAAGTGCGGCTTTCGCGACTAGATAGGCGTGATGAGCAGCCAGCAGACGCCCCTCAATCCCGTCCTCGATCCATGGCAAGGCCGGTTCGGCCTGCCGGCCTTCACCGCGGTCAAGCCCGAGCACTTCCGCCCGGCCTTCGACCGCGGCCATCGCCGACAATCGCGCCGAGATCGAGGCGATCGCCGCCGACAAGGCGGCCCCCGACTTTCGACAACACCATCGGCGCGCTCGAGCGCAGCGGCCAGGACCTGACCCGCGTCTCCAATCTGTTCTTCATCCTCGGCGGGGCCGACACCAACGACGCCCTCGAGGCGGTCGAGCGCGAGGTGTCGCCGCTGCTCGCCCGCCATTCCAACGCGCTCTACTTGAACCGCGCCCTGTTTGCCCGCATCGCCGACCTCTGGCGCCGCCGCGACGCGCTCGGCCTCAATGCCGAGCAGGCGCGCGTGCTCGACCGCTACCACACCCGCTTCGTCCGGGCCGGCGCCGCGCTCGATCAGCCGGCGCAGGACCGCCTCGCGACCATCAACGAGCGGCTCGCCAGCCTCGGCACCCAGTTCGGCCAGAACGTGCTGGCCGACGAGAAGTCCTACGCGATGATCCTGGAGGAGGCCGACCTCGCCGGCCTGCCGGAGTTCGCCCGCGCCAGCGCGCGTGCCGCGGCGCAGGAGCGCGGCCGTCCCGGCAAATACGCCTTCACCCTCGGCCGCTCCTCGGTCGAGGCCTTCCTGCAGTTCTCGTCGCGCCGCGACCTGCGCGAGAAGCTGTTCCAGGCCTGGATCAAGCGCGGCGAGTCGGGCGGGGCGACCGACAACCGCGCCGTCGTCGCCGAGATCGTGGCCTTGCGCGCCGAGCGAGCGAAGCTCCTCGGCTTTGCGACCTTCGCCGACTACCGGCTCGACGACCAGATGGCCAAGACCCCGGCCGCCGCGCGCGGGCTGCTCGAAAACGTCTGGACCCGCGCCCGCGCCAAGGCGGGCGCCGAGCGCGACGCGCTGCAGGCCATGGTCGCGGAGGAGGGCGGCAACTTCGCGCTGGCGCCGCACGACTGGCGCTACTACGCCGAGAAGCTGCGCAAGGCGCGCTACGATCTCGACGAGACCGAGATCAAGCCGTACTTCCAGCTCGACCGCCTGATCGACGCCGCCTTCGACACCGCCGGCCGCCTGTTCGGCCTCGCCTTCACGGCCGCCGACATCCCGCTCTATCACCCTGACGCCCGCGCCTGGGAGGTGAAAGACGCCTCCGGCCGTCACGTCGGCCTGTTCATCGGCGACTATTTCGCGCGCGCCTCGAAGCATTCGGGCGCATGGATGACCTCGCTGCGCGACCAGGAAAAATTGATGGGCGAGATCCGCCCGGTCATCCTCAACGTCTGCAACTTCGCCAAGCCCGCCGCCGGCGAGCCGGCGCTGTTGTCGTTCGACGACGCCCGCACGCTGTTCCACGAGTTCGGCCACGCCCTGCATGGGCTTGCTGTCCAACGTCACCTATCCGCTGCTCGCCGGCACGGCGGTCGCCAGCGACTTCGTCGAGCTGCCGTCGCAGCTCTACGAGCACTGGCTGGAGACGCCCGAAATTCTGGAGACGTACGCCCGCCACGCCAAGACCGGCGCAGCCGATGCCGAAGGCGCTGCTCGACCGGCTGCTGGCGACGCGCACGTTCAACCAGGGCTTCGCCACGGTCGAATACACCGCCTGCGCGCTGCTCGACCTCGACATCCATTCGCTGCCTGACAGCAAAGAGCCTCGACGTCGGCGCCTTCGAGCGCGAGGGCCTCGCTGCGCTCCACATGCCGGCGGAGATCGTGATGCGGCACCGCCTGCCGCACTTCCAGCATCTGTTCTCCGGCGGCGGCTACGCCGCGGGCTATTACTCCTACATGTGGTCGGAGGTGCTCGACGCCGACGCCTTCGAGGCCTTCAAGGAAACCGGCGACGTGTTCGATCCGGCGACCGCCAAGCGCCTGCGCGACTTCATCTACAGCGCCGGCAACCTGCGCGACCCGGCCGACGCCTACAAGGCGTTCCGCGGCCGCCTGCCGAGCGTCGATGCGCTGCTGAAGAAGCGCGGGCTTACTGATGCGGCTGTATAATTTCCCGTCGTCCCCGCGAAGGCGGGGACCCATACGCCGTGTCCTCTCGATAGGCTGCGGAGTATGGGTCCCGGCCCTCGCGCTCACGCGCTCGGCCGGGACGACGGAAGATAACTGACATGACCCTCCACACCGCCGGACATCGCCGCGGCGTCGTCTGCGCGCCGCACCTTGCGGCCGTCGCCGATGGCCGCGCCATTCTCGCCGAAGGCGGCAACGCCATCGAGGCAATGCTGGCGATGGCGGCCTCGATCGCGGCGGTCTATCCGCACATGAACCACGTCGGTGGCGACGGCTTCTGGCTGATCCGCGAACCGTCGGGCCGCGTGCGCGCGCTGATGGGCGCCGGCCGCGCCGGCGCGAAGGCGACGCCGCGGCTCTACCGCGACGCCGGACATGACGAGATCCCGCCGCGCGGGCCGCTCGCCGCGCTCACCGTGCCCGGCGCGGTCGCGGCGTGGATGCTGGCGGCGGACGCCGCGCAAGGCGCACGGCGGCAAGTTGCCGCTCGATCTGCTGCTGGCGCGGCGCCATCAAGCACGCGCGCGAGGGCTATGTTGTCACGCGCAGCCAGGCGGCGCTGACCGACGAGAAGCTTGCCGAACTCGAAAGACGTGCCCGGCTTCGCCGCGGCCTTCCTGCGTCGACGGCAAGCCGCCGGAGGCAGGGCGCGCGGCTCAAGCAAAGCACCTTCGCCGAGACGCTCGAACATCTCGCCAATGCCGGGCTCGACGACTTCTACCGCGGCGATATCGGCCGCGAGATCGCCGCCGATCTCGAGCGCATCGGCGCGCCGGTGACGCGCGGCGATTTCGAGCAGTTGCGCGCCACCGTCGTCGAGCCGCTGACGCTGCGCAGCCAATACGGCGCGCTCCACAACGCGCCGCCGCCGACGCAAGGCCTCGCCTCGCTCATCATCCTCGGCCTGTTCGAGCGCCTGCGCGTTCGTGAGGCCGAAAGCTTCGAGCACATCCACGGTCTCGTCGAAGCGACCAAGCGCGCCTTCCGCGTGCGCGACCGCGTCGTCACCGACCCCGACCGCATCGCCGAGAACCTCGACCGCTATCTGGCGCCAGCCTTCCTCGACGCCGAGGCCGCCAAGATCGACATGAAAAAAGCCGCGCCCTGGCCGGCGCCCAATGGCGAAGGCGACACCATCTGGATGGGCGCGGCGGACGCCTCCGGCCTCGTCGTCTCCTACATCCAGTCGCTGTACTGGGAGTTCGGCTCCGGCGTGCGTGCTGCCGGCCACCGGCGTTTTGATGCAGAACCGCGGCGCGAGCTTCTCGCTCGATCCCAAGGTCCTCAATTTTCTCGCGCCCGGCCGCCGCCCGTTCCACACGCTCAACCCGGCGCTCGCTGCGTTGAAAGACGGCCGCGTCGTCGCCTACGGCACCATGGGCGGCGACGGCCAGCCGCAGACGCAGTCAGCCGTGTTCACCCGCTATGCCGTGTTCGGGCAGCCGCTGGAGCGCGCGCTCGACGCGCCGCGCTGGCTGCTCGGCCGCACCTGGGGCTCGACGCACACCAATTTGCGCGTCGAGCCGCGCTTCGACGAGGGCCTGATCGACCGCCTGATGTCGGCCGGCCACGACGTCGCGGTGCTCGATCGGCCTTACTCCGATACGCTCGGCCATGCCGGCGCCGTCATCTTGCATGCCGACGGCACGCTGGAAGGCGGCCACGATCCGCGCGCCGACGGCGGCGCGGACGGCGTGTGAACTCGCTCTCCCCGCACGCGGGGAGAGGTGAAATGAGTGCAACATTGTAACTTGCCCCCAATCCGCCGCACTCCGTGGTATTGTCCGCGCCGACATGTTCCGCGCTGTCCTCATCGCCATTGCTGCCCTCGTCTTTGCTGCGCCCGCGCTGGCGCACCCGCACGTCTGGGTGACGATGCACACCGAGCTCGTCTACGACAAAGACGGTAATATCGTCGGCATCAACCAGAACTGGGCGTTCGACGACATGTTCTCCGCTTTTGCCACGCAAGGGTTGGAGAGCAAGGTAAAGGGCCAGTTCACCCGCGACGAGCTTAGCTCCCTTGCCAAGGTCAATGTCGAGTCGCTGAAGGAATACGACTACTTCACCTATGTCACCGCCGACGGCCAGAAGCACCGCTCACCGATCCGGCGCCCGGACTACTGGCTCGACTACACCAACCAGATCCTGACGCTGCACTTCACGCTGCCGTTCAAGACGCCGGTGAAGGCGAAGCTACTGAAGATCGAAATCTACGACCCGACCATCTTCGTCGATTTCGAATGGGCCAAGGAGAAGCCGGCGCACGTCGTCAACTTTCCACATGGCTGCAAGCTCGACGTGGTGCTGCCGCGCGAGATGACCTATGCCGAGGGCAAGGCGCTGAGCCAGATACCGGCCGATCAGGCGAACACGACGATGGCGTGGGGCGCGCATTTCGCCAACAAGATCCTGGTGAACTGCCCGTAGTCGAGTCGGTCGCGAGCCGCGGGGGCGGCGCGCGAGCAGGGGGAATTTCGCAATGACGCGATCGGCCCGGCGCTTCGCACGCGCTTTCACTGCATCTTTCGTCGTCAGCTGCATTCTGCTCGTGCTCGGCTGCGCTCGACGCCGCCTCGGCGCAGCCGTTCGGCTTGGCGCGCCGCACGCAGGCGCCGCCGCAGTTCGGCCCGATCATCGGCTGGATCCTGGAGAAGCAGGCCGAGTTCTACCGCATGATGTCGGGCACCATCCGCGCCGCCAAGGCCGACGGCAGCGCCGCCTGGACGCTGCATCGGCATCTCCTTCATCTACGGCATCTTCCACGCCGCCGGCCCCGGCCACGGCAAGGCGGTGATCTCGTCCTATCTGGTCGCCAACAACGAAACCTGGAAGCGCGGCGTCGCGCTGTCGTTCGCCTCGGCCGTCGTGCAGGCGCTTCACCGCCATCGCCATTGTCGCCATCGCCGCGGTGCTGCTCGGCGCCACCGCCAAGATGATGGGCGACACCGTGAACGTCATCGAGGAGGTCGAGCTACGCGCTCATCATCGTCATCGGGCTGCGGCTGCTGTGGGTGAAGGGCCGCGCCTTCCTGCATCTGCTGCGCGCGCGCGAGCACGAACAGCATGCGCATGCCCACGCGCACGGCCATTCACATGGCCACGGACATGCGCACAGCCATCATGGCCACGATCATGATCACGTCACGATCACGGTCACGCGCATGGCCATTCGCACGGCCATCACCACCATCATGACGAAGGCGAGGAGGCCTCGGCCTGGGGCCATGCGCATGCGCCGGAGCCGCAGGAGCTTGCCGGCAAGCACTGGCTCAGGCGCGGCCTGTCGGCGGTGATCGCGGTCGGTTTGCGGCCCTGCTCGGGCGCCATCATCGTGCTGGTGTTCGCGCTCGCGCAGGGGCTGTTCTGGATCGGCGTTGCCTCGACTTTCGTGATGGGGCTCGGCACCGCCATCACCGTCGCCACCATCGCCACCATCGCCGTCGCGGCGCGCGGCTTCGCCGGGCGGCTGGCGAAGGCCAAGCCCGGCGCCGGGCTGCTGGCGCTGCGCGGCCTCGAAACCGCGGCCGCCGGCCTGATCATCGTGTTCGGCGTCGCTCTGCTCACCGGCTACATGATGAGCGAGCAGATGGGGCTGTTCTAGGCTCGGCGTCGTGTCCCGGGCGCAGCGCAGCGCGTCAGCGGTGCGCTGCAGAACCGGGACCGTCACAAATTCAGAGTATCGGAAGGCCCCGGATCAGCGGTGCATCACTTCGTGCTGCACCGCGTCCGGGGCACGAAGACCTCAACCGGCGAAATCCTCTTCCTTCAGCTCGATCGGCTTGCCGTGCGGCGTGCGGTCGCAGGCGTGGTCCCAGGCGTCGCGGTAGCGATGCGAGCGTGTCCGTCGATGGCCACGCCCTTCTCCGCCACCAGCCGCTCCAGCGCCGCCGAGCCAGTGCAGGTAATAGGTCTCGCCGGTGTCGGGATCGCCGGCGGCCTGCGCGCGCTTGATCTCGGCGCCGAGCGTTGCCGCCCATTCGCCCCACGTGAACACGCCGCGCTCGTGCAGCGCCAGCGCCATGGCGAAGGCCTGCGCCTCCCACGGCTCGCGGAACACCGGGCCCTCGGCATCGCGCGGGATGCTCGGCACTTCTTGCGTGGCGCGCCGCGCGGCGGCCTGGTCGATTGTTTGGTCGATGCCGCTCATGCCGGATCGAGATAGGGCTCGAAGGCGTCGATCGACACCTTCAGCGCCGGATCGGCATCGGGCCCCCACAATTCGCGGCCATCGAACACCACGGTGTAGAGCCATTGCGGGTTGTCGCCGAGATTGCGAAGCGACCGAATCCGGAAACATGTGGCAGCCGTTGCAGCGCTCGACCACGCCGATCTTGTCGCGCGCGTAGCGCGGCAGCCGCGTGTGCGTCGCCGGATGGATGTTCTTCGTGCGCACGCGGTCGCCGACCTTGAAGCGCGCGGGCGCCTGCTCGGGCGGAAGAACGAGCCGCGCGTCAGCTTCTGCGGCACGTCGCCGGCGTGAACTTGCGCGGCAGTGTCTTGCCCGGCCGCAGCGCGTGGCCGGCTTTCAATTCATCGGCGCCGGCCAGCCCGCGCTCGACCACATTGGTTTCCATCGCCAGCGCCCATTTCTGGTAATAGGACGCGGCGAGATAGATGAGCGGCGGCAATGCGCTCCTGCGCATAGCGCGCATGATCGATCTGCCAGGCGCCGGCGTAACCCATGGCGCGCTGCAGCGCCATCACGCGGCCTTCCCATGCCTCGTGGAACGGCGGCTCGTTCTGCTCGGCCTCGACCTTGCCGAAGCCGTCCATGCCGCCCATGTCGTGAATGCCGTCCATTATCTCTCCGACACTCGGCGTGCGGAGAGGTCGACGCCGAGCGTCAGCGGAGGCGGCGGTGAGGGGGCGTGCCGCGATCGAGCTCACTGAACGAGCCCCGCCCACCTCGCGCTGCGCGGCTCGGCACCCTCGCCCGCAAGCGGGGAGACGGAGAAAAGTGCCGTGCTCATGGCGCGCGCCCGGCTGTTTCGGCAGGCCGGTGCCGATCATCGAGTCGCGCGTGACCAGGTCGGCGAGCGTTCCTCGCTCCAGCCTTCGGTGCCGGCGGGCCGCATCGGCAGCACCAGGAAGCGCGTCTCGGCGGTCGAATCCCAGACGCGGATCTCGGTGTCCTTCGGCAGCGCGACGCCGAAATCGGCGAGCACGCCGCGCGGGTCCTTGACCGCGCGCGAGCGGTAGGGCGCCGACTTGTACCAGATCGGCGGCAGGCCGAGCATTTCCCACGGGTAGCAGGAGCACAACGTGCACACGATCATGTTGTGCGTCTGCGGCGTGTTCTCGACCGCGATCAGATGGTCGCCGACGCGGGCAATGTGGCCGAGCGTCGCCACCGCCTTGGAGGCATCGGCGAGCAGCGCCTGCTTGAACGCCGGATCGCTCCAGGCCCTGGCGACGACGGCGGCGCCGTTGCGCGGGCCGATCCGCGTTTCGTAGGCCTCGACGATGGCGTCGAGCGCTTCCGGGTCGACGTAACCCTTTTCGGTGAGCACGGTTTCCAGCGCCCGCACGCGCAGTTGCGTCTCGCTGAGCTCGGAATGGTCGTGGTCGTGATCGTGTGCCATGCGCGGCAGTCTAGCCGAGGCGGGCGTTCAATCCCAGACGCCCTCGTGCTGCGCCGCGGCCTCGTCCTCCAAGAGCGGCCCGACCACCTCGACCGGACGCTGGCCGGCGGCGAACACGTGCGGCAGGGCAGGACGAGCGTCGGGTTCTCGGCGTGGTTGCCGGTCATCGTCTTCAGCCGCTTTTCCGACAGGCCATAGACCACGCGGCCGATGCCGGCCCAGTAGATCGCGCCGGCGCACATGGCGCAGGGCTCGGCCGAGCTGTAGAGCGTGCAGGCGGCAAGGAATTGCGGCTCGTGCTTCCTCGATGCCGCGGTCGCCAGCAGCCGCTCGGCATGCGCGGTCATGTCGCGCTCCGGCATGTAGCCGTTTTCCGCTTCCAGCAGCAGCTCGCCGCCCGCTCCGATGAGGACCGCGCCGAACGGGTGGTTGCCGTGCTCGCGCGCCCGCGCCGCCACCGCAAAGGCAAGGCGCAGGCAGATCTTCGTCTGTCTTGTCGCCTCATCGGCTGCATTGATGCATGTTTCGCCAATTCCGGCAAAGCGGCTGGCGCCGCGCTTTGGCGCGAAGCCGCCAGCCGTGACAGAATGGGTCAATGCCGCGCCTTGTCACCTTTGCCGACTGCATCGACCGCATCAACACCGCCATTGGCCGCGCTGTCGCCTGGCTCGCGCTGGCGATCGTGGTCGGGCAATTCGCGCTGGTGGTCGCGCGCTACGTGTTCGACTTCGGCTCGATCTGGCTGACCGAAGCGGTGATCTACGCGCACGCCACGCTGTTCATGCTGGCGGCGGCTTGGACCTTGCGCGCCGGCGGCCATGTGCGCGTCGACATTTTCTACGCCAATGCCGCGCCGCGCACCAAGGCGCTGATCGATTTTCTCGGCGCGCTGTTGCTGCTGCTGCCGTTCATGCTGGTGCTGCTGCTGTTTTCGGTGCCCTATGTCGCGCGCTCCTGGGCGATCCTCGAGCGCTCGCAGGAGGTCGGCGGTCTGCCGCTGGTCTTTGTGCTGAAGACGCTGATCCCGCTGTTTGCGCTGCTGCTCGGCCTGCAGGGCATCGCGCAGGCGATCCGCGCGGCGCTTCTTCTTATCCCTCCCCCGCTTGCGGGGGAGGGTGGCCGGCGTAGCCGGCCGGGTGGGGGTGACTGATGACCCCACCCCGGCTCGCGGAGCTTGTCATCGGGCCGCGCTTCGCGCGGACCCGTTGGCTCGCCGACCCTCCCCTTTCAGGGGAGGGATAAGTGCCGCTCGCTGAAACCCTCGCCGTATTGATGGTCGCAGCCGTGATCATCACGCTGCTGGCCGGCTATCCGGTGGCGGCGACGCTTGGCGGCGTGTCGCTTGCCTTCGCCGCGCTCGGCCACGTGCTCGGCGCCATGGACTTCGCCATCCTCGGCGCGCTGCCCGACCGCATCTACGGCGTGATGACCAACGAGGTGCTGCTGGCGATCCCGCTGTTCATCTTCATGGGCGTGATGCTGGAGCGCTCGCGCGTCGCCGAGGAACTGCTGGAGACCATGGGGCGGCTGTTCGGCCCGCTGCGCGGCGGCCTCGGCATTTCCGTGATCGTCGTCGGCACGCTCTTGGCCGCGGCGAAGGGCGTGGTCGGCGCCACCACCGTCACCATGGGCCTGATCGTGCTGCCGGCGATGCTGCGTTTCGGCTACGACCCGCGCCTTGCCGCCGGAGCCGTCGCCGCGACCTCGACGCTGGCGCAGATCTTCCCGCCGGCGACGGTGCTGGTGCTGCTCGGCGATCAGCTCGGCAACGCCTATCAGGCGGCGCAACTGTCGAAGGGCATATTCGCGCCGCGCTCGGTCAATGTCAGCGACCTTTTCGCCGGCGCGCTGCTGCCCGGCTTCGCGCTGGTCGCGCTTTATCTTCTGTATCTGATCGCCGTCGCGGTGCTGTGGCCGAAGGCCGCGCCGGCTATTCCGCCCGATCCGAAGGCGCCGCGCGGCTTTGCGCTGGCGTCGAGGCTCGTCGTCGTGCTGATCGCGCCGGTCGCGCTCATCCTCGCCGTGCTCGGCTCGATCCTCGGCGGCATCGCCACGCCGACCGAAGCCGCCTCCATCGGCGCCGTCGGCGCGGCTCTGCTCGCCATGCGCAAGGCGGGCTTGCGCGGGCTGGTCGGCCCGGTGGTCGAAAAGACCACGCAGATCACCAGCATGATTTTCCTCATCCTGATCGGCGCCACGCATGTTCAGCCTCGTTTTCCGCGCGCTGGGCGGCGACGTGATGGTCAATGACGCGCTGACCAATCTGCCAGGCGGCGCCGACGGCGCGGTGCTGGCCGTGATGCTGGCGATGTTCCTGCTCGGCTTCGTGATGGATGCCTTCGAGATCATTTTCGTCGTGGTGCCGATCGTCGGCCCGGCGCTGCTGACCATGCCCGGCGTCGATCCGGTCTGGCTCGGCATCATGATGGCGATGAATTTGCAGACCTCCTACATGCATCCCCCGCTCGGGCCGACGCTGTTCTTCTTGCGCAGCGTGGCGCCGCCGGAAATCACCACGCGGCACATCTATGTCGGCATTATCCCGTTCGTGCTGATCCAGCTTCTGGCGCTGGCGGTGCTGTGGTTCGTGCCGGGCCTTGCGACCCACCTGCCGCATGCGCTTTATGGGCGCTAGGTCCTTGGCGCTAGGTCCTTTTTATCCCTCCCCTGAAAGGGCAGGGTGGCTGGCCGAAGGCCAGCCGGGTGGGGTGGCGTATGGCAAATGCCCGCGCGCGAGAATTGCGCAAGACAATGACGCCGCAGGAAGTGAAACTATGGGTGCATCTGCGCTCGTGGCGGGCACGAGGCTTTCATTTTCGGCGTCAGTCGCCGCGTGATGATCGCATCCTCGATTTCGTGTGCCTGCGGCAACGCTTGATTATCGAGGTCGACGGCGGACAACATAATTTCGATTCTGTCGCTGCAAATGATCGCGAGCGCGACGCGCATTTCGCGAAGCAAGGATTCCGGATAATGAGATTTTGGAACCATGAAGTGGATACAAATTTGTCTGGCGTTCTGGAAATAGTTGACCGCACACTGAACGAATATCCCCCCACCCGGTCGGCTTCGCCGACCACCCTCCCCCGTTGGGGGAGGGATAAGAAGGGCGCCGGATGAAAGCCGGGGACATGTTCAGCCTGAAAGGCCGCGTGGCGCTGGTGACCGGCGCCTCGAGCGGCCTCGGCGTGCAGTTCGCCAAGGCGCTCGCCGACAACGGCGCGGCGGTGGCGCTGGTCGCGCGCCGCGCCGACCGCATCAAGGCGCTGCAGGCCGAGATCGAGGGCAAAGGCGGCAAGGCCATCGCCGTCGAGGCCGACGTCACCGACCGCGCCGCCATGGCGCGTGCGTTCGACGTCGCCGAACGGGTCTTCGACACCGTCACCATCCTGGTCAACAATGCCGGCATTGCCCATGGCGGCCGCGCGGTCGAAATGGCGCCGGAGGACTGGCGCAGGGTGCTGAGCGTCAATCTCGACGCGGTGTTCTACACCGCGCAGGAAGCCGCGCGCCGCATGCTGGCGGCGAACAAGCAAGGCTCGATCGTCAATATCGCTTCGGTGCTCGGGCTCGCCGTCGCCAAGGGCGCGGTCGCCTATGCCACCGCCAAGGCCGGCGTGGTGCAGGTCACCAAGGCGCTTGCCGTCGAGCTCGCCTTCAAGGGCGTGCGCGTCAATGCGATTGCGCCCGGCTGGTTCGTCACCGAGATCAACGACGACTATCTGCTGAGCGAGAAGGGCGCGGCGATCAAGCGCGAGATTCCGATGGGCCGCTTCGGCAATGCCGGCGATCTCGACGGCGCGCTGCTGCTGCTGGCGTCGGACGCCGGCGCCTACATCACCGGCGCCACCATCGTGGTCGACGGCGGCCAGGTCGTGCAGATTAAGGGGTAGCGCTTAATCCCTCCCCCGAAGGGGGAGGGTGGCTTCTCGCGCAGCGAGAAGCCGGGTGGGGACTTTACTCACCCGATGCTAAAACCCCACCCGGCTCCTCCGCCGACCAAAGTCGGCGGTCGGAGCCACCCTCCCTGAAAACGGGGAGGGATAAGAAGGAAACGCTCATGGACTTCTCACTGTCACCCGAGATCGAAGACCTGCGCCTCAAGGTGCGGGCCTTTATCGATAAGGAAGTGCTGCCGCTCGAGGCCGATCCTGAAAATTTCTCCGAGCACGAGAACATCCCCGAGGAGCGCCTCGCGCCGGTGCGCGAGAAGGCGAAGAAGGCCGGCCTGTGGGCGCCGCAGTCGCCGAAGGAATACGGCGGCATGGATCTGCCGATCGTCGCCTGGGCCGCGATCTACGAGGAAGCGGCGCGCAGCCTGTTCGGCCCGCTCGCCATCAACTGCATGGCGCCCGACGACGGCAACATGAACGTGCTCAAGCTCGTCGGCACGCAGGCGCAGAAGGACAAGTGGCTCAAACCGATCGTCGAGGGCAAGGTGCGCTCGTCCTTCGCCATGACCGAGCCGGCGCCCGGCGGCGGCTCCGATCCGTCGATGATCCGCACCAAGGCGGAGAAGCACGGCAACACATACGTCATCACCGGGCGCAAATGGTTCATCACCGGCGCCGACGGCGCCGCGCATTTCATCCTGATGGCGCGCACCTCGGACGACAAGCGCAAGGGCCTCACCGCGTTTCTCTTTCACAAGGATCAGCCCGGCTGGCGCATCGTGCGCCGCATCCCGATCCTCGGTCCGGAGGAGCACGGCGGCCATTGCGAGCTCGAATTCGACCGGCCTCGAAGTGCCGGAAGACAACATCCTGATGGGCGTCGGCGACGGGCTTGAAGGTGACGCAGATCCGCCTCGGCCCGGCGCGGCTCACGCATTGCATGCGCTGGCTCGGCTGGTCGAAGCGCTGCCTCGAAATCGCGCAGGAGTATGTCGGCCGCCGCGAGGGCTTCGGCATCAAGCTCGCCGACCGCGAGAGCGTGCAGATCAAATTGGGCGAGGTTGCGCAGCAGATCGAGATCGGCCGCCTGCTCACCATGCACGCCGCCTGGATGCTCGATCAGGGCGGCCGCGCCCGCAAGGAAGTGTCGATGGCCAAGGTGCAGGTCGCCGACACGCTGCACAAGGCGGCCGACGTCGCCATCCAGTTGCAGGGCGCGCGCGGCTTCTCCAAGGACACGATCGTCGAATGGGTCTATCGCGCGGCGCGCGCGGCGCGGCTGGTCGACGGCGCCATCCGAAGTGCACATGATGGTGCTGTCGCGCTTCCTGCGCGAGGAAGGCCGCGATTTCTGGCCCTGGGGCCCGGGCGAGGGGCGACGGAACGAGCGCTAGATTTTGGTCGTCCCGGGCGAGCGAAGCGAGGCCCGGGACCCATACTCCGCAGTCTATCGAGAGGTCACGGCTTATGGGTCCCCGCCTTCGCGGGGACGACAAATAGGCCTACGGCGCATCCTTCGGCGCCTGGTGCACTTCGACGACGTTGCCGTCGGGGTCGTAGAAGAAAATCTGCTTCCAGCCGGTCATCGCCCAGTCGCCGTAGTCGGAATACTTGATGCCCTTCTCCTCGAGCCGCTTCTTGAAGGCGTCGAGGTCGTCGGTGCGGAAGGCGATGTGGCCGCGCTGCACCGGGTTGACGACGCGGCCGGTGCGGAAGCCGATCTGCATGTCCTTCTCGGCGATGTGCATCTGCATGGCGCCGTCGGTGACGAAGGCGACGTCGCCGGGATAGCCCTCGTCGCGTTTGCGGTTGGCGCCCATGTTGGGAATGGTCTGCATGTCGAGCACGTCGCGATAGAAGGCGTCCATCGCCGGCACGTCGGTGGTGGCGAAGTTGACGTGGTGCAGCTTGAGCTTCATGCGGTCGCCTTTCGCAGCGCGGCGACGTCGGCCTTGCGCCGCCTGCATCAGATAGCCGGTGTCGAGGCCGGCGATCATGAAGCGGGCGCCGAGCTTGACCAGGTCGGCGGCAAGCGACGCGTCGCCGCGCACGCCGCCGATGCCGAGGCACTTGCCGTGCTTCTTGCAGGCCGCCGCGGTCGTCTCGTAGGCGGCGCGGATTTTCGGATGCTTCAAGTCGCCGGGAATGCCGAGCTCGGCCGACAGGTCGTTCGAGCCGATCAGCAGGATGTCGATGCCGGGCACCGCGGCGATTGCGTCGGCGTTGTCGATCGCCGCGCGGCGTCTCCAGCATCGGGATGCAGAGCGTGAGTTCGTTGCCCTGCTTGTTGACCTCGCCGAGCGGCGTCGCGCGATATTGCTGCAGCGGCCCCACGCCGGCAACCGAGCGGTGGCCGAGCGGCGGAAACTTGCAGGCCGCGACAAGGCCTTGGCTTGCTCCGGCGTATCGACCTGCGGGCAGACGATGCCGAGCCCGCCGGCATCGAGCAGCCGCGCCGCGAGATCGAAGTCGTGGCCGGGAATGCGCGCCATCGGCGTGATGCCGACCGGCAGCGCGCCAGCGATGATCTGCGCCGCGGCGTCGATCGAAATCGAGGAATGCTCGATGTCGATGTAGACGCCGTCGAAGCCGCAGGCATCGGCGATCATGCCGAGATCGGCGGTGCGGGCGAAGCGGCTCGCCATGCACAGTGCCGAGTTCGCCGCGGGCGATGCGGTCCTTGATGCGGTTGGTGATGGGCATGGGCGGGAGCCTCACCGGCGTCATGCCCGGCCTTGTGCCGGGCATCCACGCCTTTTTGTATTCGCAAGCAAGACGTGGATGGCCGGGACAAGCCCGGCCATGACGGCGTAAACGCCGTCAGTTACGGTAGCTGGTGTCCACCTTGTCGAGCATGCGCAGGTACGCCGCCCAGTCGGCGCTGCCGCGGCCGGAATCGTGATGCTCGTATTGCGCCGCGTGTCTTCTCGCAGACCTCGGGCGGGATCTCGATCAGCTGCGCTGCCGGTCGCTTCCATCATGAGCTGGATCTTGGCCGCCTCGAGCAGGTGCTGCATCAGCACGAAGGCGTCGCGCGCGCTCTTGCCGACCGTGAGCATGCCGTGGTTGTGCATGATCATGGCGCGATTGTTGCCGAGGTCGCGGGCGATGCGCTCGCGCTCGCCGAAATCCTCGGTGATGCCCTCGTAGGCGTGATAGCCGATGTGCTTGTAGAAGCGGATCGCCGGCTGCGACAGCATGCGCAAGCCGCTCTTGAGGCCGGCAAACGCCATGCCGATCTCGGTGTGCACGTGCAGCGCGCAGGTGACGTCGGCGCGCGCGGCGAGCACGCCGCCATGCAGCGTGAAGCCGGGACGGTTGACGCCCGCCTTCTCGTCGAGGTCCTCGTCCATCGAAACCTTGGCGAGATTCGATGCCGTCACCTCGGTGTAGAGCAGTTCGTGCTTCTTCATCAGAAACATGCGCGGCTCGCCCGGCACCCGCATCGAGGCGTGGTTGTAGATGACGTCGTCCCAGCCGTAATGGGCGACCAGACGATAGACCGCGGCGAGATCGACGCGCGCCTGCCATTCCTCCGGCGTCATGTCGGCCGGCTTCATCTCGCCCATCTTGGTCGGCTTGTTCATGGCATTTCTCCCTCAACCGTTGCGGCGAGCATAGCGCAGCGGCGCGGGCATTTCATCGCACAACTGTGCTGCTATGCTCTCTCGCTCTATCTCTCTGTTTCAGGAAGTGAAAATGGCGCCAATCCGCATCCGCATGGGCGGCTACGGCCCGCCGTCGACCGGCTTCTCCAAGGCGCTGACTTGATCGGCGACAAATTACAGGCGGCGTTCGGCGACGGCGTCGCCATCGATTACGTCTTCAACATCATGGACCACGGCTACAAGGCCGAGGACATCCTGACGCTGGTCGAGAACGGCGAGATGACGCTCGGCTATCAGTCGTCGAGCTATCTGACCGACCGCGTGCCGGAGCTCGGCTTCGTCGATCTGCCGTTTTTGTTCTCCTCGAACGCGCAGGCGCGCGCGGCCATGGACGGCGCGCTCGGCCAATTTCTCGCGCGCAAGACCGAAGAGCGCATCGGCTACCGCATCCTCGGCTGGTTCGAGAACGGCTTCCGCCACATCTCCAACCGGCTGCGTCCGGTGCATCTGCCCGCCGACCTCAAGGGCATGAAGATCCGCGTGCTGCCGAGCGACATCCACAAGCGCACCTTCGAACTGCTCGGCGCCGTCGCCCTGCGCATGGACCTCACCGAAGCCATCGCCATGATCAAGGCCGGCACTTTGGACGCGCAGGAAAATCCGCTCGCCAATACCGTCACCTATGGCGTGCACAAGTTCCACAAATTCCACACGCTGACCTATCACTTCTACATCTCGCGCCCGATTTTCCTGCACCGCGCTTCGTTCGAGGCCTGGCCGCGTGAGTTGCAGCGCGCGATGCAGGCGGCGGTCAACGAGGCCGTCATCTTCCAGCGCCGGCTTGCGGTCGAAGAACACGAGCCAATCGCGCAAGATCATCGAAGACGCCGGCTGTGAGATCGTCGAGCTGACGCCAAAGGAACACGACGCCTTCGTCGCCGCGGTGCAGCCGCTGCTGGCCGACGCGCGCAAAACCTACGGCGATGCCATGTTCCGCATGGTGCCGAAGGCGTAGGAGCGCGCCCGGTGCAGATTATGCGTTTCCGCCGGCTTAACCGAATTCGAGCATTCATTTTTACGCCGCCGCAACCACCACCGCGCTAGACAAAGGCCATGCAGCGCGCCGTCGCCCTCGAAGTCCGAGCCTTGAGCAAACGCTTCGACCGGCCGGCGGTCGACGCGCTCGACCTCACCGTCTATGGCGGCGAATTCTACGCGCTGGTCGGCCCCAACGGCGCCGGCAAGACCACGACGCTGCGCATGGTCACCGGGCTGCTGCGTCCCGACGCCGGCTCGATCCGCATCGGCGGCATCGACGCGCTGGCCGACCCGATCGCGGCCAAGCAGATCACCGCCTGGCTCTCCGACGAGCCGATGATCTACGACAAGCTCACGCCTTACGAATATCTCGAATTCGTCGCCGGGCTATGGCGCATCGAGCCCGCGGCCGCGGAGGCGCGGGCGCGCGAACTGATCGGCTGGCTCGGCCTTGAGCCGCACGCGCATGAGCGCTGCGAGGGTTTCTCCCGCGGCATGCGGCAGAAGGTCGCGCTCGCCGGCGCCTTGGTGCACGAGCCGAAGCTCATCATCCTCGACGAGCCGCTCACCGGGCTCGACGCCGGCTCGGCGCGCACGGTCAAGAACGTGCTCGCCGAGCGCGTCCGCGCCGGCGGCACCGTCATCATGACCACGCATATCCTCGAGGTCGCCGAGCGCATGGCCGACCGCATTGGCATCATCGCCCATGGCCGCCTGATCGCCGAAGGCACGCTCGACGAATTGCGCCACAAGACCGGCAAGACCGCGGCCAGCCTGGAGGATACCTTCCTCACGCTGGTCGAAGCCCCGGCCGCCGCCGAATGAGCGCGCCGGCCACGATCCCCTGGCTCGCCGCGCATGAGCTGAGGCTCGGCTGGCGCGACTGGCTCTCTATGATGACCGCCGGCCGCCGCCATCGCATGCGCACCGTCGCCATCGCGCTCGTCGTTTTCGCCGTCTTCATGCATCTGATCGCCTGGTCGATGGTCGGCGGCTACGCACATACGCCGGCCGAACGCCGGCAAGGCCGAGCTGGTGGCGATCACCGGCACGCTGCTGCTGTCGTTTTCGCTGCTGCTGTCGCAGGCGATGGAGTCGGTGACGCGCGCCTTCTACACCCGCCACGATCTCGATCTCATCCTCACCTCGCCGGTGCCGCCGCAGAAGATCTTCGCCGTGCGCATCGCCCGCATCGCCGCCGGCGTCGCCGCGGTGGCGCTGTTTCTGGCCTCGCCCTTCATCAACATGCTGGCGATCCTCGGCGGCGCGCGCTGGCTTGCCGCTTACGGTGTCGTCGCCGTCGATGGGGCTCGTCGCCGCCTCGCTTGCCGTTGCGCTGACCGTGGCGCTGTTCCGTCTGATCGGGCCAAGCGCACGCGGCTGATCGCCCAGATCGTCGCAGCGGTGATCGGCGCCGCCTTCGTCATCGGCCTGCAGATGGTCGCGATCCTCTCTTATGGCAGCCTGTCGCGCTATGCGCCGCTGCAATCGCATTGGCTGATCGCGCACGCGCCCGGAAGTCAGGCAGCGTCGCTCTGGCTGCCGGCGCGCGCCGTGCTCGGCGATCTCGGGCCGCTGTTTGCGGTGACGGCGGCAAGCCTGGCGCTGCTCGGCGCCGCCATTGCGGCGTTCTGCCAACGCTTCGGCGAGCATGTCATTGCCGCGGCCGGCGTCTCGCACAGCGTGGTGCGCCAGCGCGCGCCGCGGCTTCCGCCGCGTCACCGCCGCCGATGCCCTGCGCCGCAAGGAATGGACGCTGCTGGCGCGCGATCCCTGGCTGGTGTCGCAGAGCCTGATGCAGATTCTCTATCTCTTGCCGCCGGCGTTGCTGCTGTGGCGCAGCTTCCACGATGGCGCCGGCGGTTTCGTCCTCTTGGTGCCGGTGTTGGTGATGGCGGCGGGGCAGCTTGCCGGCGGTCTTGCCTGGCTGTCGATCTCCGGCGAGGACGCGCCCGATCTCGTCGCCTCGGCGCCGATCTCAGCGCTGCCGCGTCATCTGGGCCAAGATCGAGGCGGTGATGGAGACGCGATCGCTATCGTCTTCGCTGCCCTTCGTCGCGGCGCTCGCCTTTGTCTCGCCGCGCATCGCGCTGGTCGCGACGCTCGGCGTGCTGATTGCTGCCGCCGCTTCGACCTTCGTGCAGCTTTGCTTCCGCACCCAGGCCAAGCGCAGCCAGTTCCGCCGCCGCCAGGTGTCCTCGCGCATCGCGACCTTTGCCGAAGCGTTTTCCTCGATTGCCTGGGCGGCGACCGCCGCGCTTGCCGCGCTGGGGACGTGGCTCGCGGCGTTCCCGGCCGTGATTGCGATCGGCATTCTGGCCGGCGTGCGGCTGCTCAGGCCGCCGCAAGCCGCCTAGCACCAGCGCATTTGCTGCCGCCCGACCAGCAGCCCGACCACCATCAGGTTCAGCAGGTTCGGCGCCGATGCCGGCGGCGAAGGCCGGCGCGTAATAGCCGAAGTGATCGTAGAGCAGTCCGGCGAGCCAGCCGCCGATCGCCATGCCGACGCCGCTGAACAACAGCAGCGTCGGGATGCGCCAGGAGGCTTGCGACGCGGGAAACAATTCGCGCAACGCCAGGACGTAAGCCGGGATGATGCCGGAAAAGCCGAGCCCGAATGCCGCGGACGACGGTGAACAGTCCGGCCGTCGTCCTGCGTCAGCAGGAAGCCGATCATCGCCGAGCACTGCCAGGCCGAGCCGATCAGCACGGTGGCGAGCCCGCCGATGCGGTCGGAGATCGCGCCCCAGATTTGCCGGCTGAGACGAACGCGGTGCCGAGCAGCACCGACAGCATCAGCGCGCCGACCGAGCGCGCGATGCCGAGATCGCTGCAGAAGGCGACGAGATGGCCCTGCGGCATCGCCATCGGCATGCAGCACAACACCGCCGCGCCGCACATCATGCGCGAACACGAGATTGGGCGGCCAGCCGAGCACCGGCGCGCTTGCGCGCTGCCGCGCGCGCGGTCGCCGGCCGGATGGATCACTTCCGGCGGCTGCGCGGAAGAAGATGGCGGCCAGCGGCACGATGACGGCGATTTCGACCACGCGCGTAGCACAGCATGGTCTCGCGCCAGCCGAAATGGGCGATGGCGCGCTCGAACACCGGCGGCCACATGGCGCCGGCGAGATAGCTGCCGCTCGAGATCAGCGCCAGCGCCGAGCCGCGCCGGCGGTCGAACCAGCGGCTGACATAGATGTAGAGCGGCGCATTGATGCCGCCGAGGCCGATCAGGCCGATGAACAGGCCGTGGCCGATCCACAGCGGCCAGGGCGGGCCGAGGGTCGAGATCGCAAGCCCGGCGCCGATCATCAGCGCGCCGCAGATCACGGTCCAGCGCGTGCCGATCGCGGTCGGCGATGCGGCCCATCAAGATGCCGCCGGCGCCGGAGCCGAGCCAGGCCAGCGCGCTCGCCAGCGCCGGCACCGCGCGCGCGCCGCCGACTTCGGCGGCGATGTCCTTGAGCGCAACCGCGCGTGATCCAGGCGGCGCCGAACGCCATCAACATGGTGATGAGCGCCACGCTGGCGACGATCCACGAGGCTCTGCTCTCGATCGAGGAGGAGGGGGATTGCAACATTCAAGAGAACCCGGCTGGCGTCCTTTTACAGGCCGCACAAGATTTGACCACCCATGCGCGGCGCGAAGCCTGCCCTGCTGCTGCATTGCGCCAAAATGCGCGGATTGCCGCCCTGCTCGAAATATCCTTCCGCCGGGGCCTGCCAGAACGAAATTGACCGGGGCCGGGCGCGGTGTAGCCTTTCGCCCAGCTTTAAGTCTTGCCGGTTTTGCGCCCCGCCGCGGCAACCTATATGAGTGATGGCCGTTTTCCTGGTGCCCGCGGCGCTCGCCTGAAGGCCTCGACATGACGCTCCGCTCCGTCACCCTCGACGACAAATACGACCTCGAACAGGACCACGTCCTGGTCACCGGCTATCAGGCGCTGATCCGCGCCACGCTGATGCAGCACGAGCGCGACAAGCGTGCCGGGCTGCAACACCGCGGGCTATGTCACCGGCTATCGCGGCTCGCCGCTCGGCGGGCTCGACCAGCAGTTCATGCGCGCGGCCAGGTTCTTGGCGGCCGCCGACATCAAGTTCCAGCCGGGCGTCGAACGAGGACCTTGCCGCCACCGCGCTGTGGGGCACGCAGCAGGCCGAGCTGCGCGGCGAGGGCAAATACGACGGCGTGTTCGGCATGTGGTACGGCAAGGGCCCCGGCGTCGACCGTTCCGGCGACGTGTTCCGCCACGCCAATCTTGCCGGCACCTCGAAAAACGGCGGCGTGCTCGCCCTGATGGGCGACGACCACACCGCCGAGTCCTCGACCACCGCGCACCAGTCCGAATTCCATTTCGTCGACGTGATGATGCCGATCCTCAACCCGGCCGGGGTGCAGGAGATCATCGACTACGCGCTCTACGGCTGGGCGATGTCGCGCTTCACCGGCGCCTGGGCCGCGCTCAAATGCATGCACGAGACGGTCGAGTCGACCGGCGTCGTCGACGGCAGCCTCGACCGCGTGCAGATCGTCATGCCGACCGACTTCGTCATGCCCGACGGCGGCCTCAACATCCGCCTGACCGACACCTTCCTCGGCCAGGAAGCGCGTCTGCACGACTTCAAGCGCGACGCCATGCTCGCCTTCGTGCGCGCCAACAAGATCAACAGGATCGTCACCTCGGGCGGCGCGCGCGCCGAAGATCGGCGTCATCACCACCGGCAAGGCCTATCTCGACGTGCGCCAGGCGCTCGACGAACTCGGCCTCGATGAAGTGAAATGCAACCAAGTTGGGCTGCGCATCTTCAAGATCGGCTGCCCGTGGCCGATCAGCCGGCAGGAGCTGGCCGACTTCGCGCAGGGCCTCGATCTCATCATCGTGGTCGAGGAGAAGCGCTCGCTGATCGAAGTGCAGGTGCGCGAGGAGCTTTACGGCACCGCCAACCAGCCGGTCTGCATCGGCAAGAAGGACGAGCAGGGCAACTGGCTGTTCCCGGTCAAGGGCGCGCTCGATCCGAACGACGTCGCCATCTGCATCGGCGAGCGGCTGCTGCGCGTGGCGCCAAACGACGAGCTCGCCGCCAACGTGGCGCGGCTGAAATCGGCGCAGCGCGCGCAGGCCGAGACCACCGACGTCGCCGTGCGCATTCCCTATTTCTGCTCGGGCTGCCCGCACAACACCTCGACGCGCGTGCCGGAAGGCTCGCGCGCCTATGCCGGCATCGGCTGCCACTACATGGCGCAGTGGATGGACCGCAAGACGCTCGGCTACACGCAGATGGGCGGCGAGGGCGCCAACTGGATCGGCGAGGCGCCGTTCTCCAATCGCGGCCACGTGTTCCAGAATCTCGGCGACGGCACCTACAATCATTCCGGCTATCTCGCCATCCGCGCCGCGATCGCCTCCGGCGTGACCATGACCTACAAGATCCTGTTCAACGACGCGGTCGCCATGACCGGCGGCCAGGCCAACGACGGCGGCCTCACCGTCGCCCAGATCGCGCGCCAGGTCGCCGCCGAAGGCGTCAAGCGCATCGTCGTCGTCACCGACGAGCCGTGGAAATATCCGAAAGAGACCGACTGGCCGCGCGGCGTCACCGTCCATCACCGCGACGAGCTCGACGCCGTGCAGCGCGAGCTCGACCAAAGTGCCGGGCGTCAGCGTCCTCATCTACGACCAGACCTGCGCCGCCGAGAAGCGCCGCCGCCGCAAGCGCGGCGCCTTCCCCGATCCGCTCAAGCGCGTCGTCATCAACGACCTCGTCTGCGAGGGCTGCGGCGACTGCGGCGTCAAGTCGAACTGCGTCTCGGTGCAGCCGCTGGAGACCGAATGGGGCCGCAAGCGCACCATCGACCAGTCGAGCTGCAACAAGGACTATTCCTGCGTCAACGGCTTCTGCCCGTCCTTCGTCACCGTGCACGGCGCCAAGCTCAAGCACGGCGAGACCGTCGCCGGAGCCGGCCGTCTTGGCCGGCGCTGCCCGAGCCGTCCGCGCCGCTCACCAACCACCCTTACGGCATCATCGTCACCGGCGTCGGCGGCACCGGCATCGTCACCGTCGGCGCCATCATCGGCATGGCCGCGCATCTCGAAGGCAAGGGCGTCGGCGTCATCGACATGGCCGGCCTCGCGCAGAAGGGCGGCGCGGTGTTCAGCCACATCCGCATCGCCAATACGCCGGACGAGATCCACGCCATCCGCGTCGCCGCCGGCGGCGCCGATCTGGTGCTCGGCGGCGACATCGTCGTCGTCGGCAACAAGAAGGTGCTCGGCGCGATGAAGCAGGGCCAGACCCGCGTCATCGTCAACACCGCCGAATTCCTGCCCGGCGACTTCACCCGCAACGCCGACTATTCGCTGCCGACCGAGCGGCTCAAGCGCGCCATCGTCGGCCACGCCTCGCGCGACAAGAGCCATTTCGTCGACGCCGGCCGCCTCGCGACCGCGCTGCTCGGCAATTCGATCGGCGCCAACATGTTCATGCTCGGCTACGCCTATCAGCTCGGCGCGCTGCCGCTTGTCGGCGGAGGCGATCGAGAAGGCGATCGAGATGAACGGCGAGGCGGTGAAGATGAATCTCGCCGCCTTCTCCTATGGCCGCCGCGCGGCGGTCGATCCGGCCGCCGTCGAGGCGCTGATCGAGCCGCAACAGGGCCTCGAGAACGACGCGCTCAAGCTGTCGGAATCCTTCGAGGAGACGGTAGCGCGGCGCGAGGCCTTCCTCACCGCCTATCAAAGCGCGCGCTACGCCCGGCGCTACCGCAAATGGATCGAGAAGGTCAAAGCGGCGGAAGCGCTCAAGGTGCCAGGTCAGACCGGCCTGTCGGAAGCGGTCGCGCGCTATCTGTTCAAGCTGATGGCCTACAAGGACGAATACGAAGTGGCGCGGCTTTACGCCGACACCTCGTTTCTCGACCGGGTCAAGGCGACCTTCGACGGCGACCTGCGCTTTGAATTCCATCTCGCGCCGCCGTTGTTTGCGCGCAAGGACAAGGCGACCGGCGAGCCGAAGAAGATCTCGTACGGGCCATGGATGCTGACGGCCTTCCGCGTGCTGGCGAAGTTCAAGGCGCTGCGCGGCACGCCGCTCGATCCTTTCGGCTACACCGCGGAGCGCAAGGTCGAGCGCGCGCTGATCAAGGACTACGAGAAACTGCTCGGGGACATCGTCGATCGCCTGACGCCGGACAACCACGCCGCGGCGGTCGGCCTTGCCGCGCTGCCCGAGAAGATCCGCGGCTTCGGCCATGTCAAGCAGCGCCATCTGGCCGCCGCCAAGGCTGAGGAAGCCAGCTTGCGCGAGCAGTTTAATGCGGCGCCGGCGGCATTTCTCAAGGCTGCCGAATAATTTAGCGTCGAATCTCAGTTTTCTTGGCTTGACCGGCCAGCGCCGGTGTTTTCATATCATTACAACAAGACCGCGTGGGACGCGGCGAGGGGAAGAGGCGCGGCTTGCGCGGGTAGCGCATGCCTTGATGGGAGGATGGGCTCGTGGCGCAGAATAGCGCTGCTTTGCCGGACACATTTGCGAAACTGTTGACCCGTAACGCGCAAGTTTACGGCTCGCGTCCGGCTATGCGGCATAAAGACTACGGCATCTGGCAGACGTGGACCTGGGGGCAGACGCTCGACATCGTGCGCGCCTACGCCGTCGGCCTGCAGCGCATCGGCGTCAAGCATGGCGAGACCGTCGCCATCGTCGGCGGCAACCGGCCGAAGCTCTATTGGTCGGTGATGGCGGTGCAGATGCTCGGCGGTATCCCGGTGCCGGTCTATGCCGACGCGGTCGCCGACGAGCTTGCCTACGTACTCGCGCACGCCGACGTGCGCTTCGCCGCGGTCGAAGATCAGGAACAGGTCGACAAGGTGCTGTCAGTGATCGACCGCGTGCCGCGGCTCGAGCTCATGATTTACGACGAGAGGCGCGGGCTTCGCGACTACGACCACTCCAACCTGCGCGCAATCGACGATGTCATCGAGGACGGCCGCAAGGCGCTTGCCGCCGATCCCGAGGTCGGCAAACGGCTCGATGCCGAGATTGCCGCCGGCAAGGGCTCCGATCCGTCGATCATCCTCTACACCTCCGGCACCACCGGCCGCTCCAAGGGCGTGGTGCTGACCGGCGAGCGCTCGATCAACGCGGCGGCCGATACCGTCACATTCGACAAGCTGACCGCCGACGATGTCGCGCTCGCCTATCTGCCGCTCGCCTGGGTCGGCGATCACTATCTCAACTATGCGCAGGGCCTTGTCTCGGGCTTCTGCACGGCCTGCCCGGAAAACTCCGACACGGCGATGGCCGACCTGCGCGAGATCGGGCCGACGTTTTACTTCGCGCCGCCGCGCACGCTCGAAGTGCTGCTGACGCGGGTCATGATCCGCATGGAGGATGCCGGCGTCCTCAAGCGCAAGATGTTCCATTACTTCATCGGCGTCGCGCGCAAATATGGCGAGAAGATCCTGAACGGCGAAAAGGTGCCGCTTATCGGCCGGCTGCTCTACGGGCTCGGCAACATGCTGGTCTATGGCCCGCTCAAGAACGTGCTTGGCTTCTCAAACGTGCGCGTCGCCTACACCGCGGGCGAGGCGATCGGGCCCGACCTGTTCGCCTTCTATCGCTCGATCGGCCTCAACCTGAAGCAGCTCTACGGCCAGACCGAGGCTTTCCTCTATCTCACGGCGCAGCCCGACGGCGCGATTTATTCCGATACCGTCGGCATTGCCTGCCCGAATGTGGACCTGCGCATCGCCGAGAACGGCGAGGTGCAGTTCAAGTCGCCGGGCATGTTCGCCGGCTATTTCAGGGACGAGGAGAAGACCAGGGAAGCGCTGACGCCGGACGGTTACGTCAAGACCGGCGACGCCGGCTTCTTCGACGAGAAGACCGGCCAGCTGAAAATCATCGACCGCTCCAAGGACGTCGGCCGCCTCACCGACGGCACGCTGTTCCCGCCGAAATACATCGAGAACAAGCTCAAATTCTTCCCCAATATCCGCGAAGCGGTGGCCTACGGCGACCAGCGCGATTTCGTCGCGGTGATGCTCAATATCGACTTGACCGCGGTGGGCTCGTGGGCCGAGCGCAACAACGTCGTCTATGGCTCCTACCAGGAGCTTGCCGGCCATCCGCTGGTCTACGACATGATCGCCGGCCACGTCGCCGAAGTGAACCGCTCGCTCGCCGAGGACCACAAGACCGCCGGCGCGCAGATCAAGCGCTTCCTGATCCTGCACAAGGAGCTCGACGCCGACGACGGCGAGCTCACGCGCACGCAAAAGGTGCGCCGCGGCTTCATCGCCGAGCGCTACGCGCCGCTGATCGACGCGCTCTATGACGGCTCCAAGGAAGCCGACATCTCGACCGAAGTCACCTTCGAGGACGGCCGCAAGGGCGTCATCAGCGCGCGGGTGAAAATCCGCGACATGCAGACCGAGCCGGTGCCCGGCGCGCTGGAGAAGGCGGCATGAGGGCGCTCTTTCTTATCCCTCCCCCGCTTGCGGGGGAGGGTGGCGAGCGAAGCGAGCCGGGTGGGGGCCGTGTGCGCCAGAGGCGTAACCCCACCCCCGGCGCTTCGCGCCGGACCCTCCCCTTTCAGGGGAGGGATAAGAAAGTGGGAGCAGCCGCATGAGGGCGCCGAGCGGCACCGGCCCGGAGGTCGCGGTCGGAGACGTGCTGCTGTCGGTCGAGAACGTGTCGCTGTCGTTCGGCGGCGTCAAAGCGGTCAGCGATATTTCGTTCGACATCCGCAAGGGCGAGATCCGCGCCATCATCGGCCCGAACGGCGCCGGCAAGACGTCGATGCTCAACGTCATCAACGGCTTCTACCACCCGCAGCAGGGCCGCATCACCTTCAAGGGCAAGGCGCGCGCCGAGATGCGCCCTTATGAAGCCGCGCAGGGCGGCATCGCCCGCACCTTCCAGAACGTCGCGCTGTTCCGCGGCATGACCGTGCTCGACAACATCATGGCCGGGCGCACGCTGAAGATGCACAAGAACCTGTTCTGGCAATTGCTGCGCTACGGCCCGGCGACGACCGAGGAAGTCGAGCACCGCCTGGTCGTCGAGCAGATCATCGAGTTCCTCAAGATTCAGGAAATCCGCCGCACGCCGGTCGGCCGGCTGCCTTACGGGCTGCAGAAGCGCGTCGAGCTCGGCCGCGCGCTCGCCATGGAGCCGGAGCTGTTGCTGCTCGACGAGCCGATGGCCGGCATGAACATCGAGGAGAAAGAGGACATGTCGCGCTTCGTGCTCGACGTCAACGATCACTTCGGCACCACCATCGCGCTGATCGAGCACGACATGGGCGTGGTCATGGATCTGTCGGACCGCGTCGTGGTGCTCGACCACGGCGTCAAGATCGCCGACGGCACGCCGGACGACATCAAGCAGAACCAGGCGGTGATCGACGCCTATCTCGGCGTCGCGCATTGAGGGACATGGTGATGCAATTCTACCGGTGCAGGGCCTCTTTCTTACCCTCCCCCTTGTGGGGAGGGTCGGCGCGCGTTTGCGCGCCGGGGTGGGGGTCTTTTCATTCGGCCGCCGCCGCGACCCCCACCCCCAACCCCTCCCCACAAGGGGGAGGGGAGTTCCCGTGCGGCGGAGCCGAGTGATGCACGCTCTGTACAGCGTTTTCATCGATCCCTTCGTGCAGATGGGGCAGGCGCCCGATCTGTTCGTGCAGACGCTGTGGGAGGGCCTGGTCGGCGGCGTGCTCTATTCGCTGATCGCGCTCGGCTTCGTGCTGATCTTCAAGGCCTCCGGCGTGTTCAATTTCGCCCAAGGCATCATGGTGGTGTTCGCGGCGCTGACGCTGGTCGGCCTGTACGGCCTGCTGACCCGTCTCGGCGTGTCGAGCCCGGTCATCGCCGCCTACCTCGCGCTCGCCGCCACTATCGCGGTGATGTTCGCGCTCGCGGTCGGCGTCGAGCGGTTGGTGTTGCGGCCGCTGATCAACCAGCCCGACATCGTGCTGTTCATGGCGACCTTTGGGCTCACGTATTTCCTGATCGGCGCCGGCGAATACATGTTCGGCGGCGACCCGCAGGTCATGATCGCCGACCAGTTGCACCTGCCGCGCGGCCGCATCGACCTGCACATCCTCGGCGGCCTCGTTCAACTGCAAAAGATCGACATCACCGCCGCGGTCATCGCTTCGCTGCTCGTCGCCTCGCTCGGCATCTTCTTCCAGAAGACGCGGGTCGGCCGCGCCCTGCGCGCGGTCGCCGACAGCCATCGCGCCGCGCTGTCCGTCGGCATCTCGCTCGAGAGCATCTGGGTCATCGTCTGGTTTGCCGCCGGCATCGTGGCGCTGGCGACCGGCATCATGTGGGGCGCGCGCTCGGAAGTCTCGTTCGCGCTCGAGATCATCGCGCTGAAGGCGCTGCCGGTACTCATTCTCGGCGGCTTCACCTCGATCCCCGGCGCCATCGTCGGCGGGCTCATCATCGGCGTCGGCGAGAAGCTCGGCGAATTCTACTGGGGCCCGCTGCTCGGCAGCGGCATCGAAGGCTGGCTCGCCTATGTGATCGCGCTCGTCTTCCTGCTGTTCCGCCCGCAAGGGCTGTTCGGCGAACGCATCATCGAGCGGGTCTGACGGAAGGGGCGGGGGCATGCTGTACAGCGAAGTCGGCCAATACAAGACGACCTACCAGGCCGACCAGGCCGTCTTCCCGATCCTGCAGGACCGCATCGGCATTCTGGTGATCATCGGCGTCGCCTATGTGCTCGGCGTCGTCGGCAACGACTTCCTGCTCAACGCCATGCTGATCCCGTTCCTGATCTTCTCGCTGGCGACCATCGGCCTCAATCTGCTCACCGGCTACACCGGCCTGTTGTCGCTCGGCACCGGGGCCTTCATGGGCGTCGGCGCCTATGCCTGCTCGAAGCTGACCACCTATTTCCCCGGCGTGAACATCCTGATCTGGGTGCTGGTGTCGGGATTCTTCGCCAGCGCCGTCGGCGCGCTATTCGGCCTGCCGAGCTTGCGCATCAAGGGCTTCTATCTGGCGGTCGCCACGCTCGCGGCGCAGTTCTTTCTGGAATGGTGCTTCGTGCGCATTCCGTGGCTGTGGAACTACAACGAGTCCGGCGCGATCGAGGTGCCGCAGCGCAAGCTCGCCGGCATCATCGTCACCGGACCGCCGGCGACCGCGCAGACGCGCTACTTCGTCGTGCTCTCGATCGTGATCGTGCTGACCTGGCTCGCCTCCAATCTGGTCCACGGCCGCATCGGCCGCATGTGGATGGCGGTGCGCGACATGGACATCGCCGCCGAATTGATGGGCATCCGCCTGCTGCCGACCAAGCTCCTGGCCTTCGCGGTGTCGTCTTACTTTGCCGGCGTTGCCGGCGCGCTGATGGTCTTTCTCTGGTACGGCGGCGCGGAAGCCGCGGTGTTCGACATCAACCAGAGCTTCCAGATTCTGTTCATGGTCATCATCGGCGGCCTCGGCAGCATTCTCGGCTCCTATTTCGGCGCCGCGGTAATCTTCATGCTGCCGATCGTGCTGCGGTCGGTGCCGAACTGGCTCGGCCTGCCGATTCATGCGGTGACCGTCGAACACCTGACCTTCATGACCGTAGGCGGACTGATCATCTTCTTTTTGGTCGTCGAGCCGGCCGGCCTCGCCCGTTTGTGGCAGATCGCCAAGCAAAAACTGAGGGTGTGGCCTTTCCCGTATTAAAAGTGCAGAATTTGCCTAATTCCGGCTTTGGGTGCTGACCCGGCGCCGGCAATACGCCTCCCCAGAGGGGCAAAGGAAAGAAATGGCGGCAAAATCGCCGCCGAACGAGGGAGAGACATGATGCGCTTCAAAACCACGATCCTCGTGGCTGCAGCGGCCGTGCTGGTGGGAGCTCCCATCCTCGCGGGCAAAGCGGTCGCCCAGGACAAGATCTTCATCCCGCTGCTGACCTACCGCACCGGGCCTTACGCCGGCTCCGGCACGCCGGTGGCCAACGGCATGCACGACTATCTCACCATGCTCAACGAGCGCGACGGCGGCATCGGCGGCGTCAAGCTCGACGTCCAGGAATGCGAAACCGGCTACGACACCCAGAAGGGCGTCGAGTGCTGGGAGCAGGTGAAGGGCAAGCACCCGGCGGTCGTCAATCCGTACTCGACCGGCATCACCCTGCAGCTGATCCCCAAGGCCGCGGTCGACAAGATTCCGGTGCTGTCGATGGCCTACGGCCTCTCCGCCTCCGCGGACGGCAACACCTTCCCGTGGATCTTCAACCCGCCGCTGACCTATTGGGACGGCGCCTCGATCTTCATCAAGTATGTCGCCGGCAAGGAAGGCGGCTTCGACAAGCTCAAGGGCAAGAAGATCGGCCTGCTCCATCTCGATGCGCCGTACGGCAAGGAGCCGATCCCGGTGCTCGAGGCCATGGCGAAGAAGTACGGCTTCACGCTGGTGCTCTATCCGGTCCCCGGCAAGGAGATGCAGAACCAGGATTCGCTCTGGCTCAATGTGCGCCGTGACCGTCCGGACTGGATCTACATCCAGGGCTGGGGCGCGATGAACCCGACCGCCGTCAAGGATGCCGCCAAGACCGGCTTCCCGATGGATCATCTGGTCGGCGTGTGGTGGTCGGGCGGCGACGACGATGCGCGTCCGGCGGGCCCGGGCGGCAAGGGCTATCTGTCGCTCAGCTTCAACGCCGTCGGCACCGACTTCCCGGCGATCAAGGACATCCTCAAGTACGTCGTGGACAAGGGTAAGAGCCAGGTCGACAACAAGTCGCGCGTTGGCGAGAACCTCTACAACCGCGGCGTCTACAACTCGATGCTGGTCGCCGAGGCGATCCGCAACGCGCAGAAGCTGACCGGCAAGAAAGTGGTGGTCGGCGAGGACGTCCGTCGCGGGCTTGAAATCGCTCAACATCGACGAAGCCCGGCTCAAGGCGCTCGGCATGGCCGGCTTTGCCGCGCCGGTGCACGTGACCTGCTCGGATCACAACGGCCATCACGCGGCCTTCGTCGCGCGCTGGGACGGCACCAAGTGGGTCAAGGCCTCCGACTGGATCACCCCGATCAAGGACGAGGTCATGCCGCTGATCAACGCCACCGCCAAGGACTATGCCGAGAAGAACACCGGCTGGCCGAAGCGGACCGAGGCCTGCGACAAGTCGTCGTAAGCTGACTTGTCCCTCTCCCCGCTCTTGCGGGGAGAGGGTGACTTCCGAGCGCAGCGAGGAAGGCGGGGGAGGGGCGATTGCGCTTGCCCCTCACCCGGCTCGCGCCTCGCGGGGCTCGGCACTCGCCACCCTCTCCCCGCTGCGCGGGGCGAGGGAAAGAGGGGAAACCATGTCCGCCGTCGAGCATTCAGGCACGACCGCCGCAGCGCCGGCCGAGCACATCCTGCGCGTCAATAACATCGAGGTGATCTACGACCGCGTCATCCTCGTGCTCAAGGGCGTGTCGCTCGACGTGCCCAAGGGCGGCATCGTCGCGCTGCTCGGCGCCAACGGCGCCGGCAAGACCACGACGCTGAAGGCGATCTCCAACCTGCTGCATGCCGAGCGCGGCGACGTCACCAAGGGCTCCATCCTGTTCGACGGCAACGAGGTGCAGGACTTGTCGCCCAACGAGCTGGTGCGGCGCGGCTGCATCCAGGTCATGGAAGGCCGCGGCTGCTTCGGCCATCTCACCGTCGAGGAGAACCTGCTGACCGGCGCCTTCACGCGCCGCGACGGCCGCGCCGCGATCAGGCGCGACCTCGACATGGTCTACAACTATTTCTCCCGGCTCGCGCGAGCGCAAGGATTCGCTCGCCGGCTACACCTCGGGCGGCGAGCAGCAGATGTGCGCCATCGGCCGCGCGCTGATGTCGCGGCCGAAGATGATCCTGCTCGACGAGCCGTCGATGGGGCTCGCCCCGCAGATCGTCGAGGAGATTTTCGGCATCGTGAAGGACCTCAACGAGCGCGAAGGCGTCTCCTTCCTGCTCGCCGAGCAGAACACCAACATGGCGCTGCGCTACGCCCGCTACGGCTACATCCTGGAGAACGGCCGCGTGGTGATGGACGGCGAAGCCAAGTCGCTCGCCGAGAACGAGGACGTCAAGGAATTCTACCTCGGCATCTCCGGCGGCCGCCGCAAGTCGTTCCGCGACGGCAAGCATTACCGGCGCCGGAAGCGGTGGTTGGCCTGACGCTTTCTTCTCCCTCCCCCTGAAAGGGGGAGGGTTGGGGTGGGGGTCCCCGAAATTTCCGATCAGCAAATTGACCCCCACCCGGCGAGCTTCGCTCGCCGACCTCCCCCTTTCAGGGGGAGATGACCCAACAACAATGGCTGCACACGAGAATGCCCGACCACTACGACTCCCTCGAAACCCGCCCGGCCATCCTGCGCGACAGCGAGGAAACGGCGGTGCTGCCCAAGATCGTGGCGCACGCCATGCAAGCGCCCGGCTGGGCGAAGCACCTTGCCGGCGTCAGGCCGCACGACGTCAATTCGCGCGCGGCGCTCGGCAAACTGCCGGTGCTGCGCAAGGCCGACATCGCCGCGATGCAGAAGGCCGATCCGCCGTTCGGCGGCCTCAACGTCACGCCGCCCGCCAAGGCGCGGCGGCTGTTGATGTCGCCGGGCCCGATCTTCGAGCCGGAGGGCCACGGCAAGGACCACTACGGCACGGCGCGCGCGCTGTTCGCCGCCGGCTTCCGCGCCGGCGACATCGTGCACAACGCCTTCTCCTATCACCTGACGCCCGGCGCCTATCATCCTCGAGTCGGGCGCGGCGGCGCTCGGCTGCGCCATCATTCCCGGCGGCGTCGGCAATACCGAGCAGCAGCTCGAGGCGATCGCGCACTACAAGCCGTCCGGCTATGTCGGCACGCGGCGATTTCCTGAAAATCCTGCTCGACACCGCGGCCAAGACCGGCAAGGACGCCGTCCTCGATCAAGCGCGGCCTCGTCTCCGCCGCGGCGCTGCCGGCAAGCTTGCGCGCCGAGCTCAAAAGCCGCGGCGTCGCCGTGCTGCAGTGCTACGCCACCGCCGAGCTCGGCGTCATCGCCTACGAGAGCGAGTCACTCGAAGGAATGATTGTGAACGAGACCGTGATCGTCGAGATCGTCAAGCCCGGCACCGGCGATCCCGTGCCCGACGGCGAAGTCGGCGAGGTGGTGGTCACCTCGTTCAATCCCGATTATCCGATGATCCGCCTCGCGCACCGGCGATCTCTCCGCGGTGCTGCCCGGCCTGCTCGCCCTGCGGCCGCACCAACATGCGCATCAAGGGCTGGATGGGCCGCGCCGACCAGACCGCCAAGGTCAAGGGCATGTTCGTGCACCCCAGGCAGGTCGCCGAGGTGGCGCTGCGCCATCCCGGAGCTCAAGCGCCTGCGCCTGGTCGTCACCCGCGCCGACGAGCAGGACGCGATGACGCTTGTGGCCGAATGCGCCGGCGCGCGATGCCGCGCTCGAAGCCGCCGTCGCCGCCAGCTTGCAAGCCGTCACCAAGCTCAAAGGCGCCGTGAAGCTGGTCGCGCCCGGCAGCCTGCCCAACGACGGCAAGGTGATCGCCGACGAGCGCCCGGTGGGGTGACTCGATCCGTCACCCTGAGGTGGCCGCGCGGAACGCGCGGCCCTCGAAGGGCGACGGCCCCGGAATCACGTCGGGAGAGTTGGGGGCCGTTCATCCTTCGAGGCTCCCCCGCTTTCGCGGGGGTCGCCCTCAGGATGACGGGACGACGTTTGTGTCCCGGGCGCGGCGCAAGCCCGCAGGGGTGCGCCGCAGAACCGGGACCCCGGCTTCTGCTCAGCGAAACAGAACTCCGCCGGTCATCCCCGCGAAAGCGGGGGATCCAGCTCTCAGGGAATCGAACAGTATCCTGCGCAACTGGTCTATTTTAATTTGATCGCATCTTCATTGCGGGGCTTCCGATTCCCGCCGCCCCAGGTATTTTAAATCTTCCCGGCCTTCGCAAGCTCGACACAGATGTCTTTGACGTTTGTAACGCGCAGCATGTGCGCTTGCAGTAGCGATGTCCAAACTATAGAAAAATCCAGCCCGAAGTCTCGCAACATCTCAAGCAGTTCTTCGGCCGCTAGTGCCTTTTGTTCTTCAACAATATCGTCAATGCTTAACTCTTGGCGGTCGGCTTCGATACCAGAGAAAAGGTCCGATGATCCAGTTTTAGATTCGCGTTTTCGCTCTTTAGCGTTGGCGCGATCACGAGCGTTCGCACGAAGTGCGGAGTATTCAATGTCGCGAAAGGCCTCAAGTCCCTTAGGTGATTTGGTTCCGTAAACTATGAAGAATAGTGGTCGATCTATTGTGGGCCGGTCAATCTTCGTTGAAATCACGTAATCAAAATCGCCGGTTTCCGTCAGAGTGTCGCGAAATAGTTTCTCGATTGCCCGACCTCGGGGAAGCTGGGGGTCTAATCGATTTTCCCATCCTTCTCCACCGAGGATTGGATCGAGCGACGCGACGGTTTTTGGATCAGTCATTGATGCGGCACGATTTACAAAATCGTACATAAAATTAATCAAGACTTCGCAGTTTGGCCGCTCGAAGAGCGGCTTTATTTTCTCAAGGGAATAGCCAGTCCATCCAGTAGGATCGATAAAGACGAGTGAGAAGGAGCGTCCAACGAAGTTTATAATTTCAGCAACCGCATCTTCGAAGTCTCTATCGGATGTTCTAATTTCGAAGCCACCATCTGGATCATTGAAAGGCGCTACTGCTGTCGTGAGTTTGGAAAAAGCGTCGGGATTATTCTCTGAAAAGAAACAACGTATTGTTGGTCGATGCCCCGTCTGTTCGGCAATCACTTTTTGAGCATCTTTAAGAACATCGATCGCAATTCTAAAAGATAGATCTCCAAAATCCTCTGTCTTCGTTTCCCAAGGGCCGGAAAACCCGTCGACATAGGTAATGTCCGAAAATCTCAGAAATCTTGAACGCGAGCGCTTGGAGGTAACGCTTAAGAATGAAATGTTTCGCTTTAGTCTGCTCGCGCCCCTGATATGGATCGGTCACGCTCTCCCTCGCTTCGATCAATCTTTTCGACTTTGTGAAGTTCGGATATTCATTCCATTCGCGACGATGCAGGAGACGCCCGCCGGATTTTGGTCTGACGCCCCCCCACTGTTTAAAAAAGAATGCCGTTCCTGAGATACGGCACTGTTTCAGAATTTCTATTGCCCATTCTTCCGCCATTGGTCGTGCGTGCGGACCACTCTCTCCGCCGACGATCGCCCAATAAATCCCAGTGAGATCAACCTTTCCGACCGGCCCCAACAGCGGTTCAAACGAAATAAATCTGACCGATGCTCGGGCTGCACGAAGATGCTTAAGCCGGACGGTATTTTTTTCATCTTCGACGGACACGCCGAGCCAAATGTGCGGTGGGGCCGCACTGTTGTCACCGTATCGTTCACGCAGATATCGCGTCATAAGTGAACTGCGCTTCGTCAGAACTTGAAACGTATGCCACTTGGCGGCTTCCATCGTTTCAAAAACTCGGTCGATGAATGACCAAGGGATTTCTTTGTGAAACAGGTCACTCATTGAGTTGACGAAGATGCGCTTGGGCTTCCGCCATTGTAGCGGTTGCGTGAGACGCTCCGGTCTGAGCACCAAATCGAAGCCGTGTTCGAACGGGTGCTTGCGGACGCCCCGAAACCTTTCCGAGAAACGCTCGGCGTAACAAAAATCACATCCGCGCGTAATTTTCGTGCAACCCGTCACGGGGTTCCACGTTGCATCCGTCCATTCGATTTCGGTGGTCGTCGACATCGCCATACCGTATATTAGAACAAAAAGAGAACAACCGCTAGCGCGTATTTAATCCTAGCAACGAACTTGACATGAGTGGTTAAATATGATTTAATTCCTACCCCGCCTGATCCCAAGGCGAGGGGCGTTCCTGCAGGACGCTTCAGAAACGCGGGGTCGGGTGGCGGCGCCTGCGGGTGGCTCGTTGCCATCCCCGGGAGGCCCCGGCCTGCCGTCCGCCGGCACTACGCCCGGCTGCCTTGAATGGCTGGACGAGGCGAGGACGAAGGGCGGCGAGAGCCGCCTGGATCGTGGGCTTTACGCCCTGTCCCCGCCCGGAAGTACGGTCCCGGGAGCCAAAAATCGCCGCAGGTGGAGCGCCGGAGGGCGACGGGCCCTCCGAGCGGAGAGAGCCCGCCCGCCGAAGCCGCAGGGGTCCGGGGAGTCATCCCCGGAAAACCCGAGGCGAAGGCGGGAGGCCAAGGTGGATCGCGCCTTCCGGCGCTCCACCCCCTCGCCACTCGTTGTGGCGGGGGAAAACTCCCCGGACCCCTGTTGGCGGGGGTCCACGCAAACCCCGGCGCCGTCCGGCGCGCGGGACTAATCACGCGCGTCTGGAGCTTGAGCCGCAATGTCGGGAAGGAGGTGGAGGAAGCAGACGTGACGGAGGCCGCGACAAACTTCGCCTCATCCTGAGGAGCCCGCCGAAGCGCAGCGAAGGCGGGCGTCTCGAAGGATGGGGCGGCCCCATGGTTCGAGACGCGCACCTGGCGGTGCGCTCCTCACCATGAGGCCGAGAGAAAATCGCGAACTTGACCGCATCCATGCTTTGCCGCTCATTGCCATCATGAGTGAGGTCTCCGCAAGACCGCCCGAACACCCGGCGATCCCGCCGCGCCGCGTCGGCGTGCTGCTGGTCAATCTCGGCACGCCGGACGCCACCGACTATTGGTCGATGCGGCGCTACCTCAAGGAATTCCTCTCCGACCGCCGCGTCATCGAGGAAAACCCGATCAAGTGGTGGCTGATCCTCAACCTCATCATTCTCACCGTGCGTCCCGGCCGCAAGGGCCGCGACTACGACAAGATCTGGAACAAGGAGCGCAACGAATCCTTCCTCAAGACCATCACGCGCTCGCAGGCGGAGAAGCTCGCGCAGATTCTGCCGGATCGCGGCCTGGCGATCGACTGGGCGATGCGCTACGGCAATCCGTCGATCGCCTCGCGGCTCGACGCCATGCAGAAGGCCGGCTGCGACCGCATCCTGATCGTGCCGCTCTATCCGCAATACGCCGCCGCGACCACGGCGACCGTCTGCGACAAGGCGTTCGAGGCACTCGCGCGCATGCGCTGGCAGCCGGCGGTGCGGATTGCGCCGCGCTTATTTCGAGCAGCGGGTCTATATCGACGCCATCGCCAAGTCGCTCGAAGACGGCCTCGCTCAACTGCCGTTCAAGCCGGACGTCGTCCTCGCCTCCTTCCACGGCATGCCGGAGGACTATCTGCGCAAGGGCGACCCCTATTACTGCCAGTGCGCCAAGACCGCGCGGCTGCTGCGCGAGCGCCTCGGCCTCGACGAGCAGGCGCTGATGATGACCTTCCAGTCGCGCTTCGGCAGCGCCGAATGGCTCAAGCCCTACACCGACGCGACCGTGAAGGCGCTGGCCGAAAAGGGCGTCAAGAATCTCGCCGTCATCATGCCGGGCTTTGCCGCCGATTGCCTCGAGACGCTGGAGGAGATCGCGATGGAGAATGCCGCGATCTTCCGCCACGCCGGCGGCGAGAACTTCGCCGCCATCCCGTGCCTCAACGACGGCGAGGGCGGCATGGCGGTGATCCGCGACATCGTGCTGCGCGAATTGTCAGGGTGGATTTAGTCCGCACCATGCTCTCCCTCGCTGTGATTGTGGGGAAGGCTAGGCGCACACCCCAATTCTCCCTCCCCCTGAAAGGGGGAGGGTCGGGGTGGGGGTCACGCGACGAAAAAGTAGCGAACGCTATCAGCGAGCTTGGCGCGGCAACGCCTCGTTAACCATGCCTCTTTAACCTCCGTTAACCACTCTCGCGCGCCCCGCGAGCGTGCGCGCTCGCGCGCGCGCCGCAGGGCAACGGAGGCCGACGACGTCTGCGCTGCGCCTTTGTTTCCGGATGCCCGCCGCGATCTGCGGCGTGCTCGTCGCTGCCTGCGTGCTGGCCGGCGGCGACGCGCGCGCGCAGCAGGCCGCGGCGGATTCCTTGGCGCCCTATCTGCAACCCGGTTCGGCGCAGCCGTCGCGCTTCCAGAAGCAAGCGCAGACCTCGTCGCCGCCAAGCCGGCCGCCGGCCGGCTTCACGCCGCTCGTCTCGGGGGCAGGGGACACCGGCTTCGACTCGACCAATGCCCGCAAGAAACAAAAGACCAAACCCAATGCCGGGACTGGGCCGGCCGCCAGCGCGTCGCGCGCGTCGGCGGCAACGGCAACGAGCCCGATGAGCGCAACACCCCCGCCCGGTGTGGCGCAGCAGCCCGCCGTCACCTCGCCCTATCAACAGCCGCCGCCACCGCTGCCCGACAACGCCGGCGCTGCCGGCGGTGTAAACACCAACGGCGCCTTTGCGCAGGCGCCGGGTTCGGCGCCGCCGGTCGAGCTCGGGCCGATCCGGGCGCCGAAAAAGCGCAAGGCGCACACCGAGCCGGAAGATCCTTACGCGCCGCTCGGCGTCGAAGCCGGCAGCTTCATCCTCTATCCGTCGATCGATCTCATCGGCGGTTACGACACCAACCCCGGCCGCTCGCCGGGCGGCCCGGGCGCCTGGCTCTATACCGTCGAGCCCGAGTTGCAGGCGCAGTCGAACTGGTCGCGCCACGAGCTCAAGGCCGACCTGCGCGGCAGCTATACCGGCTACAGCCCCGACCAGACGCCGACGCTGAGCCGGCCCTATTTCGACGGCAAGCTCGACGGCCGCATCGACGTGATGCACGATACCCACATCAATCTCGGTGCGCGCGACATCGTCTCGACCGACAATCCCGGCAGCCCGAACCTGCAGGCCGGCCTTGCCAAGCTGCCGATTTTCACCACCTTCGGCGGCAACGCCGGCATCGACCACAGCTTCAATCGCTTCGAGCTGGCGGCGAAGAGCGACGTCGAGCGCACCATCTACCAAAACTCGACGCTGACCGACGGCACGACCGCGAGCAACGAGGACCGCCAATTCAACCAGTACACCGGCACTTTGCGCGGCAGCTACGAGCTGTCACCGGGCGTCAAGCCGTTCGTCGAATTCAGCGCCGACAGCCGCGTGCACGATCTCGAGACCGACTTCTCCGGCTTTCAGCGCGACTCCAAGGGCCTCACCGGCAAGGCCGGCTCGACCTTCGAAATCAGCAAGCTGCTGACCGGCGAGATCGCACTCGGCTACACCCACCGCCGTTACGACGACCCGAGGCTACTGGACATCAACGGCATCGTCGGCGACGCCTCGCTGATCTGGACCGCGAGCGCGCTGACCACGGTGAAGCTCTCCGGCTCGTCCGCGGTCGGCGAGTCGACGCAACCGGGCGTGTCGGGCGTGCTCTACCGCGACGTCGGCCTGCAGGTCGATCACGCCTTCCGCCGCTGGCTGATCGGCACCGCCAAGGTGGGCTTCGGCCAGGACGACTACGTCGGCGATAGCCGGCTCGACAACCGCTATTCGCTCGGCGTCGGCTTGACCTACAAGCTCAACCGCAACGTCCAGCTCAAGGGCGAGGTGGACCAGTACTGGCTGCGTTCCAACGAGCCGGGCAACAACTACAACGCCACCGTGTTCCTGTTCGGCCTGCGGTTCCAGGAATGAGCCGCCTTAGGGAGCGAGCCTGGCGCGTCTGACCGCAAGGTAGCTTTCGTCGCCGCCGCGCGTGCTGACGCGCGCCGCGATCGTGACGGTGACGCTGTCGCCGTTCCACAAATCGGTCGCGCGCTGGTTCAGCAGCACGTCGGTGACGTCGAAGCGCACGTCGGACGGCTGCATCGTCATGCTGCGGTCGGTGCCCCGATGCGTCATGGCGCCCCCGCCCGGCGTGAATTTGAACAAGTTGAGCGTGCCGACATAGTAAGGCCCGGCCGGATTTGGCGGCGCGCCCCGCGGCAGATTAACGAAGACGCCGAGCGGCGCCGGCGGATATTTCAGCAAGGTGATGCCTTCGAGCATCAGGATCGCCGGGCGGCCGTGGGCGATCGCGGCTGTGGCGGCGCCTGGCGCGGGGGCAAGCGTCGCCGCGCCGTTGCTGGCGCTGACCGTGAATTGGCCGGATTGCAGCGCGGCCAGCTCGACCGGGCTTGACGGCAGGCGCGGCAGGCCGCGCCGCGCGACCAACAGGCGCTGCGGATTGACCAGATTGTCGTAGCGGTAACCGAACGGCCCGATCGAGTTCGCGACCGCCAGCGGCCTTTGCGACCATCGCCCGGTTTCGTCGACGAAGGGCGACTGCCGCGCCATCCACGCGCTTTGCGGCGGGCTCGCGCCGCCGCTGCCCCAGTTGTACGACACTCCGGTCAATGCCTCCCACGAGGCGACGAGCCGGTCGATCTGACAATGATGCACGTAAAAGATCGGATCGCCCGACGCCGACGCCGGATTGACCATCCAGCCGCCGACCGCGCCGTGCACCATGTCGTGCGGCACGATCTCCAGCCGCCCGCTGAAGCCGAGCTGGGCGTAGGCATCGTCCGAGCCGGAATCGGCCGGGAACATCGCCCGCGTTTCGAACGCCTGCCCGTATGCGATGTCGGACAGCAGCATGTGGCCGCCGTCGTTCATGGCGAGCGGCGCGCCGCTGCCGTCGGCGCTGCTGTGACCGACGCCGCGACCGCTGAACACCAGCCGGCTTGGCAGCGGCGGGTTGCCGGAGGCCGGGCGTGGCGGATTGCGGAACTGAGCCGGCATTTGCAGCGAGGGCCCGGCGTCGGAAGCGTAGTTCCAGTACGGCAGCATGAAGCTTGCGTCGTTGCACATGCGCCGGCAGATGCGCTCGAACATGAACAGGTACCAGCGGTGCCACACCGTGAAGTACGGGCTGGAATGCTCGCAGCGCGCCCAGCATTGCAGCGCGGCATCTTTCCACGCCGCCTGCGGCGAGCCGGCCGCCGGCGTGCCGTAGATCTGGTTGACCCGCTGCTCGACCTCCGCGTCGGTCGCCAGCATGGCCGAGTTGCCCGGATCGAACGGGTTTGCCGGCACTGCGTGGATGTAACTCTGGAAGGTCCAGCTTTGCGGCTGCGGCGGATAGTTGATCGCCGGGTTCTGCATCGCCTCGACGGCGGCCGCGTACAACTGGACCATGCGCTGCCCCGCGGGCGAGGCGATATCGGGCCGCACCTGCGCGTCGGCGGCAAGCGCGCTGTCGCTGCCGGCGGCGAGAAGGGTGGCCGCAGCCGCGCCGCCGAAGACGAACTCCCGGCGTGTCGGTGAAACCGCGGATTTTTTCGCCATAGCCCCCGTCCCCTCGCGCAAAGCCGATTATGGCGTGCGCAGGTCCAAGGACAAGTGCTCTTTGCCGCAGTCTGGTTTGGGTATTATGGCCGGGTTCTTCGCGCCGGTAAGAGACGGGCCGCTTGCTGGCGGCCCGTTCTTTCGTTCATGAATGGCTGAGACGATGGCGTCTTAATTTGCCGTTGCTCTTGGGCCAGGCGAGCAGGCCGAAGAACGCAAGCCCCCCGGTGAGCAGCGACAATGTGGCCGGCAACGGAACGACACGGATCGCGTCGGGAACATCGACGGAGCCGATATTGCTCATCACGGTCTTTGCGCCGGGATCCCCCAGCGTGGCTTGACCGTCGAAATTGACCAGACTTGATAGTCCCGAAGCCGCGTCGATCGTGAATGTGCCCAGAAAACTGTTCTGCGCGATATCGGCCGAACTATCCTCGAACCGGATATTCTGCAGCTGCGGGCTATCGGTTGGCGCCGTATTGAGCGCCGGCGTGTCGGTGTTATCGAATGAGAACGTGAAGTCGGAGCTGAGAAGCCCCGTCTTGTTCACCAACGTCACCGATCCGACGTCGTAGATTGTTCCGAATCCCGGCGAGAGCGCTGTATCGATATCCTCCAGGCCCGCCAGGGTGACATTGTAAGTCCAAAGGAACCCGCCGCTGCCGTCGGAGGTTGGCGAGCCAGCGAGTTCGGTGACGATATCGGCGCGAGCAGGCGCCGATCCGAGCGCTGCCAATGCGCCAAGTGCCGCCAAGGCGGCGACGGTGCGGGCGCATGATCGAGAAGACGACGTGAGAGTCATCGGGTTTGTCTCCGTTCGCGTGTTGACCAAAATTGTCGCGGAGTTAGTCCCCCAGCAGACTCGCAATGCAGGAACTCAATAGTCGTTCCTGCCGAACAGGACGCGATGTCGAAAAAAATTTTAGTGTTGAATCGCTGACAGTCTTTTTTGTGCCGGAATTCTCAGAGGCACGCGCGCGCGACAAATCGATCGGGGGTGACGCTCAGAAAATCGCTGTCGTGCTGGAAACACTTGCCGCACCCCGATCGCATCTTGCTTTATTGATTGCCCAACAGCTTTCGTAATTCGACGCGGAACTCAGGTTCGATGTCCGGCCGCGCCAGCGCGTAGGCGACGTTGGCGGCAAGAAAGCCGATCTTGGAACCGCAGTCGAAGCTGCGGCCTTCGAATTTTAAACCGTAGAACGGCTGCGTCTTGGCCAGCGCCACCATGGCGTCGGTGAGCTGGATCTCGCCGCCGGTGCCGGCGGCCTGATGGCCGAGAATGTCGAAAATCTCGGGCTGCAGGATGTAGCGGCCGGTGATGGAGAGGTTGGAGGGCGCCTCGCTGCGCTTCGGCTTTTCCACCATCTTGGTGATGGCGAAGGCCTTGCCCTTGGGCGCGCCGACGCCGACCACGCCGTACATGTGCACGCGCTCTTGAGGCACTTCCTCGACCGCGATGATGTTGGCGTTGCCGTCGAGGCTCTCAGCCGCGTCGATCATCTGCGCGAGGCAACCGCGCTCGTGCTGCACCAGCACGTCCGGCAGCAGCAGCGCGAAGGGCTCGCGCCCGACCAGTTCCCGCGCACACCACACCGCGTGGCCCAAGCCCAGTGGCGACTGTTGGCGGGTGAAACTGGCAGCGCCAGGTTCCGGCAGGTCCTCCGACAGCAGCGCGAGCTCGTTCTTCTTGCCGCGCTCGGTCAACGTCAGCTCAAGCTCGAACTGGCGGTCGAAATGGTCCTCGATGACGCTTTTGTTGCGGCCGGTGACAAAGATGAAATGCTCGATCCCGGCCTGCCTTGCCTCGTCGACCACGTGCTGGATCAGCGGCCGATCGACCACCGGCAGCATCTCCTTGGGCATGGCCTTGGTGGCCGGCAGGAAGCGGGTACCGAGCCCCGCCACCGGGAAAATGGCTTTGCGGATGCGCGTCATGCGGGATCAGATCCAGTCGCGATTTGGCCGAAGAATCGGCTCGATAAATCCCCGGCAGCACAAAGCATGGCTGCGCCGCCCGGTCCAGATGCGGAACTTTACCCCCATTAACGTCCTCGCAACGAAATCGGGTCAACCGTAACATGCGAAAAAGGGGTGGGGCCCCGGACTGGCGGGATTCCGGAATGTGGACGACCAAGCCCTGTGTCATCGCGCTTTTGCTGGCGACGGCAGCGACGGTTGCCGCGGCGCAGCCGATCGACAGCTATTCCGGTCCGACCGGCACCATCCCGCCCTCGGCCATGCCGCAATGGAGCGGGCAGCCGGGCTCGTCCGGCGATCCGACCATGACCCCCGAGGCGATCCGCGCCGCCGCCGCCGACTTCCCCAACTGCCTCGAGCGCCTGTGGCCGGCGGCCGCGCGCCGCGGCGTCACGCGCAATGTCTATCTCGCATATACGCGGCCGCTGACGCCCGACCTGCGCATCATGGACCTGCTCGATAGCCAGCCGGAGTTCACAAAGTCGTTCTGGGACTATCTCGACATTTTGGTGACCGACGACCGCATCGCGCAAGGCCGCGCGCTGCTCGACAAGTACAGCAAGGTGTTCGACACGGTCGAGCGCGACTATGGCGTCGACCGCCACATCATCGCGGCGATCTGGGGCGTCGAGACCAATTACGGCACGGCGATCGGCGACCGGCCGGTGCTGCGCTCGACCGCGACGCTCGCCTGCATCGGCCGGCGGCAGCGCTATTTCCGCGAGGAGTTTCTCTCGACGCTGGAGATCCTCCAGCACGGCGACATTCGCGCCGATCGCCTGGTCGGCTCCTGGGCCGGCGCTTTTGGTCCGACTCAGTTCATGCCGACCGCGTTCAAGCGCTATGCCGTCGACTTCGATCACGACGGCCGCCGCGACGTCGTCGACTCCATGCCCGACATCATCGCCTCGACCGCCAACAACTTGAAGAAGGACGGCTGGGCGCCGGGCGAAACCTGGGGCTACGAAGTCGTGGTGCCGGCGACGTTCAACTTCATGCTCACCGGTCGCGAACACTGGATGACGATCCGCGATTGGCAGCGTCTCGGCATCAACCGCGCCGGCGGCGCGGCGTTCCCGCGACCCGACGAGCGCGCCTTCCTGCTGGTGCCGGCCGGCGTGCAGGGCCCCGGCTTCCTGATGCTGCAGAACTTCCGCGTGCTGATGCGTTACAATCCGGCCGAGGCCTACGCGCTCGCCATCGGCCATCTCGCCGACCGCCTGCGCGGCGGCGGGCCCTTCGTGCAGCACTGGCCGCGTTACGAGCGGACGTTGAGCCGCGACGAGCGGCTCGAATTGCAGCAGCTGCTGGCGCGGCGCGGCTACGACATCGAGCCGGACGGCCATCTCGGCGCGCAGACGCGGGCGGCGATCCGCGATTTCCAGGCGCACAATGGTCAGGTGGCGGACGGCTTTGCCTCGCTCACGATCCTCGAGAAGCTGCGCGCGCGTTAAGGTAACCGGGCGCGGGCCTTGCCCGTTGACATCATTCTTGCACGATTGGTGCTATGGTCTTCTGAGGCGCCACGGCGGCGCCCCTCGGGTTGTCTAAATGTTTGGAAACAAGCGGGTTTTCAAATTTGCCATCGGCACGCTGGCGCTCGGCCTGGCGGTCGCTATCGCATTGCCGGCGCAGGCGCAGCAGCGCCGATCCGGCGGCAATTTCTTCTTCAACTTGTTCGGCGGTGGCGGCAGCGGACCCTATTACCAGCAGCGCCCGTACCAGAGCGAAGGGCCGGCACAGCAGACCGACTATTCGCGCGCGCCTGCGGCGAAGAAGCCCGATCCGAAAATCGTGCCGACCACCACCATCGCGGTCATGGGCGATTCGATGGCCGATTGGCTGGCCTACGGGCTCGAAGATGCATTCTCCGATTCGCCGGAGATCGCCGTCGTCCGCGACGCCAAGCGCGGCTCCGGCCTGCTGCGCTACGAGTACAAGAGCGATCTCGACTGGTGGCACGCCGCGCGCGACATCTTGTCGCGGGAAAAGGCCGACTATGTCGTGATGATGCTCGGCCTGTCCGACCGCCAGAACATCAGCGAGAAGGACGCCGCCAAGCAGGCCGAGAAGGACGAGGCCGACAAGAAGCCCGGCGATCAGAACCAGGATCAATCCGACGACAACGAAAGTTCGATCATCTCGCCGGAGCCGCAAGGCAAGAAGGTTCCGAACGGCGTCATCGAATTCCGCAGCGACAAATGGGCGGAGATCTACGGCCGCCGGGTCGACGACACGATCGCCGCGCTCAAGAGCAAGGGCGTGCCGGTGTTCTGGGTCGGGCTGCCGGCAATCCGTGGGCCCAAGGCGACCGCCGACGCTGTCTACCTTAACGACCTTTATCGCGCTCGCGCCGAACGCGCCGGCGCCATCTATGTCGATGTCTGGGACGGCTTTGTCGACGAGGCCGGCAAGTTCACGACGCAAGGCCCCGACTTTGAAGGCCAGGTGCGCCGCTTGCGCTCATGGGACGGCGTCTATTTCACCAAGGCCGGCGCGCGCAAGCTCGCGCATTACGTCGAACGCGAGATCCGCCGCTACATGAGCAACCACGCGGTGCCGGTGGCGCTGCCGATGGGTCCGGTCGGGCCGGCGCCGGAAGCCAAGTCGACGGCGCGGCCGCTTGCCGGTCCGGTGCTGCCGCTGACGGTGACGCCGACCAATTCCGACGAACTCGCCGGCGGCGCGAGCGCGCAGCCGGCGCACAGCGATGCGATCGCGACCAACGTGCTGGTGAAAGGCGATGCAATCGCGGCGCCGGCCGGCCGGGCCGACGATTTCACCTGGCCGCGCAGCAGCGCCGCGCCCGTCACCGCGGTGTCGGCGGCCGCCTCCGCCGCGGTCGAGCTCGAACCAGCGCCGAAGGCCGTGCCCAAGGCCGACATCAGAACCAACGCCAAGTCCGGTCCAAGCCCGATTCCAAGTCCGAGTCCAAGGCGGACAGCAAAGCCAAGGCCAAGGATGCCAAGGCCGCTCAGGACGCCGAGAAAAAGAAGCTCGCCGAGGAAGAGAAGCGCAAGCTCGCCGAGGAAAAGCGGCCGAAGCCGCCGCAGCCGCAGCACACCGCGCCGCGCCCGGTGCGCCCGGCGCCGTTCAATCCGTTCGCCAATATCTTCGGGCGGTAAGCCTGGCCGATCGTTTTAGTCATGCCCGCGCTAGCCGCGGGCATCCACGCCTTGATGGATCACCGGGAAGAAAGGCGTGGATGGCCGGAACAAGTCCGGCCATGACGGCGAAAATCGAACTCCAGGCGTAGGTTCCGAGGTCAGCGCGGCAGCAGCGTCGATCCCATCAGGAACTTGTCGACCGCATGCGCCGCACTGGCGGCCCTCGCGGATCGCCCACACCACCAGCGATTGGCCGCGGCGCATGTCGCCGGCCGCGAACACCTTCGGCAGCGAAGTCTGATAGCTCTGGGTATCGGCGGAGACGTTGCCGCGCTGATCGAGCGCGACGTCGAGCGCTTTCAGCATGCCTTCGTGCAGCGGATGCACGAAGCCCATGGCGAGCAGCACGAGGTCGGCCTCGATCTCGAATTCCTTGCCCGGGATCGGCTTGAACCTGGCGTCGAGATAGCTGCAGTGCAGCTTTTTCACCTGACCGTTCTCGCCGGTGAACTTTTGCGTGCCGACGGCGAAGTCGCGCTCGACACCTTCGTCGTGGCTCGACGAGGTGCGCAGCTTCAACGGCCAATCCGGCCAGGTCAGCATCTTGTTCTCGTGCTCCGGCGGCATCGGCATGATCTCGAAATTGGTGACCGAGGCCGCGCCTTGGCGGATCGAGGTGCCGATGCAGTCCGAGCCGGTGTCGCCGCCGCCGATGACCACGACCTTTTTGCCGGTGGCGAGGATCGGCTCGGCCGCAAGCGCCGGCTCGCCGCTGACGCGCCGGTTCTGCTGCGGCAGGAACTCCATGGCGAAGTGGATGCCCTTGAGCTCGCGGCCCGGGATCGGCAGGTCGCGGCCCTTTTCGGCGCCGCCGGTGAGCACCACGGCGTCGTGCTCCTTGACGAGCTTGTCGACCGGCAGATTGACGCCGATGTCGGCGCCGTAATGGAAGATCACGCCTTCGCCCTGCATCTGCGCGACGCGGCGGTCGACGTGGACCTTCTCCATCTTGAAGTCGGGGATGCCATAGCGCAGCAGGCCGCCGGCCTTGGCCCAGCGCTCATAGACGTGGACATCGTGGCCGGCGCGGGCGAGCTGCTGCGCGCAGGCCAGGCCCGCCGGACCTGAGCCGACCACCGCGACTTTCTTGCCGGTCTTGTGCGCGGCCACTTCGGGCTTGAGCCCTTGCGCGATGGCGCGGTCGGCGATCTCGCACTCGATCGATTTTGATGGTGACCGGGTTCTCGTCGATGTTGAGCGTGCAGGAGGCTTCGCATGGGGCCGGGCAGACGCGGCCGGTCACCTCCGGGAAATTGTTGGTCGAGTGCAGGTTGCGCGCCGCGGCGTCCCAGTGGCCGCGATAGACCAGATCGTTCCAGTCCGGGATCTGGTTGTTGACCGGGCAGCCGGTCGGCGCCCCGGTCGGCAGCACGCTGCCGTGGCAATAGGGCACGCCGCAATCCATGCAGCGCGCCGCCTGGTCGCGCAGCTCCTTCTCCGGCAGCGGCAGCACGAATTCTTTATAGGTCTTGATGCGCTCGGCGACCGGCTCGTACTTGCGGTCGTGACGCTCGAACTCGAGGAAACCCGTAACCTTACCCATGATGCAAGCCTTACTCCGCGGCCTGCATCGCGGCGGCTTTTTCCTTGGCGAGCTCGGCAAGGGCGCGGCGGTACTCGACCGGCATCACCTTCTTGAACAGCGGACGATAGCGGCCCCAGTCGGCGAGGATTTCGGCGGCGCGCTTGGAGCCGGTGTAGCGGGCATGATCCGAGATCAGCTTGTGCAGCCGCTCGGCGTCGCGCGTGGTCAGGTCCGACATGATGTCGACGCGGCCGTGCGATTCGAGGTCGTTATAGGCGCCGTATTCGCGCTCGTTCGACGGCTTCCTCTTCGGGCACCGGCTCGAGCTCGACCATCGCCATGTTGCAGCGGGTCTTGAAGGTGCCGTCCTCGTCGAGGACGTAGGCGATGCCGCCCGACATGCCGGCGGCGAAATTGCGGCCGGTCTGCCCGAGCACCACGACCACGCCGCCGGTCATGTATTCGCAGCAGTGGTCGCCGGCGCCCTCGATGACGGCGATGGCGCCGGAGTTGCGCACGGCGAAGCGCTCGCCGGCGACGCCGCGGAAATAGCATTCGCCGGCGATCGCGCCGTAGAGCACGGTGTTGCCGACGATGATCGAGTTCCTCCGGCACGATGCCGCTGTCGGCCGGCGGGCGGATGACGATGCGGCCGCCGGAGAGGCCCTTGCCGACATAGTCGTTGCCCTCGCCGTCGAGCTCGAAGGTGACGCCGCGCGCAAGCCAGGCACCGAAGCTCTGCCCGGCGGTGCCGGTCAGCCGCACATGGATGGTGCTGTCGGGCAGTCCCGCATGGCCGTAGCGCTTGGCGACTTCGCCCGACAGCATGGCGCCGGCGGCGCGGTCGGTATTGTGGATCACGGTCTGCAGGCGCACCGGCGCGCCGCGGTCGAGCGCTACCTGCGACTCCGCGATCAGCTTGCGGTCGAGGATGTCCTTGATCTTGTGGTCCTGCTGCTCGCAGTGGAAGATCTTGGTGCCCTTCTCCGCCACCGGCTTGGTGAACAACTTGGAGAAGTCGAGGCCCTTGGCCTTCCAGTGCTCGATCAGCCGGCGCTGGTCGAGCATCTGCATCTGTCCGATCATCTCGTCGAACTTGCGGTAGCCGAGCGCGGCCATGATCTCGCGCACTTCCTCGGCCACGAAGAAGAAATAGTTGATGACGTGCTCGGGCTGGCCGCGGAAGCGCTTGCGCAGCACCGGGTCTTGCGTCGCGACGCCGACCGGGCAGGTGTTGAGGTGGCACTTGCGCATCATGATGCAGCCGGCGGCAATCAGCGGCGCGGTGGCAAAGCCGAATTCGTCGGCGCCGAGCATGGCGCCGACCACGACGTCGCGGCCGGTGCGTACGCCGCCGTCGACCTGCACCGCGATGCGGCCGCGCAGGCGCTGGAACACCAGCGTCTGGTGCGTCTCGGCAAGGCCGATTTCCCACGGCGAACCGGCATGCTTGATCGAGGTGAGGGGCGAAGCGCCGGTGCCGCCCTCGAAGCCGGCAATGGTGACATGGTCGGCGCGCGCCTTGGAGACGCCGGCGGCGACGGTGCCGACGCCGACCTCGGAGACGAGTTTCACCGACACGTCGCCCGCCGGGTTGACGTTCTTCAGGTCGAAAATGAGCTGCGCCAGGTCCTCGATCGAATAGATGTCGTGGTGCGGCGGCGGCGAGATCAGGCCGACGCCCGGCGTCGAGTTGCGCACCTTGGCGATGGCCTTGTCGACCTTGTGGCCCGGCAACTGGCCGCCTTCGCCGGGCTTGGCGCCCTGCGCCATCTTGATCTGCATCATGTCGGAGTTGACGAGATACTCCGCGGTGACGCCGAAGCGGCCGGAGGCCACCTGCTTGATCGCCGAGCGCATGGAGTCGCCGTTCGGCAGCGGCTTGAAGCGATCCGGCTCTTCGCCGCCTTCGCCGGTGTTCGACTTGCCGCCGATCCGGTTCATGGCAATCGCCAGCGTCGTGTGCGCCTCGCGGCTGATCGAGCCGAACGACATGGCGCCGGTCGAGAAGCGCCGCACGATACTCTTGGCCGACTCGACCTCCTCGATCGGCACCGGCTTGCGGCTGTCTTCCTCGGCGCTCTTGATGCGGAACAGGCCGCGGATGGTGAGCAGCCGCTCGGTCTGGTCGTTCACGGTCTTGGCGAAGGCGCGATAGTGATCCTGCGAGTTGCCGCGCACCGCGTGCTGCAGCCGCGCCACCGTCTCCGCGGTCCAGACGTGGTCCTCGCCGCGCACGCGCAGGGCATAGTCGCCGCCGACGTCGAGCATCGACTTGTAGATCGGCGCCTCGCTGAAGGCGAGGCGATGCCGGCGCACGGTCTCTTCGGCGACTTCGGGCAAGCCGACGCCTTCGATGCGGGTGTGCGTGCCGGTGAAATATTTGTCGACGAACTCCTGGCGCAGGCCGACCGCGTCGAAAATCTGCGCGCCGCAATAGGACTGGTAGGTGGAGATGCCCATCTTCGACATCACCTTGAGCAGCCCCTTGTCGATCGACTTGATGTAGCGCTTGACGATCTCCTTCTCGTCGAGCTTGCCCGGCAGATCGTCCTTCATCGCGATCAGCGTCTCGAAGGCGAGATAGGGGTTGATCGCTTCCGCGCCGTAGCCGGCGAGGCAAGCGAAGTGGTGCACTTCGCGCGGCTCGGCGGTCTCCAGCACGAGGCCGACCGAGGTGCGCAGGCCCTTGCGGATCAGATGATGATGCACGGCGGCGCAGGCCAGCAGCGCCGGGATCGGCACGCGCTCGGCGCCGGCCTTGCGGTCGGACAGGATGATGATGTTGCAGCCCTTGCGCACCTCCTCCTCGGCCGCGTCGCACAGGCGCGTCGAGGGCGAAGCCCATGCCGTCGGCGCCATGCTCGGCCGGGAAAGTGATGTCGAAGGTCAGCGACTTGAAGTGGTCGCCGCTCATCTGGCGGATCGAGCGGATCTTCTCCAGGTCGTCATTGGTCAGGATCGGCTGCCGTACTTCGAGGCGCTTGATGTGCGACATGCCCTCGAGGTCGAACAGGTTCGGCCGCGGCCCGATGATGGAGACGAGGCTCATCACCAGTTCCTCGCGGATCGGATCGATCGGCGGGTTGGTGACCTGCGCGAAGTTCTGCTTGAAATAGGTGAACAGCGGCTTCGGCTTGTCCGACAAGGCCGAAATCGGCGTGTCGTTGCCCATGGAGCCGATCGCTTCCTCGCCGGTCGACGCCATCGGCGTCATCAGCATTTTCAGGTCTTCCTGCGTGTAGCCGAAGGCCTGCTGGCGATCGAGCAGCGCCAGGTTCGAGATCGGCGCTTCATACCGGCGCCGGGCAGTTCCTCGAGCACGATCTGCGTGCTGCTCGAGCCACTCGCTTGTAGGGATGGCTCTTGGCCAGCGTCGCCTTGAGCTCCTCGTCGGGAATGAGCCGGCCCTCGTCGAGGTCGACCAGCAGCATCTTGCCCGGCTGCAGGCGCCACTTCTTGACGATGTCCTTTTCCGGGATCGGCAGCACGCCCATTTCCGACGCCATGACGATGCGGTCGTCGCGCGTGAGCAGGTAGCGCGCCGGGCGCAGGCCGTTGCGGTCGAGCGTGGCGCCGATCTGGCGGCCGTTGGTGAAGGCGATCGCGGCGGGGCCGTCCCACGGCTCCATCAGCGCGGCGTTGTATTCGTAGAAGGCGCGGCGCTCTTCGTCCATCAGCGGGTTGCCGGCCCAGGCTTCCGGAATCATCATCATCATGGCGTGCGCGAGCGAGTAGCCGCCCTGCACCAGGAATTCGAGCGCGTTGTCGAAACAGGCGGTGTCCGACTGGCCTTCGTAGGAAATCGGCCACAGCTTGTTGATGTCGTTGCCGAACAGCGGCGAGGAGACGGACGCCTGCCGCGCCGCCATCCAGTTGATGTTGCCGCGCAGCGTGTTGATTTCGCCGTTGTGCGCGACGTAGCGGTAGGGATGCGCCAGCGACCAAGCCGGGAAGGTGTTGGTCGAGAAGCGCTGGTGCACCAGCGCGATCGCCGACTCGAAATCCGGATCGTGCAGGTCGGGATAATAGGTGCCGAGCTGGTCGGCGAGGAACATGCCCTTGTAGATCACCGTGCGGCAGGACACCGACACCGGATAATAGCCGGCGGTGCGCCGTTCGCGCCGCTTGTAGATCGCGTCGGAGATGACCTTGCGCAGGATGTAGAGCCGGCGCTCGAATTCGTCGTCGGAGAATTTCTTCTTGCCGCGGCCGATGAACACCTGCAGGTGCATCGGCTCGGTCGGCTTGACCGATTCGCCGAGCGTCGAGTTGTCGGTCGGCACGCTCGCGCCAGCCGAGAAGCGTGAAGCCCTCGCGCGCACCTGTCTCCGCCCAGATGTCGCGGATGATCTGCCGCCAGTTGGTGTCGTGCGGCATGAACAACTGGCCGATGGCGTATTCGCCGGGCTCCGGCAGCGTGAAGCCGAGCTCGGCCGCCTTCTTGGCGAAGAACTTGTGCGGGATCTGCACCAGGATGCCGGCGCCGTCGCCCATGCGCGGGTCGGCGCCGACCGCGCCGCGATGCTCGAGGTTGCAGAGAATGCGCAGGCCGTCCTCGACGGTCTGATGCGACTTGCGGCCCTTGATGTCGGCGATGAAACCGACGCCGCAGCTATCCTTCTGCAGCGTGGGATCGTAAAGGCCGTGCGGCGGCGGCAGCCCCGGATCGGCGGTGTCGCGCAACAGCGAGGCCTCAGGGGCAAGCCTAGGCCTTCCGCCGTTCACTTTTTACCTTGTCGTCGCCACGCCTTGTCATACCACCCTGGCATTAGGTCAGCATTGCTGTCCTAATGCACCATGCCAAATTTTGCACCGCCATACAAGCTTGGTCCACGCCGGAAACGGGCGAAGCTTGCGTTTTGTTGCAGCGCGCCTGCCATTCCAAGCAAGAAGAGGACCACGTGGCGGGGTCGGCGCAATGGCGTTGCGCAACGCCCCCGCGGTCAAACTGCGTGGCCGATTAACCGCTTAATGGTGAAAACGGGAAAACGCCGCGCGCGGTTTGGCCTCCGCTAAGGTGCGCAAAATTCCGCATCTGAGGTCATTTCATGAGCGATTTCGCCACCGCGCCCGGCGCCGGCGAACCATAATCCCGGCGTTGCCGCGCTCGCCCGGCTCACCGACCGCATCGCCACTTTGGTGCCGCCGGCTGCGGCGGAGCCGCTGGTGTTGCAGCCGTCGCAGGCGGTCGCCGGCGGGCTCGCCAAGGCGAGGGCGCTGTCCGCCAAAGCCGCCGCCCGGGCCGCGCGCCCGCGCCGCTTGAGCGTCGCGCGCGCGTTCGAAAGCTTCGCTGCGGCTTGCGGCTTCGTGCCTTATGCCGTCGTGGCGCTCGGCCTGCGCCTCATCATGGCCCGCATCTTCTTCCTCGACGGCCAGAGCAGGATCGTCGGACCGCAGCTGCCGGTCGACATCTACAATTTCCACTGGGCGGTCACGCTGCCGTTCAACATCAAGGCGGAAACCTTCACCGCTTTCGCGACGCAATTTGCACCGCTGCCGGTGCCGCCGCTCTTTGCCGCCTATCTCGTGAGCTACGCCGAATTCATTCTGCCGATCATGCTGGTTGTCGGTCTCGGCAGCCGCATCGCCGCGTTCGGCATGCTGATCATGACCGCGGTGATCCAGATTTATGTGATGCCGGAGGCTTTATGGACAACGCAAATTTATTGGTTCGCCATCCTCACCGTCTTGCTATCGCAGGGCCCGGGGGCGCTATCGCTCGACCGCCTGTTCCGGCTGTTCGACCGCCGCAGGCCGGCGCGATGAAGAAAGCGCTCGCCGTATTCTTTGGCGGCCTCGGCTTTGCCGCCGCGGTGACGCTGGTTTCGGCACACGCGCCGAAACACGAACTGGCCTCGCAGCCCGCGGCGGCTGCCGGCCAGTCCGCCTACGCTCAGGCTGGCGACGCCAACGCTGCCGCGATGCCGGTCGTGGTTTTTGCCCCGAGTCTACGGCAGCAGCCCGCGCATCATCCATGTGCCGCAGGGCCCCGGGCGCAGCCAGGCGAGTGCCAACGGCAGTGACGATGTCGCGACACTGCCCGAAGACAATGACGATGCACCGCCTCCGCCGCCGCTGTTCAAGCGCATCAGGCCGGCGCCGCATGCTGCTCTGGCTGCGCCCGTGCCGGGCGCCGAACTGACGCCGATCCGTCCGATGCCGCATTACGGCGCGCAAGCCGACAGCGGCGCCGCGCCGGTCGATCCACCGGCCAATACCAACCTGCCGCCGCCGGTCGGCGATATGCCTCCTGGCGAGCCTTCCCCGCAGCGATAAAAACAAAAGCGCCCCGGAATTCCGGGGCGCTTCCGTTAGAGCGTTGCCGAATATGGCGGTGTTAGGCGGCGACTTTGGTTTCGACCACCTGAGCCTTGGCGCCGCTGATCGGAATCTGGCGCGGCTTTTTCGCCTCGGGAATCTCGCGCACGAGATCGACGTGCAGGAGCCCGTTCTCGAGGCTGGCGTTCTTGACCGTTACGAAATCGGCAAGCTGGAAGACGCGCTCGAAGGCGCGGGCGGCGATGCCCTGGTAGAGCACCTCGCCTTTCTGCTCTTCCTTCACCTGCTTCTCGCCCTTGATCTTCAGCGTGTTTTCCTTCGCCTCGATCGAGAGCTCGTTCTCGCCAAAGCCGGCGACCGCGACCGAGATGCGATAAGCATTCTCGCCGGTGCGCTCGATATTGTACGGCGGGTAGCCCGGAGCGGCCTCAAAGCCGTCGAGCATCGAGAACAGACGGTCGAAGCCGACCGTGGAGCGATAAAGGGGAGCAAGATCGAATGTACGCATGGCATATCCTCCATTGAGCGACATGCGGGCAGTCCGCCATCTGGCCGGACCGTAAGCCCGAGGCGCAGCCACCATTGGCCTGCGCTAACCGGGATATGGGAGGCGGTTTTTGCCCCCGCAAGAGGCCGCCAATTTCCCATTAAGACACTGAAATTAAGTGTGATTTTGCGAATTGTCCCGGCGCTTAATTGAGCCCCAATATCCGCCTGCTATAAGGTTTTCGATGCACGGTCCGGCTTCACCATCGATGCGGCTTGTCTCTATCCCCGCCAACCCGGCGCCGGAAGATGTCGTGGTGGGCTCGCTCACCACCCGCGACAACGTCACCTTGCGCTATGCGCGCTTTGCGCCGCCACCGGGCCGCAAGGGCACCGTCGTGGTGATGCAGGGCCGCGCCGAATACATCGAGAAATACTTCGAGACGGTGCGTGACCTGCGCGCGCGCGGCTTTGCCGTCGCCACCTTCGACTGGCGCGGGCAAGGAATGTCCAAGCGCGCGCTCGCCGATCCGCAAAAAGGCCATGTGCGCAACTTTGCCGAATACGTCACCGACCTCGAAACCGTCATGGAACAGGTGGTGCTGCCGGATTGCCCGCCGCCGATCTACGCGCTGGCGCACTCCATGGGCAGCGCCGTGGCGCTGAAAGCCTGCTTTGACGGCAGCCGCTGGTTCGACCGCGTCGTGCTCGCCTCGCCGATGATTGCGTTGCCGACCACGCGGCTGACGCGTGCCGCAGGTCCTCTCGCGCGCATCATGCGCTACATGGGCCGCGGCGGCGGTTACGTGCCGACTGGCCATGGCGCGCCGATCGGCGTCGACGATTTCCTCGGCAACGTGCTGACCACCGACCCGGTGCGCTACGCGCGCAACATGGCGGTGCTGGAAGAAGCGCCTGAGTTGAGCATCGGCGCGCCGACCATTGCCTGGGCCGATGCCGCGCTGCGGCTGATGAAACAATTCGCCATGCCGAGCTATGCCGGCTCGTTGCGTCAGCCGATCCTGATGGTGGCGGCGGGGCGCGACGAGGTCGTCTCGACGCCGGCGATCGAGACCTTCGGCATGAACCTGCTCGCCGGCTCGCACCTCATTTTGCCCGGCGCGCGCCACGAGATCCTGCAGGAGCAGGACCAGTATCGCAATCAGTTCTGGGCCGCCTTCGACGCCTTCGTGCCGGGCACGCCGCTGTTCTAGCGCGCGTCAGCGTCGCGTAACACGACGTAAATTGCCGGGATCACCAACACGGTGAGCAAAGTCGACGAGGCCAGGCCGAACAACAGCGAGATCGCGAGCCCCTGGAAGATCGGGTCGAGCAAAATGGTTGCGGCGCCGATCATGGCGGCAAGCGCGGTCAACAGGATCGGCTTGAAGCGCACAGCGCCGGCTTCGAGCAGCACCTCGCGTAGCGTATTGCCTTTGCCCACCCCGTGACGGATGAAATCGACCAGCAGGATCGAGTTGCGCACGATGATGCCGGCGAGCGCGATGAAGCCGATCATCGAGGTCGCGGTGAACGGCGCGCCGAACAGCCAATGTCCGATCACGATGCCGATCAACGTCAGTGGGATCGGCGTCAGGATCACTAGCGGCAATTTGAAGCTGCCGAACTGCGCCACCACCAGGATATAGATGCCGACGATCGCCACCATGAAGGCGGCGCCCATGTCGCGGAACGTGACGTAAGTGATTTCCCATTCGCCGTCCCACAGGATCGCCGGCTTGCTCTCGTCCTCGGGCTGGCCGTGGAAATGCACGATCGGCTTTTCGAGCTTGCCCCAGTCGTGCGCCTCGATTTTACTGTCGACGTCAAGAATGCCGTAGATCGGCGCTTCGTAGGCGCCGGCAAGCTCCGCCATGACCATGTCGGTGAAGCGGCCGTCGCGGCGGAAGATCGCTCGGCGAGCCCAATTCCTTGGTAACGTGCACGACGTCGCCGAGCTCGACGACTTTCTTGCTGCCGGGCAGGACGTTGGCCGGTACCGGCGTCGAGGCCAGCATTTCGTTCCACGACAGATTGCGCTTGGGCAGCCGCACCGTGATCTCGATCGGCAGCGCGGCCTTCGCCGCGATGCGAATAGCCGACCGTGATGCCGCCGAACAACGACTGGATGGTGTCGTAGACGTCGCGCTGCTCGACGCCAAAAAATTCGAGGCGGTCCTGATCGATGGAGATGCGCAGGCGCGGTCGCGGCTCGCCGATCGAGTTGTCGATGTCGACGATGTAGGGCACCGAAGCGAAGATCTTCTTAAGTTCCGTAATCGTCTCGCGCCGCGTCTTGGAGTTGGGCCCGTAAACCTCGGCCAGCAGCGTCGCCAGCACCGGCGGTCCCGGCGGCACCTCCACCACGCGAGCAACTGTGCCGGCGGGCAGCTTCACGGATTTGAGCTTCGCGCGCAGGTCGAGCGCGATGGCGTGGCTGGCGCGACTGCGCTCGTCCTTGGGCGCGAGATTGAGATGCAGCTCGCCAAGCTCGGGCGATTCTCGAATGTAGTAATGGCGCACCAGGCCGTTGAAGTTGAACGGCGCCGGCGTGCCGGCATAGGTCTCGATCGAGCGGATTTCCGGCAACTGCCGCGCTACGTCCGCGATCGAAAACAGCGTGCGCTCGGTGTCCTCGAGCGTCGCGCCCTCGGGCAGATCGACCACCACGGACATTTCCGACTTGTTGTCGAAGGGCAAGAGCTTCACCGTCACGTTCTTGGTGACGAACAGCACGCAGACCAGAAGTGTGGCGACGCCGACGCCGATGAGGAACGTCCAGGCGTTCTTGCGCGTGCGCACGATCGGGGCGGCAAACCGGCGGTAGAGCTTGCCGAGGTAGCCCTCGCCGTGCGCGGCTTCGTGTTCGTGCACCGGCTTGCCCTCGGGATGCAGCTTGAGCATCAGCCAGGGCGCGATCACCATGGCGACGAAGAAGGAGAACAGCATCGCCGCCGAAGCATTGGCCGGGATCGGCGCCATATAGGGGCCCATCAGCCCGGAGACGAACAGCATCGGCAACAGCGCCGCGACCACGGTGAGGGTGGCGACGACGGTCGGGTTGCCGACCTCGGCCACCGCTTCGATGGCGCCTTGCATGCGCGACCGGCCGTCCTTCATCGCCCAGTGCCGCGCGATGTTCTCCACCACCACGATGGCGTCATCGACCAGGATGCCGATGGCGAAGATCAGCGCGAACAGGCTGACGCGGTTGATGGTGTAGCCCATCACCTTGGAGGCAAACAGCGTGAGCAGGATGGTGGTCGGAATGACGACCAGCGTCACCAGCGCCTCGCGCCAGCCGATGGCAACGGCGATCAGCACCACGATCGATGCGGTGGCGAGGCCGAGGTGGAACAGAAGCTCGTTCGCCTTGTCATTGGCGGTCTCGCCATAGTCGCGCGTCACCGTGACACTGACGTCGGCGGGCACCAGACGGCCCTCGACATTGTGCAGCCGGTCGAGCAGCTGCGCGGCGACCACCACGGCATTGGCGCCGGCGCGCTTGGCAAACGCGACCGAAACTGCTGGCACGCGGTCCCAATGGCCGCTTTTCTCCGGCTCCTCCATCCACACGCGATGCTCGACCGGGCTCGGGCCGATCACCACCTTGGCGAGGTCGCGCACATAGACCGGGCGGTTGTCGCGCGTGGTGACGAGCAAGAGGCCGATGTCGGGAATACCGGCGAGCGTCTGCCCCGCGGCGACGTCGCGCATGGTGTCGTTGTCGCGCACCTGCCCGGCGACAAAGGAGCGGTTGGCCTCGCGCACCTTGTCGACGAGCTGCTGCAATGTGACGCCGTAAAGCGCGAGCTTCTCTGGATCGGGCTCGACGCGGATCTGCTGCGGGTTGCCGCCGGAAATGTAGCTCAAGCCGACATTGTCGGTTTTGACGAGCTCGGCGCGCAGCTCGTCGGCAATCTGGTAGAGGTCTTTGTCGGTGTAGCGGTTCGCCGCTTGCGGCTTCGGCGACAGCGTCAACACTGCGACGGCGACGTCGTTGATGCCGCGGCCGACGATCAGCGGCTCGGGGATGCCGACCGGGATGCGGTCGAGATTGGCGCGGACCTTCTCGTGCACGCGCAGGATGGCGTCGTCGGCGTTGGTGCCGACCAGGAAGCGTGCCGTCACCATGACGCGGTCGTCGACCGTCTGGCTGTAGACGTGCTCGACGCCGTCGATGCCCTTGATGATGGCCTCAAGCGGCTTGGTGACGAGTTCGACCGCGTCCGGCGCTTTCAGCCCGTCGGCGTTGACGCGGATATCGACCATCGGGACGCTGATCTGCGGCTCTTCCTCGCGCGGTATCGTCAGCAGCGCGATGAGGCCGACCGCCAGCGCCGCCAGCAAAAACAGCGGCGTCAGTGGCGAGCGGATCGTCGCCTGGGTCAGCCCTCCGGACAGTCCAAGTTTCACGGGCGCACCAGGACGTCGCCGGCTTTCAGCCCGGACAGGATTTCAAGCGCGTCGGACATGTCGGGCCGCGGCAATTCGCGGCCACGCTGCACCGGCACGTCGATGACGCCATTGGGTTGGCGCACGCGCGCATAATCGATGCCGAAGCGGGTGACGATGAAGGCGCCCGGCACCACCACGCTGTCGCGCTCGCCGCCGGAGACCCAGACGCGGATGCGCTCGCCGACGAAATAATCGCCGAGGCCGGTCACCGCCGCATCGGCGACGACGCGGCCGTCCTCGATCTGCGGGTAGACGAGCTTGATGATGCCGACCTTGGCGCCGCCGGCGCCGAGTTCCTCGCTGTCGATGCGGACGGTGTCGCCGGCCTTGAGAAAGCGGGCATGGTCCTCCGGCACGCGCAAACGCAAAATGAAATTCTGCTCGGCAATGCTGGCGACCGTCTCGCCCGGCAGGATCACGGTGCCAGTGGTGAGCGGTACCTTGAGCACGCGGCCCGCGGTCGGCGCGAGCACGTTGCCTTCGGCGACCTGTTGCTGGATCACCGAACGCTCGGCGGTCCGCGACTTCAACGCATTGCTGGCGACGTTGAACAGCGTGCGCGCCTGATCGAGCGTGGTCCTGGGGATGGTGCCGCGGGAGGCGAGGTCCTCGTCGCGCGTGAGATCGGTCTGCGCCTGCGCAAGCTGCGCCTCGAGCCCGGCGATCTGCGCGTCGAGCGATTTCATCTGCAACGCCAGCTTCTCGTCGCCGACAGTGGCGACTACCTGGCCCTGATCGACGTGGTCGCCTTCCTTGACGTTGAGCTCGGCGACTGTGCCGCCGATGCGGGCGCGCGCCGGCACGACGTTGACGCTCTCGACGGTGGCGAACACGGCCTTCTCGTCGGCGACCGGTTTCGGCTCGACCGTGAAAGTCTCCTGCGCCAGCGCGCGCTGGGCGACGAGCGCGAGCACAAGCACGGTAAGCGTGGTGATGCGCATGGCGGTGATCCTTTGCGGGGGCGTTAGGCGCGCGCGGCTTTCGGTCGATTGCTTATCGGCAAGCCTGCGGCATCGCTCATTGATTTGCCTCAAGGTTGCCGCGGGTTGCCCGTTTCGGGCGCGGCGCCGGCGTACAGACGGAAGCGGGCGAGCAGTAGGCCTGATAGAGCGTGCGCACGACCTCGCGCGCGGTCGGGCTGCCGATCGCGTACCAGATGGTCTGCCCGTCGCGCCGCGCGGTGACGATGCCGTCCTTGCGCAGCAGCGCGAGGTGCTGCGACACCGTCGAGTTGCGGATCTTGAGCAGCGCGGCGAGTTCGCCCACCGAGCGCTCCTTTTCGATGAGCTGGCAGACGATGAGCAGGCGGTGCCGGTTGGCGAGGGCCTTGAGCAGGCCGCAGGCTTGATCGGCGGCGGTCAGCATGTTGGCGGCTTTTATTTTCATACTTGCGTATATACGAACTATAGAATATATCGTCAATGCGCCGGCGCGGCCTATTGTTGATTGATCGCAGGGCGGCGCCGGATCAGGAGGTTGTCATGAATGTCGATCGCGCGGTGATGGCGCTTGCCGGCAGCATGGTGCTGCTGAGCGCCGTGCTGGCCTGGCTGGTGAGCCCGTATTGGCTGCTGCTCACGGCCTTTGTCGGGGCCAACTTGCTGCAGGCCTCGTTCACCGGGTTCTGCCCGGCGGCGGCGATTTTCCGCAAGCTGGGCTTGAAAGGCGGCCAGGCTTTTTATTGCCAGCCGGCGGCGCGCTGAAAGCAGCCGCAGCGCAAAGGGTTGGCCGGCGGGGCCCCCGCCGGTTGACCAAGATCAATGCGGCGGACGGGCCGCGATGGTCGGTTCACGACCGAACCAGAATGAGAAGAAGCGCCTCCGTAGCGGCGCCGGGGATAGCCAAAGGAGGAAGACGATGGCTCATATCGTTGTGCTGGGCGGGGGCATCGGCGGGGTGTCGTGCGCCTATGAACTCAAACAGGCGGTGCGCAAGGAAGACCGCGTCACGCTCGTTTCCAACAAGCCCTATTTCCAGTTCACCCCGTCCAATCCCTGGGTCGCGGTGAAGTGGCGCAAGAAGGACGACATCATCGTCGATCTTGCCACGGTGCTGCCGCGGCACGGCGTCGCCTTCAACGGCGCCGGCGCCGCCAAGCTGCATGCGGCGGAGAACCGCGTCGAGCTCGGCGACGGCTCCTCGATCGATTACGACTATCTGGTGATCGCGACCGGCCCCGAGCTCGCCTTCGACGAGATCCAGGGCCTCGGCCCCGCCGCCAACACCCAGTCGGTGTGCGACGTCGATCACGCCACGCACGCCAACGAAGCGTGGGAGGCATTCTGCAAGGATCCGGGCCCGATCGTCGTCGGCGCGGTGCAGGGCGCCTCCTGCTTCGGGCCGGCCTACGAATACGCCATGATCATGGATTCCGATCTCCGCCACCGCCGCATCCGCGACAAGGTGCCGATGACCTTCGTGACGTCGGAGCCCTATATCGGCCATCTCGGCGTCGGCGGCATCGGCGACACCAAGGGGCTGCTCGAATTCGAGTTGCGCCAGCGCCACATCAAGTGGATCACCAACGCCAAGGTCGACAAGGCCGAGGCCGGGCAAGCTGTTCGCCACCGAAGTCGACGACGACGGCAAGCCGAAGAAGCAGCACGAGCTGCCCTTCAAGTATTCGATGATGCTGCCGGCGTTCCGCGGCATCGCCGCGGTGCGCGGCATCGAAGGGCTTGACCAATCCGCGCGGCTTCATCGTCGTCGACAAGCATCAGCGCAACCCGAAATACCCGAACGTGTTCGGCGTCGGCGTTTGCATCGCCATTGCGCCGCTCGAGCAGACCCCGGTCCCGGTCGGCGTGCCCAAGACCGGCTTCATGATCGAGTCCATGGTGACGGCGACCGCGCTCAATATCGGCGAGCTGCTGCGCGGCAAAGAGCCGACCAACGAGGCCACCTGGAACGCGATCTGCCTCGCCGACTTCGGCGATGGCGGCGTCGCCTTCGTCGCCATGCCGCAGAACCCGCCGCGCAACGTCAACTGGGCGTCCAAGGGGCGCTGGGTTCACGTCGCCAAGATCGCGTTCGAGAAGTACTTCCTGCGCAAGGTGCGCGTCGGCGAGACCGAGCCGTATTACGAGAAGATGGTGATGAAGTTCCTCGACATCGGCAAGATCAAGCGCCCGGCGGCGTGAGAACGCGTCATCGTCACACCGGCGCTGCGGAAAAATTCGCTCCGATCCAATTGTCAAACAGCCGGCGCGCTGGTCTCCGCTTTCTTATCCCTCCCCCGCAGGGGGAGGGTGGCGAGCGCGAGTGCGAGCCGGGTGGGGCTCTCGTTTCCGCAAGTCACGCCCCACCCCGATCCTCGCTAACGCTCGGATCGACCCTCCCCTTGCAGGGGAGGGATAAGAAAGGCGCGCGCCATCGCCCCTGTTCTTTGGCCGGCGCGGGGTCGCCGGTATTCCTGGTATCGCCTCGAACAAAATGTCCGAGGGAGCGGAGCGCCGCGAGGCGCTGCCGTCTCTTCATCGTGCCGCGCATCAGCGCAAACAAGCTTGCGCAGTTTGCGCCTAGCTTAAAATGCGCGATGCGCGGGCGCCTTGCGGCGCTCCGCAAGCGGCGTCTTGATCGGCGCCGGGCCGCGCTTCTGAAGCAGGCTCACAGCGTGCCGCCGGTTTCCCGAACGGCCGGCCGAGCCTCTCCCCATCAGCGAGCTCCTCGCGGCGGGTCGTAGTGCCCGCGAGCGGTGCCCCGGCGCCGCCCGGGTGCGCGAGGGATGCGTGATCCCCCGGCGCGCGGGCGCCGCGCCGCCGGACGGCATCGCCGGGTGCGGCGCTTACGAAAGCGCCGGCCGCGGCGGGCCGTTTGGCCCGGCCCCGGCTTGGGCATCCGCGCAGTTGTCGGCGCAGGCCCCAAGCCGGACGATCCCGCTGTCACGACGCCTCATGAAGCGCCCTCGGCGGATCGGGTGAGGGGAATTTAGTCCTAGGACAGAAAATGTCAAGGGGCGCATCCCGGAGCTGCCCTTCGCGGTGAACCTGTCGCCAAGCTCAAGCGACAGAACCGAAAAGGGCACCGGCCATGACAATCGAATCAATCATTCGTCGCCGCGCATTCCGGGATGGTTTCCATGACGGCCGCCACGGCTGCCCGATGCGCCGTCTCGCAACCCGCAAAGCTCGCTGGCTGTACGCGCTGGGCCGCATCTTCGCCAATATCGCGCCGAGCGGTGTGCAGATTTACGAGCACCGTCACGTCAGCGAAGCTGCGGTTGCAGCATTCGCGGCGATGCCGGTGCGGTATTAAAAAGCCGACAAGATCATCGAGCGAGCGGCGCGAACGCGGAACGTGCAACGGTCCCGGTTCTGCAGCGCATCACTGACGTGCTGCGCTGCGCCCGGGACAAGGGCAGGGCCGAACGCCGTCGCCTACCGCGTGATGAAATGAATCGGAAGCGGTCGCACCAAGCGCGGCGCACTCCCTCCCCTTGAAAAGGGGAGGGTTGGGGTGGGGATCAAAGCGCGCACCGCAATTTGATCCCCACCCGGCTCCCCGGCTCAAGGCCGGGGTCGCCGACCTCCCCTTTTCAAGGGGAGGTGAGAGCAAGCGACACGACGGCGCTGAATCCTTTGCAGCTCTCGCCTACCCGTTCAGCATCGCCATCGCCGCCTCGTGCACGCGCGCATCGCCGGCGACGACGATGCGGCCGCCGCTTTGCGCGGGTTCGTTGTCCCACGTGGTGACGATGCCGCCGGCGCCGGTGATGATGGGAATGAGCGGCACGATGTCGTGCGGCTTGATCTCGGTCTCGATGACGAGATCGATGAGGCCGGCCGCCAGCATGCAATAGGCGTAGCAGTCGCCGCCGTAGCGCGACAGCTTCACTTTGTTCTCGACGCGCGCGAAGCAGGCGCGGTCGGCCGCGTTCATCAACAGCGGACTGGTTGTGTACAGCACCGCGTCGGCCAGGCTCGCGCAGCCGCGCACGCGCAGCTCGCGATTGCCGAGCGGGCCGCGATAGCGCGCGGCGCCGCCGTCGCCGGTGAAGCGCTCGCGCGTGAACGGCTGGTGCATCATGCCGAACACCGGCTCGCCGAAGCGCATCAGGCCGATCAGCGTGCCCCAGGCCGGCATGCCGGCGATGAAGGACTTGGTGCCGTCGATCGGGTCGAGCACCCAGACATATTCGGCGTCGGTGCGCTCGCCGGCATATTCCTCGCCGAGGATGCCGTGGTTGGGGAAGCTGCGGCGGATCAGCGCGCGCATCGCCTGCTCGGCGGCGCGGTCGGCCTCGGTGACGGGATCGAACCCGGCGGCCAGCTTGTTGTCGATCACGAGCGCGGTGCGGAAGAACGGCATGATGGTCTCGCCTGAAACCGTGGCGAGTTCATCGACAAAGGCCGCGAAATCGATTGCCGTCATGGGCTGTGGTTTTCCGCCTGGCGGAGGTGGTTTTTAGCCGCAAATGCCAGGGAAAGGCGGGTCCTGGATACCGTTATTGCAACAACAGGCCTTTCGCCGATCGCCCCGGCCTATCGAGGCCTCACATTTTCGCATTGAACAGTGAAGAAGTGCCCATTTTAGGTATAGACCTATGCGTAAATAGCATGGGATTTCGGGCAAACGATCTTGCGTTTTGTGCGATGCGGTGTAGATTATTGCAATGCGGTAGCGATACCGCTGCCCTCCTTGGGCGTTTCCTCCCTAGACTTGGGCCGCTTGCAACCGCGAGCGGCCCTTTTTTTTGGCTCGGTCGAAATCCTATAGCCGGGCGCTATTAGCGGCCCGTTACTCGGCGGCGGCGCGGTAGGGCCGCAGTTCTTCCAGCGGAATTTCGCCGAGCCGCGCGGCCAGCGTCTCCAGATTGGCGGCGAGCCGGCCGAAGCCCTGCGAGCGCTCGTAGCGGCGCTCGTCCATATAGAGGCCGCGGTTGATCTCGAGCTGGATGGCATGCAGGCCCGCGGCCGGGTTGCCGTAGTGCTCGGTGATGAAGCCGCCGGCATAAGGCTTGTTGCGGCTGACCGAATAGCCCATATCGCGCAGCGTCCGCTCCACGGTCTCGGCCACCGTCCCGGTGCAGCTCGTGCCGTAGCGGTCGCCGAGCACGAATTCCGGCCGCGGCCGGTCGTCGCGGTGGCCGGCGGTCGAGGGCATGGAGTGGCAGTCGATCAGCACCGCGGCGCCGAAATCGCGGTGCAGGCGGCTGAACAGGCGCCGCAACGCCCGGTGGTAGGGCTTGTAGAGCATCTCGATGCGGGCGAGCGCGTCGTCGACCGGGATGCGCTGGTCGTAGATTTCCTGGGCGTCGCCGACCACCCGCGCCACGGTGCCGAGGCCGCCGGCGACCCGCATCGAGCGGGTATTGGCGAAGGAGGGCAGGCGGCCCTCGAACATGCGCGGGTCGAGCTCGTAGGGCTCGCGGTTGACGTCGACATAGCAGCGCGGGAAATGCGCGCGCATCATCGGAAAGCCGCGCTCGACCACGCCGGCGATCAATTCGTCGACGAAACTGTCCTCGGAGCGGCGCAGCGTGCCGATATCGAGCCGCGAGACCCCGAGGAAATCGCGGGGGTAGGCGGAACCGCTATGCGGCGAATTGAAGATGACCGGAGCCGCGCACACCGCCGGCTCGACGATCTCGAAGGGCGGGTCAAGCTCGTCGCGGATTTCACTCATGGGGTTCTGGCCAGCCCGGCATTTATTGACAGGAGATTACCACGGCGGCAGCCTTCCTATACCGTTATTCTGTAATGACTGGCCCGATAAAGCCAAGCCATGCTTTAGGTTCACCCGATATTTACCGGGCATAAGGCTTATGTGTCATGTGGGGCCGGCCGAAATGGCGCACGGCCGGGGTTCGGGCGTATGAGTATGTCGAAAATCCTCCTGGCTGAAGACGACACCGATATGCGGCGCTTTTTGGTGAAAGCGCTGCAGAATGCCGGTTTCGAGGTGACCTCCTACGACAACGGCCTGTCCGCCTACCAGCGGCTGCGCGAGGAACCCTTCGAGCTGCTGCTGACCGATATCGTGATGCCTGAAATGGACGGCATCGAGCTTGCCCGCCGGGCAGCCGAACTCGACCCCGACATCAAAATCATGTTCATCACCGGTTTCGCCGCGGTGGCGCTGAACGCCGATTCGAACGCACCCAAGCACGCCAAGGTGCTGTCCAAGCCCATCCACTTGCGCGAATTGGTCACCGAAGTGCAGAAGCTGCTGGCGGCCTGAGCCGGGCGTACTTTATTCCGTTCGCTCCCGCGCAAGCGGGAACCCAGCTTAAGAACTTAATCGTTTGCGGCCCTGGGTCCCCGCTTGCGCGGGGACGAACGGAGGAAAAGTCGCCCGGCTTGCCTCCCCCGGTTGGAGCCGATAGATCATCCCCCGACAATGGGTGCGTAGCTCAGCGGAAGAGCACTACCTTGACATGGTAGGGGTCACAGGTTCGATCCCTGTCGCACCCACCATCGTTCCGCGTGCCGGGGGCTAAATCATGAGCAAGGCGCCGACCACCCAGGGTAAAGACACGGCTACAGCGCCGCCGGCGGCGGCTCAGACCGCGCCTGCCGCGCAGGCCGGCCGGCAGCTGCGGATCGATACCTCGGCGCTGACCAGCTCCTACTGCAATTTCACCGCCAAGCGCGTTGCGCAACTGCCGTCCTCGCCGATCAAGGAATACGAGACGCGCCACGGCGAGTTGAAGTAAGCGCGCGATGAGCCGCGCCGCACCGCCGGCGGCCCGCGGCGCCGAGGCAATCTCGCGCCGCAGCCGCTGCCCCTTCGAGACTGACCCTTCACCGCAAAGATAGGCGATGGTGCGTACGAGACAGTGGCTGCTTGCGCTCATCGCGCTATTGGTCGTCGCCGCCGCGGCGGTGGCCGGCTGGCTCTATCACATCGGCGTCACGCCCGAGATCCTCGAAGGCTGGGTCATGCGCCTCGGCCTCTGGGCGCCGGTCGGCTTCGTCTTGCTGTACGGCGTCGCCACCGTCGCCGTGGTGCCGGGCGGCGTCTTCGATCTCGTCGGCGGCGCGGTGTTCGGGCCCTATTACGGCTCGCTCTACGATCTCATCGGCGGCAGCCTCGGCGCCGCGCTCGCCTTCCTGGTGGCGCGCTACATCGCCCGCGACTGGCTCGAGGCGCGTGCCGGCCCGCGGTTGCAAAGCGTGATGGCAAGCGTGCACGACGAGGGCTGGCGCTTCGTCGCCTTCGTGCGCCTGGTGCCGATCTTTCCCTACAACATCGTCAATTATCTGCTCGGCCTCACCCGCATCCCGTTCCACCACTATCTTCTGGCGACGGTGGTGTTCATGGCGCCGTCGACGGTTGCCTATACCTGGCTCGGCTTTGCCGGCCGCCAGGTGATGGAAGGCGACACCTACCAGATCCGCTACGCGCTGGTCGCGCTGGCGCTGCTCGGTATCCTCATCTTTGTGCCGCGCTTCGTGTTCAAGCGCATCAAGCGCGCCAAAAGCGAGCAGCCTTAGGCGCGGCGCTCAGCTATTTCCAGAACTGCTTTGACGCGATCGCCGCGCCGTCGGCCATCGCCTTGAGCTTGGCGAACACCACGTCCGGATCGACCGCGGCCTGGCCGACCCAGGTGCCGTAGCCGCAGTCCGAGCCGGCGATGACGTTTTCGCGCCCGACCAGCTTGGCGTAGCGGCCGATGCGTTGCGCGATCAGCTCCGGGTGCTCGATGAAATTCGATTTCGATTCGATGACGCCGGGGATCAGCACCTTGCCGTCGGGCAGCTTGACCGTCTCGAACACGGTCCATTCGTGGGCGTGGCGCGGATTGGCGGCCTCGAGCGAAATCGCGCTCACCTTGGCCATGAACACGATGTCGACGATGTCGGCGAGCGCCACGTCGCGGTGGTGCGGGCCTTCGTAGTTGCCCCAGCACAGGTGCAGGCGCAGTTGCTCTGCCGGCAGATTTTTGACCGCGTGGTTGAGCGCCTCGACGTGGAGCTGCGCGCGCTTGCGGAATTCCGGCAGGCTCAAGTTGGCATATTGGATGTGGCGGCCCATGCCGAGGTCGGGGCAATCGAGCTGCAGCACGAAGCCCGCCTTCACCACGGTCTCGTATTCGTGCCGCATGGCGTCGGCGATGGCGTAAATGTAGGTCTCGAAGTCCTTGTAGTGGTCGTTGCGGAAGAACAGCGAGATGACGCCGGGCGAGGCCGCGCTCATGAAGGCGCCGCGCGATTTCACCGCGGCAAGCGCGCCTTTGAGGTTGTCGGCGTCGATCTGCGCCGCCTCCTTGTCGCGCACGCTGATGGCGGCGTTGCAGGCCGGCGTCTTGCGCCGCGAGCGGCCGGGGTCGCCGAACACCCGCTTCTCCAGCCGCGGGAACTCGGCGAGATCCTGGTAGACGAAGGTGTTGCCGGTGCCGCCGAAGCCGTCGAGCCGGTCCTTGATGTAGGTGGCGTAGCTCGGCTTGGACAATTCGCCGTCGTTGATAAGGTCGACGCCGGCGTCGGCCTGCTTCTTCACCACCTCGGCGACCGCCGCCTTGATGCGCGCCGCGAGCGCCTTGGGCTCGACCGGCACGCCTTCCTCCTTGGCGTACATCATGCGGATCAGGTCGTCCGGCCGCGGCAGGCTGCCGGTATGGGTGGTCAGGAAGCGGTCGGTACTGCGCTGCATGGCTTTAGGGTCCCCGGGCCCGCGGACCCTAGCGCAGGCGGTTTTTGCTAACCACCCGTGGGCAGAGCCGGGCCAAAACTGGGCCAAGATCCGACTAAGCCGCGTTGACAGGGCAGGGTGGGCTCTCTAGAAACCGCGCAACCCTTTCACCCCCGAGATTGTCATGAAAGTCCGTAACTCGCTGAAATCCTTGCGTGGGCGCCACCGCAACAACCGCATCGTGCGCCGCAAGGGCCGCGTTTACATCATCAACAAGACCAATCGGCGTTTTAAAGCGCGGCAGGGCTGAACCGAGCGCCGCAGATTTGCCTTAACCGGTGGAAATACTACATTTCACCGATGCGCCGCCGATTCCAGCTTCTCGTCCTTGCCGCGCTGCTTGCCGCGCCCCCGGCGTTGCCTGCCTTCGCGCAGCCGGAAAACCTGCCGCAGCCGCCACAGAAGCTGCCCTTCGTCCGCCACGGCGATCAAACCCACAACCTCGATTTCCTGTTCGGCGCGCTGAAGGCGGCGCCCGACGATGACACCGCCAAGGCGATCGAGGCGCGCATCTGGGCGGTGTGGGCGGTCTCGCGCAGCGACACCACCAATCTGATGATGACCCGGGTCAAGACCGCGATCGAAAAGAAGGATCTCGATCTCGCCGTCAAGCTGCTCGACGCCGTCATCAAGATCAAGCCGGACTATGTCGAGGCCTGGAACCGGCGCGCCACGCTCTACTACATGAAGAAGGAATACGGCCGCGCGCTGTCCGACATCGCGCAGGTCCTCAAACGCGAGCCGCGCCACTTCGGCGCGCTGTCCGGCCTCGGCCTCATCATGCAGGACCTCGGCGACGACAAGCTGGCGCTCGACGCCTATCGCCGCGCGATCGCCGTTTATCCGCGCCTGCAACGCATCCCCGATCTGGTGAAGACGCTGAGCGAAAAGGTCGACGGGCGCGACATTTAAGGCGCACGTTTGGCAACCCGGCGCAGACCCTCCGTGTTTGCAAAAGCCTCGACAATCCTCGTCGTGCTGGCGGCCCTGATTTGCGGCACCGACGCGGCGCGGGCGCTCGAAAGTCCGAAGGTGTTCCGCGGCGTCCTCGTGCTCGAGGGCAAGATCGTGCGCGGCGACTACGACCGGTTGCGCGGCTTCCTCAGCAACAAAGCGAACTTCGACAAGATCAGCGGCGGCGTCTTTCTCGCCTCGCCCGGCGGCGACGTCGGCGAAGCGATCCGGATCGGCCGGCTGATCCGCTCGCTGCGCCTGAGCACGGAGGCGCCGTCGGGCCGTCCCGCCGGCTACAAGGCGGATGAGGCCATGATCTTCGCCGACGATCTGGTCGATCCGCGCGCCGATTACGGCTGCGCCAGCGCCTGCTTTCTGCTGTACGTGTCCGGCATCTATCGCAACATCAACTGGGCCGGCCGGCTCGGGGTCCACCGCCCGTTCCGTGTCGAGGGCAACGTGCCGGTCAGGACCGCCGACGATCCGATCATCGAGCTTGCCGTGCGCCGGGTGATCGAAGACTACCTGCGCGAAATGGACGTCCCGCAGAAATACGTCGACCTCATGTTCTCCGTTGCGCCCAACAAGGTACGCTGGATCACGCAAGGTGAGCTCGATGCCGATCTCGACGGCCTGATCCCGGAATTGAGGCGCGTCGTCGACGCCAGGTGCCGCGACACCGCCGAGCCGGTGTCGATTGAAAAAGACCGCGCGGCCGCCGATTGCCGGATGGACGCCGAGTGGCACTTGCGCAACGAACTGCCCGCCCAGGCCTGGCCGAGGGTCTTCGGCCAGCCCTGAGCGCGGGTTCTTTGACGGCGCGTCTTTAATCGCGGGCGCGCTGCCTGCGGAATTTCGACAACAGTCCGGCGCCGGCAAGCCCGCTCAGCATCAGACCCCACGCCGCCGGCAGCGGCGTCTGCGACGGCGCCGATGGAGCGAACGAGACGCCCTTGAAGTTCGTATCGGCCGGCGCCGCGGCGAGCGCGGTGAATGACTCGCCGGCAGCCTGGCCCGCCGTGGCGAACGCGAGCATGTCGGTGATGCTGTAGAGATAGGTCTGGTCGGTGTCGCCGATGGTGTAATTGGTGGCGAACAGTTCGACCTCGCCGCCGACCACGACGCCGGTCAGCCCGAGCAGGCCGGTGGTGCCGGAGGCGGCATTGTTCTGCACGAAGTCGATCAGGCCAGCCGTCAACGTATAGGCGAGGCTCCAGGCGCCGCTGCCGTCGGCCGCCGAGTTGATCCACTTCTGCAGGCCGCCATCGCCGATATTCGTGTCCGGCGTCGACGTGTCGCCGTTCTTGTCGTTCTTCGGGAATCCGGTGTCGGCGACGTAAAGCACGTTCGGCGCGGCGAAGAAGAAATCGGCCGGGCTGAGGTTGATCTTCTTCGTCGTGCTGTTCACTTCGTTGAACTGGTTGCCGTTGCCGTTGATGGTCAGCTTGCCGGTGTTGCTGGTGCCGAAGCCATTGAGCTGTGTCGGACCATTGGCGCTGCCGTAGAGCGAGGTCGACGGCGGCGACCCCAGCGTGCCGATGAAATCGCGGGCGCTGTTTTTGCCTTCCTTGGTGTCGGCCGAGACGTAGAGCGTGTTGTTGTAGACGGTGACGAACCGGGTGTCCTGGCCGAGGTCGTTGGGCGGGTTGCCGGTCGAGGTGGCGTCCGTTCCCGTGATCGGTTGGCCGTTTGGCCGGGCCCGACGCCGGGCACGTAGAACACGCCGCCAGTCGTGTCGCCGGCGTTGCCGCTGCCCTGGCCGGAAACATAGAACGACTTGCCATCAGCGGAATAAACGCTGCGCGGGTTGTTGGTGTTGGTCACGTTGCTGAGCACGGTCGTCGAATTCACGCGTCCGTTGCCGTTGATCGTCGCGATGACTCGATTGACCTGCGGTGTGCCACCGCAGCCCGACGACAGGCTGCAGGACTGCGCCAGCGCCGTGCCGGCGCCGTTGGTGTCGAAGTTGTTGTTGTAGGCGCCGGCGTTGATGGCATAGCCGGCGATGGTCAGGTAGCGGCCGTCGCCGGACAATTGCAGCTGCGCCTCGGAAGACGAGCCGTATTCGCCGGACACGGCGCTGTGGCCGCCCGGTTTCGTCGACTGCGGCAGGGTCAGGGTGCCGACGGCAGTCTGGTTGCCGCCGGTCGTCTTGAATTCGTAGAGCGTCAGCGGCGCCGCCTGGTTGTCGAGATAAGTGGTGGAACTGCCGCCGCTATTGCCGGTGGCCCCGGTGCCGCCGCTCGCGGTGCCGCTGCCATTGCCCTCGACGCTGACGACGAGATCGCCTTGCGTGAACGTCAGCGCGCTTGCCGCCGCCGAGCTGCCGAGCCAAAGCGCGAGCGCGCTGAATGCAACACCACCGAAGAGACGAGCGCGCGACGCACGCAACCAATTCTGATTGAACATTTGACCCCACCCGTGTGACGGTTTTTGAGCGGGCGGATCATTCATCGCGTGGGTGACGGTCGCGTGACAGGATTTTGAAGGCGGGCCTTTTCGTCGCTATGGAACTCGGGAAACCGCCGTCGAATCCCAAAACGAAACAGCGAAGGTCTAATCGCCCGCCGGTTCGGCGCCCACATAGGCGATGCGCAGCATGTTGGTTGCGCCCGGCGTGCCGAGCGGCACGCCGGCGACGATGATCACGCGCTGGCCCGCCTTGGCGAAGCCTTCCTTGAAGGCGATGCGGCTGGCGCGCTCCACCATGTCGTCCTGGTCGTGGGCGTCCTCGGTGATGACGCAATGCACGCCCCACACCAGCGACAGGCGGCGGCCGGTCAGGATGTTCGGCGACAGCGCCACGATCGGCGGCTTCGGCCGCTCGCGCGCGACGCGCAAGCCGGTCGAGCCCGACGAGGTCCAGCATATGACCGCCGCGAGATCGAGCGTATCGGCGATGTTACGCGCGGCGTCGGCGATGGCGTCGGCGCCGGTCGCCTCGGGCTCCGGCCGTTGCGAGCCGATGATGCTGCGGTAGATCGGATCGCTTTCCACTTCTTCGGCGATGCGGTTCATCATCGTCACCGCCTCGATCGGATATTGTCCGGCCGCCGATTCCGCCGACAGCATCACCGCGTCGGCGCCCTCGAAGATGGCGGTAGCGACGTCGGATACCTCGGCGCGCGTCGGCACCGGCGAGCTGATCATCGATTCCAGCATCTGCGTCGCGATCACCACCGGCTTGCCGGCGGCGCGCGCGATCCGCGTCATCTGCTTCTGCACGCCGGGCACCTTCTCCAGCGGCATTTCGACGCCGAGGTCGCCGCGCGCCACCATTAGGGCGTCGGCCAGATCCATGATCTCGCCGAGCCGGTGCACGGCTTGCGGCTTCTCGATCTTGGCCATCACCGCGGCGCGGCCGCGCGTGATCTTCTTGGCCTCCGCGATGTCCTCCGGCCGCTGGATGAAGGACAGCGCCACCCAGTCGATGCCGACATCGAGCGCCGCTTCGAGATCGGAGCGATCCTTGGCGGCAAGCGCGGAGAAGGGAATGGTCGAGTCCGGCACGCTCACGCCCTTGCGGTCGGACAATTTGCCGCCGACCTCGACGCGCGTCTCCATGCGCTTGGGCTCGGCGGCGGTGACGGTGAGCCGCACCTTGCCGTCGTCGATCAGCAGCGTGTGGCCGGGCGCGACCGCGGCGAAGATTTCCGGATGCGGCAGGTAGACGCGGGTTGCGTCGCCCGGCGTCTGGTCGGAGTCGAGCACGAAGGCGTCGCCATTCCGCACCGTGACCGCGCCGCCGGCGAAGGTGCCGAGCCTCAGCTTCGGCCCCTGCAGATCGACCAGGATGCCGATCGGGCGGCCCGAGTCTTCCTCGACGGCGCGGATCGTCGCGATCAGTTCGCGCATGCGCTCGTGGCTGGTGTGGCTCATGTTGATGCGGAACACGTCGACGCCGGCGGCAAACAGCCGAGCGATCATCTCGGGCGTCGACGAAGCCGGCCCGAGCGTGGCGATGATCTTGGCGCGGCGCAGACGTCTCATTTTTTCGGGCCCGTGCTCGGCGGCTGCACCAGAGGCTGCCGGCTCGGCCCCGGGGTGCGCGGCGTGAGCGGCTTTTCCGGCGATTGCTCGGCGGTGTCGGTCAACTGCACCGTCCACGAGCGCTGCTCGCCGGTGTCGACCTCGAAATACCCGGTGCGGTCATAGCCGCGGGCGAGGCAATTGTCGGTGCCGCGGATGGTGAACTCTTTTTCTCGCGAGCACATGAAGGCCTTTCCCGCCCATTCGCCGCCGCGGTCGTAGTCGACCGCGTAGATGTAATAGTAGCGTGCAATCAGGTTCCCGCGCAGCAGCGTTTCGCAGGACCGTGCCGCCACGTTCCACCAGCCTTCCGTGGTCCAGCCCTCGGCGTCCTTGTAGCCGACGGCGACGCCGACGCGGCTGCCGGTGTTGTTGCACAGGCGGAAGTCGGCGCGCGCCGTACCCGCCGAACATGTCAGCAGCGTTACGGCAAGCATGGCGGTGATGCAGGCTGCAAAACGAGGCAAAGCGGTCACGGTTCGGGAATCGGCTGGCTGGCGTTGTTGCGTCACCGGTCACGCCCTGTCAACGACGATGGCGCGCAGGTCATTGACGTTGGTGTAGGTCGGGCCGGTCAGGAGCAAGTCCTTGAGCGCGGCGAAAAATCCGGTCGAATTGTTGTCGGCGAGAAAGGCGGCAGGATCGAGGCCGAGCGCCCCGGCGCGCGCCACGGTGTCGCCGTCGACCACGGCGCCGGCCGGATCGTTGGGGTCGCCGCCGCCGCCGTCGGTGCCATCGGTGTCGGCCGAAAGCGCGGCGACCGCCGGCATGCCGGCCAAGCCGATGGCGAGCGCCAGCGCGTATTCCTGGCTCGGCCCGCCGCGGCCCTTGCCGCGGATGGTCACCGTCAATTCGCCGCCGGACAGGATCACGGCGCGCTTGCCTTGGGCGCGCAGCTCGCGTGCGATTTTCGCATGGCCCGCGGCGACCTCGCGGGACTCGCCCTCGAGCTCGCCGAGCATGACGCAATCGTAGCCTTCGGCGCGCACGGCGCGTTCCGCCGCGGCAAGCGCGTTGGCCGGCCGCGCCGCGATGGCAAATGTCGTATTGGCGAAAACCTTGTCGCCCGGTTTCGGCGTTTCGTTGTTCGCATCGTTGAGCGCGCGCCTGACGCTGTCCGGCATGTCGAGCCGGTAGCGGGCGACGATGGCGCGCGCATCGGCGAGCGTGGTCGGGTCGGGCACTGTCGGACCGGAGCCGATCACGGCGGGGTCGTCGTGCGGCACGTCGGAGATGGCGATGGTTTCGAGCCGCGCCGGATAAGCGTGCCGCGCCAGCCGCCCGCCCTTGATGCGCGACAGATGCTTGCGCACGGTGTTGATCTCGCCGATGTTGGCGCCGCTGCGCAGCAGTTCGCGCGTCACCGCCTGCTTGTCGGCGATGGACACGCCGTCCGCCGGCGCAATCCAGTTGGCGGAGGCGCCGCCCGACATCAGCACCAGCACCAGATCGTCGGATCCTGCGCTCTCGGCGAGCTTCAGCGCTTTTTCGGCCGCCGCGAGGCCCGCGGCATCCGGGATCGGATGCCCGGCCTCGATCATCTCGACGACGCGGGTCGGCCGCCCGTAGCCGTGCCGCGCCACCGCAAGGCCGGTGAGGCGCTCGCGCGGCAGCTTGTGGCGGTCGAGATAGAAGGCTTCCGCCGTCTCCGCCATCGAGCCCGCGGCCTTGCCGGCGGCGAGCAAAATCAGCCTGCCCCCGGGCGGCGGCGGCAACAAAGGCGGCAGGCAGGTCGAGGGGTGCGCGGCCGCGACCGCTACGCGGAACAGCGTGTCCAGAAACGCGCGGTGCCCGGCCAAATCAGCAACCATACCGCCTATACGGCGGGTTTTTCGGCCTATGGCAAGGTTTGTCCTGTCATGGCCGGGCAACCGGGTCCGGCCTTCGGCCGGCCCGGTCGTGCACTTGTCCCGGCCATCCACGTCTTTACATTAGAAAAATAGGCGTGGATGCCCGCGACAAGCGCGGGCATGACGTGGAGAATGTACAGCGATGGACCCGAAAACCCGCACCGAACTCGAAGCCGCCGTGTACCGCCGCCTGGTCGATCACCTGCGCAACCGCACCGACGTGCAGAACATCGACATGATGAATCTCGCCGGCTTCTGCCGCAATTGCCTGTCGAACTGGATGAAGGACGCCGCCGACGGCATGGGCGTGCCGATGACCAAGGACGAGAGCCGCGCGGTCGTCTACGGCATGCCCTACGACGAATGGCGCCAGAAGCATCAGAAGGAGGCCTCGCCCGAGCAGAAGGCCGCCTTTGAAAAGGCAAGCGCCAAACACTGACGTTTCCTCCATTATTCACAGCGTGTGAATGTCGGGGGCTTTGCGAGGCGCGGCGCGCCGGTCAGGCGAATTTTCCGTATGACAGGGCAGCAACTCGTCATTCGGGAGACCACGATGCCTGCCACTGCCGCGGCCCAAACAACAGAAGAAACCGCCCACCGCTTCGCCAAGGATCAGCTCAAGGCGATCATCGAGCGCATCGAGCGGCTGGAGGAAGAGAAGAAAGCGACCTCCGACGACATCCGCGACGTCTATGCCGAGGCCAAGGGCACCGGCTTCGACATCAAGGCGCTGCGCACCATCGTGCGCATGCGCAAGCAGGACACCGACGAGCGCCGCGAGGAGCAGGCCGTGCTCGAGATGTACATGAACGCGCTGGGGATGCTGAACTGATCGCGCTCGGCCAGATGCGCAACGGCAGAACGATTGCTTTGCTCGCGGCGGCGGGTTTTCTTGCCGCCGCGCTGCCGGCGGCCGCGCAACAAAACTTCATCACCTACCATTGCGCCGACGGCACCGAGATCGCGACCGGCTTCTACCGTGGCGACAGCCGCATCCACATCCAGCTCGACGGCAAGGCGCTGGCGTTGCCGAAGCGCCTGTCCTTGAGCGGCACGCGCTTCGCCAAAGGCAGCGTCACGCTGACAATTGCCAAGGACGGCCAGACGGCCACGCTCAAGCGCGGCCGGGTCGCGACGGCCTGCGCCTTAGCGCATTGACAGCGTCTGCGGGTGCAGGAAGGTCGCGGTGGCGATGAAGACCACGGCATGGCCGGTGAAGCGGTCGGGCACCATGCCGTAGTTCGGATCGGCCGAGAACGTCATGGCGACCGACATGGTCGGCTTCTCAAGCAGTGGCTCCAATGCCTTGACGTTCGCGCTCTCGCCGGCCGGGCTCGCGCTCATGAAGGCGCTGAAGCTCGGCGTCAGGATCGCGGCGCGCAGCCATGGGCTGTTGACGGTTTCGGCGCCGCCGGTGAGCGTCGAGGCCGTCGTCACGGTCGCGTTGCTCGAGCGCGGGATGATGGTGGCTTCCGCCGGCAGTTTCGGCAAATTGCCGCCCATCGGCCGCACGCGGGCCGGCGCCGGAGCGGGCATCGGCGTCTCGTCGGCATAGGCAAGCGCGGTCTGCGTCGGCTGCGCCGAAGCAACCTCAAGCGGCGCCGGCAGCTCCGGGCCCTTCTCGATCGTCGGGCCCCAGATCCTGCTGTTGCCGAGCGAGGCGGTGACGAAGGTCTCCTCGGGCGTCGGCTGCGCCGCGGCAACCGCGATCTGCGGCCGCGCTGCCGGCAGCGGCACCGGCTGGCGCGCCGCGACCGTCACCGGGCGCGTTGCAGGGATCGGCAGCGGCACTGGGCGCAGCGCTGCCGCCATCACCGGCCGCTCAACCGCGGCGGCGCGCGGCGCGGGCGCCGGGTTCGACGGCGTCAGGCTCGCCACCACGGTCGGCGCGGGCTTGCCGGTTGCGGGCGTTGCGTAATCCTCATCCTTGCCGAACAGGCCAGCCACCATGGTCGCCTTCTTCGGCGTGATCTGCGTGGCGTACTCTTCGTCGGCGGTGCTGATCGCGCCGGCTTGCCGCGCCGTCTCAAGCGACATTTCCGACGGGACGTTGCCGTGGCTCTCGACTTCCCGCAGCGCCAGCTTGTAGCCCGGCATCGGCTTGCCGTCGGTCGGGATGTGCACGGTGCGGCCGTCGGGGAAGATCTTCTGCAACGTCGAGCGCGCGATGCGCGGCCAGTGGCGGATCGAGCCGGTGTCCAAGTGCACGAAGGGCGAGCCCGAGGTCGGATAGAAGCCGACGCCGCCGCGCTGCAGCCACAGACCGACTTCGCGGATCTTCTCCAGCGCCACGCCCGGAATGTAGAAGTCGATGGCCTGGCCGTGGGTGTGCTCGCTGAACTGGGCAACGCCGGTCGAGCGCTCGCGCAGCATCGAATTGGTCTGCGGCGAGCGGTAGCCGCACACCACATCGATCGGCGCCTTGGCGCCGACCTCGCGCTCGACCTCCCACAACAGGTCGAACAGATGTGGGTCCATCTCGACGTCTTCGTTGCGCCGCCAGTCGCGCATGAACCAGTCGAGCTTCTTCAGCGCGGCCTCGTCGTAGCGGCCATCGCGCTTGTAGGTGACGGTGATGTCTTCGCCGGTGTGCAGGTGATGGAAGGAGATGGTGCGGGTGTCGCCCTCGGCGGCCGCGTTCTGCAGCGCGTTATTGGCGCCGAGCAGAAACAGCGTCGCGACGCTCAGGCGGGAGCCGGCACGAATCAACAATTCGGCAACAGAACGCTGACGCCCCGCACGCAACTTCACTGATCGCTTCCGTGAAAATCGCCGTCCCACAGCCCTCGCGACGCCCCAAGCTCGGCCGCCCCGATGACGGCCACCAGTCTTAACCGGAAGGGTAAAGGCCCCCTTACCCCGGAGGCTCCCCGCCAATACTTTTGATTATAACGCGAAAATGGCCCGAAAAAGGCTTGCCGCGGCGGTAAAATTGCACGGCCCGGCCCGACATTCGGCCGCTAAGGGGGGACTTTCCCGGGGCAAATAGGCCTTGAAAGACGGCCGAGGCCGACCGGGCCGTCGCTGAATCTCGCCGCTTTGACGGGCTTTATCCCGCCCGTGGCCGCGGCTTGGTCAACGCAAAGTAAGTGTCGAAAATCGGATCGAGCAGGCCGCCCAGGCTTATCCAGTAGAATCCGGCCGATCATCATTTTCATCAGATGATTGATACGGCTCGGGCGCATCTTCACAACCGGCGCGTTAAACGAACCGATGACGAACGTGCCGCGGCCGTCGCCGAGATCGACCGGGCAGTTGGTGCGGCCGTCGAAGGTGGCCGGTATCCCGGCCAATTGCTTGGCGACGACCTGGGCCTCGAGATGCGCCTCGATCCCCGCTTTCGATGTCGGAATGTTGGTCGCGTCGCCGATGGCGAACACGCGGTCAAATCCCTTCACGTGCAGCGTTTCCTTGTCGGTGATGATGAAGCGGTCGGCGTCAAGGACGCTCGCCGGCTCATAGGCGATGTCGGTGCCGACAAAGGGCGGAATGATGATCGGCAGATCGTAGGTGATGCCGTCGCCCTCGATCGAGGTGATCGTCCGCTTGGCGGGATCGATGCGGTCGACATCGAAGAACGTCATGATCTCGATGCCGCGCGCTTTGACGATCGGCTCGATGATTTCGTTGATCGGCTCTGCCGGATAGGCTCGTGGATAAGGCGTGAAAAAGACGAGCCGGCTCTTGTCGCGCAACCCCTTTTTGCGCAGCAACCGGTCGACCAGCAAAATGCCCTCGGTCGGCGACGGCGGGCAGACGCAGATCGGCGACGCTTGGCCAAGGGCGATGGTGCCGCCCTGAAACGCATCGACCGAAGCCCACAATTTTTGCGCTTGTGCAACCGTGCTGTGATAGTCGCCGAAGCGGCTGTTAATCTCCGGCAAGCCGGGAATCTGGCTTGGCGCCGTATGTACGCCGGTCGCCAGAACCAAAGATCATACTCGTAGTGGTCGCCGGATTGCGTCTCGACCACGCGGCGGGGCAAATCGACTAGCGTCACCTTGTCCTGTACGAAACGCACGTGACGGGACAGCAGGCTTCGTTCGTCGCGCACGAATGTCGCCGCTCGCATGGGCGAAGGCGATGTACAGCAACGACGGCTGGAACATATGTCCGGGCGACGCGCTCAACAGCGTCACCTCGAATTTCTGCGGATCGAGGCGGTTGGCCAGCATCGTCCCGCCGGTGCCGCCCCCGATGATGAGGACGCGCTGCATGGCGTCACCGCCTGAGGATGTTGAGAATTGCGACGATCTTGTCGCCCTTGTCCTCGACCGACACGACCTCGTTCTTTGTCTTTGCCGCCCAGGCGCGGACATCGGATTTGACGCCGGGATCGGTCGCCCAAAGTTCGATGACATCACCGACCTTGGACCGGCGATAGGCCAGCGCGAGATCGGTGATCGGGCCCGGGCAGGCCGAGCCGCGCGAGTCGACGATGGTGTGAGGTATTGTCTCGCTCATGGCATGCACCTCAGATGAACAACGTCTGGCCGTGCCCCGCCTTCTCCAGGAAGGTCGCCGCGCCGACCACGTCGTCCACGAGGTCGTTGAAGTCGTCCTTCTTGAGGCCCATCACGCTGCTCATCATTGAGCAGGCGTAGACCTTCGCACCGAGGTCCTTGGCCTGACGCACCATGGCGTCCCACGGCGGAACGTGCGTCTGTTGCAGGCCTTGGGCCAGTGCCGGCGCCATCGCGGCAAACTCGACGGGGAAGGGCAGTTCCTGAGCCTTCTTGGTAAAACCGCGGAGCGCAAAGCCGGTGACGAAAATGTTGACGTCCACGTCCATGGCTGCCGCGGCCTGAGACAGCACGCCGAGCGGAATGAATTTGTCCGCCGTTCCGCTGAACATGATGATGGAAAGTTTTTCCTTTGCCGTCTCGGTGGCGACGGGTTTTTGTTTGACTGCCGTAGATGTCGGCATGGAAACCTCCGACTTTTCAAAACCTGATTGCCCCAACTCGATCAAACACGGGGCGACAAGGCCGGCTTTGACTTACATCAAGCGAAAAAGAAAAAGGCGGGCTTTTTGCCCGCCGTATTCTTGTCACCTTGAGCCGCGGGGGCCGAAGGCCCGCTTGTCGGCGCTGGTCTAGCGGAAAATCCGCTCGAAGAACTCGAACGGATTCTGCGCCTCGCGCCGTTCGACCCGGCTCAGGATTTCCTGGTTGGACTTGTCGGTCGCGGCGTCGCGCTTGGGATCGGGCGGCGGCGCGACGTCGGCGACGCGGCGCTCGTCGCTGTGCATGATCGCGTTGATGCGCTGATCGAAACCGTAGATGTCGTCGCGGAACTGCAGCTTGCCGGCGTCGTCGACGAAGGCGGTCTGGTAGGTGAGCAGCACGGTCGGCCGCTCCTGCAGTTTGAAGGTGCGCTCGTCCTGGCCGAACATCGCATAGAGCTGGCGCGAATTCGGCGTCGCCCCGTGCATCGCCAGGTGCAGCATGATCTCGCCGAACACGGTCGGGTCCTGCACGCGCATGCAGCCGTGGCTGAAGGCGCGGCGGTCGTACTTGAACAGGTTCTTCTCCGGCGTGTCGTGCAGGTAGACCTGGAACTTGTTGGGGAAGTTGAACTTGATGCGGCCGAGCGCGTTGGCGGCGCCGGGCGGCTGCACCACGTTGATGTGGCCGTCGGGCCCGCGCTTCACTTCGAGGCCCATGCGGTCGAAGATCTGCGGGTCGCTGGCGTAGAGCGGCAGCAATTCGTTCTGGATGATCGACTGCGGCACGTACCAGGACGGATTGACCAGCACGTTATCCATCGACGCGGCAAGCAGCGGCGTCGGCGTTTGCGGCTTTCCAACGACGATCTTGGTGTGCCACACCGGCTTATGGTCGTGCACGACCTTGAGCGAGTAGTCGGGGATGTTGACCATCACATAAGTGTCGCCGAGGTCGCGCGGCAGCCAGCGCCAGCGCTCCATGGTGGCGACGACGTGCTCGACGAGGTCGCTGCGCTTCGGCCCGTTGATGACGGCGATGGTCTTGTTGTCGATGACGCCGGTCGGCTTGATGCTGGCGCGCTGCTGCACGCGGCGCACGGCGTCGAAGAGGCGGCGGTCGTAGAGGATGTCGTCGACCTTGCCGCCGAGCCCGAGCTTGCCGCGCAGCGCCGGGATCCGGGTGTCCTTCTTGCCCGGCATGATCGGCGCGCCGTCGGGGACGCGGTTGTCGGCCTCGCCGGTCGAGGCGTTGGCGCGCAGGCCGGCGAGCTTGTCTTTCAGTTCCTTGAAGCCGGCATGCTGCGGGTTGAAGCTGTCGAAGGTGGCGTTGATGTCGCCGCCGCCGGCGAGCTTGCGCAGCACCTCGGCGGGATCGGGCGCGTGCTCGCCGTAGTCGACCTGCGCGTAGACGCGGGTCGGCGCGATGCGGCCGGTCTGCAGGTGGCGGGCGAAGGTCATCGCCGAATTGGTCAGCGTCACGTCGGCGTCGGCCAGTTCTCCGGCATTGGAGAGCGCGGCGAAATCTGGCACCGGATAGTCGGCGGCATTGAGGCCGTCGGCGCCGGCATCTTTCAGCCGGGCGACGGTCGCCTTGGCGCGCGCGGTCAGCGCGCCGTCCACGATCCACAGCGGCGCGTCGTTGCGCGAAGCGTAGAAACTCTCGACCGCTTTGCGGTCGAGGGCGCGCTCGAAGCGGCGTTCGATCTGCTTGGAGGCAACGATGGCGCGCAGCTTCTCGCTGATCTGGCTGTCGCTGGCGGCGAAAATCTTGTCGAGCGCCTTGCTGACGAAGCCGCTGTCGGCCTCGTGCGCAGCGCTCGGCGCGGGCGCCGGAACGGGCGCGGCGACCGGCGCTGCGACCGGGGCGGGCTCGGCCTGCGCGACGCCGGCGCGGCATTGTGGCGGACGGCGGCGCGGCCGTTGAGCGAGGGCGGCAGCGGCCGCATCGACTCGACCCGCTGCGGCGCGGCGGCGGCGAGGTGCGGCGCGCCGGCAATCAGCGCCAGCATGGTGCCGGCGAGCAAATGGTCGAACCGAAGCTTACGCATAACGAATGACTCCACAAAACTTCAGCGCGCCACGGGGCAAACGTGTAGCGGCGATGCGCGCGTGGCGCCACGCATGACGCTGCATCGCTATTATGCGGCCGAACGCCGCGGCAAACGACTGAAATCGGTCCCGCTTTAACGTTTACCTTGCATCACGGCTAACGCGGGCGGCGTGCATGGTTAAGGCGCGGGGACGCGGCGCCTACTTTGCCGGCTCGGTCTCTTTCCGCACCGCATCGCCGTCGAGGCCGAGGCTTTCGAGCTTGCGATACAGCGTCGAGCGGCCGATCTGCAGCCGCCGCGCCACTTCCGACATCTGCCCGCGATAATGCGATATGGCGAAGCGGATCACTTCTTTCTCGATTTCGTCGAGCGCGCGCACCTCGCCTTGCCCGTCGGTCAGCGCGAGCGACGGGGCCGTGCGTGGTTAACGGCGCGGAGCGGTCCGCGCTCGCGTGCGGCAGGCTGAAGCCCGCCAGCGCGGGCAAATCCGGAACATTCGGTACAATTTTAATCACTGCTTCGTGACCGTGTTCACCAAGCTGCGCCGCGACCTGCGGCAGGTCGTCGACGCCGATCTCCTCGCCTTCGGAAAGTACCACGGCGCGGAAGATCGCGTTCTCGAGCTGCCGCACATTGCCCGGCCAATTATGCGCGACGAGCAATTGCATCGCCTGCGGCGCAATGCCGCGCACGCGGCTTGCCTTCCTCGGCGGCAAAGCGCGCGAGGAAATGCCGCGCCAGCTCCGGGATGTCCTCGGGGCGTTGCCGCAGCGGCGGCACCATGATCGGGAAGACGTGCAGGCGGTAGAACAGATCCTCGCGGAAGCGGCCGGCCTTCACGTCGGCGATCATGTCGCGGTTGGTGGCGGAGATGATGCGCACGTCGACCTTGACCGGGCGGCGCGCCCCGACCGGCTCGACCTCGCCCTCCTGCACCGCGCGCAACAGCTTGACCTGCGCGGCGAGCGGCAGTTCGCCGATCTCGTCGAGGAACAAGGTGCCGCCGTCGGCTTCGACGAACTTGCCGGCGTGCTTTTCGGTGGCGCCGGTGAAGGCGCCTTTCTCGTGGCCGAACAAAATCGAACTCGACCAGGTTCTCCGGCATGGCGCCGCAGTTCACGGCGACGAAGGGCTTGGCGCGGCGCTCGCTCGAGCCATGGATCGCGCGCGCCAGCATGTCCTTGCCGACGCCGGATTTGCCTTCGAGCAACACCGGAATGTTGGAGGCGGCCACCTTGTCCGCCGCGGCCAGCACCTTGCGCATCGCCGACGAGCGCGTGACGATGTCGGCCATGGTCAGCGTGTTGTCGCGGCTGCGCGTCAGGCGGCGCAATTCGCCGGCGAGCGCCTTGCTGGCGAGCGCGTTGCGCAACGTGACTTGCAGCCGCTCGGGGCTTGCCGGCTTGACCACGAAGTCGCAGGCGCCGGCCTTCATCGCCGACACCACATTGTCGATGCCGCCATGCGCGGTCTGCACGATCACCGGAATATCGAGCCCGGCCTCGCGCATGCGCGCCATGACGGCGAGCCCGTCGAGGTCGGGCATCACCAGGTCGAGCACCACGCAATCGACGTGTTGCTTGTGCGGACCGCTGAGGAGGTGGAGGGCGGCTTGCCCGCTCTCGGCGAGCAAGGCGCGATGGCCGAAGCGGCTGACCATGCTTTCGATCAGGCGGCGCTGCACCGGATCGTCGTCGACAATAAGCACAACTGCGGACATGCTCACTCCAAACGGTATGCTGTACCGATTTGGCGCAATGTGGCCGCTCTTGCTTAATGGGGTGTTAAACCGGCCCGCCTAACCCTAGATATCGCCGGGTAACGATTTATCGCCGGCCCATCCTTCTCAGCCCGATCCTGCCATGCCCCGAACCGCCGCCAAGACATCCAACAAGACGTCCGCCCGCAAGCCCGCCTCCAAGTTCGGCGCGCTGCCGGAATGGAATCTCGACGACCTCTATCCCGGCATCGACAGCCCGGAACTCAAAGCCGACCTCGATCAGATCGATGCCGACTGCGTCGCGTTCGAGCAGGCCTACAAGGGCAAGCTCGCCGCCATGGCGGCCGGGCAGGGCGCGCCGCTTGCCGAGGCGGTCAAGCGCTTCGAGGCGCTCGACGACAAGATCGGCCGCGTCGGCTCTTATGCGTCGTTGGTCTATGCCGGCAATTCGACCGATCCCAAGCGCGCCAAGTTCTACGGCGACGTGCAGGAGCGGCTGACCGCCGCCTCGCTGCATCTTCTGTTCTTCGGCCTCGAACTCAACCGCGTCGAGGACGCCGCGCTCGATGCCGCGATGGCCGATCCCGCGCTCGGCCACTATCGGCCGTGGATCGAGGACCTGCGCAAGGACAAGCCCTATCAGCTCGAAGACCGTGTCGAGGAGCTGTTCCACGAAAAGTCCGTGACCGGCTATTCCGCCTGGAACCGCGCCTACGACGACACCATCGCGGGCTTGCGCTTCAGGATCGGCGGCAAGGACCTGACCATCGAGCCGGCGCTCAACCTGTTGCAGGACACCGACGGCAAGAAGCGCAAGGCCGCGGCGGAAGCGCTGGCCAAGACCTTCAAGGCCAACCTGCGGCCCTTCACGCTGATCACCAACACGCTCGCCAAGGACAAGGAGATTTCCGACCGCTGGCGCGGCTTCAAGGACGTCGCCGATTCGCGGCACCTCGCCAACCGCGTCGAGCGCGAAGTGGTTGAGGCGCTGGTCGCCTCCGTGCAGGCCGCTTATCCCAAGCTGTCGCATCGTTATTATGCGCTGAAGGCCAAGTGGTTCGGCAAGAAGAAGCTGCCGTACTGGGACCGCAACGCGCCGCTGCCGAAAGTGGCGCAGCGCACGATTCCCTGGAACGATGCACGCGCCACCGTGCTCACCGCCTACGGCGCGTTCTCGCCGAAAATGGCTGAGGTCGCCGACCGCTTCTTCGAACGTAAATGGATCGACGCGCCGGTGCGTCCCGGCAAGCAGCCCGGCGCCTTCGCGCATCCGACCGTGCCGTCGGCGCATCCTTACGTGCTGCTCAACTACCAGGGCAAGCCGCGCGACGTCATGACGCTCGCCCACGAGCTCGGCCACGGCGTGCACCAGGTGCTCGCCGCGCGCAACGGCGCGCTGATGGCGCCGACGCCGCTGACGCTCGCCGAAACCGCATCCGTGTTCGGCGAGATGCTCACCTTCCGCAAGCTCTTGGCCGGCACCACCGACAAGAAGCAGCGCAAGGCCATGCTCGCCGCCAAGGTCGAGGACATGATCAACACGGTGGTGCGGCAGATCGCGTTCTACAGTTTCGAGCGCAAGGTGCATCTCGAACGCCGCAACGGCGAGCTGACCGCCGACAAGATCTGCGAGCTATGGATGTCGGTGCAAGCCGAGAGCCTCGGGCCCGCGATCGAACTCAAGGAAGGCTACGAGACCTTCTGGACCTACATTCCGCACTTCATCCACTCGCCGTTCTACGTTTACGCTTATGCCTTCGGCGATTGCCTGGTGAACTCGCTCTATGCGGTCTACGAGCAGTCGGCCTCCGGCTTTGCCGAGCGCTATCTCGACATGCTCGCGGCCGGCGGCACCAAGCATCATGCCGAACTGCTGGCGCCGTTCGGCCTCGACGCCCGCGATCCGAAATTCTGGGACGGCGGCCTTAACGTCATCGCGCATCTGATCGACGAGCTGGAGACGCTGGGCTAGGCTCCGCGCCATGCCCAAGGTCTGGATCGAAGCGGCGCTCAACGGCGCCTGGACCCGTGAGCGCTTAGCTCAGCAAAAACATGGTGATAGAGGTCAGTTGCACAAATGTAAAACGGCGGTTATACGTTTGTAATAACCGCGGAGAGCAGCCATGAATGAGCGACCCGACACTCCAGACATTGAAGGCTACCTGTTGCAGATCAAGAAGATCGGCAATTCGCTCGGCTTTATTTTGCCGAAAGAACTGCTCGCGCGCCTGAAGCTGAAGGAAGGCGACAAGCTGCATATCGTGGAACAAACCGAGCGTGGCATCAAACTCAGCCCCTACGATCCTAAACACGCGGAAGCGATGGAATTTGCGCGCCGGTCGTTTCGGAAATATGCGGATACTTACAGGGCGCTTGCCAAGTGATTGAGCCTCGGTGGCTCGAACTCCGGATCGTCCTGGACTTCCATACCGAACAACTGGCTCTATTCGGTGGCGCCGATGGCATTCGCGATCTAGGGCTTCTTGAGTCGGCGCTCGGCCGGCCCCAGCACAAATTCGTGTACGGGGAGACTGATCTCGCCACGCTCGCGGCAGCCTATGGTTTCGGAATTGCTCGCAACCACCCGTTTGTTGACGGCAACAAACGAACGGCGCTCGCGTCTTTGATCGTGTTTTTAATCTCAACAAACTTGATCTCGATGCTCCGCCCGAAGCGGCAACCGCGGTCATTCTCTCGCTGGCCGCCGGGGAAGTCGGCGAAGACGTGCTCGCGCACTGGATCGCCGACCACGTCAAGCCCGTGGAAGCGCCTGGCATCGCGCCTTAGCGTGCTTATGTTTCAAGCATCAGCCGAGTGACCATGCCCCCGACCGACCGCGAGAAAAACCGCTTCTCCGCCCGCGCGCGGCGCTATGCCCGCGTCGGCGCCAATGTCGGCGGCGTCGCCGCGCGCATCGCCACCTCGCGCGCGCTCGGCCGCCGGCAGGATCGCCCGGCCAATGCGCTGGCGCTGGCCGCCGCGCTCGGCGGCCTCAAAGGCCCGATCATGAAGGTGGCGCAACTGCTCGCCACCATTCCGGACGCGCTGCCGCCGGAATACGCCAACGAGCTGATCAAGCTGCAGAGCCAGGCGCCGCCGATGGGCTGGGCCTTCGTCAAGCGCCGCATGCAGGCGGAACTGGGCGCGGGCTGGGAGAAAAAGTTCAAGAGCTTCGAGCATCACCCGGCGGCGGCCGCTTCGCTCGGTCAGGTGCATCGCGCCGTGACGCTCGATGGCTCAGAGCTGGCCTGCAAGCTGCAATATCCCGACATGCAGTCGGCGGTCGAAGCCGACCTGCAGCAGCTGCAATTGCTGATGGCGATCCGCAAGCGCTTCGATCCCGCGCTCGACACCTCCGAGATCGCGGTCGAGATCGGCGCGCGCCTGCGCGAAGAGCTCGACTATGTCCGCGAGGCCAAGCATATCGCGCTCTACCGCGCCATGCTCGAAGGCCAACACCAGATCCGCGTGCCGCGCCTCTTCCCGGAGTTGTCGACCGGGCGCCTGCTCACCATGGACTGGCTCGAGGGCCGCAAGCTGCTCGCGCACAAGAACGACGACCTCGCGACCCGCAACCGGCTCGCCACCGCGATGTTCACCGCCTGGTGGTTTCCCTTCAGCCGGTTCGGCATCATTCATGGCGATCCGCACCTCGGCAATTATTCGGTCTTCGACGGCGCGGAGGGTGAGCCCGCCGGCATCAATCTGCTCGACTACGGCTGCGTCCGCATCTTCCCGCCCAGCTTCGTCGGCGGCGTGGTCGATCTCTATCGCGGATTGTTGCACGGCGATGACGCGCGGGTGACACACGCCTACGAAACCTGGGGCTTCAAGCGGCTGTCCCGGGAATTGATCGAAGCGCTCAACATCTGGGCGCGCTTCATCTACGGCCCGCTGCTCGATGACCGCGTGCGCACGATCGCCGACGGCGTGAAACCGTCCGACTACGGCCGCAAGGAAGCGTTTCGCGTGCACCAGGCCTTGAAGCAACTCGGCCCGGTGACGGTGCCGCGCGAGTTCGTGTTCATGGACCGCGCCGCGGTCGGCCTCGGCGCCGTGTTCCTGCATCTCGCTGCGGAGCTCAACTTCCACAAGCTGTTCAACGCCGCGATCGAGAATTTCTCCGTCGACGCGGTCGGCAAGCGGCAGGCCGCGGCGGTGTCGGCGGCCGGTATCACACCGTCGGAGCAAGACCCATGAAAACGCGCCGCCTCGGCACATCCGGTCCGCTGGTCTCCGCGCTCGGCCTCGGCTGCATGGCGTTTTCCGGCCTCTATCGCCCGGCCGACGACGCGGAAAGCGAGGCGACCATCAAGGCCGCGCTCGATGCCGGCATCACGTTGTTCGACACCGGCGATTTCTACGGGTCGGGCCATAACGAGATGTTGCTTGGCCGCGCTTTGCGCGGCGTGCCGCGCGACAAATACCTGCTCAGCGTCAAGTTCGGCGCGCAGCGTGCGCCCAACGGTCACTTCATCGGCTATGACGCAAGCCCCAATGCCGTGAAGACTGCGCTTGCCTATTCGCTCAAGCGGCTTGGCACCGACACCATCGACATCTACCGCCCGGCGCGGCTCGACCCCAAGGTGCCGATCGAGGACACCGTCGGCGCCATCGCCGACATGATCAAGGCAGGCTATGTGCGCTATCTCGGTCTCTCCGAAGTCGGCGTCGCGACCATCCGCCGCGCCAACGCGGTCAGCCCGGTCTGCGACCTGCAGATCGAGTATTCGCTGATGAGCCGCGGCGTCGAGCGCGAGATCTTGCCGGTGCTGCGCGAGCTTGGCATCGCCGTCACCGCCTACGGCATCCTGTCGCGCGGGCTGATCGGCGGGGCGGCCTCGGCCGCCGGCGCCGGCATCCGCACGCGCATGCCGCGCTTCCTCGGCGACAACCTCGCTCGCAATCTCGCGCTGGTGGCGCAGCTCGAGGCGATCGGCCGGGACAAAGGCGTCTCCGTGCCACAGCTTGCCGCCGCCTGGGTCATGTCGCGCGGCGACGACATCGTGCCGCTGGCCGGCGCGCGCACCCGCGCCCAGCTCGCCGACCTCGTCGCGGCCAGCGAATTGACCCTGTCGGGCGAGGAACTTGCCCGCGTCGGGGCCGCCGTCCCCGCCGCCGCAGTCGCCGGCGACCGCTACGACCCTGGGCAAATGTCCACGCTCGACAGTGAAAAGGCCTGAACGGCGCCCCAAAGGTCCGTTGCCCTTGCCGGGCAATTGCGCTAACCCACCGGGCAGCCCGCCATCTTTCGTTTCCGGAGATCGAAGCTATGGCCGAACACGGTCACGTCGAATACGCCACCGCCGACGGCAACGACTATCCCACGCACGAGCTGACCTACGAGCACTTCGTCGAGCACACCTTTGTCGGCATCATCTACGTCATAAATATTCTGCTCGGCCTCGCGACCGGCGGCGTCATGGGGCACTGGCTCATGGCGCTGGCCATCTTCATCATCGGCACCCTTGGCGCCGTTCCGGGCCTGGTCGGCGGCTCGAAGACATCGAGCTATGCCGCTTTTGTGATCTGCTTCCTGATCTTCGCGTTCCTCGGAATTTCAGGCGGCTGATCCTTCCGACTGGGGGAGCGGGGAGGCGCCATGCGTATTGCCGTAGCGCGTGAAGCCGACGCCGCGGAGCCGCGCGTCGCCGCCACTCCGGAAACCGTCAAGAAACTGGTCGGCTTCGGTGCCGAGGTCGTGGTTGCCCGCGGCGCCGGCGCGGGCTCCGGCATCTCGGATGCCGACTACGAAGCCGCCGGCGGCAAAGTGGGTGACAATGTCACCAAAGATGCCGACGTCGTGCTCAAGGTGCGCCGGCCGGCGACCGCCGATCTCAAGGACTACAAGAAGGGCGCGCTGGTCATCGCCATCATGGACCCCTACGGCCATGAGGCGGATCTCAAAGCCATGGCCGACGCCGGGCTCGTTGCCTTCGCCATGGAGCTGATGCCGCGCATCACCCGCGCGCAGTCGATGGACGTGCTCTCGAGCCAGGCCAACCTCGCCGGCTACCGCGCCGTGATCGACGCCGCGGAGGAATACGGCCGCGCGCTGCCGATGATGATGACGGCGGCCGGCACCGTGCCGGCGGCCAAGGTCTTCATCATGGGCGTCGGTGTCGCGGGGTTACAGGCAATCGCCACGGCCAAGCGGCTCGGCGCCATCGTCACCGCAACCGACGTGCGCCCGGCGACCAAGGAGCAGGTCGAAAGCCTCGGCGCCAAGTTCCTTGCCGTCGAGGACGAGGAGTTCAAGAACGCGCAGACCGCCGGCGGCTACGCCAAGGAAATGTCGAAGGAATATCAGACCAAGCAAGCGGCGCTGGTGGCCGACCACATCAAGAAGCAGGACATCGTCATCACCACGGCGCTGATCCCGGGCCGCCCGGCGCCGAAACTCGTCAATAAGGACATGGTGGCTTCGATGCGCGCCGGTTCGGTGATCGTCGATCTCGCCGTCGAGCGCGGCGGCAATGTCGAGGGCGCCAAGCCGGGCGAAGTCGCCAAGGTCGGCGGCGTCAAGATCGTCGGCTATCTCAACGTGCCGGGCCGGCTCGCGGCGTCGGCTTCGGCGCTCTACGCCAAGAACCTGCTCACCTTCCTCGACACCATGATCGACAAGAAAGAGAAGAAGCTCGCCATCAACTGGGACGACGAGCTGATCAAGGGCACCGCGCTGACCCGCGACGGCGCCATCGTGCACCCGATGTTCCAGCCGAAAAGCGCGGCGTGATGATGAGGGCCATGCCACGAACTCGCTTCATCCCTCCCCTTGAAAGGGGAGGGTCGCCGAGCCAACGGGTCCGCGCGAAGCGCGGCCCGATGATAAACTCCGCGAGGCGGGGTGGGGATCGTCCTTGGACCCCCACCCGGCTCGCCGCTCACGCGGCTCGCCACCCTCCCCCTTGCAGGGGAGAGGGATAAGAAGGGAAATGCCCATGTCCGAAATCGCCGGTGCCGTCGACCCCTTCGTGTTCCGCCTGTCGATCTTCGTGCTCGCGGTGTGCGTCGGCTATTACGTCGTCTGGTCGGTGACGCCGGCGCTGCACACGCCGCTGATGTCGGTGACCAACGCCATCTCCTCGGTGATCGTGGTCGGCGCGTTGCTCGCTGTCGGCGTGACGCTGATCGACACCGGCACCTGGCTCGCGCGCGGCCTCGGTTTCGTCGCGCTCACCTTCGCCTGCGTCAACATCTTCGGCGGCTTCCTGGTCACCCAGCGCATGCTGGCGATGTATCAGAAGAAGAAAAAGTGATGGCGACAATGAATCGTCTTCGCAAAATGTCGCCGTCATGGCCGGGCTTGTCCCGGCCATCCACGCCTTTCTTTCTGCGCCGAAGCGAAGGCGTGGATGCCCGGCACAAGGCCGGGCATGACGAGGTAAACCCATGAGCGCCAACCTCGTCGCGCTGCTTTATCTCGTCGCCGGCGTCCTCTTCATCCTGGCGCTGCGCGGGCTGTCGTCGCCGGATTCCTCCCGCCGCGGCAATATGTTCGGCATGATCGGCATGGGCATCGCGGTGGCGACGACGCTTGCCTCGCATCCGCCGGCCGACGCCGCGGCCTGGGGTCTCGTCGCCGCCGGCATCGTCATTGGCGGCGGCATCGGCGCGGTGATCGCGCGGCGCGTGCCGATGACCTCGATGCCGGAGCTGGTCGCCGCCTTCCACTCGCTGGTCGGCATGGCGGCGGTCTTGGTGGCGGCCGGCGCCTTCTACGCACCGGACGCCTTCGGCATCGGCGAGCAAGGCCATATCCACCAGCAAAGCCTGATCGAAATGTCGCTCGGCGCCGCGATCGGCGCCGTCACCTTCACCGGCTCGGTGATCGCGTTCCTGAAGCTCTCCGCGCGCATGAGCGGCAAGCCGATCATGCTGCCGGCGCGGCACGCCATCAACATCCTGCTTGGGCTGGCGCTGATCGCCTTCATCGTCATCTTTTATCTCAACCAGGTCGCCTACCAGTTCTGGGCGATCGTCGCGCTGTCGCTCACGCTCGGCATTCTCATCATCGTTCCGATCGGCGGCGCCGACATGCCGGTCGTCATTTCGATGCTCAACTCCTATTCGGGGTGGGCGGCCGCCGGCATCGGCTTCACGCTCGGCAACACCGCGCTCATCATCACCGGCGCGCTGGTCGGCTCTTCCGGCGCCATCCTGTCCTACATCATGTGCACCGCGATGAACCGCTCGTTCATCTCGGTGATCCTCGGCGGCTTTGGCGGCGAGGTGGCGGGGCCGGCGGGTGGCGGCGAGCAGAAGCCGGTCAAGCTCGGCTCGGCGGAGGACGCCGCCTACATCATGAAGAACGCGCAGAAGGTCATCATCGTGCCCGGCTACGGCATGGCGGTGGCGCAGGCGCAACACGCCCTGCGTGAAATGGCCGACAAGCTGAAGAAGGAAGGCGTCGAGGTCAAATACGCCATCCACCCGGTCGCCGGCCGCATGCCCGGCCACATGAACGTGCTGCTGGCCGAGGCGAACGTGCCCTACGACGAGGTGTTCGAGCTCGAGGACATCAATTCCGAATTCGCCCAGACCGACGTCGCCTTCGTCATCGGCGCCAACGACGTCACCAATCCGGCGGCGGAAGAGGACAAGACCTCGCCGATTTACGGCATGCCGGTCCTGCAGGTGTGGAAGGCCGGCACCGTGATGTTCATCAAGCGCAGCCTCGCGTCGGGCTATGCCGGCATCGACAACCCGCTGTTCTACCGCGACAACACCATGATGTTGTTGGGCGACGCCAAGAAGATGACCGAGGCCATCGTCAAGGCGATGTGATCACCGCGCGCCAGGGAAACAGCACCGCCGGGAAATCCGCGGCGTAACGGTGCTGCTCATGATGCTCGTGCGGCTGCCGCGGCGGCGTCTTGTCGGCATCGACTGCGCGCCGGTAGAGGTGCCAGGTCGCGTGCGCCAGCACCGGCACCACAACGGTCAGCCCGAGAAACGCCGGCAGCGAGCCGAGGAACAACAGCGCGGCGACGATCAGCCCCCACACCGCCATCACCAGCGGATTCTTGGCGACGACGCGGATCGAGGTGGCGAGCGCCACCGCCGCGCCGACGTCGTGCTCGAGCAGCAGCGGGAACGACACCACGCTGATGCTGAAGGCGACAATGGCGAAGACGAGCCCGACCAGATTACCGACCACGATCAGGTTCCAGCCGGCGGCGCGTGGTCGAGAACTTCGGTCATGAAGGCGCGGATCGAGACCGGCGGCGCGTAGCCGAAATCGGCGATGTAGATGGTGTTGGCGATCGCCACCCATAGGATGAAGATGCCGAACAGCAGCAGGCCAAGCGCGATGATGGCGCCGATCGAGGAGGATTGCAGCACGTCGAGCGCATGCGAGGCGTTGGCCTCTTGTCCAGCCTCGCGCCGCCGCGACAATTCGTAGAGCCCGAGTGCGGCCACCGGCCCGACCAGAGCAAAGCCGGCCGCCATCGGGTACAAGAGCGGCAGCACCGAATAGCCGAAGGCCAGCCGCGCCGCGAGCAATCCGATCAGCGGATAGATGGCGCAGAGAAACAGCGCGTGCGTCGGCATGGCACGAAAATCGTCGAGACCCTCGGCGAGCGCGACCTTGAGATCGGCAATGCCGATTGTCCGTACACGCGGCCGCGCGCGCGAGTTCGCGCCAAGCAGAACGTGAGAATAGGCCATGGCTTTCCTCCTCGGTTGTTGGCCCGAGCGGCGCCCGATGTCCTTCTAGTCCTGCGCCTCTACGGGCAACGGCATGGAGACGTGCACGCGCACGCCGTCCGGCCGGTAGTCGATTTCCGTCTTGGCGCGGATCTGCCCCGGCAGCACGAAATCCAGGAGCCGGGTGCCGAACCCTTCGCGCTTCGGCGGCGCCACCGGCGGCCCGCCGCTTTCCACCCAGACGAATTGCAGTGTACGCTTTGTCGCCTCGATCGTCATGCTCCAGGCGATATCAACCTTGCCGCCGTAGACCGAGAGCGCGCCGTATTTCGCCGCGTTGGTGGTGAGTTCGTGGATCGCCATGCCGAGCGACACCGCCAGCCGCGCCGGAATGTCGACGGCCGGCCCGCTGTAGCGCACCCGGTTGTCGCTGCCGTCGTCGAAGGCGTCGAGCTCGTTGCGCAGGATCTGCTCGAAGGAAATCGCGGTGCCGCCTTCGTCGGTGAGCAGCAGATGCGTCTTGGCCAGCGCGCCGATGCGGCCGATCAGCGCCGTCTTGAAGCCCTCGATGGTGTCGGAGGTGCGCGCCGTCGAGCCCATGATCGCCTGCACGGTGGCGAGCGTGTTCTTCACCCGGTGGTGCAGCTCGCGCACCATCATGCCCTGCTGCTCCTCGGCCCGCTTGCGCTCGGAGATGTCGACCAGCATGTTGACGGCGCCGATCAGCCGGCCGTTGTCGTCGTGCAGCGGGGTCGGGTAGGGCACGAACGGCACCCGGCTGCCGTCGGGCCGTTCGCAGACCGCTTCGGCGCCGCGCACCTTGCGGTCTTCCTTGAGCGCCACCGCCATCGGGCATTCGTCGTGGCGCATGGGGGTGCCGTCCGGCCAGAACAGCCGCCACGAACCGCACCATTCGCTGGTGCCCAGCGCCGGGCGCTGGCCCCACAGTTCAGCCGCGGCGTCGTTATAGTAGGTGATGCGCCCCTTCTGGTCGGTGGTGTAGATGGCCGCGGGCAGGGCATCGAGCAGGGCGTAAAAGCGCCGCTCACGCTCGCGCGAGGCTTCCTGGTCGCGCAAACCGGTCAAAGGCACGACCTTTTCGTCGTTGGCGGCCCCGGCGCGGCCGGTAATGGCGCGCTCCAGCTCGCTTTCGAGAAATCCCACCATCTTTTCCATCGCCGACCCCGTCCGCATCCCTCCGGGCCGTCCCGGGCACGCGAACGCTTTCACATAAAGTTCACGGCGATCCGTAAACTCGGATTTGACAGTTTGGTTGCAAAGCAACGGCGAAAATTTGTCATCGTGCCTTCTCGGCGTCACGGTTCAACGGTATCGCCTGCCGGTTCACCGTCCTGAAAGTCGCCTCCAATGTCCATGTTTGCTGCCTCAATGGTTGGGACCGTCGCCCGATCGGTCAACGCCATTAAATCGGGTACGTTCAAAATTGGCGGCAAAATCGCCGTCCACCGTCTCGGCTTCGGCGCCATGCGGCTCACCGGTCCCGGCGTGTGGGGCGCGCCGGAAAACCCGGACGAGGCGATCGCCATCTTGCGGCGGCTGCCGGCGCTGGGAGTGAACTTCATCGACACCGCCGAATTCCTATGGGCCGGACGTCTCGGAAAAGCTGATCCGCGAGGCGCTGCACCCTTACGTCGGCATCACGGTCGCGACCAAGGCCGGGCTGACCCGGCCCGGCCCCGGGCAATGGCTGCCGCACGGGCGGCCCGACTATCTCATCCGCGAGGCGCGCAAGAGCCGCGACCAGCTCGGCGTCGACAAGATCGCGCTGTGGCAGTTGCACCGCATCGATCCGGCGGTGCCGCGCGACGAACAATTCGGCGCGGTGCGCGCGCTGATCGACCAGGGCGTCATCCAGTTCGCTGGCCTGAGCAACGTCAGCGTCGCCGACATCGAGGCGGCATCGGCATTCTTTCCGGTGGCGACGGTGCAGAACCGCTACAACCTCGTCGACCGCAGCAGCGAGGAGGTGCTCGACTACTGCGAGCGGCGCCGGATCGGCTTCATCCCGTGGTTTCCGCTGGCCGCCGGCGATCTCGCCAAGCCGGGCGCCGTCGTCGAGACCATCGCCCAGCGTCACGGCGCGACGCCGTCGCAAATCGCGCTCGCCTGGCTGCTGCGCCGCAGCCCGGTGATGCTGCCGATCCCCGGCACCGCCAAGGTCGCGCACCTGGAAGAGAACGTCGCCGCCGCGGCCATCGAATTGTCGGACGAGGAATTCATGACGCTCGACCGTGAAGGCAAGGCGCTGTAAGCCGGTAAGGCGCCCTCACAGCGCGCGATGCATCACGTAGGCGTCGACCGCGCCGCGCGCGGGATGCATGAACACGCCCGGCAGCGTGCCAACGATTTTGAAGCCGCAGGATTGCCATAGCTTCACCGCGCGTTCGTTCGAGGCGATGACGAAGTTGAACTGCATGGCGGTGAAGCCGCGCTGCTTTGCTTGCGTGAGCGAATGTTCGCACATCGCGCGCGCCACGCCTCGGCCCTGCGCAGCCGCCGCCACCACGTAGCCGCAATTCGCGACATGGGCGCCGCCGCCGCGATTGTTGGCGCGCAGGTAATAGGTGCCGACGATGGCGCCGTCCTGCTCGGCGACGAACACGGCGTGGCCCGGCGTGCGCCAGTAGGCCAGCGCCTCCTCGCGTGAGATGTCGCGCGGGATCGGATAGGTTTCGCCGGCGCGGAAGGTCGGCTCGAGGATCGCCCAGATGGCGTCGTCGTCGGCGCTCCTCGCCTCGCGCATCGTGGGTGCGCCGCTATTCGTCCCGGTCTTCGGTGTCATCGCTGTCTTTCGCAACCAAGTGTGTTCTGGCGCGTTATCGCACCGGGGGCAAATTCATATTGCATCGAGGATTTCCCGCATGAATCCAATTCGCGCTTTCGGCATCGTCGGCCTCGGCAAGATGGGTGCCGACCTTGCTCTCAACGCCTTGCATCATGGCTACGGCGTCGTCGGCCTCGACACGCACTCGGTCTCCGGCGACCTGAAGGCCAAGGGCCTCAAAGTCGCAACCGATGCCCGCCAGCTCGCCGCGCTGCTTACACCGCCGCGCTTCGTCATCGTCTACGTGCCGGCGGGCGCGCCGGTCGACGCGGTGCTCGACGAACTCGCCGGCGCCATGCAGCCGGGCGACATCATTGCCGACGGCGGCAATTCCTATTGGGGCGATTCCATCCGCCGCCACGCCCGGCTCAAGAGTCAAGGCATCCATTTCATCGATGCCGGCACCTCCGGCGGCCCGGGCGGCGCGCTCGACGGCGCCTGCTTCATGGTCGGCGGCGAAGACGACGCCATCGCGATGATTGAGCCCATCCTGCGCAAGCTCGCCGTCAAGGGCGGCTATGTGCGCGCCGGCGGCCCGGGCTCCGGGCATTTCGTCAAACTGGTGCACAACGGCATCGAGTTCGGCATGTTGCAGGCGATCGGCGAGGGCGTCGACCTGCTCACGCATTACCGCGACGAACTGCCGATCGACGCCATCCTGTCGTGCTGGCGCCACGGCTCGGTGATCCGCTCCTGGCTTATCGAATTGATGGAAACGATGTACCGGGAGGAGCACGGCCTGCAGAGCGTGCCCGCCTATGTCGAGGACACCGGCGAGGTGAACTGGCTGGTGGACGACGCGCTGCACATGGAAGTGCCGATTCCGGTGATCACGCAGGCAGTCCTGCAGCTCGTCGCCTCGCGCGACAGCAACCACAATTGGGCGCGGGCGGTGTCGATGATGCGCCACGGCTTCGGCGGCCATCCGTTCGGCGCCGACGCCGGCATCGCGCATGAACGTCATACCGGCCGCGTCGGCGGCTTCATCGGCAATGGAGGGCAGCGATGAGCAGGCCGGTCGGACGTCACAGCTGGGCCATCGCCGAGGGCTACATTCCTCCGGCCTCGACCGGCACCTCGCGCGAAATGACGAGCCACGAGACCGTCTGCATCCTCAACGCCGGCGGCAAGGACGCGCACGTCGAGATCATGGTCTATTTCGCGGACCGCGCGCCCGCCGGGCCTTACAAATTCACCGTCGGCGCCGAGCGCACCATGCACCTGCGCTTCAACGATTTCACCGAGCCGGAGCCGGTGCCGGTCAACACCGATTTTTCCAGCGTCATCACCGCGGACGTGCCGATCGTGGTGCAGCACACCCGGCTCGAACTCGCGCCAGGCCGAGCTCGCGCTGTTGTCGACGATGGCCTATCCAGTGGATTAGGGTCGTCATTCCGGGGCGCGGCCGTTTGGGCCGCGAACCCGAAATCCAGAGCCGCTACTCCGCCGCCTCGGCCGCCGCGCCCTGCGTCAGCCGCGGATTGAGCGCGCAGGCCTCGTCCCAGCTGATGACGTTGAGCGACTTGACGAACTTGCCGACGCCGTCGGTCTGCGCGCACAGCATGCCGAGCTCGATGATTTCTTCTTCGCTGAAATGCTTTGCGCAGCTCGTCATAGACCTCGTCCTTGTCGATGGCGTGTTCGCCCTGCTTGAACAGTTCGGCGTAGCGCAGCGCCGCCTTTTCCTTGGCCGTGAACAGCTTGCTCGCCTCGTAGTCGTTGAGCAGCGCGTCGATCATCTCCTCGGTCAGGCCTTCGGCCTTGGCGACGTTGGAGCGCACCGTCGAGCAATAGCCGCACTGGTGCGCGACCGAGATCTTGATGCGGCACATCTCCTTGAGCTTGTGCGGCAGCAGCCCGGTGTACAGCACCTTGTTCCAGCACTCGACCCAGGCGGTGCCGACCGCCGAGCGCGTCATGATCTGGACCACGCGCGGGTCCGGCGCGCCGGTCTTCTTCGCCGATTCGATCAGCGCCGTTGCGTGCGGCGTCTTTTCGCTGTCTTCGATATAGCGCAGCCTGGGCATGGTGTCTTCCTCCAATTGACGCCGCAACGCTAAGGCGGACCCGCGCATCCGGCAAGCAGGCCCGCGCTCACGTCCGTGTTATGAGGGGAGGATGCCCACGCTCGCCTGGCTGATCTGCAATTTGCGCGGCCTGGCTACATCGGCCTCATCGCGCTGATGTACGTGTTCCAGCGCCGGCTGATGTATTTCCCCGGACCGAAGCGATGCGCGCCGGCCGCGGCCGGCCTGCCGCAGGGCGAGGAGGTGACATTCACGCGAGCGACGGCGAGCGGCTCGTCAGCTGGCTCATTGCCCCGCGCGGCGACGCACCGCTGATCCTCTATTTCCAGGGCAATGCCGGCGGGCCGGATTTGCGCGTCGAACGTTTCAAGTGGCTGACCGAGGACGGCCTCGGGCTGCTCGCGCTGTGCTATCGCGGCTATGGCGGCTCGAGCGGAGAGCCAAGCGAAGCCGGGCTGATCCGCGACGCGCTCGCGGCCTATGACTTCACCCGCGTCCGCTATCCCGGCAACCGCATCATTTTGTTCGGCGAGTCGCTTGGCAGCGCGGTGGCGGTTGCGCTTGCCGCCGAGCGCGAGGTCGCTGGCGTGATCCTCGACGCGCCGTTCACCTCCGCCGCCGATGTCGGCGCCGCGGCCTATCCGTTCGTGCCGGTGCGCTGGCTGATCAAGGACACCTTCCACTCCGACCGCCGCATCGGCCGCGTCCACGCGCCGCTCCTGGTGCTGCACGGCGAGCGCGACGCCGTGGTGCCGATCCGTTTTGGCGAGCGTCTCTTTGCGCTCGCCAACGAGCCGAAGCGCATGGTGCGCTTTCCGCTCGGCGGCCACGTCGACCTCGACGATCACGGCGCGGCGAGGGCGGTGAAGACTTTCCTCGCCGGCCTGCGCTAGGGCGAAATCCCCATCGCCTGCTCGAAGGCGTGGCGCACCTCGGCCGGCTGGCCATAGTGGTGGCGGAAGCCGGCGAGCCGCTCGCGCAGCAGCGGATGTTTGGCGTAGTCGGCGAGCGGCACGCCTTCGACATTGATATTTGCGCATCACGTCGGGCAGGGCGATGCAGGCCGCCGCTTTGGCATCGCGCACGATGCCGGAGGGGTCCTCGCCCTTCGCCACCTTGTCGAGATCGGCGAAGAAGCGCTTGCGCATCTCGACGATGCCGACGTCGCTCGATCGCAAATTCTCGCGGCTGCGGTCGGCGATGCGGCCTTGGCCGACCCAGCCGACGATGTCCTGGTTGATGACGTGGCTGACGATGAACTCGCCCTTGTCATCGCGCACCGGCGACACCCAGGTCGGCACGCTCGCCTGCTTGTAGGGCTCGCGTTCCTTCGGCACGCGCATGAAGAACCAGGAGACGCTCAGCGTGTTCTCGTCGTCGATCGGCACGCGCCATTCGAAATGCATGCCGAGGTAGAAGCCGTTCGGCCACAGCGCCACGCGCCCGATCGACCAGTTGACGTCGCTCTCGTCGCCACCCTCGCGAATGCGGCGATAGACGAAGCCGTGCTCGAATTCGTCGAACCTGAGCTTGAGCGTGCGCGGCGCCTGCGTGTTATGGCCGCGCAGCGCGCCGCCCCAGTTGTCGTGCATCCACTCGAAATGTACGGGATCGATCGAGTTTTCCTGGCACTGGAACCAGTTGCACGGCACTGCCGCCAGCACGACCTCGCGGAAACCGTTGTCGAACGTGAACGGCTCCCACACCGGCAGTTCCGGCGCAGGCTGCGGCCCCATATAGGCCCACAGCAGGCCGGCCAATTCGCGCACCGGATAGCCCGCGATGCCGCAGCCGTCGCGGCTTTTCGGGTTCGGATTGGCGATGTCCTCGTAGGGCTGCTCGATGCAGGCGCCCCGCTCGTCGAACTTCCAGCCGTGATAGAAGCAGCGGATGCCATGCTCTTCGACCGTGCCGCAAGACAGATCGGCGCCGCGGTGCGAGCAGTTGCGCGCCACGAGCCCGTAGCGGCCGGACAGGTCCTTGTAGAGCGTCAAGTCCTCGCCGAAAAAGCGCACCGCCTTGATCGGCTTGTCGTCAAATTCGCTCGCGCCGGCGATCGGCATCCAGTAGCGCCGCAAGAGATTGCCCATCGGCGTGCCAGGGCCGACGCGGGTGAGCATGTCGTTACGGGCGGCGCTGAGCATGGGATGTGCGCCTCAACGCCAGACCGAAAAGCCCATACCGCAGCCGGTGCCGGCCGCCGAGCGATAGCATGGGATGTACTCCTGCCAGTCGACTTTCGAGATGCGACGCGGCGCCGGCAACCGTGATCCAGTTGCGGATCTCGGACGAGCCCGAGTTGAGCTTCTCCGCCGGGATCGACGCCAGCGCCTCGCCGTCGTTGCGCTTGCAGGCCTCGAGCAGGCCGCGGTCGAGCTCCTCGTCGACGGTGAAGTGGCTCAATCCGCCGGACGCGAGAATGCCGACGCGCTCGGCGCCTTTGCTCGAGCGCACCGCCTCGCGGATCGCCTTGCCGAGCTCGTAGCAGCGGCGCGGCCGCGGCTGGTTCGGCGGAAAATACGTGTTGAGCGCAACCGGCACGATCGGCACCACGCGGTCGTTCATCAGCCGCCGGTGCACGAAGCCGAAGGCGTGGCCTTCGCCGTGCTCCTTGGCGAGACGCTTGGAGTGGCTGACGTCGAAATCGTGCGCCACCAGTTGCTGGATCAGATGCAGGCCGAGCTTGGCGTCGACCGGGTAGGCCCGTGTCTGCGCGGCCTCGTGGAACTGCGAACGCGCCTTGCGCCAGAATTCCGGCGCGTCGTCCTCCATGTGGAGCGGATTGTTCTCGATGGTGTCGCCCCAGTACACCAGGATCGACGGCATGTTGTCGTCGAAGAACTGCTCGTGCTGGTCGTCGCCGATGATGATCAACGCGTCGAGCCTGGCGTCCGCCAGCATGCGGCCGAGCGTCTCGATATTGGCGGTGCAGCGCGCCGAGCGCTCCTCCAGCACCTTGGGCGCGATCTGATCCTTGATCGAGGGATCGGCCTGCTCGAGCAGCGCGCCGTAGGTGGTGGGCCGTCCCTGCTTGTCGATGAGCTTGCGGCCCGAGGCGTCGATCGCCGCGTGCTTGGGGTAATCCTCCGCCGGGCTGTTGAGCAACGGGCTGTGCGAGGTCCCGATTGCCAGCACGATGTCGGCCATTTCCTCCACTCCGCTTTCGCGTCTTTTGCGCGCTATACAAGGCCATATTCACGGCGTTGCCAATATCATTCACGGTTTGCAGCGCTTGTATTGACCCCGCGCCGGTGTGTACTCTGCGCCAACGCACAAGAATCGAAATGGGGAGGATGACGATGACCACAGCACGCTTGGGGCTTCTGACCGGCGCAATGGCCGCCGCCATCGCCTTGGCCAGCTTGGCCAGCCCCGCCGCGGCGCAGATGTACGGCCTCGGCACCGGCAAGCAGGGCTTTTTCACCTACGGCGCCGGCGCGGCCATCGCCAAGGTCGCGGCCGATAACGGCCTCAATCTCCGCCTGCAGCCCTATGGCGGCACCAGCGCCTACGTGCCGGGCGTCAACGCCGGCGAGATCGAGTTCGGCCTCGCCAATGAGCTCGAGACGCACTACGCCGTCACCGGCACCGCGATCTACAAGGACAAATTGCAGCCCGACCTGCGCGTCGTCGCGGTGCTGACGCCCTTGTTCTCCGAGTTTTACGTGCGCAAGGATTCGCCGATCAAGACCATCGCCGACCTCAAGGGCAAGCGCGTGCCCAGCGACTTCGTCAGCCAGCGCATCATCGACGTGCTGACCAAGGGCATGCTGGCCAACGCCAATCTGAGCTATGCCGACGTGCAGAAGGTGCCGGTGCCCAACGTCGCCGGCGGCGCCGACGAATTGGCCGAAGGCAAGGCCGACGTGTTCCTGTTCGCGCTCGGTTCCGGCAAGGTGATCGAGGTCAACTCCAAGGTCGGCGGCCTGCGCGTGCTGCCGATCGATCCGGCACCGGAAGCGATGGCGCGGATGAAGAAGTTCATCCCGGTCGCCTATCCGATCAAGCTCGATCCCGGCAAAGGCCGCCTCGGCATCCTCGAGCCGACCTGGGTCTATGCTTACGACTATCTGGTGCTCGCCAACGCCAAGGTGCCGGATGAGGCCGTCTACAAGCTCGCCAAGATCATGCACGACAACAAGGCGGGTCTGGTCGCCGGCTTCGGCGCGCTGGCGGGCTTTGATCCGGCGCGCATGTCCAAGGAGATGGACCCAGCGCAATTCCATCCGGGCGCCATCAAGTATTACAAGGAGATCGGCGAGTGGCCGCCGAAGAAGTCCGGTAGCTGAACCGGGGGACGCGATCTAAGCCAAGGCTTGAGCCGATGTCGGATACGCATATGTCGCAGCCGGCGGCGCCGGCCAATGCGACGCGGCTACGTCGTGGCGGCGGGCGCGGCGCTGCTGACGCTGGGCTCGATCGCCTACGCGACGCAATTCTATCGCGACGTGCTCGGCCTGCTCTTGTTCAACGAGCAGTTCCTCGCCGGCATGCTCGGGCTTGGCCTGACGCTGATCTACCTCACCCAGCCGATCCGCGCCGGCATGAAGCGCGACCGTGTGCCCTGGTACGACTGGCTGCTTGCGGCGGCGAGCTTCGCCTGCGGCGCCTTCATCGTTTGGCGCTTCCCCGATTTCTCCGACGACATGACCAACCGGCCGATCGACGGCCTCATCGTTGCTTTCGCCACCATACCCTTGGTGATTGAGGGGCTGCGCCGCACCATCGGCTGGACGCTGGTGATCGTCGTCTGCGTCTTTCTTGTCTATGCCTTGGTCGGCCATCTGGTGCCGGGCGCGCTCGCTGGGCGGCCGGTCAAGGCGACACAGCTTGCGTTCTACCTGATCTGGGACTCGGGCAGCATGCTCGGGCTGCCGCTCAAGGTCGCGACTACGGTCGTCATCGCCTTCGTTTTCTTCGGCGCGCTGTTGTTTGCCTCCGGCGGCTCCGCCTTCTTCACCGACATCGCATTGACCTTGATGGGCCGCTACCGCGGCGGCTCGGCCAAGATCGCCGTCACCGCCTCCTGCCTGTTCGGCATGATCTCCGGCAGTGCCGTCAGCAACGTCGCCTCCGTCGGCGTCATCACCATTCCGCTGATGCGGCGCGGTGGCTACCCGGCGCATGTCGCCGCGGCGATTGAATCGGTCGCCTCGACCGGCGGCCAGTTGATGCCGCCGGTCATGGGGGCCGCCGCCTTCCTGATGGCCGAGTTCCTGCAGGTGCCGTATCGCGACGTCGCCGTCGCCGCGGCGCTGCCGGCGCTGCTCTATTACTATGCGCTGTTCATCCAGGCCGACCTGCTCGCCGCGCAAGCCGGTCTGACGCCGCTCGAACACGAGAAAATTCCGCCGCTGCGGCAAGTTCTCGCACGCGGCTGGCACTTCCTTATCCCGTTCGCCGTGTTGATCTATGCGCTGTTCTGGCTCAACTGGTCGCCGGAGTTGTCGGCGCTGGCGGGATCGGTCGTGCTGATGGCCACCGGTTCCACGCTCGGCTATGGCGACAAGAAGCTCAAGCTCAGCGACATTGTCGACGCGCTGCGCTCGACCGGCATTGCCTCGCTCGATCTCCTTGTCATCACTGCCGCCGCCGGCTTCATCATCGGTGTGCTCAACATCTCCGGCTTGAGCTTCGCGCTGACACTGCTTTTGGTGCAGATCGGCTCCGGCAATCTCTGGCTGCTGCTGGTGCTTGCAGCCATCGTCTCCATCATCCTCGGCATGGGTATGCCTACGGTCGGCGTCTACGTGCTGCTCGCCGCGCTGGTCGCGCCCGCCATGGTGAAGATCGGGCTGTCGCCGATGGCCTCGCACATGTTCGTCATGTATTTCGGCATGATGTCGATGATTACGCCGCCGGTCGCGCTCGCCGCTTATGCCGCCGCCTCGCTGGCGCAAACCGATCCGATGAAGACCGGCTGGACCGCGGTGCGGTTCGGCTGGATCGCCTTCGTCATTCCGTTCCTGTTCGTGCGCTCGCCGTCGCTGCTCTTGGAGGGCAGCCTCAGCACCATCGTGCTCGACTTCGTCATGTCGCTTGCCGGCGTGTGGCTGATCTGCGCCGCCTTTGCCGGCTACGCGGTGCGGCCCTTGTCGACGGCGATGCGCGTTGGCTTCGGCGTCGCCGGGCTGCTAATGTTCATCCCGGCCGGCGCGCTGCCGCACGGCGAATGGACCGACATTATCGGCGTCGTGCTCGGCGCCGCGCTGGTGGCGCGTGAGATCATGGCGACGCGCATGCAGAGCCAGACTGCCTGAAACCCGCCGAGGCTTTTCGCCATGCTCTTTAACCTGTGCAATTGCGGTCCGTCGCTCGCCGCCAATTTCGGTCCGCTGTGCGGCGGCGGCGCCGGTTTCGTCACCGCCATGATGGCGACGCTCGCCGCCGCGGCGAAGACGCAGGATGCGCCGACGCTCGCCGGCAAGGTGCCGGTGGTCGACCGCCTCGCCGTGCGCATCATCACCGACAACATCGTCATCCAGTTCGTGCCCAACGAGACCCGCGACGGCCTCGTCATCGAGCGCCGCAGCGGCAACACCAAGCCGGACGCTGCCCCGCGCCACATCCTCAACGGCGAGTGGGGCCTGGCGATGCACGCGCAGTCGCACCGCAGGGCTGAAGAGCGCAACGTGCTGGTCGACTTCGGCTACACCCCTGAAGTGCTCACCAACAACATGGCGATCCTCGGCGTCGATCCGTCGAACTTCGACGCCATGGTGCTGAGCCACGGCCATTACGACCATTTCGGCGGCATGGTCGGCTTCCTCAACACGCATGGCCGTGCGTTGAAGAAGAAGCTGCCGTTCTACGTCGGCGGCGAGGACGCCTTCTGTCTGCGGCGCAATCCGGGCGGCAATTTCGGCGCGCTCGACCGCAAGGCGATTCTCGACGCCGACCTCATGCTGATGATGGCCTCGGAGCCTTCGCTGGTCGCCGACCACGCCTTCACCACCGGCCGCATCGGCCAGGTCTCGTTCGAGAAGCCGCTGCAGCCCTCGACCGAGATCGTCGGCATTGTCGACGGCTTCGGCTGCTTCCCCGACCAGATGCCGGCGCACAAGAACACCGGCGCCTATATCCCGGACGACTTCGAGCACGAGATCGCCACCAGCTACGTGGTGAAGGATCGCGGTCTGGTCGTGCTCACCTCGTGCAGCCACCGCGGCGTCATCAACGCCGTGCGCCAGGCGCAAGCCGCCTCCGGAGTCGACGAGGTGTTCGCCGTGCTGGGCGGCTTCCACATCGTGCCGCCGCTCGGCGACGACTACATCGAGAAGACCATCGCCGAGTTCCGCGCGCTCGATCCGCAATACTTGATCGTCGGTCACTGCACCGGCGACCGCTTCTACGATCTCGCCCGCGCCGCGCTCGGCGACAAGGTGATCCACTCCGCGGTAGGCTCGCGTTTCGTCTTCGGCGCCGCCGCGAAGCAGTAGAGGCAGGGCCGGCTAAGCCCGCGCCACCAGATAGCGGTACGTGTTGTTGAGGCGGTAGCCGCCGCCGGCAACGCGGTATTGCGCGATCGAAGCCGCAATCGCCTCATACGCGCGATCGTAGCTCGAGGCACGGATTGCCCGCTCCGCCGGCCCCGACGACAGTAAGCCGCGCATCGCCGTATCGAGGTCCGGATAGATCCACGGACAGTCGACGTCGACGATTGCCATGGGCGTCAGCCCTGCGTCCGACGCGAACGCCTTGAGTTTTGCCTCGTCGGATAGCGCAAACGGGCCCGGCGCACCCGGCGGCGGTGGCGGCAGCAGCGAGCCGATCGCCTTGAGATGGCCGGCGGCCTCGCAGGTTTCCGGCAGGCCCCACACCGCGATGATGATCGGTACGCCGGGCTTGGCCACGCGGCGCGCCTCGCGCAAGGCGTTGAGCGGCGAAGCCGCGTACTGAAACGAATTGAAGCCGGTCACCACGTCGAAGGTCTTGTCGGCGTGCGGCAGCGTTTCCATTTCGGCGACGCGGAAGTCGCCGTTCGGCAGCCGCCGTTTGGCGATCTGAATGAACGGCTCGGAGGCATCGACCCCGGCCACGTTGCGCATCTCGCGCGAAAATACCTGCGCTGCGAGGCCGGGCCCGCAGCCGACGTCGAGATGCGCCTCCGCCTTAGCCAATTCCGGCCGCGCGAGCGCGCTCTCGTAGAGCGGCAGAAAGGTCGGTTCCTGGACTTCCGCGTAGTCGCGCGCCCTTGCGCTCCACAGTGCGCCTTGGACCGCTGCAGATCCCGGCGGTGCAGACGTTGTTGTGCTCATGGTTTCCTCCATTGCAGACGGTTGGACGCTGCCAATGTCGGCAATGTGGGAAAAATCGTCATGAGACGCCGGACCCAGACGCTGGCTTTTTCTCGACCGGACTGCCGGAAATCGTAGGTCCTGGGACCTAGTCGGCGCTCTTGAGGCCAAGGCCCGCCTCGCGCGCACGCACGATCGCCTGGGCACGGTTCGGCGCACCGAGCTTGCCGAAAATGCTGTTGATGTGGTTGCGCACGGTCTTGTCGCTCAGCGCCAGCGTCTTGGCGATCTGCGCGTTGTCGTGACCGCGGGCGATGAGATCGAGCACCTCGCGCTCGCGCGCGGTGAGCTCGAGCAATTCGGCGTCGCCGGAAACCGCTTCCTCCTGGTGGTGCCCCCGCAGGAAGCGGTCGATCTCGGTGAAGAAATCGCGCCATGCCGGCTGCTGCTGCAGCAGGATATGGTTGCGGCTGTCGAGCGGCACGAATTCCGCGCCGGCGATCGAGCTCGCGACGTGCTGGCCTTCGGCGAACGGCACCCGGCAGTCGTTGCGCGCATGCAGCACCAAAGTCGGCGAGCGGATCTGCGCCAGCGCTTCCGACACGTCCATGGCGTCGAAACCGCGGATCAGCCGCACGGCGTTGTCCGACGACGTCGACAGCCGCTGCAATTCGGTGAACCAGCGGTATTGGTCCGGCTTGCTGTCGGGGATGAACGTCGTCGTGTAGACCTGCCGGAACGCCGGATTGTCGCGGCCCCAACCCAAATGGACGAGCTTGAGCATGGTCTCGATCTCGTCGAGGTCCTGCGGGGTGGGATTGCGCCTCAGCCGGCCGCGCGCAAAGGCGCCGTATAGAATCAGTTGACTGACGCGCTCCGGATGCCGCGCCGCGTAGGCGATCGCCAGGCCGCTGCCTTGGCAGCAGCCGAGCAGGATGAACTGTTTGAGCCCGGCGGCGTCCGCCACCGCTTCGAGGTCGCCGAGCGCCGCTTCGAAGCTGACGTTCTCGACGTCGTGATCGGAGAGGCCGCAGCCGCGGCCGTCATAGCGCGTCAGCGTGAAGCGTTTGCTCAGTTCCGCAAGCCGCGGTCCCCACACCGGACTCTTCCAGTCGTTTTCCAGATGATTGAGCCAGGTCGCCACCTCGAGCATTGCCGGGCCGCGGCCGGCGCTCGTATAGGCGAGGCGCACGCCGTCGAAGGATTTGTAGAAGCAAATCTGAGTCGTCATGACCGCGCTTCCGACTGCGAGCGGACACCGACAAACGACGCCCCCGGACGGACGTTACACGGCTTTGGCTGCGGCGGGAATGCTGTGAACGGGCGCGGCGCTCAGTCGCCCTCGTGACGCAAGGCTTTGCCGATCGCCAGCAGGCGCTCGCCGCCCATGCCGGCCATGGGGTTGCGCGGCACCGACACCGGCTGCCGCGGCGGCGCCGCCTGCGCGCAATCGACGTAGCCCTTGTCCCACATGTCGCCGGTGCGGTTGTCGAGCATGCGTTCCCAGCAGGAATCGCCGCGCGACGGCACGAAATAGATCGAGCCGGTATAGGCCTCGGTGCTGTTGGGAATCGGCACGAGCGCTGCCGCGGCGGGCTGCGGCCGCAGCTTCAGCTTCAATGCCGCCATTGGCAGCCAGCCGAGCGCGCTGAACAGGAGCCCGCCCGCAAAACCGGCCCAGATCAGCAGCAAAACGGCGCGCGGAAATTCACCCGGGCGTCCGAAGCGGCGGTGCTTGCGCGGGACCATGGCCATGCCCTCGCATCATAGAGGATGCCAAAGCTAAGACGGCTTGGTTTAGCGGATTGCCAAACGCTATGGCCGACGAGGGGTTGAGGAAACAATGAAAATGCGCGGCAAATGCCGGATATCCGCCCGGCAAAAAACAAAAGCGCGGGGCATAACCCGCGCTCCGTCTCGACAGCCTGAACTTGTAATGGGCTCAGCCGAACCGCGGCGGCCCGCCGCGTCCGCCGCGGCCGCCGTCGCGTCCGCCGCCCGGACCGCCGGCGCCTGCAACCACGCGCGGCTTCATCGGCAGCAATCCCTCGCGCTGCAGTTTCTTGCGCGCGAGCTTGCGGGCCCGGCGGATCGCTTCCGCCTTTTCCCGCGCCTTTTTCTCGGAGGGTTTTTCGTAATGGCCGCGAAGCTTCATTTCGCGGAAAATGCCCTCGCGCTGCATCTTCTTTTTAAGCGCCTTGAGGGCCTGGTCGACGTTGTTGTCGCGAACGAGAACTTGCACTTTTGCTCCTTAGTTGTGGCCTGGACGGGTTCGTTTGAAGTCAAAAGCCCCGCAACCGGGGCCTGAAATTGAGTCGGGCGGCTCTAGCAGAAATGGGGTTAAGAGTCCACAATCGCCAGTCCGCCGAGTGGGCTGATGTGCCGCGCCCGGCCGGATTTGCAAAGGGGCATCGATGGTTGCGGCGCGGGGCAGCCAGGGAAGAGGCGCCTTTTTACCGGCGCGGCGGACCCTGTTGCGCCTGGCCGCGACCGCTGCGGCGCTGGCCGCAAGCCCCGTCGCGTTCGCCCAACTCTACAGCGAAAGTACCATCAGCAAAGCCGCGCAGGATGCCCGCCGTGACGCCGGCCGTCTCGGCCGCCGCGCCGACGACCTGCTCAGGGCGGTCGTCGCCGACGGCTTCGCCAACGACGCGGCGGCGGTGCGGCGCTTCCGTGCCGAGCAGATCTGGCTCGCCCGCGATCTGTCGCGCCTGCTCAATACCCGGGTCGGCGAGGACGACTGGCTCTTGATCGTGCCGACGCGCGAGCTCGACCTCGCGCTCGCCATGCAGCCGTTGTTCATCCGCATCGTGCCGGGCGCGGACGAGGTCGAAGCGGCGGTGAAGAAGCCACTGGTGCAGATCGAGCCGCTCGCCGGCGACAGCGCCGAGGACGTGCTGCTCACCATCGTGCTCGACACCCTGAACATCGAGCGTCAGGTCGGGCTGTTCGAGGTGCTGCGAAACGAGCCCAATCTCGCGCTTGCGCTCGCCGATACCGCCGCCGCGATCAAGGCCAAGCGCTACGGCTTGACCGCGCTCGAGCTGGAACGCGTGATGCGCGCCATGGTGCTGCCCAACAATATCGTCGCGGTCGCCGAGAATTTCGGCCAGGAGGGCGTGCTGCGCCTCTACAAGTCGCTGGTCCTGCGCTTCGTGCCTTTCGTCGGCTGGACCTTCTTCGACACGCTGTTGCTGGCGACGATCTACTACAACCGCGATACCACCGCGCCGGTTTTGCGCTAGCGCGGGAGGCCGGGCTCCCCGTTGACCGAGAGCACGTTCACCTGCCATCATGTTTACGTGGCGTGTTGAGCAGGAAACAAGCAATTGACCGCGGCGGCCGTCATGTCGCCTGCAGACGCGGCGTTTACGCGGAGGGAGCTGTTCCTCTGGTTCGCCGCGATTCTGTTTGCGACGAAGTTCTCTCAATCCTTTTTGCAGATCGCCGCGTTCGCCTTCGGCGGCCATGCGTTTATCCATGTTGCGGGCCTCGGCGCCTTCCAGCTTCTCGGCTGGTTCGTGGTGTTTCGCCTGCTGGTCAAAGAGCCGGCCGATGTTGCGGCGACGGCGCAGGATCTCGCCATCGTCGCTGTGCTCAGCCTGACCAACGTCGCCCTCGGCGTTACCAACGCATTGCCGGCGCAGAAGGTGGTGTGGATCGTGGCGACGCTCGGCGCGATCTACATTTACTTTGGTAAATACGAAGGGGTCGAATTCGAGGGCCGCCGCCATCGTGCTGATGGCGCTTTGCGTGCAGGCTCTTTGGGGGCCGATTTTCTTTTCGCTTTTTGCATTTGATCTGCTTCGCGCGGACGCCGCGATCGTCGGTGCCGCTCTCGATGCAACACGGAGCGGCTACACCTGGCATGACAACATCATCAGCTCGAGCCAGGGTCACGAAATCGCGGTCTATTCGGCTTGTTCGTCGTTCCACAATGTGTCGCTGGCCGTGTTGTGCTGGGTCTCCCTGACCAAGCTCAGCCGGCCGAATTGGATTCCGACCGACTTTCTTTTTGGCGCGGTAACTTGCGCGACTATGATCGCCGTGAATGCAGCCCGCCTTTACGTGGCGGCGCTGAGTTACTCCGCTTACGAATACTGGCACATGGGCTTCGGCGCGCATATTTTTCAGACGGGGGTGTCGCTGGTCATCGTGCTGATCGCCTTGTGGGGCTCGTCGATGCGCGACCGACAATATGCGTAAATGGGTCATCCGCGGCCTGTTGGCCGTGCTGCTCGTCGTTTCGGTCGATCTGCACGCGTTTCTGGGAATTGGTGCTGAACGCAGCGTCAGCATCGAAACGGCGGTCAAGCAGTTGCTGGCGGATCGTGGTTTGTCCTTCCGGAAATCGCAGAGCTTCAGCGACACGCTCACGTCGATGCTCTTTGCCGTTCCGTCATGCAGCGAGCCGCTTCAGGTCATCGTGACGCCGCGGACGTTCGACGCGCAGGCCGTGCTGGACCGGATAAGCGCGCCGGACGACATTCGCGTGTTCGCCTATCTCAGCCGTGCATCCGAGCAGGGGGCCCGTTTTTCCTTTTTCCTGGAGCACCTCAAGGAAAGCGCACTCGGACTTATTGCAATGACGTCCTATCAGACCGATGGAATGATGCTGGTGATCAACGAGCCGAGCAGCTGCAAGACCGTGCCGCAGGTCCCCTGGGCACAGGTCTGGAAGACCGCCTACCGCGAAAGAATCGCGCGCGAGGCCGGCAAATCAACCCGCTAAAAAGATACCGTCCCTCGTCGCCGAGAGACGGTTGGTCGAATGGTGGAACGCCAAGACGGCGCGGCCCTTAAGCCGCGCTCGGCGATCGTTATTTTCTCTTGAACAGCCGTGACGCGAGCAAGGTGCCGCCGACAACCGCCATTGACGCAATTCCGGCGCCGATGATGGGTGCAGGAGTTGGAACCGGCGTCGCCAGGGCCGGCGATGCCATGAGCGCGAGGCAAATGGTGCCGAATAGGATTCGCATGATGATAACCCCCCAAAAAACCTACTGTGCCACAATGAAACGCTATCATCGGCCATTCTGGGCGGCAAGCGTCACATAAGCGATAAATGCCTGTATTGGCGGCATCAGGTTCGCTGTCTCTGCCGCCAGCACCGCGCCGGTTTTGCGCTAGCGCAAGGCCTGTTTCGGCCGCCATCCTCATAAGTCACATTGGCATGGATGCCCCCGGTCTTTGTCATGAACGATGCCGCAATGGACGACCCGATCCTGAATGAACTGGAGCAGCGCCTCGGGCGGCTACATGCCAGGCAGCGCCTGGGCATCGAAACCGATCACGAAGCGCAGATCTTCGGCCAGGGCCTCAATTTCTTCCATATCGAGAACTGGTATTCCGTCCACGCCTTCATCCGCGCCGCGCTGAAGCTGAGCGGACTGTATTGGCGCGGCGAACGCAACGCGGCGAACGTGCAGGTCAGGCACAACGACGTCAGCTTCGAAAACCTGCCCAAGGCGTTCGACGGCTTCACGCTGCTGCACATCAGCGATCTGCACGCCGACTTCAACGAAAACGCCATGCGCCGTCTGGAGGCGATCCTGCCGCCGCTCCAGTACGATATCTGCGTCCTGACCGGCGATTATCGCGGCGCGACGTTCGGGCCGTTTGCCGCCGCGGTCGAGCGCATGCGGCCGGTGCTCGCCTGTATCAAAGGTCCGGTCTACGGCGTGCTGGGCAATCATGACACCATCCGCATGGTGCCGGCGCTGGAGGCGATGGGCATCCGCATGTTGCTCAACGAATGCGAGCGCCTGTCGCGCGGCGGCGAGGGCATCTATCTCGCCGGCATCGACGATGCGCATTACTTTCGCGTCGACAACATCGAGAAAGCGGCTGCCAGCATTCCGCACGGCGCCTTTTCGATTCTGTTGTCGCACACCCCGGAAATCTACCGGCAGGCCGCGCATGCCGGCTTCAACTTGCTGCTCGGCGGCCACACCCATGGCGGCCAGATCTGCCTGCCGGGCTCGATCGCCGTTACCCTGGATTTGGTGCTGCCGCGCAAGCTGGGCTCGGGCGCCTGGACCTATAACGACATGCGTGGCTACACCTCGGTCGGCGCCGGCTGCTCCGCCGTCACGGTCCGCCTCAATTGTCTGCCGGAAGTGACGCTGCATCATTTGCGCCGTGCGGCACCGCTTCCTCAGTAGGGACGGCCGCGCAAGCGCAGTTTGAAAAAAAGAACGGACAGAACAATTTCGCCGACGAAAAAGATTGCGCAGCCGAGCGCGATATCGAGTGTGGATAGCGACAGCGCGGAACGGCACGCGAGAAACGGCAACAGCGATTTCGGAATCTGATCGAGCCCGGTCGCCCGGCTGCTGGGTGCAAAGCCGAGCCGGCGCTTGCAGAAGCTCGAGAACAGGTCGCCGGCCATCGCCGTCACTGCAACCAGCAGACCGATCGAAAGATCCAGTCCGAGCAGCGGCGCGCCGATCGTCGTGGCCAGCACGGCAAAGACAACGCCGCGGATTGTCTTGGACGGGCCGAACAGCGGGCGCCCATCGATGAATCTCGCATTGCCGTCGATCGGCCAGGCCAGCGTCTTGCCGAAGAGCCGCGTGGCGACCACGGGTCCGCCGTTCGCCAATGCCAGCAAGATCAGGACCTGAGCAATCGCCGGGTAATTCATGGCTGACGTGGCCTGGGCGCGCGAGCGGCGGAGCACAAAACTAACGAACGGCAGAGGCAGCGTCCAACCGGGCGCGGCCTTGCGCGGCGCGCCATCGGTGCCTCAGCGCGGCACGGCTTGCGATTGCCCCGGGTGGGTGCCGGCGCGCTGCGGCAACAGGAGGATGCAGCCGACGATGAAAACGGCGAGCACCGCCGAGGCGAGCGGCCGGCTCAGCGCCAGGCCGCCGTCATGGAGCGGCTTATCGAGAAAGTCGCCGACGGTGGCGCCGAGCGGGCGGGTCAATATGAAGGCCGCCCAGAACAGCATCACCCGGGAGATACTGGTCCAGTAATAGGCTGCCGCGACCACGGCGATTGCGCCGCCAAACAGCAACGCGCCGCCGCCATAGCCGAGGCCGCCAGTATCGGCCGCCCAGTCGCCGAGCGCGGTGCCGAGCGTCTGCGAGAACGTGATCGCCGCCCAATAAAACACCTCGACTTTGGGGGTGCTCACCGTATTGACCGAGATCGAGCCGAGCGACCAGTACCACAGCCCAAGGATGGCCACTACGCACAGGAACAACGCACTCGAGCCGCCGCTGTAGCCGATGCCGAGCGAGCGGTCGGCGAAATCCGCCATGGTGGTGCCGGCCGTGGTCGAGGCGACGATGGTCGCCCAATAGAGAAACGGGTGAAATTTCTTCGCCGCGATCTGCGCGGCGACCAAGGCGACGAGCAGCGTGAAGAACAGCGCCGTGCCGGCGAGATACCCCCAATTGTAGGTCATCGTCACGGTGTCGCCGCCGGTCTCGCCGAGCGTCGTCGCCGCGATCTTGATGATCCAGAAGGTGAGGGTGACCTCGGGGACCTTGGTCAAGGCCTCGTCGTTCATGTTCTCCGCCGGTGTGCAGCTAGCCTCGCCCCCCGAGGGACACAGAGATAATTGTAAAACGGCGTTTTTGTGCCGTCGCCGGCGCTAATTTTGTTCTAAGGAGTGCCGCCTTGCGCCGCAAAGGTGCGCGCCGTTCGCGCCGGCTTCGCCGTGCCGCCGACGCTGAGCGGCGCCCAGCGCGTGATGCGGCCGCAGGCGGCGCGCGGCGAGGGGTTCGAGGCGCGGGTGATGACGCCGACCAGCGCGCCGCCGCGAAACACCGGCCCGCCGGAATCGCCGAAGCAGGCGCTGGCGCCAGCGCCGCCCGGATCGGTCAGCATGCCGTGGCCGGCGGCGATGAGATGCGCCTCGTTGAGCTCGCCAAAGCCAGAGTCGCGCACGCTCTCATCGGTGGTGCCGTAGCCCGCGATGGTGAACAGGCTGCCGTCGCCGTCGCCGACCGGCGCCAAAGCGACGCCGACCGGCAGCTCCTCCTTGAGCAGCAGGATCGCGGCATCGCCTGAGGCGCGCAGCACGCGGCCGTCGTCAAGCGTGGCGCTGTGCGTGATCTGCCGCACGCGCAGCGAAGCGCCGCGGGCGATGACGCGCATGCCTGCGGCGCAATGCGCTGCGGTCACGACCGCGTGCCGCGCCACCGCGACGCCGGTGCAATTGCCGTTGCCGATCAGCCGCACCGTGTAGCGGCCGAGCGAGGAGGAAACGCCGTTGATCACCGCGCCGGCCGGTTCCGCCGCCGCAAAAATTGCGCCCGCACAAATGATGATTCCCGCCGTCCGCAGCCGCCACATGCCACGCCCCCCTAAATCCCCGCGCAAACGCTAGCCAAGACGGTCCTGTGGAACAAGCGCCGAGGTGCGATTAAGCTCCCGCAAAGTGGGGTGTGGGCGAGATGCCTATCGTGTGGGCAAGGAAGCGGAAATGCGGAGTGCGGCCGGCGGTGGCCGCACTCTGCGCTTTGACATTGCTCGCCTTTTCGCCGCGAGCCGCGCATGCAGGGAGTTGCTCCGCGATCATCGCCAATGCGACGCGGCTCGCCTTTATCACCGCCGACGATTTGGGCTCGAGCGTCGCGACCATGGCGCTCTACACGCGCGACAACCGCGCCGCGCCGTGGCGGCGGTCAAGCAGCGGCGAGCCGGTCAAGCTCGGCGAGCACGGCCTCGCTTGGGGGCCGGGCTTCACGCAGCTCGCGCGGCCGGGCGAAGCGCGCAAGCGCGAGAGCGACTGGCGCACGCCCGCCGGCATCTACCGCATCGGCCGGCCGTTCGGCTTTGCCGCGTCCACGCGCCGCGGCTATCTGCAGATCGGCGCCGACACTGTCTGCGTCGACGATCCGAATTCGCCGGCCTACAACACCATTACGACGCATGCCGGCGGCGTTCACGGCGAGCGCATGCGCGACTATTCCGAGTACCGCCACGGGCTGCTGATCGACTATCCGTCGAGCCACGCCCATCCGGCGGATTCCTGCATCTTCGTCCATATCCTCACCGCGGCGGAGGAGACGACCGCCGGCTGCATCGCGCTGCCGGAGGCGCGCGTCATTGCGCTGCAGGATTTTGCCGCGCCCGGCGCAGTGATCGCGATCGTGCCGCGCCCGGCGCTATCGCGTTTCGCCGGCTGCCTGCCTCAGGAGTAGGGACGAACAGCGTTCGCGCCGCTCGGCCCGCGCCTTGCATTAGAGCCCGAGATAAGCCTGCCGGATATCGGGCCGCTTGGCGAGCTCGGCCGGACGGCCCTCGGTGAACAGTTTTCCTTCCGCCATCACATAGGCGTAGTCGCTCAGCGCAAAGGCGAGGTGGACGTTCTGCTCGACTAGGAGGATCGAGAGGCCGGCCTGTTTCAGAGCCTTGAGCGTGTTGAACAACTGGTGCACCACGACCGGCGCGAGGCCGAGCGACAATTCGTCGATGATCAGGATATCCGGATCCGACATCAGTCCGCGCGCGATTGCCAGCATTTGCTGTTCGCCGCCGGAGAACGTGCCGGCGATTTGCCGACGCCGGTCCTGCAGCCGCGGGAACAGCTCGAACACTTCCTTGAGGCGGCTTGCGCTCTTGCGCCGGGCGCGCGTCGTATAGGCGCCCATTTCCAGGTTTTCCTCGACGCTCATGGCGGCAAACAACTGGCGGCCTTCCGGCACCAGCACGATGCCGCGCCCGACTTTGGCGTGCGCCGGCAGCCGGGTGACATCCTCACCCTCGAACAGCACGCGGCCACCGCGCGCCGGGATCGCGCCGACCACGGCGCGTAACGTGGTGGTCTTGCCTGCGCCGTTGGCACCAACGATCGTGGTCAGCTCGCCGCGCCGTGCTTTCAGCGAAATGCCCCACAGCACCTGCACGTCGCCGTAACCGGCTTCGAGCGCCTGCAATTCGAGCAGTTCGCTCATGTCAGGGCTCCGCGGAATTCGGCCGCCAGTTCGGGGTCGCCGAGATAGGCTTCGATCACGGCGGGATCGTTGGCAACTGCGTTCGGCGAGCCCTCGGCGAGCTTGCGCCCGGAATTGAGCACGACGATGCGATGCGACAGGCTCATGATCGCCTGCATCAGGTGCTCGATTATAAGTATGGTGACGCCGCGCTCGCGGATGCTGCGGACCACCGCGATCATGCGTTCGACTTCGGTCGGGTTGAGCCCGGCGAGCACCTCGTCGAGCAAGAGCAGCTTCGGCTGCGCGGCGAGCGCGCGGGCAAGCTCGAGCCGCTTCTTGCCGGCAATCGTGAGCTGAGAGGCCAGCGTGTCGAGGCGGTCGCCGAGCCCGACAAAGGCCGCGGCCTCCTCGCCCGCCTGACGTGCTTGCGTTAGCGGCAGGTTCTTCCGTCCGAAGCAGGCGCCGACCGTGCAATTGTCGCGGACCGTCATGGCGCCGAGTGGCTGCACGATCTGGTGCGTGCGCGCGAGTCCGGCGCGGGCGACCAGATAGGGTGCCATGCCGGTGATGTCGACGCCGCCGAAGACGACGCGCCCGGTGTCCGGCCTGAACACACCGTTGATGAGATTGAACAGAGTTGATTTGCCGGCGCCGTTCGGGCCGATGAGGCCGAGAATTTCGTGTTCCTCGATTGCGAAGCTCAGGTCTTGCACCGCGGCAAGCCCGCCGAAGCGCTTGCTCACGTTCTCGACCGACAACAGCGCGGTCATTCGAGCACCTTCTTCAGCGCCGGCCAGCGCCGATAGAGCCAGCCCATAAGCCCGCCGGGCGCGAACAACACAATCACCAGGAGCAGCGCGCCGGAGATCACCAGCTGGAAATTGGCGAAGGTGTCGGATGTCAGAAGCCAGCCGCGCAGCTCCTCATAGACATAGGCGCCGAGCGCCGGGCCGAGGACGGTGCCCTGGCCGCCGAGCATCGCGGTGACGATGGCTTCGGTCGAGAAATTGAGGTCGAAAGCGTCGGTCGGCTGGATGAAGGCGCCCTTGAAGAAATAGAGCCCGCCGGCGACGGCTGGCAGAAAGGCCGAGACGCAATAGACCATCGCCTTGTAGCGCGGCGTCGGCACGCCGAGCACGGCGGCCGCATCCTCGTTCTCGCCGATCGCCAGCAGACCGAGACCGAATTTCGAGATCTTGATGAAGTAGCTGAGATAAAGCGACAGGCCCATCACGGCGACCAGCGCGTAATAGATCGTCCACAGCGCCTTGGCCGGGCCGCCGAGCGGCTGGAACAGTTCGGTCGAGAGATAGAATTCCGGTGCCGCCGCCCCAAGGGCTGAAATTGGTGACGAAGGCCTGCACCGCCTCGTTCACGCCGATGGTGGCGAGCGCGAAATAGGCGCCACGCAGCCGCAGGATGCCGAGCCCGAAAGCGAAGGCGAACGCGCTCACCGCGAGCCCGCCGATCAACGATGCTGCCACCAGGTTCCAGCCCAGCGCGCTCATGAAATAGACGGTGAAATAGCCGCCGAGCCCGAAAAACACGATGCTGCCGAAATTGACGTAGCCGGCATAACCGAGGATCAGATTGATGTTGCTGGCGAGCGTCATGTAAACGGCGGCGAGCAGCAGGTCCTCGCGCAGCTCGACGTTTGCGCCGATGCTCGGCACGATGGCGAAGGCGGCGATGATCGCGGCGACGATCCAGAAAAACGGCCGCCGCAGGACGGCGCCTGCGGCAAGCCGGGGTTGTTTGGTTTCGACCGCCTTCATCCGGCACGCCGCGGCAAGCGCAAGCTCAGCAGCCCTCCCGGGAACGCGATCAGCGCCACGACGAACACCACGAACTCGAACACCAGCGTCCAGCTCACCGGCATGAACGGCGTCGTCAGGCCCTCGAACAGTCCGAGCGCGATGCCGCCGATCAGCGCGCCCGCCGGATTGCCGAGGCCGCCGAGCACGGTGACCACGAAGCTCTTGAGCTGGTAGGCGTCGCCGGACAGCACGGTGAAAGGAAACAGCGTACCGATCAGCATGCCGGAGACGCAGGCGAGCGCGACGCCAAGCCCGAAGGCGAAGGCGAGCACTTGCGTCGTCGGAATGCCGACGAGCTCCGCCGCTTCGCGATTGCCGGACACGGCGCGCACCGCCTTGCCGAGGCGCGTATGGAACAGAAAAAGATAAAGCAGGCCGGCGATCGCCGCAGTGAGCAGCGCGGCTGCGATATGCGTGCCGGGAAATGTGTAGCGCCCAATGCTGGCGCCGGGCAGCGACACCGGCACGTTGAACAGTACCGTGCCCCATTGCGCCGTGCCGAGGCCGATCAGCACGAGATTGACCGAGAAGGTCGAGAGCAGGCTCATCAGCGGCGGCCGGCCGATCATGCGGTGGACCGCGATCCAGTACAGCGCGATACCGACCATCAGCCCGCCTATGAGGATCGGCGGCAGCGTCAAATAGACCGGCACGCCGAGCCCATCGACCAGCAGATAGAGCGCGAACATGCCGCCTACGATCATGGCGCCGTGGGTCAGATTGATCACGTCCATCACGCCCCAAATGAGCGAAATGCCCATCGCGGCCAGGCCATAGACCGAGCCGACGAGCAAGCCGTCCACGAGGGAAGCAAGCAGGCCAATCATTGTCGTGGCTTACGTCGGGGGCCGGCTGTCGCGCCGGCCCCGCGTGCGTGGGTCACTTACTTGGAGGCGAAGATGAAGTCGGAGGTCTTGGCGGCGTCGGGCCAGACCATTTCGAGTTTCAACTCTCCATTCTTCTTCTGCCACTGCGCCAGAACCATGTCGTGCGCAAGCTGCAGGCCATGGTTCTTGGCGTCGGTCGCGACCTTGTATTTGCCGAAGAAGGTCGTGACGTCCATCTTGTTCAGCTGGTCCGCGACCTTGTCCTGGTCGATCGAGCCGGCTTTTTCGATCGCATGCTGCAGCAACAGGCCTTCGACGTAGCCGGAGGCGGCGTGATAATCGACGCCGGTCTTGAACGCAGCCTCATAGGCCTTGGCGAACTCGGCCGGTGTCGGGCCGAAGTCCGGCTTGTAGGTGACGGCCGGCTCCCACTGCGAGGGCACGGCCACGTCGACAGCCGCGTCGCCGAGACTCTTGAACTTCGGGCTGTCGGGCGCGACCAGGATCGCGGTCTGTTTGAGGTGCACCTTCTGGTCGTAGAGCTGGCGTGCCAGCGTCGCGCCGTCCGGATAGTGGCCGCCGCCCATGAACACGTCGGCTTTGGACGAGACGATCTTGTTGATGATTGGGCTGAAGTCCGTGGTCGAGGCCGGATAGGACTCGACCAGTACCTCCTTGAACCCGGCCGCGGCCGCCTGCGTGCGCGCCGCCGTCACCACCGCCTTGGAGAAGGGGTCATCGGAATAGACGAAGGCGATGTTGGCGGTCTTGGCCTTCTCCTTCAGCGTATCGATGGCGCCCGTCAGGTAATGACCCGCGGAGGTGATGCACTGGAATAGGTACTTGTTGCCGAGCTGGAACATCTTTTCTTCGGCGCCGCCGCCATCGAGCATAATCTTGCTGTACTGCTCGGTGATCACCGCGGCCGTCGCGGCCAGCCCCGAGGAATACGGGCTAAACAAGAATTGCGCGTGATCGTTGACGATGAGCCGCGTGTAGAGTTGCTGCACGCGCGAGCCCTGCGACTGGTCGTCGTAATCGACGAACTTGATCTTGTAGTGCTTGTCGCCGACCTTGATGCCGCCGGCAGCGTTGACCTGGTCGCGCCACAGTTCGGAGCCCTTGTATTCGGCTGTCGAGTTGACGTTGAGCGAGCCGGTCTTCGACAGGGTCATGCCGATGGTGATGGTGTCCTCGGCGAAGGCCGGAGCGGCCATCAGCACCGCGCCCGACGCAATGCCGAGCGCGATCATGCAGAGACGTTTCATGCTGTCCTCCCAGAGTGGATTAAACTCGGGACAGCCGCGCCGCCCCAAGTCAGCGCCCCGCGTCATCAGTTCAAAATCGTTTCTTGCCGCCGAGGCCTCCCACTTTTTTGGTTGTCGGCGCGAAGGCCGGTCCAAAAATCTATAAACCTGCGGCGAACACGGTAAGTTTGTGCCCCTCGGCCCGTACTGTCAACAATGGCGAGGTGAATTCGCCGCACTGCGGCGTGGCGCGCTTGTCCGCGGTTAGCGCGCCGGCCAGACCCGCGTCACATGCGCCATCTTGCGGCCCGGCCGCGGCTCGCCCTTGCCGTAGAGATGCACCGAGGCGCCGGGCACGGTCAGCCAGTCGGGCGCCTCGTTCACTTCCGCGCCGATCAGGTTGGTCATCTCGGCGCGGCCGAACCGCAACGGCTTGGCCAGCGGCAGGCCTGCCACCGCGCGGATGTGCTGCTCGAACTGCGAGGCGGTCGCGCCGTCGATGGTCCAGTGCCCGGAATTGTGCACGCGCGGCGCGATCTCGTTGACCATCACGTGGCGCGCGCGGCCGCGCTTGACCACGAACATCTCGACCCCCAGCACGCCGACATAGCCGAAGGCTTTGGCGATGCGCGTTGCGGTGCGCCGCGCTTCCTCGGCAACCGGCTCCGGCACTTTCGCCGGCACCCGCGATATCTTCAGAATGCCGTCGCGGTGCTCGTTCTCGGTGACGTCGAAGCATTCGACGCGGCCGTCGGCCGAACGCGCCGCCACCACCGACACCTCGCGTTCGAAAGCGACGAAGCCTTCGAGAATGCAGGGCACGTTGCGCAACGACCGCCACGCCGCGCCCGCGTCGCCGCCCTTTGCGATCTTGGCCTGGCCCTTGCCGTCATAGCCGAGCCGCCGCGTCTTCAACACCGCCGGCAGCCCGACCTTGTCGGCGGCCTCGGCAAGTTGCGTGGCGCTGTGCACGGAGCCGTAAGGTGCGGTGGCAATGCCGAGCTCGCTGATGAAGTTCTTCTCGATCAGCCGGTCCTGCGTGATTTCCAGCACCTTGGGGTCCGGCAGCACCGGCTTGCGCTTGGCGAGCAGCGCCGCGGTCCGCGCCGGCACGTTCTCGAATTCGTAGGTGATGACGTCGACCGCGGCGGCAAAGCGCGCCAGCGCCCGTTCGTCTTCGTAAGCGGCACAGGTCGACAGCGGCGTCACCTGGAAGGCGCAGGAATCTTTTTCCGGCGCATAGACATGGCAGCGCAGGCCGAGCGGCGCCGCGGCGAGCGCCAGCATGCGCCCAAGCTGACCGCCGCCGAGAATACCGATGGTCGCGCCGGGTTTCAGCATTCGTCACCACACCCGTTCGTCCCCGCGAAAGCGGGGACCCAGAACTTTTTGGAAATGCTGCTCTGGGTTCCCGCTTGCGCGGGAACGAACGGAGGAGAGGCCAGCACGTTCAATCCTTCGGCTTCTTCGCCACGGACTTGGTCTGCCGCGCGCGCCAGGCGTCGAGCCGCTTGGCGATCTTGGCATCGGACAGCGCCAGCACGGCGGCGGCGAGCAGCGCCGCGTTGATCGCGCCGGCCCGGCCGATCGCCAAGGTGCCGACCGGCACGCCGGGCGGCATCTGCATGATCGACAGCAGCGAGTCCTTGCCCTCCAGCGCGTGGGTGTTCATCGGCACGCCGAACACCGGCAGCGGCGTCATCGAGGCAGTCATGCCGGGCAGGTGCGCGGCGCCGCCGGCGCCTGCGATCACCACCTTGAAGCCGTTCTTGCGTGCGTTGGCGGCAAAATCATAAAGGCGTTTCGGCGTGCGGTGCGCCGAGACGATCAGCGCCTGATGGCCGATTTTCAGGGCTTTCAGCGTGTCGGCGGCGTGCTTCATGGTCGGCCAGTCCGACTGGCTGCCCATGATGATCGCGACAGGTTTTGCGGCCATTTCGCTTCCCCCGACCCTTCGCGCAATAACGCTCCGGCGAAAGGAAGCGCTGGATTATAGGTTGGGGCTGCCCGCTGGCAAGGCGAAAGCGGTATTCTCCCAAGGCTTTGCGGAGGGATTTGCGTGGCCAAGAAGAAGCGCAAGACGCGGAAGCCGAAACCGTCGGCGTCGGCCGGGCTGAGGGCGCAAAACGCACGGCTCAAGCGCGAGCTTGCCCGCGCCGAGCGCAGAATCGCGCAGCTTGAGGCGCGCGCCGATATCGACCCGCTCACCGACATCCTCAACCGCCGCGGCTTCGAGCGCGAGCTCAGGCGCTCGCTCGCCTATCTCGCCCGCTACGGCTCGAGCGCGGCGCTGCTTTATCTCGATCTCGACGGTTTCAAGGCGGTCAACGATCGCAACGGCCACGCCGCCGGGGATACCTTGCTCAAACGGGTGGCCCGGGAGCTCGCCGGCCATGTGCGCGCCTCCGACGTCGTCGGCCGCCTCGGCGGCGACGAGTTCGCCGTGCTGCTGTGGAATCTGAGCGAGGCGCAGGCGCAAGCCAAGGCGCTCTCTCTCGAGGCGATGGTCGCCGCCGCCGGCGTCGGCGCCAGCGTCGGCGCCGCGCCGCTCGGCGCCGGCATGAGCCCGGCGCAGGCCATCGCCGCCGCCGACGCGGCCATGTATGCACGCAAGCACGACAAGACGCGTCCCCCGGCTTGACGTATCAATCCGTCTTGGTAGCCTTCCGGTCGTGGTGGCGTGAAATCGTGCGGGCGACAATGAAAATCAGAGTGCTTGGAGCGCTGGGGGCTGCGCTCGCCGTGATCGGCGTGTTGACGATCAACCCCGCGGCGTCGCATGCGGCGACGTTCTACACCGACGAAACCTCGTTCAATAGCGCCGCGCCGACAGCGACGGCCATAGGTTTTGGCGGGCTGACCAACGGCTACTACTCGAGCTTGGCGGTGTCGGGAGTGACGTTCACCTCCGTGCACCCGCTTTTTTCGTCAGAGGCCATGGTTGTCTATAACGGCCTTGTTGGGAACGCCACGTTCGGCGACACGCTGGTTCTGTCCTTCGGATCCGGCGTCACCGCGGTCGGCACCAATATTATCAATCAGATCGCCGAGCCGGGCGGCCCAACCCATAGCGCGCCGATCACCGAGGAAGTCTATGCGGGCAGTACGCTGCTTGGGCAAAAGACGGTCACGGAAACGTCGGGGTTTTTCGGCGTCACCTCGGCGACTGACATAACGAAAATCACGTTCTTCTCGGATTGCAACGAAGACTGCTCGTCGCTCCTCAGCAATCTCTCCGTCGCCACGCAAGCCAGCGCGACGACGCCGCTTCCGGCGGCCCTTCCACTCTTCGCCACAGGTCTTGGCGTGATGGGACTGTTTCGTTGGCGCAAGAAGGCCGCGCGCGCCGCCTGATCGATGGCGATACCGACCGAATAACGGGCCCCGGTCAAACGCCGGGGTTTTTCGTCTGTGGTTGGTGGTGATGGCCCGCAAGCTCCCGCTTGCGCCGTGCCGGTCCTATGAGCGACCTTTGATGGGCTTAAGCGCGAGACGTCATGAAGGCCCTGGCCTCTTTCACCATCCTTGCGGTCGTTCTCCTCGGCGCGATCGCCGACGCACGAGCGCGCGATCTCGAATTCACCGATCTGTTGGCGCGGCCGCGCCCTGCCGCCAGCGAGCGCATCCAATACGGCGCGGCGCCGAGCGAGTTCGCCGATTTGTGGCTGCCGCCGGGAGCGGGCCCGCGTCGCGTCGTCGTGCTCATTCACGGCGGCTGCTGGCGTGCCAATCTGCCCGGCGTCGACTTGACCGCCTACGCCGCCGAGGATCTGCGCCAACACGGCTTCGCCGTCTGGAACATCGAGTATCGCCGTCTGGGCGAAGACGGCGGCGGCTATCCCGGCAGCTATCAGGACGTCGCCACCGCCGTCGATTGGCTGCGCAAGCTGCCGAAGTCCGACCGCCTCGACCTTCGCCACGTCATCGCCGTCGGCCATTCCTCCGGCGGACATCTTGCCTTGTGGACGGCGGCGCGGCCGCGCTTGCCGAAGTCCAGCCCGCTTTACGCAAGCAACCCGTTGCCGATCGAAGGCGTCGTCAGCCTCGCCGGCATCGGCGATCTCGACGCCTATCGCCGCAACGGCCCGCAGGCTTGCGGCGGGCCGGGCGTCGTCGAGGCGGTTGCCGGCTTGGCGGCGCGTGGCCCCTTCGACGTTTTCACCGACACCTCACCCGTCATGCTGCTGCCGCTCGGCGTGCCGCAGGCGATCGTCTCCGGCGCCCGCGATCCGATCGTGCCGCCGGCGTTTGGCAAGGCATACGCGGCGCGCGCCGCCGCGGCCGGCGACCGCGTCGAGGAGGTGACGCTGCCCGACGCCGCCCATTTCGAGTTGATCGACCCGCAATCTCCCGCCTTCGCCACGGTTCGCGCCCTGATCGAGCGGATGCAGAAATAGCGCGGCGCGAGACTCGGGCGTCGGCATATTCAAGCCGCCCGGCTTAACCGCACATTAACCATCGCGGCCCTCAATTTCCGGCAGACGGCGCGCCAGCGGCGGCGGCTGCAAGATCAGGGCAGAACGATGAATGACGCAGCAAGTCTGGAGACCCTTCTGAGGCTGTCGGCGCGCAATGCGCCCAACCGGTTTGTGCTGTGGGAAAAGATCATCAACGTCTTGCAGCCCGAGACGATGCTGGAACTGGGCGTTTGGCGCGGCGAATTTGCGGCTCACATCCTTGCGCATTGTCCCTCGATCAAACGCTACTACTTCCTCGATCCGTGGCGGCCGCTTCCGGCGTGGAATAAGCCGCTCAACATCGCCGCCGAGGCCCTGGAAGAGGGATTCGCCGCCGCCATGAAGGCGACCGACTTTGCGCGCCACAAGGTCAAAGTGCTGCGCGGAACGACCAATGAAGTCGCCGACCAGATCGACGACGAAAGCCTCGATATCGCCTATGTCGACGGCGACCACACCTTGCGCGGCATCACGATCGATCTTGCCAACATGCTGCCGAAAGTCAGGCCGCACGGCTTCCTGGCTGGCGACGATTTCTGCCCCACGATCTGGCAGCACTCGGCCGAATACGAGCCGACGCTCGTCTTTCCATACGCCGTCTATTTCGCCGAGGCGCACCGGCTGCCGATCTACGGTTTGCCGTTCAGCCAGTATGTGATGCACAAGGACGCCGCCGGATACGGGTTCGTCGATCTTGCCGGCGCCTACGCAACGCAGGATCTCTTGCCGCAGCTGAGCGGCAAGCCCGCGCGCCCGAGGCCGCAGGAGATCCGCTTCACGATCTCGGAAAATGTCTGAGCGGTCGCCGCCGGCGATACGCGATTTCCACGGGCGGGCCCGCCGGGCGCCGCGAAATTAACCCCCCGTTAACCATTTCGGTACTCAATTTGTCGCTCAAGCGTTGCTGTCACGCAGCCGATCCGGCCAGGGGGTCCGCATGCCGTCAATCAGCAGTCGCCTTGCGTGCTTTGCCGTCTTGTGCGCCGGCCTCGTGCTCGGTCCGGCCGAGGCGCGGTGGAAGGCGGAATACGCCAACGCCCCGCAGGCCGTGCGGGACTGGTACCAGAACGCCGAGCTGACCAAGAAGGCGCAGATGCGCTTCGCCTTCAAGAGCTGCTGTGCCCATTCCGACGTGGTCAAGACGCAATTCCGCGTCAACAAGACCGACGGCCGCGACGAATGGTACTGGCTCGACGGCACCGCGTGGCGCCGCATCCCCGACGACATCATCCATTGGGGCGAGAGCGCGCCGGACAAGCAGCCGACGCTGTTCGTCTATCGCGGCCACGAGACCTGCTTCTGGCCGGGCGAATCCGGCATCTGACGCCGCTCGAGCGCGGACCTCATACTTGCCGAAAGCCTAATGCCGTCGTCATGGCGGCGCGTCGTCATGAAACGCGGGATTTACCCGCGTCGGTTAGCTTCGCCGGCGTTTCAGGGCTGGCACGATGCTCGACTCGGTCATCAATTACTTCAAGCACCTCGTCCGCGGCGTTCTCATATTTCTGCCGATGGTTGCGCTCTACGGTTATGTCTTCCCGTGGCCGTCGGGCGAGCACACGGCGATGCGTCAATATCCGGGCCAGTTCCCGGTCATGATCGCCGAGCTCTATCACTCGAAATCCTGGCGCGACCGGCACAGTGGCGAGTGGATGAAGCACATCGATGAAACCCGCACCTACGTGCTGGTGCCGTCGGTCTTCATCAATCCGAAGGTCGTCATCGTATCGCAGAGCGACGCCAACTCGCCTGAAGTCTCCGAATCGCGGCTGCCCTTCGTGTTCTTGGGCTTCATCGGCCTCGCCGCGCTCGGCGCCTATGGGCTGCGCGCCCTGGTGGCGCGGCCGCCCCGCCACTACGAACTGAGCCCCGACCGGGCCAAAGCAATTTACGGCCCGCCGCCGCGAAATTGAGCCGCATCGCCGCTTTACGCGATGATGTCGGGCGTCAGCTGATCCTCGATCCTGCGGATCTTGTCGCGCAACACCAGCTTGCGCTTCTTCAGCCGCTGCACCTGGATCAGGTCGGCGCCGGGGGAGGCGGCAAGCGCCAGAATCGCGGCGTCGAGGTCGCGATGCTCCTGGAGCAGGCGCGCCAGTTGCTCCCGCAGCTCGCGTTCTTCCTCTTGCGTCATTGCCACCGCTGGGGTGTTGAGCCTTGCCACCGGCCGCGGAACGGCCGGCTCAACCGCCATAATTATTGCGTTTTCCACAGGCCCCTTCAAGCGTCGCTGAAAACCGTACTTGGAACAAAGGCTTTAGCTTCGGAATTGCTGCGCCGCGAGGAGAGGAGTACCGTTCCCTTGCTCTGAGTCTGCGCTAGACTGACCTCGCCAAGGGCAAAACGCATTGAGGAGACATCGTCCATGTCGATGCAATCGCACCTTGCGGAATTGGAGAAGAGGCATCAGGCACTCGAAGAAGAGATCAACGAATGCCTGACCCATCCCGCGGTCGATGATCTGAAGATTGTGGAACTCAAGCGGAAGAAGTTGCTGGTCAAGGATGAAATCGTGAAGCTGCGGCAGTCGCATAACGTCAGTTTGCACTAGCCGCTGCATCGGCAGGATCGAAGGTTGAACCGCCGGCTCGCTGGCCGCGAGGCGGCGGTTTTGCGTTTTGGATCGGCTGGCATCGTGCGCGCCGACATCACGAGGACAAGCCGAAGCGGGGAGCGCTTGTTCACGCGCGCGATCCGAGGGTCGATGAGCCGCTCACAGCGGCGCGCGGCCGGCAAGCCCCATGTCAAGCGTATCGGTGTTCAGTCTGACGACGGCGGGGTGCGGCCGGCCGAGGCCATATTCTTCCTCGCGCTGCAGGACGACGAAAGCGAGCAGCAGCGCGCTCACCACCAGGAAACCGTTGAACACGATGCTGGCGAGCGACGGTTTCGCCTTGACTTGGACGCGACGCGGGGGCGGCAAGAGTGTGGGCACGGGGGCAGTCTCCATCGGGTTCGCCCATCGGCCTTGCAACGTCCCTCCCTAGGGAGCGGTTCATTATTTTGCGCGGAGCCAAGCTTGCCCCGGCGATTGTTAAGAGAACGTGACAAGGTTCCGGCCTGTGGATACCGTTCCGCTCTCGCGCGCAATCTAAGCAAGAAGCTTGCCAGCCCTTCCGATTTGCCTCTTTGCCGCCATCCGGCCATATTGTTCCGGCCTGATCGCCGCATTCGGGGAAAGGATCCTGCCGCCATGACGCATTCGCGCGCTCTCCCAGCCGCTGCCGCCGCCTTCGTTTTGGCCATGCTTGCCGCGCCGGTCGCTCATGCTTTCACCCTCCAGGATCAGAGCAGCGCGGGCGGCAACGGCGGCGCGCGCTACGTCGACCCCGACGAGCAGTTCTCCAGCAACAACAACGGCAACGGCCAGACCATCCACAATGGCAACACCACGTTCCATTTCGGCGGCCAGTCGCAGTCCTTCGATCAGCGCTACAACAGCGAGCGCATGTTCGACCCGCTCGGCCGTCCCGGCGGCCCCGACCGCTAAAAACTCGATCCGACTTTGCTGAAATCGGGTGGCGCGTAACGCGCGCCGCCGCCATTTTGCGCGCCGTGTGGATCACGCGGAGTGCAAGCGATGGCGAAAAGCTATTACAGCACGGTGTTCGTGCAGTCGGCCGATACGGTGTGGAGTGTCGTGCGCGACTTCAACGCCTATCCGGTCTGGGTTGACGGCGCTGGGGAAAGCGAAATCGAGAACGGCAAGTCCGGCGACACCGTCGGCGCCGTGCGCCGCGTTCTCTATGACGGGCGCACCATCCGCCAGCGCCTGCTCGGGCAGTCCGACGCCGAGCGCGCCCAGACTTATACCTTTGCCGAGGAGGGCGCGCTGCCGGTCGCGAACTACCGCGCCACCATCCGCGTCACGCCGGTGGTCGACGGCGACCGCGCTTTCGTCGAGTGGTGGGCGACCTTCGACTGCGATGCCGGCGAGCGCGACGAGCGCGTTACGTTTTTCCGTGCCGCCTTTGCCGGCTGGCTTGAGTCGCTCAGGCGGACGCTGGTGAAGGCGGGGGTTTAGGGGTGTCCGCTAAACGCAAAAAGCGGGCATCAATGCGACGACAAGAAGTGCAGTGCATTCGATTTCCGCATCGCGGTTTCAATATGCTGGCACCGAAGACAGTCGAAAGAGAGCAATTCGCGGCCAGCTTCGTCAGCCTCAATCCCGAAGAGCCGCATCGCGGCCCCGCATTCGGGGCAGTCCGGATTCTGAAATGAAATGGACCGCGGCATCGTCGGCTCGAAACGGATCATCGAGTCGCCTCTAAGCGAAGTGTCGATAGCGCAATCTGACAGAGCTTGTCTGGATCGCGTTCCCCGGAGCGGGCACCGTCAATGATACGGGTGGCGATGTCCTCCCGTACATTTTTGGGCGCCGGCGTCGGGAAAGCCTTTAGCGCACGCTCATAAGCGGCGCCCATCGCGGAAAGAGCTTCGGGATCGAATGTCGCAGGCTCTTTTATGTAATTGACTATGGTAGGCATGACCTTCCTCCAACATTATTTGAGAAAGTGTGCAGCCATTGCCGTAAATTAGCGAGCGGCTCGTAGTTTAAGAGCAAAAAACATCATCGGCGATCTTAACTGTCGTTACTCATTGACTTCATTATCGGCCATCGACGCTCTTGTCTCGTTTGCCATTGCCTTCAAGCACGCCAAATTCAGACGATTTCTTTCCTACAACGGGGCCCATGGCACGTGTGTTGGCGAGACCGATTCTGAATAGCTCGCGCACCGCGGCGGCCCGGCTGGGCATTCGCTGTTTGAACCGAAAATCATCGACCGCCTCGAGTTCTTTCGGTGACAGCATGATTTGCAAGCGCTCGCCCCGGCTGAGGTTCTCGTTCTCGCTGACCATTGAAAAATCCGTGACTGAGTTTGATAACAAGGCAAATTGTATGTCTAACGCTTATAAACTGTCAATTACTCATTTATCTAAATTGGCACCCCCGGTTTGGGTCTCGCCGCCGCCGTCGGAAACCCGAATAAATTCGGAGCCTTAGCCGCAGGGAACAAAAGGTGCTAAAGGAAATGATCGCCGGTTCACATTTGGCATTCGTCCGGTGACTGAGAGTCCCCAAAACTCCCGCCAAAGAAGGAGTTTTGCGGTGACAATTTACCGGCCGGCCACCCCGCATTCGGATGCGATTGAGCGGCCTCAATGTTCCAAATGCGGAACTGGGATGCTGTTATTTGGTATCGAACCTGAGCAGCCCGGCTACGAATTGCATTCTTTCGAATGCCCTCAGTGCCAAAATATTGAAACGCGTATCGGGAAAAGCGAGTAGGCTAACCGCTCTGACCGACAATGTGCGTCAGGTGTCAAAAGTCCGCTTCGGGATCAGAAGCGGGCATCGTGGCCGGCGTGCGTAATGTCACTCCGTACAGCGCACTCCCCATGAATCCGCGCTCTAAACCGCCTTCGCCATCTCGCGCAGCTTGAACTTCTGGATCTTCCCAGTGCTTGTCTTCGGGATGTCGGCGAAGACGACGTAACGCGGGCATTTGTAGCCGGCCAAATGCTTGCGGCACCATTGCAAAAGCTCGTCGGTGGTCGCCGTCTCGCCTGGCTTTAATTCGACGAAGGCGCACGGCGTCTCGCCCCATTTGTCGTCGGGCTTGGCGACGACGGCGACCGCCAGCACCGCCGGATGCTTGTAGAGCGCATCCTCGACTTCGATCGAGGAGATGTTCTCACCGCCGGAGATGATGATGTCCTTGGAGCGGTCCTTGAGTTGGATGTAGCCGTCGGCGTGCATGACGCCGATGTCGCCGGTATGGAACCAGCCGCCCATGAAGGCCTTCTCGGTCGAAGCCTTGTTTTTCAGGTAGCCTTTCATCACCACGTTGCCGCGCATCATCACTTCGCCGAGCGCGCGCCGTCGCGCGCGACCGGCACCAGCGTGTCGGCGTCGCGCACGTCGAGCGCTTCGAGCGCGCCGTAGCGCACGCCCTGGCGCGCCTTCTTCGCCGCCTGCTCGGCGGCGGGCAGCGCGTCCCATTCGCCGTGCCAGTCGTTGACCACCGCCGGCCCGTAGCATTCGGTCAGCCCGTAAAGTGCGTGACGTTGAAGCCCGCCTCTTTCATGGCCGCGAGCACGGCTTCGGGCGGCGGCGCCGCGGCGGTGAAGAACTGCACGACGTGCGGCAGCGGCTTCTTCTCCGCGGCCGGCGCGTTGAGCAGCGTCGCCATCACGATCGGCGCGCCGCACAGATGCGTCACCTTGTGGTCCGCGATCGCGTCGTACATCGCGGCGGCCCGCACCGCGCGCAGGCAGACATGCGTGCCGGCGACCACCGAGATCGACCACGGAAAGCACCAGCCGTTGCAGTGGAACATCGGCAGCGTCCACAGATACACGGGGTGCTTGGCCATCGCGCAGGTGACCACATTGCCGATCGCGAGCAGATGGGCGCCGCGGTGGTGATAGACCACGCCTTTGGGATCGCCGGTGGTGCCGCTCGTGTAATTGAGCGCGATGGCGTCCCATTCGTCGTCCGGCATCGACCAGACGAAATCGGCGTCGCCTTCGCGCACGAACTCCTCGTATTCGATTTGTCCCAGCCGCTCGCCAAATTGCGAACCTTGGCCGGAATATTCCGGATCGTCGTAGTCGATCACCAGCGGCTTCACCTTAGCGAGCGCAAGCGCCTCCTTCATCGTCTTGGAGAATTCGCGGTCGACGATCACGACCTTGGCTTCGCCATGGTCGAGCGAGAAAGCGATGATCGGCGCGTCGAGCCGCGTGTTGAGCGTGTTGAGCACGGCCTGGCACATCGGCACGCCGTAGTGGGCTTCGAGCATCGCCGGCGTATTGGCGAGCATCACCGCCACGGTGTCGCCGCGCTTGATGCCGCGCTTCGCCAAGGCAGACGCAAGCTTGCGCGCGCGCGCGTAGAACTCGGCGTAGCTGCGCCGCAACGGCCCATGGATGATCGCGGTGTGCTGCGGGAACACGGCGGCCGCGCGCTCGAGGAAGCCGAGCGGCGTCAGCGGCTGGAAATTGGCCGGATTGCGGTCGAGGTCCTCGTCGTACGGCGTTTTCGCCATTGTCGTTTCCCCCTGACGATGAAGGGTAGCCAACGGTGAGGGTGGCAAGCAATCGCGGTTTTACCTCTCCCCGGCGCGGGCGTTAGCCGAGGAAGGCGGGTGATCAGCCCGCAATTCAATACGCCGCTGCGCAGCAGCGCCAGCGAAATCAGGCCAGCATGAAGCCGAGCGTGATCTGGTAGAACAGCTTCTGTGGCGTCACCCGCACCAGCCAGAAGCCGAGCTGGTTGGTGAGGATGGCGAGCGGCAGCAGCACCGCCGACGTCGCCAGTCCCTTGGCCGAAAACTGCCCCAGCGCCGCATAGGGGATGACCTTCAGCCAGTTCATCACCGCGAAGAAGATGGCGCTGGTGCCGATGAACACCATCTTGGATTGCCGCAGCGCCAAGACGTAGATCTGGTACGGCGGCCCGCCGGCCTGGCAGATCGTGGTGGTGAAGCCCGACAGCGCGCCCCAGAACAGCCCGGCGCCCACCTTGGCGCTGCCGATCTCGCGCTCGACACGGTTCGGCCCGATCCAGCTGTAGAGCACGAAGGCAATGGTGATGACCGCAACCGAGATGCGCACCGCCGCGTCCGAGATGTGCGCGGCGAGCGCCCAGGCGACCCCGATACCGACCAGCGCGCCGGGGATCATGATGGCGAGCACGCGGCCGTCCCACTCCTTGCGGTAGACCCAGATGGCGGCGGCGTCCTGCACGATCATGATCGGCAGGAAGATGGCGGCGGCCTCCAGCGGCGGCATCGCCAGCGCCAAGAGCGGCGTCGCCATCTGCCCCATGCCGGCAAAGCCGCCCTTCGACAGCCCGAGCGCCACCACCGCGGGCACCGCGAGCGCGTAGAACATGGGGTCGGCGATGATGGTCATGTCCACTCGTCATTCCGGGGCGCGCCGAAGGCGCGAACCCGGGAATCCAGATTACGTAACAATGCCCGTCTGGATTCCGGGTCCGGCGTTGACGCGCCGTCCCGCAATGACGGGGAGAGAATTGCGCCGGATCAAAGCCGAGTGGGCCGCGCCGCGCCAGCCTTGTTTGCGCATGACTTGTTTGCGCGGGCGGAGCGTTCCACAATCCGCGCCAAAGCAGCCGATTCCGTCATCCTGAGGTGCGAGCCGCGTCAGCGGCGAGCCTCGAAGGATGACGAGGCACGGGAAATCGAGGGGCCGTTCATCCTTCGAGGGCCGCGCTTGCGCGCGGCCACCTCAGGATGACGGCGGAGAATTCGGAGGAATTGCAATGGACGCCCGCTTAAGCCGCTATCACGACGTCTACGCGCGCTGGCAGCGCGATCCGGAAGGCTTCTGGGGCGAGGCGGCGCGCGACATCGACTGGTACGAGCAGCCGAAGAAAGTGTTCGACAAGTCCGCCGGCATCTACGGCCGCTGGTTCACCGGCGGCGTCATGAACACCTGCTACAACGCGCTCGACCGCCACTGCGCCTCCGGCCGCAACGACCAGGTGGCGCTGATCTACAATTCCCCCGTCACCAGCACGGTCAAGACCTTCACCTACGGCCGCATGCTGTCCGAGGTGCAGCTCCTGGGCGCCATGCTGCGCGACTTCGGCGTAAAAAAGGCGACACCGTCATCCTCTACATGCCGATGGTGCCGGAGGCGGTGTTCGCGATGCTGGCCTGCGCGCGCATCGGCGCCGTGCACTCGGTGGTGTTCGGCGGCTTCGCGCCCAAGGAGCTCGCCACCCGCATCGACGACTGCAAGCCGAAGCTGATCCTGTCCGCCTCCTGCGGCATCGAGGGCGCCCGCGTCATCGCCTACAAGCCGCTGCTCGACGAGGCGATCCAAATTGCCAGGCACAAGCCGCAGACCTGCCTGATCCTGCAGCGCCCGCAATGCAAGGCGACGCTGGTCGAAGGCCGCGACCATGACTGGCGGAAAGTTTGGGAGCACGCCGTCGAATACGCCAAGACCTCGGACTGCGTCCCGGTCGCCGCCACTGATCCGCTCTACGTGCTCTACACCTCCGGCACCACCGGCATCCCCAAGGGCGTGGTGCGCGACAATGGCGGCCATGCCGTCGCCTCGAAATGGACGATGCAATATCTCTACGGCGTCGATCCCGGCGAAACCTGGTGGGCGGCCTCCGACATCGGCTGGGTGGTCGGCCACTCCTACATCGTCTATGCGCCGCTGTTTCACGGCTGCACCTCGATCCTGTTCGAGGGCAAGCCGGTCGGCACGCCGGACGCCGGCACCTACTGGCGCGTCATCGCCCAGCACGGCGTCGCCGCGATGTTCACCGCGCCGACCGCCTTCCGCGCCATCAAGAAGGAAGACCCCGACGCCAAACTCTTGAAGCAGCACGACCTGACGAAATTCCGCACGCTGTTCCTCGCCGGCGAGCGCGCCGATCCGCCGACGGTGGAATGGGCCGAGCAAGTGCTGAACAAGCCGGTGATCGACCACTGGTGGCAGACCGAGACCGGCTGGTGCATCGCCGGCAATCCGGTCGGCCTCGGCGCGCTGCCGGTCAAGCACGGCTCGGCCTGCGTGCCGATGCCCGGCTACGAGGTCGATATCGTCGACGAAGCCTGCCACAAGCTCGCCGCCAACAAGACCGGCTCGATCGTGGTCAAGCTGCCGCTGCCGCCCGGCGCCTTCCCGACGCTGTGGCACAACGACGAGCGCTTCAGGGAGAGCTACCTCTCCGAATTCCCCGGCTACTACAAGACCGCCGACGCCGGCTACAAGGACGACGACGGCTACGTCTGGGTCATGGGCCGCACCGACGACATCATCAACGTCGCCGGCCACCGCCTCTCGACCGGCGGCATGGAGGAGGTGCTCGCCGCGCACAAGGACGTCGCCGAATGCGCCGTGCTCGGCATCAAGGACGAGCTCAAGGGCGAGGTGCCCTGCGGCTTCATCGTGCTGAAAGCCGGCGTCAACCGCGAGCACGCCGAGATCGAGAAGGAAATCGTGGCGCTGGTGCGCGAGCGCATCGGCCCGGTCGCCGCCTTCAAGCTCGTCATCACGGTGGCGCGGCTGCCGAAGACGCGCTCCGGCAAGATCCTGCGCGGCACCATCAAGAAAATCGCCGATCACGAGCCGTGGACCATGCCGGCGACCATCGAGGACCCCAAGGTGCTCGAGGAGATCGGCGATGCGATCAAGGAGAAGGGGGTCGGCGGCTAGCTCCGCCTCATCCTGAGGAGCCGCGCGCAAGCGCGGCGTCTCGAAGGATGGGTGGCCTCATGGTTCGAGACGCATCCGAAATTCCAATGTCGGGTAAACCCGACATTGGCCGGCGCTCCTCACCATGAGGAGAGAGACCGAATGGGCACCGCACCCCCTTATTCCTGTATCTATTGCCGCGGGAAGCGCGCATAGTCCTTCGATGGACAGGGCTATGACCTTTTCTTTCTTCGGCCTGGGCGTGTTGATCACCTGCGGAGTCGTGTTGGCGGTCATGGTCTGGTGAGCCGCGCGCGGCACGCCCTGCAACTAGCGTCTTTCGTAACGGCTGCATCCGCCGCCACCCGCGCCCAGAGGAAACAACAATGTCGATGCGCAGCAGGCGCGTGACCATGACGTTCGCGCACCCGTTCTCGCTCAAGGGCGTCGATCGGCCGCTGGCGCCCGGCCAGTATGAAGTGGTGACCGACGAGGAACTGATCGAGGAATTGATGGTTCCGGTCTATCGCCGCGTCGCGACGCTGATCTTCCTGCCGGTGGACGCGCGCCGCCCCTCGTCGATCGAGATGGTCGACGTCGATCCGGCCGATCTCGCGGCGGCGCATGCGCGCGACCGGGCCACGCTGTCGGCGGCACCGTCCGCGCGGCCTGCGCCATGAGTTACGCGTTCGACCCGGACGATTATTCCATGGTGGTGAAGAACCGCGCCAAGTTGCCGGCGCCGTGGCGCTGGGAAATTTACCGCGCCGGCCGCACCAGCCCGATCGCGCATTCGTCGGGCTATTTCGAATCGCGCGGCGCCGCGAGTTCCGAAGGCAAGGCGGCGCTGGAGGCGCTGCTGGAAAAACTTAACCCCAAATCCGCCGCGCCCGGCGCCTATTTCGCCGCCATCGCATCCTCGAAATAAAAAAGCCCGGCGCGATGCCGGGCTTTTCGTCGCCGAACAGTAAGGTTGTGGCTTACTTCTGCTGCGGCTGAGTGGCGGGCTTGTCGGTGCCGGGCTTGGCGTCGCCCTGGTTCTGCTGCGGCTGTGCCGGGCTGACCTGGGGTGACGGCTGCTTGGGCTGTTCGGAGGCCGAGATCGGAGTATTGGTCATGAGTATCGATCCTTTTTCAAAACAAAGCTAAAATAGACATAAGCTACTTCAAGTAGCTAAGCGCGCAGCGCCGGATAACAAGGCGCGCGCGGGTATAAGACACGGTTTCATTTTGCCGCTGCCTTATTTCGAATTAGGATTGCGGTGAATCAAATATCGAACGCGCACTCTGAAAAAAATTCTTCGCGGCGCGATCAATACGTTTTGCCGATCACGAGCCGTGGCAGATGCCGGCGGCCATCGAGAACCTTGAAGCCCTCGACGAGATCGGCAAGGCGATCGGGGAGAAGGGGGTAGGGGATAGGATTGTGGAACCTCAACTTTACATGTGGAGCGGCACTAAACGGCAAATACTGCAACGACATGATTTTTATGTCGACCAAGTAAGACAAAAAGTTTTCTCGCAGTTTCGAGATATTGAAGCGCAGGCGGAAGCCCACGCGGATAGTGAGTTCGATAGGCTTCAATCGCTGCCTGTTAACAGTGATGACTGTGATATGAGTATCATTGCTGAGATGGCCAATGATCGAGGCCAAGAGCTTTATGGACTGTTGAGCGACTTAAAGAAACAATTGGTGCTAGGCGCGCTTGCTGGCGTTTATCATCAATGGGAAAAAGACTTAAGAGATTTCATTGAACGCGAGTTAGCGCATAATTACAAACGCGAGGATCTACGAGGTATTGTCTGGCATCAGGACATCAACACGGTGTTCAAGGTCTTGAAAGAGTTTGGATGGAACATTGAAATTACAGAATGGTTTACGGATTTGGAGGCATTTCGTCTGATAGTCAACGTGTACAAACATGGCAAAGGTCGTTCGCTAGACGGCCTAGCAAAGCAGTTTCCGCATTATCTCAAGAATATTTTGGATGAGTTCGGTGGAATATGGGCGACTGCCAATCGTGATTTGGATTACGATTGGCTAGAAGTCTCAGAGGAGCAGTTCGAGAAATTGTCTAAGTCACTGAGAAAGTTTTGGGTAGATTTTCCGGAGCGGCTATTTCTTCAGCAAAATTCTTCTACAGGTTCCTGATCCGTAGAAGTCAGTTAGTCACAGAACGTCTGCTCCCTTACGGCCAAAATTGTGAATGAGCCTCATGGATTGCCGGGTCAAGCCCGGCAATGACCGCTGCTAGGCCTCGTCGTAATCGGCAATACTCGTCGGCCGCGGCACTGGCAGGCCGTCTTCCTTGAGGCCGTCGATATGGAAGCGGACTGCTTCGCGAGATCTCGCATTCGACATCCTTCACGCTGGCGCGCCAGTGGCGACACAGCCGGGCAGCTCCGGCACATAGGCCGAATAATTTGCCGTGCCTGCCTTTTCGCCTCGCCATGCATAGCGCACTGGTTCGTCCGCAGCTCCAATTCACTAGGCGGTGGCAAAAATCGATCCAGCGCCGCGCAGCGCGGGTGATTTCAAGCTCGCGTATATTCACTTTCGCTGACGATCAAGGTTGCGTCCAAAAAACTCTCCGCCGTCATGCGCGGGCTTGACCCGCGCATCCATGATGACTCGCCGCGTAATAAACCTTACGGCCAAAATTGTGGATGAGCCTCATGGATTGCCGGGTCATTTGCGCCAAGACGGCGCTTCGCGCCTTTCCCCCGGCAATGACAGCGCCGAGAGTGGCCGCTTGACCTCGGCCCAACGCTATGCTTATATTCCTATCGCCTGCTCATGAGGGGCGCTTCTAGAGGCGATCCTGAGGTGGAGCAGCGGCGAGAGGCGGCTCGTGGAGATGCGCGAGCCAGATGCCCTCGCCGGACCGAACCGGGCAACCGGCTTCGGTTGCGCGGCGCCCGCGCGCGGCTTCGCAAAGCCGCCCCCGGGAGGCCCCGGCCTGCCGTCCGCCGGCACTACGCCCGGCTGCCTTCGATGGCTGGACGCGGCACGGACGAAGGGCGGCGAGAGCCGCCCGAATCGTGGGCCACGCGCCCTGTCCGCGCCCGGAAGTACGGACCCGGGAGCCTTAAGGAGAACGCCGCATGTGGAGCGCCGCGTGGCGAGCGCGTCATCGCAAGACGCGCGATCCGCCGCACGGCGGAAGGAATGATGGTCGCGCCAGGCGGCGCTCCATCCCCTCGCTTTTTTTGCGGGGGTGAGAAGGGGACTACGGCGTACCCGGCGCCGCAAAGAATACGGGCGATGCCGCGCGTCTGCTGTTTGACAACCGGATCGGTGAGAGCAGTCCGCGAGCTTGGAAAAACATCTGGCGCATCGCCCATAAAACAGAGCGGCCTCGGCCCAGCGGGGTAGCCGGACCGAGGCCTATGTGGCGATGGGGGCAAAGGATGCGTCCCTTCGCGCGCACAAGGTAAGAATCACATTCTGATTCGGCAATAGGTGGAACTTCGCCAAAGCACAATTTTCATCGCGGCCGGTAGCGGCCCACCGGTTGCGGCCAACGCGTGCTGCGTTGCGGCAATCGCGGCGCTGGGCGCCTATTCCTTGTCCTCTTCGGCCTTGCCGCCGAGCTGCTTGAGCTTGGCGAACACGGCGCCGACGTCGAGATCGGAGCCGCCCGGCTTCTTCTCGGCTTCGATCGCGGCAGCGGCCGCAACTTCGGCTTCCTTCTTCGCCGTGGTCTCGGCGGCGGGCAGCAGCGTCGCGCCGGTGGCGACCGGCGCCGGCTTTTCCTTGTTGGCGCGGTTCACCTCGAAATCGAGATCGGTCTGCGTAGCACAGGCCGAGCGTCACCGGGTCCATCGGCGTCAGCGTCGCCGCGTTCCAGTGGGTGCGGTCGCGGATCGCGGCGATGGTCGATTTGGTGGTGCCGACGAGGCGCATGATCGCCGCGTCTTTCAATTCCGGATGGTTGCGCACCAGCCAGAGGATGGCGTTCGGCCGGTCCTGGCGGCGCGACACCGGCGTGTAGCGCGGGCCCTTCTTGCCGCGCTCGGGGCCGGGAACGGTGACCTTGGCGGCGCTGATTTGCAGCTTGTGGTTAGGGTCAGCCTCGGCGGTGGCGATTTCCTCGCGGCTGAGCTGGCCGGTCGAGACCGGGTCGAGGCCCTTGATGCCCTGCGCGGCGTCGCCGTCGGCGATCGCCTTGACCTCGAGCGGATGCAGCTTGCAGAACTCGGCCACCTGCTCGAAGGTCAGCGCGGTATTATCCAGCAGCCAAACGGCGGTCGCCTTGGGCATCAGCGGCGCTTGTGTCGCCATGGCAAATCTCCTCTTAGGCTTCGCCGTCCCAAAAGGAACAAAGCGGCGAAGCAAAAAGATCATCGGGGATGATCGGAAAGTGCCGCGAATATAGGGTCTTGAAGCCGCATCCGCAACCGCATCGCCGCTTGACAGGGGAGGCCGGCGCACCCCATGTCGGGGGCAAGAAACCGCGATTTTCACCGGAATTTTATGGCCGAACTCCGCAAAAACCGGTCCTCAAGGTGCTGCTCTGCTCGCCGCGCGGCTTTTGCGCCGGCGTGGTGCGGGCGATCGAATCGGTCGAGCGCGCGCTCGCCATATACGGCGCGCCGGTCTATGTGCGCCACGAGATCGTGCACAACAAATACGTGGTCGAAAGCCTGAAGAAAAAAGGCGCGATTTTCGTCGAGGACCTCGCCGAGGTTCCCGACGGCAACGCCCCCGTCATCTTCTCGGCGCACGGCGTGCCGCGCTCGGTGCCGCAAGAGGCGGTGCGGCGCAACCTGCTCACCCTCGACGCCACCTGTCCGCTGGTCACCAAGGTGCACCGCGAGGCCGAGATCCATTACCGGCGCGGCCGCGAGATCGTGCTCATCGGCCATGCCGGGCACCCGGAGGTGATCGGCACGCTCGGCCAGTTGCCGCAAGGCAGCATCACGCTGATCCAGAGTATCGAAGAGGCGCAGCAGTTCACGCCGCGCGATGCCGGCCAACTCGCTTACGTGACGCAGACCACGCTCTCGGTGCAGGACACCGCCGAGATCGTCGAGGTGCTGAAAGCACGCTTCCCCGGCATCGTCGGCCCGCACAAGGAAGACATCTGCTACGCCACCACCAACCGGCAGGAAGCGGTCACGCGCGTTGCGCCGGTGGTCGACGCCATGATCGTGGTCGGCTCGCCGAACTCGTCGAACTCGCAGCGGCTCAAGGAAGTTGCCATGCGCTGCGGCTGCCCGCGCGCGATGCTGATCCAGGGCGCCGCTGAAATCCCCTGGCGGCAATTTGAAGGCATCGCCACGCTCGGCGTCACCGCCGGCGCCTCGGCGCCGGAAGTGCTGGTCGAGGAAATCCTCGACGCCTTTGCCACGCGCTTCGCACTTGAGGTCGAAACGATCTCCGCCGCGGAGGAGGGCGTGTTCTTCCCGCTGCCTCGTCCGCTGCGGGAGAATCAGGCCGCGGAGTAGACGCCCGATGGCCGTCTACACCGATGTCGCGGCCGAGGACCTCGGCCGCTTTCTCAAAGATTACGACGTCGGCGAGCTGCTCTCCTACAAGGGCATCGCCGAGGGTGTCGAGAATTCCAATTTCCTCGTTCACACCGGCGCCGGCAATTTCATCCTCACGCTGTACGAGAAGCGCGTCGCCGCCGAAGATTTGCCGTTCTTCCTTGCGCTGATGGAGCATCTCGCGGCGCGCGGGCTGACCTGCCCGCAGCCGGTGAAGAACAAAGCGGGCGGCATGCTCGGCAAGATCGCCGGCCGCCCCGCCGCGCTGGTTACTTTCCTCGACGGCTTGTGGATCCGCCGCCCCACCCCCACCCATTGCGCCGCGGTCGGTGAGGCTTTGGCGAAGCTGCATCTGGCCGGCGCCGATTTCAAAATGATGCGCGCCAATGCGCTCGGCCTATCGAGCTGGCGGCCGCTTTACCAGCACGCCAAGGCGCGCGGCGACAGCGTGCGCGAAGGCCTGTGCGCCGCGATCGCGCAGGAGCTCGACGCGCTGGAAAAATGCTGGCCGCGCGACCTGCCGGTCGGCGTCATCCACGCCGATCTGTTTCCCGACAACGTCTTCTTCCTCGGCGAAAAGCTGTCCGGCCTGATCGATTTCTATTTCGCCTGCACCGATGCGCTCGCCTACGACGTCTCGGTCTGCCTCAACGCCTGGTGCTTCGAGCCCGACAATTCCTTCAACGTCACCAAGGGCCGCGCGCTGCTCAAAGCCTACACGCAGGTGCGGCCGTTGAGCGCAAAGGAGCGCGACGCGCTGCCGATCCTGTCGCGCGGCTCGGCCTTGCGCTTTCTGCTGACCCGGCTGGTCGACTGGCTGGCAGTGCCGGAGGGCGCGCTGGTCAGGCCGAAGGACCCGCTCGAATATTTCCGCAAGCTGCGCTTCCACCAGTCGGTGAAGAGCATCGGCGAATACGGTTTCAATTCATGAGCGAGCAGCGCGTCACCGTTTATACCGACGGCGCCTGCTCGGGAAATCCGGGGCCGGGCGGCTGGGGCGCGATCCTCACCTTCGGCGATCACGAAAAGGAACTGATGGGCGGCGAGGCGCACACCACCAACAACCGCATGGAGCTGATGGCGGCGATCTCGGCGCTCGAGACCTTGAAGCGGCCCTGCGCCGTCGATCTGCACACCGACAGCGAGTATGTGAAGAACGGCATCACCAGCTGGATCAAGGGCTGGAAGAAGAACGGCTGGCGCACCGCCGACAAGAAGCCGGTCAAGAACATCGATCTGTGGCAGCGGCTCGACGCGGCGCTCGCCGATCACGACGTGCGCTGGCACTGGGTCAAGGGTCACGCCGGCCACGCCATGAACGAGCGCGCCGATCAGCTCGCCCGCGACGGCATCGTCGCCGCCCGCGCCGGCGCGCTCGGCGCGATGAAGACGAAGTGAGTTAAATCTGCCCGAGCAGCGTCTGACCGTTGGTCAATTCGCACTTGCCCGGCGCTTCCTCGATATTGACCTTCTTCACCACGCCATCATCGACCAGCATTGAATAGCGCTTCGAGCGGATGCCGAGGCCGCCGGCGGTCGCGTCAAGCACCATATCGACGCCCTTCGCGAAATCGGCGCTGCCGTCGGCGAGAAATTCGATCTTGCCATCGCCGCCGGTCGCCTCGGCCCATTTCTTCATGACGAAGGCGTCGTTGACCGCGGTCACCGCCACCGTGTCGATGCCCTTCTTCTTGAAGGCATCGAGATTGTTGAGGAAGCTCGGCATGTGCAGGTTGCTGCAGGTCGGTGTGAAGGCGCCGGGCACCGCGAACAGCGCGACCTTCTTGCCCTTGAAGATGTCGTCGGTGGTCTTGGGCTTGGGCCCTTCCGCCGTCATCACGCGGAACGTGGCACTGGGCAATTTGTCGCCGACCTTGATGGGCATGGGCATCCTCTCGCGTTGGGTTGAATTTTGTTGGCGCGCAAAATAGCGCGTCTCGGCGGGATTAGTCGAGCCGGGTCTTTAGTCGAGTTTGGTCTTGGCTTCGACCGGCGGCTTGTCGCCGCGAATGATGGTGAAAGTCAATTCAAACGGCCCTTTCGGATCGACGCCCGGCGGCAGGCCGTCGAGCTCGAAGCCGAAAGACTGGTGGCCTACGGCTGCGCCTTGCGCCGGTTTCGGGATGGGCAGCGCCCACTCGGCCGTCGGGCCTTCGACGAACATCTGCACCTTCTCGCCAGCGGCGGCGGCGATATCGACGGCCACCAGCGGCTTCAACCCGTCGTTGACGCGATGCGCGGTCAAGGCCGATATCCGCGGCGCTCACCTGATGCGGCACGCGCGCTTCCGCGGCGGCGATTATCGCCTCGGTGTCGGCATTGCCGCCGGGCAGCGCGAGCTCGGCCTTTGCCTCGACCGGCAGGCACAACTTCTCGCACACCGCGTAGTCGACGTTGAGATGCAGCTTCACCGGCTTGCCCTTCTGCCGCGGCGTAACGCGCAGCGGGAACACCACGTTGTCGGTGTAGCCGATCGTGGTGCCGGTCTCGTCGACGATCGCCTGCGGCGCCGGATAAAGCACCTTCACTGTGGCGACATTGTCCGAGCCGGGAAAGGAGAAGCGCGGCGGCACGCCGGAGTCGCCCGGATAGCGCCAGTAGGTGTGCCAGCCCGGCTTGAGCTTGATCTCGACGCCGGCGCGCAAGGCATCGCCGTCGCTCGCGCCGCCGGCGATCAATCGCAGCGACGAATCCAGATCGTTAACCCAAGGCGAGGCGTCGTCGGCGTGCGCCGGCAGCGCGCACGCCGCCAAGGTCAGAATTGTGACGATTGATTCGCGCAACTGCCTCATGGCGTCCGATCTAAATGACAACGGCGGTCGCGCGCCACTGAATTCATTGTGAGCACGGCATGAACATGACATAGGCATCGCGTGGATTTCGCCACAATTGGGCGCTTTAATAACGTTGAAAGCGGTTCCGGATGAACGAACTTTTGGCGGCCGGTTAAGTTTGCAAAGGCAAGGCGATCAGGTAACCTTTTTCCCATGAAACTGCCTCGTAAATCCGGCAAGGGCGCCCCCGCGCGCGGTTATCTCGACGGGCAAATGCTCATCGCCATGCCGGCGATGGGCGACGAACGTTTTTCGCGTGCCGTCATCTATGTCTGCGCCCATTCGACCGAAGGCGCCATGGGCATCATCGTCAACCACCCGGCGGCCAACATCACCTTCCCCGATCTCCTGGTGCAGCTCGAAGTCATTCCGGCGGCCGAGCGCATCCAGTTGCCGAACAAGGCCGGCGCGGTGAAGGTGCTCAAGGGCGGGCCGGTCGAGACCGGGCGCGGCTTCGTGCTGCATTCGGCCGACTTCTTCATCGAGAACTCGACGCTGCCGATCGACGAAGGCATCTGCCTGACCGCCACGCTCGACATCCTCAAGGCGATCGCCCACGGCAACGGCCCGGTCAGCGCCGTGCTCGCGCTCGGCTATGCCGGCTGGGCGCCGGGGCAACTGGAAAACGAAATTCAGCAAAACGGCTGGCTGCATTGCGCCGCCGACTCGGAGCTGATCTTCGGCACCGACACCGACCACAAATACGAGAAGGCGCTGCGCAAGATCGGCATCGACCTCGGCATGCTGTCGAACGAAGCGGGCCACGCCTGAGCCGCCACCCTGAGGTGCGACGCAGCGAAGCTGCCGAGCCTCGAAGGGCGACGGCCATTATTCGAAAATACGTGGCCGTTCATCCTTCGAGGCCCGGCTTGCGCCGGGCACCTCAGGATGACGGGTCAAGCGCTTTCCCGATTTTCTACCGCACCGCTTCCAGCCGCTTGTCGCCGGTCAACAGTTCGGAAGCCGCGTCCGCCGTCATCGGCTCGCCGAAGGCGAAGCCCTGCGCGTATTCGCAACCGAGCTGGTAGAGCTCGACCGCGTCGGAATCGATCTCCGCGCCCTCCGCCACCACGTCCATGCCGAGATCGTGCGCCAGCGCGATGATCGAGCGCAAAATGACTGGCCGCGTGCCGCGCGCCGTGGTGCGCACGAAGGACTGGTCGATCTTGATGGTGTCGAAGGGGAAGCGCTGCAGATAGGCGAGCGAGGAATGTCCGGTGCCGAAGTCGTCGAGCGCAAGGCCGGCGCCGAGCTCCTTCATGCGCGTCAGCATTTGCGCGGCGTGCTCCGGGTTTTCCATCACCAGCGATTCGGTGAGCTCGAGCTTGAGTGTGCCGCGCGCGACCACCGAGCGGTTGAGCACCGAGCGCAGGTCCTGGATCAGGTCCTGGCGCAGCAACTGCCGCGACGACACATTAACTGAAGCGAACACCGGCTCGCGGTTGCGGTTGGCGTGCTGCCAGATCGCAAGCTGGCGCGCCGTGCGTTCCAGTACGAACAGGCCGAGGTCGACGATGAGGCCGATCTCCTCGGCGATCGAGATGAACTCCGACGGCGACAGCCGCCCGAGCTTCGGGTGGTCCCAGCGCGCCAGCGCCTCGAAGCCGGCGATCAGCCGGTCCTCTAGCCGCACGATCGGCTGGTACAGGATCTTGATCTCCTCGCGCTCGATGGCGCGGCGCAATTCCGATTCCATGGTGAGGCGGTCGGTCTTGCGCGAGCGCATCGCCGGCTTGAAGATTTCGATGCGGTCGCCGCCGATGCGCTTGGCATTGTACATCGCAAGCTCGGCGTCCTTGAGCACCTCCTCGGTGCGGTGCGGTTGGCTTTCGGCCAGCGCCAGGCCGATCGACGCGGTGATGAAGATCTCGCGGTCGTTGAACGCAATCGGCGCGCGCAGCGCCCGCCGCATGGTCTCGACGAAGGCGACGATGCGCGCCGGCTCCTTCTCCGACAGCAGGATGGCGGCGAACTGATCGCCAGAGAGCCGCGCCAGCGTGTCGTGCGGCTTAAGCAGGCGCGACAAGCGCCGCGCGATGGTGAGCAGGATCGAATCGCCGGTGGCGATGCCGACCGAGTTGTTGACCTGCTTGAAGCGGTCGAGGTCGATCACCAGTACCGAGGGGCGGATCGCATTGTCGGTGCGGGCGAAGGCGAAAGCCGCCTCCATGCGGTCGAGGAACAGTTCGCGGTTGGGCAGCCCGGTGAGGTTGTCGTGCACCGCATCGAACAAGAGCCGCTCCTCCGCGTTCTTGAACTCGGTGACGTCGGTCAGCGTGCCGACGAGCCGCACCACTTCGCCGTCGGAACCGACCACCGGCCGTGCCTTCAGCGCAAACCAGACGAAGCGGCCATCGGCGGCGCGCAGGCGGAAATCCTGGACGAGACGGCCGCGGCGCTGCTCGACCACGCCGTCGAGCGAGGCGCGGAAGCGGTCGCGGTCGAGCGGGTGCAGCACGTCGAGCCATTGCGCGGCGGGGCCTTCGAGCGCGCCGCGCGGCAGGCCGAGCGCGTGTTCGGTTTCGGGGCTGGTGAAGATCTTGTCGGCAGAGACGTCCCAGTCCCAGATCATGTCGCCGGCGCCGGTCAGCGCCAGCGCGCGGCGTTCGACGTCGGAGACGATGCCGTGCGTGGCGCCACCGGCGAAGGCGTGCTGCATTACGGTGAAGCCGATCAGCATCACGATCAGCACCAGGCCGCCGAGCAGCGCCGGGCCGATGATGTCGTTGGTCACCATGCCGGTGACGGCAAGGCCGGCGGCCGCGGTCCACACCACCAGCAGGACCCAGGTTGGGATCAGCAGCACGGCGCGGTCGTAGCCGTGGGTCGAGAGATAGACGACGAGGCCGAGCCCGAACACGGCGACGCCGGCAAGCGACATGCGCGCGATGCCGGAGGCAACCGCAGGGTCGTACACCGCAACCGCAATCAACGCGGCAAGCGCGGCAAGCCACGCCACTGTAATGTGCATGTAACGCACGTGCCAACGCGACAGGTTCAGATACGCGAACAGGAACACCAGCAGCGTTGCCGCCAGGATGGCCTCGCCGCAGGCGCGCCAGACGCGCTCGGCGCCGGCCGACATGTCGAACACCTTGCCCCAGAAGCCGAAGTCGATGCCGATATAGACGAGCACCGCCCAGCCGAGCGCGGCGGCGGCGGGGAACATCACCGAGCCCTTGACCACGAACAAAATGGTCAGGAACAGCGCCAGCAGGCCGGCGATGCCGATGACGATGCCGTAATAGAGCGTGAACGAGTTGATCTTGTCCTTGAAGGCGTCCGGCTCCCACAAATAGATCTGCGGCAGCTTGTCGGTGCGCAACTCGGCAACGAAAGTGATGACGGTGCCGGGGTCGAGCGTGACGCGGAAGATGTCGGAGCCGGTGTCTTCCTGGCGCACCGGGCGGTCGCCGGAGGACGGCGTGATGGCGACCATGCGGGAGAGGCCAAGGTCCGGCCAGAACAGCCCGGAGCCGACCATGCGGTAATGCGGCACGACGATCAGGCGATCGACCTGCTCGTCCGAATTGTTGGTGAGCGCAAACACCGCCCAGTTGTTGCCGCCCTCGCGCGCGCGCACCTCGATGCGGCGGACGATGCCGTCAGGGCCCGGCGCGGTCGAAACCTGGATGCGGTCGGTGTCGGTCTTCTGGATTTCGGTGGCGGCGGTCAGATCGATCGCCGGCACACGGACCCGCACGTTGACGGCTTCGACCGCATGCGCCGGCGGCCCTGCCAGAAGCAAGGCGCCAAGGGCGAGCACAATCGCCGTTGCGCAGCGGATCACTGTCAAACCGAAATCCCCCGGGCCAAGATAGCGTCAAGGCGGCATTTTGAGTGCCGGCCTGTGGCGCAGCCAGCGTTGAGTTCGCACGTCAACCTTACCCAAATTAGGCCGGGCATTGTGCCGATTTCGCGGCCCCGGTGGCCTCGTGAAGAGGCGGAGTTCCATCGCCCGGTCAAAGGGTTAGGACGATCTTGCCGATGTGCGCGCTGGTCTCCATCAAGGCGTGCGCGGCCGCCGCCTCCTTCAGCGGGAAGGTCTTGTAGATCACTGGCTTCACCTTGCCGGCCGCAATCATCGGCATCACGTTGGCCTCGACCGCGCGGGCGATCGCGCCTTTGTCGGCGACCGAGCGCGAGCGCAGCGTCGAGCCGGTGTGGTGCAGGCGCTTCAGCATCAACCGCATGAAATTGATCTCGGCCTTGGCGCCGCCCTGGAACGCGATCTGCACGATGCGGCCCTCGACAGCGGCCGCCTCGTAGTTGCGCCCGACGTAGTCGCCGCCGACCATATCGAGGATGACATCGGCGCCCTTGTCGGCGGTCGCCTTCTTGGTCGCGGCGACGAAATCCTCGGTCTTGTAGTTGACGGCGAGGTCGGCGCCGAGCTTGCGGCAGGCTTCGCACTTCTCCGCCGAGCCTGCGGTGGTGATGACGCGGGCGCCGAGCGCCTTGGCAATCTGGATCGCGGTGGTGCCGATGCCGGAGGTGCCGCCATGCACGAGAAAGGTCTCGCCGGCTTTGAGCCCGCCGCGCTCGACCATGTTGTGCCAGACCGTGAACACGGTTTCCGGCAGCGCCGCGGCTTCGACCATGGAGAGCCCGGCGAGCGGCAGCGCATGGCTCTCGTGCGCCAAGCAATACTCGGCATAGCCGCCGCCGATCACCAGCGCGCAAACGCGGTCGCCGATTTTCCAGCGCTTGACTTCATGACCGAGGGCCACGATTTCGCCGGCGATTTCGAGCCCTGGAACATCCGGCGCGCCAGGTGGTGGCGGATAATTGCCCTGCCGCTGCATCACGTCCGGCCGGTTGACGCCGGCGGCCGCGACCTTGACCAGGATCTCGCCGGCGCCGGGCTTGGGCACCGGGCGTTGTTCCGGCACCAGCATCTCGGGCCCGCCGGGCGCCTTGATGCCGATGACGGTCATGCTGGTCGGGAGACTGGCCATCAGGGTTCCTCGGAATGTGCACAAAGCGCGAGCCTTTTAGGCGCGCGGCTCGGATGTGACAACCGCCGCCGCGCCGATTAGATTTAGCGTCATGCCGGCGATGGACGACGACGACAGGCCGAAGAAGAAACTGGTGCACGAGGTGGGCCAGGACCTGAGCCTGCTCTCGGTCGAGGAGCTCGGCGAGCGGGTCGCGCTGTTGCGCGAGGAGATCGCCCGCCTTGAAGCGGATATGGCGCAAAAGCGCGTCAAACGCGCCGCCGCCGACCAGTTCTTCAAGCGTTAACGCCGTCATCCTGAGGTGCGCGCCGAAGGTGCGCCTCGAAGGACGCGACCCCCGTAAAAATCCTGCATTCGCGCCGATTTGGTAACGCGTTGTTAAGCTTTCACGATCATTACTGTGATCGTCCATCTTCTGTGGACATTGAGTGGCTCCTGTCCACTCTGTTTGACGCCTCCCTGTTATCACCTTCGAGCCGCCGGCATTCGGCGGCTCCTTTTTTTGTGCCAATTCGGGGCAGTTGCCGCCCGCCGCATGGTGGCCGTGGCCTTAATTTCGCGCGGCAACTATGTCGCAAATTTTGTCGGCCCGCGGTCTGGACGAAGCCGGGCCAACGCGCGATGCTCTTTGCGACCACGGAGTGCGTAACAGCTCCGGGCAGTAAGGGTTAAGGCGTACGCGTATGTCAGAGAAGTTGCTCAGCGAGGCCGAACCGGTATCGTTCGGTGCGCGGCTCGCTCATTCGCAGGTATTCGCTAACCTTTTCCGCGACGGCATGGCGCTGGTCGAAGAAACCGCGACCTATCTCGATGGCCCCGGCCGCGCCGAATCCAAAAAGCTGGAGCGCGCCGCCGCGCTTGCCTACGCGACCGAAAGCATGCGGCTGACCACTCGCCTGATGCAGCTTGCCTCCTGGCTGCTGCTGCATCGCGCGGTCAAGGAAGGCGAGATGTCGCTCGCCCAGGCCAGCAAGGAAAAGAGCAAGGTCAAGATCGCCCCGACCGACAGCCACGACCAGCACAATATCGCGCTCTTGCCGGTCGCCTTGCAGGACCTCATCGCCCGCTCGATCAAGCTGCAGGCCATGGTGCGCCGGCTCGACGCCACGATCCATAACCGCGTCGCGATCGATCAGGTGGTCGCGGCCAATCCGGTCGAGCGCCAGCTCGGCCTCTTAAAGCAGCCTTCGGCGCCGACGGCGCCTGATCCGGCTTCACCTTCGAACAATAAAAAACCCCGGCAGGCCGGGGTTTTTTTGTCGGCGCTTGAACGCGCTCGATTCTTCTCTTGTCTTCCTTGAGGAAGCCCGAGAACTTCTTCTGGAAGCGCGACAGCCGCCCGCCGCGGTCGATCAGCTGCTGCTGGCCGCCAGTCCAGGCCGGGTGCGATTTCGGGTCGATGTCGAGATGCATGACGTCGCCCTCCTTGCCCCAGGTGGTGCGGGTGGTGAACTCGCTGCCGTCGGTCATCACCACCTTGATGGTGTGGTAATCGGGGTGGATATCCTGCTTCATGATCGACCCATAGGGGCGCGACTTTTCGAGACGCGCCGAAATTTGCGTGAATTTGGCCGGGTCTATACAGGAGGCAGGCGGGGGCGGCAAGTCGGGCCTTGATCGGGCGCAAAAGGCGCCCGGTCCCGGGTCCTCGTGTTAGACGAGAACATGCAACAGCACGAATTGCGCGCGGCCGCCTCTCTCGCGGCCGTTTTCTCGGTCAGGCTGCTCGGCCTGTTCATGATCTACCCGGTGTTTGCCGCCTATGCCGCGGGCTCACCGGCGCCAGCCCCTATCTCATCGGCGAAGCGCTCGGCATCTACGGCTTGACCAAGGGCTGTTGCAGATCCCGTTTGGTCTCCTGTCCGACAAGATTCGGCCGCAAGACCATGATCGTGCTCGGCCTCCTCGTTGTTTGCGCTCGGCAGCGCGGTTGCGGCGCTGTCCACCTCGATCGGCGGCGTCATCGTCGGCCGCGCACTGCAAGGTTCGGGCGCCGTCGGCTCGGTGATCCTGGCGCTGGTCGCCGATCTCACCTCGGAAGAAAACCGCACCAAGGCGATGGCGCATGGTCGGCATCACCATCGGCGCCTCCTTCATGTTGGCGCTGGTGACCGGGCCGGTGCTCGCGCATTTCATCGGCGTCGCCGGCATCTTCTGGCTGATGGTGGCGCTGGCGCTCGCCGGCATCGCCATCACCCAATTCGTGGTGCCGAACCCGCCGCGGCTCGCGCTTCACCGCGACGCCGAGACCGTGCCGGCGCTGATCGGCGCGGTGCTGCGCAACAACGAATTGCTGCGGCTCGACTTCGGCATTTTCGCGCTGCACGCGATGTTGACCGCGAGTTTCCTCGTGGTGCCCGGCCTGCTGCGCGCCACGCTCGACATCGCCAGCCATAATGACTGGATGGTCTATCTGCCGGTGCTGGTGATCTCGATCGCCGTCATGATCCCGGCGATCATCGTCGCCGAGAAATATCGCCGCATGAAGGGCGTCTTCGTCGCCGCGGTCGCCGCGCTGCTCGTCAGCCAGGTGATGCTCTATTTCGGCGCCGGCAATCTCTATGTGCTGCTCGCCGCGCTGATCGTCTTCTTTTCCGCCTTCAACGTGATGGAGGCGAGCCTGCCGTCGCTGATCACCAAGATCGCGCCGCCCGACGCCAAGGGCACGGCGGCCGGGATTTATTCGAGCTTGCAGTTTCTCGGCATCTTCGCCGGCGGCATCGTCGGCGGCTTGGCCAACCAGCATGGCGGCACCGCCGGCGTGTTTACGCTGACGGCCGCTTGGCGCTGGTCTGGCTCATCGCCGCCGCGACCATGGCGCAGCCGAGCTACCTCACCACGCGGCTGGTGCCGATCGGCGACGGCAAGGCCGGCGATGCCGAGGGCCTCGCCGCGCGCCTGCGCCAGGTGCCGGGCGTCGCCGAGGCGGTGGTCATCGCCGAGGAGAAGCTTGCTTATCTGAAAGTGGATTCGAAATCTTTCGACGCCGCCATGGCGCAGCTCGCTGGCGCGGGCGAGAGATGGAGTGTACTGAGTGGCGAATCGGGGCGAACGGCGCCCCGTTATGATATCAACTTGATATCACAGGCCGAGAGATGGTCCGCCATGGTCGATATTCTGGTGCGTAACCTGGACAAGACGATCGCGCGGCGCCTGAAAGAGAAAGCCAAGGCCAAAGGCGCCTCGGTCAACGAGACCGCCCGCCAGGCGATAGCGGCCTTCGTCATGCCCAACAAGGAAGACGCCTGGGCGGCTGTCGACCGCATCCGCGCCAAGATCGGCAAGGTGAGCGGCGATTCCACCGCCGATATCCGCGCCGACCGCGACAGCCGATGAGCCTCGTCGTCGATGCCAGCGTCGCAGCACTGTGGGTGCTCGACCAGCAAGGCTCGGCGCGTGCTGCCGCGCTTCGCGCCGAGAACGGTCTGATCGCGCCGTCGCTGATCGCCGCAGAGGTTGCCAGCGCCGTCTGGAAGGCGATGCGGCGCGGCGACTTTTCCGGGACCGACGCGCTCGTCGCCATCGAGACGGCGATCCTTCCCTTCGAGTTCCTGGTTCCAACTCAGGACCTGCGGGTTCACGCGCTGGCGCTGGCGATCGACCTAGACCATCCGGTCTACGATTGCTTCTATCTCGCGCTGGCGGAACGCGAGCGCTGCGAGATCGTCACGGCGGACGCGAGACTTGCCACGACGGCGAAAAAATTGAAGCGCCTCGTGGTGCGCCCGCTTTGATCACCGAGAACGATCATTTTAATCACGCCCGCCAGGCCATCCGGTTCACCGCGATGCCCGACACCGGGTTCTTGTCCTCGCCGGCATAGGCAAAGCCCTGCTTCTCGTAAAAGGCGATGGCGCGGGCATTATCCTTGTTGACCAGCAGTTCGATGCCGCGCGGCGAGAGGCGCTTGGCCTCTTCGACCAGCGCCAGCGCGATGCCGGAGCCCCAGTGCTCGGGCGCGACCACGAACTGGTCGAGATACATGGTCTTGGGATCGATGGTGACGAAGCCGGCGATCGCGCCGCCGGCTTCGGCAACGACGATGCGCGCGCCCGGCACCAGCTCCTTGCGCCAGCGCTCGCGCCACCAGCCGACGCGCTTGCCGAAATCGATGTGCGGATAATGCTGCTGCCAAGTGCGCCGCCACAACTCGATCGCCGCGTCCTCGTCGGCGGCGGCGTAGGGGCGCAGGCGGATTGACGGGTTTGTTGTCACAGCATGCCGCTCTGGATCGGTCTTCGCGCGGTGTGGCGAATGTGAAGGATCGCTATCTCGCCAGAGGCTATCCGATAGTAGATGCGATATGGATAACGCAGCGCATAAATGACGCGCACACTTTCTTCGTCCGTTTGCTGTCCCGAATTCCGGAAAGTCGCCGAGCCGCAAGGCGATCTTCTCGATCAGTGCGACGACGCGCCGCGCGGCCTCAGGATTATACTGACTGATATAATTGCGGATATTGTCCAAATCGGCGAAGGCGCGCGGCGTATAGTGAACCTTCATGCCCGATGCTTGGCGAAATATGCCGCAACGGCCTCATCCGGAACGAACTCGCCGCGCTCCGCCTGCGCGAGGCCCTCTTTCACCGCCGCCCGTTCATTGTCAGACAGGCGGTAGACGCCGAAGTGTCTCGCCTCGATGTCGTTCACGGCTTGCACCACCTCGGCCTGGGCCTCTTCGGGCCAGTCGGCAATGCGGTCGAGAATGGATTCAACGATCTTGTTCATAAAATAATTCTAGCACGAAAACGGTCGCGGGGCATCCACGGTCACGCGCCCGTGGCTTGCCGGCGCAGGCGGCGCACCAGCATGACGGCGACGCTGCGGTCGCAAGGGATGGCGCCGAGCCCGATGGCGCGGCGGCGCTCGAACGAGGTCAGATCGTAATGCGGCCGCGCCGTCTTCGGCGGCCCCTGGTAGGAGTGACGGTGCAGGCCGAGCTGCGCGGCGAAGCGGTGCAGCTCGTCGATATCGTCGGCGAGCAGGTGGCACCATTTGCGCCCCTGCCACGCCCAGATCGCTTCGTCGACGTAGACCGCCATTACCTTGACCCGTCATGGCCGGGCTTGTCCCGGCCATCCACGACTTATTTCTATACCGACGCCTCGCTCTTAAAAGGAGGCGTGGATGCCCGGCACAAGGCCGGGCATGACAAGGAGACTCACCGCTCGGTCAGCTTGAACTCGATGCGGCGGTTGCGGCTGTAGGCGTCGTCGGTGGTGCCGGGATCGATCGGCTGGAACTCGCCGAAGCCGGCGGCGAGCAGACGCTTCGGCTCGACGCCTTTGCTGATCAGGTACTTGACCACGGCGACCGCGCGCGCGGCGGACAAGTCCCAGTTCGACTTGAACTGACCGCCGGTAATCGGCCGCGCATCGGTGTGGCCGTCGACGCGCAGCACCCAGGGGATGTCTGCCGGGATCTGCGTCTCAAGCTCGAGATCAGCGCCGACGCCACCTTGTCGAGCTCGGCGCTCGCCTCAGGCTTCAAGTCCGCCTTGTTGGTGTCGAAGAACACTTCGGACTGCAGCACGAAGCGGTCGCCGACGATGCGCACGTCCGGCCGGTTGCCGAGGATCTCGCGCAGCTTGCCGAAGAAGTCGGAGCGGTACTTGGTCAGCTCCTGCACCTTTTGCGCCAGGGCGAGGTTGAGCCGCTGTCCGAGATCGGCGATGCGGGCCTGCGATTCCTTGTCCTTGGCCTCGGACATATCGAGCGCCTGCTGGATCGCGGCGAGCTGGCGGCGCAGCGCCGCGATCTGCTGGTTCAGCACCTCGACCTGGGCGAGTGCGTTGGCGGAAATCTTCTTTTGCCCCTCGACCTGGCTCGTGAGGTCGGAGACCTTGCCTTGCGCCGAACCGGCCGCGGCATTGGCGGTGTCGGCGAGGCCCTTGTACTTGTCGCGGTCGCTCTCGGCGGTGGCGAGCGAGGCCTGCAATTGCGCGAGCTGGTCCTGCAGACTCGACTTGCCGGACTTCTCCATCGACAGCAGCTCGGTCAACTCGGCGACCTGGGCGTTGAGCCGCTGAGCGCGGTGTCTTTGCCGGCGACTTCCTGCTGCAGATAGAACTGCACCACGACGAACACGGTGAGAATGAAGATGATGCTCAGGATCAATGTCGACAGTGCGTCGACAAATCCCGGCCAGTAATTCATGCCGCTTTCGCCGCGGCGCGATCGTGCAAGCGCCATCTGCTTTCACTCCAACCTATCCGCCGTCATGCGCGGGCTCGACCCGCGCATCCACGATGAGGTGCCGCTCGGCACAACCTTGCGAAACTTTCTTCGTGCCGCGCCGCCTCATGGATTGCCGGGTCAAGCCCGGCAATGACAGAAAAAATTCACCGGCTGACCCGCTCGCGGGCCACCGCTTCCAACAGCTTCTTGATCTCGCGCTGCTGCTCGGCCTGGCCGTCGACCCAGTCGCGGATCAGTTGCTGCTCGGTGCGCATGTGGTGCACCAGGCCCTGGATCGCCTCGGCGAGGTTCGACATGGCGGCGCTCGCCGCCTTCGAGCCACCGGTTTCGTTGACCGCGTTCTTGAGCTGCTCGATGGCGCTGCGCACTTCGCCGGCGACGCCCGCGGCGCCGACCGGCTCGCCGGCCTGGTCGTAGACGGTGGTCGACAGCCAGTCCTCGAGTTCGGTGTAGAAGCGGTTCTGCGCCTGGCTCGATTGCAGATCGAGGAAGCCGAGCACCAGCGAGCCGGCGAGGCCGAACAGCGACGACGAGAACGATATGCCCATGCCGGAAAGCGGCGCGGCCAAGCCCTCGCGCAGCGAGTCGAACATCGAGCCGGCATCGCCGCCGGCCTTGAGACCCTGGATGACGCCGCCGACCGAACCGACGGTTTCGATCAGGCCCCAGAAGGTGCCGAGCAGGCCGAGGAAGACCAGCAGCCCGGTCATGTAGCGCGAGATGTCGCGCGCCTCATCGAGGCGGGTGGCGATCGAATCGAGAATGCCGCGCATCAGTTGCGCCGACATCGCCATGCGGCCGACGCGGCTGCCGAGGATCGTCGCCATCGGCGCCAGCAGCACCGGCGTGCGCTCGACCGCCAAGCCCGGATCGGCGAGGCGGAAGCCGTTGACCCAGGCGATCTCCGGATAAAGCCGCATCACCTGGCGCAGCGACAGGATGATGCCGATCAGCAGCACGCCGAGGATCAGCGCGTTCAGTCCCGGATTGGCCATGAACGCGACTTGAATCTGCTTGTGCAGGACGAAGGCGACGAGCCCGACCAGGATGACGAACACCAGCATCCGCAGACAGGAAGATGCGCGGCGAGGACAGTTTGAGCGGGTCGAGTTCGTTGGCCATGGAGATTGCGTCAGCGTTTTTCAGAATTCGGGCTGCGGCTGAGCCGAATATGGCACAGCCGGCCCACAAGCAAAAATATAACTGGGACCGGTGTATAAAACGCCGGATTAGGTTCAAATTGCGGTCAAGGATCAGGCCTTCGCCGCCGTTTTCAGCACCCGCAGCACCTCCTTGTGCATGCTTTCGTTGCCGGCGACGATATGTCCCTTGGCGAACATGTCGTCGCCGCCGTCACAATCGGAGACATAGCCGCCGGCCTCGCGCACCAGCACGATGCCGGCCGCCATGTCCCAGGGCTTGATGTTGCGCTCCCAGTAGGCGTCGAGCCGGCCGGCGGCGACCCAGGCGAGATCGAGCGCGGCGGCGCCGAAGCGGCGCAGGCCGGCAACCTGCGCCTGCATCGGCGCCGATCTCCCTGCGGCTCCAGCGCCAAATCGCCGCGGCCGATATGCGGCAGCCGCAGGCGATCACCGCCGTCGGCCAGCCGCGTGCGCGCGGCGACGCGGATGCGCTGTCGTTGAGGAAGGCGCCCTTGCCGCGCTCGGCGATGAACATCTCGTCGGTCGCCGGATTGTAGACCAGGCCGGCGACCACCGTTGCCTTCGCGCTCGAGCGCGATGGAGATGGCAAAGTGCGGGATGCCGTGCAGGAAATTGGTGGTGCCGTCGAGCGGATCGACGATCCAGCGGTTGGTCTTGTCGGCGCCCTCGCGGTCGCCGCCTTCCTCGCCGAGGAAGCCGTAGCCGGGCCGCGCTTTGGCGAGCTCCTGGAACAGCGTCTCCTCGGCGCGGCGGTCGGCGGCGGTGACGAAATTGGCCGGGCCTTTGAGCGAGACCTGCAGCTTCTCCACTTCGCCGAAGTCGCGCTTGAGCGCGCGCGCGGCCTTGCGCGCGGCGGCGATCATCACATTGAGCAGGGCGGAGTGCTGCATGGTGCGCTTTCTCGTCATCCTCCGCGCAAGCGGGTGGCCAGGTAAACTCGGCGGGTGCGGGCGCTACATCTTCGCCGGGCGATACCGACCCCGCTCGCATGCGCGACGCGACTGCGAGCGACCGCTCGCCTTCAGGGGCGGGCCGCAGTTAACTTGGCGTCAAGGCCGGGCCGGCGAGGGGCGGGCTGCTGCTGCGGCGTGCCGTCGCGCAGCCAGCTTGCGAGCCGCTTGGCCGGTCGGCGTCGCGCACCGCCTGCGGCTGCTTGGCGGCGAAGTCGTCGAGCTCGGGATCGCTGTCGCCGGCCGCCTTGGCGATGATGTGCCATTTGATCGCCTCGGCCGGCGTCGGCGGGCATGCCGCGTCCGGCCATCAGGATGCGCGCCAGCCGGTCCTGCGCGATCGGCGCTGCCCCGCCGCGCGGCCTTGAGAAACAGCCGGGCGGCGGCGGTCTCGTCCTTGGCGGTGCCGGTGCCGTTGAACTGCGCGATGGCAAATTCCACCATGGCGTCGAGATTGCCAGCGACCGCGGCCTCGTCCAGCAGACGCGCCGCCTCGCGCTGGTCCTTCGGCACGCCGCGGCCTTCCTTGTACATGGTGGCGAGCGCGTATTGCGCTTCCGGATTGCCGGCGTCGGCGGCCTGCTGGAACAGTTCGGCGGCGCGCATGATAATCCAGCGGGAACTGCTTGCCCTGCAGATAGAGCAGGCCGAGATCGTAAGCGGCGGCCGGATGTACCGAGCTTGGCGGCGGCGGCGAGCAGGCGGGCGGCTTCGCCCGGGTTGCGCGGTCCGGCGCGGCCTTCGAAGTTGAACATGGCGAGCGCGAACATGGCGTTGCGGTCGCCTTTGGCGGCGGCGAGCTTGTACCATTGCGCCGCCTTATCGTCGTCGCGGCCGACGCCGAAGCCATTGGCGTAGATCTCGCCGATCAGCGTCATCGCGGCGGGATCGTTCTGCTGCGCGCGCTTGGTCGCCTCGGCGAGCGCGGTCAGATAGTGGCCGCGCTGGAAGGCGCCGTAGGCGAGATCGGGCGCGTTGGCCGTTCGACCGGCGCCGGCGCGGGCGGCGGCGGCGGCGGCGGCTTTGCGTTCCGCCTGCGCCGGGGCGGGCGCCGCCAGAGCGAGCCCGACAAGCGCCGCCAGCATGACGCCGGTTTGCGTCGCGCGCGTTCATGCTGCGCGTCTCCGGCAAAGCGCAGCCGCTGCGCGGCGGCGGCAACCAGCGCGGCGGCATCACGCACGTCGCGCCAGACCAAGTCGCCGAGCGCGACGAAATCGGCGCCGGCGGCCACCAGCGGCGCGATCTCCTCGATCGCCGCGGCGTAGGCGACGCATGGGACTCTCGAACACTTCCGCCCACCAGGCGACGCGCTCCGCGATCGCCTCGAAAGCCGGCCGCGTCGCCGGCGGCGTCCGGCTCGCCGAACATCACGTAGTCGGCGCCCGCCTCGGCGGCGAGCATGGCGTCGTGGCGGATGGCAAGCCCGCCGCACGCCGGCGATGCGCTCGGGCTTGAGGCGCCCGACCGCGTCGATGAAGGCGTCGATGCCGGTCAGATGCGCGCCGTCGGCGCCGGCGCGCGCCACCAGATCGGCATGGCCGTCGAGGATGCAGCGCCGCGCCCGTGTCCTGCACCACGGGCGCGAGCGCTTTGACGCGGTTGATCAGGCTGCGCTCGTCGGCGTAGGCCAAGCGCAGCAGCACCGCGGCGACGTCGCCGGCGGCCAGCGCCGCGCTCAAGCGGCGCGGCGAAGCTTGCGCATCCGCGATCGGCGGGGTCACCAGATAGAGACGCGGGCGGCCGGGCGCGGATCGGCCTGTTTTGCGTCGCGAAGCCATGATCCCCGAATGCTAGCGCAATCGGGCGGAAAGGTGACGTCTGCGCCGTCTGCCCGCGGCGCAAGGTCTTTCAGCCTCCACTTCGCGGAACATCGGGCATCGGCGCCCATGTCCTTGGGCACCCGTAACCCTTCTGCACCGCCGGGCGCGCGGCGATCGTCTCGTACCAGCGCCGCACGTTGGGATATTGCTTCATGTCGATGGTCTGCCACTCGAAGCGCGAGATCCACGGCCAGATCGCGATGTCGGCGATGGAATAGTCGCCGGCGACGAAGTCGCGGCCTTCGAGCCGGGTGTTGAGCACCTTGTAGAGCCGGTGCGCCTCCTTCAGGAAGCGCTCCTCGGCATAGGGCGCCTTGCCGGGATTGTATTTCACGAAGTGGTGCACCTGGCCGAGCATCGGCCCGGGGCCGCCCATCTGCCACATCAGCCATTCGATCACGCGGTAGCGCGCGCTCGCCCGACTTCGGCAGCAGCTTGCCGGTCTTGTCGGCGAGATAGATCAGGATCGCGCCCGACTCCATCAGCGCGATGTTGGTATCGCGGTCGACGATCGCCGGGATGCGGTTGTTCGGCGCGATCTTGAGGAACTCCGGCGCGAACTGCTCGTCCTTGGAAATGTCGATCGGGTGCACGGTGTAGGGCAGGCCGAGTTCTTCCAGCGCGATGGAGACCTTGCGGCCGTTCGGCGTCGTCCAGGTATAGAGATCGATCACGGGATATTCCTTTGCTTCTGAAAAGTCGTGCCCGGCTGATGCGGTCATTCACGCTTGTGGACACGACGGGAAGACGTGGATGGCCGGGACAAGCCCGGCCATGACGCGTCTTTATCGAGATCCAGCCGCGCGTCACGCGGCACACGCAAGCGTGATCACGCCGCCTTCTTCTCCAGGTCCGCCTTCCATTGGCCGAGCGCGGCGAGGCTGTTCATCTGGGCGCGATGGGAGAAGGCGCGCTGGGCGGCGGCGACGTTCTCGGTCTTGCCGCTCCAGGTGGTCTGCGGCGCGTGCTGCAGCGCGCGGCCGTAGGAGAAGGTGAGCTGCCACGGCAGATCGCCGATCTTGTTCATGGCGTCGAGATGGGCGGTCGCCTCCTCGTCGCTCTGCCCGCCGGAGAGGAAGGCGATGCCCGGCACCGCGCCCGGCACGCAGGTCTTGAGCAGCTTCACGGTCTTCTCGGCGACTTCCTCGACCGACGGCGCGCTTGGCGCTCTTCTTGCCGGGGATCGACCATGTTCGGCTTGAGCACCATGCCCTCGAGCGCGACGCGGCTGTAGATAGAGCTCGCTGAACATCGTTCTTGAGCACCCATTCGGTCACCTGATAGCAGCGGTCGATGTCGTGGTCGCCGTCCATCAGCACTTCCGGCTCGACGATCGGCACGATCTGCGCCGCCTGGCAGAGCGCGGCGTAGCGCGCCAGCGCATGCGCATTGGCGTTGATGCAGGTGTAGCTCGGGATGCCGGCGCCGATGTCGATCACCGCGCGCCATTTGGCGAAGCGCGCGCCCTGCTCGTAATATTTCGGCAGCCGGTCGGCGAGCTTGTCGAGGCCGACGGTGACCACTTCGCCGGGGCAGAACGGCAGCGGCTTGGTGCCTTCGTCGACCTTGATGCCGGGGATCGCGCCCGCGCGCTTGATCAGTTCGACCAGCGGCGTGCCGTCCTTCGCCTTCTGCCAGATGGTCTCGTCGTAGAGGATGACGCCGGAGATGTGCTTCATGCCTTCGGCCGAGCGGAACAGCATCTCGCGATAGTCGCGGCGATTGTCTTCCGTCGACTCCACGCCGATGGCGTCGAAGCGCTTCTTGATGGTGCCGGAGGATTCGTCGGCGGCGAGAATGCCCTTGCCGGGCGCCACCATGGCCTCGCGCCACCTTGTTCAGTTCATCGAGATTCATCGTTGCCCTCTCCTTCTGTCTCGTCATTCCGGGGCGCGACCGTCAGGTCGCGAACCCGGAATCCATAACCCCTGCTGTTCATAATTCTACCACCGGGATTACTGGATTCCGGACAGCCGCCTTCGCGGCTTCCGGAATGACAGCCACAATTACTTTACCCTCAACACCTCGACCCCCGGCAAGGCCTTGCCTTCCAGCCATTCCAGGAAGGCGCCGCCGGCGGTGGAAACGTAAGTCAACCGGTCGGTGACGCCGGCGACATTGAGCGCGGCCACGGTGTCGCCGCCGCCCGCCACCGAAACAAGCTTGCCGGCTGCGGTCAGTTCCGCCGCCGCTTCGGCCACCTCCACGGTGCCGGTGTCGAACGGTTCCGATCTCGAAGGCGCCGAACGGGCCGTTCCAGACCAGCGTCTTCACCCGCGCCAGCACCGAGACCGACGTATTCGATGCTGCGCGGGCCGATGTCGAGGATCATGTCCTTCTCGCCGACATGGTCGACGTCGACGACGCGCGAGGGCGCGTTCGCCTCGAATTTTTCCGCCACCACCGCGTCGACCGGCAGCACGATCTCGCGCTTGGCGCGCTTGGCCTCGTCCATGATCTTCTGCGCGGTGTCGATCAGGTCGCGCTCGACCAGGGATCTCCCAACACTTTTGTTGAGCGCCAAGCAAAAACGTGTTGGCCATGGCGCCGCCGATGATCAGCACGTCGACCTGTGGCAGCAGGTTGCCGAGCAGGTCGAGCTTGGTCGAGATCTTGGCGCCGCCGACGATGGCCGCGAGCGGGCGCGCCGGCTTGTCGAGCACCTTCTCGAAGGCTTCGAGCTCCGCCTGCAAGCGTGCGCCCGGCGTAGGCCGGCAGCACGTGCGCGATGCCCTTCGGTCGAGGCGTGCGCGCGGTGCGACACCGAAAAGGCGTCGTTGACGTAGATGTCGCCGAGCCTGCGCGAGCTGCGGCGACGAAGGCCGGATCGTTCTTCTCCTCGCCCGGATGGAAGCGCGTGTTCTCCAGGCACAGGAAATCGCCGGGCTTCATCTCGGCGACCGCGCGCTCGGCCACCTCGCCGACGCAGTCGTCGACGAACTTGACCGGCCGCTTGAGCGTATGCGCGAGCTCGGCGGCGACGGGTTTCAGCGAATCTTTGGCGTCGCGGCCCTTCGGCCGGCCGAAATGCGAGAGCAGAATGACTTTGGCGCCCTTGTCGGCGAGTCTCGGTGATCGACGGCGCCATGCGCTCGATGCGGGTCGGGTCGGTGACGACGCCGTTCTCCGACGGCACGTTGAGGTCGGCGCGCACCAGGACGCGCTGGCCCTTTACGTCGGCGTGGTCGAGCGTCGGAACGTCGTCTGCGGCTAGGCTTCGGAGTCGGCGTGACGTCCGGCGGCAAGCCTGCGGCGGACCTCATTGCTGACCTGCCGTGCAAAAATCGCATCCTTAATGAGCGCCGACGGCTCGCAACCTGCCGGGCATGCCGGGCGCAGCGTCAGATCAGCTTGCCCATCGCCACGGCGGTGTCGGCCATGCGGTTGGAGAAGCCCCACTCGTTGTCGTACCAGCTCATCACGCGCACCAGCGTGCCGTCCATCACCTTGGTCTGATCCATGTGGAAGATGGACGAGTGCGGGTCGTGGTTGAAGTCGCTGGAGACGTTGGGATCGTTGGTGTAGCCGAGGATGCCCTTGAGCTGCTGCTCGGCGGCGCGCTTGATGGCGCCGTTGATCTCGTCCTTGCTGGTCGCCTTCTTGGCGACGAACTTGAAATCGATCACCGAGACGTTCGGCGTCGGCACGCGGATCGAGACGCCGTCGAGCTTGCCGTTGAGTTCGGGCAGCACCAGGCCAACGGCCTTCGCCGCGCCGGTCGAGGTCGGGATCATGTTCAACGCTGCCGCGCGCGCGCGGTAGAGATCCTTGTGATAGGTGTCGAGCGTCGGCTGGTCGCCGGTATAGGAGTGGATCGTCGTCATGAAGCCCTTGTCGATGCCGACGGCATCGTTGAGCACCTTGGCGACCGGCGCGAGGCAGTTGGTGGTGCACGAGGCGTTCGAGACGACCTTGTGATCCTTGGTCAGCTTGTCGTGGTTGACGCCGTAGACGACGGTGAGGTCGGCGCCGTCGGCGGGCGCGGAGACCAGCACGCGCTTGGCGCCGGCGGTCAGGTGCATCGAGGCCTTGTCCTTGGCGGTGAACAGGCCGGTGCATTCGAGCGCGATGTCGACGCCGAGGTCCTTCCACGGCAGCTTGGCGGGATCGCGTTCGGCGGTCACCTTGATGGCGCCGTTGCCGACGCTGATGGTGTCGCCCTTGACGGTCACCTCGCCGGGGAAGCGGCCGTGCACCGATGTCGTAGCGCAACAGGTGCGCGTTGGTTTCGACCGGGCCGAGATCGTTGATGCCGACCACTTCGATGTCGTGGCGGCCCGCCTCGGCGATGGCGCGCAGCACGTTACGGCCGATGCGGCCGAACCCGTTAATGCCAACTCGGACAGTCATTAATGTCGCTCCCGGCTTACTCGCCTCTATGTAGGCGTTATTTTGCCCGCTGACACGGGCTCCCGTGGCCGCCTTTTTAACGACCGGCGCGTCCGGCACAAGTGCGCGGGCGGCGAACCTGTTCCGATGGTTACGCGGGCAGGCCGCCCGCCAAGCCTGAAATCGGGTCTACGGGCGGCGAAGGCTCAAGGGGCGCGGTTAGGCGAGCTTGTCGAGGGCGGCCTGGGCGACAGCTTCGGCGGTAATGCCGAAGTGCTTGTAGAGCTCCTTGTATGGCGCGCTGGCGCCGAAGGTGCTCATGCCGACGAAAGCGCCGTCGGAGCCGATGATGGCGTCCCAGCCCTGCCGCACCGCGGCCTCGACGGCGACCTTGACCTTGGCGTCGCCGATGATGGCGCGGCGCTTGTCGGCCGGCGCTTCCAGCAAGAGCTCGAAGCAGGGCACCGAGACGACGCGCGTGGGCACGCCCTTGGCGGCGAGCAGCTTTTGCGCCTCGACCGCGAGCGAAACCTCTGAGCCAGTCGCGAACAGCGAAACCTGCGCCTTGCCGGTGGCCGGCGAAATCTCGTAGGCGCCGGCGGCGCAGCGGTTGGTGCCGAGGAAATTCTGCGAGAGCTGCGGCAGGTTCTGCCGCGTCAGCGCCAGCACGCTCGGCCGGTTCTTGTTGTCGAGCGCGAGCTGCCAGCATTCGACGGTTTCGACCGCGTCGCACGGGCGGAACACCATGAGATTGGGGATCGCGCGCAGCGCGGCGAGATGCTCGACCGGCTGATGCGTGGGCCCGTCCTCGCCGAGGCCGATCGAGTCGTGCGTCATCACGTGGATGACCCGCACGCCCATCAGCGCGGCGAGGCGGATCGCCGGCCGGCAGTAATCGGAGAACACCAGGAACGTGCCGGAGTAGGGGATGATGCCGCCGTGCAGCGCCATGCCGTTCATCGCCGCGGCCATGCCGTGCTCGCGAATGCCGTAGTGGATGAAGCGGCCGCCGTAATCGGCGGCGCTCATCACCGTCATCGCCTTGGTCTTGGTGTTGTTGGAGCCGGTCAGGTCGGCCGAGCCGCCGACCATCTCCGGCAGCGCCGGCACCAGCGACTCCAGCGCGAACTCGGAGGCCGAGCGCGTCGCGATGTCCTTCGGCTCCGCCGCGAGCTTCTCCTTGACCTCGCGCACGGCGTGGCCGAGCGCCGTTTGCGACAGTTCGCCGGCAACGCGGCGTTCGAATTCGCCGCGCAGCAGGGCGTCGAGCGCGCCGAGCTTTTTCTTCCACTCGGCATGCGCCGCTTTCGAGCGCTGCCCCGCGGCGCGCCACGCGGCGAGAATGTCGGATGGGATTTCAAACGGCGCGTGCGACCAGCCGAGCTTCTCGCGCGCGCCCTTGATCTCGTCGCCTCCCAAAGGCGAGCCGTGCGACGAGGCCTTGCCGGCCTTGGTCGGCGCGCCGAAGCCGATGGTCGTCTTGCAGGCGATCATCACCGGCTTGTCGGAGCTTTGCGCCTTGGTCAGCGCCGCCGCAATCGCCGCCGGATCGTGGCCGTCGATGCGCGAGGCATTCCAACCGGCGGCCTCGAAGCGCTTGACCTGATCGACGCTGTCGGACAGCGACAGCGCGCCGTCGATCGAGATGCCGTTGTCGTCGAACAGCACGATCAGCCTGTTGAGCTTCAGATGTCCGGCGAGCGCGATCGCTTCCTGGCTGACGCCTTCCATCAGGTCGCCGTCGCTCGCCAGCACGTAGGTCTTGTGATCGACGACGTTGCCGAACTCCGCGGCAAGGTGGCGCTCGGCGATCGCCATGCCGACGGCGTTGGCGAGCCCTTGGCCGAGCGGGCCGGTGGTGGTCTCGACGCCCGGCGTGTGGCCATATTCGGGATGGCCCGCCGTGATCGAGCCGAGCTGGCGGAAGCGCTTGATCTGGTCGAGCGTCATCGCCTCGTAGCCGGTGAGATAGAGCAGCGCGTAAAGCAGCATCGAGCCGTGTCCGGCGGACAGCACGAAGCGGTCGCGGTCGGGCCAGGCCGGATCGGCCGGATCGAATTTCAGGAACTGCGTGAACAGCACGGTGGCGACGTCGGCCGCGCCCATCGGCAGGCCGGGGTGGCCGGATTTCGCCTGCTCGACCGCGTCCATCGCCAGCGCGCGGATGGCGTTGGCCATGTCCTTGTGCGCGACGCCGGCAATCGGCTCTCCGGGCGTCACGGCGAGCCTCGATGCTGTTGCATTCATGGAAGGAGCCTGTTTCGCGGTGGATAGCATGGCAGGCCCTTGAGTCAATGTAAGCGGGCCTCGCGGAACCCGTGATGCACAGGCGCAAAGAAACAAGTGGGCAAGCCCGCCGCCGGGCGTTGACGGCACAATCGTGCAGCACGTAAGATTCCTCGCCTAAATCTTTGCCGCCGCAAGATTTTTCATCATTCCGGTCAAGGCTGTCAGGTCCCGGTCCAAGGCAAATGAGCGAGCAAAGCGAAATCGATGCCGCGGTGAGACGTCTGGCGCTGGCGCTCGACGCGCTCGATGCCGCGGCCGAGCGCCGTCAGGACGCCGATCGCCACGAGGCGCAACTGGCGAGCCAGTTGCAGTCGCTCGGGCTCGACCGCACGCGGCTTGCCGCCGCGCTCGACGGCGAGACCGCGCGCTCGCGCAAGCTCGAGGCGACCAACCGCGAGATCGCGCAACGCCTCGACACCGCGATTGCCTCGATTCAGTCCGTTTTGAACGGGCAAGGGTAACGCGCATGATCGCGAAAAGCATGTCCTCGACCCCGATCGGCGATGGGAACCGGGTTTCGGACCAGATCAGGCGCCAGGGAAAATGCAATGCCTGAGGTCGTCGCCAATATCGCCGGTCGCCAGTTCCGCCTCGCTTGCGAGGACGGGCAGGAGGAGCACCTGCAGGCGCTCGCTCACAACCTCGATCAGCGCATCATCGACCTGCGCGCCAAGTTCGGCGAGATCGGCGACACCCGGCTGACGGTGATGGCGGCGCTGGTGATCGCCGACGAACTGGCGGAAACGCAGCGTCGCATCGGCGTGCTCGAGCAGGACATCGCCGGGTTGCAGGACGCGCGGCAGGTCGCCGCCGACCGCGCCAAGGCGGCTTCCAGCGCCGTGGTGCATGCCTTCAACTCCGCGGCCGAGCGCATCGAGGGCATCACGAGGCGGCTCAACGCCACGGTGTCGAACGGCAACGGCGTCGCGATTGGCTGATCAGCTCCGTTGCACCAGCGCGGTGTAGCGCACGCCGTTTGCCTCGAACTCGCCGAGCACGCCGAGGCCCATCTTGTCGTGCGCGCGCAGTGAGGCCGCATTGTCGCTGCGGATAAAGGTGACGGCGGCGCGGCCGGGCAGGCGCTTGCGCGCCTCGGCGAACATCGCAGCGACCAGCCCCTTGCCGCGTTCGTTGGCCGCGACGCAGACCGGCCCTTCGATGAAGCAGTTGGGCGGCGGCGGAAACTTGGCGACCATGGCCTGCACGATCGGGATGTGCATCTGCGCTTCAAGCGAGGTCGCCGCCACGTAGCCGATCACCGTGCCGTCGCGGCGGGCGACGATCAGCGGCATGTCCCGCATCGCGTCCGCGTACCAGTCCGCCGGCAGCCGCACCGAGAGAGTGCCGCCGTTGTCGATAAGGTTTGCCTCCTGCAGCGCCAGGATGCCGGGAATGTCCTCGGCCGTGGCAGGGCCGGTGTCGTAGTCGGATAACATTGCAAAAAGCGTCGCCCCCAGGTCCGTTGACGCTAGCATCCGCCACGAGTGGCGTCTTTGCCCGTGCGGTACTACATTGGCCGGGCGGGGCTGTGAGGTGCGACGGAGAAAATTCCCCGGGGCCTTACGATCCTAACGGGAGCTGTCCCTGGCCGGGACCGTGGTTTCGGTCATATGGCGCCCACCTACTTATGTAGGTTCCCGGGATCACACTCCGACGGCCATCGCGGCTCCGCACTTGAATTCCGTGTCCCGGGCGCAGCGCAGCACGTGAGTGAAGCGCTGCAGACCCGGGACCGTTCCAATCGTGTGGCGGTCCCGGATCAGCGGTGCACCGCTATCGCGCTGCACCGCATCCGGGACACGCACGTGGCAGCTTCTGCGACTTCCGAAACCGCAAATCCAAAAATCGCCCTTCGCGCCGCGGCGCTGGCCAAGCGTGACACGCTGCCGGCCGCCGAGCGCAAGGCCGCGGCCGAGATTGTTGCGGCGCGGCCGTTTCCCGTTGCGGTGAGGCCGGGCGCTATCGTCTCCGGCTTCTTTCCGATGAAGACCGAGATCAATCCGATGCCGCTCATGCGCAAGCTCGCAGACGCCGGCGCGCAACTGGCGCTGCCGGCGATCGCCGGGCGCGGCAAGCCGCTGATCATGCGCGCCTGGAGTTTCGGCGCGCCGCTCAAAGCCGGGCAGTGGGGCATCCGCGAGCCGACCGACGCGGCGCCCGAAGTCGCGCCCGACATTCTCATCGTGCCGCTCGCCTGCTTCGACCGCGCCGGTCACCGCATCGGCTACGGCGCCGGCTATTACGACATGACGATCCGGCGCTTGCGCGCCAAAAAGCCGGTCATCGCCATCGGCATCGCTTTCGCGGCGCAGGAAATTCCCGTCGTTCCCGCCACGACGCGCGACGAGCGCCTCGATCTTGTGCTAACGGAAAAAGAGATCATCGATTTGAGAAAGTAGTCTATGCGAATTCTGTTTATCGGCGACGTCGTCGGCCGCTCCGGGCGCCTTGCCGTTGCCGATCTGCTGCCAAAACTGATTGCCGACTGGAAGCTCGACCTCGTCGTCGTCAACGGCGAGAACGCCGCCGGCGGCTTCGGCATCACCGAAACGATCTACAACGAATTGCTCGACGCCGGCGCCGACTGCATCACGCTCGGCAACCATGCCTGGGACCAGCGCGAGGCGCTGGTGTTCATCGAGCGCGCGCCGCGCCTCGTCCGTCCGGTCAACTATCCCAAGGGCACGCCCGGCCGCGGTGCGGCGCTTGATCGACACCAAGAACGGCAAACGCGCGCTCGTCATCAACGCCATGGGCCGCATCTTCATGGACCCGCTGGACGACCCCTTCGCCGCGGTCGAGCGCGAGCTCGCCGCCTGCGCGCTCGGCTCCGGCGCCGACGCCGTCATCGTCGACATGCACGCCGAGGCGACGAGCGAAAAGCAGGCCATGGGCTATTTCGTCGACGGCCGCGCCACCCTCGTCGTCGGCACCCACACGCACGCGCCGACCGCCGACCACCGCATCCTGCCGGGCCGCACCGCGTTCGTCTCCGACGTCGGCATGACCGGCGATTTCGACTCCGTCATCGGCATGAACAAGGACGAGCCGCTGACGCGCTTCCTGCGCAAGGTACCCGGCGGCCGCTTCGAGCCGGCCGACGGCGCCGCGACGCTGTGCGGCATCGCGGTCGAGACCGACGCCGGCGGGCTCGCGACGCGCGTCGCCGCCGTGCGGCTCGGCGGCGCGCTCGAGGAAGCGCAGCCGACGTTCTGGCGTTAACCTCTTTCTCGTTGACCGCGACTCGCCGCGATGATTTGTTAGACGCAATGATTCGCCGGCATGTGCTGGGTACGGCACCGACCACAGCACGGGCGGGAATGGGACTTCACGTCAATCGCAATCTGGCGCTCGAGCTGCCCTCCGTCGCGCCGCCGATGGAGCCGCAGGCCGAGCGCGACCGCCGCGCCGAGCTTGCCGCGCAATTCGTGCCCGCCGGCGCCCGCGTGCTCGAGCTCGGCAGCGCGGCGCTCGAAGCGCTGCTGCCGTACGGCTGCGCGCATGCCACGTGCAAACTTGCCGGCGAGTTCCCGACCAAGGAAGCGGCCGAGGCCGACCTCATCGTCATGCTCGGCGCGCTCGAAACCGTCGCCGACGTCGAGACGCTGTTCACGCATCTGCGCTTCTGCAAGCGCGACATCGTATTGAGCTACCACCCGACCGACCTCGCGCCGAAAAAGAGCCAGACGCGCGGCTTCGCCAATCATTTCAGCTTCTACGATCTGACGCTGCTGTTCGACCGCTATGGCTTCCGCATCGAATGCACGACGCCGATCGACGAGCGGCAGGTGCTGATGCGGCTGACGCCCACCGAGCGCCTGCGGCCGGTCGCGGCGGCGAGCATCGCCGTCATCTCCGAGGGCGACGGCGGCAATCTCGGCGACCGCCTCGGCTACCACATGATCAACGCGCTCTTGCCGGGCGACGCCGAGGTGCATCACCTGACCTTCCGCACGCTGGCCGAGGCGCGCGCGACTTACGATCTCGTCATCCTCGGCACCGGCTCGAGCCTGTTCCGCCCGCTGGTCAGCGATGACGTGCTCGATGTCGTCTCCCGCGCCAAGGCCGCGATCGGCATCTTCGGCACGCAATACCGCGAGCTGATCCCGCGCGCCGTGCTCGAGCGCCTCATCGACCGGCTCGACACCTGGTTCGCGCGCTACGAGGACGACGTGCTGCTCTACGGCCGCGGCCGCAAGAACGTGGTGCATCTCGGCGACTGGCTGATCGACCAGTTTCCGATGAGCCGGCCGAGCCTCGACGACCCCTTGCAGATCGACGACGAGGGCGCCGGCGAACTGGCGCTCGACCGCGCCATCCAGGCGATCCAGCAGCACCGCCAGGTCTATTCCTCGCGGCTTGCCCCCTTGCTCTGCGCGCTGACCTCGGCCGAGCTTGCGGCCTATGCCGAGCAGCCGGGCGACGTGCCCGGCGTCGTCTCCGGCAAGTTCCGCAGCATGCTGATCGACATTTTCGGCCGCACCTACGCCGAGAAGAAGTTCTTCATGGTCGACCGCGACGCGGTCGCCCGCTACAAGGCCCGCGTCCACGGCAACGTCGCATCCGTCCGCGAGCGCATCGACGCGGTGCTCAGGAACGTCGCGGTGGCCGCGGTGTAAACACCCCGTTCGTCCCCGCGAAAGCGGGGACCCGAGGGCGGCAACTTTCGATCCCGAGTTCTTGGCTCTGTTCCCGCCTGCGCGGGAACGAACGGAGTTTGGTGCGACGGCGGAGTTTATTTTCTCAGCGCCCCGGCCTATATAGCCGCCTGAATTTCCCACCTGCAGACGCGTGTCATGGCCGGCCATTCCCAATTCAAGAACATCATGCACAAGAAGGGGCGCGCGGATAAGGCGCGCTCCAAGCTGTTCGGCAAGCTCGCCCGCGAAATCACGGTATCGGCCAAGCTCGGCATGCCCGACCCGGCCTTCAACCCGCGCCTGCGCGCCGCGATCCTGGCCGCCCGCGCCGAGAACATGCCCAAGGACAACATCGAGCGCGCCATCAAGAAGAGCCAGGGCAGCGAGCAGGAGAACTACGACGAGATCCGCTACGAGGGCTACGGCCCCGGCGGCGTCGCCGTCATCGTCGAGGCGCTGACCGACAACCGCAACCGCACCGCCGGCGAGGTGCGCGCGATCTTCACCAAGGCGGGCGGCAACCTGGCCGAGACCGGCGCCGTTTCCTTCATGTTCAGCCATGTCGGCGTGGTCGAGTACGACGCGGGCGTGGCCAGCGCCGACGCCATGCTGGAAGCCGCGATCGACGCCGGCGCCGAGGACGTCATCTCCGACGAGACCGGCCACCAGGTTTTCACGACGCCGGAAACCTTGCGCGACGTCGCCAAGGCGCTGGAAGCCAAGTTCGGCGAGCCGCGCAAGGCGGCGACCGTATGGAAGCCGCAGAACACGGTGGCGCTCGACGACGAGGCCGGCGAGAAGATGCTCAGGCTCATCGAGACGCTCGACGACTCCGACGACGTGCAGAACGTCTACGCCAACTTCGAAGTCTCCGACGCGCTCGTGCAGAAGATGAGCGCCTGAGCGGGCGGTGTTAATTTCCCTTTATCCGCGCGATTTTTTCTTGACGGGTTCTCGCAGCGGGTTCACGGGAAGTCGTTGAATTTTTTCCCCATTGGCACGGGTGCGCCATGGAAACCACGACTGCAGAGCCGCTGTTCCCCGCGATGCTGACGCACGATTTGCTGCAGCATCACGTCGCGGATAACGTCGAATTCCTCAACACGCTGCCGGACGATGAGGCGGCCGAGCTGATCGCCCGCCTGCCGCCCGAGCGGGCCGTCGAGATCCTCGACCAGCCGGAGCTTTACCGCGCACCGGAGCTCATCGAACTCGTGCCGCCGGAGCGCGCCGCGGCGCTGCTGACCGGCATGGCGGCCGACCGCGCCGCCGACGTTGTCCATCTGCTGGAGAACCCGGCCGGCTTGCTCGCCCGCCTCGACCCCGAGACCAAGGCCTCGATCGAGCGGCTGCTGGTCTACCCGCCGAATACCGCCGGCAGCATCATGACCACCGAGTTCGTCAGCGTGCCGTCGACCTGGACGGTCGAGCAGACGCTGCAGCATATCCGGCAGGTCGAGCGCACCCGCGAGACCATCTACGCGATCTACGTGCTCGACCCGCAGACCAAGCGGCTGCTGCAGGCGGTGCCGCTGCGGCGGCTGATTTCCGCTTCGCCCGAGGCGCCGATCCTGTCGGCGGCGCGGCCTTACGCGCCGATCACCACCTCGCCGCTGACCGACCGCGAGGAGGTGGCGCGGCTGTTCCGCAAATACGACCTGCTTGCCGTGCCGGTGGTCGACAATGCCGGCCGCGTGCTCGGCATCGTCACGGTCGACGACGCCATCGACGCCATGCTCGCGGAAAGCACCGAGGACGTGCAGAAGTTCGGCGGCGTCTTGGCGCTGGAAAAGCCCTATATGCAGATCGGCTTCGGCCAGATGATCGGCAAGCGTGCCGGCTGGCTCTGCGCGCTGTTCCTGAGCGAAATGCTCACCGCCAGCGCCATGCAGCATTTCGAGTCGGAGCTGGAAAAGGCGATCGTGCTGACGCTGTTCATCCCGCTGATCATGAGCTCCGGCGGCAATTCCGGCTCGCAGGCGACCTCGCTGCTGATCCGCTCGCTGGCCTTGCGCGAGCTGCGATTGCGCGACTGGTGGCGCGTGGCGCTGCGCGAACTGCCGACCGGCATCGCGCTCGGCGCCGATCCTCGGCGTCATCGGCATGATGCGGATCGCGCTGTGGCAGAAGCTCGGCTTCTATAATTACGGCCCGCACTGGCAGCTGGTCGCGTTCACCGTCGGCGCGGCGCTGGTCGGGATCGTGACCTTCGGCTCGTTGAGCGGTTCGATGCTGCCCTTCATCCTGCAGCGACTGGGCTTCGACCCGGCGAGCGCCTCGGCGCCCTTCGTCGCCACGCTGGTCGACGTCACCGGTCTCGTCATCTATTTCAGCGTTGCACTCGTCATCCTGCGCGGCACGCTGCTTTAGCGCACGATCCCGATAAGTGGGAACCGGTTTTCGGAAAAGATCATCCGCCAGAAAAGTTAGCGCAGCGCGTCGAACAGCGGCAGGCTGATGAGGCCGCTGACGCCGATGATGGCGTAGGCGAGGCGGCGATAGAGCAGGTCGCTGGTGCCGTGAAACCAGCGCGCGCCGGCGGCGAGCGACACCGCGAACGGCACGGCAAGCAGCAGCGACAGCGCGAGCGCCGGCCCGGTGAACAGGTCGCTGTAGATGTAGGCGAGGATCGACAGCGCGCCCTGCATGATGAAATAGACCATGATGTTGGCGCGCACCGTCGTCGCGCTGTTTTGCCCGCCGAGCCAGTAGACCAGGAGCGGCGGTGCGCCGATCTGCACCGCGCCGGCGCCGAAACCGGCCAGCGCGCCGACGCCGAGGGAAGCCGCGACCGTCGGCTTGCCGTGATAGCGCCAGCCGGCCGCGAGCGTGCCCAGCGCGACCAGCACCAGCGCCGCGATGAACCAGCGCAGCGCCAGCGGGTCGACATAGACGAGCGTCGCCACGCCGAGCGGCAGCGCCAGCGCGCCGGCGATCGTCACCGGCTTGACCTCGCGCCAGTTGCAGTCCGGGATCGCCCGCAAAGCGAAGGGCAGGCTGCAGATGGTGTCGATCAGCAGCAAAGTCGGCGCCGCGAGCTTCGGCCCGTAGACCGCCGAGATGAGCGGCATATAGATGAGCGCCGAACCGAAGCCGGAAAATCCCCGCACCACCCCCGCCAGCACCGCGATGCCGACGGCGGCGGCAAAACGCGGATCGGCCACGGTGCCGGCGAAGATCGCGGCGATGTGCGTATCGAACATGTCCCGGCCCTGTACCGCTTTCCTTAGCAGGCTCAAGGTCTTTTGGGCTATTTGCCGCGACAATGGCCGGAAAGCCGCCGCGGGGTTATCAACGGACCATGGGCAGACGACCGATTCGCATTCTCGGCATCGATCCGGGGCTCCGCCGCACCGGCTGGGGCCTGATCGAGGCGGACGGCAACCGGCTGATTTACGTCGCCTGCGGTTCGGTGGAGACGCGCGAGGCCGACGATCTCGGCGTGCGGCTGGTCACGCTGCACGACGGGCTGTCGCAGGTGATCGTGCAATTCGCGCCGGCCGAGGCCGCGGTCGAGGCGACCTTCGTCAACACCAATGCCGCGGCGACCTTGAAGCTCGGCCAGGCGCGCGGCATCGCCATGCTGGTGCCGGCGAGGGCCGGGCTCGCAGTGGCGGAATACGCGCCGAACGTGGTGAAGAAGACGGTGGTCGGCGCCGGCCACGGCGAGAAGGCGCAGATCCGCATGATGGTCGGCGTGCTGCTGCCGAAGGCCGATCCGCAGAGCGAGGATGCCGCCGACGCGCTCGCCATTGCCATCTGCCACGCGCATCATCGGACGAGTGTCATGCTGAAGGTGGCGGCGCGATGACGTGCGTCAAGCACAACGCGCTCCCTCCCCCCTTGAGGGGGAGGGTTGGGGAGGGGGGTAAGCACCATTCGCTGTGCTTGCTGCTTACCCCCCTCTCTGTCTCTCCCCCTCAAGGGGGGAGAGAACGCTGGAGCCGCGACGTCTTGCGCGCGCGGGACGGCCCCAAATGATCGGCAAGCTCATATGATTGGAAAACTTCGGGGCATCGTCGACAGCTACGGCACCGACTACGTCATCATCGACGTCGGTGGCGTCGGCTATCAGGTGCATTGCTCGCAGCGCACGCTTGCCGCGCTGCCGCCTCCCGGGCAGCCGGCGACGCTGTCGATCGAGACCTATGTGCGCGAGGACCAGATCAAGCTGTTCGGTTTCCCGAGCGACGTCGAGCGCGAATGGTTCCGCCTGTTGCAGACGGTGCAGGGCGTCGGCGCCAAGGTCGCGCTGTCGGTGCTCGGCACGCTGAGGCCGTCCGAGCTTGCGACCGCGATCGCCATGCGCGACAAGGCGGCGGTGGCGCGCTCGCCCGGCGTCGGGCCGAAGGTCGCCGAGCGCATCGTCACCGAACTGAAAGACAAGGCGCCGGAATTTGCCGCTATCGATCCGGCGGCCGTGCAGTCTGACCGGCGCGCTCGAGGAAATGCGCGCGCCGCGCCCGGTGGCGGATGCTGTTTCCGCGCTGGTCAATCTCGGCTATGGCCAGCCGCAGGCGGCCGCCGCGATCGCCGCCGCCGCCCGCAACGCCGGCGAGGGCGCCGACACCGCGACGCTGATCCGGCAAGGCTTGAAAGAACTTGCCAAGTAACGTGAGTACGAGATGGTAACCAAAAAGGACCAGGAATTGATCGTCGCGGCGACCAAGGCGATCGAGTCGCGCTATCGCAACAAATGGCAGGAGGTTGGCGCCGCGCTGCGCACGCGCGACGGCCGTGTCGTCACCGGCGTCAATCTCGATGCCTATGTCGGCCGCGGCGCGGTCTGCGCCGAAGCGATCGCCATCGGCCGCGCGCTGACCGAGAAGGGCGACAAGGGCATCGACACCATCGTCGCCGTGCGCCACCCCAAGCCCGGCGAGCCGGGCGATATCGCGGTGGTCTCGCCATGCGGCGCCTGCCGCGAATTGATCCACGACTACGACGCCAAGGCGCGCGTCATCGTGCCGGGCGGCAAGAGGCCGAAGATCGAGACCATCGGCGATCTGCTACCAAACAAATACCGCCGGGGGATGACGTGAGATGATTATCGCGGACGGCGCACCTCGCGCGGGCCCACCTCCCTCCCCCTGAAAGGGGGAGGGTTGGGGTGGGGGTCACCTTTTTCGTGCGCCGAATTGGACCCCCACCCGGCCGCTTCGCGGCCGACCTCCCCCTTTCAGGGGGAGGTAAAGGAAAGGGAGGCGCCGCATGAGCACCAACCCGCGCCTCGTAGCCGCTGAGACCCGCGACGACGACGCGGATGCGACCCTGCGGCCGCAGCGCCTTGCCGACTTCATCGGCCAGGAGAAGGCGCGCGCCAATCTTGCCGTGTTCATCGAGGCGGCGCGCGCGCGCAAGGAAGCGCTCGACCACGTGCTGTTCGTCGGCCCGCCCGGGCTCGGCAAGACCACTTTGGCGCAGATTGTCGCCCGCGAGCTCGGCGTCAACTTCCGCGCCACGTCGGGTCCGGTGATCGCCAAGGCGGGCGACCTTGCCGCGCTGCTCACGAACCTCGAGCCGCGCGACGTGCTGTTCATCGACGAGATCCACCGCCTCAATCCGGCGGTCGAGGAAATCCTCTACCCGGCGATGGAGGACTTCCAGCTCGATCTCATCATCGGCGAGGGGCCCGCGGCGCGCTCGGTCAAGATCGATCTTTCGCCCTTCACGCTGGTCGGCGCCACCACGCGTGCCGGCCTTCTCACCAACCCATTGCGCGACCGCTTCGGCATTCCGGTGCGGCTCGATTTTTATTCCGAGGTCGAGCTCGAGAAGATCGTCAACCGCGGCGCCCGCCTGCTCGGGCTCGCCATGACCGCGGACGGCGCCAACGAGATCGCGCGCCGCGCCCGCGGCACGCCGCGCATCGCCGGGCGGCTGTTGCGCCGCGTGCGCGACTTCGCTCATGTCGACGGCGCCACGACCGTCGACCGCAAGGTCGCCGACCGCGCGCTGCGCGAGCTCGACGTCGACGCGGTCGGGCTCGATGCCATGGACCGCCGCTATCTCAAGACCATCGCCGAGAGCTATGGCGGCGGCCCGGTCGGGGTCGATACGCTGGCCGCCGCCTTGAGCGAGCCGCGCGACGCCATCGAAGACATCATCGAGCCGTTCCTTATCCAGAAAGGCTTCATCCAGCGCACGCCGCGCGGCCGCCTGCTTACCGGCCACGCCTTCAAGCACCTCGGGCTGCCGGAACCCAAGCGCGATCCGGGGCAGTTCGGGCTGTTCGCCGAGGACGAAGAGTAGAATTTTGTCATGCCCGGCCTTGTGCCGGGCATCCACGTCTTGCTTACTTGCAAAACCATAAGACGTGGATGGCCGGGACAAGCCCGGCCATGACGATCGAGAGACTTGAGAATGAATTCCCTCGACGGCGTTATCCGCGACGGCAAGCACCACCAGCAGGTACGCGTCTATTACGAGGACACCGACTTCTCCGGCATCGTCTATCACGCCAGCTACCTGCGCTTCATGGAGCGCGGCCGCACCAACTACCTGCGCCTGATCGGCGCCGACCACCGCGCGCTGTTCGAGGCTGCCGAGAAGGAGGCGCCCGGCTTCTCCTTCGTCGTGCGCCATATGAGCATCGACTTCCGCAAGCCCGCCTACATGGACGACGTGCTCGACATCGTCACCACGCCGGAAGACGTGAAAGGCGCCTCCGTCACGCTCAATCAGAAGGTGTTGCGCGGGGCCGATTTGCTGGTCGAGGCGCACGTGCAGGTCGCCTTCGTCTCCGGCGGCCGGGCCAAGCCGATCCCCAAGCCGCTGCGTATCGCCATGAAGGCGGATCAGGAAGCGGGTGGGGCGCCCTAACCGCGGCGTGCTAGTCTTGGCGCCATGTCCGAGAACTTCGCGATCTTCGACACGGCAATTGGCGCCTGCGGCATCGTCTGGACTGCGCGCGGCATCAGCGGCGTGCAGTTGCCCGAGGCTGACGCACAGGCGACGTGGGCGCGCATCACGCGCCGCCATGCCGGCGCCGTCGAAGCCGCGCCGCCGCTGCAGGTGCGCGAAGCGATCGGCGGCATCGTCGCGCTGCTCGCGGGCGAGCCGCGCGACCTCAGCACAATCGTCATCGACGACGCGGCGACGCCGGACTTCAACCGCAAGGTCTATGTGATCGCGCGCAGCACCCCGCCCGGCGCAACGCTCACCTATGGCGAGATCGCCGAACGGCTTGGCGACAAAATGCTGGCGCGCGAAGTCGGCGCGGCGCTCGGGCAAAATCCGACGCCGCTGATCGTGCCCTGCCACCGCGTGCTTGCCGCCGGCGGCAAGGCCGGCGGCTTTTCGGCGAGCGGCGGGGTCGTCACCAAGCTTCAGCTGCTGTCGATCGAGAACGCGCAGCCGGACGGGCCGACCTTGTTCGAGCATCTGCCGCTCGAAGTGCGGCGCCACTAGCGCGCCGCCCATCGACGCCGCCTGCGGACTCATGTAAAGCCTATTTACATGACCGTCCTAAGCACGACCTTGTTCACATGAGCTGGGGCAGGCGCAGCCATCCGCGCGGCTATCACCACGGCAACCTCAAGGAAGCCCTGGTGCGCGCCGCGCTCGAGCTGATTGCCGAGAAAGGCCCGGCCGGCTTCACCTTTGCCGATGCCGCGCGCTGGGCCGGTGTATCGCCGGCCGCGCCCTACCGGCATTTCCGCGACCGCGACGCGTTGCTCGCCGACGTCGCGCGCCGCGGCTTCGAGGAGTTCAGCGCGGCGCTGACCAAAGCCTGGGACGAGGGCCGGCCCGATACGCTTGCCGCCTTCGACCGGCTCGGCCGCGCCTATCTCGCCTTCGCCAAATCGGAGCCTGCCTATTACTCGGCGATGTTCGAAGCGGGCGTTGCGCTCGATGTCGACCCGCAATTGCGCGAGGTGAGCGAGCGCGCCTTCGCGGTCTTGCGCGCCGCGGCGGAAAAGCTGGTGGCGCAGATCCCGTCGGGGGCGCGGCCGCCGGCGCTGATGGTGGCGCTGCACGTCTGGTCGATGACGCACGGCATCGCCTCGCTGTTCAGCCGCGGCGACGCGGCGCGCCGCGCGCTGCCGATGCCGCCTGAGGAGCTGCTCGAAGCCGCCTTCCTGATCTACCTGCGCGGGCTCGGCGTGACGCGCGGCTGATCGCGGCGCGGGCGGCGCTTTTATTGCGCCGGCCCCCTCGCAGGCCGCCCCCGATTTCCTATGTAAATACCCTTGACATCGGACCGTCACGCTCTTATCCATGTAAATGTTATTTACATTCACAAAGGCGAGGTCGTCATGCCCATCTTCGCTATGCCTTTCCTTGCAGCGTTCGCGTTCTCGCGGTTCGGCTTGATCGCGCTGATCGTGCTCGGCTTCATGATCTGGTGGCCGCTGGGCTTGGCTGCTCTCGCCTTCGGCTTCGGGAGTGGACGAATGGGATGCGGATGGCACGGCGGCTCCGGCCGCTGGGAAGATCGCTGGCAGCGCAAGATGGAGCGCATGCAGGCCAAGATGGACTGGATGAAGTCGCACATGGGCGGCAATCCCTGGGGTGGCAACGCTTCTAGCGGCGGCTTTTGGGGCGGCAATCCGTGGCGCGCACCCTCGAGCGGCAACGCCGCCTTCGACGAATACCGCAGCGAGACCTTGAAGCGCCTTCAAGAGGAACAGCGCGAATTCCGCGACTTCCTCGAGCGCCTGCGTTTCGCCAAGGACAAGACCGAGTTCGACCAGTTCATGGCCGAGCGGCGCGACCGCCCGGCGCCGGAAGCTCCCCCGCAGCAGAACTGACGTTCTCCTGCGCGATACGACGGCCACCCGCAGTCCCCCACGGCGGGTGGCCGTTGCTTTTGTGCTAACCATTCCTTAACGACAATCAGCGCTGTTAGACCGCTCAAATACCGGTTGCGGCCCTAGTTTGGCCAAGTTTCACGGGGATTTCGTCAATCTGCCGGTGGCGGGACGTTTGGTTTTCGTGGAACAAGACGGTTGCAGCTGGGCGCGAGAGCGGTGTCGCCCGGCATGCTTTTTTGGTTCGCAAATTGCCCCGCGCCGGTCAGGCGTAATCGGGACCGGACAGCGGAAAGGACGTGCCCATGAATCCTGCCGATGTGGCACAGTCGGTTTTGCCGCTTTCCACCGATGTCTCCCTGTTCACGCTGTTCTGGCACGCCTCGTGGCTCGTCAAGGCGGTGATGGTCGGCCTTTTGATCTGCTCGGTCTGGGTCTGGGCCATCGCCATCGACAAGACGGTGCTCTACGCGCGCTCGCGGCGCGATATGGACCGCTTCGAGCAGGCCTTCTGGTCAGGCCAGTCGCTGGAGGAGCTTTACCGCTCGCTGTCGTCGCGGCCGAACCATTCGATGGCGGCCCTGTTCGTTGCCGCGATGCGCGAGTGGAAGCGCAGCTTCGAGGGCAATGCGCGCTCGTTCGCCGGCCTGCAGATGCGCATCGACAAGGTGATGGAAGTGACCATCGCCCGCGAGGTCGAGCGGTTGGAGAAGCGCCTTCTGGTGTTGGCGACCGTCGGCTCGGCCGGCCCCTTCATCGGCCTGTTCGGCACGGTGTGGGGCATTATGACGAGTTTCCAGTCGATTGCCGCGTCGAAGAACACTTCCTTAGCGGTTGTGGCGCCGGGCATCGCGGAGGCGCTGTTTGCGACCGCAATTGGCCTTGTCGCCGCCATACCGGCGACCATTTTTTACAATAAGTTTGCGTCCGAGGTGAACAAGCAGGCGCAGCGCCTCGAGGGGTTCGCCGACGAATTTTCCGCCATTCTGTCGCGGCAGATCGACGAGCGGGGGTAAGTTTCAAGCATGGCATTTCATGCCACCATGCCGGAGGTCGGCAGGCGCAAACGGCGCCGCCGCCCGGTCATGGCCGAGATCAACGTCACGCCGATGGTCGACGTGATGCTGGTGCTGCTGATCATCTTCATGGTGTCGGCGCCGCTTCTGACCGTCGGCGTGCCCATCGACCTGCCGTCCAGTCAGGCCAAAAGCCTCGAGCAGGACAGCAAGCCGCTCACCATTTCGGTCAATGACACCGACAAGATCTATTTGCAGGAGGCCGAGATATCGCTCGACGATCTCCTGCCCAAGCTGCAGGCGATCGCGCAAGCGCGCGGCGGCACCGAAGCGCGCATCTATGTGCGCGGCGACCGCAAGGTCGATTACGGTACCATGATGAAAGTGATGGGGCGCTTGTCGGCGGCCGGCTTCCACAAGGTTGCTTTGGTCACCGAGGTCGAGCAAGGCTCGAAGTGATGGAGTTCCGGGCGGCAACGGCAATTTCGGGAGGGTTGCACGCGGCCGTGCTGCTGTGGGCGCTGATCTCGTTCTCGACCCGGCCGCTCGAGGCGACGCCGGTCGACTTGCTGCCCGTCGACATCATCAGCGACAAGGATTTCTCGGAGATCACCAAGGGCGTCAAGGACAAGCCCAAGGTCGAGAAGCCGAAGCCGCTGGTGCAGAAAATCGACACGCCGAAGCCGGTCGACGAGCCGACGCCCAAGGTGACCGAGAAGCAGGAGATCAAGACGGCGCAGGAGAAGAAAGAACCTGAGCCGCCCAAGCCCGATCAGATCGCCGACAAGCTCAAGAAGCTCGACGACAAGCCGCAGCAGGTCGCCAAGAACGAGCCGCTGCCGCCGAAGCGGCCGCCGCCCAAGCCGCAGCCGAAATTCGACGCCGACAAGATCGCGGCGCTGCTCGACAAGCGCGAGCCGCAGAGCAAGATTTCGACCGGCACCGAGCTTAACGCCGCGCCCGGCCTCGGCACCGCCAGCGGCATCGCCGCGCAGCTGTCGCAGTCCGAGATCGACGCGCTGCGGCAACGTCTGATGGCGTTGTGGAATCCGCCGGTCGGCATGGCCGACGCCGAGCAGAACCAGGTTACCATCCGCATCCGTTTCAAGCGTGACGGCACGCTGGCGGTGGGCCCGCAAGTGCTCACCAGCGGCCACGGCGTGCAATACGACGCCATGCGCGACAGCGCCGTGCGCGCCGTCTTCGTCGGCCAGCCCTACACCATGCTCAAGCCAGAACACTACGACGTCTGGAAGGAGATCGACTTCACCTTCGATACCCGGCAGATGTTCCAGGACGTTCCGACAAGGTAATGCAATTCCCGTGATCGAGAACTCCCAGCCCAAGCTCAACCGCCGCCGCCTGTTGGCCGGCGCCGGCGCCGGCGCGCTCGTCGCGCTCGCCACGCGCACGGCCAACGCCGTGCTCAACGTCGACATCAATCAGGGCAACGTGCAGCCGATGCCGATTGCGCTGCCGGATTTCGTCGCCGGCACGCCGGGCGAGTCCGACGTCGCCCACAACGTCACCGGCATCATCACCAACAACCTGCAGCGCAGCGGCCTGTTCGCGCCGATCAACCCGCAGGCTTTCGTCGAGAAGATCTCCAACAGCGACGCCGTGCCGCGCTTCCCCGACTGGCGCGCCATCAACGCGCAGGCGCTGGTCACCGGCCGCATCACCCGGCAGGGCGACGGCCGCCTGCGCGCCGAGTTCCGGCTGTGGGACGTGTTCGCCGGCCAGCAGCTCACCGGCCAGCAGTATTTCACCTCGCCCGACAACTGGCGGCGCATCGGCCACATCATCTCCGACGCGATCTACGAGCGCCTGACCGGCGAGAAGGGCTACTTCGACAGCCGCATCGTCTTCGTCGACGAGACCGGGCCGAAGCAGCGCCGCGTCAAGCGGCTCGCCATCATGGATCAGGACGGCGCCGGCGTGCGTTACCTCACGCGCGGCGACGAGCTGGTGCTGACGCCGCGCTTCAACCCGTCGACGCAGGAGGTCACCTACATGGCCTACGGCCAGGGCGACCCGCGCGTCTATCTGCTCAACATCGAGACCGGCCAGCGCGAAGTGGTCGGCAACTTCCCGGGCATGAGCTTTGCGCCGCGTTTCTCGCCGGACGGCCAGCGCGTCATCATGAGTTTGCAGCAGGGCGGCAACTCCAACCTGTTCGTCATGGACCTGCGCTCGAAGGCGACCACGCGGCTGACCGACACGCCGGCGATCGACACCTCGCCGTGCTACTCGCCCGACGGCACGCAGATCTGCTTCGAGAGCGACCGCGGCGGCTCGCAGCAGATTTATGTCATGCCGGCCAACGGCGGGCCGGCCAAGCGCATCTCGTTCGGCCAAGGCCTGCACTCGACGCCGGTGTGGTCGCCGCGCGGCGACTACATCGCCTTCACCGGCCAGGCGAACGGCATGTTCTCGATCGGCCTGCTCAAGCCGGACGGTTCCGGCGAGCGCGTCCTGACGCAGAGCTTTCACAACGAAGGCCCGACCTTCGCGCCGAACGGCCGCGTGCTGATGTTCTTCCGCGATCTCGGGCCGGGCCCGAACTTGTTCACGATCGACGTCACCGGCCGTAACGAACTGAAAGTGCCGACGCCGAGCTGGGCCTCGGACCCGGCCTGGTCGCCGCTGCTGTCGTAAAGCTTCCGCCGCTCAGACGAGCGACATTGCGAACAGGTATGCGCCGAGCAGCAACAGCCCGGCGAAGAACCAGTGTCGGAATTTCTCCGGCGACAGCCGCGCGCGCAAACCTTGCCCGGCCCACATGCCGGCGACGGCGAAAATCAATCCAATTACCGTGAGACCGCCGATCGAGGCATCGAGCGCGCCGGCTGCGCCGACGCTGTAGGCAAGCGCAATCGTCGACACCGTGAACGACAGCCCGAGCGCCTGCACCAGTTCGTCGCGCTCGAGGCCGATTGCCTGCAGATAGGGCACCGCGGGGATCACGAACACGCCGGTCGCCGCGGTGATGAGACCGGTCACCAGTCCGCACAGCGGGCCGAGCCAAGAACTCATGCCTGGCGCCGATCGCGATGTGAAATCGGATCAGCCCGGTGATCGCGTAAATTGCGAGCGCGAGGCCGAGAATACCGGTGCCGTAATGCGCCAGCGGCCCGGTCATCAGCCCGGTGCCGAGCCATGTGCCGGCGCAGACGGCGAGCATCATCGGCCACAGCCGCCGCGCAATTCCGGCCAGCGCGCGCCCGGCCAGCATCTGCCAGACGTTGGTCAGCAGCGACGGCAGGATGAGGATCGCCGCCGCTTCGACCGGCGGCATGACGAGAGCGAGGAGGCCCATCGAGATCGTCGGCAGGCCAAGCCCGATGACGCCTTTCACCAGCCCGGCCAGAATAAAGACGCCGGCGACGAAGGCTGTGGGTCCCAAATCCATATGCATCCGTGAGTCATGGTTCGGCGCACTGCCGCGCGCAATTCGAATGTTCCAAAGCGAGACTTTGACGGGCGCGAAGGCACAAGCGCGGCCGCAGTCGATTGATCGCGTGGAACAATACGCCGCATACCGCCTTACTTTTACCGGCTTTTAACCATCACAAACGGTTTATGCGGTTCCGCCAATTTTAGCGGCGCCGTGCAAGGCCTCATCAAGGTTGACGGAACGTTCGCTTAACGAACGCCCTGTTAGATCACGGCCATGCGCGCGATCCCGGATCGTGCGTCCCAACAGTTTCTTGAAATGCGCGAGTAGAGTGGAGGCTCCGGTAATGACGAACGCCAAGAAGCTCATCCGTGCGGCTGGCATGGCGGCCGTTCTCGTCGCTGCGCTCGGCATGTCGGCCTGCGCCAACAAGGCCGACGACGCTCAAGCCAATGCTGCGAGCCAGGCCACGCCCGGCAGCCAGCAGGACTTCGTGGTCAATGTCGGCGACCGCGTCTGGTTCGACACCGACTCCACGGACCTGACCGCGCAGTCGCGCGCCACGCTCGACAAGCAGGCGCAGTGGCTCACCACCTACAGCCAGTACAGCCAGTTCACCATCGAAGGCCACGCCGACGAGCGCGGCACGCGCGAATACAACCTCGCGCTCGGCGCGCGGCGCGCCCAGGCCGTGCGCGATTACCTCGTCTCGCGCGGCATCGCGGCCAGCCGCATGCACACCATCTCTTACGGCAAGGAACGCCCGGTCGCGGTCTGCAACGACATCTCCTGCTGGTCGCAGAACCGCCGCGCGGTGACCGTGCTCAACGCGAGTTCCTGAGGCTTGCCTGCCGCGTTCAACTCTGCGATGGCCGGGACAAGTCCCGGCCATTGCATTTGCGGGGGCGGCCACAGCCACAATTCCGACGCAGCCCGGACTATGCTAGCGCTATTGGGGACTTAAACGCCGGCAGGCCGACTTTGTGCGCCGGCACAATCAGCAGCCTGTAAGCAGCCGAAACATGACGCGTTCAACGATCCGCATCGCTCCGCTCGCCGCGCTCGCCGTGGTGCTGCTCGCCGGCTCCGCCGCCGCGCAGGAGCGGTCGGGCGGTTTCTTCGGCAACATCTTCAACGGCGGCCAGCAGCAGCAACAGCAACCGCAACAAGAGCAGCAGGAGCAGGCGCCGCCGCCGGATGCCGTGCAGAATCTGCCCAGCGGTCCGGTCAGCAGCAACGACGTCGGCATGCGCATCGACCGCATCGAGAACGCGCTGCGCCAGCTCACCGGCACGATCGAGGACTTGCAGCATCAGAACCAGCAACTGCAGATGCAGCTCAAGCGCATGCAGGACGACACCGAGTACCGCTTCCAGCAGCTCGGTCTGAAGAGCCCCGCGGCGCCTGCGGGCGCGCCGCCTGCGGCGACGGGTCTTGCGCCGCGCGCCATGGCGCCGCAGGCACCGGCACGTCAATGAACGCGCCGCGCCGATGAATGCGCCGGTGCAGGTCGCCAAACCCGGCCAACGCGCCGACGCCTTCGATCCGGCACTGCATCCGAACGCGCCGGGCGCGGCGCGAGCGCTCGGCAGCGAACCGGCGCCGTCAGGCCGCCGACAATGTCGCGGGCACCCCGCCGGTCGGCGCGCCGGGCGGCCGCGAAGCCGGCGCGCCGCTCGATCTCACCACGCTGTGCCGGTAATCCGAACCCGCCGCCGAGCGCGCCCGTTGCCGCGCAGCCGCAGATCGCCGCGCCGCCGATCGCCGCGCAGCCGCCGGTTGGCCCGCGGCCTCCGGGCGGCGGCAATTGCCGCCGCCGCGCACGCGCCGCCGGCCGCCGCCGGCAACGTGCAGCTTGCGACGCTGCCGCCGTCGGCCTCGCCGAAAGACGAATACGAGCTGGCCTACGGCTACGTGCTGCATAAGGACTACGCGCTCGCCGAGCAGGCGTTCCGCGATTTCCTGCGCAAATATCCGAACGAGAAGCTGGTGGCCGGACGCGCAATACTGGCTGGGCGAGAGCCTGTTCCAGCAGCAGCGCTATCGCGACGCGGCGGAATCCTTCCTCGCGGTGTCGACCAAATTCGAGCAAGTCCGCCAAGGCGCCGGATTCGCTGCTGCGTCTCGGCCAGTCGCTCGCCGCGCTCAGCCAGAAGGAAGCCGCCTGCGCCACGCTCGCCGAAGTCGGCCGCAAATATCCGCGCGCCTCGGCCAGCGTGAAACGCGGCGTTGCCCAGGAACTGAAGCGCGTGCACTGCTAGCGTGACGATGCCGCGCGCCGAAGCGTCGCCAGCCGGTTACGGCGACCGAAGCAAGGTCGCTTTTCGCCAATCTCGCGCATTTGCCGGCGCTGGTGCTGGCGGTGTCCGGCGGCCCGGACTCGACGGCGCTGATGTGGCTCGCCGCGCGCTGGCGGAAAGCGCTGAAGAAGAAGCCGGCGCTGATCGCCGTCACCGTCGATCACGGCTTGCGCCCGGAAGCTCAGCGCGCGAAGCGGCGGCGGTGAAGAAGCTCGCCAAGACGCTCGGCATCGCGCACCGCACTGTGGTCTGGCGCGGGCACGAAGCCGAAGACCGGCCTGCAACAGGCGGCGCGGCGGCGCGCTACGGGCTGCTGGCGCAAGCGGCGCACAAGGCCGGCGCCTCGCACATCCTCACCGCGCACACGCTCGACGATCAGGCCGAGACGGTGCTGATCCGCATGAGCCGCGGCAGCGGCCTGACGGGTTGGCGGCGATGGCGCAGGTGTCCCCGTTTCCTGGTCCCTCCCCTCGTCAGGGGAGCGGTCCATCGCGCGCGTAGCGCGGACCGGGGTGGGGTCATCTGGGCGAGGCAAAGAAATAAAGCAGTCGCCTGGTGCTGGTGCGCCCGCTGCTCGACCTCCCCAAAGCGCGCCTCATCGCCACCTTGAAGGCGGCGAAAATCCCCTACGCCGAGGACCCCTCCAACCGCGACCCGCGCTTTACCCGCGCGCGGCTGCGCCCGCTGATGCCGGGCTTGCGCGCGAGGGGCTCGACGCCGCCGCGTCTGGCGCTGCTCGCGCGCCGGCTGCGGCGGGCCGATTCGGCGCTCGAGGCCTACGCCGACCGCGCCATGGCCGATCTCGCCGCCGATGCGCCGAGGCCGGCCCTATCGCCTTCCCGACGCAGAAATTTACGCGGCTGCCGGCCGAAATTGCGCTGCGGCTGCATTCGGCCGCGCGCTGACGCGGCTCGGCGATGAAGGCCCGGTCGAGCTCGGCAAGCTGGAGGCGCTGAAAGACGCGCTCGATCGCCGCGCAGCCAGCGGCAGACGCGTTTCGCCGCACGCTCGCCGGCGCGCATTGTGACACTCGCCGGCGCCAGATCTCCGTCGAGAGGGCGCCGCCGCGGCGGCAAGAACCTTAACCACGTGCAAAGCCGGCAAAGCCAGGCAAGCCGAAAACGCGCTAGAATATCGAGATTCGAGGTCTTTCCATGCGGCCCGGCGCTGCCTACATTGGTGACGGTTGACGTAAAGTCGCCACGGAATCTGGCCTCCACATAAACGACAATGCCGCGGCGTCGCGCGCGGCAGTTAGGAACGCCTGATGAACGCCAATCTGCGCAACTTCGCCCTCTGGGTGATCATCGTTCTCTTGCTGTTGGCGCTGTTCACGCTGTTCCAGAATCCGGGCCAGCGCACCACCTCGCAGGACATCTCCTTCTCGCAATTGCTCAACGAGGTCGACCAGGGCCGCGTGCGCGACGTCGTGATCCAGGGGCCGGAAATCCACGGCACCTTCTCCGACGGCCGCAGCTTCCAGACCTATGCGCCGAGCGATCCCGGCCTGGTGCAGAAGCTCTATGCCAAGGGCGTCTCCATCACCGCGCGGCCGCCGTCGGACAACGTGCCGTGGTTCGTCTCGCTGCTGGTCTCGTGGCTGCCGTTCATCGCGCTGATCGGCGTGTGGATATTCCTGTCGCGGCAGATGCAAGGCGCCGGCGGCAAGGCGCTCGGCTTCGGCAAGTCGCGCGCCAAGCTGCTGGCCGAGGCGCATGGCCGCGTCACCTTCGAGGACGTCGCCGGCGTCGACGAGGCCAAACAGGACTTGCAGGAGATCGTCGAATTCCTGCGCGATCCCGGAAAATTCCAGCGCCTGGGCGGACGCATTCCGCGCGGCGTGCTGCTGGTCGGCCCGCCGGGCACCGGCAAGACGCTGATCGCGCGCGCGGTCGCCGGCGAAGCCAACGTGCCGTTCTTCACCATTTCCGGTTCCGACTTCGTCGAGATGTTCGTCGGCGTCGGCGCCAGCGCGCGTGCGCGACATGTTCGAGCAGGCCAAGAAGAACGCGCCCTGCATCATCTTCATCGACGAAATCGACGCGGTCGGCCGTCATCGCGGCGCCGGCCTCGGCGGCGGCAATGACGAGCGCGAGCAGACGCTCAACCAGTTGCTGGTCGAGATGGACGGCTTCGAGGCCAACGAAGGCATCATCCTGATCGCCGCCACCAACCGGCCCGACGTGCTCGACCCGGCGCTGCTGCGCCCCGGCCGCTTCGACCGCCAGGTCGTGGTGCCGAACCCGGACGTGGTCGGCCGCGAGAACATCCTGAAGGTGCACGTGCGCAAGGTGCCGCTGGCGCCCGACGTGAACCTGAAGACCATCGCGCGCGGCACGCCCGGCTTCTCCGGCGCCGATCTGATGAACCTCGTCAACGAGGCCGCGCTGATGGCGGCGCGCCGCAACAAGCGCATGGTGACGCAAGGCCGAGTTCGAGGACGCCAAGGACAAGGTGATGATGGGCGCCGAGCGCAAGTCGCTCGTCATGACCGACGAAGAGAAGATGCTCACCGCCTATCACGAAGGCGGCCACGCCATCGTCGCGCTCAACGTCAAGGCGACCGATCCGGTGCACAAGGCGACCATCATCCCGCGCGGCCGCGCGCTCGGCATGGTCATGCAATTGCCCGAGCGCGACAAGCTGTCGATGTCGCTCGAGCAGATGACCTCGCGGCTCGCCATCATGATGGGCGGGCGCGTCGCCGAGGAGATGGTGTTCGGCAAGGAGAAGGTGACCTCGGGCGCGGCCTCCGACATCGAGCAGGCGACCAAGCTCGCCCGTATGATGGTCACGCGCTGGGGCCTGTCCGACAAGCTCGGCACCGTGGCCTATGGCGAGAACCAGGACGAGGTGTTCCTCGGCTATCAGGTGTCGCGCCAGCAGAACATTTCGGAAGCGACCGCGCAGACGATCGATGCCGAGGTGCGCAAGCTGGTCGAGGCCGGCTACGCCGAGGCGACGCAAATCCTCACCGAGAAGCGCGCCGATCTCGAAGTGCTGGCCAAGGGCCTGCTCGAGTTCGAGACGCTGACCGGCGACGAGATCAAGGACCTGCTCAACGGCAAGCGCCCGGTGCGCGAGATCGGTGATCGAGCCGGCCGGCCCGCGCTCCTCCGCGGTGCCGCCGGCCGGCAAGCCGCGCCCGCGCCCCGACGCGCCGCTCGGGCGAGGTCGCCCCGCAGCCGCAGGGGTAAGTTGACATCGGCTTAGGTTTGCCGATGCAAGCAAAAACCGAAACGATCGAAGTTGATTCCGAGACCGCGGCCGCGCTGAAGAGAGCGGGCGGCAGAGCGCGGCGTATATCAGTTGCCGAACTTGTCGCGGAACTTGTTCCCGCGCATTCAGACGACGAAGTGATCGCAGAGTTGGACCGCCGCTGGGCGAGGATTGAAGCCGGCGAGCCGACGGTGCCGCACGCGGAAGTACGGGCTTGGTTGCGAACTTGGGGAACGCCCGAATTCAAGCCCTGGTCGAGGCGATGAGGGTTGAGTGGTCGGCGAGCGGCGCGTCGCGACCTCGAGGCCGTTTTGCCTATCTGTGCTCCAGAGACGCGACTCCTGAAGATCGGCGAGCGCGTCACGTCGGCACGTGAAATCGCTCAGAAATCGGGATCTGCTGGCGCGAAGCACGTAACGAGTAATCTCTGAATGCCCCTGCAAAACCGCGTCGACCCGTTCGGCAATTTGCTCGCCACGCCCGCGCGCGGCACGCTGATGGGCAATCGCGGCGGCAAATTCCACACCGACGATCGAAAGCTCACGCGCCGCCGCTGGGCCTCGCGGCAATGGATCTGCTGCGTGCTCGACTTCAAGGGCCGCCAGCGCGACGTCTGGGGCCGCTTCTACACCGAGCTGTTCTTCCTCGACGAGGTGACGGCGTTCGCCGCCGGCCATCGGCCGTGCTTCGAATGCCGGCGCAAGGACGCGGAGCGCTTTCGCCGCGCTGTTTCCGCGAAGGGGGCAAGCGCGCGAGCGCGCGCCGGCGATGGACAGACGTCCTGCACGCCGAGCGCCTCGACGGCAAAGCCAAGCGCCTGCACCGCCGCCGGCTCGACAGCCTGCCCGACGGCGCCATGATCGCACGTCGACGGCGAGGCCTTCGCGGTGCATGGCATCGCACTTGCTGCGCTGGACGCCGCGCGGCTATGCCGAATCCCAGCGCCGCCCGCGCGGCGCGCCGGTCGATGTGCTCACGCCGCCCTCGATCCTCGCCGTGCTCAAGGCCGGCTACTCGGCCGCATTGGCACGCCAAGCGCCGAGGCGCCGCGGCGTAATAATCACCCGGAACTTTGCGCCAGATCAAAGAAGCCGGCGGCCGGGGCGTGCTAAGTGGCAATTCTCCGGAGTGTCGCCCGATGTCCGATGCCCGCCGCTCTTGCAACGCCGCCGCGACTATGCCGGTCCCGGCGCTGTTCTCCTACGGCTTCCGGCCGTTCTTTCCTCGCCGCGCGGCTCGTGGGCCGCGCTCGGCATCCTGCTGTGGCTGCCGCAATATTTCGGCGTGCTGACGCTGCCGACCCATTTCAGCGCGCTCGATTGGCACATCCATGAGATGCTCTACGGCTATGTCGCCGCGGCCATCGCCGGATTCCTGCTCACCGCCATCCCGAACTGGACCGGCCGGCTGCCGGTCAACGGCTGGCCGCTCGCCGGCCTTGCCGCGCTATGGCTCGCCGGCCGCATCGCCATCCTTGTCTCCGCCGAGATCGGCGGCGTCGCCGCCGCCCTCATCGACGTGAGCTTCCTGCGCGACGCTGGCCGCGGTCGCCGCGCGCGAAATCGTCGCCGGCAAGAACTGGCGCAACTTGCGCGTTCTCATCGTGCTCGGCGTGCTGATCCTCGGCAATATCGTGTTCCACGCCGAGGTGCTGCTCCATGGCGCGGCCGATTACGGCATCCGCATCGCCATTGCCGCGGTCATTCTGCTGATCTCGCTGATCGGCGGCCGCATCGTGCCGAGCTTCACCGGCAACTGGCTGACGCGCAACAATCCCGGCCGGCTGCCGGTGCCGTTCTCGCGCTTCGATATGGCGACCATCGCCGCGAGCGCGCTCGCGCTGCTCGCCTGGATCGCGGCGCCGGCGCATGCCGCCACCGGCGCGCTGCTGCTGCTCGCCGGGCTGCTTGCAAGCTGTGCGGCTCGCCCGCTGGGCCGGCGACCGCGCGCTCGCCGACCGGCTCGTGCTGGTGCTGCATGTCGGCTACGCCTTCGTGCCGCTCGGCTTCCTGCTGCATCGGCGCTTCGACCTGGTTCGCCGCGATCTGCCGGCGAGCGCCGGCATCCATGCCTGGACCGCAGGTGCCGTCGGGCTGATGACGCTCGCGGTGATGACGCGGGCAACCCTCGGCCATACCGGCCAGCCCGTTGCAGGCGGGGCCGGCAACGCAAGCGATCTATGCGCTGGTGCTGCTGGCGGCGCTGTTGCGCATCGTCGCGGCCTTCACTGGCTCGATCGGCGCTGCTCGAATATGCCGGCTCGGCCTGGATCGCCGGGTTTCATGCTGCTTCCTGCTGCTCTATGGGCCGCTGCTCGCGGCGCGCAAGCCGGCCTGGGGCAAGAGCGCTAGCTGTTGATCGCGGCGGCTCGATCACGCCGGCTCGCGCGGCGCTCGGCGGCCGGTGCGCGCTCCAGCCGAAGATGCACGATCACCATCAGGATCAGCAGCATGGCCACGACCAGCGCGACGCAGGCCGGCCAGCGCCGATCGTCCAGGCGAGGCCGCCGACCGCGGCGCCGAAGCTGCCGCCGGCGTAGAAGCACGTCACGTAAAGCCCGACCGCCGAGGAGCGCCCGGCCTTGGCGGTGTCGTCACATAGCCGGTCGACACCGCCTGGCAGATCAGCCCGCAGCCGGCGCTGATGCGCCAGCCCAACGATGATCAGCGTGCAGCGGCGGAGCAGCGTCAGCGCGATGCCGGCGATCCACAGCGCCATGACCCGAGATCATGAAGCGGCTGCCGGCCGAAACGCGTCGATCGCCCAGCCGATCCACGGCGTCAGCACCGAGCCCGCGAGATAGACGACGAACAGCGCGCCGAGCGCAGCTGGCCGACAGATTGTAGGGCGGAGCGGCGAGATGAAAGCTGATGATAGGTGAAGGTGCAGATGAAATTGAACAGCACGCCGAAGCCGACGCGCGAAAGTCGCCACCAGCTGCCGGTTGCGGAAATGCGCCAGCATCTGCCGCCCCGAGGCGATCAGCCCCTCCGAGCGCACGAATTTGCGCTCGTGCGGCAGCAGGAATGCGACCGCGATCGCGCCGGCGAAGCGCGATGCCGGCGAGCGCGAAGAAGCCGGCGCGCCAGCCGATCAGGTCGGCGAGGATGCCGGTGACCAGCCGCCCGGAGAAGCCGCCGAGGCTCGAGCCCGACGAGTAGATGCCGGCGGCGGTGGTCGCCTCGCGCGGCGGCCACTCGTCGCCGATATAGGCGACGGTGACGGCAAAGATCGGCGGCAGCACCAGGCCCTGCACCGCGCGCCAGAAGATCAGCGCCGACAGGCTCGGCGACAGTCCCACCATCACCGTCGGCACCACGAGCACGAACATGGCGGCGACGATCACGCGCTTTCGCCCCAGCACGTCGGCGATCGCGCCGGTAAACGGCGCGGTCACCGCCACCGCCAGCGTCGATACGGTGATGATGGTGGAGACTTGGGCGGCGCTGGCGTGGAATTCGCCGGACAGCAGCGGCAGGATCGACTGCGGCGAATAGAGATTGATGAAGGCGCAATAGCCGGTGAGCCCGACCGCCAGTTGGCGCGCGGAACATCTCGAGCGTTGGCGGCGGCATTCATCGTTCAGGGGAACCCGGCTGGGCAAGCGCCATAGCGGCCGAAGCTATGCATTGGAATCTAGGCCTGCCGCGCTACGGGGCGAGGGCGCCGGGGCTGCGCGTCATCGGCGCATGGCTTGACGGCCGCGCGAAGCGCCGCTTGAGCGCGGGCAAGCGTCTCCTCGGGCGTGCCGGAGGCATCGACCTGTCTGCCCAGTCCATCGCGCCGAGGTCGTAGCGTTCCTGGCGGCGCGCCACCGCGGCATCGGCGTCGGAGGCGTCACCGCGTGCGGCCGCCGACGCGGGCCAGCCGGGTGGCAAGATCGGCGGTGAGGAACAGGCCATGAAACGGCGCCGCCGGCGGCGGCCTGCGCGATCGCTTGCGCGCTCGTCGGCCTCGCGCAAACACCGCGTCGACGAGCGCCGAATGGCCGGCGGCGACGATGCGCGCGCGCCTTTTCGGTCAGCGCGGCATAGACGCGCTCGGTCACTGCGGCGTGTAGGCTTGCCTGCGGCAGCCGCTCGGTCTCGGCGACGCCGAACAGCGCCTTGCGCTCGACGTCGCTGCGCAGCCACACCGCGCCCGGCGCCGGCGCGATTGCCGGGTGCCAGCGTGCGCGCGAGTTGCGACTTGCCGGTGCCCGACAGCCCGCCGATGGCGACGAGCTGCGGCTGCCGCCGGCGCGAGGAACGCTTGCGCCGAGCGCGAAATAATCGCGCGCGCTTTGCGCGATCGCCGCCGCTCGGCCGAGCCGCGCCGCCGTGACCTTGGCGCGGATCGCCGCGCGCACCGACAGATAACAGCGGCAGCGCCGCCAGCGCGTCGAGATTGTCGTCGCGCCGCGTCTCGGCGAGATAGCGGTTGAACACGATGTTGGCGGCCGCTTTGCAGGCCGCGCTCGATCAGGTCCATGAGCAGGAAGGCGAGATCGTAGAACACATCGCCGGTGGCGATCTTCGGATCGAACTCGATGGCGTCGAACAGCACCGGCTTGCCGTCGATGAGCACGATATTGCCGAGATGCAGGTCGCCGTGGCAGCGGCGCACGAAGCCGGCGCGCTGCCGCGCGGCGATCAGCGGCCGCAGGCGCGCAAGCGCGGCGCGCGCGGCTTGCGGTCAGCGCCGCGACCGCGTCGGGCGCAAACAACGTCGGGTCGGCGGCAAGCTCGGCGTCGTTCTGCGTCGACGATCTCGGCGAGCTCCTCGGCAAAATCGAAGTCCTTGGTAACGGGCGCCGTCGCATGCGCGCTCGCCACCGCGCGGCCGAGCGCATCGGCCAACCGCTCGTCGATTCGTCCGCGCCCGGCGAGATGATCGAGCGTCTGCGTCTCGTCGAAGCGGCGCATCTCGACCGCCCATTCGACCGGCTCGCCGTCGCCGCCGATGGCGAGGCGGCCGCCGGCATCGCGCGTGATCGCCACCACGCCGCGGTAGATCTCCGGCGCGAACGGCCGGTTGACCTTAAGCTCGGCCTCGCAGGCCGCCTTGCGCTTCGCCAAAGTCGAATAATCGAGAAAGGGAAAGCGCACCGCGCGCTTGACCTTGAGCGCGCGCCCGCCGGCCAGGAAAACGGAAGCGGCATGCGTGTCGATGCGCGTCACCGCTCCGCCATCGGCGGCGCGGCCGAGAAAATCCATCACCGCCTGCTGCGTGTCGTCGGCCGGGCTCATCGGCTCCTCTTATGACGCGGCACTGATATGCGCTCTCCGCGAGAATTGAACCAGCGCCAGATAAAAACGTTGAATTGTTGGGAGAAATGGCCAACTACATATTGTCGGGGGCGACAAGCGAGGGCAATTCGCATGCGCGCACTCACGGTCGAGCCCGGCACCCCACATTCCTTGCGCCTCGACGATGTTGCTGCACCGCCGCAAAGCGACGGCAGCGTGCTGGTGCGCGCGCTCGCGCTCGGCGTCTGCGGCACCGACCGCGAGATCGACGAGGGCAAATACGGCACGGCGCCGCCGGGCGCACAGCGCCTCATCATCGGCCATGAATTGCTCGGCGTCGTCGAAGAGGTGCCGTCCGGCACCTGCTTCAAGCCCGGCGACCTGGTCGTCGGCATCGTGCGCCGGCCGGATCCGGTGCCCTGCGCCGCCTGCGCCTCCGGCGAGTGGGACATGTGCCGCAACGGCCAATACACCGAACGCGGCATCAAGGCGCGCAACGGCTACGGCAGCGAGTATTTCCGTGTCGAGCCGGACTTCCTGGTCAAGGTCGACCCGCATTTGCACAAGCTCGGCGTGCTCCTGGAGCCGGCGAGCATCGTCGCCAAGGCCTGGGAGCAGATCGGCCGCATCGGCTCCCGCGCGTCGTTCTGGCAGCCGCGCGTTGCGCTGATCACCGGCGCCGGCCCGGTCGGGCTGCTGGCGGCGATGATCGGCGTGCAGCGCGGCTTCGAGGTGCACGTGCTCGACCGTGCCCATGACGGCCCGAAGCCGGCGCTGGTCCGCGATCTCGGCGCCACCTACCATGCCGGCGATCTCGGCAATCTGGAACCCGACATCGTCATCGAGTGTACCGGCGCCATTCCGGTCGTGCTCGAGGCGATCAACCGCATTGCGCCGGACGGCATTGTTTGTCTCGCCGGTGTCTCGCCCTGCGGTCAGAACAGCGACGTCGACGTCGGCGCGCTCAACCGCGGCCTCGTGCTCAAAAACGACACCGTGTTCGGCACCGTCAACGCCAACCGCCGCCATTATCGCGACGCCGCCGACGCGCTCGCCAAGGCCGACAAGGGCTGGCTCAAGCGCCTTATCACCCGGCAGGTGCCGCTCGATCGCTGGCGCGAGGCCTTCGAACATCGCCACGGCGACGTCAAGGTCGTCGTGGATTTTGCGCCTAGCGCATGATCCCGAAAAGTGGGAACCGGTTTTCGGAAAAGATCATGCGCAAAAAGAAATAGCCAATGGCCGCGCGCATCGAAGACTACGGTCTGATCGGCGACCTCGGCACCGCCGCGCTCGTAGCGCGCGACGGCTCGATCGACTGGCTGTGCTGGCCGCACTTCGATTCGGACGCCTGCTTTGCCGCGCTGCTCGGCACCCCGGAAAACGGCCGCGCGCGCATCGCGCCCAAACACCCGCAGCCGCGCATCACGCGCCGCTACCGGCCGAACACCCTCATCCTGGAGACCCGTTACGAAACGCCGGATGGTGCGGCGACGGTCATCGACTTCATGCCGCCGCGCCAGGGCGATCACTCCCACCTCGTGCGCATTGTCGTCGGCGAAAGCGGACAGGTTGACTTTGAAAGCGAGCTCGTCCTGCGCTTCGGCTACGGCGCCAATGTGCCCTGGGTGACGCGCCTGCCGGATGGTACGCGGCGCGCGATCGCCGGTCCCGACATGGTGATATTGCGCACCTCCGCCGACATCCGCGGCGAGGATCTCAAGACGGTTGCCGATTTCACCGTGCACGCCGGAGAGCGAATCCCGTTCGCGCTGTCCTACGTGCTTTCGCACAAGGACCTGCCGGAGCCGCTCGATGCCGAGGACAGTCTCAAAGCGACCGAGCGCTTCTGGGTCGAGTGGGTCGCCCAGAACAAGATTTCCTGCCCCTGGGACGAGGCCGTTTGCCGGTCGCTCATGACATTGAAAGCGTTGACCTACGCGCCGACCGGAGGACTCTGCGCCGCGCCGACCACTTCGCTGCCCGAGCTCATCGGCGGCCAGCGCAATTGGGACTACCGCTTCTGCTGGCTGCGCGACGCGACGCTCACGCTGCTCTCGCTGATGAACGCCGGCTACTACAGCGAAGCGAAGATGTGGCACGACTGGCTGCTGCGCGCGGCCGCCGGCAGCCCGGATCAAATCCAGATCATGTACGGCATCCGCGGCGAGCGGCGCCTGACCGAATGGAAGGTGCCGTGGCTTGCCGGCTACGAAAATTCCAAGCCGGTCCGCATCGGCAACGCCGCGCACAATCAGCTGCAGCTCGACATCTTCGGCGAGGTCATGGACGCGCTGCACCAGGCGCGACAGGGCGGCATTGCCGGCCGCGGTGCGGGTTGGGATTTGCAACTGGCGCTGCTCGCGCATCTGGAAAAAATCTGGCGCGAGCCGGACGAGGGCCTGTGGGAGGTGAGGGGGCCGCGCCGGCACTTCACCCATTCCAAGGCGATGGCCTGGCTCGCCTTCGACCGCGCCATCAAGAGCGCGGAGACGTTCGGGCTTCCCGGCGAACTCGATCGCTGGCGCTTGACCCGCGAGGAGATCCACAACGACGTCTGCACCCGCGGCTACGACGCCGAGCTCGGCAGCTTCGTGCAGGCCTACGGCTCGAAGCAGCTCGACGCCAGCCTGTTGCTGCTGCCGGCGATCGGCTTCCTGCCGCCGGAGGATGCACGCATCCGCGGCACCGTCGCCGCGATCGAGCGCGATCTCGTGGTCGGCGGCCTGGTGCGCCGCTACGACAGCGACAGCGTTGCCGACGGCTTGCCGCCCGGCGAGGGGCTGTTCATCGCCTGCAGCTTCTGGCTGGTCGACGCTTACCTGATGCTGGGCCGCCGCGACGAAGCAGTGGCGCTGTTCGACCGCTTGCTCGCGCTGCGCAACGACCTCGGCCTGTTGAGCGAGGAATACGAGCCGCGGGCGCGCCGCCTGGTCGGCAATTTCCCGCAGGCCTTCTCGCACCTGGCGCTGGTCAACAGCGCCAGCAACCTCGCGCATTATCGCAAGCCGGCCGAGCAGCGCTCGGACGCGGTGGTGGCCGGTGCGGTGCCAGCCGCCGCGCCGGCGAAATAAGCGCTATTGACCGCGGCGCCGCCGCCCGAAAGAGTCGACGCCTCACGATCCCGCGTTTTCAAGCGGCACCATTTCAAAGGAGACGCTCAAGTGCTTTTGGACGTTCGCACCTATCGCACGATGCCCGGCCATGTCCCGGCGCAACTCGAGATCAGCAAGACGTTCGGCTATCCGGTGCAGCTTCGCTACTTGGGCGAGCCGCTGTGCTACGCGGTTGCGGAAACTGCGTCCCCGCTCAACGTCTTCCATCACATCTGGGTCTACGAGAGCGCCGCCGACCGCGAGGCCAAGCGCGCCAAGATGGCGCAGGACCCGGACTGGAAGGTCTATCTCAGCGAGAACGTCAAGGGCGGCCACATCGTCGAGCAGAGCAACATGCTGATGACGCCGGTGGCCTGGGCGCCGCAGATCCCGATGCCGAAGATCGTCAAGTAGCGCTCCGGCCCGGACGGCGGTCCGTTGGCCGCCGTCCGGTTTCGGCCATCGACTGCCGGAGAGGCAGCCCTGCCGATATGCCGCTCGCGCGCGGGCCCACGATCGTCTATAGCTTTGCGCCGATTTCGACACGAGCCCGGGACGACCTGACAATGCGCAGCAATGACGGCACGCGGACCGGCGGCGAAATCCTGGTCGATCAGCTCCTCGTCCACGGCGTGCGCCACGTCTTCTGCGTGCCGGGCGAGAGCTATCTCGCTGCGCTCGACGCCTTCTACGACCGCGACATCAAGCTCACCGTCTGCCGCCACGAGAGCGGCGCCACCATCGCCGCCGAGGCGATCGGCAAGGCGACCGGCCGCCCCGGCGTCTGCTTCGTCACGCGCGGCCCCGGCGCCACCAACGCCTCCGCCGGCATCCACATCGCCAAACAGGATTCGACGCCGCTGGTCGTTTTCGTCGGCCAGGTCGGCCGCGCCATGCGCGGCCGCGAGGCGTTCCAGGAGCTCGACTACCGCGCCGTGTTCGGCACCATGGCGAAATGGGCGACCGAGATCGACGACCCGGCGCAGATTCCGGAAATCGTCGTCCGCGCCTTCACCGTCGCCTGTCAGGGCCGGCCCGGCCCGGTGGTGGTCGCGCTGCCGGAGGACATGCTGATCGAGCGCGCGCTGGTCGCCGACGCCAAGCCCTTCGAGCCCGCCGAAATCTGGCCGGGCCTCACCGACATGAGCCGGCTGCAAAAGTTGTTGTGGGTGGCGAAGAAGCCGATCGTGCTCGCCGGCGGCAGCCGCTGGTCGCAAGCCGCGAGCGCGGCGCTTGCGCGCTTTGCTGAGCGCTTCGCGCTGCCGGTCGCCACCACCTTCCGCCGCGGCAATTTGTTCGACGCGCTGCACCCCTGTTACGCCGGCGACCTCGGCATCGGCGTCAACCCGAAGCTGCTCGCGCGCATCAAGGGCGCCGACCTCGTGTTGCTGATCGGCGGCCGCATGGGCGAGATTCCGTCGCAGAGCTACACGCTGTTCGACATCCCCGAGCCGCAGATGACATTCGTGCACGTGCATCCGGGCGCGGAAGAGCTCGGCCGCGTCTATCATCCGACGCTTCCCATCAACGCCTCGCCGACCGCGTTCTGCGCCGCGCTCGAGGGCCTGCAGCCGCCGAACCAGATCGCCTGGCAAGGCGAGAGCGCCGTCGCGCACGCCGATTTCCTCGCCTGGACCGAGAAGGCGACGCCGCAGCCGGGCAAGGTCAATCTCGGCGAGATCATGGTCTGGCTGCGCGACAACTTGCCGGAGGACGCCATCGTCACCAACGGCGCCGGCAACTTCAACGGCTGGCTGCATCGCTTCTATCGCGTGCGCCAATACGGCACGCTGTTCGGGCCGACCTCGGGCTCCATGGGCTACGGCTTTCCCGCGGCCATCGGCCTCAAGACGCTCTACCCCGAGCGCACCGTCGTCTGCCTTTCCGGCGACGGCGACTTCATGATGACGGGCCAGGATTTTGCCACCGCGGTCCAATACAATCTTCCCGTCATCGTGCTCGTCGCCGACAACAGCCTCTACGGCACCATCCGCATGCATCAGGAGCGCGACTATCCAGGCCGCCCGGTCGCCACCACGCTGCGCAATCCGGACTTCGCCGCCTACGCGCTCGCCTTCGGCGGCTATGGCGCGCTGGTGGAAAAGACCGCCGATTTTCCCGCCGCTTTCGCCCAGGCTGTTGCGACGGCCAAGCCGTCCATCCTGCACCTCAAGATCGACCCCGAGGCGATCACGCCGGGCGCGTCGCTCACCGCCATCCGCGAAAAGTCGCTCGCCGCCGGCGGCGGCAAGAGCGGCACGCACCGGAGTTGAGCTTGAACGGCGGCAGCCGAAATCTGATATAGTCCAACTATGACCAAGCTGCTCCAGGACGTGATCGATCGCGTGCGTCAATGGCCGGCGGATCGGCAAGACGACGCCGCGCGTCTACTGCTCGACCTTGAGGCGCAGCAGAACAGCGCCTATCGCCTGAGTCCGGAGCAGGTGAGAGAAGTCCAGGACATTCAGCGGCAATTGCGCGACGGCTCGATGCAATTCGCGACCGATGCGGACATGGCGGCGCTCTGGAAGAAATGCGGCCTATGAGGCTGCGCTTCAGCGCCGCGGCTCGTCGCCACATCGAAGCCATTTACGATTTTCTCGTTGAACGAAATCCGGCGGTCGCCCGTCGCATCGTCGCCGATATTCACACTTCGGCGCGGCTGCTGATTGATTTTCCGCACATGGGCCGGACCGGCGACGTGCTGGGCACGCGCGAATGGATCGTACGCGGCTCGCCATATCTGCTGGTCTATGAGATCAACGCGTAGGCCGACGAAATCTGGGTCCTCGGCGTTTTCCACGGCGCGCAGGATTGGCAGGAGCGCTTGAGGTGAGGTCGGGTTTGCCGCTTGCCACCAAGCGGTGAATCAGAATTCATTGCCCATGGCCTACCGCCGCACCGAGAACGTCGTCCGCCGGCTTGCCGCGCGCGAGCACGCGATCCTCGATGCCGCGACTGCCATGGCGGGCGAGGCCGGCATGGGCGGCGTGCAGATCGCCGCGGTCGCCGAGCGCGCCGGTATCGCCGCCGGCACCGTCTACCGTTACTTCCCGTCGAAGACCGATCTCATCGCCGAGCTGGTCGCCGCCGTGGCCGAGCGCGAGCTCGGCGCCATGCGCGCCGCCGCCGATGCCGCGCCGGGCCCGTTGTCGGCGCTGGCCGCCGCGATCGCCTCTTTCGCCTGGCGCGCGCTGTCGGAGCGGCAGCTCGCCTGGGCGGTGATCGCCGAGCCGGTCGACGCCGAGGTTGACACCGTGCGGCTCGATTTCCGCCGCGCGCTTTGTGCCGAAATCGCCGCGCGCATCGGCCGCGCCAGCGGCGGCGGCCATCTGCCGGAGCAGGATGCGGACGTTGTCGCGCCGGCGATTGTCGGCGCCGTGCTCGAGGGGCTGCTCGGGCCGCTCGCGCGCGAAACTTGAGGACGCCGCCGCCCGCCGCAAGGCGGTGCAGGACGTGACGCTGCTGGCGCTGCGCGCGCTCGGCGTCATCGACGCCCGCGCCCGCGGGCTGGTCGCGCAATGCGCGCTGGCGTGAGCAATTTCTTCTCCCTCCCCCTGAAAGGGGGAGGGTTGGGGAGGGGGTCTTCCTACTGACTATAGATTGTTGAAGTGACCCCCACCCGACCACCTCGCTTCGCTCGGCGGTCGACCTCCCCCTTTCAGGGGGAGGTGGTAAGAGAGGGCACGTCGTCGACCGGCAAGGTCACCCGTTTGACGTCGCGCTCGGTCGGATCGTCGCCGACGTGAAAGCCGAGCTCCTGACACATCTGCAGCATGGTGCGGTTTTCCGTCAGCACCTGGCCGTGGATGAGCTTCAGCCCCTTGTCCTTGGCGGCGGCGATCATGTGCTTCATCATCACCCAGCCGAGCCCGTGCCCTTTGAGATGGGAGCGCACGAGAATAGCGAATTCGGCGCTGTTGCCGTTCGGATCGTCATGCAGCCGCACCACGCCGAGCAGGCGGCCGCTCGCCTCCTCGATGGCGACGAAGGCCATGGCGCGCACCGGATCGTAATGCACGAGCTTGTCGATCATCTCTGGCGCGAGTTCCCGCATCGCCGCGAAAAAGCGCAGCCGCAGATCCTGGCGCGTCACGTCGGCGAGAAAATCCGGGTATAGCGCTGCATCCTCGGCCTTGAGCGGCCGCAGCAGTACCTTGCCCCCATCGAGCAGCGTGACGTGGCGTTCCGGCATATGCCGGATATTAGCGGCGTTTGTGGCTCATGCGTGATGCTATGAAGTCGAGGCAGTTGCCACAGGTACGGCGAACTCCCTCCCCTTGAAAAGGGGAGTGTTGGGGAGGGGATCACGCGGGGCAGGCGATTTGATCCCCACCCGGCGCCCCTGGCTCAAGGCCGGGGCCGCCGACCTCCCCTTTTCAAGGGGAGGTAACGCAGCCGCCGTGCGGCTGTAATCACGCACATCAATGCGACATCAGCGCCGGCACCGTCATCGACTCGAGGATGGCGCGGGTGACGCCGCCGAGCACGAATTCGCGCAGCCGCGAATGGCCGTAGCCGCCCATCACCAGCATGTCGGCGTTGGAATCCGCCACGTAGGACAGGATGGTCGAGGCGACGTCGATGTCGGGCGAGGTGATGCGCTTGAGCGTGACCTTGAGGTTGTGGCGGGCGAGGTGCTGGGCGAGATCGGCGCCGGGCGCTTCGTCGGGCTTCGCGGCCTTGCTGGCGACGATCACCACTTCGACCTGCTTGGCCTTCTCCAGAAACGGCATCGAGTTGGCGATGGCGCGCGTTGCCGCGCGGCTGCCGTCCCAGCACACCATGACGCGGTCGAGCTTCAGCCCCGCCTTCTGGATGAACGGCACGACGATGACCGGCCGGCCGGACTCGAACAGCACGCCTTCGTCCACCACTTCGGTCGGGCCCGGCCGGTCGCGTGTTGCCTGGCCGACCACGGCGATGTCGAAGCGTCGCGCAATCCGGCCGATCTCGTCGGCGGCGCCGGCGATGCCTTCGGACAGCTTGCGGCTCTCGTAGGAGATGCCGGCGCGCCGCGCCTCGTCCTCGAAGCGGGCGATGGCGCCTGCCGCCGCCTTTTCCGATTCCGCGCGCTGCACTTCGATGAACTCCGGCGGAATGCCGCCCATCACCGAGCCCGGAATGATGGGCTCGAGCGCAAAGGCGATGCCGGCAAGATGCGCCTCAAAGGTCTCGGCCACCGAGACCGCGAATTTCATGGCCGGATCGTTACCTTCCGTGCCCAGATTGACGACGATGTCCTTGATCATGCTGTTTCCTCCTCGCCCTCTTTGTGCCGGACCGGTTCCGCTACGGCCTTGATGAAGGTCAAATGTCCGTCCGCCCTCACTTCTTCTTGCCGTCCGGGCCGAACTGTTTGAGATAGGCCCACAGGTCGTCGCGCTCCTTTTCGTTCTTGATCCCGGGGAAGATCATCTTGGTGCCGGGAACCTTGGCGCGCGGATCGGTGATGTATTCCTTGAAAGTCTGCTCGTTCCAGACGATGCCCGAGGTCTTGTTGGCCTCGGAATAGCTGTAGCCCGGTGCGGTGCCAGAATGGCGGCCGTCGATGCCGTTGAGCTCCGGCCCAACCTTGTTCTTGGCCCCTTCGCCGATCGAATGGCAGGGGAAGCACTTCTTGAACACCTGCTCCCCGGCCGCGGCGTCCTGCGCCTGTGCGTTAGCCGTTGCCGCCGCCAGCGCCAGTGCCGCGATAATAACTGCCGTTCTCATGCCTATGCTCCGTCTTGCATCTCTATGCCGCCCCGCCCATCCCGGAATTGAAGGCCGGATTCGATCCGGAAAGGGTTTTGCCAGCCCTATATATAGGCCGTCAAATAGGGCTATCGTCTTAAGTCAACCACAGCCGGATCATGCCCCCATGACACTGCGAATGCCCGAGCCCGATGGCGAGGTGCTGGCGCGCCGCAACAAGATCGTTGCCGCCCTGCGCACCATCGTGCCGGGGGAGGGGGTGATCGCCGCGGAGCGCGAAATGCGCGCCTTCGAGACCGATGGGCTGACCGCCTACCGCCAGATGCCCATGGTGGTGGTGCTGCCGGAGACCACCCAGCAGGTCTCGCAGATTCTGGCTTACTGCCACGCCGAAGGCATCAAGGTGGTGCCGCGCGGCGCCGGCACCTCGCTGTCCGGCGGCGCGTTGCCGCTCGCCGACGGCGTGCTGCTCGGCATGGCCAAGTTCAGCCGCATCCGCGAGATCGACTTCGCCAACCGCGTCGCCGTGGTCGAGCCCGGCGTCACCAACCTCGCCGTCAGCAACGCGGTCGCCGACGCCGGCTTCTATTACGCGCCGGATCCGTCGTCGCAGATCGCCTGCACCATCGGTGGCAACGTGGCGGAGAATTCCGGCGGCGTGCACTGCCTGAAATACGGCATGACCGTCAACAACGTGCTCGGCTGCGAGATCGTGCTGATGACTGGCGAGGTGCTTGCGCCTCGGCGGCAAGCATCTCGACGCCGCCGGCTACGATCTGCTCGGCCTCGTCATCGGCTCGGAAGGGCTGCTCGGCGTCGTCACCGAGGTCACCGTGCGCATCCTCAAGAAGGCAGAATGTGCCCGCGCCGTGCTGGTCGGCTTCCCGTCGTTCGGAAGACGCCGGCGCCTGCGTTTCCGCGATCATCGGCGCCGGCATCATCCCCGGCGGCATGGAGATGATGGATCGGCTGGCGATTCATGCCTCCGAGGAATTCGCCCATTGCGGCTATCCGCTCGACGTCGAGGCCTTGCTGATCGTCGAAGTCGACGGCACGCAGGCCGAGGTCGATCACCTGATCGAGCGCGTCGAGGCGATCGCGAAAAAGTGCCGGGCCGTTTCCTGCCGGGTGTCGACGTCGGAAGAGCAACGCCTGTCGTTCTGGGCCGGGCGCAAGGCGGCGTTCCCCGCGATCGGCCGCATTTCCGATTACTTCTGCACCGACGGCACCATCCCGCGCGGCAAGCTGCCGGCGGTGCTCAAGGAGATGAAGATCATGTCCGAGCACTACGGCTTGCGCGTCGCCAACGTGTTCCACGCCGGCGACGGCAATCTGCACCCGCTCATTCTGTACGATGAGAACAAGCCCGGCGAGCTGGAGAAGACCGAGCAGTTCGGCGCCGACATTTTGAAGCTCTGCGTCGAGGTCGGCGGCGTGCTGACCGGAGAGCACGGCGTCGGCGTCGAGAAGCGCGACCTGATGCCGGTGATGTTCTCGGAAACCGATCTCGATCAGCAGCAGCGCGTCAAATGCGCCTTCGACGCCAAGGGCCTGCTCAATCCCGGCAAGGTGTTCCCCAAGTTGCACCGCTGCGCCGAACTCGGCCGCATGCACATTACCGGGGGCCAGCTGCCGTTCCCGGACATTCCACGGTTCTAATCATGCGTTTCGGTCTGTTCTGCTCGCCCAAGGCGGATGCGCCCGGTTTCGGCCCCGAAACGGGCCAGGGCTTCCGCGATTATCTCGACTTCAACATCGAGGCCGAGGCGCTCGGCTTCCATTCGAGCTTTGCCGTCGAGCACCACTTCACCGGTTGGAACCAGGTCTCCGCCACGCTGATGTTGCTGACCGCGCTCGCCATGCGCACGAAGACCTTGCGCCTCGGCACCGCGGTGCTGGTGCTGCCCTGGCACAATCCGGTGCTGCTCGCCGAACAAGCGGCGACGCTCGATCTCATCTCCGGCGGCCGCTTCGATTTCGGCATCGGCAAGGGCTACCGCCATTCCGAGTTCAAGGGCTTCGTCATCCCGCAGGAGGAAGCCGAGGCGCGCTTCGAGGAGGCGCTCGAGCTGATGCTGCGCTCGTGGACGACGCGCACGCGCTTTTCGCACCACGGCCGCTTCTGGCACTTCGACGACATCGTGGTCGAGCCGCCGCCGGCGCAAGCCCCGCATCCGCCGCTGTGGGTTGCCGCCGGCTCAGCCGGCTCGATCCGCCGCGCCGCGCAGCGCGGCTTCAATTTGATCCTCGATCAATATGCCAGCGCGGCGACGCTCGCCGAGCGCATCGCCGTCTACAAGGCGGAGCGGCAGGCGCAGGGCCTCGGCTTCAATCCGATGCAGGTGACCGTCGCGCGCCAGCTCTACATCGCCAAAGACCGCGCCGACCGCGACGAAGCGCTCATCCGCCAGCGCGAATACACGATGCGCACCGTCAATGTCTCGCTCAAGCCCGGCGAGAAGAGCGGCTCGCACGTGCTCGCTTACGCCGACAAGGCCGGCGCCACCGAAGAGCACGCCATGTTCGGCACGCCGGACGAGATCGCCCGTATGCTCGAAGACCTGCATAAGGCCGGCGTCGAATACATCCTGTTCACGGTCTCCGGCGGCGCCGAGCAGTTGCGGCGCTTCGCGCGCGAGATCATGCCGGCCTTTACCGTCGCGCCCGCCGCCGCCGCGGAATAGCCGCGCAATGCCCGACACTCTCAAGCCCCGCGATGCGCAAGAGGTCGAGCAAGCCGTGCGCTGGGCGCTGTCGCACGACAAGGCGCTGGAGCTTGCGGGGCAGGGCAGCAAGCGCGCCATCGGCCGGCCGAGCCAGACTGACCTCACGCTCGATCTCTCCGCGCTTACCGGCGTCACGCTGTACGAGCCGGAGGAGCTGGTGCTCTCGGCTAAAGCCGGCACGCCGCTCGCCGACATCGAGGCGCTGCTTGCGCAGAACAACCAGCAGCTCGCCTTCGAGCCGATGGATTACGGCCCGCTGCTCGGACAACCGGCGGGCCGGGGCACGCTCGGCGGCGCCATCGCCGTCAACCTGTCCGGGCCGCGCCGCATCAAGGCCGGCGCCGCGCGCGATCATTTTCTCGGGGTCCATGCCGTCACTGGCCGCGGCGACAGCATCAAATCGGGCGGCCGCGTGGTGAAGAACGTCACCGGCTACGACCTGTGCAAATTGTTCGCCGGCTCCTTCGGCACGCTCGCCGCCATGACCGACATCACCGTCAAGGTGCTGCCGCGCGCCGAGACTGAAGCGACCGTCATCATCTCCGGCCTCGACGATACGCGCGCATGTCAGGCGATGTCGGCGGCGCTCGGCTCGCCGAACGATGTCTCGGCCGCCGCGCATCTGCCCGATCACCTCGTCTCCTGGTTCGACGGCTTGCCCAGCGCCGAAGCGGCGACCGCGCTCCGGCTCGAAGGCTTCGCGCCCTCGGTCGCGCACCGCAAGGAGGCGCTCGCCGCGCTGCTGCAGCCGTTCGGCGCCGTCGCCATTCTCGAGCCGGACGCCTCCGGCGCGCTGTGGCGGCAGGTGCGCGAGGTCAGGCCCTTCGCGGCGGAAGCCTCGCGCGAGCGCCCGCTCTGGCGCATTTCCACTGCGCCGGCACGCGGCCACCGGATCGCCGAGCTCATCACGCCGGCGGCGCAGATGTTCTACGACTGGGGCGGCGGCCTCGTCTGGGTGGCGATGCCGATCCCCGATGAGCCGGACGCCGCCTCGATCCGCAACGCTGTGGCGCAAGTCGGCGGCCACGCCACGCTGATCCGCGCGCCCGCCGCGGTGCGCGCCGCAGTCGACGTGTTCGAGCCCGAGGCGCCGGGCCTTGCCGCGCTTACCAAGCGGGTGAAGGAGAGCTTCGACCCCAAGGGCGTGCTCAATCCCGGCCGCATGTGGGCGGGGGTGTGATGATCGACGCGCGGCAACAAATGCGGGTCATTGCCGGGCTTGACCCGGCAATCCATGAGGCGCTTCACCAACGTAAGGCCGTAAATGGTTGCGCCACATCATGGATGCGCGGGTCGAGCCCGCGCATGACCGCGGAGTAAAGTCGCAACGATCATGCAAACCAACTTCTCCCTCGCCCAATTGCTCGATCCGCAGACCGCCGCCTCGGAGAAGATCCTGCGCGCCTGCGTGCATTGCGGCTTCTGCACCGCGACCTGCCCGACTTACGTGCTGCTCGGCGACGAACTCGATTCACCGCGCGGCCGCATCTACCTGATCAAGGAGATGCTGGAGCAGGATAAGGTGCCGACGCGCGAGGTGGTCAAGCACATCGACCGCTGCCTCTCCTGCCTGTCCTGCATGACCACCTGCCCATCCGGCGTGCACTACATGCATCTGGTCGATCACGCCCGCGACCGCATCGAGAAGACCTACAAGCGCCCGCTCGCCGACCGCGCGATCCGCGCGCTGCTTGCCCGCGTGCTCACCGATCCGGCCAAATTTCGCCTCGCCGTCACCGCGGGGTTGATCGCGCGGCCCTTCGCCACGGTGCTCGATGCCATCGGCCTCAAGCGTTTGGCGGCGATGCTCAGGCTCACCCCGCGCCGCAAGCCGGCGCCGCCGGTCGAGCGCACCGGCAAGGTCTATCCGGCGCAAGGCGAAAAACGCGGCCGCGTCGCGCTGCTGTCAGGCTGCATCAATCCGGTGCTGGCGCCGTCGACCGACGAGGCAGCGATCCGCGTGCTGACCCGCCACGGCATCGAAGTCGTGGTTGCCGCCGGCGAAGGCTGCTGCGGCTCGCTTGTGCATCACATGGGGCGCGAGCAGGAGGCGCTGGCCTTTGCGCGCAACAATATCGACGCCTGGACGCGCGAGATCGAAGGCGAGGGGCTCGACGCCATCCTGATGACGGTCTCGGGCTGCGGCGTCACCATCAAGGACTACGGCTTCATGCTGCGCGGTGATGCCGACTATGCGGACAAGGCGGCGCGGGTCGCTGCGCTCGCCAAAGACGTCAGCGAATACCTTGCCACGCTGCCGCTCGAGCCGGCCGCGCCCGCTTCTGGCCTCACACTTGCATATCACTCGGCATGTTCGTTGCAGCACGGGCAGAAGGTTACGCGTGAGCCGAAAGAGCTGCTGGCCAGAATGGGCTTTGCCGTCAAGGACGTGCCGGAGGGGCATTTGTGCTGTGGCTCGGCAGGCACCTACAACATCCTGCAGCCGGAGCTGGCGGGGGCGCTGCGGGCGCGCAAGGTTGCCAATATCGAAACGCTGGCGCCCGACGTGATCGCCGCCGGCAACATCGGCTGCATCACGCAGATCGCCGCCGGCACCGCCATTCCGGTCGTGCACACCGTCGAGCTGGTCGATTGGGCGTGCGGCGGGCCGCTGCCGGAGCCGCTGCGCGAGATGATGGCGGAGCGCGCGGCCCAAGCCGAACCGGTCATGGCGGCGACATGAGGCGGCGCGAATCTTGATTTGCAGTTGCGACATTGGGGAGCATCACCATGGCGAAGAAGCGGAAAGCAAAGACCAAGGCGAAAAAAGCGAAGAAGGCCAAGCGCGCGCCGGCGAAGAAGAAGGCGATGAAGGTCAAGCGCACCAAGGCCAAGGCGAAGAAGAAGGCCGCGCCAAAGAAAGCCGCGCCGGCGCCGTCAACCGTGCTGCCGTCGCCGATCGGCCCCGGCTCGGTGATCCCGACCTTCGACAGCCTGACCGGCGACAAGAGCAACGAGGAATAAGGTCTCCGAGCGGCATGCTCAGGGGAAGCGCGAAACGCTGGCGCCCGACGTGATCGCCGCCGGCAACACCGGCTGTATCACGCAGACCCCGTGCAAGCGCCGCCCGCCTGATATTTCCAATGCTAGGATGCGCGGCGGGCAGGGGTATCGGTTTGGGTGACCGGTAGCGGGTAGACGCGATGCGGGCATGGGTCGTTGCGTCTGTGGTGTGCGCAAGCGCCGTGCCCGCGCCGGCGTTTTGCCAGGCCTTCAATCAGTTCGTCGGTTTCGGCGACAGCACCGTCGACAGCGGCTGGTACAGGAATTTGTCGTTTCCAACCGGCAACGCCGCGATCGACGGCGCCCTTCCTGCCGCGATCCCGAACGGCGGCGGCATATCGACGACCGGCCCCGGCCCGGTGAGTTCGCAAGACCTCGCGAGCTATTTCGGCCTGAGCGCGACGCCCGCCAATCAGGGCGGCTCGAATTACGCGACCGGCGGCGCGCGCAATAATCAGACGGGATCGCTTTCGAACGCTGTATCCACTGTCACCCAGATCCAGAACTACCTCGCGGCCAACGGCGGCGCCGCCAACGGCAACGCTCTTTATCTCATCGGCTCGGGCGGCAACGACGTCACGCTTTATGTCAACCAGGTTAACGCGAGCACCATCACGCTTGCGCAAGGCATCGCCAACGTCACGCAATCCGCCAACGATCTGGTGGCCGCGATCTCCCAGCTGCACGCCGCCGGCGCGCGCACCATTCTGGTTCCCAATCAGCCGCAGTCGTTCGGCACGGCCACAGAGCAATCGTTGCGCACCACCTACGACAACGCCTTGTGGTGGGGGCTTTCGTCGGCCGGCGTCAGTTTCATTCCGGTGGATTACAACGCCGTTATCAGCGCGGTCGCGGCAAATCCTTCTTCGTTCGGCTTCATCGCGGGAGCGGGGGCCGCCTGTGTGCCGCAAGCGGGCTTGACGACAGGCTATGCCATTTTGTGCACGCCGCTCACGCTGGTCGCGCCGGACGCCGCGCAAACGCATTTCTTCGCCGACGACATTCATCTTTCGACCGCGGGGCAGAAGGTACTCGCCGACTACGAGTACAGCCTGGTGGTCGCGCCGAGCATGATCTCGATGCTGGCCGAGGCGCCGTTGCAGACCCGCGCGAACCTGCTCGCCGCGATTCAAAATCAGATTCCGGTCTCGCAAAAGCAAGGCGGTCCCAAGCGATTCGACACCTGGCTCTCCGGCGACCTTTCCAGCCTGACGATCGGGAATTACCCGGGGTTTCCGAGCGATCCGGGCACGCCGGTCGCACTGGCCGCTGGTTTCGATTACAAGGTCTCGCGTGATTGGCTCGTCGGCGTCGTCATCGCCGGCGGCCATCAGCACGCCGATTTCTCGATGGGGTTCGGTGGCTTCACCCAGGATGAATTTTCCGTCAGTGCCTATACGGCCAGCATGATCGGTCCGGTGTGGTTCGATGCCATCGCGACCTATGGCGCGATCGAATACGACGTGAAGCGCATCGTGCCGGTCGGTATCACGGTCCAGAACAATGCCGGGTCAACCTCCGGATCGGATATCTCGATCGCCGGCGACCTCGGCTACGATTTTCATCTAGGCAACGTCACGTCCGGTCCGGTCGCAGGACTGACGCTGCAACAGGTTCACGTCGACGGCTTTGCCGAATCCGGAAGCTTCACCAGCCTCGGCTTCGACGCGCAGACGCGCAATTCGGCGGTCACGGATCTCGGCTATCGGCTGACGATCGATCTCGGCCGCTGGTCGCCTTTTGCCAGGGCGACGTGGGACCATGAATTGGCTTCGACCAATCGTCAGGTCTTCGCGTCGCTCACGACGTCCGTTGCTCCGTCCTATGCGATGCCGGCGGTGCAGGTCGGCACCGATTGGGGATCGTTCACGGCTGGCACGGCGTTCAAGCTGGCCAGCAATGTCAGCGGGCTTGTTGCCGTCACCGGCACGGTGGCGCAGCAGAACGTGACGGCCTACGGCGGCCAAGTCGGCGTCAACGTTTCTTTCTGATCTTGCGCTTGACAAGCCGGTAACTAGGAATATAATCCACAAGGTCCTGCTCGATACGAGGGCGTCATCATGAGGCGTCTTGATGATGGAGCAGGATGCGGCGCCCGCGGGGGCGGGGCAACGTACCCCGCCCTCCCGGGCGGCGCCGGGGCTCCGCCCGCGGACACTATGACCCGCTGCGAGGAGCTCGCTGATGGGGAGAGGTTCGGCCGGTCTCGGAAACGGGACACGCCAAGAGCCTCCTTCAGAAGCGCGGCCCGGCGCCGGCAGGACGCCGCCGGTGGAGCGCCGAGAGGCGCCCGCGTCTGGCAACAGGCGCGGCACGAACTGCAACGGACGCGCCTTTCGGCGCTCCGCCCCCTCGGCATTGCGCCGAGGAAAGAGAAGGAAGGCCGGCGTACCCCGCGCCGCAAAGAACAGGGGTGATGACGCTTGCCCGGGCCTCATCCTGAGGAGCCGCGCGAAGCGCGGCGTCTCGAAGGATGGGCCTCATGCTTCGAGGCGCGCTCCTGCGGAGCGCTCCTCAGCATGAGGAGAAGGGGCGAACATTCGCGCATTGCGCCATTCGGACAGGGCGAATAGCATGAGCAGCAGAAAGTCGGCGTTCGGCCGGAACTTTCTTCAACGGCAGAAACGACTCGGAGGAAGCGTCATGGCGTACAACATTCTCATCATGGGCGCGGCTTATGGCTCGCTGCTCGCTTCCAAGATGCTGTTCGGCGGCCACAAGATTCATCACGTCTGCCTGCCGGCGGAAGCCGATCTGATCAACGCCGAGGGCTTCAAGGTTCGCCTGCCGGTGCGCGGCCGCAAGGATCCGGTGCTGCTCGAATTCGAGCAAGCTGCCGGGTAAGGTCACCGCGAGCGGCGCGCAAGGCATCGATCCGAACAATTACGATCTCATCGGCCTCGCCATGCAGGAGCCGCAATATCGCTCGCCCGGCGTGCGCGAATTGCTCGACGCGGTGGCGAAATCGCGCAAGCCCTGCATGTCGATCATGAACATGCCGCCCCTGCCTTACGTGAAGCGCATCAAGGGCCTGAACTACGATGCGTTGAAGGCCGCCTATACCGATCCGACCGTGTGGGACAATTTCGATCCCGGCGCGCTCACTTTGTGCAGCCCCGATCCGCAGGCGATCCGCCCGCCGGACGGCAAGGCCAACGAATTGCTGGTGACGCTGCCCACCAACTTCAAGGTGGCAAGGTTCGACAGCGACAAGAGCACGGCCATTCTGCGCGAGCTGGAAAAGGAAATCGACGCCGTGCGCTTCGATCCCGGCGACGGCAGCAAGATCGAACTGCCGGTGAAGCTGCGCGTCTACGATTTGATTTTCGTGCCGCTCGCCAAATGGGCGATGCTGTGCGCCGGCAACTACCGCTGCATCACCAAGGACGGCATGCGCACCGCGCAGGAGGCCGTGCACTCCAACATCGAGGAAGCGCGCTCGGTTTACAATTTCGTCAACGACTTATGCGTCAAGCTCGGCGCCAACCCGAACGACCTGGTGCCGTTCGAGAAATATGCTGCCGCCGCCCAATCGCTGACGCGGCCGGCGTCCGCCGCGCGCGCGTTGCAGAACGGCGCGCCCAACATCGAGCGCGCCGACAAGCTGGTGCAACTCATCGCCAGGCAGAAAGGCCTGAGCAATCCGATCCTCGATGCGGTGGTGGCTCTGGTCGACACCCGGCTCGACGCGAATCGGAAAAAGGCCGCTGCCTGAGGCAGTCCGGGCGCCCAATCCCGGCGGCAACCGGGATTGTCGGCGCTGCGGGAAAATTTCCGAGATTTTTCCTGAGCTTGCCGCGACGGCTGGCGGACATTTCCACAGCTTGTCGGGCCGCCGGCGCGATACTGCATTTCGATACCATCCGAGACGCAAAAACATGGCTGCGACGTGCCTTTAGCTGTCAAAACTGTGACATCGGCGCAACAATCATGGGCTTTCTGTCGATAGCCACCTAAATCGCCTAAAAAAGCAGCAAATGATGCTGTTTTCGCCTTGCTGCGCCGCGTTCCGAACGCTCTAAATTCGCGTTAATGCACGTCCTGTTGCGTACGGGTCGATCGCAGCCGGGCCAAAGTGGCCAGTTTCGTACGCAAGGGTGACGCGCAAGTTGCATCGGCTGTAAGTCGATCGAACCGAAAAGGGGCAGGGTCTATGAAGAAGGTTGTTTTGTCGGTTGTCGCGGCAGTCGCTCTGACGACGTCTGCATTTGCGGCTGACATGCCGGTGAAAGCTATGAAGGCACCGCCGGCGCCACCGCCGAGCCCGTGGGATATCGCCTTCGGCGGCGGTCTGATGACGGATTACATTTGGCGCGGCGTGACGCAGTCGGGGCATCACCCGTCGGTCGACCGCGTTCTTCGAACCGCGCTACAACATCAGCGACAGCTTGCAGCTCTATGCTGGCGTCTCCGGCGAGAGCATCAAGTTCGCCAATAACGCGGCGGCGGAAATCGACTTCTACGGCGGCATCCGCCCGACCTTCGGCCCGCTCGCCCTCGATTTCGGTATCTGGGAATACTACTACCCGGGCGGCAACTGCTACGGCACCGGCGTACTCGGCCCGGCCGCTCCGGACTGCTTCAACCCGGCCGGTCTGCCGAACTTGAACGCTGCGAAAGCCGACGCGAGCTTCTTCGAAGTCTACGGCAAGGCGACCTACACGCTCGGCGACTTCGCGTTCGGCCCGACCTTCTACTATTCGCCGAACTTCCTGAACACCGGCGCCGATGGCGAGTATCTGTCCGGCATCGTCACCTATACGGCGCCGTCGTCGATGGCGCTGTTTGGCGGCGCGGTCGGCTGGTACGCGTCGGGCGAATTCGGCCATCAGTGGTTCGGCACCAGCGATCCGTTCTACGGCAACGCGCACCGCTTTTGCCCGAACGGCATCCCTGAGCCCGACTATAACACTTGGAACGTCGGCGTCGGCTTCACCTGGAAGGTGTTCACGCTCGACCTGCGCTACAGCGACACCGACCTGAGCAAGGAAGAATGTAACGCCTTCACCAGCGATCCCGGGCGGTACCTTTGGCGGTACGGTTATTCCGATCAATACCACGGGCGTGAAGTCGAACTGGTGCGGCGCGGCCTTCGTTGCCAAGCTGTCGACGGCGCTGACGCTCGGCAGCCTGAAGTAAACGAAACCTGACCTGCTCCTTCGATAGGGCGGCGGCTGACAACAGCCGCCGCCCTTTCCTTTGGCGCGGCCCGTGCCGCACTTGTCTTAGGCGGTCGGCGCCAGGTTGCCCTCGCTCACCACGGCGTGGTCGCCTTCGCGCGTGAAGCTGACGCGGCGGCGGTGGAACGCGGCGAGCGTGGAGCGGTGGCCGATGGAGATGATCGCCGTGTGCGGCAGCCGTTGGTCGAGCAGGCGGTAGAGCGCGGCCTCGGCCGGCTCGTCGAGCGAGGCGGTCGCCTCGTCGAGGAACAGGTAGTCGGGCGCCAGCAGCATGGCGCGGGCAAGCCCGAGCCGCTGCTGCTCGCCGAGCGACAGCATCCGGTTCCAGTGCGCCTCCTCCTCGATCTTCGCGGCGAGCGCCGGCAGCCCGACCGCGGCGATCAACTCGGCAACGCGCGCGGCATCGAAAGTGCCGGGCTCGGCCGGATAGGCCACCGCGTCGGCGAGCGGCGCGATCGGAAAATAAGGCCGCTGCGGCAGCATCATCACCTTGGCGCCCTTCGGCACCGTCACCGTGCCGGAGCCGAACGGCCAGATGCCTGCGAGCGCGCGGAACAAGGTCGATTTGCCGGCGCCGGAGGGCCCGGTCACCAATACCTTGTCGCCGGCCGCGATGGTCAGATCGTGCGCGGTGACGAGCGGCGCGCCGTTCGGCAGCTTGACCGCGAGTTCCTTCAGCGTCACGGCCGCCGCGCCGGTTTCGCCCGGGGTGACCTCGATCACCGGCGGCGTCACCGCCACCGCCCGCGCGTTGGCGATCGCCCGGTCGAAGCCGTCGAGACGCTCGATGACCGCGCGCCAGTCGGCGAGACTGCGATAGAGGGTCACGAACACCGAGAGCGCGTCCTGCACGCGGCCGAAGGCATTCGCCGTCTGCATCAGCCCGCCGAGTTGGACGACGCCGGCGAAATAGGCCGGGCTCACCATGATGAAGGGAAACACCACCGAGGCCTGCGCGTAGCCGGCGGTGAAGAAGGTCAGCTTCTTCTGCCGCGTCATGATCGCCATCCAGTTGGCGACGACATTGGCGAATCGCAGCACCAGTCGATCGCACTCGGCGGGCTCGCCGGCCAGCAGCGCGATCTGCTCGGAATTCTCGCGGGTGCGCACCAGGTTGAAGCGGAAATCGGCTTCATAGCGCTGCTGCTGGAAATTGAGCGCGATCAGCGGCCGGCCGATCAAATGCGTCAGCGCCGTGCCGATGATCGCGTAGATCAGCGCCGCCCACAGCAGATAGCCGGGGATGTTGAAGGTGACGCCGAACAGGTGCAGCGGCGCCGCCGCCGACAGGCCCCACAGGATGATCATGAACGAAAACAGCGTGACGCAGGAGTTCAGGAGCTGCAGCCCGATACTGAGCGTCGAAGCGATGAAGCTTGCGATATCCTCGGAGATGCGCTGGTCGGGGTTATCGGCGGCGTCGCCCAAGAGCTGCATGCGGTAGTGGTTGGCGCCGACCAGCCAGTGGTCGAGATAGCCGCGCGTCATCCAGCGCCGCCAGCGGATCTGCAGCCATTGATTGAGGTAGAGCTGATAGACGGCGAGCAGGATGAAAGCCGCCGCCAGCACGCAGAAATAACCGAGCTGATAGACGAAGGCGTTCCAGTTGCGGTCCTGCAGCGCGTTGTAGAAGGCGTTGTTCCAGCTGTTGAGCAGCACGGTGATGCCGACGATTGACAGTTCGATCGCGACGACGGCGGCGAGCAGGATGCGGCCGGCCCAGCGGTCTTCCGAGCTGAAATAGGGGCTGGCCAGTCGCCAGATCGTGGCGAGGGTCGCGAAATGCCTTTTCACGGGAATACTCTCCTGTTGCGGCGGGCGCTGCTCGCACAGCGATGCAGAGGTTGCGATTACCCGTGAAACTCACTCGTGGCGAGGGTGCGGCGAAGCTGGCGCACTCACATTTTCGGTGACCCCGAATTGGGCGACCAGCTCGTGATCGTTCTTGTCTTCCTATAGCCTCGTAAGTTAGCGCAACGACTTTAGACGAAAGTCTAATGGGGTACTGGTGCGCCGTTTTTTTTACGTGGCCCGCTGTTTGCCGAGTCTATGCCCCTGAACGCCGCCCACCTATGAACTTTCGGTAACATTTTTACCGTCAGGAAAACCTTTTCGCGCGATTGTTGCAGTCTTGCGGTCGGCGGCTATCACACGGTACAGAGATTGAAAGGGGAGGCGAATTCGATTGGCGTCGTCCGGCGTCAATCTCAACCATGCGAACGTCTCTCGAAAAGCAGAGACGCTGAAACAGAAACAACCAAGGGAGGTTTTGCGATGAAGCCCGAAGACTTTTCCATGAAACTCGATCGCCGCACGGTACTGAAAACGGCGGCCGCGGCCGGCGCGATGCAGATCGCCTCGCCGTTCGTCATGACCGCGCGCGCCGCCGATGAGGTCAAGATCGGCCTCGACAATCCGCTGACCGGCACCTACGCCGCGCTCGGCAAGAACGAACTGATCGGCTGCCAGCTCGCGGTCGAGCAGATCAATGCCAAGGGCGGCATCCTCGGCCGCAAGGTCGAACTGCTGGTCGAAGATTCGACCTCCGGCGACGCCGGCACCGCGGTGCAGAAGGCGCGCAAGCTCATCGACCGCGACAAGGTCGACTTCCTGCGTCGGCAACATCAACTCGGCGCTGGCGCAGGCGATTGCCAACGTTGCTTTCGAAAAGAAGGTCTTCCACGTCGTCCCCGGCGGCCACACCGACTCGGTCACCGGCTCGAACTGCCATTGGAACGTGTTCCGCATCTGCAACACGACGCAGATGGAAGCGAACGCGGTTGCCGGCACGCTGATCAAGAAGGCAGGCAAGAAGTGGTACTACCTGACACCCGACTACGCCTTCGGCCACACGCTGCAGGCGGGCCTCGAGAAGGCGGCGGCCAAGCTCGGCGGCACCAAGCTCGGCGGCGATCTGACGCCGCTCGGCACCACCGATTTCTCCTCCTATCTGATCAAGGCGCAGGCGGCGAACCCGGACGTCATCATCTTCCTGCAAGCCGGCGACGATGCGGTGAACGCGCTCAAGCAGGCGGTGCAGTTCGGCCTCGACAAGAAATTCCATTTGGCCGGCGCGCAGCAGGAGCTCGAAGTGCTGCTCGGCCTGCCGCCAGAGGCGCGTATCGGCACCTGGGTGTTCGAATGGTACTGGAAGCAGCCCAACGTGCCGCACGTGAATGAATTCGTCGCCGAGATCCGCAAGAAGAGCGGCGGCCACGTGCCGACGGCGCGCACTTGGTTCGGCTTTGCCTCGATCCACACCTGCGCCCTTGCCGCGGCGCAGGCGAAGTCGCTCGACGCCGTGAAAATGGCCAAGGCGATGCAGGGCTTCAAGCTGCCGCCGGAGGTCGCGCTGATGCCCGACGCGCCGTTCTTCCGCGCCGGCCAGGGCCAGCTCATTCCCGACCTCTATGTCGGCCACGCGCAGTCGAAGGGCGCCACGGATCCGGAGGATCTCTTCGTCGTCGACGAGGTGGTGAAGGGCCCCGAGGTCGCCGGCACGCTGGAAGAGACCGGCTGCAAGCAGACCTGGCCGTCCTGACAATCCAATCAACAGGCGCCGCGAGTTTTCGCGGCGCCTGTATTTTTACGGCTCGGCCGGGGGCGTATAAAGTCAACCAATGTCTGCAAGGAGTGACCGTGTGCGCGCCGGCGGTATGACGGGGCGCGGCAAGCGGATGATAGTGATGTTGTCACGCACATGATGACGCAGCTTATTCTCTTCAATGTCTTTAACGGCCTGATCGTCGGCGCCTTCTACGCACTGATGGCGCTCGGGCTGTCGCTGATCCTCAATCTGTCGGGTGTGATCAATTTCGCCCATGGCGGCTTCCTCGCCATCGGCGGCTATCTCGCCTACATGCTCATCCCCTATATCGGCTTCTGGGGCGCGCTGATCGTGGCGCCGCTCTTGACCGCGGTCCTCGGGCTCATCGTCGAGCGGTTGCTGATCCGCAGGGTTTATGGCCGCGATCCGCTCTATAGCCTGCTGCTCACCTTTGGCCTCGCCTTCATCTTCGAGGACGGCACCCGCTTCATCTGGGGCGCGCAGAGCCTGCCGTTTCAGGTGCCCGGCTGGCTGGTGACGCCGCTGTCCAGCGAATATTTCTTCCTCACCGGCTACCGCCTGTTCATGGTGCTGGTGGTTTCAGTCGCGGTGATCGGCCTGTTTCTCATTCTCGGCCGCACCCGGCTCGGCATGCGCATCCGTGCTGGCACGCTCGACCTCGAGACCGTCTCGGTGCTCGGCGTCAATGTGCGCATCCTGCGCAACCTGAATTTCGGCCTCGGCATCTATCTCGCCGGTCTTGCCGGCGTGCTGGCGGTCGGCCAGCTCGGCCTGCAGCCGACCATCGGCGCGTCGCTGATCATGCCGAGCTTCGTCGCCATTATCGTCGGCGGCCTCGGCAGCCTGCCCGGCACGCTGTTGGGCGGCTTGCTGATTGGCGTCGCCTCCGGCGTCACCACCGTGTTCTTCCCCTCGGCCACCGAAGCCGTCATCTACGTGATGATGGCGCTTGTCCTGCTGGTGCGGCCGCGCGGCCTTCTCGGCGAGGAGGGCCGCTTCTGATGGACTCCTTCGACTACAACAAACACGCGGCCAACGCGATCGTCTGGATCCTGCTGCTGGCGCTGCCGTTCTGGATGCCGTTGGTGCACGGCTATATTGAGCTCGGCAGCCGCGTGGTGGTGCTCGGCCTTGCCGCGATGGCGCTGAATTTCCTGCTCGGCTACACCGGCGTCCTGTCCTTCGGTCACGCAGCCTATTTCGGCCTTGGCGCCTACGGCGCCGCCATGACTATCCGCTACCTGGTGCCGAGCACCGGGCTTGCGATCGTCGTCGGTATCCTCGTCGGCACCGTCGCCGCCGCGATCATCGGCCCGCTGATCATTCGCCTGCGGGGCGTCTATTTCGCCATGGTGACCATCGCCTTCGGACAGGTGTTCTTCTTCATTGCCTTCCGCTGGAATTCGGTCACCGGCGGTGACGACGGCCTGACCGGCTGGACGCGGCTGCCGCTGCATCTCGGCTTTGCCACTATCGACATCCAGAACAACCCGCGCGCCTTCTACTATCTGGTGCTGGTGGTTTTTGCGATTTCGGTCGGCGTTATGGCATGGATCCTGCGCTCGCCGTTCGGCCGCACGCTGCTCTCCATCCGCGAGAACGAGCGACGCGCCCGCTTCCTCGGCATTCCGGTCGATCAGCACATCTGGATGTCGTGGGTCATCTCCTGCTGCTTCGTCAGCGTCGCCGGAGCGCTCTACGCGCTGCTCAACAACTTTGTCGACCCGCGGGCGCTTTATTGGACCCAGTCCGGTGACTTCGTGATCATGGCGGTGCTCGGCGGCATGCGCTCGTTCTGGGGCCCGCTGATCGGCGCTGCGATCTACGTCGTGCTGCAGGATTACCTGTCGAGTCAGACCGAGAACTGGCAGTCTTTTATCGGTCTGTTCTTCGTGCTGGTGGTGCTGTTCTTCCCGCGCGGCATTCTCGGCATCATCCGCCGGAGGGTCACGTCGTGAGCTTGCTGCGCGTCGAAAACGTCACCAAGCAGTTCGGCAGCCTGGTCGCCGTCGACAACGTGTCGATGACGGTCGAACCCGGCGAGCTGCGCGCGGTCATCGGCCCGAACGGCGCCGGCAAGACCACTTTCTTCAACACCATCAGCGGTTTTCTCACCCAAACCTCCGGCAAGATCATCTTTGAAGACGAGGATATTTCGGGCCTGCTGCCGGCGCGGCGGGTCTGGCGCGGCATCGCCCGTACCTTCCAGATCACCGAGGTCTTTCCGGAGCTCTCGGTGCGCGAAAACCTGCGCATCGCCGTGGAGGTCGCCAGCGGCTACCGCATGCGCATCTGGCAGACCAGCCAGGCCGAGGAAGAGGTCAAGGCGCGGGTCGTCGATCTTCTGGAAATGGGCGGTTTGTCCGAAAAGGCAGACCGCCTGGTCGGCGAGCTCGCTCATGGCGACCAGCGCGCCAACGAGATCATGATGGCGCTGGCGCTCAAGCCGCGCTTGTTATTGCTCGACGAGCCGACCGCCGGCATGGGCGACCAGGAAACCTACGACATCACGCAGCTGATCCGGAAGCTGCACGAGAATCAAAACCTCACCATCGTGCTGATCGAACATGACATGCGCGTGGTCTTCCATCTCGCCGACCGCATCATGGTGCTGGCCGAGGGCAAGATGCTGGCCGAAGGCACGCCGCAGCAGATCGCCGCCAACGAAGCCGTGCAGGCGGCTTATCTGGGGAAGGCTGCATGAGCAACGTCATCCTCGAAGCGGAAAACCTCCACACTTATTACGGCAAGAGCCACATCCTGCACGGCGTCAGCCTCGAAGTACGCGAGGGCGAGATCGTGACGCTGCTCGGCCGCAACGGCGCCGGCAAGACCACGACGTTGCGCAGCCTGGTCGGCCTTACCCACGCGCGCGAGGGCGCGGTGCGCATCTTCGGCCACGCCACCACCGACTGGCCGCCCTACCGCATCGCCGCACTCGGCGTCGGCTACGTGCCGGAAGGCCGCCGCATCTTCCCGAACCTCACGGTCGAGGAAAATCTGAAAGTGCCGCTCGAGCGGCCCGGGCCGTGGACCATCGCGCGCATCTACGAGCTGTTTCCGCGGCTGGCCCAGCGCAAGAGCAACAAGGGGCGCCAGCTCTCCGGCGGCGAGCAGGAGATGCTGGCGATCGCCCGCGCGCTGCTGCTCAATCCCAAGCTGATCCTGCTCGACGAACCGAGCCAGGGGCTGGCGCCGCTGATCGTGCAGGACGTATTCAAGGTTGTGACCTCGGCGCGCGAGCAGGGCATTTCGGTGCTGCTGGTCGAGCAGAACGTGCGCGCCGCGGTCGAGGTCGCCGACCGCGCCTATGTGCTCGACGATGGCGCCGTGGTCTATTCCGGTGACGCTCGCGAGTTTGCCAAGGACGAAGAGCGGGTCCGCGCGCTCGCCGGCGCCAGCGCCGAGGTGTGGGAAGGCTCGAACGCCTGACGCCCGCGGGCGTGGCTCAGGCCTTCGGCGGCACGCCGAGATTGTCCTTCAAGAAGGCGAGGGTGCGGCCCCACGCAAGCTCGGCCGCCGCCTTGTCGTAGCGGCTGCCGGTGTCGTTGTTGAAGGCGTGGTTGGCGCCAGCGTACATGTAGATCGTGTAGCGCTTGTGGTTCGCCTTCAGCGCCGCCTCGTAGGCGGGGATGCCGGCATCGACGCGCTGATCGAGCCGGGCGTAGTGCAAGAGCAACGGCGCCTGTATGGCCGGAACCTCGCTCGCCGGCACCTGCAGGCCGTAATAAACGACGCCCGCCTTCAAGTCCGGCGCCAGCACGGCGATGCGGTTGATGACGCCGCCGCCCCAGCAGAAGCCGACGGCGCCGACCTTGCCGGTCGAATTCGGGATGGTGCTCGAGGAACGGCACCGCGGCGGCGGCGCGACGCGCGGTCTCGTCGGGCTTGAGATTGGCGAACATATCGCGCGCCTTGTCCTCGTCGGCTGGCGTGCCGCCATAGGGCGACAGCATGTCGGCGGCGAAGGCGAGAAAGCCTTCGAGCGCGAGCCGCCGCGCGATGTCCTGGATGTGCGGGTTGAGGCCGCGGTTCTCGTGGATGACGAGCACTGCCGGGCGCTTGGCGCCCCCTTTGAGCCGCGCCAGATAGCCGCCGATCTTCACGCCGCCCGCGTCATACAAGGCGGTGCCGATGGCGAGCCGCGCGTCGTCGGGCGCGACGATCGCCGCCTTGGCGTAGTCGTTCTGTAGCAGCGGCAGCAGCGCCAGCGCTGCGGCGGTGGAGCCGGCGATGCCGGCGAGACGGTCGAGAAAGGCGCGGCGGTCGATGACGCCGTGGGTGAAGCTGTCGTACAGATCGATGATGCTTTGGTCCATGGCAGCGCTCCGGCAAGCGCATTGACCCTAACATGGGCGGCGGCGCGCACTGCCTCAAAACAGTTTGATGGAACGAAAGGGCTCAGGTCTCCGCGAGCACCCGATCGGCGGCCGCGCCGCCGCCGGTGAGGGCGCCCGAGAATCCGCCGCTGCCGGAGTAGGATGAAGCGAGATAAAGCTGCGGTATCGGCGTGCGCGGCGAGCGTTCGAGGCCGCGCCAGATCGGGCCGCGTGGCGGCCGCGGCGCAAAGCCGTAGACCGCGCCGAACGGCGCCGAAAGATAGCTCTGCATCGTGCTCGCGGTGCTGAAGGTCGAGACGGTGATGTGCGAGGCAAAGCCGGGAAACGCCGCATCGATCGTGGCGACAATGGCGTCGAGCCAGCGCTTGCGTTTGTCTTCGTAAGCCGGCTTGTCGAGGCTGTCCCAGTTGCCGATACGGTCGATGCCGACCACCGACACCGGATAAGGCGGCCCGCCAAGCCCGGAATCGATGCGCGAATAGTCGACCACCACCAGGCCCGGCATGTCCACGCCCGGATCGGCCGCGAACACGTCGGCGCTGCGCGGGAAATCGGCAAGCCGCTTGATCCACGGCGGCAGCAGGATGCTCGAATAGGCGCTGAGCCCGAATTTCTGCGGCGGCACCGACAGCCCGAGCGTCAGCGCGAACAGTGAGGTCGACAGCGGCTCCGCGGCATAGGCGTTGCGTAGCGCGCCGCGCGCCGGCTCCGGCAGCATGTCGGCGAGGAGCGCCGGCGCCGCATTGCTGACGACCACGTGCGCTTCGGCCTCGACCGGGTCCTTGCCGTTACGGCCAGCATGCACAATGGCGGCCGGGCGGCCGTCGCCGCCGAGGCGGATTTCGCTCACCTGCCGCCGCAGCAGAATGTCGCCGCCGGCCGCCTTGACGGCGCGGGCAATCGCCGCGCTCAAGCGCCGCGAGCCGCCGCGGATGAAGCTCGCGCCGCTCTGCATAAAGCCGCCCTGCGCGAGCGCGAAGAACAGCCACCACGTCGTATCGGGGTCGTCGTGATAGTACCCGAGATTGGCGGCGAGGGCGCATTTGACCGCCTCGTTGCCGGCAAAGGCGCGGGCAAAGACGTCGCTCAGCGAGCGCCGCCAATCGCGCACGATCGGCGCCACGCCGCCGAGCATCTTCAGCGCCGCTTGCGGCTCGCCGAACGCCGCGCGGCCGCGGCTTGCCGCGCCGGCGGCGCCGGCGATGCGCTGCATGTCGCCGAGCACGCCCGCGATGCCGCCGCTTGCTTGCGGGAAGCGACGCTCAAGCGCTTCGCGCGCCGCGGCGAAATTGTCCGGCAGCAGGAACGGCGCGCCGACCGGCCCGCCGCGCACCTCGTAAAGCGCGCCGACCGGCACCCAGTCGATGTCGCCGAGCACGCCGACGCGCTCGAGAATGCGGTGCTTGGGATCGAACGGGTCGCGCGGATCGGCGGTCTCGTGCAGCGAGCCCTCGATGACGAGGTCGCCCATCTTGTAGGTCGAGGCGGCGCCGCCGACCGAGGCGTTGCGCTCGAGCACCAGCACCTTGCGCCCGGCGCGCGCGAGCAGCGCCGCCGCGATGAGGCCGCCGAGCCCCGCGCCGATCACCACCACATCGTATCGCTCAGCCATGGCGCCTCTTAACGCGGTTGCCCCAGCATTGCTTGACCGAAATCAACGCTCAAGGCCGCACAAAAAGGGCGGCCCGAAGGCCGCCCTTTGATCGTTGTTGCCCTCGTCCGGCGGATTTACATCATGCCGCCCATGCCACCCATGCCGCCGCCGCCATGGCCGGAGCCGGCTCCTTCGGCAACTCGGCGACCATGGCCTCGGTGGTGACGAGGAGGCCCGCGACCGAGGCCGCATCCTGCAGCGCCGTGCGCACCACCTTGGCCGGATCGACGATGCCGGCGTTGATCATGTCGACATACTTCTCGTTCTGCGCGTCGAAGCCGTAGGTCTCCGAGTTCTCGTCGGTGATCTTGCCGACCACGATCGAACCTTCGACGCCGGCGTTCTCCGCGATCTGGCGGATCGGGGCCTCCAGCGCCTTGAGCACGATGTTGATGCCGGCCTGCACGTCGGGATTGTCATCCTTGATGCGGCCGACCGCCTTCTTGGCGCGCAGCAGCGCGACGCCGCCGCCTGGCACGATGCCTTCCTCGACCGCGGCGCGGGTGGCGTTGAGCGCGTCCTCGACGCGGTCCTTCTTCTCCTTGACCTCGATCTCGGTCGCGCCGCCGACCTTGATCACGGCGACGCCGCCGGCGAGCTTGGCCAGTCGTTCCTGCAGCTTCTCGCGGTCGTAGTCGGAGGTGGTCTCGTCGATCTGCGCCTTGATCTGTCCAACGCGCGCCTCGATATCGGCCTTCTTGCCGGCGCCGTTGACGATCGTGCACTTCTCCTTCTCGATGATCACCTTCTTGGCGCGGCCGAGCATCTGCAGGGTCACGTTCTCGAGCTTGATGCCGAGATCCTCGGAGATGAGCTGGCCACCGGTCAGGATGGCGATGTCCTCGAGCATGGCCTTGCGGCGGTCGCCGAAGCCCGGCGCCTTGACCGCCGCGACTTTCAGGCCGCCGCGCAGCTTGTTGACGACGAGCGTGGCGATCGCCTCGCCCTCGACGTCCTCGGCGACGATGACGAGCGGCTTGCCCGACTGCACCACCGCCTCGAGCACCGGCAGCATCGACTGCAGGCCGGAGAGCTTCTTCTCGTGCAGGAGGATGTAGGCGTCCTCGAGCTCGGCCAGCATCTTCTCGGCGTTGGTGACGAAGTAGGGCGAGATATAGCCGCGGTCGAACTGCATGCCCTCGACGATCTCGACCTCGGTGTCGAGCGACTTGGCCTCTTCCACGGTGATGACGCCCTCATTGCCGACCTTCTGCATCGCCTTGGCGATCATCGAGCCGACGGCCGCATCGCCGTTGGAGGAGATGGTGCCGACCTGGGCGACTTCGGCCGAGGAGCTAACCTTCTTGGCGCGCTTCTCGATGTCCTTGATCACGGCGGCCGTCGCGATGTCGATGCCGCGCTTCAGATCCATCGGGTTCATGCCGGCGGCAACCGCCTTGGCGCCTTCGCGCACGATCGCCTGAGCGAGCACGGTCGCGGTGGTGGTGCCGTCGCCGGCGAGATCGTTGGTCTTGGAGGCGACTTCGCGCACCATCTGCGCGCCCATGTTCTCGAACTTGTCCTCAAGCTCGATCTCCTTGGCGACGGTGACGCCGTCCTTGGTGATACGCGGGGCGCCGAAGCTCTTGTCGAGCACGACGTTGCGGCCCTTCGGGCCGAGCGTCACCTTCACCGCGTCGGCGAGAATGTCGACGCCGCGCAGCATCCGCTCGCGCGCATCGCCGGCAAATTTGACTTCCTTGGCAGACATTTCATTTCACTCCGAGTTGTGTGTTTGTTGCTTGCCCTTCGAGGCCTGCCCCTCCCAGGACGTGTCAGCGATGACGCCCATGATGTCGGACTCTTTCATGATCAGGAATTCCTCGCCGTCGAGCTTGACCTCGGTGCCCGACCACTTGCCGAACAGCACGCGGTCGCCGGCCTTGAGGTCGATCGGGATCAGCTTGCCGGCTTCGTCACGGCCGCCGGGGCCGACGGCGACGATCTCGCCCTGGCTCGGCTTCTCCTGGGCGGTGTCGGGGATGATGATGCCGCCTTTGGTCTTCATGTCGGCTTCGATGCGCTTCACGACCACGCGGTCATGCAGGGGACGGAACTGGGTCTTCGGCATGTCTTCCTCTGTTGGCGCACAGGCGCCGCTGCTGAAATAAAGCTTAGATTTTACAGGTATTTAGCACTCGATATCCTAGAGTGCCAATACCTGCTGCGGACATATGGGCTTGGGTGAAGCCTGTCAAGCACGCGGGCGCCACCGCCGGTTGCCGCCCATTGATGGCCGGCTGTAAAGGCGGTGCTTGCGCTCTTTGCCGATGCCCAGCAAAGTCATTTCCGCTTCGCCGCGGGAGCCCTGATGCGCCACAAGCCTATACTGACCGCCTTGCTGCTGACCGTCATCGCCGTCGCAGCCGCCGGCTGTTCCACCTTCTCCAATCCATTTTCCCAGCCGACCGTCGAGGCGCCGCCGGCGCCGACCGTGGTGCCGACGCTGCCGCCGGCCTTTCCGCCACAGGACCTGGTCGGGCGCTGGGGACTTGCCGCCTATCACCGCGAGGAAGACCGCGCGCGCATCGAGACCGCGGCCGCGGGGCAATGCAAGCAGCCTTACGTCATCACGCTGGGGCCGACCGGCGGCGTGATGATGCATCTCGCCGACCAGGCGACGCCGAGTGAGCTTGCGCTCAAGGGCGCGCCCGGCGGCAAGACCTACATCGGGCCGAAGGACGAGCCGCCCGCCAGCAGCGACGACCGCGAGGTGGTGTCGTTCGACGGCCGCATCTTGATTCTGCACTGGATGGATCCGGAAGTGCAGAGCCGCTACGGCACCATGGTCTATGTGCGTTGTGCGCCGGAAGGCTCAAAGCCCGTGAAGCCGAGAGGCAAGCCGAAGCCCAAGCCGAAACCGGCGGCCAAGCCGGCGCCGAAACCGGTGCAGCCGCCGATCCAGCAGCCCAAGCCGTGACCGCGCGCCGCGTGTAGCGCCGTGAAAGCTGGCAGGACATGACTCTCCGCGACTTCATCGCCGGGCCGTGGCGCGCCGTGCCGGTGCTCGGCGTCACGCAGATCATCTCCTGGGGCACGATCTTCTACACGCCGGTTCTGATCCTGCCGCTGATCGCCAAGGAGCGCGGCTGGTCGCTCTCCTTTGCCATGGGCGGCTTCTCGGCGGGGCTCCTGGTCGCCGGCCTCGTCTCGCCTTACGTCGGCCGCTCGATCGACCGCTTCGGCGGCCACGTCGCCATGACCGCAGGCTCGCTGATCGGCGCGCTCGGCCTCTTCCTCATCGTGCATGCGGCAAGCCCGGCCGCTTATATTGGCGTGTGGATGGTGCTCGGCGTTGCGATGGCGGCAAACCTCTACGATTCCGCCTTCGCCACGCTCGGCCGCATTTTCGGCGCCGCGGCGCGGCGGCCGATCACCGCGCTCACGTTGGCCGGCGGCTTTGCCTCGACGGTGAGCTGGCCGGCGACGCATTTTCTGCTCGACGGCATCGGCTGGCGCGGCACCTATTTCGTTTATGCCTGCCTGCTCGCCTTCATCTCGGCGCCGCTGCATGCGCTGGCGCTGCCGCGCCACCGCTTCGAGATGGAGAGCGCGCCGCACAGCGAGAGCAAGCCGCCCGCCAAGGTGCTGCCGCCCTATGGTCTGCCGTTTATCCTGGTGGCGTCGGCATTCGCTACTTACGCCTTCGTGCCTTCGGGGCTGTCGGCGCATCTGCTCGCGATCTTCACCCGCTCCGGCATCGATGCCGGCACGGTGGTGTGGATCGGCGCGCTGTTCGGGCCGGCGCAGGTCGGCGCACGGCTCATCGAATTCTCCTTCGGCCGCGATCTGCATCCGCTGTGGGTCGCGCGTTTTGCGCTCACGGTGCTGCTGTGCGCCTTCGTCATGCTGCTCGCCTTCGGCATGGCGACGCCACTGGCGGCGGTCTTTCGCGCTGATGTTCGGCGGCGCCAACGGCCTCGTCACCATCACCCGCGGCGCAGTGCCGCTCGCGCTGTTCGGCGCCTCCGGCTACGGCCGGCTGATCGGCCGGCTCGCCGGCCCCTTCCTGCTGGTGCAGGCGGCGGCGCCGCTGGTCATGGCCTTCGTGGTGCAGAAGCTGTCGGACAAGGCCGCGCTCGGGCTTGCGGCGCTGTTCGCGACGGTTGCGCTTATCTGTTTCGTCGCGATCAGGCCGGCCGAAGCCGCTTAGCCGAACATCGCGTCGATCTCGCGCTGGCTGACGTGATCCTGGTCGCCGTCGAGCATGGGGCCGCTGACGAGCTTCGGATGGGATGCCGGCGCGGCGGCGGGCGTAACCGCGACATCCGCCCAGTGCGCGAGCACGCGGCCGATGTGCTCCTCAACCGCCTGCAGCGCCGCGATCGCCTTGCCGATGCGCTGGCCGGCGAGGTCCTGGAAATTGCACGCCTCATAGATGTGCGTCGCCTGTTCCTGGATTTCCTGCGCCAGGCCGATGTTGTACGGCGTCTTCAGCGTCACCGCGAGCGTCTTGGCGCTCTCGTCGATCGCCTCGGTGCTCTTGAGGATGCGCTGCGTCGCCTTTTCCATGCCGTCGATGGCGGCGCCCGAGCTCGTAGGCCGCGCGCGTCATGCGCGGCTCGGTGGCGGCGCCGTGCAGCGCCATCAGCTCGTTCTTGCTGCGGGCGATGGTCTCGCGCAACTGGGCGAGTTGGCCGGTCATCGCTCGGCGTGCGCTCCGCTGGCCGGCGATGCGTCGGCGCAAGCGGCCGCGCTGCGAACCGTAGCCGAACATCTGTTCGATGCGGAAAACTTTGCGCTGCACGTACGCCCCCGTTTACGCCCCGCCGTTTTTTGTAGCAGCAGGGCGATTAACGCGACGTTGCGCGAAATTTGAAACGGAGCGTTTACCATAGCGCTCCGCATTTTACGCAAAATAAACTCTAAGCCGACGATCCCCATCAAGGTACCTGCGCAAACCGCGCGCGCGGCGGCGCGGTTTACCAATCGGTATCCACGCTGCCGTGTAGTACGTCGTCGGCGGACACTGTCGTTCGCTGGCAACGAAGTGTGTTTTGCGTATGTGGCGTTCAGTTGCGCTCGGCGTCATCGCCGGTCTGCTTTGTCGTCTGCCCGGCGGCGGCGCAGTATTACGCGCCGCAGGGCTACGCCGCGCCGGCGCCGCCGCCGATGGTCGTGGTGGCGCAGCCGCCGGCGATGCAGACCGATCTCGGCGGTGGCTTCATCGAATTCCTGTTCGGCGATCGCGCGCCGCAGCCGCAACAGCCGCCGGCCCAGGCCTACGCCGCGCCGGCGCCGCGCTATGTCGCGCCGCCGCCGGCGGGCTACGTCACTCCGGCCGCTTATCCCGGCGGTCCGAACTACGGCGATCGACCCGCGCTATGTGCGCCAGGAAGTCGTCTACGACGGCAAAGAAGCGCCCGGCACCATTGTGATCGATACGCCGCACTTCTTCCTCTACCTGGTCGAGCCCGGCGGCAAGGCGCTGCGCTACGGCATCGGCGTCGGCCGGCCCGGCTTCACCTGGGCAGGCACGCACACGATCACCGCAAAAAAGCAATGGCCGGAGTGGGTTCCTCCGCCTGAGATGCTTCAGCGCCAACCCTACCTGCCGCGGATGATGGCAGGCGGGCCGGACAATCCGCTCGGCGCCCGCGCGCTCTACATCGGTTCGACGCTTTACCGCATCCATGGCTCGAACGAACCGTGGACCATCGGCCATCGGGTCTCGTCCGGCTGCATCCGCCTGCGCAACGAGGACGTCATCGACCTCTATAGCCGCGTCAAGGTCGGCGCCACCGTCGAGGTGCTGTAGCGTTCAGGTGCCCGGCCGGCCGAGCGCGACGTGCTGGGCCTTGAGCAGCTCGGGAAATTCATCCGACATGAAGAACTCGTATTCGCGCTCGCGCAAATGCGTGAGCGGGTCGAGCCGCTTGAGCTCGGCATCGACGAAGCCGGGATGGCACATGATCAGCCCGCCGTCGGGCAGGCCCTTGAGGAAGCGCGGGAAGATTTTGGCGAACACCGCGCGCCTGGAAAAATTCGTAGCTGCCGGCGAAGCCCGGATTGGTGGCGATGCCGTGGCGGTGCGCCTTGCGGCGGAAGCCGGCGCTCAGGACGTCGAGCGTCATTGCCTTGTGGTCGGCGAGCCGCCGCGCCGCGCGCGCCCGCCCGCACTGCCTGACCCAGGCCTTCGGCGTTGCCTGCGCCATCACCTCGAGCAGCGCGTCCGAAACTTGCGGAAACAGATGCACGTGCTGGTGTCCGTCGATGAAGTCGGGCAATTGGCCGAAGGCGCCGGCGAAGGCGTGGATTTGCGCGGCGATCTCGAGCTTGAGCGCGCCGCGGTCGAGCCGGCGGGCGAGCGCCGCGATCTGCATGGTCTTCATCGGCAGGAAGCGGCCGTCGCGCGTCGGCTTGAAAGTCTCGCTCACCGGCTCGAACGGCGCCGTCAGCGTCAGATGGAGGCCGATCGCGGCGCGCTTGGTCCCGGCGTTGAGCATCTGCAGCGACCTGCGCGTCGCCGCGGTCGAAATGACGGCGCCAGCACCATCACCGAGGTGGCGTTGAGCCGCCCGCGCATGATCAGTTCGCGGATCGCGGCATTGACGCCGTGCGAGATGCCGTAGTCGTCGGCGCACAGCCAGATATGCCGGAGCGGATGCTGCAAGACTACTCCGCCGCGCGTGCGGGCTCGGACTTCTCCGCGTCGGCGGCGGTCTTCAGGCTATGCTCGGCGACGAAATAGACCGGCCGCGCTTTGATCTCCGATAGCAGCTTGCCGACATATTCGCCGAGCACGCCGATCATCATCAGTTGCACGCCGCCGAGCACCATCAGGCCGACCGCAATCGAGGGATAGCCGGGCACGTCCTTGCCGAACAGGATGGTCTCCAGCAGGATCCAGGCGCCGATGATCAGCGCGCCGACCGACATCAGGAAGCCGAGCAAGCTGGCAAAGCGCAACGGCGCGACCGAAAACGAGGTCAGCCCCTCGACCGAAAGGCCGAGCAGCGTCCATACGTTCCAGGTGGTCTTGCCGTGCGCGCGCGGCGCCGGATCGTAGTCGACGCGGACCTGGCGGAAGCCGATCCAGGTGGCGAGCCCCTTGAAGAAGCGGTTGCGCTCCGGCAGTTGCCGCAGCGCCGCCGCGGCGCGCGGCGACAGCAGGCGAAAATCGCCGGCGTCCTCGGGCAGCGGCTGCCGCGCGCCCCAGTTGATCAGCGAGTAGAACGCCTTGACGCCGAGGCGGCGCAGCCAAGGCTCGTTCTCACGATGCTGCTTGGCGGTGTAGACGACGTCGAAGCCGTCGACCAGCCAGCGCGCTACCAGCGTGTCGACCAGCGCCGGCGGATGCTGGCCGTCGCCATCCATGAACAGCACGGCGCCGAGCCGGGCATGGTCGAGGCCCGCGAGCAGCGCCGCCTCCTTGCCGAAATTGCGCGACAGGCTCACCACCTGCACGTCGAGTGGATCGGCCGGCAGCGCGGCGGCAATGCGCGCAGTATCGTCCCTGCTGCCGTCGTCGACATAGACCACTTCGGTGGCAAGATCGTATTTGGCCCTGAGGGCGCGCGCGACCTGGCCGATGCGCTCGTGCAGCCAGGCAAGCCCGGCGGCCTCGTTATAGACCGGGACGACGATCGACAGCCCTTGCGCCGCTGGCGCGCGCGTTGCGCTTCTGCTGCGTTTGTCTTGGCTTTGTCGCCATGTGATCCTGCCACCCTCGCGTTCTATAGCGTAACCGGTTCGGCCTGTCGCGCCTTCCGGCCGGACGTGCTAACCGGTTTGCCGATGATTCCGGCGCCTTTGCGAAACATCGTCGACCGTCTCGGCCGCCGCCTGGAGCGACCGCGCCCTCCGCTCAAGGCCCTGAGTTTTGGATTGGTCGGCATCGTCAATTCGGCGGTCGACTTCAGCGTTTTTGCCTTCGCCTATTATTATCTGGCGCTTCCCATCGTCGCCGCCAATACCCTCGCCTGGGTGGTCGCCGTCACCGGCTCCTATGTGATGAACTCCGTCATCACCTTTGCGGCGGAATCGGGCCGGCGCCTCGCCTTCGGCCGCTACTTCGGCTTTGCGCTGTCGCAGGTCCTGGGCTTCCTCGCCAACACCGGCACGGTGTGGTGCCTGGTCGAGCTCGTGCATATTCCGGCCTGGGGCGCCAAGGTGGCGGCGATCGCCGTGAGCTTCATCGTCAATTTTTCCCTCTCGCACTTCGTCGTGTTCAGGACGCGCAAGTCCGAGCCGTCGTGAGCGGCGGGGGCGACGCCGGCCGGACAGCCGCCGGGCGGGCGGCAAAAATTGCTCAAATTTTAGCGAATTATCGCGGCCAACTTTAACGGCTCACCACGATAATGCCTGCCAAGCCACTGGAGGTGGCATTTGGCTGAAGTCACGATCAAAGACATTAACAACTGGGACAAGGCCTGCACCGATCTGCGCGGCGCGCTGCGGGAGCGCGACAAGCAGTTCGAACAGCAGATGAAGTCCCTGTTCAAGGGTCCTTCGGCCGCCGAGCCGGCGCCGCAGCGCTCCTCCGGCTGGGGGCTGAATCCCCGCGAGTCGCGCGGCGGCGGCCTTACCCGCTCGAAGCGCCGCTAACCTCAATCCCATCGTTGCTTGAATTTTGCCGCGCGCGGTCCATTCGCGCGCGCCGGTGAGTCACAGCCCGGCTTCGAGCTTGGCGAACAGCGGATTGTCGCGCGAGAACACGTAATCGAGGTCGGCAACCGCCACCGCCTCCGCGCCGTGCTGGCGCAGGAACGCGGTCAGCGCATAGACCTGATCCGGCGGGCAGTGCAGCGTCAGCATGCCCGATGAGGTCGGCCCGCCGAACGGGCGTGGCGACGCCGAATTTCTCCTTGGCGATATCGACCAGCCGCGCATCGCAGGCGGCAAAGCGCGCGCGCACCTCGCGATAGGCCCGGGCGCGCGCTTGCGCCGCGATGCGGTCGAGGATGACGCTCGCGGTCGCGCGCTCGGCCTCGCCCCATTGGGCGCCGCGCGCGGCGACGAGATTGGCCTGCGAGCGCAGGATGACGCCGTCCTCGACGATCTTGAGCGCGTTGGCGGCCAGCGTCGTGCCGGTCGTGGTGATGTCGACGATGAGCTCGGCGGTGCCGGCGGCAGGCGCGCCTTCGGTCGCGCCCGAGCTTTCGACGATGCGGTAGTCCATGATGCCGTGGCGCGAGAAGAAGCGGCGCGTCAGATTCACGTATTTGGTCGCCACCCGCATCTTGTGGCCGTGGTGATGGCGGAAATCGGTGCCGACGTCGTCGACGTCGGCCATGGTGCGCACGTCGATCCAGGCCTGCGGCACCGCGACCACCACATTGGCAAAGCCGAAGCCGAGGCCCTCGACCAGCACCACTTTGCGGTCGGCGTCCGGGATCATCTCGCGCACCAGATCCTCGCCGGTGACGCCCATGTGCACGGCGCCGGCGGCCAAGCTGCTGCGTGATCTCGGAGGCCGAGATATAGGCCACCTCGACGCCGTCGAGCCCGGCGATGGCGCCGCGATAGTCGCGGGCGCCGCGCGGCTTGACCAGATTAAGCCCGGCGCGGGCGAAAAAATTCTCCGCGTTCTCCTGCAGCCGGCCCTTGGCCGGAACGGCGATGATCAGCGCGCTCATGCCGCGCCCCCGTAGACCGCGAGCCGCTCGATCCAGGCGGCAAAGCCGACGGCCGGGATCGTCTCGGCGCTGCCGAGCCGGCTGAACAGGCCGTCATAGCGGCCGCCGGCGACCAGCGGGTCGCCGGTGCGTGCCGGATCGGTCAGCTCGAAGACGAAGCCGGTGTAATAGTCGAAGCCGCGGCCGAAGGCGGTGGAGAAGCGCACGCGCGAAAGATCGACGCCGCGCGCGGCGAGGAATCCGGTGCGGCTCTCGAACAGGTCGAGCGCCGGCGTCAGCGCCTTGCCGACGTCGCCGTTGAGCGCGCGCAATTCCGCTGCCGCCTGATCGGGGTCGCCTTCGATCGCCAGGAAGCGCTCGATCGGCGCGCGCACGTCGCGCGGCAGTTTGGTCGAGGCGCCGAGCGCCGCCTGCTCGAGGAAGCGCTGCGCGATTTCGCCGACGGTGCGGCCGCCGACCGCTGTGATGCCGGCGATCGACAGCAGGTCGGTGACCAGCGCATGCGCGCCCTTGGGGTCGGAGCCGGCAAGCGCGGCGAGCACGCCCTGATATTCGGGGCGCGCCGTGGCGCCGCCGAGCGTGAGGCGGTCGAGATCCTGCGCCAGATTGGCCTTGCGGTTGAAATCCTTGATCAGCCGCCGCTTCCACGCCGGCGCGAGATCGAGCCCGGCGATCAGCGCGGCAAACAGCGCGACGTCGCCGATGCGGATGTCGGGTGAGGGCAGGCCGTAATGCGCAGTCGCCTCGAGCGCGAGCGACAACATCTCGGCGTCGGCCGCCGCCTTGTCGTCGCGGCCGAAGGACTCGATGCCGGCTTGCAGGAACTCGGCCGGCCCGTCGCTGCGATAACGGAACACGGGTCCGAGATAGCAGTAGCCCGCGATCTTGCCGGCCAGCGGCGAGGCGAGATAGTCGCGCGACACCGGAATGGTGAGGTCGGGCCGCAGGCAGAGCTCGGCGCCGTCCGGCGCCGTGGTCAGGTACATGCGCTTGCGGATGTCCTCGCCGGACAGATCGAGGAACGGTTCCGCCGGCTGCAGGATGGCGGGCGCAACGCGGGCATAGCCGGCGCGCTCGTAGGAGGCCACCAGCGCCTCCGCCCGCGCGTCTCCCATGCTCGAAACCTGCGTCACCGTGGCGTCCATCGCTTGCGTCCGGAAGGCGGCCCAAGGCCGCGCCGGGGCTGTAGCACGCCGCCGTTAAGGATTCGACGCCAAATGGCCGCTGCGCTTAACGGGCCGGTCCGCGAAATGCCTGTTGTCGTTAACGAATTTTCGGCTGCCAGTGCGTTCGGCTCGGAAAAGCCTTGCGCGTAAGACAATTTCAACCCCGGCGAGTGCAAACTGCGCGGTCAGGGGATTTTCGGATGGCTGAGCCGGTGTCGCGTTCCGTGGTCGAGGGATTCTACAAGGCGCTCGCCTTGTCCGATTTCGAGGCGCTTGCCCCTTACCTCGACGACAACGTGGTCTGGACCATCAGCGGTCCGGTCGACGTGCTGCCGTTCTGTGGCGAGCGCCGCGGCAAAGAGCTTGTGCTCAAGCTGCTCAACCGCGACATCCCGGCGTTCCTGGAACGGCGCCGCCTGATGCCGAGCGAAATGCTGCTGGACGGCGACCGTGTCGCGATTTTCGGCCGGCTGATGGCGAGCCGCGGCGATATCGGCCGCAAGATCAGCTACCGCATCGCCCAGTTCGGGCGGTTCGAGAACGGCAAAATCGTCGAATATTTGTCGATCATCGACAGCTTCGATGCGGTCGAGCAGGTGCTCGGCCAGCAGCTCACGCTGCCGTGCAGCAAACGTCAAGACGACAGCGAACTCGTCGCGATCTAGCTCTCTGGCGCATCGGCTGCCCCCGTCCATGGTTGCCGAACCGTTAAACCACAAGCGCGGGCTAAGGGAATCTCAAGACAATTTGCGTTGAATAGGCGTGGGAGGAGACAACCCACAATGATTGAACCTGTCTCACGTTCCGTGGTCGATGCCTTCTTCAAGGTCTACGCCGTGCGCGACGCCGCAAAGGTCGCGGCGTTCCTCGACGACGAGGTGGAATGGACCGTCAGTGGTCCAGTCGACATCCTGCACTTCTGTGGCACGCACAAGGGCAAGGTCGACGTGCTCGACCTGATCGGCCGCAAGGTGCCGGCGGTGCTGCGCGTCTTCAGTTTTGTCCCGGAGTCCTATCTGGTCGACGGCGACCAGGTGGCGACGCTGCACCGCCTGGCGGCGCGCCGCGCCGGCGACGGCCGCGTCGTCAGCTATCGCGTCGCCAATTTCATGCGCTTCCGCAACGGCAAGGTGTTCAAGAATCTGTCGCTGCTCGACAGCTTCGACGCGGTGGAGCAGTTGGTCGGCCAGCCGCTCGGCATAGCGCAATGCGTGCGGCAGGGCGGCGGCGATCTCATCGCCGTATAACTCGCCGCGGCAACGGCGGCGTGCGTCGCGGCGTGCTAGCATCGCGGTCCCGCGATTTGCGATGGAGGTTCTCGATGCCGCGTCGTCTTGTCCTTGCCGCCGTCTCTCTCGCCTGCGCCGCGCCCGCCTTGGCGCTCGATATGCCGGCGCGCAAGGCCGGGCTGTGGGAGCTGAAGATGGCCTTCGAGGGCCGCCGGCTGCCGGCGCAGGTCATGCAGCAATGTATCGACGCGGCGACTGACAGGCTGATGAACGCCAATTTCGGCGGCCCGGCGCAGGGCCATTGCTCGCAACAGAACGTGCAGAACCTCGGCGGCACGATGGTGGTCGATTCGGTCTGCCAGTACGGGCCGGCCAAGACCACCTCGCACGCGGTCATCACCGGCAGCTTCGACAGCGCCTATACCGTCGACGTCACGACGAGCCGCGAGGGCGCGCCGGCGCCGGGAATGGCGCCGGCCGGCTCGACGCACATGACCATGGAGGCGAAGTGGCTCGGTCCCTGCGCCGCCGGCCAGAGGCCGGGCGACGTCATCACCGCGGGGCACAAGTTCAACATGATCGAGCTGCAGAAGATGCAGCAGCTGCGCGGGCCGCCGCGGCAGCCCTAACTCGCCAGCATGCGCCGCTCGCCGGCGTCCTGCGGCTGCTCCACATCGAACGGCGTCGTGCTCGAGCGCACGGTGACATCCACGGCCATGCCGAGCGAGCGGCCCTTGGTGCCGTCGAACGTGCCGGAGACCGGCACCGCCTGCGAAGGATCGCGCGTCACCGCGACGCGAATGAGATTGTCGCCGGCGATCAGCCCGTTGGTCGGGTCGTATTCCACCCAGCCGGCGCCGGGCAGAAAAACGTCGGCCCAGGCGTGCGCTGCGCCCGAGCCCTGCATGGCGGTGCCGCCATCGTCGAGCGCCGGATCGTAGAGATAGCCGGTGATGAAGCGGGCGCCGAAGCCCAGGCTGCGCACCGCCTCCATGAACAGCAGCGCGAAGTCGCGGCAGGTGCCGCTGCGGTATTGCAGCGTCTCGACCGGCGTCTGCGTGCCTTCGAGATAGCGCGCGCTATAGGTGAAGTCGCGCTTGATGGTGGCGTTCATGGTGGCGAGCAATTTATGCGTCGACATGAAGCGGCCTTTGACGAACTGCTTGGCCCACGCCTCCACCTGTCCCTGCGGGTCGGGATAGTGGCGCTCGATCAGGCGGCCGAGATCGGTGCGGTCGTCGGAGGAATAGACGAAGGGATAGACCTGCGCCTCCGGCGCGATCGAAAACGCCGGCCGCGTCAGCCCGTAGTGCTCGAGGTGCAGCGTCGAGACGATCAGCAGCTCGCTCGTCCAGTGCGAGAACTTCACCTCGGCGACCGAATTGCCGAACACGTCGTGCAGCCAGCGCACCTCGCCCGGCGGCGACAAGGTCAGCTCGGCGTCGACCAGCCGCAGGTCGTGGCTGTCGCGCGGCCGCAGCATCAGCCGGTGCGGGCCGAACGGCACCGGCGCGGTGTAGCGGTAGCGCGTCTCGTGGCGAACGGTGAGGTATCGCAAAGCTGAAATGTCCCGATCGGCTCTCGCTGTTGGCTGCAGCGGACGAAATGCGCGCAGCGCGCAAAAGTTCCATCGCAGCGCGGCGGCAGCATAGACCTGAGTCGGGGGAAATACGGATCGATTAGCACGAGTTTGTGCCGCTTCAGCAGCTTTTGCACAGCTTCGACCAGCTCGCTCTCTTTGACGGCGAACTGCGCCTCGGCCTGGCGGCGCAGATATTCGTCGCGGTCCTTGATCTCGGTGAGGCCGGCGCCGGCGATCAGGTCCTTGATCTGCACCTCGCCGTTCGCCTTCTCGTTCGAGCCCTGGATGATGGCGCAAGGCGCGCCGCGGCGGTCGGCATATTTCATCTGCTGGCCGAGGCTGTGCTTGGGGTTGCCGAGATAGAGCTCGGCGCGGATGCCGGCGTTGCGCAGCGTGCGACACGAATCTCTGATAGTCGGCGACGTCGCCGCCGAATACGGTGACGAGAACGGGGCCGGCTTCCGTTTTGTCGCCGAGCTTGCCGAGCGCGGCCAGCGCCGCCTGCAGACGCGACACGCCGATGGAGAAGCCGGTCGCCGGCACCGGCTGGCCCATGAAGCGCGAGACGAGACCGTCATAGCGCCCGCCGCCGCCGACCGAGCCGAAGCGGATCGGGCGGCCTTTGTCGTCGTTGGTTTCGAAGGTGCAGTTCAACTTCGAACACTGGGCCGGTGTAGTATTCGAGGCCGCGGACGACGGAAGTGTCGATGCGGATCGCGGTCGCCGTAGCCGGACGCAACAGTTGCCGATAATCTCGTGCAAGCTGCAGAAATTCTGCCGTCTAGCTGCCTCGTTTGTCGAGTCTGTCGTTTGCAGCCGCTCGACGATCGTCGCTCGGTCCCGTTGGTCGATGGACTGCTTGCGATTGATCGAACAGCAAGCGTTGCGCCTCGCTGAGATGCTCAGGCACCCTTGGTGAAGTCGCCGCTTTCGTCCTTGCGGCCCTTGCCGAGCAGCATGCGCACGCCTTCGACGCCGAGGCGATCGAGTTTGTCGATCGCGCGCAGCACCATCAGCCGCTGGACGCTTCATCGGCGCAATCTCGACGGCATCCATCACGCCATCGAGCACCTTGCGATTGTTCACCTTCACGACGTAATCGCCGCGCTTGATCCCCAGCGCCTCCATCGTGTCGGCCGCGAGCATGCACATCTCGGCATCCGCCGCCATCGTCGGCGCGCCGACAGTGTCGGCGTCGAACTGCATGAACTGGCGGAAACGGCCCGGGCCCGGCTTCTCGTTGCGGAACACGGTGCCGAAGCGATACGAGCGATAGGGCAGGGCGATGTTCTGGAAATTCTCCGCCACGTAACGCGCGAGCGGCGCGGTCAGATCGTAGCGCAAGCTCAGCCACTGCTCGTCGTCGTCCTGGAACGAGAACACGCCTTCGTTCGGCCGGTCCTGGTCGGGCAGGAATTTGCCGAGCGCGTCGGTGTACTCGATCGCCGGCGTCTCCACCGGCTCGAAGCCGTAACGCTCGAACACGGCGCGGATCGTCTCCACCATCTCGCGCGTCGCCGCGATCTCGGCGGGGCCGCGGTCGGCGAGCCCGCGCGGCAGGCGGGCTTTCAGCTTGCTGGGCTTGTCGCTGGGCTTGGCCATGAAATGGGGCGCCGTGTTGCAATTCCGGCGCGTGGTAGCAGCCGCTCCCGCAGCCGGCAAGCGCGGCGTCACTTCATGGCGTGGCGCGTGATCGCCGTGAGATCATGGGCAAAGACCTCGACGATGGCCGGGGCGTCGAACACCTTTTCCAGCTCGCGCCGGGGATCGGTCTTCCAGGCCGGCTGCAGCGCGTCGAGCTGGTCGAGACGTGAGTGCCAGCTCGCGGTTGCCGCTTTTCTCCGCCACCAGCGCCTTGGCGCTCAGCCCCACCGGGTAGTTGTCGGTGGCGATGGCATCGGCATAGCGTGTTGCCTCGTCCATATTGCCGGTCAGGTAGGCGCCGGCGAACAGCGCGTAATTGATGATCGGCGTGGCGAGATAGCCGGATGCGACCGCCTCGCGCATCAACCGCGTCGCCCGATCGACCTCGCCCTGGCGCAGCAGCATGTATCCGTACTCGGCCTGGATACCCATATCGTCGGGATTGAGCGCCATCGCCTTGTCGCCGGCGGCGCGCGCGGCGGTCATGTCGCGGCGGGAATATTGCACCGCCATCAGAACCGCGTACGCCTCCGCGGATTCTGGATCGAGCTCCATCGCCCGCTGTGCGAGCCGCAATGCGCGATCGAGCGGTCTCACGCCCTCCTCCGCAACACCGAATTGGGTATAGAACTCGCGCGCATAGAGGCGGGCGAGGGCTGCATAGGCGACGGCGAAAGTCGGATCCGCGGCAATGGTCCGCTTCAGGCACGCCTTCGCCGGCTCATGCGCGGCGGGATCGAAATTCTGGCGGTAGGTATTGTAGTCGAGCAGGCAGGCGTAGCGCGCGTCGATGTTGGCGCCGGTCGCGCGCCGGATGCGCTCATGCATCTGGATGACGCCGTTCGGCTGCGCGATTGTCACTGCGGCGTGGCGCACGACGGCGTCCTGGGCATGATCGGCCGTGGCGTCGAGGCGAATGGGTCGAAACGTGTGCGCCCACACCATCGCGCCGTCGATTGTGTCGGTCAGCCGCAGTGTCGGCACGGCCGTCTGGCCGTCGCCGAAGTCGAGCGTGCCCGACACGATATAGTCGATCCTTCGGCGATGATCCTTGCGCGTGATCGAGCCGTTGCCGGGTGGGCCGCCGCAATCGCTACCGGCGATGAGAACGATCTCGTTGAAGCGCGCGAGCGAATTGCACAATTCGGTGCGCAGATGGGCTGGCGCGATCACCGATCCGATGGGCTTTGCGATCACGTCGATTGAACCGACATAGACCAGCGGCAGTGGATCGTCGGAAAATTGCGATGCTTGCGAGAGCTGGCTTTGCCGCCACCGCTCGAAGCCGATCCCGGTGAGTCCCGCCGCGAGCAGCCCGAAGATGATCAAGACGGCGGTCGGGAACGGAGCGGGTAAGGCGCGCAGCGGCCATCGCCAGGGCGCCAGCGCGATGCGGGCGAACGGCGAGTACTCTGTGCGGCGGAGGAATTGCGGAACGTAATGGCCGCGCGGCAGGGCGATGATGATGGGATCGTTGCGACCTTCGGTTGTATAGTAGATCTCAAGCGCCTGACGCAGCCGGCCGGCTTCCACGCGCACGATCGGATCCGCCTGCGGATCGAAGTCGGCGTCGCGGCCGAAGGCGTCGGTTGCAATCGTATAGGCCTTGAGGCGGTCGCCGCGCCGGGCCAGCGTTTCTTCGACGATGAAGGTGAGAAATTGCGCAAGCTGAGGTGATTTCGCGAGGGCGGGGCTGACAACGACGCGGCCCAGTGCTGCGCGAACTTCCTGATGACTCGGCTGCTTCCTGTCGTCGCGTCCCTGTGCTGTCACTGGCCCTGCTGTCGCAGCGTGCCACCCCGCTGCGACTTACCCTTCGGTTTCGCCCCCAGCTTTTTTTGCTTATGAATTATAGCTGGTAGCACACTCTCAAAGGTTGTGCTCTTGTAACGACAGATTACTGTGGAAAAGGCCGCCCGCTGCGGCATAGTGGTACCACACTTGCTTATTGACCCCGCTTGTCGGGTCTCATGTCGACGGCCACCGATTCATTGCTATTGTGCGTTGCCGAAAGAGCCGCCGCCCTGAACGGCGAGCCAGGAGCAAGCCCATGGCGCCCAGCAGACCCGCCGTCGCGACCAACGTCCCCAACGACCTCGAACCGTTCTGGATGCCGCTTCACCGCCAATCGCGCCTTCAAGGCGCGGCCGCGGCTGATCGCGGCGGCCAAGGACATGCACTACATCGCGACCGACGGCCGCAAAATTCTCGACGGCTCCGCCGGACTGTGGTGCACCAATGCCGGGCATAACCGCGATCCGATCGTGCGGGCGATCCAGGCGCAGGCGGCCGAGCTCGACTACGCGCCGGCCTTCCAGTTCGCGCATCCGAAATCGTTCGAGCTGGCCAGCCGCGTCGCCGCGCTGGCGCCCGGCGATCTCGACCACGTGTTCTTCTGCAATTCCGGCTCCGAGGCGGTCGACACCGCGCTGAAAATCGCGCTCGCCTATCACAACGTGCGCGGCAACGCTTCGCGCGTGCGGCTCATCGGCCGCGAGCGCGGCTATCACGGCGTCGGTTTCGGCGGCGTCGCCGTCGGCGGCATCGTGTCGAACCGCAAGCAGTTCGGCGCGCTGATGGCCGGCGTCGACCACCTAGCCACACCTATAACCGCGCCGAGCAGGCCTTCTCCATCGGCGAGCCGGAATGGGGCGCGCATCTCGCCGACGATCTCGACCGGCTGGTGGCGCTGCACGATGCCTCCACCATCGCCGCGGTGATCGTCGAGCCGATCGCCTGCTCGACCGGCGTGTTGCCGCCGCCGCAAGGCTACCTCGAGCGGCTGCGCGCGATCTGCGACAAGCACGGCATCCTCTTGATCTTCGACGAGGTGATCACCGGCTATGGCCGCTTCGGCGCACGCCTTCGCCGCCGAGCGCTACGGCGTCATCCCCGACATGATCACCTTCGCCAAGGGCATCACCTCGGGCTCGGTGCCGATGGGCGGCGTCATCGTGCGCAAGGGCATCTACGACGCCTTCATGAAGGGCCCCGAGCACGTCATCGAGCTGTTCCATGGCTACACTTATTCGGCGCATCCGCTGGCCTGCGCCGCCGGCCTTGCCACGCTCGACCTCTATCGCGAGGAGGACCTGTTCGAGCGCGCGCAGGAAGATGGAGCCGCTGTGGGCGCAGGCCGCCATGGGGCTGAAAGGCCTGCCCAACGTGCTCGATATTCGCCCTGTCGGCATGACCGTCGGCATCGATCTGGCCAGCCGGCCCGACGCCGTCGGCAAGCGCGGCATGGAGGCGCTGGACGCCGGCTTCCTCGAGCTACGACCTCATGTTCCGCGCGGTCGGCGACACGCTGGCGATGAGCCCGCCGCTGATCGTGTAGCGAGGCGCAGATCGGCGAGATGTTCGACAAGCTCGGCAAGATCATCCGGCAGGTGGCGCCTGACTCCGCTCGTTCACGGGCGAGGCTTGCGAGGCGATGCGAGCCGAGGATTCAGGCTCGCCGATCGCTTCGGACGTCGGCTTCGCGCTCGCTCGCATGAAGACGGGAAGAGCTTGCGCTACATCAACATTCGGCCGCTTGCGATCGCTAGGTTTGCGCCGTGAAAAACCGACGTTTCTCATCATCGCGGCGATCGCGTGCTGCGGCGGGCGCCGGCTGGTGCGCTATGGGCGCGGCCGCAAGTCGCCGCGGTTGCCGGCCAAGCGCGGCACCGCGGTCGAGATCGTCTACGCCACCGGCGGCGTCGAGCCGGTCACTGGGCCAAGGTGACGAGCCTGATGCGCGACCGCATCGTCGACATCTGCGACTGCGAGGGCAAGACCGTCAACAAGGGCGACGTGCTGGCGCAGCTCGACGACAGCGAGGTCAAGGCGCAGCTCGAGGACCTCAAGGCGCGCGAGGATTTCGTCAAGCGCGAAATGTCGCGGGTCAGCGAGCTGATCACCAGCGGCGCGGCCACCACGCAGGCCTATGAGCGCGCCTCCATGGATCTGCAGCAGGTGCAGGCGCAGATCTCGGTGCAGAAGCGAGAAGATCAGCGACTACACCATCGTCGCGCCGATGGACGGCGTGGTGCTGCGCCGCGACGGCGAGATCGGCGAGATCGCCGAAGTCGGGCAGGTGCTGTTCCGCGTCGGCGTGCCCAAGCCGCTGCAGGTGGTGGCCGAGGTCAACGAAGAGGACATCCCGCGCGTCAAGGTCGGGCAGACGGCGCTGTTCCGCACCGACGCCTTTCCCGACCGCCGGCTGGAAGGCACGGTGAGCGAGATCACGCCGATGGGCGACATCGCCGCCAAGACCTTCCGCATCAAGATCGCGCTGCCCGACGACACGCCGCTCAAGCCCGGCATGAGCGTCGAGGCCAATGTCATCACGCGCGAGAAGCCGAACGCGCTGCTGATCCCGGCCGACGCGCTGCAGGGCAATGCCGTGTTCGTCGTCGACGGCGACCGCGTGCGCAAGCGCGAGGTCAAGATCGGCATCCGCGGCACGCGCGAGGTCGAGGTGATTCCGGCCTGAAAGAGGGCGAGCGCGTCGCCTCGCCGGCGCCGACCGGCCTGAAGGACGGCGCCCGCGTGCGCGTCCTCGCCGGCAGCGCCATGAACCTCGATCCTCGACATCGCCTGGACCCATGTGCGCGCGCGCGTGCGGCAGACCGGCTTTGCCGTCGCCGGCGTCGCCACCGGCGTCGGCTTCTCGATCATGATGGCCGTCGCTGATGGCAGGGCTCGCAGGACGATTTCATCCAGCGCCTGGTCAACACGCTGCCGCACATCACCGTGTCCGACGAGCGGCGCATCGCCGCCGCCGCAGCCGGCCGCAGGGCTGTTCGACGCCGCCGAAATCCACGGCCTGACGCCGGAGGCGCGCCGGCCGCGGCATCAAGAATCCGCTCGCCATCATGGCGGGCTGGAAGCCTGGCTGCCCGGCGCGCGTCGCGCCCTCGGTCAAGGTGCAGGCGCATCATCCGCTACGCCAATCACGACGTCGCCACCAACGTCATCGGCATCGATCCGCGGCGCGAGGCGCAAGGTGTCCGACCTGCCCAAGCAGATGCGCGGCGCCACGCTCAACGCGCTCTACCGCGCCACCAACGCCATCATCCTCGGCGACCGGCTGGCCGGAGAAGATCGGCGCCCGCATCGGCGCCAATATCACGCTGCAGACCAGCGAGGGCGCGCAACATCAACGCGCAGGTGGTCGGCTTCTTCCATACCGGCGTGCGCCAGGTCGACGAGGCCACCGCCTATGTGCTGATCAAGACCGGGCAGATCCTCGCCCGGCAGACCGGCCTGATCAACGAATTGCGCGTGCATGCTCAACGATCCGATGAGTCGCGCGCGAGATCGCCGCGCGCATCGAGAACGAGACCGGCTACAAGTCGGTGTCCTGGCAGGAGGCCAACGAGGACCTGCTCTCGACCTTCATCATCCGCAACATCATCATGTACGCGGTGGTCGGCGCCATCCTGCTGGTGGCGAGCTTCGGCACCTACAACATCATCTCCACCATCACCCACGAGAAGGCGCGCGACATCGCCATCATGAAGTCGCTCGGCCTGCACCGAGCACACCGTGCGCTCGATCTTCGTGATCGAGGCGCTGATCATCGGGCTTGCCGGCGCGCTGGTCGGCTTCGCGCTCGGCTATCTGCTGTGCCGCGCGCTCGGCGTCGATCCGCATCACCAACCCGTTCATCGATTCCGACCACCTGCCGCTCGCCTACACCTACTGCATTATCTGCTGGCCGGCCTGGTGGCGCTCGTCTCCTCGGTCGCCGCCGGCTACCAGCCGGCGCGCAAGGCGGCGCGCGGCAATCCGGTCGAGATCATCCGGGGCGCCACATGAGCGCGCTGCGCGCAAGCGCCGAAACCGCGACCGCGCCGCTGATCGAGGCGCGCAACGTCACCCGCATCCTGCCCGGCATCGTGCCGACCACGCTGGTGCACGACATCAATCTGAGCATCGCGCGACAACGAATTCGTCGCCATCACCGGGCCGTCCGGCTCCGGCAAATCCTCGCTGCTCTATCTGCTCGGCCTGCTCGACCTGCCGACCTCGGGCGAGGTTCTGATCCGCGGCCGCGCCACCGCGCACATGGACGAGCCGGAGCGCGCGCTCACGCGGCTCACCCTGCTCGGCTTCGTGTTCCAGTTCCATTTCCTGCTGCCGGAATTCACCGTGCTCGACAATGTCATGCTGCCGATGCGCGCGCTCGGGCGGCTGTCGCGCGAGGCCATGCGCGACGCGCGCGCGGCCTGCTCGCCTCGCTCGGCCTTGCCGATCACTGACAAGCGGCCCGACCAGCTCTCCGGCGGCCAGCGCCAGCGCGTGGCGGTGGCGCGCGCGCTCGCCAACGAGCCGCCGGTCATCCTCGCCGACGAGCCGACCGGCTCGCTCGATTCCAAGGCGAGCGAGCAGGTGTTCGAGGTCCTGCGCGATCTGGTCGATGCGCACGGCAAGACCGTGGTCGCCGTCACCCACGATCTCGGCCTTGCCGAGCGCATGGACCGCCACATCGAGTTGCTCGACGGCCGCATCGTCGCCGATGAGCCGCACCACCACGCCGCGCCGGCCTGAGACCCGTCAACGGGCGGCATAAGACGGCGCGGCGTGCAGGATCGCCCAGCCGACATCGTCACGTCGCCGCCGCGCAGGTCCTTGAGCATGAACGGCGGCTGCACCGCGGCGTCCACCGCAATCGTCCGGTACGCCGGCGGGATCGCGTGCAGATCGCCGCTGGTCCAGATCACCAGCGCGCCGCGGCGCTTCACGTCGGCAAGATCGATCCACGGCACGCGTTGCGGGCTCGCCGTCGATCAGCACGCGCGGCTGGCTCCGCGCATAATGCGCGACATTGCCGCCGTCCCACATGCTGCCGATGACATAGCTGATGCGGTTGCCCGGTCACGGCCCGATAGCGCTGCGACAGTTCGGCTGCCAGTTCCTTGCCGGGGAAGAACACCGCGCGATAGCGGTGATCGTAACGCGGCAACACCGCATAGTTGACGATGAAGGCAAGCGCCAGAGCAGCCAAACACCGCCCCCCAGGTGAGCACGATGCGGCCGAGCCGCCACGCGCCGAGCGCGCGGTGCGCCGTCATCACGAACCAGACGCCGAGGAACAGCCAGATCGGGTAGCCCCACATGGCGATGGTGCCGCGGCCGCTGACCGCGGACATCGCCAGCACGGTGGCGATCGGGCCGAAAGCGAGCCAGGTGACGATGCGATAGTCGAAGGCGTCGGCGGCCAGCGCGACCGGCGGCTCGCTCGCGCTCCGGCGCGGAACAAACAGCGGCGCCGCGATCAGCAATGACGGCAGCAAGAAGAACAACTGGCCGACGGCGAATTGCAGCGGATGCCAGACGTGGTCGATCAGCCCGCGCGAGGGCAAGGCACGATGCTCCGCATAGGTGAAGGGCAGGAAGTCGTTGCGCACGAGCCAGACAAGATGCGGCGCCATCACGATCAGCGCGGCGGCGGCGGCGATATAGGGCCCGGGCGTGGCAAAGGCCTTGCGCGCGTCGCGGTCGAGGATGACGAACAGCAGCATCGGCACCGCCAGCACCACGACGAAATATTTCGCCCATAGCGACAGGCCGACGGCGATGCCGAGCAGCAGCCAATGCCGCGTTTCGCCGCGACGCAGGGCCCGGTGCAAGGCAAAGCCGGCGAGCGCCCAGAACGGCAGCTGGATGACGTCGTGGTTGAATTTGGCCGCGGTGTAGTTGAGGTAATGCAGGCCGTCGATGATCAGCACCGCGGTCAGCGCGCCGACACCCCCGATCAGTGGCCGCGCCATGGCAAAAACCGCGGCGAAGCCCGCCACCACCGAAATCTGGGCCAACAGATAATAGGCAAAGTCGTGGCCGATGAGGCGGTGCGCGATCTCGACCAGCCACCAGGGCAGCGGCGGCAGCTTGTCGTAGCCGAGCTGCCATTCACGGCCGTAGATCAGGGCCTCGATGAGATCGAGCGGCAGGTTCAGGTAAAGCACGGTCGGCAGCGCCGTCCACACCGCGGCATGCAAGGCCGCAAAGGCGGCAAAGGCCTGCCCAGGCGAACTCTCGATCCAGCGCAATCAGCGCGGGCCGCGCACGGCGGTCATCGCGTCTCTCGGTTCCAGACGGCTGCATTTGTCGCGAATTAGCGGCGAATTAGCCTTATCATAGCAGGTGTTGCCTGTTGCGCGGACCCGTGGCGTCATGAACATTGTGGGGCGCCCGCGCGAATCACCAGCGCGCGAGCGGGCAGGACCGAGGGCATGCGACGCTTAAGCTCCATATTTATCGCCGTTTGCATGGTGCTGGTCGCCGCCTCGTTCGGCGCGCTGCTCTATCTCGGGCTCAAGATCGACGCCAGCGCCGCGGCAATCGCCGCGCTCGCCGCCCTCATGGTCATGGCGATCTACAGCAACGTCGCCAATCGGCTGCGCGACCGCGGCGACCTCGGCGACCAGATCGCGGACCTGTCGCGCGGCACCTCCGACCTGTCGCGCCAGGTGGCCGAGATCACGCGCCGCCTCGACGACATGGAAGACCACGTGCGCAAGACGGTGAACCGCGCCCGCGGCGCCGTCGATCCGCTGGCGGTCGAGATCGGCGAGCTTGGCGGCCTGGTCAAGCAGCTTGCCGAAACCGTCGCCGGGCACGAGGCGATCCTGCAGGAGCAGGGCGTGATGCCGAAGCCGCCCGAGTTTGCCCCTGCGCCGATGCCGGACGGGACGCTCGCACTCAACGAAAGCGACGCCGTCGGCGGGCCGAGCGTCATTAGCGGCATCAGCCGCGAGGGCATGAGCGCGACTATCGCGGCGGCAATCGACAACAACCGCATCGATCTTTATTTGCAGCCGATCGTCACGCTGCCGCAGCGCAAGGTGCGCTACTACGAGGCGCTGTCGCGGTTGCGCACCGAGCAGGGCGACGTGGTGCCGGCGATCGAGTTCATCGAAGTCGCCGAGAGCGCCGGGCTGATGCCCAAGCTCGACAATCTCCTGATCTTCCGCTGCGTGCAGGTGGTGCGCCGCCTGCAGATGAAGAATCGCGACGTCGGCCTGTTCTGCAACGTCAGCGCGCGCACGCTCAACGACGCCGCCTATTTCCGCCAGTTTCTCGACTTCATGGACGCCAACCGCGTACTGGGCCCGTCGATGATGCTCGAGTTCACCCACGCCGCCTATCGCGAGTTCGGGCCTTTGGAAAACGAGGCACTTGCCTCACTGGCCGAGCGCGGCTTCCGCTTCTCGCTCGATCATGTCAGCGACTTGAGGCTCGAACCCAAGGAGCTCGCCGACCGCGGCTTCCGCTTCGTCAAGGTGCCGGCGCAGCTTCTGCTCAGCCGCATCGCCGGCGCGCACAGCGACATCCACCCGGCCGATCTCGCCGACCTGCTGGCGCGCTCCGGCATCGATCTCGTCGCCGAGCGCATCGAGAGCGAGACTATGGTGGTCGACCTGCTCGACTACGACGTGCGCTTCGGCCAGGGCTTCCTGTTCTCGCCGCCGCGCCCGGTGCGCGCCGAGGCGTTGCAAGGTGCCCCGGGCGAGTCGGCCGTCTCGACCACGACCGACGGCCCGGCCGAGGGCATTAGCGAATTCAGCCCCGCAGCCATCACCGGTTGAGCGGCCAAGACTGGCCGTCTCCGGCGTCAGCGGCTATGACACTGCGCCATGAGCGCGCTGCCGCCGATCATCCCGCATTTTTCGCCGCTCGCCGGCGATTACGACACGCTGCTGTGCGACGTCTGGGGCGTGGTGCACAATGGCGTGCACGCTTTCCCCGAGCCGTGCGACGCCCTGATGCGCGCCCGCGCTCTCGGCGCTCGCGGTGGTGCTCGTCACCAATGCGCCGCGGCCGAGCGAGGTGGTGGCGCGCCAGCTCGAGAAGCTGCAGGTGCCGCGCGAGACCTACGACGCCATCGTCTCCTCCGGCGATGTCACCCGCAGCGTCATCGAGTCGCGGCCGGGGCAGAGCGTGTTCCATCTTGGGCCGGAGCGCGACCGATCCATCTTCGCCGGCTTCAACTTGACATTCGCGCCGCTAGAGCAGGCCGACTATGTCGTCTGTTCCGGGCTGCTGGACGACGAAAACGAGACGCCGGACGATTACCGCGACCGCCTGCAACTGATGCTCGGGCGCAAGATGTTCATGGTGTGCGGCAACCCCGACATCGTCGTCGAGCGCGGCAACCATCTCGTCTATTGCGCCGGCGCGCTTGCCGACATGTACGCCAGCATGGGCGGCGCGGTGGTCTATGCCGGCAAGCCGTACCGGCCGATCTACGATATGGCGCTGGCCAAGGCCGAAGCCGCGCTCGAGCGCAAGGTCGCCAAGCGCGGCGTGCTGGCGATCGGCGATTCCGTGCGCACCGACTTGGCCGGCGCGCACGCTTTCGGCGTCGACATGCTGTTCATCACGTCGGGCATTCACGCCGAGGAACTCGGCACCCGCGCGCATCCGCAGGCGCACGCCATCGGCGGTCTGTTCGCGACGGCCGGTGAATTGCCGAAAGCGGTGATGCGGCAGCTGGTGTGGTAGCGGCTTACGACGCCTGCGCGGTTTCGATGTCGCGGGAACACGGCGTCGATCTTGCTCTTCAGCGTCTGCGCGTTGAACGGCTTGACGATGTAGTTCGACACGCCGGCCTTCTTGGCGGCGATCACGTTCTCGGTCTTCGATTCCGCCGTCACCATGATGAACGGAACCGTGGACAGCGTCGGGTCGGAGCGCACCTGCTGCAACAGGTCGTAGCCCGTCATCGGCTCCATGTTCCAGTCGGAGATAACCAGGCCGTATTTGCGCTCGCGCATCTTGGCGAGCGCGGCCGAGCCGTCGTTGGCGTCGTCGATGTTGACGAAGCCGAGCTGCTTGAGCAGGTTGCGAATGATGCGCACCATCGTGCTGTAATCGTCCACGATCAGGACCGGCATCGACAAATCGGTAGCCATGGCGCATCGCCCTTTGGACAAGGGCCTCCCGAGATCGAGCGGAAAGTAGCAACGGCGCTTGAATAACCGGTTAATTTGAAACTTTGTTAACGAAGCTGTAACCGTAGTCGGCGCCAAAACGGCGGGCTTGCCTCTTTAACGGGCAAAACTGCCGTGTTTGTTCTTGCTTTTCGACTCCCTAACTTCCTCGCCCGCCGATGAACGATTTCGAATCCACCGGTCAACCGCTTCATAGTTGCAGGCGACGGCGACATCGGTGCGCTTTATGGCGCCGTTGTGGCGATCGGCAATTTCGACGGCGTGCATCGCGGTCACCGAACTGTGATCGACGCCGCGCGCGTGCGCGCGATGACGCTCAAGCGCAAGGCGGCGGCGCTGACCTTCTCACCGCATCCGCGCAAATTCCTGCGGCCGCAGGATCCGCTGTTCCAGCTGTCGAGCGACCGCGACAAGCTGCGGCTGCTGGCCGGCGCCGGCCTCGACGGCGCCATCGTCATGAGCTTCGGCGCCGAGCTCGCAGCGACGCCGGCGGAGGATTTCATCGAGAAGATTCTGGTCGGCCGCTTCGGCATCGGCGGCGCGGCGATCGGCTTCGATTTTCATTTCGGCAAGAACCGCGGCGGCTCGCCGCAATTCCTGCGCGAACAAGGCGAGCGGCTGGGCTTTGCGGTCGACATCGTGCCGCCGCTCGAGGACGAGGGCCGGCCGGTGTCGTCCGGCTCGGTGCGCGCCGCGCTTGCCGAAGGCAAGGTGGTCGAGGCGACCGAGTTGCTCGGCGCGCCGTGGTTCATCTCCGGCGAAGTGATCCACGGCGACAAGCGCGGCCGCGAGCTTGGCTTCCCGACCGCCAACATCAAGCTCGATCCGAACTGCGGCTTGAAGCACGGCATCTACGCGGTGCGCGCCGGCATCGGGGCTGAGCGTTACGACGGCGTGGCGAGCTTCGGCATCCGGCCGATGTTCGAGGTGGCGACGCCGCTCTTGGAAGTCTTCCTGTTCGACTTCGAGGGCGAGCTCTACGGCCAGACCATCGACGTCGCCTTCATCGGCTGGCTGCGCCACGAGCAGAAGTTCTCCTCGCTCGAGGCGCTCAAGCGCAACATGCTGGCCGACACCGCGCAGGCCCGCGACTTGCTGAAACGCGCCGGCAAGGTCTTTCCGGCGCTGGGGGAGATTTGATCCCAGGTCATTCCGGGGCGCGCCAAAGGCGCGAACCCGGAATCCAGATGCGGCCGCGGTCCCGGTGTCTGGATTCCGGGTTCGCGTGCCGCGCACGCGCCCCGGAATGACAGCGTTTTGCGCCTTTCCGACGCGAAATCAGCCTGCTACACACCCCGCCAGGATTTTAAGCAACATGACCAAGCCCGAGCGCGATTATTCCGAGACCTTGTTCCTGCCGCAGACGGATTTCCCGATGCGCGCGGGCCTCCCCGCAAAGGAGCCGGAGATCCTGGCGCGCTGGGAGAAGGCCCGGCTGTGGCCGCAACTGCGCGCCGCTGCCAAGGGCCGGGCGAAGTTCATCCTCCATGACGGGCCGCCTTACGCCAACGGCAACATCCATATCGGCACCGCGCTCAACAAGATCCTCAAGGACGTGGTCAGCCGCAGCCAGCAGATGCTCGGCTTCGACTCCAATTACGTGCCCGGCTGGGACTGCCACGGCCTGCCGATCGAGTGGAAGATCGAGGAGGAATACCGCGCCAAGGGCAAAAACAAGGACGCGGTGCCGGTGGTCGAATTCCGCCAAGAGTGCCGCGCCTTCGCGCAAGCCTGGATCGGCGTGCAGATGGCCGAGTTCAAGCGGCTCGGCGTTGAGGGCGACTGGGACAATTACTATTCGACCATGGCGTTTGCGGCGGAAGCGCAGATCGCGCGCGAGCTGATGAAGTTCGCCGCCAACGGCACGTTGTACCGCGGCTCGAAGCCGGTGATGTGGAGCGTGGTCGAGAAGACCGCGCTTGCCGAGGCCGAGGTCGAGTATGAGGACTACACCAGCGACACGGTGTGGGTGAAGTTTCCGGTCAAGTGGGCGGCAAGCACGCGCATGATGTCGCCCGACGAAAATCCTCAAGGGTTTCTAAGAGCCCTTAATGAAGCATCTGTAGTTATTTGGACCACGACACCTTGGACGATACCCGGTAATCGCGCGATCGCGTTTTCGCCGAAGATCAAATACGGCCTTTATGAAGTTACTGCGGCACCCGAGGGCAATTGGACCAAAGCAGGCGACAAATTCATACTCGCTGATAAGTTGGCCCCCGAGGTTTTCAAGCAGGCGCGAATTGAAGTCGGGAATTATGTGAGGAAGTGGGAGGTCACCGACTTTGAACTATCAGCGATCGTTTGTTCTCATCCGCTCGCTGGTATGGGTTACGACTTTCATGTGCCGTTGCTCCCGGCAAATCATGTCACCGACGATACGGGTACGGGTTTTGTACACACGGCGCCGGGTCATGGGCGTGAGGACTTTGATGTTTGGATGGCTAATGCGCCGCGTTTAGCGGAAGGCGGCATCAACACCGTGATCCCCTACACCGTGGACGAAAACGGCGCGCTCACCGCGCAGGCTCCCGGCTTCACCGGCAAGCGCGTCATCAACGACAAAGGCGAGAAGGGCGACGCCAACGAGGCGGTGATCAAGGCCCTGATCGCGGCCGGTATGCTGATCGCGCGTGGCCGCCTCAAGCACCAATATCCGCATTCCTGGCGCTCGAAGAAGCCGGTCATCTTCCGCAACACCCCGCAGTGGTTCATCGCCATGGACAAGGGCATCGACCGCCCGCACGGCGACACGCTGCGCGACCGCGCGCTTCATGCCATCGAAGTGACGCGCTGGGTACCGCCGCAGGGGCAGAACCGCATCACCGGCATGATCGAATCGCGGCCCGACTGGGTGATCTCGCGCCAGCGCGCCTGGGGCGTGCCGATCGCGGTGTTCATCAAGGAAAAGGGCGATGGTTCGGTCGAAATTCTGCAGGACCCCGAGGTCGAGCTCCGCATCGTCGAGGCCTTCGAGAAGGAAGGCGCCGACGCCTGGTACAAACCCGGCGCGCGCGAGCGCTTCCTCGGCAAGCTCGCCAACGATAGCTGGAAGAAGGTCGACGACATTCTCGACGTCTGGTTCGATTCCGGCTCGACGCATGCCTTCGTGCTCGAAGACCCGGTGCATTTCCCGACGCTCGCCGGCATCCGCCGCAAGGCCGACGGCGGCCCGGATACCGTGATGTATCTCGAAGGCTCGGACCAGCACCGCGGCTGGTTCCACTCCTCGCTGTTGGAGAGCTGCGGCACGCGCGGCCGCGCGCCGTTCGATATCGTGCTGACGCACGGCTTCGTGCTGGCCGAGGACGGCCGCAAAATGTCGAAATCGCTCGGCAACCAGGTTTTCCCGCAGGACGTCATCAAGCAGTCCGGCGCCGACATCCTGCGCATGTGGGTCTGCGCCTCCGATTATGCCGACGACCTGCGCATCGGGCCGGAAATCCTCAAGGGCACGGTCGAGACCTACCGCAAATTGCGCAACACCGTGCGCTGGATGCTCGGCAATCTCGCGCATTTCCACGAGGACGAGCGCGTCAAGCACGACGCCATGCCGGAGCTCGAGCGGCTGATGCTGCATCGCTTGGCCGAGCTCGACGTGCTGATCCGCGAGGCTTACGCCGCGTTCGACTACAAGCGCATCTTTGCCGCGCTTGCCGCCTTCATGACCGCGGACCTCTCGGCATTCTATTTCGACATCCGCAAGGACACGCTCTACTGCGATCCGATCTCGTCGATGAACCGCAAGGCATGCCTGACCGTGCTCGACCACCTCTTCCGCTGCACGGTGATCTGGCTTGCGCCGATGCTCTGCTTCAGCGCCGAGGAGGCTTGGGCTTCGCGCTACGGCGACAACGCCCGCTCGGTGCATCTGGAGTTGTTTCCCGAAGTGCCGGCCGCATGGCGCGACGACGCGCTCGCCGAGAAATGGCGCAAGGTGCGCGCGGTGCGCCGAGTCGTCACCGGCGCGCTCGAGATCGAACGCGCGCAGAAGCGCATCGGCTCCTCGCTCGAAGCGCATCCGATCGTGCATGTCTCGAACGAGGACTTGTTCGAGGCGGTTGCCGACATCGACCTCGCCGAGGTCGCGATCACCTCGGCGGCGACTTTGGTGGAAGGCGAGGGGCCGGCGGAAGCTTTCCGTCTGCTCGACGTGCCGGGCGTGTCGGTGGTGTCCAATCTCGCCGAAGGCAAGAAATGCGCGCGCTCATGGAAAATCCTCGCGAGCATCGGCGCCGATCCCGAATACCCGGACGTCAGCCCACGCGACGCCAAGGCGTTGCGTGAATGGGACGCCGTGCGCAAGGCGGCGGAATAGGTTGTTTTCTGTCATCCCGGCCAAGCGCGTGCAGCGCGCGCGAGCCGGGATCCAGTAGCCACGGTGTTGATAGTATGGACAGGCCGGGGGTTACTGGGTCCCCGCCTGCGCGGGGACGACGAAAAAATGAAGTCCTACCTCCACGGCCCGCTGACCCGCTTCGGCTTTCTCGTCGCGGCGATCGCCTGCATCCTCGACCAGGCGAGCAAGCTCTACCTCCTGTTCGTATTCGATCTCGCGGCCCGCGCGCCGATCCATCTCGGCCCGTTCTTCGACTTCGTGCTCGCCCGCAACCGCGGCATCAGCTACGGCCTGTTCCAGACCGACAGCGCATTCGGCCAATGGTTGATGCTGGGCTTCAAGGCGGTCGCCGTGGCGCTGCTCTGGGCCTGGCTTGCCCGGGCCCAATCGCGGCTCACCGCGCTGTCGCTCGGCCTCATCATTGGCGGGGCGGTCGGTAACGCGATCGACCGGCTGGCCTACGGTTGGGTCGCGGATTTCGTGTTTTTTCACATTTCCACCGCAACCTGGCGGTTCGAATGGTACGTTTTTAACCTCGCGGATGTAGCTATCGTTGCCGGGGTTATTGGCCTCCTGTATGAATCCCTGATCGGGGAGCGCGCCGTAAAAGCGCCCTGATCGCGGCCAATGCAGGTACGGGCGGGGTTCCCGCAACACAGCGAGTACGAGCCGGTGTTTAAAGTGCGACCGATGTCCGCCAGTTTGACGATTCGCGCCGCCTTGAGCTGTGCGCTCGGCCTCGCCGTTCTCACCGCCAGCGCCCCGGCGCGGGCCGGCGACGACGAGGATGCCGCCTGGGATCAGAAGATCCTGCGCAATGTTCTCGAAGGGCTCGGTCTGCAGAGCCCGAATGATCACGTGATCAATTACCAAGAGCGGCCGCCTCTGGTGATTCCGCCGAAAGAGGACTTGCCGCCGCCGGAAACGGCGGATGCGGCGACGAAGAATCCGGCCTGGCCGAAGGACCCCGATGTGCAGCGGCGCAAGGAGCAGGCCGCGCTCGAGAAGAATCGCGATATCGAAGCGGAGCGCCTGCGCGACGAAAGACCCCTGTCGGCCGGACCAGATGACACCGGGCCTGAAGCCCGGGACGAGCGCGCGCCGTGCGAGCCGCGACGACGGTTACCAGGCTTCCGCCAACGGTGCAGCGTCGCCGATGGCGCCCTCGGAGCTCGGTTACAAAGGCGGTTTGTTCAGCAACATGTTCGGCAAGGACGATGGCAGCGAAGCCGCCAAATTCACCGGCGAGCCGCCGCGCGCTTCGCTGACCGATCCGCCGGCCGGTTATCAGACGCCGTCGCCGGATCAACCCTATGGCGTGGGCAAGAAAGGGCCGGAGAAGCCGGCTGACTATTACACGTCCCACGTCGAGCCTGCACATTAGTTCTGCTCACGCAGTTGTTATGCGGCTAAATGTCGGTCGGGATAAAGCGGCCGGCGGCGACGACTATCTGCGGCGGCGGCAACGGAAATCGTGGAGGTTGATCCGTGCGGCATAAATCCTTCGCTGCCGTGGGCGCGCTGCTCGCCGGTCTGCTTGTCGCGAGTCACGCGACGGCCGCCGAGCCGGGAGGCGCCAAGGTCGCGCAATTCACGCTCGCCAACGGCCTTGAGCTTGTCGTCATTCCCGACCACCGCGCGCCGGTCATCACGCATATGGTCTGGTACAAGGTCGGCGCCGCCGATGAGGTGCCGGGCAAATCGGGGCTTGCCCATTTCCTCGAGCACCTGATGTTCAAGGGCACGGCGAAAAATCCCGGCGGCAAGTTCTCGCAAGCCGTCGCCGCGGCCGGCGCCGACGAGAACGCATTCACCGCCAACGACTACACCGGATTTTATCAACGCATTCCCGCCGATCAGTTGAAGCCGATGATGGCGTTCGAGGCCGACCGCATGACCGGCCTCAGGCTGACCGACGACGTGGTGCTGCCTGAGCGCGACGTGATCCTCGAAGAGGAGAACATGCGCATCGAGAACAATCCGCGCGCGCGGCTCGGCATCCAGATCGACGCGGCGCTCTACCTCAATCATCCTTACGGCAAACCGACCATCGGCTGGCGCCATGAGATGCAACAGCTCACCCGCGACGACGCCATCGGCTTCTATCGCCGCTGGTACGCCCCCAACGACGCCATCGTCGTGGTCGCCGGCGACATTGACCCGAACGACGCGCTGAAAGACGCCGAGGACACCTACGGCAAAGTGCGCGGCCAATCCGAACATCGTGCCGCGCCAGCGCCCGCAGGAGCCGCCGCCGGCCGCCGCGCGCTCGCTGACGCTCGCCGACCCCCGCGTCGAGCAGCCGATGCTGCAGCGCGCCTATCTGGTGCCGTCCTTCCACACGGGGAAGCCCGGACAATCGGAGGCGCTGGAGGTGCTGGCGCAGATCCTCGGCAACGGCGAGAACAGCCGGCTCTACCGCGCGCTGGTGCAGGACAAGCACAGCGCGGTCGCCGCCGGCGCCTGGTACGACAGCTCCACCCTCGATATGTCCAAGTTCGAGGTCTACGGCGTGCCGCAGCCCGGCGTCGCTTTGCCGGAGCTCGAAAGCCAGATCGACACGGTCATTGCCGCGGTCGCCGACAAGGGCATCGGCGCCGATGAGCTGGCGCGCGCCAAGACGCGGATGGTCGCCGACGCGATCTACGCGCAGGACAATCCGATGACGCTTGCGCGCTGGTACGGCGCGGCGCTGACCACCGGCTCGACCGTCAAGGACGTGCGCCGCTGGCCCGACCGTATCCGTCTCGTGACGGCCGGGGCGGTGCAGGACGCGGCGCGCCAGTGGCTGCAGATGAAGCGGTCGGTCACCGGTTATCTCATCAAGGACAAGAGCCCGCAGGCGGAGAAGAAATCATGATGCGGCGTTTTCTACTGGCGGCTTTCGCCGTGCTGGCGCTTGCCGCCGGCGCGCCCGCCTCGGCGATGAAGATCGAGCGCATCGTCAGCCCGATGGGGATCGAGGCCTGGCTGGTGCGCGAGCAATCGGTGCCGCTGGTGGCGCTCAACTACGCCTTTCATGGCGGCTCGAGCCAGGATGAGGCCGACAAGTCCGGCACCGCCAATCTCGCCGCCAGCCTGCTCGACGAAGGCGCCGGCCCGCTCGACGCCAAGGCCTATCACGAGAAGCTCGAAGGCAAGGCCATCGACGTGAGCTTCCGCGTCGGCCGCGACTACTTCTTCGGCTCGCTGCGCACCCTCAACGAGAACCGCGACGACGCCTTCGACATGCTGCGGCTGTCGCTGACCGCGCCGCGCTTCGACGCCGAGGCGGTCGAGCGCATGCGCAGCCAGCAGATGTCGGCGCTGCGCCGCGCCGCCACCAGTCCGAACGACATCGCCAGCCGCAACTGGTGGAAGACCGCGTTTCCCGACCACCCCTATGGTCTGGAAAGCAGCGGCTCGCTGGAGACGGTGCCGCGCATCACGGTCGCCGACATGCGCGACTATGTCGGCCGTGTCTTTGCGCGCAACGAGCTGAAAATCTCCATCGTCGGCGACATCGACGCCGAAGCCGCCGGCAAGCTCATCGACCGCGCCTTCGGCTCGCTGCCGGCAAAGAACAATCTGAAGCCGGTGCCGGATGCGACCGCGCAAGGCATGGGCCGCCGCCTGGTGATCCCGGTCGACGTGCCGCAGGCGGTGGTGACCTTCGGCGGCCCCGGCATCGAGCGCAACGATCCGGATTTTATGGCAGCCTATCTCGTCAACCACATCCTCGGCGGCGGCAGCTTTTCATCGCGGCTCTATCGCGAGGTGCGCGAAAAGCGCGGGCTGGCCTACGGCGTCTCCGACAGCCTGGTCTGGTTCAAGAGTGCGGCGGTGGTGCTCGGCGGCACTGCCACCCGCGCCGACCGTGCCGGCGACGCGCTGGCGATCATCCAGAGCGAGACCAAGCGCATGGCCGAGAGCGGCCCGACCGCGGACGAACTCGCCGCCGCCAAGGCCTATGTGAAGAACTCTTATGTGCTCGCGCTCGATACCTCGAGCCGCATTGCCGCGCAGCTGACGCAACTCCAGCTCGACAATCTCGGCATCGACTACATCGAGAAGCGCGGCGCAATGATCGATGCGGTGACGATCGAGGACGCCAAGCGCGTCGCCAAGCGCCTCTTTGGCGGCGGCATGCTGGTCTCCGTGGCTGGCAAGCCGGCGGGCATGAGCCCCGAATAAGCGGAACGTCTTCGCGGGCCTCCAGGGTTGTGCCGGGGCGCGAACTCCCGGCACATACGGGGCCGCGAACGGGGGTAGGCCGTCATGCCGCTGCAGCATTCCATCGACAACGCGCTGGAAAAGACCGTCGGCGCGCACGGGCTTGGCGCCGATGCGCTGAAGGCCGCGCTCGCCAAGGCCGAAGGCGCGCTCGACTGGCTGCGCGCCCGCCATGCCGACGGTGGCCTGCCGCTGCTGCGGCTGCCGGAGCGGCGTGACGATCTCGCCGGCATCGGCGAGGCCGCGCGCAAGTTGGCCGAGGGCGCCAGCGACATCGTGCTGCTCGGCACCGGCGGTTCGAGCCTCGGCGGGCAGACGCTGGCGCAGCTTGCCGGCTATGCCGTGCCCGGCGTCGGCGCGCTGCGGGCGCCTCCGCGCATCCACTTCATCGACAATCTCGATCCGCTGTCCTTCGAGACTATGCTCGCCAAGCTGCCGCTCGCTACCACGCGCTTTGTCGCCATCTCCAAGTCCGGCGGCACCGCCGAGACGCTGATGCAGACCATTGCCGCGCTGTCGGCGCTGAAGCAGGCCGGCGTCGATGCGCGCATGTCGCCTTTCTCGGCATCACCGAGCCGGCCAAGGCCGGCAAGCGCAACGGCCTGCGCGACCTGCTCGGCAAGCACCAGGTGGCGATGCTCGACCACGATCCGGGCGTCGGCGGCCGCTTCTCGGCGCTGACCAATGTCGGCCTGTTGCCGGCCGCGGTGCTCGGGCTCGACATCGCCGCGATCCGCAAAGGCGCGGGCGTGGCGCTCAGCTCCGTGCTGGCAAAGAAGACGGCGGCCGAGGTGCCGGCGGCGCTTGGTGCCGCGCTTTCCGTCGGACTTGCCGAGAGCAAGGGCAAATCGATCAGCGTGCTGATGGCCTATTCGGACAGGCTCGAGCGCTTCACGCACTGGTTTGTGCAGCTCTGGGCCGAGAGCCTGGGCAAAGACGGCAAGGGCACGACGCCGGTTGGCGCGCTCGGTCCCGTCGACCAGCACAGCCAGGTGCAGCTTTATCTCGGCGGCCCGCGCGACAAATTGTTCACCGTGGTCAGCGTCGAAGGCCGCGGCCTCGGGCCGCGCATCGACAAGGAGCTTGCTTCGCTCGCCGGCGAGCCGGGTCTCGGCGGCAAGACCATCGGCGATCTTGCCGCGGCGGAAGCGCGCGCCACCGCCGACACGCTCGCCAAGAACGGCTGCCCGGTGCGCACGATCGCATATCCCAACGCTCGACGAAGCAAGCCTCGGCGAGCTGCTGATGCATTTCATGCTGGAGACCATCGTCGCCGCGCATCTGCTCGGCGTCGACGCCTTCGACCAGCCGGCGGTGGAAGAGGGCAAGGTGCTGGCGAAGAAGTATTTGGCTTCGCCGCCCTCATCCTGAGGAGCCCGCGAAGCGGGCGTCTCGAAGGATGGGGCGGCCCCATGGTTCGAGACGCCGGCCTTCGCTACGCTCGGCCGGCTCCTCACCATGAGGCCGATTGAGGCATCCGAATGCTCCGCATCACCGACACCATCTCCATCGACGACTCCGAGCTCGAGGAAAGCTTCGTGCGGTCCTCCGGGCCGGGCGGGCAGAACGTCAACAAGGTGTCGCTCGGCGGTGCAGCTGCGCTTTGACGTGCGCCGCTCGCCGTCGCTGCCGAACGACGTGGCGGTGCGGCTGATGCGGCTTGCCGGCAAGCGCCTGACCAAAGAAGGCGTCATCGTCATCATCGCGCAGCAGTTACCGCGAGCAGGAGCGCAACCGCGCCGATGCGCGCGAGCGGCTCGCCGAGTCTGATCCGCCAGGCGGCGGTGAAACCCATGCCGCGCCGTGCCACCAAGGTGCCGAAGGCGCAGAAACGGAGCGCCGCGTCGAGGGCAAGCGCCACCGGTCCAAGATCAAAAGCCTGCGATCGGGCCGGCATTCGTTTGAGATCCCTAGGGATAACGGGGGCAGACCGGTCTTTGCCTCGCGGTGGCCTCCTTGCGCCGCTAAATTCGGCCCGAAATCCGAATCAGGCAAGTCCGATGCCCGTCCGCCAGCTCTCCGAATCGATCGTCAACCGCATCGCCGCCGGCGAGGTGGTCGAGCGCCCGGCGAGCGCGGTGAAGGAGCTGGTCGAGAACGCGCTCGATGCCGGCGCCAGCCGCATCGACGTGCTGACCGACGGCGGCGGCCGCAGGCTGATCCGCGTCGCCGACGACGGCGAGGGCATGACCCGCGCCGACCTCGAGCTCGCGGTCGAGCGCCACGCCACCTCCAAGCTCGCCGGCGACGATCTGCTCGCGATTTCGCACGCTCGGCTTCCGCGGCGAGGCGCTGCCTTCGATCGGCGCGGTGTCGCGCCTCACCATCACCACGCGGCACGAGGCCGAGCCGCACGCCTGGGCGATCGAGGTCGATGCCGGCCGCGAAGTCGGCGGTGAAGCCGGCCGCGCTCTCGGCCGGGCACCTCGGTCGAGGTGCGCGACCTGTTCTACGCGACGCCGGCGCGGCTCAAGTTCCTCAAGACCGACCGCAGCGAGGCCGAGGCCGTGCGCGAAGTGGTGCGTCGCCTCGCCATGAGCCGGCCCGATGTCGCCTTCACGCTCGCCGGCGAGGAGCGCGCGCCCGTGACCTGGAGCGCGACCGGCGATCACCTGACGCGGCTCGGCGACGTGCTCGGCGCCGACTTCCGCGCCAATGCCGTGACCATCGACGCCGAGCGCGAAGGCGTGCACGTCGAGGGCTTCGCGGCGCTGCCGACGCTTCAGCCGCGCCAACACGCTCGGCCAGTACCTGTTCGTCAACGGCCGTCCGGTGCGCGACAAGCTGCTGGTCGGCGCGGTGCGCGCGGCCTATGCCGACTACCTGCCGCGCGACCGCCATCCGCTGCTGGCGCTCTACGTCACGCTCGGCGGCCGCGAGGTCGACGTCAACGTGCACCCGGCGAAAACCGAAGTGCGCTTCCGCGACGGCGGGCTGGTGCGCGGGCTCATCGTCTCGGCGCTGAAGGACGGCGCTGGCGCGCGACGCGCAGAAGGCCGCGACCACCGGCGGTAGCGCCACCATCGCCGCGTTCCGCCCGCTCGGGACCGCGCGGCGTGGTACTTACGACTGGCGGCGCTCGCCGGCGCGGCCGGCCTTCGCGCCGGGTGCTTCCCGCCGATGCGCGGCAATGCGGCGCTTGGCTTTGCCGAGGCAGCCCAAGCCGCCTTCGACACCGGCGGTCCTGCAGCCGATGCGCGCGCCGAGGCGGAGGCGCCGGCGCCGGATCTCGTCGGGCGCCCGCTGGGCGCCGCTCGCGCGCAGATCCACGAGACCTACATCGTGTCGCAGACCCGCGACGGCCTCGTCATCGTCGACCAGCACGCCGCGCACGAGCGCATCGTCTATGAACGCATGAAGGCGGCGCTGGAGAAGTCCGGCGTGGCGCGGCAGATTCTGCTCATTCCCGAAGTTGTCGAACTCGAGGAGGCCGATGCCGCGCGCCTCGTCGCCCGCGCGCCGGAGCTTGCGCGCTTTGGCCTCGTCATCGAGTCCTTCGGCCCCGGCGCGGTCGCGGTGCGCGAAACACCTTCCTTGTTGGGCGAGGTCAATGTGCGGGGGTTAGTTTGTGACCTCGCGGAGCACATGGCGGAATGGGACGACGAACTGCCGCTCGAGCGTCGGCTGATGCACGTCTCCGCCACCATGGCCTGCTACGGCTCGGTGCGCGCCGGGCGGCGGCTGAAGCCCGAGGAAATGAACGCGCTGTTGCGCGAGATGGAGGCGGTGCCGAATTCCGGGCAATGCAACCATGGCCGGCCAACGTATGTGGAATTGAAGCTCGCCGACATCGAGCGGCTGTTCGGGCGGCGCTAGTTCCCTCCCCCCGCTTGCGGGGAGAGGGTGGCGAGCGACGCGAGCCGGGTGAGGGGGCGTCGCTTCGAGTCTGAGCGATCCGAAGCGCCCCTCACCCGACTTCCTCGCTACCGCTCGGAGGTCGACCTCTCCCCGCAAGCGGGGAGAGGTTCAAGAGGGCGCACGGAGGAAGATCAGCTGCGTGTCGTCGTAGTGGCGCCGCTCAAGCTCGGTAAAGCCATCCGGCGCCGTGAAGCCAGCGTCAGCTGCTTCCTCGACGACGATCAACGCTTCGGGCGTAAGCCAGCCGCCGTCGCGTGCCGAGGCGAGCGCCTTCTCGGCGAGCCCCCTGCCGTAAGGCGGATCGAGGAACGCGAGCGAAAACGGTTCGACCGGATGTGCAGGCCCAAGCCGGGTCGCATCGCGGCGGAAGATGCGGGTGACGCCGCCCAAGCCGAGCGCCTCGACATTGTTGCGCAACAGCGCGCGCGCCTCGACGCCGTCGTCGACGAACAGCGTGTAAGCTGCGCCGCGCGAGATCGCCTCGATGCCGAGCGCGCCGGTGCCGGCAAAGAGATCGAGCACGCGCGCCCCGCTGACCGGGTCGCCATAGGCGTGGGCGAGGATGTTGAACAACGATTCGCGCAGGCGGTCGGCGGTCGGGCGCAGCCCATGCGCCTTTCGGCCCGGCGATCGGCGCGCGAGCGCAACCGGCCGCCGACGACGCGCATTATTTCGGCCTCGGCCGTTACGGCCGCGGCCCGCCGCCGCGACGGTCGCGCGGCGTTGCTTTTTTCCGTCATCCCGGTCGCTCTCTGAGCGCGCGAGCGGCGGTCGCGATAGCGGCCAGCTGGTCGCGTGCTTCCCGGTCGCGCGCCTTGCGCGCTCGCGCCTCAGGATGACGGGCGCGGCGCCTCCGGCTCGACAATCGGCGCGTCGAAATCGCAACCGGCTTCGGCGGCAAGCGGCCCCAGTTGCTCGCGCAGCGACCGCCGTCTTCACTTCCTCGACCGCGCCATCGGCGAGCTCGCCGAGCTGGAACGGCCCGTAGGAGACGCGGATCAGCCGGTTCACCTTGAGCCCGAGGGATTCCAGTACCTTGCGCACCTCGCGGTTCTTGCCTTCCCTTATGGCAAAGGTGAGCCAGACATTGCTGCCCTGCTCGCGGTCGAGCGTGGCCTCGATTTCACCATAGCGCACGCCGTCGATGGTAACGCCGTTGCGCAACCGGTCGAGCGCCTCCTGCGTGACACGGCCGAAGGCGCGCACGCGGTAGCGGCGCAGCCAGCCGGTCGCCGGCAGTTCGAGCACGCGCGCCAGGCCGCCGTCATTGGTGAGCAGCAGGAGTCCCTCGGTGTTGAGGTCGAGCCGGCCGACGCTGATGAGGCGCGGCATGTTTTTTGGCAGGGCGCGGAAGATGGTCGGCCGACCTTGCGGATCGGAGTGCGAGGTCACGAGGCCGCGCAGTTTGTTGTAGAGGAAGAGCCGGGTGCGCTCGCGGGCCCGCAGCGGCTCGCCGTCGACGGTAATGCGGTCCGCGGCGGTGACGTTGAGCGCCGGCGAGGAAATCGCCGCGCCGTTGACGGCGACGCGGCCGGCCGCGATCCAGGCCTCGGCCTCGCGCCGCGAGGCAAGCCCCGCCCGCGCCATCACCTTGGCGATGCGCTCGCCGGGGATGTCTTTGCTCTTGTCGGACATGCGTTCTTTCTCGTGGCCGGGCAAAAGGCGCGAAGCGCCGTCTCTATGCCGTTTGTCCCGGCCATCCACGCCTTCCGTGCGCATGCCGTGTATAAAGGCGTGGATGCCCGGCACAAGGCCGGGCATGACGGATATCAATGCCATCGCCAAGTTTCCATGCAATTGGCCCTCGATGAAGCCCGCGCCGCAGGCATGCGCGGCGAGGTGCCGGTCGGCTGCGTCATCGTCCGCGGCGGCGAGGTCGTCGCCCGCGCGGGCAACCGGACGCTGGCCGACAAGGACCCGACCGCGCATGCCGAGATGCTGGCGATTCGCGCCGCGGCTGGCGCGCTCGGCTCCGAGCGGCTGACCGAGTGCGATCTCTACGTCACGCTCGAACCCTGCGCCATGTGCGCGGCGGCGATGTCCTTTGCCCGCGTCCGCCGGCTCTATTTCGGCGCCGCCGACCCCAAGGGCGGCGCGGTCGAGCACGGGCCGCGCTTTTTCGCGCAGCCGACCTGCCACCATCGGCCCGAGGTCTATGGCGGAATTTCCGAAAGCGAAGCGACGGTGCTGTTGCGCGAGTTCTTTCAGGCGCGGCGCTGATGCACTTGTCCCTCCCCTGAAAGGGGAGGGATGCAGCGTCAAACCGTCTTGTCGACGAATTTGCCCATGCCGGACGGCGGCGGTGATTGCTGTTGCGTGTCGTCGGCATCGCCGTCGCCGTCAGGCGTAGCCGGTTGGGTCGGATACTGCCGATCGGTCCCGGTCTGAGCCGTGATGGTTTGGATGCCGATGCTTGATACTTCGGACACGGGCCGACGTTTCCTGATCACCCGCGCAACCTAGGCTGCGAACCTCAAGGGAAACCTCCGCCAATTGCTAAAATTGGTGCCGGGGCGGTAGGCCTCTGTTGACCGTGCTTAGCGCGCGCCCGCTTCGCGCGCGAACTCCCACGCCTTCCGCGCCAGCGGGCGGATCATCTCCGCCTTGGCGGGAGCAAACTCCGAGGTCGCGGTGCCGTCGCGCACGCGGCCGATGATGCCCTGCAGGATGGCGGCGATGCGGAAGAAATTATAGGCGAGATAAACCGGCAGCGCCGGCCGCGGGTCGAGCCCGGTGCGGGCGACGTAGGCGTCGACATAGTCCGCCATGCTCGGAATGCCGAGCGCGGCAAGATCGTGCCCCACCAGCGTCGCCGTGCCGGCTGCACTCTCCGAATGCGGCATGTGCCAGGTCATCAGGTGATAGCTGAAGTCGGCGAGGGGATCGCCGAGCGTCGACAGCTCCCAATCGAGCACGGCGACGATCCTCGGCGCGTCGTGCGCGACGATGAGGTTGTCGAGCCGGTAGTCGCCGTGCACCAGCCGCACCGGTCCGCCGGCCGGGATGTGTTTCGGCAGCCAGTCGATCAGCCGCTCCATCTCCTCGATCTTTTCCGTCTCCGAGGCGCGGTACTGCTTCGACCAACGCTCGACTTGCCGTGCGACGTAGTTCTCGCCTTTGCCGAAGTCGGCGAGGCCGATCTTGGCCGGTTCGAAGCTGTGCAGCCGCGCGATGGTGGCGTTCATGGCGTCGTAGACGCTCTTGCGCTCGGCCGGATTCGAGCCCGGCATCTGCGGCTCCCAGAACACGCGGCCGTCGACAAAGCCCATCACGTAAAACGGCGTACCGGCGATGCTGTCGTCGGCGCAGTAATGGACGGCCTCCGCCACCGGAAAATGCTGCGCGGCAAGCGCGCTGATGACGCGAAACTCGCGGTCAACGGCATGCGCCGAAGGCAGCAATTTGCCGGGCGGCTTGCGCCGCAGCACGTAGCGCCGCGCCGGCGTCTCCAGAAGATAGGTCGGGTTCGACTGCCCGCCCTTGAACTGCTTGACGCTGAGTGGGCCGGCGAAGCCTTTGACGTGCTGCGCGAGATACGCTTCGAGCCGCGCGGCGTCGAGCGCCAGCGCTGCCGCCACCTCCTTGGTGCCGGAAAAAGCCTGCTGCCGGTCGATCGCCGCCGTCATTTGCGCGCCGCGGCGAACTCGATCGGCGCGTCGGCGTAAATCTTGTAGCTGCTGCGACTTCGGCTTCGCCTTGTCGTCCTCGTTGACGTACTGGATCGAGCTTTTGCCGGCCAGCTCGCGCGGCAGGATCATGACGCGGATGAAGCGGCTCGGCGCGTCGTCCGCCGCCTGCGCGAACACCGAGTTCGGGCCGCTCTCGTACCAGGCGCCGCCCGGCCCGTACGACGTCGAGCGGTGATGCGTGTCGATGCGGATGCCGCCTTCGATCAAGCAGCGGATGCCGGGGCCCTGGTGGCGGTGCAGATAGGCGCAGCCGCCGGGCGGGAAGGCGACGCTGTCGCCGCGCATCAGCAGGTCGCCCTTCGGCAGCGTCTCCAGAAATGCGGTCAGCTTCTCGTGCGTCGTCATGCCCGGCGCCGCGGCGACCGTGCTGCCGGCGTCGCCGCGCGCGAGCTCCCAGCGCCAGCAGGTGACGCCCTGGTCGCCCGGCTCGATCGTGACCTCGTCCTGGCCCTGCCAGGCTTCGCCGTGCCGGATCGTCCTGCCGCCGATCTCTGCATCGCCGTGCACGACGAAGATGAAGCGGGGTAAGGGCGGCAGCGCCAGCTCGCAGCGGCCGGCATTGGAGAGCACATCTTCATAGAGCCGTAACACGGGGTGCATTCGTTTCGTTTCCTCGGCGTTTCTTGGCCGGCAGTATGCCCGCTCGGCCCGCAAGAGGACAACGCTCAAAAAACAAAGCCCGGCGCAAGGCCGGGCTTTGCATAAGTCGTCGCGGTCGCGCCGATCAGTTGGCGTCGATCTTGGGATCGCGCAGCAGCATCAGCCGCACATTGGGGTCGGGGTCGCGGCCGGCGACCGTGCCGTTGACGATCACGGTGTAGTGGTCGATCGGCTGATAGCTTTGACCGGCCGGAACTGAAGCCTGCGCCGCCGCGGCTTCAGGAGAGACGGTGGTTTGCTTCTTGGCGAATGCCGGGGCGGCAAGCGCTGCGGCAACCGCGACGGCGGTGACGACGTATCTCATGTGGGGCTCCGAATTGTCCCCGTCCTTGGCCGCCAGCATCCGCCAAATAGCGGGCGAAAAAAGGCGTAGGACTACGGATGCGCGCCAAGGTAAAGACTTGGCCACCGCGGCGCCGCACCCATGTCTCAAATTCGAATCGCTCGATTACGCGCCCTTTATGCAGGCGCATGATCGCGCCCAACGGCGCGCCGGCGAGAGTTCTGCGGCCGGTCAACTGGCATCGCAATACCAGCGCAGGTTACTCTCGTCGGTCGCGCCACAAGCAGCGTCCCATCACGGGGGCGGAAGCCCGGCTTCGCGCAACAACTGGAAGCGGATGTTCGGATCGGGGTCGCGGCCGACGATCGTGCCGTTGAGCACCACGTCGTAGCTATCGACCGGCACGTAGTGCTTCCAGTTCTGCGAGCGCGCGTAGGTCCCGGTCGGCCGCGGTGGCTGGCCATAGCGCGCGTTGTCGTGCCAGGTGGTGCCGGCAGGCCCGAGCCAGTGATGATGCCGATAGGTCGGCGTGACCAGCGGGCCAACGATGTCCCTGTAGTGCGAGCTGTGTGCCAGGGCCGGCGACGCCGTGAGCGTCACGAGCACGAGGCCAGTTGCAAATCTTTTCATGGGTCTTGCCTTGTCTCAATCCAGACCCCCTCGAGCGGAAACATAGTTCGGCGTGCGCGCTGCACTATCGGCATCGGCACATGTTTGCCATGCCGCACAAGCGCGTGATGTCAGGGAGCAGAGGAGGCAGCGCAAGGCGAAACAAGAAAGCGCAATTTCCGATAACGGAAGCGCTCAGCGTTCACGCGCAATCGCGCGCCAGCCGATGTCGCGCCGGCAGAAGCCCTCCGGCCAGTCGATCGTGTCGACCGCGGCATAGGCGCGCTGCTGCGCCTCGGCGACCGTCGTGCCGAGCGCGCAGACGTTGAGCACGCGCCCGCCATTGGCCGTGACCTTGCCGTCCACCAGTCTGGTTCCGGCGTGGAAGATCTGCACACCATCGACCTTCGCCGCCGCGTCGAGCCCTTCGATCGCCGAGCCTTTGGCGTAGGCGCCCGGGTAGCCCTTGGCCGCCATCACCACGGTCAGCGCGGCATCGCCGTACCAGCGCAGATCGAAGCTCTTGAGTTGCCCGTCGCGCGCAGCAACGAGCGCCGGCACCAGGTCCGACATCAGCCGCAGCATTAGCACCTGGCATTCCGGATCGCCGAAGCGGACGTTGTATTCGATGAGCTGCGGGCCGTCCTTGGTGATCATCAACCCGGCGAACAGCACGCCCTTATACGGCGCGCCCATCGCCTTCATCGCCCGTACGGTCGGCATGACGATCTCGTCCATCACGCGTGTGCTCATCTCGGGCGTCATCACCGGGGCCGGCGAATAGGCGCCCATGCCGCCGGTGTTCGGCCCCTTATCGCCGTCGAACACGCGCTTGTGGTCCTGCGCCGAAACGAGCGCGATCGCGGTCTCGCCGTCGCACAGCGCGAAGAACGAGGCTTCCTCGCCGACCAGGCAATCCTCGATCACGATTTCCCAGGCCGGCTGGTCGCCGGAAAATAGGGCATCGATCGCGGCTTCGGCTTCGGCGACGGTCTCGGCGACGACCACGCCCTTGCCGGCGGCGAGCCCGTCATTCTTGACCACGATCGGTGCGCCTTTCTTGCGCACGTAATCTTTCGCAGTTTGCGCGCCCTTGAAGCGCTCATAGGCGGCGGTCGGGATCTTGTTCGCCTTGCACAGATCCTTGGTGAAGCCCTTGGAGCCTTCGAGCCGTGCCGCCCATTTGCCCGGGCCGAAGGCCTTGATGCCGGCTGCCTCCAGATCGTCGACGATGCCGGCGCAGAGCGGTGTCTCGGGTCCGACCACGACGAGGTCGATTTTTTTCTCCTTGGCAAACGCGATCACCGCCTTGTGGTCGGCCGGATCGAGCGCCACGCACTCCGCCTCCTGCGCGATGCCGGCATTGCCTGGCGCGCAATAGAGCTTGTCGGTCAGCGGGCTCGCCGCCATTTTCCAGGCCAGCGCATGCTCGCGTCCGCCGGAACCGAGGAGGAGGATGTTCATGCGCTTGCGGCTGAGTTAGAGGGGCGTTCCCGGTTGGTGTAGCATGGGGTTTCGACCCCGCAAGAGATTCGCGTAATGGCTGAAGCCGCCCTCAACAACGTTGTGGAATGGACCGTCTCGGAGCTTTCGGCGGCGCTCAAGCGCACCGTCGAGGACGCCTACGGCTTCGTGCGCGTGCGCGGCGAAATCTCCGGCTTCAAGGGTTCCTCGCCCTCCGGCCACTGCTATTTCCGCCTCAAGGACGACAAGGCGGTGCTCGAGGCGGTGGTCTGGAAGGGCACGTATGGGCGGATGCGGGTGAAGCCCGAGGAGGGGCTCGACGTCATCGCCACCGGCCGCCTCACCACCTTTGCCGGTTCGTCGAAATACCAGATCGTCATCGACACGCTCGAGCCCGCCGGCATCGGCGCGCTGATGAAGCTCTTGGAAGAGCGCAAGAAGAAGCTCGCGGCGCGGGGCCTGTTCGACGAGGCGCGCAAGCAGCTCTTGCCGTTCCTGCCCGAGGTGATCGGCGTCGTCACCTCGCCCACCGGCGCCGTGATCCGCGACATTTTGCATCGTCTCGCCGATCGATTTCCCCGCCGCGTGCTGGTGTGGCCGGTCAGGGTGCAGGGCGAAACCTCCGCCGCTGAAGTGGCCAACGCCATCGCCGGCTTCAACGCGCTGCCGGAGCACGGGGCGCTGCCGCGGCCTGACCTGATCATCGTCGCCCGCGGCGGCGGCTCGCTGGAGGACCTGTGGTCGTTCAACGAAGAGATCGTGGTCATGGCCGTGGCGGAAGGCATGATTCCGCTGATCTCCGCGGTCGGCCACGAGACCGACTTCACGCTGATCGATTTCGCCGCCGACTGGCGCGCGCCGACGCCGACCGCCGCGGCGGAAAAGGCGGTGCCGGTACGCGCCGAGCTCATGACGCGCGTCGCCGACCTGGCCTTGCGCAAACTTGCCTGCTGGCAGCGCGGCGTCGATCAGCGGCGCAAGGAGCTGCGGCTGTTGTCGCGCGCGTTGCCGGCGCTCGACGAATTGCTGAGCGGCCCGCGTCAGCGGCTTGATTCGTGCGCTGCGCGGCTGCCGCGCGCGCTCATCGCCAACGCGCAGATCCACCACCGGCAACTGACCCGCGTTTCGGCGCAACTGTCGCCACGGCTGTTGAAGCAACGGCTGGCGCGCGGCTCCGAGATCGTCGTCGCGCTCGACGGGCGGCGCGAGCGCGCCCGCGACAACTACCTGCAGCGGCGCTGGGACCGGCTGCAGCGCGCCGACCAGTTGCTGCGTGCCTTTTCCTATCAGAGCGTGCTGGCGCGCGGTTTCGGCCTGGTGCGCGACGAGAGTGGGCAGCCGGTGCGTGCGGCGGCTTCGGTCGCCGCCGGCATGCGGCTCGACATCGAATTTGCCGACGGCCGCGTCGGCGCGGTGGCGGAAGGCGAGGCGCGGATGCGGCCGCCGCCGGCGCCGCGACCCAGGCGGCGCCGCTCCGGCGGGGGCTCGGACGAGCAGGGCAACCTGTTCGGCCCGTAAACCCTTGAGAAGTGGGCATCGGTAGCTCATGGGGTTTCGCTCGCGCGCCCGAGGCATTATCTTGGGCGCTTCGCCTGCGCCGGAATGGAGGCCGCATTGCTCAACCGTTATGACCGCTCGCCGCCGATGAGCGGCGAAGCCGAGGTCAAATATCTGGACGGTGATTTCCGCGTGGTGCGCCCCGGCGCCTTCGTGCGCTGCGCCGTGACCGGCGTGCCGATCCCGCTCGAGGAGCTCAAATACTGGAGCGTCGACCGCCAGGAGGCCTATGCCACGCCGGAAGCGGTCATGAAGCGCCTGCGCGAGCCCCAGCCCGGCTGATCGCGGCCGCGAGCATCGCCTTCGTTTTATCGACGTCGTCGAATTCAAGCGTCACCGGCAATGTGCGCGCGCGCTCGGCAAGCGCGGCCGTCGCGGCATCGTGCGCCATCCGCGCGTGGTCTTTTTCGGTGGTGACGAGCGTGAGGCCTTCTTCCTCGGCCTGCATCACCAGCGCCGCCGCTTCCTCGGCGCTGAAGCGGTGATGATCGGCAAAGGCAAGACGTCGCGCCGCCGCGATTCCGGCGGCGGCAAGCGTGGCGAAGAATTTCTCGGGATCGCCGATGCCGGCGAAGGCAGAGCACTTGTTTGCCGGCGAGCGCCGTCACCGCCGCGGGGTCGGGAACGATCCGCGCATGCAGCACCGGCTTGCCCTTGCGCCTTTGCCGCTGCGATGAGTTCCGCCGCGCCGTCTGCCGCACCGACGACAAGCAGCGCGTCGCTCAACGCCCACTGCGCTTCGAGCGGCGCGCGCAAGGGCCCGGCGGGAAACACCCTGCCGTTGCCGATGCCGCGGCGGCCGTCGACCACGGCGATGGTGAGGTCCTTCTCGAGTGAGCGGTTTTGCAAGCCGTCGTCCATGATGATGACGCTCGCGCCGGCCGCACGCGCCGCTTCCGCGCCGGCAGCGCGGTCGCGGGAAACGATGGTCGGGGCAACGCGTGCCAACAGCAGCGCCTCGTCGCCGATCTTGCTTGCGGCATCGCCATGCGGGTCGACGCGGTGCGGGCCGCTGACGCTGCCGCCATAGCCGCGGCTCAGACAGAAGACGCGCTCGCCGGACGCGCGCAATAGCTTGGCGATGGCGATGACCGCGGGCGTCTTGCCGCTGCCGCCCAGCGTGAAATTGCCGACGCAGACCACCGGCACACCGGCGCGCGCGGGCCTCCGCGTCATGCGGTTGCGGGCGACGAGCCCGTAGCAAGCGGCGGCCGGCGCGAGCAGAGCGCAGGCAACCCCCGGCTTGCGCCACCAGAACGCCGGCTCACGCATGGCGTGCCCGCTCGGCCAGTTGCAGTTGCGTCAGATAAGGTTCGAGCGACTGTAGCGTGCGCTCGAGCGCCCCGCTTTGCGCCTCGACCGTCGCCCGCGCGTGCTCGGTCATGTGCGCGCGCGTCTCCGGTGACGCCAGCAGCCGGCCGATCGCTGCGGTGAGGCGGCCGGCATCGGCCACCGGCTCGGCGCCATGCGCTTCGTCGAGCGCGGCGTAGATTTCGGCGAAATTGTCGACATGTGGCCCGTGCAGGATGGCGGCGCCGAGCTTGGCTGCCTCGATCGGATTCTGCCCGCCATGCGGGATCAGCGAGCCGCCGATGAAGACGATGGCAGCGAGCCGATAGATGAGGCCGAGCTCGCCGAGCGTGTCGGCGACGTAGACCTCGGTTGCCGCGTCCGGCAATTCGCCGAAGGAGCGCACCGCGACCTTGAGCCCGGAGTCGCCCGCAAGCTGGGCGACGCTGCCGCCGCGCTCGGGATGACGCGGCGCGATCAAAGTGAGCAAACCGGGGAAATTCTTGTGCAGGCGGCGGTGTGCCTCGATCACGGCGGCCTCCTCGCCGGCATGGGTCGAGGTTGCGGCGACCACCGGACGGCCGCCGATCGCGCGCTTGAGCGTTTCGAGCGCCCGGGGGTCCGCCGGCGGCGCCGGCACATCGAGCTTGAGGTTGCCGCTGGTGACGACGCGCGGCGCGCCGAGCTCGGAAAATCGCGCGCCGTCGGCTGGCGTGCGCGGCAAGGCACAGGTCGAAGCGCCCGAGCAGATTGGCGATGGTGTGCGGCAGCCGCCGCCAGCGCTGGAACGACGCCTCCGACAGCCGGGCGTTGATCAGGATCATCGGCACGTTGCGCCGCGCCGCCTCGATCATCAGGTTGGGCCACAGGTCCTGCTCGACCATGAGCGCCAGATTGGGCCGCCAATGCTCGATGAAGCGGCGCGCAAAGCGCGGCGTGTCGAGCGGCACGAACTGGTGGATGACCTCGCTCGGCAGCCGCTGCTCGGCAAGATCGGCCGAGGTGACGGTGCCGGAGGTCACCAGCACATTGATGCCGCGCGCGCGCAACCGTCCGATCAACGGCAGCACGCTGGCGAGTTCGCCGACGCTTGCCCCGTGCACCCAGATCAGCGGGCCCTGCGGACGCCGGATGCCGCTTTCGCCGCGCCGCTCGCCGAGCCGGGCGCCGTGCTCCTTGCCGCGCCGCGCCCGCCGCGCCAGGAACAATGGCGTCAACGGCGTCGCCGCCGCCGATAAAAGGCGATAGGCGCGCAGGCCCGCTGGCAACCGATCCCTCACGGTGCGGCGCTCCTCGTGCCGTCGGCGATCTCGTAGGCCCGCGCGGTCGCGCGATTGAGGTCGTCTTCGACCTTTTGCCGCGCCGCTTCAAGCGCGGCCAAATCGGCGTCTTTTGCAACGAAAATTCCCTCGCCCGCCACCAGCGCGGTGCGCCCGAACGGCAGGTTGAAGGCGGTGCGGTCCCAATTGTCGATCTCGACGCGGTGTTGCGTCGCGATCGCGATCGGATAAATCGGCCGTCCGGAATGCTGCGCCAGCTTCACGACGCCCATGCCGGCGACGCGCGCGACCTTGGGCACGTCGGCGGTGAGCGCGACATTGTAGCCCTCCTGTAGCGCTTCGAGCATTTCAGTGAATGCCACCGCGCCGCCCTTGCGGTGGAATTCGCCGTTATGCGCGCCGGAGCCGCGGATGGTGCCGATGCCGAGGCGTTCGGCGGCGCGCGCGTTGAGCTCGCCGTCGCGGTGCCGCGAGATCAGCACCTTGGCGCGATGACCGAGGTCCTCGCGTTTGATGAACGGCGCCATCAAGTGCTGACCGTGCCACATGGCGATGATCGCCGGCATCTGCACGGTTTCGTAGATGGTCGCCGGCTCGATGATGTGCCGCGTGCTTCGCCATACCAGGCGCAGATAGGACGCCGCCGCCGCGCCGACGGCATGCTGGAAGGCCGATGAGGCAACGAAACGCTTGAGAGATATCATCGGCCCCCGGACGGCATTAGCGCGCCGGCTTCGCCGTGCTCTCGGGGTCGAGCAGGCGGTGCAGGTGCACGATGAAATAGCGCATGTGCGCGTTGTCGACGGTCTGCTGCGCCTTCGCTTTCCAGGCGGTGTAGGCGGTGGCGTAGTTCGGATAGACGCCGACGACTTCGACCTTGTCGAGATCCTTGAATTCGGTGCCGCCGAGCTCGCTGAGCTCGCCGCCGAGCACCAGATGCAGCAGTTGTTTTCCGGGCACAGGGGTGGTCATGGGTAGTTCCTTCGTGAAGCCCGGCGTGGACTGGAAAGGGGAGATTTAGCGGCAGAAGGCCAATTTATGCAAACTCGGCCTGGCGGCTGCGCACGAGCGCGAGCAGCGCGGCGTGGCGCTTGGGCCCGGCGGCGATCAGCGCGCCGTGGGTCAGATGGGCGCGGTTGAAATTCAGCCCCTGGCCGGCAAAATCGGTGAGCAAGCCGCCGGCCTCGTGCAGCAACAGGTCGGCGGCGGCGAGATCCCAGTCATGGCTGCCGCGGGAGGCGAAAGCGGCATCGAGTTCCCCTTGCGCCACGCGGGCAAAGCGCAGCGCCAGCGAATGGATCTTCGGCCGGGCATCGATCGTGCCGTCCAGTCTGGCAAGGCGTTCGAGATAGCGCTTCGGCCCGGCCAGGCTCGCCCCGGCAAGGCCGTCGCCGCCGCTGACGCGGATCGGCCCGCCGTTGAGAGTCGCGCCGCGGCCGCGCGCGGCAAGGAACATCTCGTCCGTGACCGGCGCATAAAGCGCCGCAAGCCGCGGCCGCCCGTCTTCGACCAGCGCGACCGCAATCGTCCAGTCGGCGCGCCCGGCCAGGAAGCCGCGGGTGCCGTCGATCGGATCGACGATCCAGACGGTGCGTTGCGCCCGCACGGCGGGATCGTCCTCGGTCTCTTCCGACAGCCAACCGGCGTCGGGCGCAAGTGCGGTTAGCCGCGGGCGCAGAAAATCGTTGACCGCGATGTCAGCCTCGGTGACCGGCGAATTGTCCTCGCCTTTGGTCCAGCGCTTGAACTCGCCGCGCGAGGTTTGCACGGCGATGTCGCCGGCCTCGCGCATGATGGCCTCAAGCGGCGGCGCGAGCGGATCACTGCCCGGCAACGGTCAAGCCCTCCAGCCGTAAGGTCGGCGCGTTGGTGCCGTAGCGGAACGTAAGATCGTTGGCCGGCGTCAGGTTGCGGAAGATGTCGAGCAGATGGCCGGCAATGGTGACTTCGCTCACCGGATAGGTACGCTTGCCGTTCTCGATCCAGAAACCGGAGGCGCCGCGGCTGTAGTCGCCGGTCACCATGTTGGCGCCCATGCCGATCAGGTCGGTGACGTAGAAGCCGTCCTTGATGTCGGCAATCAATTCGTCGGGGCTCAATCTGCCCGGCTCCATGTGCAGGTTGCTCGGGCCCGGCGACGGCGTCGACGAGGTGCTGCGCTGCGCATGGCCGGTGGTGATGAGACCGAGCTCGCGGGCGGTGGCGCAATCGAGCAGCCACGAGCGCAAGGTCCCGTTCTCGACCAGCGCCAGCTTCTTCACCCTGACGCCCTCGCCGTCGAACGGATGCGAGCGCAGGCCGCGCTTGCGCAGCGGGTCGTCGATGATGGCGATGCCGTCGGCGAACAGCTTCTCGCCCATCTTGTCGCGCAGGAAGCTCGTCTTGCGCGCCACCGATGCGCCGTTCACCGCGCTCGCCAGATGCCCGACGATCGAGCCGGCGATGCGCGGATCGAACACCACCGGCACCTTGCGCGTCGTCACCTTGCGCGGATTGAGACGCTCGACCGCGCGCTCGCCGGCGCTGCGGCCGATCTTTTCCGGGCTGTCGAGGTCGGAAGCATGCAGCGCCGAGGAATAATCGTAGTCGCGCTCCATGCCGGTGCCCTCGCCGGCGATCGCGGTCATCGAGACGCCATAGCGCGAGCCGAGGTAGGCGCCGTGGAAGCCGTTGCTGGTCACCAGCACCATGCCGCCGATGCCGGCGGAGGCCGAGGCGCCGCCCGATTTGGCGACGCCCTTGACGGCAAGGCCGGCCTGCTCGGAGTCGCGCGCCATGGCCTCGAGCTTGGCGACGCTCGGCAGGTCGGGATCGATCAGGTCGAGATCGGGGAACTCGTGCGCCAGCAACTCGGGGTTGGCGAGGCCGGCATATTTGTCTTCCGGCGCCACACGCGCCATGGCGACCGCGCGCTCGGCAAGTGCCGCAATGCCGTCGGCGGACAGATCGTTGGTCGAGACCACCGCCTGGCGCTTGCGGACCAGCACGCGCAGGCCGAGATCGTCGCCTTCGGCGCGCTCGCTTTCCTCGACCGCGCCGTCGCGCACCTCGACCGAAAGCGACATCGAGCGCAATGCCGCGGCGTCGGCGGCATCGGCGCCGGCCTTGAGCGCGGCCTTGACGAGCTGCTCGGCGCGATCGGCAAGCACGGTCTGGTCGAACAGGGAGGTGGAGGGGGCACGCATGCGGGGTAAATGGTTCCGAAATAGAGGCGTTCAACCGGCGCTTCCCGACAATTCGCCGGCGCGCCGCAACACCTCGTCAATCATGCTTGGCAAGCCCGCGTCAATCATGGCGCGCAAAGGGGTGCGCGCAACGCCCGATTAACCCCGAACATTAAGCCAATCCGGACGCTTTTCCGCCATGATCCCTCGCAGCGACCGGGCACATAAGCCTGGCGCCGGGAGAGTTTGAGGCGTCAGATGAGTGGCGGATGCCCGCCGGGTCGAGCCGCGCGCTGCGGCTCGACCCGTTCGCCTTGCCCGTACGCTTTGCGGCGAACGATGCCGCGGCCGACGAGCGGGTGAGGGACATCGAACTGCACCGCGAACGCGTGGTGGTGCGGCGTTCTCTGCGCGGCATGCGCATGGCGCTTAATTTGCCGCTGTCTTCCTTTGCCGGCATTTCGCTGAAGCTCGAGCCGGGCGCCGTCGCCGTGACGCTCGAGCACAAGGACCCGACCTTGGCGCTGCCGCTTTTTGTGTCGGATCAGCCGGATGACGCAACCGCCGAATGGCGCGTCTGGGCCAAGGTGCTCGGCCTGCCGCTGTTGGTCGAGGACGACGGACACTTGCGCGAGCCGTTCGCCCGCATCGGCCGCGTACGCGTCCATGAGGCGAAGCCGCGCCGGCGCCGGCGCAGCGGTCTGAACCGGCGGCGTCCCTCGATCCTGATGCGGCGCAAAGTATGGCGGTTCGGCGCTACGCCGGTCTTTCGTGGCGAGCGTGAGATCATCGCGCGCAGTTGATTCCGTCATCACCGGGCTTGTCCCGGTGATCCCGATTAGGAATGCAGTGCATTGTCGTGGATGGCCGGGACGAGCCCGGCCATGACCAGAAATTACTTGCAGCGCTGCAGCTTCAGCGTCGTGCCGCCTTGGGTCATGTCGACGTGGTTAGCGTCCACCTGGTGCAGCGTGTAGGACACGTTGGCGTTGGCGATCTGCCCGGTGGTGAACATGTCGACGACGCGATAGCCGCCGCTGGCCGGCGTCACCGAGACGTTGCGATAGGCCGGCACGCCGCCGTGGCTGTCGGTGCGCTGATTGCCGTTGAAGGCGATGACGCGCAGCTTGCCGCAATCGACCGGGCCTTTCGTCGGCGGCGGGTTCACGCCCCATTTTCCGGACACCGGATAATTCGCCGCAGTCGCCGGGCAGGCGAGGACGATCAGCACCGCGGCGAGAATCGTTCTGCGCATGTTGTCAAAGCTGACACCGCGCGGTGCAAATGCAAGCGGCGCGCGAGCGGATGCTTAACAAGCGACAAGCCTGATGATTTCAAATTGCCGGATTCTCCGCCCGAAATGGGCGAGCGAGGCACCTGGGTACAGGATTTTGGATCAAGCCTTGCCGTAGCCGCCCGCCGTCGGCGATTGGATGATGACCGCCTCGCCAGCATCGATCGTGGTTTCGTCGCAGCCCTTGAGCTTTTCGATGCGGCCGCCTTTGCGCCGCACGGCAGTTCTCGCCGACCTGACCCGGCTCGCCGCCGGCCAAGCCGAACGGCGGCACGCGGCGGTGGCCGGACAGGATCGTGCATTCCATCTTCTCGAGGAAACGGATGGTGCGGCGGATGCCGTCGCCGGCGTGCCATTTGCCTTTGCCGCCGGACCCCGTGCGGATGTGGAAATCCTCCAGCACCACCGGATAGCGGAACTCGAGCACTTCCGGATCGGTGAGCCGCGTGTTGGTCATGTGGGTGTGCACGGCGTCGGTGCCGTCGAAGCCGGGGCCGGCGGGCGAGCCCGAGCAGATCGTCTCGTAGTACTGATAGCGTCGCGTTGCCGAAATTGAGATTGTTCATGGTGCCCTGCGCGGCGGCGAGCGCGCCGAGCGCGCCGAACAGGCAGTTGGTCACCGCCTGCGACGTCTCGACATTGCCGGCGACGACCGCGGCCGGATATTCCGGCGTCAGCATCGTCTGCTTCGGGATGACGATGTTGATCGGCCGCAGGCACCCGGCATTCATCGGGATGTCGTCGTCGACCATGACGCGGAACACGTAGAGCACCGCGGCGCGCGTCACCGGCTCCGGCGCGTTGAAGTTGGTCGGCTGCTGCGGCGAGGTGCCGGTGAAATCGACGGTCGCCTCGCGCTTGTCCTTGTCGACCGTGATCCTCACCTTGATCGCGGTGCCCTGGTCCATCTCGTAGGCATATTCGGCGTCGTGCAGCCGGTCGATGACGCGGCGCACGCTTTCCGCCGCGTTGTCCTGCACGTGCTGCATATAGGCGCGCACGACGGGCAACGTGAACTGGCCGACCATCTTGCGCAGTTCGGCGACGCCCTTTTCGTTGGCGGCGATCTGCGCCTTGAGGTCGTTGACGTTCTGCACCGGATTGCGCGCCGGATATTTCGCCCCCGTGAGCGCCGCCATCAGTTCCTTCTCGCGGAAGCGGCCGCGATCGACCAGCTTGAAGTTGTCCATGTAGACGCCTTCCTGCTCGATGGTCGTGGCGTTCGGCGACATCGAGCCGGGCGAAATGCCGCCGACATCGGCGTGGTGTCCGCGCGAGGCGACCCAGAACAGGATTGCTTGTGCGCATTCGCTGTCGTCGAACACCGGCGTGCAGACCGTGATGTCCGGCAGATGCGTGCCGCCGTTATAGGGCGCGTTGATCGCATAGACGTCGCCGGGCGCGATGCGGCCCTTGTTCTCGCGGATGATGGTCTCCACCGCGCGGTCCATGCGAGCCCAGATGCACCGGCATGTGCGGCGCATTGGCGACCAGCGTGCCGTCGGCGGAAAACACCGCGCAGGAAAAATCGAGCCGCTCCTTGATGTTGACCGAATAGGCGGTGTTCTGCAGCGACACGCCCATCTGCTCGGCGATCGACATGAAGAGATTGTTGAACACTTCGAGCATCACCGGATCGGCATGCGTGCCGATGGCGTGCTGCCGCTTGAGCTTGACCGCGCGGCTGAGCACCAGATGATTTTTGCGCGTTAGTTCCGCCTGCCAGCCCGGCTCGACCACCACGGTCTGGTGCGGCTCGATGATGATGGCGGCGCCTTTCAGACGTTGAGCCCGGCTTGAGCTGGTCGCGCGTGTAAACGTTGGCGTCGTGCCATTGCCCGGCGGAGAAGAATCGCGTCGTGCGCGCCGGCGGCGGGCAGATCGGCGCGCGAGGCGCCGCGCCGCCTTCTCGCGGAATTTGGCGCCGCCGCCGACCGCCTCGACTGACACCGCCTCGACCACGATCTGCTTGGTGCGGTCGATGAAGCCGAAGCGCGCCTTGTGCGCGGTCTCGAAGGCGCGCTTCATCGCGGCAAGCGTGACCCGCCTTCACCACCAGCGCGGTGTCGGTGCCGGCGTAGCGGATATGCGCGCGCACGATGACCTTGATCTTGCCCGCCGGCACGCCCTGGCCGGCGACCTCGCGCTTGGCGTCCTTGCCGAGCCGGCCGCCGATGCGCTTGATGCGCGGCGAGCGCCTTCGCGCCGAACGGCACCTCGATCGCCTGCTGGCGCGTGGCGCGGATGTCGGCGAGCCCCATGCCGTAGGCCGAGAGCAGCGACGAGAACGGATGGATCAGCACCTTGGTCATGCCGAGCGCGTCGGCGACGAGGCAGGCGTGCTGGCCGCCGGCGCCGCCGAAGCAGTTGAGCGCGTAGCGCGTCACGTCGTAGCCGCGCTGCACCGAAATCTTCTTGATCGCGTTCGCCATGTTCTCGACCGCGATCTTGATGAAGCCGTCGGCGATCTCCTCCGGCGTTTTGGCCGCCGCCGACCTGCTGCGCCAGATCGGCGAAGCCGTTGCGCACCGCGTGCGCGTCGAGCGGCTGGTCCTGCTGCGGGCCGAAAATCTTCGGGAAGAAATCCGGGATCAGCTTGCCGAGCCATCACATTGGCGTCGGTGACGGCGAGCGGCCCGCTGCGGCGGTAGCATTTCGGTCCCGGATTGGCGCCGGCCGAGTCCGGGCCGACGCGGAAGCGCGCGCCGTCGAAATGCAGGATCGAGCCGCCGCCGGCGGCGACCGTGTGGATCAGCATCATCGGCGCGCGCATGCGCACGCCGGCGACTTCCGTCTCGAAGGCGCGCTCGTATTCGCCGTCGAAATGCGACACGTCGGTCGAGGTGCCGCCCATGTCGAAGCCGATCAGCCGGTCGAAGCCGGCCTCGCGCCCGGTCTCGCGCCATGCCGACCACGCCGCCGGCGGGGCCGGACAGAATCGCGTCCTTGCCCTGGAACAGCTCGGCCGCGGTCAGGCCGCCCGACGACATCATGAACATCAGGCGGATGTGCTTCCGCATCGCCGCCGCGTGCGCGGCGTGTTCCCTCCCCCTTGCGGGGGAGGGGTTGGGGAGGGGGTCGATGGTCGTAGCTTGCGCTACCCCCACCCCGCTCGCCTTCGCGTGCCGACCTCTCCCCAGCAAGGGGGAGGGTGAAGAAGGCGAGCCCGCTGCAAATCCCCCGCCACCCGCGCCACATAGCGCCGCAAAATCGGCGACAGATAGGCATCGACCACCGTGGTGTCGCCGCGGCCGACCAGCTTGATCAGCGGCGACACTTCGTGGCTGACCGACACCTGCGCGAAGCCCATGCTCGCGCGCGAGCGCCGCGACCCGCTGCTCGTGCTCGGGAAAGCGGTAGGCGTGCATGAACACGATCGCGACCGCGGCGATGCCGTCGGCCTTGGCCGCTTCGAGATCGCGCCGCACGGCGGCCGAGATCGGGCGCGCGCTCGACCGTGCCGTCGGCGCGCACGCGCTCGTCGACCTCGACGACGCGCTCGTAGAGCATGTCGGGCTTGACGATATGGCGGGCGAAAATCTTCGGCCGCGCCTGGTAGCCGATCTTCAGCGCGTCGCGGAAACCCTTGGTGATGAGCAGCAGCGTGCGGTCGCCCTTGCGCTCGAGCAGCGCGTTGGTGGCGACCGTGGTGCCCATCTTCACCGCGCCGACCTGGCCGGCGGGATCGGCTCGCCGGCCTTCAAGCCCAGCAGGTCGCGGATGCCCTGCACCGCGGCGTCGGCATAGGCTTCCGGGTTTTCCGAGAGCAGCTTGTGCGCGACGAGCGTGCCGTCCGGCCGCCGCCCGACGATGTCGGTGAAGGTGCCGCCGCGGTCGATCCAGAAATCCCAGCGCTGCGATGATGATCTTGGCGGGCATGGCCCGATCCGTGGATGGCGCGCACTATGTCCGGCCTGTCGGGGGTAACACAAGCCTGCTAGACTTGACGGCCGGGGGGTCATTCGATCTCGCAATGCCGGGAAGCAACGCCATGAGAATTTTTCGCCGCCAATTCCTGCAACTCGCTGGGGCTGCTGCCGCGCTTCCGGCTCTCTCGACCCTCGCAAGGGCGCAAGGCTATCCGACGCGGCCGGTGCGCCTCATCGTTGGTTTCCCGCCTGGCTCCGCGACCGATATTGTCGCGCGCCTGATTGCTCAACCGCTGTCGGACCTGCTCGGCCAGCAGGTCATCGTCGAGAACCGGCCTGGCGCCGGCAGCAATTTGGCGCCCGAGTTCGTCGCGCAGGCGGCGCCCGACGGCTACACGCTCCTCGCAATGACCATCACCAACGCGGTCAATGAGACGCTCTACAAAGACTCGATTTCGATTTCGCCCGCGACATCGTGCCTGTTGTCGGCACCTTCCAGTCGCCCAACGTGCTGGCGGTCAATCCGTCGGTGCCGGCGAAGACGCTTCCCGAGTTCATCGCCTATGCCAAGGCCAATCCGGGCAAGATCAACTATGCGTCGTTCGGCATCGGCAGTGCGCCCCATATGAACGGCGAACTGTTCGAGATGATGACCGGCGTCAAGATGGTTCACGTCCCATATCGCGGCAGCCCGGTGCCCGATCTGCTCAGCGGGCAGGTGCAGGCGATCTTCAGCCCCATGCCTGTTACGATCGGGCTATATCAAGGCCGGCAAGCTGCGCGCGCTGGCGGTGACAGGCGACAAGCCTTCGGATGCGCTTGCCGGGCGTTCCGACCGTTGCGGAATTCGTGCCGGGATTTAATGCCGGCATCTGGCACGGCATCGGCGCACCCAAGGGCACGCCGCCGGAAATCATCGCCAAGCTCAATAAAGAGATCAATGCTGTGCTCGACGACCCGAAAACCAAAGCGCAGTTCGCCAAATATCGGCGGCACGCCGATTGGCGGCACGTCGGACGCCTTCGGCAAATTCATCGCCGAGGAAATCGTCAAGTGGGGCAAGGTGATCAAGACGGCGAACATCAAGCCGGAATCCGCCCACTGATGTCCGGCGCTGCGACTGCGCGGCCGCCGCGCTCAAGGTGCTCAGCGGCAACGGCCCCCGGGCCGCCGTGCGCGAACTGTGCGCGCAGTTCGGACACGCAACCGGCGGCGCGGTCGATCTCGTGTTCGACGTCAATACCGAGGTGATCAGGAGAGCCGAGGCGGGCGAGGCCTTCGACGTCGCCGTCGGCAATCCGCCGACCATCGAGCAACTGATCAAGTCCGGCAAGGTCGTGCCGGCAGCCGTGCCGACATCGGCCGCTCCGGGCTCGGCGTCGCCGTGCGCAGCGGCGCGGCCAAGCCCGACATCGCCTCGGTCGAAGCCTTCAAGCGCACGCTGCTCGCCGCCAAGGCGATTGCGTTTCCCGGCGAGGGCGCGAGCGGCCTGTATTTCGTCAGCCTGCTCGATCGCATGGGCATCGCGCCGCGAGATGCAGAGCAAGCTCAAGCCGATGGCGGCCGAAGACTGCGTCGAGGTGGTGGCGCGGGGCGAGGCCGACATGGTCGTCGTGGTGGCGACCCGCATCGTCGGCGTCCCCGGCGTCGATGTGGTTGGCCCGATCCCGCGAGGCTTTGCAGACGAAAATCGGATTTGCCACCGGTTTGAGCGCGTCGGCAAGCAGCCCGCCGCGGCCAAGGCGCTGATCGCTTTCCTCAGCGCGCCGGCCGCGGCCGCGACGCTGAGGGCCAATGGCGTGGAGCCGGCACACCAGCCGTGACGGCCATGAAAACCTACGAGGGCAAGCGCACCATCGACGGCCTTGTTGTCACGGTCGACGGCGCGCCGCTCGGCGAGCACTACCACGTCCACCGTTTCACCAAGTTCGGCTTTGAATGGACCTACGAGGGCGACAGCCCGCGCCAGCTCGCGCTCGCGATCCTCGCCGATTATCTCGGCGACAACGACAAGGCGGTCCGCCTCACGGAACCGTTCATGAAGAAGGTCGTGGCCAATCTCGACAACGACTGGCGGCTCACCGGCGCCGAGGTCGATGCGGCGCTGCACGATCTTGCCGCCTGAACGCCGTTGCGCTGCGGCGTCGGGGTGCTAGATTTGCGTCAAACAACAATACACGGGACGAAACGGCAGGTGGGCCATGATCTCGCAACGGCAGATCGATTTCCGTAACGAGTACCGCTCGCGCATCGTCGGCTGGTACAACGGCTACTTCCACATCGTGCTCATCTACGCCATGGGCGCGGCCGTGCTCTATCTCTACATCTCGCACATCCACGACGTGACCCCGCTCGAATGGCTCACGGTGCCGGCGACCTTCCTGTTCACCAACGTGTTCGAATGGGCGGTGCACCGGTTCGTCATGCACAGGCCGGTCAACATCAAGGGCCTGCGCGCCGTCTACGAGCGGCACACGCTCAACCACCACCAGTTCTTCAGCGACCAGGAGATGCGCTTCCGCGACGACAAGGACTGGCGCGTCACCGTGTTTCCGCCTTACGCGCTGGTGATGTTCACGCTGATGTCGATCCCACCCGCCGCGCTGCTCGGCTGGCTGCTGACGCCCAATGTCGGCTGGCTGTTCATCACCGTCACCACCGGCATGTATCTCATCTACGAGTTCATGCATTTCTGCTGCCACGTCGACGAGGGCTGGTTCGTCAAGCATTTCCCGCTGGTCAACACGCTGCGCCGCCACCACACCGCGCACCACAATGCGCGGCTGATGATGGAGGTAAACATGAATCTCACGTTCCCGATCGCCGACTGGCTGTTCGGCACCTCCGACCTCGACCGCGGCCTCATCGGCACGTTGTTTAACGGCTACAGCACGCGGCACCTGAAGACGACGCTGCGCGCCAGGCCGGTCGGCCCGGACGAAGCGGCGGCTGAGCCGGTCGGCAACAATTAGAGGCGCTCGCCTATGCCGACCGACGTCAAGACGATCGTCTCCGCGGTGGTGATCGCGGTTGCGCTGCTGTTCGTGTGGTGGAGCGGCTCGCCGGTCCGGCCGGACCTCGACAAGTTCGTGCTGTTCGTCGCGGTATTTTTCGTCGTGGCGATGTGGATCTTCCCCGAGGCCGGGGCGAAAAAGGGCGGCGCGAAGAAGCGTTAGCGCACCCGCCGTCAGATCCTGCCCATCACCACCAGGATCAAAACGACCACCAGAACGAGTCCCAGTCCGCCGCCGCCGTAATAGCCGGTGCCGTAGAACGGACCGCCGCCAAGGCCGCTGAATCCGCCGAGCAACGCGATAACCAATATGATGAGAATGATCGTACCGATCGACATGATGCCCGTCCTCCCAGCCGCTGCGCGATTGCGCGCGGGTCGCGCAAGCCAACGCGTGAAGTCGTGTGAGGTTCCGCGCTCGTAGCGGCGCGTGCGCCGCGACGTCAACGCAAATTGCGTATCACTGCGCCTTGATGCCGGCCGCCTTGATGATCGGCCACCACGTGTCCATCTCGGACTGCTGGAATTTTTGCAGCGCCTGCGGCGACTGCTGGTCCACCGGGAAGATGTCCTGCGAGAGATCGACCAGCCGCTTGTGCGTCGCCGGATCGGCGAGGGCCTTGCGCAGCGCCTCGTTGAGCTTGGCGATGATCGGCTTCGGCGTGCCCTTCGGCGCCCACAGCGCGTGCCAGAACGAGAAGTAGTAGCCTGGCAGACCGGCTTCGTCTGTCGTCGGAACGTCGGGCGCGGTCTTGATCCGCTGCGGCGCCGTCACCGCGTACACCTTGATCTGGCCGGCCTTCGCCTGCTTTGCGCCGACCGCCGGCGTGACGAGCAGGAGGTCGATCTGCCCGCCCAGCAAGGCTTGCGAGGCTTCACCGGCGCCTCGAAACGGCACCATGGTCCATTTCGTTCCGACCGCCTTTTGCATGAGGAGACCGGCGACGTGCGACGGCGTCCCGACGCCGGAATGGCCTTCGTTCGTCTTGTCGCCATTCGCCTTCAGCCAGGCCACGAACTCTTTCAAATTATTCGCCGGCATGTCCTTGCGCGCCGCGATGAAGAACGGCTGCGTCGCGATCAGCCCGATCGGCTCGAAGTCCTTCACCAGGTCGTAGTTGAGCTTGTAGATCGCGCCGTTGGCCATGTTGGTGCCCCATTGGCCAATGCCGATGGTGTAGCCATCCGGAGCGGCGTGCGCGAGGCGGCCTTCGCCGATGGTGCCGCCGGCGCCCGAGGTGTTTTCGACGACGATGGTTTGCCCGAGCTGCTTGCCCATGGCGTCGGCCATGATGCGCCCGATGATGTCGGTCGAGCCGCCGACGCTAAGCGGCACCACCATCTGGATCGGCCGGGTAGGATAATCCGCGGCCGAGGCCGCCGGCGCGATGGTCAAAGCTGCCGCAACGGCGGCGGCGGACAGCAATTTCATCATGTGACGCTTCTCCCTGTAAAAATCGCGGCGCTGACTGGCCGCGTTGGCGCGCAGCCTATGGCAATCGCGGCTCGCGGTCACGCCGTAAAAATCAATACCGCCAAGGCGTCTGTCATTGGCATTGTCTGTCCGGCTGCATAAGATTGCCCCATGCCCGCAACGATGCTCTGCCCCGGCTGCCAGGCGCAAATCCCTGACAGCCAGCCGCTTCTGCCCGCAATGCGGCGCCGCCCAGGCGCTTGCCTGCTCGGCCTGTGGGCACGCCAACGCGGCCGGCTCGCGCTTCTGCGCGCAATGCGGGGCCAAGCTCGGCGAGCCGGCGCCCGCCGCCGCGGCGCGCCCGCCGCCGAAACCCGCGCCGGCTGCGCCGCGCGCAGCCGCCGGGGCCGAGCGCCGCCAGCTCACCGTGATGTTCTGCGATCTGGTCGGCTCGACCGCGCTGTCGACCAAGCTCGATCCGGAAGACCTGCGCGAGGTGATCGCCGCCTACCACAAATGCGTGGCCAACGTCGCCGCGCGCTGCGGCGGTTTCGTCGCCAAATATATGGGCGACGGCGTGCTGGTTTATTTCGGCTATCCCGGAAGCGCACGAGGCCGACGCCGAGAACGCCGTGCGCGCGGGGCTGGCGGTCATCGAGGAGGTCGCGCAGGCGCGAGTCGGCAAAGGCGGCCATCAGGTGCGCATCGGCATCGCCACCGGGCTGGTGGTGGTCGGCGAGCTGGTCGGCAGCGGGGAAGCGCAGGAGCGCAACGTCGTCGGCGAGACGCCGAACCTCGCGGCGCGGCTGCAATCGGCCGCCGCGCCCAACAGCGTGCTGATCGACGCCAGCACCCGGCGGCTGACCGGCGACGTGTTCGAATACGAGCCGGCCGATCCCGGCGCGCTGAAAGGTTTCGACGGGCCGGTCGGCGCCTGGCGCGTGTTGCGCGAGCGCACCATGCAGAGCCGCTTCGAGGCGCTGCGCGCCGACAACCTCGGCGCCGCTGGTCGGCCGCCAGGAAGAATTGGATTTGCTGCTGCGGCGCTGGCAGCAGGCCAAGGCCGGCGAAGGCCGCGTCGTGCTCGTGTCCGGCGAGCCCGGCATCGGCAAATCGCGGCTGACCGCGGCGCTCACCGAGCGGCTCGCCGACGAGCGCCCGACCGCGCTGCGCTATTTCTGCCTGCCGCACACCCAAGGCAGCGCCTTGCAGCCGATCGTCGCGCAGCTTTCGCACGCCGCCGGTTTTGCCCGCGACGACACGGCGGCGGCCAAGCGCGCCAAGATCGAAAAATTGCTGGCGCAAGGCGGCGACAACGGCGGCGCGGCCGCCAACCTGCTGGCCGACCTCCTGGGCCTCGACCCGCAGGAGGAAAGCGCGGCGCCCATGGACCCGCAGCGCAAACGCGCGCAAGTGCTGAGCGCGCTGATCGAGCGGCTCAAAGGCCTGGCGCGCCGCGGGCCGCTGCTGATGGTGTTTGAGGACGTGCAGTGGAGCGATCCGACCTCGCTCGAATTGCTCACGCTCACGGCCGAGCGCATGCAAGCCTTGCCGATCCTGCTCGTCATCACGCACCGCCCGGATTTCCAGCCGCCCTGGGCCGGCCAGCCGCACGTCACCAGCATGAGCCTCAATCGTCTGGGCCGGCGCGAGCGCATGATGCTGGTCGATCACGTCACCGGCGGCAAGGCGCTGCCGGCCGCGCTGCTCGAGCAGATCGTCGAGCGTACCGACGGCGTGCCGCTGTTCGTCGAGGAACTGACCAAGGCGGTGCTGGAAAGCGAAGGGCTCGATCAGCCGGCGCAGCAGGTCGCCATCCCGACCACGCTGCAGGCCTCGTTGATGGCGCGCGTCGACCGGCTCGGCTCGGCGCGCGAAGTGCTGCAGATCGGCGCCGCCATCGGGCGGGAGTTCTCCTATGAGCTGATCGCGACCGCCGCCGGCCTGCCCGATGTCGTGCTGCAGGATGCGCTGGCGCGGCTGACCGAGGCGGAGCTGTTGCTGATGCGCGGCGCGCCGCCGCATCGCCAGCTACGCCTTCAAGCACGCGCTGGTGCAGGACACCGCCTATTCCACCATGCTGCGCGCGCGCCGCCAGGCGTTGCACGGCGCCATCGCGCAGGTCATGGAGAAGCGCTTCCCCGATACGCCGCCCGAAGTGTCTGGCGCAGCAATTCGAGGGCGCCGGACAGAACGAAAAGGCCATCCACTATTGGCAGCGGGCCGCGGAGCGCGACCTGCGCCGCTTCGCCATGAAGGAATTGATGGCGCATTACACGAGCGCGCTGCGCGTCATCGCGGCCATGCCGGACACGCCGCAGCGCGCGGCGCTCGAGCTTGCCAATTGCCTCGGGCTCGGCATGGCGCAGCAGATTTCGATCGGTCCCACTTCAAAAGAGGCGGCGGCCAACTACCAGCGCGCGCTCACGCTCAGCACCGCGCTGCCGGACAAAGGACGCGAGCGCTTCCTCGCCACCTGGGGCGTCTGGTTCAACGAGACCATGACCGGCCGCACCATGGAGGCATTCAAGCGCGCCGAGGACCTGGTCGCCGTCGCGCGCGCACTCGACAACCCCGATCTGCTGATGGAAGCCTTTCATGCGCGCACGCCCGGGCTGCTGCGCACGGCGGATTTCCCGGCATTGCGCGAGTCGGCGCAAGAGGTCATTCGGCTCTACGACCGCGAGCGCCATCGCGACCACGCCTTCTATTTCGGCGGACACGACAGCCGCGTCTGCGCGCAAAGCTTTTACGCGATCAGCCTGTGGGGGCTCGGCTTTCCCGATCAGGCGCAACAGGAAGCCTGGCGTTGCATCGAGGACGCGCGCGCCTTAGGCCATACGTTTTCGATCGCCCATGGGCTCAACATGGGCGGCCTGACGCATCTCCTGCTCGGCGACAGGGAGGCCTGCCGGGCGGTGACCGATGAGCTCTACCCGCTGGCCGAGCGCAACACATTTCCCTGGCCGCTGGTCTACGCCAAGTTCCAACGCGCCTGGCTCAAGGCGCAGGAAAGCGACCGCGAGGCCGGCATCGCAGAGATGCTGAAAGCCACAGAGGACGCCCCCGCCGCAGTCCTGCAGACCATCCTGCTGACCTTGGTCGCTCAGCAGCAGATGCTCGCCGGGCAGTTTGATACGGCGCTCGCCACGCTCGACCGGGCGATCGGCGAGATGAACCGGCAGCACAACCGGTTCTACGAGGCGGAGATGGCACGCCTGCGCGGCGAGGTCCTGCTGGCGCAATCGCCGGCCAACGCTGCCGATGCCGAAACCGCGTTCCGGCAGGCGATGGCAATCGCCGCCAAGCAATCGTGCCGCGCGCTTGAACTGCGCGCCGCCACCAGTCTGGCGCGGCTGCTGCGCGACAGCGCGCGTCAGGCCGAGGCGCGCGACCTGCTCGCGCCGGTCTACGGCGCCTTCAGCGAGGGCTTCGACCGGCCGGACTTAAAGGCGGCGAAGGCGCTGCTGGCGGAATTGG
>CAWGGC010000001.1:0-86244 GCA_963822035.1 uncultured Alphaproteobacteria bacterium | reverse complement strand
ACAGCGTGCCGTTGCGTTTGCTGGAGACAATGTAAACGAAGAACGCCATTGTGGCTTACTCTGGGTCCCCGCTTCCGCGGGGACGAACGGAGAATGATGCTCCGCCAACTTCCAAAACAGCTCTCTGCACCTTTCAAAATCGTCTATCACACCACCACCGTCAGCCGCTTGGCCGCACGGGTAACGCCGGTGTAGAGCCAGCGCTCGCGGCTGTCGGAAAAGGCAAAGCTCTCGTCGAACAGCACCACGTCGTCCCACTGCGAGCCTTGCGCCTTGTGCACGGTGAGCACGTAGCCGTAGTCGAATTCGTCGTAAGGCTTGCGCCGCTGCCAATCGATCTGCTCGATGCCGCCGGTGAAACATTCGGGGCGAACCGACACCTTGACGCCGCGCGTCGCCGTTTCGTCGTCCGGCAACAGCCGCAGCGTCATGATGCCGGTCTTGGCGCCGCCCTTGCGGCTGCCGCGCTCCTTCACGGTCCACAGGCCGCCGTTGAACAGCGCCTTCTTGCGGTTGTTGCGCAGGCACACCAGCTTGTCGCCCGCTTCCGGCATGGCGTCGGCGAAGCCGCGGCGCTCGCGCATGCGCAGGTTGTAGGCGCGGCGCGTGGCGTTCCGGCCCACCAGCACCTGGTCGGCTTCGAGCACGCGCTTGGGATCGAGATCGGCCTTGGCGACGACTTCCGTCTCGCCGTAGCGGCCGGGTTCGAGATACTCGCCGGCGCGGATATTCATTGACAGGCGGATGATTGGATCGCCCTCGGCCTGCCGGTGCACCTCGGTCAGCATCACGTCGGGCTCGGCCTCGGTGAAGAAGCCGCCGCCGCTGATCGGCGGCAGTTGTGCCGGATCGCCGAGCACCAGCAGCGGCACGCCGAAGGAGAGCAGGTCGCGGCCGAGCTCGGCATCGACCATCGAGCACTCGTCGATGATGATGAGTTCGGCCTTGGAGGCCGGCGCCTCGTCCCACAGGTCGAAGCTCGGGATTTCCTCGCCGCTTTCGCGCGCGCGGTAGATCAGGCTGTGGATGGTGGAGGCGCCGCGGCAGCCCTTGCCGCGCATCACGCTCGCCGCCTTGCCGGTGAAGGCGGCGAATTTCACCTCGCCGTCGGCTTGCTCGGCGAGGTGTTTGGCGAGCGTGGTCTTGCCGGTGCCGGCAAAGCCGAACAGGCGAAACAGCTGCGGCGTGCCGTTATGGCCCGGCTTGGCTTTCAGCCAGTCGGCGACGGCCTTGAGTGCATCATCCTGTGCGGGGGAGAACTCGGGCATGGCGGAAAAGCCATAGCGCATGCGGGTTAAGAGCTAAAGAACAAAATATGAACCCTTGACGGCGGTCGTGATCTGGACTAAATTCCTACACACTCTTTCGCAATCCCGGCGCTCGTCATGACGCGCCGGGCCGGCGGAAGAGGGCGGTCACGCCGACAATGCGTGACACGCAATCGAGCCTGCGCCGCTTGCGCAAGTTCGATGGATGGAGCGCCAGGAGGGCGCAGCCTGCTCTCGCCGAGCGGGCGCGCGCTCTCGCAAGGCGCGCGGGCGGCCCGATCGCAAGGGCTCGCCCAAAGGGGTCTCGCAAACCCCTGGCGCCCACCGCAAGTCGGGTTTACCCGACTTGCGCATTAAACAATGCCCGATCTCGGGTAAACCCGAGATCGGGTGCGCTCCATTCCCCGTCGCGGGGAGACGGAAAAGGGACACCGGCGCCCCCGCGCCGTCAAAGAACAGGGGCGGCGGAGCCGTTGGTTGGGCAAGGCGGGGCGGCGCCCTCACTTCCCTCTCCCCGCTTGCGGGGAGAGGGTGCGCACGCGGAGCGATAGCGAACGTGCGCGGGTGAGGGGCCGCTCGAATAGCGCGGCGAACCATGCCCCTCACCCGGCTCGCTCACGTTGTTCGCTCGCCACCCTCTCCCCGCAAGCGGGGAGAGGGAAAAACGTCACGCATTGCCCTTTCCGGCGTCCCATGTTTATCGTCCGCGCCCTTTGCGAATGATCCCGAAAAACGGCTAGCGGCTTTCGGACCTGATCGTTCTCGCCAACGAAAGTGCCGGACTGCCCTATGGCTCGTGACCAGATCGACATGACCCCGATCGAGACGCGCGACGAACTCGTCGCCTGGCTCGAGGCGGGCTGCAAGCCGAAGGCGCAATTCCGCGTCGGCACCGAGCACGAGAAGTTCGCCTTCACCGTCAACGAGCACCGTCCGGTGCCTTATGCCGGCGAGCGCTCGATCCGTGCGCTGCTGGTCGGCCTCGACAACATCCTCGGCTGGGAGCCGATCATCGAGGGCGACAACATCATCGGCATGTTCGACGTCACCGGCGGCGGCGCGATTTCGCTGGAGCCGGGCGGCCAGTTCGAATTGTCCGGCGCGCCGGTTGCGAGCGTGCACCAGACCGCCTCGGAGCTGATGGCGCATCTCGCGCAGCTGCGCGAAGTGGCCAAGCCTCTCGGCATCGGCTTCCTCGGCCTCGGCATGACGCCGAACTGGAAGCGCTCCGACATCCCGGTGATGCCGAAGGGCCGCTACAAGATCATGACCAATTATATGCCGAAGGTCGGCACCCTCGGCCTCGACATGATGTACCGCACCTGCACGGTGCAGGCGAACCTCGACTTCTCCTCCGAACCCGACATGGTCAAGAAGCTGCGCGTGTCGCTGGCGCTGCAGCCGGTCGCGACCGCGCTTGTTCGCCAACTCGCCGTTTACCGAGGGCGAGCCGAACGGCTATCTCTCGTTCCGCTCGCACATCTGGACCGATACCGACAACGCCCGCTCCGGCATGCTGCCCTGGGCCTTCGAGCCCGGCATGGGCTTCGAGCGCTATGTCGACTATGCGCTCGACGTGCCGATGTATTTTGTCAAGCGCGGCGACAAGTACATCGACGTCGCCGGCAAATCGTTCCGCGATTTCTTCGCCGGCAAGCTCGACGCGATGCCCGGCGAGCGGCCGACGATTTCCGACTGGGCCAATCACCTCTCCACGATCTTCCCCGAGGTGCGGCTCAAGCGCTACCTCGAAATGCGCGGCGCCGACGGCGGCCCGTGGCGGCGCTTGCCGTCGCTCACCGCCTACTGGGTCGGGCTGCTGTACGACGACGACGCGCTCGACGCCTGCTGGCAGATGGTCAAGGGCTGGACGGCGGCCGAGCGGCAGAAGCTGCGTGACGACGTGCCGGTGCGCGGCTTCCGCGCCGAGATCGGCAACCGCAATGTGCTGACGTTGGCGCAGGAAACGCTGCGGCTCTGCGCCAAGGGTCTGCAGCGCCGCCGCAAGCTCGACCGCAACGGCCGCGACGAGACGCGCTACCTGCGCCCGCTCGAGGAATCGATCGCGCGCGGCATCACGCCGGCGGAAGAGCTGCTGGAAAGGTATTTCAACGAGTGGAACGGCTCGGTCGACCCGATTTTCGAGGAGTACGCGTATTAGATACCGGAATTTCCGTCATCCTGAGGTGGCCGCGCGTAGCGCGGCCCTCGAAGGATGAACGGCCATCTTTTGAGACATGGGCCGTCGCCCTTCGAGGCGAGCGCTGCGCGCTCGCACCTCAGGGTGACGGATGAGCGCCGAGCAGAACGAAGATATTCCATGGCCAAATCCACCCCCGCCACACTCGCGCTGGAAAAAGCCGGCATCGCCTTCACGCTGCACGAATACGACTACGATCCGAACGCCGAGCGCGTCGGCATGCAGGCGGCGGAGGCTCTCGGCATCGAGCCGGCGCGGCTCCTGAAGACGCTGATGGCGCGCGCCGGCGACATCGTCTGCGTGCTCGCGCCGTCCGACCGCGAAGTGAATCTGAAGAAGCTCGCCGCCGCGGCCGGCGCCAAGAGCGCGGCGATGCTCGGCGCGGCGGATGCCGAGCGCATCACCGGCTACCACGTCGGCGGCATCTCGCCGTTCGGGCAGAAGAAGCGCGTGCCGGTGTTCGTCGAGCAGTCGGCAATGGCGTTCCCGCGCATTCTGTGCAACGGCGGCCGGCGCGGCTTGCAGGTCGAGCTCGCGCCTGCCGATCTCGTGCGCGTACTCGACGCGACCGTGGCGGAGCTTTACTGAAATGCATGTCCCGGGCGCAGCGCAGCACGTAGTGATGCGCTGCAGACCCGGGACCTTACAAAGCGCGGCGTCTGGAACGGTCCCGGGTCTGCGGTGCACCGCTAACGCGCTGCACCGCGTCCGGGACACGAGAACGTCACTCCGCCGCCTGCACCGCTTCCGACATATTGTCGAGCGACGAGATGATGTGACCGGCGAGCGCGTCGGCGAGCGCCGACTGCTCGTGCGCGCTGCGCACCAGGCCGATGCGGCAAGCCGGCAATTCCGGAAAACCATCGGCGGCGCTCAAGACGCGCATGCCGGGGCGCAAACCACTCTCGGCGAGCACCGATACGGCCAGACCCGAAAGCACCGCGGCCGCGACCGCGCCGGCGTTCGAACTCGAATAGAGAATGCGGTAGGGCCGCCCGACCAATTCCAGCCGCTCGCAGGCGATGCGCCGCCACGAGCAGGTCGGCCGGCCGAGCGCGAGCGGCAGCCGCTCTTCCATGTGCGTCGGATGCCGGTTCGATGTCACCCACAGCAGCCGCTCGCGGCGGAAGGTTTCCGAGGTGCGCTTGGCCTCGCAGTTGGTGACGATGGCGAGATCGATCTCGTTGGCGTCGATGCGGTCGAGCAGATCGACCGACGGCTCGCAGATCACGGTGAGCTCGACGCCGGGATAGGCGCGCGAGAAGCGCGCCATGATCTCCGGCAGGTAACGGTCGGCGTAGTCGTCCGGCACGCCGAGCCGCACGCGGCCGGTGAGCTCGGCGTCGGAGAAGGCGGCGAGCGTCTCCATGTTGAGCTTGACGATGCGGCGGGCGTAGTCGAGCAGGCGCTGGCCGTCCTCGGTGAGCTTGGAGGCGCGGCCGTCGCGCGCGAAGATCGGCCGCTCGAGGCGCTCCTCGAGCCGCTTCATCTGCATCGACACCGCCGATTGCGTCTTGTTCACCACCTCCGCCGCCTTGGTGAAGCTGCCGGTCTCGGCGATGGCGATGAAGGTGCGCAACTGGTCGACGTCGATCATGGCGGTCATGACGCTTCTCCTGCCGGTCATTCCGGGGCGCGAGCGAAGCTCGCGAACCCGGAATCCAGAGCCCACGGCGAGGCCTTAGTTTTCGGCCCCTGGATTCCGGGCCCGATATGGCGCGCCGTCCCGAAATGACGGCGGAACGGCCCCATCAACGATCTTCATCTATTAGATTAGAAACATTCGTTTCACTAATCAATAGTCAGGGTCCATATACCGACCGGGCCAGGCATTCCGAGGATTCGGGTGGGGAAATCGGGTGTCGGGCGCCGCGGTGAAGTGGCCAGTTTCGGCGCAGAACCGCGAACCGTGATGGAGACTGACTATGACGACTGCACGTATCCCCATTCTGCCGATTGCCGGCGCCGCGCTTGCCCGCGGCCTTGCCGGCCTCGCCGCGCAGGCGGCGCGCTTTGCCGGTGCCGTGACCCAGGCCCGGCGCAACCGTCGCGCCGCGCGCATGCTCTCCGGCCTCGACCAGCACATGCTGGCCGACCTCGGCATCAACCGCGCCGACTTGAACGACGCCTTCTCCGGCCCGTTCTGGGAAGACCCGACGACGCTGCTGCACGAGCGCGTTCAAGAGCGGCGCATCAACCGGCCGCAACTGCCGTCGCGGCAGCCGCGCTTCGTCGAGCCCGGCTTTCACCGCCCGCCGACCAACCGTCCGGCGCGCCACACGGTCTAGAGACTTCACGCCAAACGGCCGATCCTCCCTCGGCCGCCAGATCCGGCATCCGCAACCATCCCCTCTGCGGCCGGATCAAAAAGCGCCCGCTGGCCCCTCCGGCGGGCGCATTCTTTTCCGCGCGCTTTGCCGCTAACATGGCGCCGGGCGGCAAATGGCGATGCCGGGCGGCGCATGCGGTGTTTGGTGATCCTGATTGGCGCGCTGATCGCGGCGGCGACGGCGGCGCAAGCGCAGGTCGGCTACGAGCGCCGCGGCGGCGACTATACGAGCTTCAAGGTGCCGGGCGGCGATCCGGCGCTCTGCGCTTCACGCTGCGAGCGCGACGCGCGCTGCCGCGCCTGGAATTTCTCCTATCCGCGCACGAAGGGCGTCGCCGCCATCTGCTCGCTGAAGAATTCGGTGCCGCCGCCGCTGGCCGACGACTGCTGCGTTTCCGGCGTGCGCGGCGCCGGCATCGCGGAGCCGCGGCTGCGCGGCGTCGAGTTCGGCATCGACCGCTTGGGCGGCGACTACCGCAATTTCGAGGTGCCGCCGCAGCGCGCCGGCAACTCCTGCGAGATCGCCTGCAAGGGCGACAACAAATGCCGCGCCTGGACCTATGTGCGGCCCGGCTACATCAACGCCAACGCGCGCTGCTACCTCAAGGACAAGATCAAGCCGCCGCGGCACAAACCGTGCTGCATCTCCGGCGTGGTGCGCTGATACTCACTTGAAAGGCGATAAATGCGCGCTATCGACTAGAAGCGAACAACCCGACTGAATATTTCCAAACAGTCTTGCGGTTTCTGCCTCCTGTTTTAGTGAGGCCAAACACGCCCTATAGCCCGCTTGTGCTGTTTTGGGACGCCAGATTAAGCAAATTTAATCTGGACGTTCGCTGCATGTCGTTGTTCGGCTTCGGTATAATCTCCACCGTGGTGTTGGTTCTTACTGGGGGCATCCGTGAAGGCAGCAGCACTCGCAACTGCGTTCGCTTGGTTTCTCGTGTCGCAGGCTTCCGCGGCGACATACGACGCGTATTTTGGCTTCGGCGACAGCACCATCGATAGCGGCTGGTGGGCCGGCGCGCTTAATGGACAATGCGGCGACGTTTCCGGCTCCTGCACGACAGGAAGCTCGACTAAAGACCGAAAAATTTCGGCGGCGATCGCGCATGGCGGCACCGGCGCGCCGGTCGGCGTCGGCACGATGAGCAGTCAAGATCTGGCGGCGGATTTTGGTCTGACCGCGATCCCGGCCAACCAACTGAATGGCACGAATTACGCGATCAGCGGCGCGCTTTCCGCGCGGGTCGCCGGCTACGGCAATCTAAATCCGAATGCGAACCTGCCTTCGACGGTCGAACAGATTTCCTCGTATCTGGCGACGCACTCCAATACGGCGGACCCGCACGCCATCTACGAAGTCTCCAGCGGCGGCAATGATCGGACTTACGCGTTGGACCCCGCCAATTTCTCCACGTTGGCCGATCGCGAAAACTTCCTCGCCGCGCAGGCGTCGTCGCTGGCCGGCGCGATCCAGCAGCTTGAGAACGCCGGCGCGCACACCATCCTCGTGCGCGGCGCGCCGGCGCACGGCATGATAGCGGACTTTTGGACGAACACTTTTTTCTCCGATTTATCTGCGCTCAACGTCAGTTTCATCCAAGTCGACATGGCGACCTTGGTACAGACGGTCGAAAACAATCCGACTGCTTACGGATTTACCGCTGGTACTGTCATGCCCGGCGACGCCGGCGTTAGCAATCCGAGCTCAGCATGCGCTGCCGGAGCCGGCGCGTCGGGATGGGGGCAGTGGTGTGCCGACACGACCACAGCAAGTCCGGATTATTCCCATCTCCGCGCGCTGGATGCCGAAACGACGAGCTTCTACTCCGACGACCAGCATTTTTCCAACGCGGGGCAGGCCATCGTGGCGAACTACGAATTTCACCTATTGACGCCACTGCCCGGCGCGCTGCCGCTATTTACGACAGGCATTGGCGCTCTGGGTCTGCTCGGTTGGCGCAGAAAAGGAAACAAGGGTGCCGTTACTGCGGCCTGATCGCAATTCGGCCCGATAGAAACTTCGGAAAGGCTGCCGCGAGGCGGCCTTTCTGCTTCTTGCATGCCGACGGCGCCGCCCGCGTCAATGCACCGCGGTGAAGAACCGCGACAGCCGCAACCCCGACGGCCAATTCCAGATCGGCTGGTTGCGCGTCGCCGAATCCCACGAGCCGACGATGCCGTCGACGCGGCCGACCAGATTGTCGACCGGCAGCATGCCGACGCCGCCGGCGCGCAGCGGTACGCGGCTGTCGGCGGAATTGTCACGGTTGTCGCCCATGACGAAGATATGCCCGGGTGGCACCACGGTTTCCGGCACGTTGTCGAGTGGGTCGAGGTTGGTGAGCTTGAAGATGAAATGCTGCACGCCGTCGGGCAGCGTCTCGATGTAGCGCTTGGCCGGCACGGTCGAGCCGTCCTCGGTTTCGGCAAAGCCGATGCCGTCGGCCTTGAGGCCGACCGGCGTGCCGTTGATCGAGACGCGGCCCTCGGTCAGTGAAATGCGGTCGCCGGGCAGGCCGATGACGCGCTTGACCCACACCTGGCTGCGGTCGCCGGGCCAGCGGAACACCACGACGTCACCGCGCTTGGGCATGCCCGGCGAAAATGCGCGCGGTGTTCGGCAGCACGATGAAGGCGGGCAGCGACGCCGTGCCGTAGCCGTAGGGATATTTGGTCGCCAGCAATTCGTCGCCGATCAGCAGCGTCGGCTCCATCGAGCCGGACGGCACGTAGAACGGCTCGGCGATCGCCGCCTTGGCAACGAAGACCGCGAGCACGATGCCGGCGAGCTCGAGCGTCGAGCGGATGAGCCTTGCCGCGGTTGTCTGCGCGTTGAGCGTGATCTTTGCCACGGTGCTCCTCGGGATCATGCGCGTGCCGCCGACCGTGATCTTGTCCATGCGCAGCGTCGGCTGGCCGACGCCGACCGGCACGCCCTGGCCGTTCTTGCCGCAGGTGCCGATGCCGGGATCGAGCGCGAAGTCGTTGCCGATCATGCTGATGCGGTGCAGGTCGGTCGGCCCGTTGCCGATCAGCATCGCGCCCTTTACCGGCGCGCCGACCTTGCCGTTCTCGATTTTGTAGGCCTCGGTGCACTGGAACACGTATTTGCCCGAGGTGATGTCGACCTGGCCGCCGCCGAAGTTGACGGCGTAGAGGCCGTTCTTCACCGACGCGATGATCTCCTGCGGATCGTGCTGGCCGGCGAGCATGTAGGTGTTGGTCATGCGCGGCATCGGCACGTGCGCGTGGCTTTCGCGCCGGCCGTTGCCGGTCGGCTTCATGTTCATCAGCCGCGCGTTCTGCCGGTCCTGCATGTAGCCGACCAGAATGCCGTCCTCGATCAGCACGGTGCGGTTGGTCGGCGTGCCTTCGTCGTCGATCGAGAGCGAGCCGCGGCGCGACGGGAATGGTGCCGTCGTCGACCACGGTGACGCCTTTGGCCGCGACGCGCTGGCCCATCAGGCCGGCGAAGGCGGAGGTCTTCTTGCGGTTGAAGTCGCCTTCGAGGCCGTGGCCGACCGCCTCGTGCAGCATCACGCCGGGCCAGCCGGAGCCGAGCACGACGTCCATTTCGCCGGCGGGCGCGGCGACCGCTTCGAGATTGACCAGCGCCTGGCGCACCGCTTCGTCGACCGCGTGCTGCCAGCTCTGCGTCTCGATGAAACGCTCATAGCCTTCGCGGCCGCCGAAGCCGTAAGAGCCGGTCTCCTGGCGCGTGCCGTCGCCGGCCACCACCGCAGACGCTGACGCGCACCAGCGGGCGGATGTCGCGATAGATCTCGCCGTCGGCGCGCAGGATTTCCACCACCTGCCAGGTGGCGCCGACGCTCGCGGTCACCTGCCGCACGCGCGGGTCCTTGGCGCGGGCATAGGCGTCGATCTGCTCGAGCAGCTTCACCTTGGTCTCGAAGGCCGGTTCGCCGAGCGGATTGTCGTCGCTGTAGAGCTTGCGGTTGGTGCGGCCGGGCGCGCTCGGCATAGCGGCCGCTGTGGCCGCCCTTGACCGCGCGCACCGCCTCGGCGGCGCGGGCGATCGCGGCTTCCGAGAGATCGGAGGCATGCGCATAGCCGACCGCCTCGTCCTTGACCGCGCGCAGGCCGAAGCCCTGCGCGGTGTCGTAGGTCGCCTGCTTGAGGCGGCCGTTGTCGAACATCAGCGCCTCGGCCTGGCGGTATTCGAGGAACAGTTCGCCGTCGTCGGCGCCCTCGAGGCCATGGCCGATGAGCTTGCGCACCTTGGCCTTGTCGAGGCCGGCGCGGTCGATCAGCGAGGAAATGCTGGAATCCATTACAAAACTCCGGGGCTTTCGCCTATCAGATAGGGAAACCGTGGCGATTCTGCGAGGGTCCCTGATGCCGCGGGGCCGCCGACAGGCGTTAGGTTAGTGGAGGACGTTCATGAAAGCGATGCTGCTGATGGGCCACGGCGGCCCGGAGATGCTGCGCTACGGCGAGGCGCCGGATCCCCACGGCCGGTCCCGGCGAAGTGGTGGTCGATATCTACGCCGCGAGCGTCAACGGCGCCGATCCCAAGGTCCGGCGCGGCGCCGGACGTTACAAACTGGCAAGGTTTCCCTACATCCTCGGCCGCGACTTTTCCGGCATCGTCAGCGAAGTCGGCGCCGGCGTGACCGACATCAAGGTGGGCGACGCCGTGTTCGGCGTGCTCGACCAGGGCATCGAGGGCACCTATGCGGAGAAACTCGCCATCAAGGCCGATCTCGTCGCCAAGAAGCCGGCATCGCTCAGCCATGCCGAGGCCGCCGCGCTCGGTCTCGTCAGCCTGACCGCGCTCACCGCCATCGAGGACACCGCGCGTCTGAAGAAAGGCGAGACCATTCTGATCCAGGGCGGTGCCGGCGGCGTTGCCGGCTTCGGCATCGAGCTTGCCAAGCACATTGGCGCGGCCGTGATTACGACCGCGAGCGCCGGCAACCACGACTATGTGCGCAAGCTCGGCGCCGACCGCGTCATCGACTACAACAAGGAAGACTTCACCAAGATCGGTCCGATCTGCGACGTGGTGTTCGACACCGTCGGCGGCAGCGTGCGTGCGCCGTCCTACAAGGTGCTCAAGCCCGGCGGCCGTCTGGTATGGATCGCGCCGGCGCCGGAAGGGTTCCAGCCCGAGCGCAAGGACGTGCAGACGTTGCGGCCGGACGTGCGGCGCGACCGCCCGCATCTCGAGCGCATGCTGGAACTGCTCGCCGCAGGCGCCATCAAACCGCCGGTCATCCACCACTACAAGCTTGCCGATGCCGCCAAGGCGCATGAGGTCAGCGAAGGCCGCCACCTGCAAGGCAAGCTGGTGTTCGACATCCGTTGAAGCCGTGCGAGCCGTCGAATTCACAATCCGGCCATGCAAAGCGAACAAATGGCGGTGCCTTAAGGGTGAAGCGTGAGCTCAAGCCGCGGCAAATATTGGGCTTTCCGTCGCACGGGAACCTGGCGTCGCTGCAATCGATCATGAACTGTTGATCGCGCCCGCATTCCGGCCGTCATGGCGGAGCGTTATCGTGGGGATAAGCAACGAGGCCCCCACATGAATTACACGCTCCGCATCAACGGCCGCACGCACACGGTCGATGTCGACAGCGACACGCCGCTGCTCTGGGTGCTGCGCGACGAGCTCGATCTCAAAGGCACCAAGTTCGGCTGCGGCGCCGGCCTCTGCGGCGCCTGCACCGTGCATCTCGACGGCCAGCCGGTGCGCTCCTGCCTCACGGCGATCTCCGACGTCGGCACCAAGGCGGTGACCACCATCGAAGGCATCGGCGCGACGCCGATCGGCGCGCGGCTGCAGCAGGCCTGGCTCGAGGTCGACGTCATGCAATGCGGCTACTGCCAGGCCGGCCAGATCATGTCGGCGGCGGCGCTGCTCGCGCAGAACAAGACGCCGAGCGACGCCGACATCGACGGCGCCATGGACGGCAACATCTGCCGCTGCGCCACCTATACGCGCATCCGCGAAGCCATCAAGCAGGCGGCCAAGACCGATCTCGGCGCCGCCGCCGAGCAAGAAGGGGGCGTGATCATGTCGAACCGTCTCCTCGAACCAAGAATCCACGACGCCGGCGCCTCGCGCCGCGATTTCCTGAAAGTGAGCGCCGTCGCCGGCGGCGGCTGCTGCTCAGCTTCGCGCTGCCCGACGCTCGGCAAGGCCGCGGCCATGGGCGAGGCGGCGGCGCCGCGACGCTCAACGCCTATGTGCGCATCGCGCCGGACAATATCGTCACCATCATGTCGAAGAACCCGGAGATCGGGCAGGGCATCAAGACCATGCTGCCGATGCTGATCGCCGAGGAGCTCGACGTCGACTGGAGCCAGGTGCGGATCGAGCAGGCCGCCGCCGATCAGCGCGTCTACGGCCGCCAGTTCGCCGGCGGCAGCATGGCGACGCCGCTCGAATGGGACCCGATGCGCAAGGTCGGCGCCGCGGCGCGGCAGATGCTGATCGCCGCCGCCGCGCAGACGTGGAAGGTGGCGGCGAGCGAATGCGACACCGCGCTCCGGCGAGGTGCGCCATCAAGGCCTCCGGCCGCAGCGCGAGCTACGGCGCGCTGGCCGGCGGCGGCGGCGAAGCATGCCGGTGCCGAACCTCGCAGCGTCAAGCTCAAGGACCCCAAGGACTACAAGATCATCGGCCATTCGGTGCCGGGCGTCGACAGCCCGCGATCGTCAAGGGCGAGCCGCTGTTCGGCATCGATACCGTCGGTGCCGGGCATGCTCTACGCCGTGTTCCAGAAATGCCCGGTGTTCGGCGGCAAGGTCGTCGAGCGCCAATCTCGACGTCATCCGCAAGATGCCGGGCGTGCGCCAGGCCTTCGTCGTCGAAGGCGGCAGCGATCTCACCGGCCTGATGCCGGGCGTCGCCATCGTCGCCGACAGCTGGTGGCGCGCCGAGAAGGCGCGGCCGAAGCTCGAGGTCACATGGGACGAAGGCGCGACCGCGCGGCAGAGCAGCGACGGCTTCGCGCGCCAGGCCGCCGCGCTCGGCCGCAAGGCGCCGCACGATGTCGCTGCGCAACGACGGCGACGTCGCCGCGTGCGCTCAACGGCGCGGCGAAGGTGGTCGAGGCCGCCTACCACTATCCCTTCCTCGCGCACGCGCCGCTCGAGCCGCAGAACTGCACCGCGCATGTCGCCGGCAACAAGGCGGAGATCTGGGCGCCGACGCAAAATCCGGAGCCCGGCCGCACGCTGGTCGCGCGCACGCTCGGGCTCGACAGCGGCAACATCACCATCCACATGACGCGCATCGGCGGCGGCTTCGGCCGGCGGCTGATGAACGACTACATGGTCGAGGCGGCCTGGATTTCCAAAGTCGCCGGCGTGCCGGTGAAGCTGCTGTGGAACCGCGCCGACGACATCCAGCACGATTTCTACCGGCCGGCCGGCTGGCACTTCTTCAAGGGCGGCCTCGACGCCGACGGCAAGCTCGTCGCCTGGCAGCAGCACTTCGTCAGCTTCGGCGAGAACGGCCGCGTTCCAGTCGCTCGGCCAATCTCGACGCCGACACGTTCCCGGCCGGCCGCGTGCCGAACCTGTCCTATGGCGCCTCGCTCATGCCGCCCGGCATCCCGACCGGCCCGCTGCGCGCGCCCGGCGACAACGGGCTCGCCTTCGTGTTCCAGTCCTTCATCGACGAGATGGCGCATGCCGCGGGCAAGGACCCGCTGGCAGTTCCAGATCGACCTGCTCGGCAAGGACGAATTGCTGCCCGGCCGCGGCGAGGGCTTCAACACCGGCCGCGCCCGCGCGCGTGCTGGAGAAGGTGCGCGAGGTCTCCGGCTGGGGCCAGCGCAAGCTGCCGGCGCGCACCGGCATGGGCGTTGCCGTCTATTACAGCCATCTCGGCTATTTCGCCGAGGTGGTCGAGGCGGCGGTCGTCGACCGACGGGCAGGTCAAGATCAACAATGTCTGGGCGGTCGGCGACGTCGGCAGCCAGGTCATCAACCCGACCGCGGCGGACAACATGGCGCAGGGCGCGATCCTCGACGGCTTCGGCGAGGCGCTGAACCAGAAGATCACCATCGAGAACGGCCGCGTGGTGCAGGCGAATTTCGACGGCTTCTCGCCGCTGCGGATGTCGCAGGCGGCCGCCATCGAGGTGCACTTCCTCGCCACGCCGACCACCCGCCGACCGGCCTGGGCGAGCCGCCGCTGCCGCCGGCGATGCCGGCGCTGTGCAACGCGATCTTCGCGGCGACCGGCAAGCGCATCCGCGCGCTGCCGATCGACACGTCGCTGTTGAAGGCCTGATCAGGCGGGCTCTGGGGCGAGCACCGGGTAATCGGTGTAGCCCTTCGGCCCCGGCGTGTAGAACGTGGCCATGTCGGGCGCGTTGAGCCGCGGCGCCGGCCCTCCAGCGCTCGACCAGATCGGGGTTGGCCAGGAACGGCTTGCCGACGGCGACCAGATCGCACTTGCCGGCCTTGAGATCGCTCTCGGCGCGCGCGGCGTCATAGCCGCCGGACAGGATCAGCGTGCGCTTGAAGGTCGTTGCGGAACATCGCCTTGATCGCATCCGGCACCACCGGCGCGCCCATCGAGCGAATGATCGACCAGATGGATGTAGACCAGCCCGCGCGCATTGAGCTTCTGGGCCAGATAGGTGTAGTCGGCGTCCATCTCCGGATAGAGCGGCATGTCGTTGAACACGCCGTAGGGCGACAGGCGGATGCCGACCTTGTCGCTTGCCGATCGCCGCGATCGGCGCCTTCGGCGACTTCGAGCACGAAGCGCGCGCGGTTCTCGATCGAGCCGCCGTAGCGCATCGGTGCGCTGGTTCGAGTTCGGGCGGATGAACTGCTCGAGCAGATAGCCGTTGGCACCGTGCAGCTCGATGCCGTCGAAGCCGGCCGCAACCGCGTTCTTCGCGGCCTGGACGTATTCCTCGATCGTCGCTCTTGATGTCGGCTTCCGTCATCGCCTGCCGGCATCGGGCAGCGGCTTCATGCCCTCGGCATCGGTGTACATCTCGCCGGCGGCGGCGACTGCCGACGGCCCCAGCACGCTTGCGCGCCCGCGGGCAGGTTGAGCGGATGGGCGATGCGCCCGCAATGCATGAGCTGCATGAAGATCTTGGCGCCGCCTGTCTGGACCGCGTCGGTCACCCTCTTCCAGCCCGCGACCTGCGCCGGAGAAAATATGCCGGGAATGCGCGCATAGCCGAGGCCGTTCGGCGACGGCGAAGTGCCCTCGGTGACGATCAGGCCGGCGGAGGCGCGCTGCGCGTAATACTGCGCCATCAGATCGTTCGGCACGTTGCCGGTCGCGCGACTGCGCGTGAGCGGGGCCATGACGGCGCGATTTTGCAGAGTTCAGCGAACCAAGCGTGGTTTTCGACAGCAGCAGCGACATAAACAGCACTCCTTTGCCAACCACCCTGGCGGTTGAGATGGGAGTGCGTCACGAAGTCGCAAGCGCATGGCGCCTACGACCAAAGCCGGTAACACGAATGTGCGTTACAGCCGTGCCGCAGCCGGCGCGGCGTTCAGTCGCGGGAGAATCGCACCGAGACCTCGCCGATCGGATCGACGGCGTGGGCGAATTCCGTCTCGTCCGCCTCGATGCATGATCGGCGGCGTGATCGAGCCGGTGATGATGACGTCGCCGGCGGCAAGCTTCTCGCCGAAGTTCCGCCAGTACGTTGGCGACATGGGCGACGATATCCGGCAGCTTGCCGGTCATCGCCTCGGGGTCGGTTGATGCGCGCGGCTTCCGCACCGCGGCGGATCAGGCGCGAGGTGAGACCGGCGAGGCTGAGCCGCCGGCCGCGTATTGCCGCACAGGATGACGTGGCGCTGATAGATGTCGCCCTCCAGCACGCTGTCGAGATTGTCCGGTGTCGGCGGATCGATCGAGGTCGGCAAGCTCGATCGCCGGGAAGATGTCCTTGACCGCGGCGGCGGCGTCTGCGCCGGAAGCGCCGCCGGGCAGATCGCGCGCCATGCGCACGGCGATTTCCGGCTCGGCCACCGGCTTGACCCAGCCCTCAAGCGAGGCGGTGCCGCCCGACAGCAGCAGCGCGCGCTGCATCAGATAGCCGACGACCGGCGCGGCAAGGCCGAGCCGCTGCAGCGACGCCGGCGCGCCGAAGCCGACCTTCCAGCCGAGCGGCTTTTCGCCGGCGGCGATGCGCGCGCGCCGCTTGGCGAGCTGCGCGGTCATGCCCTTCTTGATCAGGGGATTGCCGAGATCGGTGAGGGCGAAGGTCACTTGTGGCTCTCCGGATGCACTTCGTAGCCGGAATCCTCGATGCCAGCCGGCGCCCATCCAGCCCCATACCAGCACGACGTCCTCGCTCGAGGTGTTGTTGAAGCCGTGCCAGCAGCCGCGCGGCGAATAGACCACGTCGCCTTCGCTCGACGGTTCGAGGCCGTGGCCGGTGATGATGTGACCTTTGCCCTTGAGCACGATGAAGAACTCGTCGCAGTTGTGATGGCGATGGCTTTCGTGGCTGGCGCCGGGCTTCAGCACCGTCCAGCCGACCACGTTGTCGGCGCCGGCCGATTTCTTGTCGATCAGGAACTGCACCTGCATGTCGATCCAGCCGTCCTCGCGCTTGAGGCCTTCGACCTTGGGCACGTCGCGCATGTTGGTGCGGTACATTTTCGGCGCTGGATCGCCTTCCTTCCACGCGGTCGCCGCGCCCTTCACCGCCTTGCCAAGGCGCGTGGCCGAATTTCTCTGCCGATGACGTCATTTCTGTCCTCCCAAAATCCGATAGACGCGATGCGCGACCACGAAATCGTTGCCGTCGATGCCGAGGCCGCGGCAGGCGTTCATCATTTCGTTGGCGGCCGCCGCGAGCGGCACCGGCGAGCCCAGGTGCGGCCGAGATTGAGCGCGAGCATCATGTCCTTCTGCTGCAGCGTCACGTCGGCGAGCGGCACCTCCGGCATCTTGCCGTCGAGGATGAACGGCCCGCGATAGCCGAGCACCGGCGAAGCGGCGACGCTCTTGAGGATCGCGTCGAGCGCGACGTCGCGGGCGACGCCGCCCTTTTCGGCGAGCGCGACGGCTTCGCCGAAGGCGATCACCTCGACCATCAGCAAGCAGGTTGACCGCGATCTTCATCTGGCAGGCAAGGCCGTTGCCGCCGATGCGCGTCACTTTCGGACCGATGGCGAGCAGCACCGGTTTGGCGCGCTCGAAGGCGGCCTCGTCGCCGCCGATCATGATCGAGGCTAGCCCGGCTTTGACCGTCACCGGCGAGCCGGACAGGGACCGTCGAGCATGATCAGGCCGGCCTTGGCGAACTCGGCGGCGACGGCGCGGCTCGCGTCCGGCTCGATCGTGCTCATGTCGATATAGATGCCGCCCTTCTTGAGGCCCGAGATGATGCCGTCCGGGCCAAGCGCCACGGCCTTCACCGCGGCCGAATCGGTGACGATCGAGAACACGATCTCCGATTGCTCGGCGACCCGGCGCGGCGTGTCGGCCCAGGCCATGCCTTGCGCGAGCAGCGGCGCAGCCTTGCCGCGCGATCTGTTCCAGCCGGTAACCTTATGTCCGGCACTCATCAGGCGCGGGACGATCAGCTCGCCCATCGCGCCAAGACCAACAAAACCGAGATCCACGAAGTCACTCCGGCGTCAGGCCGCGCCCGCGCGGCTATCGTCGCGCGCAGTATCCACGGATCGGCGTGGGAAGGCGAGGGTGGGCCGTTGCCGCAAAGAAAAAATCCACGGGCCGGTCAGGTCCTCTTGCCCGCAAGAATCCCGGCAAACACGGGCAAGTCCACATTGCCACCGGACAGGATCACGCCGGCGGCCTTGCCCGCCATTTTATCGCGCTCCTTCAGCAACGCCGCCAAGGGCGCGGCGCCCGCGCCTTCCGCGAGATTGTGCGTGTCGCGATAGTAGATGCGCATCGCCTCGGCGATGTCGTCGTCGCTGACGGCGACGATGCGATCCGCGCCCTCGGCGTAGATTGCGAAAGCTTCGGCGACGGGCACGCGGACAGCCATGCCGTCGGCGAGGGTGTTGGCGGAGTTGGTCTCGATCAGACGCCCGGCTTCAAACGAAAGCTTGGCCGTTTGTGCTTCAGTGGAGACGACACCAACGATTTTGGTCTTGAGCCCAAGCGCATCGCGCACCGCGATGACGCCGCAGATTCCGGAGCCGCAGCCGATCGGCACATAGACGGTGTCGAGTTCTCTCGCCGCCGTGAAGAGCTCGAGCGCGTAAGTGGCGACGCCGCGCACGAGCTCGCGGTGAAAGGGCGGCACCAGAAAGAGGTTTTCAGTTTCGGCAAGCCGTTCGGCTTCGAGGCGCGCCTCGTCGAAGTCACTGCCGAATTCGATGAGCTCGGCGCCGAAGGCGCGCATGGCCGCGTTCTTTTCGACCGAGTTGCCGCGCGGAACGAGAATTTTGGCTCTTAGTCCCGCGGCCGTCGCGGCGCGCGCCTGGCTCTGTCCGTGATTGCCGCGCGTCGCGGTGACGATGCCCGCGGTTTTGGGTTGGGTGCGCCGCAGCCAGTCGATGAAAGTGATGCCGCCGCGGATTTTGAAGGCGCCGATCGGCGTGTGGTTTTCATGCTTGACCAAGACGGAGCAGCCCGCGCGCTCGCACAGAAGCGGCCACACGTATTGCGGCGTCGGCGACATGAAACGGTAGACGAGGCGCGCCGCTTCCTCGATCTCATCCTTGCTGAACATCGCCATGGTCGTTCCGCGGCCCGCGTACGGAGCCGGCGCGCAGTATCCACGGATTGAGCAAGCGACGCGAGGGCGCCTTACGGCAGCTTGTCGTAGCCCTCGCCGAAGCCGGCGAGGCTTATCGGGAAGCCGATGCCTTCTTCCGGCGTCTGGAAGATGATGAAGGTCGCGGTCTTGCCGCTGCGCAACTTCTTCAACAGCTCGTCGTCCATCACCACCTCGGCGATGCAGCCGTTGGGCAGGCAGCGCACGAAGCCGGCGCGGCCGATATCGGCATTGTCGATCTTGAGGCCGAGGCCGGACGGCAGCAGCACGCCGAGCGGCGCCACCACGCGCATCAGCCGGCTTTTCTGGTCGGCGGTCTTCAAGCACGATCACGGTCAGGCCGACATTGGCGCGGTCCTCGGCGGCGACGCTCTGGATCAGCACGCATTGCTCGGACTTGGCGCCGGGCAGGGTGTCGCAGCGGATCTGCCAGTCCTTGTGCACCGAGCGCACCGCGCCTTGGGCGAGGGCCGTTCCGTGGGCGACCAGCGTGCACGGCGATCGCGGCCAAGGCCGATACCGGCCCAGCTCGCGCGCGCATGCCGGCTATGCCCGAAAAAGCCCATGGTTCAATCCCTTGGCGGCTGGCTTCGCCCTCGCGACGCCGAATCGCCGCCCTCACCCGAACTTTAATTCATTCCCGTTGGGTCATGCTCGCCCCGATCCTGTCAAGCAAAGCGCGGGGCGCGCGCGGCCGGTTTACGGCAATACCGTCTGACCGCCTTGGCGCCGTCTTGGACGCCGCCCCCATGGCATTAATGCGGCGCCGCTGTGGCCTCGCTGCATAAGGCCGTGAATTACGCCGTTTGTCGCAGTTCCGGGCGGATCAGGTGCATTGCAGCAGCGCCGGAATTGTGGTTTGAGGAACCGGGATTTCCCCCGTCCCGCCGCACGACAGCGAGACGCTGCCACGCCCGTGGCCCAAGGCCGTGCCGAGCGGGGCCGTGCCGAATATCAGCCTGCGGTGGGCGGCAAGAAGGGGCCCGCCGCGGCGGCTTTTCTCGTCGAGGGAGCGCAAAAGAACGATGCAAGTGCTCAAGCGGTTGATCGCTTTCGTGGTCACCAGCGTGACCGTTCTTGCCGGCACCGGCGCCGGCTTTGCCGGCCTCGGCCAGCCCTCGCCCTGGGAGCTCGGCCTGCAGCAGTCCGCCACGCCGGTGATGGACGACATCGTCTGGTTTCACAGACTTCCTGCTCTGGATCATCGTCGCCATCGCGCTGTTCGTGCTGGCTGCTGCTGGTGATCGTGATGGTCAAGTTCAACGCCCGCGCCAATCCGGTGCCCTCGCGCACCACGCACAACACCTTCATCGAGGTGATCTGGACCGTGGTGCCGGTGCTGATCCTGGTGACGATCGCGGTGCCGTCGTTCCGCCTGCTGTTCTACGAACTCAAAGTGCCGAAGGCCGACATCACGGTGAAGGCGACCGGCAAGCAGTGGTTCTGGACCTACAGCTATCCGGACCAGAAGATCGAATTCGATTCGCTGATGGTGCAGGACAAGGATCTCAAGCCCGGCCAGCTGCGGCTGCTTGCGGTCGACAACGAGCTGGTGGTGCCGGTCAACAAGGTGGTCGCGCGTCGAGGTCACCGGCGCCGACGTCATCCACTCCTTCTCGGTGCCGTCCTTCGGCATCAAGATCGACGCCATCCCCGGCCGCCTCAACGAGACCTGGTTCAAGGCCGAGAAGCGAAGGCATGTATTACGGCCAGTGCTCGCAGCTCTGCGGCCGCGACCACGCCTTCATGCCGATCGCGGTGCACGTGGTGAGCGAGAAGGACTATTCGGCCTGGCTCGACGTGGCGAAGAAGAAATTCGCCATCGACGACGGCGCGCCGGCGAAGCCGGTCGCGGCCAAGGACGAAGCGCCGCAGCCCGACCAGGTGGCGGCGGCCGGCGCGGTCAAGTGACATATATAGAAAACTGAATATAATACGGGCGACAGAGACAAGGTTCGAAGGACAATAGCGATGGCGAGCAACGCAGCGGCACACGGCGCACACGCGGCCCACGAGGAGCACGGTCATCCGACCGGATGGCGGCGCTTCGTCTATTCGACGAACCACAAGGACATCGGCACGATGTACCTGGTGTTCGCGATGATGGCCGGCGTCATCGGCGGCGCGCTGTCGATCGCCATCCGCATGGAGCTGCAGAACCCCGGCATGCAGTTCTTCCCGAGCGCCGCACGAATACAACGTGTTCGCCACCGCGCACGGCCTGATCATGATCTTCTTCATGGTCATGCCGGCCATGATCGGCGGCTTCGGCAACTGGTTCGTGCCGCTGATGATCGGGGCGCCCGACATGGCGTTCCCGCGCATGAACAACATCTCGTTCTGGCTGCTGCCGGCCTCCTTCGCGCTGCTGCTGATCTCGATGTTCGTCGAAGGCGAGCCGGGCGCGCTCGGCGCCGGCACCGGCTGGACGATCTACGCGCCGCTGTCGACCTCGCGGCCATCCCGGGCCCGGCGGTGGATTTCGTCATCCTGTCGATCCATCTTGCCGGCGCCTCCTCGATCCTCGGCGCCATCAACTTCATCACCACCATCTTCAACATGCGCGCGCCCGGCATGACGCTGCACAAGATGCCGCTGTTCGTGTGGTCGATCCTGGTGACGGTGTTCCTGCTGCTGTTGTCGCTGCCGGTGCTGGCCGGCGCCATCACCATGCTGCTCACCGACCGCAACTTCGGCACCACCTTCTTCTGCGCCGGAGGGCGGCGGCGATCCGCTGCTGTTCCAGCATCTGTTCTGGTTCTTCGGCCATCCGGAAGTCTACATCCTCATCCTGCCGGGCTTCGGCATGATCAGCCAGATCGTCTCGACCTTCTCGAAGAAGCCGGTGTTCGGCTATCTCGGCATGGCCTACGCCATGGTCGCGATCGGCGGCATCGGCTTCGTCGTCTGGGCGCACCACATGTACACGGTCGGCCTGTCGACCGGCGCGCAGGCCTACTTCATCGCCGCCACCATGGTGATCGCGGTGCCGACCGGCGTGAAGATCTTCTCCTGGATCGCCACCATGTGGGGCGGCTCGATCGAGTTCCGCACGCCCGATGCTGTGGGCGATGGGCTTCATCTTCCTGTTCACCGTCGGCGGCGTCACCGGCGTGGTGCTCGCCAATGCCGGCGTCGACCGCGTGCTGCACGACACCTATTACGTGATCGCGCACTTCCACTACGTGCTGTCGCTCGGCGCGGTGTTCGCCATCTTCGCCGGCTGGTACTACTGGTTCCCGAAGATGACGCGGCTACATGTACAACGAGACCATCGGCAAGCTGCACTTCTGGGTCACCTTCATCGGCGTCAACCTCATCTTCTTCCCGCAGCACTTCCTCGGCCTCGCCGGCATGCCGCGCCGCACGGTCGACTATCCGGACGCCTTCCACGGCTGGAACGAGGTTTCGTCCTACGGCTCCTACATCGCCGGCTTCGGCGTGCTGGTCTTCTTCTTCGGCGTTGCCGAGGCCTTCGTGAAGAAGCGCGCCGCCGGCAACAATCCGTGGGGCGTCGGCGCGACCACGCTGGAGTGGACGCTGTCCTCGCCGCCGCCGTTCCATCAGTTCGAGACGCTGCCGCGGATCAAGTAATCAATGTCGACTCGTCGGCGAAGGCGCGGAGTTCGGCACGGAGCATGTCGCCCGTCAGCGAAGGCGCAACTGCGCGAGCCGGTTGCGGCCTCGCTCGAGCCGAGTCTTCGCGACCGTCGGCGACTATCTTCGCGCTGATGAAGCCGCGGGTGATGTCGCTCGTGGTGTTCACGGCGCTCACCGGGCTCGCGGTGGCGCCGGGCGCGCTGCATCCGCTGATCGGCTTCACCGCGCTGCTCTGCATCGCGGTCGGCGCCGGCGCCGCCGGCGCGCTCAACATGTGGTACGACGCCGACATCGACGCGCTGCATGACGCGCACCGCGCAGCGGCCGATCCCGACGGGCAAGGTGCAGCCGGGCGAGGCGCTCGCCTTCGGCCTGACGCTTGCCGGCTTTGCGGTCGTGACGCTCGGCCTCCTGGTCAACTTGCTCGCCGCGGCGCTGCTCGCCTTCACCATCTTCTTCTACGTCGTCGTCTACACGGTGTGGCTCAAGCGCTCGACGCCGCAGAACATCGTCATCGGCGGCGCCGCCGGCGCCTTCCCGCCGATGATCGGCTGGGCGGCGGCGACCGGCTCGCTGTCGCTCGAGCCGGTGCTGCTGTTCCTCATCATCTTCTTCTGGACGCCGCCGCATTTCTGGGCGCTGGCGCTCTACCGCACCGACGATTACGCCCGCGCCGGCGTCCCGATGCTGCCGGTGGTCGCGGGCGACGTCGCCACGCGCCGGCAGATCCTGCTCTACACGCTGCTCCTGGTGCCGCTCGGCGTCGCGCCCTGGCTGCTCGGCTATGCCGGGCTGCTCTATGGGGCGACCGCGCTTGTCACCGGCGCGCTGATGCTGGTGCTGGCGTGGCAGGTGTTCTGCGAGCGCGCGCCCGGCCGAACGCGGCGAGCCGCAACCTGTTCGCCTTCTCGATCCTCTATCTGTTCCTGCTGTTTGCCGTGCTGCTGGTCGAGCAGCGGCTGGGGCGGGCTTCGTCGGCCGGTTGGCTGGCGTGAGCTGCGGATATCGCGATGAACGAACAGGCAAACGACAAGACGACGGCATCGTGCTCACCGAGGCGCAGAAGCGCGCCCGGCGTTCGCGCTCGATCGCCATCGCGCTCGCGCTCGGCGCGCTGGTGATCCTGTTCTACGTCATCACGCTGGTGAAGGGTCCGGTCGTGCTGGTGCGGCCGCTATGACCAAGACGCCCCCGCCACCGGCGAAAACGGACGCTGCGGCGCGACATGGTGATCGCCGCCGCCTGCGGCGTCGTTGCCGCGGCATGGTCGGCGCCGCCTTCGCCGCGGTGCCGCTCTACAACATGTTCTGCCGGGCCACCGGCTTTGCCGGCACCACGCAGGTTGTCGCGCATCGCGCCCAAGCACGATGCTCGGCCGCACGCTCACCGTCCGCTTCGATTCCAACGTCACGCCCGGCCTGCCGTGGAGATTCGATGCCGGAGCAGAACTCGATCAAGCTGCACATCGGCGAGGTGGTGACCGTCCACTACAAGGTCATCAACGAAGCCGCGCGCACCATCACCGCGCAGGCCTCGTACAACGTCACGCCGACCACGGTCGGCGCCTATTTCGACAAGATCAACTGCTTCTGCTTCACCGAGCAGACCATGAAGCCGGGCGAGAAGCGCGAGATGACCGGTGGTGTTCTACGTCGATCCCAAGATCGTCAAGGACCGCGACCAGGACCGGCTCAACACCATCACGCTGTCCTATACGTTCTATCGGCTGCCCGATGCCGAGCAGCCGGTGGCCGAGGCGCCGGATTCGAGCAATTCGAGCAAGCTGCACAGGCGCGAAGACTGGAAACGGAGACGACGACGATGGCCGACGCGCACGCCAAGCCATCACGACTACCATCTGGTCGATCCGAGCCCGTGGCCGGCGGTCGGCGCCACCGTCCGCCTTCATCATGGCGGTCGGCGCCATCACCTGGATGCACCACATGTTCGCGGCGGCGCCGCTGGTGTTCGGCGCCGGCGTCATCGGCATGCTCTACACCTTCGTCGGCTGGTGGCGCGACGTCATCCGCGAGGCCCAGTTCGAGGGCTTCCACACCCGCGTGGTGCAGATCTCGCACCGCTACGGCATGATCCTGTTCATCGCCTCCGAGGTGATGTTCTTCGTCGCCTGGTTCTGGGCCTATTTCAACACCGCGCTGTTCCCCGACGAGCGCATCGAAGTCGGCCGCATGGCCGTCACCGGCGGCGTCTGGCCGCCCAAGGGCATCGAGACCTTCGATCCCTGGCACCTGCCGCTGCTCAACACGCTGATCCTGCTCACCTCGGGCACCACGGTGACCTGGGCGCACCACGCGCTGCTCGAGAACGACCGCGCAGGGGCTGAAATGGGGCCTGCCGCTCACCATCCTGCTCGGCCTCACCTTCACCTGCGTGCAGGCCTACGAATATTCGCACGCCGCCTTCCACTACAGCGGCAACATCTACGGCGCGACCTTCTTCATGGCGACCGGCTTCCACGGCGCCCATGTCATCATCGGCTCGATCTTCCTGATCGTCTGCCTGGTCCGCGCGCATGAACGGCCAATTCACGCCCGACCCAGCATCTCGGCTTCGAATTCGCCGCCTGGTACTGGCACTTCGTCGACGTGGTGTGGCTGTTCCTGTTCGCCTGCATATATGTGTGGGGCGTCGGGGATGCCGCATCCGGAGTGACGAGCTGCGCGAGCCGGCACTTTGCGCAAGGGGGCGGCGTCATGCGCGCCGCCCTTTTGCTTTCGTGAAGGACATGAGATCATGATCCGACCAACGCGCTGCCGATCGCCCGCGGCTTGCGCGGGCGCTGTCCGCGCTGCGGCAAGGGCCAGCTGTTCCAGGGTTTTCTCGGCCTGCGCCCGCGCTTGCGAGCAGCTGCGGGCTCGATTACGGCTTCGCCGATGCCGGCGACGGCCCGGCGGTGTTCGTCATCCTGATCGGCGGCGCCATCGTCGTGTTTGCCGCGCTGATCATCGAAGTCCTCTATCAGCCGCCTTATTGGGTGCATGCGGCGCTGTGGCTGCCGCTGATCCTGCATCGTGACGCTCGGGCCGCTGCGGCCGATCAAGGGCCTGCTGATCGCGCTGCAATATCATCACAAGGCGCAGGAAGGCCGGCTCGAACACGCGGTGAGACGTGAGCGACGCGCGCCGTCGCAGACGCGACGCGGCGGCGTCATCGAGCCGACCGTCTTTGCCATCGTCGGCATCGCCATCCTCATCGGCCTCGGCGTCTGGCAGCTCGACCGCAAGGTCTGGAAGGAAAACCTCATCGCCACGCTGCACGGCGCGGTTGACGCAGGCGCCGCGAGGATCTGCCGCCGCGCGACAGCTGGGCCGACCTCGCCGCAAGCCGGCGACGAATATCGCCGCGTCACCTTCGCCGCCGAATTCTCCGCCGGGCAGGAGGCGCTGGTCTACACCGCCGGCTCCGCCTTCCGCCCCGACGTGCAAGGGCCCGGCTATTGGGTGTTCGCGCCGGCGCGGCTTGCCGGCGGCAGCCTGGTCATCGTCGACCGCGGCTTCGTGCCGCTCGACCGCAAGGACGCGGCAACCAGCGCGCCGCCGGCGGCGGTCGACATCGTCGGCGTGATGCGCTGGCCGGAAACGCCCGGCCTGTTCACGCCGGCCGACGATCCGCAGAACAATGTCTGGTACGCGCGCGATCCGGCCTCCATGGCCAAGGCGCAAAAGTGGTCGCACGCCGCGCCGTTCTACATCGAGCAGGAGTCGCCGGTGCCGCCAGGCGGCTTGCCCAAGCCCGGCAAGCTCGCAGTGGCGCTGCCCGACGATCATCTGCAATACGCGCTCACCTGGTTCGGCCTCGCGCTCGGTCTTGCCGGCGTCTACATCGTCTGGCTCGCGCGGCGCATCAACGCGCGCTGACGTTTCTCCCTGTGAAACGCAAAAGATTTGTCGGCGTTCGGCTGGCATGATTTAGTGCACGTCATGCAGCTCAAGGGCAAAACCGTTGTCGTCGTCGGCGGCTCCTCCGGCATCGGTTATTCGACCGCCGAATTCGCCAAGGCCGAAGGCGCCGATGTCGTCGTCGCCTCGCACAACCCCGAGCGCTTGAAGGCCGCGGCCGACAAGCTCGGCGCCAGGGCGATCGTCTGCGACGTCACCAATGACGACAGCGTCGCGAACCTGTTTGGCGCCACCGGCGCGGTCGACCACGTTATCGTCACCGCGGCGCAGTTGCGTACCGGGCCGATCAAGACCGTGTCGATGGATGACGTGCGCGCCACCATGGAGGGCAAGTTCTGGGGCGCCTGGCGCGTCGCGCGCGCCGCCGAGTTCAAGGCAGGCGGCTCGCTGACGCTGGTCTCCGGTTTCCTCAGCATCCGCCCGCGCATGAATTCGGCGATCGTCTCCTCGGCCAACGGCGCGCTGGAGTTGCTGGCACGGGCGCTGGCGCTCGAACTGGCGCCGGTGCGCGTCAACTGCGTTTCGCCCGGGCTGATCGACACGCCGATCCGCGCCGCGATGCCCGAGGCGGCGCGCCGCGAGATGCTGGAGAAGACGGCGGCGGCGCTGCCGGTGAAACGCGTCGGCCTCGGCGAAGACGTGGCGCGGCAGATTCTCGCTTTCATGCTCAACGGCTTTGCCACCGGCTCGATCGTCTATATCGACGGCGGCGGCCTCGTTATTTAACCAAGGCCGCCGGCGGCCTTTCTTGTGCAAGCCTCCGCGCGCGGCTACTGTGCCCCAAGCGGCGCGAGCCAAACTTAAAACCTAGTCAAATCAATGCGTTATGTCTCAACGCGGGGGAAGCCCCCTCGCTCGATTTTGTCGAGGTGATGCTCGCGGGCTTGGCGCGCGACGGCGGCCTTTACGTGCCCGAGAGCTGGCCCGCGCTCGACGCCGAGACCATCGCCGGCTTTGCCGGACGGCCTTATGCCGAGGTCGCGCTCGAGGTGATCCGGCCCTTCGTCGGCGATGCGATCCCCGAGGCCGATCTCGCCCGCGCGGCGCAGGAGGCCTACGGCACCTTCCGCCATCCGGCGACCGCGCCGCTGGTGCAACTCGGCAACAGCCTGTTCGTGCTCGAGCTGTTCCACGGGCCGACGCTCGCCTTCAAGGATCTGGCGATGCAGCTCGTCGCCCGGCTGATGGATCACGTGCTGCACAAACGCTCCGAGCGCACGACCATCGTCGTCGCCACATCGGGCGACACCGGCGGCGCCGCGGTCGAAGCCTTCCGCGGCCGCGCCCAGGTCGACCTCGTCGTGCTCTTACCCGCACGGCCGCATCTCCGAGGTGCAACGGCGCATGATGACCACCGCGCCCGACGGCAACGTGCATGCGCTGGCGATCGAGGGCACCTTCGACGACTGCCAGGCGTTGGTGAAGGCGATGTTCAACCACCACGCCTTCCGTGACCGCCTGCGGCTCTCCGGCGTCAACTCCATCAATTGGGCGCGCATCGTGGCGCAGGCCGTCTATTACTTCACCGCCGCGGTTGCGCTCGGCGCGCCGCATCGCAAGCTCGCGTTCACCGTGCCGACCGGAAATTTTGGCGACGTCTACGCCGGCTACGTGGCGCAGCGCATGGGATTGCCGATCGATCGCCTGGTGGTGGCGACCAACGTCAACGACATCCTTGCCCGTGCCTTTGCCACCGGCGCCTACGAGATCAGGGACGTGGTGCCGACCACCTCGCCGTCGATGGACATCCAGGTGTCGTCGAATTTCGAGCGGCTGTTGTTCGATGCCTATCATCGCGACGCCAAGGCGATCCGCGCGCTGATGGGCTCGCTGGCGCAATCGCGCCGCTTTGCCATCGCTTCGCCGGCGCTGAAGGCGATGCGCGCGTTGTTTACCGCCGACCGCGCCAGCGAAGAGGAGGGCGCCGCCACCATGCGCGCCACCATGCGCGAGGCCGGTTACTGCGTCGATCCGCACACCGCAATTGCCTTGGCGGTGGCGGAGAAGGAAACGCGCGACCCCGCGGTGCCGATGATCGCGCTGTCGACCGCGCATCCGGCGAAGTTCCCGGACGCGGTCGAGGCCGCCTGCGGCACGCGGCCGGCGCTGCCGGACTGGCTGTCCGATCTGATGCAGCGGCCGGAGCGCGTCACCGTGCTGCCGGCCGAGCAGGGGGCGGTGGAGCGTTTTGTGGCGTCGGCTTCGCGTGCCGCGCGTGAAGGAGCAGCGGCATGAGCGTGGAAGTCACCAAACTCAAATCGGGCCTGTCGGTCGTGACGGACCGCATGCCGCATCTGGAATCCGCCTCGCTCGGCGTCTGGGTCGGCGCCGGCAGCCGCGACGAGCAGCCGGACGAGCACGGCATCTCGCATCTGCTCGAACATATGGCGTTCAAGGGCACCAAGCGGCGCAACGCCCGCGAGATCGCCGAGTCGCTCGAAGCGGTCGGCGGCGACCTCAACGCCGCGACCAGCATCGAGTCGACCGCCTATTTCTCCCGCGTGCTCAAGGCCGACGTGCCGCTCGCGCTCGACGTGCTGTCCGACATCCTGTCGGAGCCGGCCTTCGACCCCGGCGAATTGCTGCGCGAGCAGAACGTCATCGTGCAGGAGATCGGCGCCGTCGAGGACACGCCCGACGATCTCGTGTTCGAGCGCCTGCACACGGTCGCCTTTCCCGACCAACCGGTCGGCCGCTCGATCCTCGGCACGCCGGACACGGTGCGCTCGTTCGATCCGGACAAGCTGCGCGTTTACCTTGCGCGCAACTATCGCGGCCCCGACATGCTGGTCGCCGCCGCCGGCGCGGTCGACCATCAGGCGATCGTCGCCGAGGTCGAAAAGCGATTTGCCAGCTTCAACGGGCCGGCGGCGCCGGCGCCCGAACCCGCGCGCTTCGGCGGCGGCACCAGGGTCGAGACGCGCGATCTCGAGCAGGTGCATATCGCGCTTGCGCTTGAGGGCCTGCCGAGCAAGCACGAGCAGCTCTACGATTTGCAGGTGTTCACCAATGTGCTCGGCGGCGGCATGTCGTCGCGGCTGTTCCAGGAGGTCCGGGAGAAGCGCGGCCTGTGCTACACGATCCACGCCTTCCACATGCCCTATTCGGACTCCGGGCTGTTCGGCCTCTACTCCGGCACCGACGAGGCCGATGCGCCGGACCTGATGCGCGTGGTGATCGATGAGATCTCCGCCGCCACCGAAGGCATCAACGAAACCGAGGTCAGCCGCGCCAAGGCGCAGATGAAGGCCGGGCTGCTGATGGCGCTGGAAAGCTCGGAAGCCCGCGTCAGCCAGATCGCGCGCCAGATGTTCACCCATGGCCGGCCGATCCCGCTTGACGAAATCGTCGCCAAGGTCGACGCCGTGACCGTCGATTCCGCGCGCATGGCCGGTCTTGCGCTGATCCGCCGCGGCCGGCCGGCGGTCGCGGCGCTGGGCCCCGGCAACACCCTTGAAAGCACCGCGGCAATCGCTGAAAGTCTTGCCCGCCAGGCTCACTGACACCGATGGCGATATTTCGCACTGTCAGCTTCAGCGAAACGATGCCCGCCGTCGCCGGCAAGGGCGTCTACCTGCGCGCGCCGCAAAGCAGCGATCACGGCGAATGGGCGGCCTTGCGCGAGCAGAGCCGCGCCTTCCTGGTGCCATGGGAGCCGACCTGGCCGGCGGATGACCTCACGCGCAGCGCCTTCCGCCGCCGGCTCAAGCGTTACGCCGAGGACCAGCGCAGCGATCTCGCCTATGCCTTTCTCATCTTCCGCGACGACCAAGTTCTGGTCGGCGGCGTTACGCTCGCCAATGTCCGCCGCGGCGTGGCGCAGGCGGGCTCCGTCGGCTACTGGGTCGGTGCGCCGTTCGCACGACAAGGCTACATGACTGCGGCCGTGCAGGCGCTGGTCCCGTTCTGTTTCGACACGCTCAGGCTGCACCGCCTCGAGGCGGCCTGTATTCCGGGCAATACCGCCTCGGTCCGGCTCCTGGAAAAGACCGGCTTCACTCGCGAGGGTTACGCCCGTGAATATCTCTGCATCAACGGCGTCTGGCAGGACCACCTGCTCTATGGCCGGCTGAAGAATTCCTGACCCAGCGTATGATCCCGAAAAGTGGATACCGGGTTTCGGACCAGATCATGCCTAATCGAAAAATCTCTTGCCTTGGGGCTGCCACGCTGGGCTTGCTATAAGGGCAATCGGATCCGGGCAAGAAACGCGAGCGAGAAAATGAGTGGGGAGACGAACGGCCGCCAGGGCCGGCTAGTGATCGGCGCGGCCGCGTGTCTTGCGGTGGCGCTCGCGCTCGGCGGCTGCGGCGCCACCAGCGACATGTTCAAGGCGTCGCCGCTCGATCTATTCAGCTCGTCGTCGAAGGCGACGACAACCGGCGATGCCGCCAATCCCGACGCGCAAATCGACACCGACGTCGATTGTCCGGATGTGCAAATCCGCACCGGCGCCGCGACCCTGATGATCGGCGCCAAGCCGGCCGGCGACGAGCCGCCGTCGGCGATGGACTTGCGCTACCAGGGCTCGATCGTGCGCACCGCGCGCGAATGCCATGTCAGTGCCGGCACCATGACCATGAAGGTCGGCATCGAGGGCCGCGTCATCACCGGCCCGGCCGGCGGCCCGGGCGATATCGTCGTGCCGCTGCGCTTTGCCGTGGTGCAGGAGGGGCCGAACCCGAAGACCATCGTCTCCAAGCTGGCGCAGATTCCGGTGACGGTGACCGCCGCGGTCGACCGCGTCACCTTCACCCACGTCGAGCCCGAGCTTGCGTTTCCGCTGCCGCAGCCGGTCGGCCTGATCGACAATTACGTGGTCTATATCGGCTTTGATCCGAACGGTGCGCCGCCGCCGAAGAAACCGCCGCCGGTCAAGCGCAAGCCGGTCGCCAGGAAACCTGCCGCCAAGCCAGCGGGGTGAGCCTCCCCGTGTCCCGGGCGCAGCGCAGCGCCATGAGCGCGTTTACGCGCGTCTTTGACGCGCTATGGCGGTGCGCTGCAGAACCGGGACCTTCGCAAATTCGGAGTTTGGAAAGGCCCCGGATCTGCGGCGCAGCACTGACGTGCTGCGCCGCGTCCGGGGCAAGCGCGACTACCAGCCGCGCAGGTCGATGATCGTGCTTTTCAGCGCGCGCATATCGGTGATCACGGCGTGGGCGCCGGCCGCGCGCAGGTGATGCCCGAGCTGCGGCCCGGCGTGGCTGCCGCCGACGAAGCCGATCACCGTCATGCCCGCGGCCACTCCGGCGCCGACGCCGACCGGCGAATCCTCGACCACGATGCAATCGCTCGGCGGCACGCCCATCTTGCTGGCGGCATGCAGGAACAGGTCGGGCGCCGGCTTGCCGTTGGTCACGTCGTTGCCGGAAAACAGGTACGGTTCGAAGTAGCGGATAAGGTCGGTGGTCTCGAGGCTGACGCGGATGCGGTCGAGGCTCGACGATGAGGCGACGCATTTCGGCCCGCGCAACCACGACAGCGCATAGGCGATGTGCTTGGTCGAGCGCAGCTCGGCGCGGAAGCGCTTGAGGACCGCGGCGTTGACGGCGGTGGCGAAATTATCCGGCAACTTGCGCCGCGCGGCGGTTTCGACTTCGGCGAACATGTCGGCCGGGCGGCGGCCGGTGAAATAGCGCGCGACAATATCCGCGGTCAGCGCAAAGCCGGCGCGTTGAAACTCCTGGGACACAATCGCGGTGGCCAACTGCTCGCTGTCGACCAGCACGCCGTTGCAGTCGAAGATGACCAACGGGTTCCCCGATCAGGTTCTCGGCCCCCCGGCCAAATACTTATGAACACAAACGAATCAGTACCGCGAAAGCATAGTGGCGCTTCGAGGCGAGGCAAGGATGGCGCGCCGTGCGGTGCAACTTGTGCACACGGCCCCTGGGCTAATTGTGGGGACAAAGCGACGCAGCCGCGCGGCGGCTTGGCCGCTAAGCGACTCTGCTAGTTCAGCTTTTTGCGGACGTCGTCGATGCCTTTGGCGATCAACTCGGCGGCGAGCTTGCCCTTGGCTTCCTCGGCCAGAATTTTCTCGGCGGCGGCAACGGCAGCCTCGGCAGCGGCGGCGCGCACGTCGGCGAGCGCCTGCGCCTCGGCCTGCGCGATCTTGGTTTCGGCGATCTGGGTACGGCGGGCGACGAAATCCTCGACCTTGGCCTTGGCCTCGATGGCAAGCCGTTCGGCTTCGGCCTTGGCGCCGGCGACGATCTGCTGCGCCTCGCCCTCGGCCTCGCCGCGCTTGCGCTTGTAGTCGGCAAGCAGCGCCGCGGCCTCGTCCCTGAGGCGCCTGGCCTCGTCGAGCTCGGCCTTGATGCGGGCGCCGCGCTCGTCGAGCGACTTGGCGATCATCTTGGGCACGCCGATATAGGCCATGCCGCCGACAAAGAGGATGAAGGCGATCGTCACCCAGACTTCGGCGTCGAAGAACAGCTCCATCGCGTCAGCCTTTCAGCACGGCGGCGACCGCGTCGGCGACCGCCTTGTCGTTCGGCGCAGCGCCGGTCAGCCGCTCGACGATGGCGCGGGCGGCGTCTTCGGCGATGCCGCGCACATTGAGCATGGCCGCCTGCTTGGTGGCGGCGATGGTCTTTTCCGCTTCCGCGAGCTTGGCGTTGAGCTGATCCTCGAGCGCCTTGCGGCTTGCCGCGGCTAGCGCCGCCTGCTTGTCGCGCGTCTCGTTGGCGATTGTCTGCGCGCGGCCGCGGGCGTCGGCCAGCGCCTTCTCGTAGGCCGCCAGCGCCTCCTCGGACTGCGTCTTGAGCTGACCGGCCTCGGCGATGTCGCCTTCGATCTTCTTCTGCCGGCTGTCGATGATGGCGGCGACGCGCGGCAGCGCGAGCTTCGCCATCAGCGCGTACAGCAGGACGAAGGCGATCACCAGCCAGGTGAGCTGCGAGGCGAAGCTGTGCGCGTCGAACGGCGGAAAGTTGCCGTGCTCCTCGCCCTTCGGCACGTGCTCGGTGCTGGTGGTATGGGCCGGTTCAGCCATCGTTCGGCTCGGCGCCTGTTAGAGCGCGAACAGCAGCAAGAGCGCGATCAGCAGCGAGAAGATGCCGAGCGCTTCGGTGATGGCGAAGCCGAAGATCAGGTTGCCGAACTGGCCCTGCGCGGCCGAAGGATTGCGGATGGCCGCGGCAAGGTAATTGCCGAAGATGATGCCGACGCCGACGCCGGCGCCGCCCATGCCGATCGCCGCGATGCCCGCGCCGATGTATTTCGCTGCCACTGGATCCATAACAAACTCCTCTTGCTTGTCCGGTCGGGCCTTAGTGACCCGGGTGAATCGCATCGTTGAGATAGATGCAGGTGAGAATGGCGAAGACGTAGGCCTGCAGGAAGGCGACCAGCGTCTCCAGCGCGAACAGGATGACGATCATGGCGAAGGGCAGGATGCCGCCGAGCCAGCCGATGGCGCCGAGCGCGCTGCCGAGCAGGATGATGAAGCCGGCGAACACCTGCAGCGTGATGTGGCCGGCGAGCATGTTGGCGAACAATCGCACGCTGTGCGAGATCGGCCGCGACACGAAGGACAGGATCTCGATCGCCACGATCAGCGGCAGGATGTAGATCGGCACGCCCTTCGGCACGAACAGATTGAAGAAGTGGAAGCCGTGGCGCATCAGGCCGTAGACCAGCACGGTGAAGAACACGGTGAGCGCCAGCGCCGCGGTGATGATGATGTGGCTCGTCACGGTGAACGAGTAGGGGATCAGCCCGAGCATGTTCAGCGTCAGCACGAACATGAAAATCGTGAACACGAAGGGGAAGAACTTCATGCCCTCGGTGCCGGCGGTGCCGCGGATGGTGGAGGCGACGAATTCGTAGGTCAGTTCCGCGGCCGATTGCAGGCGCGATGGCACCAGGCTCTTTTTCGCCGTGGCGACGACCAGGAAGGCGGTCAGCCCGAACACGGCGATCAGCATCAAGAGTGCCGAATTGGTGAAGGATATCTCGCTGTTGCCGACATGCGCGATCGGAAACAGGTTGACGATGCGGAATTGGTGGATCGGGTCGACTGCGAGAATCATCTAGTCACTCAAGTTTCGTTCGCGGACCACGCCGGCCGCGCGCATCACGTTCAATACTCCGGCGGCAAAGCCAAGCAGCAGGAACACGATCAGTCCCCACGGCGTTGTGCCGAGCCAGCGGTCCAGCAGCCAGCCGATCAGCGCGCCGACAAGAACGCCGGCGACCAACTCGGTCGAAAGCCGGAAACCGCGGGCGAACCCCGAAACGTCTGCGGCCGGACGCGGACCACTGTTTTCGGATGGCCGGCTCGCACTGTCGAGCCGTTCGCCGAGACGCTTGAGCCTTGCGGAGAGCGCGGCCTCGTCGTCCGGTGGGTCGTTGCGATCGCCTTTGCCCCGCGTGTCGTCAGCCATGCTTTCGACTCGCCGATGAAAGGCCGCCGCGCACGTCCCGCCGCCCTAAAAGCGCGCGGACCTTACTGAGGGGGTCCCCTTGAGTCAAGAAACGGGCGATTGCCGATAAGGCATTGAAATTGCGTGCTAAACGCTGAAAATCGTCGACTGTTTTTCGGTACCTGAGTGCACTGCGGCACGTCATCAACAGCCTTGAGGCCGCCGCCGTTCAGCAGCCGGGATGACGGTGTTAGGTTCGACCAAATGCCGGAGGTGAGGCCCATGCGTATCGCGCCGCTTGCCGCTGCCGTCGTGATCGTCTGTGCGCCGCTCTCGTCGCCGGCGCAGTCGGGCGATGCCGGCACGCTGCCGCCGGGCGCCGAAAGCATGCCGCCTCCGCCACCCGCGCTGAGCGGTCCACCCCAGATCGCCGCTCCGCAGACCGTGCCCGCGGAGCAAGATACGCCCCCGGTCGAGGCTCAGCCGCCGCCACCGTTCGGGCGCTTCAGCCTCACTCCGGCCAATGGCGGCTTCCTCCGCTTCGATAGCGAGACCGGCGAGGTCGCCTTCTGCAGCGCGCGCATCCTGGGCTGGACCTGCGAGTTGGCTGCCGAGGATCGCGCCGCGCTTGAGAAAGAAATCGGCCGCCTGCAGGACGATGTCGCGAGCCTCACGCAGCAACTGGCCGCGTTGCGCGAACCACCGCCGCCGCCGCGGCCGCCCGCCGAATTGTCGCCGCCGCCGCCGCCGCCGGCAGCGCCACCGCAGAAGCCTGACGATGCCGTGCGCTTGCGCGAGGACGTGCAACGCGCGCGCGTCGCGCTGGAGAATGCCTGGCAGCGGCTGGTCGACATGCTGGTCAATTTCCAGAAGGACTTGATGCGGAAAGGCTGAACCGCCCCCGCATCGCCCGAATGCCGTGCCCGGCCGCCTGTCCGCCATCACCCGCTCGACGCCGCAAGTCATCGCCGGCGCCACGTTGAACGTGGAGACGCGCGGGCGCGGGCTTCATCGATATCACCGTCGAGGTTCGCGATTTTCTCGCGCAGAGCGGCGCCGGCGACGGCGTGCTGTTCGTCTTCCTGCGCCACACCTCGGCCTCGCTCACCATCCAGGAGAACGCCGACCCCGACGTGCAGACCGATCTTGCCGCCGCGCTCGACCGCCTGGCGCCTGAGAGCGCGCCGTGGGTCCACGACGTCGAGGGCCCCGACGACATGCCGGCGCATGTCAAGACGATGCTCACCGGCGTCTCGCTCGACATTCCGGTCGACGCCGGCAAGCCGGCGCTCGGCACCTGGCAGGGCATCTATCTCATCGAGCACCGGCGCCGGCCGCATAGCCGCGAGGTGGTTTTGCAGTTCATCGGCTCGGCGCGGAAAACGCCATGAAAATCAAGGTTTTTTGCGGTGCTGGCCGGCGCTTGCGAGGTCTCGGCGCGTGGGCGCATGATGCTTTCATGCATTGCACTTGGCCCGCCGCGTCATGATATGAGTACCCGGGTCCGGGCTCGTGAAAGGCTGATTGGCTTGAATGAAGGCTCGCATTATCGGCTGCTGATTGCCGACGATCATCCGCTGTTCCGCGGCGCCATGCGCGAAGCGGTGTCCGGCCTGCTGCTGAACAGGAGCACGATCACGGAAGCCGGCTCCTTCGACGAGGTCGCCGAGCTGCTCGAGCGCGGCGCCGACTTCGATCTGATCTGCCTCGATCTCGCGATGCCCGGCATGCGCGGCTTCTCCGGGCTGATGTATCTGCGCGCGCAATATCCGAGCGTGCCGGTCGTGGTGGTGTCGGCCAACGACGATCCCACCGTCATCCGCCGATGCATGGAGTTCGGTGCTTCCGGCTTCATCCCGAAGACGCTGGGCGTCGAGGCGATGCGCAACGCCGTCGCGCGCATTCTGCAAGGCGGCGTGTGGACGCCGCCGGACGTCGACTTGCGCGTCGGCGCCGATACCGAGACCACCGAGTTGATGGCGCGCATGGCGACGTTGACGCCGCAGCAGGTGCGCGTGCTGATGATGCTGTCGGAGGGGCTGCTCAACAAGCAGATCGCCTATCAGCTCGGCGTCTCCGAGGCGACCGTGAAGGCGCACGTCTCCGCCATTTTGCAGAAGCTCGGCGTCGAGAGCCGCACGCAGGCCGTGATCGCCGCCGCCAAGATCGAGGCCGGTGGCTGGCCGCAGAGGCGCGCGGGGGATGGCGTCCGCGAAGGGCCGTAGCCGTGCCATAGAAATGCTGCGGAGTATCCCGGCCCTCGCTGCGCTCGGCCGGACGACAGCACTCCGCCGCCGCGACGCGCAGCACGCGCCACTGCGCCAGCATCGCGCGCAGCGCCGCCGGCTTGAGCGGCTTGTTCAGCACCTGGATGCCGTGGGCGCGCGCCTGTTCGCGCACCGCCGGCGAGCGGTCGGCGGTGATCAGGATCGCCGGCAGGTCGCTGCCGAGGCGCCGGCGCAATTCGACAATCGCCTCGATGCCGTTGCCCTCGTCGAGGTGGTAGTCGACCAGGAGGCCGTTCGGCATAGCGGGGCTGCCGGCGAGTGCCGAAAGCGCAAGCTTAAGGTCCGGCGCCTTGATCACCTCGCAGCCCCAGCCGCGCAGCAGCGTCTCCATGCCGTCGAGCACCGCCGGCTCGTTGTCGATGCACAGCGCCGCAGGTGCCGGCGAGCTGTCCTGGATCGACGCCGCGGTCGTCGCGCTGCGGTAGTTCGATCGGCGCCGCGCTCGAGCGCGGCACCAGCACGGAGAAATGCGAGCCGCTGCCGACTGCCGAGTTCGACCTCGACGGTGGCAGCGAGGACGCGTGCCACGCGCTCGACGATCGACAGGCCGAGGCCGAGGCCGCGCGCAATTCTGGCGCCCGAATCGAGCCGGTGAAACTCGATGAAAATGTCGCGCTGCTTGGATTCCGGAATGCCGATGCCGGTATCATAGACGTCGACGCGCAAGTTGTCGCCGCAGCGGCGGCAGCCGACCAGCACGCGGCCGGACGGCGTGTATTTGACGGCATTGGAGACGAGGTTCTGGATCAGCCGCCGCAACAGCCGCCGGTCGGAGCGCACCACGGTCGAGCAAGGCATGAAGGTGAGTTCGAGACCACGCGCGGCCGCGAGCGGGGCGAATTCGAGCTCGATCTGATGCATCATCTCGTCGATGCGGAAGCTCGCGAATTCGGGGCGCAGCGCGCCGGTGTCGAGCCGCGACATGTCGAGCAGCGCGGCGAAAATTTCCTCCACCGCCTCGAGCGAGGCGTCGATATTCTCGGCGAGGCGCGCGTCCTCGCGGCCGCTCTGCCGCTCGATCAGGCTGGTGACGTAGAGCCGCGCCGCGTTGAGCGGCTGCAGGATATCGTGGCTCGCGGCGGCGAGAAATTTGGTCTTGGAGATGTTGGCGGCATCGGCTTCGCCCTTGGCGCGGGCGAGCGCGGCATTGAGCAGCGTCAGCTCTTCGGTGCGCTCCTGCACGCGCCGTTCCAGCGTCTCGTTGGCGCGCTCCAGCGCTTCGGCGGACTCCACGCTCGCGGTGATGTCGGTGAAGGTGGTGACGAAGCCGCCGTCCGGCATGCGGTTGGCACGCACCTCGATGACGAGGCCGGGCTCGGCGGAGCGTTGCAGGAACGGCTCGGTGCCGGAGACGTAGAGCGCGATCTGTTCTGCGACGAAGGCCTGGACGCGTTCGGGCTCGGTGCCGCCGCGGCCGGCGTTGAAACGCAGGATGTCGGCAAGGCGGATGCCGACCATGGTCAGGCTCGGCGGCAGATCGAGAATCTCGCCGAACTGCCGGTTCGAGCAGATGAGCTGCAAATCCTTGTCGAATACGGCGATGCCCTGCCGCACGTGGTCGAGCGCGGTCTGCAGAATGACGCGGTTGTACTGGATCGCGGTGTTGGCGTCGTCGAGCAGCTTGAGCGCCGCCTTGGTCGACACCGTGCGCTTGCGCAGCAGAAGTGACAGCACCAGCCGCGACGACGCGGTGCCGATTGCGGAAGCGAGCATGTGCTCGGCGTGGCGCACCAGGCGGAAATCGGCTTCGTCCTGCGCATCGAGGCTGACGCGGTGGGTAACGGCGAAGGTCTCGAACGCCGCGCGCGTGCGCTCGACGCCGAGATAGCGGGCAATGGTCGTGCTCAGTTCCTCGACCGTCACCGACGAGCGCCATAGCCGGAAGCTCGGCGCGATCGGGGCGAGGTCGGACGGCACGAAAAGGTCGGCCTGCAGCCGCTCGATCGGCGACGGCGCGCGGCGCAGCGAAATGCCGACATAAGCGATAATGTTGATGAGCAGGCTCCAGACCACGCCGTGCACCAGCGGCGGCATGTCGAGGCCGAACAGGGCCTGCGGTCGCAGCGCGGCGATGTGCCAGGGGCCGTCGGCGAGAATGTGCTGGCTGACGATGCCGACATCGGCAAAGCTCGGCAGCAGCAGCGTATAGGCCCAGATGACGATGCCGCTGCTCATGCCGGCGATGGCGCCGGCGGCGGTGCCGCGCCGCCAGATCAGCCCGCCGAAGAACGCCGGCGCAAGCTGCGCGATCGCGGCAAACGACAACAGGCCGATCGAGGCAAGCTGCGCGTCGCCGGCCGAACGGTAATAGAAATAGGCGAGCAGGATGATGCCGAAGATGGCGATCCGGCGCGTGCCGAGCAGCAACGAGCCGATGTTCTTGTCGCCGCTGACGAAGTCCTCGCGCCGCTGCAGCACCAGCGGCATGACGATGTCGTTCGATACCATGATGGCGAGCGCAACCGATTCTACGATCACCATCGCGGTCGCTGCCGACAGGCCGCCGACGAAGGCGGCAATCGCCATCAGGTTGGAGCCGTTCTGCAGCGGCAGAGCCAGCACGTACATGTCGCTGTCGACGGCGCCGGGCTCGAAGGTCAACAGGCCGGCGATCGCGATCGGCACCACGAACAGGTTGATGAGCACGAGATAGAGCGGAAACAGCCAGGAGGCGCGCTTGATCTCCTTCTCGTTGTTGTTCTCCACCACGGTGACGTGGAACTGGCGCGGCAGCAGGATGATGGCGAAGAACGACAGCAGCGTCGTCGCCACCAGCGTCTCGATGCTGGGCTCGCGGGTGAAGATATTGGCGGCGTCGGGGTTGCGCATCGCCGCGCCGAACAGCGCCCCCGGCCCATGGAACATCACGAAGGTGATGAAGATGCCGACCGCGAGGAAGGCGACCAGCTTGACGATTGATTCGGTGGCGATCGCCAGCATCAAGCCGTCCTGGTGTTCGGTGGCGTCGACGTGGCGGGTGCCGAACAGCACGGCGAAGGTCGCCATCGACAGCGCCACGAACAGCGCGAGGTCGCCGAGCAGCGGCTCGGCTGCGGCATGGGCGGAGACGGCGTGGCCGACCGAGATTTGCGCGAGGATCGTCTCCAGCGACGACGACACCGCTTTGAGCTGCAGCGCGATGTAGGGGATGCTGCCGATGATGGCGATCAGCGCGACGATCGCCGCGACCGCCTGACCCTTGCCGTAGCGGGCGGCGATGAAGTCGGCGATCGAGGTGATGTTCTGCTCTTTCGCCAGCCGCACGATGCGCGCGATCAGCGGCGAGAACAGGCCGAGCATGATCACCGGGCCGATATAGATGGTGAGGAACTCGTAGCCGGTGCGCGAGGCAAGCCCGACCGAGCCGAAGAACGTCCAGGACGTGCAGTAGATCGCGAGCGACAGCGGGTAGATCAGCAGCCGCGTGCGGCCGACACGCCGCAGGCCGCGGACGCGGTCGCCATAGCTCGCCACCAGGAACAACAGTCCGATGTAGCCCAGCGCGACCGCGATAACGATCCAGCCTTGCAGCATTGAAGGCGTCCGGTACGTTCCAAAAATTGCCTAAGTTCCGGCAAGGCCAAGATTTTACCCGCTACGCCGGTAAAACAGAAATGACGCGAAAGCCTGCCGCGCAGGCACCGGTTGATTCGCCAGCCGCCGCCTTGGCCGGGCCGCTCTGTAAATTTTTTTGCGGATCAAGCCGGCGGCGCCGCACCGGAGTAGCGATACGCTACACTGCTATACCATTAAGGCATTGAAATACCTAACATTTTTAACTCGATTCCAGCATTTTCTAATGCAAACTACGGATCGCGAGGCGGCGCGATGCGGCCTCGGTAAGGGGGAAGAGAACGATGCCGCAACAGATCGTGCCAACACGTGATCTCTACGTGGTCGACGACGACGAGGCGATGCGCGAAGCGCTGTCGGTCGTGTTCACGCTTGCCGGCTACCGCGTCGGAGTGTTTGCCGACGGCCAAGGCTTCATCGATGCCGCGCGCGGCCGCTTGCCAGCCGCCGTGCTGCTCGACTTGAACCTGCCGGACAAGTCGGGGCTCACCGTGCTCCGGGACATCGACGCCCAGCATTTCGCGGCGCCGATTTTCATCATCTCGGGCGACGGCGATGTCGCCAACGCGGTCGAGGCGGTGAAGGCCGGCGCCTTCGATTACATGGTCAAGCCGTTCGAGGCCAAGACCATCGTCGCCCGCGTCGGCATCGCCATCGACATCTACGCCAAGCGTGGTGGCGAGCGGGACGGGGTGATCTACGAGTTCTCCGGCAAGTCGCTGCTGACGCCGCGCGAGCGTGAGGTGCTGGCGCAGATCGCCGCCGGCGCTTCCAACAAGGAAGCCGGCCGCCATCTCGGCATCTCGCCGCGCACCATCGAGGTGCACCGCGCCCGCATCATGGAGAAGCTCGGCGCCCGCAACGCCGCCGATCTGGTGCGCATCGTGTTGAGCCGCAGCGGCAACGGAACGGTAACGGCCACGCGCCGGAGATGGCGTCCGGGATGGTCGCTTGAAGCCGCTGCCTGCCGGCATTTGACGGCAAGGTGCGCAGACGGCATTGATGGCTGACGAGGCGGCGCCTTCGTGGCGTGCCTTGAGGAAAGTTGCCGTTCGTTGCCCGCCTCGCAAGCCATCTCTCCAGCGGTTGCCTTTGGCCGCGTCGCCGAAACCCTCGCCGTGGCCGCGGCGGGCGGCATCGGGCTCGGTATGCTCGGCATGCCGGCGGGCTGGCTGTCCGGCTCGATCCTGGCGGTCGCCGGCTTCTCGCTCGCTGGGCGGCCGATGCTGATGCCGACCTGGCTGATGCGCACCATTTTCGTGTTCATCGGCATTTCGCTCGGCGCGGTGGTGACGCCGGCGACGTTGCGGGGCATGGCGAACTACCCGCTCAGCATCGTCGTGCTGATTGTGGCGATGGCCTTCGTTGCGGTGGCCGGAGCCTATTATCTGCAGAAGGTGCACGGCTGGGACCGCATGTCGGCCTATCTGGCCGCGTCGCCGGGCGGCATGTCGCAGGTGATCGCGCTCGCCGCCGAAGTGGGGGCCGACATCCGCGCCATCGCCATCGTGCAGACCATGCGCGTCGTCATCGTCGCGGTCGGCCTGCCTGCGGGTCTCGCGCTTCTCGGGCTGGTGCATAGCGGCGCGCGCTCGAGCGTCGGCGGACCGTTCGTCGCCTCGCAGCTTGGCGAGCTGGCGCTGCTGATCGGCACGTCGGGCGCGGTCGCGGCGCTCGCGCACTATGTGCGCTTCCCCGGCGGTCTCTTGTTCGGCGCGATGATGACATCGGCGATATGGCATGGCAGCGGCCTGATCCACGCGGTCATGCCGTGGTGGGTTGTCAACGCGGCGCAGATTGCGCTCGGCGCCGTCACCGGCTCGCGCTTTGCCAATACGCCGTTCCGGCTGCTGATGCGCTATATCGCGGCGGCCTTCGGCTCGTTTGCCGTGGCGGTTGCGATCGCGGCGGTTTTCGCCGTCGTCCTCATCAGCCTGGTTTCGGTGCCTCTGGCCGAGGTGATAATCGCTTTCGCGCCCGGCTCGGTCGATGCCATGATGCTGCTTGCGCTCGCGCTCAGCCTCGACCCGGTCTATGTCGGCGCGCACCATCTGACGCGCATTCTGCTCGTCTCGGTGGCGATGCCGCTGTTCGCGCGCCATAGCGTGCGCAGCCAGGAAGTGTTCGTCGACGACGAACACCCGCCGCTGCAGGAGCCGCAGATCGAGGAATAGGGCCCTGGAGGCTGTTGAAATGCTGCGATGCGGGGTCGCGAATCCCTCTTTCAACCATGCCACGAGGTGCCATAGAATTTGATCACTCGCCAAGAAATAGGCGAGACCAAAAGCCGGCTTATAATTCAAACGGCCGCCGCAAAATAAAAACGACAGGCGGCTCCTGGGGAGGGAACATGAGTTTTGCACGTACGCTCGCGGCTGTGTTTGTCGCCGCATGTCTTTTGGCAGCAGGCGCAGCTTCGGCGCAGACTTATCCGAGCCACAGCATCACGCTGCTGGTGCCTTATCCGCCCGGCGGCGCGACCGACGCCATCGCGCGCATTATGCAGGATCCGCTGCAGAAAGCGCTCGGGCAGACGATCGTGATTGAAAACGTCGGCGGTGCCGGCGGCATGATCGCCGCCGCGCGCGCGGCCCGGGCCGAACCGGACGGCTATACGATCCTGATCCACCAGGTGGCGCTCGCGGCCGGAATGTCGCTCTATCATGATCTGAACTTCGATGCGGCAAAGGATTTTGCCGGCATCGGGCTGATCAACACCGCCGCTTCGACGCTGGCGGCTCCGGCGTCGCTGCCACCCAATAATTTCAAGGAACTGCTGAACTGGATCAAGACGTCCGGCCACACCGTCAGAATCGGACACGCCGGCGTGGGCTCCTACAGCCATTTGGCTGCCGTACTGGTCGCGCAGGAACTCGGCATGAAGGCGATCCAGGTGCCCTATCGCGGCGCCGGTCCGGCGCTGATCGATCTGCTGGCGGGCCAGGTGGATTTGTCGTCGCAATCGGCAATCGTAGCCGGGCCCCCTGGTCAAGTCCGGCAAGCTCAAGGCTTACGCCATCATCGGCAGGAAGCGGTTCGCCGGTTTGCCGGACCTGCCGACCCTGGGCGAACTCGGCTACAAGAAGCTCGATATCGATTTCTGGCACATGCTGCTCGCGCCGGCCAAAACGCCGCGCCCGATCATCGACAAGCTGAACAGCGCGCTGCGCACGGCGCTCGCCGATCCCAAGGTCAAAAAGACCTTCAGCGACGGCGGCATGGATGAGTTCGCGGCGGACGAGGAAACGCCGGAGGCCGCGCAAACCTTGCTCAAGAACGAAATCAAGCTTTGGGGCGATGTGATCCGCGCCAACAATATCGCGACCAACAAATAGCGGCTTTCGACGGAGAAATTAGCGCCGGCGGTTCAGGCCGCCGGCGTTACTTTCTCGTTCGTCCCGGATTCCGGAGTGAGCGCGGCGGCCTTGAGGCCCTGCTGCACCTTGGGCACCGTGGTCTTGACGTCGGTGATCGGCAAGCCGTGGGTCGGCGCGATGGTTTTGACGCCGAGCCGCTCGATGAGCTGGTCGAGCCGGTCGCAATAGGCATTCATGTCCGCGAACTTGGTCCAGAACAGCGCCAGGTCCGCGAAGGTCGACGATACGTCCGGCAGGTCGAGCGAGACGGCTTCCTCGGCGACCAGACCGCAGTGGCCGTCCTCGTGATAATGGCTGTAGGCGAAGCCGTCGCCCGGGAACAGCACGCGCTCGGCGGTATCGAAAGCCCACCACGTGGTGCGCAGGTCGCGGATCACCGGCTCGACCACCATCAGCGTCCTGCCGCCGAGGTCGATCTCGTCACCCTCTTTCATCCACTGCATGCGGCGTTCGTACTGCGGGAACGCCAGGTGATAATCGCTGACGTCGCCGCATAGCACCGCTTCGGGATAGGTCTTGAGAACGCGGCCGAGGCCGCCGCAATGCGGCGTTTCCTGGTGGGTGACGAACAGATACTTCAGCGGCGGCACGCCGCGGGCGAACAGTTCATTCAAGTGCCGCTCGATGACCGGAAAATCCTTCGGATGGCCGGTCTCGACCAGGCACGACGCAGTCTCGCCGGCGACCAGGAAGGCGGCGTTGTAGCCGTGATAGACCTTGCCCTTGTGGCGCTGCAGCAGACAGTCGCCGATCCAGAACACGCCGGGCGCGATCTCGCGCGGCATCCGATCGACCGGCGCCATGGCGAGGATGTCCACCTTGTCGAGCATGCCTCAGCGCTCCTCGTCGCGACCGACATAGCGCGACACCGCTACGCTCTTGTCGCAGGCCTTGAGAAAGTCGTCGAGCATGCGGTAGTGCCGCTTCACCAAGTCGCGCCCGCGCAGGATGCAGCCGTAGCCAGGGGCGATGGTCTCGATGTCGTGTTTGTCGAAGATGTCGCCGATGCCGCGCCGCATCGCATCGGTCGTCACGCCTTCCAGCCACCAATAGCGCGTGTTCAGCATGAACGAGCGAACGTCGCCCGGCGTGGTCGTGTCGTCGTCGCTGTCGGTGACGATCCACGGTCCCGTCTCGGCGTCGCGCCAGACATGGGTGAACATATCGGACGAAAACAATGTGCGGGTGGCACGGTCGTACAGCCAGCGCGTGGCGATCAGACGGATTGGCGCCTGCATGACGTCGATGGCACGGCCGGCCTTGCCAAGCTGGATCGTGTCGGCCCGCGTCACGGCGGTGACCTTCATCGCATCGAGGATACTGCGGCCGTCCGGCCTCGCGCCAAAATCGAACCACAGCGCCGCGTCCGGATTGCTGGTGTAGCATTGATCGATGTTGAAATGCCCGGCGAAGCTCTCGACGTTGTTGATCGACATGAATTCGTTGAGCCGCAGCGGGAACATCGACAGCGGCAGTCCGGGCGCGATCAACTGCTCGATCTGCGCCCGGATCACCGGCTCATCCTTGCCGAAGCCGGTATCGATCAGCATGGCGGCGTCGGGCTGCGTCAGCAGGTAGCTGTTCGCCACTGAAAAGCCGCGGGCGCTGGCCGGATAGGAACTGACCCGGCCATCGAGCGTCAGGGGATTTTGCAGCGCGTACAGCCGGCCGTCCGAAAGCGATGCGATGCCGCCGGTAAAGCCCTGCGGCCGGCGAGTTTCCGCGGGCGTGGATTGGGTCAATGTCGACATTTCAACTTCAGTTTATCCGGGCAGCCCGGGCAAAGGAACAGGCTCTGCGCACAGCAGGATAAAGTAGCGCCGATGCCGCAAGAAATATCCGTGCCGAGGCTGCCTCGGCAAACCGGTGGGCGCGGCTATTCCGCCGCCAGCGCCTGCCCGCGCGTCGGCAGACCGAGCTTGTCCCACACATCGGTGAGCGCTTCGGCGAGCCGGTCGATCAGCACGTCGTCGTGGTAGGGCGACGGCGTGATGCGCAGCCGCTCCATGCCGCGCGGCACGGTCGGGTAGTTGATCGGCTGGATATAGATGCCGTGCTCGGCCAGCAGCATGTCGCTTGCCGCCTTGCACTTCTCGGCGTCCCCGATCAGCACCGGCACGATGTGCGTATCGCTCGGCATCACGGGGAGGCCGGCGGCGGTGAGCACCGCCTTGACGCGCGCGGCGCGGTCCTGGTGGCGCTCGCGCTCCCAGCTCGAAGTCTTCAGGTGCCGGATCGCGGCGGTCGCCGCGGCGCAGATCGCCGGCGGCAGCGCGGTGGTGAAGATGAAGCCCGGCGCATAAGAGCGCACGGCGTCGACGATCGCCTCGCTGGTCGCAATATAGCCGCCGAGGCAGCCGAACGCCTTGGCGAGCGTGCCTTCCAGTACGTCGACGCGGGCCATGGCGTCATCGCGGTCGGCGATGCCGCCGCCGCGCGGTCCGTACATGCCGACGGCATGCACCTCGTCGCAATAGGTCATGGCGCCGTATTTGTCGGCGAGGTCGCAGATCGCGTGCAACGGCGCGACGTCGCCGTCCATCGAATAGAGGCTTTCGAAGGCGATCAGTTTCGGCCGGCCCGGATCGGCGGCCTTGAGCAGTTCTTCGAGATGGGCGAGGTCGTTGTGCCGCCAGATCTGCTTTTCGCTGCCCGACTGGCGCACGCCCTCGATCATCGAATTGTGATTGAGCGCGTCCGACAGGATGAGGCAGTTCGGCAGCAGCCGGGCGATGGTGGCGATGCCGGTCTGGTTGGAGACGTAGCCCGAGGTGAACACCAGCGCGGCCGGTTTGCCGTGCAGGTCGGCGAGCTCGCGCTCGAGCTCGACCAGCGGGTGATTGGTGCCGGCGATGTTACGGGTGCCGCCGGCGCCGGTGCCCATGCGCGCCGCCGTCTCGCACATGGCGCCGATCACCTTGGGGTGCTGGGCCATGCCGAGATAATCGTTGGAGCACCAGATCACGACCTCGCGCGGGCCGTCCGGGGCGTGCCATTTGGCAAAAGGGAAGCGGCCGGCGATGCGTTCGAGGTCGGCGAACACGCGGTAGCGGCGCTCGTCGCGCAGCTTGGCCAGGGCGGATGCGAAATAAGCCTGATAATCCATGCGTTTTCTTCTGCTTCGCCCCGGATAACCCATCGCTTTTTAGAGGGGTTCCAGGGGCTTTGTCGAGGCAGAATAATTAAAAAATCAGGCCGCCAAATTGACCCCGATCAAACGGCTATTTCCTGGCCGCGGCGGAAAAAACGCCGAGATCGAGATGCCCGGCCATGCCGGCGAGCATGAGGGCGCCGATGTGGAGCTGCAGCACGAAGTCGCCGCTGCGGATGAGGCCGGCGAGTTCCGCGGGCGTCACCAGTTTCGCCTCGATGCCCGCCTCGGCGGCGAGGGGACCGGCCTCGGCCGCGACGAAGAAAGAATGCACCCGGTTCGACAGCCGCGCGGTGCAGGGCGCGTAATTGCCAAGCGAAAAGACCTTGCGCGCGGCTAGCCCGGTCTCTTCCTTGAGTTCGCGGGCGCAGGCGGCCGCGGCGTCCTCGCCGGGATCGACCAGGCCTGCCGGCAGTTCCCAGGTGAAGGCTTCCATGGCCGGGCGATATTGCCGCACGATCGGCATGCGGCCGTCCGGCAGCGCCGCGACGATGGCGAGGTAATCCTGCTGGCCGATGGCGTGGTAGAGCTCGGGCGCAGCGCCGGCGGTGAACTCGACCTCGCGCTCGATGATCTCGACCCACGGCGAGATGCGGGTGCGGCGGCGGGAAACGATCTTCGGCTGATCCGCGGCCATGAATTATCCCGCGGTCATCGGATGACGTTGGCGCCCTTCATGTCGCCCCAGACGTCGAACACCGACTTGCCCTTGAAGTCGGCGTCGCGATAGGCCTTATGCGGCGCGCACAAGATCAAGATGTCGCTGTTGGCGATCACCTCGTCGAGCGGCTTGAGGTCGGGATCGGTCTTGACGAACGGATCGGTGGTGAGCACGGCGCGCGCTTGGCCGGTCAGCACGTTCTTGAACTTGTAGCTCAGCGAGGCACGCACGTCGTCGCTCTCCGCCTTGAAGGCCATGCCGAGCAGGCCGACGGTCATGTTGGGCAGGTCGAAGCGGCGCTTCAAGTCGTCGACCACGTGCAGGGCCAGGCCCTCGTTGATGAGCAGCGCGGCGTGGCCGAGGCCGAACTGGTTGCGGGCGAAGGCCGAGAGCTGCATCGTGTCCTTGACCAGGCACGGGCCGGCGGCGAAGCCCGGCCGCGGCATGCTCTTGAGCCGCGGATAATTGTGCTTCATCGCGTTGAGCACGCGCTGGTAATCGACGCCCGCCGACTTGGCGACCAGATAGAACTCGTTGGTGGCGGCGAATTCGATGTAGCGGTAGGCGTTGCTGAACAGCTTGGCGAACTCCGCCTCCATCGGCGACACCACCACCACTTCCGGCGTGATGCGCTCGAACAGCTCGGCCGCGCCGCGCTCGGCCTCCGGCGTGCAGCCGGAGACGATCTGCGGCATCGCGCGCAATTCCTTGAGGCCGAAGCCCTGCACCACGCGCTCCGGGCAGAATGCGATCTGCAAATTGCGGCCCTTGGACTTGAGGTAGGAGGCGAGCCAGTCGGTGGTGCCGGGAAACACCGTCGAGCGCAGCACGATGAGCTGGCCGTCGGCGAGCCGCGGCAGCACGCCGTCGATGCAGGCCTGCACCACGCGGCGCACCGGATTGAGAAACTCGTCGATCGGCGTGCCGATGGTGATGATCACCGGCCCGCGCGTCGAAATGCCGTCCGGGCCGTTGGTGAAGACGAGGCGCTTTTCGGCGAGCGCCTTGGCCAGCACCGCCTCGGCGCCGTCCTCGATGAACGGCAGGCGGCCCGATTGCAGCGTGTCGAGCGTCGCCTGGTTGAGATCGTTGACGTTGACGCGCAGGCCGGACTCCGCGAGCGCCAGCACCAGCGGGATGCCGACATGGCCGGCGCCGCCGATCACGGTGATGTCGGCGTTGTCGACGGTGGTCGGCGTTTCGGGCGAGGCGATGTTGGGGCGTATGGTCATCGGCGGACTATAGGCGGTTGCAGACGGTCATTCTATAGCGCGCGGCACCGGCAGCGGCGTGATGAATTTGCCGCGGAAGCCTTTGCTGCGCAGCTTGGGCGCGAGTTCGTCGGCGATGTGCCAGGAGAAGATCACCGCGCAATCGGGCTGGTCGGCGAACAGCTTCGTTTCGTCGACCACCGGGATTTGAGTGCCGGGCATGTATTTGCCGATCTTCAGCGAGCCGGGGATTTCGCAGACATAGTCAATAATGGCTTCATCGAGCCCGACATAATTGACGAGCGTGCTGGCCCGCGACGGCGCCGAAATGCCGGCGATGCGGGCGCCTTTCTCCTTCAGGTCGCGCAGCATCGACAACAGCCGCAGCTTCGACAGCATGACGTCGCGGCTGAATTGGGCGAGGCGCTTGACGAGCGCTTGTCCCCGCGGCTCGGCGGCGAGCATGCGCGCGACGCTGTCCTGCACGGCTCGCGTGCCGCGCCGCGCCGCGTAGACGCGGATCGAGCCGCCGTGGCTCGGGATCGGCCGCGCATGAAACACCGCGAGGTCGTGCATCTCCAGAAGATGCTTCAGGCTCGCCAGCGAGTAATAGCGCAGGTGCTCGTGGTAGACGGTGTCGTATTGCAGCGTTTCGAGCAGCGGCATCAGGTAATGCAACTCGGAGATGAACACGCCGTCGGGCTTGAGCATCGCGACGATGCCGTCGACGATGGCGTGCACGTCCTCGATATGGGCAAAGCAGTTCGCCGCGGTGACGACGCTGCGCGGCCCATGCTCGCGCGCAACCTCGCGCGCGGCCTCGATGCCGAAATAGCGCTTGAGGGTCGGGATGCCGCGCGCGTTGGCGATGTCGCCGACGTCGGTCGGCTCGATGCCGAGCACGCGGTGGCCGCCGTTCTTGAAATTCGACAGCAGCGTGCCGTCGTTGGAGCCGATATCGACCACCAGGTCGTCCTTGCCGAGGCCGAGCAGCGCGGCCGACTCGCGCTGCAGGTCGGCGAAGTTGTCGCGCAACAGCTTGGTGGTGCCGCTGGTGTAGGGATATTCCGGCGGGAAGATGATGACCGGGTCGACGGCGAGCCCGAGCTGCACCAGGTCGCAGACCGGGCAGTGCAGGAGGTTGGTCGGGAACCAGGGCTGCTGCCGCGCCACCGAGCCGACCGGCACCATCTGGTTCACCGGCGGCATATAGCCGAGCGACAACACCGTGTTCAGCGGCTCGTGGCCGCAGATCTGGCAGCACTCGACCGGGACGCTGGCGCCGGTGCCTGCGGCGCGCGCTACTTTACTCGGACCCAAAGCCTCACCCCGCTGTGCGCTGCGTGATTTCGCCCATGGACTGCGGTAACCGGCAACGCTAATGGATAGGTGCCGGGGCAGTCTGCGGGGCGGACCATATTTTGTCGGCCGTGACGGGTAAAGCGAAACCGCGCGCGTTGAAGCGCAGCATGCGGGTCGTCGGCACGCTGCTTTTGACCCTGTCCGCGGTCACGCCGGCATCCTCCGTGTTCGTCATCGTGCCGGGGGTGATCGCGGAGGCGGGCACCGGCGCCTTCCTCAGCATGGTCATCGCCGCGGTCGTCTCGGTTCCGATTGCCTACGTCTATGCCGAGCTGTCTTCCGCTTACCCGATCGCCGGCGGGGAATATTGCATGGTCGGCCGCACGGTGGGCGCCGGAGCGGGCTTTGCGACTCTCGGCCTGACCATCGGCACCAACATGCTGTCGCCCGCCGTGCTCGCGCTCGGCGCCAGCAGCTATATCGGCGTCATCGTTCCCGATCTCGACCCGACGCTCGTCGCCATCGCCATCATTGCCGCGACCACCGTGTTCGGCATCCTGCATATCCGGACCAACGCCTGGGTGACCGGCATCTTTTTGCTGCTCGAGTTGCTGGCGCTTGCCGCGCTCACCGTGCTCGGTCTGCTCGACATCAAGCGGCCGCTGTGGGAGCTGGTCGCGCATCCGGTGATGGTCAGCGATCAGGCGCTGCATCCGACGCCGCTTGCCCTCATCGGCCTCGCCACCACCGTCTCCATCTTCGCCTATAACGGCTACGGCACCGCCGTCTATTTCGCCGAGGAGATGCACGAGGCGCCGCGGCTGATCGCGCGGACCATCTTGTGGGCGCTGGTCATCACGGTGGCGACCGAGCTCATTCCGTTGACGGTGGTGCTGCTCGGCGCGCCGGACCTGCCGGGCCTGCTCGCCTCGCAGAATCCGTTCGGCGATTTCGTCACCGCGCTCGGCGGCCGCGCGCTCGGCATCGCCGTCAGCCTGAGCGTGGCGCTCGCCATCCTCAACGCCGTGCTGGCGACGATTCTGCAGAACGCGCGCTTCTTCTACAGCACCGGCCGCGACGCGGCCTGGCACCCGCGCGTCAACGACGCCTTCCTGCTGACCCACGCGCGCTTCAATTCGCCCTGGGTGGCGACGCTGGCCGCCGGCATCACCTCGATGGCGATGTGCCTGCTCGGCCTGCAATGGCTCTTGGTGATCACCGGCACCGGGCTGTCGCTGATCTATGCCGCGGTGTGCATCGCCGCGATCGCCGGCCGCCGTTCCGGCAAGACCGCACACGCGCATTATCGCATGCCGCTCTATCCGCTGTGGCCGGCCGTCGGCCTCGTCGCGCTCGCTTACGTGTTCTACACCAGTCTGATCGACCCGGATGTCGGCCGGCCGAGCCTGCTGGCGAATGCGGCGTTCATCGCGCTCTCGCTCGCCTATTACGCGATCGCGGTCCGCCGCAAAGGCAGCTGGATCCTGCGCGACCCGGAAGACGCCATCAGCTCGCCGTGAGGGGACGCCTCAGGCGGCGGCGTGCGCGGCGGCGGCCTTGCGCTTCCGGCGCCAGCCGATCGCGCCCGGCGTGCCAAGAACCAGCCCCGGCGAACAGCGGTCAGGCCCCAGCCCGGCAGCGGTGTTGCGGAGGACGGTCGGGAACACGCCGGAGTCCGACGTAAAGGTCACCCCCGCCGGCGCCCGAAAGTAATGCTCCGGTATCTGAAAAATCGCAGGTCGTGCCGTTCCTCCAGATTCGTAGAGGGTCATGACGACCGCGAGGCCAAGAATTAGGTTAGCCCCCCAGTCAAGTCCAGCACGCCCTGGAATTCGGCGCTGTAAGGCGAGAGAGCCCGGCGAGATCGTCCAAGTGCCCCCCACAGATCATTATTCGAAGTTGGTGTATAGCTCAGGCTCGGAGAGCGGCCGGGATCGAGGCTCAAGCTATAATTGGCTTCCTGAGTGGACTAATGCGACGAATTCGTGCTGAGAAAACGCCTTGGTTCGAGAGAGAGGTCGAGGCTTGCCAAGAGGCCACTTTTCCATAGGAAGAGGTTGCACCGAAGAAGCCGTCGACTGAGAAGGTTACGGTTATGGCCGTCCGAACCGTACTCGGCCGTCGCGCCCGGAATACTGAAGATCAGCTTCCCCGTCGTAATCCCAGCGCTTGCAGTCGAATTCGCTCGTGGTCGTGCTGTCATGACCATTGTTTGTACGTTCGCGTGCACCGATCCGGTGGCGAGGCTGCCGGACGCGGTGGCTGTGCTTGTGACACCGAGCCCGAAGAGATTGACTGCTCCGATGCCGTCGTGCGGTCGGGTCGGGCCCGCCGCCGTAATTGTAGTCGGCGTCGGCGCTTTGATCGTCCGGCACTGCGTACACAGTATGGATGACAACTTGTACGGAGTGCGAGCGCCTGGTTCGGCGCCGCAGAGCGAGCCGAATGCCGGCCAGCGATCAGTCCATCACCGAGGCCGATGGCGCCGGCTTGCAGGTTGCCATCGTCGAGACATGGCTCCCCCCGATTCCCCAGATCGCCACACGCGCGTAGTTAGGGGATATAGATCGTCAACAACTAGCAGACTTGATAGGGTCACGCCCGCGCACAAATACTAAGTCGTTCATGAGCCGGGGCTGAATTCGCGCCCGCGGAACCTGATGCTCATGACCCTCGCATCAAAAATGCAAGCCAGTGAGCAACGCGTTCGCCACAACCTCGGCGCATCACATCGATGGCGGCATCTGAAGAAGCCGTGGTGCGGCTCATTTCGCGCTCGGCTACACCGGCGTTGCCAGCGGGGTTTCGCGGACGCCGATCTGGAAAATATCGTCCACTTCGTTCAGCTGGGATACCAAGGCACTCAGGGTCTACTGGAAAATGGATATATGCGCATCGATCCCGCTCCAGATCTGGGCGATGCGATCCGGCATCGCCATTTCACTGGGAGGACTTGCGCGCCATCTTGCCGAAAGATCTGCGGGAGATGTCGTCTACAAGATGCGGACGCGCCGGCTACTTTCGGCGGCTATATGTTCGCAGCGCTCGTTCGACGACGCGATCGGGCTGGTCACCTTCGTTGGCGCGCGTGATCCACGATCGGCCGCAGACGGATTGCGCTGCCGGTGCCCTGGCCTACCTTATTTTCGAGCGCGCGGAGAAACTCTGCGGCCGGTCGCAACCGGAATCTCTGGCGATGTCCGCGCCCGGCTCACAGCGAAAGAGCGCCGCTGCCTGAAATATCTCGTAGACGGTCTCGCCCGGTCAACCAGCCGGAGATGGCAAAAGTTGATGGCCCGTCTCAGAGGCGACCGTAGAGTTATTTCATTCCGGCGAATGTCGCCGCAAGATCGGCGTGGCCAGCCGTTGTCCGAGGTCGTCACCTTCGCCATGGCAAACTCGCTGATCACGTAACAGGCCGTGAGCGAATTCTTCAGTGTCAGAGGCGAGCCTGACGCTTCGGCTTCCTGCGCCGCGTTGCGCCAATACCAGTCGAGCGTCGGCGGCAAGCCTGATCGAGCGGCACGCGCGGCTTGTAGCCGAGCGGCGAGTTTCGAAATGTCGGGGCAGCGGCGCATGGTGCCGCCCGGCTGCAGCGATCCGGGAACGATGTCGACCTCGCGCCCGGCATAAGCCGCGATGCGCCGCACCAGGTCGGCGATGGTGACCTCGTCGCCGGTGCCGACATGATAGATGCCGAGATGCTCGCCTCTGTCGCGCATCACCATGACGCCGGCGACCAGATCGTCGATGTAGCAGAAGCTGCGCGTCTCCTTGCCGGTGCCCTGGATATCGAAGCGCAGGCGGCCGCCGGGCTGCTGCTTGCCGAGCGCGGCAAGCCGCAGCGCCAGCTGCGGGATGACGTGCTCGTTGCCCATGTCGGGGCCGTAGACATTGTGCGGGCGGAAGATGAGCACGCGCTCGAAATATTTGCGGCCGAAGTTGACGCCAGCACCTCGCTGATCAGCTTGCCGGCGCCGTAGGAATAGCGCGGGTTGTGCACGTCGGGCACGATGAGCGGCGCGCTCTCGTCGGTCGGGATGTGCGGCGGCGTCTGGTAGACCTCGGAGCTCGAGGCGAGGATCGAGCTTGCCGATGCCGTGCTTGCGGCAGGCGTCGATGACGTTGAGCATGCCGCGCACGCCGACGTCGAGCACCAGGTCCGGCTGGGTATAGAAGAACTCGGTGCCGTTGACGAAGGCGAGGTGGTGCACCTCGTCGATGCCGCGGCAGGCCGCTTCGACCGCGGCGGCATCGCGAATGTCGCCGGCGACGAACTCGATGTCGTCCTTGACGTCGGCGAGGCGGCGCGGGTGGCCGCGCGAATTGTCGTCGAGCACGCGGACGTTCGCGCCGGCGCGCAGCAGCGCCTTCACCAGCGCCGAGCCGATGAAGCCTGAGCCGCCGGTAACGAGGACTTTGGCGGTCACGCGCGCCCCCTTCGGCCCTCATGGTGAGGAGCGTCGCGGAGCGACGCGTCTCGACCATGGGGCCGCCCCATCCTTCGAGACGGGCGCGTCGCGCCCTCCTCAGGATGAGGGCGGAGAGGGGACGTTTCACGCGCGCAGCTCCTGGCTCTCGTCGGCCCGGCAGTCGCGACCCATGCGCCGGTCTGATGCGAGCGCCGCGCCGCGTCGATCAACTGTTGCACGCGGTAGCCCTCGGCAAATCCGGGCCGCGCCATGCCGCCGGTCTCGACCGCATCGAGGAACAGCTTGGCGAGCCGCGCCACCGGCGCGATGCGGCCGTCCGGATATTGCGCATCCACGGGATCGGCCGTGTCGATGCGCTCGAACGCGGCGGCCGGCCGCTTGGCGTAAAGCAACTGGAAGCCGCGCATGTAGTCGGTCTCCGGATTGTGCAGCGTCAACGTGCCGTCCTCGCCGAAGAAATCGATGCGGTGGCCGGTGCCGAGATAGGAGGCGCAGCTCATCGCCAGGCTTGCCGGATGGCCGCTGGCGAATTGCAGCGCCATGGCGACGGTCGTTTCGGTTGCCGGGTCGTCGGGCAACCCTGAGATGCGCGCCGACAGGCCGGCGATCGGGCCGGCGAACCATTCGAGATAATGGAAGCAGTGCGAGATGAAATTGCCGATGACGCCGCCGCCGTCGTCGCCGCCGACGGTTTTCCAGTTGCGCATGCGCAACTGGATGGCGCGGCTCTCGACCTGCCAGTTCACAACGATATGGCGCAACGGCCCGATCGCGCCGGCGTCGAGCATCGCCTTGGCGCGCTGCCAGGCGACGACCTGATGGAAGTTGAAATCGATGCAGGTCGCCTTGCGGCTCAGCATCGCCTGCCGCAGCATGGCGCGCGCGCCCGCGACATCGGAGGCCATCGGCTTCTCGATGAACACCGGCTTGCCGAGCTCGAGCGCGCGGATCGCGATCTGCGGCTGCAGGCTCGGCAGCGTGGCGATGGCGACCGCATCGACGTTGTCGGCCTCGACCAGCTCGCGCCAGTTGCCGTAGCCCTTGGGAACGCCAGCCTCGCGCGCGAATTTTTCGCTGCGCGCCGCATCGCTGCCGGCGAGCGCCACCACCGCGCAGCGCGCATCGGCGCGGAACGCCGGAAGCTGCACGGTGCGGCCGTAATTGGTGCCGACGATGCCGAGACGGATCACGGTGTTTCCCAAGCGGGCGGGTGTTGACGGCGCAAGCGCGCGGGATGGATTTGAGCCAAATCGCCATGCTACGCAAGGGGATAGTCGGGGCTACCCGCAGACATGACCGAGGGGCATGTGTTCATCTCGCCGGGATGGCGCAAATTCAGCACGCTGCTGCTTGGCGTCGCCGCGCTCGGCCTGCCGGTCAATCATGTCGGCGGCTATGCGCTGCTGGTGATTTTCACAGTCATCGTCTGCACCGGCGAGGTCAGCGCGAAGCCCCGCGCCTGGCTCGCCGCCCTTGCGGTCGATCGCGCTGTGCGGGCTCGGCCAAGCCTTGCTCGCGCCGCCGCGCATCGAGGAAGGCCATAATGTCTTTCTGCCGGAACGCCGCCGTGCTCAAGCAGGGCTTGCCGGCCGACGTCTATCGCCGCATGGCGGCGGATTTCGACGCGCAATATCCGCGCGGCGCCGCGTTGCAAGCCGGGACAGCGACGGCTGCTGGCACGGCCAGGCTCTGCCGGACCGCGTCTTCGCCTTTTCCGCCGACGGCATCTGGCACAACACGGCAAGCTTCGCGCGCGCGTCACCGCGCTCGACTTCTCCGATCCGGTGTGGCTGCGCCTCGGCTTCATCAACGAAAATCAATACAACTGGGACAGTGTCCCGCCGTGACGCGCATCGCCTCGACCGCGACCGCCGTTTCTTCATGGGCTGGCGATCGCTGGCATCTCGCTATGCCGTGGTTCGAGATGCTGCGCCTGCCGGCCGCCTTCGCCGGCGGCGAATTGTGCTGGCGCGGCGAGGTGATGTGGGAAGGCGAGGGCGGCGCCTTCGCCGCTTTGCGCCCGCGCGCTGGCTGCCGCGCCATTCGAGCCCGCGGACGCCGGCCGCCGCGTCTTCGGCATCGCCGTCAAGCCGGACACGCTGGCGATGCGGCTTAAGCCGCCGTGGCGCGTGAGGCTTGCGCCTGATGCTGGTCGAGTTGTTGACCTTTACCGCGCTCGCTGGCGTCGTCGTCGCGCTGGTCGGCTTCGCGCCTCGCCGCCTGACGCTGCCGTTTCTCCTGCTCGGCCTCGCCGCGCTCGTCATCGCCATCGACGATGCAAGTTTCCTCGGCGGCGTGCGCCCGTTCGACGGCGGCGACGACGGTCTGTTCTATGATGGCACGGCTCGCGTCATGCTGCAGCGCCTGCTCGCCGGCGATTGGTGGGGCGCGCTGCAAGGCAGCGAGAATGTCTTCTATTACGGCGGCCGGGCCTGCGCTACTGCGCGCGCGCTCGAGCACATCGTCTTTGGCGAAAGCTATCTCGGCTATCTCTCGCTCATGCTGCTGCTGCCGTTCGTCGTCTATTGGCTGTTCCGCCGCTTCCTGCCGGGCACCTGGGCGGTCGCGCTTGCGGTCGCGTTCGTCGCCGATCCCGGTCGGCGCCTTGTTCGGCACGACCTTTGCCGACTATGTCAAATGGGCGGCGCGCGGCTTTGCCGATCCGGCCGCCTATACCTTGTTCCTCGCCGGGCTGCTGCTCGTGGTCGGCATGACGAGAGAAGGCCCGCGCCCGACATTCTTGCCGGCGCTGTTCGGCGCGCTGTTGATTGCGCTCGGCATCTGGATGAAGCCGATCATTGCGCCCGCCTCCGCGGTGCTGCTCGGCGGCGCCGGCCTTGCCGCGCTTTATTCGCGGCAGGTCGCGCGGCTTGCCGGCCTCTGCGTCGGCTTCCTGCCCCTGTTCTTGATGCCGCTACACAACTGGGTCTACGGCCACGTCTTCGTGTTGTTCAGCGCCAATGCCGCCGACGCCGATCTGCTGGTCATGCCGCCGTCGGCCTATGCGGTGGCGGCGCGGCAACTGGCGCAGTTCGATTTCAGTGGGGCCAAAGGCATCCTGATTCAGCTGATGAACTGGCTGAGCGGCCCGGCCGAATCCTACGCGACCATCCCGCTCAATGCCGCCGCGGTCGCCGTCGTCATTTATGTTGTCGTCCGCGGCCGCAAATTCGATCCCTGGCTGCGGCTCGTCGCGGCCACCGCCCTCGGCCAGCATGCGGTGGCGTTGTTCTACAGCGCCGGCGTCGCGCGCTATCACTTCCTGAGCTGGTTCCTCACCATGCTGGTGGTCGCGGTGTGGGTACACGACATCGGCATCGGCTGGCTGCGGCGGCGCTATCCGGCGCCGGTGAAACGGATCGCCGAGCATCCGCGCGCGTTGCGCTTCGCCTTCGGCCTTGCGCGGCTCGCAAGCACGGTTGAATGACGCGTCAGGCCTTGACCACGGTGTCGCTGACGATGCCGGCACGCGCACAGGCATTGCGTGTGTCGATGACGAGCCTGGCCGCGGCGCACAGCGCCTTGTAGTCGACGCCGTCGTGATCGGTGGCGATCACCGCCGCGTCGAAGCCGGCCAGCACGTCGCGGCTGAAGGCCACGCTCTTGCGGCCGTGGAATTGCGGATGCTCGCGCATCTTCGGCAGGCTCGGCACAAACGGATCGTAATAGGCGGTGGTCGCGCCGCGCCGCTCGATGATTTCCATCAGTTTGAACGCCGGGCTCTCGCGCATGTCCTCGACGTTCTTCTTGTAGGCGGCGCCGACGATCAGAATCTTGGCGCCGCGCAAGCCCGCGCCCCGCGCGCTTGTCGAGCTCGAGCGCAAGCCGCTCCACGACGTGTTGCGGCATCGAGGTGTTGATCTCGCCGGCGAGCTCGATGAACCGGGTTGAGATTTCATACTCGCGCGCCTTCCAGGTGAGGTAGAACGGATCGATCGGGATGCAGTGGCCGCCGAGGCCCGGCCCCGGATAGAACGGCATGAAGCCGAACGGCTTGGTCTTCGCCGCCTCGATCACCTCCCAGATGTCGATGCCCATGGCGCTCGTAGACCACCTTGAGTTCGTTGACCAGGGCGATGTTGACGGCGCGGAAGATGTTCTCCGTGAGCTTGACCGCCTCGGCGGTCTTGCGGCGAGGACACGGCGATCGTCTTGGCACCACGGTCGCCGTAGAGCGCTTGCGCCAGCGTGCGAGCGCATCGGCATCGTCGCCGCCGACCACCTTGGGAATCGTCGCGCGTCGCGAATTCGGGTTGCCCGGATCTTCGCGCTCGGGCGAAAAGGCGAGAAAGAAGTCCTTGCCGCTGACTCAGCCCGCCGCGCTCCAGGATCGGCTTCACGACCTCGGTTGTGGTGCCCGGATAGGTCGTCGATTCGAGCACGATCAGCTGACTCTTCTGCAGGTGCGGCGCGATCGCTTCGGCCGTCGTCTCGACGATAGCTCAGGTCCGGCTCGCGGTGCTCCGTCAGCGGCGTCGGCACGCAGATGATGACGGCGTCGACCTCGCGCATGCTCGTCGAAATCGGCCAGTCGCGCGCAAGCGGCCGTCGCTTGCACCGCGGCATCGACGTCCTCGCCGGCGATGTGCTTGATGTAGCTCTTGCCGGCGTTGATGGCGGCGACTTTGTCCGGGTCGAAATCGAAGCCGACCACGCGATAGCCGCTGCCGATTGCGGTCAGCGCCAACGGCAGCCCGACATAGCCGAGGCCGACGATGCCGATCACCGCAGTCTTGTCGAGATAAGGCTGTTGCAGCGACGGCGTTGTCATGACCCATTGCGCCTACCAGATCGCTTGGCAATCTGGAAGCCCGCCTTTTCCGCTGCTGAAATCGACGCGAAGCGGCGGCACGGGCGGCCGCTCGTTTGCCCTGTCATGGCCGCCGATCAAGCGCTTTTGCACCTTGCATCCAGCCCGATGCGGCTGCAAAAAGATGACATGAGCAAAGACCCCGTCGGCTTATCGCACGGCCTCACCAATTACGGCGACAAGGATTTTTCCCGTTACCTCAGCCGCTCCTTCGCGCAGTCGATGGGCTATTCCGCGAGCATGCTGGACAAGCCGGTGGTCGGCATCGCCTATACCGCCATCCGGCTTCAACAACTGCCACCGCCATTTCCCGGAGCTGCTCGAAGCGGTCAAGCGCGGCGTGCTCGCGGCCGGCGCCCTGCCGATCGAGTTCCCCACCATCTCGCTCGGCGAGGTCTTCCTCTCTCCGACCAGTCTGAAATTCCGCAACCTGATGGCGATCGACACCGAGGAGATGATCCGCGCGCAGCCGATGGATGCGGTCGTGCTGATGGGCGGCTGCGACAAGACCGTGCCGGCGCAATTGATGGCCGCGGCCTCGGCGGACCTGCCGGCGATCTCGCTGGTCGCCGGGCCGATGTTGACCGGGCGCCACCACGGCGAGCGGCTCGGCGCCTGCACCGACTGCCGCCGCTTCTGGGCGCAATACCGCGCCGGCAAGATCGACGACGAGGAGATCTCCGAGATCGAGGGCCGCCTCGCCACCACCGCCGGAACCTGCGCGGTGATGGGCACCGCCAGCACCATGGCCTGCCTCGCCGAGGCGCTCGGCATGAGGCTGCCCGGCACGGCTGCCATCCCTGCCGTCCATGCCGACCGCCTGCGCGCCGAGGAAGCAACCGGCGCCGCCGCGGTCGCTGATCGGCTCCGGCTGACGCCCGAGCGCATCATCACCGAGCGCTCGATCGAGAACGCGCTCCGCGTGCTGCTGGCCATCGGCGGCTCGACCAACGCGGTCATTCACTTGACCGCCATCGCCGGCCGCGCCGGCGTCGCAGTCTCGCTCGAGCGCTCAACGAACTGTCGGAGACGACGCCGGTGCTGGTCAACCTGAAGCCGGTCGGCAACGGCTACATGGAGGATTTCTTCGCCGCCGGCGGCGTCGGCGCCCTGTTGCGCGAGTTGCGCGACCTCTTGCATCTCGACTGCCTGACCGTCACCGGCGAGACGCTTGGGCGAGCGCCTCAGCGACGATGCCGGCGACTGGGTCGACCGCTCGATCATCGCCGAGCGCGCCGAGCCGATCGAGCCGAAGGGCGGGCTCGTCGCGCTGTTCGGCAATCATCGCGCCGCACGGCGCGATCCTCAAGCGCTCCGCCGCCGACCCAGCGCTGTTCGAGCACGAGGGCAGGGCGGTGGTGTTCTCCTCGCTGGAGGATCTCGCCGCGCGCATCGACGATCCCAAGCTCGACGTCGAGGCCGACGATATCCTGGTACTGCAGAACGCCGGCCCGCACTCGCCGGCGGCGATGCCGGAGGCGGGCTATCTGCCGATCCCGAAGAAGCTCGCGAGCCAAAGGCGTCAAGGACATGGTGCGCGTCTCCGATGCGCGCATGAGCGGCACCGCCTTCGGTACGATCGTGCTGCACGTGACGCCCGACGCGGCGAGCGGCGGCCCGCTCGCGCTGGTCCGCACCGGCGACCGCATCCGCCTCTCGGTGAAACGGCGCCGCATCGATCTCATGGTCGAAGAGGCCGAGCTCAAGCGCCGCGCCGGCGCGGGGCACCCCGCCGCCGAACAGCCCAAGCGCGGCTATGCGCGGCTCTACGCCGAGCAGATTCTCGGCGCCGACGAAGGCTGCGATTTCGGCTTTTTACGCGCGCGCTAGTACGCGCATACCGGCGAAGCAACAATTTACCGCGCTGTCTTTAATCCGCGCTTAGCCCTAACGCCGGTTAACCGATCTTTGCGGCGAAATTTAATTTTGCCCCAAAGCCGATCGGCCAGAATGGCCTGTCATGGCCGTTTGACGAGGCAAACACACGCCGAGCGGCCCGAGGGCGAGGCCATGCTGAGCAGGCTGAGACTTGTCGGCAAACATCGCGATTGGCGGCTGGTCAGTGTCGCCGGCGTGCTCGGCTTTGTCGTCACGCTGGCGATGGTGGAGATCGTCGATGCTTACGCGGTGTCGCTGACCTCGCTGTCGGTCGCGCTCGCGGCGGCGATCGGCGCGCTGCTCGGCATTTCCACGGCCGGCGCGCTCGCCGCCTTGCAGGTGCGGCAGAAGCTGCGTCAGAAGAATCTGCGGCTCGACGGCGCCCTCAACAACATGAATCAGGGCCTGTGCATGTTCGATTCGCACAATCGCCTGGTGGTCTGGAACGAGCGCTACGTCGACATGTACCGCATCAATACGGACCGCATCCGGGTCGGCTGCACCATCCGCGACCTGCTCGACGCCCGCATTGCCGCCGGCACGTTTCCGCTCGATCCGGCCCGCTACGACGCGGACCTGCGGCGGGCGCTGGCCCAGGGGCAGACGTTTACCCTCACCGTCGAACTGGCCGACGGCCGCGTCATCGCCGTGGTCAACCAGCCGATGCAAAGCGGCGGCTGGGTGGCGACGCACGAGGACATCACCGAGCGCAAGCGCGCCGAGCGCGAATTGGAGCAGACCCGCCAGTTCCTCGACACCATCATCGAGAACGTGCCGACACCGATCATCGTCAAGGACGCGCCCAGCCGCCGCTACCGTCTGCTCAATCGGGCGGCCGAGCAATTGCTCGGCGTGCAGCGCGAGAACCTGCTCGGCAAGACGGCGGCCGATTTCCTGCCGAGCTCGATCGCCGAAAAGGTCGAGGCGGAGGACCGCGAACTGATCGAGAGCGGCAATGTGACGTGCTTTGACGAGCGTGTCATCAACACGCCCGGCAATGGTGCCCGCATCGTCTCGGTGACGCGGTTGCCGGTGAAAGGCGGCGACGGCAAGACGCAATATGTGATCAGCGTCATGCGCGACTTGACCGAGCGCAAGCGCCACGAGCAGCGCATCGCGCACATGGCGCACCATGATTCCTTGACCGACCTGCCGAACCGGGTGGCGTTCAATGAGTGTATCAGCGCCACCGTCGATCTGGCGGCGGCTTCCGGCGGCAGCTTCGCGCTGCTTTGCACCGACCTCGACCGCTTCAAGGCAATCAACGACGTCTACGGCCACTCTTTCGGCGACGCCTTGTTGCGCGAGATCGGAACGCGGCTGGCGCAGGCCTGCCAGGGCGCATTTCTCGCTCGCCTCGGCGGCGACGAGTTCTGTGTCATTACGCCGACCGGGCCGCAGCCTGACACCGCGCAGGCGATCGCCGAGCGGCTCAGTGCGTCGCTGCGGGACGACATCGAAATCGACGGGCGTAGCTTGCGCGTCGGGATCAGCATCGGCGTCGCAGTCTATCCGCGCGATGGCGCCGATGCCGCGACACTCAACGCCAATGGCAGCGCTGCCTTGCATCGCGCCAAGTCGGAGGGGCGCGGCTCGATCCGGTTCTTCGAAATGTCGACCGACAAGCAGCTCCGCGACAAGCGCGCGCTGCAGCAGGATTTGCACAGGGCAATCGCCCGCGACGAGCTGGAACTGTACTACCAGCCGCAAGCGTTGATCGACGGCAAGATCATCGGCTTCGAGGCGCTGACGCGCTGGCATCACCCGCGCTTCGACATGGTGCCGCCGTCCACCTTCATCCCGCTCGCCGAGGAGAACGGCAGTATCGTCGCGCTGGGCGAATGGGTGCTGCGTACCGCCTGTCTCGAGGCCGCCTCATGGCCGCGGCCGTTGCAGATCGCGGTCAATCTGTCGCCGGTGCAATTCCAGCGTGGCGACCTGCCGAGCCTCGTCCACCAGATCCTGCTGGAAACCGGGCTGCCGCCGGCGCGGCTCGAGCTCGAGATTACCGAGGGCGTGCTGATCGGCGACTTCAGCCGCGCTGTGTCCATCCTGCGACGGCTAAAGAGCCTCGGCGTGCGCATCGCCATGGACGATTTCGGCACCGGCTATTCATCGCTGTCCTATTTGCAGTCGTTTCCGTTCGACAAGATCAAGATCGACCAGGCCTTCATCGCCAACCTCGATCACAGCCAGCAATCGGCCACGATCGTCCGCGCCGTGATCGCGCTTGGCCGCGGCCTCGATCTGCCGGTGGTCGCGGAGGGAGTGGAGACGGAGGAGCAATTCCGCTTCCTGGCGCGGGAGAATTGCGACGGCATCCAGGGCTATTACCTCGGCCGGCCCCAGCCGATCGAAGCCTATGGCGAAATGCTCGGCCGCGGGGCGCCGCCGGCAAAGCGCGGGGCGGTAAAGACGGCCCGTGCGGCGGTAGTGTCCTAAGGACACTGCCGGCGCCGCGTAAATTCACATTAAGTTCTTGTGATATCGTATCATTTCCCGGTAAATCGGTTTGATCGGAGCTCTCGGGCGACCAGGCCCTACATTTTGACATCTTTGAACGTCATAAATGGCTTGCTTTAAGAGGCGAGGATGAACCGGGCGGGGGCTTCGGGAGGCTTCGGCAGGGAAACGGCACACCGCCCCGGGCCGATCAACTCCAATCGATCGAGACGGTGGCCCGGCTCGGGCGTGGGCCGGGGCAAGCAAGGTTAACTTGGCACCGGTGGCAGGTGCATGTCGGATGAGAAAGGCACCGCGCGCAAAGTATTGTGCGTGGCCACTGCAGCCGGCCGCGAGACAAAGGTCAATATCTGCCGCCAAAATTCCATAGTGGCTAAGCTCAACCGACCCAGTTCCATGAGTAACCTAAAATCTGATTCAGATTTGCGTGGTGGCCTCTATTCGGGCAATTCTTGCGCAGATCAGTCGTGTTGAGTGCGAAGTCCGATGCGCCGAAATATCGTTAATGTTGTAGCTGGCGGTATCGAGGCGATGGGCGTCGCAGCGACACCCTATGCGGCCAACATGAGCGCCGGGGCTCTCTGATGTACGAAGCCTATTACGGCCTCCGGGAAAAGCCGTTTTCGATCCTGCCGGATCCGGATTTGATCTATTGGGGCCGCACCCACCGCATGGCGTTCTCCATGCTGGAATTCGGCGTGCTCAACAACGCCCAATTCACCGTGATCACCGGCGAGATCGGCTCGGGCAAGACCACGCTGGTCCGCCACCTGCTGAAAAAACTCAACTCGCGCATGACCAATATCGGGCTGATCTCGAATACGCCCAAGGCGCGGGAAGAGCTGCTGCAATCGATCATGGTGGCGCTCAACCTGCCCTTCGAGGGGTCGACGCCGGCGCTGCTCAAGAATTTCCAGGACTTCCTCTATTCCCAGCACGCCAAGGGCCGCCGCACTATCCTGATCGTCGACGAAGCGCAGAATCTCGGCGAGGACGCGCTGGAAGGCTTGCGCATGCTGTCGAACATCAACGTTGACAAGCAGCAATACCTGCAGCTGATCCTGGTCGGCCAGCCGCAGCTCAAGGACATGCTGTGCCGCCCGCAGCTGCTGCAGTTCGCGCAGCGCGTGTCCTCCGATTACCACCTCAAGCCGCTCGCCCAGGACGAGGTCGCGCAATATATCGGGTTCCGCCTTACCGCGGTCGGCTCGCGCAACGATCTGTTCTCGAACGAGGCCTGCACGATGATCGCCGAGGCGAGCTACGGCATCCCGCGCATGATCAATATTCTCTGCGATACCGCGCTGGTCTACGGTTTCTCGACGCAGGCGGAACGAATCAACAGCAAGCTGATCAGCGAAGTCATCGAAGACAAGCGAAACTTCGGCATTTTCCCCGTAAACGGACACGCGGTGAGTTGCCTGAATCTGGTTGACAATGGGTTGACATCCCCAGCATGTCCCGGATTTTATTGGTAAAATTGGTCAGACGCTGTCGAATGTTTGGGCGGAGCGGGGATGTCGATGCGTGTACTGCTGGCGCTGTCTATTTGTTTCCTGAGTCTTGTGACGAGTGCGCTCGCCCAGAGCGAGCCGTTGCAGCCGGGCGACAATCTGCAAATTTCCGTTTGGCAGGATCCGAAGCTCGACCGCAAGGTCGTTGTCGGGCCCGACGGCATGATTTCGTTTCCGCTGGCGGGACATATCAAGACGACCGGCATGACGCCGCAAGCATCTCGAAAAGGCTCTGAAAGCAGCGGCTGCAGAAGAACTATACCGGGCGCGCTCGACATCACGGTTTCGCTGGCGGACGTGAACAAGGAGGCAGAAGCGCTAACGACGCCGCGATTTTTCGTGACCGGCGAGGTGCAAAAGCCCGGTCCTTATGTGCTGAGACCCGGCACCAGTGTTGTACAGGCCTTCGCGCTCGCCGGCGGCCTCGGGATCTACGCAGCGCCGCCAGCGGATTCAAGTTCACCGGCAAGTTCGTGGCGTCGATTCAATTTTCATCTTTGACTTCAACGCATACAAGGCCGGCACGGACTCGACCGACAACATCACTCTTCGATCAGGCGATGTCATCATCGTTCCTGAACGAGGCTTGTTTGAATGAGCCGTGCGGTTCGACCGCAACCGTCCCGAATAGGACCCTGGTATTGTGAAAAGATCGGTCGGCGCCGCCCTTCTGTTCTGGGCGCTTTCGCTTCCGGTGCATTTGCGGCGGAATTCTCCGTCAAAGGCGAACGTCAAGCAAAGCGTTGACGCCAGCAACAATTATTTTCTGACGCCAATCCGCCACCGGGCTACACGGCCAAACCGACGAGCCGCATCGATTTCGATTTCCTTGCGGCAACGCCGAGAACCCAATACGGGCTCGATACCAGTCTTTCATATTACCACTACCTCGGTCCGGGCGCCGACAGCCAAAAGCTGCAATCGCAGACGCCCATGGACGCGAAATTCTCGATCGACCACAAGCCTAATCGTCAGAGCAAGTTTGATTTCAACTTTTCGTGGTCTCGGCACGAACTCGCGACGACGCTGTTGACCGAAACCGGAACCGCAAGCGGTACCGGTTCTGTGGACACCTTTAGCAGCAGTATCGGCGGCACTCATAACCTGACCCACGTCGATACGCTTTCGTGGTCGGTCAAAGGGAGTACGGTGTCCTATACGGACGCCACGAATACCCCCTATTTCGATTATGCGACCAATGTCGCCCTCTATCACCGTATCAGCGCTGCGACCGTGCTGACGAACACGATCAATTTCGACTGGCTCGATTCGGAAGACGCTGCCAAGAGTCAGCGACTCTTCTGGAATCCGATGACCGGCTTCCAGTCGCAAGTCTCGAGGCGTCTGAACATCATCGGGGCTGTCGGCGGCGCCTTTTCCAATTCTTATCAGTTGAATCCAATTGCGGTCTCGACCGCTGCGCCGTCACCTATCGGTACATCCACGGCATCCCAGGGCTTCGTCAGCAATCTCAGCTTCAATTACAAGCTGACGCACAATATGCAGGCCTTGCTCAAACTATCGCAGTCTGTCTCGCCGTCCGTTCTGGGCACGGAGCAGAATATCAGGTCAATCGGGCTAACGGTAACTCGCAATATCAATGCTCGTTCGCGAATTTCGTTTTCCAGTCAGTATTCGCAGAATCATTCCTCAGGTACGAGCGCGGACCTCTTCACCGCCAACGCCAATTATGAGTATCGCCTGACACGGGAATGGCGGTCCAATATCTCTTTGACCTACCGGCAGCGGGACGACGCCAACGGCTTTGTGTCGTCCGAAGCGATCATGCTTGCGTTGATCGGCGATTTCTCGGTGTATGGAAAGCGCCCGCCGAAGGCGACAAACTCCGCGGAACTGGCGAGGCGGCAGCAACAGGCCGCACAGCAAGCCTTGCCGAGCGTCATTCCTTATTCGGCGCCTGAGGGCGACCAAGCCTGGCCAGACGTGACGCCGGATGTGGTCCCAAGCACGGACTTCTAGCGTTGAGGGAGCCGCGTGCGGCCGCTCCAACCGAAGCGGCTCGTTCGCAGTTTCGCACGATCAGCCTTTGGTCTTGTCAGACTTTTCCGCGGCGCTTTTCAGCGCAGCGTCGATCTTGGTCTGCAATTCGGCGTTCTGCGGCGCCAGTCCGCTTGCGCCTTCTTGAGCTGTTCCGAGGCTTTCGCATCCTGGCCGGTGGCCAGGTAGCTCATGCCGAGATGGTAATGAACCAGCGGATTGTTGGGCAGCGCCGTCGCCGGCGCCTTCGAGCAGCGGGATCGCGGCGCTGTAGTCGTCGCGGCGATAGGCGACCCAGCCGAGCGTATCCTTGAACTGCGGGATCTGCGATTTCTTGAGCAGCAGTCGCGAGCGAATTGGCCCGATCGAGGCTCGCCTTGTCGGTGCGATGATCGGCCAGCAGGCTCGCCAGATTGTTGGCGACGATCATCGAGCCGGGCTGCTCCTTCAGCATCGCCTCGTATTCCGCGATCGCAGCCTCGTAGTCTCCCTTCACTTCCATGCAAGCCTGCGACGGTCAGGCTGCAGGGCAAAATTCTGCGGCTGCTGCTTGAGCCCAGTCTCGAATGATCTTGATGGCATCGTCATACTTTTTCTGGCGGGTGTAAAGGCTCGGCCAGCGCGCGATAGCCGGTGTCTCCTTCGGCTGCGCCTTTGATGGCCGCCTTGAAATTTGTCTTGGCGCTTGCGTCCGGTCGCTCTTCGCGAGCTGAATCGAGCCCATCAGCACGAGCGCTTCGGCATTGGCGGGGTTGCCTTCAGCGCGGCCTGCGAGAAATGCCTCGGCCTGATCCGTCTGCTTCGCCTGCAGATAAACGCCGACCAATCGCCGCCATCGGCCGAGACGGCGCCGGGATTGGCGTCATAGGCGCTTTTGCAGCACCGCCAGGCTGTCGTCGAATTTCTTCTCGCCGCTGAAGGCGGCGCCGCTGATCTGATCGGCAACATCGCTTTTGTCGCCCAGCCGGTGGATGGCTGTCCGCGATCGCATGCGCGCCGACCCAATCCTGGTGCGCAAGCTTCACCTGTGCCAACGCCGACAACACGGGGACGCTGTTCGGATTGCGGGTGGCAAGATCGGTGACCACGCTTTCCGCCTGTGTCGCCGAGCCCGCGTCGCCGCAAAAACGCGACATAGTTGAGGCCAACGGTCGGCGAATAATTGGAGGCCTTGGTCGCATCGAGAAAGGCCTTGTCGGCGAGTTCGATCGACCCGCTGCGCTCGTAGGCGATGCCCAAATTCGCAAGCAGTTCGGGCGAATGCGGCTGGTCGTTGAGCGCGGTGCGCAGGTCGGCGATCGCGTCATCGGTCTGGCCGCGGTCGAGATGAATGACTGCGCGCAAGCATCAGGCCGTTGGTGTTGCGGCCGTCGGTATTGAGGATCTCGGTGACCAGTGGCTTCGGCCGCCGCAACATTGTTCTGGCTCATGTACATTTCGCCAAGCGTGAGTCCTGGCGGTCAGCGTTATCGTCGGCGGATCTTGCGCTGCGATGAGCTTCTCCAGCAGCTTCGTGCTGTCTTCCGTCTTGCCCTGCGCAAAGTCGAGCTTCGCCAGCGCAATTGATAGGGGAACACGTTGCCGCCGGCCTTGATGCGCGCAACCAGTTCTGTCGCGCGCGGCTCGGGCCCCTTGACGCGCCAGCAGAATTGACCAGCTCTAGTTCGGCGCTGGTGTCGTTCGGATTTGCGGCGACGACGGCGCGCAGCTCCTTCACCGCTTCGTCCGGACGCTTGTGCGCGACGTAGAACCGGACGAGTTGCGTGCGGAATGCCGGCTCGTTCGGATGCAGCTCGACTAATTCGGCGCAGCAAGGTTTCGACCTGCGCGAGATCGCCAAGCTGATTGAAAATATTGATTTTCAGGAACATGACGCCGAAGTCGTCTTGCGTTGTCGCTCTTGATGTTGTCGAGAGCCTTAGCGCGCCTCGGGTCGCCTTGCATGAACTTTGCCGCGCGATGACGACGCTCGCTTCGGTGTTGCCGGGGTCGATCGCGAGCGCTTCTTGTGCGGTGTGGATGGCGCCGTCGGTGTCCTTGAGCTTGAAGAGAACCGCGGCCTTAAGCGCCAGAGCGTCGGTGTTTTTCGGGTCGATGTCGGTGGCCGTGTTGGCCGAGTTTCAGAGCCTGGTCGAAAGCGCCCGCCCAAAGAGGAACAGGCGGCCGAGCTTGATGTGTGCATCGACGTCCTTCGGGATCGAGCTCGACGATCTTACGCAGATCTCCGGCGAGCGCCTTGCCAGTTCTTGTCGTGCTCGTCGATTTGGGCAAGCGCCCGCCAGGCCGCGAGCATATTCGGGCTTGAGCTGCAGCGCGTTCCTGATTTCGATACGGGCCTTTACGTAATCCTTCTTCTCGAGATAGCTCATGCCGTGCTCGTAATAGGCCTGCGCGCGCTGCTCGCGCGAACTGCAACCGGCCAACTGCAGACCGCCGAGGACAAGGCAAAGGCTGAGTGCGAAGACTTTGACGGAGCGGCTTGCTGAACAACTGGGCATGATCGTCCCTAGGAATGCGCTGGCGTTGAGCGAATTCATCGCGGGCTTGGTTTCGGCGTATCGGCCGTCGGCAAATAGGCGCTCAGAGATTGGGCACCGCGACTGCGGTGAATTCCTGCAGTCGCTTGTCGGCCTCGGTTTCGCTTTCGCCGGGATAGACCGGAGTCGTCAGACGGACCAACGCGCCGTCGGTGCGATTCTCGAACATCGCGTCTCTGAGCAGATACAATCTTTGACAGATATTCGTTGGCGATCTTCATGCCGCGCTCTTCGAACCAGTAATAGACGAGTTGCTTTTCCGATCCGCGCGTGATGACGACGCGATTGAGCGGCAGCGAGACCTTCCGTTGGCGCTGGTATAGTGCGTGCGCTCGAAGTCGGTGATCTGCCAGCCGTTGCCGGGAATGCAGACGCTGGGCGAATGCGGCGAAAGGCCCGATCGCTGCGATGGCGTAATAGGCCACATAGAAATTGACCGGGCGGCCGTCGGGCTTGGCGTAGTCGGACATGATGTAATCGGTCAGTCCGAGATATTGTTCGGTCTGCTGGTCGAGCGATGAGGGCGCCCGCGCCATTCGCCGAGGTCGGTCGGAAACGCGCAAAGGGTCTGCGGTCGGGAATGATCTCCTGCCGGGCGGAGACGAAGAACGTGGCGACGCCGGCTGCGCACACAGCACGAAGCAGCCGACCAGCGGTGCGCGCACGGACCGACGTGAGGCTGATCGCCGAGCGCGCTGGCTCGGCGTCAGCTTTGGCGGATAGAAGACCTCGAAGAAATCCTTGCCCGACGCGAAGCCGGGCCAGCAGCGTACATTTCCGCAACCAGCACGCCGGCGCAGGCGATGAAAATGATCCAGCCTTCGAACATGTGCAGGAATCCGTCGGCGTCCTGCGGCCCGAAATTGATCGACCAGCACGCCGACCATGCCGATGCGCAAGCTGTTCATGAAGATCGTGATCGGGATGGTCGACAAAAACACCAGCGCGCGCTGCCAGAGCGGCGCCTGAAACAAATAGGCCGCCAGAAAGCCGAGGCTCATCAGCGGATAGAGGTAGCGCAGGCCGCTGCAGGCCTCGACGACCTGCAGCTTGTAGACGCCGAGATCGATGACGTTGCCTTCGAGATAAACCGGAATCTGAAACAGCCGGATGAAGAACGACGCCGAGCTGCGACGAGATGAGCTGAAGCTGAAGGACAGCACCGGCATCGATGAAATAGGGCAGGGGGATCGCAAAAATGAGAAACACGATCGGAACGAACGTCACCTTGAGCAACGAATAGCCGCCGAACGCCGAGCACGATGCCGAACAAGGCGACGATGAAGCCGAGCTGCGACAGGACAAACAGCGAACTCAGCTTGCCGACGATGTGCATGGCGGCGGCGAGCAACGATGAGCAGCGGGCCCGTCCATGATGGCCGGCCGATGCTCGCGACAGCGCGCTCGCGGCGCGTCCACAGCAGCCAGGCCGCGATGACGGGAATCAGAAATCCGTGGCTGTACTCTTCCTGGACTGTCCAGCGGCGCACCAGCTCGAGCAGCGGTCCGCCGAAGGCGACAAGGCGCGATCAGCATCGAGGCGGCGAGGAGAAGCCCGCGACGACGGTATCGGCGGCCTTTAGCCTGATCCTGCGCAATCGTTCGGCCTTCATCAGCATTTTGTACGCTACGCTTTGTTTAAAGTGCTCGCGAGCAGGAAACTCGAATCCGTTGAGCCGAAATAGTCTCGCAATGCGCGGCGACACTCCGGTGAATCCAAGCGAAGATGCTGCCTTTCTTATGCGTTTATTTAGCATGAGAAGCAGGCCCAGAAAACGGGCGTCGATCAGTTCTGTCTTGGCGAAGTTAATGACGACATGTTTCGCAGCTGCCGCCGCGTTCCCGAAGCTCTGCACCGCAAGTTCAATGTTGCCACAGTAGCGTAACCGTTAACTTCAATATGACGGATTTGTGGTCTTGCGAGCTTTCGATCGTCAATCCGCGCCCGGCAGCCGGGCGGGCCAAGCGTATCGACCCAACTCAGGGCCATAAGCGGGGCAATTCTTGCGATCAGCAGCCTGAGCAGGGCCATGCCGTCGCTCCAATATCGGCGCCAAAGCTGCGGCTCTTGCGTGATCCGCCACAGCCATTCGAGCGCCAGTTTTTGCGTCAGCGCCGGCGCGCGCCGAACTGTGCCGGCCTGAAAATTGATCGTCGCACCAAGATGGGCGCGGACCGGAATTTGGAGGCGCTCATGGTTTCGCAACAGCCAGACCTGTGCCTTTTTTGCGCCGAAGGCGGCAGCGAAGAACTCGGCCTTGCTTGAATTGATCGTCTCCAGGATCGCGTCGGTGCTCATCTCCTCGACCGAGCCGAAGCCGGGCTCGTAGTAGCCGACGCATGTCATGCCGGAGGCGCGTGGCGTTGAGTTTCTGGCAGGCCGCCGCAGCCGTGCCCTTAGGGCCGCCGAACAAAAACACCTTGAGGCGGCGCATCGCCGCGCGCCGACTTGAGCGCGTCGAAAATATCCGAGCCGGCAATGCGCTCCTTGAGCGGAACGCCGAGCAGCCGAGCGATCCAGACGACCGGCATGCCGTCCGCCGTGCACAGATCGCTGAGCAGCAGCGAATCTCGGAATTCGCCTTCGGCCCGGCTCGTGACCAGGAAATTGAGATTGATCGTCGAAATGAAATAAGGCGCCGCGCCCGCGGCGGCGCCTTCGATCCTGGCAAGGCTTTCCGCATATCGACCGCTCGATCGGAATGCCGAGGATGCCGTAGACCTCGCGCGCAAGATCGTCGGTCCCATCCGCTCAGGCTCCGTTCGCGGAAGCTCTGGCTCACCCGGTTTCATCGAACAACGGCGCGAGTTTCGGGGCGAACGCCTCACGTAGAGAGGATTAACTACTGGTTGACGCCGCGTCCGGCATCGGCTGCGCCGGCGCGCAAGTTTGATTGACCGCCGTCTCACAAGATGGTCATCGTGACATCTTTATGCGGGTTAGTGGCCGATTCCTCCTTGGAACGGCCAGGGCGATATTCAGGGTAACGATTGACGCGACAGTGTATCTAACGCCAGAATAATCGAACCTTATGGCTTTCAGCGTTGTCAAACATTGTCATTAAAGCCGAGCGACGCAGCAGGCTTCGGGACCGCGACACATGAACCAAATGGTTAAATCGAATTCGCGAGTATCCCTCTCGGTCGTCGACCTCGACGGAACTCTGATCAAGGTCGACTCCCTGCACGAGGCATTTCCTCGAGTTGACGACCAAGAAGCCGCTGCAGGCGCTGCGCGCCCTGTTCAGCCTGAAGCGCGGTCGCGTAGCGTTCAAGGCCGCTGTCGCCGACCACGTCTCGCCGCAGGTTGGTAGCCTGCCGCTGGACGAAGCGGTGCTCGAACCGTCAAGCAGGCGCGTAGCACGGGCCGCAAGGTTTATCTCGCGACCGCGGCGGACCGGCGCTTTGCCGAAGCGATCGCCGGATCGATCGGCGAGTTCGACGGCGTGTTCGCGTCGGAAAACGGCATCAATCTGAAGGGCAAAGCCAAAGCCGATCGTCTCGTCGCCGCCTTCGGCAAGCAGGGCTTCGACTATATCGGCAATGCCGCTGCAGATTTGCCGGTTTGGCGGGTCGCCCGTACGGCTTTGGTCTCGGGTGCGACGCGCCAATCTGGTGCAGACGGCTCAGCAGCGAACTGCCAGCCATCGATCGTCGTTGGGCACGCGCAATTTCGAGATCGGACCCTACCTCCGGGCGCTGCGGCCGCATCAATGGCTCAAGAACGGCGCTAGTCGCATTGCCGGCTTTCGCCGCCCATGATTTCAACGTGAGCAGTCTCATCACGGTCTTGACGGCGATGGTCAGTTTCAGTCTCGGCGCCTCGAGCATCTATCTCGTCAACGACATGCTCGACCTGCCGCATGACCGCGCCCATCCGCAGAAGCGTCATCGCTCGCTCGCAGCCGGTACCGTTCCGCTGAGCCATGCGGCCGTGCTGTTCCGGATTGCGGCTGCACTTTCAGTCGCGATCGCGTTGATGCTGCCATTGGCATTCCTCGGCGGTTCTCGTCGTCTATTTTGCGCTTTCGCTGAGCTATTCGCTCTATCTGAAGCGCAAACTCATGATCGATGTCGTCGCGCTTGCGGCGCTTTATGGCATGCGCGTGCTAGCGGGCGGTGCTGCCACCAGCGTTCCGCTGTCACACTGGCTGGTCGGCTTCTGCTTCTTCATTTTTTGAGCCTGGCGCTGGTGAAACGCACAACTGAAATGATGACGCTGCCGGAAGACAGCGTCGACAAGATCAAGGGCCGCGGCTATCGCCGCATCGATCTTCAGACCATAACCGCGCTCACCGCGGCGTCAGGATTTGTCGCCGTGCTGGTTCTTGCGCTCTACATCAATTCGCCCGAGGTGATGACGCTCTATCGCCATCCTGAGTTGCTGTGGGGCGTCTGCGTCATTTTGGTCTATTGGCTGGGCCGCATTTGTTTCCTGACCGGGCGCGGAGAGATGAACCAGGATCCCGTCATCTTCGCGGTCACCGACCGCATCAGCCTGCTCGCCGGCGTTCTGGTGGTGGCGATCTTTGTTGTCGCGCTCTAGAATGTCGACATATCAGCGACTTCGCGGCCCGATACGCCGCCTTCGCTCGCGATTGCCACATTCGATCAATCTGGCGACGCAATGGATGTCGTTTCACCTGTATCACGGGCATCGGCGAGCTTATGGTCGGTATCGCGGCGGGCACGGCGACGGGGCTGGTCAGCAAATACTTGCTGGATAAATTCTGGATTTTTGACGATCGGTCGCGTCGGGCTCGTCGACAACGTGCACAAATTCGCTCTTCTACACCTTCACCGGCGTTCTCACCACCGCGATCTTCTGGGGCACCGAAACGGCTTCGCGCTGGTTGGCAGACCGAGGCCATGCGCTATTTCGGAGCCGTCATCGGCTTGACGATCGGATATGTCTTGAAATTCCACCTCGACCGACGTTTCGTATTTCGGGCCAAATCATGATGCTTTCCGGCTGGGGCCGCTATCCGGCGATCGAATGCAGGACGCAAATCCTTCGCGATACCAGACGAAATAGAGCAGGTGTTTGAGCAAAGTCCCTCGCTTATCGCGAGGGGCAACGGGCGCGCCTATGGCGACGCCTCGCTCAATCCCAACATGACGTTGCTCATGGCGCCTGCGATCGTTTCCGTGAATTCGATACGCAGCCGGCGTCTGTCGATTGCGAGGCCGGCATGCTGCTTTCCGACCTTCTCGAGGTCACGGTGCCGCGCGGATGGTTTCCTCCGGTCGTGCCGGGCACGAAATTCGTGACCATCGGCGGGCTCATTGCCGCCGACGTTCACGGCAAGAACCATCATCGCGATGGCTCATTCGGCCGGCATGTCGAGAGCCTGCGGTTGGCGATGGCCGATGGCACGGTCGTGAACTGCTCGCGCTCGCGAGAATAGCGAGATCTTCGCCGCGACGGTCGGCGGGATGGGACTTACCGGCATCATCCTCTCGGCGAAGGTTCGATTGCGCCCGATCGCATCGAGCCTGATCGACGAAACGATCATCCGCGCGCCGTCGCTGAAGCGACTGCTCCACTTATTCACTGAACATCATCGATGCAACCTACAGCGTCGCGTGGATCGACTGTCTTGCCGGAGGCGCCGAATTCGGCCGCGGTGTCTTGATGCTCGGCGAGCACGCCGAGGCGCAGGGACTAGGCAAAAAAGCAGGCCGGCGCGGGGCAAGCGGGCGAGGCGGCTTTCTCGGTGCCGATCGAGTTGCCCATTTCGCCGTTGAACAAATGGAGCATCAAGCTGTTCAACGAGGTCTACTATCGGCTTCAAAAGCCAAGAAGCGACGGCACGCGCTATGACGGTTTCTTCTTTCCTCTCGATGCGATCGCAAATTGGAATCGCATCTATGGCCGAGGTGGCTTCGTCCAGTATCAGTGCGTGATCGGCGGCAGCGAATCGGAGCGAGGCTTGCGCCGAATTCTCAAGCTTGTCGCAGACAGCGGTCTCGGGCTCCTTCCTCGCCGTGCTGAAAAAGCTTGGGCCCGGCCATCGGTTCATGTCGTTCCCGATGCGAGGGCTACACCATCACCCTGGATTTTCCGGTACGTGCCGGCCTGATGGATCATCTCGCCAAAGCTCGATGCCGTTGTCGCCGAACACAGAGGACGAATCTATCTGGCAAAGGACGCCCGGGCGCCGCGCGCGCTCATCGAACAAGGCTATCCTGAAATCGAGGCATTTCGCGAATTGCGACGGACTATCGACCCCGGGCGAAAATTTCGTTCCGCTCTCTCCGAAAGGCTAGGCTTATGAGCGCCGGACAATCGCCCGCGTCCTGATTCTCGGTGCCCGTTCCGACATCGCGCGTCCGCTGGCGCGCATCTACGCCGAAAATGGCTATGACGTTATCCTGGCGGCGCGCAACGCCGACGAACTGGCGGCGGACGCCGGCGACATTCGTATCCGGTCCGGACGGTACGATCGAAGTTCGTGAATTCGATGTGCTCGACACCGGCCGGCCATCGTGCGTTTATCGAGCGCCTTAGCAGGCTTCCGGATACCGTCATCTCGCTCATAGGCTTGATGACGCCGCAAGACGAAGCACAGACGCGATTTTGCCGCGGCCGATTTGATGATCCGGTCGAACTATCTCGGCCTGTCTCGATGCTCGGAGAAATTGCCAATCGGATGGAACAGCGCGGCTCCGGCACGATTATCGGCGTCTCCTCGGTGGCTGGGGATCGTGGACGCGCGACCAACTACATTTACGGATCGGCCAAGGCGGGATTCACCGCCTTTTTATCCGGGCTGCGCAACCGGCTTTTCAGTAAGGGCGTAACGGTGATTACCATTAAGCCGGTTTCGTCCGCACGCGCATGACCGAGGGCATGGATTTGCCGGCCAAATCTAACCGCGAATCCCGACGAACTCGCGCAGGCGATTTTCAAGGCACACAAGCGCGGACGACTTGTCGTATATTACCGGCCGATCTGGCGTTTGATTATGCTGATCATCCGGTGCTTGCCGGAACGAATTTTCGCCCGCTTTAAGTTCTAGGCCGATCGGGTGGCCTGGACCCAGTTCCGTCTTTCGAGTTGGAACGAGATTATGACCGCGCTGACCACCGGCTCTTCCGCCGACAACGAAGCAGTGCTCGCGCATCCGGCCTGGGCGAAATGGCTGGCCGGTGCCCTGATCAGCGTCGGCACGATCTCCCGGCTCGCGCCGCTCGCCGAGCCGCACGGCCGTCTGTTGCGCGAGTTCTTGAGCGAGGATGGCTATCTGATGCAGACCGTGGCCCGCAATTTCGCGCTTGGGCATGGTCTTTCGGTATCGGACGGCACGATTCAGACGAATGGCGTGCAACCGCTCGCGACTTTCGTCTTTGCGGTCTTTCACTACCTTGCCGGCGGCGACAAGAGCGGCGGCATCGCCGGCGTCACGCTGTTTTCCGCGCTGGTGAGCCTAGTGGCCGCGTTCTTTCTGTATGCGCTGGCGAAAAAGATGATGGAGCGCCATCGCGATGGACCGCTGCTGGCGATGCTGGCTGCTGGCTTCTGGTTTGCGTCACCGACGATCGTGAAGCATTCCATGAACGGGCTGGAGACCGGCCTCTATCTCCTCGCCTCGATTGCCACCGTCTATCTGTTTGCCCGGATCAATGACGACAGTCCGGAGCGGTTGAGCCTGAAGCAGATGATCGCGCTCGGTGCCGCATTCGGCGTCTGCTTCCTGGTGCGCAACGACGCCATGTTCCTGATTGCTGCCCTGCTGGCCGCGCGTTTTCTGATGCGGTGGCCGCGCAACGCGATGGCTTTCCGGGATCGCGTCGTGGAAGGCGTGGTTCCGGGCTTGATCAGCATCGCGATTGCGTCGCCGTGGCTTGTCTACAATTATCGCCTGTTCGGCTCGGTCGTTCCGATCAGCGGAATCTGCGGAATCGCTGAACGCGCACCTTGGCGGCAACCTCATTTATCTGCCGGCTCCGCTGTTCGACTTTGTCACGCTCGTGCTGCCCATTCCGCTTTCGATGCGGACGCATGTAGTGACGATTGTCGTCGCCGTCACGGTTGTTGTCGCGGCGCTCGCGCTTGCTGCCCGCTTCGTGTGGAACGGCTCGCGGTCGGCGCCGGCCGTGTTGGTTGCCTACGGCATATTGGCTGTGCTGATGCTTTCGTTCTACGGCGCCTATTTCGGCGCGGCCTATTTCATGTCACGCTACCTGTCGGTGTTGTCGCCAATTCTGGCGCTGGTTGGCGTGGCCGCCGTCTACCGCATTCTCATGATGGCACGGCCGAACCTGCGGCGGCTGGCGGTCGTCCCCGTTGTCGGGGCAGCCGTCGTGCTGATTCTGGGCCTCAATGTCAGGCTCTACCGTAACGGGATGTCGCAGGCGCACTTCCAGGTCGTCGAGTGGGTCGGCGCGAATGTTCCACCGCAAACCTGGGTTGGCGCGATCCAAACGGGCACGCTCGGTTATTTCCATGACCGGACCGTCAATCTCGACGGCAAGGTCAATCCAGACGCGCTGCGCGCCCGGATGCACGAGCACGGCGTGATCCCATATGTGCTGAGAAGCAAAATCATGTATCTGGCGGACTGGGAAGGCATGTCCGATTGGGCGCAGATTGAAAGGGATGGATTTCAACCGAAAATTCAAGCTTATCGTCGCCGACAAGAATGCTAATCTTGCTGTCCTCAAGAGAATTGAAGCCGGGCCGCAATAGGTATCGCCAACAAGCCAACCTATGAATTATCACGTTCATCCAAATTTGTTCGCTTACTTCATGGTGATGGCGTGGCCGCTCATTACGGTATGGCTATTTACGCGTCTGCCACCCGCGAGGGCGCTGATTTGGACGGTGTTGGGCGCTTATTTGGCGTTGCCTTTGTTCACCGAGATCAAAATCCCGACGATCCCGGCCTTCAACAAGGATTCGGTTCCAAACATGGCTGCGGCGGCCTGTTTTTTTTCTTTGCGCGGCAGCGGGTGAAGATCTTTCAGGGATTTGACGTTGTCGAAGTCCTGTTTTTGATGGTCATCATCGGTCCCTTCATCACCTCCCTGAACAACACCGATCCGATCAAAACTGCCGCTTTCGTTGTTCCTGGCGTCGGGCTCTATGACGGTACCTCAGCCGCGCTTTCGCAGTTCTTTGTGATGCTCTTCGTTCTTTTTGGGGCGGCAAATGCTGCGGACCACCGAGAACATGTATGAGGTTATCCGGGCGTCGCTGCTGCCGGACTCGCCTATACGATTCCGATGCTGTTTGAAATTCGTATGAGCCCGCAGCTGAACAATTGGGTCTACGGGTTACTTTCCCAAAGGCTTTGCCCAGCAGGTCCGCGATGGTGGATTTCGGCCCGCGGTGTTCATCGGCCACGGACTGTTGCTGGCCTTCTTTTTCATGACCACGGTCGTTGCGGCCGCTACGTTGTGGCGGCTGCGGGGCCGCCTGTTTCGTATCCCGGCCGGAGGCGCGCTCGCGTATATGGTGCCGGTATTGGTGCTTTGTAAAACATTAAGCGCGCTCGTTTACGCACTCGTTCTGGTGCCGTTGGTGCGCTGGGCCAAGCCCGCGATGCAAGTTCGGGTGGCAATGTTTCGTGCTACTTGTGTTGACCTTTCCTGTCTTGCGTGCCGAAGGCTATGTACCACGGACCGGATTTTGATCTGGCGAATCAGTTGAGTCCCGATCGCGCCCAGTCGCTGGCATACCGCTTCAAGAATGAGGACGCGCTTCTCGCCAAGGCTTGGAAGCGGAAATGGTTCGGCTGGGGGCGCTATGGACGCAACAAGGTTTACTCGGACAACCCGTTTGCAGAGAGAAGCGATAGCGTGACCGATGGATACTGCGATCGCCACGCTCGGCGCGTGGGGGATCACCGGTTTCGTGGGCGTTTTCGGTTTGCTGGGGCTCTCCGTCTTCCTGCAGCCGGGGCCCTGAAATATGCGCGGTCGAAACAGGACAGGATTTTGTTGGGATCATTGTCGCTGATTGTCGCGATCTATATGGCGAATTTGGTGCCAAACACGGCGATATATTCGTGGACGTGGCTATTGGTGGGCGGCTTGCTGGGATACGCGGAAGCAGTGGTCGCGGCCGCGCGCGAGCGGGTGCCGGGCAAGAATGTGCAACTCACTCCCGTACCGCTGGGCTCTCCAACACGAGCCTCGATTGCCTCGCGTCGTTGAGCACCACAGTCATCAACGCGATACACAACAAGCGCGTCATAGCTTTTTGATACGGCCGATTTCTGGGATTGCGAGGAAGTTATGCAGTTGGTGATGCAAGACGAGCAGGCTCCTCGCAGCAGACGCAAAATGGACTCGATCAATCTTACGGTCTGTGGGTCCTTTGGCTTTGGCAACGCCGGCGACGAGGCGATTCCCGACGCCATCTTTGATATGGCCGCGCAGCTCGGAATTCCGGTAGAACTCATGCGGTGACCCGGTTTGATGAAACCCAGCTACCGGACGTCATCGGGCGTGGTGCCAAGGACCGGCAACGTCTAGAGCGCCTGCGCCACAACCCGCTGGTCGTGAGCGGCGGTGGCATCGTCCAGGATTCTCCGAATGCCGTTCTCCTTCGTTGCAAGGATTTGCTGGGCCGGGAGTTTGCCACGCGCTCTTGTCTGCTGGGCATATCCGCGGATTCTGGGGTTTCTTACGGGTGGCGTTCGAAATGGCGGCTTCGCCAGTGCTTCCGCCAATTCGAGACGATCTATACGCGGGACGATCTCTCGGCGTCCGTCGTCAAAGAGATCATGCGGTCGGCCAGGACGGAAACCATCGGAGATTTGGTGCTGTGGCTAGAGCCCGACGCGCAGGATTGGGTGAGCACCTTGGGCTTGCCGAGCGAATTTGCAGCGATCATCCTGGCGCCGATCTGGTCCCATGATCGCGCCTGGTACGATTGGATTTCGGGCGAGCTGCGACAGTTGAGCAAGGAATTGCGCATCCCCTTCGTGTTCATTCCGATGAATGCGCTGTCCAAGGCCGATGTCGACGAGCATCGTGCCGTCGCCAAAGCCATCATGGAGGATGGTGGACCTGAAGCCATCGTGATCGATCGCGTCCTGTCACCGCGCGCAATTGCTTCGCTGTTGCGTCGGGCCAAGCCGGCGATCTCGATGCGGTTGCATGGTTGCGTGATGGCCTACGCTCAGCGCACGCCATGCGTCGGTCTGGCCTACCATCCCAAGCTGACCGGATTTTTCGACACCGTGCGGCTGCGCCATGCGCTGTTGCCTGCCGTCATTCCGGCCGTTCAAACCGATCCGCCAAAGGGCTTTCGATTTGCCGACCTCGGGCTCAAGCCTGGCGAGCTTGTCGATACTGCTTTGGATTCTCTATCGCGACCAATTTCTCCAGCTTGCCTGAACTGAAGGCCAGGTCGTTGAAGGCGCTTGACCGGTTTTTGCAGGATTGTATCGGGCCTGGCCGAGCGGGAGCCCGCGCTGCGTTGAGCTAACGAAGATTTTTTATACATAGCCCACGACCCCTGCTGCAAAGACGTTCAACATGCTCCATGCCTCATCCAAGCACATTCCGCTGAGGCGCCGCATCCTCGGCGCCGGTGCCTGGAGCATGGGCGGCTACGCGCTCAGACAGGCACTGCGCTTCGGCGGCAACCTGCTGATGACGCGACTGCTTGCTCCTGAGATGTTCGGCGTGGTCGCGATCGCCTATGTCATCGCGACCGGACTCACCTTGTTCTCGGACATGGGGGTGCGGCAGAACATCGTTCAGAGCCACCGCGGCAATGATCCGGTGTTCCTGAACACAGCCTGGGTCGCGCAAATTCTCAGAGGCATTGTCCTCTGGATACTGTCTTTGTTCGTCGCCGCATTCGTGATTGTCGCGAATCGGCACGGCTTCTTTGCGAAAACCAGCGTCTATGCGGACCCGATCCTGCCGGTGGTGATCGCGGTTTCGTCCTTTATGGTCGTCATCGAAGGACTGGTATCGACGAAATTATTCGAAGCCTCGCGCTATCTCTCGCTAGGGCGCGTTACGGGCATCGAGATCGCGAATCAAATTGCCGCGCTGGTCAGTATGGTCGCGTGGGTGGCCGTCGACCGTTCGGTGTGGGCGCTGGTCGCGGGCGGCCTTTTCGGATCCGCGACGCGAACGATCCTCAGTCATGTCTGGCTGCCGGGCCACGCCAACCGCTGGCAATGGGACAAGAGTTGCTTTTCTGAGATTTTTCATTTTGGCAAATGGATATTCATGGCCTCGGTACTCGGCTTCGTCGCGATGAACGGCGACCGTATCGTGCTGGGCGGGCTGATCGACACCAAGCTGTTTGGCGTCTACGCAATCGCGTTTTTCATGTTTAACTCGATCAGCCGGGCAGTCAGGAGGCTTATTACCGACGTCACCTTTCCGGTGTTGAGCGAGGTCGGGCGTGAGCGTGTTGCCGACCTCAAGCGCGTCTTTAACAAATTCCACGCCGCCACCGCCGCCTTCTCTTATGTCTGCGCGGGCCTACTGACGTTTTCCGGCCAGGCGCTGGTCAGCCACCTTTACGATCCGAGGTACGCGGAGGCGGGCTGGATGCTTGAAATCCTTGCCTTCGCCTTGCTCGCCACGCCCAGCTCGATCATCGTCGTCTATCTCACCGCGATAGGATCGCCGAAAATCAACTCGCATATCATCGCGATGCGGCTGATTGCCCTTATCGTATTCGTGCCGCTCGGATTCTATTTGTTCGGTCTTGCCGGGGCCATCTGGGGCGTTACGGCGAGTTACCTTGTGAATGTGCCCGTCGGCATTTTTTACCAAATAAAGTATCGGCTTTTCGATTTGACTCAGGAATTGATGATAATTCCGGCCTACGTTGTCGGCGCGTTGCTTGGTTTGGGTCTCGATTTCGGAATCAAATGGGCGTTTCACTAAACCTATGGCGGTCTTCGGTTCGACCGATCCGCAATTTTTTTTGAAGTGACAAGGTCCTGAAAGCCATGACGCGGAAGTTGAGGGTCACTTTTGTTTGCCACTCCGAAAATTTGTCCGGGGGCCAACGCGTGATCGCGATTTATGCAAATCAGTTAACGCGCCGCGGACATAGCGTGACGGTCGTCGCGGCCAAGTTGACGCCTCCCGGCTTCCGCGAGCAAGTTCGTCAGTTGCTGAGCGGCGACTTTCGGCAATTGAAACCAAAGACGAGCACGGCGTCGTTTCTACGTGACGGACAATTCACGCTGCGCCGGCTGCCCATCCCGGACCGGTCACCGACCGCGATCTGCCGGACGCGGACGTCCTGATTGCCGGCTGGTGGGAGACGGCGGACTGGATCTGGCGTGCCTCGCCGTCGAAAGGCGCCAAAGTCCATTTCGTGCAGGACTACGAAGTATGGGGCGGCGGCGAGGGTGGCGTCGCTTTGGTTGATGCGACGCTTGCCCTGCCGATCCCGAAGATCGTCGTGTCACAATGGCTTGGCGATCTTGTCGAGCAAAAATGGGGCCAAAAGGCCTTGGCGGTGATCCACAACAGCGTTGACGCGAGTTGCTTTTTTGCCCAGCCACGCGGCAAGCAGGCGTTGCCGACCGTCGGCTTTACCTACAGAACCATGCGCCGCAAGGGATGCGACATCATCATCGACGCGATCGAGCGCGCTCGTCGATCGCTACCGAACCTGCGGGTTGTATCGTTCGGTCGCGAGCAACCGATTGCGGCGTTGCCCTTGCCGACAGGAACGGAATTTCATTTCCAGGTCACCGACGACGCCAACCTGCGCAGCCTTTACTCCGCATGCGACGCCTGGCTGTTCGGAACACGGAGCGAGGGTTTCGGCCTGCCAATTCTCGAGGCAATGGCATGTCGTACCCCGGTCATCGGCACGCCCGCCGGCGCGGCGCCGCGCCTGATCGGTCCTGGCGGCGGCATCCTCGTTGGAATGGAGGACGTTGCCGGGATGGCCGATGCGCTCACGAGGTTGCCGACATGCCCGAGCCGGAATGGCGGGCGATGTCGGATAAGGCCCACGCGACGGCGGTGGGCTATACATGGGACGACGCGGCCGACCAGTTCGAAGTCGGCGCTTATGAGAGCGGTCGGCTGATCGGTATTCGAATGATCCCGAATTTCGTCCTGATTATCGGCGCAATGAAGAGCGGCACCACGACGCTCTACGACTATCTCGCGCAGCACCCGCAAATCGCGCCGGCGGCGCGAGAAGGAACCGGGATTTTTCGCCTTTGAAGAGCAATGGGCACTGGGGTTCGACTGGTACGAGGCGAAATTCGAGTACGACCCGGCCCGGCACCGCTACGCCATCGACGCCAGCACCGGATTATACCAAGTATCCGTTTTGCGCCGGCGTTGCCGAGCGCCTGAAGGCGAGCGCGCCGCGGCGGTTCAAACTGATCTACATCATGCGGCATCCCGCTGCGGCGCATCGAATCGCCATGCCCGCCACGCGCAGATAGCACAAGCGTGAAATCGGCCGCTGTCTGTCGCCGCGCAAGTCGCACAGTCTCGATGAGGGCATCTCTCCGGTGTCGATGGCGATTTCGCGCTATGCCTATCAGATCGACAAGTTTGCCAAGTATTTCGACAGACGGCGATCTGCTGCTGCTGACACTCGAGCAGTTGGCGCGCGAGCCGGACGCCGTGTTCGCCAAGGTCTGCGACTTTCTCGGCATCGATTCGGCTGCCGCGCAGCGCAAGCGCGCTCAAGAGCAACACGGCGGACTCGAAATCATCGTCTAGTCCGTATTTTTATTGGCTCTGGCGGGGGCCAATCGGTTTTCAACGCTGCGCCAACTCGTGAAGGTCAGTATTCCCCAGGGCATCCGCGCGCAGATTTACCGTGTCGCGCAAAGCGGCGCTCCGCTGGAAGGCGGTTTCATCTCAACGCCGCGGAGGCCAAGGCCGTTCAGGCGGAACTCGCGCCCGATCTTGTTTCGCTCCGCGGATCGCTACGGCACTGACGCAAAGAAGGAGTGGGCGATCGATTTATAGCGCCGGCAGCCTACCAAGCGCGGTGAGCGCGCGTCTTGTCATAATTTTGCTTTGCTTCTGCTGTCCTGCGGTGCCCGTTAATGATTTGCACTAAAGTGGAATTCGGATTTGACGTTTACCATCCAGACGAAACGGGCAAAAAAAATTGTTTTTGACAAAGTGAGACTGTAAACTTTGGTTTAAATTGATCTGCAAGCCATCGTGGCGAAAGCGACGCGTTAGTCAACGAAGCTGGTTCCTGCGTACCATGCAATGGCTTTCAAAAATTGACGGCTTTTCGCCATGTCTGCAATCGATCTCGTCGCTAGAGCCAGGCGCGCAGAAGATTGAAAAGCTGCGTGGTTGGCGGGCCACCGGCTCGGCTATCTCAGAGACGCTTCAACTTGATCGCGCGTTGGCGGCAACCATCTCGGCTGGAGCTGAAGGTTTTGTTCCGCTGCGCGTCGCGGTCATAGGCTCGGCGACGCTCCAGCAGCTCGCGATCGAAATCAGGGTCGCCGGGCTGCGCTATCGTTTTCTGTTCGATGTCCGCAGCGGCGGCTACGGCCAGTATCGGCAGGAAGTGCTCACGCCGACATCGTTTTTGCACAGCTTCGCGCCGCAGATTGTGTTGCTGTCGCTCACGGCGAAGGACGTGCTCGCCAATATCCCTTTAACGGCGACGGCACAAGACGTCGATGCAGCGTTGACTAATGCGATTGACGAATTGCGCAATCTATGGCGTTCGATCCGCTCGAATGAGCTTCGGTCATCCAGCAGAGCTTTCTCGATCACAGCCTGCCGGTTTTTGGCAGTTTCGACCGGCAGGCCCCTGCCGCGCCGAGCCGGCTGGTGTCGCGGCTCAACGAGCTCCTGGCCGTCGCCGCAAAGGAAGATGGCGTGGCGCTGCTCGACATTGCCGCTCAGGCGCAACGCGACGGCATCGATGCCTGGTTCGATATCAGGCATTGGCTGCAGTCGAAGCAGGAAATCAGACCGAGGCCGCGGCCTTTATGGCGAATCTTTCGGCCCTCGTCGCCGCGCCGCGCGGCCGCTCGCGCAAGTGCCTGGTGTTCGGCCTTCGGCAATACCTCTGGGTGGGTCATCGGCGACGACGGCCTCGAAGGAATCGTGCTCGGCGAGGCTACGGCCCAAGGCGAAGCTTTTCTCCTCTTGCAGGATTATGCGCTGCAATTGAAGGCGCGAGGGGTCATCCTCGCCGTCTGCTCGAAAAACGATCTGGCGATCGCAAATCGGCGTTCCGTGATCACCCCGAGATGCGGCTGAAGCGCTCGGACATCACCGCTTTCGTCGCGAACTGGAACGACAAGGCCGAAAACCTGATCGCGATAAGCAGAGCTCAACATCGGCATCGACAGCCTGGTCTTTGTCGACGATAACCCGATCGAGCGCGCCCGACCGCGAGGCGCTGCCAGGTTGCGGTTCACCGAATTGCCGGACGATACCCGCCGTTTTGCGCCGAAGTCTTTGCCAGCGCCGGTTATTTCGAAGCAGTCAATTTTACCAAAGGAGGACAGAGATCGCGCGGTGCTTTACGCCAAGGATGCCGAGCGTAGCGCGTTCCGCAGCGTCTCTAAGAGCATGGACGAGTTCCTTGACGGTCTGGCGATGGCAGTTGTTCACGGCCCATTTGGCAAAACCGATCTCCCTCGGGTTACGCAGCTGATCAATAAGACCAACCAATTCAACACAACAGGCGATGCGTC